>NZ_SRWZ01000010.1 GCF_004804355.1 Cognatitamlana onchidii
AAAAAAAATCCTCAATCTAGCTTAGATTGAGGATTCAAAAAAGGCAGCGACCTACTCTTCCACAAGTGTAGTACCATCGGCGCTAATGGGCTTAACTTCTCTGTTCGGAATGGTAAGAGGTGAGCCCCATCGCTATAACCACCTTAAGTCTTTGTCCTGAACACTTATTTCAGGATCTAATAAGTTAACATATTGAAAATAAGAACATGATATATAATTCTGTGTTGTACTCTTTTAAAAAAACAGGCGTACAATAAGCCTATGGGTTATTAGTACTACTCGGCTATGACATTACTGCCTTTACACCTATAGCCTATCAACGTGGTCATCTCCCACGACCCTTTAAAGAAATCTCATCTTGTGGTGGGTTTCGCGCTTATATGCTTTCAGCGCTTATCCCTTCCCAACGTAGCTACTCAGCAATGCCGCTGGCGCGACAACTGATACACCAGAGGTTAGTCCAACTCGGTCCTCTCGTACTAGAGTCAGATCCACTCAAATTTCTAACGCCCACTGTAGATAGAGACCGAACTGTCTCACGACGTTCTGAACCCAGCTCGCGTGCCACTTTAATGGGCGAACAGCCCAACCCTTGGGACCTTCTCCAGCCCCAGGATGTGACGAGCCGACATCGAGGTGCCAAACCCCCCCGTCGATGTGAGCTCTTGGGGGAGATCAGCCTGTTATCCCCGGCGTACCTTTTATCCTTTGAGCGATGGCCCTTCCATGCGGAACCACCGGATCACTATGCTCTACTTTCGTACCTGATCGACTTGTAGGTCTCTCAGTCAAGCTCCCTTATGCCATTGCACTCTACGCACGGTTACCAAGCGTGCTGAGGGAACCTTTAGAAGCCTCCGTTACTCTTTTGGAGGCGACCACCCCAGTCAAACTACCCACCAAGCACTGTCCTTTCAAATGAAAGTTAGACTCTAGATAAGCAAAGGGTGGTATTTCAACAATGACTCCACAACGCCTAGCGACGCCACTTCAAAGTCTCCCACCTATCCTACACATTACTTATCCAAAACCAATACTAAGCTATAGTAAAGGTGCACGGGGTCTTTTCGTCCCACAGCGGGTAATCGGCATCTTCACCGATACTACAATTTCACCGAGCTCATGGCTGAGACAGTGTCCAGATCGTTGCACCATTCGTGCAGGTCGGAACTTACCCGACAAGGAATTTCGCTACCTTAGGACCGTTATAGTTACGGCCGCCGTTTACTGGGGCTTCATTTGAGATCTTCGCCGAAGCTAAACCCTCCACTTAACCTTCCAGCACCGGGCAGGTGTCAGGCCATATACATCAACTTTCGTTTTAGCATAGCCCTGTGTTTTTGATAAACAGTCGCCTGGACCTTTTCACTGCGGCCACCCCGAAGGGTGGCGACTCTTCTCCCGAAGTTACGAGTCTATTTTGCCTAATTCCTTAGCCATGAATCTCTCGAGCTCCTTAGAATTCTCATCCCAACTACCTGTGTCGGTTTAGGGTACGGGCTGCTTCTTTCGCTTTTCTTGGAAGTCGCTTCTCTGGATTATCACCGCAACCGAAGTCTTAGTGTACTATCGCCGTGTTACCACTGGCTTCAACGTGCTATTCCGTCAGCACGCACCAAATATACGCCTCCGTCACTTTTAGTAAGAGCAGGTACAGGAATATTAACCTGTTGTCCATCCACTACCCCTTTCGGGTTCGCGTTAGGTCCCGACTAACCCTCAGCTGATTAGCATAGCTGAGGAAACCTTAGTCTTTCGGAGTGCGGGTTTCTCGCCCGCATTATCGTTACTTATGCCTACATTTTCTTTTGTAGCTTCTCCAGCAAACCTCACAGTTCACCTTCGACGACACTACAATGCTCCCCTACCCATCTTATCGATGCCATAGCTTCGGTAGTATGTTTATGCCCGATTATTATCCATGCAAAATCGCTCGACTAGTGAGCTGTTACGCACTCTTTAAATGAATGGCTGCTTCCAAGCCAACATCCTAGCTGTCAAAGCAATTTCACCTCGTTTTTTCAACTTAACATACATTTGGGGACCTTAGCTGATGGTCTGGGTTCTTTCCCTCTCGGACATGGACCTTAGCACCCATGCCCTCACTGCTGATAAACATTTTATAGCATTCGGAGTTTGTCAGGAATTGGTAGGCGGTGAAGCCCCCGCATCCAATCAGTAGCTCTACCTCTATAAAACTATAATCAACGCTGCACCTAAATGCATTTCGGGGAGTACGAGCTATTTCCGAGTTTGATTGGCCTTTCACCCCTACCCACAGGTCATCCGAAGACTTTTCAACGTCAACCGGTTCGGTCCTCCACTGTATGTTACTACAGCTTCAACCTGCCCATGGGTAGATCACACGGTTTCGCGTCTACCACTACTAACTAAGCGCCCTATTCAGACTCGCTTTCGCTACGGATCCGCACCTGAAGTGCTTAACCTTGCTAGAAACGGTAACTCGTAGGCTCATTATGCAAAAGGCACGCCGTCACACGTAAACGTGCTCCGACCGCTTGTAAGCGTATGGTTTCAGGTTCTATTTCACTCCCTTATTCAGGGTTCTTTTCACCTTTCCCTCACGGTACTAGTTCACTATCGGTCTCTCAGGAGTATTTAGCCTTATCGGATGGTCCCGACAAATTCATACAGGGTTACACGTGCCCCGCACTACTCAGGATACCACTATCTTATCACTCTTTACTTATACCGGGCTATCACCGTCTATGGCCTGTCTTTCCAAACAGTTCTAATTCATTATGACTCAAATGTCGTGGTCCTACAACCCCAAAATTGCCGTAACAACTTTGGTTTGGGCTAATCCGCGTTCGCTCGCCACTACTAACGGAATCACTTTTGTTTTCTTCTCCTCCGGGTACTTAGATGTTTCAGTTCTCCGGGTTCGCCTCCTTGCGGATAACATATCTTCAATATGCTGGGTTGCCCCATTCGGATATCTGCGGATCAAATCGTGTGTGCCGATCCCCGCAGCTTTTCGCAGCTTATCACGTCCTTCTTCGCCTCTGAGAGCCTAGGCATTCCCCATACGCCCTTATTTAGCTTATTGTACTTTTTGCTTTTTTAATGAGTTATTATCAATAAACTAGCGCTTATTGATAACTGATTAATTAGATATCGCTCGCGTGATTCTAATTAATCGGAATTATTTTAATTAAACTTTCGTTTAATTTTCATGTATCTTTTTTCAATATGTCAATGAACTTCTTTCCGCTTCGCGGAATCGTGGAGAATATCGGAGTCGAACCGATGACCTCTTGCGTGCAAGGCAAGCGCTCTAGCCAGCTGAGCTAATCCCCCGTTACGAAAATTCAGATTGCTGAATCTACTAACGTTGTTGATTTCAACTCAACTTCTAAAATTTCCTTTCAATATGTAATGAACGTTTAAGACCTAAAGTCTTAATCTGTAGTCTCAGGCAGACTCGAACTGCCGACCTCTACATTATCAGTGTAGCGCTCTAACCAGCTGAGCTATGAGACTGTTTTCTTGAGATACTAGATATTAGATACTAGAATCTAGACTTAAATGTCTAGGCTCTTGGCTCTAGAATCTAATCTCTTTATTTTTAAATTAACAGCAATGAGAATAAACTATTCTTTTCTTAGTTTTTATTGATACTATTAGTCGTCTTTCTCTAGAAAGGAGGTGTTCCAGCCGCACCTTCCGGTACGGCTACCTTGTTACGACTTAGCCCTAGTTACCGATTTTACCCTAGGCCGCTCCTTGCGGTGACGGACTTCAGGCACTCCCAGCTTCCATGGCTTGACGGGCGGTGTGTACAAGGCCCGGGAACGTATTCACCGCATCATGGCTGATATGCGATTACTAGCGATTCCAGCTTCACGGAGTCGAGTTGCAGACTCCGATCCGAACTGTGATAGGGTTTATAGATTCGCTCCGCCTCGCGACGTGGCTGCTCTCTGTCCCTACCATTGTAGCACGTGTGTAGCCCAGGACGTAAGGGCCGTGATGATTTGACGTCATCCCCACCTTCCTCACGGTTTGCACCGGCAGTCTTGTTAGAGTTCCCATCTTTACATGCTGGCAACTAACAACAGGGGTTGCGCTCGTTATAGGACTTAACCTGACACCTCACGGCACGAGCTGACGACAACCATGCAGCACCTTGTAAGTAGTCCGAAGAAAGATCTATCTCTAAATCATGCAACTTACATTTAAGCCCTGGTAAGGTTCCTCGCGTATCATCGAATTAAACCACATGCTCCACCGCTTGTGCGGGCCCCCGTCAATTCCTTTGAGTTTCATTCTTGCGAACGTACTCCCCAGGTGGGATACTTATCACTTTCGCTTAGCCACTGAGCCGAAGCCCAACAGCTAGTATCCATCGTTTACGGCGTAGACTACCGGGGTATCTAATCCCGTTCGCTACCTACGCTTTCGTCCATCAGTGTCAATACATTATTAGTGATCTGCCTTCGCAATTGGTATTCTATGTAATATCTATGCATTTCACCGCTACACTACATATTCTAACCACTTCATAATGATTCAAGATAACCAGTATCAAAGGCAATTTTACAGTTAAGCTGCAAACTTTCACCTCTGACTTAATTATCCACCTACGGACCCTTTAAACCCAATGATTCCGGATAACGCTTGGATCCTCCGTATTACCGCGGCTGCTGGCACGGAGTTAGCCGATCCTTATTCTTACAGTACCGTCAGAGCTCTACACGTAGAGCGGTTTCTTCCTGTATAAAAGCAGTTTACAACCCATAGGGCAGTCTTCCTGCACGCGGCATGGCTGGATCAGAGTTGCCTCCATTGTCCAATATTCCTCACTGCTGCCTCCCGTAGGAGTCTGGTCCGTGTCTCAGTACCAGTGTGGGGGATCCCCCTCTCAGGGCCCCTACCTATCGTTGCCATGGTATGCCGTTACCACACCATCTAGCTAATAGGACGCATACTCATCTTGTACCGTAACCTTTAATGTTATCCCCATGCGAGATTAACATACTATGGAGCATTAATCCAAATTTCTCTGGGCTATTCTCCAGTACAAGGTAGATTGTATACGCGTTACGCACCCGTGCGCCGGTCGTCAGCAAAGAAGCAAGCTTCTCTCTGTTACCCCTCGACTTGCATGTGTTAGGCCTGCCGCTAGCGTTCATCCTGAGCCAGGATCAAACTCTTCATCGTTAAATTGTAAATAATTTTAACAACTAATTAGAATCTCTAGTACTCAAAATGGTCTATTCTCTTTGTTGATCCCCACCATTTCTAGTGGCGATCTTACGCTGTCAATTCAATATGTTTATGAACTTTTTTCTTTGTTTACTTAACTTGTTTCCTTGCTAAGCGGGTGCAAATATAAAACCCTTTTTTTATTCCACAATGTTTTTTGATATTTTTTTTAAAAGTTTTTTCTAACTCTTTTTAAATCTCAAAACCATCATCCCTATGAACTTTTGCCTTAAACAACTACTGCCGTTTTTAGCGGATGCAAACATACAACCCTTTTTTATCCTAACAATGACTTTTTTGAAATTTTTTAAAGTTTTTTTAACCCCTTTTTTTAACCAAAAAAATGTCTATGAACTTAACGCTTTTTAAACAACTTTACTGCCGTTTTTAGCGGCTGCAAATATACCACCTTTTATTCCTTAGCAACAAACTTTTTTATGCCTTTTTTTTATGTTTTTTTAGTTCAAACCTTAACTCTTTTGTTTCAAGATAGTTACAATACAACTTTTTT
>NZ_SRWZ01000011.1 GCF_004804355.1 Cognatitamlana onchidii
TGTAGCCTATCCCTTTTTAGGACACCTCTAAATTCGACAAAAAATTGTTATTAAGGTCAGATTTGGAGATTAAATTTATTTCATCTTCAAATCTGGGCATAAATTCTACAGGGGATTTATTTCCTAAAGATTTATGCGGATGATTATGGTTGTAATCTTGCTTCCATTGGTCGTTTAGTTTTTGTAATTGATAGATATCCTCAAAATAGTAAGCATCGAGTATATCTTCCCTATAATGTCTATTGAATCTCTCTATATATCCATTTTGCATCGGTTTCCCAGGTTGGATATATTTGATTTCTATGAAGTTGCCTTCGCACCAATGGACAAAGGTCTTGGATAAAAACTCAGGACCATTGTCACATCTGATATACTTAGGAACTCCAATCTCTTCTTTAAGTAGCTCTAAGGTCTCTACGACTGCTCTGGCTGGAAAGGACAATGCGGCTTCTACCAATAATGCCTCGCGATTACAATCATCTATAAGGTTTAATACTCGTACTTTTCTTCCATCGCTAAGAACATCACTCATAAAATCTATGCTCCAACAAATATTCAATGATACTGGAGCTTCTAAAGGTTGTTTAACTCTTGTTGCTAAACGTTTCTTATGTTTACGCCTTAATTTAAGTTTCATATTTCTGTATACTCTAAGTACACGTTTTCTATTCCATTTATGACCTTCGCGACGGATTCGGTTATAATACTCATCAAAACCTCTGGTTGGTAATTGTTGGGCAAGTTCACAGAGCTTATCAATGACCTCTTTATCGTTTTTCTTTCTCTGATAATACCACATCGAGCGTGTCAGATCCATGACACCACAAGCTCGTTTAATTGATACCTGATAGTGTTTGATTAGGTGTTTGACACGGAATCGCTTGTCGGAAGGCCTTAGAACTTTTTTGACAATACGTCCTTGAGCATCCGAATATCAAGAGAGGCATCGGCATACATTTGTTTAAGCTTAAGGTTTTCTTCTTCAAGCTCCTTGAGTCGCTTTAAATGGCTCGCTTCCATGCCTCCGTACTTCTTACGCCAATAATAAATGGTACTCTTATCTATTCCTAGTTCTCTGGCTAATTCAGGAACGCTTCTTCCTTGTTCATTTTCCTTTAGAATCTTGACAATCTGTGTCTCGGTAAATTTGCTTTTTTTCATCTGACAGTTTAAAATTTAAAATTAGTAAATTCGAATTTTATACTGTCCTATTTTTAGGGAAGGCTACA
>NZ_SRWZ01000012.1 GCF_004804355.1 Cognatitamlana onchidii
TGTAAGCTTCCCTATAAATCGAACTGTTTAAAAGTGTAAAAATAATATTAACTTTAAACAGTAATTATGAGAAAAAGTAAATTCAGTCCCCAGCAAATAGCTAAGATTTTAAAAGAGTTCGATAACGGAAAGAGTGTCGATCAGATAACGCGTGAACATGGTGTAAGTACATCGGCCTTTTATAAATGGCGAGAACGTTATTCAGGCATGAACGGAAAAGAACTAAAGCGTATTAAAGAATTAGAAGAGGAGAACCGCAAACTTAAACAGATGTACGCAACTTTAGCTTTAGACCACCAAATGACTAAAGAGATTATTGAAAAAAAGCTATAAAGCCCTGCCGTAAGCGGATCATCGCCAAAGAACTTATACATTACGGCATCAACAGGGCGTGTCGCGTATTGAATATGAGTAAGAGCGTCTATTATTACAAATTGATTCCCAAGGATGACACTGAAATAGAACGAGCTTTACAGCAGAAAGCTGAAGAGCATTCAGAAGAAGGCTTCTGGAAAGCCTATGATCGCTTACGAGAAGAAGGTAAACCCTGGAATCACAAACGTGTCCATAGAGTTTATGTGTCTTTAGGTTTACCCTTTCGTAGAAAGGCAAAGAAACGTTTACCATTTAGAGTTAAAGAGCCTTTAGAAGTTCCTAGCGAACTTAACCATACATGGAGTATGGATTTTGTAACAGATGTTTTAGAGAATAAGAGACGTTTTAGAGCTTTTAATATAATTGATGACTATAATCGAGAGGCGCTTCACATAGAAATTGATTTTTCATTGCCTAGTAATCGTATTGTTTGGGTGTTAAACCATCTGATACATAAAAGAGGCAAACCACAAAAGATTAGAATGGATAATGGTCCAGAATTTATCGCAAAAATAACCTCACAGTGGAGTATGATGCACGAGATAGAGTTTCAGTATATTCAACCAGGAAAACCCACACAAAATGCATTTATTGAGCGATTTAACGGGAGCTATAGACGTGGCGTTCTAAACAAATATATTTTTGAAAACATTAATCAAGTCAGAGAACAAACAAAAATATGGATGGATGATTACAATCTATACAGACCACATGATGCTTTAGGTAAATTATCACCTATAACATATGCCAAGCAAAAACGTGACGCTGCCGCT
>NZ_SRWZ01000001.1 GCF_004804355.1 Cognatitamlana onchidii
GCGGCTGCAAATATACCACCTTTTATTCCTTAGCAACAAACTTTTTTATGCCTTTTTTTTATGTTTTTTTAGTTCAAACCTTAACTCTTTTGTTTCAAGATAGTTACAATACAACTTTTTTTAATCTGAACGAACAAATCGCAATAATTCCTTTTTATTCAATCCTATACTCTATCTTTTTGTACCCATGATGCCAAATCAACCCTTAATAACTATATTCTATACACCATTTCGTTACAAACGAATAGCTTTTTATTTCTCTCCAATACGTAATCTACTTGCCTTAATTACTTTTAACTTATTAAAACTCATGATCCGATCCTTTTTTACCAACAAACAGCATCTCTATCAATAACATCCCGACCCTATCCTTTATATGTACACAATTGGCAAAACTAACTAAACTGCGTTAGGGATAGTAATGGAAAGCCCACAGCGAGGCACGAGCGCGGACTTATAATGAATAGCCCGACCCAGAGGGAACGCAATGAAAAAATTAGTAATACATATATATGTATATATATATATTGCATGGATTTGTTTATACTGTTATCTTTGCAGCCGAATTTCAATTAATTTTATGATACATATTACTTTACCTGATGGTAGTGTGAAAACGTTTGATGAAGGCGTTACACCAATGGATGTTGCTAAAAACATTAGTGAAGGGTTTGCTAGAAACGTTATTTCTGCAAATTTTAATGGTACAACTATTGAAACTGTCACTCCATTAACCACCGATGGTTCTTTAGTTTTATATACTTGGCGAGATGATGCTGGCAAGACCGCTTTCTGGCATAGTAGTGCCCATGTTTTAGCCCAAGCTATTGAGGAATTGTATCCAGGCTCTAAACTAACCATTGGCCCTGCTATTGAAAACGGGTTTTACTATGATGTTGATTTTGGCGACCAAACGGTTTCTGAGAAAGACTTTAAAGCTATTGAAAATAAAATGTTAGAAATAGCTCGTGGTAAGCATGATTTTAAAATGCGTTCTGCCACTAAAGCAGAAGCTTTAGAACTCTATAAAGACAATGTGTTTAAAACTGAATTGATTGAAAACCTTGAGGATGGCACTATTACGTTTTGTGATCACTCTACTTTTACCGATTTATGTAGAGGTGGCCATATCCCTAATACAGGTTTAATAAAAGCTGTTAAGGTTTTAAGTGTAGCCGGAGCCTACTGGCGAGGTGATGAAAACAAGCCACAATTAACACGTGTTTATGGTATTTCGTTCCCCAAACAAAAAGAGCTTAAGGAGTACTTACAAATGCTTGAGGAAGCTAAAAAGCGTGACCATAGAAAATTAGGTAAAGAGTTAGAGTTATTTACCTTCTCTCAAAAAGTTGGTCAGGGGCTACCTTTATGGCTACCTAAAGGTGCTGCTTTACGTGAACGATTAGAAAATTTCCTGAAAGCCGCACAAAAGAAAGCAGGTTATGAAATGGTAGTTACACCACATATTGGTCAAAAAGACTTATATGTTACTTCAGGGCACTATGCTAAGTACGGAGAAGATAGTTTTCAACCCATACATACACCCAAAGAAGATGAAGAGTTTTTATTAAAGCCCATGAACTGTCCGCATCACTGTGAAATTTACAAAAGCGCACAGTGGAGCTATAAAGACTTACCTAAACGTTATGCTGAATTTGGAACGGTTTACAGGTATGAACAAAGCGGTGAATTACACGGTTTAACGCGCGTTCGAGGTTTTACTCAAGATGATGCGCACCTGTTTTGTATGCCAGAGCAACTTGATGAAGAGTTTAAAAACGTTATTGACCTAGTGCTTTACGTTTTTGGGTCTTTAGGTTTTGAAAACTTTACAGCACAAGTATCTGTTAGAGATCCAGAAAATCCGGATAAATATATAGGAGATATTGGCAATTGGGAAAAAGCAGAACAAGCTATTATTAATGCTGCAAGCGACAAAGGTTTAGATTATGTTATTGAAACCGGAGAAGCTGCTTTTTATGGACCGAAGTTAGATTTTATGGTAAAAGATGCTTTAGGAAGACGTTGGCAATTAGGTACCATTCAAGTAGATTATAATTTACCTGAGCGCTTTGATTTGACCTACAAAGGAAGTGATAACGAATCGCATCGACCCATAATGATACACAGAGCGCCATTTGGAAGCATGGAACGTTTTGTTGCATTGTTACTTGAACATACAGGAGGAAATTTCCCCTTATGGCTAATACCTATTCAGGCTATCATATTGTCAATTAGTGAGAAATATGAAAAATACTCCGAAAAAGTTTTAAATTTGCTAGAAAATGACGAAATTCGCGCCCTTGTAGACCATAGAAATGAGACTATTGGGAAGAAAATTCGCGAAGCCGAAATGCAAAAGCACCCTTACATGATCATTATTGGTGAGCAAGAGGAAAAAGAAAATAAAATCACCGTGCGACAACATGGTGGAGAAGATTTGGGAATGATTTCTATAGAAACGTTCTCTAATATTATAAAAGAAAACATCAAGAAAACGTTAAAAACGTTTTAGATAAATAACGTATAACTTAAAACCTTAAAGCCATAGCAATTAGAAGAAGACAACAACCTAGAAGGGTTACACAAGAGGATAAGCACAAGATAAACTCTAAAATTACAGCTCAAAAACTACGTCTTGTTGGAGACAATGTAGAAATTGGTATATACACCAAAGGGGATGCTATGAGAATAGCCAATGAGCAAGAATTAGACCTTGTGGAAATATCTCCGAACGCTGATCCGCCTGTTTGTAAAGTTATGGATTATAAAAAGTTTCTTTACGAGCAAAAGAAACGAGATAAAGCTTTAAAGGCAAAAGCCACAAAGGTTATTATAAAGGAGATACGATTTGGTCCGCAAACAGACGATCATGATTATGAGTTTAAAAAGAAACATGCGGAAAAATTCTTGAAAGAAGGTGCCAAATTAAAAGCCTTTGTGTTTTTCAAGGGAAGATCAATTATTTTTAAGGAGCAGGGTCAGATTTTATTATTAAGACTTGCCCAAGATCTTGAGGAATATGGAAAGGTTGAACAAATGCCTAAATTAGAAGGTAAACGTATGACCATGTTTATTGCTCCAAAAAAGGAAAAAAAATAAATTATTACAGAAACAATTCTGTTTGAAATAATAAGATGCTGAACTAAATTCAGCACACGGTAATTAAGCGAGATAATTAAAACTAGGAGAAGAAAATGCCTAAAATGAAAACAAAATCTAGTGCCAAAAAACGTTTTAAGTTAACAGGTACTGGTAAGATTAAAAGAAAGCACGCTTTTAAGAGTCATATCTTAACAAAGAAATCTAAAAAGCGTAAGCTAGCGTTAACCCATGACACATTAGTGCATAAGGCTGACGAAGATAATATTAAAACTATGTTACGTTTAAAGTAACCTTGTTTTAATTGGTTAAAACAATTTATAAACCCTGGAGTGTGGCCAATATAAAGATTTTGAACCAAGTTCAGAACGCCCGCTACAAAAACAATTAAAATTATGCCAAGATCAGTAAATTCTGTAGCAAAAAGAGCCAGAAGAAAAAAGGTTCTTAAACAAGCAAAAGGTTACTTTGGAAGACGTAAAAACGTTTGGACAGTAGCAAAAAACGCGGTTGATAAAGCGATGCAATATTCGTACAGAGACCGTAGAAATAAAAAAAGAACATTTCGTGCACTTTGGATAACGCGTATTAATGCGGGTGCTAGAGAACACGGTTTGTCTTATTCTCAATTTATGGGTAAACTAAAAGCTAATGACATTGAGTTAAACCGTAAGGTATTAGCAGATTTAGCTATGAATAACCCTGAAGCTTTTAAAGCTGTAATTGATAAAGTAAAATAAGGCGCTTAGCCTATTGTAAAACATATTACTCGCTTAGTTTAAAGTCCGGTACTATATAGAACCGGACTTTTTTTATCCATAAATAAAATTTTCATTAAATTTATTGCCCCTAAGACTATTTAATGAGCACTTTAAACAAATTAAGAAATTACTCTTTTTGGTTTTTAGATTTCTTGAAAGGAGGTGGTGCTATAAAAGAGCATTACAAAGAAATTGAATCTATTTTATTAAAACCCAACTCGCCTGATTCTTTAAGAAAACGTGAGCAAAACTTGAATGCTTTGCTCAAGCATGCTACTACTACTACTAAATTTTATTATGATTTTTCTGGATATAACAGTATACAGGACTTTCCAATAATTAAAAAAACAGTAATACAAGATAATTTTGATACGTTTAAATCAAAGACCTATTTGAGCACAAAATCCTACAAAGTTTCCACAAGTGGTTCAACTGGCGTTCCTTTTTTTCTTTATCAAAACATCAATAAAAGAAATCGAAATACTGCTGATGTCATTTACTTTTCTAAATCTGCAGATTATATTATAGGCAATCAACTTTTTGAATTAGAAGTTTGGAGAAAACACAATAAAAAAGGCAAACTAAAATCCCTTCTTCAAAACGTTAGTCAGTTTGATGTTACCAGGCTTTCAAACTTTAGGGTAAAACAATTTTTACATTTATTAAAACAATCCAATCAAGAGAAATCTATCTTAGGATTTTCATCAGCGCTTGAAAGTATTTGTTTGTATTTAGATAAACATAAAGCATCAGTATCCAATTTCAATATTAAATCTATAATTGCTAATTCTGAATATTTAAATTCTTATACTAAAAACAGCTTAAAGAAACACTTTAAAGCTCCTGTATTTTCAAGATATTCGAGTGAAGAAATTGGAATTATAGCACAACAAACTTTAGATTCTCCAGACCATTTTAAAGTCAATCATGCCAGCTATTACGTTGAACTCTTAAAAATAGATAGAGACGAACCTGCTACACCTGGAGAGTACGGTAGACTGGTAGTAACAGATTTATTCAACTATAACATGCCTGTAATTAGATATGACACTGGAGATGTTGCCAAATCTTTAGTTACAACCGATAATGTTTTAGTCTTTGAGAGCATTGAAGGTCGAAAAATGGATTTAATTTATGATACTGAAGGACAATTAGTTTCTTCATTTTTAGTCTATACCAAGTTTTATCCATTCTACACGTTACTAAAACAATATCAATTTATTCAAAAGGGTAAAAAGGATTACCTAATTAAACTGAATATTCATGATGAATTCCCCTTTGAACCAGAACTCATAAAGTCCATTAAAATAGATTTTGGAGATGATGCCAATGTTGAAATTGAATATGTTGATGAAATACCACCACTCGCTTCTGGAAAACGAAAGAAAGTTATTAATCTACATCAACAAGCTAAATAGTTTTGCCACACAAATTAATCTAAACGCCGTTTACTGTAATCACCACATGCCTAGATCCTGCATGGTTTCTATGTTCACAAAGATAAACTCCCTGCCAAACTCCAAGGTTTAACTTACCGTTTGTAATTGGTATTAATACCGAGGCTCCTAATATTGAAGACTTAATATGTGCGGGCATATCATCTGATCCTTCATAGATATGCTTATAATAAGATGCATTCTCAGGAACAATGACATTAAAATGACTTTCAAAATCATCCCTTACCGTGTAATCAGCATTTTCATTAATCGTTAAGCTTGCTGACGTGTGTTTGATAAATACCTGAAGTTGTCCAATTTTAATATTTTCAATTTCAGGTGCCTCGCTTAATATATGGTTCGTTATTAAATGAAAACCCCTAGAGTAAGGTTTTAGTCGGATTTCTTTTTGAAAAAATTGCATTAGGTTTTTTGTTTTTTCTTTCTGGCTGCAGGAAATAAAATATTATTTAAAATTAACCTATAACCAGGAGAAGTAGGATGTAAATCTAATTCTGTTTTAGCATCTCCCACTCTATGCTGGTAATCTTCAGGGTCATGACCTCCATAAAAAGTAAAGAACCCTTTTCCTTTAATTCCATGAATGTATTTAGCTTCTCCATTGGTTTTAGTTTCTCCTAAAACCAAAACATTAGACTTTATCTGGTCACGATTAAACGACGTTGTTTGCCCCATAAACCCCTTCACTAAGGCTGTGTGGTTCTGGCATAACATAGTCGGTATAGGATCCCATTTAGCAGAGAATTCCATAAGTGAAAAATAATCAGCTGTTTTAGGGATCACGCGTTTTCTTGTCATATCAATAGATGAAAACTCATAAACTTTTGGGTTTCTTTCAAGTAAAAACTCTTTAAAAGCAAAGGTTTTATGGTAATCTATTTTATTTTGATAACCAGGGTCGCTTCCATCACCATCAAACATTGGCTCACAAATATCGATACCCTCTGCCGACAGTGCAATATCAAAACTATCTGTAGCACTACACATGGCAAACATAAACCCGCCTCCTATTACATAATCTCGAATCTTTAATGCTACGGCTAATTTTTCTTCAGACACTTTATTATAACCAAGCTCCTGAGCCAGAAGTTCGGCATTCTTTTTTTCTTCAATATACCATGAAGTTGCCCTATATTGGGCGTAAAATTTGCCATACTGTCCTGTAAAATCTTCGTGATGCAAATGCAACCAATCAAATGCAAGTAACGCATCATTTAAAACCTCCTCGTCATAAACTGTTTCATAAGGAATTTCAGCATATTGCAACACCATAGTTACAGCGTCATCCCATGGTTGTTTTCCTTTCGGTGTATATACAGCTATCTTAGGAGCTTTTTCTAAAACAACGGCTTCCATATTCTGACTGGGACTACTAATTTCTTCTAAAATACTTTCGGTCTTAGCATTAGAAATTACCTCGAAAGACACCCCTCTAATTTGACATTCTCGTTTAATCGCCTCTGTATCTGGGAGTAAAAAGGAACCTCCTCTATAATTAAGTAACCATTTTACCTTAAGCTCTTTATTAAGTGTCCAATAGGTAATACCATAAGCTTTAAGGTGATTTTTTTGCCCATCAACATCCATTGGTAATAAAATGTATGACGCATTTGTTTGTGTAATAATAAAAAGAAATAATATAAGCAGAGCTTTCTTCATGGCAGAAAGATACTTAAAAATTGAATTTTCAGGAATAAATTATAAAAACATTAGGCTTTACGTTTTTCTAAAACGGTACTTCGTCTTCATCATCATTGAATGAACTTCCAAAAGCTTGATCTGGACTTGCTTTAAAATTATCTGTTTTAAAGGTATCATCATTAGCTGCAGCATTCATTTTTGAGTGAAACTCGAAAGGCGAATCAAAATCATCCAAATTATCAAACTTTCCTAAATGTCCTAAGAATTTTAAACGAATATTTTCCAAGCCTCCGTTACGGTGCTTAGCCACAATAAACTCGGCCTGTCCTTCTGTAGGAGAACGCTCTTCATCGTCCCATTCGTCAATTTTATAATACTCTGGTCTATAAATAAATGATACTATATCGGCATCTTGCTCTATAGCTCCAGATTCACGTAAATCTGATAATAGCGGGCGCTTACTTCCTCCGCGCGTTTCAACGGCACGAGATAACTGAGATAAGGCTATTACAGGAACCATAAGTTCTTTTGCTAAGGCCTTTAGGTTTCTTGAAATCATAGAAATCTCTTGCTCACGATTTCCTCCATGGCTTGTACCTCCAGTCATTAATTGCAAATAATCAATCATAATCATTTTAATACCATGTTGAGAGGCTAAACGTCTTGCTTTTGCTCTAAGATCAAATATGGATAATGAAGGCGTATCATCGATAAAAAGCGGTGCCTTTTCTAAACCTTTAACTTTTACGTTAAGTTGCTCCCACTCATGCTTTTCCAATTTTCCTGTACGTAACTTTTCTGAGGATAATCCTGTTTCACTAGAAATTAAACGCGTAATTAATTGCACGGATGCCATCTCTAAAGAGAAAAAAGCCACTGGTATATTTTGGTCTACAGCAATGTTTCTGGCCATAGATAATGTTAGCGCTGTTTTACCCATACCAGGACGCGCAGCCACAATAATTAAATCCGAAGGTTGCCATCCCGAAGTTAGTTTGTCTAGCTTATGAAACCCTGTTGGTATCCCACTAAGTCCTTCTTTATTCGATATCTCTTCAATTTTCTTCTTGGCTTGAATAACCAAATCCTGAGCTGTTTCACTCGACTTCTTTATATTTCCTTGTGTAACTTCGTATAATTTCGCCTCGGCATTATCTAATAGGTCGAAAACATCTTTAGTTTCATCATAAGAATCCTCAATAATCTCACTGGAAATTTTAATTAAGCTACGTTGAATAAATTTCTGCAAAATAATACGCGCATGGAACTCTATATGTGCTGAAGATGATACTTTTTGGGTAAGAGAAATTAAATAAAAATCGCCACCAACCAATTCTAGCTTGGCATTTTTTTTAAGTTGTGTTGAAACGGTTAATAAATCAACAGGCTCGCTATTTTCAAACAACTGAAAAATAGCCTCAAAAATATGCTGATGCGCTTCTTTGTAGAAAGCTTCTGGGTTTAAAATATCAATAACCTCATCAACACCTTTCTTATCAATCATCATAGCACCCAACACAACTTCTTCTAAATCAAGTGCTTGAGGAGGTATTTTCCCTTTTTCAAGGTTTATTAGAGTACTTTTATCTACTTTATATCCAGTTAGTTGATTTGGTTGTTTCATAACTACGAAAGTAATTAAAAAGATAAGTTTTTATGAATTTAGACGCTTAGGTTTGTTCACTACCCATTAACAATTTAACTGTTAATAAGTTAAAAATATTGTCAATAAGCATAAAAAAAACCTGAAGTATTTAGCTTCAGATTTTAATATGATTTGGTTTTAAAAGACTTAGCCTTTGAACACGCCCATATTCGCATATTTATCCATACGCTGAGAAACTAAATCTTCTGGTGATAAGTTTTTTAATGCCTCATAAGTCTTCACAATCGTATCACTTACCGTTTTAAATGTTTTATTTCTGTCTCTATGCGCGCCTCCTAATGGTTCTTTTATGATTTCATCAACCAATTTAAGCTTTTTCATATCTGCCGCTGTTAGCTTTAAAGATTCGGCCGCCTGCTCTTTATACTCCCAACTACGCCATAAAATTGAAGAACAAGACTCCGGTGAAATTACCGAGTACCAAGTATTCTCAAGCATAAGAACTTTATCTCCAACACCAATACCTAAAGCACCACCAGAGGCTCCTTCTCCAATAACTATGGTTATTACAGGTACTTTAAGACGTGTCATTTCTAAAATGTTTCTGGCAATAGCCTCTCCTTGGCCTCTTTCTTCGGCCTCTAATCCTGGATAAGCCCCAGGCGTATCTAAGAGTGTTACCACAGGAATTCCAAATTTTTCAGCAGATTTCATAAGCCTCAAGGCCTTTCTGTAACCTTCAGGATTTGCCATTCCAAAATTCCTATATTGTCTTGTCTTTGTATTGAAGCCCTTCTGCTGCCCTATAAACATAAAACTTTGATCTCCAATCTTACCAAGACCACCAATCATGGCTTTGTCATCCTTAAAACTTCTATCGCCATGTAACTCTAAAAAAGAATCTCCACATATAGCCCTAATATAATCCAAAGTATATGGTCTATCTGGATGACGTGATAATTGCACACGTTGCCATGGAGTTAACTTTTTATATAGTTCTTTTTGAGTTTCCTTTAATTTCTTCTCTATCTGAGCACAAGTTTCTGTAACATCTACGTCACTCTCCTCCCCAATTACTTTACACTTTTGTAATTGATCTTCAAGCTCTTTTATGGGTAGTTCAAATTCTAAATATTCCATGAGAATTTAGTTTTGCTATTTTAGTATTGGTTAGTCTGCAAATATAAAAACTTTAAAATTGATATAGTATTAAGAACTTTGTCTTTTTAAAGTCCGGCCTCTTTTAAGGATAGCATTTATAATCACAACTACAATAATTATAAGGGCTCCGTAGTAAAAGGTTATTCCCATTTTTTCTTTTTCAGGAAATAAAACCATAGCCATAATAATGCCATAAATAGGCTCTAGATTATAAGTTAAAACAACGGTGTACGGGCTTATAACCTTCATTATATGAACAGATGCTATAAATGCATAAGCCGTACAAACAGATCCTAAAATAAGTAAGTACTTAAAATCGACCATACTTATTTTAAAAAAATCTAAGGAAACATCCTTTTCAAATAAAACTATATATATAGTTATAAAAAAAACACCACTTAAAAACTCATAAAATGATATGACGATAGCCGAATGTTTTTTTAAGAAACTACCGTTTAAAACAGAAAAAAGTGAAGAAAAAAAAGCAGAAGACACACCTAATAATACGCCCATTAAATACCTAATCTCACTTTGGGTTATTATAAATACAGCTATAATAACAACAACTCCAAATAAAATTTCATACCAAATAATGGTTCGCTTATAAATTATAGGTTCAATAAATGAAGCGAAAAAAGCCCCTGTTGAAAACATGGCCAGAGTAATGGATATATTAGACACCTCAATAGCGCCAAAAAAAGTTATCCAATGTAGCGCAATTATAATACCAGCTATTGAAAACCTGACAACAGATTTAAAATCTATATTGATTTTTACCCCAACTATTTTAATGTATAACAACATTAAAATTGAAGCAATAACCATTCTATACCAAACTAAATGAACCGCAGCAATACTTATTAATTCACCTAAAACAGCGGTAAAACCGGCTATAAACACTAAAATATGTAAATGTATATGATTTTTGACTTTAGCGCTTGGCATTTTGCAGAAGATAAATAGCTAAAATACCAAAAATGACATTAGGAAACCACACTGCTATCAAAGGCGGGAAATCCGATTGCTCTGCCATTACCCCAAAAACCTTATCAAAAAACACAAAAACCATAGCAATACAAATCCCAACGGCTAAATTAACTCCCATACCACCTCTTCGTTTTATAGAGGATACCGCCACAGCAATTATAGTAAGAATAAATACTGAAACAGGTAAACTCCATTTTCTGTATAAAACAAGTTTAAAACGCCCAACGTTTGACGATCCTCTAGCCTCTTCCTTAGCAATAAAGTCTTTTAAATCGCCATACGTTTTTGTTTCGGCAGCGTAAATTACAGGGATTAAATCGTCAACTTCAAAATCAAATAAGGTATCTTTAGTAGTTAAGATTTCAAGCGAGTCTTTATCCTTACCTATCTCCCTCTTTACATAACCTGAAAGCTTATACAAAGTGTCTTTTTCAAGATATTTAATTGTTTTAGCCGATATTTTATACTTGAGTTGGTTTTCTTCAAAATGCTCAAGTGTAAAGTTATGTCCTAGTTTGTTTTTCACATCAAAACTGCTCACATAAATAATATCGTTGTCATTTATTTGACGAAATACATTGATATTATCAACTGCACTCCTATGACCACTTAAGTACTTATATTTAAAATTATTAAACCCTTCACTAGCTTTAGGGGCTAAATAAAGCCCTAATATTATAGCTAAAAAACCAACTATCGTTGCTCCAATTAAATACGGTCTTAAAAACCTGGTAAAAGAAACACCTGAGCTTAAAAAAGCAACAATCTCGGTATTATTGGCCAGTTTAGAAGTAAACCAAATAACTGATAAAAACAAAAACAACGGAAACAATAAATGGGCAAAATAAATGGTAAAATCAAGTAAATATAAAAGTACTGCATTAAGAGGTACTTCATTATCAAGAATTTTACCAATTTTTTCCGCTAAATGAACGGTTATAGCTATGGGAATAAATAGCAATAACATCATAAAAAACGTAAATAAATACCGTTTTAATATGTACCAATCTAGGATTTTCATTTATCTATAAACGATTATTCATTTGCTTAACCATCTTATCTTTCCATATTCTAAAATCTCCTGCTAATATATGTTTTCTGGCTTCTCGAACCAACCATAAATAAAACCCGAGGTTATGGATTGTTGCTATTTGTTTTCCTAAGAGTTCATTTACGGTAAACAAGTGCCTTAAATAGGCTTTGGAATATTCTGTATCCACAAAAGTTATTCCCATCTCATCAATCGGCGAAAAATCTTCCGCCCATTTTAGGTTTTTAATGTTTATCGTACCATAAGCAGTAAATAGCATCCCATTTCTGGCATTTCTTGTTGGCATAACGCAATCAAACATATCCACTCCTAAAGCAATATTTTCCAGAATATTTATAGGTGTACCAACCCCCATTAAGTAACGAGGTTTATCTTCTGGTAAAATCGAGCAGACCACATCTGTCATGGCATACATTTCTTCGGCTGGCTCACCAACCGATAAACCTCCAATAGCGTTTCCAACAGCACCTGAGTTTGCAATATACTCCGCAGACTGTTTTCTTAAATCTTTATAAGTACTTCCTTGAACAATTGGAAAAAACGCTTGACTATAATTATACTTAAACGGTGTCTTTTCCAAATGGTTTATACATCTATCAAGCCATCTATGCGTCATATGCATGGAACGTTTTGCATAATTATAATCACACGGGTATGGCGTACACTCATCGAATGCCATAATAATATCAGCCCCGATAGACCGTTGAATTTCCATAACATTCTCTGGTGTGAAAATATGGTAGCTACCATCAATATGAGATTTAAATTTCACCCCTTCTTCCTTTATTTTCCTATTGGCCGAGAGCGAATAAACCTGATACCCTCCAGAATCTGTTAGAATATTCCTGTCCCAGTTCATAAACTTATGAAGACCTCCTGCTTTTCCAATAATATTTGTCTGTGGTCTAAGATATAAATGGTAGGTGTTTCCTAATATAATATCGGGGTTTATGTCATCTTTTAGTTCTCGTTGATGTACGCCTTTTACGGTAGCCACTGTACCAACTGGCATAAAGATTGGAGTTTCTATATTGCCATGATCTGTAGTAATTTTACCAGCTCGAGCCTTACTTTGAGCATCTTGGGCTTTTAATTCAAACTTCATTTTTGCGGGATAAGTGGACAAAGATAATTAACTCAACCAGTATTTTGATTGTCCTTTAAAAAAATAATAAGGCTTTGGCAACGTTTTTGATTTAGTAAAACAACTTAAATCAAATCTTATGAAACTATTTAAAAATATCCTGACCTACGCCTTAAAAATTAAATGTTCCAAAAAGCGAAACCTATTTTTTTGTTTAGCAGTCTTTTCTTTTTTTAATAGTACTTACAGCCAAACCTCTAATGGTTTTGGAATAAAAGGAGGCTTAAATTACAACTCAAATGGCGATTACTTTGAATCCGTTACGAATACCTATAAAAATCCAAGTAGCAATGCTGGTTTTCATTTAGGGGTATTTGGCAAAATTGGAAATAGCATCTATTTTAAACCTGAATTGGTTTATACCAATACAAAAAGTGATTACGATCAAGATCGTTTTAAAATGCAAAAACTAGACGCTCCGTTGCTTGTTGGAGTGCGCATTATTGGTCCGCTAAGTATATTTGCGGGTCCATCGTTTCAATACATTTTAGACTCGGAGTTTTCTGGAATTAATATAAACGACATTGAAAAAGAATTTTCTGCCGGTCTGAATTTTGGGGTAGGTTTTAATCTTAAAAAACTTGGTGTGGATTTAAGATATGAACGAGGATTTAGCAAGAATGAAGCTACATTTATAGATGACAACATTATTAATACCCAAAACCGAATTGACACAAGGCCAAGTCAACTAATTTTAAGTTTATCTATTATCTTATAATAAAGAAAGCCTCGCAAATGCGAGGCTTCTATTTTTACAATCCATTTGATTCTGTTTCTTCGGGATCTAAATATTTAGGAATACCATTTTTACCAATATCATTGGTTGGGTCTCCATCTTTATCAATATCTTCATTAATAGTAGGCACCCCATCGCCATCATCATCGTTATCGGCGAAATCCGGTGTTCTATCATTATCAGTATCATCGCCATCCATGACGTCTGGACTTGAATTTAAGGTGAATTCGCCATCACCATTTAAATCTTCTTTATATGACGGTACATTATCGTTGTCATGATCATTTTCATATTTTTGAAGTAAATCGAACTTGAAGTTAATTGGCTCATAGGCATCAATAATACCCTGTCCGGAAGAAAAATATGCCAATCCCGAAGGAATGAACATAACCCCAACACCATGATTTTGATAACTTACTGTCCCATCTTCATTCTCGACATAACCTTCTGCTACTTTAAAATTTGGCAATACCTTTCTCCAACCCGGAATTAACTCAAGCAAATCGAAATTAACCGGATTTATAGTGCTATCAAATACTTCGCCATCAAACTTAAAACCTTCATATGTTACCAATACATTATCTGCAAATGTTGGTGATGGCTCTGGATCATTCTTTTTATCATTTAAATCTATGTACCAAATCTCATAACTCGTGTCTGCAAAAGTCGCCTTGCGTATAATGGTATCTGAGGCCAATAACCTATGCCCCTCTGGTACGTCCTCGCCTTCCATCAATTCTGTAATCACCAAATCTTTTGAACTGGCATCCGGATTAGACCCATCAAAATAACTAGAATTATAATAATGGCTATCTAAATATGCAATTATAGAATCTTTATCGGCTTTTTGCTGTTCATCTCTATCCCTAGCTGGAATAGGTGCTATTCCTCCATTATCATCATTTTTACAAGATACCAATCCTAATAATAGGCTTATTACTAATAATCCAGTTCTGGTAAAATTTATCAACTTCATCTCTTATTTGGGTTATATTAAGATTGTACGATACTAAAATTCAAATTTGATTTCTATCATGCAATCCCTTTTATTGCTTATTTTTGATCGCGCAAGATACAATTTTAAAATAATCTTGTACCATAACATTAACGTTGTTTTAGCAATAATTATATGCGAATAGATAAGTATTTATGGTGTGTTAGATACTACAAAACAAGAACCTTAGCGACAACTGCGTGTAAAAAAGGACAGGTAAAGGTTAACCAAGACATTGCTAAGCCAAGTCGGGAAGTTTATGCCACGGACACCATTGAGCTTAGAAAAAACCAAATTAACTATAAGCTTAAAGTTAATGATATTCCGCCTAACAGAGTTGGAGCCAAATTAGTAGATATTTATAGAACCGACATAACCCCAAAAGAGCAGTTTGAAGCACAAGAACTTTTAAAATTCTCTAAGGATTATTATCGAAAAAAAGGAACTGGGCGCCCCACAAAAAAAGATAGGCGAGATATTGATGATTTTACTATAGAAAATGAGTAATTTTATCTTTTAATTTTATACAGGCTTATATGACGGCAAAGCATAATGTGATACTTAATCACAACGAAATTAACCATAAAATAAGACGTATTGCATTTCAGATTTATGAGAGTAATGTTGATGAAAATGAAGTTGTTCTCGCTGGCATAGATAAAAATGGGTATTTATTGGCAAAAAAATTAAAAACAATACTTAAAAACATCTCTAATATAGACCCCGTTTTGTGTAAAGTCACTATAGACAAATCCCATCCGTGGGAACCTATATCAACATCGCTTTCCAAAGACTCTTATGCCAACAAATCCTTAGTCTTAATTGATGATGTTCTTAACTCTGGAACCACCTTAATTTATGGTGTTAAGCATTTTCTAGATGTGCCATTAAAGCAGTTTAAAACAGCTGTTTTAGTAAACCGAAACCACAAGAAATACCCTGTAAAAGCAGACTTTAAAGGCATTTCGTTATCCACCTCGCTTCATGAACATGTAGAAGTGGTTTTAGAAGGAAAAAACTATGAGGTTGTCTTAGAATAACTGAGCTATTATTGCTTCTGCAATTTCTGGCTTCGACTTGTTATCAATAAGCACATGCTTTTCTGCCTTACTATAAAACGGGATACGCTCAAACAAGTGTTTCCCTACAAATTCTGTCATTTGCTCGACTGTTTCAATATGAGCAATTAACGGGCGCTTGATTTTTTTCTTGATTAGTTTGTTGGATAAAAAAGGGACTGAACCTTTTAAATAAACACTAGTAGCCGTACTGGAATCAAGGACCTCATTCATATTGTTTCCAAAGCAAGGAGCCCCTCCTCCCAATGATAGGACGATATTGTCGTTACTCAGAGCCAAAAGTTCATTTAAATACTGCGTTTCTACCTTTCTAAAGTAGATTTCTCCTTTGTTTTTAAAAATATCTTTTACGGTCGCATGTTCCTTTTCCTCAATAAAATCGTCTAAGTCTATAAACTTATAGTTTAATTTTTGAGCTAAAATTTTTCCAACAGACGTCTTTCCAGAAGCCATATATCCAATTAATACAATGGTCATTTTTACGTTATAAATTGATTATTAAAAACATAGGTTTTAGTGCTGCAAAAAAACGAAAAAATCTTTAAAAAAAGACTTGTTTAATTAAAAATAGGTTTTATATTTGCACCCGCTAACGGTAACAAGATAGCTTGAAATAATGACCTGGTAGCTCAGTTGGTAGAGCATCTCCCTTTTAAGGAGAGGGTCCTGGGTTCGAGCCCCAGCCCGGTCACAGAAAAGCCTGAAACAATTGTTTCAGGCTTTTTCCTTTTAAGTGTTTTTTTAAGATGTTCCTCATTCCGTAGACTCTTCTTCTTGACCCAAAATCAATTCTACCTCAATGTTATGATACTTAGGCTTTAGTTCTTCTAAAATAGTACGTCTTACCCAATCAATATCTTTAATTGATACCAAGTCCTGCTGATGAGAAAGGTAAGCCACAATAAAGTAACCACTTCCTGTTTTACTTATATAGTGAGCACGCATATTAAATGCTTCTGGTAATTTTTCTTTTAAGACATTTACAATATGTAACCTAACTTCTTCCTCTTGAATAACCCCACCTCCCATTTCTACAAAGGCTTGCCTTATAATTTTAATGGGAATCCCCACTAAATACAAAGCCAACAAAATAACAATAATAGCATCTCCAATATACAGGAAAAAGCTTAATTTTGAATTTACTGGCACTAGTGTTGTTAAAAATAAAGCGGCTCCTACAGCTATAGACAAAAAACCATCAATCATAGCTGTTTTACCCTCTACATCCAAGATAGAACTAACACCTCCAATATCTTTGTTTTTTCGCTTATAGTAGAACGCCAATGCAATGCAAATAACACCCATTAAGGCACTATAAAATAATATTGGTTTTGGATTTAACGTTTGAAATTGCTCTCCGTTAATAAAATCAATAATTTTAATACTATTTTGAAACAAAGCTCCAATGGTTATACCCAGTATTAATAAACCTTTGAAAAACACGAAAAAAGACTCGTAAAAGTACCTGCCATACGGAAAGACTTTAGTTCGCCCGTGTTTTACTTTAACAATCATTATGGCTACCCATGTGGAAATGGCAGCAATAAATGAAAAATTTCCATCTAAAAGTAAGGCCTCAGAATTTGTTATGGAATAAGTATACCAGCCCGCTATGGCCATAAATATATTCGCAAATACACCCGCTTTTAAGCCTGTTATCTCATTTTTTTCTAAGACTTCTCTTTGTAACATAGATCTTTTAAAGATATTATCTAAACCAATTACTTCCAACCGTTAAATTCCAAGCCCAAATTTCTGGACCTCGTGCCACATCGATACCTACATGTAAACCATAATCTTCTGCTAATAAATACCTAAACCCGCAGCCGCCGGCAGCCTTAATATCCTTGCCCAATTGACTATAATCCTTCATAGCTTCTCCCATACCCACAAATCCAACTACACTCCATCGCTTATATAAATTCCAACGCCATTCCGTCTCAATGGTATAACTATTGGCACCCTGATAACGCATCATTGGTATACCGCGTAGGCTAATATCTGGCAAAGCATAAAAGGGAACATCGCCTGTTTTAGAAGCTACATTCAAGCGATAGCCTGAAAACAATTTTGAGGCTATGGGAACATACGCATAGGTTCTAGAAGATATGCTCCAAAAATTTGTGTCACCTCCAAAATAGGTAGCGAATCTTCCTATTTCTAAACCACTCATAATACCTTTTGTTGGAGTAAACGAATTATCTCTACTATCCCATAAAAATGAGGCATTCATCCCTGCCAAATTCGTATCGCGTTCAAAAGTTTCAAACTCGGGAATATTAATGCCTGTATCAAATTTTACCGTATTCGTAAAGAAGGTATAGTTTGCTCCTGCAAAAAAAGGAATTTCCTTTTTTACTCTGTATAGTACTTCGTGCATGGTGGCAAAACCATTTAAATCGAAGTTAAACTTACCTTCTAAGATATCATTCGGCCCAAAATACACCGCCAATTTAGGAGCTAAATACCCGAAAAAACCCAAATATCTAATTCTATCTTTAGCATATGATCCCTGATGCGCAATAGCAGCCAGCCATGTTCCATTTTCTGTTAAGGCCCCGGCAAGAACACTAACCGTGGGCGATAAACCTTTTGCTTCTTTATCATCTCTTTTTTTATGAAAATACGCTATAGCCAACCCACCACCATAACCAACCGCAGGTTCGGTTATTAAAATGGGCACTGGTAAAAAACCTGTAGTTGAATTTAAAAAGCCACTGGCGTCAATAGCTCCGTCATTTGGAGATACAAACATGTCGCTAAACCATTGCGCGTTTGAGTTATACTGACAAAAACACATTAGGAGCAATGTGCAAAATTTTAACTTTACTCGAGTTGTCTTATTATTCATTTAAAATTTGACGTTAAGATAGATAAAAAGCAAGCTTATAATAAGGTAATAGCCAAGTTTTATTTATTAAAAATTCTTTAAGAAAATAAAACGAATGGCAGACCCCTCTGGTCTGTTAACACCATCATACTCTAAATACCATCTTGTAATAAAAGCCCATTTGCTTTTTGTTCTATAATTAAACTCCATACCTACAGCACTAACTTGATAATTATTTAAGCCTGCAGGAATGGTTCCTCCTTTCTGTTTTCCAATTTGCTTAGTGGTATATCCAATAACCCCCATATTAAAGGCTTCATCAAATGTTTTACCTATTCCATACTCTGCAACATACGATGGCGCTGGCGTAATATTAGTTCCCTTTTGTTTTCCGTTAAACTCAAAGGTATTCATTAAGCTTACATTCCAAGATTTTTTAGCGTCTAAATAAACGGTTCCTCCTAAGCCTAGATTATGAGACCAAAACCCTTTTCCTTTATTGCTTTTGGAGTTCATATCATAACTCCCCGTAGGTGCCCAAAAGGCATATCGTGTATTTACTGCAAATTGCTTAAAATTCCATGTTAGCATTAAGGGTATCACCTTAATATCTCCCAAACCTATATTGTTGGGATCTAACTCGAGAGTTTCTGGATTAGGCGCTAAATTTGTAAAAGGTAGAATAACAGCTGCATTATAATTAGCATTAATTTTATCCAATTTAGTTCCCCAAATACCGCCACTAATATTGGCAATAACGTTAATGGGCTTAGCTAAAATAGAAATCTTCCCATCATTATCTTTCATTTCGGCAGCGTAGTAAATGTGGGTTACATTCACATAAGACCAATCCGTGGGAAATCCATGAGCGGACCGTAATCCAAACAATCCTGGGCCGTAATGCCCCGTTACCACTTGCCCTTGTAGTTGAATGGCTGCAAAAATAAATAGGCTGGCAAAACATAGTTTAAGTTTCATAATAAATATGGTATTTAAAACAATGTTTCTGCGCCGCCTTAGGCATACACAGAAACTTTTTTAATTATTTAGGTTGATTTACACATTAAAAGAACACGGACAAACCGGCACTTACCGTATGGTTTTTATCTTCAAATTTACCGCTATAAAAAGCTGTTAATTGCATTTTTGGATTTAATGAATATGCTGCAAAAGCTTCTTGTTCAAATCGATCATTACGCTCATCATTGAAATTATTCATTTTAAAAACAGGTGTAAGCTGTACGAAGAATTTTTCAGAGAATACGATGGGTGTAATAACTTGAAAAGAGAGTCCGTGAGTAGCCATATCTGCAGCTGGTATAGGATTATCATACACGGGCTTACTAGCATATTGATACGAGGCAATTGGGAAGAACTGAATCCAATCTGCTGCCATAATACCAACCGTAACTCCTGGAGACACTATCCAACGCCCAGATCCCAAACCATTTTCAAAACTACCTGTTGGTGCAAACACATCAATTGAAGGTCCAAAGGCGCCAATAGTTTTATCATAATTTTTATATGGCAACCAAAAGTATCTAGCTCTTAAATCTCCTAGGCCAAATTTTTCAGTCCTATCATTATACAACAGCGGGGCTTCAAAAAGTACAAGGTGTTCTGCAGAAGGTGCCAATGTTAATTTACCCCTATACCCCATAACATTTTGATTCTCTTGACTAGAATATTCCAAAGTATTATCAACAAAAGAATAGAAATTGGTTGGTTTTGATGCGTCAATGGAGTCTTCCTCTTGAGCAAATGTTACTAAAGACATTAATAATAACAATGGTAGAACGATTAAGTTTTTTAAATTTTTCATTACTTTATATTTTATATTTCACTTATAACAGGGTGGTTACCTTTAAAAACCCCTAAAAGAAATTATAAATTTTTTATTTCAGATATTAGTTTATGACTGAATCAGAACCAACCTACTGATTTTCAAAAACTAAACCAGGTCTTAGCTTATTATTAAAACAAAAAGAATTGCATAGATGTTATGCAATTCTTTTTGTTTTCTGTCTCCATTATTTAGTGCATATGTGCTTCATGGATGCCGTGACCACAACCTTTTAATTCGGCAGGCATGGCAGGAAATTGCATATCCTTAATTGCTTCATTTAAAGCTGTTCTATTATCGGCTGTGTACGTGTATTGCCCATCCATAATAGTAGCTTCAATTTTAATGTCCTTGAGTGATTGCTTATCTACTTCAAAGGGATTCTCTGCTAAGATGACTAAATCGGCATACTTTCCTTCTTCAATAGAACCTATTTTATCATCCATTTGTAATTGCCACGCGGCATCAATAGTAATGGCTTTAATGGCCTCTTTAAGCGTCATTGGTGTTCTGTTTTCAGGAAATGCGGTAGCATCAGGGTTTGAAGCATCTTTTAAAGTTACTGCACATTGAGCAACAAACAACGGTCCTTGCATAATAGAAGGTGTACTAGGTACATCGGCAGAAATACTGACTCTAACACCGTTTCTAGCGAAATGTGGGTAACGCCCAAGCTGACTATTTACTTGCTCTAAACCTCTTATTCTGATATTATCTTTATCACCATTTCCGAAGGTATTGGTAAAGTTAGGTGTAGAGTTAACAGGTATTTTATTATCAATAATACGTTGCTGATCTTCAGGGTTCACGTAAATGGCATGATGTAAGGCACTACGGTTGTTTGGGTCTATTTTACGTGCTGCTAAAATAGCTTCTACAGCAGCATGAGATGAACGATCACCATCGGTATGAACCATAACATCTAAACCAACTTCCGCAGCTTTAGTAATAATAGCCATAGTCTCTTCTGGTTGCACATTAAATGATCCATTTTGGTCAGTTCCTTGATAATTTTCAAAATGCGGTGCAGTACCAGCAACGGTATTGCCTTCAGGGTGGATTTTTAAACTGGTTACCATTAATTTATCAGACTTATATCGGTCTTTCATTTTAGCCCCAAAATCTACAAACTTTTGAGGGTCTCCAACCGCAGTTTTATACATTGGAAGTGCCACTGTACGCATTTTTAAAGTACCTTTATCTTCCCATTCTTTTAAAATATCCATGGCCACAACAAAGTCTTTTTCCATACCTCCATGCACATCTTTTATGTTTGGCGTAACAATTCCTGGGTTTAAAAATGTTGTTGTTCCATTGGCAGCAGCAATACCATAAAGTAATTCTGCACTTTCACGAATCATATTTTCAGGATCCCAAGCAATCTGTCCATAAGCCTCAAACCATTGAATTTCAATAGCAATTCCTGTAGGGTTTCCTTCGGCATCACGTTTCCAAAAAGTCACACCTGGAACGGTATCTGGAGTATCTTTAGTAATGTTTGCAGCCGTTAAAGCAGCTGTATTTAACCATGCATCGTGAATGGTATTATCTAAAATAAATGCAGGACGATTTGGTACGGATGCATCTAAATCTTTGGCCGTGGGATAACCACCTAACATATTGGTGTCCCAACCGATACCTTGAATTACTTTTTTATCTGGATTTTCATCCGCATATTTTTTTATCATGGCTAAAGCCTCTGCTCTATCCTTTGCGTCATAAATTTGAACGCCTAAAGACACCCAAGAAGATGCTATTAAGTGATCGTGTGCACTCACAAAACCAGGCATCATGGTTTTACCTTTTAAGTCGGTGGTTTTTGTGCTTTCTCCAATATACGCCTTAGCGTCTTCTGAAGATCCTACAAAAACAATTTTGTTGTCTTTTACAGCTACGGCTTCTGCCCATTCTTGAGCATCGTTTAAGGTATATACTTTACCGTTGGTAAACACCATATCGGCTGGCCCTTTTTTTGTTTCAGTTTTGCAACTTGTTAAGATTATTGCAAACATCATTACGAATAATACAACTACTTTTTTCATTTCTATTATGTTTTTTACGGTTCTATACATAACAGGGCTGTTTTATCTTTTAAACCCTAATTATTTTTTAAATTTATTTTAAGCTATTTATTTTCTCTATAGTAGCTATTATTAAATTTTTTATCATTAATGACTATTGCATTTGATAAGTATACTTTCCATTCATCATGGTAGCAACAACTTTTGTTTTTGAAATGTCATACACATCAATATCAAATAGGTTATTTTCTAAAATGACTAAATCTGCTTTCTTACCTACCTCTAATGAACCTACTTCCTTATCCATTCCAATGGCTTTTGCTGCATTAATAGTTTGCATTTTTAAGGCCAATTCTAAAGGAATTCTTGCTGCTTCTCCGCCTAATGGTGGTTCGTTTTCACGACCTGGTAATTGCCTGGTTATACCAGATTGTATGGCTACTAAAGGCCTGTATTCGGACACATAACCAGATGCTGGCCAATCTGAACCAAAGGCCACAAGGCCTCCAGATTTATCAATCTCATTAACAGGAAAATAGTTACTCACTCTTTCTGCTCCTAATCTTTTGGTTGCAATAGTTTTATTTAAAGGGTCATAACTCATCCACGCTCCTGTAGTTTCATAGGCAATACCCAATTCTCCAAATCTTGCATAATCATCTTCATGGATTAAAACACCATGATTTATGGTATGATGTCTATCCCAAGATTTATTTTCTTTTATGGCCAGTTCATAAGCATCTAGCATTTTACGTACAGCCAAATCTCCAAAGCAATGACATGATATGTCAAAACCAAGCGCATCGGCTCTTTTTACAACATCATTAATAACCTCATAGGGTATTATTGGTTCTGGTACTAAATTTGGTTTATCTGAGTACGGTTCAACATAAAGCCCATTGTGTTTATCATCACCTCCATCCATATTTACTTTTAAACGATTGGCTTTAATTAATTCTGTATTGTATTTAGAATTAAGTTCCTGAAGTAAAGGAATAGGGTCAATATCTTTATCATTCCAGTAATACACGCCTTGTACCCGTGTTAATAAATTACCTTCTTTTTCTAGCTCCGTCAACACCTCAAACCCGGGAAGCGGTCCCATACCTAAATCTTGAATACTGGTTAATCCTGCAGCTGCAAATCTTTGAAATACTGATGTTGTATTTTTTTTAAGACCTTCTACACTTAAAATGTCATCAAGCTTTAATAACACTTCCAAATAGGCAGGTACTTCTATAATCCATCCTGTTGGGTTTCCTTGTGAGTCTCTTAGGAAAAATGAAAAACCTGGAGCTGGTTCTGGAGTATCTTTGTCAATACCGGCCATTTCTAGAGCTTTGGAATTTGCCCAACCACCATGACCATCAATTGTAATAAGTATAATTGGTTTTTCTGACTCTATATCATCTAACATGGCCGCCGTTGGCCAATTTTCATTCCAAATATTAAATCTTACGCCATATCCTCTTATCACTTCAAGTTCAGGATTATCAGCAATATACTTCTTAAGTCTTATAAATAACTCCTCCTTATCATCGGTTTGAAGGTCTATGCCTGAAGCAATCATGCCTCCTCCAACAGAGTGAATATGTGCATCCACAAAACCTGGAAGTACCATTTTTCCTTTTAAGTCTGTGACCTTTGTATTTTCTCCTGTATAGGCTTTGGCATCTTCTGAAGAACCGACAAAAACAATTTTATTCTCTTTAACGGCCACTGCCTCAGCCCAAGGTTGTGCTTCGTTTATAGTGTAAATTTTTCCATTGGTAAAAACGGTATCAGCTGCCTCTTTTTTAGGTTCAGATTTACAGCTAAATATTGCTATAGTTAATAATAGTAATACGGCATAGGTATTTGCTTTTTTCATTTGTTTTTGGATTTAAAATACGCTTGTTACATTTTATTCTCGATTTAATACGTTATCCATAATCTTAAACCAGGAATTACTGCTATGTTTTCGGACATGGTATAGTACCCTTGTAAACTTCCCGCAAAAGTTATCCAATCTTGCAAAAAGACTTCATAAAACGTATCAATGCCATATTCATACTTTCCACCTAGTTCATTCACTACAAATGCGGCTCCGGTTTGGTCACCTATACGACTAAACGGATTGTTTAAAATAAAACCTGCAGTATAAGCGCCATTGTATTTTAAAATTCTACCATGACCATTGGATAACTTTAAGGTTAAAATTAAATTGTCTGACACACCTTGATTTCCTACATACATCCAACCACTACCAGAAGCTTTATCTGCACTTTGTGGATTGGTATACACGTTAAACAAATGATAACTATAATAGTTGTTTTTTGAAGGAATGGCCCAACGCAAAAACCCTTGCCAGTTATATGTGGTTTTTCCAAAAAAATTACCCACATCTAAAATATCATTTCTTGGATTATCATCTAACACTTGTCCTCCAACTGAAAAATACTCTGAAAAATTTACCTCGGCGTACACACCAAAAGCTGCGTCCATATCGGGAACTGGATCAGAAGACGCCGTTTTACTAAACAGGGTTAACTTATCCCACGCACTATACTTAGTAAATGACATATAAAACGTAGGTTCTAATTTACCTACGGTAATATCTAAAAGCCCATCAAAAAAGAAGTTTTCTATATGCAAATACTCGAGCGATAATCCCGAACTTGTCTCGTCGTTAGCGTTGGGCACCGTAAACATATCTAGTTGTTTGGCAAAGGTTTTAGGATCACTCCCCGCAACCAGATTGGTATGCTCTACCCAAGCATGCCCTTTCATTTTATAATTTTTAGTTTCTACCAATTTACCTTGATACAAAGCCCCTAAATCATAATGCCAAGTATTTGCAGACATGTTACCTGAATAGCCTCCCTGAGCTATGGAGCCTAAATACCCCATAAACGCATGTTTTTTTTGGGTATACATCCAATGTTCAAAATTGGTTTTGCCTTTGGGTTTGTACTCTAATTTTTCAGATTGAATGGCCTCTAAGACATGTGGTTTTAAATGCGTATCTAATGAATCTAATGGTTCTTGCGCATTTATATTTCCCGATAAGAAAATATAAAAAATGAATAGCATGGTAAATTCAATGGTTCTTTTTTTCTTCTCCATGGTCTAGTTTTGAAAGGTTATTACATATGTATTGCTTGTAAAGACCTTAACAAAAACTGTTGGCAAGCTCATTGAAATTACATATTACGTAATTCAAATAAGTTGCCAACACTTAATTTTTTTCTCTAAGTTATAAAATCTATCTTAATTTTTCAACTTCCTGCAACAAGGTAGTCGTCTCTTGCTCTACTTGATTGATATCTTTCATCTCTGGATCAAGAAGCACCAACTGCTCAAAAACATGTTTTGATTCTGCCGTTGAACCTTGATCTTTTAAAACCATAGCTTTTAGCCACATAGCCGAAACTCTATGGTTGGCATCTTTTGATAAACTTGCCACATTAACATATGCTAGCGCTTTTTCGTGATTATTGTCAAGAAGCTCTTTTAGGGCATTCACATTATCATCGCCATAAGTGTTGCGCAAACTTAATTCTTCCGATTCGCTTGCGTTTTCCTCAGCAGTTGTACGCTTATCAAGTTCATTTAGCATAGCTGTTTGCGTATCCATTGTTCTATCTTGATTAATATCTCTGGCAATGCGTCCAGCCCCATTTACTGCAATACCTGCTGCTGTTAACTGTCTGTCTCCTGATAAAACCCCTATAATAGACATAACACCACCAATACCACTAGCCACATCTGCCCCATCTCTATTTCGTTTTAATTTTTCTAATCTCGCCGAATACGCATTCATATCTCCTGTAAACTCTACTTCAATATGGGAAGCCCGTCTTTGCGTTTTTCGAAAAATCTTTTCATATGTCTCATAATCTGAAGTACTAATGGCATTAATCTCTGTAAAGCTTATTATGCTACCATTGTTATTTTGAATACCTTTATTTAACAGTGTTTTATAAGAATAAGCTACTTGCTCTGTGGTGCCATCTTTTTTATTAATAATAATGTTATGTGCACTTACTGTGCATAAAAAGAAAAAGCTCATTAAAAATGTTATTAGTCTTGTTTTCATGGTTTTTGTTTTAAAAATTATACTTCTATCCTTAATAGGGCAAACTCATGCATAAACCCCTAATTGGTCATCAACTTTTTTATGACTGTGTCTAACGACCAACTTCTAAGTTTTCAATTTAGTAGCTTTGTAAAACAAGACATCTATTAAAAATTAAAGAATACGCTATGTTACATATAAAACTTCTGTATATTTACGCGCTGAAAAGCGCACGTGGCGGAATTGGTAGACGCGCTGGCTTGAGGGGCCAGTATCCGTTTTAGGATGTGGAAGTTCGAATCTTCTCGTGCGCACTTGTAATCTTCACATAAGGAATCCCTTTGTATACTAATTGCCATAAGCTGCTGTTCAAGGTTTTGCAGTTTAAATGTCATTATGAAAGCAGTTATTGAATAAACATTATAGCTAGATATTGAATGGCCTAATTTGTCAGATATTGAACATTGGGCGTCAAAATCTTATATTTTAAAGGCAAAAATTTCATAATTTGTTAAATATTGTTGTCCTTTTAATAATTATCCTTACTTTTGTTTAAGAAAAGGAAGAATTAAATGAACAATATTAAAGTAAATTTTAGTATTAAGGATCTAGAGAACTTAACTGGAATCAAGGCGCATACTATACGAATATGGGAAAAGAGATATAATTTATTAAGCCCGGAACGTTCAGAAACGAATATAAGAAACTATAGTTTACTGAGCTTTCAAAAGCTACTTAACATCTCCTATTTAAATAATAACGGGCTAAAAATCTCAAAAATTGCCAATTTAAAAGAGGAAGAAATCCCCATTAAAGTAAGAGAAATTGCATCTAGGGCGAAAGTAGAAGATCATGCCATTAATGCTTTAAAAATGGCCATGATTAACTTTGATCAGGTCTTGTTTTACAGCACTTACAACAACCTATTGGAAAATAAAACCTTTAGCGAGATTTTTTATTCTGTTTTTCTACCCTTGCTTAACGAAATTGGTTTGTTGTGGCAAACTAACACCATAACCCCTGCTCATGAGCATTTTTTATCCATTCATATTAAACAAAAAATATTACTTAATATAGAGCGATTACAACTTTTAGAGCCTAAACCTGTTTCTAAAACATTTGTACTCTTCCTTCCAGATCATGAAATACATGATATAGGTTTGCTTTTTATTAATTATGAATTGAGAAGCAAAGGATATCATACCATTTTTTTAGGAGAAAGTGTACCTACGGAAAGCTTATCAGATCTTCTAGAGTTTTTTGATGATATTACCTTTATCTCATACTTTACTGTTAATCCTCAAACAGACAAAGTCTTAGATTATATAAATAACTTTAACGAATTACTTTTAAATAAAGACAACACCAAACTTTTACTACTAGGTAAGAAACTAGAAGAGGTGGATATAAATAATTTACCAGAAAAAGTTCGTACATTTAAGTCGATAGAAAATTTAGTTAAAGAATTCTAAAATTTATTTATTGTTTAACTTTTTTGTATATTTGTTAAACAATATGAAAGCAACAGTAAATATAATAGGATCTGGGTTCTCTTCGTTAGCCGCCTCTTGCTATTTAGCTAAGGAAGGATTTGAAGTAACCATTTTTGAAAAAAACCCCACCATTGGTGGAAGAGCTAGACAATTAAAAAAAGAAGGATTTACGTTCGACATAGGCCCAACATGGTATTGGATGCCTGATGTTTTTGAGCGGTTTTTTTCGGACTTCGAAAAAAAACCTTCAGATTATTACAACTTAAATAAGCTAAATCCTGCTTATAGCGTATATTTTGGAAAGAATGACTTTATCACCATTGAAGATACTCTAGAAAAAATAGTTGCAGCTTTTGAAGCAGAAGAGCCAGGAAGTTCTATAAAGCTCAAGAAATTTATCGCAGAGGCCAAGAGCAATTACGAAATTGCCATAAAGGATTTGGTTTACAACCCGGGCTTATCTCCACTAGAGCTTATTACGCCTGCTACCATTAAAAAAATCAATCAGTTTTTTAGCACGATAAAGAAAGATGTTAGAAAGGAATTTAAGAACGAAAGACTTGTAATGATTCTTGAGTTCCCAGTACTTTTTTTAGGAGCTAAACCAAGCGATACACCATCTTTTTATAGCTTTATGAATTATGCCGATTTTGGGTTAGGAACCTTCCACCCAGAAAAGGGAATGTATCAAGTTATTTTAGCCATGGAAAGTCTAGCCAAAGAACTTGGAGTAAACATAAAAACTGGGGCAAATATAGACAAGATTATCGTAGAACAAGGGGAAGCTAAAGGATTAATATCCAGTGGCGTGAGTTATTATTCGGATATAACCCTTAGTGGAGCCGATTACCACCACACTGAAACCTTGCTAGAAAAGCCATATCGACAATATTCTGAGACCTATTGGGAAAAGAAAACGTTTGCACCTTCTTCGTTGTTGTTTTATGTAGGATTCGATAAAAAGCTAAAGCAAGTTAATCATCATACCTTATTTTTTGATGTTGACTTCGAAAAACATGCTGAAGCCATTTATGATACAGCCGAATGGCCTCAAGAACCATTGTTCTATGCAAGTTTCCCGAGCAAAACAGATGCTAGCACCGCTCCTGAAGGAAAGGAAGCTGGTATTTTTTTAATACCCCTCGCTCCTGGATTGCAAGACACCGCAGCATTAAGGGAACAATATTTCGATAAAATTATGACACGATTTGAAAACCTTACTTCACAAAAGGTTAGAGAACATATCCTGTTTAAAGAAAGCTTTTGTATTAACGATTTTATAAGAGACTACAACTCATATAAAGGCAATGCCTATGGCATGGCAAACACACTCATGCAAACAGCCTTTCTGAGACCTAAACTAAAAAGTAAAACTGTAAAAAATCTATATTTTACTGGTCAGCTCACGGTTCCAGGTCCAGGGGTACCACCTTCTTTGATTTCTGGAAAACTAGCTGCAAATCTCATTTCAAAATATAGTAAAGTCCCTGTTTAAAAAGTATTTGTTAAATTTAAAAAGAAAAAAACCAACCTATGAAGTCATTATTTGATACCGTTTCTTATAAGAGTAGTAAAATTGTTACGAAAACTTATAGCACTTCTTTTTCTTTAGCCACAAAAATGTTATCTAATTCAATAAGAGGGGACATTTACAACATTTATGGTTTTGTTCGCTTTGCAGATGAAATAGTTGATAGCTTCCATAATTACAATAAAGAAGAACTATTTAATAGGTTTTCTGATGACTTGGAACATGCGCTTAAGGACAGGATAAGTTTAAATCCTATCTTAAATTCATTCCAATATACATTTCATAAATATAATATTGACAAGGCTTTAGTAGATGCATTTATGAAAAGTATGCGATTGGATTTACACAAAAAAAATTATCTTACAGACGAAGAATACAAGGCCTATATATATGGCTCCGCTGATGTGGTAGGGCTCATGTGTTTAAAAGTTTTTGTTCAAGGTGATGAAGCAAAATATGAGAGTTTAAAAGCTACTGCTATGGCTTTAGGGTCTGCCTTTCAAAAGGTAAATTTTTTAAGAGACTTAAAAGCAGATTTTGAAGGATTAGATAGGACATATTTTCCTAATGCCGATCTTAGAAATCTTGATGAGCGTTCAAAACAAGACATTATAAATGATATTGAAGCAGATTTTGAAAAAGGATTAACTGGTATAAAAAAACTTCCAATTGAGGCCAAATTTGGGGTTTTTATGGCATATCGTTATTACAGACAATTGCTCAAAAAACTTAAGCGCACCCCTGCCCTAAAAATTAAGGAATCTAGAATACGAGTATCTAACCCTAAAAAAATTGAGCTTTTAATGCGTAGTTATGTAAAATATCAATTAAATTTATTGTAAAATATATCACTAATGCACATATTTTTTTGGATACTTATCTTTATAGGCACCTATTGTTTTATGGAATTTATGGCGTGGTTTACGCATAAGTATATTATGCATGGCTTTTTATGGAGCCTTCATAAAGATCATCACCACAAAGACCACGATAGCTGGTTTGAGCGTAATGATGCCTTCTTTATCTTCTACGCGGTTGTTAGTATTGGTTTTTTCCTACTGTGGAAATATACTTGGTTTTGGCCAGGGTTACCCATAGGTCTTGGTATTTTCGCCTATGGTTTATCTTATTTTTTAGTGCACGATATCTTTATTCATCAACGTTTCAAGTTGTTCAGAAATGCCAATAACTGGTATGCAAAAGGTGTAAGACGTGCTCATAAAATTCATCATAAGCATCTGGGCAAAAATGATGGAGAATGTTTTGGGATGCTTTTTGTACCTTTTAAGTACTTCAAAAAATAGTTTTCAAGCTCTTTTATGACTAAAACGCCTCATTTCGATTATTTAATTATTGGAAGCGGCTTAGCAGGACTTCAGCTAGCGCTAAAAATGGCTGAAGATGCTTTCTTTAGAAACAAAGTAGTTGCTTTAATAGACCCTCAATTAAAGACCAGCAATGATAAAACTTGGAGTTTTTGGGAAAAGCCTAGTTCTCAATGGAATTCTATAGTTTATAAATCTTGGGACCATGCTCGTGTGCTTACAAAAAACAAACAAACAGAGTTAAACCTGTTTCCATACAAATACAAGACCATAAGAGCACTTGACTTTTATAATACCTCGAAAAAGACATTACATGCTTTGCCTAACTTTGAATTTATTAATGAAACGGCAACCGATATATCGGTAATCGATAACACGCCGATATTAAACACTGAAAATAATGCGTATAGGGCTTCTCATATTTTTGATAGTAGATTACCAACTTCTTTCTCCTATAACGCCCCTAAAAGCATTTCCATAATCCAACACTTTAAAGGATGGGTTATCCAAACGCCATCACCTTGCTTTGAGGATAACTGTATTACCATGATGGATTATAGACTAAAAGATGGGGCTCAAACGACCTTTACGTATGTTTTACCTTTCTCGAAAACTAAAGCTTTAGTTGAATTCACTTACTTTACAAGTAATCTTGTACAAGAAGAAACCTATGATGAATTTATACAAACTTATATAAAAAAATACCTTAATATTGAAAACTTTGAGACCATTGAAACTGAGATGGGACAAATCCCTATGACTACCTTTCCTTTTGAAAACTTTAACTCCAAACATATAACTAAAATCGGAACCGGTGGTGGGTGGGTTAAAGGCTCTACAGGGTATTCCTTTAAGCATACAGAAAAAAAAGTGGCCAAAATTATTGAAAACCTAAAAGGTAATAAACAACCATCGGATCAAATTTATAGTAGAAAACATAAATTCTATGACAAAGTTTTCCTAAAAGTATTGCAAGACAACAACGCTAAAGGCGAATGGATTTTTCAACAGTTTTATAGTAAGAATTCACCCCAAACCATGCTACGTTTTTTAGATGAAGAATCAAGTTTTTATGAGGAGCTAAAAATTATGTGGTCTCTTTTTTCATGGAGCTTTATTAAAGCATTTTTTAAAACCTTATAAAAGGTAAAGGTATTTAAAAAAACAAACGCACTACCAATACTTATAATTGGTAATGCGTTATATGCATATGCTTAACAATAAGTATTAACCCCTACTAATAACTATTAATTTCTGGTTACTTTTATTGAGTTAGACAAATGAAACGTTCCTGTCAAGTCGGCAGCATTGGTAACCGTTGCAATATTGGTATCATTTTCATAACGTAAATACCAGATAAAACAAACACCAACACCGGCTCCATCAAAATTTACATTTTCGACATCTGCCAAAGTTTTTGGCGTCCCAAGTATTTTTAAATCTTCATCTGTTATAACCCAGGTCGCATTGGTTCCAACCCGGTTATTTGCATTTTCAAACCCAATTCCACTGACCATATCTGGTGTACCATCTACTTTAAAATTGAATGGCCCTCCGGTTAAAACATCCGCATTGGGCCCTCTTTCAACCCTAATAGCATTCGACAAACTAAACGTTCCTGTTAAATCTTCTGCGTTAGTTACTGTTTCTAAGTTGGTATCATCTTCATAACGCAAGTACCAGATTAAACAAACTCCGCGTCCGGCATTATCAAAATTTACGCCCTCCAACATCTCCAACGTTTTAGGTGTTCCTAGTATATTTAAATCAATGTCTGTAATCACAAATGTACTATTTGACCCTACGGCATTCGAGTCGGTTGAAACACCTGAAATCATATCTGGTGTCCCATCTACAACAAACTTAAATGGCCCTCCTGATAACTTTCCTGCATTGGGCTTACCAATTCTGTTAACTGTAATTGCATTTGACAAATTAAAACTCCCTTGAAGGTTATTAGCATTTTCGCCTTCAGCAAGTCCTACGAGTACGTCTTCGTACCTTATATACCAAATTAAACACTTGCCTATTCCTGCTCCATCAAAATTAACACCTTGAAGCGCTTCAATTGTTGGTGGCAGTCCTAAAATTTTACCTTGGTCATCAGTAACAATAAAAGATCTGTTTGTCCCCACTGCATTTGGATCTGTACTTATGCCACTTACAAAATCGGGCGTCCCATCAACAATAAAAGTAAATGGGCCTCCGGATAAAACCCCTGCATCTGGTGCTCCCAGCCTATTAACTGTAATCGAATTGGACAGATCAAAACTACCTTCTAGGTTATTGGCATTCTCTCCTACAGCTAAGCCATTTAAGCCATTCTCATATCGGATATACCAAATAAGGCATATCCCTACTCCTGCCTCATCAAAATTAACACCTTCAAGTGCTTGGTTTGTTGGAGGTAAACCTAGAATCTTACCCTGATTGTCTGTTACTATAAAAGATCTATTGGTACCAACGGCATCAGGGTCTGTAGAAATACCAGTTACAAAATCTGCAGTCCCATCTACTATAAATGTAAACGGACCTCCTGTTATGGTACCGGCTTCTGGAATCAATACCACGATATCATCGTCATCACTGCAAGAATAGGCTAAAAAGCCCAAGGCCAAAACGGCAAAAAACATTTTTCTAATCATAATCATAAGTTTTTAATTTTGTTATACCACAAAATTAAATCGATGCTAGATTATAAAATGTTAGCTACCTAACACTAAGCAATTTCTTTGTAAATTCTTATCTCCCGTCGGTTAAATTCAATAAATTTATCGTCTTTCAGTTCATTCAAGAGAATATTTAGAGTGGGTCTAGAGGTTCCTATGAGCGATGCGATATCTTTTTGTGTATAAGGATGCTGAATAATTTTATCTCCTGTTTTTTCACAGTCGTAGCCATATTCGTTACATAATTCGTTAAGAAACTCAATCAGTCTAGTTTTAGCATCCTTAAATAATAACAATTGTAAACGTCTTTCTAATTTTCTTAATCTAAAACCAATTACTTTATATATTTTTAAACTAAATGTTTGATTATCCCTCATTAAATTATGCATGGTATCGACACCAACCGGACAAATACTAGTACTATTATCTATGGATTGCGCAAATTCAGCTCTTTTAGCTTCTCCCAGTATAGCCGTTTCGCCAAAAAGCTCTCCTCGGCTGAGAATAGCTTTAACAACCTCGCTACCATTTTCATTATAATAACCAATTTTTACTTTCCCTTTTTCAATAAGATAGACCTTATTTGCAGCATCTTGTTCAAAATAAATATAGTCTTGTTTTTTATAGGCATCAAAATTATGATTGGACTTATAAGATTTAAACTTATGAGGGCACAATAACTTAAAGAGATTGACATCATCAAAAAACCAAATAGACTTCATGTTTAATTTGTTTTGTTCCTTATTATTGTCGAAAAACAATAAAAACACTTACTATAAAGCACAAAAAAACCTCCTTAAAAAGGAGGTTATATGCTTTACATAAAACTTACGCTTTAGTTACTCCTCTTCTTGAGATTGCTTCTTACTTTCTTCCGCTAAGGACTCAAGCATATCATGCTTTTGTAATAAGTTATACCACTGAATTACTTTTTTAATGTCACTAGCATATACTCTATCCTCATCATAATCAGGCAGAACCTCAAAGAAATATTCTTCCAGCTTATCTTTGCTGTCCTTTGGATTTACAGAGGTTACACCTCCATTTTCTTTATCTTTTATTTTCTGAAAAACACTACTTAAAGGAACTTCTTCGGTTAATGTATAGATCGCAATCTCGCTTAATATACTCACGTTATTTTGAACACTAACGGAGAGTCGTTTATTGTCGATTAATGACTCTGCAACAAACCCACCGCGCGTTTGCGTAATTAGCTTGAATAAACCTGGTTTTCCTGAAATCGCTATTACTTTGTCTAAGCTCATATATTATCGTATTGAAAGGCGCAAATATCAAATGATTATTGATGTTCTGCAAATATTATCGTTTCTTTTTTTGATTGGGAAAACGCATTCTATAATCCACATTTATCTTGCCTTTGGAAATATTATTAAGTCTCCCTTTTATTAATCGTTTTTTTAAGCTTGAAAGCTTATCGGTAAATAAAACTCCCTCAATATGGTCATATTCATGTTGAATAACCCGAGCAATCAAACCATTAAATGTTTCCTTTCGAGCTTCAAAATTCTCATCTAAATACTCAATAGTAATATTAGGTTTCCTAAAAACATCTTCTCTAACGTCTGGTATACTCAAACACCCCTCGTTAAAAGCCCATTCATCCCCCTGTTCTTCAATAATTTTGGCATTTACGAAAACGCGTTTAAAGTCTGCCAACTCTCGTTTTTCGTCTTCACTCAAATCGTCGTCCTCTGCAAAAGGAGAGGTATCCACCAAAAATAATCTTATTGGCAAACCTATCTGAGGAGCCGCCAAGCCCACACCATAGGCATTATACATGGTTTCGAACATGTTTTCTAACAAAATATCAAACTCATGGTAATCCTTAGAAATATCTTTAGCTTTCTTTTTTAAAACTGGATCTCCGTAGGCTACTATTGGTAAAATCATATCTGGTGTAAAAATTAGTTTTGCAAAAGTACAATTCTTATAATTTATGATTATACTTTATTGGGCAATATTGTTATGTTATTTATTTAGCATATAAATAGCTCTGTAAAATCAAAGTAGCGCTTATCTCATCTATCAATGCTTTATTTTTACGTTGCTTTTTTTTCAACCCACTATCTATCATAGTTTGAAATGCCATTTTTGAAGTGAATCTTTCATCAATGCGAACCACCGGAATATTTGGAAAGGTCTTTTCCAGTTTTTCAATAAATGGTTTTATATGAGTCTCACTCTCGGATGCCGTATTATCCATCTGCTTCGGTTCTCCCACAAGAAATAGTTCTACGCGCTCTTTCTGGATATAGTCCACTAAAAACTTTAATAAATCCTTTGTAAGAACAGTGGTTAATCCAGATGCGATTATTTGCAGCTCATCGGTTACAGCCAAACCTGTTCTTTTCGTTCCAAAATCGATTGCCAGAATACGTCCCATCTATTTTTTTCGCTAAAATATAATTAAAAAAAAGAAAGGCTATCTTTCAGATAACCTTTCAATCAATTTAACCTTAATTATTAATATTTGAACAGAGTTCTTTAAGCTCTTATGGCTTTATTTATTTTTGGAAAAATAAAACTAATATTTCCAACTTTTCTTTTACGATTTAAGTAAATTCTAATATCACTAGTAGTTCTGGAAATAGTGGATTTTAATTGACTTGCGTCAATTAATAAGGTGTCTTTACTGATAGCAGCACCAACGTTAGTGTCAACAGAAATAGTCTTAGCACTTTCTACGCCATTAACTTCTTCGGCCTTTTGAGCGTTTGCCAATGAGAATGCTAGCATTAAAACTATTAATAAGGGAAAATTTGTTTTCATCTAAATTGCTATTATTTGCTGGAACAAATATAGAACTAGACACACCTTAAGGTGCAAAAAACTAGTTATAAACCTGTAATTTTCGATAACTAGTGGACCAATAAAATTTCATCGACGAATAGTTTAAGTGCATTTTTTTAACGATTAAAGACATTATTTGCCTCTTTAATCTGATAATAGTTTATTGATTTGGAGACCAAATATGAGTTCTGCTCCATAAAAACCTAAATTTTGATTTATAAATTCTTACATAGATCTATTCATTATTGTCACTATTTTTCCTTCATTTTAAATGATAGCTAGTATATTTGCTCAAAATTTTAAAATCGATGACTGAATTACAACAAATCATAGAAAAGGCTTGGAATGACAGAGCACTTTTAGCAGAAGAGCGCACTATTAGTGCCATTATTAATGTGGTGGATTTACTTGATAAGGGTGAATTAAGAGTGGCTGAACCTATTGAAGGTGGATGGCAAGTCAATGAATGGGTAAAAAAGGCTGTTGTTTTATATTTCCCAACTCAAAAAATGGAAACTATTGAAGCTGGTCCTTTAGAATTTCATGATAAAATACCATTAAAAAAGGGCTATGCAGAAAAAGGGATTCGAGTTGTACCTCATGCTGTAGCCAGACATGGTGCTTACATTTCTAGTGGAACTATTTTAATGCCTAGTTATGTAAACATTGGTGCCTACGTTGATGAAGGGACCATGGTTGACACCTGGGCTACCGTTGGTAGTTGTGCCCAAATAGGAAAAAATGTTCACCTATCTGGTGGCGTTGGTATTGGTGGCGTTCTGGAACCCTTACAAGCAGCTCCAGTAGTTATTGAGGATAATGCCTTTATAGGAAGCAGATGTATCGTAGTTGAAGGTGTGCGTGTTGAAACTGAAGCCGTTCTTGGTGCTGGTGTTGTGTTAACCATGAGTACCAAAATAATTGATGTAACTGGAGATGAGCCGGTAGAATACAAGGGAGTCGTTCCAGCACGTTCGGTAGTTATTCCTGGAAGTTATGCCAAAGAATTCCCGTCAGGAACTTACAATGTACCCTGTGCTTTAATTATTGGTAAACGTAAAGAAAGTACGAACAAAAAGACATCTTTAAATGATGCTTTAAGAGAGCATGATGTTGCTGTGTAAATGAAAATCCTTGTTATACAACAAAAAATGATTGGCGACGTGCTTACAAGCAGTGTACTGTTTGAAGCACTTCGCCAAAAATACCCAAATGCCCAATTAGACTACCTAATCAATGAGCATACCCTACCTGTTGTAGAAAACAACCCCTTTATTGACAATTTTGTGCTATTCACCCAAAAAGAGGAAGAGAGTAAAATTGCTTTATTAAAATTTGCTTGGAATACAAGAAAAGAACATTATGATGTACTTATCGACGTATATTCTAAGTTAACGAGCTTTCTCATATGTTTCATATCAGGTGCAAAAACGAAAATCTCTTACTATAAATCTTATTCAAAATCATTATATCATCACAATGTAATTAGAAAAGAAAAAACTAGTAGTACAGATAATTTAGCCATTATACATAGATTAGACTTGCTCAAGCCTTTAGGAATAGAGAAAAAAAATATAATTCCTAAAATTTATTTGAGCGAGAAAGAGTTGGTAAATGCCAAAGCTTACTTAGAGTCTAATAATATAAGTCTGGCTGGCCCCATTTATATGGTAAGCGCATTGGGGAGCAGCGCAAATAAAACCTACCCTTTTCAATTTATGGCCGAGGTAATCGATAAGATTGCACAGGAAAAACCTAAAAGCCAAATTCTTTTTAACTATTTACCTCATCAAAAAGAAGAGGCTATAAGTATTTTTAACTTATGTAAACCAGAAACCCAGGCTTTAATTCATTTGAATGTTTTTGGCAAGAGCTTAAGAAGCTTTTTAGGCATTCTAAAGTATTGTTCGGCACTTATAGGAAACGAAGGTGGTGCCGCTAATATGGCTAAAGCTCTGCATGTAAGAACCTTTTCCATTTTCTCCCCATGGATAGATAAAGCTACATGGAATCTTTATGAAAATGAAGATAACATGAGTGTCCACTTAAAAGACTACAAACCGAACCTTTACACGCAACCAGAAAAATTATATAAAGGAGAGTCCCTGAATTTTTATGAAAAATTCACTCCAGATCTCTTTATAGATAAATTGCATTTGTTTTTAAACACAAACCATGCTTCACCGATAATTAAAGAACCCAAAGAATTACAACATCCTAAAAGGATAAAGCAACCAAAGGTTTCTGCACTACTTATTACTTATAATGAATCAAAACATATAGATGAGGTCATTGAGAACTTGAGCTTTGCCGACGAAATTATTGTTGTAGACTCTTACAGTAATGACGGTACTTTAGATAAATTATCGAAATACAAGCATGTAAAAACCATTTGCAGACCGTTTATAAACTTTGCAGACCAAAGGAATTTTGCGCTTCAACAAGCTACCCATGACTGGATTATTTTTATAGATGCCGATGAGCGTATTTCTAGAAATTTGCAAAAGGAATTGATTAAGGAAATAAATAAGCCATCTAACTATGTGGCCTTTCAAGTAAAGCGTATCTACTACTTCAAAAATAAAAGAATACGTTTTAGTGGCTTTCAAACCGATGCTACATACAGAATATTTAAGAAAGACTCTGTTAAATATATCGAGGAAAAAATTGTTCACGAAATGCCCGAGATAAATGGCATGAGCAAACTATTAAAAAATACGATGCCTCATTATTGCTTTGAAAGTGCCGAACAATACAAATCTAAAATGGAGCATTATGCAACGCTCAAAGCAATCGAACTGTCAAAAGAAGGTATTAAGCCTAATTTTTTTCATTTTTATTTAAGACCCGCCTATAAATTCATTTTTAACTACATACTTAGACTTGGAATATTGGATGGTAAAGAAGGTTATTCCATTTGTGTTTTAAGTGCCTATGGCGTCTATTTCAGATATCAAGAACTAAAAAAGCTAAACAAAAAACGCTAGGTAGTCGCTCCTATCGTTTCCAAAATTTTAGTTTCTTTTTAATTCTTTCTTTACGATGATACTTCTGCTGAAAAGTGCGTGTAGAATCCCACATAAGATTAAAAATTTCATTATAATCCTTACCAGAACTTTTGGCATATTCGTCGCTCATTATCTCAACCATCCATTCATATATGGTCAGGCGTGAAAAATTCTTAATTCTAGTTTCGAAATCAAGCGATTTAAATACCATTCTATTTAAATCTACCAAATAAAACTTGTAATCACCGTCATTAATCTGTATTAACGTATTGCCAGGAGAGTGGTCTAAAAACAATATGCCTTTTTCATGTAGCTGAAACGTAAACCTAGTAAATGCCCTTAAAATAGACTCATGGTCTGGATAATTTAAATCCGTTAACAACTCTCTGAATGTTAAATCACATTCCAATTGCTCGCTAATATAGTAACTGTTTTTAAACACAAACAAAGACGTAAATTCATAATAACCGATTGGTTGAGGCGTTCCAACCCCTAAACGCGTAAGTTTATTTGCATATTCATAAGACCGCTGAGCCTTGCTTTTTCTAAAGAATCTATAGGCTAGACGATTAACCATATTTGGAATCTTGAATGACTTAACATTTATAGTCAAATCATCAAGTTGAAATAGTTTTAAAGCATTTCTGTCTTGGTTTCCAAACGCTTCTCCTTTTGAGTCAAAATGATTTATAATATCATCAAAAAACGGTGTATTTGATTCAAAATCTTTATGGATTTTTTTGTTTCTTTTCACTAAAATTGAAGTCTTATATAGCTGCGCAATTCAGCAGTACCACTAAATAATAGTGGTCGATTAGTTTTTAAAATGTTTACTGGTTGTGCAATAATAGGAAAATATAGAAAACTTATCATTTTATACCTAATTATTTTAACGAAATTCAGTTGCAACTAAGTTTAAGGGTTCAGTCCAGATTTCAATACTTACTTTAATTTGTCAAAATCCGCATCATTAGCATATAAATAAATCAGTACTTAAGTTAAAATTAGTAGAGTATATCGTAAATTTGCAAAACAAAAAACATCATAAGAACCAGTAAAAATTGGGACTATGACATGTTTAAAAACATTGCTGTTTAGGTTTGTTACCTCTAATTTTACAAATGAATTACAAAGAAGCTTTAACGCACCCTATATTTAATATCATATCAGAATCGGCAGATCAACTGCAGTTAGATAGTTATGTTATTGGTGGCTATGTCCGGGATTTTGTTTTAAAAAGAGAAAATGCAAAAGATATCGATATTGTAGCCATTGGAGACGGTATTAAGCTAGCGCAGCAAGTTGCCAAAAACCTACCTTTCAAAACCAAAGTACAAGTATTTAAAACATATGGTACTGCCATGCTAAGATATGATGGTATCGAAGTGGAGTTTGTAGGTGCACGAAAAGAATCCTATACTGAAGATAGCCGCAACCCAGCTATAGAAAATGGAACTCTAGAAGACGATCAAAACCGACGAGATTTTACCATTAATGCCCTAGCACTTAACCTAAATAAGAAATATTTTGGTGATTTACTAGATCCCTTTAATGGTCTTGAAGATTTAAAGAGTAAGATAATAAAAACGCCGTTAAACCCCGATATTACATATAGCGACGACCCCCTACGTATGCTTCGTGCTATTAGGTTTGCGACGCAATTAAACTTTACCATAGAGGCAGAATCGCTTAAGTCTATTACAAAAAACAGTGATCGTATTAAAATAATTTCTAAAGAGCGTATCATTACAGAAATCAATAAAATACTAGAAAGTAAAACCCCTTCTTTGGGTTTTTTACTTCTAGAAAAAACTGGATTACTAAAGTTTATTCTCCCTGAATTGACAGCTCTTAAAGGTGTTGATGATATAGAAGGGCAACGCCACAAAGACAACTTTTACCATACGCTAGAAGTTGTTGATAATATCTCTGAACATACCGATAATTTGTGGCTAAGATGGGCTGCGTTATTGCATGACATAGGCAAGGCTCCCACAAAAAAGTTTAACAAAAAAATAGGATGGACGTTTCATGGACATGAGTTTGAAGGTTCCAAAATGGTATACCGCCTGTTTAAAAGGTTAAAAATGCCTTTGAATGATAAAATGAAGTTCGTTCAAAAAATGGTTTTGATGAGCTCAAGACCTATAGTACTGGCACAAGATTTAGTTACAGACTCGGCAGTAAGACGCTTGGTTTTTGATGCTGGCGAGCATGTCGATGATTTAATGACCTTATGCGAAGCCGACATTACCACAAAAAACCCTAAAAAGTTTAAGAAGTACCATAACAACTTTAAAATTGTAAGGGATAAGATTATTGAGGTTGAAGAACGAGATCATATCAAGAATTTTCAACCACCAATTTCAGGAGAAGAAATTATGCAAACCTTTAATTTGAAACCATCCCGAGAAATTGGTCAAATAAAGGAATATATAAAAGAATCTATTTTAGAAGGGTTAATTCCGAACAGTTATGACGATGCTTTTAAACTTATGATTAAAAAAGGAAAAGAACTTGGACTAAGTCCTAATTCAGAGTTATGATTAAGGCTTTAAGAACCAACTCTCAAAATCAAGATTTTGTTAATCTTGTCTCCCAATTAAATGCTTATTTAAAAACGGTTGACGGGGAAGAACATGAGTTTTATAACCAATACAATAACATTGATATTTTAAAACATGTTGTTGTTGTATACTATCAAAACAAAGCTGTAGGGTGCGGCGCCTTCAAACCATTTAATGATGAAACTGTTGAAATTAAGAGAATGTACACTGACCCAGAGTATAGAAAGCTTGGGGTGGCTGCTAGTGTCTTGGTTCACTTAGAAACTTGGGCAAAAGAAGAAGGCTTTAAGGCATGTGTTTTAGAGACTGGAAAAAGACAAACTGAAGCTGTTTCTTTTTACAAAAAAATGAATTATCAATGTATACCAAATTATGGGCAGTATATAGGTATATCCAATAGCATTTGTTTTAAAAAGATTTTGTAATAACATGAGAAAAGATAGTAAAAAAGTAATTTATTGGTTGTTAACAGGATGTTTATTGATATTTATAATGGTGGTAGTTGGAGGTATTACAAGGCTGACGCACTCTGGTTTATCAATTTCAAACTACAAACTCATTTCTGGAACCATTCCGCCAATGAACGATACCGAGTGGAATGCAGCTTTCGATTTGTACAAACAGTATCCCGAATATCAAAAACTTAACAATCAATTTACATTACAAGACTTTAAAGACATCTATTTTTGGGAATGGCTCCATCGTGTTATTGGTAGGTTCATAGGATTGGTTTTTTTACTGCCATTTTTATATTTTTTATTTACGAAACAAATTTCTAAAACAACCACAAAAAAGGCTATTGTACTTTTATGTATGGGCGCCTTTCAAGGTTTTTTAGGTTGGTACATGGTAAAAAGTGGACTAGTCGATAATCCAGACGTTAGTCATTACAGGTTGGCTGCCCACTTAACTACGGCATTTTTAACATTTGCCTACACACTTTGGGTGGCTTTAGATATTATATTTCCGGAAAAGAAGAAGATAAGCGTCCCTTTAAGAAACTTTATTAGAGTTGGTTTCATTGTATTGATAATCCAAATAGTTTATGGTGCCTTTGTTGCAGGATTAGATGCAGGTTTCATTCATAATCATTGGCCTATGATGAGTGAGGGAAAGTTCATGCACCAAACGGTTTACATTGAACAGACGCCTCTTTATAGAAACTTTATTGAAGGCAAAAGTGGCGTTCAATTTATTCATAGAATAATGGCTTTCTTTGTGGTAGGTTTTATTATCGCTATCTATATAAAAGCAAAAAACACAGACCTGTCCTCGTATCAAAACAAAGGCATACTATGGCTATTGTATTTAGTTGGTTTTCAATTTATTTTAGGAGTATTTACCATATTGTTGCAAGTACCTGTTTGGTTAGGAGTTGCGCACCAAGTAGGGGCTTTTTTCCTTCTAAGCGCCATGACATTCACCCTACATCGTTTTACGAAATAAGATAAAAAAGTTACCTTTGCCAATATATTTATTTCATAAATGATCTACAGATTTAGAGTTATTTTAGATAATGACACCGAGGAAGATATTTTTCGAGATTTAGAAATTCGAGAAACAGACTCTCTTGAAGACTTACATAATATCATCACACAATCCTTTGGGTTTGATGGCACTGAAATGGCTTCTTTTTACGTTAGTAATGACCAATGGGAACAAGGGGAAGAAATTTCGTTATTTGATTTGAGTGAAGATGCCTCTGCTCGTTTAATGAACGAAACCTCTCTAGATAGTATTGTTCATGAGGCTCAAACCAAGCTCATTTACATTTACGATTTTTTAAGTATGTGGACCTTCTATGTTGAGCTAGCTGAAATAGCCGAAGAAACAGAGGGTCATGATTATCCTAATCTTATGTTTGTTCAAGGTCAGGTGCCCGATAATGCTCCAGAGAAGTTATTTAAGTCGGATACAGATGATGACTTCAGTAGCGAATTTGAAGACGATTTAGACACCAACGACTATGATCATTTAGACTTTGATGAAAACTGGAATTAAGCACTTTAATGCCTTAAATTAACGGGATTTACATTTTCATAGTTACGTGTTAAGAATTCCAAGGAGTGTTTTAAAATATCACCCATATTATGACTCTTTTTAAAATTAACATCGTGCGTGTAATCAAAAATGGTCATTTTTAAAAGATCAACGTTTTCTTGGGTAGAAATTTCATCAGTAGTCATACACTCAATTAATCTGCCAAATCTGTTGTAAAAACTCTTTAAGCGTTTCACCAATATAGATCGTTCTTCTGTTTTATATTGCTCAATGGATAATTTTTGAATACTATTAGACACCAACTGAACCATTTCATTGTTTTCTTTAAAATATTGAGGCCTGTAAATATTAAATTTTCCTTCATAAGATTGTTGATCGAAATCGATAGCTCTAATTTTATAAACCACCTTATCAAAATCATGTGTTGGAACAATAACATAGTTATAAGATCTCATATCCCCTAAAAGTCTAATCATACAACGCTCATTAAACTTAACGAACTCTTTAGCGATTTGAGACTTTTCAGATTTACTACAACTGGGTAGCATCTTTTTAATAAACTCATCTCCTGGAATACCTGCAATATGCTCCTCAATTAAGGTATTTTGATGTACTAAAAAGTTCAAATTATAAGGAGATAGCATATGCTCTAGTTCCAATCCGTAAATACGTGACGCATCTGCAACTTTCACATAAAAGTAGGTGGAGTTGTCGTTTAAAACATTCCGAATTTTAATTCTAAACGGTTTTGAATTACCAAAGGTACAGTAGTCTATGGCATCAACACTTAAAAATGGTAGCATATTCTCATTACCATCAGAGTGAAAAATAGTGTAGACTTTTTTTAATGCCGAGTCTATTTCATCCCGCTCAAATTCATTATAATAAACACGAATCCAAAGTGTATCATTTTCATCTTTATCATAAACCACTATCGATCCTTGGAATCGTAACAAATCTTCGTAAAATATAGGGATTTTTACATTTCTGTTATACTTTGTTAAGTACTTGTCTAATTTCGAACCTATAGGAAAAGAAGGTTTCCGTTTGGATATTTTTAAGTCTTGCATAATCTTATTCTTCCTCAAATTTAAGGCTTTTACTAATACGTTTGTAACAAAAACTAATCACATTCGTCATACTTTAAAACTAACCTTTACTTTTCGTAATCCATAAAACGCCAAACCTTTGGAATCTATTCTAACAATTAACCACCTAACAAAAAAATTCGGTCACTTAACTGCTGTAAAAGACTTATCCTTTAGTATTCAAAAAGGTAATGTTTATGGCATTTTAGGACCTAATGGTAGTGGAAAATCTACTACTTTGGGTATTATTCTAAATGTGGTAAATAAAACAGCAGGAAACTTCCAATGGTTCAGTGGTAATATAAGTACGCATAATGCTCTAAAAAAGGTGGGAGCTATAATTGAACGCCCTAACTTTTATCCGTACATGACTGCCAATCAAAACCTACGACTAGTATGCAAAATTAAGGGATTGGATTATAGTAAAATTGATGAAAAGCTTGAGATTGTAGGGTTGGTAGAGCGAAAGCATAGTAAGTTTAGAACATATTCTTTAGGAATGAAACAACGCTTAGCCATCGCATCTGCTCTTTTAAACGACCCGGAGATTTTAATTTTAGACGAACCGACCAATGGTTTAGACCCCCAGGGAATTCATCAAATTAGAGAAATTATAAAACAAATAGCAGCCAATGGCACCACCATTTTATTGGCTTCACATTTACTGGATGAAGTAGAGAAAGTATGTTCGCATGTCGTGGTACTTAGTAAAGGTGTTAAACTTTATTCTGGACGAGTTGATGAAATGATATCCAGTCATGGTTTTTTTGAATTGAAATCAACAGACAACACTAAACTCATTACCCTATTAAAATCTCATGAATCCATTAGCAGTTATGGTTCTAAAAATGGATTAATAACTGCCTTTTTAAGTAAACCTGTTAAGTCCGAAGATCTTAACGAATTTGTTTTTAAACATGGTATTACACTTACCCATCTTGTGCAGCGTAAAGAAAGTTTAGAAGAGCAATTTTTAAAGCTAACTGACAAATAATAAATCCATCAAAGCCTAACAAATGTTAAGACTATTAAACCTAGAATTGCAAAAACTATTGCTTAACAGAACAAGTAAGATTCTCATATTAATTTCATTCGTTCTACCGTTTTTTGTAATCCTACTCTCGTCATTAAAAATTAATGTATTTGGTTTTTTCACCTTAGAGTTAGGTGAGCTGGGAATATTTAATTTTCCTGTTATTTGGCATTTAACGACCTTCTTTGCTTCTCAATTTAAGTTTTTCTTTGCAATTGTTGTGGTAAGTATGATTGGCAACGAGTACAGTAACAAAACCATTAAACAAAATCTTATTGACGGACTTAGTAAAAAAGAATTCATTCTCTCGAAATTTTATGCCATTGTTTTCTTTTCCCTAATTTCCACTGTCCTTATTGGTCTTATCTCATTATGCATCGGTTTATATTATTCTAGCTACACAGAGGTTTCAATAATCTTCATGGAGACAGAATTTCTTTTAGCCTATTTTGTAAAACTTCTTGGCTTCTTTAGCTTATGCTTATTTTTTGGTATGCTCATAAAACGTTCTGCATTCGCTTTGGCATTCCTCTTCATTCTTTATATTTTAGAATGGATTATTTTTGGACTTATTACCTGGAAATTTAATTCTAATCTGGCCGAAAAAATTCAAAACCTTTTTCCTTTAAAGTCCATGTACAAACTCATTGATCAACCGTTTCAACGCATATCTATGTCTAAATTTCCAGACAAAGCGAATTTGGCTTACGATTATGGTGTGCACTTTTTTGAAATTGTTATTGTATTGGTTTGGACCTCCATATTTATATTTTTGTCGTACCGTTTATTAAAAAAGCGAGATTTATAATATCTTTGATAGCGTTGCTATTGAAAGATGAAAAAAATACTTTTCTTACTTATTAGTCTAATATGCCTAAGTAGCTATACTCAAAACGAAGCTGCCAATTGGTATTTTGGATTTAAATCGGGAATTCGTTTTGACCTAGCTACTAATAGCGTTTCGGCTTTAAATGATGGAGAATTAAGTACCATTGAAGGGTGCACTTCTATATCAGATAGTTCAGGAAATCTGCTCTTCTACACTGACGGCATTTCTGTTTGGAATAAAGAGCATAAAAAAATGCCTAACGGTACTGGTTTAAATGGCGACCCCTCTAGTACGCAGTCCGCCATTATAGTACCAAAACCAAATGATGATAACATTTATTACATTTTTACTGTAGATGACTATAGTTTTAATCAGCCTCATTTAGGACTTAACTATTCAACAGTGGATTTAAGACTTCTTGGTGGGTTGGGCGATGTAACTACAAAAAACATGAATCTCCTTAGATCGTGTTCCGAGAAAATTACTGCAGTTGTAAAAGACTGTATTACCGGATCTATTTGGGTTTTAGCATTTGCTTCGGAATTTGGAAACGAGCCAGAGTTTAATACGTTTCATGCTTTTGAAGTAAATAGTGCTGGGGTTGAAACTGTTTCTGTAAAATCGACAATGCCAATTACCATTTTGGACCAAAGAGGATATTTAAAACTTTCTCCAGATGGTGAAAAAATTGCCAGTGCCAATGTTACAGATGGTCTGTTTTTGTATGACTTCAATTCTCTAACAGGTGAGGTGAGTAACCCGCTAGCTCTTAGAATTAATGGAGAGAATGGAAAACCCTACGGTGTCGAATTCTCCCCAAACAGCAATATACTCTACGTACATACATCTAATGATTTTTTTGATCGTGAAAATTCTGCAAACGATGCCATTCCAGAAAACCATAGCTCGATGTTGGTACAATTTAATCTTTCTGCGTCTAATATCAATTCTTCAATGATTGTTATTGATAACAGGCAATTATACAGAGGGGCATTACAGTTGGGACCAGATGGTAAAATTTATAGAGCTCTTAGTCAAACCTATGAGGTTGGTATAAATTATCTAGGCGTCATTAATGCACCTAATAATCTTGGACCCAGTTGTAATTATGTTCACAGGGCTATTCCGCTTTCACCGGGTCGTTCGTCTCAAGGCCTACCACCTTTCATAGCTTCTTTTTTTAACACTAAAATCGACATTATCAACAATGGAAGTAGTTCCACTAGCCTACCTCTTTGCGAAGGAGATTCTTATACATTGACCGCAGAAAAATTAATTGGCGCCACGTATCTCTGGACAAGAGACGGTAATGATTTGGGTGAAACAAGTCATAAATTAGAGGTTTCTAAAGGTGGGCATTACGAGGTTTACATAGACCCAAATACGGGAGAATGCGCCATTGAAGGAGAAGCTTTTGTGTCCTTCAATGAAAACCCAACCTTGAATGATACCGCCCTAAGTCAATGTGATGAAGATGGAACGCCAGACGGTATGACGCTTTTTAATTTAACTCAAGCTTATGATAAAATAACCTACACCCCAAAAGACCATACGTTTAAATTTTATTCGGATTTAGATAGGCTAAAAAGAATAGATGCAAACGCTTATTTAAATGCAAGCAGCCCTCAAACAGTTTACGTTGAAGTTACTAATATGTTTGGTTGTACCAGCTACTCCGAGCTCATATTAACCGTGAGTACAACAACCTTGAAGGACACTGAACTAATTGCCTGCGATGATGAAGATATTGAGGATGGTAAAACTGTTTTCAATTTGAATGAGGCTAGAACAACCCTTTTAACAGGATTACCTCCAGACCTAACAGTTTCATTCTTTGAAACTTATAATGATGCCTTGCTCGAGGATAATACTTTGGAAGACATCTACACAAACCAAGAAGCTTATAATCAAACTATATTTGCAAGAGTTGAAAACAATAACGATTGCTATGGCATTAGTCAAGTAAACCTCATTGTAAACCCACTTCCTGAGATAGATAAGGAACAGAAAAGTTTCTATTGTGTGAATAGATCCCCAGAAATGATTACTCTGGATGCTACGATTTCTGGACTATCTTCAACAAACTACAAGTACTTTTGGTCTACTGGTGAGACAACCCCTAGTATCCAAGTTAATTCGCCTGGCACCTATTCTGTTTCGGTAGTAAATACAAAAGGATGCTCTAAAACGAAAACTTTTATTGTAGAACCATCTAATACGGCTGTTATTGAATATATCGACATCGATGACAGTTCTGAGAACAATACCGTTTCGGTATTGGCCTCTGGAGAAGGTAATTATCAATATAAGTTAGTCAATACCAAAACAAATACCATTTACCCATACCAAGACGAGAATGAATTTTTAAACATTTTTCCTGGCATTTATGAGGTTTATGTTAAGGACGTAAAAAACGATTGCGGTATTTCTAATACACTTATTTCTGTAATTGGCTTTCCCAAATTTTTAACGCCCAATAATGACGGATTTCATGATACCTGGCAAGTTTATGGCATATCAGAAATGTTTCAACCCGAAACAAAAATCCAGATCTTTGATAGATATGGCAAGTTAGTTAAAGAGCTTTTTCCGCTGGGTCCTGGATGGGATGGCACCTTTAACGGCTTAAAACTTCCTAGCGACGACTACTGGTTTTCTGTTAAACTACAAGATGGACGGGTCTTTAAGAGCCATTTTGCTTTAATAAATTAGATAAAAAACCTTATAAATTGGATTTTAACCAATATATTTTAAATTCAATCAAAATTAGGCTAATTTGCCATCGACAAGGGCTGTTTTACACCTAGTTATAGCACCAAATAAAAACCCTACAGAACTTGAAATATGTTTACTACATAATATGTATTCTTTTTTGTTGCGGGAATTATCTTTATTCCCAGCAAATATCTATTGACGATACTGTTGATGTACAATCTCTAATTGAAGATAATTTAGTCGATGGTTGTGTAAATATTAGCAATATCACCTCATCAATAAATGGTAACTCTTATGGGTTTCCAAGCTATGGTTTTTTTGAAAAGGCCAGTTCAAACTTCCCCTTCGAAAAAGGTATTGTTATTTCCACTGGAGGAGCTGCTTCTGGAGGTAACCCTCAAAAAACGCCGATTTTAAGTGAAGGGTCGAGTAGTTGGGGTTCTGATCCTGATCTAGAAGCTGCTCTTGGCACGACCGATAACTACGTTAATGCTACTTCTATAGAATTTGACTTCGTATCAATATCTAATCTGTTTCAATTCAACTACCTATTGGCCTCAGAAGAATATTTTGAAATTAACCCATGTCAATTTTCTGATGGCTTTGTGTTCCTTATTAAAAGAGCAGGAACTACGGACCCCTACCAAAATATAGCTTTAATACCTGGGACAAATATCCCAGTAAACACCAACACAATTCATAATGAAATTTTTGGAGTTTGTGAGGCCCAAAATGAAGAATACTTTGAAGGATACGGTTTAGGAGACACGAATTATAATGGAAGAACAACAGTATTAACTGCCTCTGGGAGCATTGAACCCAATGTAACATACCACATAAAGATTATAATTGCCGACCAAAAAGATTCGTTATCGGGAGGTTACGATTCTGCAGTATTTATTGAAGGAGATAGTTTTAGAACGTTAGACCTAGGTAAAGATATTTCTACCTGTGCAGGAAGTGCCCTGTTGAATGCCGATATTGACAATAATTTGGCTTCTTATGCATGGTTCAGAAACAACACTATTATTCCCGGAGCAACAGGCGCATCCTTTAACGCCACTCAAAACGGTGTCTATAAAGTAGAAGTCTCTGTGCCTGTTAATGGTACAAATTGTGTTGAGGAAGACGAGATTAATGTTGAATTAAGTACAGAAGAATCTATGGGCTCTGTTACCGATTTCTTGCTGTGCGATGACCCATCTGGTAATGTTTTTAACTTATCTTCTAAAGATGATGAAATATCAAACGCAGATATCCCATTCACAAACTTTAGCATTAGTTACCATAATTCCATTGAAGATGCTAAAGCCGATTTGGCTCCTATTAGCTCTCCAGTTGAAAACCCAACAAGCCCAAAGGAAATATTTGTAAGGGTACAGGACAATGATAGCGCCTGCTTTGCCTTAACCAGTTTTAATTTAATTGTTAATACACAACCAAATATTACAAATCCTACGCCGCTCAATATATGTGACAGTGACGATACACCAGATGGTATAACCGTTGTAGACCCAACTCAAAGAAATGAGCAGATAACTAATGGAAATCCTGAACTATTCGTAACATATCATCAAAACAGTGTGGACGTTTCTACAGGAGATAATCCTGTTACCGCTTATATTAACACTTCTAGAAATGAACTATTGTATGTTAGGGTTATAAATACCGTGACAGGTTGTGTGGCAACCACAACACTTAATGTTAGTACAGAAATTAGCCCAATAGTTAATAGAGACACCCAGTTTATAAATGCCTGCGATAATGACATGGATGGCAATGCTTTTTTTGATCTAACTGAAGTTATAACCCCAATACTTAATGGACTAACAGGCGTATCAACATCATTTCATATAAGCTATGAGGATGCCCTATCTGATATTAACGCGATAGTAGACCCTTCAAATTATGAATACACCAATGCAGTTACCGAACCTGGATCGGCGACCCTTTTTCTAAGGATAAAAGACGATTTATCGGATTGTAGTTCTATTATTCCTTTCGAAATACATACAAACTTGTTATTAACGGCCACAGACACTGGAGATTTTGCTTTATGTGATGATGATGAAGACAGTACTAATAGTATAGATTTCGACTTGTTTGCTATTGAAAAATCTATAGCCAATGAATTAAGTACTGCTAACGGCCTTCCTAATAATATTGAAGTTACTTTTTACAGGACGGAAGAAAACAGAGATGCTGGGACAAGTCCATTAAATAAAAATTTACCCTTTTCGGCCTTAGACAACCAGGTTGTTTATATTTCCATTGACGATGGTGAATGTACTGACAATACTCAGATTACCCTAATCATAAATCCAATATTGCAATTCCCGGAAGTTACCATACCCTATTGCGATGATAATGATGATGGACTAGCAAGTATTGATTTACAATCTTTAGATTCTCAAATTACCTCTGGAGATCCAAATTTTGAAGTCACTTATTTTGAGAATGCAATAGATGCCGACAATAATGTAAAGCAATTACCGCAATTCTATGCCAACACCTTACCCGAAGAAACTCTTTATGCCAGAATAACAAGTCCCGGAACCCCTTGCTATACTGTTAACCCTTTTAAAATTAAAATATTAACAGCCCCTACAGCATCAATGCCCTCAGATATTGCCATTTGCGATAATTATGACGGTACAGTCGACGGATTTGCAGAAGTTAATTTGAATGCCAAGATTAGTGAAATGGTGACCAGCACCACAGGACTCGATATTGACTTTTTCACATCTTTAGAAGATGCCAATAATAAAACTAATGAAATTCCTGAAACTCAAAGAGCCAATTATAATACCGATACGAAAACAATTTATACGCGTATTGAAGATATAGTAAGTGGAACTGGCTGTTACGCTATTGTGCCTTTTGAAATTTTTATCAATATACAACCCGTTATACCATCTGGAATTAGATATCAAATTTGCAAAAATGACGGAACGGATGTTGCTTATTTTATTTTATCAGAAAAAGATGAAGAGATTTTAGATGGACAATCAGGGAAAGAGGTGCTATATTTTGAGGATTCAGGTTTTACCATACCTATCGACAAATCTGATCTTTATCAAAATAAATTAAGGGAACAAACTATATATATTCGTGTTCAAAATATAACGGATTCCAGCTGTTTTGAAACAGGAACTATAGAACTTCGTGTATCGCCTTCTCCTATTTATAATCCTGTCGTGGATTTTTTAATCTGTGATGACACAAGCAATGATGGCAAGCACGTTTTTGATTTAGAAGAAAAAGCCAATGAATTAAGAGCAGGTCTATCTGGTGATGACTTAAATATTAGTTTTCACAAAACATTTGACGATGCCGATAACAACAGAAACGCTCTTAACAATTCATATACTAATACTGCCAATCCTGAAACTATTTATATAAGAATTGAAAACGACAACTCCCTGTGCCACATTGTCGAGAGTTTAGGAATAAATATTATTTCGGCCCCTGGTATCATCGTTGGCTCTCCTTCTATAACCAGTTGTGCTAAGGACTATAGTGGCATGGCAGAATTCGATCTTACCGTCTATAATCTACTTACAAGCACCCCAGAATTTGAGATTACTGATCGAGTGATAAGTAACTTAGAAATACATTATTTTAATAATGTCTCGGATATTAATTATAATGATGGTTTAGACAATTCCAATGCAATAAGTACTCCTAGTAACTTTCTATCTGAATCAAAAACAATATATATAAAAGTAACCAATACCCTAACACGTTGCTTTTCATTGGCTCCTCTTGAACTAATATCCAACCCGCCTCCTAATTTTAATCCTATTGGAACTATTGAAATCTGTGATAATGAAAGCTCAACTTATAACTTACAACTTGTAAACGACCGCTTGGTAAATGACACCTCATTGGTAAATATATCCTTTCATGATACACCTGAAGATGCAAACAACAACACGCCTTCATTAGATAATATTTTTATCTATACAAATTCAAGTCATTTAATTTATATTAGAATTTCAAATATTAATACAGGCTGCTACATTACAACTAATTTTACCTTACAAATAAATTCAAACCCTATTGCCAATACGCCTCCAAACCTTATTACATGTGATGATGACTTTGATGGTATTTTTAATTTTGATTTAAACAACAATTCCAGCTTTGTTTTAGGAACTCAAAATGCGTCCCAGTTTACAGTTACCTATTATGAAACATTGGATGATGCCGAACAAAGCGTTAATGCCGTAACAAACTATCCAGGACGTAACAACGATGTTATTTATGCTAGAATTGAAAATAATGACACGGGGTGTTATAACACCACCTTATTTAACCTTATAGTACATCCTCTACCTATTATTCCTATTAATGATAATGTCCCTCTTTGTGATGACCAACCAATAAGTATTAACGCCTACACTGGTAATCCTAATGACACCTACCTATGGTCTACTAATGTCAATCCATCTGAAAATAATTCAACATCAAGTGAAATCTATGTCACTCCAAATGAATTAGGAGCTTATTCCGTTACCGTTACCACACCTAACAATTGCTCCTATACTAAGAATTTTACGGTAATAGAATCCGAACAGGCCGAGATCACCTTTACCTCAACGGTCGATTTTGTGGATCCTAACAGCATAACTGTAGATATTAACTTAAGTAGAATTGGAGATTATGTATATATCCTCGATGATGGTGACCCTCAAGTTTCCAACGTCTTCGAAAATGTAAGTTTTGGTAACCATGTCGTTACTGTAAGAGATTTAAATGGCTGCATGGATGTTTCAAAAGACGTTTTCGTTTTTGATATTCCAAAATTTTTAACTCCAAATGCTGATGGTTATTATGACACTTGGCATGTTATAGGTGCTAGTCAACTACCTGGAACTATCGTTTATATTTACGATAGATATGGAAAATTATTAAAAACTCTGCCCTATAATGCTTCAGGATGGAATGGCACCTACAACGGAGAAAATATGCCGTCAGATGACTATTGGTTTATCGCAAATATTGTTCAAAACGGAAATACTTCAGAAATTAAAGGTCATTTCACTTTAAAAAGATAAACAATGCGCTCAATTAAACCTTCAACCCTATAAAAAGTCTAAAACTATTTAGCGACACCATTTTACTATGACATCAAAAAAATAGGCTTCAAGTGACCTACTTCATACAAAACTCTAAACACATTAGATTTCTTCTTATCAATTTATTTCTAATTATTGGGTGTAATGGTTTCGCTCAACTAAGTAAAATCCACTATATACCGCCATTAACAAGTGCAGAATTTGGCAATGCCAATCCTGAAGACCAATATATATACATCTCAACCCCTAGCTTAGGCAATGTAAACTACACGATTAAACCTATTGGACAACCTATTAGTAGTGAAATATCAGGTATAGTTTCAAATACGACTCCGCAAGTTTCAGCAATAGGTTCTGGTACGGGTCAGCTTTTTATGAACTCAAGCGAAACAAGTCGAATTACCAACAATAAAGGCTATGTTATTGAAGCAGAAGCTCCTATTTATGTATCCATAAGAATGAACGCTGGAAATGGTGCCCAAGCAGGTGCTCTAGTAAGCAAAGGGCTTTCCGCGCTAGGTAACACCTTTAGAATAGGCACTTACACTAACGAAAATCCACAAACTAATTATCTCAATTTTGTCTCTGTGATGGCTACAGAAGATGTCACTAAAATTACGTTTCGCGATATCCCTTCAAACGTTGTCATTAAAAACTACTCAGGATCAACACCTATTTCAGTAACTCTTAACAAGGGAGAAAGTTATACCATTGCAACAAATAGCTCTGAAACTCTGGCTAACCGAGATGGTTTAATTGGTGCGCTGGTAGAGTCCGACAAACCCATTGCCGTGAGCTGCGGATCTGCAAATGGTAGTTTTCATAATGGAGAAGGAAGAGACTATGGCATAGACCAAATTGCAGGACTTTCTAAAGTTGGAACTGAGTATATTTTTGTGAAAGGAGGTGGCAACAATAATTGGGAGAATGTACTTATTGTTGCGCACTCTAATAATACAGAAATAAAAATTAATGGGAACCCTGCTGTAGCAACAATAAACGCCGGGCAATACTACCTTATAGAAGGCAATGCTTTTAGTGCCGATGGCAATATGTACGTTGAAACCTCTCTACCTGTTTTTGCATATCAAGGTGTTGGTTCTACTTCTGAAGCTAATCAAGGCATGTTTTTCGTCCCCCCTTTAAGTTGCGAGACTAGGGGTAACATAGATAACATTGCAAACATAGATAATATTGGAGGAACAAATTACAGTGGTGGTGTTTCTATTGTTACAAAAAGTGGAGCACAGGTTACGATTAATAATAAACCGCTATCAGACTTTTCAACACAAGGCCCAAGTCCTGTTATAGGCAATGCTAACTACATAACCTATAAAGTTACGGGCTTAACAGGTAACGTCTCCGTTCAAGGGAATGACGAATTGTATGTAGCCTACTTTAATGTTAATGGCTCTGCAACTTCTGGAAGCTTTTATTCAGGGTTTCCATCGCCACCAGAAATTAATTTCGATGCAGAATTTGCAACCTTAGGCAATTGTATTCCTAACGTTACGTTAGAAGCTGCAAATGCCGAAAATTTTGATAGTTTTGAGTGGTGGTTTGATGATGGCAGCGGCTTTATAGACCTCAACATTAACGCCACTAGTATCACACCAACAACGCCAGGCAGGTATCAACTAAAGGGCATAATTACATGTACCTTAGCAAAACTAGAATCGGCGATTATTCCAGTTAGTATTTGTCCTGACGATATCGATAATGATGGGATTATTGATAATATTGATATTGATAACGATAACGATGGGATCCTGAATTGTACCGAATCTCGAGGTGATGTCGTCTTAGACTTATCTGAATCCAGGCCGCCTATTCTTAGGTTTCAAGATGGGGCGACCAACACAACCTTAGCCTCAAATAATATTTCGATTTCCAATTCTGGAGCAACTCCAAGCACTGTAAATCTTAATTCAACAGGCCGTATCGTTAGTAATATACCTGCAGATATAGATGCTGAAAATGTTTACAGTTTAACATTTAACGAACCCGTTAACACAAAACTAGAAGAGGACACAGGTGCAGTCCAAACTCCCGTAGAGGGACAATATTTTATTGCAAGTATACAACCTGTTAATAAAAACATCACTCTAATAGATCCAGATGATAGACTACTGGTAGACAGCAATTTCGATGGTGTTTTTGAAACGGGAATAAAGCAAATTTCTGGATCGGAAATACACTACAAAATTAATCCATCTCCCCAAGGATCGACCCCATACGTTTTTTTAGCCAACCAAGTAGAGGGCTTCGCCTTTGCTCATCATCTGGAAAATGAATTTTCCGCAAGTTCACATAGTGCTATACTATCGCTAACTTGTTTTAAACAAGATAATGATGGCGATGGCACTAAGGACGAATTAGATTTAGATTCTGATAATGACGGTATCGCAGATTATTATGAAAACCAAGGTATTTTGGTAAGTTTAAGTGGAGAAGATGCAGACAGTGATGGATTAGACGACGTCTATAATAGCCTGTTAACACCTATCGACTCCGATGAAGACGGTGTTCCCGATTTTTATGATTTAGATAGTGATAATGATGGAATTTTCGACATTAGAGAAACCGGTGTTATAGGAACCTATTTTGATGACAATGACCTGAATGGCATTGTTGATGGTTCGGCCTTTGGACTTAATGGCTGGATTGATAGTGCCGAAACAATGCCTGACAACAACCTAAGTATTTACAAGCCAAATGACCTGGATGCCGATGACATTTTCTCTTATAAGGATTTAGATTCCGATGGTGATAATTGCAATGATGTCACTGAAGCTGGACTCTCCGACGGAAATCAAGATGGCCGTTTAGGAGATGCAACTCCTATAGTAAATAAAGATGGTCTCATTACAAACGCCACCGATGGTTATTCTATACCAAACGCAGATTACTTAAATGTAGCGCCCATAATTATCGAAACACAACCTACAGATGCGGCTGTTTGCGAATTAGGGAGTGTCGCAATTTCAGTAAATTCTTCGGTTGCAGAATCCTACCAATGGGAAGTTTCAACGGATGAAGGAATAAACTGGAGTGTGATAAAAGATAACATGGAATACAATGGCGCCCAAACCGACATTTTAAATCTAAATAGCGCCCCGCTGTCTTTTAACGCTTACAAATATAGAGTTAAACTCGATAGAAATGGTAATACCTGCGGAGGATATAGCGATGCTATCACGTTAACCGTAAACGCCTTACCCATTATTAACACCCCAGTAACTCTTGTACAGTGTGATGATGAAGACTCCTCTACCCTAGGTTTTAGTCCCTTTAATCTTTTGGAAGCCGAATCCAAAATATCTTCTAATGCAGCAAACGAAACCTTTACATATTACCAAACCGAGGCAGGTGCTATTTTAGGGGATATATCAAGCTCAGACTATATCGATAATCCTACAGCCTATGTTAATCAAACCGTAAGTAATGATGCTGTTTGGGCTCGAATAGTATCGGCATTTGGATGCACGGTTGTTTCTCAAATTCAACTACAAGTGTCCACAACGGTTATCCCTCCAACCTTCCTTATTGAGTTCAGCCAATGTGATGATTTTTTAGATACTAACGGAAATAATAATGCTAACAATAACGATAGAGATGGTATTACAACTTTTGATTTTAGTAGTGTGACCCAAACCGTTTTAAGCTTTATTCCGCCTGGTCAAAACCCGCTACCCCCACGCTATTATAGGAATGAACTGGATGCTTTAGCCGAAAAGAATGAGATTCAAGATATTTCTAACTATAGAAACATCGGATATCCGGATGCACAATTTATATATGTTCGAGTAGATAGCGATGTTAGTAACGATTGTTTGGGCTTAGGTGCTCATATTCTATTGAATGTGGAAGCACTCCCTGTCGCAAACTCAGTAGACATAGAACGCGCGTGCGATTTAGATAATGACGGTTTATTTGCATTTGATACATCTCAAATACAAAGTACAATTTTAGGAACTCAAAACACTAGTGATGTTACCATCACATTTTTTGATGAGAACGGCATAGCACTTCCCAGTCCACTACCGAATCCCTTTATAACAGCAACGCAGACCATATCGGTTGTGGTAACGAACAATACCACATTGGCTCCAGATGGACCATGTGTTGATGAAAAGAGCATTGCGTTTATTGTAGATGCTCAACCCATAGCAAACCCTTTGCCTAAAAAAATTGTCTGCGATGGCGATCTTGGGGATATCAACGATGATGGCCTATACCCTTTCAATACAAGTAGTTTCGACAACCTTATTTTAGGCACGCAAAGCAATATGGTAATTAGCTATGACTATCGTGATGAAACCGGAACCTTAATCACTAACAGTCCTTCTTTGCCTACCGAGTTACACTCTGGGAGTCAAACTATAGTCGCTACCGTATTCAATCCATATAATCCTAATTGCTTCGATACAACATCAATAGAACTAATAGTAAATCCAGTTCCTGCATTCTCCGTAGAAACCCCATTAATAGTTTGCACCTCAGACCCTACGTTTACGGTCCTTTTAGACCCTCAAGAATCGAATCCTATTGAGTTATTTGAATACGAATGGTTATGGACCAGCTTAGATGGCACCATCTCAAACCAGTTTATTTCTAGCGATTCTGAAATTACGGTTTCTAACCCAGGCACCTATACAATAACACTCTCTAAAACCGATGGCACCAGTTGTTCTAACAGCAAAACCATTTTTGTGGATGCCTCAGAACTAGCTAACATTACTAAGGAAAATGTTACCATTAAAGATATCTCAGAAAACAATACTGTAACCATTGATACTACCAACTTGGGAAGAGGTGAATACGAGTTTGCTATAAAAGGTGAAAGCTCCAATTTTATTAACTATCAAAAGGAACCTTTTTTTGAAAATATATATCCAGGATTTTATACCATATATGTACAAGATAAAATTTGTGGCGTAGCAACCCTTGATATTTCTGTTGTTGGTCATGCCAAATTTTTTACGCCAAATGGAGATGGCGTTAACGATTTTTGGCAAATAAAAGGTTTAAGCGCAACCGTTCAAGGCAATAGCACGATTTTGATATTTGATAGGTATGGTAAATTAATTAAGCAAATTAGTGCCTCAACAAAGGGATGGGATGGCACGTTCAATGGAACGCCTTTACCTAACGACGATTACTGGTTTAAAGTCGTTCTTGACGATGGTCGTGTATTTTCGGGTCATTTCACCTTAAAACGTTAACGTTTCTTTCTATAAAATCAAATCTTATTTTCCTTAGTTTTGCTAAATGAAATTCAAAATTGATTCAGAATTTAGCCCAACAGGCGACCAACCACAGGCCATAAAACAACTTGCCGAAGGGATTGTAGATAACGAAAAATATCAAACACTACTCGGTGTTACCGGTTCTGGAAAGACCTTTACAGTCGCCAATGTTATTGAACAGGTTCAACGCCCTACCCTTGTTTTGGCACATAACAAAACACTCGCAGCTCAACTGTATTCCGAATTCAAACAGTTTTTTCCTGATAATGCCGTAGAATATTTCGTTTCGTACTATGATTACTATCAACCCGAAGCTTACATTCCTGTATCTGGAGTTTATATAGAAAAGGATTTATCGATTAATGAAGAAATTGAAAAAATGCGACTTAGTACCACCTCTTCCTTACTTTCAGGAAGGCGGGATGTTCTGGTTGTTGCTTCTGTATCTTGCTTATATGGTATAGGAAACCCTATTGAGTTTCAGAAAAATGTGATTTCTCTTGAACGTGATCAAGAAATCTCTAGAACTCAATTATTACATCAGTTAGTTCAAAGCTTATATTCCAGAACCGAGGGGGAATTCAATCATGGTAACTTTAGAATTAAAGGAGATACTCTAGATATCTTTCCGAGTTATGCTGATGATGCTTTTAGGATTCATTTTTTTGGAGATGAAATTGAAGATATTGAGTCTTTTAATATTCAAACAAATCAGATTGTTGAAAAATATGACCGACTCAACATCTACCCTGCCAACATGTTTGTAACCTCTCCTGAGGTACTCCAAAATGCCATAAAAGATATTCAAGATGATCTTGTAGCACAACATGACTATTTTAAAGATATTGGAAAACATCTTGAAGCCAAACGGCTCAAGGAAAGAACAGAGTTTGACCTAGAAATGATTCGTGAGTTAGGCTACTGTTCGGGTATTGAAAATTACTCTAGATATTTAGACGGCAGGCAACCAGGAACGAGACCCTTTTGCTTATTGGATTATTTCCCAGATGATTATTTGATGGTGGTCGATGAGAGTCATGTTACCATTTCCCAAGTACATGCCATGTATGGCGGGGACAGAAGTAGAAAAGAAAATTTGGTAGAATATGGGTTTAGACTGCCAGCGGCCATGGACAATCGACCTCTAAAGTTTGAAGAATTTGAAGCCTTGCAAAACCAAGTTATTTATGTGAGTGCTACACCCGCAGATTACGAATTGGAAAAAACGGATGGCATCTATGTTGAACAAATTATTAGACCTACTGGTCTTTTGGATCCTATTATTGAAGTACGACCGAGTTTAAACCAAATTGACGATCTTATCGAAGAAATCCAGTTAAGAGTTGAAAAAGATGAACGAACTTTAGTAACAACACTAACTAAGCGCATGGCTGAAGAATTAACCAAATACCTGGATCGAATTCAGATTAGATGCCGATATATTCATAGTGACGTAGATACGCTCGAGCGAGTTGAAATTATGCAAGATCTTCGAAAAGGCTTATTTGATGTACTTGTGGGAGTAAACCTTCTCAGAGAGGGTCTGGATTTACCTGAAGTCTCGTTGGTGGCAATTCTTGATGCGGATAAAGAAGGCTTTTTACGCTCCACAAGATCTTTAACTCAAACGGTGGGTCGCGCGGCAAGAAACCTTAATGGAAAAGCCATTATGTATGCCGATAAGATTACAAATAGCATGCAAAAAACTATTGACGAAACTAATTACAGGCGTGAAAAACAAATTAAATACAACACCGATAATAACCTAGTCCCTAAACCGCTTAATAAAAGCTTAGACAACGCTTTATCTAAAAACTCGGTAAGTACCTATAGCTATGAATTAGAAGCTGCTAAAGCTGCCGAACCAGAGAGTGCTTATTTGACCAAGCCTGAACTTGAAAAAAAGATTAAGGAAAAGCGGAAACTTATGGAAGAAGCTGCTAAAGCCCTAGAATTTATTGCTGCCGCTAAGTTAAGAGATGAAATTAAAGCCTATCAAAATAAACTAGAAAAGCTAAAAGTATAAACCTTTAGCTTTTCCGTCCCTCAACATCGGGAGGTATATTTAACCCAAGTTACCCAGGTTAATTATACTGCGTCTTAAATATATCAATCAACACATCGGGTGGTACTATTTTATTCGGAAAACTTTCCATTAAATAAAGTACCTTGGTAATGGACTCATGGCTAAGTCCCATTCTCAAACCAAAATTATATAACTTAACAACGCCTTTTGAATTATTGTTATCTCCATACTCTTGTTCTATATTCATTAATAATACAAGCCTATGGAACTGCACGATTCGTTCGCTATGTGATTTTAAATGTGTGTAGCTAATAGGGTTTTCAAGAAGATATTCAAAATCTTCACGAGAAATGTCTAGCTGTTTAGCCACACCTAATAAAAAATTATACTCAATTCGTTTAATGTCTTTATCATACTTGGCAAAGGCTATCATTTCTGATAAAAGACTTAATTTTTCTACTCTATTAATCATTTCAAGGGGATTAATCAATTACATTATAAAGGTAAGGACAAGAGTTTCATTGTTGTCGTGGATATATTGTAACTTATCGAAAAGTGACTCGTACTTAATCGAAAAAAATATTTATTTCGTCAACACCCGAAATAATTTTAACCAAATAAATTGCATTTTATCAAATCCAAAAGCTGTACGTAATCAAAACAAAAGACATACAATTAATTGATTTACAAATATTTATAAGTGAATTTTATTGATTTAAACAAGCATTAAAAGGTTTTAAAAATTTAAGCTATGACTAAAACTTTAAAAACATCAATAAAGCCCGTACCTTTGTGAGAAATCGATAAAATACATACCTATATCAGTACAAATATTTTATATATGACAAATAATGATATTTTAAAAAAATTACGGGTGGCCTTAAAGCTTAGAGACGATGATATTGTAAAGATTCTCTCGTTAGTAGATTTTAGAATCTCTAAAAGTGAACTAGGAGCCTTTTTTAGAAGAGAAGACCATCCAAAATATATGGAATGTGGGGATCAAATTCTACGAAACTTTTTAAATGGTTTAGTAATTCATTTAAGAGGACCCATGCCAAAAAAGAATGCAACTGCGAACACATCACAAAAAAAGAGCAACACATAGTGTTGCTCTTTTTAGTCTATAAAATCTATTTCCTCTTAAGATAATACCTGCTGTACTTTATCTGCAGCTTCCTGAAATTCCGTAGCGCTTAATACGGCCAAACCAGAATTATCTATCAGTTCTTTTGCTATGTCTGCATTCGTACCTTGTAAGCGAACAATAATTGGAACATTTATGTTCCCCATGTTTTTGTAAGCATCAATAACACCTTGGGCAACGCGATCGCAACGCACGATTCCTCCAAAAATATTAATTAAAATAGCTTTAACTGCCGGATCTTTTAAAATGATTTTGAAGGCAGCCTCAACACGAGCAGCATCCGCCGTTCCTCCAACATCTAAGAAATTTGCAGGTTCGCCACCCGCTTGTTTGATTAAATCCATAGTAGCCATAGCTAGACCTGCTCCATTAACCATACATCCTACATTACCATCTAAATCAACATAATTCAACCCTAATTCACCGGCTTCAACTTCAATAGCACTTTCCTCACGCACATCACGCAGATCCACATAATTTTTGTGTCTATATAAAGCATTGTCATCAATAGTTACCTTGGCATCAACTGCCATAATTTTATCATCGCTGGTTTTTAATACTGGATTAATCTCAAATAACGACGAATCTGACTTCACATAAGCCGTATATAAAGCGGTAACAAACTTTGTCATTTCTTTAAAAGCTAAACCAGAGAGTCCCAAATTAAAAGCTACTCTTCTTGCTTGAAAAGGCATGAGGCCTACCGCTGGATCAACTTCCTCCGTAAATATTAAATGCGGTGTCTCTTCTGCAACGGTTTCGATATCCATACCTCCTTCGGTAGAATACATAATCATATTACGTCCAGTGCCTCTATTCAATAAAACAGACATATAAAACTCACTTGTTTCACTTTCTCCTGGGTAATAAACATCTTCCGCTACAAGAACTTGATGTACACGCTTACCCGTAGCCGATGTTTGTGGAGTTACCAAATCCATTCCTATAATCTGTCCTGCAAGCTCTTCAACTTCTTTTAAATTTTTAGCTAATTTAACACCGCCACCTTTTCCTCGGCCACCTGCATGTACCTGAGCCTTTATAACGTGCCAACTGGTACCAGTTTCACTTGTTAGTTGTTTTGCAGCCGACACAGCTTCCTGAGCATTTTGTGCAACAATACCTCTCTGGATACGCACTCCAAAACTGCTTAATATTTCTTTACCTTGATATTCGTGTAAATTCATAATACGATAAAATAATTTAAGAAGCACAAATGTAAATAATAGGCTTAACTTACCCTAATATTTAATTATGAAAACTTTCTATAATCACACATTCTAACAATTGTTAAATATTTAACATTTTGTTTATTTTGTATAATTTTTTAGCGTTTGCTTTGTAATTTTCGATAAAAAAATATCTTTGACGAAAATTTGAAAATTATGTTAGAAAATCAATTGCTTAAAATAGCACAAGATTTTGGGAGTCCAGTTTATGTGTACGATGCAGAAAAAATTGAATCGCAATACAAACGATTAACAGATGCATTTAAAGGCGTTAAAAAATTAAAATTGAACTATGCTGTTAAAGCATTATCTAACATATCGATATTAAAACTATTTAAATCGCTTGGTTCTGGCATTGATACGGTTTCTATTCAGGAAGTGCAACTCGGCTTAGCTGCTGGTTTTTCTCCTGACCAGATTATATTTACGCCCAATGGTGTTTCTCTAGACGAAATTGAGGAAGCCGCACAGTTAGGTGTAAAAATAAATATTGATAATTTATCTATTCTCGAGCAATTTGGCGCAAAACACCCAAAAGTACCAGTCTGTATTCGTATTAACCCACATGTTATGGCAGGTGGCAATGCCAATATTTCGGTTGGGCATATTGATTCAAAATTTGGAATTTCTATTCATCAAATACCTCATGTATTGCGTATTGTTGAAAATACTAAAATGACCATTAATGGCATACATATGCATACAGGTAGCGATATTCTTGATATTGAGGTTTTCTTATACGCGAGTGAAATTTTATTTGAAACTGCAAAACAATTTAAAAACCTTGATTTTATTGATTTTGGTTCTGGTTTTAAAGTGCCTTACAAGGCTGGTGATATTGAAACAAATATAGAAGAACTTGGAAAAAAACTATCTGTAAGATTCAATCAATTTTGTAATGAATATGGTAAAGACCTAACGCTTGCCTTCGAACCTGGTAAGTTTTTAGTGAGTGAATCTGGTAACTTTTTAGTAAAAGTAAATGCTGTTAAGCAAACTACCTCAACAGTATTTGCACAAGTTGATTCTGGTTTTAATCATCTTATACGCCCCATGTTATATGGCTCGCATCATGATATTGTGAACATTTCTAACCCAGACGGAAAAGAACGCTTCTATACAGTTGTAGGTTATATTTGTGAAACGGATACCTTTGGAAATAACAGGCGTATAAATGAAATTAATGAAGGTAATATTTTATGCTTTAAAAATGCAGGTGCTTACTGTTTCTCAATGGCCAGTAATTATAATTCTAGATACCGACCAGCCGAAGTTTTATGGTATAAAAACAAAGCGCATGTTATTAGAAAAGCAGAAACTCTAGATGATATTTTAAGAAACCAAATTGAGATAGATTTTTCAAAGAAGAAAGCAAAACCAACAACTGTTTAAATAAAAAGCGCTTCTTAAATGAAGCGCTTTTTATTTAGCTGTACAAGATTTATTTCTTTATAAATGTTTTAGACAAAACACCCTGATCTGTTCTTAAAGCGATATGATACCATCCAGATTTTAACTGGTTTACTTGAATGGTATGAGTTGCTGGTCTTTTCAATACTAACCTCCCTTGTATATCATATATTAAAACTTCATGGACCTTAAGGCTCTCATTTAAATAAAAAGATAATTCATTGCCCACTGGGTTCATTTTTAAACGAAATCCTGCAAGAGTTTGGCTATCAAAAGAATCTGTACTTAAAGGAGACATAATCAAGCTTTCCATTATTGTAAACGACTGATTGCCTATAATCCCACTTGTTACCTCAACATTTGTAGTTCTAAAAACCAAATCCCCTGAACTATTATCATAATAATGATAGGAGGTTTGAGTAAGGTCTCCAACTTTTATCCCAACAAACAACTCTACCTGTTGAATTAATTCAAGTCTTGTTACTGTTCCAGAATAGGCCCCTCCACCCACATCATTCATAGATAAAGCTCCATAGGCATCGACTGTTGTTGTCATAGTTCCTGTAAAGGTTCCTGAAACTCCACTATAAGCAAAATTTCCTGAAATACTATTCCCGTTATTACTAGTATTGTAAGCATAAGGAAATGTTCCTACAAAGCCCAAGTCACTATATTGAAGCGTTAAATCCATCTGCTCTAATCCTGTAACATCAACAACATTTGCAGCCTCCAAAGCGTACAATTTGATTTCTTCTGTACTCGTATCTGTGGTTGTTAAAAGTATATTAGTAAAAGGAAAAGCTATGGCTTCTGGGTCGCTAGGGCTAATATCTTTATAGGCATCGGTTGATGTAGTCCCAGAAGCTATTAAATTATTAAAAACCCAGTTAACGTTTTCTCCTTTAGCACTTTGATCTAGAGTCGTACTTGTAGTAACTACAGCGTATTGCGTAGATGGCAAACTAAAAAATTGGTTAATGCTTTGACCTGATAAGCATATTGGCATTAAAAATAAAAGGTGGAGTAATTTTGTTTTCATAAGCAATTAATTTATAACATGTTAGTTAGCAAACAAAGTTATATAAAACGAAAAACTTTATATCAGGTATATGCATCCATACATCGAATTCAGTCGCTAAAAGCATTTAAACACATGATTACCAATAAAATACCAATACATTTTTATTGATTGCTGTCTGTTCTAATTAAAAAATGACTATATTTAACATATAAGTATACTCACTTCTCTCTCTCAAATAGCAACCTGCGATTGATTGCCCTGAATGGATTCCAATGAGGTTAACCTGTTAATATGGTTTGTTACAAAACTTAATATTAATTTAAAACCAACTAAAATGAAAAAACTAGTATTTCTTTTTCTCTGCTTGCCCCTATTTGCTATTTCGCAAAACGAATCGTTCTTGCTAACCCTCTCCGAGGTTACTGTTAAACCTGGCCACGATGCCCAATTTATGGAGGCCTTAAAATCCTATAAAACATGCTATTTGAAAAACGAGGGCGAGGACAAATGGAATACCTGGAAACGCCTTCAAGGCGAGGGCAATGTATACACATTTACTGGTAGAATGGTCAACTGGGCCGAAATGGACGAAGAGGACGACCCAGCTGGAAAGGCCTGTCAAAAGGTAGTCCTCGATGAAATAATGCCCCATGTAAAAAGTTTTCATTTTAATATAGCCCGTTTTATGCCAGACGTGAGCAGAACAGAGCCATTTTCTGGGGACACTGGTCTAGTTTGGGTATATAATGCTAAAACAAAAAACAGCAAGGCTTTTAAAGAATGTGTAAAGGAGGTAGCTACAGCCTTAAAAGATGCTGAAGGTGATGGAAGAGGTTACTGGTATTCCGTTATCGGCGGTGCACCTAATGTAGCGGATTATTTTATCAGTATTCCATTCAAGAATTTTGCAGAAATGGATGTAGACCGTGATGGTGTTTGGAAAGTTTACGAAAACGCCAATGGCAAAGAAAAGACTGATGCGCTAAGGGAAAAGTTCAGAAAGGCGGTATCCAAAGACTGGTCTTTCATCTATACGCTTAAAAAAGAACTATCTAATTAGATTTGAAGATTGTATGCATAAAATCCCGTCAAGTTTGATGGCATTTTATGCATAACTATTTCTTTTCAAAAAAATTCCAACCACTAATCCATTAATTATGAAAACTTACTCTAAACTCTTGTTTTGCCTGTTGCTTTTTTGGGCCATGTCTTGTGAAGACGCACAAGTAAAAAAGAACATTACCACCTACACCAACGTTTGGGACGGCATTATCAATGATGGCAATCTTGATTTGATCAACGACACCCATTTCGACACCAAGATAACTATGGTTTCCAGTCCCAAAAACGTAGTTGGTATTGAAGATTTTAAAGCCTACTATTCCAATTTTATCACTGGTTTTTCTGAAAGGGAATTTACGATTGAAGACATTTTTGGTGATGGTGATCAGCTCGTAAAAAATTGGCGGTTTAAAGGAAATCATACCGGGGAGTTTTTTGGTATGCCGGCCTCAGGGAAAATAGTAGATTTAACAGGTGTGACCATTGCAAAAATGAAGGACGGTAAAATTATTCAGGAACAGGATTTTATGGACAATATGGTGTTTATGAGCCAAATGGGCATTGATCCTTTTTTAAATCCAAATAATGTCAACTTGCTTAGGCAATTGTATAACGATTTTGCCAATGGAAATATTGAAGCTGTTGGTGCCGTTATGGATGAAAACCTGGTTTGGAACGAAGCCGAAAATTTCCCTTTAGCCGATGGCAACCCCTATAAAGGCTTTAAGGCCGTTTTAGATGGTGTATTCTCAAGAATTATGTCAGAATGGGAATACTGGAATCTTACGGATTTGGAGTTTCACGAAATGACCAACAATAAAGTTTTGGTTGAAGGCAGGTATGACGCCAAATACAAAAAGAATGGTGCCAAATTGAATTTGCAAATGGCCCATCTCTGGACACTTAAAGATGGTAAAATTATTTCTTTTCAGCAATATGCAGATACTAAAGGGATTGCTGATGTTATGTCTAAATAATATTTCGCTCCAAAATGAAGTTAAAAATAACGCTCATTCTCGCATTGGTTCTTACCACTATCAGTGTAACCATTTGGGAAGGCTATTGGCGCACTCAAACAGATTATTACATTGCCTTTTTAGAAGACGATAGAAACTTATGGTCTCAAGAAAGAGCAAAGGTTGAGACCGCAACTTCAAAAGATATTATTCTATTAGGCGCCTCCAGAACGGGTTATAACTTTAACACCCATGTTTGGGAAGAAATTCAAGATATAAAACCAATTAACTTAACCGCTAACGGTAAACCTCCAGGCCCATTTTTAGAGGACATTGTGAACAACACTTCCTTTAATGGCACCATCATATTTGGTGTAACACCAATTGCAGTTTTTGTTTTTAATGGAGGAAGACGGTGGCGGGTTGCCGAAAAATGGATTGACCATTATTACAACAGAACTTATGCGCAACGTTTGGGCTTTGAGCTATCCAAACCCTTAAAAAGGAATCTGGTAACACTCAGTGCATCAGAACTTACAGCATATAACGATTTAGATTTAAAATCTCTTATAAATAGAATTTCAATAGATGATGGCAGAATCAAGACCCATAATTCCAATTTAGTAAAAATTGGATACAATGATGAAGATAGAAATTTAATCATGTTTCCACGATTAACAAACAACCCTATTTATCAAAAAGAAATAACGGATCATTGGAATAATGTCCTCACTAATGCCTTTCCTGAATATTCTGAAAAAATCGAAAAAGTGGTTTCAAAGTCCATAAATAATTTGGAAAATTTAGTCCAGACTTTTAAAAACAGAGGGGGTAAAATAATATTTATCCGACATAAAGCAGAAGAAGATTGGAACAAACATACAAAGCGCTCCATGCCTCGGGATAAAGTCTGGGACAGATTCATTGAGACCGTTGATTGTCCTAGTTATCATTTCGAGGACTATGATTTCATGTCTAAACACCACTTACCAGACTGGTCACACATGAATGCTGAAGATGCAAAAACATATACTAGAGATATGGTGAATCAATTAATAAAAGATGGGCATTTAACTAAACACTAACAACCAAAACCAAACAAAAATGAAACTCAAAAAATCACTAGTCTTAGCCATTTCAATAACACTTATTGCCACAGTTGCATGGGAACTCTACTGGAGGTCTCAAGGGTTCCACCCTACCCTAAATGATGAAAAAGCCCTTTGGGCCATGACTAGGGCTAAAGTTGAAACAGCTACAAAAAATGACGTCATCATTTTAGGCTCATCAAGAGCATATTTCGATATTCAAGTAGATCAATGGCAAAAATCAACGGGAAAAGCCCCCCTTCAGCTAGCATCAACAGGCTCCTCTCCCCTTCCAATCTTTAATGACATAGTAAATAATACTAATTTTAACGGAACCGTCATAGTGGGAGTAACTCCAGGCTTGCTATTCTCTACAACCTATCCCAAAGCTTTTCCTTGGGAACGCCCACAATCCAAAGTAGACTTTTATCAGGATAGAACCTATGCCCAACGACTCAATTTTTTGCTATCAGTTCCCTTGCAAAACAATTTAGTATTGATGTCTGCCGATGAAGAAGAATGGGATGACGATATTGACTTAAAATCTTTGTTAAAGCGTGTAAACTTAGGGAAACGTGATACCATACCGCCTCCACCCCCATTCTATAATTTTGGAGATGTATCAATTCCTAGAAATATTAGTATGATGCCTCGAACGGTAACAGATACCGTCTTTGCTAAATCAATTATAGACGTTTGGCACTTTTTTGGAAAAGGTGCTCCTCCTCCTGAAAAAGATGCCACCACAGCATTCTTTATGAAAGATGTAGAAAAATTTAAAGCCAAAGGAGGGAATCTTATCTTGATTCGCCCACCTTCTAGCGGAGGCGTGAGAATGGGAGAAAAAATGGGACTACCCAGAGAACGATTTTGGGATTCACTAGTAAATGTAGCCAATGTTAAAAGCTATCATTTTGAAGACTATGATCAATTCAAAGATCTAACCTGTCCCGAAGAATCACATCTTTCTCTTGCAGACGCCAATTTTTATACTGAAGAGTTAGTGAAAATTTTGAAAGAAGACAATGCATTAACCAACCAAAAACCTAACTAATCATGCTATTTAATTCACTAAGTTTTATACTGTTTTTAATCATCGTTCTTGCCCTATACTATGCTAAAATCCTGAACTGGACCAATAAAAAACGTATGCTTCTGCTTTCTAGTTATGTGTTCTATGGTATGTGGAATCCGCCTTTGGTCATTTTGCTTTGGATATCAACCATGGTAGACTGGACAGCAGGTAAACGTTTGGCTGTTGAAGAAAACCAAAAGAAACGTAAAATGTGGTTGCTACTCAGTATGCTCGTAAACTTGGGGTTTTTGGGTTTCTTCAAATACGGCGATTTTCTACTTGAGAATTTTGTAACCATAGTTAATAGTATCGGTATAGATTTTAAAGCCAAACCCATGGATATCATTCTTCCCATGGGTATTTCCTTCTACACCTTCCAGACCATGTCTTATACAATAGATATGTACAAAAGAAAGACCGAACGTGCCAGAACGTTTTTGGATTTCGCTTTGTATGTTACCTTCTTCCCACAATTAGTGGCTGGACCTATTGTTAGAGCTAAAGAATTAATTACACAGTTTTATGAGCCTAAAAAAGCGACTGCGAATCAATTCATCTGGGGATTATTTTTATTGACCATTGGATTGTTTCAAAAAGTAGTGATGGCAGACACCTTGTTAGCAGGAACATCAGACAAAGTATTCGGTTCTAGCAAACTCTTGCACGGAGTTGACGCTTGGGTTGGTACCATTGCATTTTCTGGACAAATATTTTTTGATTTTGCCGGATATTCCACCTGTGCCATCGGAATTGCCTTAATGTTAGGTATTATTCTACCAGATAACTTTAAATACCCCTATGCATCCCTTGGTTTTTCAGATTTATGGAGACGCTGGCACATTTCGTTATCTAACTGGTTACGCGATTATTTGTACATTCCATTAGGTGGAAATCGCCATGGTATAACTAGAATGTATGCCGCTTTAATGATTACTATGTTGCTTGGCGGTTTATGGCATGGCGCCGCCTGGACTTTTATGGTTTGGGGCGGTTTACACGGAACTTATTTAATATTAGAACGATTACAAAGACGTTACTTACCCTTTGAGATCACTAAATGGAACGGTATGTTTCTAGCCTTTGTAACCTTTAGTTGTGTGAATATTACATGGGTATTCTTTAGAGCCAGAACCTTTGAAAAAGCATGGGACATGATAAAATCCATGTTCTATATGCAAATTGCAGGAGAAAAAATATTGGATACCTTTACAATTGTAAAAATATGTACGGTAATTGGAATCATGTTTTTGTGCCATTGGTATATGAGGAATACCTCCATGAAAGAGGTATCGCTTAAAACATCACCTTATGTTTTGGGTATAGTCTGGGCTATTATGACATTTCTATTAATCATAGCTCAAGGGAGCGGCGAACAGTTTATTTATTTTCAATTCTAAACCGAAATAACCTTCCAACTTATGAAAAAACAAATCCTTGTAATTGCTATAATACTTTCATTATCAAACGTATATAGTCAGACTAAAATTTTAAAAGCAAAAGCTTATTTGAATGTAGAAAGTGGCAAACTGATAAGTCCCGCTTTTTTAGTTGTTGAGAATAATATTATAGCAGCTATAAACCCCAGACGCTTACCTGACGAAGCAGAAATTATTGATTTAGAAGACAAAATTCTGTTACCTGGACTTCTCGATATGCACGTACATTTGGACTTAGATTTTGTGAAAAACTACCAATTTTTACCAGTTACCGAAAATGGTAGTAAAGCGACTTTACGAGCTGCTAAGAATGCCAAGAAAACATTATTAGCAGGGTTCACAACTGTTAGAAATATTGGTCAAACTAACCCTACGAAAGAACTTATAGGTGTCTCATTAGCAGAGGCTTCCGAAGCAAATTGGATTCCATCACCAAGAATTATTCCTTGTGGACATATGATAGGTATAACAGGTGGTCATGCCGATATTGCCATGATGGGTAATTATGCAGAAGGTGTTTTTGATTTAGGCTTTGAAAATGGCATGATTAATGGAAAAGATGAGGCACTAAAGGCGGTACGTTATCAAATAAAATATGGCGCTAAAGCCATCAAAATTATGGCTACAGCGGGAGTTTTATCATTAGAAGAATCTGTTGGAGCACAACAAATGACTGATGATGAAATGAAAAGTGTTATTGGTGAAGCGCACAGGCACAACTTAACTGTCGGTGCTCATGCACACGGAACAGAAGGAATAATTGCAGCCATAAAAGCCGGTGCAAACTCCATTGAACACGGCTCATTACTTAATCAGGAGTCTATAGCTCTCATGAAAGAACATGGAACCTACTTGGTGCCAACCACGGGATTGGTTGATGAAATCATAAAAAATTATGATAAAATGGACAATCGCTTAGTTAAAAAAGCCAATTACATCTTACCTAAAGCCAAAGAAAGCTTAAGATTAGCCATAGAATCGGGTGTTAAAATAGCCCTTGGAACCGATGCTCCTTTAATTCCTCATGGCCAAAACATAAAAGAGCTTTATGCTATGATGGATCGGGGAATGACTGCAAAACAAGCTATTCAATCGGCCACCATAAATGCCGCGGAATTATTAAATTTACAGGATCGCGGCAAAATTAAAACAGGGTATCTAGCTGATATAATAGCCGTAGATAATAATCCATTAGAAAACATACAAACTCTTTCTACGATTAAGTTTGTAATGAAAGATGGTCAAGTATTTAAATTAGAAAAATAATTATACATGACAGCCATAAAGTCTAAAAGAATTGAATCCATTGACATTTTAAGAGGCCTTGTTATGATTATCATGGCTCTGGATCATACGAGAGATTACTTTCATTACGGTGCTTTTTTTTCAGATCCTACAGATTTAGAAACTACGACACCATTTTTATTTTTCACGAGATTTATAACACACTATTGCGCTCCTGTTTTCGTGTTTTTAGCAGGCACTTCAGCTTTTTTATATGGAAGGAATAAAACGAAACCAGAACTTTTTAAGTTTTTATTTACTCGAGGTTTATGGTTAATTGTTCTTGAGGTTGTTGTAAATAACTTTTTCTGGTGGTTTGATATTTCTTATAGCTTTATTGTACTTCAAGTTATATGGGCGATTGGTATTAGTATGATTGCGTTGTCTTTACTTCAATTTCTTCAAAGAAAAGTGCTTCTTGTTGTTGGTTTCGTTATTTTGTTTGGTCATAACATATTAGATTCAATTGTATTAAAAGGGGACAGTCTCGCAGCAATACTATGGTATATCTTACATCAGGGCGGACAGCTTGCTACAGGTCCTAATTCGGTGATTGGTGCTTACTATCCTGTCTTGCCATGGATTGGTATTATTATTTTGGGGTTTTGCCTAGGAACATTATATGACAAAAGTTTTAAATCTAGAACACGACAAAAATGGCTGATTATTCTTGGCTTTGGAGCTGTTATATTATTTTTTATAGTACGAGGACTTAATGTTTATGGAGACTTATCGCCTTGGTCATATCAAAGCACCACAACCAAAACCATAATGTCATTCTTTAAGGTAACAAAATATCCGCCATCCTTAGCTTACTCCCTTATTACATTAGGCCCTGCCCTGTTGTTTCTTTTTGCTATAGAGAACATTAAAAACAAGATTACCGATTTTCTTTTAGTATTTGGCAGAGTGCCACTATTTTACTATTTCCTTCATATCCTAGTTATTCATCTTCTTGCTGTACTTGGCCTTATTATGCTTAACGGTAATTGGAGAGATATGATACTTACAGCAAACACTTTTAAAAATGCGACACTTATAAACTACGGATATTCTATTGCGATTGTATACATGGTATGGTGCTTTGTTATTGCACTCTTGTATTACCCCTGCAAACGTTATATGCTTTACAAAGCTAACAACAAAAATAAATGGTGGTTAAGCTACCTATAAAATTTAGAAAACAATGAAATACATGCTTCAATTAGCTTTAATGATTTTGATGTTTAATCATGTTTTAGCACAAAAATTCACACCACAAGTCCAAAAATTCATTGCCATTGATACTTCCATAGTAGCTATCACAAATACAACACTTATAGACGGTACTGGTGCTCCTATTAAACACAACCAAACTATCATTCTCAAAGACAAACTAATTCTAGAAGTTGGAAACTCAGAGCAGATAGAAATACCTGAGATGGCCTTAATTATTGATGGTACCAACAAAACTGTAATTCCAGGACTAGTTATGATGCATGAGCATTTGTTTTATACCAAATTTTTTGAAGATTGGTTTAGCATAGGACAAATGAGTTTCACTTTCCCTAGGTTATATCTTGCAGGTGGGGTCACCACCATGCGAACCGCAGGCAGTATACAGCCCCAATCTGATTTAAACGTAAAAAAGTGGATTAAAGAGGGCAAAATGACCGGACCTAAAATGGATGTAACCAGTCCATTTATTGAACGCGCAGGATCCCCTATAGCCGAACTTGGTTTTATAGAAAATACGAGTGAGGTTTCAGAAATTGTAAACTTTTGGGCTAAGCGAGGTGTGACATCTTTTAAGTTATATAATCGAATAACGCAAGAAGATATGGTTGTATGTATAGAGGAAGCTCACAAAAGAAATTTAAAAGTGACTGGACATCTGTGTTCCGTTACTTACGAAGAAGCGTCGAACTTAGGTATTGACAATTTAGAACATGGGTTTATGGCTTCCACCGATTTTATGGCTAACAAGGTTGTAAATCAGTGTGATCCGTTTGAAGCCAGACAATCCTTGAATGATGAACCTATTGACAGTCCAAGAGTGAATAAACTCATTGACTTACTAATACAAAATGGCACTACTATTACCACAACACCTAATGTATTTGAACCTTGGACGAATCGAGAATTAATCCCCGGTGGCGGCGAGTTGGCTGTTGCTCCAGATGTTCTTCAAGATGTTAAGAATATTTATGACAGACTATCTGGTAAAGATTCCTTGCATCTAGTTCGTTTCAATAAAAATTTAATTTGGCTAAAACGATTTTATGATCAGGGAGGGAAACTCATGGCTGGAACAGATCCTACCGGAGCAGGAAGGACTGTAGCTGGTTACGCCAACCGACGTACTATTGAAATTTTGGTTGAAGCAGGGTTTCCGCTTCAGGATGTTATAAAAATATGTACTCTTAATGGGGCTATTTATTTGGAACAGGATGAACAGATTGGCACCGTTGAAAAAGGAAAAATTGCCGATCTTATTTTAATTAGTGGTAACCTTGAAGACCATATTAAAAACATAAGAAATATGGAGCTAGTCTTTAAGGAAGGTATTGGTTTCAATTCAAAACTCATGTTTGAATCTGTAAAAGGGAAAGTAGGACTAAATTGATCATTCTCTAAGTTTCCCAGCAAATACAGAAACCTTAGAATTAAAAGGGTTACCAGAAGCTCTTCTTAGCATTACAACTTGCCCGCAATGCCATAAAGCATCGGCTATTGGGCCATTTATTATATTCCAAAATGGTACTTCCGTTTCGGAAAGCTGCAAAGGGTAATCTAAATCTCTTAAAGCGTCTGCAACGGTTTTAAAATTCATTAAGGTGCGTTTACGCGTTTCATCAAAATTCAACGTCGCATTGTTTTCATCTTTACTATCTAAAACACTATTTCTTATAAACTTAGACAACCCATAAATATGGTCTATCGTTTCTCCATTGGTTCTTCCAGAATCGCTCACCTTATAATCTAAATCTTTTGCTGATAAACCTTCTGTAGCCCAATAATATCTAAAACCTAAGCCATCAACCATTCTAGCAGCCACAGTTCCTGCTGAAAAAGATTCAGGATATTCCGGGATTTCATAATAAGGCAAATCTTCTTTGACTTGTCCATAACAAATAGCTGAATATCCTAGTAAAAAAGCAATGATTACATATTTCATTTTTTATACAATTTGGTGTTTCCTGTTTTTCAAGTTCTATTTTGGTTCTAAAGACATAACATAGTCATAGCTTTCATTTAGGTATTTCGCAACTGTATCTAAATCTTCCAACATATGGTCTGGAATGAGAACATACCCCTTCATTACAGCTCCGTACGATTTGTATATAGAAGATTGAAACTCTTTAATGTATTTTTCTTGAACGGCTTTGGGAAAGCGAATACCTATTTCTCCATCCTTGTTCAAAAGAGCAAACATATATCCGTTGGCAGAAGTATAAATCATAGATTTTCCTTTTCTGTCAAACCTTGGGCATTTATCGACCAAAGCATCAAATACTTTTAACCTTTCGTTCCAATCCATACCATCTAAAAAATTCAACTAGTTATAAACCATATTTATCGAATAAATACACTAGGGCTGTCATGGCGGCAGCTCCTAGTTCGAGCTCTCGTTTATTAACCGCATCAAATGTATCGTTACTAGCATGGTGGTAATCAAAATAACGTTGACTATCTGGACGTAAACCTGCCAAGACATTAGTTTCGGTCTTTAAAGGACCAACATCTGCACCACTACTACCTTGTTCAAAATAATGAATTAGGTAGGGCTTAAACAACGTATGCCACTTCCCTATTTTACTAAATGCTGAATCGCTACAATCAAAGCTAAAGCCACGTGGTGTAAATCCGCCGGCATCACTTTCTAAAGCAAAAATATGGCGTTCTCCTTTTCGCTTCGCATCTTCCGCATATTTTTTAGCACCTCGTAACCCATTTTCCTCATTCATAAATAGCACCACCCATATAGTTCTTTTAGGTTTAATCCCTGATGCTTTTAGCAGCCTTAAAACGTCCATAGATTGTACAACTCCTGCGCCATCATCGTGAGCTCCATCCCCTAAGTCCCAAGAGTCTAAGTGGCCTCCTACTACAATAAATTCATTAGGGTATTCACTACCTTTAATTTCTCCAATAACATTATAGGACTGCACGTCCTTTAATTGTTTACAACTCTGCTTGAAGAAAAACTTAATATTACTGTCCAATTTAAGCATTGTACTTAAAAGTTCAGCGTCGTTAGTACTAATGGCGGCAGATGGAATACGATCTTTAATAGAAAGGTTATTATAGGTCATACTTCCCGTGTGTGGCAGATCATCCAAACGCAAATTCATGGAACGTACAATAACACCCACAGCGCCATATTTTGCAGCCTCTACGGCTCCATTATATCTCTGATTAACGCAACCTTTATAGGCCTCGCTTGTATGTATTAAACTTGCTTGCATCGGCCTGTTGTAAAAAACAATGTTGCCTTCAATCTTATCCTTACCAAGGGAATCAAGTTCTTTAAAAGTTTTAACTTCTATTACCTGGGACTTAATCCCTAAAGCAGGTGTTGCTATTGAACCACCTAGGGCACAAATATTAACCGTTGTGGTTTTTCCTGGAGAAGATTCTATGTATGCATACTCTTTAGATCCCCTAACCCATCTTGGTACCATAACTGGCTGTAACCATACCTTATCTAATTCTAGTTTTTCTAATTCTGCCTTGGTATAAATTACCGCTTTTTCTGCCCCTAAAGATCCCGATAACCTGCTACCTATTTGATTAGATAAATGATTTAACCAATCGTAGCTTTTCCCATTAGTTAAGGATTGTGTATAAATTTCTTTAAATACTTGCTCGTCGGTCTGAGCCTGAAAACTCAGCCCAAATAACCCAATGCATAAAAGAATCAAAAACTTTATTTGTTTCATTCGCTTTTTTGATTTAAATATAGAACTTCTCACTAATATAAGAATGAACATTCATGCATAAACTTAAGTTAAAAAATGTTTAACCAGCGTAATGATTGTTAGTTGTTTAAGCCCCTCAAAAAGCGCGTCTTTTAGATGTGTGTATATTATTCAAAATTCATTCATTATTCAACTGCGTCTTATATGATTCTAAATGCGCCATAACTTCTGGGGCTAATTCAGGTTCTTTTATATCCGAATATGTTTTTAGGGTATCATAGATAATTTTAGCAACTATATATCGCGCGCTAGGTTTATCGTCTGCTGGTATGGCGTACCATGGAGCATAGGGTTTTGAGGTTCTATTTAGTGCATCTTCATAACAAACCTGATACTCATCCCAAAGCATTCTTTCTTTTAAATCACTAGGCGAAAATTTCCAATTTTTTTCTTGCTTATTCAAACGTCTTAGGAGTCTACTTTTTTGTTCATCTTTAGAAAGATTTAAAAAGAACTTAAAAATAAGTGTGCCATTTTCTGCAATATGTTTTTCAAAATTATTGATTTGTTCAAAACGCTTATCCCAAAAGGCTTCATCAATATCATTTAAACCTTGAACTGAAGGTATATTTTCTCCTAAAATATATTCTGGGTGCACGCGGGTAACCAATACATTTTCATAATGGGTTCTATTAAATACTCCGAATTTACCTCTTGCTGGAAGTGCAATATAATGCCTCCATAAATAGTCATGCTTTTTTTCTAAGTCTGTAGGAACTTTAAAGCTATGGACGACAACCCCTCTGGCGTTAAAGTCTTTGAACACCTCCCTAATTAAGCTGTCTTTACCGGCTGTATCCATACCTTGTAAACAAATAAGAACAGCATATTTACCATGTGCATATAAGGTATCTTGAAGTTTTCCTAATTCTTTTCGAATGTGCTTTAGTTCTGTTTTAGCATCTTCAATGACAACCTTTGTTTTTAAATCTTTTAACGAAATTTTGGATGTTACTTTGTAGTCTTTCATAGAAATGGATTAATGAAGATTAAATATATAAAATGCTATTGATTTTATCATAATTGATATTGATTGTTTCTATTTTAAATAGCTTTTATCCTGAACAAAAAAGTGTTATTTTGAGTATGATTATTTATTATGAGTAAAACTGTTATTATTCAAGCCAGTTCAAGAAGCAATGGAGACACAGGAAGTATTGTAAAGCACATACAGTCTTATACAAACTATGATATCATTGACTTAAAAACAAAGGACATTGGACACTACGATTATAATTATCAAAATCAACATGACGATTTTCCTGGCCTAATGGCGTTTATTATTAGCCATTATGATACAATCATTTTTGCTACACCTGTTTATTGGTATAGTATGAGTGGTATTTTAAAAGTATTCTTTGATAGGATTTCCGACCTTTTAAGAATTGACAAAGATCTAGGACGAAAGCTGCGCGGTAAAAATATGGCTATGATAAGTATAAGTAATCATGACGATATTATGCCTGGGTTCTCAATGCCGTTTAAAGAATCTGCTAAATATTTAGGCATGCATTATCTCGGCGATATTCATGCCTCTATAGAAAATAATGAAATTAGCGACCAAGTAAAATTGCGATTATTAAATTTTATAAAAGGTCTAAATACTAAGTGTCAGTGATTAAAAAAAGAAAGTCTAATAAAACTACTATTAGACTTTCTTTTTATTATTTACTAGCAAAAAGCTTAACATCTTGTTCGCTTACCTCGGCGCCTCCCAAAATAATTAGACGTTCTATAACATTTCTTAACTCTCTTATGTTTCCAGTCCAATCGTATTCTTGAAGCAGTTGTACAGCTTTCTCTGAAAATTCCTTTTTGGCTGTGCCTTGCTCACTAGCAATTTTATTTGAAAAATGGTTTACTAATAACGGAATATCGTCTCTTCTGTCGTTTAAAGCAGGTACCTTAACCAAAATAACAGCTAGCCTATGGTATAAATCTTCTCTAAACTTGCCATCGGCAATTTCCTTTTTTAAGTTTTTATTGGTAGCAGCAATAACCCTTACATCTACTTTAATGTCTTTATCACTTCCTACACGCTGAATTTTATTTTCCTGCAATGCTCGTAGCACTTTCGCTTGGGCAGACAAACTCATATCGCCAATCTCATCGAGAAAAATAGTCCCCCCATTGGCTGCTTCAAATTTTCCTGCTCGGTCCTTATTGGCGCTTGTAAAGGCCCCTTTAACATGACCAAATAATTCACTTTCTATAAGTTCTGATGGAATGGCAGCACAGTTAACTTCAATAAGGTTTCCTTTAGATCTGGCACTTTTTTCATGCAACCAATGGGCCACAAGTTCCTTTCCCGTTCCATTGGGTCCAGTAATCAATACCCTTGCGTCTGTTGGGGCCACCTTATCAATAATATCTTTGATTTGCGTAATCGCAGCACTCTCGCCAATCATCTCGTATTTTTTGCTAACCTTCTTCTTAAGAATTTTGTTTTCTACAACCAACTCTTTTCTGTCTAAAGCATTTCTAACCGTATTTAAAAGGCGGTTTAAATCTGGTGGTTTTGAGATGTAGTCAAAAGCTCCCAAACGCATTGTGTTTACGGCTGTATCTAAATCTCCATGACCAGAAATCATAACCATTGGAGTTTCTGGTTTAATTTTTTTAACAGCTTCCAACACTTCTACACCATCCATTTTTGGCATTTTAATATCGCAAAGCACTAAGTCAAAATCATCATTTTTTATTTTTTCTATTCCAATCAATCCATCTTCGGCCTCATCAACTTTGTAGGAGTCATTTTCTTCCGATAGAATTTTTACCAGCACCCTTCTTATGGCCGCTTCATCTTCAATTACTAAAATTTTTGACATCATTATAATTTAAATTTAAGTCCTGTTCTTAAATAAAACGCATTAACATCGTTCAATTTATAAACTTCATCTCTATTTTTATTTCTTAATACATTATTGAGCCTAAAGGTATAACCAGTGTACATATAAGCTACTAAGTGTTTAGTAAAGCAATATTCGTACCCAAATCCTCCTACCACTACAGATAATGAAATATACTCAATATTTTGATCTTGTAAATTTGGTGGATCTTGTACATGAGCCATGTACCCATCAAGGCCCACGAAAGCTTGTAAATTGCTTTGTTCGTTAAACGTATATTTAATATTAGCCTTGGGTATTCCGGCATTGTAACTCCAGTGATTATTAATCTCCCTATAATAGCTGATAAAAGGTAATGGAAATGGAATCCCTGTGGTAGCGTTATAAGTAAGTCCTAAAACTAAACGATAAGGATGTTCTAAACTCCTATCGTTTTTTCTATTATTAATAAAAAATATTCCTCCGTTAATAAAATAATCATCGGGTGATAAACTTTGAGTCAATGTTGATGCTATTCGTGGGTTAAACTGAATTCCGGCACGCCATTTCTCATTCCATTTAAAGGTATAGCCTAAGTTTAAATCAAGAACATGAATTCTGTCAATTTTAGATGTATCAAAAGGATAATTATCTTTTAAACTAAGTACAATACTGTTATACTCAACTCCGGTAATAAGATAAGTAGCCTCTTTTATTTTAATGGGGTAGTTAAGAATCCCTCTAAACCTTGAATAACGATCTTCTGATTTACTTTTGGGAATAAAAGAGTATTCAATTCTTGCCAAGTCTGTTACCTGACCCTGAACAAAGTGACTCCCAAAACTCAAAAATAACACGATGGATAGCCTGAATTTTTGATAAATCATATTGCACTACCCTTTAGATTTTTTAAAACTATTCTTTACTTTGAATGATATGCACATCTCTTTGAGGGAATGGAATACTAATATGGTTCTCTCTAAATAGTCTATCAATTTCAAAACGCAAATCACTTTTAGGAAATTGGGACGCAAAACTATCATTAATAGTGAATACGAGTTTAAAATTAAGTGCGCTATCTCCAAAGTCTGTAAATAGTACGACAGGCTCTGGTGAAGTCAATATGGCATCATGTGTAGAAGCTGCCTGAATTAATAGTTTTCTAACCAACTGAACGTCGCTGCCATAAGCAACACCAACTGTTACCGACGCCCTTGTAGTCGTTCCATTTTGCGTCCAATTGAACAGCATGTTTTCTAAATAAAAATGATTGGGAATTACTAATACCTTATTATCAATGGTTACGGCTCTTGTCGTTCTTAATTTAATTTCAACTACTCTACCCACCTTTCCGTCTATTTCAATAATATCTCCTACATGTACAGATTGATCGACCAAAATAAATATCCCAGAAATAATATCCTGAAACAAGGTTTGCAATGCCAAACCAATACCAATTAACAAGGCCGCGGATGCAGCAAATACCGCTGTTACATTAACGCCCGCAGAATCAAGAACTATTAACAGGACGATGAGATAAACTATCCATCTTGCAAAAGAAAAGACGGTATTAAACTTCACCTTATCTTCACCCGGCATTTTTCTAGTTACTAAGCGCTTGGCCCAACGTAATATATAGGTTGTTGCAAACAGCACCAATGCTACTAAAAGCACGGTTTTTACTTTAAGTACAATATCATGGGCGTCTTCACCAATGCCATAGTTAAAATCAATGATTTTAAACTCTAAAAACTCTACAAACCTTTCCCATAACGTGCTCTCGGTAATAGCATCGCCTACTTTATCAATACCTGCCTCAATCTTGTCCGACGTCTTTTGTTTTTGCATTTTAATACTTAATCCATTTTATTAATTCTTTATAACTCGGTTTTTTACCATACATTAGTATACCTACTCGATATATTTTCGCTGCAACCCAAACAGTAAGCATAAAAGTACCAATTAAAACTAATAACGATACCAATTGCTGCCATAAAGGTACTCCAAATGGAATTCTCATAAGCATGACCACTGGGGAAGTGAATGGAATAAAGGAAAAGACAGTAGACACCATGCCATGAGGATCTTCAATAACAGTAAAAACACCAATATAAACAGCTAAGATAAGCGGGATGATAATGGGTAGCATAAACTGTTGCGTATCGGTCTCGTTGTCTACTGCTGCCCCAATAGCTGCATAGAAAGAACTATACAAGAGATACCCCCCAATAAAAAAGAATACAAATGCCACGACTAAATTTACTAAAGGCAAATTGTAAAATGCAGTTAACATATTTTGCGCCTCTATAACCAATTCTGGAGATTCCATAGCTTGTTGTACGATTTGTTGCTGTGGTGTCTTCATTTGACTTGGTTCGATACCAAAAAACAAGGACACCAAAGTCATTAATATACCACCAAAAATAATCCAGATAGTAAACTGCGTTATTCCCGCCAATGAGGTTCCTATAATTTTCCCTAACATGAGCTGAATGGGTTTAACTGAAGAAATTATGACCTCAATAATTCTACTCGTTTTTTCTTCAATAACGCTTCGCATTATCATATTGCCATAAATTATTATGAACATAAATAACAAATACCCTGCTGCACCTCCAAAAATAAGCTTAACAACGCTATCTACTTTTGATGTTTTTTTACCTTCAAAACTCTCTTGAGCAATATCTACCCGAACCCTTGAAGTTTTTATTTTATTTAAATCAACCCCGTTCTTCTCTAAATTTAAATTGGTTAATTTCTTTTCTAGTTTATTTTCAATATTGGTAATAAAACTTAGAGATGGCGCCTCCTCTGAAAAAAACGTAATTCTACTTGAGCTAAACGCCGTATCTTGTAATTTACCGATATGCAGTAATCCACTACCTCGTGTTTCTCTTACTAATGTCTTGGCTTCACTAAGCGACATATTCTCAAGGACATGATAAGTAGTATGCTCGGAATTTATAAAGACATCCTTAACTAAACTAGACTCATCTAAAACTGTTATGACTCTAATTTTATCACTATTCATCTGAGATAAATAAGCAACAACCGCAACAAGCCCAATAAAAATGAGAGGACTAAGAAACGTCATAATAATAAACGCCTTATTCCTTATTTTGGTAAGATATTCTCTCTTTATTATTAATGGTAAATGGTTCATACTAGCTTTTCTTGACGTTCTGAATAAAAATATCATTCACACTTGGAATTAATTCCATGAAATGAGTTAGCTCTCCTTTTGATGTTAAATAATTAAGAAGCGCATTTGGAGATTCTTTATCTCCTAGTTTAATATTAAGCTTTAATTCGTTATCCAAGGTTTTAAAATAAGCATCGGAAACTATAAATTTCTCGGATAAAAGCTGCTTCAGCTCGTGGTTATCTTTAGTCCTTATACCGACTTCAAAGGTATTTATTTTATATTGACGTTTTATATCTACAAGCTTTCCATCAAGTATTTTATTTGACTTATGTAATAACGCAATATCATCACAAAGCTCTTCAACCGATTCCATACGATGCGTTGAAAATATGATGGTAGCACCCTGGTCTCGAAGTCTTAATATTTCGTCCTTTATTAGGTTCGCATTTATAGGGTCAAACCCCGAAAAAGGTTCATCAAAAATGAGCAGTTTAGGCTGATGCAAAACAGTTACCACAAACTGAATTTTTTGCGCCATTCCCTTTGATAACTCTTGAATTCTTTTATTCCACCAATCTCCAATTTCCAGGCGCTCAAACCAATATTTTAAGCGTTTTTTTGCTTCAAATTTCGATAAGCCTTTTAGCTGTGCCAGATATAAAGCCTGCTCACCTACTTTCATAGATTTGTACAAGCCTCGTTCCTCAGGAAGATAACCAATATCTTGAATATGCCTAGGGCTTAGCAAATCACCATCAAGATACACGCTACCACTATCTGGCATTGTTATTTGATTTATGATTCTAATTAAGGTTGTTTTCCCGGCCCCATTTGGTCCTAGCAAGCCAAAAATACCACCATGGGGGACTGCTATTGAAACATTATTTAGGGCTTTATAGCTTCCAAAACTTTTTGAAACTTCATTAACCTCTAGTAAATTATTCATGGTAATAAATTAAAGATAACCAATATCAGTTCACATATATAGTATGAGGACTTATGAACTTGTTACACATATTTAACCTAAAATTCTTCTTAAAAACAAAACCCACCCTTAAAAAATTAAGGATGGGAAAAAAATTGCTATGAAAAAGAAAAATTATCACTAAAAGAATTAGTGATGTTCAAATATAGTTTTTTTTTCTAAACTAATAGCAAAACTATTAGATATCTTTATTATTAAATTCAAAAAAAAATCCGCTGTGAAAGCGGATTCTTCATTTTTTTCGTCTCTTAATTACGAAAACATGTCTTTTACCTTCTCAAAAAATGATTTATCCGAGCTTTCTGGTTTTGGAGAAAAATGGTCATCATCTTTCATAGCTTCAAAAAACTCCTTCTGCTGTTTACTTAAAGTTTTCGGTGTCCAAACATTTACGTGTACCAGTAAATCACCTTTTCCGTAACCATTGATACTGGGGATTCCTTTACCTCTTAAACGTAAAATCTTGCCTGACTGCACGCCCGCTTCAACCTTAATGCGAACCTTACCTGTTACTGTACTTATTTCCTTTGAAGTTCCTAAAACAGCCTCAGGAAAACTTACATACAAATCGTAATGTAAATTATCGCCTTCGCGTTGCAACTTATCATGGTCGGCTTCTTCAATCACAACAATTAAATCTCCAGAAATGCCATTACCAGGAGCCTCATTTCCTTTACCAGACACCTTAAGTTGCATACCATCTACCACACCAGCCGGTATTTTAATAGAAACCGTTTCTTCTGCTACTTTTAAACCTTGAGCATCTGCATCGCTAGGCTTTTTATCAATAGTTTGACCAGCCCCGCCACAGACGTTACAAGGTGCAGAGGTTTGCATTCTACCTAAAATAGTATTGGCAATTCTGGTTACTTGCCCACTACCATTACAAGTAGAACATGTTCTATAAGTAGTTCCAGGTGCTTGAATTTTTCGCTTTACCTTAACCTTTTTCTCAACACCGTTCGCTACTTCTTCTAAAGTTAATTTAACACGAATACGCAAGTTACTTCCTTTAGTTCTTCGCTGGCCACCGCCACCACCAAAACCTGAGAAACCACCGCCAAAGCCCCCACCGCCAAAAATATCTCCAAACTGGCTAAATATGTCGTCCATATTCATGCCACCGCCACCAAAGCCACCGCCACCATTTTCAAAGGCTTGATGACCAAATTGATCATAACGGGCTTTTTTGTTGTCGTCACTCAATACTTCGTAAGCTTCTGCTGCTTCTTTAAATTTAGCTTCAGCTTCCTTATCATCTGGGTTCTTATCTGGGTGAAATTCTATGGCTTTTTTTCTGTAAGCCTTTTTAATCTCTGAAGCACTAGCTCCTTTACTAACTCCCAATACTTCGTAATAATCTCTTTTAGCCATAATATAAATTATTGTCCGATAACAACTTTAGGGAACCTAATTATTTTTTCGCCTAAAACATATCCCTTCTCAACCACATCAATTATTTTTCCCTTTAAGTCGTCACTTGGAGCAGGTATTTGAGTAATGGCTTCATGTTTATCAGCATCAAAATCGCCCCCTTTTTCAACTTCCATGGCTTTTAGGCCTTCTTTTTCCAAGGTACTTACTAATTTTTGATAGATTAGTAACACGCCTTTTCGTAATTCTTCGGCTTCTTTATCATCTTCAATATGGCTTAATGCGCGTTCAAAATCATCTAGAATAGGCAGTAATGTTTTCATCACGCCTTCGCTAGCTGTAGCAAATAGCTCAATTCTTTCTTTCGATGTTCTTCTTTTATAGTTTTCAAATTCTGCAAATAACCGCAAAAACTTGTCTTTTTCTTGCTTTACTTCTTCTTGAAGTTTCTCCTCTGCGGTCTGCTCTTCAACCTCAAGAGTTTCATTTTGAACCTCTTCAACTTGCTCTTTTTCTATAGTACTTTGTTTATCCTTTTTACTCATTGTAAATACAATTTTTGCAATCTTATAATCAGTTGGCAAAAGTACTGCCAATATTGTAAAAATGTCATAATGTCACACTTTTTTTTATACCATTATTTTGTTTAATAAATATTTTATTTTGTAAAACAAAATAGTTATTTTAGGCGTTGAACTTAAAATTTAATTCATAATGACAAAAAACATTGCAACACTTTTGTTTACTTGTTTCATCACGCTCGGCCTATCTGGCTGTAAAAACAACGCAAAAGAGGCCACAACTAACGAGGCAGAAATTATAGAAACGACAAAAAAAGAGATCAAAGCAGACGTGTATAATGCCAATACCGCAGCTTCAATAATAGAATGGAAAGGATCTAAGCCTACAGGTTCACATCACGGAACCATATCTATTAAAAATGGTGCCTTAGAGATTAATGACGACCGAATCGTAGGGGGTGCTTTTAACATAGACATGCATTCAATTATTGTAAAAGACATACCTGTTGAAGATGAAAAAAATGGAAAGCTTTTAGGCCATCTTAAGAGTCCTGACTTTTTTAATGTTAATGAGCATCCTTCTGCAACTTTCATTATTACAGGAAGCCAAGTAATGGAAGGAAAAACCATGTTATCTGGGAACTTGAAAATTAAAGAAATTGAAAATAATATCACCTTTCCTGCCGTTGTTAATGTTTCGGATAATGAAACAACACTCACAAGTGATTCGTTTTCTATTGACAGATCTAAATGGGATATAAAATACGGTTCAAAATCATTTTTTGATAATCTAGGCGACAAGTTTATCAATAATGATATTGAACTTAAAATAGCGGTTATTGCAACAAAGCCCTAAAATATAAAAGATACTTACCTCCAAACCACTTTGCATGAGCAAAGTGGTTTTTTAGCACTAATAAGAATACAAATATTTAAAAAAAGTAATACTTTCGTTTTTAGCTTAAACAAAACATATTTATAAACAGACGTGAGAACCACTTTATAATGACCAATCAAAACCTTTTGATAACATTTATAGCCATTCTAGCTGGTTTAGGGCTTACAGACTTAATTCATAGTTTTCATAGATTATTGCGCAAACGAAAAGTTATAACCTGGCACTGGATTCCTATTGCTCACACTTTTATGGCATTTCAAGCCATGATTATTATCTGGTATAATATACAACCTGAATTAAATTCCCCCTTAATTGAAACTAGCTTAGGTTTCTTCTTTTGGCTTATTCCAATTATTATAATTCTATTAGTTATGCTAGCAGTTTTACCAGACCAAGAGCCAGAAGATGGTTTTAACCTTTTAGAATGGTACTTTGGCCAAAGGCAATACTATTTTACGCTCCTTACTCTTTTTTCAATATCGTACACGTTCAATCGTTTTTTAATGTTTGAACATAAATCTGCTTGGTTTTTGCCACTTGTATTATCTATTGTTTACATTATTTTAGCCCTTGTAAAAAACTATTGGGTACATGTTATTCTAACTTTAGGGCTGCTTTCCTTTTTTATGCTAAATTTCTTTCTTCAAAACATTGGTTATGTTTAGTTGTATAAAAATGAATCCTTAACCATAAATAAAACAATAAAGACCAATTTTAAACTACCCTCCGAACCATTAAACAAAGACCAAACGCTCTTAAGAATAAAACAAATATTAGAAAGCTAGCCCAAGTCTAGTTATTTACAACTTAAATTTAAAGGTCTTCTCTCTGTAAATTTTGTAATGCGAGAGCCAAATGATGATATTCAAAATTAAACCCCTTATTTTCAATTTTTTTCGAGCTAACTCTTTGGCTTTCAAATAAAATAATGTGCATAGCGCCAAGAATAGATTTCATAAAAAACTTAGGAATGTTGGGCATAAAAAAAGGCTTATTTAAAACTTGAGAAACCGTTTTTACTAATTCCTGATTAGAAACGGGATTTGGAGCAACCCCATTAAAAACACCTGTAATCTTCTCCCTTATCAGGTACAAAAACATATCTGCTAAATCTTTAATATGAATCCATGATTGCCACTGTTTACCACTCCCAAAAGCAGCCCCTAACCCAAACTTTACTGGTCTAGAAATTTCATGCAGTGCACCTCCTTTATTAGACAGGACCAAACCGATCCTAATTTTAGAAACCATAATTCCTAACTTTGAAAACTCATCAACTTCATTTTCCCATGTCTTTACGACTTCACCTAAAAAAGTAGTACTTGGCTCTTTCCATGATTCCTCATAGTAATTAGTGTAAGAATCTGGATAAAAACCAATAGCACTAGCCGACACAATTTGTTTTATTGAATGAGATTCCCCTTTTAAAGCGTTAACAAGCAATCTGGTTGATTGTACCCTACTGTTAATAATTTTAGCTTTGTAATTAGGCGTCCATCTTTTTGAAACCGATGCTCCAGCCAAGTGAATAATAGCATCAACATTCTGGAAACAATTAGAATCTAATTCTGCAATATTCGGGTTCCAATAAAAACCTGTATACTTATCATGCCGTTCTATTTTGGATTTACTTGTTGTTAAATAACTAACTGCAATATCTTTCTTATGACAGAGTCTCACAATTTCCTTACCCACTAGTCCCGTAGCCCCAGTAATTAAAACTCTCATTTACTTTTTTCTTTAAATTTACAAAAACAAAAGAGGGCTTTCTAAGGTTTTATATTAGGTTTAACAAAAAACAACCTCGTCAGGTGTCATCTTTTTAAAGCCCTAAGCATTTCTCTTTTTCCTGGAGGTCCAGGTAAACGTTCAACAATAAAACCAACACTTTGCATCGCTCTACGCACACTTCCTTTTGCCGAGTAGGTTACCAAAACTCCATTTACTCTTAGGGCATTATACATCAACTCAAAAATTGCTTCAGTCCATAAACTAGGTTGAACCCTAGCTCCGAAAGCATCAAAATAAATAAGATGATACTTACCTGTGTCGTTTATTTCATTGAAAAACTTCTTTTGCTTTGTTAAGAAAAACTTTTTACCTAGTGGGTGCTTCATTCCCCATGAGCAGTCGTGCATACTTTCAAATACATTGATATGGTCTTCTGCTTCAAGCTGATTCACATAATTTAGTTTAGAAATCTCACGCTTGGGAACAGGATAGGCTTCAACCCCAACATAATCTATGTTGCATACAAGGTTTTCTGATTGCAAAAATGTAATAAAAGCATTTAAACCCGTACCAAAACCAATTTCAAGAATTGATATCTCATGGCTCCTTCTCAACATGGCATTTTCGGCACTCACATAATCCAAGCCGTATTTAATAAACACATGAAAAGCCTCTTGAATAGCTCCATGCTTAGAATGGTATTGCTCATTCCATTCTGGGATATGAATCGTTGTAGACCCATCGGAAGTGATAATAATCTCTCGTTTCAAAATGCGATGACCTTGATAGATATGAAGTTTAAATTCTTCCTTAAAGAAGAATACGTGATTTGTTGTAAATATAGCATTTTTTAAAATCCATTTTACTTAAATTTGTACAATAAAATTACGAGACTATGAGTGCTATAATCAAGGATATCGAGATTATAAAGGCAAAAACTACAAAAATCAATGATGTAGATTTTGACAATTTAAAATTTGGACATGTGTTCTCGGATCACATGTTAGAATGCGATTTTAAAGATGGCGAATGGCAAGCACCAAAAGTGGTCCCTTATCAAGCGATTACTTTGGATCCCTCATCTAAGATTTTCCATTACGGACAGTCTGTATTTGAAGGTATGAAAGCCTATAAAGACGCCCATGATAAAGTCTGGTTATTTCGTCCTTTAGAAAATTTTAAACGACTTAATATTTCATCTAAACGCTTAGCTATTCCAGAACTTCCGGAAGACTATTTTATGGAAGGTTTGAAAGCATTACTTGAAATTGACAAAGATTGGATTCCTACAAATGATGGAAGCTCTCTATACATTAGACCTTTTGTTTTTGCCTCAGGAAATGGATTTCATGCCTCTCCTGCCGACGAATATAAGTTCATTATATGTACCGCACCCTCTGGAGCTTATTTTGCAGGAGAAGTAAGAGTACTTATCGAAGAAAAATATTCAAGATCGGCTAACGGAGGTGTTGGATTCGCTAAAGCCGGAGGTAATTATGCAGGGCAATTTTACCCGACACAATTAGCTATAGAAAAAGGATATCAGCAAGTTATTTGGACAGACGATAATACACATGAGTATATTGAAGAGGCTGGTGCCATGAATATTTTTGTTAGAATTAATGACACCTTAATTACAGGACCAACCAGCGATAGAATTCTTGATGGTATTACCAGAAAAAGTATTATTGAACTTGCTAAGTCTGAAGGTATAAACGTAGAGGTAAGAAAATTAAAGGTTAGCGAGGTTGTTGAAGCAGCAAAAAATGGTTCATTAAAAGAAATGTTTGGAGCTGGTACTGCCGCAGTTATATCTCCTATTTCTGGTTTTGGATACCAAGATAAAGATTACGACTTACCTAAATTGGAAGACACCTACGGACAATTTTTGAAAAAACGAATTACCGATATACAAACAAATAAAACGACCGATCCCTTTGGTTGGAGGTTTGAAGTCAAATAAAAAAAAGGAGCCGAATAGCTCCTTTTTTTATGTTCATTTCTTAATTCTCTAGTATCTTTTGAATGTTGGGTTTAAAATAATTTGGCCCTTTTAACACCTTCCCATCTTCCCTGTAAATAGGTTGTCCATCTTCGCCAAGCTTACTCATATTACTTTGCTGAATTTCTTCAAACACTTCTTCTATTTTATGTTGTAAACCATGTTCAATAATGGTTCCGCATAAAATATATAGCAAGTCACCCAAAGCATCTGCTACTTCTACCAAATCATCGTTATTGGCCGCCTCAAGATATTCTTCATTCTCTTCTCGCATTAGTTTGTATCGCAATAAATTCTTAGCCATCCCTAAATCGGCTTTTGGATTTTCTCTATGCCCAATTTTAAATGCCGTATGAAACGCTTTTACTGCTTCAATCTTATTCTTCATAATGTAGTATTTCATTAAATTTGCATAAAAATAACCATATGTTCAGTAAAGGTCAAATCATTTTCGGCGTTTTATTTTTTATTGTTTTTGCCATTATTATAGGCTTCATGTACAGAAAAGATTTAAAACTGCATAAACAGTTTTATAAGGGAAGTATATGGATGCTTATTGCTTTTATAACTTTTATTTTATGTATTTCGGCTATTAAGTTTTTGTTCAACTAAGCTTTATTACTCTTTATTAATAGTAACGAAAACAATCTTCTATTTTTTTTATTTTTCTCCCAAGACCGTACATAGCGAGCCTACTTGTTCTGGGACTTGCGGCCATTCCATAAAACGAATTTGCATTTTATCGATAAAAAATATACTTTTGTCGATGAATTATTTTTTTTACCATGAAGCATTACCGTCTCTCCCTCATTATTTTGGTAATGCTGTTGTTAGTAGAAAGTATGATCCCTTCTTTGTTAATTGATGGATTTAAAAAGAAGAAATCGCCTAACTAATAATGATGGTGTCTAAAATGTTCTCCCAAATAGCTATTAATCGACTAAACCTAATTTTTATGAAATTCTTTAAACTTTTAGCAATTACTATCGTTTTTTCTATCCTTTCTTACTCATGCAGCAGTGATGATTCTTCAAACAATAATGAAGGTATTGATTTGGCAAATGAACAAAATAAGCAAGAAGCGCTTAGTATTCCTATCTCTAATCTAGAATCGGGCATTATTATAGATGGTGCCTCCACAAACTTAGGAAGCCCTCCTACTCCCAACAGTAATTTAAACTTAAATGTTGCAAGCAATCAATTACCAGCAATTCAAAACGTAGGGTTTAATTTAAGATTTTCAACCACAGAAACCCAAGTAGCCGGAGCCTACTTGCAAATTACTGATACAGAAAATAAAGCAACATCAAGTTATTTTGATATACCTATGTCTAGCTTTGAACAAGCAAGACGCTCTAGAATTAAAAAAACACAGAAAAGCCCGTTTTCAAAAAACGATTTTACTGTTGAAGAAGGAGCCTACCAAATAAATATTGACTTTAATGATGCTTTTCCTCCCGGAAAGTTTTGTGGTGTTCTTTGCATTTATGATAACGAGAACAATATAAGTCAACCCATTACAATATGCGTGGAAGTTGAAGCTTGGGGAGGAAACAATGCGCTTGTAGGAACTTGGATAGAATCAGGGATTTCTGAAGAGGATGACACAACCCAAGTAATATGCAATAATAACTCACAAATTAATGTACCATACGATCAAATAATAAGAGAGGAAATCATTGCTACTTTTTCTGCAGATGGTGGCTTTGAGGTATTCAATGACGAGGAATACAAAATACTTGATTATACTTCCACGGCCGAAACGTGTTCTGCTTCATATTCAAGCGACATCATTCAGGACAAATATAGAGAAACAGGTAAATGGGCCTTTAACGAAACAGAGAATACCTTATCTATAGTAGCTTTTTCATATACTGATCTTATAAATCCTGGAGAGAGCGAAACTATTCCTGAAGGCGAATTGCTGCTCCAAAGTGCTAAAGTTCAAATTAATGGAGACACATTAACCTTAACAGAAACCTATACTCAAGATGGAGAGGATTATATTGAAATTATCACCCTAAAAAGAAAATAGAACGAAATATGGATATTGGTAAAAACATCTCTAAAGACAAACTTTTTTACCAAGATCCATTTTGCCTTTATTTTTCACCCCTTCTTGACTAGGAAAATGCTGAATAAAACTGTTATATAAACAAATATATATTTTTAACGCAACCTTTTTTAAGGTATTGCGTCTTAACTATAACAACAAAAGAAACTAAACATGAAACTATTACTAATTGTAAGCGTGCTTATTATAGTAAATTTATTGCTACTAACTTTTAGCGTAAACAAAAAAACAGAGCCCTGATTAAGCAAAGCCCTGTTTTTTTATTATAAGTTATTCCTTATTTAGTTTACCTCTGGCAAAAAATTATAGTTCTTGCTATAGTCTAACATTTGATTACTAAAGGTTTCTGGCTGATTGATTTTAATAGCGGTTATCTCGCCTTCATCATTTTTTTCTGCGACTAAAACTGGATTCACAAACCCTGAATACGGCGGTGAATTAAACTGCTTGTTTCTTTCTAAGACCTCTGCGTGAATATCTTGGTCTACTTTAACACCGTAATTTTCTACTAACTCCTGTACGGCCTCATAATCGCCCTCAGATTTAATACGCTGTGTTTCCCTTAGAAGTTCACCAAATAATTCACGAAGCTTAGAATAATCGTTAATGTTAAAGTAAGTCTTACCATTTCTAGTTACTTTTTCTATCACATTATCTGTTTGTCCTTTGTCAAAAACCCATGCCGAAATCCATTGTCTATTGCGCATATGGGCCTCTTCAACATCATCTCCAAGGTTCAGTCTAATCAATTGCGTCATTAAACCATTACGAATATAACCGTCGTAAGCTGCCTTGCCAACAGACTCCCAATTGTCAACCAAGCCTAGTTCCTGTAATTTCGTATCATATAAATAATAAAGCGCCACTAAATCGGCTCTACCTTCTTCTAAGGTAGATGCATAATTTTTTAAAGTCTCTTTTGTCTCTCCTACGCCCGGATTTAATTGCCCTGATGCATGACCAATAACCTCATGTAATGCTGTATGCAATTTGTCTGCTAATTGACCATAAGCTTCTTCCAACTCTAACTCTTCGCTGTCATGAACAAACTCTTTTAGTCTACCAGATGCCCCAGAATTATTGTAAGCTTGAACGATATTTCCTAATGAAACCGATTTGCTACCAACAGCCGCCCGTATCCAGTTGGCATTAGGCAAATTTACACCAATAGGCGTGCTGGGCGAGGCATCTCCTGCTTCTCCTGCCACATTAACAACTTTGTAAGTAACCCCAACTACATTTTTCTTTTTATGCGCATCCATTAAAGTAGAATTATCTTCAAACCACTGCGCATTATCAGAGAGCACCTTCATTTTTTTAGACATATCAAAATCATTAATCTGCACAATACTTTCGTAAGAACCTCTATAACCTAAAGGATCATTATATACTTCAATAAAACTATTGATGTAATCAATATTTCCTTTGGTGGCACCCGTCCAAGCAACATTATAATCGTCCCAAGTTTGTAAATCACCTGTTTTATAATAGTCTATTAAAAGCCCCAAAGCATCTCCTTGCTCTTCATTTTCGGCTACGCCTTGAGCTAATTCTAACCAACCTATAATCTTGTCAATAGCAGAACCGTAAAATCCGCCTGACTTATATACACGTTCTTTTAAAACCCCATCCTCCTTGACAAGTTGAGAGTTTAAACCGAACGACAAAGGCTTTTCAGGATTAGGAGATTGTTTTGCCTTGTAAAATGAAATAACATCTTCATTGGTTACATCTGGTCCATAAAAATTAACTGCTGAGTTGCCAACATTATCAATGCCTTTAGACTGATCTACCTTCTTTGAATCTTTCTCATTAAAAATCACATCAAACGCTTCTCCTTCTAAAACAGTATTAGTTTGAGTTAATAAACTGGACAAATAATTAGCTGTAAAGTCCGGTTTTATTTTATCATTTGAGTAGTGATGATGAATACCATTGCTAAACCAAACACGTTTTAAATATGTTTCAAAAGCTTTCCACTCCTCAGAAGTTTTATCCCCTTGGTAATTAGAATAAATGTTTTCAAGCGCTTTTCTAATAGTAAGATTATGCCTGTAATTTTGATCCCACATAATGTCTCTACCAGATAAACCTGCCTGAGTTAAGTAATACACAAGCTTTTGCTCTTTTAACGTTAATTTGTCCCAACCTGGAATTTGATACCTAAGCACCTTTATATCAGCAAATTGCTCAACATTATAATTAAACGCCACCTCCTCTTCTTGAGTAATAGTATCTTTTTTGATAGTTTTCTTAGCGTCGGTGCAAGACCAAAGTAAAGCACCAACTAGTAGTAAATTAAAAATAAATTTTAGTCGCATTTTATTTAAAATATGATTTAGTTACTTATAATATTCAAGCCAAAAAGATAAAATCAATTGTATTTTGTAGCCAAAATTAGATATTTAACTACTAAATAATCGCCATTTTGCATGCAAATGTAATAATTTAATAACAATAAAGTTTTAAAAACCTATATTTGATATGTTAATATTCAATACATATCCAATGAAAGCCTTTAAGTATATTGTTTTTTTATTATTGATCATTATTATTGGTTTAGCTATTTACATTGCCGTTCAACCCAATGAATTTGATTTTTCAAGAAGTAGAGTTATAAAAGCACCAAAGTCTATGCTTTTCAGTAAGGTAAATAACTATAAAAATTGGCCTAGCTTTTCTCCTTGGATTGAAAAAGAGCCTTCAGCGACATTAACCTATGGAGAAACAACATCTGGTGTTGGTGGCAACTATTCTTGGAATGGTGAGATTTTAGGCGAAGGACGCATGACAACGCAGGCTGTAGAAGACAATATATCTATTTCTCAAAACATTCAATTTATAAAACCTTTTGAGTCTGAATCTGATATTAGCTGGACCTTTGAAGATACAAATGAAGGCACTAAAGTAACCTGGGCCATGAACGGCAAGCAAGACTTTATGACCAAAATGTACACTACTTTTGCTGGATCTATTGAAGAGAATACCGCTCCAGATTTTGATAGAGGTCTTTTTAAACTAGATAGTATAGTTCAGGCAGATATGAAAGTATACAGTATTGCAATAAACGGTGGTACCGAACATAGTGGCGGGTTTTATATTTACAACGCGACCTCTTGTAAAATATCTGATCTTGCCTCGAAAATGCAGGAAATGCTTCCAAAAGTTGGCAACTATGCCTTTAGTAACAATTTAAAAACCGCAGGAGCCCCTTTTGTTAATTATCATAAATGGGACGAAGCTAACAATGCTGTTATGTTTTCTTGCTGTGTGCCAACAGTAGAAAAAGTAATTTCGTCTGAACCAGACATTTTAACAGGACAATTAAAACCTTTTAAAGCAATAAAAACTACATTGAAAGGTGATTATAATAACTTAAAAGAAGCTTGGGATTCAACAATGAAGTATATTCCTGAGAACGGTTTTGAAATTGATGAAGATGGACCGATGCTTGAAACTTATCTTACTGACCCCATGAGTACTCCAAACCCTGCAAATTGGATTACCGAAATCTACATTGCTATTAAATAGTTTTATGAAACAACTTATACTGGTTTTTGCGGGTGGAGGACTAGGGAGCGTGCTGCGCTATATTATTGGAAAAGTTCTCAATAATGCTGAAACAGGTATTCCCTATGGAACGTTTTTAGCAAACATTTTAGGAAGCCTGTTTATTGGACTTATATTAGGATTTGCAGCTAAAAATGAAGCGCTCACTCAAAACCACACCTTACTTTTAGCTACCGGGTTTTGCGGTGGTTTCACTACCTTTTCAACCTTTGCTTATGAAAACCATGTGTTTTTAAGATCTGGCGACTTTTTAAGTTTCGCCGTTTATACTATTGCCAGTTTTATTGTAGGTTTTTTAGCTGTTTTTTTAGGAATGTATTTGGTTAAATAAAATTAATCGACCAATGATAAAATTTTTTCGAAAAATTAGGCAAAAGCTACTCGCTCAAAGTAAATTTAAAAGCTATTTATTTTACGCAATTGGCGAGATCGTTCTTGTGGTTATTGGAATATTAATTGCTCTACAAATTAATAATTGGAATGAACACAATAAACTAGAAACAAAAAAACAAGAATACTTCTTTCAACTACTAGAAGACTTAAAAAAGGATAAAGAATTTTGTCATATAACAATTGAGAGGTTTAAAGAAAATAGAAGAGCATACAAAGATTACGTTCAGGAGTTTTACACCACTAAACTATCACCTGAAATGGTTTACAGCAAACTTTTAGCTTTAAGCAGACCATCTACTAATATAGTTTTCAACCAAAGTACTATAGAAACACTTCAAAATAGTGGAGAAATTGCACTTATTCCTTCTAACTTAAGAAATAGATTAATAGATTTAAGACGCTCTCAAAATCGGATTGTAAATAATTCAAGATTCAATAATAACGGAAAAAATAATATTTTACAGAAAACGTCTTTACTGATTGGAAATTTTGAGCTTGAAGGTAGAATTGAAAAGCAGCAAGAATTAAAATCATTTTTCAATTTAGATCATAATCGAAAAGAAATAATTTTGGGAATAGAAGCGATGCATGCCTGGAAAAGTTTTTCGGAAAAAACCACTCTAACACAGTTAGAAGATTTGCTAAAGCAAATAGCCATTATTGAAGACCTAATAAATGAGAGCATAAAAAATTAGCGAAACCAAAACTGCATTATAAACCTATTAAAGTAAATTAGGGGCTAAAACAGTGATTTAAATGAAATAAATAGGAAAAATTAGTGCTTCTTAAAAGCCTTTACCCCCGCCTCAATTCTTAATTTCAGATAATTTTCTCTTGGCACTATAGGACACGAGTACTTATCATTATAGGCGCAATATGGGTTGTAGGCTGAATTAAAATCTATTAACATGGTGTTTCCCTTTGGAATTCTGGCATCAATATAACGTCCACCGCCATAGCTATCCAGACCATTAGTTTCGTCTAAAAAAGGCAGAAACAAATAATCTTCGTAACCTTCTTCATGCATTAAATTCTGATTTTGGTAAATGTTAAGCCGAAACTCCTGCTCCTTTAAGCGAAATGTTAACTCTCCATATTTTAAATACAGGGGTAACCTATCTGTAGTTGTCTTCATTTCAAACGGTTGCTCCTCGGGTGTTCTTTTAAAATGTGCCTTTACAATATAGGTTGAATCAAACCTAAAAAAATCAAGTCCTTCAAAATGCTTCCTATCCTGCTTTTTAAGCGGTGAGGTGGTCACATCTTTATATTCAGCATTTATTTTACGTTGAAATTCTGTCTCGCCTCTTACAGGTCTTTTCTCTTGAGCGCAAGACATTAAAACCCCTAATATAATTATAGGAAGAATATAGGTTTTCTTTAGCATAAGCTTCATTAATTAAGATTCGAATTATAAGATTTGAGGAGTGCATCACCTAAATTCTCCATGTCCCCTTCCTGAGATAAACTCCTTATTTTATTGCCATTAAAATCACCTTTTAAATATAATGCCGAAGTTACCTCTTTATCACTTTTAAAAATTAGAATATCAGATACCACCGTTCCTTTCTCTATAATTGAAATAATTTGAGTATGCTCTAAAGTATGCTTTCTAAAAACATCTGTATATCGGCGGTTAGTAACCCTATTCATTTCTTCTATTAAATCGGCTCGTTTTGATTCATTTGTCTCTTCAAATTTGATATACTTAAAATCTGAAATATTTCCTATGGCCTTATCTATTTCGGGAGATACCGTTCCTATTAAAGTTTTTACAATTCTTGGAACCTGAAATGATGTCGTTCCAAGATCTGATTTGTGATTATTATAAAAACTATTAAAACTTGGTCCGCACGACACCACCGTTAAAAAAAGGATAAAAACATATAAAATTCTCTTCATTATCAAATAAATATCTACTTCAAAAATACAACTTCAAAATATTTTGACTAGCTTTGAACTTTCAAAAAGAAACAAAAATGCGTCATAACGTCACAATTTATAAAAAACAATCGACCTCTTTAATGAGAAAGAGTCGGACTTGTCTTGTATTGTGTTGATGTGAACTATTATATTACAATATCTTAAAGTCCGACCTAACCGTCGGACTTTTTTGTTTTTATCAGCACCTTGTTTTTTTAACTAAATCCCTTTTATGAGCAAAATCTTTTATTAAACAAACCAATGAAAACGCTATTTAACAACTATCTTAACACCTTTAAAGGCCTCTCCAAAGAGGTATGGTGGCTTTCTCTAATTACATTAATTAATAGAGCAGGTACCATGGTCATTCCCTTTCTGTCCTTATATCTAAATAAAAGTTTAAACTTTTCATTTAATGATATAGGCTGGGTAATGAGCGCCTTTGGTTTAGGGTCGGTTTTTGGTTCTTGGCTAGGCGGAAAACTAACGGACATTATTGGCTATTATAAAGTCATGGTTTCTAGTTTATTGATAACAGGTGTACTTTTTATTACGCTTCAATTTTTATCGACATTCGAAACTTTCTGTATTGGTATTTTTCTTGTTATGCTGGTTGCAGACAGTTTTCGTCCTGCCATGTTTGTTGCTTTAAGTGCCTATAGTAGACCAGAAAATAAGACAAGATCTGTTACATTAATAAGACTTGCCATAAATCTTGGGTTTTCAGCTGGTCCTGCTATTGGTGGTTTTATTATTACCATGTTAGGCTATGGCGGTTTGTTTTGGATTGATGGTATTACTTGTATTGCTGCAACTATGGTTTTAATAAAGGTTTTAAACCCTAAAAAAACGAAAACTCTAGATGATGTAACCGTTAATCATCCTAAATCGGCCTATACAGACAAGGCTTTTTTAATATTTTTAGTTGCTATGGTGATATTCGGTATTGTATTTTTACAATACTTTTCGACTATGCCCTTATACTACAAACACGTTCATATGTTAAGTGAATTGAATATTGGTATTCTTATGGGTATGAATGGCTTTATAATCTTTGTTTTTGAAATGCCTTTAATTAAATGGTTAGAAAACACAAATTTTACGAAAACGGGATTGATGCTTTTTGGTGGCATACTAACAGGACTAAGTTTTATCATTTTAAATATCACATCTTGGTCGGGTGTTTTAGTAATAGGTATGCTTCTCATGACTTTTGGAGAAATGATTGCGTTCCCTTTTTCTAATGCTTTTGCCATGGATAGAGCAAAAAAAGGAAATCAAGGTGAATATATGGCTTTGTACTCCATCGCGTTCTCTATGGCCCATATTTTTGGACACAATGCAGGAATGCGAATGGTGGACTCTATTGGTTTTAATAACACTTGGTATATAATTACCCTACTTGCTGGACTTTGCGTATTTTTACTCTTCATTTTGAGTACGTATTTAAACTCAAAAAAGAAATTAAAAATTGCAAAGCTTTGAGTAAAGAATTAGATATTGTTATTGTAGGTGGTGGACCTATTGGCATTGCTTGCGCCTTAGAGTGTAAAAAAAGAAACTGGACATACGTGGTAATTGAAAAAGGAGCGCTAACCAACTCCTTATTCAACTACCCAAAAAACATGACCTTTTTCTCAACATCCGAAAAGCTTGAGATTGATGACATTCCTTTTATTAGTAATAACCCTAAACCAAACCGCGATGAAGCCTTAGAGTATTACAGGAGAGTTACAACAACAAACAACCTAAATATTCATTTGTATGAAGAGGTTACATCTATAAACAAGGAAAAATCCAAGTTTACTACCATTACAAGTAAAACTTCTTACCACTCAAAAAAGGTTATAATTTCTACAGGGTTTTATGACATACCAAAACTATTAGATGTTCCTGGAGAATCATTAGACAAAGTAAGCCATTATTATAAGGAAGCGCACCCATATACCTTACAAGATGTTATTGTGGTAGGAGCCAGTAATTCCGCGGTCGATGCAGCCTTAGAAATTTACAGAAAAGGCGGAAGGGTAACTATGGTAATAAGAGGCGAAGAAATTGGAGATCGCGTAAAATATTGGGTGAGACCAGACATTATTAACCGCATTGAAGAAGGCAGTATAACAGCTTATTATAACGCTAATATAGTGTCTATTTCAGATCATGAGGCGACCATACGAACTCCGAACGGAGAAATTACGATTCCTAATGATTATGTTATTGCTTTAACCGGATATCTCCCGAACTTTAAGCTCTTGACAGATAACCATATTGAGCTTTCTAAAGATGATAAAATGATTCCGAAATACCATTCAGAAACCATGGAATCTAATGTAAAAGGCTTGTATTTAGCAGGTGTTATTTGTGGAGGTAAGGAAACTCATAAATGGTTTATAGAAAATTCGCGAATGCATGCTAAAAAAATAGCATTACATATAGAAAAGTCTTTATGATATGAATTTAAACCAAATTACTGTCCCTTCTTTAAACATTGAAAAGGCTACAGAATTTTACAAAAAATTAGGCCTACTATTAATTGTAGATGCACTGCCTAGATACGTTCGGTTTAAATGCCCAGATGGAGATAGTACGTTCTCGATTCATAAGGTAGATGATTTACAGAGTAATAATAATCTGCAAATCTACTTTGAAGACGATCAACTAGATCAAAAAGTAAAGGCGCTTCAAAAGAAAGGAATTCAGTTTACAGAATTACCTAATGATAAGCCATACTTATGGCGGGAGGCAAGATTAAAAGATCCCGATGGAAACCATTTAGTTTTATACCATGCCGGTGAGAATAGAAAGAACCCGCCTTGGCGCATTAAACAATCATGAAAAAATGAAAGATTATTTGCAACTCTAAATATTAGAAAACACTCTTTTTAGTGTGCAAAACACGTTAGGTCATAGCGAATCCTATAAGTTTACAGCGGCGTTTTACTTTTACAAATATGATTACTAAAATATATCTAGAAAACACTTACTGATGGATTTGGCTATAAATTGTTATCTACATATATCCACTTTTTTATTTATACAACCAAACTAAAATTTACTTCATTGGAATCACTTCTTTTTGTTTAACAACGCGAGACAACACTATTTGTGTTTTTGATTCACCATAAGAAATGAGTTGATCTATAAAGGTTTCCAAATGCTTTTGATTTTTTAAAACCACTTCCATAACAATGTTTTCATCGCCTGTTATTCGGTAACAATTTATAACCTCATCAAATGTTTTTACTTTTTCAAGAAAAGGCTTTAGCTTGCCCATAAAAGCTCTTAATGTAATAATAGCTTTTAATTGGTAGCCTATTTCAAACGGCGATACAATGGTTTTGTAGCCTTCAATAATACCTAAATCCTCCATTTTTTTTATGCGCTCAGAAACTGCCGGCGAACTTATACCTACTTGCCTACCAATTTCGGCATTTGAACTTCGTGCATTCTGTTGAAGACACTTTAAAATCTTGGCATTAATGGCATCGACTGTCATTTTAAATAAATTTAACTATTATTAATTAATATTTAAATCAAAAATACAATTTTACTTTCATAATTAAAGTAAAGTTTCGTGAGTTGTTCCTAATTTTGAGGAAATTGCTTAAAGAAATTAAAAGATGGCTACTAATACCCCACTAAATCTATCGGAATTACCGATTTACCAAAAAGCCTTGGAGATTTTTGCGTTATCTCAAAATATTTCTGTGTATTTGAATCATGATTTATCAAGCCTAAAACCTGATGGTTCAGAAGATAACAATATCTATTTTTCAGGTGATATTGTTCAACAATCCGTTTCTTTAGTTCCAGAAATTGTAAATGCTGAATTAGAAAGGCATTCAGAAAGAAAACATAAACATATTGCCTCACTAAAAAAATTAACCAATCGACTTTATAAGAATTCTTATAGGCTAGAACGATCTAATAGCAATGGTAAAGATTTTTTACCAATTTTAAGAAGTGAGTTAAAAAAGTTTAAAAAGCTTCAGAATACTTGGATGTTGACGTTATAATATTCTTATAGCTTTTCATACTTCTCACCACAAGCTTCTATACAAGTGTACCATAGTATTAACCCGCCATCTAAAGGGAAATCAAAGTAAATATTTCTTGAGCCAAACTCACAAGTATCTGGTTTTATAATACCATCATGATTCGCGTCATTCGAGCTATCACTCACAAGCTCAAATGTACCAGTTTGCTCTGAGTTAGTATTCGTTGTCATATAACACATACTTCCATTAACTTTTACCTCACCATCACTAAAAAACTCGAGAACCTTATCACTTTTAACGGCACTAAACACGCCGCTACCATCACCTGGATCGGTTAATTGTGCCGTAAGCCTCCATCGACCTATTAATTCTCCATTTTTATCTGTTGATAGATTGTTACCTGAAGAACAATTAACCAGTATAAAAGATAAGAAAACGATAATAATACGGTTCATAGTCATGCAAAATTTGTATGCCAATAAGATACTTTATTCTGAGAATGGTTGCGCCAGATATGGACGAAAAACAAAAAAAACCCAAGTAAAGTTAATCTTGAGGTTCGTTTGCTATTAAGTTCTCCAAAGGTTAGTATATATTCATTCTTTGTTTAAAGTTTATGGCACTGCCTTCCGATAAATAATACTTCTCAGACTTTACGGTGTAAACCAACCATTCCAAAAAATTATTGGACTGTCGTTTAAATTTGTATTTTAATGTAGCTTTCATAGGTATAATGTTTTTTGGGTTAAACAATACTTAGTTATTAGCTTGATTAACATCAATTTACACCTATTAATCTCATTTCATAAAAAACAACCTATTTATTGGATTAATTACTTATATCCACCTTTAAGATGAAAAAAAAAGCAAAAAACACGGGTCAAAACACCGCTATTACACAATTCTTTTACATATTTCGCCTGTATTGCCCGCCAACTTCAAATAACGCCTCTGTAATTTGCCCTAAAGAGCATACCTTACAAACCTCCATGAGCGCTTCAAATATATTCTCATTGTTAATAGCCTTAGTTTGAAGTTCTTTTAACAAACCCTCTGTATTATGAGTTTTATGTAAGTTTTGTAAAGTTTTAATCTGAAATTCTTTTTCGGTCTCTGTGGCTCTAATAACCTCCGAAGGAAGCACCGTTGGGGATCCTTTGCTACTCAAAAACGTATTCACCCCAACAATAGGGTATTCACCATTATGTTTTAAAGTTTCATAATATAAACTCTCCTCCTGAATCTTACTTCGTTGATACATGGTTTCCATGGCTCCTAAAACGCCTCCTCTATCGGTTATTCTATCAAACTCTAGTAAAACCGCTTCTTCAACTAAATCTGTTAGTTCCTCAATAATAAAAGAACCTTGAATAGGATTTTCATTTTTAGTTAGCCCTAGCTCTTTATTTATTATAAGTTGAATAGCCATGGCTCGTCGAACAGATTCTTCGGTAGGGGTAGTAATAGCCTCATCGTAAGCATTGGTATGTAAAGAGTTACAATTATCATAAATAGCATAAAGCGCTTGCAACGTGGTTCGAATATCATTAAAGTCAATTTCTTGAGCATGTAAACTACGTCCTGAAGTTTGAATATGATATTTTAACATTTGAGCTCGTGCATTAGCTCCATACTTATGTTTCATTGCTTTGGACCATATTCTTCTTGCTACACGACCTATTACTGCATACTCAGGATCAACCCCATTTGAAAAAAAGAAGGATAGATTAGGACCAAATTTATTAATGTCCATGCCTCTACTTAAATAATATTCTACATAAGTAAACCCATTAGATAAAGTCAATGCCAATTGGGTAATAGGATTTGCGCCAGCTTCTGCAATATGATATCCAGAAATAGAGACAGAATAAAAGTTTCTAATGTTATTGTCTATAAAATAGGACTGTACATCTCCCATTAATCTAAGCGCAAATTCGGTTGAGAAAATACATGTATTCTGTGCCTGATCTTCTTTTAGAATATCAGCTTGAACTGTACCTCTAACCTGAGCTATGGTCTTAATTTTTATATCCTGATAAACAGCCTCCGGCAAAACCTGATCTCCAGTAACACCAAGAAGCATTAACCCTAAACCATCATTCCCCTTAGGTAAATCCCCATGATACCTAGGCCTATCCTTACCTTTATAAACGGACTTTATTTTACCCTCAACAACATCTTCTAACCCATTTTCTTTAATATAGATTTCACACTGCTGATCTATAGCCGCATTCATAAAAAACCCAAGAAGCATGGGTGCTGGCCCATTAATAGTCATACTCACAGAAGTTAAAGGATGTGCCAAATTAAACCCAGAATACAGCTTTTTAGCATCATCCAAACAACATATGGAAACACCTGCATTTCCTATTTTACCGTAAATATCAGGTCTATAATCTGGATCATTTCCATAAAGTGTTACACTATCAAAAGCTGTTGACAATCGCTTAGCTGGCACTCCTTTACTCACATAATGAAACCGTTTATTGGTGCGCTCTGGGCCACCCTCGCCTGCAAACATTCTAGCAGGATCCTCTCCTGTTCTTTTAAAAGGGTATAATCCAGAAGTAAAAGGAAACTCTCCCGGAACATTTTCCTGTAAGCACCATTGCAACACATCTCCCCAAGCTTGATATTTTGGAAGAGCCACCTTAGGAATTAAGGTATGAGAGAGCGACTTCGAATGTGTTTCAACTTTAATTTCTTTCCCTCTAACCTGAAAAGTATAGATTGGATTTTTATAAATACTTACTTTCTCCTGCCAACCCAAAATAATTTCCCAATTGTAGGGGTTTAAATCTAATTTAGCTTTGTCGAACTCAGCAATTAACAAGTTTACAAAATCAAGACTATCGTTTGAAGCCTTGTTAGTAATAGCTTCAGCTTCCAAACCATGCTTTGTTAAAAACAAATTTTTATCTTCATTATTCGACGTGCCAATTACGGCACAAATGGTTGTATAAATACCAAAAAGCTTTTGAGCAATTTCAACTTGCTTTTTGGTATCATTATCATAGGCCCTGTTATTTTCTGCTATTTCGGAAAGGTAACGCGTTCTCGATGGGGGAATGACATGAATCTTTTCGGACATTTCTTTTGAAATAACATAACCAGATGTTAAGTCTCCCATTCCTTTGGCATCAAGCGTATCCATTACTGCTTTGTACAAAGCATTCATACCTGGATCATTAAACTGGGAGGCAATGGTACCAAATACTGGTAATGCTTCTTGAGGGGTATCCCATAACTGATTATTACGCATATACTGTTTCTTCACATCGCGCAAGGCATCTAAAGCCCCTCTTTTATCAAACTTATTTATGGCCACCAAGTCTGCAAAATCCAACATATCTATTTTTTCTAACTGGGTTGCAGCTCCAAACTCTGGTGTCATAACATACAGTGACACATCGGAGTGTTCAATAATCTCAGTATCAGATTGGCCGATACCTGATGTTTCAAGAATAATCAAATCATATTCAGCTGCCTTTAATACCTCAACAGCTTCATTTACATGTTTAGACAGGGCTAAATTAGATTGTCGTGTAGCCAAACTCCGCATGTAAACTCTGCCTGTGTTAATGGCATTCATTCTAATTCTATCGCCTAATAGGGCGCCACCTGTTTTTCTTTTTGATGGATCTACCGAAATAACACCAACAGTTTTATCTGTAAAATCAGATAAAAACCTTCTTATCAACTCATCTACTAAACTAGATTTTCCTGCACCACCTGTTCCTGTAATTCCTAATACAGGTGTTTTAGAAGTCTTGTTATTTTCATGAATCTTGCTCATTATACTTTGAGCTACTTCTGGAAAATTCTCTGCAGAAGAAATTACTCTGGCGATATCGCCTACCGATTTTTGTTTTAAAGTTTCAATTTTAACATCAAGCTCAGCTCCAATGGCAAAATCAGATTGCTTCACCAAATCATTAATCATACCTTGAAGCCCCATTTCCCTTCCATCATCTGGAGAATAAATTCTAGTTATACCATAAGCCATTAACGCCTCAATTTCAGAAGGTAAAATAACGCCACCGCCGCCTCCAAATATTTTTATATGAGATGCGCCTTTTTCTTTTAGCAAATCGTACATATACTTAAAATATTCGTTATGCCCGCCCTGGTACGACGTTAAACAAATCGCATTAACATCTTCTTGAATAGCCGTATTAACAACTTCTTCAACACTCCTATCATGCCCTAAATGAATAACCTCTACGCCAGTCGCTTGAATAATGCGTCTCATAATATTTATGGAGGCATCATGACCGTCAAAAAGTGAGGCTGCAGTTACTATACGCACTTTATGTTTTGGCTTATAGGGTTTCGATTGTATCATTCGTAAAGATTATTGGAATTTCGCAATGCAATTTAAGAAATATTCAAAAAATTCCAGCATTTGCATATGATTATCTAAAACTAAAACAAACCTGCGCTCTTAGTTATTTTTAAGCTAATTTTGAGCGGTTAAATTTAGGCACATATGAATAAAATCACCATCCTTATACATTGTAAAGACAGATCTAATATCATTGCATCTATTACCAACTTTATTGCAAATAAGGGGGGAAATATTGTATATATAGATCAATATGTAGATAGAGAGCAAAATATTTTTTTCATGAGGTTAGAAAGCGAATTCGAATCTGATGAATTTTCTACCGAGGTGTTCAAAGCTGATTTCAAGATAGATTTAGCCACAACATTCCAAATGAAATGGCGAATATATTCTTCTGAAAAAAAACCCAAAATGGCCTTATTCATTTCAAAATATGATCATTGTCTTTATGATTTATTAGGAAGGTACAATTCTGGCGAATTAAATTTAGAGATTCCATTTATTATCAGTAATCATAAAGATTTAAAAGGGATTGCCGACAGTTTTGATATTCCATTTTATCACATCCCTGTTACAAAAAATACTAAACAAGAAGCAGAAGACAAGCAGCTGAAACTATTAAAAGAGCATCGAATAGATTTTATAGTTTTAGCAAGATATATGCAAATTGTATCGGGCAAGTTAATAAGCGAGTATCCCAACAAAATTATTAATATTCACCATTCTTTTTTACCTGCCTTTGTGGGCGCTAAACCCTACCATTCGGCTTACAAACGTGGAGTTAAAATTATTGGAGCAACAAGCCATTATGTAACAGAAGAGCTAGATGCGGGTCCTATTATTGAACAAGATGTTACAAGAGTATCTCACGCCCATGAAATAACAGATTTAATTGCCAAAGGACGAGACTTAGAAAAAGTTGTTCTTGCTAATGCCGTTAAATTGCACGCCGACAGAAAAGTGATGGTTTATAACAATAAAACAGTAATTTTCACCTAAACTTATACTCAAACTTTACCAATATTATCTCAAACCCTAATCTATGTTAAAAAAACTTATTGCTTTAGCTGTTGTATTTAATATATTATCCTGTGCAGAACTACACCAAGTAGTTAATCAATTACCCCAAGATACTGGAGTAATTGGAAATGATCAAATTGCTTCAGCGTTGCGCCAAGCCTTAGATTTAGGTATTGAAAAACAAGTCACTAAACTGACGCAAAAAGATGGATTCTATAAAAATAATTTAGTAAAAATCACGCTACCTGATGAATTGCTAAAAGTTGACAAAACCCTTAGGGACATTGGCTTGGGAAATCTTGCAGATGAAGGACTTAAGGTATTAAACAGAGCTGCTGAAGACGCCGTTAAAGAAGCCACTCCCATTTTTATTAATGCCGTAAAAGAAATCGGCTTTACGGATGCCAGGAATATCCTGATGGGAGCTGATAATGCAGCTACTCAATACTTAACCACAAAAACTCAGAGTGAATTATATAATAAGTTTAGTCCTGTAATTAAATCTTCGTTTAACAATGTAGGAGCCGATAAAATATGGACTAACTTAATAAGCAAATACAACAGTATACCCTTTACCAATAAGGTAAATCCAGATCTTACAGATTATGTTACCCAAGAAGCTCTTAATGGTGTTTATACTATGATTGCCGTTGAAGAAAAAGAAATACGTACCAGAATATCTTCCAGAACAACTACTTTATTACAAGAAGTATTTGCGCTTCAAGATTAGAACATCTCCGAAAGCATGATTTCATTTTTGATATTCAAATAAAAATACTATATTTAAGTTCTTGAATATCAATCAACAAATGAACAGAATTGATTCCATAAAGATTCATCAGGACGAACTCAGCAAAAGATATAAATCCCTTATTGAGCAAGCTTATAATTTTCGACAAACCGATTCTGCTTTGAGTGATATTTCTGAGTATAAAGCCATCAAGCTCCTTAATAAGCTAAACAGATTGAAATACCTTTATAGAGAACAGCAAAAACAGGCTGGTTAAATTTTTATCATTTATTTAACTTTTACAGTGCATCTAAACACTTTAGGTGTTCGTAATTATTATATAATTAATAATATAGAGATTATGAACACGCAGTTAAAAATTCAATTAGATAAACTAAAAAGCAAGTACAAACAACTTATTGAGTTGGCCTATAATTTAAGACAAGCGGATGCATCTTTAAGCGACTCATTAGAATATCAAGCTATTTTATTACACAATAAAATAAACCGTTTAAAATATCTCAACAGGTAGTTATCTAGTCAAACTAACAATAGTAATGTTTTTTTAACCATTTAATTACATCTAAACGAGACGTTTACACGTACTTTATATAAACAAACAGAACGTTATGAATACACATTTTTGCAGAGTTGGAAGAATTAAGCCCAACCTAAGTAAACTTCTTAGTTTAAAAGACATTGAAAAAAGAATTGCCAATTTTGTAGAGGATACTACAAAGATTGATTATTCTGAAGACTTAAACGGAGCGCTTTAAAATATTGAAACGCCTTTGCAAGTCTTGAACCATACCAAGAAAACATTTCTCCATCCACAAGTATAATTGGGGTATTGGGCAGGAATGCTTGCACTTCTTTTATATGCTCGCTTTTAAATGGGTAGGGTTCTGATGACAATAAAACTAAATCAAATTGTCTATTTTTACTTTCAATTTTAAGATCAATTTCTGGATAACGTGTTTTATCTAAAAAAACATTTTCCAACTTATTTAGCTGCAATAAATAATTAACAAACGTATTATTTGCCGAAACCATCCAGGGGTTTTTCCAAATAAAATAAGCTGTTTTAAGTGCAGGTTTATTAGCTATAAATTTATTAAAATCCTGAAACTCCCTCTCAATTAGTAGTATTAGTTTTTCAGCTGTGTGTTGCCTTTCAAATATATCTCCATACTGAGTAATTAGTTCCTTACTGTCTTCAATATCATATATATTTGAAACATGAACATCACAAAACAATGCACAGGCTTCAACCATTTCTTTGGTATTTTCCTCTTTATTACAAAGAATGATATCTGGCTTGAGGGCCTTAATTTTATCAAGATGAACTTGCTTAGTACCTCCAACTACAACAGCCCTATTTCTAATATCAAGAGGATGTATGCAAAACTTTGTAACTCCAACTATTAAAGAAGTTAAACCTAGATCGCATAATAACTCAGTTTGGCTTGGCACCAAAGAAATAATGCGTTTTGGTATTGCACGAAGCATTAAAACTCTACCTAATTGGTCTTTGAGTGATTTCATGAAGTAATCTCCCGGTACAGATTATTCTAAGCGTTCAAAATAACACTCATTTCCTGTTGAAGCTCTAAAGCCTTTGCTTTGGCTGCTTCAGCATAGTCTAATCCCTTAGACGCATAAATTATACCTCTAGAAGAGTTGATTAACAACCCAACAGATTCCTTGGTCATACCATAATTGCAAACCTCTTGCAAATTCCCTCCTTGAGCTCCAACTCCAGGAACCAATAAAAAGTTTTCTGGAATTATCTTTCTTATATCTGCCAAATACTCTGCCTTGGTAGCCCCAACAACATACATCAAATTTTTAGAATTCCTCCATGTTTTTGAAACCTCTAGCACCTTTTTATAAAGTTCTTGTCCGTTTATAGTTTGGGTTTGAAAATCAAAAGCGCCTTGGTTTGAAGTAAGGGCTAACATAATAGTATGCTTATTTTCAAAAGCCAAAAATGGTTCTACAGAATCTTTTCCCATGTAAGGTGCTACGGTTACGGAATCGAAAGCTAAATCCTCAAAAAAAGCCTGAGCATACATGGTGCTTGTATTACCAATATCTCCTCGCTTAGCATCAGCAATCGTGAAAATTTCTGGGTGCTCTTGGTTTAAATAATTAATAGTTTTTTCTAAAGCCTTCCACCCTTTTAGTCCGTAAGCTTCGTAAAATGCGGTATTTGGTTTGTAGGCCACACATAAATGATGCGTCGCATCAATAATGGCTTTATTAAATGCAAATATGGGATCCTCTTCTTTTAAAAGGTGCTCAGGAATTTTGTTTAAATCAACATCTAACCCTATGCAGAGAAAAGATTTCTTTTTCTGAATTTCTTGAATAAGCTGGTTTGTGGTCACTTAATTTATTTTAAATCTCATCGTTACTAGCCTTTAACTTTTCAGTATTTTCAGCTAATTGCAATTCATCAATAATCTTTTGAATATCACCGTTTACTATATTCTGCAAATCATAGAGCGTTAAGCCAATTCTATGGTCTGTAACGCGGCCTTGTGGATAATTATAAGTTCTAATCTTTGCACTTCTATCTCCAGACGACACCATGCTTCCGCGCTTTGCCGCATCTTCTTCTTGTTTTTTAGCTAGCTCTAAATCATATAAGCGAGAACGTAATACTTTAAATGCCTTCTCTTTATTTTTATGCTGAGACTTTTGATCTTGACATTGTGCTACCAAGCCTGTTGGTATATGCGTTAAACGAACCGCAGAATAGGTTGTATTTACAGATTGCCCTCCAGGACCTGAAGAACAGAAAAAATCAATACGAACGTCTTTAGGATTAATCTCAACATCAAATTCTTCAGCTTCAGGAAATACCATTACTGTGGCTGCACTAGTATGTACCCTTCCTTGAGTTTCTGTTTGAGGTACACGCTGTACACGATGTACACCAGCTTCAAACTTAAGCGTTCCATATACATCTTCGCCAGACACTTCAAATTGAATTTCTTTAAATCCTCCGTTGGTGCCTTCGCTAAAATCGACCGTATCTACACGCCATCCTTTACCTTCACAATACTTCGTGTACATTCTAAACAAATCACCTGCGAAGATACTGGCCTCATCACCTCCTGTTCCTGCCCGCAATTCCACTACGGCATTTTTGGCATCCTCCGGATCTTTAGGAATTAACAATACCTTAATTTCTTCTTCTAACTTAGGAATCCCCTCTTTAGCTTCATCATACTGCATTTTTGCCATATCAACCATTTCCGCATCGCTACCATCTGCAATAATTTCTTCCGCTTCATTTAAATTATTGGTAAGCTCGATGTATTGCTCGCGCTTATCCATAAGAATTCGTAAATCTTTATACTCTCTATTGAGCTCAACATATCGCTTTTGATCAGAAATAATATCTGGCTGAATAATTAAATCACTAACCTCATCAAAGCGTTGTTTTACTATCTGTAACTTCTCTAACATCTACCTTTTTTAATTGGGAATCAAAAATACGATAATTTATGAATTTTCAATGATTGACGACTATCCCATTTAAGTCATTATCAAAATAATTTATAAAAAAAAGGAGGTTTAAAACAACCTCCTTTTTTAACATGGTCAATGCTGGCTTAGCCACATTTTGAAGAACCACAATCTTTACAGGTTAAGCATCCTTCTTGGTAAATTAAATTTTTAGACTTACAATTATCACATGCTTGTCCTTTAGCCTTTGTTCCATCTGCCACATAACGTTTTAAAGCACGCCCCACACCATTTTTCCATGTATTAATAGAAGCACTATCTAGTTGTAAACTGTTAATTAAATCGACAATCTTATCAATTGGCATACCATGGCGTAACGTACTTGATATGAGCTTAGCATAATTCCAAAACTCTGGATTAAATTTATGAGATAAGCCTTCAATTGTGGTCTTATAACCTCGTGTGTTTTTGTACTGAAAATCGTATCTTGAAGTACCATCTTCGTTTCGATTTTTTATGATTAACCCTCTATTTACCCATCTTGGAATAAGAATACCATCTTCATCGTCAGCAAGACCTGTGAACACTTCATATGGTTTTTCATCAATAAGACCAATAAAAGCAATCCACTTTTCTTTACTGTTTTGAAAACGCACCACATCGGCCTCTAAAATTTGTGGGCGTTTAATTGGAAATGCCGTAAGCTTATCATCGCTGTTTTCTTCTTTTTTATCATCATTAGAAATTAGTACACCAGATCGTGAGCCGTCTCTATAAACCGTTACTCCTTTACACCCAACTTCCCATGCTTTAAGGTACAATTCACCTACCAAATCTTCAGTAACATTATTAGGCAGGTTTATGGTTACACTTATAGAATGATCTACCCATTTTTGAATGGCGCCTTGCATACTCACTTTACTTAACCAATCTACATCATTCGAGGTGGCCTTATAATAAGGTGAGCGCTCAATAAGCCCATCAATCTCTTCCTGCGTATAGTTTTTATTCGTATCAATTCCATTTACTTGCATCCACTGCTTGAACCTATGATGAAAAACCACATATTCTTCCCAAGAATCGCCAACTTCGTCAACAAAATCGACCCGAACGTTCTTATCATTTGGATTCACTTTTCTTCTACGTTTATATACAGGCATAAAAACAGGCTCAATTCCTGATGTTGTTTGAGTCATTAAACTCGTTGTTCCTGTGGGTGCAATGGTCAATAAGGCAATGTTTCTTCTTCCATACTCAAGCATTTCATAATACAATTTGCTATCGGCTTCTTTTAATCGCAGAATGAACGGATTTTCCTTTTCCCGCTCAGCATCAAAAATGGAAAAAGCACCACGTTCTTTGGCTAAATGTACAGATGCACGATATGCTTCAAGAGCGATTGTTTTATGAACCTGTAAAGAAAAGGCGTTACCTTCAGGACTGCCATATTGAATTCCAAGAGCTGCTAACATATCACCTTCAGCCGTAATACCAACCCCTGTTCTTCGTCCCTCTTGAGCCTTTTTTCTAATGTTTAACCATAAACTACGTTCAACACTTTTAACCTCATCTAGCTCTGGATCGGCTTCAATCTTTTTTAAGATATTGTCAATTTTATTGAGCTCTAAATCAATAATATCATCCATGACTCTTTGAGCTATAGCCACATGCTCTTTGAATAAATCGAAATTAAAATGTGCTTTCTTGGTAAATGGATCCTCCACATAAGAAAATAGGTTGATTGCAAGCAATCTACATGAATCATACGGACAGAGTGGAATTTCGCCACATGGGTTAGTAGATACCGTTTTATAACCTAAATCGGAATAACAATCAGGAACTGATTCATTAATAATCGTATCCCAGAATAAAATACCTGGCTCAGCCGATTTCCATGCATTATGCACAATTTTTTTCCACAATGCGTTCGCATCTATTTCTTTCGTAACCTTTGGGTTCGAACTAAACACTGGATATTTTTGCACATAATTATCTCCATTTTTAACAGCTTTCATAAACGTATCGTCAATTCTAACCGAAACATTTGCTCCTGTAACCTTCCCTTGTTCTAATTTAGCATTAATAAAGTCTTCAGAATCGGGGTGATTAATAGAAACCGATAACATTAAGGCCCCTCGTCTACCATCTTGGGCTACTTCTCTTGTAGAATTTGAATAGCGTTCCATAAATGGCACAATACCGGTAGATGTTAACGCCGAATTCTTAACAGCCGAACCTTTAGGACGTATATGCGACAAATCATGACCAACACCTCCACGCCTTTTCATAAGTTGCACCTGCTCCTGATCAATTTTCATAATACCTCCGTAAGAATCAGAATCTCCGTTGTTACCGATAACAAAACAGTTTGAAAGCGACGCTATCTGAAATGGATTGCCAATACCCGCCATTGGGCTTCCCTGAGGTACAATATATTTAAAGTCTTTTATCAAACTATATATATCCTCTTCGGAAAGTGGGTTTGAATATTTTGCCTCTACACCTGCTAATTCTTTAGCAATTCTTTTATGCATATCATCTGGAGTCAACTCATAAAGGTTTCCATCTGAATCTTTAAGGGCATATTTATTGAGCCACACCGTAGCCGCCAAATCATCATTATTAAAATATTTTAAAGACGCTTCAAAGGCTTCTTCTTGTGAATAGGTTTTAGTTGGAGTTTCAGTTAGTTTCACTTTCATTGATTAATTGAGGTTAAAAAGAATGATTAATTAAAACATAAATAAAGCCTAAATGTACAACTTAAAACATGACAAAAATCATAAAGTTTACAAGCGAAAACACCTAATAATTTAATTATCAGTAACTTAATTTTTTATTAACAATAAAAAGTTAACAAATAATACAAAGAAATTATAGGCAATTAAAAATCGAAAGCAACGCCAATACCAAGAAATTGCTTCCATTGCACTTTAGCACCAGCCTCTTCAAACTCTCCTTCAATATCAGACGGCACTTTGGTTTTAACGTCATCATCATACCTTAAATAAGACCCTAAAGTAGCACGAATAAAGCTGTTGACTTTGAAATCAAAATCTAAACGCCAGTCGACATCAATATTCCCAAATCTGTTTAAATAGTCTGAGTACAAACTCAAAAAATGTTTCGCAGTTATGTTCTTTGCCAACGTAAGCTCATAATTATTTGTAAGCAGAATTCCAAACTCCTTTCTAAACTGTTCGCCCGGGGTTATGAGATTACCGTCATCATCAAAAACAGCTGGCCTTACACCAAAAGCACCAGAATTGGCCAATTCCTGGTCTAATACAAACGTGCCTTTTAACGTTAATGGTGAAAAGTAAAAGGATAATTCTTCAATATTCCGCCCATACTCAATCCCGCCTCCAAAAAAGACGTAACCAGGTGCCATAAACCTTGAAATAGGTTCTTCTGTATTGGGATAATTAAAACCGTTAGTTAATTGAGTTCTAAAATTAAATCGAGCCATATAATACCAATTGGATTTATCATCGGCATGATACCCTAAATTGGAATTTACCTCAAACAAATCATCAGTCTTTCTTGCCTCTCTCTCATCTTGGGCATTTATACCATAACGCAAGTGCGCATTATTTTCCCAAATGAAAAACTTGTCTTTATAATTAAGTTTTGTTTTTAAGTCTAGTAGTCCTGAAATTGAATTGGTACCCCCAGCATTCCAGTTTACAAAAACAGCCTCATTAATATCGATAGCTGCTTTGTTTTCCAAAGTCCACTGAGGTCCTTGATACTTACTTTTGTCTTCTTTAATAAACAACCAATCGGGCTGCGCATAAGAAGTTAAACAAAGAAAAATAAAAAGAAGTAAAACATAGTTTCTCATGGTTAGCTGCGATTAAACTCACAAGTCTCCTTTTCATCAAAAAGCGTTCCATTTGAACAAAAAGTAATGTAAATTAATACTGAAACTCACCAAACTCAGATTTTATTGTAAGCTTCTTGTTCTTAGATGCCTCTACCCTACCAATAATTTGAGCATTAACATTGAAAGATTTCGAAATATTAATAATATCTTCAGCTATTTCAGGAGACACATAGAGCTCCATTCGGTGTCCACAATTAAACACTTGATACATTTCTTTCCAGTCGGTTTTAGATTGCTCCTGAATCAATTTAAACAAGGACGGGACTGGAAACATATTATCTTTTATGATATGAAACTGATCAACAAAATGTAAAATTTTAGTTTGAGCACCTCCAGAACAGTGAACCATACCATGAATAGAATTACTTGTATATTCTGATAAAACCTTTTTAATAATAGGCGCATAGGTTCGTGTTGGCGATAGCACTAGTTTACCAGCATCAAGAGGTGAATCTTCTATGGTGTCGGTTAATTTAACATTACCAGAGTAAACAAGTTCTTCAGGAACTGAAGCATCAAAGCTTTCTGGGTATTTTTCAGCTAAATACTTACTAAAAACATCGTGTCTGGCAGAAGTTAAACCATTACTACCCATACCTCCATTATATTCTTTTTCATAACTAGCCTGACCAAAGCTTTCTAATCCAATAATAACATCTCCAACTTGTATATTGGCGTTATCAATAACGTCTTTACGCTTCATTCTGGCCGTTACCGTAGAATCAACAATAATGGTTCTTACCAAATCTCCAACATCGGCTGTTTCTCCTCCTGTTGAATGAATAGTAACGCCAAAAGACTTTAAGTCTTCCAACAACTCTTCTGTACCATTAATTATAGCTGAAAGGACTTCTCCTGGAATTAAACTTTTATTCCTTCCAATGGTTGAAGAAAGCATAATATTATCTGTTGCTCCTACACATAGTAAATCATCAATATTCATTATTAATGCATCTTGTGCAATACCTTTCCAAACAGAAACATCACCTGTTTCCTTCCAATACATATAAGCCAAAGAAGACTTGGTTCCTGCACCATCGGCATGCATAATTAAACAGTAGTCCTCGTCATTTGTTAAATAATCTGGGACTATTTTACAAAATGCCTTCGGAAACAAGCCTTTATCAATATTCTTAATCGCATTGTGTACATCTTCTTTAGACGCAGAAACGCCGCGCTGCGCATACCGTTTAGAAACTTCTTGACTCATAATATTATTTTGTGCTGCAAAGGTAATTTTTTAAAGCAATAATCCAGAGTTTTTAAACGAGTTTTACCAACAGGTTTTTAACTCTAAAAAAGATCATTTCAACGCATTTAACTATTAAAAAAACTATCTTGTAAATAACAATTCTCGATATTTAGTTAATGGCCAAAGTTCGTCATCAACCAATAACTCTAGCTTATCACAGTGATACCTAATATCCTCAAATAAAGTTTTTACATTTTTACAATAGGCTTCCGCTTTCGCTTCAATATTTTCCATAGTATTTGCCTTTTTTCGCTCCTCAATCATCTTCGTAACATTCTGGTTAATTCCTTCAATATGATTAGAGATTTCTTCTATTAAACTCACCTGCTCTTTAGCCACTCCATGATACTTTTCCTCGAATATCTCTTTTAAACCTCTAACATTCTCAATCAAAATATTTTGATATTTAACCGCCGTTGGCACAATATGATTTCGCGCTATATCCCCTAGTACCCTACTCTCAATTTGAATATGTTTAATATAGGCTTCAATCTCAATTTCATAACGGGCTTTAGTTTCAATAGCACTCATCACCTCCATTTCTTCAAACAGACTAATACTTGCTTTTGATATTCTTGCCTTTAAAGCTTCAGGCGTTGTTTTGTTATTACTTAAACCTCTTTTTTTAGCTTCAATCTCCCAAGCCTCGCTGTAACCATTACCTTCAAAGAGTATGTTTTTTGTTGATTTAATATACTCTCTAAGCACATTAAAAACGGCTTCATCTTTCTTTAGGTCTTTTTTATTGATTAAGGCATCTACTTCCTTCTTAAAATCTTTGAGCTGTTTAGCAACAATGGTATTTAACACTGTCATGGGGTTACCACAATTTGCCGTAGACCCAACTGCTCTAAACTCAAATTTATTACCAGTAAATGCAAAAGGAGATGTTCTATTTCTATCTGTATTATCTAATAATACATCTGGAATTTTACCAACCACATTGAGTTTTAATTCTGTTTTTTCTTTTGGAGACAGCTTTCCTTTAGTAACACCTTCAAGTTCTTCTAAAACCTTAGTCAATTGCTCACCAATAAATACAGAAATTATTGCTGGTGGAGCCTCATTAGCACCCAATCTATGATCATTACTAGCTGAAGCTATCGCTGCTCTTAATAAACCTTCATGCTCATGAACTGCCTTAATTGTGTTTACAAAAAATGTTAAAAATTGTAAGTTACTCATTGGGGTCTTGCCTGGGGCCAATAAATTTACTCCAGTATCTGTAGACAAGGACCAGTTATTATGTTTTCCAGAACCATTAACCCCTGCAAATGGTTTTTCATGCAACAATACTTTAAAATTATGCCGGGAAGCAACACGCCCCATTACATCCATGACCAACGCATTATGATCGACCGCTAAATTGGCTTCTTCGTAAATTGGCGCTAGCTCAAATTGATTAGGAGCTACTTCATTATGCCTCGTTTTTACCGGGATACCCAGCAGCATGCATTCGGTTTCCAGCTCTTTCATAAAATTAAGTGCTCTATTAGGAATAGATCCGAAATAGTGATCATCTAATTGCTGCCCCTTTGCAGAAGAATGCCCTAGCAAGGTTCTTCCTGTAAGGGTAATATCTGGCCTGCTTGAAGCCAACATTTTATCCACGAGAAAATACTCTTGCTCCCAGCCTAATGAAGAAGATACTTTTTTTACATTTTTATCAAAATACCGACATACTGCGGTCGCGGCATCATCGACCGCATGTAGCGCTCGCAATAAAGGTGTTTTGTAATCTAAAGCTTCACCTGTATAAGCCACAAATATAGTAGGTATACATAAAGTCGTTCCATAAATAAAGGCGGGAGACGTAGGGTCCCATGCGGTATAACCCCTGGCTTCAAAAGTATTCCTGATTCCTCCACTTGGAAAACTAGAGGCGTCAGGTTCCTGCTGAACCAACTGAGTGCCACCAAATTTTTCAATGGACATCCCATCTCCTAAAGTCTCAAAAAAAGCATCATGCTTTTCTGCTGTAGACCCTGTAAGCGGCTGAAACCAATGCGTATAATGCGTAACACCTTTCGACAAGGCCCAGTCCTTCATAGATGAAGCAACCTGATCTGCAATGCTTCTATCTATTTTTTTTCCGTACTGAATTGCATTTCTAACCCCAACAAAGGCATCTTTAGTAAGATACTGGCGCATGGTGTTTTCATTAAACACATTCTTCCCATATAAATTAGATCTGCGTTCGACCTCCTCTACCACTAATGGTTTGTATGCTAAAGATTCTTTTATGGCATGAAATCTAAGTGTTGACATTCCCTAAAACGTTTTGATTTTGAATTATTAAGCAAAAATAAACAGGAAAATAAATTAAACCTTACAACCTTAAAATTCTTGTTAACATTTTTTCAGTATTTATATAAAATAATCGTCTTTTTTTAAAATAAACCTTAAATTAATAGGGGATAAATAAAAATAAGTTACTGTTTCGCTAAAACACCCCCTATAAATGTAAAGTAAAAACATAAAAATCTATATTTGTGATATTATTTTCAATATTTCAATAATTATATATTTATTATGGCAAAAATTAAATTAGAATACCTTTGGTTAGACGGGTATTATCCTACTCAAAACTTGAGAAGTAAAACTAAGGTTGAGGAACATGAAAACTTTCAAGGAACATTAGAAGAATTAGGAAACTGGTCTTTTGATGGATCTTCTACAAAACAAGCTGAAGGTGGATCTTCTGACTGTTTATTAGTTCCTGTTGCAATTTACCCAGATCCAGACAGAATTAATGGATACTTAGTTATGACTGAAGTTATGAACGCTGATGGAACGCCTCATGTTTCTAATGGTAGAGCGACTATTGATGATGAAGATGATGATTTCTGGTTTGGTTTTGAACAAGAGTATTTCATTATGGATACTAAAACTGAATTACCTTTAGGATTTCCAGTAGGTGGTTATCCTGCTCCTCAAGGTATGTATTACTGTTCTGTTGGTGGAAAAAACACGCACGGTAGAGATTTAGTGGAGGAACATGCTGATTTGTGTATTGAAGCTGGATTGAACTTTGAAGGTATTAACCAAGAAGTTGCTTGCGGACAATGGGAATTCCAATTATTTGCTAAAGGCGCTAAAAAAGCAGGTGATGAAATTTGGATTGCACGTTATTTACTAGACCGTTTAACTGAAAAGTATGGTTACTATATTGAATACCACCCAAAACCATTAGGTAAAGATATGGATTGGAATGGTTCTGGAATGCACGCAAACTTCTCTAACACTACTTTAAGAACATGTGGAGACAAAGACGTTTATGCTGCTATTTGTGAATCTTTCCGTGATGTAGTTGATGAGCATATAGCTGTTTATGGTGAATTTAACGACCAACGTTTAACTGGTGATCATGAAACTGCTGCTATTACAGATTTCTCTTGGGGAGTTTCAGATAGAGGAGCTTCAATTCGTATTCCTCTTATTGCTGTTGAGAAAGGATATAAAGGATGGTTAGAAGATAGAAGACCTGCTTCTAACGGTGATCCATATAAAATTGCTGCTAGAATTATTAAAACTGTTAAATCTGCAAAGATCTAATAATTTAAGCACACGTTTTGTTCATAATAAAAGGCTAGCATTAAAAACGCTAGCCTTTTATTTTTATAGGCATTTGGCTCTTATCGTAACCTTGCCCTAAATCAATAACCTGTTACTTTGAAATAAAAAGTAAAAACATAAAAACACCATAACCAAGTACCAAAATAAAACCTTTCCATCTACTTATTTCCATGCGTTTAGGCAATAATACAAGAGGAATTAAAACGGCAGCAAACCCTAACATCCAAATAATATCGTTAGACAATATTTCTTGTCCTGTTACTTTCATCGGCTTTACAAGCGCAGTAATACCCAACACAGAGGCTATATTAAAAATATTAGAACCGATTAAATTACCCAAAGATATAGCCTTCTCTTGCTTTGCAGCAGCAATTACAGACGCTGCCAACTCTGGTACACTAGTCCCTATTGCTATTAAAGACACACCAATAACAGCTTCACTAACCCCAATGGCCACAGCAATATCTTTAGCTCCCTGAACAAGCCACTCACTGCCAAAATACAAGGCTAGCGCGCCAATAATTAACCATAAACCAATTTTAAAATTCGAAACTATTGCCAACGAATCATCAACCTCGTCGCCATGCTCCTCTTTTTTAACACGTCTTATCAGGTAAATTAAAAACACTATTAAACCCATAAAAACAGCCCCCCCCTCAAAAGAAGAAAAAAGAAAATCATTTTTTAAAAAATAGTAAAGCGCCAAAGAAAAGACCATCATAACAGGCCAATTCAGTTTATAAAAAGATTTGTCTACCTCAATGTTGCCAACCATGGCCGTAATACCTAAAACCAGACCAATATTAGCTATATTGGAACCAATTACATTATTAATGGCAATTTCTGGGGAACCTGATAATGCCGCCTGAAGACTCACTAATAGTTCTGGTGCAGACGTTGCGAACGACACTACCGTCATTCCAATAATCATTTTGGAAATATTAAACTTAAAGGATAATGCTACTGAAGCCCTCACTAAATATTCTCCACCTATAACAAGCAATATAAAACCAATTATAACTAAAACAACACTCATAAATAATTTTTTGCGAAGATAGCTTTATGATTCTTAGATTTTCATTTTTGATTTATGTTTTTTCCTTGATTCTAAGATTATTCTTGAGTTTCGAGCCTATAAATTTCGACAATTTACCATAAAACCAGACAAAAAGCATTTTAAAGTGGCCAGATATCGAATAAGGAGAATTAGCATATGTTTCCTACGTATCAAAAGATATATTTGAAATACCAATCTATTAAACCTATTCAATTATGAAAACCTTTTCATTTAAGTATTATTTGCTATTATTTACTTTAATAGGATCCATCCTCTCCTGTGACAAAGACGAACCCCAAGTTATTGGAGTAGAAGTTAGTGGCACGAGTAGTCTTAACGGAACCTATATGATTGACCAAAACTATACTAAAGGCACAAGGTTTATTAACAAAGAAAACGACACCGAACGCATTAAAACGTATACCTCTGAAGAAGGTGTAGATATGTGGGGACTAATGAGAAGAAATGTCCTTTACTATAAAATTGAGCGAGATGGATCTAATATCCCTCCAGAGTCACAATGGGAATGTGGTATTGGTGTTGATAAAGACAAATTTAAATGCCTACCCATTTTTGGATCTCTTTAATCCCTGAATATCTAAAAAAGCACTTCGATTTGAGGTGCTTTCTTTTGCCAATATATTTTTTTAAAAAAAGATGAAATAAATCAAAAAACTAGTTTTCAAGGAAAAAAGTGCCTTGACATTGAAAAACAAACTCAAAATAGGCCTTGAATTATTACATTTTAAAACTAAAAACAACAAATTACATACTAATTAAAAACACAAATAAAGAAAGTCACATTATTTTAAAAACCATTTTCATCTTTTTACTTACAAATAAGTATTCAATTTTATAGATTTTAGGCAAAAGGTTTGGTACTCATTAGGTGCAATGTATATCTTCAAAAAACATAGATACAAAACACCTAATTATTAACCTTAAAACCTAAAATATGATAACACTTACTAAACTCATTATTGGTGTAATTCTTCTAATTATATCTCTTATCTAACCTTTTCCAAAACGCAAAGCTTAGTCTAGAATAAGTTTTACGTTTTAAAAAACTTTACTAAGTTTTTCTTTTAAGCACCTAACTGGCATCATTTTTTTAACAAGTCTAACTGAAACTATATCAGATAGTACCTTTGGTATGCCAACCATTAACATTTTAATCTTAAACATTATTCATTATGCTCACAATTCTTGGAATTCTTTTAATAATCATTGGTCTATTATCATTAATCTTAAAACCTTTCACTAAACCGAATAAATTATTAGATTGGTTTACTAAAAAACGTAGCTTACAAATTGTACTCCTCGGGTTAGTTATGAGTGTGCTAACTGGCATGTTCTTTTATGCAGATGCAGGAACCGCCTATGCCGTTCAATTTATTACTGGTGGCGACAAAATGATTACCACACAAGGTATAAAACTAAAATGGTGGGGGCGCATTATTCCGCTATCATACGAAATGTCAATAAAGGACATCATTACAAAATCTGGTGATGAACTACCCAAAAATGCACAAGGCATTTATAATAGAAAAGCTCAAAAATGGGAGTTTAGCGACGCCATTAAGGCAGAAATAAGCACCTCCGTTATTGTGGGAGTAAACATTAATGATAAAGATGTTTTTTTTTTATGGCAGATAGAAACCGAAGTGAATCTAAACTTATCTTTGGTAGAGTTTTACCCAATATAGATGCTGCCATTAAAAATACCTGTAAACTCATGGATGCTCAAGATTACATTTCTGGTCAAGCTTCGGACTTTGATAGATATTTTAGAGACCAATTGGAAAATGGTATGTATCAAGTAGAACTCTATTACGAGTCTGAAAACAATTCAGAAATTGTTGGAGATACCACCACAGTAAGACAAATAAAAATTGGAAAATCTAGTAAGCAAAAAAAGTTTCGTATTAAAAGGGATGCTAATGGTGAAATTATTCGAGACAACTCTAATACTTTAAAGCAATATGGGCTTAAAATTTACCAAGCTCAAGTTACAGGCATTGATTGGGAAGCTTACACTTTGATAAAAGACTTGACCTTCAAAAAAATGAAGTCGCTCAAACTCAACTTGAAAAGCAACAGGCAGAGCGCGAATATTATAGAGCTAAGAAAGAAGTGGCGAAAGGAGAATCTGAAAAAGCCAAAGAACGAGCACGATTAGAAAAAATTCAAATTCAACAAACCATTGAAGCTGAAACCGAAGCCAAAGTAGCCGAATTTAACTTAATTAAGGAGAAAAAACAATTTGAAGTTGAACAGTTCAAAGCCAAAAGCAAAAAAATAGCTGCAGATGCCCAATACTACGAGAATGCCAAACTAGTTAGTGCTGGACTAACTCCACAAGAGCAAGCAGAATGGAATTACAAAACAGCCGTTGGTGTAGCAGGACAACTAAAAGACTTAAATCTACCACAAACTTATATTCAGGGTAGCTCTGGAAACAAAAACGACAATTTGCTACAATCATTAATTGGAGCCGATTTAGCAAAAAAGATGATGGATAACAATAATAAATAAAACTAAAACAAGTCAGAACCTATAGGTTCTGACTTGTTTTTCATGTACAACTTAAAACCACGTGGGTTCATCTAATTTAATAATTTTCAATAAATTTGAACAAGGTTTATGCTTAGGTGAAAAAAAGTCTGTTTAAAATATTAGCAAAGTTGAATAAAGTGATTTTACCCAGTTTCACAAAAAAAGGACTGGATTTAGCTAATGCAAGTAAATTTCAGTTAATAATAATTGGTTGGAGGTGGTACGTCACTAAAAACAGCCTAGACTAACTAAAAACAAATTAAAATAGGCGACCCTAATTTATATTTAAAACCTATATCCCAGACCAACAACCAAAGAGTATGTGGAATACTCTTGTTTGTAATCCCAATAGGTACCTGCCATTAATCCCCAAGGACCATTCAATTCATGTATAAACTCTCCTCCTAATCTCGTTACAAATAAGTTTTCATTTTTTTCAAACTCAACGCCTAAACCTCCTAAAACACGAATAGATTTTAACAACTCATAAGAAGCGCCTCCTAAAACCATAAAGGCATTTTCTCTATTAAGCTCTTTACTCCTAATTAAATATTTACCCAGTTCAACATCTAACATTAAAAGCAATTCCCATCGCTCACTAATTTCTCTACCGTAATCAAAACCTATAGCCGGCACAAAAAAACCGTCTTTAGACTCAGATTCTAGCTCCGTGCCACCAGGTATATGCGTGTAACCAAAATTCAATAAAAATGAATTTTTTGACTTTATGTCTTCATCCTCCTGTTGCGCAAAAAGTGTATTACCGAACAAAAAAACAACCAAGAAAAACCTAAAACAGGAAATCATAATAGCTAAAATTTAAAAGTAACAACTCAAAGTTACATTTTTATCGAAACGTACGGACAATTTTATTTTAAAATACCCTCTAATTAAAACTAATATTATTGATAAATTGCTTCCCTTTTAGTGGAAACAACGTAATGAGTTTAAGCAGTTATTATTGCTAAAAAAAATCCTTAACAAATAAAATGTTAAGGATTTTTTCGTGACCATGGCAGGATTCAAACCTGCAACCTCTTGAGCCGTAATCAAGTGCGCTATTCAGTTGCGCCACATGGCCGTTTTTGTGCGTGCAAATATACATTTTTATTTAAAACTTAGCCAAACAATTAATTCAATTTTTAAATTGTTATTTTTGATTATGACTTATGACTTACTTATACAAAAATTCTCAGCCACTCTCGACAAAGACCTCATCGAGGAGATTTTTAGAATTGGAAAAATTGCCAACTATAAAAAAAACGACATTATTATAGATATTGGTCAGACCTTAAAATTTATCCCATTGCTTCTTAGTGGAGATATTAAAATATTAAGAGAAGATAGCGAGGGCAATGACCTTCTCATTTATTTTCTTGAAGCTGGAGAAACTTGTACCATGTCGCTTACATGCTGTATGGGCACCACCAAAAGTAAAATAAGAGCAGTTGCCGAAAAAGACACGAGTCTTATTATGATTCCAGTACAAAATATGCAATCGTGGTTTCACAATAACGAAAGTTGGAGAAGCTTTATTTTGGAAAGTTATCAAACCCGTTTTGATGAAATGTTAGAGACTATAGATAATCTTGCATTCATGAAAATGGATAAACGCCTGTATAAATACCTTGTTAACAAGACAAATCTTGGCGGTTCTAAAATAATTATTGTAAAGCATCAAGATATCGCAGAAGACTTACACACCTCAAGAGTTGTTATTTCTAGACTATTAAAGCAGTTAGAGAAAGAGAACAAAATTAAACTGAGCAGAAATAAAATAGAAGTGTTGTAATATGGCGGTATTTAGGACATTCCTTTTAGTTTGAAATCTGTTCAACCTAGAAGTCGGGCTATTACAAGTCACTCTCTTTGAGCATCTCCACCAGTTGCTCAATCCCTAACTTATCTTACATAAGGCCTAGCCTATTTTTGCTAGGTAACATTTATTACAAATATAAAATTGTGAGGTTATAAATTTGCACAAAACATTAAACATGGACACTATATTAAATCCTTGGCCGTGGTATATTTCGGGGCCGTTAATTGCCATTGTTATGGCACTGCTGCTTTACTTTGGAAAAACATTTGGCATGTCATCAAACCTACGAACACTATGCGCTATTGGTGGTGCCGGAAAATTTGCTGACTTCTTTAGATTTAACTGGAAGGATCAACTTTGGAATTTAACCGTAGTCGTTGGTGCGGTACTTGGTGGATTTATAGCTACCCATTATTTATCAAATGATACTATTACAGACCTTAACCCAACTACAACTCAAGAGCTACAAGGCATGGGCTTTGATAACCCTGGAGCTACCTTAGTCCCGAATGAAATGTATAGTTTGGATGCATTAACAACTCCCAAAGGGTTACTACTACTAATAATTGGTGGACTGCTAGTAGGTTTTGGAACCCGGTATGCCGGCGGGTGTACCTCAGGCCATGCTATAACAGGCCTAAGTAGCCTACAAAAACCATCACTTATTGCCGTTATTGGCTTTTTTATTGGCGGCCTCATCATGACGAACTTTATTCTTCCATTAATCTTTTAATCATGAAATTTCTTAAATTCTTATTGGTAGGTGTTTTTTTTGGAATTGTTTTAGTAAAGTCCGAAGCGGTTTCCTGGTTTCGCATTTATGAAATGTTCAGATTTCAATCCTTTCATATGTATGGCATCATTGGAACGGCCATTGCGTCAGGTGTACTATTTTTACAGATCTCAAAAAAAGGGATTTTAAAAAGCAGCAAAGGGGCAGATATATTTGTTCCAAAAAAAGATAATGGTTTTATAAGATATATTGTAGGAGGTACCATTTTTGGTTTTGGTTGGGCTCTAATCGGTGCTTGCCCTGGCCCAATGTACATCTTACTAGGAACAGGTGTTTGGAGTATGATTATAGTTATTTCTGCTGCCATTTTAGGCACTTTTATTTATGGTATTTTAAAAAACAAATTACCCCATTAATTTATGGAGAACATCAAAATTTTAGGATATATTGGGGCACTTATTGTTGGGCTAGTCTTAGGGCTTATTGGTGGAGGTGGTTCAATACTTACCGTTCCGTTATTGGTTTACCTTTTAGGGTACAATCCTATTATCGCGACGGCCTATTCTCTTTTTGTGGTAGGAACCTCCTCCATGGTAGGCACTTATCAGAAACACAAAAAAGGACTGGTAGACTTTAAAACAGGGTTAGCCTTTTCGTTCCCTTCCTTTATCGCTGTGTATCTATCAAGACGTTATTTAGTTCCTAACATTCCTGATACACTTTTGGCTATTGGCAATTACAGCTTAACGAAAGAAATGGCTATCATGGTTTTCTTCGCAATTATTATGGTGCTTGCTGCGTTCTCCATGATAAAAAATGGCAAAGAAAATGAGACCATATCTATAAGCCAGCCTTATTATAAAACTTTTATCCAAGGTCTAGTTATTGGAACTATTACTGGTGTTATTGGGGCTGGTGGAGGTTTTTTATATGTGCCTGCGCTTGTTATATGGGCTAATATTCCCATGAAGAAAGCGGTAGGAACTTCATTAATAATAGTAACCATAAATTCGTTAATTGGATTTATCGGCGATGTACAAACCCTAGACATTGAGTGGTCCTTCCTACTTATATTTACAGGTGTATCCATTCTGGGAATTGTGCTGGGGGTATTTCTTTCTAAATTTATCAGCAGTAATAAACTAAAGAAAAGCTTTGGTGTTTTTGTCTTACTTATGGCTGTTTATATCATGTATAAAGAGTTAAAATAAGCTAGTGTAATATAAGTTACAAATTGATTGCTAAGCGTTTAGTAATTTTGATTTAGATAAGCGTAAAATAAAATACAAAAGCATGAAAATAGAACAAATATACACCGGATGTTTAGCGCAAGGGGCTTACTATATCGAGTCGAAAGGAGAGGTCGCTATTATTGATCCTTTGCGTGAAACGCAGCCATATGTTGATAAAGCAAATAAGGAACATGCTAAAATCAAATATATTTTTGAGACCCATTTTCATGCCGATTTTGTCTCAGGCCATGTTGATCTCGCTAAAAAAACAGGAGCAACCATAGTTTTTGGGCCAGGCGCTAAAACAGAATATAATATTCATGAAGCCAAGGATAATGAAACATTTAAGCTTGGTAATGTCACCATTAAAGTCCTTCATACGCCTGGACACACACTGGAATCTTCGACATTTTTATTGATCGATGAACAAGGAAAAGATCATGCTATATTTTCTGGAGACACCTTGTTTTTGGGTGATGTTGGCCGACCAGATTTAGCCATTAAATCGGACTTAACAAAGGAGGATTTGGCAGGGATGCTATACGATTCTTTAAGAAATAAAATCATGCCCTTAGCAGACGATGTGATTGTCTATCCTGCACATGGGGCCGGTTCTGCTTGCGGAAAAAACTTAAGCAAAGATACCGTAGGTGTTTTAGGCGATCAGAAAAAAACTAATTATGCTCTAAGAGCTAATATGACCAAGGAGGAGTTTATAAAAGAGGTACTGGATGGTATCGCACCACCTCCGCAGTATTTTGCTAAAAACGCCATGATGAACAAATTAGGATATGACACCTTTGAAACAGTTTTAGAACAAGGCAACACCCCTTTAGCTCCAGATGCGTTTGAATATATAGCCAATGAAGAAGGTGCTTTGGTATTGGATGTTAGACCCCAACAAGATTTTGCTAAGGGCCATATTCCAAATTCTATATTTATAGGTATAAACGGTGGTTTTGCACCTTGGGTTGGTGCGCTTATAACAGATTTAAAACAGCCCATATTATTGGTAACCCCAAAGGGGAAAGAAGAAGAAACGGTTACAAGATTATCTCGTGTGGGTTACGATAATACCCTAGGCTACCTAGATGGTGGTATTGAGGCTTGGCTTAATTCTGGAAGGGATATTGAAACCGTAACCTCCATTTCTGCCGAGACCTTTAAAACGGACTTTGAAAATAAAACAATTAAGGTTTTGGATGTTAGAAAAGATGGCGAATATAAATCTGAGCATTTGGAGGGTAATAATGTGCAGCATTTAGCATTAGACTATCTTAATGATAATATGAATGCTATTAATAGCGATAACGAATATTACGTGCACTGCGCTGGTGGTTACCGCTCCATGATTGCTGTATCCATTTTAAAAGCCCGCGGGTTTAATAAATTAATTGATATTGCTGGAGGTTTTGCTGCTATTAAAAATACCTCATTAGCAACAACCGATTTCGTTTGTCCATCAACTCTTTAAAAGAAAAATCATGTTTAAAACAACACTAGAAATTCAAAACTTAAAATGTAGCGGATGCGCCAATACTATAAAAACAAAACTTATAGACATTGAAGATATTACTGAATTAAGTATTGATAATAAGCAAAATACAGTAACATTCTCTTACGAAAAAGAAGAAACAGCCCAAGAGGTAAAACAAGTTTTATTAAAACTAGGTTACCCCGTAGTTGGAGACAGTAACACCATCGGCACTAAAGCCAAATCTTTTGTGAGCTGCGCTATTGGCAGAATGAATAACTAATAAGAAGAAATTAAACTATTTCTGCACTTAATCCAGCCTCTAGTAGCATGGTACAGCGTGGTTTTAAATCGTCGTATTCACCTGTTTTTACCGTGCATTTACCTTTATAATGAACTATTAAAGAACATTGTTCGGCCTGTTCTGCGGTATGCTCGCAGGCGTAAATAAGCGTTTCAATAACATGATCAAAGGTGTTAACATCATCATTGAATAGCACTATTTCGTTTTGTGTAACCACCTCTTCTTCAAGAAGTAACTCTTCGGAAACTTTTTCTTTTGAACTCATTCTATTAATTATGTTTTGGGGAAAACTTGTACTAATTTATAAATTTTAAAGACACCCAATTGTTTCTTTCTAATTTTTCTTCAAATTTTAACAAATGACTTTCACATTCTTTCTGAATCATTGGGATGTCATCGTTATAAAAACCACTTAAAAACAGCTGACCTCCTTTATTTAAACAAGACACATAGGTTTTCATATCCTGCATTAAAATATTACGATTTATGTTTGCAATAATAATGTCGTACTTTTTTTCTCCTAAAACCGAAGCATCCCCTTCTATTACATTAATATGCTTACAGTTATTACGTTCTACATTTTCAAGGCTATTTAAGTAACACCAATTATCATAATCAATGGCATCAATAGGTTTGGCTCCTTTTAATTCCGCTAAAATTGCTAGAACCCCTGTACCGCATCCCATATCTAAAACGGTTTTATCTTTAAAATCATTCTTTAGAATGTGTTGAATCATCATGTGTGTGGTTTCATGATGCCCAGTACCAAAACTCATTTTGGGTTCTATAATAATATCGTATGCAGTATCAAACGATTCATGAAATGGCGCTCTTACAGCACATACATCATCAACTACAATAGGATTAAAATTCTTTTCCCATTCAGCATTCCAATTAGTTTGTTCTATTTCATTAAACTCATAAGAAATCTTGAATTCGTCTGATCTTAAAACTTGAATATCCTCTAAAATAGATTCTTCCCAATCGGTTTTTTGAATATAAGCCGTAACACCTGTTTCATTCTCAACAAAACTTTCAAAGCCGGCATAACCTAGTTCTGCAATAAGAATTTCTACACCGGGTTGCAATGGGGTTACCTTAAATTCGTACCCTATATAAATGATATTTGACATAGTCGTTTTTTTGCGACTACAAAGATATAAACTTGTATGCTACAACAACTCCTTCTCAATAGCTATTTTAATAATCCCCACACTATTTTTTGCACCCAATTTGCTCATGATGTTCATGCGATGCGTTTCCACAGTTTTAGGACTAATAAAGAGTTTTTCTGAAATTTCTTGGGTGGTTAATTCTTCTGAAATAGCGATTAAAACATCTTGTTCTCTTCTTGTAAGTTTAGGTTTTAAACCATTATCAGTCTTTTTCTTTGAATCCTGACTCAGTAACCTAGATTGGATGTCTTTTTGCAAAAATAACTCTCCAGACAATACCGTTTTCATAGCTTTTACTAACTCTAATTTATCTGTATTTTTTAATAAGTATCCATGAACACCGTTTTTAAGCATGCGCTTAACAAACGATATGTCTTCAAAATTTGTTAAAGCAATAATTTTTAATTCGGGGGTTATTTTTAAAAGTCTTTTACTTAAATCTATACCGTTAATATCTGGTAAATTAATATCTAAAAATAGGACATCTGGCTCATCTTTTTCAATGTTATCTAGAGTTTGCTGAGCATCTTTATACATGCCTACCACCTGCAATTCTGGTGTACCCTTTAACATGGCGGCAATGCCCTCTAAAACCATCTTATGATCGTCTGTTATAGCTACTTTAATTATCATTAAGTTTTTCTTTATCAATATCTATGGTATAGGATGTTCCTTTTTCATTAGTAACTAAATCTACTTCGGCTTGTAAATAATCAATTCTAGACTGCACGTTACTCAAACCTATACCGCTACTTCCAGGATTATTTTTATCAAAGCCTATACCGTCATCTTCAACAGTAACCTGAATGATGCTATTACGATTACTAATTTGTACATTAATAGTGGATGCTTTTGCATGTTTTACGCTGTTTGTAATTAACTCCTGAATTATTCTAAAAATATTAACCTCTGCCTGTTTGGGTATTTCTATTGTATCGCCTAATTGTTGAAATGTTATTTCTAAGGTTGAATTTAGAGTATTAATATTATTACAGTATGCTTCTGTAGCTTCAACAAGATTAAATTTTTCTAAAGTTGGAGGCACCAAGTTATGCGATATGGCACGTACTTGTTTACATGAGTCGTCAATCATGGTTATAGCTTCCTTGATGACTTTATTATTCATTTCTAGCAAGGATGATAGTTTATATTTTATGGCCGATAAATCGCCATTAACGCCATCATGCAATTCTTTAGCAATCCTAAACCGTTCTTTTTCTTCGCCTTCAATAAGTGATTCAAGCGTTTTTATTTGAAACTCCCGTTTAAGCGTCAATAACTCCTGATTTTTTCTTCTTTGACGCTGTTTTAACAAAAATACCAACAAGATGGTAGATACTACAAGAAATATAATTCCCCCAAGCATATAATTGTTTTGGGCTTTCTTTTTCTGAATTTCTGATTCTTTTTCTTTAAGTTCTAATTGTTGTGTTGCTATTTCCTTGTCTTTTTTCTCGGTTTGGTATTTCGTTTCAATTTCTTCTATATTCTTCAACTTTTCATTATGAAGTATACTGTCTCTAAATTGCGTATGCTTCTCAAAGTTTAACAAAGCAGATTTGAAATTTTGTTGCGATTCATAAGCCTTACTTTTAGCCAAATACACATCCGATAATAAGGTTAAACTTTTCAAATCTTCAGCAATTTTCAAAGCTTTTTTAAAGTGAATATTTGATAATTTAATATTGTTTAACTTACTGTAAACAACCCCTAGTTCGGTATGAGTCTCAGCTAATTCATCTTGATCACTAAATTCTTTTCTTATTTCAAGAGCTTTTTCTAACAATGTTTTTGCTTCTGAATACCTATTAGTTTTTTCATAAATACTGCCGAGGTTATTATAATTTCTAGCGATTTCTTTTTTATTCCCGTTTTCAAGATTAGCCTCTAGTGACTCATTAAAGTAATATATGGCATTATCAAAATCGTGTAACTTACTGTAATATGTACCTATGTTATTTAATAAGGTTCCTAGAAAATATTTGATATTTTCGTCATCAGTACTTTTAGCTACTTCAACCAACTCCACTCCAAAATCAATACTCTTTTGATAATCTTCTACAATGGCATAAATATTAATGAGATTGCATGCTTTTATAAATTTACCGTATTCATAAGCGTTACTTTCATCATATTTTATACCCTCTAAATAGGTTTCAATTGCCTTTTCGTAATTTCCTTGAATTTTGTGGGAAAGACCCAGTGAAGCATATAGAGCAGATTTATTTATACCGTATTTATCATGAAGTTTAAGCGACAAATCGTAATAATAATGCGCCGAATCATACTTATTGGTATATAAAAATGCATTGCCAATGTAAATACAAGCATTAGCTTCAACTTTTGAAAAGTTTATGCTTTTAGCTTTAAGAAGGGCTTTCTTTCCATAAACTAAGCTGCTATCAATATCTTGATATAAATAGTAGTATGCCAAATCGTTCAAAATTTTCACTTTTGAAGTATCTGCCTGCTTTTTTGCAAGCTCTATTTTCAAGCTATCAAGAATTTTATTGGCTTGACCAAATAGACCAAAACTGCATAGATATAAAGCGCTAAAAATTATAAGTTTTTTCAATAGTTTGGTTTTTAAGTATTTAAATGTAAGAAATTTATAAAATACTTTTAGAATTAGTTACACAGGTCACTCCCCCCAATTACCCATTTATCGCCATTAATATAATAGGCACCATCTTCCGTATAACGCTCTATGGGCATATAGCTCACCTCTCCGGCGTTGGATGTAAGACGCAAAACCATATAGCTATTAACATCCATTAAGCTCCAAAGGCCTTCGCCTGCACTGGTACTAGACCAAGTTTCGCCATCCATAGCAGGGCCTCCTGCACTTAAATCGGAATATCCATCTATTACAAACCTGCCGTTTGAACAAAAATGTATAGTAGTCTTACTGCTTGACCCTACACTAACTGTATTATCATAGTCTGATGTGTAATATGAGCTGTACCTAATAAGCTTTCTACCCTTAAACATTCTGGCATTTTGTTGCGCCTGCGAATTCATAAAGCTTTTATATTTTATGGATTTAGAGACAGCAACTGCCAAGTCTTGAAAATCATCTGTAAAATTCGCTTTTGAGGCGATTACAACTGTCATTACACCACCTCTTCCCCAAAGTTTACTTCTTGAAACTACGGTTACTACCACGATTTCCTGACCGCTGCCGCTACCTTGATATAGCGCTATAAAATCGCCGTTTTCAAGTTCCATGATATCGGTGGCTATAGCAGCTTGCCAATCGTCTTCTTGAATAGTTTCTTGCATATTTTGCAGAATCATGTCTTCTGATGTCCATCCATGTTCTATAAATAACAACCCGGCTTGCACATTAGGGTTACTAACCATAATTTGGCCATAGTTTTCTTCTTGTACTTGCCAACCGCTAGGTAAACTAGCTTGCATGGCAATGCCAGTAAAACGTGTTTGTGCAACCGTTGTCATGGTTATAAATAATAAAAATATTAGTTTCATTTTTTTACAATTTTAAACACCTTACTTTGTTGATTTGATTGATTCTGAACCGCTACAAAATATAATCCAGGTGCGTTATTACTCATTTGTATTTGAGCCGTACTAGAAACATTATTCATACTGTTTAAAAGTTTACCATTAACATCATAAAGTACTACATTAAAGTTTCCTGATTTATTAAAGTTAATAGTTAATGCGTCAACAACAGGATTAGGATAGAAATTTATAGTATGCTCTACTAAACTATTGTTATCAATACTAAGTGGTACACTACATTTTCCATTAGATCCTGCATTATAAATACCTTGAATTTCGGTTTCTGATAGGGCTCGATTGTAAACTGAAACCTCATCTACTTGACCACCAAAATAGTTTACATAGTCATTATTTTGGCTATCGTATTGCGCCCCAATAGTTAATGGTAGCCCTGAACTACTTGCAGGAGGATTAGTAAATGAAACCCATCCGAAATTAAATCCATCGGCATAAATAGTATGTTGATTACCTTGACGCACATATACATAATGATGCCATTGAAAATCCTCAAAAGAAGGTCCTCCCAATTCTATATTGGCCCCAGTTGTATCTTGAAAAGCGCAATTTAATGTAGCCCCAGAAAAGCGCATTGAAAAAACAGTAGGCTCGTTTTTAGCACCTTTACAGACTACCATATTTTCTGGGTTAAACCCTGTTTGAAGCACCCAAAGTTCAACCGTAATATCTCCAGTAATATCTAAACTTTCACTAGGTGCCACAATTACAGCATCATCAACACCATCAAACAAAAAGGCTTTATTCACTGCTCCCGAGGTATACGATACACCACCAGACGGCACACCATTATTATTACCTACCAAGTCATTCGTATTATCTTCAGCAGCCCACCAACTTATTAAGTTATTTGGAGCCGTTACACAGTCTGAGTTGTTCGGGGCTTGAATATTTAACTGATGTTTGCCTATAAACCCTTCAGATATTTCCAAGGTATTTGCTGTATACTCATTAATTGAGACTTCTCCTACTGTTGAAACCACAGCCATGTTTCCAGATTGAAAGATGCCTCCACCATTATCTAAACTAGATATTTTTATATTGGCTTGACCATATATTAATTGCCCAATAATTAATGTAAGTGTTGTAATTTTTTTCATAATTGTTTATTTTTTAAAGACCACAAAATTGAATGACTCATCTGAAAGTGATCCAGAAGTATTATATGTATTTACTGCTATATAGCTGGTATTTCTAACCGTTTTAATAAAACCAATGTCTCCATGAAGTGATGACACCACCATATAATCTCTATAATTAGAAGGTGGATTATTAAAAATGACTCTATAACCTCCAGTTCCTGTTTTTGAGATGGTAAAACCTCCTGATGAAGCTGAAGTAACCTCGCCTACACTTGTTATTAAACCATAGATATACGCTTTCATATCGGCATCGCCCGAGTCTTTTCCTTGAACTTCCTCTACGTCCAACGCTCCGTTAATGGTAGTATTTCCATTTTTAAGTACTACCATCGCATCACTAGTATTACCTCCCCCTGTTCCATTTCCAATAACAAATAAGCGATCGGTAGTTACAAATGAAGTTGTTGACCCCCCAGCACTTGTATTAAATTGGCCAATTGTAGTTTGCGCAAAACTTTCTGCGGTTGTTAGGCTTCCCATAGCTGTAGATCTATTTCCTATGGCAGATGTTCCCTGTCCCATTGCTAAAGAATAATCACCCGCAGCCCATGTCCCATCATTAAAAGAAACTGCATAATGACCTGAAGCTAAAGTACCTGTTCCTGTTGCAAAAGCGCCTCTTCCCGTTGCATTAGTACTTTTTCCAATGGCTGTAGAATTCAAACCAGACGCTGTAGTACCTTCTCCCATGGCCGTGGCATATTGACCAGACGCTTTTGTTGTGCTCCCCATGGCTACAGAATAATAACCAGTCGCACCATAATTTCCTGTACCCTTACTAATACTTAAGTCTAATGCATTTATCCCTACATTACCATATTTTTCAGCATCTCTACCCAATAAACGATAGCCAAAATCAAAACCTCTTGGAACACTTTCTAAACTACCAAAGCTATTTGCAGCTTCCCAATGCGTTCCAGAATCATCATCATTCATCACTAAAACGTTACCTGCATTTCCTTTACTTATTGGTAAGGTATATCCTGTATCATCATTTCCTGCATCAATAGTTAAAACCCCATTAATTTCGGTATTGCCATTTTTTAACACTATAAGGGCGTCACTTCTATCATTATCATTGATACCGTTTCCAACAACAAATAAGGGGTCTGTTTCTACAAAAGACTTTGCAGAACTAGAGATGTTTGTGTTATAGCTTCCTACAGTGGTTTGATTATAAGAGTCTGCTAAAGTTTCCCTTCCAAATGATGTACTGTAATAACCTGAAGCTCTTGTGCCACTACCAAAGGCAGATGAGTTATAGCCTAAGGCTTCTGTATAAGCTCCAAAAGACGACGCATAGGTATCAGCAGCTTGCGTATTATAACCAAATGCAACCGAATATTCGGCTGAGGCTTCTGTATTATAACCTGAAGCAAACGCCCCAGCCTGAATAGCGCCTCTGGTTTCGGACTCAGAACTTTGGAAAGATAAATCTATCGCTTCTTCTCCAATATCGCCATGATTACTAACTATTGCATCTGCCAAACGATACCCTTCATTTCCGTTCTCTGTTACTTTTACTAAATTGCCCATGTTGGGAATGGTTCCAGTAAACGTTTCAGCCGTTTTAGCATGGAATGCGTAAGGGACCTGTTTAAAGGCCGCTGTTCCTAAATCTACCAAACCTTTGCCAATATCTATTGCAACATGTAGAAATTGTTCTTTGGTCCAATCTATAGTTTCAAAATTACCCAAAGTTGTAGTACCTTCACCTATGTTTGTAGCTACTATACCGCTGCTATTGGTTGTTATAAGATGCGTTTCTTTATAAATATCTGTAGCCCCGTTTTCTGTTAGAGTAAAATATAGAGTTATTGAGGTATTGGCTACAATTTGATTACCATCTTGAATAACAGCTTTGTAGTTAATGCCTTGTTGACTAAAACTAATACTAGAAAGCAGTAAACATAAAATATAAAACTTTTTCATAATTGGTCTGTTTAAATTAAAGCTTTTTCGCTCCTAGTTTATATGAAACCCCTACCTGTATATTGTTTATCTTTAAATAGTTAGCACTATCTCCTCCTTCTAATAAATTAGTTTGTCCCCAATCATATCGAGCCTCTATAGCCATAGCTTCTGAAATGTTGTATGACAACCCAAAATCTATAGCAAAGTTGGTAGATTTCACACCTTCGCCTGCATCAAAAAGAAACCCTAAACTTGGCCCTGCTTGGGCTTTAAAATGTTCTGTAATACGATATGACACTAAAACAGGGACTTGTATTTGATTAAAATCCTTTACCACTACAAATCTTGCTTCTGGTTGCAACTCAAATTTGTTTGATAAACTAATATCTGCTATTGCTAACCCAAGGTAAAACCCTGTTTTGTTTGAGGAATCACTAAAACGAGATGATTCTAACGATGATTCATTTAAACTAGTGGATGCTTTTGAAGCTGAAAGTTTGGCTGTTACATCGGTATCTGGCATTGGTGTATCATCTGTTGGGAGCTCTATGTTAGGACTGGTAACAGCATAGTTAATATCCATAAAATTAACACCGCCAGTAACCTTTAACGTTTGTCCATAAGTTAATGTGGCTATAAAGCACATTAAAACTGATATTGTGATTTGTCTTTTCATAATTATTTACGTATTAATTTGTTACTATTATTGATTCAGTGTTTATGTAATAATCCTCTATTCTTATATCTTCTACTTCTCCCACACAAACACAAGTTCCTGTTTCCCAAACAGTTTGAACACTTGAATCGTTAAAACTTGCACGTTTTAAAATAGATTTTTGCAAATCTTCACTTTGTGCCAACCAATACACCATTTGGTTTTTTACATCTAGTTTCATTCTATGAGGGAACCTGCTTGAGGTTGTTGGGTGATTACCTGCTATTTCAATAAAATTTAGATTAGTTTCTGTTCCTTCTAAATTACTGGTACCGATTGTATAGTATCTTTGGCTACCTCGGTTATAGGAAAGAATCATATAGATTGTTTTGTTAGGAAGATCTACCGCTATATCATGTATTTCATGACCATCAGTAGTAAAAATGGTACTACTTTGCAAACTAGCCTCGCTATCTGGGTTGTAAGCATATAAGGCATGCCTATCATGCATGATTAAGAACGGGTTTTCAGTTTCCTGCACCCAAATTTTCTTTATAGCATTGGCTCTAGTAGCGTTTTCTATTTGACCCAACAAGACTTGATTGGTTCCATCGGCATTCATTTTATAAAGCCTGTGCCTAGCTACTTTGGTTAAATCGGCACCTTCTAAGAAATAGTAAACTTCTTGTTCTGTTTGGTTTTTCACTAGGGCGCTAAATAAATAATTTGAAATAGATACATTTTTTATGTCACGCCCTCCTGCTGAAGGGTTTACTGAAGTAATATTTACGTCTAAACCAGACTCTGTAGAACCAACAAGTAATTCATTAAACTCTGGGTAAACGACCAACGATTTTCCTTTAGTAACATCTTTGGATAATATAATCTCCTTGGCTGTTCCATCATTATAGATGTCCAATTTATTAATACTTGCATGCTGTCTGTCTGAAAAAAACATTTGAAAAACAATAGCCTGCTCTTCCTCTTCTTCTTCAGATTCACCAACAACACACTGAATGGTTCTTGTAGTCGATGCGTTATTATCATTTGCATCCCTAAAAAGGAAATTAATAGTATAAGAACCAGGTGTATCTATTGAAAAGTTTGCCGTTAAATCTAATACAGTATTATTTTCACTAAAACTACTCTCCACATCGGCATCAACTAAGTTACCATCGGCATCGGTAATTGTAAATATGCCAAAAACAACGGCATTATTATCTGTTGCTCTGGCATGTATTTCTATAGAACTGGGTGAAAAACCACTATCACTTGTATAGAAAATAGCGTTGTCATTTGGTTTAATAATCTCTATTAAAGGTGCTTCTTCATCTCCTTCTAAAGGTTCGGCTTTACAAGCAACAAACAACATGCTTGAAATAGTAAATACAAAAAGGCATTTTAAAATTCTCATAAGGCTAAAATTGTTGATTAATAACTGATTGCAAGTTACTTTGAGGTCTATAAAAAAAAGTAAGGGCATTCCTTGATTTGTAAAAAATCAGGGAATACCCTTAAAAAGTTTAGAACAAAAAAAACCTGTTAAACTAAAAAGTGCTAACAGGTTTTATGCTAGTAGGCTCGCACCTAAAATCTATAATTTAAAATGCATTTACAATAGCGAAAAAATCGTCGGCTTTTAATGATGCTCCACCAATTAAACCGCCATCAACATCTGGTTTAGAGAAAATCTCTTGGGCGTTTGCTGGTTTAACACTACCTCCGTAAAGAACCGATACACTATCTGCTACTGCAGCACCATATTTGTCGTTTAGAGTCTTTCTTATAAAAGCATGCATGTCTTGAGCTTGTTCTGGAGACGCAGTTTCACCCGTACCAATAGCCCAAACAGGTTCATAAGCTAAAACAATACTTTCAAAAGCATCAGCACCTAAATGAAATAGCGCATTTTTAATTTGATTACCTACCACGGTTTCTTCATTTCCAGCTTTTCTGTCGGCCAATTCTTCTCCAAAACAGAAAATAACACGCATATTATTAGCCAAAGCAGCATCAACTTTCTTAGCAAGCATCTCATCGGTCTCGTTGAAATACTCGCGACGCTCGCTATGCCCTAAAATAACGGTATTAACCCCAATACTTTTTAACATACTAGCACTTATTTCTCCCGTGTAAGCCCCGTTCTCTGCAAAATGCATATTTTGTGCAACAACCTCGATACCAGAACCTTCTGTAGCTTTAACAGCCTGAGATAGATTCACTGATGTTGGAGCGATCATAACCTCAGCATTTGTTGTTTTTTCTTGTGATTTTAAACTTGCAATTAATGCTTCCGTTTGTGCCGCATCATTGTTCATTTTCCAGTTTCCTGCTACAATTTGTTTTCTCATTTTGTTATTCAACCTTCAAACATAAGAAGGACTTTGTTTATTAGTATTACGTTTTTATTTCGTGCAAATGTACTTATTTTAATGCTTCGATAATCTGATTATTATCAGCTTCTATAGCCTTAAAGACCTTTATGCTTCCATTAGAATCTACAACCATGTACCTTGGGATCCAGTCAATATCAACAAAATCGCCAAAGGCACTCTTTTTGCCTTTAGGCAAATAATAGTGTTCCCCTTGAACATCATATTTTTTTATACCTCGTTTCCAGGCATCTTCACCTCTATCAAGCGACAAGAATACAAAAACAACATCTGGATTATCTTTTTGCAAATCCTTTACCTTGGGCATGCCTTGAATACAGTCTTTACACCAAGATGCCCAAACATCTATAACAATGGTTTTTCCTTCGTGTGCTTTTAAAACATCACCAAAAGCTACTGAATCGCCATTAATGGAGGTAAAAGTATCCTGTAAAACCGTTTCTGAAAACTTAGTTGGATACTCTGTCTTACAACTAAATAGGCTAACAAATAAAACAACAAATAGGTAGTTCATCTTTTTCATTTTTTATCACTTAATCTTATTTGATTTGTCTGTTTTTTTAATGGACCTAACACAACAAATCATTCTAACTTTACTTTGGGATCCAACCACACGTAAATCAAGTCCACAAAAATATTGATAATTATAAACAATAAAGCTATAATTAAAACAGAACCCATAATTACAGGGAGATCTAATGTATTAAGAGCATTTACAATTTCTTTACCTAAACCATTCCATCCAAAAATATATTCGACAAAAACAGCACCTGCCAACATAGAGGCAAACCAACCTGATATGGCTGTAACCACTGGGTTTAATGCATTTTTCACAGCATGACGTTTTATAATGTTAAACTCGCTTAAACCTTTTGCCCTGGCCGTTCTTATATAATCCTGATTAAATACTTCTAGTAATGAATTGCGCATAAGTTGAATAACCACTGCCAAAGGCCTAATACCTAAAACCACAGCGGGTAATATTAAATTTTTCCATTTAATATGAATAGCTTCTCCAAAATCATCTAATTCAAACAAACTGCCTGTCATCTCTAAATGGGTATACTCATGCAAAATGTAACCAAAAAACCAAGCAAATAAAATGGCACTAAAAAAAGATGGAACACTCATACCAAAAGTGCTTAATATCATAATTAGTTTGTCTAACCAAGTATCTTTGTATAATGCCGATACAATCCCTAAAAGAACACCCAAAACTATGGCAATGGCAATAGCTGAAACTGCTAAAACAAAAGTATTGGGAAGCGTTTCAGATAATACCTCAGACACTTTTTTTCCTTGTTTTGTGAAAGATTCTCTTAAATACGGAAGCTTTAAAACCACCACAGTATTCATAATAGTAACCAGCTTTAAATAGTCATACTTGTCTTGAGATAAAAAGGTATAATCGTCTTGATTCCTTGAATGAAAGGATACGGGTGACAAATCATTTAAATAATAGAAATATTGCGATCCTGTAGATTTATCAAAACCATATTTTTGCTTTACTAATGCTAACTGCTCGCTATCTTCGTTTTGTCCCAACATCATTTGAGCCGGATCACCAGGAAGGACATTAAATAGAAAAAAAATAACAGTAACCACCCCCAAAAGTGTTAGGAAGGCATAAAATATTTTATTTATTAGGTAGCTTATCAATAAGTTTCTCTTAGGGTATCAACATGATTTTTGTATTGCTAAAGCTCTAATTGCTCTATATCGTTCCAGTGTACTTTTTGTTTTATAGTTCCTGTATCTAACTCTAGTACCCCTGGATTGGAGCGCACTACAGTTTTAAGAGCTTTTTCGTCGCACAAATACCATTCAAAATCGATATTATAAGCCTCATTAATACGTTGTTTCGTTTTATGACCCGATGCCGTTAAACCAATAATTTCGTATCCCCGCTTGCGAGCTAAACCTTGTAATGCTTTCAATTTTAAAGCCCCTGATCTTTCAATCTTCTCAAGACTGTAAGAAACCACCACTATCAAGTTTTCTTTACTAAGATAGTATTCCGTTAAATCTTGATCGTCTGTTTCTATTGAAAAATCAACCACCGGAGGACTATACCCTTCTTCTAAAACTTTGGTATCTACCGAAACGAAATCACCTTCAACCGTAGGATAAGAACCTTCCGTGACAATTATTTTTTCTTCTCCATTTATATTGAACTTCCAGCTATATTCCAATACAGGTTTGGGTGCATCTTCCGGGACAGACATCCCTTCTGTAATATTAGATCCAACCTTATATGCTCTAAAATCTATAAATGGTAAGTGCTCCAAAACGTGATAACCAAACCATAAACTTACTATAAAACTTAAAAGTGCTAACGAAGTAGTTTGTAATTTTCCGAATACGGGCTGTATATACTTTAAGCCAATAAATAAAACGATAATAAACAGCAATAAAACAACATCCTTTGTAAAACTTTCCCAAGGTGTTAACTTTAAAGCATCGCCAAAACACCCACAATCTTTAACCTTATCAAAATATGCAGAATAAAAAGTTAGGAAGGTAAAGAACAAAATCATTAAAAGTAGACTCCAAACAGTAAATTTGGGTTTGTAGCATATTAATAAGAATACCCCTAGAACAACCTCAAAAACTACAACTAAAACAGAAATACCTAAAGCATAAGGCTCTAAGAAAGGTATATTTAAAACATCTGGACTAAAATATTCTTCTAGTTTATATGAAAACCCTAAGGGATCATTAAGTTTGATAAACCCAGAAATAATAAACAAAACTCCAACAAATATTCTAGAAATAGCAACTATGGCTTTCATGACCTGTCATTGTTTAAGTGAATCAAAGCAAAAATGGCATAATTAATCATATCTTGATAATTGGCATCAATACCCTCACTAACAAGAGTTTCTCCTTTATTGCTTTCAATAGATTTTACCCGCAATAACTTCTGAAGAATCAAATCGGTTAAACTACTCACTCTCATATCTCGCCAAGCTTCGCCGTAATCATGATTTTTATTCTCCATAAGTTGTTTGGTCAAAGCAGCTTGTTCTGTATAAAGTGCAACCGCTTCTTTAGTAGACATATCTGGCTGTTCAGCTACCCCCTTTTGTAGCTGAATTAAAGCCATAATGCAATAGTTTATAATGCCAATAAATTCGCTTTCTTCTCCTTCATCTACTTTTCTAACATCATTTTCCTGTAAACTTCTAATACGCTGCGCCTTAATAAAAATCTGATCGGTAAGCGAGGGTAACCTCAAGATTCTCCATGCACTTCCGTAATCACTCATTTTCTTTTCAAATAAACTTTTGCAGGTATCTATAACCGCATCATATTGTTTTGAAGTATCTTGCATCTATAAATTCAATTTTGCGTAAATTTCGCATAAATTATTAAAACCTTCAAAGTTTCTGGTTTAAAGTTTTACACCTTATCTAAACAGCTTTCAAAACATATTAAATGACTATAAATTGCAAAGGCGAACTTATTGATTTATCTACTCCAAAAGTGATGGGTATTTTAAACATCACTCCTGATTCTTTCTATGATGGAGGGGCTCATAAAAATGAAAAATCGGTATTAAATCATGTAGAGAACATGCTCAGAGAGGGAGCTACTTTTATAGATGTTGGTGCCTACAGTTCTAGACCTGGTGCAGACCATGTAAGCGAAAGTAGCGAACTTAATCGCATCATTCCTATTATCGAGACATTGTTGAAAGCCTTTCCTAATATTTTGCTTTCCGTCGATACGTTTAGAAGTTCTGTAGCAAAACAATGTATTGCTGCTGGCGCCTGCATCATTAATGACATTTCAGCAGGTCTATTAGATAAAAATATGCTTCCAACTATTGCTAATTTACGAGTACCATATATCATGATGCACATGCGAGGCACCCCACAAACCATGCAAGAACAAACCACCTATAACAACTTAACTAAAGACATACTCTTTTATTTTTCTGAACGAATTTTGGAAGCAAAGGAGCTAGGTATTATTGACATGATAGTAGACCCTGGTTTTGGTTTTTCTAAAACCCTAGAACAAAACTACGAACTACTTAATCACCTCGACCTTTTTAAAATAATTGAAAAGCCAATACTTGCGGGGTTTTCAAGAAAATCAATGATCTATAAAAAATTAAAAACCTCTCCCAAAGAAGCTTTGAATGGGACCACTGTTTTAAATACCATTGCTTTACAAAAAGGAGCCTCTATACTTCGTGTACACGATGTAAGGGAAGCTTTAGAATGTATTAAACTTGTTGAATCTTTGAATCACTAGTAGCTACCTAGAATTATGAAAAAACTTTGTATTGTTGTTATCATTATTGCCTGTATGTCTTGCACACATGATAAAGCCGTTCAATTGCCTGAAATTAGTCATGCTGATATTACTGAGATTAATGATGTGTCTGCTGCCTATTTATTTTACGATGAAACACAATCTGATAGTGTAGAACTTAACAGGAAAAACCTTATTAGCACAACCAATTGGTTGGTTAATGTTGACAAGCGGTTAACGTTAAAACAAGCGATCCCTTATATTCAGTTCTTACAAGAAAAGAAGCAGAATTCTAGCCATAAAAATGAAGCTGCTAAAAACTATTTTACCTGTCATAATACAAGTATTAACAACCTTGGCTTTATTGAGTTTACGCAAGTAGTTTATGAAGAGAACATTAAAGATGATATCTTAAAATTTAAAGATTCTTTCAAGATAAAGTCCATTAATTTTAGTTTAAAAGGAGACATTTTCATTTTGAATCCTGAAGCTGAGCCTTTTGTTAGTAAATCCAGTATTTCAGAATTAAAAAACGATATTTTAGCGCTTGATGTTTCGGGCAATATGTTGTCTTTAGTATTTAACAATACCCTATCCTTTCAGGATTATATAACCTACAAATCGGCTCTCTTAAATATAGAACTTAAACATGCCGAAATATCAAATATTGAGTTCCTAGATAATTAGCCATATTTTCTTAAATTTACCAAAACCCACTATCCTTGGATATTTTTAATGACCTTTTAAAATTTACAATTGTAGACATTATTGATGTCTTTTTGGTTGCTCTTTTACTCTATTATGTTTATCGACTCATAAAGGGTACTGTGGCCATAAATATATTTATCGGCATCATAATAATTTACGGGGCTTGGCGATTAACTGATTTTTTAAACATGGAGCTTCTTACAGGTATCTTTGGAGGCTTTATGAAAGTAGGAATCATTGCTTTAATAGTCGTTTTTCAGCCAGAGATAAGAAAGTTTTTGCTTATGGTAGGTTCCACAAACTTTGGTAGACGACGCAAATTTTTACAACAGATTAAATTTTTGAAAACAGAAACCGCAGACAACACCGATGTGGACGCTGTAATTTCTGCTTGTAACAAAATGTCTATGTCTAAAACAGGAGCTTTAATTGTTTTTGAGCGTAATAATAATTTGGATTTCTTATCGGATTCTGGAGACGAAATGAACATTAAGGTTACCCAACCCATCATTGAAAGTATTTTTTTTAAAAACAGTCCTTTACACGATGGCGCTATTATTGTAAGTAATAATATTGTTAAAGCGACTCGAGTTATATTACCTGTAAATAATGAAAAGGATATTCCGCAGCGCTTTGGTTTAAGGCACAGAGCTGCCATTGGTGTTACTGAAAAAACAGATGCCCTAGCTTTAGTTGTTAGTGAAGAAACAGGGCATATTTCTTATTTTAAAGATGGGGAATTTGTGGTTTTTGAGGATACTAATGAGCTTAACCAGATAATTGAAAAAGACTTAGCTTAAACGACGGCTTCCTGTAAAAACTGAACTTCGTACAAGTTCTTGTAGTAGCCATTCGCCTTTTTAAGCAACTCTTTGTGAGTTCCCTGCTCGACAATTTTACCTGCATCCATCACAATTATTTTGTCGGCTTTTTTTATAGTAGCAAGTCTATGGGCAATAACTATTGATGTTCTTCCTTTGGTTATGCTATCGGTAGCATTCTGAATAAGTTGCTCGGAGTAAGAATCAACCGACGAAGTCGCCTCATCTAACACCAAAATACTAGGGTTGGTAACATAGGCTCTTAAAAATGAAATAAGTTGACGTTGACCAGAAGATAACATAACACCGCGCTCTCTAACATTATAATGGTAACCACCTGGCAAAGTCATAATAAAATCATGAATACCAATATCTATAGCCGCCTGATGCACTTCAGCTTCAGTTATCTCAGGATGATTGAGTGTAATATTATTCAAAATAGTATCGGCAAATAAAAACACATCTTGCAAAACAATGGCTATTTGCGCCCTTAAGGACGACAGGGTTACATCCTTAATATTTATGCCATCAATAACAATTACCCCATCTTTTATTTCGTAAAAACGATTTAATAAATTAATAATGGTTGATTTACCTGCACCAGTTGCACCAACAATTGCAACAGTTTCTCCCGCTCTTACCTCAAACGAAATTCCTTTTAATACCGCTTCATCTTCCACATAATTAAAATGTACATTTTCAAAAGCTATATCACCTTTAAAATGGTTTGCCACATATGTACCGTTATCATCTATTTGAGAAGTTGTATCGATTACCTTAAAAACACGAGTTGCTGCAACCATACCCATTTGCAGAGTATTAAATTTATCGGCTATTTGCCTTAAAGGTCTAAATAACATGGGAATGAACATAATAAATGAGACCAGTACGCCCTGAGTTACATTTCCGTCTAATACCACATTTAAACCACCATACCAAGCCACTAAACCTATAGTTATAGAGCTTGATAAATCGGCCAAAGGAAAGAAAATCGAGTTATACCAAACCGTTTTTAGCCAGCCCTTTTTATGGCGCTCATTAATTGCTTTAAAATTTTCAGATTCTATAGCTTCACGTGTGAATAATTGCAATATTTTCATTCCTGTTAAGCGCTCTTGTACGAAAGAGTTTAGGTTGGAAACCTCCGTACGAACTTCCTCGAATGCTTTCTTCATATACTTTTGAAAGACTCTTGTAGCATAAAGCAGTACCGGAAGCATTAAAAATACGATTATACTTAGCTTTACATTTGTATAAACCATCACACCAAACACGACAGACATGGTAAGTAAATCTCTAACAATCATAAACAAACCTTGACCAAAAATATCGGCGATACGCTCCATATCGGTTACGGCCCTGGTAATTAGTACTCCAACCGAAGAATTATCGAAATACTTCATTTTAAAATTAAGCAAATGATTAAAGAGCTTAACTCTAACATCCATAACCAAATTCTGGCCTAACCATGTGGCATAATAAATAAAAAGTAGTTGAAATATGGTCTGAAATATAAGAACTCCCAGCATCATCATAACATAAAACAAAAAGTTTTGGGCGTCCTGTTTTTCAATACTGTTATCAATAGCATATTGAGTTATTTTAGGTGTAGCTACACTAAAAAAAGCAAGCATAATAACCAGGAATACCAAACTAAAAAATATTAAACGGTATGGTTTTATATACTCAAAAAGCCGTTTGAATAATTTAAAATCGAAAATATGTTCTTTAGTACTACTCATTTATAGTTTAATACCCTTAGGATATTCAATTTTTGTTAAATACAACGCATGGGCTGGAACAGAAAAACCGGCTTTCCCCCTATTTTTAGATTGAATGATATGATGTAATTCTTCAGCCTCCATTTTACCCAAACCAATATTTATCATGGTACCAACAATAGCTCTTACCATGTTTCTCAAAAATCGGTTGGCTTGAATTTCAAAATGAAGTTCATCATCTTTAAAAAACCAATGCGCTTTCATAATTTCACAATAATACGTCTTTACGTCGGTATTACTTTTTGAAAAGCATTGAAAATCTTTATAGTCAAATAAAATTTTTGAAGCAGCGTTCATCTTAGATACATCCAGAGGTTGCTTAACCATATAGGTGTTTTCATAACTAAACACACTTTTCTTTAAAGCTATTCGATACACGTATGTTCTGTTCAAGGCATCAAATCGTGTATGAGCCTCTGGCTTTACTTGAAATACGTCATGAATTGCTATATCCTCGGGTAAAAAGGAATTCAATTTATAAACTAAATTTTCAACTTCTATATTAATTTGGGTATCAAAATGAGCAAACATTTGCGAGGCATGCACCCCAGCATCGGTTCTTCCAGCACCCATAATTGCAATTGATTCACCTAATAATGTAGACAAACCCTTTTCTAAAACCTCTTGAACTGATATAGCATTGGGCTGATTTTGCCAACCATGATAGGATTTTCCGTTATAAGAAAGTTCAATAAAGTACCGCAAAGTGATTTTTATACTTTTTTAAAAGCACAAAGATAGATAGTTTTGTCTAGCAAGAATGAACTCAAGTCTTAATTTAATACTAAAAGATATTAATGACCAAAATATTACTTCTATCTGACACGCATGGCTATATTGATAGCGACATTTTGAAGTATGTAAAACAAACTGATGAAGTATGGCATGCAGGAGATATTGGCAGTTTAAAAGTTACGGATGCCATATCAGACTTAAAACCCCTACGCGCAGTTTATGGTAATATTGACGACTCGAAAATACGTACTGAGTTCCCAGAACACAATCGCTTTATGTGCGAAGATGTTGATGTTTGGATGACCCATATTGGCGGTTACCCACCCAAATACAATCTGCGTGTAACAGACACCTTAAAACAACATCCTCCAAGATTATTCATTTGTGGGCATTCACATATTTTGAAAGTGATGCCTGACAAAAAATTAAATTTAATACATATGAACCCTGGCGCGGTTGGAAAACATGGGTTTCATAAAACGAGAACCATGCTACGCTTTACCATTAATGGTAAAAAGATTGAAAATCTGGAAGTTATCGAGTTTAGTAAACGGTAACCATACACCTCCCTAAACATAGATTAGCAATAATGACCACGTGTTATAGATAGCAATAAAAAGCCCAAGATTTTCACCTTGGGCTTACGCACTAATACTACTAAGATATAAGGTTTTTAACGTAATCTATCTACAGATTTTACAAGATCTTCATCCTTCTTGATGGCCTTATTGGCTAAGGCCAAAAACACGATAGAAACAATAGGGAGAAGCATCCCAATACCTTTCTCTGAAACCGCCGTTTCTCCAGATACATTTAGAGATTGATACACGAAAAATCCTAGTAAAATAAAGTTTAATATGATATTAAGTCGTCCCAATATAAACTGAGACTTCCTGTTTTTGTAACGAAATATAGCTACCAAAGAGAAAAAAGCAGATGTTAAAAACGCTGCAAACACATAACTTTGGTTTGCTGCGAACACTTTTACGCCTTCTTCTGTAACCCATAATTCAAACACATATATGAGTCCAGCAGACACCCCTGCAGCACATAATAAATAGATTGTTTGAATACGTTGTAACATATTATTTTAAAATTCTAGACCGCAAAAATATAAGAATAAATGCAAAAAAATAAAATAAAGTTGTATAATTGCAGTAATAATTCTCAACAATCGCATTAACAAGCGATTAATTCTTCAGAATAATAAATCATTTTTTCAGAATTACTCAAGTTAGTATTCAATACAATATATTCAATTAAACATCAATGTTTGAAATTTCACAATTAAAAGAGAAAAAACTCACTGATTTGCAAGAGATTGCAAAAAAACTAAACGTTCCTAAGTATCGTTCGCTAAAAAAATTGGATTTAGTTTACCAAATACTAGATCAGCAAGCTGCAGATCCTAAGGCTGTAAAAGCGGCTGTAACCCCAGAAAAGTCAGAAGAAAACAAGGACAGTAAAGAAGCTAAACCAACTAGAAAACCTAGACAGCGCGTTCAAAAACCCACTAAAGACAGCCAGCCTAAAGCGGAAGAAAAAACGAAAGCAGCTGAACCTAAGCTTGAAAATGAACCTAAAGTAGAGGCTAGTACAAAACAACAAAAAGAAGAGCCTAAAAAGGATAATAACCCAAGGCAAAGAAATAATCAAAACGATAACCAACACAAGTCAAATCAAAGACATCATAATAACCAGAACAAACATCAGCATAGAAACCAAAAAAATGGTAATGTTGATAAAGGCAATAAAGATAATCGTAATCGCTACCGCGAGCCAGATTTTGAGTTTGATGCGATTATTGAAAGCGAAGGTGTTTTAGACATCATGCAGGACGGCTATGGTTTTTTACGTTCTTCAGATTATAACTACCTGTCATCCCCTGATGATATTTATGTATCGCAATCACAAATTAGATTGTTTGGTTTAAAGACTGGCGATACCGTTTTAGGACATGTGCGTCCGCCTAAAGAAGGTGAAAAATATTTCCCCTTAATTAAGGTGAGTAAAATAAATGGTCAGAATCCAAATGTGGTTAGAGACCGTGTTTCTTTTGAACATTTAACACCATTGTTTCCTCAAGAAAAATTCAATATAGCAGAAAGACAAAGCACCATTTCAACCAGAATTATGGACTTGTTCTCTCCTATAGGAAAAGGACAGCGTGGTATGATTGTATCTCAACCAAAAACTGGTAAAACCATGCTGCTTAAAGATGTAGCCAATGCTATTGCTGCCAATCACCCTGAAGTTTATCAAATGATTTTGTTGATTGATGAACGCCCTGAGGAAGTTACAGATATGCAACGTAATGTGCGTGGTGAAGTTATAGCGTCTACTTTTGACAAAGAAGCCCATGAGCATGTTAAAATTGCTAATATTGTTTTAGAAAAAGCAAAGCGATTAGTAGAATGCGGACATGATGTTGTTATCTTATTAGACTCCATCACACGTTTGGCAAGAGCTTATAATACTGTACAACCAGCTTCAGGAAAAATATTAAGTGGTGGTGTGGATGCCAATGCTTTACATAAACCTAAACGATTCTTTGGAGCGGCTAGAAACATAGAAAACGGTGGTTCATTAACTATTATTGCCACGGCACTTACCGAAACAGGATCTAAAATGGATGAAGTTATTTTCGAGGAATTTAAGGGTACCGGAAATATGGAACTTCAGTTGGATAGAAAAATATCTAACCGTAGAATTTTCCCTGCCATTGATCTCACATCATCAAGTACACGTAGAGATGATATTCTATTAGATGATAACACCATTCAACGCATGTGGGTAATGCGCAAGTACCTAGCAGACATGAACCCTGTTGAAGCCATGGAATTTATTAACGAACGCTTTAAGCAAACAAGAAACAACGAAGAATTTTTAATATCCATGAATGGATAATATTTAAACTTTACCAACTAACCCTTAAAAGCCTTAGCTATATGCTAAGGCTTTTTTTATACGCGCTTAAATATCATTTCTAATGATAAAACTGAGAACAAACCTTTTCTAAGCTAAGCTTTAATAAAATAAGCCTGTTATAAATTCAACGTATAACAATAACAATTTGTACATTTAAATAAAAAACAAATACACTAATTGCTATGAAAACACCGAACTATCCAAAATCATTCTCTCATATTGGTATAACTGTTCCTGATATTCATCAAGCCGTAGCCTTTTATCAAGACGTTATGGGTTGGTATATTATTATGAAACCAGCTGTGGTAAAGAAGGAAAAAGACACGGCTATAGGCCAAATGTGTATTGATGTTTTTGGAAATGATTGGGACATGTTTGAGATTGCACATATGTCAACTTCAGATGGTATTGGTATTGAATTATTTTCATTTCCAAATGGTATAAAACGAGCCCCAAAGTTTAATCCGTTTAATACAGGCTTATTTCACTTTTGCGTTCAGGATCCTGATATAGAAGAACTGACTAACAAAATTGTAGCATATGGCGGAAAACAACGTATGCCTATTCGTGAATACTACCCCAATGAAAAACCTTTTAAAATGGTGTATGTTGAAGATCCATTCGGAATTGTTTTTGAAATTTACACCCATAGTTATGAGCTAACTTATTCGTCTGGGGCGTACCAAGACTAAATATATAGTGAATAAAAATTGGTGTTGAAATAAAAAAGCTTCTTAATTTGTAAGAAGCTTTTTTATTGAGCGATGATTTTATTTCCTAATAAGTATTTAAAAGATCTCTGTACTCTTTTAAATCCATAACATTCATTTTATTATTCAAGTTTTTCATTAGAGATATTAAATACTTGAGGCTTTCTTCTGGAGCAAGCTCATTAGTTCCTGCTGTATTGTCTTCTTCATTTATTGGCTCATCATCTAACACTGGAATTAAAAATGATCCATGAGATTCAATATGCTCATAAGTGAGCCTAAGCACCTTAACTACCAAAGGTATTTGCTCCTCTAGAGCGTAGGCTCTTAATTCTTTAATACTGTTAATAACACTATCACTGCTGACACCGTCCTTGTCTATATTCTTAAGGATTTTATCAATTAATTTAATGGCATTTTTATTTTCCAAGAGATTGAAATTAGATGGATTTATTAAATATTCTTAATGCAAATTTATAGTTTTATTTATTGCTTTAAAACTAAATTCCCAAAAAGAAAAGGCATAAAAAAAGCTTCCCTGTGAAGAGAAGCTCAATAATTTTTTGTTCAAATGGACTTAAAGTGCCGCAACATGAGCAGCTAAACCAGATTTTAAGTTGGCAGCTTTATTAGCATGAATAACATTTTTCTTCGCTAACTTATCCAACATAGAAACTACAGAAGGAAACAATGCTTCAGCCTCTTTCTTGTCTGTTAACTCTCGTAATTTTTTTATAGCATTCCGAGTTGTTTTGTGCTGATACTTATTAGTTAAGCGCTTTGCTTCGTTACTTCTAATTCTTTTTAATGCTGACTTATGATTTGCCATTTTACTTTTCTTATTAAAATATTGTAGCCCGTAGGGGAATCGAACCCCTCTTACCAGGATGAAAACCTGGCGTCCTAGCCGATAGACGAACGGGCCATTTGTTTTTGAGTGCGCAAAGATAAATTTAATTTACAATATTGCAACTTAAAATTTAAAATTTACACCACTGTTTCAAATAACTAACAATGTTTTTCCATTGCGGATGCAAAAATACAACTATTTTTAAATGTTGCAAGAGCAATATAATCTTTTTTTAAAAAAAATTACACCACCCTTTAATACCCTTTGTTTTAGTAGGCTTTTGCAAACAAAACGCGTCGCTTCGAAGGCGCTCCAGAATAAACACATATGCCATCCTCTTCCTCGGCATCTAAAGGTATACAACGTATCGTTGCTTTGGTTAAGGCTTTAATCTTATCTTCCGTTTCATTAGTGCCATCCCAATGCGCCGATATAAAGCCCGTCTTGGTCTCTAAAACCTCCTTAAATTCTTCAAAGGTTTCAACCTTTGTAATATGCTCATTTCTAAATTCAAGTGCTTTATTAAATAATGCATCTTGAATTTCTTTCAATAACCCTTCTACCTTATCATTAATACTATCTAAAGGAATAACTTCTTTAGTCAGTGTATCACGTCTTGCTATTTCAACAGTTCCATTTGCCAAATCTTTGGGACCAATAGCTATTCTTAACGGCACACCTTGTAACTCATGCTGTGCAAATTTAGCACCTGGCCTATGCGTTGTTCTATTATCAAACTTCACACTAATGCCCTTTCCTCTTAAATCACTTAATATACTATTAGCAACCTCAGTTATAGCTTCCAAATCTTGTTCGCTCTTATAAATAGGAACAATAACAACTTGATTAGGCGCTAAACTTGGAGGCAGTACTAAGCCATAATCATCACTATGAGTCATTATTAAAGCCCCCATTAACCGTGTAGACACCCCCCAAGAAGTAGCCCAAACGTAGTCCTGCTTGCCCTCTTTATTAGCAAACTTCACATCAAAAGCTTTAGCAAAATTCTGTCCCAAAAAGTGAGAAGTTCCAGCTTGTAAAGCTTTTCCATCTTGCATTAAGGCTTCTATACAATATGTTTCATCCGCACCAGCAAAGCGCTCACTTTCTGTTTTAAGGCCTTGTATTACTGGAATAGCCATAAAATTTTCTACAAAAGTCGCATAAACATTATTCATTAACTTAGCCTCTGCTAAGGCCTCTTCTTTAGTTTCATGAGCTGTATGCCCTTCTTGCCACAAAAATTCTGCAGTCCTTAGGAATAACCGTGTACGCATTTCCCAGCGTACTACATTTGCCCATTGATTAATAAGTAGCGGCAAATCTCTGTATGATTGAATCCACCCTCTATAGGTATTCCAAATAATAGCCTCACTTGTTGGTCTTACCACTAGCTCTTCTTCTAGTCTAGCTTCTGGGTCTACACGAAGTTTTCCTTCCTTATCAGGATCATTTTGAAGCCTGTAATGCGTAACTACGGCACATTCTTTTGCAAACCCCTCAGCATTTTTTTCTTCAGCTTCAAACAAACTTTTGGGTACAAATAATGGAAAATAAGCGTTTTGATGACCTGTTTCTTTAAACATTCTATCTAACTCCCCTTGCATTTTCTCCCAAATAGCATAACCATAAGGTTTAATTACCATACATCCCCTAACAGCTGAATTCTCCGCAAGGTCTGCCTTAACAACCAATTCGTTATACCACTTTGAATAATCTTCTACTCGACTCGTAAGTTTTTTACCCATATTGTTTTTTTGGCACAAATGTTGTGACCTATGTTAAATGAAAATAGTTTAGCAAAACTAACTATTTTTGTTATGTTCAACAATAAAATTCTAGAGATATGCACATATACAACTACTTAAAAAAGAAAGCTCCTGTAGCTTTTGTGCTTATGATTATTTTGGGTTTCACCTCTTGTGGAACTTATGATTATGTGGGCGTTGACAACGATGGAATTTACGGAGAACCTGTGGTAATGCAGCAGGAGAAGGCTGTTGAATCACCACGAAAAGATGATACGAATTATTATAAAAACTACTTTCAAACCAAAGCTATTGAATCAGAGAACCTAGATAATGACAATGCTATTTTTACAGACATAGAGGAATATGAAAACTCCAGTTTCGTTGAAAACGACACCATACCCAATAACTATCAAGGTTATGCAGGTTGGGGACAGAGCAACAGTAATGTCGTCGTAAATGTAAATGCTGGCTGGGGAGGCTATGGTGGTTGGGGTGTTGGCTTTGGCTGGGGTTGGGGCTATGCTGGCTGGGGCTGGGGCTATCCAGGTTGGGGTTATCCAGGTTGGGGCTGGGGACCAGGTTGGGGTTATCCAGGCTGGGGTTGGGGACCAGGTTGGGGTTATCCAAGTTGGGGTTATTACCGAAGTCCGTATGTATCCTATAGTGCTTCAAGACGAGGAAGTTATTACTCAAGAGGTTATAGCGGTTCGCAAGGAGGAAGACGCGGTGCTTATGCCAGTACGAATTCCAGTGCCAGAAGGAGCTCTTATACCGGAAACAATAAAAGCACAACAAGAAGATCGTCTGTTGGAAACTCAAGTTCAAGGAGAAATTCTGTGGCATCTAACAATAGAGCCGAATCTAAGTATAATGCTACTAGACGAAGTACAAGCGTTAACAGAAGAAGCACAAGTACTAACAGAAATACAAGCACCAATGGTAATGTCTACAGAAGAAGTTATAATAACTCCACCAGTGCTAACCGCACGTACTCGGGTGTAACAAGAAGAGCTTCGGTAACTAGGGCCACCCCCTCTCGAAACTCAACGGCAAGATCATCTTCGTCGTCTGCAAGAAGAAGTTCAAGTACTGTATATAGACAACCAAGTAGAAGTTATAATTCTGGAAACATTAACAGGAATTCGTCTTCAAGAAGTTCAGGATACTCACCTAGCAGAAGTTCTAGTTCTAGATCAAGCGGATCTATGTCGAGGTCTTCTGGAGGAGGAAGAAGTATGGGAGGAGCAAGATCTTCTGGCGGTGGAGGAAGAAGAGGACGCTAAACCCCAATTCATTAATACAACAAAAAACATATGAAAAAGTTAAATTTACTATTCATAGCAATTATGGCTATGTCTGCTTTACATGCTCAAGACATTAGCGATGCCCTCAGGTATTCTCAAAACGAAATTCATGGAACTGCTCGTTTTAGAGCTATGAGCGGTGCATTTGGAGCACTTGGAGGCGATTTAAGCGCAGTTAGTTTAAACCCTGCTGGATCTGTTATTTTTAGCCAAAGTCGTGCTTCTGTAACAGGCTCGGTGCTTGGTGTAGAAAACACTACTGAATACTTTCGTGGTATTACAGCGTCTGACGAATCCAAATTTAACATAAATCAAGGGGGAGCCGCCTTTATTTTTAGGAGTAACACAAGTTCTCCATGGAATAAATTTGCTTTGTCTTTTAATTATGAAAGAACCAATAATCACAATAGCACTTGGATTGCTAGAGGCATAAATGATTCTAACGATCCTGATTTTAGTAATTCTGTTGCTAGTTATTTTTACGACTACGCAGATGGCAAAAGACTAGTGGATATTTCGGCACTTCCTGATGAATCAATATCGCAAGCATACAGAAATATTGGAGACTCTTTTGGTTTTGCGCATCAGCAAGGTTTTTTAGGTTACGAGTCTTACATATTAGATCCCGAATTTGATGATGATGATAATACGACATACTTTGCCAATGTAGCTGCAGGAACTTTTGATCATAACTATACATATATTGCATCAGGCTACAATTCAAAAATGAGTTTTAATCTAGCAACTCAATACCAAAATATACTGTCACTTGGATTAAATTTAAATTCACACTTTATGCGCTACGACAGATCTACCATTCTGCTGGAGGACAATAATAATCAAGGATCGTATATAAACAGTATCGATTTTAGAAATAGTTTATCTTCTCGTGGAGCAGGGTTCTCATTTCAACTTGGAGCCATTGTAAAGATTACCCCAGAATTAAGAGCTGGAGTTGTTTATAATTCTCCTATTTGGTATTCAATAGATGAGGAAACTTCACAATCTGTGTCCACTATTCGCGATGAAAATGGTACACCAACACCTATTTCAATTAACCCAGGCATTTTAAATATTTACCCAAGGTATAATTTACAATCACCAGCTATATTCACAGGAAGTTTAGCTTATGTTTTTGCAAAACGCGGCATTCTAAGCTTTGATTATTCTAATACCAACTATAGCAAAACTAGGTTTACTCCTACTTACGACGAGTTCTTTGCAGACCAAAATGATATTATGCGTAATGTTTTTAGGAGCGCCTCTACTTATCGATTCGGAGCAGAGTACAAAATAAAACAAGTAAGCTTACGAGGTGGCTACAGGTTTGAAGAAAGTCCTTATGTTGATGAAACTACAGTGGGTGATTTAACTGGATACTCTTTCGGTTTAGGTCTTAACTTTGGTAATGTTAGATTAGATTTAGCTTATGATCATGCAGAAAGATCATCTCAAAACAGCTTATATAATTTAAATTTTGGAACACCTCCTTCTGCCAATCTGAATACGAAAAACCAAAATTTCACATTTACGTTAGCCTTTAATATATAAAGCAATTAAATACAATTTAAAATAGTCTGGAAGAGCACAGAGTCTCAGTCTATTTTATTTATCCTAAATGAATTGTAATTTCGATTAATTTGAGGAGACTAACATGTTATATTAATAATTTGCTAAGTCTAAGGGGGTAAAAAGAGAAATGCTTATCTTTGCAAATTAAATTTTGAGCTATTACAGATGAAATTTGATAATAATTTAGAGGATTTTGACGCCTTAGGAAATGATCATGTAGGGACCTCAGAGAATACACCTCTGCGTAACGATGCTTTTAAACTTTCTAATGAAGAAAAAATTGACATCATCAAGGATGATGTAAGGCATATTATGGAGACCTTAGGTCTTGATTTAACAGACGACAGCCTTAATGGAACACCTAATAGAGTTGCGAAAATGTTTGTTAAAGAAATTTTTGGAGGTCTAGATCCGAACAAAAAACCAAGCGCCTCTACTTTTGAAAACAAATACAAGTACGGTGAAATGCTCGTGGAAAAAAACATTACCGTGTACTCTACTTGCGAGCACCATTTACTACCAATCGTTGGACGAGCACATATCGCCTATATTTCAAATGGCACTGTTGTTGGTCTTTCTAAAATGAATAGAATCGTAGATTATTTTGCCAAACGTCCGCAGGTTCAAGAGCGCCTTACTATTCAAGTAGTAAGAGAACTTCAAGAAGTTCTTGGAACTAAAGATGTTGCCTGCGTTATAGATGCTAAGCACCTTTGTGTAAATTCAAGAGGTATTAGAGATATAGAAAGTAGTACCGTTACTTCAGAGTTTGGAGGTAAATTCAAAGACATGGCTACACGCCGGGAATTTCTAGATTATATCAAACTAGACACAACATTTTAAGCCAAATAAATAACTATTTAACATTCCGAAATGCAGCTATACCAATCGCAGCAATTAAAAATATACAATTCCCTTTCTGGAAAAAAAGAAATTTTTAAACCTATAAGCGAAGGCCATATTGGCATGTATGTTTGTGGTCCTACGGTATATAGCAATGTACATTTAGGAAATGTTCGGACCTTTATGTCTTTTGATATGGTTTTTAGGTACCTGAAACATTTGGGTTATAAGGTACGTTATGTTAGAAACATTACCGACGCTGGACATTTAGAAAACGACGCGGACGAAGGGGAAGATAAAATCACAAAAAAAGCGCGATTAGAACAAATTGAACCAATGGAAGTGGTACAACGCTACACTGTTGATTTTCACAATATTCTAAATACTTTCAACTTCCTCCCTCCCAGCATTGAACCTACAGCAACTGGCCATATTATAGAGCAAATAGAATTAATTAGTACGATTATTGAGAATGGCTATGCCTACGAAATCAATGGTTCTGTTTACTTTGATGTTCATAAGTTTAACGAAACCAATGCCTACGGAAAATTGAGTAAACGTAAGCTTGACGACCTTATTCATAACACCAGAGAACTTGATGGCCAAAGCGATAAAAAGAACCCTCAAGATTTTGCACTTTGGAAAAAGGCAGAACCGCAACATATTATGAGATGGCCCTCCCCTTGGAGCGATGGATTCCCTGGTTGGCACCTGGAATGTACCGCAATGAGTACAAAGTACTTGGGTGAACAATTTGATATTCATGGTGGTGGTATGGATTTAAAATTTCCACATCATGAATGTGAAATTGCTCAAAATGAAGCAGCAAAAGGTAAAAGTCCTGTTAATTATTGGATGCATGCCAATATGCTTGAATTGAACGGACAACGTATGTCTAAAACCACAGGAAATACGGTTAACCCCAATGAATTATTATCAGGAAACAACAAATTCTTTAGTAAAGCCTACGCTCCTAGCGTAATCAGGTTCTTTAATGCACAATCATCGTACAGAAGTGTGTTAGATTTAACAGATGATGGTTTGTTAGCAAGTGAGAAAGGGTTTTATAGATTAATGGATGCTGTAAATTTATTGAATAGTCTAAATGCATCGTCTACATCTTCAATTGATATATTAGCGTGGAAACAGAAGTGCTATGATGCGATGAATGATGATTTTAATTCCCCAATATTAATTGCTCATTTATTTGAAGCCGCAAAATTTATTAATCAAATTAAAGAGGGTTCGGAAACTATATCTGCGGATGATTTAGAGTTATTAAAAAAGACCATTTATAACTTTGTTTATGATATTTTAGGCTTGGAAAACACCGTGAATACAGATTCTGGAACAGATAAACTTTCTGGTGCCATAGATGTGTTAATAAAATTAAGACAGGAAGCAAGAGCCAATAAGGATTTTGCATTATCTGATAAAATTAGAGATGAACTTGCCGAGGTTGGTATTCAACTAAAAGATGGTAAAGACGGGACAACCTTTACAGTGAATTAATCATTTAAATTGTTACAGTAACAACCAAGGGTTGGCGATATTTATTATGATAAAAAAGTTAGTAATTGCGCCTTTTTTATTTTTGATAAGGATATACCAAATGTTTATTTCTCCACTCACACCAGCCACGTGCAGATTTCAACCTACCTGTTCGCACTACAGCAAAGAGGCCTTGAAAAAGCACGGTTTGTTAAAAGGGGGCTGGCTGACTATAAAGCGTATTTTTTCATGTCACCCTTGGGGTGGATCAGGTTATGATCCTGTGCCTTAGGGCAAATAGCAGACTTATGTTTTCGGGATATGCTTTAAAATCTCTAAAACAAATTTCCAATATTTTTGAACAGAAGAAATTTGAGCCCGTTCGTCTGGTGAATGCGCACCTTTAATATTTGGTCCAAAACTAATCATATCCATATCGGGGTAATTCTGCCCCAAAATACTGCATTCTAAACCAGCATGACATGCAGCCACATGAGGTTCTTCCTTATTTAATTTTTCATAAATATTGGTCATAATCCTTAGAATGGTCGAGTCCATATTAGGAGTCCACCCTGGATAATCTCCAGAAAACTCCACTTCACAGCCTGTTAGCTCGAACGTTGCACGTAAGGTATTTGCCAAATCCATTTTAGAACTATCCATAGAAGAGCGAGTTAAACAACCCACATGAATAGTCCCATCTTTAACCACTACCCTAGCAATGTTATTGGATGTCTCAACCAATTCTGGAATATCAGCACTCATTCTATACACGCCATTTAAAGCAGCGCACATGGCTCTTGTAAAACCTTCCTGCACTCCAAGATCCATAATATGTTTAGGGGCATCGCATTTAGAAACCTCAATTATTAAATCAGGCTCTCTTGTTTTCAACTCTTTTTTTATTGTGTTAGTTGCCATGGCCATATCAAAAATAAAGGCATCTTCATGAACAGCATCAATAGCTACAATAGCTGTACTTTCCCTAGGAATCGCGTTTCGTAAGCTTCCGCCATCAATTTCAGAAATACGTAATCCATAATTTTCAAAACCATCAAACAACAATCTATTCATAATTTTATTGGCATTTCCAAGTCCTTCGTGAATTTGCATGCCAGAATGCCCACCTTGCAAACCCTTTACTTGAATCTCATAGCCAACCTTAAACTCTGGAGTTTCTTCTTCTTTATAAGTTCGTTTTGCGGTTACATCAATACCTCCAGCACAACCTACCCCAATTTCATCATCTTCTTCAGTGTCTAAATTCAAAAGAATACTTCCTTGAAGTAAACCTCCTTTTAAGCCCATCGCGCCTGTCATTCCAGTTTCCTCATCTATGGTAAACAGTGCTTCAATAGCTGGATGTGGAATATTGGAACTTTCTAAAACAGCCATGATAGTTGCTACGCCCAAGCCATTATCTGCTCCCAATGTTGTCCCTTTCGCTCTTACCCAATCTCCATCGATATACATCTCTATACCTTGAGAATCAAAGTCAAAAACGGTATCATTATTTTTTTGATGCACCATGTCTAAATGCGACTGCATAACGACAGTAGCTCTATTTTCCATTCCAGGAGTTGCTGGTTTTTTAATAATTACATTCCCAACCGAGTCTACTACGGTATCTAAGCCTAAATTTTGGCCAAAAGCCTTCATAAACGCAATAACACGTTCTTCTTTTTTTGATGGCCGTGGTACGGCGTTTAAATCAGCAAATTTATTCCACAGTACTTTTGGTTCTAGTTGTCTTATTTCTGTACTCATAGTTTTAAAATCTTGTTATACAAAGATACGTTTTAGATAGGCTGTTTTTATAATCAATTTTCTATTTTTGATATATGCTGAAAAAGAAAAAAATGCTTTTAGCACTGGCTATAATTCCGCAAATTATTTTAGTGCGGCTACTATCCAATCATCCTGAATTTGTTGAACGCTATTATAGCAACGGTATTTACGAATGGCTAGCAAAACTATTTCGGTTTGTGTTGGGTTGGCTTCCTTTTTCGTTTGGTGATTTTGTATATACCTTTACTCTTATATACGGGCTACGTTGGCTGTATAAAAACCGGAAGCGCTTAAGAAAAGACACCAAACATTGGTTCATCGATGTTGCTGCCGCATTGTCATTTTTCTATTTTGCCTTTCATTTGTTCTGGGGCATGAATTACCATCGTTTACCCTTACATAAAAATCTAGGATTGCAACATGACTATAACACCGAACAGCTATTAAAGGTTACGGAAAATCTGATTAAAAAATCAAATGACTTACACATCGGATTAGTCGATAATGATTCCTTACCTGTTTTAGTACCTTACACAAAAGCCGAGATATTCGATAAAATTCCTGACGGTTATAAAGCTTTAAAAGCTACGTTTCCAAACCTTGATTATTCCCCTGTAAGTATTAAAAAATCGTTATTTAGTTACCCACTAACCTATATGGGGTTTAGTGGTTATTTAAACCCTTTAACAAATGAGGCTCATGTAGATGGACTCGTTCCTATTTACAAATACCCTACCACAGCTGCTCATGAAATAGCCCATCAATTAGGTTATGCTGCCGAAAACGAAGCCAACTTTATTGGTTTTTTGGCCTCCATAAGTCATCATGATGACTATATAAAATATACCGGCTATACCTTTGGGTTACGCTTCTGCCTCAACGAAGTTTACAGACGCAATGAAGCCCTTTATGAGGTCTTGATTAAAACGGTAAACCCTGGCATTTTAAAAAATTATGAGGAAATTAGAATATTTTGGGAGGCGCACCAAAACCCAGCGGAACCTTTCTTTAAAATGTTTTATGGGGGCTATTTAAAAGCCAATAAACAAAGTAAGGGCATGGAAAGCTATAGCTACGTGGTTGCACTACTCGTAAACTATTTAAATGGGAAAACCCTATAAACAAGAAATTTGATATAAATAAAGTTGATTATTATAATTTGTAATTATTCAATTATTTCGGAATCTTGGGGAGGATTAAAAGCGGTTTGATCTGGTTTCTCTTTTGACACTTTAACATCAACAAACTGTAGATCATTTCGTTTTGTTGTAGGCAAATTATTATCATAATTGTACCAACTTATTGTTTCTGGCAACAACATGCCTTCCACGTCTTGCCAATTGCCGTACTTTATAAAATGAAACTCTTTACTTTTCTCTTTAGAGAAGAAAGTTACAGTATAGCCTAACCATGCCATTTTATAAGTTTCTGGATGGTAATACAAAACATACTCATCTTCAGGAGATTCTCCCACTCCTGCATCATAAGAAATTTTTATTCCCGGATATGTGGCACCTTCAAACTCTAATGGCTCAACATTCTCATAGTTAATACCACTATCTGCTAAAATAAAAGGCATAGCATAAAAGTAAAACATCAGATTATAATAAAACTTTGGGTCCCCTTTATAATGCAAAGAATCTTGATTTATCCAAACGTCTGTTCCGTTATAACCAATTTGGAATTTATTTGTAGATATAAGCGATTTTCTATTTCTCAAATCGGTCAATGTCACTTCTTTTCCATTTGGCTTATTCATTGTAAACTGTAAGGTTCTCAAGGCATTCCAACGATCTAGGCCTCCATGAGCTTTAAAAACTCTTGAGACACTTTCTGGATATGTATTAACCTGAGAGCTTTGAACACTATTTACTTGAGTACTATTAATAACCGTTTTATTTTTACACGATAGCAATAAAGTGATTAGTAGAATGTAAATTATATTTTTCATTGAGATCATTGTGTTTATTTGATCGTTTGACGTAAAGCTGCAGCATTAATTACATAAAATCAATTACTTTTGTGTGCGCATTATGAAAGCAATTAGTAGTATACAAAACACATACGTAAAGCACCTTTTTCAGTTAAAAGAAAAATCGCGTGAACGAAAAAAAACAGGAACTTTATTAATTGAGGGTGAACGAGAAATTGCATTGGCAATTAAAGGAGGCTATAATTTAGAGACCGTTTTATTCTGCCCTGAACTATTTCTACAAAGTAAACTAGACGACTTAACAGATAAGCCAATTGATCTTATTAAGATTTCTATTGAAGTGTATCAAAAACTAGCTTACAGGGGTACTACCGAGGGAGTTATGGCGATTGCAAAATCAAAAGTTAATACGCTTGATAAGCTACATCTAAATAATAAAAATCCACTTATTTTAGTAGCGGAAGCCCCTGAAAAACCAGGAAATATTGGTGCCATTTTAAGAACTGCTGACGCCGCAAATGTTGACGCTGTGATCATAGCCAACCCTAAAACAGATTTATACAATCCGAACATTATTCGTTCTAGTGTGGGTTGTGTCTTTACAAATCAAATTGCTACAGGAACCACTACCGAAATTATCGCCTTTTTAAAATTAAAAAACATTAATATCTACTGTGCTATTTTACAAGAATCTGTAAACTACCATACTCAAGACTTTACGCAACCAACAGCCATTGTGGTAGGTACTGAAGCTACAGGTTTAAGCCAAGAATGGCGTGCCCAATCTACTCAAAATATTATTATACCAATGCAGGGAGAAATAGATTCCATGAATGTTTCTGTTGCTGCAGGAATTCTTATTTTTGAAGCCAAAAGGCAACGTCGTTTCCTTTAAAAATTTAATAGAAAAACACCAGATTTATGAGCTCGCAGAGTTTGTTCTACATCATCATCGCCATAATAGTCATCAATTTTATTATTGACAAGATTCTTGATACCTTAAACGCAAAACATTTTAACGATACGCTTCCTAAAGAACTTGAAGATGTTTATGATGAACAAGAATATAAAAAATCACAAAACTATAAGGGGACTACTTATAAGTTTGGTTTATTTAGCTCAACTTTTTCCACAATTCTCACCATAGCTTTTTTAATGTTTGATGGTTTCGAGTTTGTAGATAACATTGCCAGAAACACTAGCAATAACCCTATCATAATAGCACTAGTATTTTTTGGAATTATCATGATTGGAAACGACATTTTAGCAACACCATTCTCGTATTATAGCACCTTTGTTATTGAAGAAAAGTTTGGATTTAACAAGACTACGAAAAAAACATTCTTTTTAGATAAAATTAAGGGTTGGTTGATGATGACTATAATTGGTGGTTGCATTTTAGCTTTAATTATATGGTTCTATCAAGCTACCGGAAATTTATTCTGGCTATATGCTTGGGGCGTCGTTGCTGCTTTTACCCTATTTATGAATATGTTTTATTCCAAATTGATTGTCCCTTTATTTAACAAACAAACTCCTTTAGAAACAGGAACCCTTCGTGATAAGATTTCTGAATACGCTAAAACTGTGGGTTTCAAATTAGATAAAATTTTTGTTATCGATGGTTCTAAACGAAGCACAAAGGCCAATGCTTATTTTTCAGGATTTGGAAGAGAAAAACGAGTGACCCTTTATGATACCTTAATCAATGATTTAGAAGATGAGGAGATTGTTGCTGTTTTGGCTCATGAGGTAGGACATTACAAAAAAAAACACATTATTTTTAATCTCGTTGCCTCTATTTTACTTACAGGCTTAACACTGTATATTTTATCCTTGTTTATTTCAAACCCACTGTTATCTCAGGCATTGGGCGTAAATATTCCCAGCTTTCACATTGGATTAATTGCTTTTGGGCTTCTGTATTCTCCAATCTCTGAAGTTACTGGTTTAATTATGAATATTTTTTCTCGAAAATTTGAGTACCAAGCAGACAATTATGCAAAAAACACCTATAAAGGAGAACCGCTTATCACGTCACTAAAAAAATTATCTAAAAATAGCTTAAGCAATTTAACACCACACCCAGCGTATGTATTTATGCATTATTCGCACCCAACTTTATTAGAACGAATAAAAAATTTAAGACAGTAGGTTATCTAATAAAAACAAGGTCATTTCCTTTGGACATATCCTCGCTATAGCCGTAACCCATATAGTTGAATCCTTTTAAATCATCAACGGTTTGCGCGTTGGTATCAATAACATACCTGGCCATTGAACCTCGAGCTTCTTTGGCAAAAAATGAAATCATTTTATACTGCCCATTCTTAAAATCCTTAAAATTAGCCGTCACTACAGGGGTTTTAAGGTGCTTTTTATCAACTGCCTTAAAATACTCATTACTAGCAAGATTCAAGAAAACTTCGTCATCATCGAGCTCATCATTCAAATATTTTGTAATGTCTTTTTTCCAAAATTCATATAAATTCTTTTTTACTCCCACTGGCATTTTAGTACCCATTTCTAAGCGGTAGGCTTGTATGAGGTCTGTTGGTCTTAGTATGCCATAAAGTCCAGAAAGGATGCGAACCGTATTTTGTAATGTGGTCATTTTTTCTTTAGGGATAGTATAAGCATCTAAACCTCTGTAAACATCACCATTAAACGCATATACAGCGGCTCTAGCATTATCTTTTGTAAAGGGCAAGGACCATACTTGGTTTCGCTCATAATTTAGTTGCCCTAATGCATCAGAGATACTCATAAGTTTGGACAAACTCTTAGCAGATTTCTTTTTAAGGAGCTTATTTAAACGCTCCGCCCGTTTTAAAAAATAAGGCTCTGTGCCCACATCAAAAGGTAGTTCCGATTCAAAATTTAATGACTTAGCAGGAGATATTACGAGTTTCATGGTATTTTACTTTTTCATTTCAAATTTACAATTACTTAATTAGTATTAAAATGGGAGCTAAGAATTATTTTTAATTCGAATATAAATAGAATTGATACTCGAAGTTTAAACAAGCGCTATTGAAAAAAGCTCTAACTTTAAGAATTATAATCAACCATATTAATTGACACATTATGATTTTACAAATTATTCGATTAAAATCTGGCTTACCAGAAGAAGAACTCCTTAAAAGAGCGCATGACCGTAAACCTCAATTCGAGACTATACCCGGTTTGTTGCAAAAGTATTATGTAAAAATAAACAACGATGGCCAGTATGGAGGCATTTATGTTTGGGATTCAAAAGCATCCTTGATGGCTTATAAATCGTCTGATTTAGCCTCTAGTATTCCTGAAGCTTATGAAGTTATTGAAGCCCCGGATATTGAAATTTTAGATATTCTATTTCAATTAAGAAACTAGTCGATGTTTTTATCGTGTTAAAAAAATTACTCAAACTCTTGATGCTTCACATAGCCTCTCCATTTTTCTATACATTGTTGCATATCGTCCGGAATTGATGTATCAAACTTCATAAATTCTCCAGTAGTAGGGTGTGTAAAACCAAGAGTTTTAGCATGAAGTGCTTGCCTAGGCAGCACCTTAAAACAGTTATCTACAAACTGTTTGTACTTTGTAAATGTAGTGCCCTTTAATATTTTATCACCGCCATAGCGCTCATCATTAAATAAGGTATGCCCAATATATTTCATGTGCACGCGTATTTGGTGTGTCCTTCCTGTTTCTAGTTTACAAGAAACCAAAGTCACATAACCTAAGCGCTCTAAAACCTTAAAATGTGTAACAGCAGATTTACCTTTACTTGATTCGTCATCTAAAAAAACGGTATTCTGCAAACGATTTTTAGGATGCCTTCCAATATTACCTTCTATAATTCCCTTATCTTCCTCTATATTTCCCCAAACCAACGCCACATACTCACGCTCGCTAGTTTTTTCGGCAAATTGAAGTGATAAACTAGCCATAGCTTGTTCTGTTTTAGCAATAACCAAAAGACCACTGGTGTCTTTATCAATTCTATGAACCAAGCCAGGGCGTTCGCTTGAGTTATTTGGAAGATTATCAAATCTATAAATCAAGGCATTAATTAGGGTTCCCGAATAATTTCCATGGCCAGGATGCACAACCATACCTGCCGGCTTATTAACCACCAAAAGCGCCTCATCTTCATAAACCACATCAATGTCAATCGCTTCTCCTACCAATAAATTTTCATGAGGCGGGTGCGCAAAAAGCACACGAATTTGATCATCTGGCTTAACCTTATAGTTCGACTTCACAGGGCTTCCATTCACATAAATACTTCCATTTTTAGCAGCTGCTTGAATTTTATTTCTGGTAGCATTTTCTACAAAATTCATTAAGTATTTATCTATTCTTAGCGGTGTTTGTCCCTTATCTACAGTAAATGCATGATGCTCATACAAATCATTGTCGTCGGGCAACTGAGGCGTGTAGTTATCCATTTTTAGGGGCGCTTACCGTTACCAAGTTGAAAATCGATAACCGATGTTTTTTCTAGTTTATCACCAGGCTTTAGGGCTTTACCTTTGTGAGTTAGTTTAAGCACAATATCCTTACCTATATTGTTTACATAGGTAGTTTTTCCAATTTTAAAACCTAAAGCTTCCAACGTTGGCTTTACCTGACGAAATGTTTTATCTATTAAACCTTCGGGAATATTCATCTTTCTATATCCAGAAGGATTTAGTGTAATGTATATTTTTCTGTTTTCCTTTACCTTAGATCCAGCAATAGGCTCCTGTTCAATTACCGAAAACTTTGGGTAATCAGGGTTATAGTTAGCAGAATCTTGAATTTTCATAACCAGATTATTATCTTCTAGTGCCACCTGAGCAACATCAATAGATTTTCCTTTTAAGTCTGGAACCGTTTCAAAATCGCCGTGATTCGTAGATGTATTTAGCCATTTTAATAACACAAAACAAAGCACAAAAACGGCAACTACCGCCAACACTATTTGCTTTAAAAAAGATTTGCTAGTTAGAAATTTTATAAGACTCATTTATGGAATTTTGAATTAAGCAAATATATAAAAACCGAACAGTTTTTTGTTTTGCAATTTATATGATATTTTAGCCTGACTTATAATAAATACGTTTTAATATAAGTTTTAGTTTATTAATTTGAAATGAATTAAAATCTCAATGAGTAGAAATTATTTTAAATACGAAGTAGCTTAGTTCTTATGAAAAAAAATATTGCCATTATAATGGGTGGCTACTCCAGCGAATATAAAATATCGTTAAAAAGCGGAAATGTGGTCTATGAGGCATTAGATCCCGAAAAATATAATGCCTACAGGATTCATATTTTTAAAGACAAATGGGTTTATGTTGACGAAGAAGAAACCGAATTCTCAATTGATAAAAACGACTTTTCAATAAACGTAGGTAGTTTTAAAACCACATTCGATTGTGTTTTTAACGCCATTCACGGGGCGCCTGGTGAAAATGGTTATATGCAAGGTTATTTTGAATTATTAGGCATCCCACACACTAGTTGCAATATGTATCAAGCGGCTATAACCTTTAACAAAAGAGATTTACTAAGTGTTTTAAAGCCATATGGCGTAAAAACTGCCGAATCCTATTACCTAAACTATGGAGATCCCATCGACGAACAAGCTATAATTAACAAAGTAGGGCTTCCTTGTTTTGTAAAAGCCAATAAAGCAGGGAGTAGTTTTGGAGTAAGTAAAGTTCATAAAAAAGAGGCTATTAATGAAGCTATAGAAATTGCTTTTAAAGAAGATGATGAAATTATAATTGAATCCTTTTTGGAGGGTAAGGAAGTTTCTGTTGGGGTAATAACTTATAAGGGTGAAACTAAAGTACTCCCCATAACCGAAATTGTTTCTGAAAACGACTTCTTTGATTATGAAGCCAAATACCAGGGTAAATCTCAAGAAATTACACCAGCGCGATTAAGCCAAGAAGAGGAAAATAAGGTCCATAAACAAGCAAAGAAGATTTATGAAATCTTAAAAATGACAGGTTTTAGTCGAAGTGAATTTATATTTAAAAATGGAGAACCCCATTTATTAGAAATGAATACCATTCCTGGCCTGACCAAAGAAAGCATACTGCCACAGCAGGCTGAAGTAGCGGGTATTTCTTTAGCAGAATTATTTGATAATGCCATAGAAGAAGCCCTAAAATAATTTATAACTATCTTTGAAAAGCTACTTAAGAACGTTTTCTCTTGTTCGAGAACAAAATATTAATTAACATGAAACGTGCTTTATTTCCTGGTTCTTTTGACCCCATTACGCTGGGCCATTATGACATTATTAAACGAGGCGTTACGCTATTTGATGAGATTATTGTAGCCATTGGGGTTAATGCCGATAAGAAATATATGTTCACTTTAGAAGAGCGCATGGCTTTTATTGAAAAAACTTTTGAAAACGAATCAAAAGTAAAGGTTATAACTTATAAAGGACTTACCGTAGATTATTGTAAAGACATTGGTGTTGAATTTATTCTTAGAGGCCTTAGAAATCCAGCAGATTTTGAATTTGAAAAAGCTATTGCTCACACCAATAGAGACCTAGCTCCTATTGAAACTGTTTTCTTGCTTACCTCGGCGGACACCTCTTATATAGCATCAAATATTGTTCGTGATGTTATTAGGAATAATGGTGATTACACGAAATTGGTTCCTAATAGTGTTCGGGTAACATAACACCTATGTAAATAAGAGTTTCTATGATTTATTATTGGTTTACTATCCTAAAAATTTTAATCTTAAGAAACTTTCAGAATAAAGTTGAATATAACCAAACCATCTCCAGAGACTTTAGAGTGGGCTTATTTGATTGCGATGGCCTGCGTGTTATGACAGCCTCAAAATATCCAGTTTATATGGATTTTATTCGTTGGGAGCTTATCGCAAGATCTAAGCTTTTTAAAGCCATAGTGAGACGCGGGTTAGCACCGACTCTGGGTTCTCAAAAGATTATTTACAGAAAACCATTAAAACTATTCACAAAATTTACTTTAACATTAGAAAGTAGTGGCCTTGATGAAAAATGGGTTTATCATCTTCATTATTTCAAACAAAACAATGAGATCAAAGCTGTTGGAATAACAAGATCTCTGGTTTGGAAAAAAGATATTCCAACGGCCTTATCTGATATCATGAAAGAAATTGGTGCTAAAGAACAAAAGCCCCCTCCTCAATGGGTATTAGACTTATTTAATAATGATAAAAATATCATTAATACGGATCCGCAGATACATACAGTTTAAAACTTGTATTCTGAAAGCCCTTTTGTAAATGCTTCTGGATTTTCTGCCAAATGGTATCTTGGGTCCTCAATGTCTTCAACAATAACCTCTCGGAATTTCGGATTTGATTTGTAAAGCAGCACTTTACAATCTTCACTCAAATGCTTTAATTTTACCTGCTTTCCTGCAGACTCATACTTTTCAACTAAACTATAAATGGCTTCAATAGCTGAATGATCACTAACTCTTGATTCAACAAAATCTATTTCAACCTTATCAGGATCATTTTTCACATCAAACTTTTCATTAAAAGCAATAATTGATCCAAAAAACAAAGGCCCCCAAATTTCATAAACCTTAGTACCATCGTCCTTCATTCGTTTACGAGCCCGAATACGTTTTGCATTCTCCCATGAAAACACCAAGGCACTAATAATAACGCCTGCTATTACGGCTATAGCTAAATCAAAAATTACGGTTAACGACGATACAGCTACTAAAACGATAACATCGCTCACTGGAATTTTATTTAAGATTCTAAAACTACTCCATGCAAAAGTTCCGATAACCACCATAAACATAACACCCACTAAAGCAGCAATAGGCACTTGTTCTATTAACCCTGATGCAAATAAAATAAACACCAATAATAAAACGGCTGCTACGATTCCAGACAATCTAGTTCTTCCTCCAGACTTGATATTGATTAAGGACTGACCAATCATGGCACAACCTCCCATACCACCAAAAAACCCAGTGATAATATTAGCACCTCCCTGAGCCATACATTCTCTATTGGCATTCCCTCTAGTTTCCGTGAGTTCATCGACTAAATTAAGAGTCATTAAGGATTCAATTAAACCAATAGCGGCAAGAATTAAAGCATAGGGTCCAATAAACTTAATGGTTTGCCAATTAAAAGGTACTTTACTAAAAATGTCAAATTGAAATTGAGGTAAGCCGCCTTTAAGTCCTTCGCCTCCGCCATCTCTAATAAAACTCCCAACAGTTGCCACCTCTAAATTTCCAAAAATAACGATAGCAGATACTACTAAAATAGCAATAAGTGCTTCTGGGAGTTTTTTAGTTAACTTAGGTAATCCATACATAATACCCATAGTAAGAGCTACCAAGGCCAACATAATATATAATTGGTTTCCAGAGAACCAATCACCATTTACATCCTTAAACATTCCCAATTGAGACAAAAATATCACAATTGCCAAACCATTGACAAAACCCATCATAACAGGATGAGGAATGAGTCGAACAAATTTTCCTAGTTTAAAAATGCCAGCAAGCATTTGTATAATTCCCATGAGAATAACGGTAGCAAAGAGATAATATAAGCCTAGCTGCTCGCCTTCAGCCCCCATGGCATTTCCTTCTGCCACCAGACTAACCATAACAACTGCAAGAGCACCCGTGGCTCCACTAATCATTCCTGGCCGACCACCAAAAATGGAAGTGATTAGACCAATCATAAAGGCAGCGTATAAACCAACTAATGGATCGACTCCTGCTACAAAGGCAAAAGCTACGGCCTCTGGCACCAAAGCAAGCGCTACTGTAATTCCACTTAATATATCATTCTTGGCATTTGCTGCTCGTTTTCTTATGAATTCAGTCATGTTAATTTTATTGAAGCTGCAAATTTACGTTTATTATATTGACCTGCAAGTTGAGGCTTTATATTTTAGATTCAAATACACGCAATCGTTTGAAATATGGAACCTCAGAAAAAAACTAAAGACAAAATCTTAACTTTTGTTACCAAATAAAAAAGCCGTTATTTTAGTAATAACGGCTTTCCAATGAATCAACTAAACTAATAAAACAAATTATTTTTCTTTTTCATTCTAGTTTCTAATCATAATTTTCTTAGTTATCGTACGCTGGTCTGAAACAAACTGTACTAAATACACACCTGAATTTAGACGACTAAAATCAAGAGTTTGTTTACCATATTCTAAATCTTTGGCCGCCCCACTCATTACTAAACGACCGCTAACATCCATAACACTATAATTCATAACTTCTTGGTCAAAAACCTCCATTTCTACATTTAAAACATTTACTACAGGATTTGGATAAAATCTAGTTTCCATGTTGTCATCGATAAAAGCATTTTTAAAATCTTCATAACTGTTATATTGGCTAATCAATTGTTCTAAGTCAAGTCCGTCATCTCCTTTATTTGAACCACTCTTACTAGTCACATCACCTCTGTTAAAGTATTTATTAAAGAAATAGCAGAACCATCTCGAACCTATTACAAGATTAACAGCACCTTGAACATCTAATGAGGCACAAATATCATTGTCATTTATGATACCTACTACGTCAAATCCCGTAGTCTGACCCGGAACAACACCACTCAAATCCAAAGTTTCAGGATTGTAGACCAAACTGTGAATTCTGTAAAAGCCACCTTCTGAAACTTCAAACTCAGGTGTGTTAGACACTCCTAAAATAGTCAAAGAAAAGGCCTCAGTAAGTACAAATAATTGGCTATACCCTGATGGAATTGTTGAGGCATCATTGATTCTCGCTGAAATCGATGCAATTCCACCTGTTAAACAATTAATCGGGTTTTTAGAATACATGCTTCCTGAATCCACTACACACACTTCAGATTCCATAACACTAACCTTAGCTCCTGCTACATCTAAACTCGCACATATCATTCCGCCGCCTTGAATCAATAATCCATTAACATCAAAGCCTGTTGTCTGACCTGGTACGACAATATCTGTATCTAAGGTCTCTGGATCAAAGACAATACTGTGAATCGTGTAATCACCCGCTTCTTCTACTTTAAACTCTGGAGTCTCTCCTAAACCTTTTATAACTAAGCCCTCGCCCATAGTGAGTACATAAGCCTGTACATAACCGTCTGGAATATAAGCATCTCCATTAGACATCGCTTGTACTGTGGCCTTACCATCTATCAAGCTTACCATTGGCATATCCGTACTCATTGTTCCTGCCATAGCTTTACACTCCTCTACACTAACCTTAGCTCCTGCTACATCTAAACTCGCACATATCATACCGCCGCCTTGAATCAATAATCCATTAACATCAAAGCCTGTTGTCTGACCTGGTACGACAATACTGGTATCTAATGTCTCTGGATCAAAGACAATACTGTGAATCGTGTAATCACCCGCTTCTTCTACTTTAAACTCTGGAGTCTCTCCTAAACCTTTTATAACTAAGCCCTCGCCCATGGTGAGTACATAAGCCTGTACATAACCGTCTGGAATATAAGCATCTCCATTAGACATCGCTTGTACTGTGGCCTTACCATCTATCAAGCTTACCATTGGCATGTCCGTACTCATTGTTCCTGCCATAGCTTTACACTCCTCTACACTAACCTTAGCTCCTGCTACATCTAAACTCGCACATATCATACCGCCGCCTTGAATCAATAATCCATTAACATCAAAGCCTGTTGTCTGACCTGGTACGACAATACTGGTATCTAAGGTCTCTGGATCAAAGACAATACTGTGAATCGTGTAATCACCCGCTTCTTCTACTTTAAACTCTGGAGTCTCTCCTAAACCTTTTATAACTAAGCCCTCGCCCATAGTGAGTACATAAGCCTGTACATAACCGTCTGGAATATAAGCATCTCCATTAGACATCGCTTGTACTGTAGCCTTACCATCTATCAAGCTTACCATTGGCATATCCGTACTCATTGTTCCTGCCATAGCCGAGCAATTAGTATCTCCAATGATAAACATAATCGTTTTGGTTTGTATTTCTTCCTCTGCATTATCCTTTTTGTACAGTGTCGCTGTGATAGCAAAACTTCCTTTACCTATATCCCAATCACCATTTCCTGCAGGAAATGTATATGGTGGGAGGTTTTCTACAATACTTAACACCTCTCCTGTGTCAATATTGGTCACTTCAAATTTCACGCTTTGCGCATATCCTGAAACATGTGCATTAAGATAAAAGTGACCCGGTAAATCATCGAAAGCGTAACTGCTTCCTTCTTTCACCTGAACAGATTCATGACCGTTTGTAAACTCAAAACCTTCAATTACACCCCATTTTACAGCACCGAAAGATTGTGCTGTTTGAGCTGCGGTTGGCATATAATTGAGAAACAAAATAGAAACAAATAGATAAAGTAGTTTGGGAGTTTGGTAAGATAGTTTTGCTTTCATGCTAATTTTGTTTAAGTTATTATAAGCAAAGTTAAACATTAATTTATTTTGTTTAATTATTTTAACATTTTATTAAACAATAAAATTAACTGTTTATCGAAAAACTATTCCAACAAGGGTTTATTTTGTAAACATATTCCTATTCACTTAATTTACAGAGCAAAAAGCAAGAAAAATAAAAGTATTTCTATTGATTCAAGTGATGGAAAACTAATGAAAGCGCTAAACCAATTGTTTGATATTGGCATACGAATTATCTAGAGCCTTTAGCACTTCACCTTCATTTAACCATGCCACTTTGGTAATTCCTTCATTTTCTTGAGGATAAAGTTTACCATTAAAATCTGTTTTCATTTCAAACCAATAAGTAACCTTTATTTTGTAACGCCCATTGCGTTTAAAAATATGGTAAGTAACCTCCAGAGGCTTGGTTATTTGCAAACCGCTAACACCTGTTTCTTCCGATACTTCGCGTATAGCAGTTTCCTCGATAGTTTCATTTCGCTCCGCCTTACCTTTTGGAAGATCCCATTTATCATTTCGGTAGATAAACAAAACATCGCCATTTTGATTAAAAACTTTACCTCCCCCAGCCACAACATTTGGAAGCTTCTTCAAAAATTTTTTGAGTAGTTTATCTTCATTTTTGTGGATTAAACGTACCTCTTGTAAATCAGAAGCATTCAGTTTTCGTATCACTTTTGGTAGATTTACCGTCTTAAGTAAATAATTCTTGAAATTGGTTTCTCTTTCAACTTTCGAAGTCAAAATTATTGGCTTATCACCAACAAAAATTTTAAACATAGTAAATCCTTATTAGTATTTTGTATCTGGTAAAAATATCATTTTTAGGAAAACACGGCACGTTGTGAAAAAAAATATTTTTTAACCACATCTTGAATTCTGTAGAATCAATTTTATGTTTAATTTTGCTTCTATGATTTTTAATAAAGATACTGCCAAAAAAACAGCTGAGGTTTTATTACAAATAAATGCTATAAAACTGAGTCCTCAAGCCCCTTTTACCTGGGCTTCTGGATGGAAATCTCCAATATATTGTGATAACCGTATTATACTTTCTTTCCCTCCCATAAGGAATTACATTCGTGAGACTATGGGAAAACACATAGAAAGACAATACGGCAAACCAGATGTTATCGCTGGAGTTGCTACTGGTGCTATTGGTATAGGTATGCTGGTGGCAGAATATTTAGGCTTGCCTTTTATTTACGTTAGACCAGACGCTAAAGGTCATGGCCGTAAAAATCAAATAGAAGGATTCGTTGAGAGTGGTCAAAATGTTGTGGTTGTTGAAGACTTAATTAGCACAGGAAAGAGTAGTCTTAACGCAGTTAAAGCCTTGAAAGAAGCTAATGTTAATGTTAAAGGTATGATTGCTATTTTTACTTATGGCTTTGATATTGCTACTGATAATTTCAAAAATGCAGATATCCGTTTAAACACCTTAAGTAATTACGAAAATTTACTAGAGCAAGCTTTAGAAACTAATTACATTTCTAAAAAAGATTTAGAAACCCTATCTGAATGGAATACAAATCCCAGCGAATGGGATGCCAAATAAGTTTACGCCCGTTATAACTATCACTGTAATCAAACAATAATCATGAATTTACAATCTCCAAAAATTAGTATTGACAAATCTCCTGAGGATATCTGCAATTTTTTAGCCAACGTTAAAAACTTTGAATCTCTAATGCCTGAAAATATTAGCAAATTTGAAGTATTATCAGACGATACGTTTGTATTTGCGCTTAAGGGCATGCCAGAAATTGTCTTGAAAAAAAAGGAAGTTATCCCTCCTAATAAGATAGTTTTAGGTGCAGCTGGTGGAAAAATTGATTTTTCTTTAGAAGGTGTAATTACGAAAACGGCCGATGAAAAAAGTGAAGTTCAATTAAATTTTTCTGGAGATTTTAATCCTATGATGGCCATGATGATAAAAAGCCCAATAACGAAATTTATCGAGACATTAGCCTCTAATATTCCACAAGCTATTTAATAAAGAAGGCTTACTTCCTTAAGATCGTATAATTTAGTGACCTGATTTTCTTCAAGAATTTCAAGCTTCCCCGAATCTGAAACCCCTGTAATAAAACCGACAAATGTATTCCCTGCACTACTTTTAAACGTAGAAGGTTTATTCTTTCTAAACAAATGAGACTCATAAGCCCGTTTTATTTCTTGAAACTGACCAGAAGCAAGCTTGTCAAAATACACTTTTAATCTTTTGATTATTAAAATTGCTAATTCATCTAAATTATAATGTATTCCAGTAATACTTTTAAGTGATGAAGCTTTAGGCAAGTTTTCAAATTGGGTTTGGTTAACATTTAAACCTATCCCTACAACAGATGCCGAAATATGTCGCTGTTTTATGACATTCTCAATTAAAACACCGCATATTTTCTTCTCTGCTGACAAAATGTCGTTAGGCCATTTAACTTTTAATCCGGAAATGGATAACATTTGTAAGGTCTTTAATATTGACAACGCTACGACCATACTAATATAAAACTGCCCCTCAATCTCCATCTTACCATAACTCTTGAACACGCTAAAAGTCAGGTTTTTATTAGACTGAGCCTGCCACTGGGTGCCCATTTGACCACGTCCTTCAGTTTGTTCGCCAGCAATTACAACCGTATAATCGTCTAGATTTTCTTGAGTACATAATTCCCTCAAATAACTATTTGTTGATTTGGTGGCACTAAGTTTGATTATACGCATTTGAAAGTTATTATATTACCATAAAATCTTATGATTATTTTGAAGTATAAAGAACTAAAAAAATAATAACTTTGCACAAATTAAATTTAATTAATGGCGAAAGAAAAAATAAGCGCAGACCAATTAATATCGGTAATTCTAAGCGGTATTGAGGATGTTAAAGGAAAAGAGATAAATATTTTAGATTTAAGGGAAATTGAAAACACGGTTTGTGATTACTTTATTATTTGCGAAGGTACTTCAAACACGCAGGTAAATGCTATTGTTAATTCCATTCAGAAAAAAGTTAGCAAAGAACTTAAAGACAACCCATGGCATACAGAAGGTGTAGATAATGCTGAGTGGGTATTAATTGATTATGTAAATGTAGTTGTTCATGTATTTCAAAAACACATTAGAGAGTTTTATGATATAGAAAGTTTGTGGGGTGATGCAAAAACAACCGTAATAGAAACCAGTTACTAAAACACTGAAATGACAAAAGACAATAAAAACATAAAAGATAAAAAACCTAAGTTTAGTCCCTATTGGGTTTATGGCATTTTAATTGCCGTATTTTTAGGATTCCAACTTTTTAGTGGAGGCAGCTACCAAGACGGTAATTTAACAACCCCTTCAGACTTCTTCAAATATTTAGAAGCTGGTGATGTAGAACGCGTTGATATTGTTAAAAATACCCGCGTTGCAAAAGTTTATCTTACAACAGATGCCGAATCTAAAGAAGTACACAAAAATTCAAAACCTCAAACCTTTATTCCATCAACAACAAAGTTACCTAACTACAGGTTTGAATTTGGAGACTTGCAGAACTTCGAGAATAAATTAAACGAATCGACAAAAGATTTGGCCGATAAACCAATAGTAACCTTTGATACAGAAACCAATGATTGGGGAAATTTATTAATGGGTATTCTTCCTTTTATTCTTTTAATTGGTGTATGGATTTTCATCATGAGACGTATGTCTGGTGGTGGTGCTGGTGGTGCTGGTGGTCAAATTTTCAACATCGGAAAGTCAAAAGCTAAACTATTTGATCAAAATACCGAAGTTAAAACAAGCTTTAAAGATGTTGCTGGATTAGAAGGTGCTAAGGAAGAGGTTCAAGAAATTGTAGATTTTCTTAAATACCCAGAAAAATATACAACTCTTGGAGGTAAGATTCCGAAAGGAGCGTTGCTTGTAGGCCCTCCAGGAACAGGTAAAACCCTATTAGCAAAGGCGGTAGCTGGCGAGGCTAAGGTGCCTTTCTTTTCTTTATCGGGCTCCGATTTCGTTGAAATGTTTGTTGGTGTAGGCGCCTCTAGGGTTAGAGACTTATTTAAACAAGCTAAAGAAAAATCGCCCTCTATTATTTTTATTGATGAAATAGATGCCATTGGCCGTGCGAGAGGAAAGAATGCTATGTCTGGGAGTAATGATGAACGTGAAAATACGCTCAACCAACTACTAACAGAAATGGACGGTTTTGGTACGAACACTAATGTTATTGTTATTGCTGCAACTAACAGAGCAGATATTCTTGACAAAGCGTTAATGCGTGCAGGTCGTTTTGACAGACAAATTTTTGTCGATTTGCCTGACGTTCGTGAACGAAAGGAAATTTTTGAAGTGCACTTAAGACCTTTAAAGAAATCTGAAAATTTAGACTTAGACTTCCTTTCAAAACAAACTCCAGGCTTTTCTGGTGCAGATATTGCAAACGTGTGTAACGAAGCAGCCTTAATTGCTGCTAGAAATGGGAAAAAAGCCGTAGACAAGCAAGATTTCCTAGACGCGGTAGATAGAATAATTGGAGGTTTAGAGAAGAAAAACAAAATCATTACGCCCAGCGAGAAAAAAGCCGTTGCTTACCATGAAGCCGGTCACGCCACCGTAAGTTGGATGCTAGAACACGCTGCTCCCTTGGTTAAAGTAACTATAGTCCCTAGAGGTCGTTCTCTTGGTGCTGCTTGGTATTTGCCTGAAGAGCGCTTAATTGTTAGGCCAGAACAGATGCTTGATGAAATGTGTGCTGCTCTTGGAGGTCGAGCCGCTGAAAAAGTAATTTTTGATAAAATATCGACTGGAGCTTTAAGTGATTTGGAGAAAGTAACTAAGCAAGCTAGAGCGATGGTGACTATTTATGGGTTAAGCGATAAAATTGGAAACTTAACCTATTATGATTCTGGACAGAGCGAGTACGGTTTTACAAAGCCTTACAGTGAACAAACAGCGGAACTTATTGATAAAGAGATTTCCAATATTATAGAAGAACAGTATCAAAGAGCCATTAAATTACTTGAAGCTAACAAAGATAAACTTACAGAATTGGCCGAAGTGCTTTTGGAAAAAGAAGTTATTTTTAAAGATAACCTTGAAAAAATATTTGGTAAGCGCGCTTTTGAAAAGGAAGAAGTGGTTAATCCAAACGAAGAAATAAAAACAGAAAAGGAAGAATAAGTGGAAACCTACATGCTTTCTGGGGTTTATGGTAAAAATCTTAAATTAATCGTAGGGTTAATTTAAGATTTTTTATATTTGATAAACCTCTTATGAAACAAGGTTAATAGCATATAACTAGATGAGTCTATTTAGAAAAATTTTTGGTTCCAAATCTAACAAACCTGAAGAGGAACTAAAATCTGATAATAGAGGCAAATATATGCCAGAAATAAAACTGCCCATTGACGAAAGGTTTACTATAAACTTCAAAGCTAATGGGGGTAAGTTCTTGTATTGTGAAAATTTAGATGAGGTTTTTAGTAATTTAGGACATATTATTGTTGAAAATGAATGGCAAGATAAGCAGGTTCTTTTACTAGATTCCAATTTAGAAGATAAATTTAAAGACTGCGACCTAACATCGACCACAAAACTTAGCGAGGCAACATTCTTCTTAACTACTTGCGAAAACTTAATAGCTAATGATGGTTCCTTATTAATATCTTCCAAGCAAATTTTTGAAAAGAAATTACCAGAATTACCTTTTAATTTTATTGTTTTTGCAACTACAAGCCAGATTCTAGAAAATATTGGTGAAGGCTTAAGAGGTATTAAAAATAAGAACAGACAAAAAATACCCACAAACATTACCACTATTAAGCATTTTAAATCTGGAGACGAAAAAGATTTTTTAAGTTATGGAAGCAGTGCTAAAAACCTATACCTCCTGCTTCTGGAAGATTTGTAGAATGAAAGAAACTCTTGTTAGATCACTTTCTGGGTTATTATATGTTTCATTATTAGTTACATGCTTATTTTTCGAACACCTTTTAATCGCACTTTTTTTCGTTTTTGGACTTATCTGTATTGGTGAGTTCAATAAACTTATCCAATTAAAAAGCTACATTCCATACATCATCTTTATTATTTTATTTGCTGTGTTTGGTTATTGGCAAGCTGTTTTGAATACCAACACGGGGATTCATGAGGCCACTCAAATTTTAACCGTTTTATCCATTTTCGTAAACTTATTTCTTATTAAAGATTTATTTTCTGGAAAAACCATTCCTTTATTTAGTACAAAGCGATTTTTACTAACGACCTTCTATTTATCAAGCGCCTTTGTTTTCTTAATTCTTATCGCAAACTACTACCAATCTTATAATCCTTTAATATTATTAGGAGCCTTTATTTTAATATGGGTTAACGATTCCTTTGCGTATCTGGTTGGTAAGAATTTTGGAAAGCAAAAACTTTTTGAGGCCATTTCACCAAAAAAAACAGTTGAAGGCTTCCTGGGAGGTTTATTCTTTTCATGTGTTGCAAGTTATTTTATCGCTACCTTTACTGCAACATTAAACTTTACAAGTTGGTTATTGCTTAGTATTATTATTAGTGTTTTTGGGACTCTGGGAGACTTGATTGAATCTAAATTTAAGCGACAAGCACATGTTAAAGATAGTGGAGTTATAATGCCAGGTCATGGTGGATTATTAGACAGACTAGATAGCATTATATTTGCTGCCCCTTTTATTTATTTATTTTTAAGAATATTACATTATGTTTCATAAAGAAGGCCATAAAATTATCGTTCTCACCCTTATTTTTGTAGTTGGTGGTTTTTTGTTGGCCGACAGTTTTATTAGCGTATATTGGTTAAGAACCCTAATAATGGTTGCGCTGTTAGTTTTCTTAGTCTTAATCCTGCAATTTTTTAGAAACCCTAAAAGGAACACGGTTAAGAATGACAATCATGTAGTCTCTCCCGTTGATGGAAAAGTTGTAGTTATTGAAGAAGTTTTCGAGACGGAGTATTTCAAAGAAAAACGATTACAGGTTAGCGTATTTATGTCGCCAATAAATGTTCATGTAACACGTTATCCTATTGGAGGAAACGTTATTTATAGTAAGTATCATCCAGGCAAATATCTAGTTGCATGGCATCCTAAAGCCAGTGAAGAAAACGAACGAACAACTGTTGTGGTAGAAAACGAGTTTTTCGGTAAGGTTTTATATAGACAAATTGCAGGTGCTTTAGCAAAAAGAATTGTTAATTATGCAAAATTGAATGATAAAGCTTCTCAAGGCGAAGATTCTGGTTTTATAAAATTTGGTTCTAGAGTAGATTTATTCCTACCTATAGACACCAATATTAAAGTTGAACTCAATCAAAAAGTTAGAGGAGGAGAATCTATTATTGCAGAGAAAAAATAATGAGTGAAGACGATTTAGATATAGCATTTAAAGAAGCGGTAAAACGTGTAAATGACCATAAGGAACCTTTTCCTGCAGACACGCTTTTAAAATTATATGCTTATTATAAAAAGGCTACCAATGACTATGGAAGACCCAGAAGCAGAGAGGCACTAATTAACGCCTTTAAAACCAATGCGCTTTTTCAAGCTAAAGAGCTTTCTCAAACTGAAGCCAAACAACTTTATATTGACTTGGTTAACAACTACTTTTTGTACAGAGAATAAAGTCTAGCGTCAAGTTTTTATCTAATCTTTCTTTCTTAGCTTAAAAAATATAGGTCTCAACACATTTCATAGATCTAACGTTTATGGTAGATGTCAAAAATAATTACTGAGCAAGCATAACTCCAGGCTCACTGCCTAAACTACATTCACCATATACAGGCAACTCTGAACGTAAAAAACTACCCTAAACTAGCCAAGCTAGATTTCAAGGTTTCAATTTTGGCCAATGCATCTGCTTCTTTTTTCTTTTCACTGGCTACAACCTGTTCTGGTGCATTATTAACAAAACGTTCGTTAGAAAGTTTCTTTTGCACAGACTTTAAAAACCCTTCCGTATAGCTCAACTCTTCCGTGAGCTTTTTTACTTCAGCCTCCACATCAATACTACCAACCATTGGAATAAAATACTCGTTAGATTTTACTCTAAAGGTTAAAGCACCTTCAACTGCATCATTGGTATAATTAATAGCGTCAAGGTTCCCTAGCTTAGCTATAACACCATCAAACGTGGTGTTAGTCTTTTCATTATTAATAACAGAAAACCCTATCGTTTCTTTAAAGGCAATGTTCTTTTGCTTTCTAATGTTTCTTATTCCTGAAATGACTTCAGAAGCTACTTCAAACTCTTCGATCAAAGTACTGTTTACCCTGCTAGTTTCTGGCCATTTAGCTATAATTAAAGCATCTTCTGGTGTTCTTTCAGACATACACTGCCAAATTTCCTCAGTTAAGAATGGCATAAAAGGATGCAACACCTTTAGGTTATCTTCAAAAATCTCAACAATGGCGTTATATGTTTTAGCGTCTATTGGTTTTTGGTATTCTGGCTTAACAATCTCTAATAACCAACCACAAAAATCATCGTAAATTAACTTATAAAGCCCCATTAAAGCATCACTTAATCGGTACTTACTAAAATGATCTTCAATTTCACCTAATACCTTTTGAAATTTTGACCTATACCACTCCAAAGCCACTTTACTATGCTCTGGTTGCTCTATATCTTTAACATCCCATAAGGTGGTTAAGTAAAAAGCACTCCATACCTTGTTGCCTAAACCCTTTCCTTGCTGGCACAGTGCTTCATCAAACAACAAATCGTTTCCTGCTGCCGAACTTAATAAGAGCCCCACACGAACACCGTCTGCACCATATTGTTCTATAAGCTTTAATGCATCAGGTGAATTCCCTAAGGATTTACTCATTTTTCGACGTTGCTTATCACGCACCAAGCCAGTTAAATACACATTACTAAATGGCTTTTCATCTTTATACTCATATCCTGCAATAATCATACGTGCTACCCAAAAGAAAAGAATATCTGGTCCAGTAACCAAATCGTTTGTTGGGTAGTAGTATTTTATCTCTTCGTTCTCAGGGTTTCTTATACCATCAAAAACACTCATTGGCCATAACCATGATGAAAACCATGTATCTAGAGCGTCTTTATCCTGAGTTAAATCGCTTGCTGATAATTGTGAATTATTTGTGGCTTGTTTAGCCAATTTTACAGCCTCTTCTAAAGATTCTGCTACTACAAAGTCTTCTTTACCATCACCATAGTAATATGCAGGTATTTGCTGTCCCCACATTAATTGACGAGAAATATTCCAATCTCGAATATTCTCCATCCAGTGCCTGTAGGTATTCTCAAACTTTTTAGGAAACAATTTAATATCATCATCTTGTAAAACCGCTTTAATAGCTGGTTTTACAAGGTCTTCCATTTTTAAAAACCACTGATCGCTCAAACGTGGTTCTATAACAGCCTTAGTTCTTTCTGAAGTTCCTACTTTATTTATATGGGTTTCTGTCTTTATTAAAACACCATTTGCTTCTAATTCCTTGGCAATTTCCTTTCTAACAACAAATCGATCTTTGCCTTCATAGTGTAATCCAAAGCTGTTTAACGAGGCATCTTCATTAAAAATATCAACAACTTCTAAATTATGTTTGTCGCCAAGATTCTTATCATTTTCATCATGAGCCGGTGTTACTTTTAAACATCCGGTACCAAATTCAACATCAACATACTCATCTTCAATAATTGGAATAACACGATTGCAAATAGGTACAATAGCTTTTTTGCCTTTTAAATGTGTAAAACGTTCATCATTAGGGTTAATACAAATGGCAGTATCTCCAAAAATAGTTTCAGGTCTTGTTGTTGCAATAGTCAACGTTTCATCACTATCTTCGATTTTGTATTTTAAATAATATAAACTTCCTTGACGCTCTTCATGGATTACTTCTTCATCAGATAATGTGGTTTTCGCCTCAGGATCCCAGTTTACCATACGGTAACCACGATAAATCAATCCTTTTTCATACAAATCCACAAAAACCTTAATTACGCCTTCACTCATATCATCATCCATGGTGAATTTGGTACGGTCCCAATCACAAGAACACCCTAGTTTTTTAAGTTGTTCTAAAATAACACCTCCATATTCTTCTGTCCAGTCCCAAGCGTGTTTCAAAAATTCATCTCGAGACAAATCATTTTTATCTATCCCCTGCTCCTTTAATTTAGCCACTACTTTAGCCTCTGTAGCAATAGAGGCATGATCTGTTCCAGGAACCCAACATGCATTTTTACCTAACAAACGTGCACGACGAATTAAGACATCTTGTATGGTATTATTCAACATATGCCCCATATGCAACACCCCAGTAACATTAGGTGGTGGAATAACAATGGTGTAAGGCTCTCTGTCATCTGGTTCTGAATGAAAATAATTGTGTTTCATCCAGTAATCATACCACTTACTTTCTACCTGACTTGCATCATATTTTGATGGAATTTGCATACTTCGGAATAGTTTTTGAATAATGAAGTGCAAAAGTACTTATATTTCTTTTTCTGTGAAACTAAAAGATGTATTGATAAGCACAGATATTAGGGACAATTTAACAGTATTTAAACCAAAAAATGTCCAAACAATGAATACATTTGATATGTAAAACTAAGGTTAAGAAACATGTATTTCATCTATTTTTTTTGCATATTGTGGAAAAACCGCCTATGTTTGATTAGGTTTTGGACTGGAATTGTATGAATTAACCTAGATATCAAGCCATTATAAATTTTGATAAATAATAAATAAAATCATGAAACAATTAATTACAGTATTATTCGCAGGATTAATTAGCTTTTCTATAAATGCTCAAGCAAAAATTGAGTTTAAAGAAACCACTATTGATTATGGCACTATAGATAAAGGCGCTAATGGTGTTAGAGTTTTTGAATTTACTAACACTGGAGATGAACCTCTTATTATTTCAAAAGTGTCTTCCAGTTGTGGGTGTACCATTCCTAAAAAACCAGAAGACCCTATTTTACCGGGAAAGACAGGACAGATTGAAGTAAAATATGACACAAACAGAGTAAACCCAATTAGAAAAACAATTACCGTAATTTCGAATGCCGAGACCCCTACTGTTGCTTTAAAAATTAAAGGCTTAGTGGTCGATCCAAGCAAAGTAAATGTTATGGAAAAAAAAGATACTAGTGTTATGGAAAAATAGTTTGTTGAATTTTTTCGAAAATATGGCCTTAAACACAGTTTAAGGCCATATTTTTTTAAGAAACTTAAAACAGTGTTTTCAAAACGAAGCTAAAAGTTTTTATTTGTCCGTTTCTATCTACTTTCAACCTAATCTTTTTACCATTTTCTTCATAGAAACTTTGTATCACTTCTTGTAATGAAAGTCCTTTCGTGTTTTTTGAGTTAATACTTAACACAATATCGCCCTTTTGTAAACCCGACTTTGCTGCCGGAGATCCTGGTCTAATCTCAACAATAGCATAGGCAGGCATAAGCACTAATCGATAGCTTTCATTTTTACGAATGCTTATATTACCATAAGTTTTATTACTACTAGGGTAACCACTCCCTTTTAAAGGTTTATCATTAAATACCTTAACAAGTCTGGCTCCAGAATGAGCCAATTCTATCCCACTTTTATTATAAGTAAAGGGATCATTAAAATATTTGTTCTTTTTTAAAACTAAAAGTTTTTTATTGTAATCAAAGACAACATTAAATCGTTTCAATATATTTCCAGACAAACTGCCATTTCTATTTTCTATTTTCTTGGCAAAGTATACAGATTCAGAATCTGGAAAAGACACATTAACATTCTTGAGCTTGAATTTTTTTAGAGAAAATAACGTTACTTTGGAACGCTTGCCATAAACACTACCAGTTAACCCATGCCCCAAAAAATCCTTAAAAAACAGCTTGCCAGAACTTATACCTTCAGAATCATTCTCAAACAGCCATAAAGCGTCACTACTTCCAGAATCAATTAATAATTTTACAGGAATAGCTTTTTCATCAATTGTTACTTCTGCCTTTATATAAGGTTTTTTATTATGAAAAACCAAACCAAAATACTCGCAAGGTTTACAAGGTTTATGTTCAAAGTATTCAGGTTCTGTTAAAACTATGGTTTGCATAGAATAATTAATTTGCACCACTAAATGCTCAAACAAATCATGCCCTATGATACCATGCACTGGTATCCCTAATTTTGGAGCCAAATTGAGATTAGCATTATATACAGCATATAAGTCTTGATTTAGCTTTATGGCATCCCCAATTTTAAAAACATTGTTTTTAGATTTTAATGCTTCAATAGTTTCTTCTCCTCCCAACCCTCTTAAGCGAATAGTTTCTGTGTCTTTTATCTTAAGAGTGTCTGATACGTTTAAATAATTAAATATAATAGGCTTACTAACACCTGTGTCTAATAGAAAGGATAAAGTAACACCATTAACTTCTACAGGAAGAACAATCAAGTTATTGATTAGTTTAAACTTTATTTTATCAGACTTTTGTTTGTTTTGAATAACAAACTGATTTTGAGAAAAGCCAAAAAAACCCATAAACAAAAGCAGAAAACCTAAGAACATTCTTCTTTTCATAGTTTAAAAAGGTTAATGACAACTTTAAATTACAAATCTTTAGCTATGTAAAGCGTATTTCGGTCAATATTTAAAAAAACTTTAAGAATATTTTCTCAACTTTGCAACCAAATTTTTAGTAATGCCAACAATATCAAAAAAGGGTTATAATATGCCTGCTTCACCAATAAGAAAGCTAGTTCCTTACGCTGAACAAGCCTTGCAACATGGTAAAAGCATATACTATTTAAACATTGGGCAACCCGATATTAAAACCCCGGATATTGCCTTAAAGGCTGTTAAGGAGAATGATATTGATATACTTGCTTATTCAAGATCTGAAGGATCGGAATCTTACAGAGAAAAATTGGCTAAGTACTACAGTAAGCATAATATAAAGGTTTCCCCAAAAGATATTATTGTTACTACAGGGGCCAGCGAAGCTTTATTGTTTTTATTTAGCAGTATCATGGACCCTGAAGATGAAGTCATTATCTCTGAGCCATTTTACGCTAATTATATAGCTTTTTCTACCGCTACAGGCGTTAACGTTGTTCCTGCAATATGTAATATTGATGATAATTTTGCACTACCGTCTGTTGCTTCCTTTGAAAAACTTATTACGTCAAAAACAAAAGCTATTTTAATTTGTAACCCTGGAAACCCTACAGGCGCGCTTTATTCTAAAGAAGATATAAAGCAACTTGCAGACCTAGCTGTAAAGCATGACTTATTTTTGGTAGCTGATGAAGTTTACAGAGAATTTATTTATGATGGAGCATCACATTACTCAATAATGGAAGTTCCGGGCATTGAGAAACACGCTGTTATTATTGATTCTGTTTCAAAACGATACAGTATGTGCGGTGCACGAGTTGGTTGTCTTGTTTCAAAAAACAAAATAGTCATGGAAACGGTATTAAAATTTGCACAAGCAAGATTAAGTCCTCCCACCTATGCTCAAATAGCCAGTGAAGCTGCCTTGGATACACCGCAAAGCTATTTTGATAACGTGATTTCCGAATATGCTGAAAGAAGAAATACTTTAGTTTCAGAACTAAAAAAAATAAAGGGTATTAAAGTTGCATTACCCAAAGGTGCATTTTACTGTATGGTAGAACTACCCGTAAAAAACTCTGACCACTTTGCGCAATGGCTTTTGGAGCATTTTGATGTTGATGGAGAAACTATAATGGTTGCTCCCGCTGGCGGATTTTACTCAACACCAAACGTTGGTTTAAACCAAATAAGAATTGCTTACGTACTTAATAAAGAAAGCTTGATTAAAGCTGTAAATATCCTTAAAGAAGCTCTAAAAATTTACAAGGACTAGTGCATATAGAACAAAATATTTCTCTTAAACATTACAACACCTTTGGCATAGACGTTGTTGCCAAATATTTTATTTCCATTAAAAATATAACAGAGCTTAAAGAAGTTCTCTCTTTGGAAGGATATGACCAAAAGTTGATTTTAGGAGGAGGAAGTAATATTCTTTTAACGAAAAATTTTGATGGCCTAGTAATTAATAATAATATTAAAGGCATTGAGATTGTTTCAGAAAACCAGGATTTTGTATATGTAAAGGCAAATGCTGGCGAAAATTGGCATGATTTTGTTTCTTGGTGTATTAATCGTGACTATGGCGGTGTAGAAAACTTATCCCTAATTCCAGGTAATGTAGGCACCGCTCCCATTCAAAATATAGGGGCCTATGGTGTGGAGTTAAAAGATGTTTTTGAGTCATGCCAAGCTTTAAACAAAGAGCGCAAAAAACTAGAATCTTTTGATAAAGACAAATGCGATTTTGGATACAGAAATTCAATATTTAAACAACAAGCTAAAGGAGAATATATTATTACCAGTGTAACTTTTAAACTTACAAAACACAGTCATATTCTAAACATAGATTACGGTGTTATTGCTCTAGAATTGGATAAAAAGGACCTCAAAACACCATCAATTAAAGATGTTTCAGAAGCTGTAATAAGAATAAGAGAAAGTAAATTACCTAACCCAAAAGAAATAGGGAACAGTGGTAGCTTCTTTAAAAACCCTGTTATTTCTAAAACTCAATACCAAGAATTACTTAACAACTTTAGTGACATGCCCTGTTATACAGTTTCTGATAATAAGGTGAAAGTTCCTGCGGGATGGCTTATTGAAAAATCAGGGTTTAAAGGAAAAACTTTTGGTAATTATGGTGTGCATAAAAAACAAGCCTTAGTACTCGTTAATTATGGAGGAGCCAAAGGTTCTGACATCTTAAAGCTTTCGGAATTAATTCAAAAAACCGTTAGCCGTATTTTTAGTATTACTCTTGAAGCCGAAGTTAACATCTTATAATAAAAAAGAAATTTCTAACTTTGAATTAGGAAATTTGTAGTATTTCTCATTATTTAAAAAAATCTGACTTGATTACAGCAATAGAAAAACAAATAGTAAGTTTATTACAAGATGGCGATAAAAAAGCCATTAGCTTGCTTTATGAGAACTATGCTGACTCCCTATACGGTGTTATTCAAAAGATCATTACAGATGAAGATACAGCGCAAGATGTGCTTCAAGAAACCTTTGTTAAAATTTGGCGCTATGCTAAAAAATACGATTCGAGCAAAGCAAAACTATTTACTTGGCTCTATAGAATAGCTTACAATACGGCTATTGATAAAGTGAGATCACAAAAAAATAAAACTGGAAATGAAGTCCAGATTGAAACATCTGCCGTATATAAAATAACATCCACCGAATTAAATCAGGATGTTATGGATATAAAAAAGCATCTAAAAAGTTTAGATGAAAAGTATCAAATAGTTATTGACGCCTTATTTTTTGAAGGTATGACGCAGCAGGAAGCTAGCGATGAGTTAAATATCCCTCTAGGGACTATAAAATCACGATTAAAAATTGGTTTGAGAGAATTGAAAAAGATTTACAATCCTTAAAACATAAAGTCATGAATGAGAAAATAAATACTTTTTTAAGTTCTGGCCTATTAGAAAAATATCTTTTAGGTGATACCACAACTGTGGAAGCAGAAATGGTTGAGTCTTATATTGCAAAATATCCTGATGTGCATAATGCATACAATACATTGCAATTTAATTTGGAAGTTGTTGCTAAAAGCAATGCTATTGAAGCTCCAAAGAAAGTCCTGTTAGACATCTTGGATGAACTTAATGAAAAGCCCGTTATTACTTTAAGTAGTACTAAGAAGACCTATAAGAAATGGTACAAATATAGCGTTGCCGCCAGTGTTGCAGCCTTAATTTTTGCTGGTACTTCTTATATATTCTATAATCAGAATCAAAAATTATCCGAAGAAAACCAGATAGTTGTTGACGAAATTTTTGATTTAAGAAATGACATTGATCAAAACAATAAAATGCTTGATAATGTCATGAGACAGCTTTTAAAACTGAATAACCCTGAGACCGAAAAATACATTATTAAGGGTAATGAAAGGGCTAAAGATTTAAAGACCGTTGCTTATATTAATGCGAAAGAAAAGACATCGATGATTGATGTTGTTTCATTACCAGAGCTACCACCCGAACAATGCTACCAAATATGGGCAGAGCTACAAGGAAAAATGGTTAATCTTGGTGTATTAGATAAAGCAGATAGAAAACTTAGAAACATTCCTTACATGGAAGATGCCTTAGCTTTAAGTATAACTATAGAGCCTAAAGGAGGTAATAGTATTGCTTCTGTTGAAAACTCTGTAGCACAAATTAGTTTACAATAAAATCCATTGAACTAAAAAGTGAAAGCCTCGTTTAAAAAAACGAGGCTTTTTTGTATTCATTAAATTAAAATACATTATTCTTTATCAAATAAGGCTTTATGAATAAAGCCTGCAACTATAGCCCCAGCAATAGGTGCTACCCAAAATAACCATAACTGACCAACAAATTCACCACCAGCAAATATAGCCTGACTCGTTGATCTTGCAGGATTTACAGAGGTATTGGTTATAGGAATACTTATTAAATGAATCAGTGTAAGTCCTAAACCTATAGCTATAGGCGCAAACCCTTTTGGCGCTCTTTCATTAGTACTCCCTAAAATAATCAACAGAAAAAACATGGTCAATAAAAATTCGGCAATTAGTGCTGCCGTCATAGAATATCCATCGGGCGATAAGTCGCCATAACCGTTTGCAGCAAAGCCACCAAGGCTTGTAAAATCAGTCTTATTTGTTACTATTAAATAGAGCGCTCCAGCTGCTACAAATGCCCCTATTAATTGCGCAATTATATAGCCTGCCAAATCTTTTGTTTCAAACTTGCCTCCTGCCCATAACCCAAATGAAACCGCAGGATTAAAATGGCCACCAGAAATATGCCCTACAGCATAAGCCATGGTTAACACAGTAAGACCAAAGGCCAAAGACACTCCTACAAAGCCAATGCCTAAATCTGGGTATCCTGCCGCAAAAATAGCACTACCACAGCCGCCAAAGACAAGCCAAAAAGTTCCAAAAAACTCTGCAAATAATTTTTTCATAATCATAATGATTTTAAAAGGTTAGTAATTAAATGTACGAATAATTTGTAAATAGGACCCAAAACAAATAGTTAGTCACTTCTTTTTAGCCCATTTTCTTATATAAATTAGCGCCTAAAACTATATCTTTGCGTAAACCCTTTATGATTTATAAATGAAACTTCTTTTAATTACCATTGTACTCTTAGGAATAGGAATTGCTGGCATTGCCATTAAAATATGGGCGAAAAAAGACGGTAAATTTGCTGGTACTTGTGCTAGTCAAAACCCCGTTCTAAATAGGGAAGGTGAAGCTTGTGGGTTTTGTGGTAAAACACCCGACCAATTTAGTGAATGTAAAGAACCTCAACATTCATAAATAATTCATGGGGCTTATTGATCTGGTTTTCTACACATTTCTAGTTGTAGTTATTATTCAAATTACCTTTTACTTGCTGCTATTTTCAAGGTTTTCATTCTTGAAACCAGAGAAAACCGTTTTAAAAGAAGTTCCAGTATCTGTTATTATCTGTGCTAAGAATGAAGCTGAAAATTTAAAGACTTTTTTACCTTCAATAATCGATCAGGAATATTCAGAATTTGAAATTTTACTTATCAATGATTCTTCAAAAGACAATACTCTGGAGGTTATGGAGTATTTTGAGAACCTTCATAACAATGTTAAGATTGTTGATGTAAAAAGTACCGAAGCTTTTTGGGGTAATAAAAAATATGCTCTAACATTGGGCATCAAAGCATCAACTCATAACCACTTAATATTCACAGATGCAGACTGCAAACCTTTATCAAAATATTGGATTAAGGAAATGAGTGCCCGATTTAATACGAAGAAAGAAATTATTTTAGGTTATGGCGCCTATTCAAAAATTAAAAATTCATTTTTGAACAAAGTTGTAAGGTTTGAAACCATGGTTACAGCCATAAACTATTTTTCTTTTGCTTTAGTGGGAATGCCATATATGGGTGTTGGAAGAAATTTGGCGTATACAAAAAAAGCCTTTTTCAAGGCAAACGGATTTATTAATCATATTAAAGTAAAATCTGGTGATGATGATTTATTTGTTAATCAAGTAGCCAATGCAGAGAATACTGCCATATGCGTATTGAAAGAAACATTTACAGAATCTAAGCCAAAAACAACTTTTGCGACATGGTTTAAACAAAAAAGGAGACATGTATCTACCGCTAAATACTATAAACCATCTCATAAAGTAATTTTAAGCGTCCTATATGTTTCAGGTTTATTATTTTGGTTACTCGCAATTTTGTTATGCCTAAATAGCTTTAAATGGCCGATAGTTTTAGGCTTGTTTTTATTAAAAATTATAATCCAGTATATCGTATTTGTGCCAGCTTCAAAAAAACTAAATGAAACAGATCTTTTGGTTGTGCTTCCCTTTTTAGAAATCTTTTTAATTATTTCTCAATTGATTATCTTTATAAACAATCTTATTTCAAAACCCAACCATTGGAAATAAACGAAGCTATTAAACTTGCCAAAAAAAATGACCAAAAGGCATTTAATTACTTATTGGACATATATTGGGATAGTGTTTACGGTTTTCAACTAAAGCGCACTCAAAATGAAAATGACGCTGAGGATATTACCATACAAACTTTCTCAAGAGCTTTTGATAAAATTGATACATTTGATGAAAATTACAAGTTTAAAACTTGGCTTATTTCGATTTCTAAAAATATTCATATTGATTTATTAAGAAAGGAAAAAAATTCGATCGCTCAAATCTTATCAAAAAACGATAAAGAAGCCTATCAAATACTTGATGAATCTCCTTCTCCCGAAGACAAACTCATTACAGAGCAGCACTTAGCTAAACTATTAAGAGATATTAAAAAACTAAAACCACACTATCAAGAAATTATTAACTTAAGATATTTTCAAGAATTGAGTTATAAAGAAATCTCTCAACAGTTGGATGAACCAATGAATAATATAAAAGTTAAATTATTGCGGGCAAAGAAGCTACTTTCCGAAATTATTAGAGAAAAATAAATGCTTTCGAAATTAAAAAATCTTGGTCCGGGGCTATTATTTGCAGGAGCAGCCATTGGAGTTTCTCATTTAGTACAATCTACTAGAGCCGGAGCCGATTTTGGCCTAGGGTTTGTTTGGGCACTGTTACTTGTTAACCTATTTAAATATCCTTTTTTTCAATTTGGCCCTAGGTATGCTACAGCTACTGGCGAAACACTATTAGACGGTTACAAAAAACTTGGTAGAGGTGTCTTAATTGCTTATTTAATATTAAGTTTAGCAACAATTTTCACCATTCAAACAGCAGTAACCATTGTAACAGCCGGGCTAGCCTCTTCTATTTTTGGGGATTTCATTAGTATTGAAATGTGGACTATCATTGTTTTACTGGTTTGCTTAGGGTTATTAATTGTTGGTCGATATAAACTACTTGACAACCTTATAAAAATTATTATTGTCACTCTTACATTAAGTACTATTGTAGCAGTAAGTATTGCACTCTTTAATAACACCTCACATATCTCTTTCAATCAAATTCTACCTAAAAACGGTGTTGAAATAGCTTTTTTAATTGCCTTTATGGGCTGGATGCCTGCCCCTCTCGATATTTCCATTTGGCAATCATTATGGTCCATTGAAAAAAATAAAGCTACTAAAAGCTACAACACCAAATCTGCCTTATTCGACTTTAATGTGGGGTATATGGGAACCATTACCCTAGGCTTAGGGTTTCTTCTTTTAGGAACACTAGTAATGTATAAAAGCGGCGAAGTATTTAGTAATTCAGCTGGAGTTTTTTCTAGCCAGTTAATAAAAATGTACACCACAAATCTAGGTAATTGGTCTTATATTATAATAGGAATAGCTGCTTTTACCACCATGTTTAGCACAACACTAACCACCTTAGATGCTTCTCCAAGAGCCATGAGTAAAACGGTCGAATTACTGTCAAATAAAACTTCCTATTTTAATTATAAATTTTGGATTACATTGCTCTCGTTGGGAACTATTGGCATTTTTATTTTTTTGGCTTCAGAAATGGGATTTCTCATAAAAGTGGCAACAATTTTATCTTTTATAACAGCTCCTTTTTATGCGATAATTAATTATATTTTGATTTCTGGAAAACATACACCAAAAAAGTGGAGACCTTCCAAATTTATGCATGGTTTAAGCATTTCAGGTATTCTTTTTTTAATAGGATTTAGCCTATGGTATCTTGCAACGCTTTAGGATAATTTCAAAAGAATACTTTGTATCTTTGCAGCTCATATTTTTTTGATTATGGACAGTAATACTACTTCAAATATCTTACCAGAACGTCAGGCCAAACCCAAATGGCTACGCGTTAAACTACCAACAGGAAAAAAATACACAGAACTAAGGGGTTTAGTAGATAAGTATAAGCTTAATACGATATGCACCTCTGGTAGTTGTCCTAATATGGGTGAATGTTGGGGAGAAGGTACTGCAACCTTTATGATTTTAGGTAATATTTGTACAAGATCTTGTGGTTTTTGTGGGGTAAAAACAGGTAGGCCAGAAACTGTAGATTGGGATGAACCCGAAAAAGTGGCTCGATCCATAAAAATTATGAATATCAAACATGCCGTTCTAACTAGTGTGGATCGGGACGATTTAAAAGATATGGGGAGCATTATGTGGTCTGAAACTGTAAAAGCAGTAAGACGCATGAACCCCAATACAACACTGGAAACACTCATCCCTGATTTTCAAGGTATTGAAAGACATATTGATAGAATTATTGATGTAGCACCCGAAGTAGTTTCACATAATATTGAAACGGTTCGCCGCCTTACAAGACAGGTTAGAATTCAAGCTCAGTACGACAGAAGCATGGGAGTTCTTAAGTATTTAAAAACCCAAGGCCAGCGCAGAACAAAATCAGGGATTATGCTTGGATTAGGAGAAACGCGAGAAGAGGTTATACAAACGCTTAACGACTTAAAAGAAAATGATGTAGACGTTGTAACTATTGGTCAATATTTACAACCAAGTAAAAAGCATTTGCCGGTAAAACAATTTATAACCCCAGATCAATTTAAAGAATACGAAGAAATTGGTTTGGGCTTAGGGTTCCGTCATGTAGAAAGTAGCGCCCTAGTTAGGTCTTCATATAGAGCTCAAAAGCACATCAACTAGTATGATTAATATTGCTATCAATGGTTTTGGTAGAATAGGAAGACGGGTGTTTAGGTTGCTCGATAATCACCCCGATTTTCAAGTGGTTGCTATCAACGATTTGGCAAACCCTGAAACACTAAGTCATTTACTAAAGTATGACAGCGTTCATGGAACCTACCAACGTGAAATTAGTTTTAGCCAAAATCAGATTGAAGTAGCAGGCGCAAAAATCCCAATTCTAAATCATAAACATCCCAAGCTAATAAACTGGAAGCCCTTTAAGGTGGATTTTGTTATTGAATCCTCCGGAAAGTTTAAAACTTCTCGAGAGTTAAATTATCATATAAAAAATGGGGCTCAACAAGTTATTTTAAGTGTTCCTGCTGCAGAAGACCAAATTAAAACCATTGTTTTAGGAGTTAACCACCATATTATTACTGGGGAAGAACGCATTATATCTAACGCTTCTTGTACTACCAATAATGCAGCCCCAATGATAGATGTTATTAATGAGCTATGTGGTATCAAGCAAGCTTATATTACAACTGTACATTCATATACCACTGACCAAAGTTTACATGACCAACCCCACCGAGACCTAAGACGTTCTCGTGCCGCAGGGCAGTCCATTGTTCCAACTACCACAGGTGCCGCTAAAGCCCTCACAAAAATATTTCCAGAGTTATCAGAAGTTATTGGTGGTTGCGGCATTAGAGTCCCTGTTATCAATGGTTCTTTAACAGATATCACATTTAATGTTGAAAAGGAAGTTTCTATTGAGGAGGTAAATCAAGCGTTTAAAGCGGCTTCAAAAAATAAATACAAAGGTATTTTAGAGTATACCAAAGATCCTATTGTCTCTATTGATATTGTAGGGAACCCGCATTCTTGTATATTCGACTCGAAAATGACATCAGTCATTGGAACCATGGTTAAAATTATTGGCTGGTATGACAATGAAACAGGATATTCTCAAAGAATAATTGACTTAATATGTAATTTGTCGGAAAAAAAGTGTCTTTTATCGATAAAATAATTATATTTGTCGATGAATCTTAAGTAATTATGTCCCATAATAAACATTACATATATATCATAATTTTACTTTTCAGCTGTTGCCTATCAGCTCAGAAGTCGATAGAGGAAGATCCAGAAATAGCCCAAAATAACATTAGTTATCGTATTTCTCAATCTCAGATTGAACTAAAAAAATACAACTATTTTAATGCGCAGAAACATTTGGATGATGCATTATTACTGGCCGAAAAATTAGATAATAAGAAAAGTATTGGCTTAATATATGCGCTCAAGGGGCGTATCCAGCTTCTTATTGAACAAGAAGACAGAGCTATAAAATCCCTAAATAAGGCCATTGAGGTTCAAAGAATCATCGATGATAACTTTAATCTTGGGGGCTCTTATAAAACTTTTGGCGATGTATATTTAGCTAAAGCAGACTATTATTCAGCATTGGATTCTTATAGAGCGGCCAAATCGAAATTTGAAGAAGAAGAATTAAACGAGGAACTTGCGGAAACCTTGCTTTGCGAAGGCAAAACCTATATTGCTTTAAAAAACTATAATAAAGCCAGAGATGTTATTGAACAAGCACTGGCTATTACTATAAAGTATGATTATCCTAGAACACAAAGTGAAGCTTTAATTAACCATGCTCTGGTTTATGACAAGCTTGGAAATAATGACAAGGCTTTGGCTGTAGGCATAGAAGGTATTCAAATAGCAAAACAGGCAAACTATAGCAATATATTAAATGAGGGGTATCTTATACTTAGTAATCTTTACAACAATATTGGAGATTATAAAGCTTCTAGAAACTATTTAAATGCCTATTTAAAGTTATCTGATTCTATAAGGGGTTTAACTAAAATTCATTCCTCCCAAGATCAAGAAACTCAATATTTACTCAATGAAGAAATTGAAAAGAACAACCAAATTGTTGAAAAACTAGAACAGGCTGAAGACGATAAAAATTTAGGAACTTTAATTTCTATTTTAAGTGTTGCTTTAATTACCATCTTATCGCTTCTAACCTTATCACTCTACAAAAACAACAATATTAGACTAAAAACCAATAATATGCTCCATAAAAAAAACGGGGAGTTAATTATTGCAAAAGAAAAGGCTGAGTTAGCATCTAAGACAAAAGCTAATTTCTTATCTACCGTAACACACGAGTTAAGAACACCTTTGTACGCAGTTACTGGTTTAAGTAATATGCTTCTCGAAGAAAACCCGAAACCAGAACAAGTTCAGCATTTAAAATCTTTAAAGTTTTCGGGAGATTATTTGTTAACCTTTATAAATGATATTCTTCAAATTAATAAAATTGAGGCTAATAAGGTTGAGGTAGAATTAGAACCTTTTAATCTTAAAAAGAAGATAAACAACATTATTCTTGCACTAAACAACTCTGCTCAAGACAATAATGTTAAAATTCACTTTGAATACGATCAAAATCTGACTGAAAACTTTATCGCAGATCAACTGAAGATTTCTCAGATACTAATCAATTTAGTTGGTAACTCAATTAAATTCACCAAAGATGGAGATATCTGGATTCGCGTTTATAAAATTGAAGAAGCTGGTAAAATTTACACCTTAAGATTTGAAGTTGAAGACAATGGTATTGGTATAAGTCAAGAAAAGCAGGATCATATGTTTGAGAGTTTCTCTCAAGGCTCTATTCAAATCAATCGTAAATACGGCGGTACAGGATTAGGGTTATCCATTGTAAAAGGGCTTATCGATATTCTTAAAGGTAAAATATACGTTAAAAGTGAATTAGAAAAAGGAACGACTTTCTATTTTGAAATTCCTCTTGAGCATACTACTGTAGAAGAAGCTAAAGAGAAAAAAGTGAATTATTTTGATGGTAACAAAGAAGATCTAGACTTAACCAATGTGAAGATTTTAGTGGTTGAAGACAACAAAATAAACCAAATGATCACTAAAAAGATTCTTACCAAAATGGAGTTAAAATGTGATATTGTAGACAATGGAGAAGATGCTGTAGATATGATAAAAGCCAACGACTATAACATAATTTTAATGGATATTCATATGCCAGGAATAAGTGGTATTGAAGCGACTAAAATTGTTAGGTCATTTGATAAAGAATTAACCATATTCGCACTTACAGCAGTTACTATTGAAGATAAAATGCATGAATTTGAAGAAGCTGGTTTTACAGATATTATACCCAAACCTTTCAAACAAGAAGAATTCGAGAAAAAGCTTTATAACGCCCTAGCTTCAAAAAAAGGAAGTTCTACGAATGCTTAACAAAGTCTAAAATGTACTCATTAAATCCTGCGGCGTCATCAATAGTAACAGCTATTGGTAAATAATAGAGCTTATGTTCAAGTATTTCATATTGTTTTAAGCGCATAAAGTCTTTTTCGGTAGTTAGTATTAACTCTTTTTTAGACAGATTCATAATATCATCTTCAGAAAAATTATGATGATCGTTAAACTCTAAATGATCAAATAATAGAGTTTCACCTTTTAGAAAATCTACTAACGGGAAGGCATTGGCAATACCAGTAACCAACGTAAATCTTCGCAAAGAACTAAGTTCGATAGAATCATTGGTAGAATAAACCAATTTTGAATAGGATATTGCACTAAAAAAAACTTTTTGATGTGCTAATGGGCTTATATACTTTATTATCTTATTTTTTTCTGAATCATTTAAGTCTGGAGGGCACTTCGTAACAACAATTGCATTGGCTCGTTTAGCCCCACTTTTAGGTTCACGCAAGTCACCAAATGGCAAAACAATATCTTTATAATAAGGTTTTTTAAATGTGGTAAGTAAAATATTAAAGCCTGCCTTCACCTTTCTGTGCTGATAGGCATCGTCTAATAAGATAACCTCTGGTTCAAATGCCTTTAAGTTATTAATCCCACGTCGCCTATTAGCATCTACTGCAACGCCAACACCATCGTTATGATACTTTGTGTAAAATTGAAATGGTTCATCTCCAATAGTATCGGCAGAGTCATTAGAATCTGCTAAACGGAAACCTTGTGTTTTTCTTTTATATCCCCTACTTAATGTTGCTACTTTATAATCATCTTTTAATGACTCTATTAAATACTCTATCATGGGTGTTTTTCCTGTACCCCCAACACTTAAATTCCCAACACAAATTACTGGGAAGTTATATGATATAGAAGGTTTCATTCCAACATCATATAACTTGTTTCGCAACCAAGTAACCATATAATAAATGGGAACAACAGGAAACAATAATTTTCTTAGTAGGTTCATAGCAACGAAAGTAATTCTTTTATCTTTGAAATTAAATACAAATTAGTATGATTGTACAAGACGTTATAAACCATATTGAAGAATTTGCGCCATTGGCCTATGCAGAAGACTTTGACAATGTAGGGCTTCTGGTAGGAGACAAACAACAAAAAGTTACTGGCATTCTGGTTACACTTGACACCCTTGAATCTGTTGTTGACGAAGCTATTTCAGAAAAATGTAATGTAATTGTTAGTTTTCATCCCATAATCTTTAAAGGTTTAAAAAAACTAAATGGTAAAAACTATGTTGAACGTGCCGTAATGAAAGCCATAAAAAACGATATTGCCATTTACAGCATGCATACAGCCTTAGATAATGCCATAAACGGCGTGAATAGTATGATCTGTGATCGATTGGAGTTGATTAATAAACGTATTTTAATACCACAAAATGGGAATATTAAAAAACTAACAACCTATGTTCCTGCAGCTGAAGCAGACTTGTTAAGGACAGCTTTGTTTAAAGCTGGAGCAGGGAAGATTGGTAACTATAGCGACTGTAGTTTTAATATTGATGGTATTGGGACCTTTAACGGTAATAAGGAATCAAATCCTACTAAAGGCATAAAAGGAACTATTCACAAGGAAAATGAAACCAAAATAACTGTAACCTTTGAAAAGCATTTAGAATCTAGAATTTTAAAAGCACTGTTTAAAAATCATTCTTACGAAGAGGTGGCCTATGAAGTGATTAGTTTAGAAAACAAAAATCAAGCTATTGGTATGGGCATGATTGCGGAGCTCCCCGAATCGTTAAGCGAACCGAAGTTTCTGGACTATCTAAAAACCAAAATGAACACACCTTGTATAAGACATTCTGCTTTTTTAAACAAACCGGTCAAAAAAATAGCTGTTTTAGGAGGCTCAGGTAGTTTTGCTATTCAAGCCGCCAAAGCAGCAGGTGCAGACGTTTTTGTAACTTCAGATTTAAAATATCACGATTTTTTTACGGCAGAAGATAGCATCCTTTTAGCTGATATTGGTCATTACGAAAGTGAGCAATTCACAAAAAATGGTTTAGTAGCGCTTCTTACAAAAAAAATTACTAATTTTGCAATCATTTTATCAAAGACAAATACCAATCCTGTTAAGTATTTTTAAAGTATGGCTAAAAAGAAAGAAGTAACTGTTGAAGAGCGCTTAAGAGCTTTATACGATTTACAACTCATCGATTCTCGTATAGATGAAATAAGAAATGTTCGCGGAGAACTTCCTTTAGAAGTTCGTGATTTAGAGGATGAAGTTGCTGGATTAAACATAAGACTAGAAAAACTGGTTGCTAACTTGGAAGTAATAGATAATGATATTGCTGGAAAAAAGAATTTGATTGAAGAATCAAAAGCTTTAATGAAAAAATATGCCGAACAGCAAAAAAATGTTAGAAACAACAGAGAATATAATTCTTTGACTAAAGAAATTGAATTTCAAGAGTTAGAAATAGAGTTAGCTGAAAAGCATATTAAAGAATTTAAAGCTCAGATTGAGCAGAAGAAAGAAGTTATTTCTGAGACCAAAGAGCGTTTAAAAGAACGTGAAAATCACTTAAAGCACAAAAAAGGTGAACTTGATGCTATATTAGCGGAAACCGAAAAGGAAGAGCAAGCTTTGCTTGAAAAATCGGAGGAATACAAGAGACAAATCGAAGAACGCTTAGTCTCTGCCTATACAAGAATAAGAACCAACGTAAAGAACGGATTAGCAGTAGTACCTATTGAAAGAGGAGCTTCAGGAGGTTCTTTCTTTACCATCCCACCACAAATACAGGTTGAAATTGCTTCTCGTAAAAAAGTAATTACAGACGAGCATAGTGGAAGAATTTTAGTGGATGCCGTTTTAGCTGAAGAACAAAAAGAAAAAATGGAAAAACTTTTTTCAAAACTTTAATCCATTTTAATCATAAAGATTAAGCCTCCATTTATTGGGGGCTTTTTTTGTGATAAATTTTTTACCATACTATTAAGGTTTTAAGTTTTTATTCGTCTACTATCAAGTAAGACTTTAATAAAATTACCTTTAATTAGGAAATGAAACCTATTATTTCAAATGAAAAAGCTAATACCATTATTGATCGTAACCATTCTGTTTAGTTGTCACAATACGGCTCAAGTGAGCTCAAAACAACAAGCAGTTATAACAGCGCAGCCTGTTGAAGTACCCATAAAAGAAGGAAAAGCCCGAGCCTATTTTGCAAGTGGTTGTTTTTGGTGTGTTGAAGCCATTTACGAAAGCGTAAAAGGCGTTGAAGAATCCATATCAGGGTATTCTGGTGGCTACACTAATAACCCCACTTATAAGGCTAGCAATACAGGGAAAACTGGACATGCCGAAGCCGTTGAAATTATTTACGATCCTAAAGTTGTAAGTTTTGAAACCTTGGTGAATGTATATTTTGCCTCTCAAAACGTGACTCAAGTCAACGGGCAAGGTAACGACAAAGGCTCGCAATACCGTTCTATCATTTTTTATCAAAACGAAAACCAAAAAGCCATCATTTTAAAAAAGAAGGACTCATTGGAAAAGACTTTAAAAATAAAGGTAGCGGCAGAAGTTTATCCCTTTCAAAAGTTCTGGATTGCTGAAGATTATCACCAAGATTTTGAAAAACGCAACCCCAATCATCCATATATTCAGAATGTATCCATTCCGAGATTAAATAGATTTAAGTCTAAGTTCCCAAAAGAGTTTTTAAAACATTAAATATTTAAAAACACAAACCCTTACTATGTTAAAAATAGTAAGGGTTTAACGTTTATAATATATCAGCCTATTTCGAAAAAAAGAATAATATAAATCTAAGAATAAAAGAGGGCTTACAATTTCATAGTAACCCCTAAGGCTCCAGCTGTTCCTTGGGTACTGCCTCCACCAAACTCTAAGAAAATACCCCATTTATCATTCCAAAACCATCTTCCACCAACATGGAGTCCTATGTCAAATCCACTACTATCATTTCCGTCTCCAATATGTATGGCATATCCTGCGCCAGCTCCACCATAAACATCCCAGGCCTCATCTGTTAAACCAAAGATATTATCAAAATAATAATTTGCTCGAACAGCTAAGGTTAACCAATCCAAATTAAGATTAGTTCCAGCACCAGGAGCAATTGTAATATCATTATGCACTGGAATCTCATAGTTTACTCCTACAAAACCAAAGTTAAGCTCACTTCTGGCTTGACCAAAAACATGAGTAGAAAGGCACATAATTAGTAGTGCTGTAAAAAAAAGTGTTTTCTTCATAATTAATAAGTTTTTATGGTTGTAATGTTTAATCTAATTTACAATTTATTTCTAAGCTACAACTATTTTATACTTCTAATCTGATGCTTTTTACCTAAGGTTTAGTTGCTTTAATTTCAAAAATTAAAGGATACAACTTATCCTTTGTTATATACATACCCGACTGTGTCCTTATTAAATTAGGCAGAACATTATAGGGACTTTCGTTATGTTCCCTCAAAAATTCGATTCGCAGACCTGCTTCGCTTAAAGCTGAAATTATTTCACCCAAACCATGATTCCAGGTATACTCTTTACTCATAATTTTTGAACTTTCATCTGCATAAGTTCCTTCATATGCTTCATAAATAACATCTTTTTGCATGTAGCCGTATTTTAACTTTGGTACATTTTCTAAATAATCAAACATCCATACTATCGGATGAAATTCTGCCATAAAAAAAACACCCCCTGGTTTTAAACACTCAGCAATCATTTGTCCCCAAGGCTCTAAATCTGGCAACCATCCTATTACACCGTAACTAGTAAAAACAATATCGAAAGTCTCTTTTATAACACTAGACGTATCTAAAACATTACAACAAATAAACTTGGCATCTAAATTCAATTCCTTATTTAATTGTTTAGCGAAAACAATACCTTCATCACTCAAATCTACACCCGTGCATTTAGCACCTAACCTACTCCAACTTAATGTATCTTGTCCAAAATGACATTGCAAATGCAATAATGATTTCCCTGAAACATCGCCTAAAGTGGCCAATTCATAAGGCATTAGAGACGATTTACCGTTCATAAAAGATTCTAAACTATACATATCACTTTTTGCATGCACTTTCACCTTAGCATTCCAAGTGGCTTTATTAGTTTCAAAATAATTATCGTTATTAGTCATTTTCAAGTAATATCTTTGTTAAAATCTAAATTATGAAAAAACTTCTTTACTCCTTTTGCTTCCTTACAATAATAACAAGTTGCAAACAAAAGCAAGCTTCTAAAATTCTTATAAATAAGCTCTCTACAGAAGAAAAAATAGCCAATGCACATGGTTTTGAAAACTGGAAAAACGTTTCTGAAATTCAATTTACTTTCAACAAAAAAAGGAATTGGATATGGCAACCAAAAACTGATGATGTAACGTTAATAACAGAAACGGACACTATAAACTACAACAGAAAATCAATAGACAGTCTATCCAAAAAAACAGACCGCGCTTTTACAAACGATAAATTTTGGTTATTAATTCCATTTCAGTTGGTTTGGGATGCTGGAACAACAATTTCGGAACCTATTAAAGAGATAGCTCCTATTAGTAAAACTGAAATGAATAAAATTACCCTTTTGTATGGCTCGGAAGGAGGCTATACACCGGGTGATGCTTACGACATTTATTTTGACGACACTTATACTATTAAAGAATGGGGCTTTAGAAAAGGAAATAAGCCAAAAGCTGGATTAATAAACACCTTTGAAAACTACAAGGATTTTAACGGTATAAAAATTGCTCAAGATCATAAAAGAAACAAAGGCGACTGGAATTTGACGCTTACCGATATTAGCGTTAAGACAAATTAAATTTTTTTAACTCTAACCGTAAGTAAAACATCTAAATACTGACCCATTATCGTATATAAAGTATAGTAGTATTTTCCGCGTTATGCGTCTATATATATTTAAAGTGCTTAAATCAATGGTTTAAGCACTTTGTTTTTCTAGCCAATAAATTGTGATTTTACATGAGACCCGTCGCAATAAGGCTTATTGTGGGAAGCTCCGCACCTACAAAAGGCGGTGGTTTTATTTTTTATTTCTGAAGTGCCGTCCTTATTTACCACATTCAACGTACCGTAAACTAACAACGGACCATTTTCTAGAACTTCAACTTTCGTATCTAAAGTAGCGGCCGAATGATCTTCTTTGTTATTCATATAAAAGCTTAAGGCTCCAGAAGGACACTGTTTCACTTGATTAATTAAATCTTCTGTTTCAGCCTTATCAATTCTAATCCAAGGTCTTACTTTGGGTCTAAACACGTTTGGGAGCCCTTTTACACAAATTCCTGAGTGAATACATGATGCTGCCTCCCAAACAATAGTAACCTCTCCATTAGTATATTCTTTTACTTTCCCCATAATTTGAAGTTTTTACTAAATATACGAAAAAATCCGCCTCGAAATCTTATGTTTTCACTCATAAGTTCTAAGTTTATATTGTTTATTTTTGTTAGAAACCGAAAACTAAATCACCTTGTCTAATTATAAATCTGGACTTGAATACGCCCTAGAGCAAGATCTAAATGACCCATTAAAAGCATACAGAAATCTATTTCATATACCAAAGAACGAACGTGGTAACGAATGGATTTATATGACGGGTAACTCATTGGGGCTTCAGCCTAAAAGCACAAAAAAATATATCAATCAAGAATTAGGCGACTGGGCAAATCTGGGTGTTGAAGGACATACCCAAGGTAAAACACCATGGCTTCCTTACCATGAATTTTTAACCAAATCTATGGCAAAAATTGTAGGGGCCAAACCTATAGAAGTCGTTGTTATGAATACCCTTACGGTAAACCTCCATCTCATGATGGTATCCTTTTACCAACCTACCAAATCGCGTTATAAAATACTTATTGAAAGTGATGCCTTTCCTTCCGATAAGTACGCTGTTGAATCTCAACTACGTCATCACGGCTTTAATGATAAGGAAGGTGTTGTTTTATGGAAACCCAGAAAAAACGAAACCTTACTCCGATATGATGATTTAGAAGATATTCTTGAAAAACAGGGGAATGAAATCGCCTTAATCATGATAGGTGGCGTAAATTATTACACTGGCCAGTTTTTTGATTTGAAACGAATTTCCAAACTTGGACATGACAAAGGTTGTGTTGTTGGTTTTGATTGTGCTCATGGCGCTGGGAATGTTAAACTTAATTTACATGATTCTGGAGCGGATTTTGCTGTTTGGTGTACCTATAAATATTTAAACGCTGGTCCTGGCAGTTTAGCAGGATGTTTTATTCATGAACGGCATGCTCACAATAAAAACCTAAACCGATTTACAGGATGGTGGAGCCATAATAAGAATACGCGATTTAATATGCGAGATGAATTTGACCAACTTCCCGGCGCTGAAGGCTGGCAATTAAGCAACCCCCCTATTCTATCTCTAGCAGCCATAAAAGCCTCATTAGACATGTTCGAAGAAGTTGGAATGGACAACCTTGTGGTTAAATCGAAAAAACTAACTGGCTATTTTGAATTTCTGCTAAAAAATCTTGGGGAAGATATTGTCAAAATTATTACTCCAAACGATGTAAACCAACGAGGGTGCCAACTCTCTATTCAGGTTAAACGTAACAATAAAGCGTTACACGATAAATTAAACAGTCAAGGCTTTATTAGTGACTGGAGAGAACCTGATGTGATTAGGTGCGCCCCAGTACCACTGTATAATACATTTGAAGACGTCTATAAATTTGTGGAAAAACTAAAAGCTATTATAAATGAATAAACAACAAAACGTTCTCATTATTGGTGCTGGGCTTTGCGGAAGCCTTTTAGCGCTTAGATTAGGTCAAAGAGGCTATAACGTAAACGTTTATGAAAAAAGACCTGATCTACGAAAGGTAAATATAAGTTCAGGACGCTCGATAAATTTAGCATTTTCAAATAGAGGCCTGAAAGCTATGAAATTAGTGGGATTACAAGATTTGGTTACTAAGCTATGTATTCCCATGCATGGAAGAATGATTCATGATAGTCATGGAAATGTATTTCTATCCAATTACAGCGGAAGATCGAATGAGTATATTAACTCTGTTTCTCGGGAAGGCCTTAACGCACTTCTTTTAAATGAAGCTGAAAAACATGAGAATGTAAATCTATTTTTCAATAAAAAATGTAAATCTGTAGACTTTCAAAAAACAACCGCATTATTCAAGGACTATGGTAGTAAAAACGAATTTATTGAAGATGCCGATGTTATTATCGCAACCGATGGAGCAGGATCCGTTATGAGGAAAAGTTATTATTTGGGAAAGAAGTTTTTATTTAGTTTTTCTCAACAGTATTTAACTCATGGTTATAAAGAGCTGTGTATTCTTCCAAAAGAAAATGGTGATTTTAGAATTGAAAAAAACGCACTTCATATATGGCCAAGAGGCAGTTTTATGCTCATTGCACTGCCAAATTTAGATGGTAGTTTTACCGTTACACTTTTCTTGAGTTTTGATGAAGGCAACTACAATTTTAACAATCTAAAATCAGAAGATGCCGTCTTGGAGTTTTTTCAGAAAGAATTTCCAGATGCCCTAGCCCTGATGCCAAATTTAATTGATGATTTTTTCAACAACCCAACCTCTCCTTTGGGAACTATAAAATGTAACCCTTGGCATTATAAAGGGAATACCCTTTTAATGGGTGATGCCGCTCATGCCATAGTTCCTTTTTATGGCCAAGGCATGAACGCCTCTTTTGAAGATGTGGTAGAGTTTGATAAGGTATTAGACCAGAATTTAGGTAATTGGGAAGCAACCTTTAAGACATACGAGGCTACCAGGAAAAAAGATACTAATGCTATTGCTGATTTAGCTATTGATAATTTTCATGAGATGAAAGACCATGTTGCTAACCCCATTTTTATTGAAAAGCGCAAACTTGAAATGGCTCTAGAAAACCAATTCCCAACAAAATATGCATCAAAGTATTCTATGGTCACATTCAATGAAAATATGGGATATAACGAGGCGATGCTAAAAGGAAGAGCACAGGATAAAGCAATAATAAACCTATTATCTCAAAATAACTTTAATTTAGAAGACGATTTAGAGTTAACTCTTAATAAAATAAATCAAGAAACCGAAACCATTCTTGAAGAAGATAGAATTGCTGGTTTTAAACATGATTAGAAACCTATTTAACCTATTCTTAAAGTAGAATACAACCATAATGCTTAATGACTGAAATCGCAAAAGGGGTTTATTTTTCATCGGATTATACACAAATGAATTTTGACCTAATTTATGATGTTATAAAGAATTCATATTGGGGGAAGTCAAGAACAAAACAACAGCAGTTATTAGCAATGAACAGCAGTATTAATTTTGGCCTTTTCATTAATAAAAAACAAGTTGCCTACACCCGAGTTTTAACAGATTATTCTTTTTTTGCATACCTTATGGATGTTTTTGTTGTAAAAAACGAACAAGGAAAAGGATACTCTAAATTATTGCTTCAAGCCGTTTTTCAATTCCCAAAATTAAACAACATTGATAAATGGATGCTAGCAACTAAAGACGCTCATAGCCTTTACAATAAGTTTGGATTTAATACCATAGAGAGCCCTGAAAAACTGATGGAAAAACTAAATACTAAAGCAAAAAAACATATTTGAATAACAATGGATCTTAAACTCAATAATAAAAACGCACTTGTTTGTGGTAGCACGCAAGGAATTGGAAAAGCAACAGCTTTCACTTTGGCTGCTGAAGGCGTTAATGTTACGCTAGTAGCTAGAAATAGAGAAAAGCTTAAAGCGGTTTTAGCTGAGTTACCTCAGCACAGAAATCATAGTTATATTGTTGCAGATTTTTCAAATCCTAGAGACCTTCAAGAGCAAGTTATTAAGTTTATTGAAAAACAGCATGGCTTTCATATTTTAGTAAATAATACGGGAGGCCCAAGAAGTGGCGATATTTTACATGCTAGTCTAGATGAATTTGAAAACGCCTTTACTAAACACGTTAAATGTAATCATATATTGGCACAAGCTACAATACCCTATATGAAAGATATAGGTTTTGGAAGAATTATTAACATAATTTCAACCTCAGTAAAAGAACCTATTCCTGGGCTTGGCGTGAGTAATACCATTAGAGGTGCGGTTGGTAATTGGAGTAAAACTCTTTCTGTTGAAGTCGGGGCTTTTGGAATTACAGTTAATAACGTTTTACCAGGTTTTACAGATACAGAAAGATTGGCTGAAATTATTGCAATTAAGGCCAAATCTGAAGAAACCAATGAAGATGAAATGACAGAGATTATGAAAAACTATACACCGGCTAAACGATTTGCTCAGCCAGAAGAAACAGCAAGTTTAATAGCCTATTTAGCAAGTGAATCTGCAGGATATATCAACGGTGTAAATATTCCTGTTGATGGTGGCCGAACAAAATCTTTATAAATACCATTAATTTTTACAGTTAGCATTTCAGATTAGCAAAACCAGTTAATCTTTTTTATCTTTAACTATAAAGTTTTTTAAGATAAACCAAACTCAAAGTTTAATTTGAGTGACTCTCTACTGGGGAGATAAACGTATTTTTTTCTATGAGTCATTTAACGTCTCCTATAAATTTTAAAGCTTGGATTGAAGAAAACAGACACCTTTTAAAACCACCTGTTGGTAATAGAGTGGTATGGAAAGATGGCGATTTTATTGTTATGGTTGTAGGTGGTCCTAACAACAGGAAAGACTATCACTACAATGAAACTCCAGAGTTTTTCTATCAAGTTGAAGGTGATATAGTTTTAAAAATTATTGACAAAGGCACACCTAAAGATGTACATATAAAAGAAGGCGATATTTATTTGCTACCCCCAAAAGTACCACATTCACCTCAGCGCGGGGCTAATACCGTTGGTTTGGTTATTGAGTATAAAAGACCCAAAGGCATTCGGGACGCCTTACTCTGGTTTTGCGAAAATTGCGTCACTAAACTCTATGAAGAAGACTTTACCTTAGAAAATATTGAAACAGATATGCCTAAAATTTTTGACACGTATTACAAGGACAAAGACAAACGAAGCTGTCCAAATTGTGGTCATATTATGGAACCGCCAAAGAAAGTTAAAATTGATTAAAATGAAAAACGTCATTACCAGAAAGTTATGACGAAGTAATTTCTTAATAATAAATAGATTGCCAGAGCTAGTGCCTCGCAATGACATCATGGAAACACGTAAGCTTAGAATTAACGGTCATTCTCATCTACTTCCCTATCCAGAAGAGATTCCTAAATTTATGCATGAAAAAGGAATTTTTTGGGTAGATAAAGACCGTAAATTTATGCTTCAAAAAGGATGGAAACGCCCTGTTACAGACTCTAGTTTTTTTTTAAATGAAAAGCTTGAGTGGATGGAGCGAAACCAGTTAGATCATGCCGTTGTTTTAAATCTTTCTCAGCTCTATGGAAACGGATTACGCGTGGAAGAAATGAAAAAAGCGCTTAGATTTCAAAATGATTTTAATGCTAGAATACAACATGACCATCCCGATAAATTTACATGTGGATTTGTGGTACATCCTGGTTTTGTAAGAAGTGCTTGTTGGGAAATTGAGCGCTGCGTTGAACAACACGGGCTGCAACTACTTTGTTTACCAACTCATTACATGGATACTATTGGCACCTGGCGGTGTATTTTTGACGAAGAAAACGAACCTATTTTTGAATTAGCAAATCAATACAATTTGGCGGTAGAAATACATCCTTATGATGGTGAAAAATTTATTAAGCTAGAGAACACCTCGTGGCGATTTCATCTTATCTGGATGTTAGCCCAATGTGCAGATGCCTATCACTTCTTAACTCTTAATGGCTACCAAGAGAAATACCCCAATATGCGCACCTGTTTTGCTCATGGTGGACAACTAGCACAAATTAATTTAGGCCGACGTATACAAGGCTTTGACGGTAGACCTGATTTATTTGAAGGCAAGCACCACCCAAGAAAAGCAGTAGGTCATAAAAATATTTTCTTTGATACATTGGTTCATGATACTGGTGGCTTAGAACTCTTAATACGGAATCATGGATCTAAACAAGTTATTATGGGACTGGACGATCCTTACCCTTTAGGGGAAATGGAAAGCGATAAACAATCATCTTATCCTGGGAAAATATTAGATTTGGCCATAAAGAGAAAGATTATTGATCAAGCAGACTATGATGCTATTTGGGAAGGTAATGTTATTAGGTGGCTTTGTGGCGATGATATTATTGCTAAAAAACAATTAATTAATAGAATCTTAAATTAATGCATTTTATACCAGAAAACTTAGACGATTATGTAGTGGCACATTCAGAAGACGAACCTGAATTATTACAGCAATTAAACCGAGAAACCAATCAAAAAATCCTACAACCACGTATGCTTAGCGGGCATTACCAAGGACGGCTGTTAAGCATGATTTCAAAGCTGGTTAACCCAAAAAACATATTAGAAATTGGCACCTACACAGGTTATTCGGCACTATGTTTAGCTGAAGGCATGCAGGCTTCTGGACAACTTCATACTATTGATATAAATGAAGAATTATTTGATTTCCAAAGGAAGTATTTCGACAAATCTGGTTTGGGTAAACATATCATACAGCACCTTGGTAATGCATTAGACATCATCCCTAAACTTGAAAATACTTTTGATTTAGTTTTTATAGACGCCGATAAAGAAAATTACTCCAATTATTTTAATGTCGTTATAGACAAACTAAACCCTGGTGGTATTATTTTATCAGATAATGTTCTTTGGAGTGGCAAAGTACTTGAAAGTACCTTTAAAAAAGAAGATACGTCCACCCCAGCCCTAATTGCTTATAATGCCCTTTTAAAAGAAGATAATAGAGTAGAGACCGTGATGCTCCCTATAAGAGATGGTTTGACTATAAGTAGAAAAATATAACACCACGCTAGGATGCCTTTATATGGGTTTTCTTGTAGGAATCACGATCGCAAAGCGTATGTGTTAGTTTAATCTGGTTTTTTACCAAATCGATTAAATGATCTTTAACCATTGGTTTTTCTATGATATCGTTAAAACCAATAAACAGAAGGTCTTCAAATGCTTTAGCGGACAATGAATAATCTGTTACCCCCAAAACAGGTATGTGCTTATTCGATTTTCTAATGGCTTTAGTAGCTTCACACCCATTCAATATTGGCATTTGCAAGTCCATAATAATTAAGTCATACTTGCAGGTCTCAAAAGCACAAATGGCTTCCCAGCCGTTTTCTACGCTATTTACCTTAAAATGTTCCTGCTCTAATATGTCGGCAATATTATTTTGGCTTATTATATCATCTTCAGCTATCAGAATAGTAAATGAGTTGGTTTTATTGGTTTGTTCAAAACTTTGATGAATTAATCTTTTATTGTAAGACGATGAATGCGGCCTAGCTAAACTAAATTCAAAACCATTGTTATTTTTAGTTTGCCGCTGCAGTTGTGGTTTAGAACGTCTATTTACTTCAAATTTATCTGAAAAAAGTGAACGCCAACAACTACTAAGTAGATTGATTTTCATGAGGTTAAATTCTTAGTTTTGGGATAACTAATCTAGAAAAATCAACTATTAAAATATTTTTTCTATCAAAAATTTCGTTGAAACGAATATTTTTAATGACAAAGAAAAAAAGCTCACATTAAAAATCGGTAAAACTAATTGATTCTAAAATTTACGTTTTACAGAGCCTGTAAAATCTTCTAAATCATCTTTAACCTTATCTAACTCCTTTTTCACATCGGAGGTAATACTGGTATCTATACCGTTGTTTTCTGCCGTTTTGGTTATTTCATGCTTAATATCATTAGTGGCGTCTTTTAAAGTTCTCATGCCTTTACCAAGTCCTCGTGCTATTTCTGGTAATTTATCTGCACCAAACACCATGATGACAATAAATAGAATAAAAGCTATTTCTGCACCGCTGATAAATAAAAATGTAGTTTGTTGTATCACGACACAAATATAGTGAGTTGTTTGCTTAGAATAAAAAAAGCCGATTTAAAAAACCGGCTCTTTATAAATATTATCCTTTTACTTTTTTCTTAAATTGCTCGAACTCGCTTGGTTCTTCTTTTCGAGGCCAAGAATTATTTGAGGTATCAATATCGGCTGTTTCTTCATTTGGATCAATTACAATCGACACAATCTCTTTTTCTGAAGCTATAGCTTTGCTTACTTCATTATCATTAAACCTCCATATTTGAGCTGGATATGTTTCTGTTTTCGAGGTACCATCGGCGTAAACATACTTCACAATTATAGGCATAACTAACCCCCCTGGCTTTTCGAAAGTAATATTGTAGAAAAATTTTGGTGATTTCATATTGGCTCTTTCTTCCGCAGTAAAATTATCCATAAGATATTCTTTCACGGGTACTGAACTCTCTAAAAGCGATTTCCCTTTCATACTTGTCTTATAGTCCTCACTACCCTCTTCTACCATATAAACTAATGGTGCTAAATCTTTAAGCTTAAGTCCTCTTTCTTCTGCTATATCTTTAACATATCTATTAGGTTTAGAGCTCACATAATACTTTTTCACTTCTTTGACTCCAATATCTACCCAATCGGTTGTGTAAAACCAACCTCTCCAATACCAATCTAAATCGAAGGCAGAGGCGTCTTCCATCGTTCTAAAAAAGTCCTCTGGTGTGGGGTGCTTAAATTTCCAACGATTAGCATATTCTTTAAAGGCATAATCAAACAACTCCTTGCCCATTACGGTTTCTCTAAGAATATTTAATGCCGTTGCTGGTTTTCCATAGGCGTTATTACCAAATTGATAGGTATTTAGACCCTTGGTCATTATTGGAGCTATGTAATCCTGATTACCACTCATGTATGGTACAATCATTTTTGCTGGACCCCTATCTGAAGGGAAGTGTTTATCATCAGGTGACAAGGCAGCCGGATATTTTTCTCCAAAATCTTGTTCGGCTACGTATTGTAAAAAGGTATTTAAGCCCTCGTCCATCCATGTCCATTGACGCTCGTCACTATTAACAATCATAGGAAAAAAGTTATGTCCTACTTCATGAATTATAACGCCCATCATGCCATACTTTACCCTATCACTATATGTTCCATCTGCTTTAGGCCTTCCATAATTCCAGCATATCATGGGGTATTCCATACCCTGTTGTTTGGCATGCACCGATATCGCTTTATGGTAAGGATAATTGAATGTCATTCTTGAATACGTTTCAAGAGTACTTGCAACAGCCTTGGTAGACCATTCTTCCCACAAGGGGTTACCTTCTTTAGGATATAAGGACACAGCCATAACGTCTTTATCTCCAATTTTTACGGCCATCATATCCAAAATAAACTTTCGCGAAGTCGCAAAACCAAAGTCGCGCACGTTTTCAGCTTTGAATTTCCAGGTTTTTGTGGCTTCTGAAAAACCTTGTTCCTTTAATCTCGCTTCGGTTTCATCAACAATTATAATAGGAGTATCAAATGATTTCTTTGCTTGTTCATACCGTTGCATCATTACTTTCGTGTAAACCTCTTTTCTATTGGTTAGTACCCCAGTTCCATCCAAAATATGATCTGCAGGTACTGTAATGTTTACCTCATAATCGCCAAATGGCAGGGCAAACTCATCTCGTCCCCAAAATTGAGAATTCTGCCACCCTTCAACATCACTATATACCGCCATTCTTGGAAAAAACTGAGCTATTACATAAGCTTTATTACCATCTTTTGGGAAATATTCGTAACCCGATCGACCATCTTCAACAACATGGTCGTTTATATTATACCACCACTTAATTGAAAAGGAAAACGTATCACCATGGTTTAATGGTTGCGGAAGCTCAATTCGCATCATCGTTCTGTTTATCATGTGCTGTAATGGATTACCACCTGTATCTGAGACTTCTAAAATATTAAAACCTCTTTCTTGCGGTTCCTTCAAATAACTATTGGTAAACCCTTCTGGTCTAAAAACAGGATCAAAACTCCCACTTTCAATTAACGGCGACTTAGAATCTTTGGCTCGCTTATTTTGCTCAAGCTGAACCCATAAATATTTTAATTGATCTGGAGAATTATTCGTGTAAGTAATGGTTTCGTAACCAGATAATTTAGAGTTTTTGTCATCTAGTACAATATCCATCTTGTAATCTGCCTGCTGCTGATAATACGCATGTCCTGGTGCTCCAGAAGCTGATCGATACATATTTGGGGTAGCAAACTCATCATATAATTGCTTAAACTTATTCGTATTGGTATGTCCTTTTTGAGGCTCTTTTAGTTCCTGCTCTTGAGTGAACCCGACAAATGACATTAAAATTAAGCATAACAAGCTGCAAGTAATTTTTCTCATAACACTCTTAGTTTATTTAGATAGCGCTTTATTTATTCTTTTATGTAATAAATTCCAATAAAAAGTTGTCGAAAGTAATAAATTTACGAGGTTATTAACCTTTTTTAATTAAATTTTAACACCGCAGTGTCCTTTTTAGGATATAAAATAAAACTCTTTTCTTTAGAGTTAATTTTAGTCTTTACAATATTTTGCTGATCACTGAACACATCAAATAATACTTTATTGCTTACCTCGAAACTTTTAACATCCTTAATATTAATTATTTCGAGATAACATTTAACAACATCGACATCATATTCCTTCCCGATATAATTGAGTTCAACTGGAGTTTCGTTAATCTTAATTTTTAATTTTTCTTTTAAATAGCGTTCAATATAGAGCTCAACGATTTTCTGTTCGGTTTTGCCTGCAAGAATGATATTTTCATCATAACGCTCTTGCAGTAACTTTTCAAAATCATCAATAAAAATTCTAGATATTATTTGAATCGATTGTTTATCTTGAACATACTCTACCTGAGTAACACTCACATAATACTTATGCATACCTGAAAATGCAAGTAATGGTATTGCAACAAAGAATAAAATTATTCGAAGATATCTCATAATATCATTTTTGGCTAAAGTAATTAAAGAATAGAACTTCTATTACCTTTAAGTGGTTGTATCTTTTTCAAAAAACATTCTATAAAAACACTCTAGTCTTTATCTTCTCTTTTATTTTTCATGTATTGTGTATACTTTTCTTCCAAAAAAAGCCAAACTTCGAAATCGGTTTTATTTTGGCACCGCTCTAAAAAATTAGCATCATCCAAACAAAAGTAAAAGTAATCCATTCTATAATCTTGTAACAAAGGATTTAAATGAAAAAAGTCCTTGGATAAACGACTTTTAATACTTTGCATTAAAGTATTTTTCTTTTCAATAAGTATATGTTCTTTAAGCATTTTGGTTCGTCCAGTTATGGCATTTATTATTGGATTTAAAGGAAGTATTCCACCACCTGTTGTAGCTTCATGAAGTCTCCTCTCTGACTGCGTTGCAAGTTTCCCTGTGTATCCCGGAATTCCTAAATCGTAAAAATTTATGGGAGCTTTCCCTTCTGTGTTTTTAACATCATGTAACAAATCTCCAGTAAGTACCTTACCTACTATAACTTCATCCAGCTCGTTTACCTGTGTTTCTAAAGTTACTACCACTACGCCTGATTCCAGTATTTGTTCTGAAATAATTAGTTCTTGCGGCTTATATTGTATGGACGAAAAACTCAAAGTATCATGCAATTTTATTGGAATAACAAATGCTCCTAACGCATCTGTAACGGTAAAACGCCCAGATGTCCTATTTATAACATGAATATTTTCAGTACTCCCTTCTGATTTTGCAATTAATTCGCCATGCAATGCTTTAGACTGACTAAAACCAGAAAGTGAAATTATGCATAGTGAAATAACAAGAAAAAAAGACTTCAAACTACGGACTTTTGTTTTCTAAAGAACGTATTTCAAATCTTAAATAAAGTGTAAAGAGGTTATAATACTTTGTTAAAGATTATACAATATCAGCTTTTGTCTTTCAAAAATTCGATACTTTTTTTGTTGATGTACTCTAAAAATTCCATTTCATTTCCATAATTGAGCAGATTATAATCAAAATTATCTGCTTCAACGAATTGAATAAATTCTTGAACTCTATGTTCAGGAATGCTAAAATTATCAACCAAAAACTCTGCTCCAAAATAATACTTAATGGATTCAATAGGAACTTCTGGAACCCCAGACTTTTTCTTATCGGGAACTTCACTTCTAAATAATGGAAGTAATAACTGATCCACAACATTAACAATATTTAATCCGTTTATCATGTGCTGCTGCTGATAGTTCATTCCTAAATTACTTACCTGAGTTTTTTCATCTGTTTCAAAATTATACTCAGAACTATGTCGAACTCCAAAATATAGCGCGTCTAATTTAGGGTTAAACGAATCACTATCCTCTACATCGGCTCCCAAATTACCTGTAAGTCCCTTTGTACTAACAACAACCTCATCTAATTTATTTATCTCTTCAATCAAAAAGAGTTTCATCTTTCTGGACTCCATTATTGCTTCATTTACAGAAAACTTAATATTTTGATATTGCAGCGCACTAACCTCTATATTATCGTTAAGAAGCACCTGAATCTTGAACTCGCCATTTTCGTCGGTAATGGTACCATTATTAGATGTGGTATTAAAAATGGTAATCCCTGCAACATCGCTACCTTCTACAATAATTTTTCCAGATACCTCAACACGAGTTGCATTTTGAGCTGAAACTAAAAATGATATTAAGAATGCAAAAATTGGAACTATTCGTTTCATACACTTTTTATTTTCAAATTACTACTTTAATTTTTATTCTTAAAGTAAATAGATTATTTTTTTAAAAGTAAATTTAACGCGCCTAATACATTTTTTTATGAAGCATATTATTATTGCCAGCACTTCTACCATTCATGGAAGTACTTATTTAGAGTATATACTTGAAGATTTACAGGTTTTTTTTAAAGATGTTGAAAGTATTTTATTTATTCCTTATGCCAGACCCAGTGGCATCTCTCACGACGATTATACCATAAAAGCAAAAAGTGCCTTTGAAAAAATTGGAATAGCTGTTCGTGGCATCCACGAATATGACCAACCGAAAGATGCCATAGAAAAAGCTGAAGCTATTTTTGTAGGAGGCGGCAATACTTTTGTACTTACCAATCAATTGTATAAAAACGATTTAATTTCTACTTTAAAAAGAACCATCAATAGAGGTACGCCTTACCTTGGAACTAGTGCAGGAAGTAATATTTGTGGGCTTTCAATTAAAACTACCAACGACATGCCCATAGTTTATCCTCCTAGTTTTAATGCATTGGGCTTGGTGTCTTTTAATATTAATCCACATTATCTTGATCCTGATGCCTCTAGTACGCATATGGGAGAAACCAGAGAAACGCGAATTCAGGAGTTTCACCATTACAATACACAGCCAGTTATTGGCCTTAGAGAAGGAAGTTGGTTAGAAGTTAAAGAAAACTCTATCTTACTAAAAGGAGCGCTTACAGCAAGAGTGTTTGAGTACAACAAACCTCCTTATGAAATAGCTCCTAATTCTGAATTAAGAGATTTAAAATAAAAAAGCTTCATCGTTATGATGAAGCTTTTTGAGCGGGAGACCGGGTTCGAACCGGCGACATTCAGCTTGGAAGGCTGACGCTCTACCAACTGAGCTACTCCCGCAATAATTCGGATGCAAATATATATAAACCCCGTTATCTTTCCCAAGAAAAAATTACAACTTTTTTAAAAAATGAAATCCTAATATCTTGAAACCCTCATTAAAATAAAACTTATGTGACGAAGCATTTGTAACATAGGTATTTAGCTCCATAGCCTCACAACCTTTGGTTCTAACATGATTATAAATCCAATTAAAAAAATCTTTACCTATACCCTTTCCTCGATAAGCTTTCTCGATAAAAACATGATCTGGCTCAACACTTTTGCCAGAATAATGCCTTGTACAGTACCAAAGCCCACAAACCCCCACTAGGGAACCTGAATCGTAAATACCCATACACTCATAATTCTGGGTAAACATTTCCTCAAATCTGGCTCTTAAAACTGTGACAGAAACCTCATTATTATTAAGTTTTTGCACCAACGGAATAACATCGCCTATTCTATTAGCTTCCACTCTACTAAAAGTAATATTCATACTAAAATTATAACATCCTGTTAATTATGGCTAAAATTTTCTAAGTTTGAGATAATAACAATAATAATAAATAACACTGAATCATCAATACCTCTAACTATCATATAAAACTAATCAATTCTGAAGAGACTTATAAGGTTAGACACCCTGTTTTAAGAACCAATAAACCAATTAAGACCTGTGTCTTTAATGGAGATAACCTCCCATCTACCTTACATATAGGTCTTTACAGTAATAACAATATAATTGGTGTGGTCTCTTTTTTTAAAAATACGCACAAAACCATATTTGGTCCCAATCAATATCAATTAAGGGGTATGGCTGTTTTGGAGGAATTTCAGGGTAGAGGCTTAGGGACTAAATTACTCAAGTTTGGCGAAAATATTTTAAAAGAAAAAAACATAGACATAGTTTGGTGCAATGCTAGAGAGATAGCCGTTCCATTCTATAATAAAAACAACTACAAGACTACTGGAGAACCTTTTACAATACAGAGTATTGGTATTCATTATGTTATGTGTAAACCACTAGGAACTTAATGTTTGCAGTTTTTTGTGACTTAATATCAAAATAGGGTCTAAATATTATCGCCAAAAAATTTTGTAATTTTAGTTACTAATCAGTTTTAAAATGAGAGGAAGAAATCTAAAAGTACGTTTGTTAATAGGTGCTGCTATTGCATTATTTTTTGTTTTTAAAAAATGTAGTCAGCAAGAAGTAAATCCTTATACTGGGAGAACTCAAACTATTTCAATGACGCCCGATAAAGAAATTGCCATTGGCTTACAAAGTGCACCTCAAATGGCACAACAGCATGGCGGACTTCATCCTAACAACCAATATCAGGCACTGGTTGATAACGTAGGCAGTAAATTAGTTACTAATAGCATAGCAAAAGAAACTCCATATCAATATGAATTTCATCTATTAAGAGATCCCAAAACCATTAATGCCTTTGCACTTCCTGGAGGTCAAATATTCATTACATACGCTTTATTTTCAAAATTAGAAAATGAAGATCAACTAGCTGGTGTTTTAGGACATGAAATAGGACATGTACTAGGAAGACACAGTGCCGAAAGAATTGCTGAAAGCGAATATTGGCAAGGTCTTGCAACAGCAGGTTCTGTTGGTGCCGATATGGGTGGCGTTGTTGCAGGAATCGGGCAAAATACCCTTTTAACTAACGGAAGAGATGACGAACTTGAAAGTGATGACCTAGGTGTGAGGTTCATGATAAAAGCGGGTTATAACCCAGAAGAAATGATTGGTGTAATGGAAATATTAAAATCTGCTGCTGGCCCCAATAGAGTACCGGAATTTCAAAGCACCCACCCCGATCCAGATAACCGAATTGAGAAAATTCAAGAGTCCATAGAAAAGTATAAAAACATGTAAAATAAAAGCCTTGATAATCAAGGCTTTTTGTACTGAGTGACTAACTCAAAATAATTATACTATTTCAATAATTACTTTTTCTTTTTCTTTGCTGTAGCTTGCTCTATAATAGCCAAAGCATCTTTTGCTCCATGCAATTCAGCATAATCTGCAGCCGTCATTTTTTTATCAGATCTGGCTTTTAAATTGGCACCTTCAGCAATAAGTAAATTTAAAATCTCAACCCGATTAAACTTTGCGGCGTACATCGCTGGAGTCATTCCATTAGACTTCGCATTTACATCTGCTCCTCGATCGATAAGTTTTTTTACGGTCTCGAAATCACCTTTGGCTATAGATACGCAAAAAGAATTCACTTTAAAAAAAGCTTCAACGTCATAATTCTTAACTACTGGGTGGTCTGTTTCTGCATTAACGGTCAAAATAGAAAAGCATAATGCAACGGCGGAAATAATGATTGTTTTTTTCATGATGAAAGAATTTAAGTTTGATTAATGATTTTTACGTTTTTTGATATATTAAAGAGACGATTTTATTTTTAAACTGTTACACCAAAATTTATAAATAACTTATTTTTAACGTTTGATTCACAATTTTTTAACGAAAACGTTTTCTTTAAAAAAAACATGAAAACTCCTTAAAAAACAAGGTTTTTACTGACCTTTATCAGGCTCTTTTCTGGTTAACTTATGTATCTTTGCGTAGTTTTAAATTTTAACAAAAAATGAATAAAAAAGTTATTTTAATGATACTTGACGGGTGGGGAAATTCGCCCGATCCTAAAGTTTCTGCTATTGATCACGCCAAAACACCATTTATAGATTCACTTTATAAAAAATATCCATACGCCACCTTACGTACAGATGGCTTACATGTTGGACTACCTGAGGGTCAAATGGGAAATAGTGAAGTAGGACATATGAATTTAGGAGCTGGACGTATTGTTTATCAAGATCTAGTAAAAGTTAATTTAGCTGTTGAAAATAAAACACTTAATAATGAGAAAGTATTAGTGGATGCCTTTGAATATGCTAAAAACAATAACAAAGATGTTCATTTTTTAGGTTTACTAAGTAATGGCGGTGTACATTCTCATATTAACCACTTAAAAGGGTTAATTGATGCTGCCAATGGGTATGGACTAAAAAACACCTATGTGCATGGTTTTACAGATGGACGCGATGTAGATCCTAAATCGGGTGCTGGCTTTATTAAGGATTTAGAGTCTCATATTGAAAATACCAATACGGAAATAGCATCTATCTCTGGCAGGTACTATGCTATGGATAGAGACAAACGCTGGGAACGTATAAAACTTGTTTATGATGCCTTAGTAAATGGCGTCGGCGTAAAAGCCAAGCACGTTGTTGAAAAAATTGAAGCCAATTATGCCGAAGATATTACAGATGAATTTATCAAACCAATTATAGCTGTAGATGACACCAACGAACCAAAAACTAGAATAAAAAATGGAGATGTTATCATTTTTTTCAATTTTAGAACGGATCGCGGACGAGAGCTTACCGAAGCCTTATCTCAGGTAGATTTTCCAGAATTTGGTATGCAAAAACTAGACCTTCATTACGTAACACTTACAAATTATAACGATACTTATAAAAATGTAAATGTTATTTTCAACAAGGAAAACCTAACCGAAACTTTAGGTGAAGTTCTTGCGAAGCACAACAAAAAACAAATTAGAATTGCAGAAACAGAAAAGTACCCTCACGTAACGTTCTTTTTCTCTGGGGGAAGAGAGGCCGAATTTGAAGGAGAAAAGCGTCTATTGCGAAACTCACCAAAAGTTGCAACCTATGATTTAAAGCCAGAAATGAGTGCCTACGAACTCCGTGATGCTTTAATCCCTGAATTACAAGAAGGTGAGGTTGATTTTGTTTGTCTAAATTTTGCAAATGGAGATATGGTTGGCCACACCGGCGTTATGGAAGCCGCCATCAAAGCCTGCGAGGCTGTTGATGCATGTGTAAAAGATGTTGTTGAAACGGCTTTAGACAATGGCTATACCACCCTGTTAATTGCAGATCATGGAAATTGCGAAACTATGATTAACCCAGATGGTACACCAAACACGGCGCATACAACCAACCCAGTTCCAGTTATTTTAATTGACAACGAATTAAAAGAGATTAAAGATGGTATTTTAGGAGATATGGCACCGACCATCTTGAAACTTATGGACGTACCTCAACCAGAAGCCATGACAAGACATGCTCTTATTTAGAACCGAATAAGTTTATTAATTATTTAAAACCCTGCTAATTAAAACAAGTAGGGTTTGTTTTTATATCTAGTCATTAACAATCATTGCTCAAAATTTATTGTATTTTTGCAATAAACCCGATTCTTTTACTTTAATATGAACTTTAGCCTAGATACCCTTATAATAGCTGTTGATTTTGATGGTACCATCGTAGAAGATGCTTATCCTAAAATTGGAAAACCGCAAATTTTCGCTTTTGAAACCTTAAAAATGCTTCAAGAAGAAGGGCATAGATTAATTCTTTGGACTTATAGATCTGGCGATAAATTAAATGAGGCCGTTCAGTTCTGTAAAGATAATGGCATTCATTTTTATGCTGTAAACCAGAGCTTTCCGGAAGAAGAATATGATTTTTCGATAAGCAGAAAAATTCATGCCGATTTGTTTATTGATGATCGAAATATTGGTGGATTCCCGGGTTGGGGTGAAGTATACCAGAAACTAACGAATACCCCCCCTCCTATTCCTCAAAAAAAGAAAGGCTTCTTTGGACTATTTAAGTAATTTACGTTTTCTTATAGCAGCTTAAAACAGTTTGACTTTTTAAGTATCTTTGCACTCATATATTTTGCGACTATGATCATTGTTAAAACAAGAGAAGAAATTGAATTAATGCGTGCAAGCGCTTTAATTGTTTCTAAAACATTAGGCGAACTAGCTAAAGAGATTAAACCAGGTGTTACCACCTTACAATTGGACAAAATTGCAGAAACGTGCATTCGGGATCATGGCGCTGTTCCAGGTTTTTTAGGGTTATACGATTTTCCAAACACCTTATGTATGAGCCCAAATTCGCAAGTGGTACATGGTATTCCCAATGGAGACCCTCTAAAAGAAGGTGATATAATCTCTATAGATTGTGGCGCTTTAAAAGATGGTTTTTATGGTGATCATGCTTACACTTTTCCTGTTGGGGAAATAGATGCCGAAACTAAAAAACTACTTCAAGTAACTAAAGAGTCTCTTTATGTTGGCATTAAAGAATTTAAGGCTAATAATCGTGTTGGAGATGTTGGATATGCCATTCAAAAGTATTGTGAAGATCATGGTTATGGTGTTGTTCGCGAACTCGTAGGGCATGGTTTAGGGCGTAAAATGCATGAAGATCCTGAAATGCCTAATTATGGAAGAAGAGGTCGAGGTAAAAAATTTATTGAAGGTATGGTTGTAGCCATTGAACCTATGATTAATATGGGAACACATCGTATAAAGCAACATAGAGATGGCTGGACGATAACCACCCTAGACAATAAACCTTCTGCTCATTTTGAGCATGATGTGGCTCTTATTGATGGTCAACCGGAGTTGCTTTCAACCTTTGCCTATATTTATGAAGCTTTAGGAATTACTTCGGATGAAGAAGATGAATTTCGACAAAAAGCGCTCGTGCTTTAATGAAAAAACTCTTTAAAGTTGTTCTGAACATAGTTCCTAGACCGATATTAATAAGGTTAAGCTATGTTATTCGTCCTGTTTTAGCCTTTGCTTTAAAAGGTAATAACTTTACCGATCCTATTGATGGTAAATCATTTAGGTCGTTCTTGCCCTATGGTTATGGAAGTCAGCGACAAAATGTTTTGTCACCATCAACGCTTTCTTTAGAGAGACATAGGTTACTGTGGTTATACCTTAAAAATGAAACTAGTTTTTTCTCGGATAATTTGAAGGTATTGCATTTTGCTCCTGAGCAAGCGTTTTACAAACGATTTAGAAATATGGCTAACTTAGAGTATGTTACCACAGATTTAAATTCGCCTTTAGCAGATGTTAAAGCTGACATATGTGAACTGCCTTTTAGTGATAACGAATTTGATGTTGTTTTATGCAATCATGTTTTAGAACATATTCCTAACGACAATCAAGCTATGAAAGAGCTTTACCGCGTACTAAAACCTGGCGGCATGGGGATATTTCAAATTCCACAGGATTTAAATAGAGACAAAACCTTTGAGGATAATAGCATTACTGATAAAAAAGAACGTGCTCAAATATTTGGCCAGTATGATCATGTTCGCGTTTATGGTCGGGACTTTTTTGATAAGCTGAGACAAGTTGGTTTTCAAGTTAATGAGGTTGATTACACAAAAACGCTTTCCTCTTTAGAGGTAAGCTCCTATTGCTTAGCTAAAGGTGAAATTATTCCGGTAGTGTCAAAATAATTATTTATGATTAACCAAGATATTATAATCATTACAGGAGCGCTATTTGGCATGCTAGCTGTTATACTTAGTGCTTTTGGCGCACATGGATTAAAAAAAAGACTTTCTTCAGAACAATTAAAGAACTTTGAAACTGGAGTGAAATATCAAATGTATCATGCCATTGTCTTACTTTTATTGGGTTTTAATGACATTAACTCCTCTGCTTTATATAGCTGCTTTACCTTTGGAATCCTATTCTTTTCCTTTAGTATTTATGGCTTGGTAATATCTGATACTTTCAGTAAAAAACTACGTTTTCTTGGTCCCATAACACCACTAGGCGGACTATTGTTAATTATTGGGTGGCTACTAGTTATTTTTGAAGTTTTATAATACCGTTATTCTTTAGGGAAGTTATTCAAAGCCAAAGTTTCTAGCTCGTTATTTTCGTTTTCAAATATTAAAAACACCTTTAGCTCTGGGTGTGTTTTTAAAAACGATTTAACCTTATCAATTCCCATAGCCTTAAAGGCAGTGGCATAAGCATCAGCCATCATACAAGTTTTTGCAATAACAGATATACTCAATAAGTTAGTTTTACTAGGGTATCCTGTTTTAGTATCAATAATGTGGGCATATCTATTGCCAGTTTCATCTATTTTAAACTTTCGGTAAGTTCCAGAGGTGGCCATTGCGTTATCTTCTAGAGGTATAGCCATTAAAATAGATTGCTTCCCATCAAAATTTGGATTCTCAACCCCTACGGTCCAAGGTAACTGTTTCTCAACATTTATGCCTTTAACCCTAATCTCTCCACCTATTTCAACCAAATAATTTGTAACATTCTTAGACTCCAAATACTCCCCAATAACATCAACTCCATATCCTTTCGCAATAGCATTAAAATCAATAAAAGCCCCGTGAGGTTTAATTACTTGATTACCTTTACTAACGACTTTATTCAAACCAACAGAAAGCATCAAGCTATCAATTTTTAAGCTATCAAGGTTTTTAATACCGCCTTGTGGTCCAAAATCCCAAGCATTCACAACCGCTCCTATTGTTGGATCAAACACACCATTAGTTTCATTATAAACCTTTCTAGACGCCTCAAGTACCTTAATAAAATGTTTATCAACTTGCACAGATTCATTCCTATTCAACTTAGAAATATCAGAGTCTATTTGGTAGGTAGACATCGATTGGTTTACCATATTAAACAAGCTATCAAAAGCTTGTTTGTAATCAACTTCCGATGCATAAATAACTGAGTAACTTGTACCAAAAACAGAACCAGTCAACTTGGTATTCTTTGGCTCTTTACTACAAGATAAAACCAGACAGGTAGTTAGTAAACACAATAAAAGCCTTTTCATGATTGATTTTTTAGACATAGAAAGAAAAAGTTAGTTTAAGTTAGTCTCTAAAACCTGAATACCATTATACTCCAACAGGTAATCTTGATTTAAATAAATAGGTTGTTTTTCTCCTTCCGTACTTCCAATACCAACCCCAGCGTAAAGCACTATGGCATCTTTCTCTCTGGCATGTTTTTTAAAAGACTCCATCCAAACAACATCATAGTTGTTCGGGTTATCAGGCAAAATCACGGCTCTTACAATTACAAAATAATATTGACTTTTTTTATCAATACACACGAATTGCGGATGTTTTTTTAGTTTACTATTTACGGCAATAAATTCAAAACCACGCTTTTCTAGGTCTTTACCCACATGATTCATGGCTAGGTTATGTAATTCTTGTTCTGTAAGGGGTTTACTCATGCTACAAATGTAAGATTAAAATTCATAATTTTTTTGTAACTTAATGCAAAAGAAAGCTTATGAAAACGTCAAAACGATTCGATCTTGCCATAAAAAAACTTTACACAGCGTTTCATGATAACACCCTACATCCTGAATGCGCAAAGCAATGTGCTGTTGGAAACATTTTGGACCACACTGATAGTTGGAAACATCTATCTGACTTACATGGTTCCTTAAAATTGAATTATGTGGGTAGGGTACATCAAAATTTGGGCAGAAAATTTAACGGCTATTCTCCTCAGGAATTACTTCGTATTGAGGTCGCATTTTTGGTTGGTTGTGGATATCGTGTTCCCTTAAACTATCAAAATACCAAGCCTAAAAACATAAAAGATAAAGATTTACTTTTTAAAGGACTTTGTGCTGTTATTGAATATTTATGCAAGCTAGAAGGTAAACAAAATATTATGGACTACACGAAATTGCTTGATTACGAACCTGTAGCGTGTCATATTCATAAGCAATTGGAGACCACGCATTAAATAAAGTCTTTTTTAATTATGGATATTCTATCCAAAAGCAAATAAGACTAAGCAAAGTAATAGTTTTAGATACCGTAGGCCAAAAAAAATCCCAGCTAATTAATGCTGGGATTTTTTTTATTATGATAATGATATTCTATTAGTTATCCTCCAAAGTCATCAAAACGGATGTTTTCGTCTGGTATACCAAAATCTTCACCCATTTTTTGAACCGCTTTATTCATTAATGGCGGTCCACAGAAGTATAATTCAATATCTTCAGGTGCATCATGCTTACTTAAATAGTTGTCAATCACACAATTATGAATAAACCCAACAAAACCATCACCTTCAGTATCATGAATATCTTTCTTTTCTTTCCAGTTATCTTCTGGTAAAGGCTCAGATAATGCCAAGAAAAACTTAAAGTTAGGGAACTTACGCTCTAACTCGTAGAAATGTTCTAAATAGAATAGCTCACGCTTTGAACGTCCACCATACCAATACGTAACTGTTCTTCCTGTCTCTAATGTTTTAAATAAGTGGTACAAGTGGGAACGCATCGGAGCCATCCCAGCACCACCACCAACGTACAACATCTCTGCCTCACTTTCATTAATAAAGAACTCTCCATAAGGTCCAGAAATAGTTACTTTATCTCCCTTCTTCCTTGAGAAAATATAGGACGATGCTACTCCTGGGTTAACATCCATCCAACCATTTTTGGCTCGATCCCATGGTGGCGTAGCAATACGAACGTTCAACATAATTTCACGTCCTTCTGCGGGGTAAGAAGCCATAGAATAGGCTCTTTCTACCACTTCAGTATTTTTCATTACAAGCGGCCATAAACCAAACTTATCCCACTCTGCTTGAAACTTATCTGGTGTTTCATGCTCTTCAGGATGTGCAGTAATATCAATATCTGCATATTTTATTTCACATTCAGGAATTTCAATTTGGATATACCCTCCTGCTTTGTAACCCATATCTTCAGGAATTTCAACAACAAACTCCTTAATAAACGATGCTACATTATAGTTACGAACAACGGTTGCTTCCCACTTTTTAATACCAAACACCTCTTCTGGAATGGTAATATTCATGTCTTGCTTTACTTTAACCTGACAAGCTAATCGAGCACCATGCTGCAATTCTTTTCTAGTAAAATGAGGTGTTTCAGTCGGTAAAGCTTCACCTCCACCTTCTAATACATGACATTCACATTGAATGCATGTACCACCACCACCACAAGCTGATGGTAAAAATATCTTACTTCCGCCTAAAGTAGACAACAAACTACCTCCTGAAGCGACTTCAATCTCCTTTTCACCATTGATGGTAATTTTTACCGGTCCAGATGGCGATAACTTCTGTTTTACAAATAATAGTAAAGCAACCAATAACAATGTTACCACCAAAAAGGCTAATACTGTTACTGCGACTACACCTGTTGTACTTGCTGCTAATATCATGTTACTCATTTCCTTTTATGTTGTTAGCGATAACTTCTTCTTCAGAGTCGGTATTAGTACCTTCTACCTGAACTGTTTCTTCTTTTTTGGCACCCTCGTCATCTCCACCTGTTAACATACCGCCAAAACTCATAAACCCAATGGCCATTAAACCTGTAATAATAAATGTAATTCCTAAACCTCTTAATGCAGGAGGCACGTTAGAATATCTAATCTTTTCTCGAATTGCAGCGATAGCCAAAATAGCAAGAAACCATCCAATACCTGAACCTATTCCATACGTCGTTGCTAAACCAATTGTAGGTATTTCACGAGATTGCATAAATAATGAACCTCCCAAAATAGCACAATTTACAGCTATTAATGGCAAGAAAATTCCTAATGAATTATACAACGATGGTGAGAACTTCTCAACTACAATTTCCACTAATTGTACCATAGTTGCAATCGTTGCAATAAACATGATAAAAGATAAGAAGCTTAAATTATAATCGGCATATTCAGGGCCCAACCAAGTTAATGCTCCGGGTTGCAATAAATACTGATCTAACAACCAGTTTAAAGGCACCGTAATAGCCAAAACGAAAATCACAGCTGCTCCTAAACCAACTGCTGTTGATACTTTTTTAGATACTGCCAAGTAAGAACACATCCCCAAGAATGTAGCAAATACCATGTTATCTATAAATATTGATTTGAAAAATAATTCTATATGTTCCATTTATTCTTTATTATGAATTCAGAATTCTGAATTATTAATGATCTTCTACTAATGATGTGTTTCTTGTGCGTTGTATCCAAATGATAATTCCAACCACAATTAAAGCCATTGGAGCTAATAACATAAAACCATTATTCTCATAACCAAAAGCGTAAACCCCAGTTTTCTCAATTGGATCTCCCAAAACTTTAATTCCTAAAAGAGTACCTGCACCCAGTAATTCTCTAAAAAATGCTACAATTATTAAAATAACACCGTAACCAAGCGAGTTACCAATACCATCTAAAAACGATCTCCAAGGACCATTTCCTAAAGCAAACGCTTCAAAGCGTCCCATAATGATACAATTTGTAATAATTAATCCCACAAAAACAGATAAGGTTTTACTTAATTCGTAAGCAAAAGCCTTTAGTACTTGATCTACTATAATTACTAAAGCAGCAACAACGATTAGCTGAACAATAATTCTGATTTTAGATGGGATAATATTTCTCATTAAAGAGATAACTACATTTCCTATTCCTAGTACGAATAATACAGAAACAGACATCACGATGGCTGCTTCCAATTCAGCGGTAATAGCCAATGCAGAACAAATACCCAATACTTGAATAGTAATCGGGTTGTTATCCGCTAATGGATCTTTAATTAATGCTGCGTCTTTTTTTGATAAAAGTCCCATAAATTATTCGTTTTTTAAAGTTTCGAAATAAGGTACATACTGCTTTAACTCAGACTTAAGCATTGCAGAAACACCATCACCAGTAATTGTTGCACCTGCAATCGCATCTACCTTGTTGTCATTTTTATTTTCATTTTTAGGATCATTATTGCCTTTGGCAACTGTAATACCTTTAAACTCGCCGTTATTCATAAGGTTTTCACCAATAAAGTCATCCATAAAAAAGCGTTGCTTAATATTAGCTCCTAAACCAGCCGTTTCCCCTTTGTGGTCAAAATAGGCTCCTTGAACTACCATATCCTTATCCATAGCAATATAAGCCCATATAGCATCCCAAAGGCCTTTTCCTCTAATAGGTGCTATGTAAAATGTTTTACCATCCTTTTCCCCAACAAACAATGGCAATCGTCTTTCGTTTCCTTCTTTTGCACTAGCCTGTTCTTTTTTCACGTCGATTAAGTAGGCATTTTCATCCTCTGAAACATTATCCCCTTGGATAACTAATTGCTTTGAAATATACTTCTCAAATAACTGTGGAGCCTCTTTAGTTGAAACAAAAACAGCACTGCTTTCATCATTATCATTTACGCCCATAGCGTATAAAATATTCTGTTGCTTTTCAAGACGTTCGTTGTTATCAATCATTGGTCTTAAAGCAGATGCTGTAAAGGCTAGCAACCCTCCAACTACAATCACCATAGCAATGGCAAAAATTATAGTATATACGTTTGATTCTGTTCTGTTACTCATGATTTTTAAGCTGTTTTAACTTTTACACGTTTTAAACGACGTTTAACATTGCCTTGTACCACATAATGGTCGATGGTAGGTGCAAACACATTCATTAAAAGAATCGCTAACATAACGCCTTCTGGATATGCAGGATTAAAGACCCGAATAAGAATAGAAATAAATCCTACTAAAAATCCATATATCCATTTTCCTTTGTTTGTTTGTGAAGCCGTTACAGGATCGGTAGCCATAAATACGGTACCAAAAGCAAAACCTCCTATAATTAAATGCTCCCAAAATGGTGCACTCATTAACCCATAAAACTTACTAGAATCGGAGATAATTCCTGCCGAAGCTACTTGATTAAAAATTAATCCCATCACAACAGCTCCAAGTACAGATGACAACATAATTCTCCAGCTTCCTATTTTGGTAAAGATTAAAAATAAACCTCCTAACAAAATTAGAACAGTAGAAGTCTCTCCAACCGAGCCTGGAATAAATCCTAAAAACATATCGGCCGTGCTGTAAGCCACTTCTTTACCTTGAGCAAGCACCCCAAGAATTGTTTCACCAGAGATAGCATCTAAATTTTCTCCTGCTGCAATAGCTTGGTCTCTTTCAACCGCCCCATGAACCCAAACTTTATCTCCAGACATCCAAGTAGGATAAGCAAAAAACAAAAAGGCTCTAATGGTTAAAGCTGGGTTTAATATGTTCATTCCAGTACCACCAAAAACTTCCTTACCAATTACAACACCAAAAATCACTGCCACAGCTAACATCCATAGTGGAATATCAACAGGAACAATTAATGGTACAAGCATTCCTGTTACCAGATACCCTTCTTCTACTTCATGCCCTTTTATGATGGCAAAAATAAATTCAATACCTAAACCTACACCATACGATACAATGACTAATGGTAAGATCTTCCAAAAACCAACCATAAAATTATCCATGGTCCAAAACTCAGCGCTAAAAAAACTTCCTGTAACAGCTTGAATCTCCCCCAGAGCTAAGTGATGTTGATAACCCGCGTTGAACATACCGAAAATTAAACATGGTATCATGGCCATGATAACTGTATTCATAGTACGTTTTAAATCGTCCGCAGCTTTAATATGAGTTCCGTTATGAGTAGTCTCATCTGGCAAGAATAAAAACGTATGAATCGCCGAAAATGCTGGCAACCACTTTTTATCCTTATTTTTTATTTTAAAATCGTGTAATTTCTTTTTTAAACCCATTATCCTATCTCTTTAAGCATTAAGTCTAAACCTTCTCTTATTATTTTTTGATGTGGTTGCTTTGATACGCAAACAAACTCTGTTAAAGCAAAATCTTCTGGAGCTACCTCATACATGCCTAAAGCTTCCATTTCATCTAAGTCCTTATACATACAAGCTTTTAAAATTTGTAGAGGATAAATATCTAACGGAAATACCTCTTCATAACCACCAGTAACCACAAAAGCTCTATGTTCACCATTGGTGTTTGTATTTAAATCATATTCCTTCTTAGGATTTAACCAAGAAAATGTAAGTGCTCTAGACGTAGACACTTTATTAAAAACTGGTTTGTTCCATCCAAAGAATTCATAATCATCACCTTCTGGAATAATAGTTACTACATTGCTGTAATAATCTAAAGCGCCATCTGGCTTTATTTGTTTCCCTGATAAAACATTACCGGAAATAATTCTATCATGACCTCCCTTTTCAACGCCCTTATCATAAATTAACGTAGCAACTTCACTACCAATAAGGGTTTTAAAATATCTTGGTTTTTGAACCGAGGATCCTGCTAGCGCTACAACACGCTCTGCATTAAATCTACCTGTAAGTAAAAGCTCTCCTATGATAACTAAATCTTGCGCAGCAACAGTCCAAACAACCTCGCCTTTATTAACTGGATCAATTTTATTAATTAACGTACCAACGTTTCCTGAAGGATGCGGACCAGACACTTTATGCAATGTCACACCAGTTAAACCAGCAAGTGGTGAATTAGATTTTCTACCAACAGCCAAATGAACTTTACCTTCTGTTAATTTAGACAAAGCCGTAACTGCAGCTTGCAACTCGGCTTCTTTACCTTGCAACGTAAAATCTAAATCTGCTGCCAATGGCGCACTTGCATATCCTGAAATAAAAATTGCTTTAGGAGATTTTTCAGGATCAGCAATCACATCGTACGGACGTTGTTTAACAAAAGGCCAACAGCCGGATTCAAGCAATTTAGCCTTAACCTCGTCAGCACCCGCTGAATCTAAACTTAAAGCTCCAAAATCTCTGTAAGACTGCTTTTTATCTGCCTCGATTTTAATAGCATCAATGCGTCTTTTTGGTCCACGTACAATCTCAACCACTTTACCTGATACCGGAGATGAGAATTTAATTACCTCATTAGCTTTGTTATAAAATAAAGTCCCTCCAGCTTCAACTGAAGAACCTTCTTTAGCAACAAGTTTTGGAATTACGCCGTGGAAATCTTCTGGCCTTACGGTGCAGTAGTTGCTGATAATTGCCTGTTCTACAGTTTTTTCAGCTTCACCCTTAAGTTTAATGTCCAGACCCTTTTTAATACGAATGTCGTTTGACATATTTATTTTTATTGAAATTAGTTGTCTAAAAATCGGTGCAAAAATACGAATTAAATATACAGTTTACATAAAAAATACTTAGTTTTTTGCTGCAGGCACATTCCCGATTATTTTAGGCACAAATTTTGATTATATTTACGCAAAATAAGCTATAAATGACATTAAGAACCTTCTTAAATTTTATCATTTTATCCGTCCCAATATTCCTATTTGCTCAAGTTGTAGAAGTTAATCCTCCCGATTATATAAAAACGGTAAATTTTGGTGGTAATACCGAAGAAACTCAGTTACCAATAATAAGTTATGGGGATGAAATACAATTAGAATTTGATGCTTTAAACGGCAACGAAGATGATTTTTACTACAAAATAAAACACTATAATTTTGACTGGACGCCATCTGTTCTAGTACAATCTGAATTCATGGAAGGGTTCGACAATCAACGTATTCGAGAATACGAAAACTCATTTAATACCTATCAAATTTTCTCCCATTATAAACTCACCATTCCTAACAATGAAACCAGAAGACTTAAAGTTTCTGGAAACTATATATTGTTTATTTACGACAGTTATGGAGACCTAGTGTTTTCTAGAAAGTTTATGCTTTATGAAGACCGTGTTGGTGTTGGAGTATCCATTAAAAGAGCCAGAGATATTAATGTTATTGAAGAAAAGCAGCGTGTTGAAATTTTAGTTGCATCAGGTGGTTTGCAGTTGAACAACCCCTACCAAACTGTCAAGGCATCCATTATTCAGAATAACAACCTTAACACGGCCATTACCAACATGAAACCTCAATATACTTTGGGCAGCGATTTGGTTTATCGCTATGACTCTGAAACTAGTTTTAGAGGAGGTAATGAATACTTCTATTTTGAGAATAAAGATGTGCGAAGCGCCAGTAATGGCGTGCAATATATTGAACTAAATGATCTCTATCATAATTATTTGTTCACAAATGCATCCAGAGCCAATCTACCTTACACATACTATCCAGATATAAATGGTAATTACGTAGTGAATAATCTCGATGCAACTAATAATAACATTGAAGCCGATTATGTTTGGGTACATTTTTCTCTTTTAGCTAATGATAGCTTTAAAGATAAGACCGTACACGTTTATGGTAGTTTTAATAATTATGCCATCGAAGACATTACCCGTATGGACTACAATGCAGAAGAAAACAGGTTTTCAAAAGCTATTTTATTAAAGCAAGGGTTTTACAATTATAAGTACGTTGTTGCAGACCCCAATAACCAAATTGATGAAGGCTTAATTAGCGGTGATTTTTGGCAGACAGAAAACAGTTATAAGGTATTGATCTATTATAGAGAGCTTGGCGCTCGGTATGATCGAATAATTGGTTTTGGAGAAGGGAATTCTGTGAATATTACCAATTAAACAAGTCGTTTATCTAATATTTGTATCAAAGACGTTAAAATTTGTATTAGCCATTTAATATTTACTATTTTAGCAGCCTTAAACACGTGATTTATCAATAGTTAAGATGGTTCAACAAGTTACAAGTGGTATCAAAATTTCTGTAGAAACTAACTTTGAAGGCTCCTTTTATAAAAATTATAAAATCCAATATGCTTTTGGCTATACCATTACTATAGAGAATCAAAGTAAGGATGCTGTTCAACTTAACACACGTCATTGGGAAATACTTGACGCCTTAAATAATATTGAAATTGTGGATGGCGACGGCGTTATAGGAAAAAAGCCTGTTTTAAAACCTGGAGAATCTCACACCTATAGTTCTGGTTGTTTACTCACCTCCCCTTTTGGTGCAATGCAAGGATATTATAGCATGGTAAATTTCTCAACTACAAAAAAGTTTGATGTTGCTATTCCTTTATTTAAACTTAGCGCTCCTTTCGCAATCAATTAAGCGGTGTAAGCTTCATTTTAAAAAAATAAAAAGGAACAGTTTTTAACTCACCATTCCTTAGTATTTTAGACCAAATTACGGGTTCAATTCATTTCACTCACCCTGACCTAGAGAAAAACCACGTTTTCCATCAAACTCATACAGATTCTCTGTTTTAATCACGTCAAATTCATTAGCATGCAGTTTTGAAAGTAATGCCAATACTTGTTCATATTCAATAGACATATAAACGGGCTCATCGCGTTTAATTATCGAATCTTCAGCAACGAATCGACATCGCCAATGATCTGTGCAATAGGTTTCCTTTATACCCTTAGGAAACACCTTTACCCCTCGATTGGTTATCATTTTAAGTTTAAGCTTAAAAGCAGCAATATTTGATAGTTCTTGCCCAATCTCTTCTGGGTCATCTCCTTGCCAATCTATAAACACATCAACCCCAACTAATTTCTTATCCTGTATTTTTCGATGATACCCTGGAATTTTAATTTTATGTCCGTCTTGTTTTAAATCACTTTGCGGAAGTTGCTCCGGCACACTCCCTAATCGATTAATAACTTCTTGCGCAAACTCATCGGTACCAACACGCTTAAAACTCACACCTTTCTGGAATATATCCGAAGTATGGTAACCCGCCTCAATGGTAGACAACCAAGCATTCTTAATTTTTTTGGCTACAGCAGTATACCCCAAATGCGCCAACATATTAACAGCTGCATTGATTAAACCAGAAGGGTTTGCAATATTTTTGCCTGCAATATCTGGGGCTGAGCCATGAATAGCCTCAAACATGGCCACATTAGTTCCTACATTGGCCGATCCTGCCATACCAACAGAGCCAGCTACTTCTGCCACTATATCGGAAACAATATCACCATAGAGATTTGAAGTAACCACTACGTCATATTGCTCTGGATGCGCTGCCAGCTTAGCAGCTCCAATATCAATAATTTGGGTTTCATTAATAATCTCAGGATACTCGCAACAAATTTCTTCAAATACTTTGTGAAACAAGCCATCGGTTAATTTCATAATATTATCTTTTACCATACAGGTTACCTTCTTTCTGCCATAAGCTCTGGCATATTCAAAAGCATATCTAATTATTCGCTCGCAACCTGGACGGGTAATAAGTTTTAAACACTGTACCACATCTTGGGTTTGTTGATGCTCGATACCCGCATACAGATCTTCTTCATTTTCTCTAATCACCACAATATTCATGTTAGGAAAATAAGTGTGAACATATGGACTTAAGGCGGTAACCGGTCTCACATTAGCAAAAAGCCCAAGAGACTTTCTTAAAGTAACGTTCAAACTTTTATAGCCTTTTCCTTGCGGTGTTGTTATAGGTGCTTTAAAAATAACCTTATTCCTTTTAATAATTTCCCAAGCTTCTTTGGTAATACCAGCTGTATTTCCGGACAAATAAACTAGCTCTCCAATCTCAATAAACTCAGGTTCAATAGGTGCTCCTGCAGCATCTAGAATTTTTAAGGTGGCCTCCATAATTTCAGGACCAATACCGTCTCCTTTAGCTACCGCAATTTTTGTCGCAACTGGTATATGTTGTTGCTCTTGTCTGTTTAAAACCGTATTCGTATTCATAGTATCTTATTTTGTTTTCACAAAAATACACCAGACAATTCATATATTTTTATTTATACTTTTAATGAATTACATAAAATATTTTTATATAAAATTAATTCGTTGAAAAATTTCTACACTTAAACCTTTAAAGTAACCTACTTAAGGTGTAAACCCTTTTATTTTGTTGAATCGTGAAGAATTTGCAGTTGGAATAGTGAATTACAAGATATTCAAGCGTATAATCAAAACCTTGTTTATCAATTTCAAAAAGCGCATCAATATCCACATTGCCATATGGCGAAATACGCCTGCACTTAAACTGAGTCTCGGTTTTTGTGGGAAAGACCTCGAACCACGCCCCAGCTGCTATTCCAGAAAGCCATTGAGCATTTTCACTAATCTCTTTTAAAGGTCTAGGCTCTAAGGTGCCAGTAAAAGAGGGCACATGTCCTGTTAGCCTATCTAAAAAACAACGGATGTTTTCACTTCTTTGAGAACCTTTAAACTCTGAAATAATCCCATCCTCAGAAACTTCATAAATATAGTTTTCTGTATCTGCCAATAAAACATTTCCAATGGTACTAGGTGTAAACCATTTAGAAGCCAACAATTTCTTTTTAACCTCATCTTCTGTTACAGAAGCAATTAACGCATCGGTTACAAATCGAGCACAATTGCACGCTTCTTTAATAAAAGCGGCATACCTTATAAAATGTCTGTTTTGCATCATGTTGATGTGTTCACGTGCTAGACTATAATCAATGCACCCACAAACAGAGGCCACTAGTTTACCTTCACCATGTGTGATTTTAGGATGTGTTGACAAATATTCAAGAATACTATCAAGGTTTAATATAGTCTCGCCGTCAAATTTCGCCTTTAACGGAAAATGTAATTCGTTATCTGTAGACCTGCATCTTACTCTTCCCATTGGTTCTGGGGTAATGTAACGACCGAAATCATGATATTCTAAAACACCCGTTTCCTTATCTATTAGTACTAAAGCGGCATGACCTGCACGTAAATAGTTCTTTTTACCAACACCTAAATACCTTAAAAAAGGTGAAAACCACTCTTTAGATACCATAACAATGGTTTCTGGGTAGGCTAAGGTTAAAACAATTCCTGTATTAGCCATTTACAATATGAGAGGTTAAAAAATTCTTTGACCTTGAACAACCACTATCCAGATGAATATAATGCATATCTAATAAATTATCATGTTTTACAATCTGCGTTATACTGGTTGTTTTCACAAAACCGCGATCCATAATAACCCCATATTCGATATTATCTGCACCTGCGCTTTTATGAAATTTTAATATGTTAGTTGACTCCTTGCGACCGGCTAATACAAAATTACGAAACCATTTTTTACGCTCTTCCTTCATAGCTTCTGTATATAATGTAGATGAGGACCATATTCTAGGAGTAAGAGGCAATTCAGAAAAATACTTTTTAAGGCCATCCCAAACAAGCTCGTACAATTTTAATCCACCACTCCAATCTGCAACAACCAAAGTAAAAGGCTCTATATTATTAAAATCATATTCTTCAATGGTCATCTCAATATCCTCACAAACCATAAAATCATTAGCTACCAAACCTCTACTCTTTTTGTAACTAGCCTTTCTTTGATGCTTAACAAACCCGCCATTGAGCACGCAAACAACCCGATTTTTCTCACTTATTCCAATCCATGTCCCCCCAGAAAGTTCATCTTTAGGGTATAACACCCTTATTCCATCAATATTATAATATGACGGCAACAAGGCTTCTCTGTTAGGCGCTTCATCTCTATTTTGAGTAATAATGAAGTTATTGTTTTTTCCAGGAATAAAAGTAAGGGTACACATAAAACTTATAGTCTTGAAACATGTGAGCAACTTACAAAAAATAAATAAACTTTAACGCGCATTTAAGAAGTGGCCACCTCCATATATCATTTAAAAATTCTTAAATTTGCAGCGTATTTACTAAAAATTCAATAACGAAATACCTTAAATTATGGGAAAAGGATTTTTTAATGTACCAATAGCGGTTAACGAACCTGTAAAATCTTACGCACCAGGTTCACCAGAAAGAGCGGCTGTTTTAGAAGCATATAAAACTATGTTTAATAGTAAAACTGATGTTCCTTTATATATAAACGGCGAGTACATTAGTACCGGAAACACAAAAACTTTGTCGCCACCGCATGATCATCAACATGTAGTTGGAACATACCATATTGCAGAACAATCGCATATTGACGATGCCATTACTACCGCTTTAGAAGCAAGAAAAACATGGAGTCAAATACCTTGGGAGCAACGTGCGGGCATCTTTTTAAAAGCGGCAGAACTTATTGCTGGTCCATACCGTGCTAAAATCAATGCGGCGACCATGATTGCACAGTCCAAAACCATACACCAAGCAGAAATAGATGCAGCCTGTGAGTTCATTGATTTTTTACGTTTCAATGTTCAGTTTATGACAGATATTTACATGGAACAGCCAGAAAGCACCAGTGATGCTTGGAATAGAATTGAATACCGTCCTTTAGAAGGATTCACCTATGCAGTTACCCCATTTAATTTCACAGCAATTGCTGGAAACCTGCCTGCCTGTATGGCTCTAATGGGGAATGTTGTCGTTTGGAAACCTAGCGATAGCCAAGTGTATTCAGCAAAAGTCATTATGGATGTTTTTAAGGAAGCAGGTGTTCCACCAGGTGTTATCAATGTTGTTTTTGGGGATCCTATAATGATTACCAACACAATTTTAGCCCATAAAGATTTCTCAGGGTTGCACTTCACTGGTTCTACATTTATTTTTAAAGAACTTTGGAAACAAATAGGAAATAATATTCACAATTATAGAACCTACCCAAGGATTGTGGGAGAAACGGGCGGTAAAGATTTTATTATCGCTCACAAGTCTGCAAATGCCAAACAAGTGGCTACTGCAATTTCAAGAGGCGCCTTTGAATTTCAAGGACAAAAATGTAGTGCTGCTTCAAGAGCTTATATTCCAAATAGCTTATGGAACGATGTTAAAGCTTATGTTTTAGAAGATATTAAATCATTTAAAATGGGCTCGCCAGAAGATATGAATAACTTTATAACTGCTGTGATTCATGAAGGTTCTTTCGATAAATTAGCTAAATATATTGATCAAGCCAAGGCTGATGACGATGCTACCGTAATAGCGGGTGGTAATTATGATAAAAGCAAAGGGTATTTTATTGAACCTACTGTAATTGTTACTAATAATCCTAAATATACAACCATGTGCACCGAGTTATTTGGTCCAGTAATCACCGTTTATGTTTATGAAGACGATGCCTATTCCGAAACCTTAAAACTTGTTGATGAAACTAGTGAATACGCCTTGACAGGCGCTATTATTTCAAAAGACAGATACGCTATAACTCAAGCTACAAAAGCTTTGCAAAACAGCGCAGGTAACTTTTATATAAATGACAAACCAACAGGAGCAGTTGTTGGGCAACAACCTTTTGGAGGGGCAAGAGCTTCTGGAACTAATGATAAAGCTGGAAGTGCTCAAAACTTGCTGCGTTGGGTATCTCCAAGATTGATTAAAGAAACCTTCGTTACCCCAACCGATTATAGGTATCCTTTTTTAGGAGAATAAGTACACGGTAAAATAGAAACACATAAAATAAAACCTCTCAATTTAACTATTGAGAGGTTTTTAGCTTTTAATAACATAAAAGGTCTAACTTATGAAGGACTACTTACCCATTTACTGTATAAGCTATGCCCAATCGCCAAAACTACAGGCCCTACAAACAGACCTAATATACCTTGAAGCATCATACCTCCTATAGCACCAATTAAAATAACTATCATTGGAGTTTGCAACCCCTTAGCTAATAATAAAGGTTTTAAAACATTGTCTAACAAAGCTACTACAATCATATAAATAGAAAATAGGATTGCCGGTGTTGTTTCAGCGTTTGAAAATACATATACAATAGCAGGAATCATTACAATAATAACTGGCACTTGTACTACTGCAAATACTAGAACCGCAAAAGCCAAAATTCCAGAAGTTGCAAAATCCATCATAGAAAATCCAACAAAGGCAAGTACTGCTTGAATAATAGCCACTAAAAGAATTCCTTTCACCACACTGCGTATCGTATTAATACACATATCAATAATTTCTTTACCTTTTCCGCTCACTAATTTGTTTGAAAAAGCCACAGCAGTTTCGTAACCACTTGAAGCATTAGACAAAAAGATTCCAGCAATAATTATGGCAACTAAAGATAATAACGCAGCTCCCATAATTCCGGCAAAAGAGCTAAAAAACCATCCAACCGAAGATTTTACAGCATCGGGGTTTTTCAGAATAAATTTTTCTAAATCAGACGACGCACTCGACCATAAATCATAAATTTTATTTCCCAAAAGTGGCCAATCTTTAACCGAAGTAGATGGGGGCGGAACTTTTAGTGTCCCTTGTTCAAAATTATGAAATATTTCTTTTGAAGAATCTATTATAGACCCTGCAATACTCAAAGTAGGCATAACAATCAATAGCAATAGAACACCAACAAACAGACCTGTTACCAACCCTTTGCGTTTCTCTTTAAACATATTTAACGCTTTTAAATACAGCGGGTACAAAGCTACAGCCACAAGAATAGACCAAACTATTAGCATTAAAAAAGGTTTTGCAATAAAGAAACTCCAGATAATTATTCCCGATAGAACAACAATTTTAATAAATGTGTTAATAGTGTAATCTGTTTTTAAATTATTCATAATATTGGTTTTTAGTTTATTCGTTATTTTGATTATGCCAGCCACCCCCTAACGCCTGATATAGGTTTATTATCGACGACAACTCTTGTTTTAAAGCCTCGGAGGCTTTTAACTCAGCACTAAACTGAGAATTCTGTAAGGCTAGAACTTCTAAGTAACTTGTTAGCCCACCATCGTATCTAACCCAAGACAAATTAGCTGCTTTTGTGGCCAATTCCATCTGGGCATTCCTTAATTCATATTCATTTCTATAAGTTTCCTGAGCAATCATAGCATCTTCAACCTCCTTAATCGCGTTAAGATAGATTTTTTGATACTGGTTAAAGGCTTGTTCGGTTCTTTGTTTTTCTACCTCAACGCCTCTTTTAAGTTTACCATAATTAAATAAAGGCCCAAATAGTTGAGCTCCCAAATCTGCAAAAATTAAAGCGGGATTCAATACCTCTGCTCCCATGTTGGCACTTAATGTTAAGGATGGATATCTTAGTGTTTCTGCCACTCCTATTTGTAGTGTTTGCGCATGTAAAACGTGCTCTGCTTGTAATATATCTGGCCTTCTATCAATAAGCTCTGATGGTACCCCTACTGGTACTTCGGGTAAAGAAATTTGTTCAAACAAACTCAACCCTCTTGGAATATCTCTTGGAGCTGAGCCCAATAGTACGCTAATGGCATTTTCTAGTTGCACTCTAGACCTATTAAAGGTTTGAACAGCGGTTTTAGCCTCAATTAGCTGAATATTAGCTTGAGTTAAATCAACTTCGCTTATAAAACCGGCATCAAACCTTGCCTTCATGACATCTAAATTCTCTTCAAAACTTTTAGCTGTTTTTTCTGAAATTAACAACCTATTATCTAAGTCTCTAAGTGATATATATGCATTTGCCATTGCGGCAACCAAATTAATAGTAATGGCCTTATAAGCTTCTTCGGAAGCCAAATAATTTTGAAGTGCTGCATCATTCATGGTTTTAATTCGTTGCCATAAATCAACGGTATAAGAAACGTTCAACACGCCTGAAACCGAGTTATTTGCTTTTTTTGTTTCAGAATTTATACTAGTGTTTGCAGCAGCACCATAGCTTATCTGCGGATACAAATCAGCCCTAGAAATATCAACATAAAGCTGGGACTCCTGAATTCTCGAAATTGCAATTTTCAAGTCTTGGTTCTCTTCTAAAGTTGTTTGTATCAGGTCTACTAATACTGAATCTTTAAAAAGTTTCCACCAAGGTAAATTCGCAATGGTAGAATCCTTAACAAAATCTTGTCTAAACGCTTCTGGTAAATTCTGTTCAGCACGCTCATAATCTTCAGTTACTTTACAAGACAAGACCAGCAGCAAGGTTGCCACAATAAAAACACCTAAGCTATTTAACTTTAAAAACTTCATTATAGAGACCTAGATTTCCTTGAATTATTAAAATACTCCATCACCCTAAAAACAATAACTACATAGATAACTGCAATTCCTATTTGTATTATTCTAGTCCAAACCTTAGAACCGGCCTCGGCATCAGAGGATGTTACCGAACCCAAAATAAGCAAAAATGTAGAAAATGCCGTTCCAAATACAGGAGCAAATTTATGCTTACTAAACAATTTACTAGCGAACACCAAACCTACCAGTAAAGTCAATAAGATAAGTGTTAACAACATGGGAACGACGGTTAGTAAGTGATACACTAATATAGCCATAAGCCCTCCGATAATGTTAGCAACAATCATAACCAATCCTACTTTGGCATTCGCCAATGCCGGACTCATGGATAAAATTGAAATAAAAATTAAAACAACCAAAGAGTCATACAATCCAAAGAAATAAAACAGAAGAACCACTGGAAAAACAATAGCCAAAATATTAACTGCATATTTAAAACGTTGATTTTCTGTTTTTACTGGAGCTACTGGATTTGATTTGAAAAATACCTCATCGGTCTGACCCCAAGGAAATATCAAAAAAACTATTTGCGTTAATACAACAGCCATCAATGCATTATTTATTAAACTAACCGCAACAAAGGCGCCTATTTTACCACTTTGAATGGATAACATAGGGATTAATAAAAAACTAATAAGTGCAAAAACCTTGACCATCATGGGTAACTTATCTGAAAAATACAACCATAAAACCCCCAGAGCAAATAAAGGAATAAACACTAAAGTGTAGTTTAAAAAAATAGAACTAAACACAATGGCAATCACATTGGCTAATAGTAAAACCATTAAAAAAGAAGTCGCTTGTTTTAAACTTAAAGGCTTCACACCCGGAGCCAAATAACCTAATGCCAAAACTGGTGTTAAATATGACAACGAGTAATTTAATAATGACGAAACTAATAAAATAAAGCTGGCCCCTAACACATACCTATAAATAGGGATGTCTAACCTAAATCCATCCAAATACTTATTTAATTTCAAGTATTTACCTAACATAAGACAACCAAGAATTTAACCGTATTCTTAAAGACGCAATAGCATTTAATAGGGCATTATTACTAGTAAAAACCACCACATCTGCCTGTCCCCCAATTCTAATAATTCGTCTGAGTTCATGGCTATCATCTATACCAATAATTATAGGGAACCGCTGAGGGTCTCTTAACCAGCTATTTTTACTATCAATGCTCGGTAATCCGCCTTTATTAGCGGCATCGGCAGCAACACCATGCCCTAAGCTACTTACTTTTCCAATAAACACTTTACCAGGCGCAATATCGAAAGTAAATTTAACCTTATCTCCGACATGCATTCTTGACAAATTATTCTCTTTCATGTCTGCCTGTATCCAAATATTTGTATCTGAAATCAAAGTTGTTAACGGCTGGCCAACAGAAGCATAATACCCTAAGTCAATATCAAAACTCTCAATAACGCCAGAAGATGGTGCTACAATCGTTGCAAATTCGAGATCTAATTTAGCCTTTTCAAAGTCTTGAATAGCCCCTCTAATATTAGGGTTCCCTGGTCCGGAGTCACCCAAAGATTGCTTAGCCCGTTCAAGATTAGCTTCTGCAGAAGACACTTGTTCTAAGGCCTGAATTAAAGCGGTTTCAGATTGGTCTTTGTCTGCAGCAGATAAGGCACCTGCATTATCTTTTAATACTTTTTGAACTCGATCCCAGTTGCGTTGTGCTCTATCTAATTGAGCCTTTGCTACTCCCAATCTACCCGCAGCAGATTTTACTGACGAGCTACTTGCTGCAACAGATTGCGTTGCCTTATCAATATTCGCCTCGGCCTTTTTCAAGGCTATTTCAAAAGGTTTCCTATCTAATTGAATTAAGGTGTCTCCAAGTTTAACCTCAGAATGTAAATCAATATTTAACGAAACAACATTCCCCGAAACTCTGGAGGTAATAGGTGTTATAAGACCATTTACTCTAGCCTGATCTGTATAGGGTGTATAACGTTCTGAAAAAATATACCAAATAAAAAAGAGTACAGAAACTCCTAGAACTATATAAGTTACTTGTTTTATAGAGCTTTTACCCTTCGGTTCTTCTTCTTGCGAATCTTGAGTGTTGTGCTTAGGTGACTTCTCTTCACCTGATTTAGATGTTTCCAAATTAATCTTCTTTTTTATGTGAATCGTAATATGCTCTCGAATTAGTTACAATGACCTGCATTACAGAAAACATCATAGTTGTAGACCAACCTAGTAATAAAACCCCATTCATAGCCTCAATTCCAGATAAAATTCTACTTGGCGCACTTAAAGTAATTTCTCCATACCCCAAGGTTGTATAAGTAACAATTGAAAAATAAATAGACTCTTCTAAGGTACTAAACTGTGAAATTCCATAATGGTAGTAATAGGTCACCCCCCAAATAATTGCTTCTACAAAATTTAACAATAGTAGAAACAGTGCTGTTAAAATTAATGCCCAAACACTTGTTTTATCAAACGGTTTTCCTGTTAAATCCCCAAATTTATCTGAAAGCACCTTTACCCAAAACATAGTTCCGTAACCATGAATAGTAACCGTAATTCCAATGATAATAGTCCCTAAGGCAATATTTAGCATCATATTTATTCGGTGTAAAAAACCAAATATAACGAATAAAACATATCAATAATCTTTAAAAAAAATAAGCTTAAAATTATTCTTATAAAACTAATTAATAATTAGTGTACTTATAATGAAATAATTAAATTTAAAAACATGTATCCTTACAAAAGAGTGATACCTGGCACTTAGCACCGTAAACAACAAAATGGAAATGGACTATTTTATAAAAAAACGAGAGCGCATCATCAATTAAATAATTGTAAAGCTTCATCTTCTTTTCAATTATTCATAACTTAGTTGAATTCGATTTCATCATTTATTCAATCTTTTGTTATGAGGCATCTTGTTAGTTTCTTTCTTCTCTATTTACTCAACGTTTCTTTAGTTTTCGGACAATGGTCAAACAGATACCCAAAAGTAGATGGCTTTGGGCATCATGTTTATTTGGAAGGTTATGAATTACCTATCTTGAATTCAGGTCCGACAGACCCTGCACCATCTCCAGTAGATGACCATATAATATTTGCTGCAAAAGGCTGGCTATGGCTAATGGATATGAGCACGAATAATGCTGCTAGGATTACCTCTACGAAACACATAGATTCTAAACCCAACTGGTCTCCAGACGGGCAAAAAATTGTTTTTATTCGGGATAAAAGTGATGATACCGAAATTGTACTATTAGAATTAGCAACCAAGAAAGAAACGGTTTTAATAAATACTAAAGCACTTGATCTTGACCCTATTTTTTCGAGAGACGGAAACCATGTTTATTATGCTTCTGCAGAAGTTGGCTCTATTAATATTTGGCGTATCGATTTATTAAAAAATGAAAAACAGTTAATAACGAAGGAAGACAACCTAGAACGGCTTCCCGTTCCAACAAATTCAGATAAGTGGTTGGTCTATTTAAGAAAGGAAGGGTTTTCATATGACTCTATAGAACTTTTTAATACAAAAGCTCAGCAATCAAGCCCCTTGACTGAAGAAAATTTCACCTCCCAAGCGGCATTCTCTTTAGCTCCCGACAATCAGACCCTGGTTTATACATGGCCTAGGGACGACTTTTACGAACTTCGGCTTCTAGATATTTTAACACCAAAAAGTACGCTACTACTCACTAAAAGTGATGGACTCCCGCTAGGTCCTAAATTCAGTAAAAACGGAGAATGGGTTTACTATTATGAATTTAACTCCAATGAACGTTCCGAACTTAAGAGAATAAATACGTTTGGAGGCAAACCCGAAATCATAAATATTTCAAAATGGGATTGGAATGTACCCACCACTATGCTCAATATAAAAAGTTTTGTTGATGGTAATCAAGAAGCTGTCCGTATGAGTATTGTAGACCAATACGGTCACCCATTACTACCAGATAATGGAATCATACACTCCGATGGTCAAAACGGCATTGTTTTCTTTTATTCTAATGGTGATATTGATATTGAAGTTCCGCATGGCGATATTATAATAACAGCAGTTCATGGCTTATCTACCCTTAAAACCACCACAAAAATTCATATCACTAAGGACGACAGATTAGCAGAAATCTATCTTAGCAAAATTTGGAATGCCAAAGCGCATGGGTGGTACTCTGGCGACAATCATTTTCACTTGAATTACGGTGGTGTAAATCAACTTGACCCTACCGACATTGTATTGGATTTAAACGCGGAAGATATTGATGTAGCTTTTCCACTTCTGGCAAATTTGGGACAACGTTTTTTACAACAAGATTTATGGGGATGGGAGCGCAAAGAACTCCCTTTAATTGCTTTTGGCCAAGAAGTACGCTCCCATTTTTTAGGTCACCTAGGTCTATTAGGCAGTAAAGACTTGTTTTGGCCATGGGTATGGGGTCCTTATTACGACATTTATGGTCGTGATGATCGTGTAAATGCAGAAGCCCTACGTTTCGCAAAAAACCAAAATGGCTTGGGAGGTTATGTACACCCGACAAGTGTACAAGACCCTTTAACAGATTCGGGAGCAAGACGTATACCTATTGAATTGATTGCCGATGCTGTCTTAGGTGAAACTGATTATATTGAATTGGGGTGCTTATGGTCGGACGAAATTGGGACAGCTAAATTATGGCATGAAATGCTTAACATTGGAGAACCAGTCGCTATTTCTGCTGGCAGCGATGTTATGAACGACCTCTATAGAACTATGGCCATTGGAGCCACAAGAGTTTATGTAAAACCAGAGCAAAACTTAACCATGAGTAGCTACCTTCAGGCTTTGAAATCTGGACGCAGTTTTGTAACCAATGGCCCCCTAATTGAATTTAAAGTTGAAGACAAAATACCTGGTGAGGTATTAAAAACAAGAAAGAAAAAAGCTAAATGGTCTCTTAATGTGCATTCCGCTATACCTTATGAGTCTGTTGAAATATACGTAAATGGCAAGCTAGCGTCAACGAAAAAAGGGAATACTAAAACTGGAAGTAAAACGTATAAAGGCGCTCTTGATATTCCTGAAGGCGGCTGGGTAACAGCGAGGGTCGTTGGAGGTGCCATTGACTGGCCTTTTATGGATAGTTATCCTTTTGCTGAAAGTTCCCCAATCTGGTTTAATAATATTGGCAGCATAAGTACTGAAAGTGCAAAAGAATCTGCCAAAAATTTACTTAAACTTTTAGAGGCATCTAAAAAACGATTAGAAAATGGCTACGGCAACACTGAGATACCCATTTTACAAGGGCATTTTGAAAGAGCAAAACAAAAACTTCTTGAGTTAATAGATAGAGAACAATAAATTACACAAAATACTGTTTTAGGTACCAAATTAAATTCAACTAAATTTATTTATCTTTCGTAAGATTTTTTAAAACAAAAGCGGCACACTATTTGTTCATTAAATTGCTGATGAAAAACCAATTACTTGTATTCTTAATTTTTTTGCCCTTACTTTCTCTTGCTCAGGCGAATAAACTGTACAAAAAAGCTTTGAGAACTGATAATTTAGAAGAAAGGATGCGCCTATTAACTGAAGTTATTGAGTTGGAACCTAAAAATCTCGATGCTTATTTCCAAAGAGGGTTGGCAAAGAACGATTCTGGTGATTATCATGGCGCTATTGTAGACTATTCAAAAATCATTGTAGAACAACCAGATGCAGATAGCTATTACAATCGTGGAAATTCAAGGTATAGCATTAAAGACTTTGAGGGCGCTAAAGAAGACTATGCTAAAGCTTATATCTTAGATAACGAATTTATTGACGCCCTGTATAGTCTTGCCTGTGTTAGATATGATTTAGAAGAATATGAAAAGGCCATAGAGGACTTTAGTAGAGTAATAAAAATAGAACCTTCCCAGCCTAAAGTATACACATTAAGAGCTTCTGCTTATAAAGAAATAAAAAAATATAAAGAAGCTGCTCAAGATTATTCTACCGCCATTTTACTTCAACCCAGTGCTAATAACTATTATAATAGGGGAGTGTTTTTAATGAATATTAAATACTATCAAGAGGCCAGTGAAGATTTAACACGTTCCCTGAGACTAAATAGAAACAATTCGTATGCCTATTTTTTTAGAGGTGCTTCTAGACTACTACTGGGAAAATTTAAAGATGCATCAATCGATTTTACTAGAGCGATAGAATTTGACACTATGGATTTTGATGCCTATTTAGGCTTGGCCTTAGCTTACTATAAATTGAATGACACAGAAAAAGCCAAAACTTATTTTGAAAGGGCCAATGAAATTTTATATATTAAAACTCCAATAAATAGCATTGAACCCTACAATAACACCTATTGGTTTCAAAACCAATACTACTATTTCAATAATAATTTGAGTTTGCTTGCAAAACTGTAACTAGCCTTTGTATTTTAAAGGTAGATGAACCACTTTTTTGGTATCATAAAAATCTTCAACAAAGTAGTCTCTTAAATTATAAATAGTTCCTGTTTTATAAGTTTTTAATTCTTCTGATAGATCTCCTCCCTTCAAATAAAGAATACCGTTCTTAAGGTCGTTATTATGCTTTTTAGCTATTTTACCTTTTACCCAATGCACAAAGGTAGGCATCGCCGCAACCGCTCTGCTTACTATAAAATCGTAGGTATCATCAATAGCTTCAACCCTTGAATGTGTTGTTTTAACATTTGTCAACCCTAAACCATGAACAACCTCATCAACAACCTTAAGCTTTTTAGCGACACTATCAACCAAATGAAAAGAACAATCTGGGAATAAAATAGCCAATGGAATTCCAGGAAACCCTCCGCCAGTGCCAACATCCATGACTTTTGTACCAGCTTTAAAGGATATAACCTTGGCAATACCCAGTGAGTGCAGTGCATGGCGCAAATAAAGCTCATCAATATCTTTTCTTGAAACAACATTGATTTTTAAATTCCAATCTTGATACAAAGAATCTAATAACCTAAACTTTTCTATTTGATCTTCTGAGAGATTAGGGAAGTACTTTAAAATAAGATCCATTTCAAACTATATATTTGTAAATAAGATAGATCCAGAAAAAAATTTCTCCACAGTATATGAAAAAAAAACAGTCTCTGACTTCTTTAATGTTCGACAAAAATATACTTTTTCAACACATATTTTTATAAAAAAAGGTTATTACTTAAGTTGGTTTATACCTATCTTTGCCTCTGGTATGACAAACAATTTTTATTTTTTTTCATATTTAAACTTTTAGCATGACAAAACAAGCACTTTCATTTTCTAGAACTGATTCTGCAAAATTTTTCAAAACTTTAAATAAACGTGTTAATGATTATTTCAAAGAGAATAACCTAAAGCGCACAGGGAATTGGAAATTATATTCAAAGGCTATATTCATGTTTGCCCTTTTAATAACCCCTGTGGTGCTAGTTTTAACAATAGACATGCCATGGTGGGCTCAAATTTTATGCATGATTGTTACTGGTATTGGTATGGCAGGAGTTGGTATGAATGTGATGCATGATGCAAATCATGGTTCTTTCTCGAGTAAAAAATGGGTTAACAAACTAATGGGTAGTAGCATTTATATTTTAGCTGGTAACGATTATAACTGGAAGGTTCAACATAACGTACTTCACCATACGTATACTAATATTCAAGGACATGACGAAGATATTAATGCAGGAAGAATCATTAGGTTCTCCAAGCACACCAAATGGTTAAGAATCCATCAATATCAGAGATTCTATGCGTTCTTCTTATACGGTTTATTAACGGCTAATTGGGCAATTACTACAGATTTCATTCAAACTTACCAGTATCTAAAACGCAAGCTAGCTTATGGTAAAATGCCACACCCGGCTACTCAATGGACTAAATTGATTATTGGTAAAATAGTATACTATAGTATTTGGGTGATACTTCCGCTAGCGGTTGGCTTTACTTGGTGGCAAGTTTTAATAGGATTTGTAGTGATGCATTATACAGCAGGAATTATATTAAGCGTTATATTTCAATTGGCGCATGTTATGCCTAATACAGAAATGCCATTGCCGGATGAAAATGGTAATATAAAAAACACATGGGCCATTCATCAACTTTTTACAACTTCAAATTTTTCGCCAAAAAGTTGGTTGGCTGAGTTTTACACAGGAGGCCTAAACAGACAAGTGGAACATCATTTGTTTGCGCACATTAGTCATGTACATTACAGTAAAATAGCGAAAATAGTAAAAGAAACCGCTAAAGAATTTAGTCTTCCATACAATGAATATCATTCATTTTGGCAAGCTGTTGCAGAACATTATAACCAATTAAAGGCCCTAGGAAATAAACCTAGTATGGCTTAAACTTTATATTTACTTTTAATAATTAATTAAATGCAATTACTATCTGATAGAATTTTAAGCATGTCTACGTCTGCTACTTTGGCCATGGCTGCTAAAGCAAGAGAACTGAGAGGAGAAGGCAAGGATATTATCGGTTTAAGTTTGGGGGAACCAGACTTTAACACACCAGATTTCATTAAGGAAGCGGCGATTCAAGCTATTAACGACAACTATAATTCTTATACACCCGTTGATGGTTATGCGGATTTAAAGGATGCAATTATTACGAAATTTGAACGTGATAATGGGCTTACTTACACGCCAAGTCAAATAGTGGTTTCTACTGGAGCTAAGCAGGCTCTATTTAATATAGCAGGTGTTATGCTGAATGATGGGGATGAAGTGATTTTACCATGTCCTTATTGGGTAAGCTATTCTGATATTGTAAAACTTTTTGGAGGTCTTCCCGTTGAAGTAAAAACGTCTATTGATACGGATTTTAAAATGACGGCCGATCAATTGGAAGCAGCTATTACAGCCAATACGAAAATGATGTGGTTTAGTTCGCCGTGTAACCCTAGCGGTTCTGTTTACAGTAAGGAAGAATTACAGGCCTTAGTTGACGTTTTAGCTAAACACCCAGATATCTATGTAGTTTCTGACGAAATTTACGAGCATATTAACTATGGCAAGGGCCATACAAGTATTGCTAGTTTTGATGCGATGTACGACAGAACTATTACTGTAAATGGAGTATCCAAAGCATTTGCTATGACTGGATGGCGTATAGGATATATTGGAGCTCCAGAAAAAATTGCAAGAGCTTGTAACAAATTACAAGGTCAAGCAACCAGTGGTGCAAACTGCATCGCCCAACGTGCCGTGATTACGGCTTGCACAGAGTCTCCAGATAAGGTGAAATACATGATTGATGAGTTTAAAGATCGTCGTGATTTAATTTTAGGATTATTAAATGACATTGAGGGCTTTAAATGCAATGTGCCTGATGGTGCTTTTTATGTATTTCCAAACGTGACCCATTTCTTTGGAAAAACATTAAAAGGAAAGAAAATTAATAACGCTAGTGATTTTTCGTTATTCTTATTGGAAGAAGCCTTAGTAGCAACTGTTACAGGTGAAGCATTTGGAAATCCTGATTGTATTAGAATTTCATATGCGGCTTCAACCGAACAAATCATTGAAGCGGTTAAACGTATTAAAGAAGCTGTAAGCTAAAAACAGGTTTATATTTACAATAAAAAAGCCGCCATAAAGCGGCTTTTTTATGTAATAAGATAGAGCAATAAAATAAGAGCAAAAGATATTATAAAAAAGGCGATCAAATATCTTTTTCTTGCTTGTCTTTCCTCCTTCCTAATGCGAGTCCTTATTGCCTTTAAATTTTCGGGAGTCGCTTCTGGAAAATCTCTCAGTTTTACATCTGAATAATTACCTGACAACGCTTTTTTATCTTTCCTTTTTTTTAGCAAGCTCCTATTATTCTTTAAAGAATTAATAGCCGCAGCCATATGTCCTTCTCCTCCCATAGTATCTAAAAATATTAACTAAAACTTTCTTGAAATACTCAATAAAGTGTATGATGCTAATAACTACTTTTTCAGGAGCATCGATAAACTTTTAAGTAGATACTATATATGTAGGATATTATACTGGAATGTTACATCTTAACTTTCCGATTTAATGATGATACTCTAGAATTTTGTCAATATATTAATAAAAAAGTTTGTTCTTTAGCTTATTTGCAATGCAATCCTCTTTAATGAGAGGAACCAGGACAAAAATGATGCATGACACAACTCAAAAAACTACCGATTACGCCAAAAAAACGGTGTAAACAAAATAAGTACTGTAAATAACTCTAAACGCCCTATAAGCATTAAAAAGGAAGCCCACCATTTTCCTAAAGCAGGCAGTGGTGCATAGTTGTTTACGGGACCAAAATCTCCTAGTGCAGGACCAACATTACCGAGGGTTGATGCCGCCAGACCAACTGCCGACTTAAACTCGATACCAAGAATGGAAAAACCTAAAGACCCTATTATAAAAGATAGCATATAAAGTATAAAGAATGCCAAAACGTTAAAAACTATAAATCTATTAATCGCCTTCTTATTGTATCTTACTGGAACAATGGCGCTTGGATGAAGCGTACGTTTAAACTCTAAAAAACCATTTTTAATTAAAATTAAATGCCTAACAACCTTGACTCCACCCGATGTACTACCTGCTGAGCCTCCTAAAAACATAAGACCAAAAAAGAATACAGCCAGAAAAGGTGTCCATAATGTATAATCTGCAGTCACAAACCCTGTTGTCGTTACAATGGCGAGCACCTGAAATATGGCATGCCTAAAAGCACTTTCTCCTTCTCCCCAGACCATTGGATGATTAATAGAAGATATCGATATATCTGCCCTGAAATATATAATCAACGCCGCCACAAGGGTAAAGGATGCAATAAACTTAAAGTATAATTTAAATTCATCATCATGAATTATTTTTTGAATCTTACCTTTAAAAGCAAAATAGCTTAGTACAAAGTTGGTGCCAGCCAAAAACATAAACACAATAATAATATACTGAATGATGGGCTCTCCATTCCAATGGGCAACACTGGCGTTTTTTGTTGAAAAACCACCTGTAGACAGCGTACAGAGTGCATGATTAATGGCATCAAAAAAAGACATGCCTGCAACCTTTAACAATAAGGTTTCAGCAGCCGTATAGCCCACATAAATAAGCCATAATCGTTTAGCAGTATCCGTTATTCTTGGGTGCAGTTTATCTGTACTCGGACCCGGAGCTTCGGCGGCAAATAATTGCATACCCCCTATACCTAAAAGTGGTAATATGGCTATGGCTAAAACAATAATACCCATACCTCCAATCCAATGCGTTAAACTACGCCAAAACAAAACACCTTTTGGCACTGCCTCAATATCATTTAAAATAGAAGCCCCTGTGGTGGTATAGCCAGACATTGTTTCAAAAAAGGCATTAGTAAAGCTGGGTATACTTCCAGTAATAATATAAGGGAGTGTACCTGCTAAGGACATAATAATCCACCCAAAAGTAACCACTATATACCCCTCTCTTTTGTTAATTTCCTTTTGATGATGTCTTGTGAAAAACATAGAAATACCACCAAGACAGAGGGTTAACAAGCCAGCAATACAAATTTGAAAAGTGACCCCGTCTTTATAAACAAGACTAATAAGTGCTGATAAAAGCATAAAACCACCATTAAACAACAGAAGCAATCCTAAAATGTGGAAAATGATTTTATAATTAAGTTTCAAGTCTTTTTATGTTTTTAGGATAATCTTTTAAACAAAAAGTTTTTCTACAGTCTTGATAGACTTAAGTAAGCAACAAACAACGACCCTATCACCTTCCTTTATTTTAAAACTACCTAATGCAATCATTCCTACTCCGTCCCTAATGACACCACCAATAATAGCAGTTCTTGGAAAATCTATTGATTTGATTGTTTTATTACAAACAGCAGATGTTGCTTTTACTTCAAACTCCAGCAGTTCTGCATTTAAATTACTCAGCTTGGTCATTGCCACAACTTCGCCACGCCTTATATACCTAAATATGTTATTAGCCGCTAGAAGTTTTTTATTTATTAATGTGTCTATCCCTATAGAATGAGACAAATCAAAATAATCCATATTTTCAACCAATGCAATGGTTTTTTTCACTCCTTTTGATTTTGCTACTAGACAGGACATGATGTTAGTTTCAGAATTTGGCCCAACCGCAATAAATGCATCCATATCACTTATATTTTCTTCATCTAAAACATCGACATTCCTACCATCACTATTAATAACAAGTACCTTGGTTAAAGCATCTGCAATCTCGAAAGCTCTATCTCTATTACCTTCTAAAAGCTTAACATTAAAACTCTTTTCACTTAAGTCTTTGGCGGTTTTGAAAGCGATATCATCCCCACCAAGGATCATAACATCCTTAATATCTCTATTAACCTTACCTGTTAACCTACAAAGCTCGTCTGCGCCGCCTTCCGAAGTTATAAAAACAACATTATCGCCTCGTTTAAACTTTGTACTCCCTCTAGGAATTATTGTGTACTGTGTACCAAACCTTTGGATTGCAATAGGAACAAAATGAATTTCGGGAAATATCGCTGCAGCCTCTTTTACTGATTTACCTACAAACGATGCTGAACTTGAAAGCGTTAATCCCGCCATGGTTAATGCGCCATCTTCAAACTCATAGTTTTCATTAAAGGAAGACTGTTTTAGAGACAATTCAATTTCTGAAGATGCCAAGGCCTCAGGAGAAATAAGTTCATCTATCCCAAATTTAGTAAATCCAACTTCTTCTTTATATTGAATAAACTCGGTATTGGTAATTCTTGCAATTGTTTTAGTTGCCCCTAACTGCTTTGCTAATACACTTACCGTAATATTAGTAGTTTCACTAGAGGTTACGGCTATAAACAACTCACATGAATCTATACGGGCCTCCTTTAAAATGGCTATAGAAGTAGCATCGCCTTTTACAGTTCTAATGTCTAAATGTGCATCAGCATATGCTAAACTTTTTTTATTGGGGTCTATTAAGGTTATTTCCTGAGATTCGTAAGAAAGTAATTTTGCTAAATGAAATCCTACTTCACCTGCTCCAGCAATAATAATTTTCATGGTTTAATAATCATAAAAGGTAAAACAAATATACACAAATTCCATGCTGCAACATGATGGCCCAGCAATATAATTATTTAGAATTGTAATTATGACATGGCTTATTAATAGTTTATATTTGCCCAAAATTTTAAGTTTTGTCAAAAGTAAAACCATACAAAAACAGCGATTTAGGTAAAAAGGAACAGGTTACCCAAATGTTTGACAATATTTCAGAAGATTATGATGGTCTAAACCGTGTTATTTCCTTTGGAATAGACATTAAATGGCGTAAAAAAGTGGTGAATATCGTAAAAGCCACCAATCCTGAACTTATTTTAGATATTGCAACTGGTACTGGAGACTTAGCCATTAATCTAGTTGAAACCAATGCTTCTAAAATCGTTGGATTAGATATTAGCCCAGGCATGCTTGAAATTGGTAAAGAAAAAATCGAGAAGAAAGGTCTGGCCTCCAAAATAGAAATGACTTTAGGAGACAGTGAAAACATGCCTTTTGATGATAATACTTTTGATGCTATTACCGTAGCGTTTGGCGTAAGAAACTTTGAAACTTTAGAAAACGGACTGAAAGAAATATATAGAGTTCTTAAACCAAATGGGACTTTTGTCATTCTTGAAACCTCTGTGCCAACCAAGTCTCCCTTTAAACAAGGATATACATTTTACACTAATAATATTTTACCGCTTATTGGAAAAGCATTCTCAAAAGATAAAAGTGCCTATGCTTATCTAAGCGAATCAGCTTCTGTTTTTCCTTATGGTGAAGCGTTAAACAATATTTTACGAAAAATCGGGTTTATTAATGTTGAAGATTTTCCTCAAACTTTTGGTGTAGCCACCATTTACAAATCGTCAAAGTAGTTATATGAAATACCTATTTGCTCTACTTACAATAGTACTTGTATCTCAAACCTCCAGCGCGCAACTTTTTAAAAAAGAAAAAGTTACCTATGATGCGAATCAGGGACGAGGTAGCACAGATAATGACCTACTGAGATGGGGGTATTTTTTAGGATTTAATAGCTATGATTTTAAATTTAACTATAATGAAGATCTACGAGATATCTATGTAAGACGAAATGCAGGCTTTAATGTAGGCCTTATTGGAAATTTAAGAATCAATAGCTTTATCGACTTACGTTTAGAACCAGGATTATCAATAACCACGAGAGAATTAAACTATAGCACTAGTTATTTTGATGGGCTTGATTTTAAAAATTCCGATTTAGTAAGGGAAGTAAAATCTACATATATTCATATTCCTCTCTTGGTAAAAGTTTCTACAAAAAGAGTTAACAATTTTAAACCTTTTATCGTTGGAGGTTTTTCTACAGCAATAAACTTATCAAGTAACGAAGACAATCCGGAAGACAACAGCAACGGACAATTTAGAACCACCTCAAATCCAATATTTTACGAATTAGGGTTTGGAATTGATTTTTACCTTTATAACTTTAAGTTTACGCCTTCCATCCGGGGGATTTTTGGACTGAGCGATGAATTGGTCCGTGACGATGACCCGAATAGTCCATGGACAAGCAATATAGCCAGCATGAAAACGCGCGCTGTCTTTATTAACTTTACCTTTCAGTAGTTCCCTTAGGCCCCTCTTTTAAATTCACTCAGAATAACAGCTGCTGCCGTTGCTACATTTAAACTCTCTGTGGCCTGCACATCTCCAAATCTGGGTATAGCTACTTTATGCGTAACTAATCTGGTTATAGTCTTAGAAATGCCATTCGCTTCATTGCCCATAACCACTATTCCTTTTTCAGGCAAACTCTGCTTATATACATTTTGTCCATCCATATAAGTACCATATATAGGGCCATCATAACTTTTCAAAAAAGCTTCTAAATCGAGATAAACAATATTAACCCTTGTAATAGACCCCATTGTAGCCTGAATCACCTTCGGATTGTAACAATCAACTGTTTCTTTACTGCAAAGCAAATGCTCAACCCCAAACCAATCACATAATCTTATAATGGTTCCTAAATTGCCAGGATCTCTTATCGAATCTAAAGCTATTATGTGTCTAGTATCATCAATTTCCTTAAAACCTGGTATTTTAAAAATAGCAAGTGCCTTATTAGGGGTTGTTAAAAAACTTATTCGTTTTAATTCATTCTCAGAAATTAAAACTTCCTTTTTGGCATCAATATTGAAAGGATCAGTAGTGTAAAGTACTTTCAACTCAAGGTTAGAGTCTAATAACTCGCTTATTGTTTTAACACCTTCAGCAACAAATAAGGCATGTTGTTGCCTATACTTTTTATGTTTTAGACTAGTTATTAACTTTATCTGACTTTTAGAAAGCATGGATTCTTTATTTTTTATAAAGAAAAGAAATAATTAATTAGAAGCCTTATTTCTTCATGATTTAAAGCCGTTTTTTTTGGCATAAATAATGTATTTTTGATGGCATAACTAAGTATTTACCAAATGTTCAATCTTTATAAATAGTAAAACCTAGAATTAAGCCTACCTCCATTTGAAAAAGCAACTCTCAAAAATATTAGCTTTAACAATCATGACTGTCCAATTAATCTCTTGTGATGCTGTTAAAAGAGTTGGAGAAGAAGAATATTTGCTTACAAAGAATGCTATTGTTATTAACGGAAAGCTAGACAAAAGAGATCGTATTGATAAACTTATTGTTCAGAGTCCAAATAAAAAATTGGCTAATATTCCGTTACAACTTCATGTTTATAACTTAGCTCGACCAAATAGAGATTCTATTTTTGATGCCTGGTTAGAAAAAAAGCCAAAACGAGAAGAACGCCTTAAAAACCTATATTCACAAAAGCAAGTTAACCAATTAAGAGCGTCTGCATTAGGCTTCAATAGTTGGTTAAAAAAAACAGGCGAAGCCCCTGTTATAGTTAATGAAGATAAAGCAAAAAAGTCTGTAAAAAACCTCGAAGCCTATCATACTAACCACGGTTGGTTTAACGCAAAAGCAGAGTACAACGTTACAAGACACGATGATAAAAAGGCCGAAATCGAATACAAGGTACATACTGGATCACCCTATGTACTAGATTCTATAACAAACATCGTTAAATCTCCAGCTATTAAAACCCTATATGAGGATATTAAAAAAGAAAGCCTTTTAAAACCAAACGAACAATACAAAACATCAAATTTTGAAGAAGAAAGAGATAGAATTTCTCAAAGATTGAGAAACGCTGGAATTTATCACTTTAGTACTGATTATATAACCTTTGAAATAGATACGATAGGTACAAACAAAAAAGTAAATGTTAATTTAACCATTCAAGATCGAGCAATAAGAACACCCGACTCCCTAGAAAGGCAACCTTTTAATGTTTATACGATCCAAGGTGTTGATATTATTACCGACTATTCGTTTGAAAATAGCGGTAAACCGTTTAAAGATTCTATTTCATACGATGGCTATAATTTATATAGTTATGGTAAAATGAGACACCGACCTAAAAGTATAACGGATGCTATTTTTGTTAAACCTGGAGATGTTTTTAAAGAAATTGATGTGCTAAGAACATACAGGCACTTAAAAGAACTACGAACTTTTAAATACCCAAATATTGAAATTGAAGAGCATCTTGACAACACCTTAACTCACACGATTAGGCTATCTCCATTAAAAAAATTCAGCCTTGGGTTAGGAGCAGACGTTTCTACAAGTAACATTCAAACCGTAGGATTTTCGTTTAATCCCAGTCTACAAATGCGAAATATTTTTAGGGGCGCTGAAACTTTAGATATTACGGCAAGAGGCTCTATTGGTGCCTCAAGAGACAAAAACAACCCGAATGATGCTTTTTTTGATATTATCGAGTACGGTGTCGATCTTAGGCTAACAATCCCAAGGTTGTTTTCTCCATTTTATACTAAGCATATTATCCCTAAATACATGTCGCCCAACACCCAAATCACTTTGGCTATGACAAGTCAAACTAATATTGGTTTAGATAAACAATCTTTTCTGGGCACTCTAAATTACAATTGGTTACCTAATGACATATATAACAGCCGTTTGGGTTTATTTAATATTGAATACGTACAAAACTTGAACCCAGACAATTATTTTGGGGTATATCAAACATCATACAACTCGCTAAATCAGATTGCAAAAGATGTTGGTTACATTGAACCCGAGGAAAACCTAGGTATTCCTGAAGAAGCAGACGAATTTATTGCTTATGCCTTAGGTCCTCCTCCAGCACCAGAATTTTCTGAAGACCAGCTTAATACGGTAAACAGCATTGATGAGCGAAAAACAAGGTTAACTGAAAACAACCTTATACTTTCATCTAGTTATAGTTTTACAAAAGACAATAGAAAAAATTTATTTGATGAAGACTTTTCAATATTCAGATTTAAATTTGAGGCTGCAGGTAATTTGCTTTCAGCGGCATCAGACCTACTGGGCTTAAAAAAAGATGCTAGCGGTCGTTATACGCTTTTTAATGTAGCCTACTCTCAGTATCTTAAAACGGAGCTTGATTATGTAAAGCACTGGGATCTGGGTAAAAAAAATGTATTTGCCATTAGAAGCTTCTTTGGAATTGCAATACCTTATGGAAATTCAAATAGTATACCCTTTGCCAAAAGTTTCTTTGCTGGTGGACCAAATGACAATAGAGCTTGGTCTGCATATAGTTTAGGACCAGGAAGTTCTAAATCAAGAGATGAATTTAATGAGGCCAACTTAAAAATAGCCTTCAGCGCTGAACAGCGGTTTAATATTTTTGAAAAACTGAACGGTGCTGTTTTTATTGATACTGGAAATATTTGGAATGTACTAGATAATGTTACCGATCCGAACGCCACGTTCACAGGAATTAAGTCTTTAGAAGATATTGCAGTAGGTTCCGGCTTGGGGTTGCGCTACGACTTTAGTTATTTTGTTTTTAGATTAGATGTCGGTTTTAAAACTTACGACCCAGCTTATCAAAAGGGAGATCGGTGGTTTAAGGATTATAATTTTAAAAATGCTGTTTATAATATTGGTATAAACTACCCATTTTAAGACATGTAACGCTATACCCTTACTAAATCGTTTTAGTTTTATTTTGGATAATTCAACCTATAAATCCAACATAAAATCTTCAAAAAATCATTACTTTTGAATTTATTAAATTAGAAATTAAATTAAATTAAAAAAATGGGACATAATATAAAACCAGGAGTGGCTACTGGAAAAGAGGTTCAAGCCATTTTCGATCATGCGAAAGCAAATAACTACGCACTTCCAGCTGTCAATGTTATTGGTTCAGATACGATTAATGGTGTTTTAGAAACCGCTAGAGACTTAAACGCGCCTGTAATCATTCAATTCTCAAATGGGGGAGCTCAATTTAATGCTGGTAAAGGATTGAATAATGACGGACAAAAAGCTGCTATCGCTGGGGCCATCGCTGGAGCTAAGCATGTTCATACCTTAGCAGAGGCTTATGGTGTTCCTGTTATTTTACATACAGATCACTGTGCTAAAAAGCTATTACCTTGGATTGATGGTTTATTGGATGCTAGTGAAAAGCATTTTTCAGAAACTGGAAAATCTTTGTTTAGCTCGCATATGATTGACTTATCTGAGGAGCCAATTGAGGAAAATATTGAAGTTTGTAAACAGTATTTAGAAAGAATGTCCAAAATGGGTATGACTTTAGAAATAGAACTTGGTATTACCGGTGGTGAAGAAGATGGTGTTGATAATACAGATGTAGACGACTCGAAGTTATATACCCAACCAGAAGAAGTTGCTTATGCTTATGAGGAGTTAAGTAAAGTTAGTTCGCAATTTACTATTGCTGCTGCCTTTGGTAATGTTCATGGTGTATATAAGCCAGGAAATGTAAAACTAACTCCAAAAATTTTGAAAAACTCTCAGGAATATATTTCAAAAAAATATGGTGTAGGGCATAATCATATAGACTTTGTATTCCATGGTGGATCGGGTTCTACAGTTGAAGAAATTCGTGAAGGAATAAGCTATGGTGTTATCAAAATGAATATTGATACCGATTTACAGTATGCATTTATGAGTGGAATTAGAGATTATATGAGTGAAAAAACGGAATACCTTCAATCTCAAATTGGTAACCCTGATGGTAACGATGCGCCTAACAAAAAATTCTACGACCCCAGAGTTTGGCTGCGCGAAGGTGAAAAATCATTCGTAACTCGTTTGAAAAAAGCCTTTGAAGATTTAAACAATGTAAACACATTGTAATAAAATTATTTTTACCACAAAAACCCTAAAATGGCTTCACTTAGTAGTGAGGTCATTTTTGTTTATGTCCGATTTAACAAGGTTATAGCCTTGAAACGGTAATAAAAACATGATGGAGTTATTACAAAATTAAAAAAAGGTTTAATTTTGTAGTCTGGCTTGTTGTGACGGCTTGATGAATTTTATAGTTATATACTTAATAAACACCACGCAAACAATGCCAAATATTAGCTATTTAGATTATTTAAGATAATAAAATCTAAAAACACACAAACTATATGTCTTGGTTTAAAAGAAAAACAAAGGGAATTACAACAACCACCGAAGAGAAAAAAGACACGCCAAAGGGACTGTGGTATAAATCTCCTACTGGTAAAATCGTTGATACTGAAGAGTTAGAAAAAAACTATTATGTAAGTCCGGAAGATGGCTACCATGTTAGAATTGGAAGTAAAGAGTATTTTGAAATACTTTTTGATGACAACAAATTCAAGGAACTTGATAAAAATCTTGAGTCTAAAGACCCCTTAAAGTTTGAAGACACAAAAAAGTATCCTGAGCGTTTAAAAGCAGCTCAAGATAAAACAAAACTTAAGGATGCTGTAAGAACAGCAGTAGGAAAATCTAAAGGAAAAGACTTAGTGGTTGCCTGCATGGATTTTGCTTTTATTGGAGGTTCTATGGGGAGTGTGGTTGGCGAAAAAATAGCCAGAGCTGCAGATTATTCATTAAAGCATAATATTCCTTTAATGGTAATTTCTAAATCTGGCGGTGCTAGAATGATGGAAGCTGCTTTGTCGTTAATGCAATTGGCAAAAACATCTGTTAAACTTGCCCAATTAGCAGAAGCTAAAATTCCATATATTTCGTTGTGTACAGACCCTACCACAGGGGGGACGACAGCTTCTTTTGCTATGCTAGGCGATATAAATATTAGCGAACCAGGCGCCTTAATTGGTTTTGCCGGACCTCGTATAGTTAGAGACACTACTGGTAAAGAATTACCTGAAGGCTTTCAAACTTCCGAATTCTTGCTAGAACATGGTTTCCTTGATTTTATTACAGTAAGAAAAGAATTAAAAAATAAAGTAAACCAATACTTGGACTTAATTACAAATCAACCTTTGAGGGCTTAATTTAATTTTAAATACTTTCCCTAAGTACTTAAATATATATGTTAATAGCTTAATATTCATTAAACACTTTATTATCATGAAAACAAAAGCTACATTATTAATTATTTTACTTTTAAATGTCTTTAGCTGTGACGAAATAGACAAACTTACCGAGTTTGATGTAAACGACAGCTTTGCCTACACCATTATTGTTTCAGAAAGTACAGATTCTGAAGGCACACCTGTAAGTATATCAGAATCAATAACTATCAACCTAACTGATAATCAGGATATTGATGACAACTTAGATTTAATACAAAGTGTTGCGGTAAACTCAATTACTTTTGAAATAGATAATTTTGAGGGAGCAGAATTAACTACCTTAAGTAATGTTTTATTGACCTTTGATAGCGTTACATTACGGTTAGCCGATACTGACTTAAAAGCGGCCGACGACTCTAATACTAGTTATATGGTTGGAACGGCTAGTGATTATGATAATATTGCTAACTTGTTAAAAAACAACAAATCTGTAACAGCACAAATATCCGGAACAATAAGTGAAACTCCTGTGAGCTTTGATATTAACATAAAAGTAGATATTAAAGTTGTCATTGACGTTATTTAAAAACGGAATAGAGCTCTCATAAATCAGTAAAAAGAAAAAACTCTTTGACTTAAAAATAGTTTTATTGTTAAGAAGGTTCTTTAAACAGCTATAGAATTTCACTTATTAGAAAAGGTATAGATTTAACAAAAAGCTTGTTAGGGTATTTCTAGCAGGCTTTTTTTAGATATATTGAAAACTCCGTGCCCTTATCTACTTGGCTCACAACTTCAACCTTACCTCCCATCGATTCTATATGATTTTTAGTAATAAATAAACCAATCCCAATAGCATCTTTGTTAATATGAAAGGTTTTATACATATGAAAAAGCTTCTTTCCATACTTTTCTAAGTCGATCCCAATTCCATTGTCTGCAATAATTAAAATAACATAATTCTCATCTTCTTCAACAGATATTTTAATTTCTGAGGGTCTAGCTTCAGACCTATACTTAATAGCATTAGTTAAGAAGTTCAATACAATACTATCCAGGTAAGCAGGAACACCTTTAACAAATACATCATCCTCAATACTATTAATAATTGCAGTATTTGTGTTTCTAGCCAATGCTGTGACGTTATAAATAGCTTTCTCTACATAATCAAGAAGGTTTAATGTTTCAACTTCATCATTTCCAACTTGTTTAATTTTAGCAACTTCGGTTAAATGAGACACTGTTTCTTCCAAATTATCTATGGCTTTAACCATCAAATCAAAATTCTCATTGTCGTTAAGCCACTCAAACTCTTCTTGTAAAAAACCTTTTATAGTCGACAGGTTTCCCGAATGAGATCGTAAATTATGAGTTATAATATCGGCGAATGTATTGAGTCTTTCATTTTGTTCTCTAACAACCTTTAACATAAGTTTCAACTTATCTTGATTTAGTTTACGACTCGTTATATCCGAAAATTGCCATATCATTTGGGCTGGAGAACCATCTTTATTATTAATTAGGGAGACCGAAATGAGTACCCATATAATAGAACCATCTTTATGAAAGTAGCGTTGACGCACACGATACCGATCGATTTTCCCAGCTAATAATCGTTCATATTTAGTTTGATGTACTCCCAAATCCTCTCTAAATACAATATTTTGAATATCCATATTAAATAACTCGTTTCGGGTATATCCAAACAAATCACAAATACTATCATTTACTTTTATCCAATCCCCATCTAAAGTAAGTATTACAATACCGTTGTAAGTATTGTTAAATATTTTTTCAAAGGAATCGTAGGTGTCAGGAAAATTATTGTGAAGAAATGACGCTTTCATGCATAAGAAATTACAAGTTATATACGCTATTATATACTTATGGTCTTAGGCTAGGGTAAATGTCAAGTAAAAGTTACGCAAAAAAAGTTTTAAACCCAAAAAAGTTCCTATATTTGCCGCTCGAAAGATAGACTTTCGTTTACATAACAATTATTTACAACAATATTAGCATGTATTTATCAAAAGAAGCAAAAGAAGAAATCTTCGCAAAACACGGAAAAGGAAAAAATGATTCTGGTTCTGCTGAAGGACAAATCGCCTTATTTACGGCACGAATTAATCACTTAACAGAACACTTAAAAAAGAATCGTAAAGATTATAACACAGAGCGTTCGTTAGTAAAATTAGTAGGTAAGCGTCGTGCTTTATTAGATTACTTAACTAAGAAAGATATCTTAAGATATCGTGCCATAGTAAAAGAATTAGGATTAAGAAAATAATCGAAAAACATAAAGACCACGTCATTAGCGTGGTCTTTTGTTTTTGCCTTAATTTAAGGCTTTTAGACAGGGAATTCTACCAACAGGCAGACCCCGAATAATATAACTCTTGCGACAGAGTCTAAACCTCGCAGTATTTAGAAGAAGCTAGATTCTGAAAATAGATTCAGGACAAAAGGTTTTTCATTGGTCGAGACATTTAGTCACACACAACAACTACACACAACACAACGACCATTGTTTAACAAAGCTTAAGCATATCTGTGCTTAGGTGACAAGAAAAAAATTTATGATTCCAAAAACATTTAAAGAGGTTATTGACCTTGGTGACGGTAGAGAAATTTCTATCGAAACTGGAAAATTAGCAAAACAAGCTCATGGTAGCGTTGTCGTGCAATCTGGAAACTGTATGTTATTATGTACCGTTGTTTCCAATTACAAAGCTGCCGATGTCGATTTTTTACCTTTAACAGTAGACTATCGTGAAAAATTTGCGGCAGCAGGGAGATACCCTGGTGGATTCTTTAAGAGAGAAGCTAGACCAAGTGACGGCGAGGTATTAACCATGCGTTTAGTAGACCGCGTTTTACGTCCGTTATTCCCAAAAGATTATCACTCTGAAACTCAGGTAATGATTCAGTTAATGTCTCACGATCCTGAAGTAATGCCAGATGCTATGGCTGGTTTAGCCGCTTCTGCAGCTATTCAATTATCCGATTTCCCTTTTGAATGCCCAATCTCCGAAGTAAGAGTTGGTCGTATTAATGGTGAATTAATTATCAATCCTTCTTTCTCTCAGCTAGATGAATCTGACATCGATATGGTTATTGGCGCTTCGGCTGATTCTGTAATGATGGTTGAGGGTGAAATGGATGAGATTTCTGAAGAAGAAATGACTGAAGCTATCAAGTTTGCGCATGAAGCTATTAAAGTACAATGTGATGCTCAAATTAGATTAGCGGAAGCCTTTGGCAAAAAAGAAACTCGTGAATATGAACCTGAAAGAGAAGATGAGGACTTAGCTAAAAAGATTCATGATATGGCATACGACAAAGTGTATGCTGTAGCTAAAGCGGGTTCTTCCAAACACGAAAGAAGTGCTGCTTTTGCAGAAATAAAGGAGGAAATTGTGGCTTCATTCTCTGAAGAAGAGCTAGAAGATTTCGGCGATTTAATTTCCAAATATTACAGTAAAGCTGAAAAGGCCGCTGTACGTGACTTAACTTTGAATGAAGGTTTACGTTTAGACGGCCGTAAAACAACCGATATCAGACCAATATGGTGTGAGGTTGACTACTTACCATCTACACACGGTTCTTCAATATTTACACGAGGGGAAACTCAAGCACTAGCCACAGTAACCTTAGGTACTTCTAGAGAAGCTAACCAAATAGATATGCCATCTTTTGAAGGTGAAGAGCGCTTCTATTTACATTATAACTTCCCTCCTTTTTCAACAGGTGAAGCTAGACCTATTCGTGGAACATCTCGTCGTGAAGTTGGACACGGTAACTTAGCCCAACGTGCTTTAAAAGGTATGGTTCCTGAAGACTGTCCTTATACAGTACGTGTGGTTTCTGAGATTTTAGAATCAAATGGTTCTTCATCTATGGCAACCGTTTGTGCTGGAACAATGGCTATGATGGATGCTGGTGTACAACTAAAGAAACCGGTTTCTGGTATTGCTATGGGATTAATCTCAGATGCTGAGACTGGAAACTACGCGGTTTTATCTGATATCTTAGGTGATGAAGATCATTTAGGTGATATGGACTTTAAAGTAACCGGTACTGAAGACGGTATCACCGCTTGCCAAATGGATATTAAAGTAAAAGGATTGTCTTACGAAATCTTAGTGAACGCTTTAAAACAAGCACGTGATGGTCGTTTACATATTTTAGGTAAGATAACTGAAACCATAGCAACACCTAATGCAGAAGTTAAGGAGCACGCGCCTACCATGGTTACTAGACGTATTCCTAACGAGTTTATTGGTGCTTTAATTGGTCCTGGCGGAAAAGTAATTCAAGAACTGCAAAAAGAAACAGAAACCACTATAGTTATTAATGAAGACCCTATAACTGAAGAAGGTGTGGTTGAAGTTTTAGGTGTTGGTAGCAAAGGTATTGATGCTGTACTTGCCAAAATTGATGCTTTAATGTTTAAGCCTGAAGTTGGTAGCGTTTACGAAGTAAAAGTAATTAAAATGCTTGATTTTGGTGCCGTAGTAGAATATACTGAAGCGCCAGGTAACGAGGTGTTATTACACGTAAGTGAACTAGCTTGGGAACGTACCGAAAATGTATCGGATGTTGTGAATATGGGTGATATATTTGATGTGAAGTACTTTGGAGTTGATCCAAAAACACGCAAAGAAAAAGTATCTCGTAAAGCTATTTTACCAAAACCAGAAGGTTGGCAACCAAGACCTCCTAGAGATAACAACAGAGGTGGTCGTGACAACAGAGGTAGAGATAACCGTGGACGTGACAATCGCGGAAGAGATAATCGCAGAGAGGATAGAAAACCTAGAGAAGATAAGAAGGAAGATTAATACTTTCCATACTTTTTAAGTTTAAAAGCCATCAAATAAAATTGATGGCTTTTTCTTTTTGTGTTACTCGTTTTAAAAATTATATCTAAACGGTATTATAAATAATTCGCATTTTTTTAACACTATTAAAGCTAGATGCAGTTATATTATTTAAGCTTTAACGAGCTACGGATTCCTTGAACAATTGCCAACGTTTAGAATCGCCGTTTATAATAAAGCCTTCACTATTTTTAAATATAGCCGTGATCCCCCCAACAGCAGCACCATAAAAAGCTCCAGAGAATCCAAAAGCTAAGATAGCCCCTCCTCTCGAATAAGGCCAAAGATCGTCCTCGTTCGCTGTAATAGCAAGGGCAACTCCTACCCCCGTACCAACTAAAGCGCCTTTAGCAATATTATTCCCAGCCGATTTTTTTGTTTTAATTCTACCTATATCCTTCAAAAAAAGACTTCGGTATACTTCGGATCGTCTAAGTCCTATAACGCTATCGTTTATAAAAGCAATTTTTCCTGTACCAATTTTTTTATCGTTCAAATTATAAACTCTAACAAATATTTTATTTAAACTCTCGGGTTTCTGAGCATAACTCAATTTTGGATTTAAGTACATAATAAGTACGACAACACATCCTATAACTCTCATGATACTAACTTTTGATTAATAGCTACCATTAAAGTTATGGTACATCGAGATATTAACTATCCGAAAAAATCTTTAGAATAAAAAATAGGGCGTCCAACGATAATTTCGGACAATATAAACACTTAATACTTAGCTCTGAATGTAGAAGGTGTTTCTGAGGTGAATTTTTTAAACGCAGCGTAAAACGTCGATTTCGAATTAAAGCCGCATTCCAAACCAATGGCAACTATGGTGTAGTTACTATAGGCTTTATTAGATAAAAATCTCTTTGCTTGTTCTATCCTTAATGCGTTAATAAAATCAGAGAAATTAAAATCACTGTAGGAATTTATTAGTTTTGAGAAATAACTTTTACTCATTCCTAACTCTGCAGCCAATACTTCCATACTTAATAATGGGTCTAGGTATAATTTATCATTAATGATATGTGACTTTATCTTTTCAAAATCTTTTTGATGTTTCTCATTTAAAAATTCATCTTCACTATGAGAATGCGCTTTTAATTCCTGCGCTCCTATTAATACCTTATTGGTTTCTATAGAACTTCGTAATACGATTCTATCTCTTAAAACATTATATTTATAAACCCCTTGGTACCCCATCCAGTAAAGCACAATGGAAGAGCTGAGATTCAAAAACAAAAAAGCCTCAGTATTTCCAGTAAGCAACTTAATAAGTAATGCAACTGCCCAAAAGCCAATGACTACGACTCCCATTCTAATAAACCACTTAATCCAATTTAGGTCATCATAAGACAATATGTACGTTATTAGATGGTTTCTCCTAAAAATTAACAAACTGGCCTTCACAAAAAGAAAAATACTATATAAGAGATTAAAAACATCTTCATATAATGAATAAACCTCGATAAGGTGAATATCTCGATTTGGCACATAATAGTAAACATATAATATCAAACCCATACGAATTACTATTTCGACGGTAAAAACAATTAATGAAAACTTTAAAAAATCTCTGACTTTGTCTTGAACTTGAACAAAGTGCGTGGTAAAAGCATAAAACATAGGTAAGACAAGAACATACCAAGGTACTAGTAGTTGTTGAATTACAAAGCAATCTGAAATATAACCATTATCTATCAACCACCTTTGAAGGTTGTTTAATGAAATAAAAAGCACCGTAAGGTTTAAGAAAATAATTACGCGATCACACTTTTTTTTAGACAAAGTTGTAACAAGGTTAAATGCAAAACCTTGAACGACTCCAGCGATTAGAAAAAAATTGATAATTGATGTCAAATCTGTCAGTAAATTTTACTAAATTTAAGAATTTCAGGTTATTACACAACCACAAATGCTTCAAATCGAATTCGAAAAGGAACCTCGTAGTCCTTTAAACAATTGTTTAGTAACTAATACTATTCTTTAAAAAACATGTTTTACGTAAATACATTGGGACATTAATGTTACTATAAATAGTTCTCAAATCACTTTACCATCTATTTTTCTTAAAATCAAATATTTAATAAAAAATAGCATCTGTATCTTCCATTATCACAATATGGTTTTAAAAAAAATCTAAACCTGTTTTATTCACGTATAACCCATAAAACCATTACTATTTAGTGATCCATTAAAACCCCTCTATCATGAGTATTAAAAGACTTCACCGTATTATTAATATTAAATACAAAAAAACAAACCTCTGGAGTTTTATCGTATTAGTATGTACTTTTCTTCTAATACTTGATGCGATATATTTATTCTTCATACTTCAAAATGATTTCTACGAATTTAATATTGAAAGAACGGGATCGATATTGGGATCTACTTTTATGATTATAGCAGTTGCCTTACTTATTTTTAAGGCCAGTTTTTTTATATACACCCTCTACAAATACTTTAAATACAAACCAATAGCATCTGCCTTGGACAATGAGCTACCCTCCTGTACGGTCATTGTTCCAGCCTATAACGAAGGCAAACAAGTTTACGATACACTTATGAGTTTAGCTAAAAGTGATTATCCGAAACATAAATTACAATTACTGGCTATTGACGATGGTAGCAAAGATGATACCTGGCCTTGGATTATCGAGGCTAAAAAAGTTTTAGGAGATGGCTTGTCTATCTTTAAGCAACCTAAAAACAAAGGAAAACGTCATGCACTTTATCGCGGATTTAATGAAGGTACAGGTGATATATTTGTTACTGTAGATAGCGATTCTATTGTAACAGAAGACACCCTAAGAAATTTAGTAAGTCCTTTTGTATCAAACGAAAAATGCGGGGCTGTTGCAGGAAATATTAGAGTACTAAATAATAAGAAAGCTCTGCTTCCAAAAATGCTGGATGTTAGTTTTGTTTTAAGTTTCGAGTTTGTGCGTTCAGCTGAGAGTAGTCTTAATTCTGTATTGTGTACGCCAGGTGCCCTGGCGGCATATCGCCGTGATGCTGTTTTTGCTTGTCTTCCAGAATGGATTAATCAAACTTTTATGGGAAAACCATCAGATATTGGCGAGGACCGGGCAATGACCAACATGATTTTAAAACAGGGCTACCATGTTTTATTTCAAAGAAATGCCTATGCCTATACCAACGTTCCTGAAAAATACAATGATTTGTACAAAATGTTTATTAGATGGGGTCGAAGCAATGTTCGTGAAAATATAGCCATGTCTAAATACGTATTTACAAATTTTAAAGAAGAATCAAAGTTCGGAACGCGCTTATTATTTTTAAGTCAGTCTCTTGAAATCATAATGTGCTATCCTTTTTTAATTTTTATGTTACTTTTTGTTGTTATGCACCCTTTACTATTTATAAGCTCTACCCTTTTTAGTGTCTTTATTCTATCAACTTTTTCTGTTATTTTTTATGCTAAAAAATATGATTTATCAGAATCATTATGGGCATATACCTATAGCATATTGTATACATTTGGATTGTTTTGGATTACGCCCTACTCAATCGCTACAGCAAATAAAAGTGGTTGGTTAACCAGAGAAATAAAATAGCTAATAGGTTATAAAGGTATAACTTGGCTTATTTTGAGGTTTGCAACCAATCAAAATGCTTATTAATAATAGCCTGCTTGTTTTCAGTTACATAATCAATTAGCGATTTGGCAATGGTAGACATGTTTTTAGAACTAAGCCAAATTAAGTTCCAATTAGTAACAATTGGTAAGCCCTTTACAGGTATTATCTGTAAATCTCCAATGGTTAGAGCGTTTTTAATACCTATTAATGGCATAATAGAATATCCTAATCCAGAAATAACAGCTTGTTTTAAAGCTTCATTAGAAGTCAACTCCATCTTCTTGTAAGTTGATACCTTTTTAGAATCAATAAATTTTTCCATGGCCAAACGAGTGGCAGAGCCTTGTTCTCGGTAAATAAGTGGCAAATTTTGAAATGCAGTTTTCGAAAGGTACTTACCCTTATGAACATAGTCCTTCCCTCCTACCATGTACAGTTCATTTCTCATAAGCTCAATTCTGTTTATTTTTAGTTTTTTAGGAATGGTTGAAACCATGGCAAAATCTACTTCATTATTCTCTAGAGCTTTAATTACGGAAGCTTTATTTGTAACATCCATTATCAAGTCCACACCACGGTGCGTGTTAATAAAGTCTGAAATAAAATAAGGCATTACATATTTTGCGGTAGATACAATTGCAATCTTAAGCTTTCCTGCAAGTTCGCCTTGGTAAGACAAAGCTTTATAATCAATCGCTCTAACTTCGTCCATTATTTTCTCAGCAGCATGAGCAATTTCTTCTCCAAATTCAGTAATATAAATGCGCCTTCCAACAACTTCGAATAACGGAATTTTAAACTGTTCCTGAAATTTTTTAAGCTGAATTGACACAGCAGGTTGAGTAAGATATAATGCCTCTGAGGCCTTTGTAACACTTTGTAATTCAGCAATTTTTAGAAACACTTCAAGCTGGTGCAATGTATAATTCATAAAAAAATGTTATGGTTAACATAATAAATATAAATAAAAATATATGAATTATATGTACAAACTTTGCAAAAAAATAAATTCACAATGAAGCAAAAACTTTTACGCAGTTTTAAAAACCTACATGAAAAAACAATTTCAATGAACGATGTTATCATGACTTCAATGTACTTACTAGCAATAACCTTCTCTTTAAGGAGTGGTGGTATATTGATAAGAGAACTAGTTGTTTGCGGGCTCATTATTGGTTTAGCCTTATTACACAAAAAAACTAGTATTTAATTGAAAACCAGAAATTTTTTAAAATGGACTTACATTTATTAATCGACAACCTAACAAATCCAGCTTTGCTCTTCTTCTTTTTAGGGCTTATTGCGGTTCAACTTAAGAGTGACCTAAGAATTCCCGAAAACTCTTCAAAATTTATTTCTCTTTATTTATTATTAGCTATTGGCTTTAAAGGGGGTCAAGAGTTGTCTCATAGCCCTTTCAATTTAGAAATTATATGGGCACTCCTATTTGGAATTCTTTTAGCCGTTGCAGTTCCTATTTACACATACTTTATTCTCCGCAAAAAATTTAGCATCGAAAATGCAGGAGCCATTGCTGCATCCTATGGCTCTGTAAGTGCCGTAACATTTGTAACAGCTATTTCTTATTTAGAAATTATGCAAATACCCTTCAGCGGCCATATGGTTGCTGTTATGGCTCTAATGGAAGCGCCATCAATTATGGTTGGCTTACTCCTAATTATGGTTTCAACTGGAGGTAAAAAGAAAACAGACATTCCTTTATCGGCCGTTTTAAGACATGCCCTCTTTAATGGAAGTGTTTTACTAATAATAGGAAGTCTTGTTATTGGTTTTTTGGCAAGTGATGCGCAAGCGGAAGGCATCAAACCATTTACAACAGATATTTTTAAAGGATTTTTAGCCGTATTCCTTTTAGACATGGGAATAACCAGCGGAAGAAAAATTTCAAAACTCATAAAAAAAGGGTGGTTTGCATTCCTTTTTGCGATAATTATTCCAATAATAAACGGCTGCATAGTTGCTGCAATGACTGGGGCTTTTGTAAGCGGTACTGGTAACAGGCTACTATTTGCGATATTAGCAGCAAGCGCATCGTATATTGCTGTTCCTGCTGCAATGAAAATAGCCGTTCCAAAAGCCAGTCCTAGTTTGTATATCCCAATGGCCTTAGCTATTACATTCCCTTTTAATATTACCTTAGGAATGCCTCTATATTTATGTATTATTCAAAACTTTTAAAAAACATTTAATTATGAAAACTTCAGAAAAACAATCTCCAACAAAATCCCAGGTAGAACAAGAAATCAAGCTTGTAGATGGCATGTTTAATCCATCAGACGCAGCAAATATTATTGATGCCATTTTGGATATTAAAATCAACTATCATAAGCTTAAAAGACTATCCATAACAGAAGGTAATTGTAATGACCCATGCGAATATGACAGTGGAAGAATCAATGAGCTAATTGATGCCAAACTGGATGCAAAATCATTCTTTAAAGATGCTAGAAAGGACATGAAAAAATTAAAACTGTACGGAACACTGTCTATAAAAATTGAAGAATAATTCATTATTTACAGCTAAGTTCTTAAGCAATTTAGAATCTTAAAGACACATTAAATTGCATGAAAAAGCCCTTTTTTAATTAACTTAAAAAAGGGCTTATATTGTTGCGTATTCAATATTCTAATATCACATATCTTCTTCCAAGATATCAAATTCAGCCGCAGCTTGTGCATTTGTTTTTATGAGCAAGTAATGCTCTTTTAAGGCCTTCCACATACTCATAGATTTATATTCAAAACCATTTTCTTGAGCAAATTCTTTAATAACTTGAGTCGCTTCTGGTGCATATACAGAATTAACATTTGGTAAAATATGATGCACAATGTGGTAATTAAAATTACCCATAAACACTCTGCTAAACCAATTATCCATTGTAACATCATTGGTGGTAATAAACTGATGTTCTAGCCAACTATTTGGCATTTTACCATGTTCGTCTGGCACCGGAAACTCATTAGCCAAATTAGGATGAGCCGTTAATAAAATGGTTAACGCAATCAAGCTACCTACCACTAGCATAACTAAGAGCGCTCCTATAGCAACACCTGTTTTCTGTCCCATTAAGATTGGTACAAAAAGTAAGTAGAATACAAAGAAAAATTTGAAGAAAAATAATTTTACAAATTCTATTTTTGGTATGTCTTTTAACTTCTTTTTTATACAACGATCCTCCTGAAAAAAATCTTTAAAGTCCCTTATTAGAACCCAATTAAAAAGATACAAAGGATACATAAAAAACACAAGCCAGTGCTGCTTTCTATGGATAGGTTTCGATTCTGCCGCTGGATAAATCTTTACTGGACCTGCCTGCTCTATATCAGAGTCCCATCCCATAATATTCTGATAATTATGGTGCATTTTAATATGTCTGTTTTTCCAGATATAACTGTTTGCCCCCATAAAATCAAACACCAATAAAATCGCATTATTAGCCCATTGCTTTTTAAAAACATGATTATGAACGGCGTCATGAATGATATTCAAAAAAATAAATACTATTACAACTCCAAGTGCCACGTACAACGAATAATACAAACCAACATTTTCAATATTTCGCATAGCTACAAAATAAATGAGTACGTAAAGTGCAATAAAGAAAAAAGTGACTATTTGCTTTTTAAGGATTCTGGTTTTTGGCAAATCTTTAACCGCAGCATCTACTTTTTTTTTGAGTGATCTATAATGTTTATTATCTGTGGCGTTTTGATTAAATATAATTTCAGCACTCATATAACAAATCTTTAAAAATATACTGCAAAATTAAAGATAAAGCAGGGAATGAACAAGTTCTAAAAGCCTCAATTTATTAGACAAATATCGTGAAGATGCGCCTGAATTCAATCAAATAAAACTCACATCTCCATACATCTAGTCAAACCCCTCTTAAATATACATAATCATGTTTTGAAGCACCGGATTTCTATTCCTTTCGTTCCAGACCGCAGAAAGCGTAGTTAAGTGAATCTTAGATTTTATTTCAATAAATTTTAAGCTATCATTAGAAGTATTAACTAAAGACTTTGGAACAATAGAAATCCCAAAACCTTTATCCACTAGAGTATAGATCGAGGCTGCATGAATAGTATTGTGTGTTACATTAGGAACAAAACCAGCTTCATCGAAAATACCCATTACTTTTTCAAAATAGGAAGCACTATAAGCTGCATTAAACAAAATAAAAGGTTCTTCTCTTAATTGAGATATACTATTAAAATTGGTTGCATCAAGAGAGTGTTCTTTTGGCAGAACAATGCAAAAGGGTTCTTTTAGCAAAGGTTTAGACCTAATCCCTCTGGGTATTCTATCCAGTCTAACAAAGCCTAAATCAATATCTTGAGAAATCAAACTATCTATTTGCCTTTGGTTATCCATCTCTTGTAACGACAGGACTATATCCTTATGAGTGGCTTCAAACTGTAAAAGTAGTTCCGGAATGATTTTATTCATGGCAGATCCTACATACCCAAGTTTTAAGGCACCTTCCTGCCCATCACTCAAACGCTTTGCATGATTAAAAGTGTGCTCCAAACTTTTATTGTATGCATTTAATTCATCCTTTAAATATGCTCCAGCCACCGTAAGCTCGACCTTTCTATTATGCCTGTGAAACAACGTTAGACCCAATACGTCTTCCATATGTCTTATTTGTCTACTTAAACCAGGTTGAGAAATAAACAATCGCTCCGCAGCTTTTCTAAAATGTAAATCTTCGGCTACGGCCAAAAAATATCGAATATGCCTCAACTCTAATTGATTACCTATAGTTATCATTATTACAATAAATTAATCTTGTTAAGCATCAATATATCAAATAACTTTGAATTAAGCCTTAAATAACACAAAATGTTTAAATACGGTATTGATACATTAACTGGAAAAATAGCTATCGCCATTGCCAATGGAAGTACCAAAGCGATTCTCTCGAAAAGTGCTCAAGAAAAAGTTAATTCGTGCAGAAAAATGGTTGACACCATTGCCAATTCTAAAAAAGCAGTATACGGTATTAATACTGGTTTTGGTCCCCTTTGCGATGTACAAATTACTCCAGATGAAACCAGTAAACTTCAAGAAAACCTTATCAAAACACATGCCGTAGGAGTTGGTAAACCAATAGACAAACAGCTTTCTAAAATAATGATGATTTGCAAAGTACATGCACTTTGCCAAGGATTTTCTGGAATTAGAGTAGAAGTTATTGAACGCATTATATATTTTATTGAACATGATTTGCTCCCAGTTGTTCCTGAGCAAGGTTCTGTAGGGGCTTCGGGGGATTTAGCCCCTTTGTCTCATCTTTTTTTACCCCTTTTGGGAGAAGGACAATTTTGGGTAAAAAATAATACCATATCCGCAAGCAGCATTCTGCAGAAACACAAATTAAAACCCCTAAAATTATTAGCTAAAGAAGGACTAGCACTAATTAATGGTACACAGTTTATTTTAGCCCATAGTATTCTAGGGCTCGATAAAATGAAATTCCTTCTAAACCTAGCCGATCTTTCAGGTGCTATGAGTATAGAGGGCTACAAAGGAAGCGAATCTCCATTTAAAGCATCTTTGCATACTATTAGACCTTTTAAAGGCAACCTAAAAGTAGCTAAGCGCATGCGAAAACTATTCAAAGAATCTACGAATATTACCTCTCATAAAAACTGTGAGCGCGTTCAGGATCCGTATTCTATGCGATGTATTCCTCAGGTACATGGCGCCTCCAGAAATGCTTACTACCACCTGAAAAAATTAACAAAAATTGAAATAAATGCCGTAACCGACAACCCCATAATTTTAAGTAAAGATGAAGCGATTTCTGGAGGTAATTTTCATGGCCAACCTCTTGCCATGGCACTAGATTACGCCTCTATTGCAGCATCAGAACTCGGTAATATTGTCGATCGGCGATGCTATCTACTTATAGAGGGAAAATATGGATTACCTCGATTACTTACTGATTCAGGCGGACTCAACTCTGGATTTATGATTCCCCAATACACTACAGCTGCTTTGGTAGCAGAAAACAAGTCGTTATGCTTTCCTCCCTCTGCGGATAGTATTCCAACTTCGCTTGGTCAAGAAGATCATGTATCTATGGGAAGTATCTCTGGTAGAAAGTTTAATCAAATCCTAAATAATTTAGAAAAAATACTCGCCATAGAACTTATGTATGCAGCTCAAGCATTGGAGTTTAGAAGACCTTCGGAATTTTCAAAAATAGTTGAAGAGAATCTAAAAATTATCAGGAAAAAGGTTCCGAAACTTGAAGAAGATCGGGTTTTAATGCATGACATTAATGCCATGATTAGTCTTGTAAGAACCAGAGCCTTTATTGTTAAATAAACCATGAATTGAAAATGACCTTTAAGGAAGAAATACTGCAGGGAATCCCAAACATTTTGCCTGCCAAAAGAAAAATCTCTGAATCAATAAACAGAGCGCCAAAACGCAAAGATATATTATCTAAAGCAGAGAAACTTTTGGCCTTAAAAAATGCATTAAGATATTTTCCAAACCAATGGCACCAAGAACTAGCTAGTGAGTTTTTAAATGAGCTAAAAACGTATGGAAGAATTTACATGTATCGATTTAAACCAACCTATAAATTAAAAGCAAGACCCTTAAAGGCGTACCCTTCAAAATCCATTCAAACGGCTGCCATTATGCTTATGATACAGAATAATTTAGACCCAGAAGTAGCCCAACATCCAGAGGAACTCATTACCTATGGAGGCAATGGATCTGTGTTTCAAAATTGGGCCCAATACCTCTTGACCATGCAATATCTGGCTACCATGACCAACCAGCAAACCTTACATATATATTCTGGTCATCCATTGGGGCTATTCCCTTCGTCTAAACAAGCACCTCGAGTTGTGGTTTCTAATGGTATGATGATTCCTAATTATTCAAAACCAGACCACTGGGAAAAATTTAATGCTCTGGGTGTTACACAATATGGACAAATGACAGCTGGATCCTTTATGTACATAGGTCCTCAGGGCATAGTTCACGGTACCACGATCACCATAATGAATGCCTTTAGAAAAATACTAAAACCTCAAGAATCGCCAGCAGGAAAAATTTTCCTCACAGCCGGTCTTGGGGGTATGAGTGGTGCTCAACCTAAAGCTGGTAATATTGTTGGTTGCATCACCATTGTTGCAGAGGTTAATCCATTGGCGGCCGAAAAAAGATATAAACAAGGTTGGGTGGATAAACTCATTTATTCCATGGCTGAATTGGTTTTATTTACAAAATCGGCTCAAGCATCTAAAAAAAGTTTATCCATTGCCTTTATCGGCAATGTAGTTGATGTTTGGGAACAGTTTCTTGAAGCTCGTATTTTTATACATCTAGGGTCCGACCAAACCTCCTTACATATTCCTTGGACTGGTGGCTATTACCCTGTTGGCTTGTCTTTTGAAGCATCAAACCACCTTTTAAAAGAGAACCCAGAAAAATTCAAACTTAAAGTAAAAGAGTCCTTAGTACGTCATGCCGCTGCCATAAATAAACATTGTGCAAAAGGCACTTACTTCTTTGATTACGGCAACGCATTTTTACTTGAGGCTTCGAGAGCTGGTGCCCATGTTTTGACAAAAAATAACATTGACTTTAAATACCCTTCTTACGTACAAGATATCTTAGGTCCCATGTGCTTTGACTATGGGTTTGGTCCTTTTAGATGGGTATGCAGTTCTGGACTTCAGAAAGATTTAGACGAAACAGATAAAATTGCAGAAAACGCTCTGAAACAACTTTCTGAAGATGCACCAAAGGAAATTCAATTGCAACTTCAAGATAATATAACGTGGATACAAAATGCCAAAAGCAATAATATGATTGTGGGTTCTAAAGCTAGAATACTTTATGCCGATGCCTTAGGGCGAATAAAAATTGCACAAGCCTTTAATGATGCCATAAAAAAAGGAATTATAGGCCCTGTAATTTTAGGTCGCGATCACCACGATGTTAGTGGCACAGACTCCCCATATAGAGAAACATCGAACATTTATGATGGCAGTAAATACACAGCAGATATGGCCATACACAATGTTATTGGTGATAGCTTTAGGGGTGCTACCTGGGTTTCTATTCACAATGGCGGGGGCGTAGGTTGGGGAGAAGTTATTAACGGGGGTTTTGGACTCGTACTAGACGGCTCATTAGATTCTGAAAACCAACTAAAAAACATGCTCTTTTATGATGTAAACAACGGCATTGCTAGACGAGGCTGGGCACGAAATAAAGAAGCCCTATTTGCTATTAAAAGAGAAATGAGTCGTACGCCATCGCTCAAAGTGACTTTACCAAACCTAGTTGAAGAAACCATAATTAATAACATCAAGTTATGAAAACTATTTTCATCAATATAAAAGAGCTTTTACAAATACGATCATCCAAAATATCCTTTTTGTCTGGAAAAGAAATGCGGGAACTACCCTCTATAAAAGATGCGTTTCTGGTTGTTGAAAATGGTCTTATAGCGGATTATGGAAGCATGAATAATTGTCCGAAAGGAACTTTTAACAAAACCATAAATGCTACAGGGAAAATATTGCTCCCTGCCTGGTGTGACTCGCATACACATCTTGTTTATGCTGGTAACCGAGAACACGAATTTGTAGATAGAATAAACGGATTGAGCTATGAAGATATAGCTAAAAAAGGAGGAGGGATTTTAAACTCGGCAAAAGAATTACAAAAAACATCAGGAGAAGAACTATACCAACAAAGCAAAGTCAGGCTTGAAGAAGTTATAAAGCAAGGTACAGGAGCTATCGAAATAAAATCTGGTTATGGCCTAACAACGGAAAGCGAATTAAAAATGCTTCACGTTATCAAACGCTTAAAAGAAGAATACCCCATTGAAATAAAATCTACTTTTTTAGCAGCACATGCTCTGCCAAAAGCATTCAAAAATAACAAACCTAAGTATTTAGAGACTATTATTGAAGGGTTATTGCCGCTAGTAGCAGAGGAAAACCTTGCTGAATACATTGATGTTTTTTGTGAAACTGGATATTTCTCGGTTAAGGACACCGATCTCATTTTAAGAGCAGGGAAAAAGTATGGACTAATTCCTAAAATACATGTTAATCAATTTACATCTATAGGTGGCGTACAAAAAGGTATTGAGTACAATGCGCTATCTATAGATCATCTTGAAGAAATGCGAGATATAGATATTGATGCTTTACAAAATACTAAGACGATGCCCGTAGCATTGCCAGGGTGTTCCTTTTTTTTAGGCATTCCTTATACACCTGCTCGCAAAATGATAAATGCAGGTTTACCATTAGCACTTGCCACAGATTATAACCCCGGCTCATCACCTTCTGGGAATATGAATTTTATCGTCTCAACGGCTTGTATAAAAATGAAAATGACCCCAGAAGAGGCTATAAATGCAGCCACAATTAACGGTGCCTATGCCATGGGCTTAGAAAAATCTGTTGGCAGTATTACTATTGGCAAAAAAGCTAATGTATTACTTACAAAACCTATTAATTCTTACGGTGTAATTCCATATTCCTTTGGAACAAATCATATAGAAAAAACTTTTATTAAAGGCATAGAAGTAAAATAAGACCATGTATTTAAAACTTAAATACATATTGGGTTGATTCTAAAGTATATTTCATTGTTGTTTTTGCTTTTCAATGGCTTCCTTAAAAATCCGATTGCCCCCTGAACGTTTTGTTTTAAGAAACTCTAAAGTATCCATGTTTATTATTTCCTTCATTTTATCTAAAGCAAAAGTCGAGTCATGAATAAAAACAACCTTTCCTTTTCAACTTTATTTGAATCTTATCCATATACCCTTTAAAATCTTCATTTTTATTTTCATTACTTTTAGAATATCCATGACCAAAGATTAACCGTGTAAACTAAAAAACATAATTCATTAATCTATTTTATTAATTATCCATGCCTTATCTAACGCTATTTTTCAAGGTTAACAATGAATATTTTACCCATTTAGAATATAATTCAGCTAAAGGCACTCATTTCAATCTTCCTTCAAACCATAAAAGTGCCTCTTTAACACCATGATCTATGGGTTTAAAATCAAGTTTTAAATCTCTAACAGCTTTCTGGTTTGAATAATAACTCTCTATGCAAAGTATTTTCATATTTTCAACAGAAAAATCAGTTTTAACCCTAAAAAACCTCAATAATTTCCCAAAATACCCCAATAAAGTGAGGGCCTCTTTAGGTACTTTTATTATTAAGAATCTATTGTTACTATAATATTTCAGAATTTTAAAAAACTCATAAAAACTTAAATTTTGACTGGCCAATAAATAAGCGCCTTTATTTTTCCCATACTTTAAGGCTTTAATTATTCCTTTAGCGACATCACTTACACAAACAAAATTTTTTCCACCAGGGGGACATAGAACAAATCGATTCTTTAACCCCATAAGTACGATTTTACCAGAACTTGGTTTAGTATCAAAAGCGCCAATCATATAGGCTGGGTTAACGACGACTATTTCTATTTCATCTCCAATTGTTTTGATGTAGTCATGCGCCTCCTTTTTACTTCTGGAATAAAAAGTTTTACTGAAAGGATATCTCATTTTTTTAGTTTCATCTCCTAAGTCACTTAAACTCCCATATCCAAATTGGTTTGCAGTTCCTACATATATAATTCTTTGGAGTCCATTTCTAATCGCAATATGAATAATATCTTTAACAACTTTAACATTAATATTATAGTAATCACTATATTTTAAAAAGCTTTGATCTGTAATTGCTGCTATGTGAATTACATATTGACAACCAGAAATAGCATGTTCCAAATGCTCACTAATATTTATATCACCTTCAAACAGTTCTAGGCTAACATGGCTACCGCCTAGATACTTTCTTTTATTCCTTACAAAAGCTCTAACATAGAAACCATCTTTGAGCAATTTTAAAACTGTATTTGTACCTAATAAACCGTTAGCTCCTGTAACCAATACTTTTTTTGTCGCTGCATCCATTAAAAAAGAACTAAATTGATTCATTGATGATTAGTTTCCTCTAATTTTGGTATAGCAAATTTGTTTATCTCCCTGTTCGCTAATCTATCTTTTATAAAACCTGGTAATAACTTATCCAGTGCCATTAGGCATTTATTAACAAAGCCCGGAACCACAACTATTTCCGTCTTAATCATAGCCTTAATTGCTATTTTAGCGGCATCCTCTGGATTTAAAACAGTCTTCTGGGCAATCCAACTAACCAGTCTGTTTTGGTAACACAACCTTGTTGTTGTATTTAGTCCACCCGGACAAATGGTAGTTACAGAAATATTGTCTTTCTTCAATTCCTTTCTTAAGCTCTTTGAAAATGAAGTCAAGTATGCCTTCGTGGCTCCATATACTTGCTTTTTTGGTAAGAAAAAAAAACTGGCCATACTGCTAATGTTTAAAATTGATGCCGCCCCAGATGCTTTAAGATTTTCTAGCAATACTTTGGTCAGCAAGGTGGGGGCAGTAACATTCACGGCTATCTGCTTTAAAATAAATTCATCTTTAAGATCTTCAAACAAGCCTTTACTTAAAACCCCTGCATTATTTACCAAATATTTAATTTGAAGGGTACTACTATTTACATAGTCTGCAATGAAATAAGAGCTTTGGCCAATACTTAAATCAACCTCCAAATAGCGAACATCCACACCATAGATTTGTTTAATAAAATTTGATAATTCAGGTAATCCTGAATTTGGTAAAGCAATTAAAAGTAGATTTATCTTTCTATTTGCAAATTCTAAAGCCAATGCCTTTCCAAACCCTTGACTCGCTCCTGTAACTAAAGCATAATTCGTTTTCATAATTAGTTTTATAAATGATTAATAGTATTTGCCAGACCTACTTTTAATTTTGTTGGCTTATACTTTAATTCTTCTATTGCCTTTTCTGATGTAGAAATTCTATTTGTGAACAAGGAATTCAATATGTTCACTGATATCATGGACTGTGCACCAACCAAACTCCTAAATAAATTCAACGTTAATAGTCCCGTTTTAATAAAACCATAATTAACCTTCAATATTTTGATATTACTTTTGGTTAACGTTTTAATGGTCTCAAATAAGTTTTCATAATTGGAATTTTCGCCTCCAATAATGTATTTCCCCTTAACTATATTGCTTTCCATTGCTAAAATATGTGCGTCTATTACATCCTCGATAAAAACGTAGTTTGAAGTTATTTTAAGATTATCAGGAACTACCAAAATATCTTTGTTAACAAACATGGAGATAAGACTGTTTATGCCATTTGAGAATGTTTTTAAACCAGGTCCATAAACTTTTGAAACATTCAGCACAATACATGACAATCCCTTTTTGTAGTATTCTAAAACCTTTTCTTCAGACATAAATTTTGTGAGTTCGTAATCATTAGAAAAAGAAGTTAATCGAGGTTGTAACTCAGATATAGGAATATCTTTATACGATGGACCAAACACCGAAAGTGTACTTGTATATATCACTTTCTTAACCTTATTTTGACATGCCGCTTTTAATATATGCTCTGTTCCCAATACATTGGTATTATAGAAATCATGAATGTTTTTACATTTCAAATTAGTGTATGCCGCCGTGTGAAAAACGTAATCGCATTCATGGATAGCTTTCAAAATGGAATTAAAGTCACATATATTCCCCTCGAAAATTTTGATGTTTTTATGTCTTGGTAATTTTGAGGAATTTATGTCTCTTACTAGGGCGTGCACGGTTATGTTTTTTTCTGATAAAGCAAGTGCTAATTGATGCCCAATGTATCCTGTTCCCCCTGTTAATAACACCTTCATGATATTGATTTATTTAAGGTTAGATAATAAAAAATAGATATTTCGTAAACTGCTAATAGTGCCAGATGAATTAAAAAAGCATACCAAACACTATTAGTTAAATACGTAATTACACAGAGTATAACACCAAATGGAATAGCGCCTAAAATTTCTTCTTTCGAATCAAAAACGTGCATGACAAAATAAGCTAAAGTGCTATATAGAATAGCCATTTTAACAGAGACACATTCTAGAAATGTATATAATAAAACACCTCTGAAATAAAATTCGTAGCTAAGCAAAAAAATAAATCTTATGATAAAATAGAACCAAGACTTTGAAATCTTACAATCACTTATTACATGGTTTTTAATAACCTTATTTTGAATTGATAAATAAGACAAATAAGCCGATGTGAAAACTATGATTATAAACGGAATCAAAACATATAGTCTCGGTATTTCAATGGTTTCAATCAAAACCCTTAATTCTGGAATTATCACATAAAACAAAACCCCAAAAAGCGCAATACCAAGACTATGCTTCAGGTTTAATAACTGTAGCCCATTTCTAACCAAAAGTGCTTGTTGAAGATTAGGGATTCCCAATCCTTTGTAAACCCAACTCACCAAAAAATAAGTAAGAAAAGATAAAGTTATTATAATCCATATCGCATCTGTGGCTATCATGGTTTTACCGGAATTAAAGTAACACTAAACAAAGAGCTATTTGCTTCAATTTTTATACATTTTCCTTCTTTATAATGAAAAATATTATGCTTACCATTGGAAAATGACACTTTGTATTTACCTTTACCTAAAGATTGAATGTTTACCATTTGTTTTAAATTGTCACAAAAAATGTATTTCAAATCTTTAGGTTCACTAAAATAAAGTGACACTAAATTTTCCTGAATTTTATCAAGCCCGAGTCTTTTAAACTCATCATTAATCTCCAACTGGTATTGACCATTTTTATAAATTATGGTATGATTAGTTTTTGTTTTATTATTTAAAGTTCTTAAAACAGACGAGTACACTAAAAATCCATTTTTAAATACAGAGATTTCTTTTCCTGATATATTTAAGCTTAATATGTATTTAGCCTTAATGTTACTCTCTAAAATATATGTAACGGCATCATCAATAGAGTTGCAAGTTATTTGAATAGTCCCTATAACCTTGTTGTTTCTAACAACGTTGTACTTAACAATATTATCAGGATTAATATTAGCGGCATATAATGTTGGAGCAATAACTAGTACCAATAAAACCTTAAGTTTTAATACTAATTTTTTTAAATCATTTATCTTTCTATACAAAAATGAAGTCTTATCTAATCTTCTTAATAGGTATAGAATCAGCATGGGTATCATGTCTAGGAGTTTTAGGATTATTTTGGTAATCATAAAATTAATAGAGGATAACCATACTAATATCCCAGATGGTCTTATAAGAATAAAATAGGATGTCCAACGATAATCTCGGACTACAAATAGTCTAAAACTGACTTCTAAAAGAGGAAGGTGTTTCTGAAGTGAATTTTTTAAATGCAGAATAAAATGTAGACTTAGAATTAAAACCACATTCTAAACCTATAGCGACTATTGTGTATTCGCTAAAATGATCATTTGACAAGAACTTTTTAGCTTGTTCTACTCTTAACGAATTTATAAAATCTGAAAAATTATAATCACTATATGAATTTATAAGCTTTGAAAGATAGCTTTTACTCATACTCAATTCAGAAGCTAAAGATTCCATGCCTAATAAAGGATCAAGATAGAGCTTCTTGTCTACAATATATGAACGGATTTTTTCAAAATCCTGTTTATGTTTTTCAGAATAAAATTCATCGTTACTTTTTTCAGCTTTAGAAATCTGACTGGATGAAATAAGAACCTGATTTGTTTGAATAGTACTTCTTAAAACAATTCTATCTCTCAAAACAGTATATTTATAAAACCCTTGATAACCAATCCAATATAATAACACCGAAGAACTTAGTCGCAAAAACAAATAGGCATCTTCGTTTCCTGTGAGCAACTTAATAATAAGCGCAATAGTCCAAAATCCAATAACGACAGCTCCCAACCTAATAAACCATTTTATCCAATTCAAATCGTCGTATGACAAGATATAAGAAATTAGATGATGCTTTTTAAAGATTAACAAGCAGGCATTAATAAAAATAAAAATGCAGTAAGTCAAATTAAAAATATCTTCAGTATTAGTATAAAAGGTAATAATATTAATGTTCTTATCAGGAACCTCATAGTAGACATATGAGATCAAACAAAGTCTAATAGTTATTTCAGAAATAAAAATAACTAGTGAAATTTTAATAAAATCATTGACTTTATCCTCAACCTTTAAAAAATGAGTTGTAAAAGCATAAAACATAGGAAAAATGAGCAAATACCAAGGAACTAATAAATTTTTAAAAAGAAATAAGTTAGAAGAAAAATCGTTATCAATAAGCCAGCGCTGCAGATTGTTTAAAGAAATAAATAGCACAGTAAGATTTAGAAAAACAACAACTTTGTCAAACTTCTTGTTTCCTAATATAGTTACTAAATTAAACCCAAATCCCTGAACTACACCGGCTATCAACAAAAAATTGATAATTTTTATCATATTTTAAATTGGTTAACTTAAAACTAGTTATACTATTATCAGGCTAAAAGGGAATTACAGGGGAATAAACCAAAGTTAAAAAAAAAATTAAATTTCAAATAGATATATATCCATCTATTTGAGTGTCTTACGATTACTACCCCGTAAATAAAAGTATTTGACACCATTTCGCTTTTCATCGGAAGATATATCATTTAAACCCTTTTTTACAACAATATTACATATATACCAGTCTATACAACCATGTATAAATGATTTGCTTAATATGTGACTAATTTGCAACATTATTTGTGTTTAAAAGTTAGTTTATTTACTTGTTTACGGGTCGCCTAAATATTTAAATTCATCAAGAACAAGGCTCAACTATGACATAACGGTTTAACAACTAACTCAAAGAAAGTTATTATTGTCCATAATAAAAATACGTGAATTCCCGTATTTTTATTAAATTTATTAGCGAAACCCATGAATGAAGAAACCGGAATAACGTATTTTTTAAATCAGCTTAGTGATTTCAAAGCAAATTTAGAGACTATGGATGCCAAATCCATAAAAAAACGATTAATGCTTTATCCAAATCAAGCCATTTTTATTTATGATTACACAACTTTCGAGCTGAAGTACATTGATGGTTTTGAGATGTTTGGACTTAAAAACGAAGAAATTTCCATGTTGGATGTTTTCAATACAGCAATCCCAGAACAACGGGAAATATGTGGTGAATTGAGTGGAAAACTTATTAAATACGTTCAAGAAAACCCCGTAGACCAAGAGTCAACCGTTTTAAACATTAACTATGCAGGACAACATACAGATGGGAAACTGATGCATATTTTGCTTCAAGGTAAAATGTTCGAAACTACCCAAAAGGGTACGCTTAAAACGACTATAGTAACCATGACATTTTTACCTCACTTAAAACCTCCAAAGATTGTGAGCTGGCACCTAAAAGATTCTTCATTGAATGATACCATTTCAGGTATATTGGACAAAGATATTATGAGCCCTAACCATATTAGAGCAAGAGAGTTAGAAGTTTTAAAACTTACAGCAGAAGGCAATACAATGTCTGAAATTTCAAATAGTTTAAATATTTCAGATCGCACGGTTGAGAAGCATTTAGAAAATATGAGATCCAGATTTAATTGTCAAAATTCGGCTCAATTAATAACTTTTGGTTTAGAAATGAATTTAATTTGAGTTGATAGAAAAGATAAAGTCAAAAAACAGCCTAATCTAATTCTAACCTAAGCCTGTAATATACTCTCTTTTGAAATCGACACCTTTGCTTGAGCCCTATCTGGGAGTAATTGTCTACATTTCTTTTTCACAACTAAATGATAATATATATCTAAAAGAAAAGAACAAATGTGAGTTTATCAAAGTTTTTGAGTCTATAGTCTAAAACGTAAAAATTAATTTTACTTTTTTTGTAACAAAAATTAACTTTTGTTCGTATAACTACTAAATGCCCTATTTATTCACAATTAAATTACAGGAGAACATTAGATGAGACAACTTAAAATTACGAAGCAGGTAACTAACAGAGAAACCGCTTCGTTAGATAAATACCTGCAAGAAATTGGAAAGGTTGATTTAATTACAGCAGATGAGGAAGTAGAGTTAGCACAACGTATTAAAGCTGGAGATCAAATAGCTTTAGAAAAATTAACAAAGGCTAATTTACGTTTTGTAGTGTCTGTTGCAAAGCAATACCAAAATCAAGGGTTAACCTTACCTGATTTGATTAACGAAGGAAACTTAGGATTAATTAAAGCAGCGCAACGTTTTGATGAAACACGTGGTTTTAAGTTCATATCTTACGCTGTTTGGTGGATTCGTCAATCTATTCTTCAAGCCTTAGCCGAACAATCTCGTATTGTGCGTTTACCTTTAAACAAAATTGGGTCGATAAACAAAATTAACAAAACGTTTGCCTTCCTAGAGCAAAGTCATGAACGTCCACCTTCAGCAGAAGAAATTGCAAAAGAGTTGGATATGACTATTAATGACGTAAAAGAATCTATGAAAAATTCTGGTCGTCATGTTAGTATGGATGCTCCTTTAGTTGAAGGAGAAGATTCGAACTTATATGATGTATTAAACTCAGGTGAATCACCAAATCCAGATAAAGAATTACTACATGAGTCTTTAAGAACTGAAATTGAGCGTGCACTTGAAACATTAACGCCTCGTGAAGCCGACGTTATTCGTTTATACTTTGGTTTAGGGAACCAACACCCAATGACTCTTGAGGAAATTGGAGAAACCTTTGATTTAACGCGTGAACGTGTAAGACAAATAAAAGAAAAAGCCATTCGCAGATTAAAGCACACATCTAGAAGTAAAATATTAAAAACCTATTTAGGATAGTAATTACATTAAATTACGACTAAATTACAGTAACAAACAGTTACACATAACTGTTCGTTTTTTGATTGATGAAAGAACCCCCGGCTGATTATCGGGGGTTTGTTTTTATCATAAATCGATAGTTCAAAACAAGAGGCTTCTCAAAGACTTTTCTATATTTGCAATGCTTTATAAAACATCCTTTAAAATGAGTTCTAAATTAATAGCGCCTTCAATACTAGCAGCAGATTTTGCAAACCTTCAACGCGACGTGGAAATGGTAAATAATAGTGATGCTGACTGGTTTCATATTGATATTATGGACGGCGTATTTGTACCAAATATCTCTTTTGGCATGCCAGTACTTCAGGCTATTGCTAAACACGCTCAAAAAACGATTGATGTGCATTTAATGATTGTGGATCCAGACCGATATATTAAAACATTTGCCAAATTGGGTAGTGATATCCTTACAGTGCATTACGAAGCTTGCACGCACCTCCACAGAACACTACAAGCTATAAAATCTGAAGGCATGAAAGCAGGGGTTGCTTTAAACCCGCATACTAATGTTAGTGTTTTAGAAGATACCATTAATGATATTGATCTGGTTTGTATTATGAGTGTTAACCCTGGATTTGGTGGACAAAGTTTTATTGAAAACACGTATAACAAAGTAAAACAACTCAAGGAGCTCATAGCCAGAAAAGGCGCATCTACAATAATTGAAATTGACGGAGGTGTTACCAATAAAAACGCAAAACAATTAGTTGATGTAGGCGCCGATGTTTTGGTTGCTGGAAGTTATGTATTTAAAAGCGCAACCCAAATAGAAACTATTAAAAACCTTAAGGCCATTGCCAATTCTTAAAACGCCTTTAAATAATAGTTTAGTAAATCGGTAGTTGTTACAATACCTACTAAAACACCGCTATCAACCACTGGCAGCGAATTAAAACTATTTGATGCTAAAATATTAGTAGCTTCTCGTATACTCGCATCAATACTAATTGTAATGACATTTTTCTCCATAACCTGTTCTATTGAAAACATATTGAATACAACAGTTTCTACCGTGTCCGTATCGGCAGCCGTTTCTGGACAACTAATGCGCATTAAATCTGTATAACTCAGCATACCAACAACAGTTCCTTTAGCAACCACAGGCATATGCTTAATTTGGTGTCTTTTAAACAATACTTCTGCACGTTGGAGGTCATCTGATGTTGACAAGGCTATAATATTTTTTGTCATTATAGTAGACACTGGAATGCTTGTTGGCATAGCTCCTAGTTTAAATTTCAACAATTAGATTTTATCTACATAAAAAAACGATGTATTAAAACTGTTTTAGCAGATACTTAATTAGATCTGTTGTGGTTACTATACCTATTAAGGCATTGTTACTAATTACTGGTAACGCGTGAAACTCTTTAACCGCTAAAATTTCAGCTACTTCTTTAATTGAATTTGATGCCGAGACAGACACAATATTTTTATTCATTACCTGCTCAATAGTAAACATACTATACACCATAACATCAGACATATCATCTGTAGCGTAGTCCACATCGGCAAAACTAAGTCGCAGCAAATCTGTGTAGCTTAACATACCAACAATAACCTTGTCTTCAACAACAGGGATATGTCTAATATGGTGTTGTTTAAATAAATGCTCGGCTTTTTCTAAATTATCTTCTTTATTTAATGTAATAACAGGACTTGTCATTATCATTGAAATTGGTGCTTTTCGTATCATGACTTAATAAGTTTAATGTTTAGTTACCACTAAAGTTATTAAAATCTTGATTAAAAAATTATGACAAAAATCATAAGTCCCCTAATAGCCGGCAAAATTAAAATTAAGCATTTGCTTAGTTTTATTATACACATCTGGAAAATGAGATCTAAACTCGTGCGGTGTTTCAATGAAAGTCTCCATGATAACCGCTAAAAATTCAAATTGATTCGTGAAGGCGTATTTTCTAAAATAGTCAGAATTAACTAATTTGTTCCGTAGATTGGGATTATCTGCCAAAAGCTTCGTTAATTCCTTAAAGGAATCGTTAAAAATAGTTGAACTAACGTCACGCTCCTTTATACTGTTAATATGAATAGCATGCGTTAATTCATGAATTCCAAGATTTAGGTTATCATTTTCTATATCAAGGCCGACAATAAAATCTTCCCAACTTAAAACCAAAGCATTTAATCTCGGATTAAATTCACCTTTATGCAACGTCTGGTTGGTTTTTGAATAGAATGCTTTTGGATAAACAACAATTTTAGAAATAATACCGATGTAAAAATCTCTAAAACCAAAAGTAAGCATAACAGCTGTTGCAGAAATCATCACCTTAACTTCTTCGGTAATTTTAAAACCTTGCCTACCTATAAAATCTTTATCCTTAATGAAACACGCAACACGATGCTCAAAGTACCTTTTATGTTTGTCATTTAATCTGTTATAAAACTTAAAATTTCTTCTTAAAACAGATTTTTGAGACTTAGTCAACTTTCTAGAAAACAAGTAGAGATGCGTATATAAGGGTTTCATGTTTTTAAGAACATAGGCCGTTTCTAACATTCTTATCAGGTAGTTAACTATGATTCCACCCATTATAACCAAGAACACAAGAAGAATTATGCCTCCTAAAGATGAATAACTAGATATGTATTGACTTAAAAGCATAAGATTAAGGCTACTTAAACTCAAAGTAAAGGATTTTAATCTAAAATTAAACCTCTAGTTATCCCTAAGTACTTAATTTGTATAGAAAGATGTATTTCACCCATAAATAAAAAAGACTGGCATATAAGCCAGTCTTTTTATTAAGTGACCGCGGAGGGATTCGAACCCCCAACCCTCAGAGCCGAAATCTGATATTCTATCCAGTTGAACTACGCAGCCATTTATTCCTAAAAAAATCAGGAATTTTATTTGTTTAAGAGAGTTTTGCTTTCACAATAGCCGAAATAGTTTTACCATCCGCTTGCCCAGCAAGTTCCTTACTTACAATACCCATAACTTTACCCATGTCTTTCATACCTTGAGCTCCAACTTGATCGATAGTCGCTACAACCACTTTTTCAATTTCCTCTTCAGATAGCGCTTCTGGCAAAAACTGAGAAATAATATCTGCCTCAGCTATTTCTGGCGCTGCCAAGTCTTCTCGTCCTTGCTCTAAATAAACAGCAGCACTATCTCTTCTCTGTTTAACTTGCTTTTGAAGTAACTTTAACTCTTGCTCCTCTGTTAACTCTTCTTTGGCTCCACTTTCTGTTTGGGCTAAAAGAATAGCAGACTTTACTGCACGTAACGCTGTAAGAGCAGTTTGATCTTTAGCTTTCATAGCCTCTTTCAAAGCTGTCATCACCTCTTTTTGTAAACTCATCTTCTCGTTATTTAGAATGCGAAGATAAAAATAAAAAGCCTTTAATCCCTACGTGATAACCTGAAATTAGAAGCAAATAAAAACCCGAAAAGTTGAGGGATACTTTTCGGGTTCGTACATAGCATAGTAAGCCAAGGGCAGCGCTATTAATCTACATTATCATGTAAAAAAGAATTATTACTTCTTAGTTGAATATCGTCATTATCATCTAGCCCAATGCTTGTTCTAGACAAATCTGTTTCACTAGAGTGCCTTGTCTCATTCAAATCAACACCTTGACGTTTGTAAGCTGGCACTTTTTCAATATCATCTATTTTAGCACTATTAAATTTATAATTGAAATCCTTCATTTTACGTCTACGTTCTTCAGCTCGCTCTTTTAAAAGCTCTGAAATAGGCGTGTTCATAGGACCAATTTCTTGAACTTCTTCTTCCTCGGCAACCTCACTCTTAAGCGTTTTTCTTTCGAAAACAATATCGTGTTCTTCCTCTAAAACGTCTTGTGCCTTTTGCTTTTTATTCATTGATGATTCAGCCTCAGCATAATCATCAAGCGCATATCGTACATCTCCTTCTTCATTTGTTTCTGTTACAGTAATTAATTCAACATAATCGTTTACCGCGATATCCTTAACATTGTTGTCTGTTAAATCATCATTAAGATTATAAGAAACCACATCTTCCTTATTCTCCTCAACTTCTTCTTCTTTGGGCGATAGAGGCATATCAAACGTTAATGTGATTTGTTGCTCTTCCTCTATATAATCAGATATAACTTCTACATCTGAAATATCTTCTAAATCATTAGACATTCTGGTAACTGGCTTAATAATAAAGTCTTCCTCATCCTCAATAGTATTGGAAACTTCATTATACACCACATCTATATCCTTAATGAGGTCTGAAGTTGGAATTAAATCAATATTGTGTTTGGGTTTCTCTGTTTTTTGAATTACCGCAGGTCGTTCCACTTCCTGTTCTTCCATTTCCAAATCGAGCGTATGTCGCACAACAGGATCTTCTTTCTTTTCTTCTAACTCAATAGTGGGAGCTATTATTACAGGTTCTTTTTCTTGAGGTTCAAGTTCTTGCTCCTCATTCAATGAATGCACAACTTTTTTGGTTTCTGTATTTGAAATCTCATCTTGTTGCTCCAAATTAAAGCCAGTTGCAATAATAGTAACGGCAATAGATTCCTCCAAAGCTTCATCTTCACCAACCCCCATAATAATGTTAGCGCCATGACCAGCTTCACTTTGAATGTGATCATTAATTTCACCGATTTCGTCAATTGTAATTTCCTGTGAGCCCGAAACAATTAGCAGCAATACGTTTTTAGCTCCGGTGATTTTATTATCATTTAATAACGGCGAATCTAGAGCTTTTCTAATAGCATCTTGAGCACGGTTTTGTCCTGATGCTAAAGCCGATCCCATTATAGCGGTTCCACTATTACTTAATACCGTTTTAGCATCTCTTAAATCAATATTCTGTGTGTAGTGATGTGTAATAACTTCGGCTATACCTCGAGCAGCGGTAGATAGAACTTCATCGGCTTTGGAAAACCCAGCTTTAAAACCAAGATTTCCATAAACTTCTCGAAGCTTATTATTATTAATAACAATTAATGAGTCAACAACACTTCTTAATTTTTCTATTCCTTTTTGAGATTGCTCAATACGCATTCTTCCTTCAAACTGAAAGGGCATAGTAACAATTCCAACCGTTAAGATGTCTAAATCTTTAGCCATTTTAGCAATAATAGGAGCTGCTCCAGTTCCTGTGCCTCCTCCCATTCCAGCTGTTATAAAAACCATTTTAGTGTTGGTATCTAGCATTTGAGAGATATCATCAAAACTCTCGACCGCAGATTGCTCTCCTATATCTGGATTTGCTCCTGCCCCTAACCCCTCGGTTAAGTTAACGCCTAGCTGGATTTTATTAGGTACACCGCTGTTCTGCAATGCTTGTGCGTCTGTATTACAGATGTAAAAATCTACACCCTTAATACCTTGTTGGAACATGTGGTTAATAGCGTTACTGCCACCGCCTCCAACACCAATAACTTTAATGACATTTGATTGATTCTTGGGTAAATCAAATGAAATACTGTCGAATTCTTTTTTGCTGCTCATAAATTCAGTTTTACTGGGGTTTGTTTGTACTTTATTTTTTAATTCAATGGTTTTAATTATTCCGCGTTATCTAAAAAATCTTTAACGCGCTCTGTTAACTTATCAAGAAACGAGCGTCTTTCCTTAATAGGTTCTTCTTTTACCTCCTCCTCATTTGTTGCCTCAAAATGACCTGCCTGCTGCTCCTCTATCTGCTGTTCAGCTTTTTTTCGATCCTGCCTTTTTAATCCATCTAACACCAATCCTACAGCTGTTGCGAATAGAGGGCTTGTGATATCGTCATCACTATCGCCAGCCAAATGTTCATTAGGATACCCTATTCTGGTATCCATTCCTGTTATATATTCTACTAGTTGTTTTAAATGTTTTAACTGACTACCACCACCTGTTAAAACAATACCTGCTATTAACTTCTTTTTTTGTTCTTCATGGCCGTAATTCTTAATCTCAACATATACTTGCTCAATAATTTCTACAACCCTAGCATGTATAATTTTTGAGAGATTCTTAAGTGTAATCTCTTTAGGTTCTCTGCCCCTAAGACCTGGAATGGATACGATTTCGTTATCCTTGTTTTCACCTGGCCATGCAGAACCAAACCTTATTTTTAGTAATTCTGCTTGTTTCTCAATAATAGAACAACCTTCTTTAATATCTTCGGTAATTACATTGCCTCCAAATGGTATAACCGCAGTATGACGTATAATGCCATCTCTAAAAATTGCTAGATCTGTTGTCCCGCCACCAATATCAATAAGCGCAACTCCAGCTTCCTTTTCTTCTTGGCTAAGCACTGCATTAGCAGACGCCAATGGTTCTAAAGTAATACCTTCTAAATTAAGTCCAGAACTTTGAACACATCTACCTATATTTCGTATAGAAGACACTTGCCCCACAACCACATGAAAATTAGCTTCTAACCTACCTCCATACATGCCTATAGGCTCCTTAATTTCGGCTTGTCCATCTACTTTATATTCCTGAGGTAAAACATGAATAATCTCCTCTCCTGGAAGCATAACCAACTTATGCACCTGATTGATTAAACGGTCAATATCATTATCGTCGATAACTGTTTCAGAATTTGACCTAGTTATATAATCACTATGTTGCAAACTCCTTATGTGTTGCCCAGCAATTCCAACAGTTACATCGTCTATCTTTATATCTGATGCCACTTCGGCTTCTTGAATAGCTTGCTGAATAGATTGAATGGTTTGTGTAATATTATTAACCACACCACGATGCACCCCAAGGCTTTTGGATTTACCAATACCTAAAATTTCAACCTTGCCGTAATCATTTTTACGACCAATCATTGCTACAATTTTCGTGGTTCCTATGTCTAATCCTACTGCTAAATTATGCTCCATAGCCTAAATTTTGGTACATATAACTTGGTTTTCAAACTGTAAATTTACTTTACTGTAATTATCGAGTGTCTTATCTTTTAAATTCTTTTTATAGAATGCTTTTAGATTGTTTATTTTTTTATCCAAATAGGTCTCATCTCCCAACTGTACTAGAAAAGAACACTTCCTGAGCCTTAAGGCAATCTTGTTATTCATGTCCTGATGGATTTCAATAACCTGCTTTCTTAAAAACTCATCATATTTAACCTTTCGTGCAACTTTATAAACGTTCCTCAAGTTGTTTTTTTCAACATAACCAGTAACTAAAGGTACTCTAGCAGAATAATTTTTAGACAATGGCATGAACATACCTTCATCATCAATATAATAAGATGCATTTGTACTAACTCTTGCAATTGGTGTTTTTTGTTCGATTTCGGCCTTAAGCGCACCATTTACAGCAACATACACCTCTGCAGTTTTTATCATTGGATTAGATTTGAGGGCTTTTTCTAATTCATTCAAATCTAAAGTTTCTTTAGGCACGTTTTTAAGACCTCCCCAATTTTGTATTAACAATTTACTAACAGTTTCGTTAGATATAAACAGATTATTTTCTCCAACAAACACCACTTCAGGACTTGAAATAAACCTATCTTCATTACGAGCTTTAGAAAACCCAAACAGAAAGACAACCAAGCCCAACAAAACAATCATTTTTATAAAAGTCCAATTAATTCGCAATACTTAATCCTTTTTTAATTTGTTCAACTTCTTCCCCTATATCTCCAGCACCAATAGTAAGAATAATGTTGCTGTCACTTTTTCGAATTTCATTTAATAGATTTGATTTACTTACTAGTTTTTTATCCGAATTTTTAATTTTACTTAATAACCAACTAGAGGTAACACCTTCTATGGGCCGTTCCCGTGCGGGATAAATATCAAGTAAAAACACTTCATCAAACTGAGATAAACTTTTTGCAAATCCATCAATAAAATCTCGTGTTCTACTAAACAGGTGCGGCTGAAAAACGGCCAGTACAGTTTTGTTAGGATACATCTCCCTAATGGCCTGATGTACGGCATTAATCTCTTCTGGATGATGCGCGTAGTCATCAATAAAAACAAGGCCATCGGTCTTTATTTGGTAGCTAAATCGTCTTTTAACACCCTTATAAGATGCTAAAGCTTTGGCGAGCTGCCGGTGAGGGCAACCATATTCAACAGCCATCGCCAAGGCTATTAATGCATTCGACAAATTATGTCTACCAGGTAGGTTAAATTGTAATTTTTCAAGCACTGCGTTCGGTGTTTTTACATCAAACACATAAGCTCCCTTTTCTATTTTTATATTTTGAACTGTATAATCTGAATCGTCTTCAATTCCGTAGGTTATGCCCTTTAATGGTAATCCATTTTTAACAAAAAGCTTGCCTCCTGGCTTTATACGTTTTGAAAAAGCTTCGAACGATTTTATTAGCTCCGAAGAATCGCCATAAATATCTAAATGATCTGCATCCATAGAGGTTATACAAGCTAAGTTTGGAGATAAGGTTAAAAACGATCTATCAAACTCATCCGCCTCCACTACAGATACTTCCGTTCCGTTTAGAATTAAATTAGAGTTGTAATTTTCACTAATTCCCCCTAAAAATGCTGTAACCGCAACATCGCACTCATTTAACAAATGCCCTAAAATACTCGTTGTGGTGGTTTTACCATGAGTTCCAGCCACCCCCAAACAGAACGTATTTTCGGTTATAAGACCTAAAATTTGTGAACGTTTTAGAACCTTAAAACCATTATCTTGAAAATAACGCAACTCGGCATGATGCTTTGGTATTGCAGGCGTATAAACCACCAAAGTTTTTTCTTTGCTGAGAAATGACTCTTTAATATTTTCAATGTTATCATTAAAGTGAATGCCTATTCCCAAATCTTCTAAAGCTTGAGTGATTTCTGTAGCGGTTTTATCATATCCAGCTACTTCCATATTCTTAGCCTTAAAATACCTAGCCAACGCACTCATGCCTATACCACCAATACCTATAAAAAAAACGTTATGTATCTCTTTTAAATTCATTAATTCGTTTTCAATAAATTCTCTACTTCATCAACAATATCACTTGTGGCATTTACAAGGGCTAATTTTTTAATGTTTTGTCCTAACTCTTTTTGTTTATCTGAAGAAGCAATTAATTGTGAAAACTTATTTTCAAAATCTGCTTCTAAATCTTCTTCTTTTATTATCATTGCTGCCTCCTTATTAACAATAGCCATGGCGTTCTTTGTTTGATGATCTTCAGCAACATTAGGAGAAGGAATAAAAATTACCGGTTTACCTACAATACACAACTCGGATACGGAACTTGCTCCTGCCCTAGATATCACAATATCGGCAGCGGCATATGCTAAATCCATATCGTTCAAAAACTCAAACACTTGAACATTTTTGGTGTTATTATATATTTTATATTGTTCATAATAAAGCTTCCCACATTGCCATATAATTTGAACATTTTGTGTATCAAAAAAATCTAATTCTTTTTCTATTAATTGGTTAATGCGTCTGGCCCCCAAACTACCTCCAATAACCAAAAGTGTATTTTTTCCATGCTTTAAACCAAAAAAGTCTTTAGCCTCAACAGTTTTGGATTCCACATCTAAAAGTCCTTGTCGTACTGGATTCCCTGTTTTAATAATCTTGTCCTTTGGAAAAAATCGCTCTAAATTATCGTAGGCTACACAAACCTTACTGGCCTTTTTTGACAACAACTTATTAGTTATTCCGGGGTAAGAATTTTGCTCTTGAATTAAAGTAGGAATGTTATTAGCAGCTGCCACGTGCAACAATGGCCCGCTTGCAAAACCACCGGTACCAATTGCAATATCTGGCTTAAATGACTTAACTATTTGTTTAGACTTCCATAGACTACTTATAAGCTTAAACGGAAAGCTTAAATTCTTTAATGTTAATTGTCTTTGAATTCCAGAAATCCACAACCCTTTAATTTTATACCCTGCCTGAGGAACTTTTTCCATTTCCATTCTATCCTTTGCACCAACAAATAAAAATTCCGAATCAGGAAAACGTAGTTTCAGTTCATTTGCTATAGCAATAGCAGGGTAAATATGACCTCCCGTTCCTCCTCCAGATAATATGATTCTGTACTTACTCATTATATGGTTTCTGATAGTATTTCTAAGGGATTTTCCTCGTTAATTTCCCGCTCCTTTATCTCTTCTCTTTTTGCACTTACACTTAGTATGATTCCGATAGCCAAACAAGTCATCCAAATAGATGTCCCACCACTACTAATTAACGGCAAAGTCTGTCCCGTAACCGGAAACAACTCTACAGCTACCGCCATATTTATTAAGGCTTGAAACACAATTGGCAAGCCCACACCCAGTACTAAAAGTTTACCAAAAATAGTATCTGACTTTTGAGCAACAATCACAATTCTAAATAACAGCCACAAATACAAGATCATTATTACAAAACCTCCAAGTAGACCATATTCCTCAATTATAATAGCGAATATAAAATCTGATGATGATTGAGGTAAAAAGTTCTTTTGCAAACTTTTCCCTGGTCCTAAACCTTGAATTCCTCCAGTGGCAATAGCTATTTTAGCTTTTTCAATTTGGTAATCTGCTTCTGTATCTTCTGGGTTTGAAAAGCTTTCAATTCTTCCCATCCATGTATCCACTCTATTAGGCATGGCATCAGGAAAGGCCTTTGCTACAAGTATAAAAAGTGTTAAAACTAAAACACCAGACCCAATGATTATAGCCAAATACCTGATAGGATAACCTCCCAAAAACACCAGCATGATGACCATTAAAAAAATAATAGCTGTTGTTGAAAAATTAGCAGGTAGTATAAGAATGAGCACCAAAAATACTGGCAACCATAGAGGTAAAATTGAATCTTTAAAAGAAATTTCTTTGTCTGCTATTTTAGACATATATCTGGCTACATAAACCAACAAAACAACCGCCGCCAAAGTAGAGGTTTGAAAAGACATCCCAACAAAAGGAATTTGAATCCATCTGCTAGCATTAGCACCTTCTATAGTAGTTCCTTGCAACATGGTTAGACCTAAAAGCACTAAAACAATTGGTATCATTATTAGCGACAAACCCTTAAAATACCGATATGGAATTTTATGCACCCCATACATAATAGCAAATCCTAAAACCAGATGAACAAAATGTTTAATAAAAAAAGCGAAGGTATTACTGCCGCCTCCTTTATAAGCTAAATTACTGGCAGCACTATAAACAGGCAAGAATGACAAAATAGCCAACAACGCTACAATTGCCCAAATTAACCTATCTCCTTTTATGTTTTTAAATACAGATTGCACAAAAAAATAGTTTTATAAATTCCTTACTGATTCTTTAAACTGACGCCCTCTATCTTCATAGTTTTCAAACAAATCGAAACTTGCACAAGCAGGCGACAGCAAAACATTGTCACCAGATTCGGCCAACTTGTATGCAATTTTTACGGCTTCACTCATAAATTGAGTCTCAACGATTACATCGACCATATTCCCAAACGTCTGCATCAGCTTTTCGTTATCCACACCAAGACAAATAATAGCTTTCACCTTTTCATTAACAAATGAGAATAACTCCTCATAATTATTACCTTTATCTACACCACCAACAATCCACACGGTCGGAGCATCCATACTTTCTAAAGCATAATAGGTTGCATTTACATTTGTAGCCTTCGAGTCATTGATATATTGCACTTTATTAATCTTAAGCACTTGCTCTAGACGATGCTCAACACCCTGAAAATTCTCCAAACTTTCTCTTATGGTTTGTTTTCTTATTTTAAGTAAATGCGCCACGGTAGAGGCCGCCATCGCGTTTTTTATATTGTGCTTTCCCTCTAGTGCTAATTTTGTTGTTGGCATAACTATCTTATTATTATTTATTGTTATCTTAATTTCATCATTATCTAAATACGCACCGTTTCCCACAGGTTTTTCCAAAGAAAATGGTAACAGTGTAGATTGGACAGGATGTTTTTTTAAATGATTTGTTATCACTTCGTCATCGGCATCATAAATCAAATAATCTGATTTAGATTGATTCATAGCTATCCTAAACTTTGACCGAATATATTTTTCAAATTCATAATCATATCTATCTAAATGGTCTGGTGTAATGTTTAAAAGCACTGCTATTTTCGGTTTAAAATCGATAATATCATCTAATTGAAAACTACTTATCTCGAGTACGTAGTTCTCATAATTATGTTCCAAAACCTGTTTAGCAAAACTATCCCCTATATTACCTGCTAATCCAACGTTTAAATCATTTTTCAACAGATGATATGTTAGAGACGCTGTTGTTGTTTTTCCATTACTACCTGTAATGCCAACAATAGTACCATCGGTAAATGCTGCAGCAAATTCAATCTCAGACACCACAGGAATACCATTTGCTCTTATTGCCATTACCATGGCCACTTTATCTGGAATACCAGGGCTTTTCATCACCAGATCTGCATTCAAAATTTTAGATTCGGTATGGGTTTCATCCTCCCATTCAATCTCATTATTTATAAGAACTTGTTTATAGACTTCTTTTATTTTTCCTTTATCTGAAACAAAAACCTCAAAACCTCTATCTAAACCTAAAAGCGCCGTACCTACACCGCTTTCTCCTCCCCCTAATACAACCAGCCTTTGTTTAATCATTACGCTTTTTTTAGCCTGTTACTATTTAAACTCGGCTACCTGATTTTCAACGTTACTATTGAGACAATAGCAAGCAAAATTCCTATAATCCAGAATCTTGTCACTATTTTACTTTCATGATACCCAGACTTTTGATAGTGATGATGTAAGGGCGACATTTTAAAAATGCGTCGACCCTCTCCATACTTCTTCCTGGTGTACTTAAACCAACTTACCTGCATGATTACCGATAAATTTTCTGCCAAAAATATGCCGCACAAAACAGGTATAAGCCATTCTTTACGAACGGCTATTGCAATAACTGCAATAATACCGCCTATAGTTAAACTCCCCGTATCTCCCATAAAAACTTGGGCAGGATAGGTGTTGTACCATAAAAAACCAATGAGCGCCCCTACAAACGCTGCTATGTAAATGGTAATCTCCTCAACCCTCGGGATATACATAATATTCAAGTAGTCCGAAAAAATAATATTACCAGAAACCCAAGCAAAAATCCCAAGCGTTAGAACAATAATAGCCGAAGTACCTGCAGCTAAACCGTCTATACCATCTGTTAAATTAGCACCATTAGATACAGCTGTAATTATGATTATGGCAACAAGAATAAAAATGACCCAAGCATATTTTTCTAAAACTGGACTCACCCATGTAATGAGTTTTGCATAATCAAACTCGTTCCCTTTAACAAATGGGATGGTTGTTTTAGTTGATTTAATCTCTTCCTGAAACAATTTCGATGGCGCAATATTCGAATCTTGCTCCAATAAAACCTGACGTTCATGAAGAGGTAATTTCTCTTTTATAGTTACATCCTGATGAAAGAATAAGGTTGCGCCCACGATTACACCAAGTCCTACCTGACCTAAAACCTTAAAACGTCCTTTTAACCCTTCTTTATCATTTTTAAACTTTTTAATATAATCGTCGATAAAACCAATAACTCCCATCCAAAGTGTTGTAACAATGAGCAGAATGATATATATATTTTCAAGTTTAGCCAGAAGCAAAACCGGAACCAGAGTCGCCAATATGATAATAATACCTCCCATAGTTGGTGTACCAGCTTTTTCTTTCTGCCCATCCAAACCAAGATCTCTAATGGTCTCTCCAACTTGTTGCCTAAGTAAAAACTGTATGATTCGCTTACCATAAATAGTTGATATTAACAGTGACAAAATCATAGCCAATGCAGCCCTAAAGGTTAAGAAACCAAAAAGTGACGCTCCTGGAACTTGAAATTGTGACTCTAAATATTCAAATAGATAGTATAACATAGTTGGTTTTATTTCTATTTATTACTAGCTGCTAGCTTCATTTCTGCATTTGACTTAAACACTCCTTAACAATTTTTAAATCGTCAAAATCAAAACGCTCTCCCTTAATCTCCTGATAGGTTTCATGACCTTTTCCTGCTACGAGTATAATATCGTTAGGCTGCGCCATTTGGCAAGCAGCCTTTATAGCCTGATACCGATCTTCAATAGTTAATGTTTTTTTAAAATTTTGAGGTTCCACACCAGCTTCAATTTCATCAAGAATAACCTTAGGATCTTCACCCCGCGGGTTATCGTTAGTAAAAATCACTTTAGTACTTAATACTGTGGCAATATGCCCCATTTTAGGTCGTTTCGTTCTATCCCTATCGCCACCACAACCTACCACTGTGATTAACTCTTCGTTTTTAGTTCTTATGCTATTTATTGTATCTAACACGTTCTTTAAAGCATCAGGTGTATGCGCATAGTCTACAATGGCGGTAATATTATCTTTAGACTCTATATACTGAAAACGACCACTTACATTTTCTAAATCACTAATCAGCCTTAAGACCTCTCCTTTTTCTAATCCAAGCAATTCTGAAACAGCATAAATAGCCAAGACATTATAGGCATTAAAATTTCCAATAAGCTTAGTCCAAACCTCACTGTCATTTACCTTTAACAGCAAACCACCAAACTGATTCTCTAAAATTTGAGCTTTATAATCTGCATACTGCTTAAGGGCATAGGTTTTCTTCTTAGCCTTGGTATTTTGAAGCATATACAAACCGTTTTTGTCGTCGACATTCGATAAAGCAAAAGCGGTTTGAGGTAACTCATCGAAAAACTTCTTTTTAACATTTCTATATTCAGCAAAAGTTTTATGGTAATCTAAATGATCATGAGATAAATTTGTAAAAACTCCACCTTCAAAATGCAGGCCTTCCGTTCTATATTGATGTATTCCATGAGAACTCACCTCCATGAAGCAAAATTCAACTCCAGCTTCGCTCATCATACTCAAGTAGCGGTTAATACTTATAGAATCGGGTGTTGTATGAGTTGCTGCGTATTCCTGATTATCAACCAAAACTTTTACAGTAGAAAGCAAACCTACTTTATAACCAGCCTTTTTAAATAGCTGATACAACAAGCTCGCTACAGTTGTTTTTCCATTGGTTCCCGTAACTCCAACCAACCCTAAATTCTCGGACGGGCTACCAAAATAGTTTGAAGCCATAATAGCCATAGCTTTGTTTGAACTATCAACCTCTACATAGGTTACCCCATCCACTAAATCACCTGGCATAACTTCACAGACCACGCTATTCGCACCATTTTCGATCGCTTTTGAGATATAATCATGACCATCAAAAAGCAAACCTTTAATCGCCACAAAAAGATTATTTCGACTCACTTTTCTTGAATCAAAATTCATAGCATCAATCTCAACTGCAGTACTTCCAACCACAGCATTTATAGTCACTTTATACAATATGTCTTTTAATACCTTCATGATGCTTTTAAGACTACAGTTTGATTTGACTTAAGTTTGGTATTTTCACTAATAGACTGCGCTCTAATTACGCCATGCCCCTCTAAACGCACATTAATATCTACTTGCATATTCTCTAAGAGTACCAGAGCATCCATTGCTGGCATGCCTAATAGATTTGGCATAACAGTTTTATAAGTTTGTGCTGTTTCGTAAAACTTTTGAAAACTCACTTCTACATCTGCCACATTCATTTCTAAAGTCTCAACCTCATCTACTAATGGCGTATCCGTATATATTTTTTGAGCTACTCTTTTAAATACAGGCCCCGAAACATCTGCACCGTAATACCCTACACTTTTATCTGGCTCATGAATAACAACGATGCAGGAGTATTTTGGATTTTCTGCTGGAAAATAGCCTGCAAAAGAAGATATATAATTCAGTTTTTCTTTATCCCTATAATCCTTTTGACATGTCCCTGTTTTACCTGCCATAGAGAAGTTTTTAGAATACAACCTGTGCCCTGTACCATGATCTTTAGCAACTACATTTTTTAATAAATCTTGTAGCTTTCCAATAGTTTCATCCGAACAGATTTTCTTATTTACAACCTCTCTTTCAAAAGGCTCCACAACCTTATCGAATTCTTTAACCTCCTTTAAAAACCTTGGCTTAACCATTACCCCATTATTAGCAACAGCATTATAGAAGGCTAAAGTTTGAAGTGGTGTAAAAGAGACACCGTAACCATAAGCCATCCATTGCAAAGCAATACCACTCCACCTGCCATTTTTTACTCTAGGGTCGGGAATTATTGGTGAAGGTTCGCCAATTATTGGCAAATCTAAATCCTGATTTAGACTCATGCTATAAAGCCTATCAACAAACTTTTCAGGCTGTTTTCGATACCCCTTATCAATCACCTTTACAATGCCCGTATTTGAAGACACCTCGAAAGCTTTAGAAACTGTTATCTCCCCATAACCACCATGTTTTGAATCCCTAACTTTCTTTCCATAAAAGCTAATAACTCCTTTTTCTGTATCTACTACATCACTAGTATCAGCCACCTTATCTTCAAACGCTGCCGCCAAAGCCATCAACTTAAAAGTAGATCCCGACTCATGACTTTCGCCGACTGCATAATTTAAGCGCTCATAATAGTGTCCATTTTTATTTCTTCCTAAATTAGAAATCGCCCTAATCTCGCCGGTTTTGGTTTCCATTACCACCACACAACCATGATCTGCCTTGTACTTTTCAAGCTGTTCTAATAGTGCATGATGCGCTATATCTTGAATATTTACATCAATAGTTGTGTACACATCATAACCATCTTTTGGTTCCACCTCATTAGCGTCGCTTAATGGTTTCCATTGCCCTTTACCTATCTGTTGTTTCTTGCGATGCCCATCAACACCTCTTAAATACTTAACTCCAAAGGCCCCATCGATACCTGGCCTTGTTACATTTCCTTTTTCATCAATACGTTCGTAACCGATGGTTCTTTGGGCAATTCCACCCATAGGATGCTCTCGCTTTGTAGTTTGTTCTACAATAAACCCTCCTTTGAAAGTTCCAAGACTTAGCATAGGAAAACCTCTAAACATAATGTAATCTGAATAGCCAATATTTTTTGCTAACAGATAATACCTATTCCTATTAGCTCTAGCTCTCCTTAATCTATTTTCAATAGCCCTTGCAGACTTACCATTGTATTTAGCTAAAGATTCTGATAACTCTCGAATATATTTTTCAAAAGTTTTTGCTGAAGGCGCCAGAGCATCAAAACGTATATCATATTTTGGAATAGAGGTTGCCAATAAATTCCCTTTCACCGAATAAACATTCCCTCTGTTAGCAGGAATAACAACATCTTTAACCACACGTTTTGTAGCAAGTGCTTTGTACTTTTCCCCTTGAACAAACTGAATGCTTAAAAGTTTAAAGACCACAGCCACCCCAAAGACGAACATGCATCCAGCTATAAAATACAAACGGTTTAATATGCCTTTCTCACTTACTGCCAAGATTGAACTTTAATTTTGAGTTTTAACTTTTATTTTTTTTGGTGGAATATCAGAAACCTTCAACCCTTTTTCTTGCATAACTTGAACCACATGCGATTCCATTTTTAACATCATAAGCTTAGAACGCCCATCAACGAAAGCTGACCTCAACTCTTTAACTTCATTTTTAAGCCTTGCTATTTCGTATACTTTTTTATCTGCATTATGCGAACTTGCAATCATTACAAGTGCTAAACCAGATATAAACAAAATGAAACGCCAATTCCTAAAAGCATCATCACTAACTAAAAACGTTCCTTTTAATATGCTATACACCCCTTTTTTCATTACAATTTCTCAGCAATTCTTAGTTTTGCACTTCTGGCCCTATTATTCTCTTTAACCTCTTCTGAAGAAGGCACTATAAGCCCATTTACCTTTTTAAGGGGAACTTCAAAATTTCCAAACATATCGCGCTCTGGTTCCCCCTCAAACATGCCATTCCTAATAAATCTTTTTACCAACCTATCTTCCAGAGAGTGATACGAAATAAAGCTCAATCGCCCACCTGTATCTAAAAGCTCAGGCGTTTGCAACAAAAACTCCTTTAACACTTCAATTTCTTGATTAACCTCTATTCTTATAGCTTGATATATTTGCGCAAGAACCTTATTTTCATGTCTAGGCGGCAAAAACTTTTTCAAAATGGCTTTTAACTGCTTACTGGTTACTATTTGTTCATTTCTTCTATTTTCTACAATCAGTCGTGCCATGGCTGGTGCCGACCTTAACTCCCCATATTGAGACAATACCCGCCTCAAAGACTCCTCTTCATACTCATTAACCACATGAAAAGCAGACAACTCATTTTGCCGATTCATCCGCATATCCAGGTCTGCCTCAAAACGTGTAGAAAAACCTCTTTCTGCCATATCAAATTGATGAGACGACACCCCGAAATCAGCAAGAATCCCATCAACCTTTTTTACACCATGAAACCTTAAAAAGCGCTTGATATACCTAAAGTTTTCATGTATTAAAGTAAACCTATCATCATCTAAAGCATTTGCTAAAGCATCTTCATCTTGATCAAAAGCATATAATCTCCCACGATCATTTAGCCTGTTCAATATTTCTTTGCTATGACCACCACCACCAAACGTAACATCGACATACACACCCGACGGATTAATATTTAACCCATCCACCGTTTCGTTTAAAAGCACTGGATTATGATATTCCATGATCGTCATCGTCTTGTCCCATTACTTCCTCTGCTAAATCCGCAAAATCAACTGCTGCATCATCAATAGCCTGTTCATACAAATCTTTATCCCATATTTCAATAATATTAATAGCTGAAGCCACTACAATATTTTTTGAAATACTTGCAAACACCGTTAAATCCTTTGGCACTAGCAACCTTCCATTTATATCAACCTCGACCATTTTGGCTCCTGCCGTAAATCGTCTGATAAAATCGTTATTCTTCTTCTTGAACTTATTCAGCTTATTCATTTTCTGCATGAGCATTTGCCACTCACCCATTGGATAGAGCTCCAAGCACTTTTGAAAGACTGAGCGGCGAATTACAAACCCATCTTGCAACACCGCAGACAATTGCTTTTTGATAGCAGCAGGCATCATTAATCTGCCTTTTGCATCAACTTTACAATCGTATGTTCCTGTTATTAAGTCCAAAGCGGGTTAGTTGAAAATTAAATGTTTGAGTTTCAAATATATCGAAAAATTTACCACATTTTACCACTTCATACCACTTTGTTAATAAATTTTCGACCAAATCATTTATTAGACCGATTTAAAACGAAGTGATTTACCACCAACTGTGAAGTCTCCCTCGCTTTAACATAAGTTTCTATTCATAAAATAATGTTAACATCTTTTATTATTTATGGATTTCACCCATCAAAAACATCTCAATGAGATTTTTTTGTGAAACGAATAATTATCATGGAAATACCAATGATTTAACTATATTTGTTTTGAACGACTGACTAACGACAGATGACGCATCGCTTAAAAAAAGAAAATAAATACAGCTATATAGAAGCTGGCGAAGGCACCCCAATTATTGTACTGCACGGCTTAATGGGTGGTTTAAGTAATTTTGATTCTGTAACCAATTACTTTAGCAACAAAAGCTATAAAGTTATTATTCCTGAGCTCCCTATTTACACCATGTCTTTACTAAAAACGAACGTAAAGAGTTTTGCTAAGTATCTTCATGACTTTATCGCTTTTAAAGGATACAAAGAAGTTATTATTCTTGGAAATTCACTAGGCGGACATATAGGTTTGTACCACACCAAAATGTACCCAGAAACCGTTAAGGCTCTCATTATAACTGGGAGTTCTGGCCTGTATGAAAGTGCTATGGGTAGTGGCTATACTAAACGAAGTGATTATGAAGTGATAAAAAAGAAAGCACAGGATGTTTTTTATAACCCAGAAGTAGCTACTAAAGAAATTGTTGATGAGGTTTACGAAACAGTTAACGACAGGCATAAACTTATAAAAACTCTTGCCATTGCTAAAAGTGCGATTAGACACAATATGGCAAAGGACCTTCCAAACATGACTACCCCTACCTGTATAATTTGGGGAAAAAATGATACGGTAACTCCTCCGGAGGTAGCAGAAGAATTTAACGAACTCTTACCAGACTCTGAACTCTTTTGGCTAGACAAGTGCGGCCATGCTGCTATGATGGAACATCCTGACGAGTTCAATACGATTATGGATACGTGGCTTCAAAAAAGAGGGTATTAATTATTCTTAACAGGCCTGAAGTATTAATTGTTTACCCTAAAAAAAGAGGAACTAATGAAAATTAAATCTGCTGAGTTCGTTGTAAGCAACTCCGACGTTGCTAAATGCCCAAAAAGCAGACTCCCTGAATACGCCTTTATTGGGCGCAGCAATGTTGGGAAATCTTCATTAATTAATATGCTAACTAACCGAAAAAGCCTAGCTAAAACCTCTGGAAAACCAGGAAAAACACAACTCATCAATCACTTTCTAATTAATAAAAACTGGCACTTAGTAGACTTACCTGGATACGGCTATGCACGCGTATCTAAAAGCTCAAAAAAAGTGTTTCAAAAATTTATTACTCAATATTTTGCACTAAGAGAACAACTCGTTACAGCATTTGTATTAGTAGACATAAGACACAAGCCACAACCTATTGACTTAGAATTCATGCAATGGCTTGGAGAGCATGGCATTCCTTTTTCTATCATATTTACCAAGGCAGACAAACTTAAGCCAAATGCCATTGAGAAACATACTATGGATTACAAATCCATTTTGTTGGAATTTTGGGAAGATATGCCTAATTACTTTATTACATCCTCATCTAAAAACATTGGCAAAGAACAACTACTAACCTATATTGACTCTCTAAACAATAATATGTTAATTAGTAATGATTAAATTGTTTTGATAACAACCAGCGACAAGATATTATCAGACAACTGTTTTAATATTTCGTGAAGAAACAATTAACCAATAACTTAAACAAACCCTACTAACGGTTTAATCTGCCAGAAATGTCCCCTTCTAAAATAGTAGTAACCTCGCTCACAGTGGTTAAATTTACATCACCCTCGTAAGTGTGTTTTAAAGCACATGCAGCGCTTCCAAACTCCATAGCCTTACAATCATCAAAACGTCTTAATCCATAAATTAAACCTGCAGCAAAGGCGTCCCCAGTTCCCACACGATCGACTATATGTGTTATATCTAAATCTTTTGTCTCGTGAAATTTTTTGCCATTCCACATACGAGCCCGTATTTTATGCCAAGAAGAATTTAAAGAGGTTCGTATTTTGTCAAATACTTTTTCAATAGAAGGAAATGCTTGCATTAATTGTTTAGATGCGCGAATAAAATCCTCATTTGAATAGGAGTACTCTGTACCAAGTATTTCATTAATTTCATTTATACCACCAATAAAAATTGTAGAATAATGAAGCAGTTCTGAAAGCGCTTCTTTCGGATCCTTCCCATATTGCCATAATCCCCGCCTGTAAGTAGGATCTGCCGAAACCGTCAAACCCTTCTCTCTTGCTTTTTGAAGACCTTCTTTTAAAACATCAAAAGAACCTTGAGACAACGCAGGCGTAATCCCTGTCCAATGCAACCACTCCCCATCTATTAATGCTTCGTCCCAGTTCACCATATCTGGTTTGATTTCAGAAAATGATGAATGCGAGCGGTTATAAGAAATCGTGCTTGGTCGCATCACCGCTCCTACTTCAAAAAAATAGACCCCTAGTGGTCGTTTAGAACGCCCAATGGAAGATGTATCCACACCAAATTTATTTATATAGGAAATAGCGGTATCGCCAATAAAATCTTCAGATACGACTCCAATATGTTTTACGTTTCCACCAAAATTCGCTATCGAAACGCCGACATTTAATTCTGTTCCTCCAAAGAAAAATTCAACAACATTCGATTGAATAAACTTTTTCTTTCCTCTAGGTGAAATACGCATTAAAACCTCTCCAAATGTAATAACTTGTCCCATAATATAAATTTAACGTAATATAAATAAAACTTCAAAACTGAATATCTAACTAGGTTTTGTTTTGAAATCTAAAAACCCAATCTAGCAGCAATTACCCTTTCACATCTAAGGCATCTCTTAAAGCATTTCCTACCAGCATGAACGCCATAACCAAACTCATAATACACAACCCAGGTATTATCGCTAAATAAGGCTTTCCTAAAATAATATAATTATAATGATCCTTTATCATAGCCCCCCAGCTTGCCATAGGTGGCTGCGCCCCTATTCCTAAAAAACTTAAACCACTTTCAATCAATATAGCTGCTGCAAAATTTGCCGCAGAAATAACAATTACCGGAGCCATTATATTAGGAAGAATATGTTTTATAATAATACGAAAATCTGTATATCCCAATGCTCTTGCTGCCGTAACATATTGCATTTCTTTGACACTAATTATTTGCCCTCTAACCACGCGTGCAACCTCAACCCACATAGTTAAACCTACCGCTATAAAAACCTGCCAAAAACCTTTACCTAATGCTAAGGTAATGGCAATTACAAGAAGTAATGTTGGAATAGACCATGTAACATTAATAACCCACATAACAAGCGCATCTATTTTACCTCCAAAATAGCCGGCAATGCTTCCCATAAATAGCCCTATTATTAATGAAATAAAGACTGCCACAAAACCTATAAAAAAAGAAACTCTTGCTCCAACCAAAACTCGACTCAACAAGTCCCTACCATATTTATCTGTTCCAAACACAAAAACCTGCTCTTTAATATAATGGGATGGGTTATTATTAGGAAAGAAAGACATTGATACCGCTTTTTTTACGCCTTTCAAGCCATCCGAAGCATACTCAACATAAGCTAATGTATCAGCTGAAACTTCATAGCTAGATATCGGGACCTCTGTATCTGGATTTCGTTTTCCAAAAAACAACCTGCTTAAAGCGCTCTGACTTATTGTAGATTGCCCAGGAATAGTAAGCATAGTTACTTTAAAACCAGGTTTTTTAGAGTGAATTGCCAAATGCATTTGGTTGGCATGTTGAGTGTTATCTGGAACCAACACATAGGCGAATATTGAAATAGCCCCAACAAAACAAATAAACCAAAAACTAAAAACGCCCCAAAAATTTTTTTTAAATTTTTGGAGCGCCAAGCCCTTTAATGAGTTGGAATTACGACTCATGCAAACTACTATTTTTTAACTGTTGAGGCCACTTTTTTAACGGGATATGAAATCTTTAAATCCTCCAACACGTTGAGCGCTTCTTCTATATATACATCCTTGCTTAAGCTTTGATGCCAACGCTCTCTTTTTTCTTTCAGATCAGTGGTATCTTTATCGAATAACGCTTTTTCATAACTGGTTGATTCGAACGTTAAGTTCGATTTGTAATCAGAAATCGCATCAAACTGTTTGGCTTCTTCCTCATTTAATTCATTTTGATGATTATACTCATCATAATTAAGAGAAAACACAGTTTCATCAATCTTACTTTTAACCCATTTAGCATTTTGATCAATCAATTTTAATTGCTCGTTACTAGCCATTCGTGCTTTACTCTTAGCCACTGTTGAATCATAATCAAAATAATTTTCCCAAGATTTATAATTGGCAGCATCAATTTCATCCCAAGGCAATGGATTGTCTTTATCTTTTTCTCCTACATCTATATAGGTAAAACGTCCTGGAACCTCAACATCACTTTTTACACCTTCTAACTGAACAGACCCCCCATTTATTCTATAATACTTTTGGGTTGTAAGTGCTAGAGCACCTAAATCCCCCTGCGTATTATTTCGTAACATGTTATTGAGATTAATCACATTTTGCACCGTTCCCTTACCATAAGTTTGTTTACTACCTATAATTACAGCTCTTTTGTAATCCTGCATGGCGGCAGCCATTATTTCTGAGGCAGAAGCCGAAATTTCATTGACCAAAATCACCAAAGGACCATCCCAAGCAATGCTCTTATCTCTATCCTTCAAGACTTCTTTAGATTCTCCTGTGGAGCGCACCTGAACAATTGGGCCATCTTCAATAAAAAGACCAGCCATATCCACTACTGTTGGCAAAGATCCTCCACCATTATTTCGCAAATCTAGAACCAATCCTTCGATACCTTCAACTTTTAGATAGTCTATTTCTTTCTTAACATCTTTTGCCGCATTTACATTTTTATAATCCTGAAAATCTACATAAAAGGCTGGTAAATTAATGACACCAAATTTTTGCCCATCTTTTTCAACCACCGATGATTTTGCATACGTTTCAACTAATTCCACAACATCTCTTGTTATCACCACATCCTTAATGGTACCGTCAACCTTTTTAACAGTAAGGGTTACCTTAGTTCCTTTAGGCCCTTTAATATATTTAATGGCATCGCTTATACGCATTCCAACAATGTTAACAGGAAACTCCTCATTCTCTTGCTTTACTTTCAATATCACATCTTCAACTTCCAGTTCTTTGCTTCTCCAAGCTGGTCCTCCCGATATTAACTCAACAATCTTAATGTAATCCATGCGCTTCTGTAGTCGCGCTCCAATACCCTCTAATTTACCAGACATACGCTGATCAAAATCTTCTTTATTTCTTGGTGCCAAGTAATACGTATGTGGATCATATTCTTCAACAATGGTATTTACATAAAGTGCAAACCAATCTTCACGTTTCAAATCATCAACACTATCGTTAAAATAAATATCAATAGACTTAAGCGTGGCTTCCCTGGCTTCTTTCTCCATTTCTTCGGTAGTTTTCATGACGTACGATGGGTCCTTCTCTTTAGCCAGAACCTCTTGCTTCATTAAATCATCATAGTTAGAAATTGTAGAAAACTTCAATTGCTTCCTCCACCTGTCTTTCATTTGTTTCTTAGACTTTACAAACTCTATATTTTCATAATTGGTATCGAAAGTTTCATCAATGGTATAATCAAAAGGTTTCGACAATACCTCCTTGTATATCATTTTTGATTCCTCAATACGCTTTAACATACGCTCATGAACCAGATTAAAAAATGAAATATCTGTATCTTTTAGCTGATCGTCTATTTCTAACTTATATTTTTCAAAATCTTTAATATCCGACTGGTAAAAATAACGTTTAACAGGATCTAGAATCTCTATATAATCATTAAACAATTCTTCTGAAAACGCATCATCCATAGCAATAGGATCGAAATGTCCTTGCTCTAGTACAAACGTAATGATTTGAATTAGTAATTTATCTTTATCTGGATTGCTGAATTTTTTAGTAGTAAAACTACATGACGCAAAGGCTAGCAATAGCAAAAGCGACAGGATTTTATAATTCCTTTTCATAATATTTATCATCTATGCAATTTTGTTTGCTCGAAAAAGCACAACTTATTTTTCACTAAAATAAAGAAAAAACCATGCCATCGCCGAGAATTGCTACTAATTTTTTGTTAAACCAAAGAAATTAGGTGTTTCCTGACGAAATTATGTATTTTAGCGATGCTGTATTAATAGACAAAATGACAAAAAGGCCACTAATTCTAGTTACAAATGATGATGGCATAAGTGCTCCCGGATTGAGAACTCTTGTTGCGGTAATGAATACGATAGGAGACGTTGTTGTGGTTGCACCTGATAGCCCTCAAAGCGGCATGGGACATGCCATAACCTTAGATTCAACATTATTTGCTGAACAAGTTTTTTTTGACAAAGGCCCTCAAAAGGAATACAGTTGTTCAGGTACCCCAGCAGATTGCGTGAAATTGGCCGTTAGGGAAATTTTAGATAGAAAGCCAGACCTTTGCGTTTCTGGAATTAATCACGGTTCTAACTCAGCCATAAATGTTATTTATTCTGGCACCATGAGTGCCGCTATCGAAGCTGGTATTGAAGGTATTCCGGCAGTTGGTTTTTCTCTTTTAGATTACAGTTGGAACGCTAGTTTTGACGCCTCAAAACCTTTTGTTAAACGTATCGCTGAAAGTGTTTTAAAACATGGAATTCCTGAAGGCATTGTATTAAACGTAAATATCCCTAATATTCCTAAAAAGGATATTAAAGGCATTAAAGTTTGTAGACAAGCAAAATCTAATTGGGTTGAAGAGTTTGATAAACGCAAAACACCACAAGGTAAAGATTACTATTGGCTTACAGGGAAATTTGTGAACCTAGATGGAGGCCAGGATACAGATGAGTGGGCTTTAGAAAATGGCTACATATCGCTGGTGCCTTCTCAATTTGATTTAACAGCGCATCATTTTATAAAAAATTTAAACTCTTGGAATTTTAATGTATAAGAAAGAAATTGTTAAAGGTATGCTTGTTGGCCTTATTGCTAATACCATTGGTTTGTTTTTTGCTGCTAATATTTTAGGCCAAGGTGATGATTTTACAAATGTCATTAAGGCTGCTGCGTCAGAGGGCTTTTTGGGAAAATTAATTAGCTTGGGTGCTATTTTAAACCTCATTGCTTTCTTTATATTTATTAGAAGAAAAGAAGATTACAGAGCCCGAGGTGTTTTATTAATAACTGTTTTTATTGCAGTTTTTACTTTTGTTTTTAAACTCTTTTAAAAGGGATGAAGTATTACATTTTAGCAGGAGAAGCATCTGGAGATTTACATGGCTCAAACCTAATAAAAGCCTTATTAAAGCAAGATGAACAGGCTAAGATTAGGTTTTGGGGAGGTGACCTTATGGAAACTGCTGGTGGCACTTTAGTAAAGCATTATAAAGAACGTGCTTTCATGGGATTTACTGAGGTTATCATGAACCTAAACAAAATATTTAAACTCATCTCATTTTGTAAAAGAGACATTCAAAAGTTCCATCCAGATGTGGTAATTTTCATAGACAATTCAGGCTTTAACTTACGCATTGCTAAATGGGCCAAAAGCGCTGGATTTAGAACGAATTATTATATCTCCCCTCAAGTATGGGCCTCTCGCGCAAGTCGTGTTAAAGCTATAAAACGCGATATTGATGCCATGTTTGTTATTTTACCCTTTGTGAAACCTTTTTACGAAAAGTACAATTATAATGTAACTTTTGTAGGACACCCCTTGATTGATGCTATTGCAAACAGAAAACAAGTTGGAGAATATGCATTTAGAGATCAATATAAATTAAGCAACAAACCAATAATAGCCCTGCTTCCTGGAAGCAGGAAACAAGAAATCACTAAAATGCTTTCAGTCATGTTAAGTTTGGTAACTGAATACCCAGACTATCAGTTTGTGATTGCGGGTGCCCCAAGTCAAGATTACAGTTTCTATCAAACCTTCATTAAGTCTGAAAACGTAAAATTTATAACTAATAGAACTTATGACTTATTAAGTATTTCCTATGCTGCCCTAGTAACTTCTGGAACTGCCACCCTAGAAACTGCTTTATTTAAAGTCCCCCAAGTGGTTTGCTATAAAGGCGGTGCCATTTCTTATCACATTGCAAAACGAATTATTACTTTAAAATTTATTTCGCTTGTAAATTTAGTTATGGATAAGGCTGTTGTAACTGAACTTATTCAAGATGACTTTAACAAAAATTCCTTAAAAACTGAACTTGATAAATTGCTAAACCATGAGCATAGAAAACAAATGTTCTTAGACTATTTTGAATTAGAAAAGACATTAGGAGGAAAAGGCGCTAGTGAAAAAACAGCTCGCTTAATTTATCAAGGCATACAACCTACGCAATGAAAAAAACGCTTATTATTCTAATTCTTGGAAGCTGCCTACTTGCTTGCAAAGCATCTAGAAAATCTGGGAGAAAGCAAAAAAATCGAGTTGAAGTCGTTCAAAAAAATTCAACGCAAGAATCAAACAAGATAGCTGATAAAAAAAAGGCTAAAAAGAAAAAAGAAACCCCAAAGTCTCAAGCAGACCAGATTATTGATTACGCAAAACAATTTGAAGGTGTACGCTATAAATGGGGAGGTACTACAAAATCTGGTATGGATTGTTCTGGGTTAGTCTATGAATCTTTCAAAACATACGATATTACGCTTCCAAGAATATCAAGGGACATGGCTAAAAAAGGAAAAAAAGTTTCTTTAAAAAAAGTACTGCGTGGCGACTTATTATTTTTTAAAACGGGCAACAGACGTAACTCTATAAATCATGTGGGACTTATTGTAGCCATTAGAAACAATGATATAGAATTCATTCATGCTACAAGTAGTAAAGGGGTTATAGTCTCCCATCTAAACGAAACCTATTGGTTAAAAGCTTTTCATGAGGCTAGGCGTATTTTGTAAGATTTTTTATATATTACAGCAACATGCCTTTGCTGAATTTTAATATTATTAAATTAACGATATGCCTAATTTCTGGCATTATCATAGGGTACTATTTTAACATCTCCCTTAGGCTTTCTATTTGTATTTGTGGAATCCTATTTAGCATGCTATTAGCCGCTTATACGTTTTCAAAAAACAGGATAAAAAAAACTATTTGGTTTGGAGTTATTTCCATGATTACAATGCTTTCAATAGGCATTCTTATAATCAATTTTCATAATCCAAAAAACAACCCAGACCATTATTCTCATTACATTTCAAATAGCCTTAAAAATAATGAGACTATATGTTTTCGAATAAGAGAAGTATTAAAACCAGGATTATATTACAATAAATATATTATCGATATTATTTCGATTAATGATAATCCCGTATCTGGCCGATTACTTCTTAACATCAAAAAAAGCCCTCACAACGTATCACCTAATGTTGATGACACCTATATTACTAGAAGCTCTTTTAAAAACTTGACTTCGCCACTAAATCCCCACCAATTTGATTATAAAAACTACCTCAAAAAGAACTATATATATCAGCAATTATTTATTGATGCTCAAAATTTGCTAAATACTAATTCGAGTAAGCTAACGCTTTTAGGTGTTGCCGACCATATTCGGGATTACGTTAACCTTAAACTTGAATCATACCATTTTAGTCATGATGAATTAGCCATAATCAATGCACTACTGCTTGGACAAAGACAAGAGATCAGCCAAGAGGTTTATTCAAATTACTCGAACGCTGGTGCCATACATATTCTTGCTGTATCTGGACTACACATTGGCATAATTCTAATCCTCTTAAACTTTGTTTTAAAACCTCTTGAGTATTACAGGAGAGGTAAGCTTATCAAAATGCTTATAATTATTTGCCTATTATGGAGCTTCGCCCTTATAACTGGATTATCTGCCTCTGTTACCCGAGCGGTAACCATGTTCAGTATTTTGGCTATTGCCACGAATTTAAAAAGACCAACCAACATTTATAATACACTGGCTATAAGCATGCTCATCATATTGCTTTGTAAACCTTTATTTTTATTTGATATAGGTTTTCAACTAAGCTACGCGGCTGTTTTTGCAATTGTTTTAATAGACCCATTTCTATACAAACTCTGGCAACCGTCAAATAAACTTTTCAACCTATACTGGCACACCCTAACTATAACTATATCAGCCCAGTTAGGAATTATTCCAATTAGCCTCTATTACTTTCATCAATTCCCTGGTCTATTCTTTATATCAAACCTAATTATTGTACCGTTATTAGGCTTTATTCTCGGCTATGGTATTCTTGTTTTAATATTAGCTGCAATAAACGTTCTACCACAAGCCCTCGCAAATTTTTACGGTTTTGTTATTGAGACTATGAATAGCTTTGTAAAATGGATTGCTACTCAGGAAACCTTTTTATTTAAAGACATTTCATTCCCTGTTGTCTATGTTTTTACATTTTATTTTTTGATTTTAACCCTTATTCGATTTCTTATTAAACAAAATTACCAAACACTTAAATGGCTGCTTATTTCTATACTGATTCTGCAATTGGGTGTTGTTTACAATGCCATAAGCACAACTTCTAATGAGTTTGTTATTTTTCATAAAAGCCGACATACCATACTTGGAAACCTACAAAACAGGAAAGCACAAATAGCCCATGATTTCGACAACGCTACAAAATCAGGTTATAATATCATTAAAGACTACAAAATTGGAAAACAAATTAGAGAGGTCGCGTTTACTAAAGTTTTACCAGTTTACAGGATAGACAATAAAAACTTACTAGTTATAGATAGTCTAGGAGTCTATAAACCAAAGTCCTTCAAACCAGACTATGTATTAATAACTCAGTCTCCAAAAATCAACTTAACAAGGCTTATTGACTCATTGCAACCCAAATATATTATTGCAGACGGGAGCAACTACCCAAGTTATATTAAAAGATGGTCGAACATTTGCCTAGAAAAAAATACTTCATTCCATCAAACTAGTAAAGATGGTGCTTTTGTTATTAGACAGTGAATCTAAACTAATCTAAATGTCTTTTTCAACAATATTATTAGCGACATCCAACCACTTTTCAGCGCCACCCCTTACATAGCCTGTACGCCCAAGGCTCTTTAAATTAGTACGGCCGTCTGTCGTTTTTTCTGGTGACACAAAATAAACAGTTGGATACCCTCTAACTTTAAAGATACTTTGAAGATGCTGGTTTTGCCCCCTCGTTTTATCGTCTTGAGGGGTTCTCTTAGGAAAATCAATTTCAACTAAAACCACACTATCAGACCAAGCTTGAAAGTCTGATGTCATAAACACTTCTTTTTGAAGTTTTTTACACCATCCACACCAATCTGAACCTGTAAAAAACAACATCATCTTTTTGTTTTCCTTTGTAGCAATATCAAGTGCTTTTTCCATGTCGGTATGCCAAGTTAATTCCTGAGCATGTACAGTAGCAACTACTAAGAAAAATGCGAAATAAGTGAATAGAATCTTTTTCATAACTTTCAAACTTTACCCTCCATTAAACACAGGTGTAAAGGCTTTATAATAAGCACTGAACTCCTCTTGTGTTGTAATCTTTTTATGGTCGTCTTTTTTAAACATTTTTAAATACAATTCCAACTGTTCTGGTGTTTTATATCCAGTAATAGGAGCTATTACTTCCGCTTTTTCATCCATAAAAACTATAGTCGGGTAAGCGCTGACTTGTAAATATCTCGCTAATTCATGAACCGAGTTTCTCGAATTCTTTCGTGCCGGATCGTAATTAGGGTTTCCAAATTGCTTATTTTTATAATTCAACAATTCATTCCCTTCTCCATTAAACTTTACGGCATAATAATACTTATTTACATAATTTGCTACATCTGGGTTTTGAAATGTTCTATTATCTAGTAATTTACAAGGACCACACCAATTTGTATAAACGTCCATTATAATCTTTCTAGGTGATTTCTTTTGAAGTTCTATAGCCTCTTCAAGGCCCACCCATTGTATTTCTTGAGCCCATGAACTAAAGCTAAATACTATAACCACCAATAAAATAATAGTCTTTTTCATAATTATGTAGGTTGCAATACTTGTTCCGAACTTACAAAAAATGCTCCTAAATAGAAGCATTTCAAATGTTTTTTAACTTTTTTATCGATTAACGAACACCGTGCATTAACTTTTTTAACAACGGATGTAACATAAGGGAGACAAAACCTAACCCAATGGGTATGAATGTAAAAATCATAAAGAAAAAAGAAAGACCATGCTCATTGGTAATCTTTTCAATATCGCCCCCTACATAATGCGCTAACTTATTACCAATTGCTATGGCTAAATAATAAACACCAAACATAAACGCAATCATACGTGCAGGTATTAGCTTACTTAAATAAGACAGCCCCATAGGGGATAAACACATTTCACCTAAGGTATGGAACAAATAAGCAAATACCAACCAAGCCATACTTAAGCTCGCCGTTTCTGCGCCCAAGGGTACATCTTTAGCCCCAAAAGCCAAAAACCCAAACCCTAGTCCTAAAAGGAATAGCCCCAAGAAATACTTAACAGACGCTGGAGGATTGTATTTACTATCCCACCATTTTGTAAATAAAGGCGCAAAAATGATAATAAATAAAGAATTAAGGATAGCGAACCAAGTTATGGGCACTTCGGTTTCGGTAGATTGAAATTCATAATATATTTTATATAACACAATAACCCAAACAATCACAAAGCTAAACCCAAGAATGATATTTGAAAGACCTATTCTATTAAACGTTTTCCTAAACAAACTCAATAAAACATATGTAATAACACCTAATGGCACTACTGTAACTATTAAATCTACAATCTTAAAAGTCGTGGCCGTACCACCTTCTAAAATTCTATTGGTATAATCTCTCGTGTAGAGAGGAAGCGAACCAGCAGCCTGTTCGAAAGCGGCCCAGAAAAAGATGGTAAAAATACAGAATATTGAAAACGCAATCATTCTATCTCGCTCCAAAGATGTATATCTTGGTATTCTTACAAGTAACAACAATATAAAAGAAATAGCCGCTAGTAATGCAAAAAATAAGGAATCTGATAAACCTCCAATAGTAAAGTTAAAAGCTTGAATCCCACCTATTTTACTAAGGGGATCATTAATAATAAAAATGATTGCCGATATAGAAAAAATAGCAACCAAAATATAATCAAAAACTGAAAAGGGATTTAACTGCACAGTAGGCGCTTTATCTGCATTACTAGACTTTGCTGTTTGCTCAAGACCTTCACTTTTATTAACAGGTTTATCTCCTATAGTCCCAAATAAAGGTTGTGCAAAATAAAACTGTAGCATCCCTAACAACATAAAAATACCGGCCAAACCAAAACCAAAGCTCCAACCAATTTTTTCGCCAACCCATCCACAAAGCATAATGCCAATAAAAGCACCCGCATTAACACCCATATAAAAAATGTTGTAAGCACCATCTTTTTTATCATCATGACCCTCATACATTTTGGATATAATAGAGGTCATATTTGGCTTAAAAAACCCATTTCCAACAATAAGAAAGGCAATACCTATGTATAAAAAAGTAGGTGTTTCTATTGCCATAGAGGCGTGCCCAAGTGTCATTAGCAACGCTCCAATAACCACAGCCATTCTATAACCAATTTTATTATCGGCTAACCAGCCTCCAAGTAACGGAGTTAAATAAACCATCATGGCATATGTACCCAACAAAGATAAGGCTGCCGACGAGCTCCATTCCCATCCTGGGTTATCTCCAAGAAGAGATCCCGTTAAAAAAATAACAAGTATGGCGCGCATGCCGTAATAAGAAAAACGCTCCCACATTTCCGTAAAAAACAGAACAAACAACCCTGAGGGATGCCCTAAAACTTTGTCTTTAAAAAATTGATCTGTTGAGTTTTCAGCCATAATGTTATTTTTAGTTTTCTATATCTGCTAATTCAAAGCCTTCGGTTAATTCATCCTCTACATTTCGCTCATTATCTTCAGCCCCATGCGTAAGTTTTTCTAATTTATTTCTAAACAATAAAACTAACACCCCAAATGCCACACAAAAAACAGCAATACCTGTAAATACAGTAAACTCTCCTAAACCCTCTGCCGATTCACCAAGTAATCCAGCTAACTTATTACCAAAACCAGTCATAGCAAAGTAAACCCCCATCATTAAGGATGCATATTTAACTGGAGCTAATTTTGTTATGTAAGATAATGCCACTGGCGAAATACATAATTCACCAACCGTATGAAATAAATAGGCTAAAACTAACCAATACATTGCTGACGCCCCTGTACTTTCAAACTGCGAAGAAGCAGCCGACATGAAAAAGAACCCAGTTCCCATTATAATCAGCCCTACAATCATTTTAAATAGGGATGTTGACACTTTTCCTTTTAACTTTCTGTTTGCCCAAAATAACGCTACCGATGTTCCAAGAAAAATAATAAACATAGCATTTAAGGATTGAAACCAAGAAGCAGGAACTTCCCACCCCATGAGCATACGATTAGTATTTTCCATAGCGTAAATATTCATTAATCCCCCAGCTTGCTCAAAGGCTCCCCAGAACACGATAACCAATAAAAACGAAATAAACAGCACAATTACCCTATCCTTTTCAATCTTTGTTAAAGGCTTATCCATAGCTTCTTTATCTTCTTGGTTGTCTGATGTTCCAAGAAAATTCCCCACATGAGCCAAATGTTTCTGTCCTATTACATACTGAATTAAACCAAGAGCCATCCCTATTCCTGCCAATCCGAAACCATAATGCCATCCATGAACTTCTCCAACATACCCAACAATAAGACTGGATAAAAAGGCTCCAACATTAATTCCTATATAGAAAATGGTAAATCCTTTATCTCTTCTAATATCACCTTGTTTGTAAAGCCCTCCAACCATTGTTGAAATGTTTGGCTTAAGCATTCCAACACCTGCTATAATAAGGCCTAGCCCTGAATAAAAAGCCCACATTTCCTCAATAGCCAATATACTATGGCCTAAAACCAACAAAATACCTCCATACAACACAGATTTCTTTTGACCTAAAAATTTATCTGCAATCCATCCTCCTGGGATAGACATGACATATACCAACATGGTATAAGTTCCATAAAGAGAAAGCGCTTCCCCATTCGACCAACCAAGTCCGGCATTTTGACTTTGAGTTTCAGCTACAAGGTATAAAACTAAAATAGCACGCATTCCATAATAAGAAAAGCGCTCCCACATCTCTGTAAAGAATAGCACATACAGCCCTACAGGATGCCCAAATAATTCCTTTTGCTTAATTGTTGTTGAATTTGCCATAAATCTTCTTAAGTTAATTGTCTACTATTTATTGTCTTTTGATAGTTCAAAAGAATCCTTAATAAAATGTGTCATTTTTTTAAATAGGTGTAACCTAGTATTACCCCCATAAATACCATGGTTTTTATCGGGATAAATAGCCCATTCAAAAGGTTTATCGGCTTGAATTAAGGCTTCTGCAAGCCGCATGGTATTTTGAACATGCACATTATCATCTGCCGAACCATGTACCAATAAAAAATCCCCTTTTAGTTTGTTTACATGATTTAAAGGAGAGTTATCATCATAACCTGATGGGTTTTCTTGAGGTGTTGTTAAATAACGTTCTGTGTAAATGGTATCATAGAAACGCCAGCTCGTTACGGGTGCCACGGCAATAGCCATGGAGAACACGTCATTGCCTTGAAACAAGCAATTACTACTCATAAAACCACCATAACTCCAACCCCATATTCCGATTCTTTCGCTGTCTATATAGGGTAATTCCCCTAATTGCTTAGCTGCCTGAATTTGATCTTGCACCTCGTACTTCCCTAGCTCATTTTGGGTTATCTTTTTAAACTCTGCGCCTTTAAAACCAGTTCCTCTACCATCTATACAAACTACAACAATCCCTTCTTGCGCCAATAATTGATACCAGTAATCATTTGCACTATACCATTGATTGGCCACTTCTTGAGACCCTGGCCCTGAATACTGTGCCATAAGTAGAGGATACTCCTTCGTTTCATCAAAATCATTTGGTTTTATAGTCCACATATTCAATTCCTGCCCATTAACATTTAATGTGCCAAAATCTTTTTTAGAAAACGCATAGTCTTTAATGGTCTCTGCAACATTTGAATTATCTTTTATTTTTTTAACTAACTCACCCGTCTTTGCTTTATGAAGTGTATAGCTTGTGGGAGACTTTGCACTGGAGTGCGTGTTAATAAAAAAGGAGAAATCTGCACTAAAATCGGCTGCATTGGTTCCCCCGTTCTTTGTTAATCTGGTCTTATTTCGACCATTCAATTTTATAGCGTAAACATCTCTGTTGATAGAACCGTTTTCTACAGATTGGTAAAATACGGTTTTATTCTTCTCGTCAAAACCATAATAATCTGTAACCTCCCAATTACCCTTTGTAACCTGAGTGATTAATTTTCCATCGCTTTTGTAATGATAAATATGATTATAGCCATCTTGCTCACTGGTCCAAATAAAACTATTGTCCTCTAAAAAGGTAAGGTAATCAGTTACTTCAACATAAGCTTTGTCTTTATCCTGGAGTACCAAACTGGCGATATTCTCTTTGGTATTAAACATCCAAAGGTCTAATTCATTTTGGTGTCTATTTACATATTGCGCACTAAGCACATTGGTATTATTGGTCCATTTAATTCTCGGAATATAAAAATCATTATAATCCCTAGTGGGCTTTAATTCGGTAAGGGTATCTAAATTTAGGTCGTAAACATGCAAAGACACTTCTGCATTAGACTCTCCAGCCTTTGGGTATTTAAAAACTTCTTGTGTTTGGTATAATCCTTCACCATAAACATCCATAGAAAACTCCGGTACCTCAGTTTCATCAAACCTTATAAAAGCTATTTTATTACCCGCAGTATTCCAATCGAAAGCCTTTACGATAGAAAATTCTTCTTCATATACCCAATCTGCAATACCATTTATAATCTTGTTCTTCTCCCCATCAAAGGTTATTTGTGTTATATTACCACTGTTTAAGTCCTTTATAAACAAATTATTCTCTTTTGCAAAAGCCAGCTTAGTACCATCTGGCGAAAATGTTGGCTCTTGAATCCTATCCTCAGAAATTAATTCTAAGGTTTTTGTTTGTACATTATAAACAAAGTAATGTCCTTGAGAAGACCTTCTATAAATAGATTCCTCATCCGAGGTTAGAATCACTTTTTGCTCATCGCTACTAAATGTGTAACTAATAAAATAAGGCATAGCCTCTAAATCTTTGGAACTTACAATAGTATGCGTTTTTTCCAAAGTTTTATAATCATATACATCAATAGAAGTACTCCTGCTAACTCTATCAAAATTTAATACTGAATACTGTTTGCCGTTTTTCATGGAATGCAAAACATCCAAATATTGTTGTCTAAAAGTTCCGTTCTTCCAAATGTCTTCTAGAGTAATTTCCTTAGTTTGCGCAGATATTAATGAAGTTATAAAAAGACAAACACAAAAGGAGAATTTTAAGTATTTCATCAAAAAAAATATTTATTTCATAAAGCGATGTCAAGATTACTAAAAATTCTTCAAAAAAACACATTTATTAACACTTAAATGGCCCGATTTTAAAAGATTTCATTACAAATTAATACCAAGATAGTATCTTTGCGTTACAAATTAAAATCTATGAGTAAATCTATTGCCGGCTTTTCAAAATTGTCAAAATCAAAGAAAATTGACTGGATTGTTGACACTTATTTTTCTAATGGTGAAACTGCTAAAAATGTTTTAAAACAATACTGGAATAGTGATGAAAAACTACAACAACTCCATGATGAGTTTATAGAAAATACAATAACCAACTATTACTTACCCTTGGGGGTGGCTCCTAATTTTTTAATTAATAACAGGATGTACACCATCCCTATGGCGATAGAAGAAAGCTCTGTTGTTGCTGCAGCCAGTAAAGCTGCAAAATTTTGGCTTGATAGAGGTGGCTTTAAAACCAAGGTAATTTCAACAACAAAAATTGGTCAGGTTCACTTTTCTTTTTTAGGTGATTTTAAAAAACTTGAAGCTTTTTTTAATCATATAAAACCAAAGCTATATTCCGATTCTGAAAACATCACTAAAAATATGACCAAGCGTGGTGGTGGAATTGTTTCTATTGAATTGAGAAACAAAACAACCGATATCCCAAACTACTACCAACTTCATGTATCTTTTGAAACGCTTGATGCTATGGGTGCTAACTTTATAAATTCTTGTTTAGAACAGTTTGCTAAAACCTTAAAATCTGAAGCTTTAGACTACAAGGTGTTTTCTGAAAATGAAAGGCAAATTGATATTATCATGAGTATTTTATCAAACTATGTTCCTAACTGTTTGGTAAGAGCCGAAGTGAGTTGCAAAGTGGAAGAACTTGCAGAAAGTAATGGAATATCAGGAGATGCCTTTGCAAAAAAGTTTGTTCAGGCTGTAAATATTGCGGAGGTAGAACCTTACAGAGCGGTTACCCACAATAAAGGTGTTATGAACGGTATTGACGCCGTTATTTTAGCAACAGGTAATGACTTTAGAGCCGTTGAAGCTGGTGTGCATGCGTATGCTGCTAGAAATGGTCAATACAGTAGTTTAACGCATGCCAAAATTGAGAATGGCATTTTTAAATTTTGGACAGAAATACCTTTAGCTCTGGGAACTGTTGGCGGTCTTACAGGGTTACACCCATTAGTAAAACTTGCTTTAGAAATGCTACATAACCCTTCTGCAAAAGAACTTATGGAAATAGTAGCCGTAGCCGGATTGGCACAAAACTTTGCTGCTTTACGATCCCTTACTACCACTGGTATTCAACAAGGCCACATGAAAATGCATTTAATGAATATTTTAAATCAGTTTGAAGCTACCAAAGACGAAAAACAAACTTTAACGACTTATTTTAAGGATCAAACAGTATCTCACAATGCGGTGATTGAAGCCTTAAATAAACTAAGACAAAACATTGAAAAGTAAACACTTTTACAGCCATGGTAAACTACTTATTTCTGGTGAATATGTGGTATTAGATGGCGCCAAAGCTTTAGCGTTACCAACTAAATTTGGGCAATCATTAGATGTAAAAACCCATAATGAATCGCTCATAAAATGGAAAAGCTACGACCATAATGGGAACATTTGGTTTCAAGATATCTTTGAATATAGAGACAATCAGGTTTTTAGTTTGCATAACAATGAGGCCTCCAAACGGCTGGAACAGATACTTAATGCAGCGATGCAATTGAACCCTGAATTTTTAAAGACTCAAGATGGATTACGAATTGAAACTTCATTAACATTTCCCACCAATTGGGGCTTAGGCACCTCATCAACTTTAATAAATAATATTGGGCAATGGGCAAAAGTGAATTCTTATGAACTACTAAGTAATACATTTGGCGGTAGCGGTTACGATATTGCCTGTGCCCAAAATAATTCAGCGATCACATACCGTATTGAAAATAACTTGCCAATTGTAAACAAAGTAAATTTTAACCCTAGCTTTATTCAACACTTATACTTTATTCATTTAAATAAAAAACAAAATAGTCGAGATGGCATAGCGTCTTATCAAAGTAAGAAGGAAAATATTTCTGATGTTCTTCCTGACATAAACGAGATCACAGCAAAAATGATTGAAGCCGAAACACTAGAAGAATTTGAAAAACTAGTAGCAAAGCACGAAGTATTAATTGCAAACGTTACCAATCAAACACCTGTAAAATCTCTATTGTTTAATGATTTTAAAGGGCAAATTAAAAGTTTAGGAGCTTGGGGAGGTGACTTTGTATTGGCTACTTCTAAAGAAGACCCAAGGTCTTATTTTCATGCAAAAGGTTTTAAAACAGTTATTCCGTTTACCGACATGATACTATAGGCATGTTTAACTATAATATTTTCATAAAAATTAGTATTTTTCTTTGCTTTTGTTGCGCTACAGGTATTCAAAATGGATATGCTCAGGTGGATAAAACACCAAGATATGCCGTTGAAATTTCGTCAGACAATGATGCCTTTGCTCTTTGGGATAATCTCGATAGGTATTATACATTTGGTATTGGCCCAAAGTTTTACTTAAAGACACCTCATTTTCTTGGTTTACAAAACTGGTTTAAAAAGAAAAACGATTATTTCTTTAGTTTTGGGCTGCGATCCGAAGGTTACACTCCAACCAGACAATCTTATGACGGCCTCACTATAGCTTCAGATTCACTTTCCTTTGAAAGGCCTTTTGCAGGTCTACTTTATGGCACTCTTGAAGCCAACTACATATTTAAACGTTCCTTTGTAAAAACTGAGTTGCTTCTTGGAGTTATGGGACCATCTGCCTTTGCCCAAGAAATTCAAAATTGGTTACACAGTCAATTACCTACTAGCGATGAAGTGGAAGGTTGGGAATATCAAATACCCGATCAGGTCATTATTAACTTTAATATTCAAGGCGCATACACCCTTCATAATTTTGCTGATTGGTTTGATGTTTACACATCTGGTGAAGCCCGCTTTGGCAATCTATATATCGACGCTTCTCCTTTAATTGGACTAAGAATAGGTAAATTCGAATCAATTTCAAAGTCATCTGTTTTCAATAACCACCTTTTAGCACCGCTTCAGGTTAAAGAAATTTTCTTCAGAAGTTCCTTTGCCGGCACCTTTGCTCTGTTTAACGGAACGGCTCAGGGCAACCTTTTTAACAACGACTTTCCTTACGCTTTAGATAATATCAACAATTTCCATACCACCATATCGAATGGTATATTCATAAGTTTTAATCGCGTTTCCCTGAGTTATGATAACATTTTTACTTTTGGCAAAGTTAACAAAGGGGCTCAACACATATATGGTAAAATAGATTTTAAGTACCGGTTTTAAACACAAAAAAAACTCATCAATCAAATGATTCATGAGGTTTTTGTCGGGGTGGCAGGATTCGAACCTGCGACCTCCGCGTCCCAAACGCGGCGCGATAACCGGGCTACGCTACACCCCGATTCTGGTTATCTCTAACGGGATGCAAATATATATCTTTTTATCAATTACCCTATTCTTATTTTTTATTTTTTTTAACTAAAACCCTATTTAACTATTCTTGCTTAAAATTGTATCTTCAATTAATATTTAGACGTCCTTAAATGACTACCCATACTTTAAAACCATTACTCTTCATATTATTCCTAATAAGTCTATTAAGTCATAGTCAAGAGTTGAATACAATTAGGATAATAGACCAAGAAGATAAATTTGTTTTACCCAAGGTAACCATAATTAATCAATCTACTAAAGATACGACATTCACAAATTATAACGGTAGTTTTACAACGGCTACCCCAGGTAAATACGTGTTCAAAAAAGACGGGTATATTTTAAAACATCAAAACATCAATGATTCAAAATTACAAATTGTGGAACTTCAAAAAAATCCAGCACAATTAAATGAAGTAATTGTTAATTCTAATCAAATTCCTACTAAACTAAAAAAATCGGTAAATTCCTTAAGTTTAATCTCTGCATATGATATTGATCTGGGTAATAATGTGGATATGCCTCAAACCCTTAACAGAGCATCAGGAATCTTTATGCAGACAGGAGCTTTAAACACAAATAGGATAACTATTAGGGGGATTGGTTCCAGAAATTTATTTGGTACAGCGAAGCTAAGAGCATACTTTAAGGACATTCCTTTAACAAATGGCAGTGGAGAAACGAGTATAGAAGATTTTGAATTAGGTGCTATTTCAAAATTTGAAATAATAAAAGGAGCTGGTTCAACTGCCTATGGAGCAGGATTAGGCGGAACCATACATATTACACCAAAAAATGGACAATTCAACATGGCTAAAGCAGCAAGCGAACTAAGTGCTGGGTCTTTTGGTTTACTAAAAGGTCTTTTAAGCTTTAACTATGGCTCCAAAAAAGAAGATATAAGTACAATTTATAGCATTACGCATAGCGATGGATATCGTGAAAACAATAATTATGACAGACAAACATTTACCTTTAGCTCCAATCACTTTATTAATGGAAGCAATCAAATATCATTACTCTTTAGCTATGTAGATTTGAAGGCCTTTATCCCCAGCTCCTTAAATGAAGATGATTACCGAAACAATCCTCAATCGGCGGCATTTTCATGGAAGAACGCAAAAGGTCATGAAGATTTCAAAAGAGGCATCATAGGATTATCTTGGGAACATGATTATAGTTTTAAAACCAAACAAGTTACTAGTTTGTTTTCATCATTAAGAGATGCTTATGAGGCAAGGCCGTTTAATATTTTAGAAGAAAATACAAGAGCGTTAGGATTAAGAACTAAAATAGCAAGTAAGTTCAACCTCTTTGAAAACACCCTCAATTATGTTGTAGGTTTTGAAATTTTCAATGACCAATACAAACATCAAACCTTTCAAAATTTATATCAAGATTTTCCCCCTGGCACAGGAAGCGTAAAAGGTGATGCCTTATCCAATTATAAAGAGCAGCGCTCCTATTACAATTTCTTCTTAGATTCAAACTATGCAATAAGCGCTAAAACAACTCTTGTTTTTGGGATAAACATGAATCAAACTTTTTTTAGTCTAGAAGATCGTTTTCCTGCTACTTCAGAAAACCCTGATCAATCCGGAGACTTTAAGTTCAATATTATAGCCTCTCCAAAATTTGGTGTTTCATATGAAATTACAGATAAGCTAAGTATCTACTCAAATGTTAGTCATGGCTTCTCCCCTATTTCTTTGGAAGAAACACTGCTCCCCAATGGCCTTATAAACAACAACATTAAACCTGAGACTGGATGGAATTATGAACTGGGCACACGAGGTACATTAATCAATAACAAATTAAACTTTCAGGCTTCTATATTTCGTATGGATGTAAAGAATCTCTTGGTTCCGCGACGTACAGATTTAGACGAATTTATTGGTATTAATGCCGGAAGAACCCAACATGATGGTCTTGAATTAAATATGAATTATAACATAATTAATACTAGCACTGTAACACTAGATTCTTTTTTAAGCTATACACTAAACGCCTTTTCGTTCAAAGAATTTATTGATGACGATGCTGATTACTCTGGAAACGATTTAACTGGTGTTCCTGCAGAGGTTTTTAACATTGGCTTTGTATGCGAGTCGCGAGAAGGTGTCTATGCAAACGTCACTCATCAGTATGTAGGACAAATTCCAATAACAGATAGCAACAATATTTACACGAAAAGCTACAGCCTAACAAACTGTAAATTAGGCTTTAAAAGGATTCTTAACAAAAGTATAAATATTAATGTTTTTTTAGGTATAAATAATATCTTTGATGAAGCCTATGCATCCCAGGTATTAATAAATGCATCAAGTTTTGGTGGCAATGCGCCAAGATATTATTATCCTGGTAACCCAGTTAACTATTACGGCGGCATCAATTTAGGTCTTAAATTCTAAGTAAAACTAAATTACCAACAATGAAAAACTTTATAAGTACTCTGTTTTTTTTAACAATTACATTAGTTTCATGTGCTCAACCAGCCGAATCTGAAATAAAAGCAGATGCACCTGAAACTATGAATTATGAACTTGAGGTAGTTATACCAGAATTAACCAATCCTTGGGGCATGGTATTCTTACCAGACGATAGCATCCTGTTTACAGAAAAATCAGGTTCGCTTTTTCTTTTTCAGGATGGATTAAAAACAGTTATTGAAGACTTACCCGAGATTTATGTTCGTGGCCAAGGCGGATTGTTAGATGTTGAATTGCATCCAAGATATAAAGAAAACGGCTGGATTTATCTGTCATACGCTTCTCCAGAGGGTAAAGAGGAAGGTGGGCATACGGCTATTATGCGTGCCAAATTAAACGGTAACAAGTTGACTAACAAAGAATTACTATACAAAGCTGTTCCCAATACAAAAAAAGGTCAGCACTGGGGCTCTCGTATTGAGTTTGACCATGCAGGTTATTTATATTTTTCGATTGGAGAACGCGGTCAACGTGATGTAAATCCGCAAGATATTACAAAAGATGGCGGGAAAATTTATAGATTATTTGATGATGGCCGAATCCCTGACGACAATCCTTTTGTAGACATTAACAATGCAAAAAAAGCCATTTATAGTTATGGCCACAGAAACCCTCAAGGTCTTGTAATACACCCTGAAACAGGAGTTCTTTGGGAACATGAACACGGACCAAAAGGAGGGGATGAGATTAATATTATTGAAAAAGGCAAAAATTATGGATGGCCTGTCATTTCTTATGGCGTAAACTACAGTGGTACAAAATTTACTGATATTACGGAAAAAGAAGGTATGGAGCAACCTGTTTTTTATTGGACACCGTCTATAGCGCCTTGTGGTATGACATTCGTTACGTCTGATAAATATCCAGAATGGAAAGGTGATTTACTTGTTGGCTCCTTAAAGTTTAAATACTTAGAACGTTTAGTACTTCAAGACAATAAGGTAATTAAACGTGAAAAATTGTTTGAAAATACACAAGATGTTAGAAATGTAAGACAAGCACCAGATGGCTATATTTATTTTAGCATGGAAGGAACTGGTATTGTAAAAATTATTCCTAAAAAACAGTAATTATGAAACTATCAGTAATCAGCTTTATAACGCTTGTTATATCATCATCAATCGTTAAATTTGATTTAGCACCGCAAGACCCCTTAGCAGAAAGCATATCTCGTGGCAGTGAAATCTATGAAGATTTCTGTATGCAATGTCACTTGCCTGATGGTAAGGGTGTTGAAAATGTTTTCCCGCCACTTGCCAAATCAGATTATTTAATGAATAATATAGAGGCTAGTATTCGAGGTGTTAAATTCGGGCAAAATGATGAAATTGTAGTTAATGGTAAAACCTATAATGGTTTTATGCAACCCATGGGTTTAGATGATGACGAAATAGCAGACGTGATGAACTACGTCACAAACAGCTGGGGCAACAAAAACAAAGACATGATTACTACTGAAGCAGTCGCTGCCATAAAAAAATAAGTCTGCGCAGTTTTTTTCGTTTTTACATTTAATTAACTTTGTACTAGTCTGGCTCAATGTTTTTTTAGTTACTAGCCCAAATTAAACCAATAAATAATGTTAACAATAGGAATTGCTGGCGGCACAGGTTGTGGCAAAACTACGGTGGTTAATAGAATAATAAACGAACTTCCGGAAGGCCAAGTGGGTGTGATATCGCAAGATTCATATTATAAAGACACGTCTCATTTAACGTATAATGAGCGCGTAAATATTAATTTTGACCACCCCAGATCCATAGACTTTGAATTGCTTACACAACATCTTAAAAGTCTCAAAAACGGGCATAGCATTGAGCAGCCTATATATTCTTTTGTAAAGCACAACAGAACTGGTGACACCCTGTTAACAAGACCAAGAAAAGTTATTATTATAGAAGGTATTTTAATTTTAACCAACCCTTTGTTACGTGATTTGTTTGATATTAAAATATTTGTTCATGCCGATAGTGATGAGCGCTTAATAAGAAGACTAAAACGCGATATTGCTGAACGAGGCAGAGATTTAGACGAGGTTTTAGACAGATATCAAAACACCTTAAAACCCATGCACAATCAATTCATTGAACCCACAAAAGAATATGCAGATATTATAATACCTAATAATAAACGCAATAAAGTGGCCGTTGATATTGTTAAAACTATCATCGCCGAAAAGTTATAAGCTATGAGAATAAATAGGAGCAAATACCTAAAACCTTTTAAGAATATATTTATTCTTATTTCGGTCGTTTTTGTTATTTGGATGCTTTTCTTCGATGCTAATTCTTGGTTAATTCATAACGAACTTAATACCGAGATAAACGACTTAGAACATGAAAAAGAATACTACAGAAAGGAAATAGAAAAAGACAAAAAAGACTTAAAAAAGCTTAGTACCGAGGAAGGTATGGAAAAATTTGCCAGAGAAGCATATTATATGAAGCGCGAAAATGAAGAAATTTTTATTATTGAATATGAAGATAGCTTAAAAACAGAATCAGATGAATAACGACTTATTTAAGGAATTTCATACTGTATCTGCAAAACAATGGAAGCAGAAAATTCAGTGCGATTTAAAAGGAGCTAGCTATAATGACACCCTTATTTGGCATACCAATGAAGATATTTCTGTTAAGCCATTTTATCACTCGGATGATTTTAAGGATTACCCTCCTGTTTCAAATACCAAAGCCACATCTTGGAAAATTTATGAATCCATACATGTTACCAAGGTCCCAAACGCCAACAAAAAAGCTAATCATGCCATTTCGCAAGGCGTAGAAAGTATTCAGTTTATTATTGCATCCCCAGATATTTCCATTCAAGAATTAATCAAGAATATAGATACGAAGACCGTCCTTTTAACCTTTAATCTTTCTTTTCTATCTGAAACATATACAAAAACCATATTAACAATAGTCCCCAATGCTATTATTAACATTGATATTATTGGAGGTCTTGCTAAAACCGGTAGTTGGTTAGAAAATTTAAAAAGCGACTTTTTTAGTTTTCAGTCGGTATTCAACCAAACAACCTCAATCAGCATAAATACCACATTATACCAGAATGCAGGAGCAACTATAGTTCAGCAACTTGCTTATAGTTTAGCTCATGCAAACGAATACTTAAATCTTCTTGAGAAGGTTACCAACCTTGATACCATTATATTCCAGGTATCGGTTGGCACCAATTATTTTTTTGAAATAGCAAAACTTAGAGCACTTCGCGTACTTTGGGCTTCTTTAGCAAGAGCGTACAATCTAAGTGAAAACTGCAAGATTATGGCCTTCCCAACAAAAAGGAATAAAACTATTTACGACAACCATACAAACATGCTTAGAACCACTACAGAATGCATGAGTGCCATTCTGGGTGGCGCCAATTTGGTATCAAATTTACCCTATGATGCCATTTATCGTAAGGATCATGAATTTGGAGAGCGTATATCGAGAAACCAATTATTAATTTTAAAGCATGAAAGCTACTTTAACAAGGTTGACAACCCTGCCGATGGCGCCTACTACATAGAGCGTTTAACAACCCAATTAGCGGAAAAAGCATTAACTCTATTTAAAAATATAGAATCTGGAGGAGGTTATTTAAAACAGCTAAAAGACGGAACCATTCAAAGAAAAATTAAGGACAGTGCCCTTAAGGAACAGAAGCTATTTAACAACCAAGAAGATATTTTGGTTGGCACGAATAAATTCCCTAACCCTAATGACAAAATGAAGGAGCAATTAGAACTTTATCCCTTTGTTAAACATAACTCCAGAAAAACATTAATAGAACCTATAATAGAAAAACGATTAGCAGAATATTTAGAACAAACCCGATTAAAAAATGAACATTAAAATGAACTTAAAATTTACACTTTTTACTTTTATTTTCGCGCTGGTACTATTTAACTGTAAACAGCAAAATACATTTTCAGATTACCAATATACCGATAAGCCCCAAGTAATTTCTTGCGAAGGCATAAACGCTCCTCTATACAATGAGGCTCTCTACAGTTTTGAAGATGATATTTTAAAATATTATCAACAAAAAAGAGCCAATAATACTTTGGCACAAAGTTATTCGCAGTTTCTAAGAGAAGCCATTTATAATAGAATTAAGTTGGAAGATGTTGTAACAAAGCACACCATAGATGTATTTGAAGCTTTAAAAACGGAAAGCGATTTATGGGACGCCGCAAACACAAAAAGCCATTTAAATTATTCTGGAAAACCTTTAACCTGCATCGCTACAAGTTTAAAAGACGAGAATTTAAAAACAACCCTTAATGCACTTATAACCACTAACAGTATGAGTCCAAAGCTATTTGGAACGCCGTTAATTTCAAAATACAGAAATGCTATGAGCGATAAATATTTAGCACTTTATATCGCCTTAGACTTATATTATTCAAACCTTTTTGAACTTGACTTGTCTAAAATCAATTTAAACAAACCAGAACCTAAAGTTGACTTTAACAAGGTTCCTCAAAACCCATAACAGAATAGCTTAAAAAGAACATCTTTGAGAAAAAACCTAGAGCATATTAGTTTAATAACACCGTCTGAACCTGTTAGCGACTCAAATACAGGTTCTTTTTTAGCGGCTGAAGGTATTCCGGTAAAATCAAGATATTCTAAAGATGATATTAGCGGTTTGGCGCATCTTGATTTTGCTGCCGGAATTACTCCAAACCTAAGAGGTCCTTATAGCACCATGTACGTAAAAAGACCTTGGACTATTAGGCAATACTCAGGTTTTAGCACTGCCGAAGACAGCAATGCTTTTTACAAGCGAAATCTTGAGGCTGGTCAAAAAGGATTGTCCGTCGCATTTGACTTAGCCACCCATAGAGGTTATGACTCAGATCACGACCGCGTTATCGGAGATGTTGGTAAAGCAGGCGTTGCCATTGATACGGTCGAGGATATGAAAATACTTTTTGACCAAATTCCACTGGAACAAATGTCGGTATCCATGACTATGAATGGGGCTGTTTTACCCATAATGGCTTTCTACATTGTTGCCGCTGAAGAACAGGATGTAAACCCAAATCAATTGACTGGAACAATTCAGAATGATATTCTTAAAGAGTTTATGGTGAGAAACACTTACATTTACCCGCCTACCCCTTCCATGAAAATTATTTCTGATATTTTCAAGTACACAAGCCAGCACATGCCAAAATTTAACAGCATTAGTATTTCTGGCTACCATATGCAAGAAGCTGGTGCTACTTGCGATATCGAACTTGCTTATACCCTAGCCGATGGTTTGGAGTATATTAGAAAAGGACTTGAGGCTGGTTTAGATATTGATACATTCGCACCGCGACTCTCTTTTTTCTGGGGAATTGGTATGAGTCATTTTATGGAAATAGCGAAAATGCGAGCAGCTAGAATGCTGTGGGCCAAATTGGTTAAAAAATTCAACCCTAAAAATGAAAAATCACTCACTTTAAGAACGCATTGTCAAACTTCTGGATGGAGCTTAACCGAACAAGATCCTTTTAACAATGTTGCCAGAACTACCATAGAGGCTGCAGCTGCTGCTTTTGGAGGCACACAAAGTTTACACACTAATGCCCTAGATGAGGCGATTGCATTACCAACAGATTTTTCTGCGCGCATTGCAAGGAACACTCAAATTTTTTTGCAAGAAGAAACAAAAATCACCAAAACCGTCGATCCTTGGGCTGGTAGTTATTACGTTGAAAAACTTACTCATGATATTGCTGAAAAAGCTTGGGTACTTATTGAAGAGGTAGAACAACTTGGTGGTATGACCAAAGCCATTGAGGCTGGAATTCCAAAAATAAGAATCGAGGAAGCCGCAGCTAGAAAACAGGCACGTATTGACTCTTGTCAAGATATTATTGTCGGGGTTAACAAATACCAACTAAAAGAAGAAGCTCCAATTTCCATTCTTGAGGTAGACAATAAAATGGTAAGAGAAGCGCAAATAAAACGATTGCAGGCTGTTAAATCTATGAGAGATCATAAAACAGTAAAAGGCTTATTAGTAAAATTATATGAAGGGGCTAAATTTGGCCAAGAAAATTTATTAGCTTTGACTATTGAAGCTGCAAGGGCGAGAGCAACTTTAGGAGAGATTAGCGATGCTCTTGAAAAAGCTTTTGGACGACACAAAGCGCAAATCAAATCCTTTTCTGGCGTGTATAGTAGAGAAATTAAAGATGATATATCTTTTAAAAAGGCTCAAGAAATGGCCGATATTTTTGCTGAACAAGATGGTCGAAGACCGCGTATCATGATAGCAAAAATGGGACAAGACGGCCACGACCGTGGGGCTAAAGTTGTAGCCACGGCTTATGCAGATATTGGCTTTGATGTAGATATTGGTCCTTTATTTCAAACCCCGCAAGAAGTTGCAAAACAAGCTGTTGAAAACGATGTACATATTTTAGGAATATCATCTCTAGCTGCTGGCCATAAAACACTCGTTCCTGAGGTTATACAAGCTTTAAAAGAATACGGTCGCGATGATATAATCGTCATTGTAGGAGGCGTTATCCCTAAGCAAGATTATCAATTTTTGTTTGATGCAGGAGCCATTGCTGTTTTTGGACCAGGCACAAAAATTAGTGACGCGGCCATTACCATTCTTAATATTCTTATTGAAGATTAACACATCTTCGTGCATACTATCCTTCAGCAAACATTCTTCCTAGAAATTAACGTTAATAAGTGTTAATTTAAAACATGCTTTTAAAAAGAAGTGTAACTTTATTCAGACTTTATCTACAAACCTAGTATTAATTAAGTTTTAATCATATGAAAGCCTATTCTCATTTATTGACTGTCCTATTTCTAACAAGCTCCTTAATTCTATTTGCTCAAAAGTCCTCAAACAATATATCATGGAATGATAAAATACCTACTGATGAAAATGTTAAAATCGGAACGCTAAGCAATGGCTTAACCTATTACATTAAAAACAACGAAAAACCCAAGGACAAAGTAGAATTAAGACTGGTTGTTAACGTAGGGTCTATTTTAGAAGATGAGGACCAGCTGGGATTAGCCCATTTCATGGAGCATATGAATTTTAATGGAACCAAACATTTTAAAAAAAATGACCTTGTAGATTATTTACAAAGCATAGGGGTTAAGTTTGGTGCCGACCTAAATGCCTATACAGGATTTGACCAAACGGTATACATTTTACCAATTCCTAGTGATGATCCGGAAAAATTGGATAAAGGCTTTCAAATTATTGAAGACTGGGCTCATAACGCCTTATTAGAAGAGGAAGAAATTGATAAAGAACGTGGTGTTGTTTTAGAAGAATACCGACTAGGCAAAGGCGCAGACGAACGTATGCTTCATAAGTACTTACCAAAAGTATTATACAACTCTAAGTACGCTTCGCGACTACCTATTGGTACAAAAGAAAATCTCGAAAATTTCGATTATAGTTCTTTAAAACGCTTTTATAAAGACTGGTATAGACCAGATTTAATGGCCGTGATTGCCGTAGGCGATTTGGACGTAAACACCCTTGAAGAAAAAATAAAATCTCATTTTGAAGGTATTCCAACCACTCCAAACCCAAGACCAAGAGAACTCTTTTATTTACCAAACCATAAAGAAACCTTTATTGCTATTGAATCTGATAAAGAAGCTGCATTTTCTCGGGTGCAAATTTTATTTAAAGATGATAATAATGTTGAAAAAAAGGAGTCTTTATCGGATTATAAACATATGATGATCCAATCATTATTTACTCAAATGATAAACAATCGTTTAGATGAGTTAAGAAATAGTGAAAATCCGCCTTTTGTTTATGGGGTAAGTTACCACGGTAATACTTGGGCTAAAACAAAAGCTGCATATCAATCATTTGCTGTTACCAGCGAGACAGGACAATTGGATGGATTAAAAGCTTTGCTAAAAGAAAATGAGCGGGTGCGAAAGTATGGATTTTACGAAGGTGAGCTAAACCGTGCCAAAGCAGATATTTTAGCACGATTGGAAAAAGCTGAAAAAGATAAGGACAAAACGAAATCAGGAAAAATTGTTGGCGAATACATAAGACATTTTTTAAACGACGAACCTATTCCTGGGATTACTTGGGAATATAACTTTCATAAAACCAATTTACCAAGTATTACACTTGACGATGTAAATAACCTTATTAAGAGCTATTTGAAAGAAGAAAACCGCGTTATTGTACTTACTGGGCCAGATAAAGAAGATATTCCGAAAGTGAGTGAGAACGAGATAAACAATCTTTTGGATACCATTAAAACTTTAAATATAGAACCTTACGAGGATAAAGACATTCCTACGTCTTTAATTTCAAAGACACCTACAAAAGGGACTATTATAAAAACTACGATTAACGAAACCCTAAAAACCACTAAGTTAACACTTAGTAATGGTGCTAAAGTAACCTTTAAGAAAACAGACTTTAAAAATGACGAAATTCTTTTTAGAGCGTTTAGCTTTGGCGGAACCTCCCTATACGACAATGATACGTTCTTATCTACCACATTAGCAAACCGAGGACTAACAGAAGCTGGTGTTAATGGTTTTGATAAAATTACCCTTGGAAAAATGCTCTCAGGAAAAATAGTAAAGGTGTCCCCTAGTATTAATACCTATAGTGAAGGTTTTTCAGGTTCAGCCTCACCAAAAAACCTTGAAGAGTTATTTCAGCTAACTCATCTTTATTTCACCGCTTTAAACAAAGATGAAAAGGCATACAACTCATTTATCAATAAACAAAAGTCCATTTATGCCAATGTGCTATCGAACCCACAATATTACTTTCAAAATGAAATGGGCAAGTTTTTAAACACAGGAAATCCGAGATATGTAGGATTTCCTAGCCCTGAAGATTTTGATCATGCCAATTACGATTTGGCCTTTGAAAAATACCAAGAAAGGTTTGCAGATGCAGGAAATTTTAACTTCTATTTTGTTGGAAATATTGATGAAGAAAAATTCATTAATTATTGCGAAACTTACCTGGCTAGTTTACCTTCAAAAAACAACAAAGAAACTTATAAAGTACCCCCTTACAGACCTTTAACGGGCAACCACACTAAAATTGTAAAAAAAGGAAAAGACCCTAAGAGTAGCGTTAGAATTATATATCAAGGTGAAACAGCTTATAACAAAGATGAAGCACATGCCTTTATGAGCTTAGGCGAAATATTAACTATTAAACTTATAGAAAAATTAAGAGAAGAAGAAAGCGGTGTATACGGAGTTGGTGCAAAAGGTAGAATTCAGAAGATTCCTTATGGTTGGTATAACTTTAGCATTGGTTTCCCTTGTGGGCCAGAAAATGTGGACAAACTTAAAGCACTTGCCATAAAAGAAATTGAAACAATCATTAAAAATGGCCCAACAGATAAAGATTTGGTAAAGGTTAAAGAAGGTCAAATACTTAAAAAGAAACAGCAACTAAAAGAGAATAAATTCTGGATAAACCTTCTTAAAAATGCCGATTACAACGATAAGGATATTTCAGATATTTTTAATTATGAAAAAAACATTAATGCATTAACCAAAGAAAACATACAAGAGGTTGCTAAAAAATATTTAACTGGCGGTTATATTTCATGTATTCATAATCCAGAAGAATAAAATTACATATTTCGCAAAAAATACTGTTAATCCTATTGCGGTTTAGCAGAAATAGATGTTAACAATTTCGGTTTTTATTCCTAATAATAAATCGTATTTTTGGCGGGAATAAAACCAAATCAATTCATGGGGAAAATCATTGCAATTGCTAATCAAAAAGGTGGTGTTGGAAAAACAACGACATCTATAAATTTAGCAGCTTCGCTAGGCGTTCTGGAAAAAAAAGTTTTATTAATAGATGCTGACCCTCAAGCAAATGCAACTTCTGGAATTGGAATAGATGTAGAATCGGTTGAAATAGGAACTTATCAACTCTTGGAACATTCCAACATTCCTAAAGAGGCTATTGTTACGACCGAAACACCAAATCTGGATATTATTCCAGCTCATATAGACCTTGTGGCTATCGAGATAGAATTGGTTGATAAAGATGAACGCGAATACATGCTTAAAAAAGCATTAGAACCAATAAAAGATGATTACGACTACATCTTAATTGATTGTGCGCCATCTCTAGGATTATTAACACTTAATGCCCTTACAGCTGCAGATGCCGTTATTATTCCCATTCAATGTGAATATTTTGCACTAGAAGGACTAGGAAAGCTTTTAAACACGATCAAGAGTGTTCAAAAAATACATAATCCTGAATTAGATATTGAGGGACTTTTACTAACGATGTACGACTCGCGTTTGCGCTTATCTAATCAAGTAGTTGAAGAAGTTCAAAAACATTTTAATGATATGGTTTTTCAAACTATCATTCAAAGAAATGTTAGATTAAGCGAGGCTCCAAGTTATGGGGAAAGCATAATTAACTATGACGCCAGTAGTAAAGGTGCGAACAATTACTTAAGTTTGGCAAAAGAAATTATCAATAAAAACTCTTAAATTATGGCTAAAGCAACGAAAAAACAGGCTTTAGGAAGAGGTTTATCGGCCTTATTAAAAGATCCTAGTAACGATATTCAATCGGTTCAGGATAAAAATGCTGATAAAGTTATTGGTAATATTGTTGAATTGGATATTGATTTTATAGAGGTTAACCCATTTCAACCACGTACTAATTTTAGTGAAGAATCACTTAAAGAACTGGCATCTTCTATAAAAGAATTAGGTATCATTCAGCCTATTACAGTTAGAAAGCTCAACCTTAACAAATATCAGTTAGTTTCAGGTGAAAGACGGTACAGGGCATCTAAGTTATTGGACTTAGAAACCATTCCGGCCTATGTAAGAATTGCTAATGACCAAGAGTCCTTAGAAATGGCTTTAGTTGAAAATATTCAGCGCCAGGACTTAGACCCAATAGAAATAGCGCTCTCTTACCAACGCCTAATTGACGAAATTAACCTTACGCAAGAACAGATGAGTGAGCGTGTTGGTAAAAAACGCTCTACGATTGCCAATTACTTAAGGTTATTAAAGCTTGACCCCATAATACAAACGGGTATGCGAGATGGTTTCATATCTATGGGACATGGTAGGGCTTTAATTACAGTAGAAGATCAATCTTTACAACTGGATATTTACGAAAAAATCCTTTCTAATAAACTATCTGTAAGAGAAACAGAGAGTTTAGTAAGAAATGAAAATAATCCAGAAAGTAATACAGGTACTTCTAAAAAGTCTGAAAGTGACGATATTCCTAAGTTCGTAAAAAAAGGTATTTCAGCATTTTCAGAATACTTTGGACATAAAATTGACGTTAAAGTCTCTAAAAATGGAAAAGGAAAAATTACGATTCCTTTTCATTCAGAGGAAGATTTTAACCGCATAAAAAAATTAGTTCAAGGTGACTCCAAATAAACATCTAATAGTATGCATGTTTGCATTTTGGTGTTGTTTTTCTTTAATCGCTCAAGACAATGATAAAAAGGAAGAAGAGATTCCTAATGTTATTGCGATAGACTCGATTACGGAGGCTAGAGACATCAACCCGCTATCACCCGCAAGAGCTGCATTCTATTCTGCCTTGTTGCCTGGTTTAGGTCAGGCCTATAATAAAAAATATTGGAAAATTCCTATAGTCTGGGGAGCCATTGGAACGGGTATCTATTTTTATATACAAAACGACAAAGAATATAACAGGTATAGAGAGGCTTACAAAAGTAGATTAGCTGGTTTTACCAATGATGAGTTTTATTTTGATAGCAATGGAGACCCCCTTAGTGAACCAAGAGTAACTACCGATGGCTTGCAACGTGGTCAAGAATTTTACAGAAGAAATAAACAAATATCGCTATTAGTTACACTCGGGCTATATGCCTTAAATATTATTGATGCCAATGTAGATGCGCATCTAATGCAGTTTAACGTAGATGAAAATCTATCTTTGGCACCACATTATAAGTTTGATGAGATCGATGCATCAAGCAGTCTTGGATTAACTTTAAATTTTAAATTTTAATATGAACATAGCTTTACTAGGATACGGAAAAATGGGAAAAACCATAGAACAAATTGCTCTAAAACGAGGGCATCAAATCGTTTTAAAGGTTGATAAAGATGACAAGGGTTACGACCTTACTAAAGCGGATGTTGCGATAGATTTTAGTATTCCATCGGTAGCCTTCAATAACATAACCAATTGTATTAATAGTAATGTTCCTGTAATTTCTGGAACAACAGGCTGGTTAGATAAATATGATGTAGCCGTAGCACTTTGCAAAGAAAAAAAAGGAGCCTTTATTTATGCGTCCAATTACAGTTTAGGAGTTAATATCTTTTTTGAACTTAACAAAACCCTAGCTAAAATGATGAGCACTTTAAAACAGTATAATGTTTCAATGGAAGAAATTCATCATACGCAAAAACTCGATGCCCCTAGTGGAACCGCCATATCTTTGGCTAATGACATCATTTCTCAGCATGGTGAATACAAAGCATGGCAGTTAGACCAAGGTGATGACACTACGATTCCTATTGTGGCCAAACGTATTGAAGATGTTCCTGGAACTCACACCGTCGATTATTCCAGTGAGGTAGACACAATTACTATTGAGCATATTGCACATAACAGACAAGGCTTTGCTTTAGGTGCTGTAATCGCTGCTGAATGGATCGCTGGGAGAACAGGGGTTTTCACAATGAACGACGTATTAAATATTGGTTAATACCAAGTAAATTTGTAACAACTAGGAAGGTTACACCACTAACAAAATATTAAAAGCACGAAGTTATGACTTTAACACAATGGATTATTTTCATCTTAATCATTCAGGTAGTTCATGGATTAGGAACTTGGAAATTATACCTTAAAGCCAACAAACAGGCCTGGCAAGCCTTTATTCCTATTTATAATGGAGTTGTGTTAATGAAAATTATTAACCGCCCTACATGGTGGGTTGTTTTATTGTTTTTACCCATTGTTAACCTTATCATGTTTCCTGTAATATGGGTTGAAACTGCTAGAAGTTTCGGAAAAAATAGCACTATTGACACTATTTTGGCAATAGTCTCCTTGGGCTTTTATAATTATTACCTAAACTATGCTGCCAATATATCTTATATTGAAAACAGAAGCTTACAGCCAAAAACGGCTACAGGTGACTGGGTAAGCTCTATTTTATTTGCCATTGTAGCGGCTACCATAGTGCATACGTATTTCATCCAACCTTTTACAATACCCTCATCATCATTAGAAAAATCTTTACTTGTTGGTGATTTCTTGTTTGTAAGCAAATTTCATTACGGAGCCCGTGTACCGATGACAACCGTTGCTGCACCTATGGTACACGATACCATTCCAAAGCTAGGAAGCAAATCTTATTTATTCGATGATAACTTCTCTGAAAGAAAGACATCATGGAAAAATAAACTGCAATTGCCTTATTTAAGATTTCCTGGTTTCGAAGATATTGAACGTAACGACATTGTCGTATTTAACCAACCAGCAGATACGCTGTTGGACATGAATGACTTTAGGCCAGATAGAAATTATTACAAACCCATTGATAAAAAAACAAATTTAGTAAAGCGTTGTGTTGGTATTGCTGGGGACACTTTAGAAATTAAAGAAGGTTATGTTTACATTAATGGCAAAAAGAATGAACTCCCAGATAGAGCACATCTTCAATTTAGTTATCACGTACAGCCAAAAACAAATAGGTTTAATCCAGTGTTTATGAAAGAACGCTACGATATTACAGATGGTTTTGGTATCATAAACAATCAAAATACTTATTATTTCTCTGCTATATCTGACGAAGCAAGAGACAAATTCAAAAACCATCCTAACGTTCTTAGTATTAGCAAAAACATACAAAAAGAAGGCGTAAGAGATCCTAATATTTTTCCTCATGATCCGAATTATAATTGGAATGTAGACTTTTTCGGCCCCTTATATATTCCTGAAAAAGGAAAAACTATTACCATTAACTTAGAAAATCTGCCACTTTATAAACGTGTTATTACAGAGTATGAAGGCAATACACTCCAAACCAAAGGCAACCAAATTTTAATTAATGGAGAAGTAACCAACTCTTATACTTTTAAGCAAAACTATTATTGGATGATGGGAGATAACCGACATAATTCTATTGATGCGCGCGCTTGGGGTTTTGTGCCGTTTGATCATGTTGTTGGTAAACCCGTATTTATATGGATGAGTTGGGACGGTTTAAAAAACCCAAGATTAGAACGTTTCTTTACCACCGTTAGTGGCGAAGGAAAAGCTACTTCTTTCTTTATTCCATTTTTAATAGTTCTTTTTGGTTGGATTGGGTTTAACAAATGGAAATCAAGAAAAAAAGCAAATCAATAACCGGATGCTTCTTAAAGGTCTTATAGACTAAAATTAAAATGGACATTGTAATACATCCAACGTACTTTCCTAGCATTGCCCAATTTGTAACAATGGTAAAAGCTAAGACTATATGGCTGGAAACAGAAGACAACTTTGTAAAACAAACCTATAGAAATCGTTGTTATATTTATGGCGCTAATGGAAAATTAGCTCTCAATATTCCTGTAGTTCATACGCAAAAAAACAGGCAAAAATATAAGGATGTTAAAATATTTAATGAAGATTCGTGGCAAAGCAACCATTGGAAATCTCTGCTTTCGGCATATCGTACATCGCCATTTTTTGAATATTATGAAGACGACCTGAAGCCCTTGTTTTCATCACCAACAGAAAACCTTTTAGACTTTAACCTAAAATGTTTTAATACTATATGCGATTGCCTTCAAGTTGATTTTAGCATTTTTAAAACGATAACTTTTCAAAAAGAAACAAGAGATAAATCAGATTTTAGATTTCTAGTTAATGCAAAGAAGGAAACAGAACAGACTTTGAGTAAATACACCCAAGTCTTTGCAAGTAAACATGGGTTTTTACGCAACCTTAGCATTTTAGACCTTCTCTTTAATGAAGGTCCCAACAGCATTAATTACCTTGAATCGCAAAAACTTCCTACGCCATAATGATTCAATCTTTTATACATTATGGTTGTCATGTTGGCATTCCTTTGTTAGTGGCGTTTATATGTTACAAGTCCCAATGGAAGATGGCTTTTTTAATTATGCTATTAGGCATGTTAATAGACCTAGACCACCTACTGGCTACTCCAATATTTGACCCTAACAGATGTAGTATCAATTTTCATCCCTTGCATAGCTATTACGCCCTAGCCTTTTACATGCTCCTCATAATTCCAAAAAAAACACGATTACTCGGTCTGGGATTGGTTATACATCTTATTGCTGACGCTGTAGACTGTGCACTTATGTAACTATGGGCCTAGCTTAAGGGTTGCCATAATGGGATAATGGTCGGAATAGCGTTGATTATAACTTTTAAAACCATTAACGCTAAAAACAGGATCGGCTAAAATAAAGTCGATTCGTACTGGAAAAAACTTAAAATCATAACTTCTTCCAAAACCATTACCTGCTTCCTTAAAAGTATCATTTAAATCTCCCTTTATAGTTCTATATACATAAGAGAATGCTGTATTGTTAAAATCTCCGTAAATAATCATTCTATAGGTACAGGCCTTCTTATGCTTTACAAACAACTCAGCTTGAGTTTGTTGCATTTTAAATGAAGTACTCACCCGATTAAACAGGCGCTCTGAATCTTCTTTTTTCAAGTTTTCTACTTTTGCATCAATACGTAACGATTCTAAATGAACATTATAAACTCTTAACGTATCTTGTCCTTTAACCACATCTGCATAAATAGCATTATTCGAGGTATTAGGAAACTCCACAGACCCTGTATGAACAATAGGAAACTTAGAAAAAATAGCTTGTCCATATTTAGCTTTAGTTCCTGAAAGTTTTTCATACTTATACTTAAAAAACGACAAATCCATATTTTCATGAGGATGATACTCCTGAAAGCTCAGAATATCGGGGGATTCAGCTTCAATAAAGTTATTAATTTTGGTTTCTATTCCGCTTTCAGGAATCCATTCATACAAATTAAAAAGCCTTACATTATAATTCATAACCTTAATGTTTTCAGCATCTTCAACTTTTTTAGATGACGAAAACTTATATAAAGATCCAAATGAAAAATAGCCAACACATAAAACAACCAGCGATAAGAATAATTGTTTTTTTAACCGAATAAGCCAATAAATAAAAAAGAGCACGTTCAAAATAATTAAAAACGACACCCCTAAATTTACAACAGCCAATATAGAAAAGGTTTTTGGCGGTAAAAATGGCAAGACATAAGACAGCATCAATAAAACCGCAACAACCACATTTATAAAATAAATGACCTTATTTATAAAGCTTAATTTTTTCATGCACTACTTCCCTGCTCTAAACAAGAATTCCTTTTCTTCTGAAGTTAAACTCTCGTAGCCACTTTTACTAATTTTATCTAGAATAACATCTATTTTTTTTTGGTTATTAAACGCGTTAAAATCGCCTCTAGAATATCCACCAACTTTGCTTTTCTTTTTATGAACAGTTTTAAGCGGTCCTTTTTTTGACGACTTAAAAAGCCCCATTAAACTATCCATAAATTTTTCAAATCCACGTCCAATATCTTGTCCTTTGGCCAATTGTTTCGCGTAAAAATAACCTAAAAAGGCTCCACCTAAATGTGCCAAATTACCACCAGCGTTACCTGTTTCAGGATTACTAATACCCGATAACACCCCTAAAACATCTAGCACAACTATCGCAAGGCCAATATACCAGAGTTTTAAATTAAATGTAAAAAAGCGAACACCATGATTAGGCATATAGGCACATAAAAATATGAGCAAAGCTCTCACCGCTGCTGAAGCTCCTAATAATCTAGAATTTATCTGAAAAACACTTGGGAACAAGCTATAACAAAGCATGAATAATAGCCCTCCAAAAATAGCCCCCAAGAAATAAACATTTAAAGCCAATTTAGAACCAAATAAGTTTAAAAACATACGCCCTAAAAAATAGAGCCACAGCATATTAAACAATAGATGCATAAAGTCATAATGCAAAAAGGCGTAGGTAATAATACTCCAAGGTTTTAATATATAATCTGAAAAACCACTGGGTAAAGCCATCCAGTTTAAATAAGGCTTTACAATAAACGACAATAAAAACACCACCACATTAAAAGCAATGATTTTTTCCAACACATTTAGGTTGGATAACTTATCCTTTATATCTTGATTAAGAGATGTCATTAATACCAACGATGTTTATTAAATTGGTTTTTCTTCCAGTACCACATTATAAAGAAACCTGCTAAAGCACCACCTACATGTGCCATATAGGCCGTATTACTTGGACTGAAAAATGATTGTCCCGTTAAACCAGAGATTAAATCTAAAATAATAATTCCTGGAATAAAGTATTTAGCTTTTATTGGAATAGGAAGGAATATGAGCATTAATTCGGCATTTGGATTCATCATTCCAAAAGCTGCCATAACCCCCATAATACAACCAGAGGCGCCTACCATGCTCGCATTATAGGCAGGAAATATAGATTGTAACATAGCAAACTGAGATTGACTAGTCCCAGCGATAACCTCATTATTAGTGAGCATTTGTTTAATACTCTCTGAAGATAAACCTGACTCCAATAGCGCATTGTAATTTGGAATATACTCAAAATAATAAAAGCCAAGCTGAAGCAAAACAGCTCCTAATCCTGCCGATATATAAAGAAATAAAAAGCGTTTAGCCCCTAAAACTCTTTCCACAGGAGTCCCAAACATCCAAAGCGCGAACATGTTAAAAAATATGTGCATCATCCCGCCATGCATAAACATATGGGTAATAATTTGCCAGGGTTTAAACGCATCATTTTTAGGAAAATAAAGCGCAAACCATTCATAAAACAAAACCCCTTGTCCTATTGCTAGTGTACCAACAAACATGAGAACGTTGATAATTATTAGGTGCTTAACAGTTTCCGAAATTCGCATCATAGTTTAAATAAATTTTTTATCTAACTCATCAACACTCATGGTAATAAACGTTGTTTTGTTAGTAGGAGATACATTAGGCTCTTTACAAGCGAATAGCTTATTAACCAAATGCTCTTGTTCATCTTTCTTTAATAATTGTCCTGTTTTTATGGCCAAACTCTTGGCCATGGATTTGGCCAATAAATCTGTAGCACTAAAATGGGCATCTGGCACCTCGTTTTCAGTATCACTTATTAGTTGTTCCAAAATAATAGATACCTCGCTTTCTGGTACTCCAACAGGCACCCCAATAACATCAATACTTTCCTCTTCAATCTTAGAAAACACAAAGCCAGTATGCTCTAAATCGGCCTTTAACTGTGTTATAATAACCATATCTTCTTTTGAATAGTGCAATTGTAGTGGGAATAATAATTGCTGGCTTACACCCTCCTTGGTTGTCATGTTTTTTAAAAACTCTTCATATAAAACACGTTGATGCGCTCTATATTGATCAATAACCAACATCCCAGACTTTATTGTACTAACTATATATTTATTGTGTAACTGGTACGTTGTATTAACCTGCTCAACATCTTGGGCTTCATCAAACATTGAGGCTGGTTTTTCTTCACTTTCAAAATGCACCTCACTAAACTCCTTGTCATTCTGGTTACTCTTCGACTCAACACCTACATACAAACTCTCCCAACTTCCGGCAGGTTCTTTTTTGAAGCTAGCTACTCCACTTTTAGTACTGGATCCTTCTTGAAACGGGTTAAAACTCCTATCTACTTCAATTTTTGGGATAGTTGTGTCTGTTCCTTTATAGGTATACGGTGTATCTAAGCTAGGATCTCTTTCAAAATCGAGAATAGGTGCAATATTAAACTGCCCTAAACTATGTTTTACTGCCGAACGTAAAATTGCATATAAGGTATGCTCGTCATCAAACTTTATTTCTGTTTTTGTTGGATGAATATTAATATCGATTGTTTGTGGATCTACCGTAAGGTTTAAAAAATACCCTGCATGCGTACCACTTTTTAACAAACCTTCAAAAGCAGATGAAATAGCATGATTTAAATAAGCGCTTTTAATAAATCTGTTATTTACAAAAAAATACTGTTCCCCTCTTGTCCGTTTTGCAAACTCAGGTTTTCCAACAAAACCAGATATTGTAAGCACCTCTGTTTCTTCTTCAACTGGCACCAATTTCTCATTGGTTTTACTTCCAAAAATATTGACTATCCTCTGCCGGTAGTTACTAACTGGTAAATTGAAAGATTCGCTACCGTTATTGTAAAAGGTAAAGGCAATACTGGGGTGCGCCAAAGCTACACGATGAAATTCGTCAATGATATGTCGTAATTCAACAGTGTCTGACTTTAAAAAATTACGTCTTGCAGGTATATTAAAAAATAAATTTTTCACAGAAACCGAAGTACCCGTTGGTGTTACCACCACTTCTTGAGAAACTACGTTACTTCCTTCAATAACTAAGCACGTTCCGACATCATCATATGCTTGCTTGGTCTTTAACTCTACATGAGCAATAGCAGCAATACTAGCCAAGGCCTCTCCACGAAATCCTTTAGTATGCAGCTGAAATAAATCTTCAGCATTTCTAATTTTTGATGTAGCATGACGCTCAAAACTCAGTCTGGCATCGGTATGGCTCATACCTTTGCCATTATCAATTACCTGAACAAGAGTCTTTCCGGCATCTTTTATAATAAGTTTTATAGTATTTGCCCCTGCATCAATGGCATTTTCAAGCAGTTCTTTTACCACAGATGCCGGGCGCTGTACAACTTCTCCGGCGGCAATTTGATTTGCTACATGATCAGGTAAAAGCTGTATAATGTCTGCCATATATTACTTAGAAAAGAAGATAGATAAATCGAAATCAATAATGAACAAAAATACCAAAAGCAAAATGGCTACAATAATTAAAATTCGTCTATTTGCTTCCTTGTCTGGATTATTCTTTAGATCATCCCAAGCATCATTGAATTTTCCTTTTAAACCTTTATTCGCACCAACAGTTTTTCTATACGCGTCAAATTTATGTTTAATCTCAAACGGGCTACCTTCTGCCCCCTTGTTATCAAAATACCGAGGTGTATAACTAAATTTTTTGTTTTTACGCGTTTTTAATAATCCCATGAGTTCTAAAATTTTAATTACATGTATTTCTTCTCTAATAGATACATACAAATCAATAATAATACCAAAATGATTATTAAAATTTTGATGGACATAGCACCTCTCACTTTTACTTTAGTTTGATTTGCTTTTCGCCATTTAGACTTAAAATCGTCGGAATCAGAATTGTTGTTAGAACTAGAATTTGCTTGGTTTTCGTTCGAAAATCTAGGTTGATAATTAAAGGTTCTATGTTTGCGCTGTTTAAACAAAATCTAGTATTGTCAATTACCCAAAAGTACTTAAAAATAAAGAAACCTAAAGATTAGGAATGCTAAAAATTGTTAACAAACTTCAGTAAAATAAAGGCAAATAAATTCGATATTCAGCCTAATCAATTCGGGCTTTCTCTTTTAAATGAGATGGACTTATAGGTAATCAGCTATTTCTGCGTAGCTCTGCCATTTTTATGGCTGCAATAGCCGCTTCGGTTCCTTTATTGCCATGAACCCCTCCAGAGCGCTCAAGTCCCTGTTGCAAAGTATTATCTGTTAAAACACAAAAGATAACTGGGGTTTCTCGCATAACATTCAAATCTTTAATGCCTTGGGTAACACCTTCGCAAACAAAGTCGAAATGCTTAGTTTCTCCTTGAATTACACTACCAATAGCAATAACCGCATTAACCATTTGCTCCTGCATTTTTTTACAACCGTAAACCAATTCGAAACTTCCAGGAACATCCCATCTAATGATATTGGTAGCAGCCACGCCATTATCTATAAGAGTATCGTAAGCACCTTTATAAAGGCCTTCGGTAATCGTATTGTTCCACTCAGAAACAACAATCCCAAACCGAAATTTGCTCGCGTCTGGGATTGTTGATTTATCGTAATCGGATAAGTTTTTATTTTCAGTAGCCATACTATTTGTTTGCCAATACTTGAGCTTTTCCAATAAACACGTCTACCTTTGATGCTTCGGTAGAGTTAGAATAGTCGTCTTTTATTCTCTTAAAATATGCTAAGGCCTTATCTGCTTGCCCTAAATCTAAAGCAATAGCACCAGCCTTGAATAAATACATAGGCGTTGTATACCCGTTATCCCGCATTTCGGCAGCTTGCTCATAGTATCCTAACGCGTCTTCAACCTGATTTAATTGCACAAACGCATCTCCTATATTACCTTTTGCCAATGGCGCCAATATTTCATCCTCACTGCTAAAATTACTTAAATATTCAACAGCGTTCTTATAATCTTTCAATCTAAGATAAGCCGTTCCAGCATAATAATTAGCTAGGTTTGCAGAAGGGGTACCACTATATTCCTCAATAATATCTAACATACCGAATTTACCTTCTCCTCCATTTAAAGCTAAGTTATAAAGTGAGTCTTTTTGGGTAGACGTACCTGAAACTGCTTCATCAAAATATTTTTGAGCCTGAAACATATCATTCATGGCAGCGGCTTGTTTTGGTTGAGCTATAAATTCTTTATATCCTAAAGATCCTAAAACTACAGCAGCAACAACGCCTATAATAATGAAGATATACTTTTGATTTTTTGCAACAAAATCCTCGGTTTTAGAAGCTGTTTCATCAAGTGTATTAAAAACCTCGGCAGTCGTTGACCCTTCCTCAATATCATGCTGTTTCTCTACCTTATTCTTTGGTTTGTAACCTCTTTTATTATAAGTTGCCATACGTTCAGTTCAAATTTATTATCGCGCAAAAATATAATTTTTCTTCATAACTAAAAGGGTATTTATTTGATATTTTTCAATAATTTGCACTTCCTTTTAAGCGTTTACGCATCTAATTGCCACCAAAGTTGCTTTTTGTATGATTTTAAAATCACTTTCATTACTTAACTACAAAAATTTTGACAGCAAATCGTTCATTTTCAATGAGAAAATAAATTGTATTGTTGGCAACAACGGCATTGGAAAAACCAATGTACTAGATGCAATTTATCATTTATCCTTTGGGAAAAGTTACTTTAATCCCGTAGCCACGCAAAACATAAAGCATGGAGAGGACTTTTTTGTCATCAACGGCGATTATGATAAAGCAGATAAAATAGAAAAAGTGGCCATTAGTTTAAAACGCGGACAAAAAAAACTAATTAAAAGAAACGGAAAAACTTATGAAAAGTTTAGCGACCATATTGGCTTTTTACCATTGGTTATAATTTCTCCAGCAGATAGAGACCTTATTATAGAAGGTAGTACCACAAGACGAAAATTTATCGACAGCGTTATTTCTCAAAGCGACAAAACTTATTTAAAGGCTTTAATTAACTACAACAAAGTTCTGGCGCAACGCAATGCTTTGCTAAAATATTTTGCTTTAAACCATACTTTTAATCAGGATACTTTAGATGTTTACGACAGCCAACTTACCGAGTATGGCACCGTTATTTTTGAAAAACGAGATGCATTCTTAAAAACCTTTATCCCTATTTTTAAATCGCGCTATAATGCTATTAGCAATGACAATGAAATTGTCGATTTGGTTTACAATAGCGATTTATTCGAAGACCATTTAAACAACTTGCTCAAGAGCTCTATCAATAAAGACAAAGCACTGCAATACACCAGTACTGGTATTCACAAAGATGATTTAAGTTTTAATATTGAAACCCACCCTATTAAAAAGTTTGGAAGTCAGGGGCAGCAAAAATCTTTTTTAATAGCCTTAAAACTAGCACAATTTGATTTTATAAAAAAACAAAGTGGTGTTAACCCTATTTTACTTTTAGACGATATTTTTGACAAATTGGATGAACATCGTGTTGCTCAAATTATTAAATTAGTAGATAACGAAAACTTTGGACAGCTCTTTATAAGTGATACTCACGGTGAACGAACAGAGGATGCTGTAAAACAAGTACACCAATCTTATGAAATTTTCAGACTATAACTATGGCTAAACGTAACAATGAACATATAAGCATATCTGAAGCCTTAAAAGAATTTGTTGAAACCAACAAGTTAGAAAAAGGCCTAAACAAAGTAAATGTAGCTGATGCTTGGGTAAACTTAATGGGCAATGGCGTAAATAATTATACTACCTCTATAAACTTAGAGCGCGAAACATTATACGTGCAATTAAGTTCTAGCGTATTAAGAGAGGAATTGAGCTATGGAAAACAGAAAATTATTAACATGTTAAATGAAGAGTTAGGCAAAGAAATTATTAAGAAATTGATTTTAAGATAATTACATCAATCATTAAATTTTAAAATTTTCATTAAAAACAAAAAAGGTACAAGAATTTACATTACCTTTGGAACTTAATTTTTTATAATACAAATACAATGAGTAAAGGTACCGTAAAATTCTTCAATGATTCTAAAGGTTTTGGATTCATCATTGAGGAGGACAACAACAAAGAACATTTCGTACACATTTCAGGACTTATCGATGAAATTCGTGAAGGTGATGTTGTAGAATTCGATCTACAAGAAGGTAGAAAAGGATTAAACGCCGTAAACGTAAAAGTAGTCTAAAATATATACTATTTAACAATTACAAGTAAGCCTATCAAAATTGATAGGCTTTTTTATTTCCAAAAAGTAAATAAAAAATCCCGCAATAAAGATTGCAGGATTTTAAAGTATGCGTTTTCGATTCGGTATTTAAAACTGATCTCTGCCTGAAAAGTGAAAAGCACCTTCTATAGCAGCATTTTCATCACTATCACTTCCATGTACCGCATTTTCACTTATCGAAACCGCGAACATTTTTCTAATAGTTCCTTCGGCAGCATCAGCAGGATTTGTAGCACCAATTAGCGTTCTAAAGTCTTCAACAGCATTTTCTTTCTCTAAAATAGCCGCTACAATAGGGCCGCGTGTCATGTACGTTACCAATTCCGGAAAAAACGGACGTTCCTTATGTATAGCATAAAAAACTTCAGCATCGCTTTTAGTCATTTGAGTTAATTTCATAGCTACAATTCTAAATCCTGAAGCTGAAATCTTCTCTAAAATTGCCCCTATGTGTCCTTTTTCAACCGCATCAGGCTTAAGCATTGTAAATGTTCTATTTGTTGCCATTATATCGTTTTATTTATTTTGTTTTATAAAATTATAAAGACTTGTTTATTAAATATTTTGCGTGCAAAAGTAATGTATTTAAACTGAAATACAATTAATCCAATTTTAAAAAAATTGTATCTTCGTCGCTTATGAATAAAGAAGACATCTTAAAGGTTAAAGCGCTTTTAGCTACCAAGAAAAAAATAGTGATTGTTCCTCATAAAAACCCAGATGGCGACGCTATTGGATCCACTTTAGGGTTATATCACTATCTTTTGAAAAGCAATCACCAGGTAAAGGTTATAGTACCAAATGATTTTCCTTCTTTTTTAAAATGGATTCCTGGAAACGACCAGATTCTAAAATACGACTCGCAAACAAATCAATGTAACCCTTTAATCGAAGAAGCCGAAGTTATATTCACATTAGATTTTAATGCATTTCATAGAACAGGAGATATGGAGCCTTTACTAGCTAACTCTAAAGCTTTAAAAATCATGGTAGACCACCATCAAGCTCCAGATGATTATGCCACATTCATGTATAGCGATGTTAACATGAGCTCCACCTGCGAAATGGTATACAATCTTATTAATATGCTTGGCGATGAAAACACCATTGATAGCCAGATTGCTACTTGTTTATATGTTGGTATTATGACAGATACAGGTTCGTTCAGGTTCCCATCAACCACAAGTACTACACATAGTATAGTTGCTAGACTTATAGAAAAAGGTGCTAACAATTCCCAAATTCACAATAACGTATACGATACGAATAGCTACGAACGCCTTCAGCTATTAGGTTGTGCATTAACGAACTTAAAAGTAATACCCGAATTAAAAACAGCGTATATAACGCTCTCGCAAGAAGAATTAAATACATTCAATTACAAAAAGGGAGATACAGAAGGCGTTGTAAATTATGGGCTGTCGCTAAACGGGATTGTATTAGCAGCCATATTTATTGAGGACAAAAAGGAAGGTATCATAAAAATATCGTTGCGTTCTAAAGGTAGTTTCTCTGTGAATGAAATGTCTCGTAAGCATTTTAGTGGTGGTGGCCACACTAATGCAGCTGGAGGTAAGAGCTATACCTCTTTAAAAGCTACGGTTGATAATTTTATTAGTATATTGCCTAGTTATAACAAAGCCCTGAATAATGAATAAACTCTTAATTCTAATCTTTACCTTACTAGCATTTGGTTGCAAAACACCAGAAGCAAGAAGACCAGTTTCTGTAAAAACAGGTTCCTTTATTAATGAATCTGTAGAAAGAAATAAAAAACTCAACGCAAAAGAACAAGCCAGAATAGAAAATCTACTAAAAAACCAACAAAAAGACTACATCGCTTCCGAAAATGGTTTTTGGTATTATTATAACACTAAAATGGAGGCTGACACCTTATACAAGCCAAATTTTGGCGACTTGGTAAATTACAACTACAACGTAAAGTCCCTTAACGGACAGCTCATATACTCCAAAGAAGATTTAAAAACCCAAAACTACGTAATGGATAAAGAAGAGCTTTTTACAGGACTGCGTGAAGGTTTAAAATTAATGAAAACTGGAGAAACGGTTACTTTTCTATTTCCATCCCAAAAGGCATACGGATATTATGGTGACGAAAACAAAATAGGAAGTAACACACCTCTAATATGCGAAGTTACCATTAACTCTATTACCCCAAATTAAAATCTTAAAATGAGTCTAAAAAAAAATACCATTGTATTCTTACTGGTAATATGCTCTATTATAATAAGCTCCTGCAAAACCCAATACCCTGACCTTGAAGATGGTATATATGCCGAATTTGTAACCACAAAAGGCATTATGCTGGCTAAGCTTGAAGAAGAAAAAACGCCGATTACAGTTGCCAACTTTGTCTCTTTAGCAGAGGGTAGTAACACCATGGTTTCTGAGGAATATAGAGGAAAGCATTATTACAATGGCACTATCTTTCACAGAGTTATCGATGGTTTTATGATTCAAGCAGGAGATCCTACTGGCACTGGAAAGGGAAACCCTGGGTATCGATTTAAAGATGAATTTAATCCAGAGTTGAAACATAACAAACCAGGGATTCTATCAATGGCAAACGCTGGTCCTAAAACCAACGGAAGTCAATTTTTTATTACCGAAAAACCAAAACCTCACTTGGATCAAAGACATACGGTTTTTGGCGAATTAATTCTTGGCCTTGATATACAGGATTCCATTTCTAATGTTGAAACAAACGAAAAGGATCGTCCTAAAAATGATGTAGTCATTAAAGAGCTAAACATTATTAGAAAAGGTAAAGAAGCAAAAAAGTTTGATGCCAATGAAATATTTGTATCGCATTTTGCAGAAGAAGAACGATTAGAAAAGGAAAGAGCCGCTAAAAAAGAAGCTATTTTAAAAGCTACAAAAGAAAAGTTTGAAGCTCAAAAAGCAAAAGCTATAACATTAGAATCTGGACTACAGTATCTTATTACTAAAGAAGGAACTGAAATAAAACTACCTACCGAAGCAACCGTACTAACGCACTATGCTTTATATTTCGAAGACGGAAGCCTTCTAGAGACAAGTGACGCTGAAATAGCCGAATCTCTTGATGCTCTGGACGAAAAACGAAAAGCAGCAGGAAGATACCAACCTATTTCTGCACGTATTGGACCAAATGCTGGCATGATACCAGGGTTTAAGGAAGGACTTCAACAACTTAAAGTTGGCGATAAGGCCACCCTTTTTATACCTTACCACTTAGCCTATGGCGAGTCTGGAACCAGAGGTATTCCTGCAAAAACAAACCTTATATTTGAAGTTGAAATAATTGAACTTCTTAATTAGAATAAAACGCACTGAATATGCATGCTTTAAAACTAGACTGGAACCCTGTAACAGGAATTGATATAATTGGTAATTTTAAATTACACTTCTACAGTTTAATGTGGGTTATTGCCTTTATTTTAGGTTGGTATATCATGAAGCGTATTTTCACCAAAGAAAAGGTTTCTACAGATTATTTAGACCCGCTTTTTATTTATACGGTCTTGGCAACAATGCTTGGAGCCAGATTGGGGCATGTTTTATTCTATCAGTCAGAACTAATTTCCGAGGACTTCTTTAGCATTTTTCTTCCGTTTAAATTTAAGGGAGGGTTTGAATTTACAGGTTTTCAAGGGTTAGCGAGCCATGGTGCTGCAATAGGTATTATTATTGGAATGTATTTATATCGAAAAAAATATCAGTACAAATCAATATTATGGCTATTAGACAGAATTGTTATTCCCGTGGCTTCTGGTGCTGTTTTTATAAGAATGGGTAATTTTATTAATTCTGAAATTATCGGAAAAATAACAGATTCAAATTTTGGTGTTCGTTTTATTCAAGATCAATACTATAAAAGTGAAATTATGCAGCGTACAGGGATAAAGGATGTTCAAGAAGCTTATAATGCCGTAACCGACAATCCACAATTTCAAAATTTATTAGATGCTGTTCCTTACAGGCATCCTTCCCAACTATATGAGTCATTCTGCTATATTTTTGTGTTTTTAATTTTATGGTACTTCTACTCTAAAACATCTAAAAGAAACCAATCTGGGTTTCTATTTGGGTTATTTTTGGTACTGCTATGGACCATTAGATTTTTTATTGAATTCACTAAAGAACCCCAAGGAGAAGAATACATTAATTGGTTCAACTTCAACACAGGACAATGGCTAAGTATTCCTTTTGTGTTAATTGGACTATATTTTATGTTCGTTTTCAAACCGAAAGATCAAAAAGAATAATACAAACTTGATCATGACTAGATTTTGCTTTCTTTTTTTCAGCTTCGCTATTTTTCTAATGGCGTGCAAAGACAACATAAAACAGATTAAGCAAACTAAGATTGAATTCTCCAAAGACGGAGAACTATCCGTTTATAAAAAAACCGACTCAAGTACCGTGTTATTCGATATAGAAATAGCAGAGACAGATTTTGCTGTTCAAACAGGGTTGATGTATAGAGACTTCATGAAAACAAACCAAGCAATGCTTTTCATTTTTGAAGATGAGCAAGAGCGTTTTTTTTATATGAAAAACACAAAAATCCCTTTAGACTTACTCTATCTTAATTCAGATAAAAAAATAGTTAGCTTTCAAGAACATGCAAAACCTTTTGATGAATCTTCATTACCATCGAAAGCTCCTGCGCAATATGTTCTTGAAATAAATGCAGGACTTATACAGCAATTGTCCATAAATGTTGGTGACAGTGTTAGTTTCAAAAGACATAATTAATGTTTTCGCCAAGGCCAGATTAACAAAAAAATAATCTAAATTTCCATATTGCCAATCCGATTTTTCTTATTTTTATGAAAAAACTGAAGCCCTTCAGCTTTGTAACCTACATTATTAATCATTTAATTTTACCTTCATTGCTATTATGAAAAAACCGCTATTTGTTACAACCCTATTAATATTTTGCTTACTAGGGCACTCCCAGAATTCTAAAAATATTGACTCTACCGCCATTTTTATTTTAGACAAAATGAGTGATGTTATTGGCAATTTAAACGCTGTAACCTTTGATTTAAATACGTCTATTGACAAGTTAGACACCTCAAAAAACATTGTAAAGCACTACTCTAAAAGCACTGTGTCTTTTTCTGGCCCTAATAAGCTATTATCTAGAACAGAAGGTTCTAGAGGAAAAAGTGGATTTTGGTACGATGGCTCTTTTATGACATATTATAATTTTGATGAAAATAATTATGTAACACTTGCAGCTCCTGAAAGCACATTAGAGATGATAAATCAAATGAATGAAAATTATGATTTCAAGTTTCCTGCTGCCGATTTCTTTTACCCCGACTTTACAGATGATATGATGGAGTATTTTGACGAAATTAAATTTCTAGGAAAAAAGACCTTGGCTGAAGAAGAGTGCTATCACATCATGGCAATAAACAAAAACATGAATGTGCAAATTTGGATTTCTAATAAAACCTACTTGTTGCCAAAGCATTTTGTAATTATTTACAAAAATAAAGACAACATGCAATATGAATCTACATTTAGTAACTGGACTTTGAATCCCGATATTCCAGATGCTGTTTTTAATTTTTTAGCGCCCCCTACGGCTAAATTAATAAGCATCCTTAAGAAATCTTAATTCAACGCATTCTTAAAATTTATATAGTATGACATCACATAAATTCAACATAAAACATACCCTAGCTCTTTTATTACTTTTTATTGCATTAATACTTCCATCCAATATGTTTTCTCAGCGTATGAGAGGCGGAGGTGGCCACAGAGGTGGTGGGCATTCCATGTCTAGACCAACACATACGCCTAGTAGGAGCCATCAAACAACAAGACAATCTCGTCCTACAACTACACAAAGACCACAAAACAGATCCATAAATGGTGGTAGTACAAGAAATAAAAGTCGTGACTTTTCTAATAAAAGCAACATCCCCAATAAAACAACAAGACCAGCCACTAGTAACAGAGCAAGTACTGGCCAATCCAAAGTTAGCAACAGAAAAACCTCTGACGTTAAAAATAGGTCGACAAATAGGGCTGGAAATAAAACTGGAAACAAGGTTGGAAACAAAGCGGGGAACAACAACAAAATAGGCAACAACAATAGGCGCGTAAATAATAATATTAATATTAACGTTAACAACAGAAACACCTATGTAAGAGCTAGCGGTAGAGCTTACGTGCGACCTCCTTACAGATATGGCGGCTTTGGTTATTATTGTCATAGACCGTATTTCTACCATCCATATGTGCCATTTTATTGGGGGCCTGTTTATCACCCTTGGGGCTTCTTTGTAGCTACTTTAGCAACAACTGCTATTATTGTTAGCATAACTAACGATGACACCAATGAAAAGGAAGAGTATAATTATGAAAACGGAAACTACTATTTAAAAACTGAAGATGGTTTTGTTGCTGTACAAGCCCCAATTGGAGCAGAAGTCCCGGATATCCCTAAAGAAGCTGAGAAAGTAGAAGTTAATAATACCACGAATTATTATTACGGAGGTGCTTTTTACGAAGAAAACGAAGATGGCTACATTGTTGTACCTGCAACTGCTGGGACAATTGTACCTGGATTGCCAGAAGGTGGCGAAGAGGTTAAAATAGGAGATGTAACCTATGTTCAATTTGGACAAACTTATTACCAACCTATTCAAGTAGATGGTAAAAACATGTATGAAATTGTAGAGGTCAAGAAAGAAGGATAAAACCCCTTCAAACATAGAAGGTTATCTTTAAACCTGGATACCTGCTTAATATTATAACATTGTTCATTTTCCATTATGTTTTGCTATGAAAAACACCATAATAGTTATTGCGGCCTTATACTTTTTTTGTGTATGCCCATATATCTTAAATGCTCAAAACTTTGACAGATCTGTTAAAGCTGCAGAAAACTTTGAAGGATCCATTCCGCATCCAGACCAGGAAAAGGAAGTTTCAAAAAAGCTCTCTGATCTAAAAAAAAAGACAGGTAAAAAACCAAATATAGTTTGGTTGATAGTAGATGATATGGGCTATGGGGACCCAGGGTGTTATGGCGGAGGGGCTGCTATTGGTGCAGCTACGCCTAACATGGATAGATTTGCGGCTGAAGGCTTAAAACTCACATCATGTTATTCACAACAGACCTGTACATCAACTCGGTCAGCCATTCGTACAGGTAGATTACCAGTTCGCACTGGATTGATTCGACCAATTCTAGCTGGAGACATATTAACGCAAAACCCATGGGACACAGAAACTAGCATTGCTACGTTACTTGGTAAAGCTGGTTATTATACCTTATTAACTGGGAAATGGCATATTGGAGAAGCTGTAGGCATGCGACCTCATGATGTGGGTTATGATGAATTTATGGGCTATTACCCTGCTCAAAAAGAAATCTCTCAAGGTGTGGATCCGAGACGTTATCCCGATTTAGTATTAAATCCAGAAAGAATGGCAGATTTTGAAGGTATTAGACCAGACGATCACCTTCAACATGGATTTAAAGGCGGTAAGACTAAAAAAGTAAGCCAAGTGAAATCCATAGAAGACATGGGTAGAGCAGATCAAGTGCTTACAGATTTCACCATTTCAAGAATTAAAGAATTAGCTCAATCAGAGCAACCATTTTTTATTGATCACAATTTCATGAAAGTTCATGCCGATAATCATGATAATCCTGATTATCCTGGTTTAAGCGCGGCAAAATATGCTTACAAAAATGCAGTTGCAGAAGTTGATATGCATATTGGAAATATTGTTAAGACTCTGGATGAAGCTGGGGTGTTAGAAAACACTTTTATTTTTATTACCTCTGATAATGGTCCACAGATGGATTCATGGCCAGATGGCGGCTACACCCCCTTTCGAGGCGCTAAAGGAACCACTTTTGAAGGTGGCGTGCGTATTCCAGGAATAGCTTATTGGAAAGGCATTATAGCACCTGGTCGTCAGAGTGATGATATTTTTGATTTGATGGATCTGTTTGGAATAAATCTAAGACTCGCTGGAATTTCTACAGACGTACTACCTAAAAATAATTATTATGATTTTATTGATCAGTCGAGCTTCCTGTTTTTAGAAGACGGAAAAACGAATAGAGAGGCTGTATATTTTTGGTGGGGTAAAGAATTGATGGCTATTCGTATGAAAGAATACAAACAGCACATCAAGGTTATTATTCCCCAGGATACCCACATGTGGATTGATTATTCTACAGTTCAAGATGTAGGTCTAGCACCATGGATGTTTAACTTATATATTGACCCAAAAGAAGAAATGCCTGTAGGCCATAGGCGTAGTGCGTGGCTGGCAACTCTAGGTGCGAAGTTAAAAGCACATGCCGCTACCTTTAAAAAATATCCGCCTAAACAAATTGGCTTATAATTAATACCAGTGGCAATGTTTAAATCTAGACATATTCTTGTATACACAATAGGATTGTTACTCATCAGTATAGTCGCCCATTCTCAAGGCGATGGGCCAAGATCATACTTATTAGGACCTAAAGGTGTTATTGGTGCAAATCCTAAATACTTAAATTTAAATCAAAATTTAGTCCCTGCAGGAAATATTTATTTAACAGACTCGGATATTAATGTTAATGTATTCCCTACAACCTTATTTTATAACTTTGGATTAGGTGAGCGATTTGCTCAAGTTCAATTCATGTTTAACCCTGCAAATGCCTCCGGTACTATTGTTACTGATCAAGGTGAAATTTTTACAGGGTTAAATAACTCTGGATTTTCAGATGGATTTATAGCCTTTAAAGTAGGGCTAATAGGCGCTCCTTCACTATCTATTAAGGAGTTTACCCAACACACTCCAGCATATTCAATGTTTGGCTATCTAAGAGTTTGGTATTCGGGCTCATATGACGCTTCTAAACTATTAAACCTAGGCACTAACAGGTTTACCATTGAATTTGGAACCCCCATGAGTTTTCCTTTATCTAAAAATTCAAAAAGACTTATTTGGATAGAATCTTACCCCTATATACAATTATACACCAAAAACACAGATCCTTCTATTATTGTACAAGGGGACGAAGTTATACAAAATCCCCTTTTTGGAATTGAAAACCACCTGACACATAATCTAACAAATAAATTCTGGGCAGGAATAGACTTGAGGTATGCCATTGGAGGTGAATCTGAAATAGATGGTCAAGCTCAAGATAATAAAATTCACGTTTTAGGAGGAGGCATATCCGCAGGCTATCAAATACTACCTTTTCTTGCAGCTACATCAAGCTATGGGATCGTCCTTGCAGGAGACAATGGGTTAGACGGAAATATGTTCCGGTTAGGCTTAGTCTTTGTATACGCCAAAACAGAAAAAAATTAAAACACTATAACTATGAAACCTTTTCAATTAATCTGTATTGTTCTTGTATTTAGTTGTCTTACGCTAACTAATTGCAAAAATGAGCAAAAAACAATTACGGAAGAATCAACTGTAGAACAGAGTGATGCATATCAAGAAAGTACAATCCCTTATTTTGAAAACAAGGAAGCTTTTTTTGGTGAAACACATATGCATACCTCCTACTCATTAGACGCCTATATTGGCGGCAATAGACTTACACCAGATCAATCGCTTCGTTTTGCACAAGGTGAAGAAATGCTTTTAGAATTAACTGGCAAAAAAGTGCAACTTAAACGACCTTTAGATTTTGCGGCTGTGACCGACCATTCTGAATATATAGGTGAAATGCAAACGGTTATGAATCCCAATGCTAAGGGTTATAATTCAACGGAAGCAAAACAATTAAGAAATGTTAAGGGCTTGGAAGAAGCCGAACAATTATTTCTTGATCTCGTTGTTAAAAGTAATAGGAGTGCCACACCGCAGCACCCACCATTTTATCAAGGGGTTACCACCACTATGGATGCGTGGTCATTAATGAACGAAGCCACCGAAAAAAATTATAAACCCGGTAAATTCACAACACTTCATGCCTTTGAATGGTCTGGTGCTCCCGCAGGCGGCAACCTTCACCGGAACATCATTTTTAGAGATACTATTGTGCCTGATTTACCTGTAAGTTATATAGAAGTAAATCGTGAAACCGAGCTTTGGGCTTGGTTGGATCAAATTACAAAGAATGGGTCTACCGTATTGGCAATTCCTCATAATTCAAATGCCAGTAAGGGCATGATGTTCGATGAAAATATGCCTGATGGTATGCCACTAACTAAGAATTACGCCGAAAAGCGTGCACAGTATGAACGCACCATTGAAATTATGCAAATAAAAGGGGCCTCAGAAGTTTATCCAAAGTTCTGGCCTAATGATGAGTTTGCCCAGTTTGAAAATGCAGAGTCTTTAAAAAATTATAGTGGACGCTTATTTGAAGAAAAGAATTTTGTTCGACACGGATTAAAAAAAGGTCTTGAATACCAAATCAAATTAGGCGTAAATCCATACAAATTAGGATTCAATGGGGGAACCGATAATCATAATGGAGAGATGAGTAATGTTGAAGAAGATAACTATTCAGGTAGTCATGGATTAACAGATGGTACAGCTCAAGACAGAGTTATAAATGAAGTTCCAGGTTGGGCAAAAACCTATGACATAAACCCAGGAGCTATCACAGGAGTATGGGCGAACAATAATACCCGTGAAGGCATTTGGGATGGACTTTACAATAGAGAAACATTTGCAACAAGTGGTCCTCGAATGAAAGTTCGGTTTTTTGCAGGTTATGGATATAAGGATAGCTATGAAAGTTATGACGATTTGGCAAAAGATGGCTATGACAAAGGGGTACCTATGGGCGGTGATTTAACAGTTAGCCCAAACGAAAAACCAAAATTTTTAATTTGGGTTTTAAAAGACCCAATGAATGCCAATCTTGATAGAGTTCAAGTTATAAAAGGTTGGTATAAAGATGGGAAACTTCAGGAGAAAACTTATAATGTAGCCGTATCAGACAATAGACTAAACGCAGACGGCAGTGTAACCCCAACTGATGCCCAAGTGGACCTAAAAACAGGTGCTTTTGATAATTCGAAAGGAGCAACACAGTTTAGTCTCACCTGGTCCGATCCGGATTTTAATGCCGATGAAATTTCATTTTACTACGTGAGAGCACTTCAGCTTCCAACAGCAAGATGGACGCTTTGGGATGAAATTAGAGAGGGTGTTGTTTACCCAGATCATGTTGCAAAAACTGTTCAAGAACGTGTTTGGTCGAGTCCTATTTGGTGCACCCCTACTAAATCAATGTAATTGATTAAATGAATAAACGATTTAAAATACTTTTAGGGATTATAGTAATAGTTGGTATAACAATGTTCTTCATACCAACTATTGTTAAAAATTACGCGATCAACAATAGTAAAGAACTTCTTGGGAGAAAAATAGAAATTGGAAAACTTAAATACAATTATTTCTCCAGTACTATTCAAGTTCATGATTTTAAAATGTATGAACAAAATGAGGTTGATGAGTTCACGACCTTTGATACCTTAATTCTTGATATGGAACCTTACAGATTGTTTTTCAATGAAAAAGTAGTTGAACAATTTTATATAAGTGGACTAGTGGTTAAAACAATCATGAAAGATTCAACGTTCAATTTTGATGATCTTATCGCATTTCACACCTCGGAGGAAGACTCTCTTACAAAAAAGGAAGATAATTTATTTAAATATGAAATTTCAAATATTGAATTAAAGGAAGCCGATTTCTTTTTTAATAACGAAAATGTAAATAAAGAAACTCATATTGAAGACTTTTCCTGTCTTATTCCTTTTATTGGTTGGAATCAAGAGGAAAAGAGCAGTGCAGATCTCAAGTTTAATTTTAAACGAGGTGGATACTTTGAATCGGCATTAAATATCAATCCTGCCACGGGAGATTTCGATGCACACTTTACAATAAACCAACTCTATCTCGATAATTTTTTAAATTACATAAAGCCCTACGCTTATGTAAACTCTTTTGAAGGGGTGGTAAATTCACAGATCGATATTGTAGGTAACACCTATAGGGCAGTTGAATCTCTTGTTTCTGGCGAGTTAGAAGTACAAAATTTTAAAATGACTGACACCTTGAATCAAGAATTTTTATCGGCAAAATTAGTTGGAACCACCATCGATAAAATTGATTATTCGAAAAATAACTATGTTTTTAACTCGGTAAATATTACTGACTCTTATACGTTGTTTCAACTTGATTCTGTTTCTAATAATTTCTTTAACATTTTTAAATTTAATGAACCTGTCGAACCTGAAATTAAGGTAATCCAAGTTGACTCTGTGCACAATAAGCCCACTCAAGATGCCATAACTTATACTATTCATAACTTTTCCTTAAACAACGGTATTCTAGATTATACAGATAATTTAACGGGGGATCCGTTCAAATATCACCTAAGCCATATTGAAATAGAGTCAAAAGACATTTCTAGCACTTCAAATTGGTTAGATCTCAATTCTACCATGCTACTTAATGAAAGAGGAAACTTAAAAGCGCAGCTCGGCATCAATCCGAATGATTTTTACAACGCAACACTTGATATCTCTGTAGAAAAGTTCCTTCTGCCCGATTTGAACCTATACACTAATTACTATATGGGACATAGCATTTTAGAAGGTGATATGTATTACTATTCTAAATCAAAACTAGTTGATGGCAATATTACGAGCGAAAACAAACTTCTCGTTAAAAACGCCTCTCTTGAAAATGTAAAAGGTGGCTTATACGACTTACCCCTCAAATTTGCTTTCTTTTTATTAACCGATAAAAATGGAGATGTTAATTTAGAACTCCCGGTTAGAGGCGATGTTAAAAGCCCCGACTATGATACTAGAAAAATTATCTGGCAAACATTTAAAAATGTAATTGGAAAAACTGTGGCTTCGCCAGTAAATTTCTTAGTAGGGTTGGTTGGTGGGGACCCGAAAGAGCTTGAAGAAATTGAATTTGCGTATACAGATACCATCCCCACTGGTAAACAACTAAAACAACTGGATAAGTTATTGGAATTAGAATCAAAGAAGCCTGAGTTACAAATTGAGTTAACCTATTTTGCAGATAAAGAATTGCAGAGGGATGCGTTAGCGAAAGATTATGCAGGAGCTCTATTTAAACAGGAAACCAATCAAGACTATCTAAAAAAAGACAAGCAGTTTAAAAAATTTGTTTACAAAAAAACAGGTAGTGAAGGTATCCCTTTTAATGACGCCATAAAACAACTAACTAACACCGTTCGGTTTGATAGTGTTGTAAATCTTCGAAATGAAAAACTTGTTAAAACCACTATAGACTATTTAAAAGAACAATCGTTTTCAACAAAAATCAAAGTTAAGACTTCAGATAAAGAAGCGCCTGAAAATGTAGGAGCTTATCCAAAATACCTGATTAGCTACGGTATGACTGAAGAAATAAATAATACTGCGAAAACCATTGAAGAAGAAGCTACTATTGAACAATGATAGAGAATTAACTAAACAAACTTGTAAAAAAAATAATAACCTAGTAACTTTAATTTTTTAACTATTAATATTTTAAACTATGAGGATTTTTAAATCGCTGGGAGTATTTGCTATAATACTCTCAATGTCATTATCTGCTTGGTCCCAGAAAAAACCTAACATTTTGGTACTTTGGGGCGATGATATTGGGCAATCAAACATTAGTGCTTATTCAATGGGCATAACGGGTTACCAAACCCCTAACATTGATAAAATAGCCAAAGAAGGGACTATTTTCACGGACTATTACGCAGAACAAAGTTGTACTGCAGGACGTTCTTCTTTTATTTTAGGACAGAGTGTATTTAGAACGGGCTTAAGTAAAGTAGGTATGCCAGGTGCGGCAGAAGGAATCAGTGAAAAAGACCCTACCATTGCAGAATTATTGAAACCCCTTGGGTATACCAGTGGGCAATTTGGAAAAAATCATTTAGGTGATCGCGACGAACATTTACCTACCAATCATGGTTTTGATGAATTTTTTGGAAACCTTTATCATTTAAATGCCGAAGAAGAGCCAGAATTACCAGATTATCCAGACCCAGCTAAATATCCAGATTTTAGAAAGAAATTTGGTCCAAGAGGTGTTATTCACTCTACCGCTGATGGTAAAATAGAAGATACAGGACCACTTACTAAGAAACGTATGGAAACTATTGATGATGAATCTTCAAAGGCGGCAATGGATTGGATTAGAAAACAACATGCTGCAGGCAAACCTTGGTTCTGTTGGTGGAATGGAACGCGTATGCACTTTAGAACCCATGTAAAAGAAGAACACAAGGGGCTCTCGGGACAAAATGAGTACGGAGATGGTATGGTTGAACATGATATGCATATTGGTTTGTTCTTAGATCTATTGGATGAACTTGGCATTGCAGACAATACGATTGTACTTTATTCTACAGACAATGGTCCTCATAAAAACACATGGCCAGATGCCGGTATAAACCCATTTAGAGGAGAAAAGAACACCAACTGGGAAGGTGGATGGCGTGTACCTGCCATGGTAAAATGGCCTGGTAAAATTCCTGCTGGAACCATCTCAAATGAGATTTTTTCCGGGATGGACTGGATGCCAACATTCTTGGCTGCAGCTGGTGATGACAAGGTAAAAGATAAACTACTAAAAGGGCATTCTGCTAATGGTAAAAACTTTAAGGTACATTTAGATGGTTACAATATGTTACCATACTTAACAGGGCAAGAAGACAAAGGAAGACGTCATGAAATATTTTATTTCTCTGATGATGGCGATTTAACAGCCTTTCGTTATGATGACTGGAAACTTATTTTTATGGAACAACGAATGGCAGGTACTTTAGGCGTTTGGGCTAACCCTTTCACCCCATTAAGGTTGCCAATGATATATAATTTAAGACGTGATCCGTATGAGTTTGCAACAATCACTTCAAACACCTATTACGATTGGTTACTAGACCATGCATTTTTATTGGTTCCTGCCCAGGCCTATGTTGGTAAATTTTTAAGTACCTTTAAAGATTACCCTCCAAGAATGAAAGCCGCCAGCTTTAGCTTGGACAAAGTCATGGAAAAATTAACTGAACCAGGAAATAACTAATAACAATAATATAAATAAAGGGAGATTATCGCTCCCTTTATTTGTTAACTTAAAACAAACATTATGAAAAAAGTATTATTCTTTGCTATTGCTATAGCATTCTCAACAGTATCTACCTTATCGGCTCAAACATTACCTTCTGTTAACACCAAAGATTTAAACAAAGCTGGTAAAGATGTAGTCGCGCAAGCCAGTTCTTCTAATCAAGCAGATCAGATAAAAGAGGCTTTAATGAAAGATAAAGAGCTACAAGAAAAAACTATAGATCACCTAAAGTCTAATCCAGATACCAAAGACGCCTTAATGGGATTAGCTACAAAAAACACAGGCGGACTTAAAGGCTTAATGAAATCTGTTTTAGGAGATAAATCATTAACTCAGGCGGCTATAGACTATGTAAGTAGTAACCCTGATTTGCTTCAAAAAGCATTAAAACTAGTTGGTATGTAAACCATACCTTAACAACATGAAAAGCTCAAGTTTACACTTGAGCTTTTTTGTTTAACCATTAAATTATACTTTGATTATTTTTAATTTAGAATTAAGTTTACTTGCACAACTTATATAAATAATGATCCTAAAGTATTTTCTTGTTCTCTTTTTATGTCTTTATGCCATAAATGCTTATTCCCAAGAAGGGAACTACAAGTTCAACAATTTTGGTAACCGCTCTATACTGCTGGCAGGAAATGTTACAGGTAGTGTCTCCGATTTGGGTCTCACCTATTACAACCCGTCATTTTTAGCAAATAGCAAAAATGTAGGGTTCTCGTTAAACGCAAAAGCTTATCAACTCGAGAATATCAAGCTTAATAATCCCAATCAAAATGATGCTCAATTAAGTAATACAAGTTTTAATAGTGCCTCAACCATGGCTGGTGGTGTATTTAATCTTTTTAATACACGCTTCGCATATTCTTATTTAACAAAAGCCAATTTTAATACCAATCTGAGTTATGACAGTAATTATCTAGACGAATCCATTTTTGAACAGTTCCCTAATGCCTTTAACCAAAACACCAAAATTAATTTGAACTCCCGGCTAAACGATCATTGGACAGGAGGTTCTTGGGCATATAAAGTAAACGAATACTTTAACGTTGGTGTTTCCGCATTCTTATCTATTTATGATAAAAAGGAAAGTTCTGCCGTAACTCATATCGTTGAATCAACAGGGAATGATATTGCCTTTTATCAAAATATTATTGGTTTTAGTCAAAAATCTTATGGCTTGTTTTTAAAACTAGGCGCTAATTACAAGTTTCCAAAGTTCGCTCTGGGGGTAAACATTAACCTGCCCTATTTGGAACTGGTTCAAGACGGCCGTTTTTCCTATTCAAAAATAGTTTCTGGTGTTGGAGCAGATTTCAATCAATATGTCGACTACAATTTTGACGACCTCACATCAAAAAGAAAAGAACCTCTTGGTGTCTCAGTAGGAGCTGGTATACCAATTACCAATGGAAAGATTCATTTAAATTTAGACTTTGTAGATGGTCTCAACACTTATACCAGAATAGCGGTTCCAGATATTGATACGGGCAATGGAGAGCTCACCCCGGTTAACTTTGATGAATCTCGAAAAACAGTCATTAACTTCGGGATTGGTGCTGAATATAAATTACGAGATAATTTAAAGGCCTTTGGCGGGTTTTCTACAGACTTTAATGCCTATAAAACCGATCCTAATATTCTCGATATTTCATCGCCAGAAAACGAGCGTTTAGATATTGGAGAAGACTTTTTGCATATTTCCTTGGGGGTGGATTGGAAACTCAAATGGCTAAGTATAATATCTGGATTTACATATTCTAATAGCACAAGTAGTTTTGAAAGTCCTTATGCCTTTGATTTTGGCAAATCTTCCGCCGAAAATAATACCGCTCTTAGCGAATTAAAATATACGAGAGTGCAGTTCGTGATTGGGGTAGATGTTCCCATTTTAAATAAAAAAATCAAAGATTTCGGTGAAAAAATATAGATCCTCTCTACTTTAGTATATGCAATATCATTAAAAAAGCCTATCTAAATAAATAGACAGGCTTTCATTTTTTAAGAAAAGCTAATTATTACTTTTTGTTTTTGTCGTTTAGTTTACTCACCGAATCATACATAATAGGTGTCGCTATAAATAGCGATGAATAGGTACCTACAATAACCCCTATAATTAAGGCAAACATAAACCCTCTAATGGAATCACCTCCAAAAATAAAAATAGCTAATAATACTACCAAAGTAGTAAGCGATGTATTTAAGGTTCTACTTAAGGTGCTACTTAACGAAGAATTAACCACCTTATCAAATTTCCATGATGTGTGTTCATTAAAAAACTCTCTAATTCTATCGAACACTACTACTGTATCATTTAATGAGTAACCTATAACAGTTAAGATAGCTGCTATAAACGCCTGATTGATTTCCATGTTGAAAGGCATAAATTTATAGGTTAAAGAGAATACACCTAAAACAATTAATACGTCATGGAAAACAGCTGCAACAGCCCCCAAAGAATATTGCCATTTCTTAAAACGGAATAAAATATATAAGAACACAACAATTAAAGACCCTAAGACCGCCCAAAGGGATGCTTTCTTAATATCATCAGCAATGGTTGGTGTTACTTTATAAGATTCCAATAACCCGACCTGCTTGTTAACATCATTTAAATCAATAAATTCATCATATGAAATCCCTTCTAAATGCGGCACTAAAGCTGTATATAGTGATTTTCTAATTTCTTCATCAACAGCAGCACCAGACTCGTTAACTTTATACTTTGTTGTTATTTTCAATTGATTTTCAGACCCAAAAGTTTTAGCGTCTGCACTACCAAAAACAGCTGGATCAGAAAGCAAATTGGTAATCTCTGAAGCTGAAATATCTTGAGCAAAACGTACTTGATATGTTCTACCTCCAACAAAATCGACTCCTTGATTTAACCCATTTGTAAATAGCGACCCTAAGCTTAAAGCTAATAACACTCCTGAAACCATGTAGGCTACTTTGCGCTTCTTCAAGAACTCAATATTTATGTTTCTAAACAAGTTCTTAGTTATAGCCGTAGAGAAATCTAGTTTTCCTCCTTTATTTGCGTACCAATCAATTAACAACCTAGTTATAAAAATAGCTGTAAATAAAGATGTAGCGATACCTATTAATAGAGTGGTTGCGAAACCTTTAATTGGTCCAGTACCAAAAACAAACAAGATTAATGCTGTTAATCCAGTTGTAATATTGGCATCTAAGATAGACGATAAGGCATTACTAAATCCATCTTGAATAGACTCCAATTGCCCTTTTCCTTTAGCTAACTCTTCTCTAATACGTTCAAAAATAAGAACGTTAGCATCAACGGACATACCAATTGTTAATACAATACCAGCAATACCAGGTAAGGTTAATACAGCACCTAAGCCAGAAAGGATTCCAAATATTAACAAAATATTTAAAAGCATTGCTATATCGGCAAAACCTCCTGCTTTACCATAATAAAAAATCATCCAAACTAAAACCAATGCCAATGCTATTAAGAAAGACATGGTACCACTTTCAATAGCTTCTTTACCAAGAGAAGGTCCAACCACCTCACTTTGTATAATATCTGCAGAGGCTGGTAGTTTACCTGCCCGTAATACATTCGCTAAATCTATCGCTTCATTTAAGGTAAAATCACCAGAGATTGAGGAAGATCCTCCTGCAATTGGCCCTGTAGTTACACCAGGAGCAGAATACACAACATCATCTAAAACAATAGCTATTTGGCTTCCTTGAGTATATGCCTTACCTGTCATTTCTTCCCAAATCTTAGCTCCTTTAGCATTCATTTGCATAGAAACTTCAGACTTTCCTGTAGGACCAAATTGATTTCGTGCATCGGTAACTACGGCACCACTAAGCTGTGGGATATTTTCTCTATTTCCTACTAAAGCATATAAATCTACCAACTCACTATTTTTTTCAGGTTTACCAAAAACAAACTTGGCAAAACGTTGTTCGGCAGGTAGTAGCGATCTTACTTCAGGTTTATTTAAATAATCAAGTACTTTTGCTTTGTCCTTAATTTCAAACTTAGCGATAATAGGTCCTCCAGGGTAGCCCTGACCTCTTAATAAATCGAAAATTGGATTTACTGACTGTACGGCAGTTGAGTCTGTTTCGGCATCTCCCAATAAATCATCTATCTGGGCATCTTGCACATTTTCTTCATCCTGAGATTCTACTTCTTCAGTGGCTTCTGTTTCAACAAGCCCCTTAAGCGTTTCATTTGCTTGAGCTAAAAATGGAAAGAACTGCTCCCCTTTATAAGCATCCCAAAATTCTAACTGAGCTGTGCTTTGAAGTAAACTGGTAGCACGCTCTACATCCTTAACACCTGGTAACTCCACTAAAATACGCCCTGAGTTACCTAAGCGCTGAATGTTGGGCGATGTTACGCCAAACTCATCAATACGTTTACGTAATACTTCGAAAGCAGAAACAATAGACTCATCAATTTTTGTTTCTATGATACCTTTAACTTCATCGTCAGACATACTACCATCAATCTCTCCATCGAGTGCTTTGGTATAAAAAATATCTGGCGATGCTAATTTTGTATCTCCTTTTATAGCATCAAAAGCAATAAAAAAGTCTTCTAAATATGTATTCTGGCTATTCTTTTGGAGCTCTGATGCATCATCTAAGGCTTTATTAAATACCGGATCTGTGGTATTGTTAGCTAATCCTTTTAAAATATCTTTTACAGATACCTGCAAAATAACATTGATACCTCCTTTTAAATCTAAGCCCAAATTCATGGCTTTTTGCTTCACCTCATTATAAGTGAACTTGGCTATGCCAATATTGTATACAGTATCTGTTGCAATTGACTGTAAATAGTTTGCTTCTTCTTGACTGCGTTTAGCGCGGTAATCATCTTCGGTTTCAGAAACGGCATTAATAGCGATTTCTGCAGCCTCATTTTCTATTTGACTCGCTTTGAATGTGAATGATAATTGATAAAGACTTACCAATCCAAACAAAATAGCAAATAGTTTTACTAATCCTTTGTTTTGCATTTTTTAATGTTTTGTGGTCATTTTTTTTAACGAGCTAGTATATAACAGCTTCGTTGTCTAATAATAATTTAAGTTTTAAATAGGTTTTGAAGTAACAAATTTTCATTATCAAATTTGAATACCTTCATGGAGAGAATAAGAGCAGTTTTTTAGCTTACGTGTTTTAATCCTAAAATAAGAAAGCCTGCTCTTTTTTTAGCTTAATGGCCCAGCTCGCACTTCGGGAATGGCATATACGAGCTCACCAGAACTAAATGTCATTATTTGGCATACCTTATATGCCAGCTTAATAAGTCTTTGTTGATGCTCCTCAGAGTTGACAATGCTATTTAGAATAACATTAGGTTCTAAAAAACGATCGCTTTTTACATTAATTGGCAATGTAACTGTACCGTCAACCCCCCAACCAGAACCAAGCTCCGATTGTATCTCATAAATATCAAAATTTACGGCTATATTACCTTGTTCTTCACTAGAACGAAGCGGTTTTTCTTTGCTATTCGAATTAGTAGTAAAACCTAATAAAGCAATATCATTGGAAAAATTTTCTTTAACAATGGAGATATGGTCATGAGAATAGTAGCTTATTTTTAAATGACCATTTTCAAGGGCTTTAACTTGAATATTCTCAACACCCATCGACATAAGATGAGTTTTTACCAAGGAAATTGTATGTTTTGCTTCCTGAGATGTTACATCAACATCTTCAAATTGCAATACAATTTCTTGATTGGGTACCACCCGCTGTTCTTGAGATAAAATCCCAAAAAGAGCAAATAAAACAACCAATAGACTAAAGCCCCATCTTGCTAACATGCGCCAAATATAAAAAAATAAAGACTGTATTACTACAGTCTTTATATTTATTCTACAAACTAAACTTTTAGTTCCTACAAGTCTAGTAAGCCATTAGTTTTCTTAACACCTTCTGCACTTGTTTGCATATGTACTTTTTCGGCATCACTTAAAGGAATATCCACTATTTTTTCAATACCATTTCTTCCTAAAATAACAGGAACACCGATACAAATATCATTTAACCCATACTCGCCTTCTAAAAGGGTTGAACATGGATACATCTTCTTTTGGTCGCAAGCAATAGCTTGAACTAAACCACTAACAGCAGCTCCTGGCGCATACCATGCAGAAGTTCCTAATAACTTTGTAAGCGTAGCTCCTCCTACTTTTGTATCTTCCTTAACCTGATCAAGGCGCTCTTCACTTAAAAATTCAGAAACTTTAATACTATTTCTTGTGGCATGACTCGTTAATGGCACCATACCTACATCACTATGTCCTCCAATTACCATACCATCGATATCACTTATTGGTGCCTCCAAAGCTTCTGCCAATCTATATTTAAATCTTGCGGAATCTAATGCACCTCCCATACCGATAATTCTATTCTTAGGTAAACCAGTTGATTTATGAGCTAAGTAAGTCATGGTATCCATCGGATTACTTACCACTATAAGAATGGTATTCGGAGAGTGCTCAATTAAACTAGATGAAACCGTTTTTACGATACCAGCATTAATTCCTATTAACTCTTCTCTTGTCATACCAGGTTTACGTGGAATACCAGATGTAATAACACAAATATCACTTCCTGCTGTTGCACTATAGTCGTTTGTGATTCCTGTGATTTTTGTATCAAAACCATTTAAAGATGCACACTGCATCAAGTCCATAGCCTTTCCCTCAGCATATCCTTCTTTGATATCCAACAATACAACTTCTGAAGCAAAATCTTTAATAGCGATATACTCGGCACAACTAGCACCTACCGCTCCTGCTCCTACAACTGTTACTTTCATTTTTCTATTAATTTATTGTTAGTAATTTGATTTATCTTTTGTTGAGTAATACGTGATTTATATTTCCTGATTTTACCGAACGATTAACTCTGTTTCTTTTAAAATCAAAGCGCTGCAAAATTACAAATTAAAACCCTCTAAATAAAAAAAGTACAGGACAAATCCTGCACTTTTACCAACAACTCAAAAATACACTTGCTAAAACTAAATATTATCTTTTTACCTGTAATATTCTACCTAAAGCCAAAGTTTAGGCCAACAGAAAACACATTAAAGTCTGATATATGATACTCTGCATTTAATCTAAAAAAGCCCAACTTCAATTTAGTTCCTAAAGTTGCTCTTACATCTGAAACTTTGCTTGATATTGAAAACGGATCGATAATCGGATCTGCCGTAATTGATCCATCTGTGATAATATACGTTCCCTTTAAATCAGAGTCTGAAGTACCTGAAAGAAATCCGAGCCCACCATAAAAATTAATAATTGGTAGTTTAGTCGAAGCCAAAAGCTGAAATAACCAAGTAGAAGTGGCATTTTCAACACGCTGATTTTCTCCTTCAATGCCGCTTGAGTTTGTTAAATCATAAGTTGTATTAACTTGAGTATAGGCTATCAAACCAGATATTGAAACTGGCATGTAAATATCATGAGACAACCATTTTGTAAATTCTGCTTGTAAGGCACCTCCATACATCCCGAATTCAACATCATCAAAGTTCAATTTGGGAACAAATCGTGCTTTCACTTCAAAACCATTGCTTACACCCAATGCGCCTTGAATAATTGCTGTTGGAATAAAGTCAATATCCTCACCAATACCATTTGGAAGCGTGACAGTTACTTCCTGCCCGCCAAAAATGGGGTCGTCGTACTTAACAATAACATCTACATCTGGATTATTTGTTCCTAAAACGGTAGCGACACGTTGTGCTGAACCTCCTTGAGAAAAGGTTACATTATTATACAAGTCTGTATCCATAACAAAAGTCTTTTTCTCATCTTTAATTGGACCATAATTACCAATTATAGAAATTTCGAAGGCTCCCAGTGGTTTGGCTTTGGCTGAATTAAACCAATTGGCATTCATACCATGCATTAAACCATTTGTTCCAGGCTTAAGATAATCGGAGGCAAAACGTTGCGCATCTTCTATACCTGCCGATAATAGAACATCTAAACTATTATCTATTTGCCCCCTAGATTGAAACATTACAAAACATACAGCTATTAAGAATGGTAACTTTTTCATTATGTCATAGATTTGGAAATACAAACATAATAAAAATTTAGCCAAAAATGCATTTCATCGTGTTTTAAATGCTTTTTATCGATCATTTAACTGAAAAAAGTGGTCTTGACATCCATTTCTATAATTCAGTAAAGATTTATCGCTATAACAATACTACATTTAGCACTGTAACGTTATGATAATAAAATAATATGACAAAGAATATATTAGCGGTTCTACTTTTAGGATTGCTTTTGAATAGCTGTAAAAGTGATGATACTGATGACAGCCTCACCCCTATCAACAAAGTTGTAAATAGACAAGCTACTGGTAGTTCGGCTAACGATTTATTATCTGATGATACTTTTACCAGTATTGCCATTGAATTAGTCTTTGTAGAAGGCTTCGAACCAACACAAACTACTATTGACAATTTTGTTTCATTTATTACCGCCAGAACATTTAAACCAGATGGTATCAATATTGAAAAACGAGTCATACCCTCTCCTGGGCAAACATCATATACCATTGAGGAAATAGCTGATATAGAACGTAAAGAAAGAACCCTATACAACGCTGGAAAACAAATAGCCATTTGGGCTTTATTTTTAGACGGAGAGGCAGATAAAAATGAAGGAAACCAAGTTGTTTTGGGTAGTGCCTATTGGAATACATCCTTTGTAATTTATGAGAAAACCATCCACGAACTAAGCGATAGCCCTTTTGAACCTAAAAGAAGTGTTTTAGAGACTACGGTTATTACGCATGAATTTGCGCATATTTTAGGTTTAACAGATTTAGGTTCGCCCATGCAAACGGCACACGAAGATGAAGAGAATCCAAAGCATTGTGATGTTGCTTCTTGCTTAATGTATTGGGAATCCGAAATCACTACTGGCCCCTTTAAAAAAAGTGAAATCCCTGTTTTAGACGATCAATGTCTTGCCGATTTAAGGGCGAATGGTGGTAAATAAATAATAAAAGTAAAAAATCCACTTAATGGTTATTTAAGTGGATTTTTTAACTATTGCTTTTTTAATGATTATGCGTCAATGTTGGCATAAATTGCATTCTTTTCAATGAAATCTCTACGAGGCGGTACTTCATCTCCCATAAGCATAGAGAAAATCCTATCAGCCTCTGTTCCATTATCTATCTGAACCAAGCGCATGGTTCTAAACTCAGGGTTCATCGTAGTATCCCAGAGCTGCTCTGCATTCATTTCCCCAAGACCTTTATACCTTTGAATTTTTGCGCCATCACCATATTGAGCTATAATATCATCACGCTCGGCATCATTCCAAGCATATTGTTTTTTAGCTCCTTTTTTAACTAAATATAATGGTGGGGTTGCTATGTAAACGTGACCATTCTCAATTAATTCTTTCATATACCTAAAGAAGAATGTCAAAATTAGTGTTGCAATATGACTACCATCAATATCGGCATCACACATAATCACAATTTTATGATAACGAAGTTTTGACAGATTAAGCGCCTTACTGTCTTCTTCTGTACCAATAGTTACACCTAGAGCCGTAAAAATATTTTTTATTTCCTCATTTTCAAACACCTTATGTTGCATCGCTTTTTCAACATTGAGAATCTTACCTCGTAAAGGTAAAATAGCTTGAAAATTTCTATCTCTACCTTGTTTAGCGGTTCCTCCCGCAGAATCCCCCTCAACTAAAAACACTTCGCACTTTGCTGGATCTTGCTCGGAACAGTCGGATAACTTCCCAGGTAAACCTCCAATACTCATAACCGTTTTACGCTGTACCATTTCACGCGCTTTCTGGGCAGCATGCCTAGCCTGTGCAGCTAGAATTACTTTTTGAACTATGGTCTTTGCGTCATCCGGATGCTCCTCTAGGTAGTCTGATAACATCTCTGATACTGCTTGACTAACGGAGGCAGAAACCTCACGATTTCCAAGTTTAGTTTTTGTCTGCCCCTCAAATTGTGGCTCTGCTACTTTAACAGATACAATAGCCGTTAACCCCTCTCGAAAATCATCTCCAGAAATCTCAAACTTAAGTTTATCAAGCATACCTGAACCATCGGCATACTTTTTTAATGTATGCGTTAACCCTCTTCTAAAACCAGATAAATGCGTACCACCTTCATGTGTGTTAATGTTATTTACGTAAGAATGTAAATTTTCTGCATATGAGGTATTATAAACCATCGCAACCTCAACAGGCACACCATTCTTTTCTCCCTCGAAAGAAATCACATCTTTCATTAAGGGCTCTCTGGTAGCATCTAAATATCTTACAAACTCTGTTAAGCCTTCTTCCGAGTGAAATGTTTCTCCTTCAAAGGTTCCATCCTCCTTTTTGTTTCTCTTATCTATAAGGTGTACTGTAATACCTTTATTTAAAAACGCAAGCTCTCTTAACCTACTAGCAAGTGTATCGTAACTATACTCAAGAGTTTGTTGAAATATCTGCGGGTCTGGTTTAAATGTTACAATAGTACCGTTTATATCGGAATCACCAATAGTTTTTACCGGATATAAAGGTTTCCCTCTCTCGTATTCCTGCTCCCATATTTTTCCTTCACGATGCACCGTAGCCTTCAAATGCTCTGAAAGTGCATTAACACAACTTACACCAACTCCGTGCAAACCACCAGATACTTTATAAGAATCTTTGTCAAACTTCCCTCCAGCTCCAATTTTAGTCATCACAACCTCTAGAGCAGAGACCCCTTCTTTTTTATGAAGTCCTACGGGAATACCACGGCCATCATCTTGTGTGGTAATAGAGTTATCTTCATTAATTGTTACCGTTATATTATTACAGTGACCAGCAAGCGCTTCATCAATAGAATTATCTACAACCTCGTAAACTAAATGATGTAAACCTCGTACTCCAACATCTCCAATATACATAGATGGACGCATGCGAACATGCTCCATACCTTCCAGCGCTTGAATACTATCAGCGGAATATTGTGGGGTCTTATTTTCTTCGCTCATTTTACTTTATCTAAATTTTAATTTGATTTTATATCATAAAAAAAGATGCTCAGAGCATCCTTGTTGAATACAAACAAATATACAAAATTATCAAGCCAATTATGAGTATTTTAACGACTCTTAAATAAAATTATCAACATTTGTTCATTACTTAAAAATGTCTTAAATCGGCTAAAAACAGCCTTAAATTTAATCTTAGTACTTTTTTATTGATTAAAAAACACAAAAAAAACTAGAGCAGCTCTAAGGCTTTATTTTTAACTTTGGACCTACTTAAAAAACTCGAAAAAATTCAAACGTTATAGTTTGCACCAGTAAAAAAAACAAAGCTAAATATGACGCATGTCACTTTTTGAGCTTATACTTAGCAATACTTTTGTTTTGGATTTAAGAACGCACTTTTAAATGAAAAAAGAAACTAAACAAAGATTTAATACATTATTTCTTTTACTACTTTTTGCTCCAATTATTTTGACAGGGCAGAATAAAGATGGATTTAAACCAACTTTTAAATGGAATGTCTTTGGACAGATATGGGCTCGGTATTCCGATTTGAATGAAGGCTCCCTAATTTATGACGAGCCAACTACAGAGTTTTTTGACATTTCTATTAGACGCTTGCGTATACCTATATCATCACAAATAACTCCAAGAGTCTTTGCCTATGCTATATTTGGTGGCAATAATTACAATTTTAAACAAAAAACCTTTACACTTGAAGTTTTAGACCTTTATGTTGAGTATAAATTTGCACGTTTTCTAGAGGCTGGATTTGGTAAATCTGGTTGGCAAGGATTAAACAGATGGAATATTCGCTCTGCCATAACTTTAATGGGACTCGATTCCCCTTTATTTACACTAAATACTGTTGAAAAAAACGATGACCTTGGACGTTTATTCGGAGCCTGGGTTAAAGGACAAGTAGGTAAGTTTGATTATAGACTTGCTTTTAATAGACCTTTTGCAGTAACCAACATTCCAGATGGTGAGGTAAATTTTGCTAATAACAAGCCACGCGTAAAAACCTCTACTTATGTCAAATATCAAATGTTTGAGCATGAATCAAATAAGTCTGCATACCAAACAGGGACTTACTTACAAACCAAAAAAGTTTTCAACTTTGGTGCTGGTTATCAGTTTCAACCAAAGGCTATGAGTGATGGGGATGCCAGTTTACCTGAAACGACGTTTTACGACATGGAACACTGGGCTGTAGATTCATTTTTAAATCTCCCTTTAGCTAATGACGACGCCATTACAGCGTATTTAGGGTATTATGACTATGGTTTTGGTAAAGATTATATTAGAAATGTAGGCGCTAACAACCCAACAACAGGTGGCGGAACAGATTTTAATGGTCCCGGTGTAGCCTTTCCAATGATAGGCACTGGAACATCGTGGTATATGCAATTTGGCTATGCCTTTAAACAAACTGAGGTTTTAAAAACAGCAATGATCATTCAACCTAATATAGCCATTCAACATTCCAATTGGGATGCCCTTGAGGATAAAATGACCGTATTCGATTTTACTACCAATTTTTTAATTAATGGTTCTCATAGCAATAAGATCAGTTTAGGCTACCAATACCGCCCAATTTTTGATGCTGTTACATTAAAACAAAAAGATTACAAAGGTATGGCTGTATTGCAATATCAAATAGGTTTTAAATAACACAAAAGCCCTAGATTAATAGCACTTAAAAGCAGTAAAAAATCATTTTACTGCTTTTTGTATTAAAAACACTTTCAATATTGTGTGTTATTAATTGTTTTGATATCGAATTTAATTAAAAACAAGACTATCTAATATCTATTTCAAAGCAATAAAAAGACCTAAATAACTTTCAAGGTTTCATACTACATACTACATAAAAACTTTCGTAATTTTACGGGCTTAATTTTGAGTAATAAATCAAACAAATAAAGATGAGTAAAATTATGACAGTCGACGTATTGTCGAGTATTAAAGGAGCACAGCCCTCGGAGACTGTAAGTAAATTATTTGATGTAATAAAAAATGCCAATACAGCGAATAATAATTCCTTTAATAATAATCATAATAATGCTGTGTCTTTAAATCACCTAAGAGAGGATATTGTAGTTAATAGCTCTTTAACAGAAAAACAAATTATCGTTGAAAACTTCCCTAAAGAAAAGAATGGTTATTTGGTTGTTTCTAAAGTAATCGAAGAATAGTTATGGACTCTCAAATAAGAAAGATTCATCAGCAACTGATGAACAAAGAAATATCTTGCGTTGCATTAGTACAATCTAAATTAAACAGCTTAGAACAAAATACGCATAACACAGTAAATTCTTTACTCAGCGACAAGGCTTTAGAGTTGGCTGCTAAAGTTGACGCCAAGATTGAAAACGGCGAAACCATTGGCTTATTAGAAGGTATACCATTTGGTATTAAAGACGTGTATATGGTTCAAGGAACTTATACTACTGCAAGCTCTAATTTATTAAAGAATTATAAGTCACCCTACACAGCAACAGCTATTCAAAAGTTATTGGATGCGGGTGCTATTCCTGTGGTCAAGGAAAACTGCGACAGTTTTGGCCATGGGTCCTCCAGTGAAAACACCATTTTTGGGGCTGTTAAAAATGCAAAGAACCCTGAATTAGTTGGTGGTGGATCCAGTGGCGGATCGGCGGTCAATGTCGCAAAAGACTTTACCGTTTTCTCTATTGGTGGCGACACGGGTGGCTCAATTCGACAACCAGCAGGATATAATGGGGTTTATGGCTTAAAACCAACATACGGCCGCATTTCTAGATACGGATTAATGGCTTATGCCTCGTCTACCGATTGTGTTGGTCCAATTGCCAAGTCTATTGAAGACATAAGAATTCTTTTAAACATAATGAGTGGCATTGATACAAAAGACCAAACCACTTATCAATCAGAAAAAATAGAAGCTGATAGCATCAAAACTTCTGACTCTATTAAAACCGTAGGATACTTTAAAAACTTTGTTGAAAGCGAAGCTATCGATCCTAGAGTAAAATCTGATTTCTTAACGGTTATTGATAAAATAAAGGCAAAAGGTATTTCTGTTAAGCCCTTAGATTTCTTTGAATCTAACACCTTAGTTTCTACCTATTACACCTTAGCAATGGCAGAAACAGCTTCGAACTTATCTCGACTCGATGGTACCAATTACGGTAACCGAATAGAAGCTGAAAATTTAAAAGAAACATATGCTGTTACACGCTCAGAAAATTTTTCAGAAGAAACAAAACGAAGAATTGTTGGTGGTAATCAAGTATTGTCTCAAGGATTTTCAGATGAAATTTATTTAAAAGGCCTAAACCTTAGGGATCAAATCTCAGAAAATTTTGAAAAAGACTTTGATCAAGTAGATATCATTCTTTCACCGGTAACACCAAGTTACCCGCCAAAAATAGGAGACAGCTTAAAAGACCCTCTAGCCATGTACCTGTCTGATGCATATACCGTAGGGTTTAGTTTAGGGCAGTTACCTACCCTTACAGTACCTCAAGGCACACCAACAGGCGTACAAATTACAGCCTCAAAAAATAATGACGAACTCGTTTTGAAGTTTGCTAACTTCTTAAAAGATACGATATAATGGAACTGGAACAATTAAACGACTTGCTAAAAAAGCATGAATTAGAGTTAGTAATCGGTCTTGAAACGCACGTTCGATTAAATACGAAATCAAAACTTTTCTGTTCCTGTGCCAATGCAGGAGATATTGACATACCAAACCATAACATTTGCCCTGTATGTACTGGACAAATGGGTGTGTTACCAGCTATAAACAAAGAAGCCATAACAAAAGCTATTTACTTTGGAAAAGCTGTAAAATCAACTTTTGAAAACGATATTATTTCTTGGGATAGAAAACACTATGAATATCCAGACAACCCCAAGAATATTCAGATTACGCAATTTCACAACCCTATCATACCAGATGGGCAAGTATCCTGTTTTAGAAATGACGGATCTCAATTTACAGTCAACCTAACTCAAGTTCATATTGAAGAAGATGCTGCCAAACTTATGCATGAGAAAAAAGTGTCTTTGGTAGATTTTAACAAGGCTGGCGTTCCTTTAATAGAAATTGTAACAGAACCTTGTATTCGACATATTGAAGATGCATCAACATATGCGCAATATATTCAACGAATTGTTCAAAATTTAGGCATTTCTGAAGCCAATCTCGAAAAGGGTGAGTTCAAGTCGGACGTATCTGTTTCACTTCGTAAAAAACGGGATTATAATTTAAATCCAAGAACAGAGATTAAAAATCTTAACTCGTTTAAATTTATGGTAGATGCTTTAAAAGAAGAAGTTGAAAAACAGCTCAACTACTATTTGGAGCATAAAGAATTTAGACCAGATCAAACTACGGTACTTTTTGATGCTGATTTAAAGCAAACCAAAACCATGCGTAAAAAGGAATTTGAAGCGGACTACCGTTTTATTTCTGAGCCTGACTTACCTTTTGTTTATATTAAAGACGTCGTTGAATCTATCGATGTAGACTTAAGCACGCTCCCATATGCGGTAGAGTCTATTTTAATTAAAGGAGGTGTTTTACCTCAAGACGCAAAATTTTTCACTGCAGACTCTTTACGTTCTGAAACCTTTGTAGCTATTAACAATGAACTAAAAGAACCCTCGTTTGTTGCAAAAACGCTTACCAATAACATAAAGCCAGAAGACTATACAAAAATTGAAAACCTTTCAAACTTTATTGAAATATTTTCACTGTTTAAAGACAACAAAGTGACTTCTGTTTTAGCGCAAAACGCTATCAAGTCGTTATTAGAAAACCCTAATTTTGATTACAACACGTATTTCAGTGAAAATACCATTTCAGAATCTCAAATAGATGACGCTATTGCTAAAGTAATTTCCGAGAATGACGCTATAGCAACTGACATAAAGAATGGTAACCAAGGGAAAGCAGGGATTTTGGTTGGAAAAGTAATCGGAATTATTGGTAAAGGAGCTTCAGGTAAAGTGATTCGAGAAGGTATTCTTAAAGCCTTATCAAATAATACTAGCAGACAAAAGCCTGCAAGCCAGAGTGAACAACAAGCGCCAAGTAGCAATCAGCAAATAGCTGCTAAGAAGGAAGAAGAAGTTTTACCTGAAATTCCTTTAGTTATAAAGGATCAATACAGAACGCATGTAGCCTCTCAGATTTCTGAAGAAAATATTGGTATACAAGTTACCCTATCGGGATGGGTATCGAGTGTTAGAGACCACGGAGAACTTATATTTATTGATTTACGCGATTCTAGCACTCAAATTTTCCAAGTTAGATTGAGTAGAGAATCATTCCCTAATTTAGATGATTTAGTAAAGCTAAAACCCGAATCGGTTATCACCGTTTCAGGGTGTATTGTGCAACGTAAAGAAGACGACTACAACCCTTCCTTAAGAACAGGGAAAATTGAATTGGAAGCGACTTCTTTAGAAATACTCAACCTTTCTAAAACACTTCCTTTTGAAATAAAACGTGCAACAAAATCGAACGAAAACGTACGTTTTCAATTTAAATATTTAGACCATCGTAATGATGCCGTTCGCAAAACCATAGTTAATAGGCACAAGGTTATCAAGCTTATGCGCGATATCCTAGATGCACAAGATTTTCTTGAAATAGAAACCCCTATTTTAAGTGCTGGAACCGATGAAGGTGCGCGAGAATTTATTGTCCCCACTAGAAAGCAATCTGGCTCATTTTACACCTTACCTCAAGCACCGCAACAGTTTAAACAAATGTTAATGGTAAGTGGTTATGAAAAATATTTTCAAATAGCACGATGCTTTAGAGATGAAGACTCTCGTGGTGATCGCCAACCAGAGTTCACTCAATTAGATATAGAAATGGCTTATGCCAGCATGCAGCAAATTATCGATTTGAATACACATATGTTCAATGAAATAGTTAAAAATATTTACGGTAAAAAGTGGACGCTTCATCCATTCGAAGTGCTAACCTATAAAGAAGCCATGGATGCTTATGGATGTGACAGACCAGATTTACGTTTTGGCTTAAAATTAAAAGATATCACAGACATTGTAAAGGATACTACATTCCAAGTATTTAGTAAACCTATTGATGATGGTGGTATAGTAAAGTGTATTAAGGTTTCTGCCGAAGAGCAAGGGAAAAAGCGACTCTCAAAAGGTCAAATAGAAAAGCTCACTGAATTAGCCCAGCATCATGGACTTGGTGGCTTAGCATATATTATTGTAAATAAAAACGACTTACAATCTCCTATCATTAAGTTTTTAGGAGAAGATATTGCTGCCCGAATTATAGAAGCTACCAACGCCCAGGTGGGCGACATAGTTTTCTTTTCTGCTGCAGATTACGCCACTGCCAATAAGGCTCTAGATGCTGTAAGACAGGAGCTAGGTACGATGTTACGCTTAATAAACCCGAAGGAACTTAGACCTGCTTGGGTTGTTGACTTCCCTATGTTTGAAAAAACAGATGAAGGCAACTGGACGTTTACCCATAACCCATTCTCTATGCCTGCAATATATGATATTGAAAGACATATGAGCGGTAAGGAAGAGGAAATTGGAAGCATTATTGCACAACAGTACGATTTAATCTTAAATGGATATGAAATTGGAGGAGGCTCTGTTCGTGCCCATAAACCAGAAATACTTGAGGCGACCTATAAAAATATGGGCTACGATAAAGAAAGTATGATGAAAAGTGTAGGCACTATGTACAAAGCTTTCCATTACGGAGCACCACCTCATGGCGGTATTGCCTGGGGTGTTGATAGACTCATGATGATTTTGGAGAAAAAGACTTCTATTAGAGAGGTTATGGCATTCCCTAAAACAGGAACTAGTGAAGACTTGTTATTTGGAGCGCCTTCCGTTCTTTCAGATAAAAAGGTAGAAGAAATGAATGTCAAAGTAATAAAAAATTAGAATTCCTTAATAAAAAAGGCTTTTCAGTTTGAAAAGCCTTTTTTATTAAACTTAGTATCTCATTTCCAATTATTCTACTAGAATTCTTTTTAGATGCTTATTACCATCAATAAGAATCTTAATAAAGTATACACCAGAGGTTACATTTAGCATGCTCACCTCCACTTGTTGCGAAGGCTTTTTCACCCGTTCCGTTTGAATAAGTCTACCAGACACATCAAATATTTCTATTTGGTCTATTGGTTGGCCATTCAAATTATTAAGTGAAAAATCACCCTTATTAGGTATTGGGTAAACCAATAACTTATTGGCATTAAAACTTGTACTTGACTTAGAAAGTATCTCGTCCACTAAAAGAGAAACATTATCTAGCATGGCCTTTGATGGCCCTGTAGAGGACTCAGGAACAAATGCTTGAAAGTTCAATGAAATAGTTTGACCAGCATAATTACTTAATTCAGTTAATATATCATTACTAAAATTTCTTTCTATTTCCCCTTCATTCGGGTCTAAACCAAACTTTAACTCATCCACTTGAAACAACTGAACACCATTTAAGTCAGTAAACCTAACTTCAAAAACCCTTTCTTGAGTTGGGTTATTAAAGGTCATTTTATAATTTACTTTAAAGTCGAATGATAGTATCGCACTTGATGAGCTCGCAATGTTAGAAGGAATTTCAATACTTTGACTGAAACTATAGGTGGTGTTAGCAGAACCATCAAAGGATGTATAAGCAGCGTATTGACCATCCTGAGGATTAATATTATTAACAATGCTACAAACGCTATTAGAGTTTTCTAACACTGAAAAATTGACACTACATCCACTAAATACATTGGGGCCACCTACAGTCCAACCCGCTGTAGAACCACATTCAAACCCACCATTTACAATTAATTCACCTTCTTCAGATTGGGACTCACAAAGTGTTGTAAAACTTATTTGACTAGTCCAGTTGCTATAACCTTCATTGTTACAATTACTTCTCAAGTAAGCATAATACAATGTACTTCCGTTTAAATTATCCAATAGAATTGAGGGCTCTAAAACTGTTGTACGGGTTCCTCCTCCAGGAGAAAATGGTCGCGAACTATATTCAATATCCCAAATAGCAACATTTTCATCTTCGTCCCATGTTAACAATGTAGAATTTTGGGTTGACGTAGCCGCTTTAAAATTGGTAGGTGTACTACATGCAAGAAGTGTTCTAAAAAGAATATACCCAACCCAATTACTATATCCATCATCACCACAATTACTTCTTAAGTATACATAATAAAAGGTGTTTGGTTCAAGGCCTTCAAGAGTAATATTATTGACCGAAGCGGTCTGAACAGTACCAATTCCGTTTCCAGGGCTAAAAAAACTGGTGTGGTATTCTAGCTCCCATTCGTTCGCATCACCATTGTCTTGCCATTCTAGCGTTGCAGAATTTTTTGTCACATCACTAGTTGTAAAACCAAAAGGAATTGTACAAGCTTCATCGGTTTGAAAGTATAAATAATTGGTCCACCTGCTATACCCATTTTCTTCTCCACAATAACTTCTTAGATAAACATAGTATGCTGTATCTGGAACCAAACCTTCCAGATTTAAGCTATTTTCTAAAGCGACTTGCGTAGTACCAATTCCATTTCCGGGTGTAAAATAACTTGTATTATATTCCACCTCCCATTCGGAGGCATTGCTATTATTTTCCCATTCAAATGTTGCCGAATTTTTCGTAACTTCATTAGCCCTAAAACTAGTTGGGACATTGCATGACACTTGTGTTTTAAAGGATAAATACCCCGTCCAATTACTATACCCATCGTCTTCCCCACAATTACTTCTTAAGTATACGTAATACCAGGTGTCGGATGCTAATCCCTCAAGACTCAAACTATTTTGTAAAACAGTTTGGGTTGTACCTATTCCATTTCCTGGAATAAAATAATCTGTATGATACTCTATATCCCATTCGGTGACATTTCCACTGTCTTGCCATTCTAATGAGGCTGTATTCTTTGTTACTTCAGTTGTTCTGAACCCAATTGGAACAGCACAAGCCACCTCTGTTCGAAATATTATATATCGTGTTGAATTACTTATACCATCTTCTTCTCCACAATTTCTTCTTAAATACGCGTAATAGGTAGTATCCGGTAATAATCCTGTAAGACTTAAAGAATTTGTTGAAGACGTTTCTACAGTTCCCAATCCTGGAGAAAAATACCCGACTTTATATTCTACTTCCCATTGCGCGTCCCCTGAAACATCATCCCAGGACAACTCCGCCGAATTCTTAGTGGCAGAATCAACTCTGAAGTTAGTTGGCGTGGGGCAAAGCTCGGTTGTTGTAAATGTAATCGGCCCTATAAATTCACTAGAGTCACCAATACCACATACAGCTCTAACATAAACATCATAAGACCGTTCAGGTAATAAACTGGTAAGTGTATATGGATTATCTGTGGTAAACACAGTTGTAGCACCAGAAACATTAAACCCTGAGAAGCCGTATTGAATTTCCCAATTGGTTTCGTCGTCTGTAGATTCCCATGAAAAATCAGCTGTTCTTCCCGTAATATTTGTAACCATTGGATTAATAGGATTACTACAGGACGGCAACTCATCAAAATTAACCTCATCAATTAAAATATCATTATACCTTCTATAAGTACTAGAGTTTAAAGTTACTTCAAACTCCAACTGCACTATATTAGAGGTTAAGTTATAATCGCTAAGGTCTACAACAAAATCGCGCCAGATGTTAGTACTACTATTCACTGTAATTATACCACTAAACACCGTTCCATTAGAATCGTATAAGGTAACTTCTAAGGTATTATATATATCGTTATAAGTATTTTTACTAAACGCTGAAAAAGTGATTGACGGACTAGACAAACTTGAGATGTCCACCCACGGAGTTTTTAGTGTATAAGGGCCATTAACAGGATTATACGAACCATCTAACCAAGCATAGTTAGAGTTGTTTAGTGTACTCCTATCCCTAACATTAGAAGCTTCGTAACCTGCATACTTATTAAATTTCCATGAGTAACCAATATTATTTTGTTTCCAACAGTCAGGCATCACATTAGTAGCTACAAAACTTTCTTTATAAGGCGCCTCTATGACGTTACAATCTGTCTTGAATTCCAAAAGACTGGACCAATTACTATACCCATCAGAGTCGCAATTCGCACGAACATATACATCATAGAGGGTATTAGCGGTCAAATTCTCTATCAATACAGTATTTGTTGTAGAAGACACCTTAGTTCCCGTACCTAATTGAAATCCAGAGCTTCCATACTCTATTTCCCATTCATTTTCATTACCTGTTCCTAGGTCCCATATCAAGCTTACTGAGTTCGTTGAAATTGTACTTACCGTGACACTTTGAGGCACAAAACAAGCTACAGGAGTTCTAACCCTGAGCGGACCGACACTATCACTATGCCCTCCTTCCGAACAATTGGCTTTAACATAAATATCATAATCTGTTTCAGGACTTAACCCCGTTAATACTGCACTGGCCTCCTCTGAAACCACAACCGTTCCTTCACCTGGAATAAAACCGATTTCTCCATATTCAATAGTCCAGCTTGATTCATTATCTACCTGGTTCCATTCTATACCAACCTGTTTGGCTTCTATGTTAGTAAACCTAAAATTCGTTGGCGCCACACAATTGGGCTTTTCTTCGCATACTACCGTAGCCTCCCATCCCGAACTTGTTACACTACTATCTGAGGTAAATACAAAAGTAAGAGCACCACTTTCATGGCTGGAAATAATAGTTCCTGGGTTTGAAGAGTACGCCCCTAAATATGGCGATTGTGTATCCGGACCATCATAGATCCTTAACCTGTCGCAGCAGGATTCTACAAGAAAACTATTAAATATGACTCTGACACGTTCATCGAGTGTTTTAGGATGAATGGTAGTTGTGGTATTTTCGCTGTTAGAATAATTTCCAGTTGGTCCTCCTGAATCGTAGAAACGATCTCCATTACAGTAATCTGGAGTTGTTTTAAAAGGTATTGGTCCAGCCCAATTGCTAAATCCATCGCCTTCTGGCTCACAATTTGACCGCACGTATAAATCATATTCAGAATTGGAAACTAGCTGATTTATCGTAATATTTTTTTCTGAAGCCTCAACAGAAGTTCCTGAACCTAGGTCAAATCCTCGACTTCCATACTGAACTTCCCACAAAGCAACATCCCCATTTAAATTATCCCATGTAACTGTTACAGAATCATTTGTAAAACTCGTTATACTTAAATCTGTTGGGGTCGAGCAAAGTTCAGTGGTAACAAATCTTAAAGGCCCTACAACTTCACTAAACCCACCAGCATCACAAACGGTTTTAATATAAACTTCATATGCTGTTAGTGGCACTAAATTTTCGATAGTGATAGATGTTGCAGACGCATCAACTAATTCTCCACTTCCTCTTTCAAACCCAGCTAGTCCGTACTCCAGCTCCCAATTAGAATCATCTCCATTCTCAGTCCATATTAAGCTAACCTCGTCTCCTTTTAAACTAGCTATTTGAAAATCTATAGGTTCAAAACAATTCGGTTTTTCTTCGCAGGTTACAGTAGCATCCCAACCACTAAAATTTAAAAAACTATTGGATGTAAAAACAAAGGTAAGCGTACCAGTATCGGTAGTCGAAACGAATTCTTGGCCTCTTAACTCAGTTCCTGTAAAGGTTCCTAGAAGTGTGGCCTCATCATTTTCACCATTGTATATTCTCAGAAAATCATTACCAAAATGGGTTTCGAAACTGTTGAATCTTACTCGAACACGTTCAGATTCTGTTTCGGGAGCTATTACAGTTGTAATATTTTCATTATCGCCGTAGTTATTATCTGGACCTCCAGAATCGTAGAAATGATCTCCACTGCAATAATCAGAATCTGTCGAAACCTCAAACGGCCCAATGTATGCACTACTACCACCTATAGAACAGTTTCCTGCAATATAAAAATCATATTCAGTACCCGACTCTAAACCCTCTACTTTTGTTTGTTTATCTTCTAACTCAATACTCGTACCAGTACCTAAAGAAAATCCTGATACTCCATACTCAACTGTCCAAGAAGATGAATTTGAAACATCATCCCAAGAAAACTCAATACTATTAATTTCTGTACTTAACAATAAAAAGTCTGACGGAGAACCACATGCTGTTGAAAAATTATAAACAGTTGAAAAACTTGAAGTTCCACATGGATTTATAAATTGTACTCTCCAATAGTATAACTGATTATTTTCTAAATTTGATGGTACAAATAATGCATCTTGGACTGTTGCTTCCTCAATAATATTGTCAAAGCTATCGTCTGTCGCTATCTCAATAAGATAGGAAATGGAGTCTTCTCTGGCATCCCAAGTTAATTCAAGATCCAATGCTTGCGTATCTGAATCGTTTAAAGGTTGCACTAAGTTTGGAACCTCCTCGATAGCATCAAAAACCGTGAAATCCAACAACACACTCTTCTCTATACCAGATTCGGACAAACCACTAACATTAAAACTATAATCTCCTATTTCTAAATTTTCTAATCCACTAAGTGTAACAAAAAAAGAGGTGCCTTCAAGGTCACTACCACTAAAAGACTCTTGAGAAAATGTAGCAGTGGTTCCTTCAGGCAAGTTGGATGCGGACACGTTGACCTCTTCTTCAAAGGATAAAAAGGTTTTATATTTTAAATTAAGCACAGCAGATTCAGAACTACATACATCAACATGAGGCTCATCAGATAAAATAGCATACTCCGATTTTACAATTGTGAATGGATTCTGATTGACGGCAAAGAACACGTTATCATGCCCCTTAATCATTATTCTAGCATTAGCAGTGGCCTCCACATCAGGTAAGTTAAAAGTTTGGCTACCGTCATTATCTGTAACAATCAGGCTATAAGGGAAATTTTGCCCGCCATCAATTGAGAGTAAAATTTCAACCTGACTTGTATTTATGGGTGCTTCATTTGTACCCGCAACGTCCCAATTTACAGTCACTAATTCACCAACTGTCCATACTTCGGAATTACCATTTTGTGATGTCACTGCAAATGGTCCTGCATCACCAGAAACATCAATATATACCGCATCTGAAACCACCTGACCTCCATTTACATGATTATCCCTTACGGTCATTACGAAATTTAATCTTCTTGACACCGAGGGCAATACTTCCCATGTGGGCGTTAAATTATTAGACAAAACATCCCCTAAATCTGGAAAATATCTTTTACTTGTTGCCGCGGGAGGTAAAGACCTAAACATCGGGCCAACCAAATTCGTTGGCTGAGGAGTTGAAGTACTTACAGGGTCTTGCGGGTCATTCTGTTCCCAACAAAAGCTTAAAGATTCGTTGCCATCAGAATCTGTAGCGCTTCCTTCCAATACAAAAGCCGTACTCTTTGGGATTACATAGTTGCTTGCTGGTGTGACCACAGGCGCTGTATTATTGGTTGGAATCAATTCTGCACAACTCGAGTTGTTAATTGTCCAATTTGCCACATCGCGAATACTTGTATAATTGAAATAATCATCTGCCCCAGACTGCACATTAGGAGGGCAAATACCTGCATAACTCATTATCGTTGTTCCACTACCTGGTTCAACCTCACTATTATTTCCGCTTCTGCAATTACGACTACTCTGTGTGTGAAATGCCCCAAATTGATGACCAAACTCATGGGCAGCTAACAAATTCATGTCATCCTGATCAGGATTTCCATGAACACTGTAAGCTTGACCTTTAGCAGTATCTGTACACACACAGGCAATACATCCCGCATTACCATATTTTCTATTTGCTTCCTGATGAAATAAGTGCCCTACATCATAATCATTATTTGTAATATTATTGGCTAAAGTATTTACTAATTGACTTCTCAAACTACTTCCTGTAGTGTAGGGATCTGTTGCTGGATTTAAAAAAATTAGTAAATCAGTATTTGGAATAAGCTGCATTGAAATCCCAAAGTCTCGTTCGAAAATACCATTCAAACGATTTACAGATCCAACCATAGCTTGTAAAACCTTTGTCTTTCTTTCATCATCATCCGCCTCCGTGCCATCAAGAAATACCTGAGAGTAATCTCCACTAACAGAGAGGGCTAAACGATACCTCCTTAAATTTCCGTCATTAACGTCTCTATCAAACACGCCTTGTTTTGATAGTCCTTTTTCAAGATAGTCTTCTGTTTCACATAAAAACGCTGTATTCCCCTCTTGAGAGGAAGTTATTCTAAACTCATAAAGAGAATTAGTTAACGGTTTCACCTCTGTCTTTTCGTAAGTCTTGCTCTCAAAAACACCTCTAAACCCGACTCTTGGAGAATACGTAAAAGCTATTATTTTATTCGATGCACCTACAGACACCCCCCTGTAACTCTTTAATTCAGGGAATTTGGCTTCTAATTCAGGGTGCATCACTTTTGTTTCATACACTTTAAATGCAATGCTTTCTCCATTCTCTTCTGGAAATAATAGCACCGCTGGATTTGTAGTTGTAACGGCATTCAACTGGAGCCTAAAATCATCAACTCTTAAACTATAAACTGAAGCATCATTACCAGACTTATTTAGAACGATTTTGCTGGAGTTACTTGCTTTTTCCCATATCGTTTGGGAAAAAGAATTGGAGTATATAAACAATAACAAACAAAACAAACTAAGTTTTTTGCAACACTTCTTTGTTACGTTCTTCATAGGTTAAGTATTAAATTAGTAAAATGATAGTTAGTTCTTAAGTGCATTAAAATATGACGACCCTAAAGTAGTATAAAATTAAGTTAATTCTGACTTTTTAAAAATTAAAACGTTTAAGAGCTTATATTTAAGTTATAACACTAACTATGGTAATTCTTGTAACTAAGAGGGAAACTAAGTGACTCTAATTAGCAAATAAAATGATAGTACTACCAAATCTTAAACAGAAAAGCATCTTTTATATTAGTTTTACTTTGCGGTGTAACTACACCTAATATTCAATATAAATACCAAAAAATTAGCACATTAGATAAAGCCCTTAGGATGAGCATAATAGTTAACACAAATTGTAATACTGGGAGGCATATTTTTATAACAAAAAGAACAAGATAGTAAGACTAAAAAACAGGTTACATCTGGCGAGGAGACTCTCAAAAATCTTTATATAGTTTTTGGAGGGGAAATAATGGTTAAATTTCCATTGAGTAAGGAAAACTACAAGAATCGTGGTTCCATTTTCGCACTAAAAGAAAAACAACATAGTTTGAAAAATAAAAGACTAGATTAAACTAATCTCTTCTTTCCTTTTTAAGGGATATTTAAATACTTATGCGTTTGCAGTGACACCTTCCACTTGGGGTTTGCCATAACATAATCCACTATTAGGGGAACCACTTTGTCTCTTTTACTCCATTCTGGTTGTAAGTATAAAATACAATCTTTATTCACTTTAGCGGCCTGCTCCTCTGCAAAACGAAAATCATCTTTATTGTATATTATCATTTTTAGTTCATTCGCCTTATCGTAAATTTCATTTGTAGGTAACTTCATTTTTTTTGGCGACAAACATATCCAGTCCCAAACACCAGTTAAATTATAGGCTCCAGAAGTTTCAATATGAACTTGCATACCATTAGATTTTAAACCCTTCGTCAATTGGGTCATATCCCAAGTTAGAGGCTCTCCACCAGTTACAACAATAGTATCGCTATACTTTTTAGCATTATCTATAATTTTTGATGTCTCGGTAGGCGGATGTATTTCCGCATTCCAACTCTCCTTAACATCACACCAATGGCACCCAACATCACACCCACCAATGCGCACAAAATATGCTGCTGTTCCTTTATGATATCCCTCACCTTGAATGGTATAAAATTCTTCCATTAGAGGCAGCATCTCTCCCTTATCTACTAACGCTTGTACATTATTTTTCATCGTTGGCAAAGATAGTTGTTTGTAAACTAATTGTTCAAAGTTTTATTTGCCTTCTTCATTTGAATTAAGCTAGAATAGTTATTTTTATCAAAATTTAATAAGCATGAGCAAAAAGGAAACTTTTTTCAACTACATAAAAGAAGGAAACCATACAAAAGGAGATTTTATTCCGATTGGGGCAGCCATGTTAGATGGAGAAACAATAACTGGAGCTCATGTAAAAATTCCTTTAAAAACCATGAATCGTCATGGCTTAATTGCTGGTGCCACAGGAACAGGAAAAACTAAATCTTTACAGGTCCTCGCCGAAAATTTAAGTGAAAAAGGCATCCCCGTGCTGCTTATGGATATTAAAGGAGATTTAAGTGGCATTGCCCAGCCAAGTCCAGGACATCCAAAAATTGACGAACGCCATGATAAAATCGGGTTACCTTTTGAAGCCAAATCATTTCCTGTTGAAATTTTAACTCTTTCTGAACAAAACGGGGCTAGATTGCGAGCTACCATTAGTGAATTTGGACCTGTGCTGCTATCAAGAATTTTGGACTTAACAGAAACGCAATCAGGCATTGTTGCTGTTATATTTCAATATTGTGATGACAACAAGTTACCGCTGCTGGATTTAAAAGATTTTAAAAAAATTCTACAGTATACCACCCAAGAAGGCAAGAAAGAGTTTACCGAAGCCTATGGACGTATTTCTACCGCTTCGACAGGCGCCATCCTAAGAAAAATAGTTGAGCTTGAACAACAAGGGGCCGATTTATTTTTTGGAGAAACTTCTTTCGACACCCAAGATCTACTGAGGATTGACAATAGCGGCCGTGGATACATCAACATAATAAGACTTACGGATATTCAAGATAGACCAAAGCTTTTCTCTACGTTTATGTTAAGTTTATTGGCCGAAATATATTCTACATTTCCAGAACAGGGAGATAGTGATAGACCAGAGCTTATCATGTTTATTGATGAAGCCCATCTAATTTTTGATGAAGCCTCAAAAGCTCTATTAAGTCAGATTGAAAGTATCGTAAAACTTATAAGAAGCAAAGGTGTTGGACTATATTTTGTGACACAAAACCCAGCAGATGTTCCAGAAGAAGTATTAGGTCAATTGGGTTTAAAAATACAACATGCCCTAAGAGCATTTACAGCTAAAGACAGAAAAGCCATTAAATTAACAGCTCAAAACTATCCAGATTCAGATTATTATGACACCGAAGAGGTTTTAACGTCTTTAGGCATAGGGGAGGCTTTGGTTTCTGCTCTTGACGAAAAAGGCAGACCAACTCCTTTGGCTGCTACCATGATGCGTGCCCCCATGAGTAGAATGGATGTGTTAACAGAAACTGAATTAGAAAAACTACTTTCTCAATCGAAATTAGTAAAAAAGTATAATGAAACAATTGACAGAGAAAGTGCCTACGAATTACTTAACGAAAAAATAAAAGAAGCCGAAGCGGAAGAAGCCCAAGAAAAAGCAAAAAAAGAGCAAGAAGCCCTTAAAAAAGCTGAATCAAAAAGAAAATCTTCGTCTCGAAGACGATCAAGCACGCGAATGAACCCGATTGTTAAAGTACTTACAAGTGCTACGTTTATTCGAAGCGTATTTGGCATTTTAACGAAGGTAATGAAGAAGTAACTATATTAAATCTAACCCCAAAAAAACATATTTTATGCATCGATTAATTTTAGGCTCATTAGCCCTAACACTTTTAATATCAAGCTGCAATGAGACTCAGAATCCGTTTGAAATATCCAAGCAACATATAGGACTATTAACAGATTCTACACAGGTTAAAGACCTTGAAAGCATTTACCCTAATGATTCTATAGTAAGGTTTATTGGAGGCGATGAGTTTATTGGTAACATAAATAATATTGAAGTTTTTGAAAAAGGAGGTAAACAACTCCTAACACTAACTCCTAAATATGCCTTAGACTCAACATCTGTAATTAGTAGTATTAGAATTTTAGACGACCGTTATAAAACAGATAAAAACATATCTGCCATTAGTACATTCAAAGACATTCAAAACCAATATAAAATATCAAGAATTAGCAATTTAATTAACTCTGTTGTTGTTGCTGTTGATGATATTAACGCTAGTTTTACCATAGATAAAAAAGAGCTTCCTGCAAACTTAAGGTTCGATATGGATTTAAAATTTGAGTCAACACATATCCCTGATGACGCCAAAGTGAAGTACTTTTTTGTTAATTGGAACAACTAATTATGCTTAAGCCATGAATCCAATCTTATCAAAGCTACTTGTTGACATTGCTAAAAGGAAGTTAGAAAAAAAGCAAGTTAATAAGCCTGTTAGTCAAAAACAAATAGTGCCTTTGGTAAGAAACTACCAAGTAGAGTTAGTGCATGCTGTTAAAGAATACATATATATTCTTATAGGTGTGTTTTCTGCAGGTTTCGGATTAAAAGGATTCTTACTACCCAATAGCTTTATTGATGGAGGCGCTACTGGAATATCGCTTCTTTTAGAAAATATTACCGCACTAAATCTTGGTGTTTTATTAGTAATTGTAAACCTACCATTTATCATTTTAGCCTCAAGAACTATTGGAAAAAAATTCGCCATAAAAAGCATTGTAGCCATTTCGTTATTAGCGCTAGTTGTTCATTTTATCCATTATCCAACCGTAACTGATGACAAATTATTGATTGCTGTTTTTGGCGGCTTTTTTTTAGGCTTAGGTATTGGAATGTCCATGAGAGGAGGCAGTGTCATTGACGGGACAGAAGTCTTGGCTATTTTCCTCGGGAGAAAACTATCACTTACTATAGGAGATGTCTTGCTACTCATAAATATTCTAATATTTTCTGCAGGCGCTTATATTTTATCAATAGAAACAGCGCTATACGCTATGTTAACTTATTTGGCTGCAGGTAAAACAGTTGATTTTGTGGTAGATGGTGTTGAGGAGTATGTAGGAGTCACCATTATTTCTAACAAACATGCAGAACTAAAAATAATGCTAACACAAAAGTTAAGAAGGGCATGTACTATTTATGCAGGAAAAGGCGGATATGGCACCAGTGGAGAAAGTGTAAAAAAAGATATTATATATACCGTTGTTACGCGTTTAGAGCTTGCTAAGCTTCAAACAGAAATAGACAAAATAGACCGAAATGCTTTTATAATAATGGGCATCGTTAAGGATTTGAGAGGGGGAATGATTAAGAAAAAACCTTTAAAAGATCAGCATTAAAGGCATAGAATTTAAAAAATGACTAAAAAGTATACCATTCAAGATAAGCCATTTATAGTTCCGACTAATGATGGCAAAGTAATAAAAGAACATTTTGGAAATGCTACCGATGGTAATTCTAACATCAGCATTGCATATATGACAGCCCCTTCTGGCTGGAGTGAACCTTTTCAATCCCCCGAGTTTGATGAGTATACCATTGTTCTAAAGGGGAAAAAACAGTTTATTATTGAAGGAGAACGTATTGTATTAAGTGCAGGGCAGTCTATTAAAATAGAAAAAAATACTAGAGTACAGTATTCAAACCCCTTTACTGAGCCATGCGAATATATAGCCATTTGCATGCCTGCTTTTTCTATAAACCTAGTTAATAGAGAAGATTAATGAATCCTTTTACCCTTAAACTTATAGGGCATACGATAAATCTTTTAAGTTATTTATCTCCAGTCAACGCAGCCAAAATCGCTGTTAAAATTTTCTCAACACCTAGGAATGCAAATCTGGACGACGAAGCTAAGTGCTTTTTAGACCAAGCGCATCAAGAAAATCTTAGCTACGGCGGTTTTAGTATTATAACCTATCATTGGGCAAATAAAGGGAAAACAGTCCTTTTAGCACATGGCTGGGATAGTAATTCTTTTAGATGGAAAGACCTCATCAATCTGTTAATTCAAAACAATTTCAATATAATTTCTATTGATGCCCCTGCGCATGGCGCTTCAGGAAACAAGATATTTAATGCGCCTTTATATGCGGAATGCCTTAATGTGGCCATAAAAAAATATGCACCTTCAGTTCTAATTGGTCATTCAGTGGGTGGTACTGCAAGTGCCATTGCGCTAACTAATTACAAGGATATACACATTGATAAATTGGTATTATTAGGAGCACCATCTAATCTGGCTATTTCGGTTGGAAACTATGTAAAGATGATGAAATACAATAAAAGAGTATCTAAAGCAATTAACCGCTATTACCAAAAGCACTTTGGGCGTTTGCCCGAATTTTATTGTGTTGAAAACTTTTTTTCTAGTCTTGAACCTAAAGGGCTTATTATTCATGACAGAAGAGACAATATTATTTCTTACAAAGAAGCTCTAGACATTCATCGCGCCTATAAAAACTCTAAATTGATAAAGACCATCGGTTTGGGGCACCGCCTTAAATCAGACAAAGTTTATCGCCACATATTAGATTTTATAACCACTTAACTTTTGTATTTTTGATAGATGGAAGAACCGCAGTTAAAACGCATCAATAAATTTTTAAGCGAGGTTGGGTATTGCTCAAGACGTGAGGCCGATAAACTTATTGAAGCAGGCAGAGTCTCTATAAATGGGAATATTCCTGAAAAAGGCACTAAAATAGGGCCTAATGACCTTGTTGCTGTTGATGGAGAAATAATAAAAAACACTAAAGAGGACTTTGTTTATTTAGCTTTTAACAAACCCGTAGGTATTGTTTGTACCACTGACACTTCAGTAGAAAAGAATAATATTATTGACTTTATTAACTATTCTAAACGCATTTTTCCTATTGGCCGACTAGACAAGCCTAGCGAAGGCCTTATTCTACTTACAGACGATGGAGATATAGTTAATAAAATTCTAAGAGCCAGTAATAATCACGAAAAAGAATACATCGTGACGGTCGATAAACCCATCTCGCAAACCTTTATAGAACGTATGGCTGGAGGCATTTACCTTGAGGATCTTAGTAAGCGTACCAAAAAATGCAAAGTCGAAAAACTAGGGACTTATAAATTTAAAATTATACTTACCCAGGGTTTAAACCGTCAAATTCGTAGAATGTGTTCTTACCTTAATTACGAGGTTCAAACGTTAAAACGGGTTAGAATAATGAATATAAAACTGGATATCCCCGAAGGTAAATATCGCGAATTAACTCAAGAAGAATTTACAGAACTTCGTCATTTAATTAGCAATTCTACAAAAACGTTCGAAGCTTCAAAACTCAAAAAAGGAAGAAGATAGTTCATAAAAGTATCCAGATTAATACCACCTTCTTTTAGAAAAAAATTAGATTCGTGGGAATTAAATTTTTTATTCAATTTTTAGACTATTTCTGTTAGCCATGTCTTTCTCTTGCTAATAGTGTGTTTTTAAGAAGCATAGCAATGGTCATTGGCCCTACTCCACCAGGAACTGGTGTAATATAACTTGCTTTTTTGCTAACGCTTTCAAACTCTACATCGCCCGCTAACCTATAACCATTTTTCTTAGTAGCATCGGGTACACGTGTTATGCCCACATCTATAACCACCACATCTTCTTTAACCATATCTCCTGTTAAAAACTCAGAAATTCCAATAGCCGCAACAATAATATCGGCTTGTTTGGTAATCTCAGGCAGGTTTTTAGTTCGACTATGCACCACAGTCACCGTGGCATCTCCTGCAGAACGTTTTTGACTCATTAAAATACTCATAGGACGACCAACAATATGGCTTCTCCCCATAACAACAACATTCTTACCAGAGGTTTCTACTTGGTATCTTTCTAATAATTCAAGGATACCATATGGCGTAGCAGGCAAAAATGTAGGTAAATCTAAAGCCATTTTACCAACATTTACAGGATGAAACCCATCAACGTCTTTATCAGGGTCTACAGCCATTAATACCTTTTGCTCATCTATCTGATCAGGCAAGGGTAACTGAACAATAAATCCATCGATATCGTCATCTGTATTTAAATCGTTAATTTTTTCTAACAGTTCTTCTTCTGTTGTGTATTCAGGAAGTTCAATAAGCGTTGAATTAAACCCAATCCGCTCACATGCTTTTACTTTTGCGTTAACATAGGTCATACTTGCGCCATCGGACCCCACCAAGACAGCGGCTAAATGTGGAACTTTTTGGCCTTTCGAAACCATAGATTTTACATGATCTGCAATTTCTTCTTTAATATCGTTGCTTACTTTTTTACCGTCTAAAATTGTCATACTATAGTAACTTTCAGCTATTGGTTAACAGCCACCTGTCTTAAATTTTTAGTTTTAATTCCTATATTATAGATTAACGCATATTTTGCATCATTTGCATCATCTTTTTGCCACCACCACCTTGCATCATTTTCATCATTTTACTCATTTGATTAAACTGCTTTAAAAGCTGATTAACTTCTTGAACAGAGGTTCCAGAACCTTTTGCGACACGCTTTTTTCTACTAGCGTTAAGAACTGATGGGTTGGCTCGTTCTTTAGGAGTCATAGAGTGTATGATGGCTTCAATACCTTTAAATGCATCGTCATCAATATCAACATCCTTCAGCATCTTACCTGCACCAGGAATCATGCCCATGAGGTCTTTCATATTCCCCATCTTTTTGATCTGTTGAATCTGCTTTAAGAAATCGTCAAAACCAAATTGATTTTTCGCTATTTTTTTCTGAAGCTTTCTAGCCTCTTGTTCATCGAACTGTTCTTGCGCACGCTCCACTAAAGACACCACATCCCCCATACCAAGAATACGATCTGCCATACGAGATGGATAGAACACATCGATAGCTTCCATTTTTTCGCCAGTACCAATAAACTTGATGGGCTTATTAACAACAGATTTAATTGAAATTGCGGCACCACCACGTGTATCACCATCTAATTTTGTAAGGATAACACCATCAAAATTCAAAACATCGTTAAAGGCTTTTGCCGTATTAACGGCATCCTGACCAGTCATGGAGTCAACTACAAATAATGTTTCCTGTGGTTGAATAGCCTTATGAATATTTGATATCTCTGTCATCATAGCCTCATCAACAGCTAAGCGACCTGCGGTATCTATAATAACAACATTATGTCCATTTGCTTTTGCATGTGCTATGGCTGCCTGAGAAATAGCAACTGGGTCGTTATTTCCTTTATCACTAAAAACCTCAACGCCTATTTGGTCTCCAACCACATGTAATTGATCGATAGCTGCCGGGCGATACACATCGCAAGCAACCAACAGAGGCTTCTTTGTTTTCTTATTTTTTAAGTAATTGGCAAGTTTACCAGAAAACGTTGTTTTACCAGATCCTTGTAAACCCGACATTAAAATAACACTTGGTGTTCCTGAAAGATTTATCCCTTCAGCATCGCCTCCCATTAATTGCGTTAATTCATCTTTAACAATCTTAACCATTAATTGCCCCGGCTGAAGTGTTGTTAGTACATTCTGACCAAGTGCCTTTTCTTTAACAGTTTGAGTAAATTGTTTTGCGATTTTAAAATTAACGTCGGCATCTAATAGAGCACGTCTAACTTCTTTTAAAGTTTCAGCTACATTTACTTCGGTAATACTACCATGTCCTTTTAGAACGTGTAATGCCTTATCTAATTTATCACTTAAATTATTAAACATAATAAGTTATTCAAAATTTTAGGAATGCAAATTTAATGATTTGCTTGCTATTATAGAAGCATCATCAAGTAAAAGTAAACACAAAAAAGGGCTGTCAATTAAAATTGACAGCCCTTATAAAGGAAAACTAACTATTAACCTAACCAACCATACAGATTAGCTTTCCTTCTATAAATAAACAACACATTATTTCGCCTTTGTAAGGACTAAAATCCGCTCTATTATTCCGTTAGAATTAATATCTTTTAACTCAACTTTATTAGGTGTAATCTCTTTAATTATCCATCTATGACGCAATTCGCTAAACGGTTCGTTTTGAGTTCTAAAGTTTAACCCTAAATAAAGACCTTCATTCCTATAAGAAACCCAAGACCCTAAATAATTATTACCTTCACCTTCTGCAAATACTTTTCCGTTGTGGTTAAACCCAATTACATATCCGTTGTAATTCTCTGTTTCATCCATATCTTGGTCTATGTATGAAGTAACAATCCATGCTCCATTTACAAGAACTCTTGTAATGTAATCAACATCCTCATCTGGACACATTCTCTTTAAAACCATTTGATTATTTTCATTCGATAATTTAATTAATCCAGGTTCAAGGAAATTTATTACCCAAGCCAATCTTAAATCTGGTCTGCCCTCTAAATTAATTTTTAAAATTGCTCCAACAGGGCTTAAGCCTATCTCATAAGTTCCTTCTACTAGCTCTCCATTTACTCTTAGTTTAACAACATCGTTTTCATAAAACTTAAAGGGTGTGCCAATATATTCCTTTTCATTATCTACACCATTAATATTTAGCCTTGTTATACGCCATAAGCACTCTTGTAAGTAATTTTTAATTCGCTCTTTAGTGATATCAATTACAACATCACAATTCTTCTTCATAATAATACGGTTTCCTCCTACTTCGAATAGTTTGATTTTTCCGTATTCAATATCATGAACAATCCACTCTAATGTAAAATCAGCTAAAGTTTCAAATTTCATTTTTAGAAGCGCTCCTCTGTCTGTTACACGTGTATTCCATGTTCCTGTTAAGACATCACCTCCTCTTGCTCGCATAGTTACAACGCCTTCTTTCATAAAGTTTAAGGCATACTCCTTATATTCTGGCGTATTGTCTTGATTACTTCTCATAAACTCATGAACAACCCAAGGGCAAATTTTCAAATAATTATCCAGTCGCTCTTTGGTAAAATCGTCGTCACCGTAATCATTATCGTCATCTTCATCACAAGCATCTTTAGCAGCTTCAATAGTGCGTTCTAATTGAATGTTATTGTCTACCTCAACAGTAGTTTCGTCTGCATAAACTAGAGTTACAGGAAAATTTAAACTAGCAAAAACTTCTCTAGCTCTTACTCTTCTAATAAAGCGGTGCAACTGCCTATCACTTTCTATACTAATTACATTTACAACTTGAAAATCGGCATTGTATACAGAAAACGAAATAGGATATTGAAAATCTATACACTCTATGTCGTCATCTTCTTCATTTTCTCCTTTACATTCTGCTGCCAACTCCTCCAAAGCCAGACGGTTTTCAAGGACCACCTCAGAGTGATCTGCTAATATTACGGTAATCGGAAAAATAATATCTAAGGTATCCTCATCATCATCAAATTCTTTAAAAATAGCTTCAATCAGAGCAAAGTCTTCCTCAGAATCGATTATAACTTCAAGGCCTTTAACAACAACGGTTACAGGCAATTCTACAGATAAACAACTGGCTCGATCAATAATATTATCGTTAGACCCATCCATTATTGAGGCAGAACTCATAAGGGAAGTCAAGGTAGATTCGGCAACAAGGGCTTCACTTTCTTGCGGTTCGGTAACTTCGATCACCTCGTCCTGACAAGACGTAAAGAATAACAGGGCAATAAAAGGCAATAACATTAAGATTCTTAGTTTAGTCTTCATAGTACTTAATTTTGGGTTAAACATAGCTTTTATTAATGAAACAGTTTAACTTTAAAATTTCCTACCCTCTTATTTCATTTTTTTTATTTTAGTGCAGTTAACTACTATACCATAATGCAGAAACAGCTCCATGATAACATTTGCGAGGAACATATATTTTCCTCCATATTTAATAAGCATGCCAAAGATTTGTATAACTTTTTGCACTATAAATTTGGCGATTTACTGAATCCAAAAGATAAGGTACAAGAAGCTTTTATAAAACTATGGGAAAACTGCTCTAAAATTCCCCCGAATAAGGCTAAGAGTTTTGTCTTTACAACTGCTAACAATTTAATGCTAAACGAAGTCGCACATCAAAAAGTAGTTTTAAAACATCAACAAACTAAACAAAAGACTGCTACAAACGAAAGCCCTGAGTTTTTAATGCAAGAGTCAGAATACCGTGATAAGCTTCAAAAAGCACTCGAAAATTTAACTGAAGCACAACGTGTAGCTTTTATGATGAACAGGGTTGAAGGCAAACGTTTTAAAGAAATAGCCGAATTATTAAATATATCAACTAAAGCTGTTGAAAAACGCATTTATGGAGCCTTAGAAAAACTTAGAAAAGATATCAAGGAGCTTTAACCAACAACAATTGAAATTATTTTTAATCTTGAGGTAGGAAAAAATAAAAGTTAACTGTTATATAATTGAATAACGAATCATGAAGAGAGAAGAACTCATATCGAAATGGTTGGATAACAACTTAACAAATCAAGAGCTGGAAGCTTTTAAAAAGCTTGAAGACTATAATGATTTAGTTAGGTTAAACAACAACATGAAAGCTTTTAAAGCAGATAGCTATGATACGCCTAAGGAATTAGAGCATGTTTTAGTTCGTATTAAGCACAAGAACCAGACCCGCAAAAATTGGATTAAACCATTTTTGCGAGTGGCTGCTTTAATAGCCATATGCTTTGGCTTGTATTATTATACTACCAAAATAGACACCAGTGTTTCAACCGAATTTGCTCAAAAAACAACTGTTAAATTACCAGATGCATCAAATGTGTCTTTAAATTCAAAATCTGTTATATCATTTAATGAGAACCAATGGAAACAAGATAGAATTGTAAAACTTGAAGGAGAAGCCTTCTTTAAAGTTGCTAAGGGTTCATCATTTAAAGTAAAGACACCAGCAGGTACCGTTACAGTTTACGGAACCGAGTTTAATGTGAAGCAAAGAGAAAACTACTTTGAAGTTATTTGCTACGAAGGGCTAGTTGGGGTTAGCTACAAAAATCAGGAAACAAAATTAAAACCTGGAGATGGTTTTTTAATTCTTGATGGGAAACAAATTGCAAAGGAAAAAGAAAACCGCAGCATGCCTTCGTGGTTAAATAACTCAAGTGTATTTAAAAGTTTACCATTTAAAACGGTTATTGCTGAATTTGAAAGGCAATATAACGTTGAAGTAACTTTAATTGGCATAGATTCTAACCAATTGTTTTCTGGTAGTTTTGCTCATGATAATATTGAATTGGCGCTAAAATCTATTTCCCTACCATTACATGCTACTTATAGTAAAACCAATCGTACTATTATCTTAAAGCGTGAAGATTAAGGAGATATTTTACTTGATTTTATCTCTTTTTTTACTTAATGTTTCCTTTTTAAAAGCACAAGGCATTAGTAAAGAAAAGCAATCACTTGTTTCAATTTTAAAGACGGTTGAAGAACGATATAATGTTAGTTTTTCTTTTGCTGACCAAACCATTAAAAATAAATTCTGCACCCCAGTGAGTGAGGATTTTTCTCTTCCAGAAGCTATAGAATTTCTTGAAACTCAAACAAACTTAGAGTACGAAATATTAAACAATAGCTTTATAATAGTTAGGGCTCCAAAAAAAAAGAAAACCTCATTTTCAATACAAAATCTAGAAGAAGTTGTTATTACAAATTATTTAACAACTGGCATTACAAAACTGAACAACGGTTCAATAAAAATAAAGCCACAAACACTCGGAATTTTACCTGGCCTTATAGAACCAGATGTTTTACAAACTATTCAAGCAATTCCAGGTGTTTTGAGTGCTGATGAAACGGTTTCAAACATCAATGTTCGAGGAGGCACACACGACCAAAACCTAATACTCTGGGATGGCATAAAGATGTATCAATCAGGACATTTCTTTGGCTTAATATCTGCCTTTAACCCTTATACAACCAATGAGGTAAATGTATACAAAAACGGTACCCCTTCAAGATTTGGTGATGGCGTTTCTAGTGTTATTGACATGTACCTACCAAACGAATTAGATAACCAGTTTAATGCAGGGCTAGGCTTTAATTTAATTAATATTGATGGGCATGCTAAAGTACCGCTTTCAAAAAAAACAGAATTACAAATTTCTGCACGCCGCTCAATTACAGACCTGATAAACACCGTTACATTTAAACAATACTCGAAACGCATTTTTCAAGATTCAGATTTAACATCATCAAGAAGCAACAATTCTATATCCCAAAACGAAAACTTCTATTTCTATGATATCTCGGCCAAGTTTCTATATGACATTACGAAAAATGATAAAATAAGAATTCATTTCTTCAATGTAGATAACAATTTAGATTATGATGAACTATCTACAGTTAACAATCAAGAAGAAGCTTTAAATAGTAAATTATCGCAACGAAGCACTGCTGGAGGAATAACATATCTTAGAAATTGGAACAGAAAACTAACGAGCTCATTTCAAATGTATATTTCCAATTATGACTTAGATGCTACCAATTTTAACATTAATAACAATCAACGATTAATTCAGGAAAATGAAGTTTATGATGGTTCTGCAAAACTAGACTTTAACTATACATTTAATCATCAAATGACAATAAGCGGCGGATATCAATTCTCTGAAATTGGTATAAGTAATTTGGCCGATATTAATAATCCGCCTTTTAGAAGTTATATAAAAGAGGTTATTATAAGTCATGCAGGGTATGCAGAAGTTCACTTCTTATCCAATAACGCCAAATCGAAGTTAAATTTTGGTACCAGATTAAACGTTTTTCCAAAATTTAGCAAAACCCTTATCGAGCCAAGACTCGGTTTTAGTCAACGTTTTTTGAATAATTTTAGGTTTGAAGTTTTAGGTGAATACAAAAATCAAACAACATCACAGATTATAGATCGACAAAATGATTTTCTGGGCATAGAAAAACGCAGGTGGGTTTTAGCAAACAATAGTGATATTCCTATAATTAAAAGTAAACAACTAGCAACAGGCATTCATTTTAATAAAAATAATTGGCTTTTGAGTGCAGAAGGGTACATTAAAAAAGTTGATGGTATTACCACAAGAAGTCAAGGGTTTCAAAACCAATATCAATTTGTAAACCATGTGGGAAGCTATAATATTAAAGGCATTGACATTCTTATAAACAAACAGTTTAGCAGTATATTTCACAGCTGGTTATCCTATTCTTACAGTGTTAACAATTACATATTTGACGCTTTAAACAATAGTAATTCATTTCCCAACAATGTGGATATAAGACATATTCTTACGGCAGCAGGCACTTATACCTATAACCAGTTTAAACTGGCTGCTGGCTTGAACTATCATACAGGAAAACCAACTACAACAATAAACGAAAACAATAATTCCTCAAATAATTCCATACTGTTTAATACCCCCAATGGTGAACGCCTTCCCGATTACCTGAGGGTTGACTGTTCTGCCACATATAAGTTTAATATATCTAATAAAACGCATGCTATTGTAGGGGCATCTATTTGGAATTTACTCAATAAAAGAAATGTATTAAATAGTTATTACACATTAGATCGTGAAAACAACGTAAACAAGGTTGAAAATGAGTCACTTGGCCTCACTCCAAATGTAAGTTTTAGAGTACAATTTTAGATTAAATGTCGTTTTTCATCGTTCATTAACTTGCGATTAGTGAAAAACATGCAAATACAAGCACTCCACCTGTTCTTTTTTATATTTTACTCAAAAATTACAATATGGCGTCCCTTAATCCACTTGGTTCAGACTTAGATTTGCGAAAAGCTAAGCATCTACTCAGGCGTGCTAGTTTTCAATTTACAAAAGAACAGCTAAATACTTTTGTGGGGATGTCTGCTACCGATGCCGTTAACAGCTTAACAACAGCAGCTCCTAACACCTTATTAGCACCATACGACCCATTACCCATTGAATCTCCTGACGGGTTTTGGACGTCTTCACCTGAACTACCAAACTCATTTGAAGGTCAGAATAGAAAACGCGCTCACGTAACTGCTTGGTGGTGGCATAACGCTATGCAGCAAACCAGTTTAAAACATAAATTGTCTTTCTTTTTACACACCAGTTTTGTGGTTGGAAAGGATACTGGCGTTGGAGCAGCCACCTATTTTTTCGACCATATTAACTTGTTGGACTTTTATGCTTTTGGGAACCTTAAAACTTTAGCGAAAAAGATCACTTTTGATAATGGTATGCTTGATTATTTAGATAATACTCAAAACAATAAAAATAACCCGAATGAAAATTATGCACGAGAATATTTAGAATTGTTTACCATTTTAAAAGGAGAACAAATTGGACCAGATAATTATACTAATTATACTGAAATAGATATTCAACAAGCAGCAAAAGTATTCTCTGGCATTAAAAAAAGACCTGAGAGAACTGATATTGATCCAGACACCAATATCCCCATGGGGTACATTAATATTGATCAACATAATACAGATGACAAAACATTTAGCAGTGCTTTTGGAAATCAAGTAATTTCAGGAAAAAGTACAGAGCTTGAAATATTTGAAGAATTGGATGCTTTTGTTGAAATGGTTTTTGCTCAACCAGAAACAGCCAAGGCCTATTGCAGAAAACTATACAGATATTTTGTAAAGAGTCAATGGAATGAAGAGGTTGAAACAGATATTATTACGCCGCTTGCCGATATACTCATAGCAAATAATTATGAGATATTACCAGTTGTAACCACACTACTTTCTAGCGAACACTTTTATGATGCCGACGACAGTAATGCAACCGACAACATAATTGGAAGCATTATTAAAAGCCCTCTACAATTACTTTCGGAAGTTTGTTCCATGTTTGAAATTGAATATCCCGATCCAAGTACAGAAGCCTTACTCTATTACAGAGATTTTTTCCTTTATTTTCTCCACAACAGATATTTCCCAGCTTCAGGAATGGGCTTATTTAACCCAGATGAAGTTGCCGGCTACCCAGCATATTATCAGTTACCAGGGTACGACAGAAACTGGTTTTCATCAAACACCATCATTGGACGTTACAAATTAATAGAAAGTTTGATTGAAGGGAAAAATACCATAATTGGAGGAAGAAATATTTACGCCCAGTTAGACTCGGCTAAATTTGTAAAGAATAAGATTACTGATGCGTCCGATCCCAATTTACTCATTACTCAAATAGCGGATCTATTATACCCAGAAAGTATTGACACAGACAGAACAAATTACTTTAAAAGTTTTTTAATTGATGAAGGGTTTCCTGACTATTATTGGACCAAGGCTTGGGAAAAATATATAAACACAAATGACGACTCCACAGTAAGAACACGTTTAAATGCTTTGATTATTGCTATGGTTAATGCCGCTGAATTCCAATTAATGTAGGGTTTTAAATTCCTATTAAAATTAAACTCATGAAAAGAAGAGATTTTATAAAATTATCATCCGCAGCCTCGGCAATTGCCTTAACCCCTTTTGAATTGCAAGCGGCAATAAAATCATTCATGCCATATGCTAATTGCCCTGATATTTCAAATAGAAAGTTAGTACTTATTAATCTAGCTGGAGCTAACGATGGACTAAATACCATTGTTCCTTTAAACCAGTACGACATTTATAGTAATTTAAGACCCACTATTAAGGTACCAATAACGGGGGTCAACAAATACATAAGCTTAGATAGAACTTTACCAGATAACCAACAAATAGGGCTAAACCCTGCTCTTACTGGGCTTAAATCAATATACGATAAAGGTTGGCTAAGAATCATGCAGTCGGTAGGTTATCCGTCGCAAAATAAAAGTCATTTTAAATCAACTGACTTATACTTAACAGGGAACGACGGAAACAGTCTTTTAAATGGATCAGACACAGGATGGTTAGGTCGATTTATGGAATTATACTATGCAGATTTGATTGTTGAAAATTACCCTCTTGCTGTAGAAATTGGTTCAAACAAAACATCATTAGGGTTTCATGCTGAAGAAGCGCATGGGCTATCATTAAACATTTCTGGGCAGGATCCTGCCGGTTTCTATTCTGTTTTGAGCGGACTAGGAGGTGTTCCTCCGCTGAACATTCCAGATTCTGATTATGGCAAACAATTGGAGTATTTAACCAATACAGATGCCTTGTCTAACACCTATGCAGAATCTATTTCCAAAGCTTTCAATTCTGGAAAAAATGACACAAGTTATCCTGATTCGGATTTAGCTAATCAGCTTAAAACTGTGGCACGCTTGATAAGTGGTGATTTAGGCTCAAAAATATATATGGTTAGAATTTCTGGTTTTGACACACACAATGCCCAGGTTCAGGGTCCAGGGGAAGCCATAGGAAAGCACCATAGTTTACTTACAGATCTTGCTGAAAGTATGGAGGCATTTATAGATGACATGAATAGCCAGAACTTATCTGATAATGTGGTTGGACTTACCTTTTCAGAATTTGGTAGAAAAGCGGCCGAAAATGGCAATTTAGGTACAGATCATGGTGAAATAGCTCCTATGTTTGTTTTTGGAAAACCAGTTGAAGGTGGGGTTTCTGGCACAAACCCAGATTTAACAGAGGCCACAAGTTCGAACAACTTTCAAATACAAACAGTTCAATATGACTACAGGCAAACATTTACTACCTTGCTGCAAAACTATCTTGGTGCCGATGATAGTATTATTGATGCCACGTTTTTTAACCATACTGTAAACGACAGTTTTGTTAATTTAAAAATAGACGATTTATTAAAATCTGAGTTTGATATATCTAAAGGTTGTGTTGCAAGCACAAAAAACCCATTAGAAGCACATAAAAACTGGTTAGTATATCCTAATCCTTTTCAGGATATTGTTAATATTACTGGTATTGCAGCTGTTGAAACCCTCTCATTTAGAGTTTATAATGCTTCAGGGCTTTTATTATTAAACAAAACCGAAGCCCTAGTTGATGGCAAAGTAACCTTAAATCTATATAACTTTAGTAGCGGTGTTTATTTTTTTGAAATGCTTTCAGGGAGCCATAAAGAAATTCATAAAGTTGTTAAGATATAGTTTTATGATCTCTTACCAAAACTTTCAAGTTTATTCACAATCGAAATAAAGTTTATGAAGGCAACACAAACAATTTGGACGCTACTTATTAGTGCTATTATAGCATCTTCATGTCATTATGATATAGACGATATAACCGAAAACACCGGTTTAATAGATCCTGTTAGCCATGAGAATATTGAAAACAGATGGTGGATATTGACTCACAAAAACTACGAAGCGCCAGGGATTTATCTTTATAATGAAACTACCCAAAGCATAGAATTACAGTTAGATCTCCCAGAAAACCTTGAATCTCCGCATGCTTTAGCTTATGATGGCGAATATTTATGGGTTGGCGGAGCAGGTGACAACGAATCCATCTATCAACTTGATGCGGAAAATGGTAGCATAATTTCTGAAATAAAGAATATTACCACAGAAGGCATTACTGCGCAGGATGAATTTCTCTACTATTCAAACGATAAAATAATCCATAAGATAAATAAGGACGGAACCTTTATTGAAGAAATACCAACCAAAAACTCATCATATAATATTCCAGACATAGCCATTGATGGCAACCATTTATATTACTTACGCTATTCTGAACAAGATCCTGTTATAAAAATAGGTCTATCAGACAAAAGAGAAAGCAAAATAGCTTTAACAGAAAGCACGGGTACCTATTGCTTGACAATTTATAATAACGAAATAATCACCGTAAATGCTTTTAATGAAATAAATCGTTTTAATCTAGAAACTGGTGTGTTTATCTCAACCCAACCTACACTAATTAAAGGATGGATAACAGCAATTGAGCCTTACTATACATATTAAAATCTGTAATGCTTGCTCTCAATAAAATTAATGCTAAATAACACTTATTTTACTATTTGTAGCTTACGATAATACATTCTATTTAAAAAATTGAACGCTTCAAACAAACAAAATTTTCACGCTCAACTTACATTCGTTCGGGAACTTGGATGCCAAGCAAGTTAAATGCACTCTTAATGGTATTGGCTACAATTTTCGATAACTTTACGCGAAACGCTTTTTCAATACCTGTATCTGCCCCCAAGATAGATACATTCTGGTAAAATGAATTAAACTCCTTTACCAAATCATAGGTGTAATTGGCAATTAATGCAGGGCTATGATTTTCTGCAGCATTTTGCACTACTTCTGGAAAAAGTTGCAATTGCTTTAATAGTGCTTTCTCTTTTTGATGTAACTCCAACTCACTAAAACCATCAAATTCACTAATATCCGCTTTTCTTAAAATAGATTGAATCCTGGCGTAGGTATATTGAATAAACGGCCCTGTATTTCCTTGGAAATCAATAGACTCTTTAGGATCAAAAAGAATACGCTTTTTAGGATCCACTTTTAAGATATAATACTTTAAAGCCCCTAAGCCAATAGTTTTATAGAGTTCCTTTTTTTCAGCTTCAGAATAGCCATCAAGCTTTCCTAACTCCTCAGAGATTTCTTCAGCGGTACTTGCCATATCTTCTATTAAATCATCGGCATCAACAACAGTTCCCTCGCGACTCTTCATTTTACCACTTGGCAAATCTACCATACCATAGCTTAAATGATACAAATTTTTAGCCCATTCGAAACCTAGCTTTTTCAGAATCAAAAACAGCACCTGAAAATGATAATCCTGCTCATTCCCAACAGTATATACCATCCCACCTACATCTGGATAATCTTTTATTCGTTGGATAGCAGTTCCTATATCTTGAGTCATATAAACTGCGGTTCCATCAGCCCTTTGAACAATCTTTTTATCTAGACCTTCTTCGGTTAAATCGCACCAAACAGATCCATCATCTTCTTTGTGAAAAACTCCTGTTTTTAAACCCTCTGCAACAAACGCCTTACCCAACAAGTAGGTTTTACTTTCATAATACAAAGCATCAAAATCAACTCCTAAATTAGCGTATGTTTCATTAAAACCCTGGTACACCCAATTGTTCATTTTCGTCCAAAGCTCGACAACTCCTTTATCTCCAGACTCCCATTTACGAAGCATATCCTGAGCTTCAAGTAATAAAGGCGCATTCTTCTTTGCCTCTTCTTCGCTGCTTCCTTCAGAAACAAGGACTTCAATCTGTTTTTTGTATTCTTGATCAAATTTAACATAATAGTTCCCTACCAGTTTATCTCCTTTTAAACCAGTACTTTCGGGAGTTTCTTCATTCCCAAACTTTTCCCAAGCCAACATACTTTTACATATATGTATACCCCTATCATTAATAATTTGGGTTTTATACACCTTTTTACCTGAAGCTTTCAATATTTCAGAAACGCTATATCCTAAAAGGTTATTCCTAATATGTCCTAGGTGCAATGGTTTATTTGTATTTGGAGAAGAATATTCAACCATTATAGCTTTATTATTTGGGTCTGGCTCTAATATCCCATAAGTAGCACTGTCCTTAATAGCATTAAAAAATTCCAAATAATATACATCACTTATTTCAACGTTTAAAAATCCTTTAACGACATTAAAGGCTTTTACCTCATCTACGTTTTGCACCAAATAGTCTCCAATAGTTTCTCCAATTTGAACAGGGTTTCCTTTTATAAAACGTAGCATTGGGAAAATGACAATAGTAATATCACCATTAAACTCTTTCCTTGTTGCCTGAAATTCTATGGTCTCAATATTAACATTAAATCCTATTTTTACGGCGTGTTTTAAGTGGTTAGATAGAGTATCCTGGAGGGTCATTTTCTAAAAGATTTTAAGGCAGCAAAGATAATAAGATTTTTAAGTTTTAATAACTTTCCGCAAAAACTTAAAGTTCTAAAACATTGTATATCTATAGGTTAAAAAACTATACAAAAAACAAATTAAAACCACGTGTATTTCGTCGAAAAACATGCTTTTTTTCTATGATTTTTACCGTTCGTCTATTCGTCGGTTTTTTTGAAATTATACCTAATTCCTTTCGTCTAATTTATTGGTATTAAAACCCAAAAATTAGATTTTAAAAGCCCTTTTTTCAACTTTTGTGATGTATTGCTATTACTTCCATTTTTGGAAAAATTAAACCAACTAACAGTTACAGCTAATTAAAGCTGTCTTATTTTCCCTCAACTTAAGACTCCCAAAGGCTTTGTTACTGCTGTAATGTAGAAGTTATATGAGGAAAATAATTACTTTGGTAATGCTGTTGTGTATGTCTTTTGGTTTTACCCAAACCAACGAGATAGATAGTCTTGCATTAGAATTAGCTTTCCAAAATCAGGATTCCATAAAAGTTGACACCTCCTTAAAGCTTATTGAGTCACTATATCATATTCATGAGTTTGAAAGAGCGATGAAGTATATTATTGAAATTGAAAAACTTTCAAACACTTTAGGATATAAAAAGGGCATTGCCAAAATAGCTTACTTCAAATCTTTAATATACGCACAAAAAGGGGATTATATTAATGCAATTAATGGCTACGAGAAATCAAAAAATCTTTTTAATTCATTAAATGACACCTTACATGTTGCCAAGGTTAATAATAGTATTGGGCTAATTGAGTTAAATCGCGGTAATTTTGAAGCAGGGCTTAGATATTCTTTACGGGCCTTAGATGTTCTTAAAAACACACATCATAAAGATGAGCTCAATCTTGCATATTCTAACTTAGCGCATGCTTGTTATAATATTAAAGCTTATGATCAGGCTATAGATTTCTATGAAAAAGCATTGCTAGTTCAAGAAGCCTTAAATGACTCGAAAGGCATATATGAGTCTAGCAGCAAGTTAGCAGAGCTATATTCAAATAAAAAAGAGCATAGAAAAGCTATCGACTTTTACCAAAAAGTATTGGCAAGTACTGAATCGTCTGAAAATGACTCTATCAGAGGTTATACTTACACCAAATTAGGGAGTGAGTATCTACAATTTAACGACTATAATAAAGCTACTAAATACCTGATAGACGGCTATAATCTTAATACGAGAATAAAAAACAAGTCTGGTTTATTAATAGCATTGAATGGGTTGGGGGACTTGAATATGCAACAAGGACGGTATAGAATAGCTGAAAAGCAACTTCTCAATGCTGGAGAGTTAGCTAAAACTCTAAATAACAAAAAAGAGTTGTTAAGACATTATAAATTGATGAAATCTCTAGATTCCATACGTAAACGTTTTGACAGAGCTTTTGTATGGCAACGCGAATATTATGAATTAAATAACAGTCTTAAGAAAAAAGAAAATCCAGTTATTACATCCAAACTAATTACCCCATTTGATCTAAAGCCCACTCCTAATAAGACTGGACTTGGTCAAATTCAAAAAATTAAAAAAGAAGCTGATAACAAAAAAGACCTAATTGAAACAAATAAACAGTTTGACAAATTTAAAATTATTTTCTATGGTTTATTGGCTGCCTTAGCAATTGTGTCTACTTTTCTCGTGCTTATATATTTAAAACGAAACAACAATATTAAATATATGCAAGAACTTGAGGAGAAGAATATTAAAATCGAGCTTCAGAATGAAGCTTTCCTCGAACAGACCAAGCATTTAGAGAATGTTAACAATGTAAAAGACAAATTGTTTTCTATTGTCTCTCATGACTTAAAAGATTCTCTTTCCTCCATAAATGGATTTATAGATTTGTTAAAAGACGGTTCATTATCAAGAGAAGAATTTGATAATCTTATTCCTGAGCTAAGTGAAAACGCCAACAACGCATCACTATTATTGTTTAACCTGTTAAACTGGTCTAAATCTCAGATGCAATCTCTTGAACCAAAACCAAGTTTATTTGATATTCAGGAAGTTTTTGAAAGTAAACTAAAACTTGTAGAGCAACGCATGGAAAACAAAGGGATAACCTTAGTTGACCATTCTCTGAGAGATTTTGCCTATGCGGACAGAAGTATGTTTGAAATTGTTATTCAAAACCTATTAGCCAATGCTTTAAAGTTTTGCAAAGCAGGAGATACTATTACGGTTTCAAATCATATTAGCAATGGAAGTTGTATTGTTAGTGTTGCAGATACAGGTATCGGTATTTCCAAACAAAATTTAGATAAGTTATTTAAAAGTAGTTCTTTTTCTACCGTTGGAACGAATAACGAAAAAGGCACAGGTTTAGGTCTTTCCATATGTAAGGAATTGGTCGAGTTAAACAATGGAAAAATCTGGGTTGAAAGCACACAAGGTGTTGGTAGTACCTTCTACGTACAGTTACCAAAATCAAGACCTTCAGAATAATCTAAAAGTTGTTATAGTTAATCAACTTTTTTAGGCAAGAAAACTTCTGCCATCATACACCTGGCACTTCCTCCACCACAAACCTCGATAGTATTTAAAGAGCTTGACAATATTTTTGTGTGCTTCTTTAAAGTATTAATTTGCGATTGTGATAACGAATTATATGCAGCCTGACTCATTATTAAATAAAGCTCACCATTACCTCCTTTTACCTGCAACATATTACCAGCAAAATTATTGACTTGATTTTCTGTGATATCAATAATTTCCTTGCCATCTTCCTTTAAGTGCTTAATAACATTTTTTCTTTCTTTCTTATTATCAATACTAGCCAAACAAATAACGGCAAACGTTTCGCCTACACACATCATAACATTGGTATGATAAATGGGTTTACGCTTATTATTTACCGTTTGATTTGAAATAAAAACCACTGGCGTAAATTCAAAATCTTCACAAAATTCAATGAACAAATCTTCATCTGCCCTTGGAGACAGCGCACAATAAGCTTTCCTGTTAATTCTATCTAATATAAGACTCCCTGTTCCTTCTAAAAAAACACCTTCTGCCTCGGCACTTGTATAATCTACAATGTTATTAATAACAAAGCCATTTCCCTCAAGGGTTTCTAAAATATCTTCTCTACGCTCCAAACGTCTGTTCTCTGCAAACATGGGATATAAGCCAACATCTCCATTTTCGTGAAAGGACACCCAATTATTCGGGAAAATAGAATCGGGCGTATCGAACTCTTTACTATCATCAACCACTATAACATTTACTCCAATACTGCGCAGTTTAGCAACATAATCATCAAATTCTTGCTGTGCTTTCAAATTAACGGTCTCTGGCATAGTATTATCTAATTGTTTTTGATAATAATTATTAACAGCCGTTTGTTCATTCATCCTGAAATTTATAGGACGTATCATCAAAATACTATTGGTAGTTTGTTGCATTTTTGTAAAAAATTAATCTCTTATTAAAGGCAAGGTTGAACATCGTAGTAATCCTTCCTGTTTAGCTATTTCTGAATAAGTTACTTCCTCAACAGTAAACCCTTGCGCTCTCAACCATTTATTTAATCTAATAAAATTTCTTTCAGAAATAACGACATCTTCAGAAATGGAAAAAATGTTACTATTCATGTCGTACATTTCATCCTTAGTAATTTCAAAAATGTTTTCCTTACCAAAGAAATTAACTAGCCATTCATACTCACTTTCAATTAGAAAACCATTTTTATGAATAATTGCCTTTCCTCTCCCTATAGGTTGAAAACAACAATCTAAATGTAACGCATTATTTTTAGGATCTGTATTTGATTTTCTAAGCTCGAATGATTTTACCGTTTTATTTGGAAACAACTTCTGAATAGCAATTACGGCATTTATATTTGTCCTTGCCGTAATTAAACTGGCATAATCCTCTCCTGTATAGGTCCCAATAAAAACATAGTCGTTCCAAGGCATTACATCGCCTCCTTCTACATGGCAGTCTTCCGGTAAAATAATGCGCTTATCTTCAGCTACCTGATTCCATATATAGTCTATAGCATGGACTTCTTCTTCGCGGTGCGGCAAAATATTGGCTTCAATCATGATATCATCAATAACAAAAGCGATATCTCTTGAAAATATTTGGTTACAATTTTTTATAACCTCAGGTCTGTAAACCTTAACGTCATACCTCTCAAAAACTTTAGCAACCGCTTCCATTTCGGCAACCATATCTTTCTCTTTGGGGTAAGTGCCCGCTAAAATATGTTCTATACTCTTAGGGTCATAGCATTCTTCAACTTTAGGAGTCGGACCATTACTTATAGCAGTGCCTAAAACAACTGCTCTTAATCTAGAAGTTTCGTTCTTAACATGTACCTTCAACATATATAAATGATAAAAATTACAATCAATAAAGGTGCTAAACTACGTATAAAAAGAGTTAAGCATTGTATTATTCTTAAAAAAACGAAAATAAAACAAAAAAGCTTCATGAAAAACACATGAAGCTTAATAATTATTTAAAATAAGATGGTATTATCTTTCTTCGACTGGTACAAACTTTCGCTCTGTAGCGCCAATATATATTTGTCTAGGTCTGCCTATTGGCTCCTTACGTAAACGCATTTCTCTCCATTGTGCAATCCATCCTGGCAAACGACCTATAGCAAACATAACCGTAAACATCTCGGTTGGTATTCCCATAGCTCTGTAAATAATACCCGAATAAAAATCTACATTTGGATATAATTTTCTATCTACGAAATAAGAATCCTCCAAAGCTTCTTTTTCTAAACCTTTGGCTATTTCCAAAATAGGATCATCTATTCCTAAGTCGTGCAACACCTGATCGGCAGCTTTTTTAATAATTTTTGCGCGTGGATCGAAGTTTTTATAAACACGGTGACCAAAGCCCATTAATCTAAATGGGTCATTTTTATCTTTTGCCTTAGCCATATACTTTTTAGTATCTCCTCCATCTGCTTGAATGGCTTCAAGCATTTCTAGTACGGCTTGGTTTGCCCCTCCGTGAAGGGGTCCCCATAAAGCTGAAATTCCTGCAGAAAGGGATGCAAATAAACCAGCATGAGATGAACCTACAATTCTAACAGTAGAAGTAGAACAGTTTTGCTCATGATCTGCATGTAAAATTAATAATTTGTCTAAAGCATCTACTAACACTGGGTTTTGAACATAACAGCTGTTTGGTCTTGAAAACATCATTTTTAAAATATTTTCAACATAACCAAGAGAATTATCCCCATAATCTAAGGGTTGCCCTTGCTTCTTGCGCATAGTCCAAGCTACTAGCACAGGCATTTTTCCTAGTATTCTTACTACAGACTTATACATATCTTCCTCAGAATCTACATTTACTGAAGATGGATTAAAGGCTGTTAGTGCACTGGTTAACGACGAAATAACTCCCATAGGGTGCGCAGCCTTTGGAAAGGCATCTAAAATCTTTTTGATATCCTCATCTACCGCAGATTCTGCTTTGATATCATCATGAAACTTATCATTCTGTTCTTTGGTAGGTAACTCACCAAAAATTAACAAATACGCCACTTCTAAAAAATCAACTTTTTCAGCTAATTCTGCAATATCATAACCTCTATATCTTAAAATACCTTTTTCACCATCTAAGAAGGTTATTGCACTCTCACAAGAACCTGTGTTTTTGTAACCAGAATCTAAAGTGATTACGCCTCCAGTACTTGCTCTAAGTTTAGAAATGTCAATTGCAATTTCATTCTCTGTTCCTTCAATTAATGGAAACTCATATTTTTTATCATCAATCTCGATAGTAGCTGTATTTGCCATATGCTTATTTAGTGAATTTATGTTTTTTTTGCGGAACGCTAAATTACGAAATATCACCTTATTTTTAAAGATTATTCCGAATGATTTAATCAATTAACAAATTGTTATAATTGATAGCAAATAAAAAAGCGATTATTAAAAAATAATCGCTTTTTCTATTAAAATCTAATTGACTCTTTACTTTATTTTAAAAGCATTTTCTTGTGGAAAATAAGCAACTTCCCCAAGCTCCTCTTCTATACGAAGCAACTGGTTATATTTTGCCATACGGTCACTACGAGAAGCCGATCCAGTTTTTATTTGACCACAATTTAATGCAACTGCTAAATCTGCAATTGTATTATCTTCAGTTTCACCAGAACGGTGAGACATAACAGAAGTATAGCCAGCATTTTTCGCCATGTTTACTGCGGCAATAGTTTCTGTTAAAGACCCTATTTGGTTTACTTTAATTAAGATAGAGTTTGCAATACCTTCTTCAATACCTCTTGATAAACGCTCAACATTGGTTACAAATAAATCATCTCCTACCAACTGTACTTTATCTCCAACTAATTCTGTTAAGTAGGCCCATCCTTCCCAGTCATTTTCATCCATTCCATCTTCAATAGAAATGATTGGGTATTTAGATACTAAATCTGCAAGGTACTCTGCTTGTTCTTTAGAAGTTCTTACAACTCCAGAATCACCTTCAAATTTTTTGTAATCGTATTTACCGTCTGCATAGAACTCTGCAGAAGCACAATCTAATGCAATCTTAACTTCATCACCAAATTTGTATCCAGCATTCTCAACAGCCTTAGCGATCGTGTCTAATGCGTCTTCTGTTCCTCCTTCTAAGTTAGGAGCAAAGCCACCCTCATCTCCAACAGCAGTACTTAAATTTCTATCGTGCAATACTTTTTTAAGATTATGGAAAATCTCAGTACCCATTTGCATAGCATGTGTAAAAGTTTTTGCTTTAACAGGCATAATCATAAACTCTTGAAAAGCAATTGGTGCATCACTGTGAGACCCTCCATTAATAATATTCATCATCGGAACAGGCAGTGTATTAGCAGAAACACCACCTACGTAACGATAAAGTGGCATATTTAATTCGTTTGCAGCAGCTTTTGCTACAGCTAGTGACACTCCCAAAATAGCATTGGCACCTAATTTTGATTTATTTGGAGTACCATCTAAATCAATCATTATCTTATCTATAAGGTTTTGTTCAAAAACAGACACTCCAAGTAATTCTTCTGCAATTACTGTATTTACATTTTCTACAGCTTTTAAAACAGCTTTCCCCATGTATGCATCTCCACCATCACGCAACTCAACAGCCTCGTGTTCTCCTGTTGATGCTCCTGACGGTACAGCAGCTCTTCCTAATATATTGTTTTCAGTTACTACATCTACTTCAACTGTTGGATTTCCTCTTGAATCCAAAATTTGTCTTGCGTGAACGTTAATTATTACACTCATAATGCTTTATTTTTAAATCTTATAAATTACTTCAAATTTACGGCTAAATCTTCTTTATTCTTAGATGTTTTAATAGAAATTAACAAAATAACATCTATAACGTTTTAGTGAAAGAAAACCCCAATTATAGCCGATTATAATTGAGGTTAGCGTTATATTTTATTTTTTGATATTCTCAATAAATTGATCAAAAAGATATGACGAATCATGTGGTCCAGGACTTGCCTCTGGATGGTATTGTACAGAGAATACATTTTTATTTTTCATAGCTAATCCTGCTACGGTATTATCGTTTAAATGCACATGGGTTATTTCTAATTCAGGATTGGCTTCAGCCTCTTCTCTGTTAACAGCAAAACCGTGATTTTGAGACGTTATTTCTCCCTTACCGGTAATCATATTTTTTACCGGATGATTAATACCCCTGTGTCCGTTATGCATTTTATATGTTGAAATACCATTAGCTCTGGCTATCACTTGGTGTCCAAGACAAATACCGAACAATGGTAAATCTCTTTTAATTATTTCTTTAGCGACTTCTTGCGCCTCTACTAACGGTTCTGGGTCTCCAGGGCCATTAGATAAAAAGTAGCCATCTGGTTTAAATGCCTCTAAATCTTCAAACTTAGAATTGTATGGAAATACTTTTATGTAAGCATCTCTACTAGCAATATTTCTTAAAATATTCTTTTTAATACCAATATCCAACGCTGCCACTTTATAGGTAGCCTTTTCATCACCAAAATAGTATGGTTCTTTTGTAGACACCTTAGAAGCCAATTCCAACCCTTCCATATTAGGCACTTCTGCTAGTTGTTTTTTTAAGCCTTCAATATTATCTACATCCGTAGAAATAACAGCATTCATGGCGCCGTTATCTCTAATATAACTTACTAAAGCTCTAGTATCAACATCGGAAATAGCTAAAAGATTATTCTTATCTAAAAAGTTTTCTAGCGAATCATCTGCAGCATCTCTAGAATACTCATAACTAAAATTCTTTACAATAAGACCAGCAATCTTAATAGAATCTGACTCTACCTCATTCTCATTAGTTCCATAATTCCCAATATGTGCATTGGTAGCCACCATAAGCTGTCCATAATATGATGGGTCTGTAAAAATCTCTTGGTAACCAGTCATTCCTGTATTAAAACAAACCTCTCCAAAAGAAGTTCCTTGTTTGTTACCAACTGCCTTACCCCAGAAAATAGTACCATCTGCAAGAAGAACGATGGCTTTTTGTCTTTTTTGATATTTCATTCTAAAAAAAAGTTTTACAAAATTGCATAAAAAAAAGGATAAACTAAAATAGTTTATCCTTTATATGTTAAATGCTTATTAACATTTATTCCTCTTCGTTTGAAGCTTGAGTTTCAACAGGAGCAGCAGCCACAGATTTAGCACCACCTCTTCTACTTCTTCTTGTTGTTTTCTTCTTCGCTTTACCAGCATTGTAGATTTCGTTGTAATCAACCAACTCTATCATTGCCATATCAGCATTATCACCTAAACGATTTCCTAATTTAATAATTCTAGTATAACCACCTGGTCTGTCACCTACTTTTACAGCCACATCTCTAAACAATTCAGTAACAGCATCTTTCTGTCTTAGATTAGCCATCACAATTCTTCTATTGTGCGTCGTATCAGTTTTTGATTTAGTAATCATTGGCTCAACAAATTGCTTCAATGCCTTTGCTTTTGCAACTGTTGTATTAATACGCTTATGCTCAATTAATGAACATGCCATATTAGCTAACATTGCTTTTCTGTGAGCTGTTTTTCTACCTAAATGGTTTACTTTTTTTCCGTGTCTCATGACCTTTGTTTTATCATCTTGCTACCAAACTCGACTTGCGAGGAGCAAAATATGATTAATTAATCTTTATCTAATTTATATTTACTTAAGTCCATCCCGAAATTTAAACCTTTAACATTAACAAGCTCTTCAAGCTCTGTTAAAGATTTTTTACCAAAGTTTCTGAATTTCATTAAATCATTTTTATTGAATGATACTAAGTCTCCTAAAGTATCAACCTCTGCAGCTTTTAAACAGTTAAGCGCACGAACGGATAAGTCCATATCAATTAACTTAGTTTTTAGCAACTGACGCATATGAAGAGATTCTTCATCATAAGTTTCAGTTTGAGCAATTTCATCAGCTTCTAATGTAATACGCTCATCAGAGAATAACATGAAGTGATGAATTAACGTTTTCGCCCCTTCTGTTAAAGCATCTTGAGGTGTAATAGAACCATCTGTGATAATTTCAAAAACTAATTTTTCATAATCAGTTTTTTGCTCAACACGGTAATTCTCAATACTGTACTTTACATTCTTTATTGGTGTATACACAGAATCCGTAAAGATAGTACCTATAGGTGCTGAAGCTTTTTTATTTTCTTCGGCAGGCACGTAACCTCTACCTTTTTCAATAGTGATTTCCATGTTTAAATTTACTTTTGGATCTAAGTTACAGATTACTAATTCTGTATTTAACACTTGGAATCCTGAGATAAATTTTTGGAAATCGCCAGCTGTAATTCTGTCTTGCCCTGAGATAGATATAGATACTGACTCATTATCAATGTCTTCAATCTGTCTTTTAAAACGAACTTGTTTAAGATTTAAGATAATTTCTGTTACATCTTCAACAACTCCTGCGATAGACGAAAACTCATGATCTACACCTTCAATTCTAACAGAAGTGATTGCAAATCCTTCTAAAGAAGATAGTAAAACTCTTCTAAGTGCATTACCAACTGTTAGTCCGTAACCTGGTTCCAACGGTCTGAATTCGAATTTACCTTCGAAATCAGTCGAATCTATCATGATTACCTTGTCGGGCTTTTGAAAATTAAATACTGCCATATTGTGTTCTTCGTTTTAATTGTTATTTAGTTGCGCGATTTAAAAGTTTGAAGAAGACTAATAAATCCTTTGGCTAAATACCAATGTGATTAATATATTATTTAGAGTATAATTCGACGATGAATTGTTCGTTTATGTTCTCTGGAATTTGAATTCTTTGAGGAACAGAAACATACGTTCCTTGTTTTGTATCATCATTCCATGTAATCCACTCATAAACGTTACTAGAGTTAGAAAGTGATCTTTCAATAGCTTCTAGAGATTTTGACTTTTCTCTTACAGCTACAACATCTCCAGCTTTTAACTGGTATGAAGGTATATTTACCAACTCACCATTTACTGTAATGTGTCTGTGAGATACTAATTGTCTTGCACCACTTCTAGTAGGCGCTATCCCCATTCTGAATACTACATTATCTAATCTAGATTCACATAATTGTAAAAGCACTTCACCAGTAATTCCTTGTGCAGCTCTAGCTTTTTTAAACAAGCCTCTAAACTGACGCTCTAAAATACCATACGTATATTTAGCTTTTTGCTTTTCTTGTAATTGGATTGCGTACTCAGACTTTTTACCACGTCTTCTGTTGTTTCCGTGTTGCCCTGGAGGGTAATTTCTTTTTTCGAAAGATTTATCATCTCCGAAGATAGCTTCGCCAAACTTACGAGCTATTTTAGTTTTAGGACCAGTATATCTTGCCATTTTAAAATTTGTTTTGAGAGTGATTATGAATTAAGGTCTTAATCTTATCCTTCGATAATCATGAATCTCTCGTTAATACTTGTTAATAAAAATTTTTCAGTTTGCAAATTTATACAAAAAATTAATACCATCTACAGATAAGATGATATTAATTTTTGTATCGAATTTATGTAAATCGCGTTGCTTAAAACGTGATTAAACTCTTCTTCTTTTAGGAGGGCGACATCCATTATGTGGTAATGGTGTAACATCGATAATTTCTGTTACTTCAATACCTGCATTGTGGATAGAACGAATCGCAGATTCTCTACCATTACCAGGCCCTTTAACATAAACCTTAACCTTCTTTAATCCAGCTTCTGATGCCACTGCTGCAGCATCTTCCGCAGCTAATTGCGCCGCGTAAGGAGTGTTTTTCTTAGACCCTCTAAATCCCATTTTACCAGCAGAAGACCATGAAATTACATCGCCTTTTTTGTTGGTAAGTGAAATAATGATATTGTTAAAAGATGCTGTAACGTGTGCTTCTCCAACAGAATCAACTATAACTTTACGTTTTTTTGTACTTGTCTTTGCCATATTCTTTTAGTTTTTAGTTGCTAGTTTTTAGTTATTGGAATCCTAAACTTTTACATTTCAAACAGATTCTTCTAACGTCCAAATACTAATTACTAATGACTATTTTTTAATTATTAATTATGCTTTCTTCTTGTTAGCAACCGTTTTTCTTCTACCTTTTCTGGTTCTAGAGTTGTTCTTAGTACGTTGCCCTCTTAATGGTAACCCAGCTCTGTGACGAATTCCTCTGAAACACCCTATATCCATTAAACGTTTAATGTTTAATTGTGTTTCAGAACGTAACTCACCTTCAATAGTGTAAGTTCCCACTGCTTCACGAATTCCACTGATTTCATCATCAGTCCAATCCTGAACTTTCGTACTTTCATCAACCTTTGCTGCTGCTAAGATTTCTTTTGCTCTACTTCTACCAATTCCGTAGATGTATGTTAAAGAGATTACTCCTCTTTTGTTTTTTGGTATATCTACCCCTGCAATTCTTGCCATATTTTTTTAGTTTTTAGCTGTTAGCTTTTAGTTGTTAGAATCCTAAACATTGCTATTTCAGACAGATTCATCTAACTACTAATTACTAATGACTTTCTTTACTTTTATCCTTGTCTTTGTTTAAATCTAGGATTCTTTTTGTTAATCACGTAAAGTCTTCCTTTTCTGCGCACAATTTTACAATCTGCACTTCTCTTTTTAACTGATGCTCTTACTTTCATCTTATATTAGTTATTCTATATTACTTATAAAGTGCCCTCTTCCGATTTCACCTTGTTAGTATCTATAAGTTATTCGAGCCTTCGTTAAATCGTAAGGACTCATTTCTAATTTTACTTTATCTCCAGGCAACAACTTAATGTAATGCATACGCATTTTACCTGAAATGTGAGCAGTCACAATGTGACCATTTTCTAATTCTACACGAAACATAGCATTTGATAATGCTTCGATAATTGTTCCGTCTTGCTCTATTGCTGCTTGTTTTGCCATAGTATAATAATTAAGCTACTGCTTTTCTATTTTTACCTGTCTTCATCAAACCATCATAGTGTCTATTCAACAAATAAGAGTTTATCTGCTGCATTGTGTCAATTGCAACTCCAACCATAATTAACAATGAAGTTCCTCCAAAAAATAACGCCCAACCTTGCTGAACTCCCATAAGTTTAACAATAAAAGCAGGGAACACTGCTACTAGTGCTAAAAATATAGAACCTGGTAAGGTTATTTGAGACATGATTTTATCAAGATATTCGGATGTTTCTGACCCTGGACGAATCCCTGGGATAAATCCTCCGCTGCGCTTTAAATCATCAGCCATTTTATTGGTAGGTACCGTAATTGCCGTATAGAAATATGTAAAGACAATAATTAATAAAGCAAAAGTAAGGTTGTACCAAAATCCGAACATGTCAGAATAATTAGTTTGCATCCAAGCCCCTACTGTAGTTTCTTTTAAAAACGAAGAGCCTCCTATTAAACTAGGTACAAACATAATGGCTTGAGCAAATATAATTGGCATTACCCCAGATGCATTAAGCTTAAGAGGTATATACTGTCTTGATCCAGCCATGGCACTTTTTTCATAGCCTCCTGAAGCTGTTCTTCTAGCGTATTGCACTGCAATTTTTCTTACTCCCATTACCAACATAATAGAAGCCAAAATAATTACAAACCAAATTACAAACTCAATTAATACCATCATCAATCCTCCATTTCCACCACCTTCTAATCTAGTAGCTGCATTTTGTAAAAATGCTTGCGGTAAGGTTGCAATAATACCAACCATAATTAATAATGAAATACCATTACCAATACCCTTATCTGTAATTTTTTCTCCTAACCACATTGCGAAAATACATCCTGTTACAAGAATAGTTACTGATGAAAAGTAGAAAAGGAAACCTGTTCCTAATAAAAAGGCACTTGGAGGAATTCCTAATGCAGGTAAACTAGCTAAATAACCTGGTGCTTGTAATAAACAAATAGCGATGGTTAACCAACGTGTTATTTGGTTTATTTTCTTTTGTCCACTAGCACCTTCCTTTTGTAATTTCTGCAAATAAGGAATAGCTATTCCCATTAACTGTACAACAATAGAAGCAGAAATGTAAGGCATAATACCCAATGCAAAAACCGAAGCATTAGCAAAAGCTCCACCAGTAAAAGCATTAAGCAAACCTAACAAACCTCCGTCTGTTTTATCAGCTAAACCTCCTAGTTGAGCAGCATCAATACCTGGCAATACCACCTGAGCACCGAAACGATAAACTAACAACAAACTCAATGTAACTATGATTCTGTTTCTTAGTTCCTCTATTTTCCAAACATTCTTAATTGATTCTATAAATTTCATACTTGTAATGAGTCTTATATAGTTACAGCTTCTCCTCCAGCAGCTTCAATAGCAGCTTTTGCTGATGCCGTAAATTTATGTGCAGATACTTTTAATTTTGCTTTTAATTCACCTCTCCCTAAAATCTTAACTAGATCATTCTTTCCAGCCAAGCGGTTAGCAAACAACGTTTCAAAATCTACCGTATCTTTTATCTTCTTATCATCAACCAATTGTTGTAACGTATCTAAATTGACACCTTGGTACTCCACACGGTTAATGTTTGTAAAACCAAATTTAGGAACACGTCTTTGAAGTGGCATTTGCCCTCCTTCAAATCCTAGTTTCTTAGAATAACCAGAACGAGATTTAGCTCCTTTGTGACCACGTGTAGCAGTACCACCTTTACCAGAACCTTGTCCTCTACCTACTCTTTTTCCTTGGCTTTTTACTGAACCTTCTGCAGGTTTTAAATTACTTAAATCCATTTTTCAGTTTATATTTTTAAGCTTCTTCAACAGAAACTAAATGTGAAACTTTAGCAACCATACCAAGAATATTTGGCGTAGCCTCATGCTCTTTTACTTGACCAATCTTTTTAAGACCAAGAGCTTCTAAAGTTCTTTTCTGTCTTTGCGTACGATTGATTGCGCTTTTAACTTTTTTTACTTTAATCTTTGCCATTTCTGTCTATATTAAGCGTTAAAAACTTGTTCAAGTGTAATACCTCTATCTCTAGCAATAGCATTCGCATCTCTTAATTGCAATAAAGCATCAAACGTTGCTTTTACGACATTATGAGGATTTGAAGATCCCTGAGATTTTGATAATACATCATGTACACCAACGGCTTCCAGTACTGTTCTTACAGCACCACCAGCAATTACACCAGTACCAGGGGCAGCAGGAATAATATTAACTCTTGCTCCTCCATATTTACCTTTTTGTTCGTGAGGTAAAGTTCCCTTAATAATAGGGATACGTACAAGGTTCTTTTTTGCATCTTCAACAGCTTTTGCAATTGCGCTAGCTACATCTTTAGATTTTCCTAAACCTTGACCTACAACACCGTTTTCATCACCAACTACAACAATTGCTGAGAAACCAAATGCTCTACCACCTTTCGTTACTTTTGTAACTCTTTGTACACCAACTAAACGATCTTTAAGATCTAATCCACCTGGTTTTACTAACTCTGCACTTTTATATTTTTGAAACATAATATCTTAGAATTTTAGTCCTGCTTCTCTAGCTCCTTCAGCTAATTGTTTAACTCTACCGTGGTATAAATATCCGCCTCTATCAAATGAAACAGTTTCTACACCAACTTTTAAAGCTTTTTCAGCAAGTGCTTTACCTACTAATTTAGCTACTTCAGATTTAGTTGCTTTTGCAGCACTAATGTCTTTATCTCTTGAAGATGCCGCACTGATAGTTTTACCAGTAACATCATCAACTAACTGAGCATAAATTTCTTTATTACTTCTATAAACAGCTAATCTAGGTCTTGCCTCTGTTCCAGAAACAACCTTACGAATTCTGTTCTTTATTCTTAGTCTTCTATCGTTCTTTGTCAATGCCATAACCTAATTATTAAGCTGATTTACCTGCTTTTCTTCTTAATTCTTCACCAACAAACTTGATTCCTTTTCCTTTGTAAGGCTCTGGCTTTCTAAATCCACGGATTTTTGCAGCTACTTGACCAACAAGTTGTTTATCATGTGATGTTAGCTTAACTAAAGGATTCTTTCCTTTCTCAGATACTGTTTCAACTTTTACTTCTGGAGCAATGTTTAAAACGATATTATGAGAAAAGCCTAAAGCTAAATCTAATTTTTGTCCTTGGTTTGATGCTCTATATCCTACACCAACCAATTCTAATTCTTTAGTCCACCCTTTAGATACACCTTCTATCATGTTGTTCATTAAAGATCTATAAAGACCATGTTTAGCCTTTTGCTCTTTACTTTCAGAAGAACGTGTAACTAATATGTTACCTTCTTCTACTTTTATCTCAACAGTATCAAACGATTGTGTAAGTTCTCCTAATTTTCCTTTTACAGTAACAACGTTATCTTTAACCTCTACTGTTACACCTTCTGGAATGGCTACTGGATTATTTCCTATTCTTGACATTTCTTTCTGGTATTAAAAATTAGTAAACATAACATAAAACTTCACCACCTACATTATCTCTTTTAGCCTGTTTACCTGTCATAACTCCATGAGAAGTTGAAACAATAGCAATACCTAAACCATTTAAGATACGAGGTAATTCTTTAGCACCAGCATACTGACGTAAACCTGGTGTAGAAATTCTTTGAAGTTTTTTGATTACTGGTTCCTTTGTTTCTTTATTGTACTTAAGGGCTATTTTAATAGTGCCTTGTACAGAAGAATCATCAAACTTGTAACTTAAAATATATCCTTGTTCGAATAATATTTTAGTGATGTCTTTTTTCAAGTTAGAAGCAGGAATCTCAACCACTCTGTGGTTAGCACGCACTGCATTTCTAATTCTTGTCAAATAATCCGCAATTGGATCTGAGTACATAATGAATTGATTTTGTGGTCTTGGTTTTCGAACTATTTCGAACCTTAAACCTGATTATTTAAATAATATTACCAACTAGCTTTCTTTACTCCAGGAATAAGACCTTGGTTAGCCATTTCTCTAAAAGTTACACGAGATATTCCGAAGGTTCTCATATATCCTTTTGGTCTTCCTGTTAATTTACATCTATTATGCTGACGTATAGGAGAAGCATTTTTAGGTAACTTTTGTAATGCTTCATAATCGCCAGCTTCTTTTAAAGCTTTACGTTTTGCAGCATACTTAGCTACTGTTTTAGCTCTTTTTACCTCACGGGCTTTCATTGATTCTTTAGCCATAACTTAGTTCTTTTTAAAAGGTAACCCTAGTTCAGTTAATAATGATTTTGCTTCTTTATCTGTATCTGCAGAAGTTACAAAAGTAATATCCATACCAGAAATTTTATTCACTTTATCAATGTTTATTTCCGGGAAGATAATTTGCTCAGTAATTCCTAAATTGTAATTACCTCTTCCATCAAATCCTGTCGCTTTAATACCGTTAAAATCTCTAACACGTGGAAGTGCCGAAGTTACTAAACGATCTAAAAATTCATACATTCTTTCTCCTCGTAAAGTCACTTTTGCCCCAATTGGCATGCCTTTCCGTAATTTAAAAGAAGCAACATCCTTTTTAGATAATGTAGCTATCGCTTTTTGTCCAGATATTGTTGTTAACTCTTCTACTGCGTAGTCAATTAACTTTTTGTCTGCAACTGCCGCTCCAACCCCTTTAGATATTACTATCTTGGTAAGTTTAGGAACCTGCATTACATTATTATATCCAAATTCGTCTGTAAGAGCCGCAATTACTCTGCTTTTGTACTCTTCTTTAAGTCTTGGTGAATATGCCATAACTATATTACTTCATTAGATTTTGTTGAAAATCTTACTTTTTTATCGCCTTCCATTCTATAACCAACTCTTGTTGTTTCTCCCTTAGAAGTTAACAATGATAAGTTAGAAATGTGAATAGCAGCTTCTTTCTCTACGATTCCGCCTTGAGGATTCTGTGCACTAGGTTTAGTATGTTTCTTAACCATGTTTACACCCTCAACAATCGCCTTGTTCTTAGCTATTAATACCTTTTGAACTTTACCTTCAGATCCTTTATGATCTCCAGCAATTACTTTTACAGTATCTCCAGTTTTTATTTTAAGCTTTGTCATCTTTCAATAATGTATTAAAGCACTTCTGGTGCTAATGATACAATCTTCATGAATTGTTTGTCACGAAGTTCTCTAGCAACCGGACCAAAAACACGTGTACCTCTCATCTCACCTGTTGGGTTCAATAACACACATGCATTATCATCAAATCTAATATAAGATCCATCTGGTCTTCTTACTTCTTTCTTAGTACGAACAACTACTGCTGTAGAAACCGCTCCTTTTTTAATGTTTCCATTAGGAGTTGCATCTTTAACAGAAACAACGATTTTGTCTCCTACAGAAGCATATCTTCTTTTAGTACCACCAAGAACACGGATAGTTAAAACTTCCTTTGCTCCAGTGTTGTCTGCTACTTTTAATCTTGATTCTTGTTGTACCATAATTATTTAGCTCTTTCTAAAATTTCAACTAATCTCCAACATTTAGATTTACTTAAAGGTCTCGTTTCCATGATCTTTACAGTATCTCCAATATTACAATCGTTCGTTTCGTCGTGCGCAACATATTTCTTAGTTTTTAACACGAACTTACCATACATAGGGTGCTTTACTTTTTTAACTTCAGAAACCACAATAGATTTCTGCATTTTGTTACTTGTAACAACTCCTATACGTTCTTTTCTTAAATTTCTTGTTTCCATCTTTCAGCAGAATTATTGTAATTCTCTTTTAGTTAATTCAGTCGCAATTCTAGCTACCGTTCTTCTGATAGAACGTAATTGAATTGGATTTTCTAAAGGAGATATTGCATGAGCCAATTTTAGGTCTGAATAACTCTTTTTTGTTTCACTAAGTTTTTCTTGTAACTCAGCTACAGATAATTCTTTAATTTCTGATTGTTTCATAATATCAAATAAATTATGCTTCGTAATCTCTAGCAATTACAAACTTAGTTTTTACTGGTAGTTTTTGTGCTGCTAAACGAAGTGCTTCACGAGCAACTTCTAATGGCACACCACCTACTTCAAATAAAACACGACCAGGTCTACAAACAGCTACCCATAATTCTACAGCACCTTTACCTTTACCCATACGTACTTCAAGAGGCTTTTTTGTGATAGGCTTGTCTGGAAATATTTTAATCCAAAGTTGCCCTTCTCTTTTCATGTAACGTGTAGCGGCAATACGAGCTGCTTCAATTTGACGTGCAGTAATAAACGTAGCGTCTAATGCTTTTATTCCAAAAGTACCGTTTGAAAGTTGGTGTCCTCTTCCAGACAATCCTTTCATACGTCCTTTTTGTTGTTTACGAAATTTTGTTCTTTTAGGCTGTAACATTTTTCTTTACTTTATAAAAAATTACTTTCTACGACGAGGTCCTTTGTTTCCACGTCCTGCTCCACCTTTTCCTTGCTTCTTAGATAAACCAACAAGCGGAGAAAGCTCTCTTTTACCATATACTTCACCTTTCATGATCCATACTTTAACACCCAATCTACCGTAAGTAGTATGTGCTTCAACTAAAGCATAGTCAATATCGGCTCTAAAAGTTGATAAAGGAATACGTCCTTCTTTATAGTGTTCACTACGTGCCATTTCAGCACCGTTTAAACGACCACTAATTTGAATTTTTATTCCTTCAGCATTCATACGCATTGTAGCAGCGATAGCCATTTTGATTGCGCGTCTGTATGAAATTCTATTTTCAATTTGACGAGCAATACTTGATGCCACTAAATACGCATCTAGTTCAGGTCTTTTAATCTCAAAGATGTTGATCTGAACTTCTTTTCCGGTAATTTTCTTAAGCTCCTCTTTTAACTTGTCTACCTCTTGACCACCCTTACCAATAATGATACCTGGGCGAGCCGTAGTGATAGTAACGGTTACAAGCTTTAAAGTTCTTTCGATGATTACTCTACTAACACTAGCTTTAGATAAACGCGCGTGAACGTATTTTCTAATCTTATCGTCTTCGGCAAGTTTATCACCATAATCGTTTCCTCCGTACCAGTTAGACTCCCATCCTCTGATAATTCCTAAGCGATTTCCGATTGGATTTGTTTTTTGTCCCATACTTTTATTAAGCTTGTGTGTTATTGTTAGCTCCTACCACTAATGTTACGTGGTTAGAACGTTTTCTAATTCTGTGTGCACGACCTTGAGGTGCTGGACGTAATCTTTTTAACATAGATCCACCATCAACTCTAATCTCTTTTACAAATAACTCTGCAGATTCAACATCGGCATCCTCATTCTTAGCTTGCCAGTTAGCGATAGCTGATAATAACAACTTCTCTAATCTGCCAGATGCTTCCTTATTGTTGAATTTTAAGATATTAAGTGCATTCTCCACCTTTTCACCTCTTACTAAATCGGCTACTAAGCGCATTTTTCTTGGTGACGTAGGACAGTTATTAAGTTTTGCAAAAGCCACTTGCTTTTTCCCTTCCTTAATAGCGTCTGCCATTTGTTTTTTACGACTTCCCATAGCTTACTACTTTTTACCTTTATTTTTAGCACCGGCATGTCCACGGAATGAACGTGTTGGTGAAAATTCTCCTAATTTATGACCTACCATGTTTTCAGTAACATAAACTGGTACAAATTGGCGGCCATTGTGTACTGCTATAGTTTGTCCAACAAAATCAGGAGTAATCATACTGGCCCTAGACCAAGTTTTGATAACCGTTTTCTTGTTAGCCTCAACATTTGCAGCTACTTTTCTTTCTAATTTATAATGAACGTAAGGTCCTTTTTTTAATGATCTTGCCATGTCTTATTTCTTTCTACGTTCTACAATATATTTATTACTTGCTTTTGTTTTAGAACGCGTTCTATAACCTTTAGCTGGTATACCGTTTCTAGAACGTGGGTGACCTCCAGAAGATTTCCCTTCACCACCACCCATTGGATGATCAATTGGATTCATAACCACTGGTCTAGTTCTTGGACGTCTACCTAACCATCTCGTTCTACCTGCTTTACCACCAACTAATAACTGATGATCTGAGTTAGAAACAACACCTATAGTCGCTAAACAGTTTACAAGAATCATTCTTGTTTCACCTGAAGGCAACTTAACGGTAGCAAACTTACCATCTCTTGCCATTAACTGAGCAAAAGCACCAGCACTACGAGCCATAACAGCTCCTTGACCAGGACGTAACTCTACACAAGAAATAATAGTTCCTAATGGAATTTCACTTAATGGCATCGCATTTCCAATTTCTGGAGCCACACCTTCTTTACCAGAAACCACATTTTGCCCAACTTGCAAACCATTTTGAGCAATAATGTATCTTTTTTCTCCATCTTGATAATTCAATAATGCGATAAAAGCGGTTCTGTTTGGATCGTATTCTATAGATTTAACTTCAGCAGGAATTCCAGCTTTGTCTCTTTTAAAATCGATAATACGATACTTTCTTTTATGACCACCTCCAATATAGCGCATGGTCATTTTACCTTGACTGTTTCTACCACCAGACCTTTTATTCGGAACGAGTAAACTCTTTTCCGGCTTATCAGTAGTTATGGCGTCATACCCATTTACTACTCTAAAACGCTGTCCTGGTGTGATTGGTTTTAATTTTCTTACTGACATTGTTGTCTAATTACATGTTACTGTATAAATCAATCATTTCACCTTCCGCCAGTTGTACAATTGCCTTTTTAACAGCATTTGTTTTACCATGTTGAATACCAGTTTTTGTATACTTGGTACTACGATCTGGACGGACATTTATAGTACGAACTTTTTCAACAGAAACACCATAAGCAGCTTCCACCGCTTTTTTGATTTCTACCTTGTTCGCCTTTGTGTTCACTGAGAACCAATAGCAGTTTTTTAACTCGCTATCGGCAGTCGCTTTTTCTGTGATTATAGGTTTAATTAAGATACTCATCTGTTTCTTATTTACTTAAGTTTGTTTCAATTCCTTCTAAGGCTCCTTCTAAAAGCACTACTTGATTTGCATTTAAAATTTTGTAAGTACTTAATTCTGAGGCTATTATAACCTCAGAGCCTTTCAAATTGCGCGATGACAAATATACGTTATTATTTGACCCACCCAACACAAACAGAGATTTTTTGTTTTCCAACTCTAAAGCCTTTAAAACCGCTGTAAAGTTTTTTGTTTTTGGAGCATCAAAATTAAAGTCTTCTAAAACTGTAATTGATTGCTCTCCAGCTTTAATACTTAAGGCAGATTTACGTGCTAATCGCTTTAAGTTTTTATTAAGTTTGAAGTTGTAATTTCTAGGTCTTGGACCGAACATACGTCCACCACCTTTAAAAACACCCGACTTAATACTACCTGCTCTTGCAGTACCTGTACCTTTTTGCTTTTTAATCTTTCGCGTAGATCCAGAAATCTCACCTCTTTCTTTAGATTTGTGAGTTCCCTGTCTTTGATTTGCTAAATATTGTTTAACATCCAAATACACCGCATGATTATTAGGCTCAATAGCAAACACATCTTTTGAAAGGTCTGCCTTTCTACCTGTGTCTTTTCCGTTTATATCTAAAACTGCTACTTTCATTACTTCTGAATTGTTACATAAGCGTTTTTGTGACCAGGCACACAACCTTTAACCACAAGTAGGTTCTTTTCAGCAACTACTTTTAAAACTCTTAAATTTTGAACTTTCACTTTTTCTCCACCCATTCTTCCGGCCATTTTCATGCCCTTGAATACGCGTGCAGGATAAGATGCAGCTCCAATAGAACCTGGCGCTCTTAAACGGTTATGTTGACCGTGAGTCGCTTGACCTACACCACCAAAACCATGACGTTTTACAACACCTTGAAATCCTTTACCCTTAGATGTTCCTGCTATATCCACAAACTCGCCTTCCGCAAAGTGCTCTACAGTGATTGCATCTCCTAATTTGTACTCCTCATCAAAACCTTTGAATTCAGCAACTTTACGCTTTACAGAAGTACCTGCTTTTTTAGCATGACCTAGGTCTGCTTTTGTAGCACTTTTTTCTGTCGCGTCATCGAAACCTAATTGAATAGCTTCATAGCCGTCCACTTCTTCAGTTCTGACTTGGGTAACGATACATGGTCCAGCTTCGATTACTGTACAAGGAACATTTTTCCCGTTTTCATCAAAGATGCTGGTCATACCGATTTTTTTTCCAATTAACCCAGACATATTTATTAAATTTAATTTATTACTATTTGTTACTTAAAACTCAAGGCCGAAATACATTCCAGCCTTGAATTGTATTTTACCGTTTTTCCCGCGACCGCATCGGTGGGACATGTAAGTTGGCTATAAATGCCGACCGTATACTTATACTTTAATCTCTACTTCAACACCACTTGGTAATTCAAGCTTCATCAAGGCATCAATAGTTTTTGATGACGACGAGTAGATATCCAATAACCTCTTGTAAGATGATAATTGAAACTGCTCTCTTGACTTCTTGTTTACGTGTGGAGAACGTAATACAGTGAAAATTTTCTTGTGTGTTGGTAATGGAATTGGCCCAGTTACAACAGCTCCAGTGCTTTTTACTGTTTTTACAATCTTATCAGCAGACTTATCCACTAAATTGTGATCGTAAGATTTTAATTTTATTCTGATTTTTTGACTCATTTTCTTAGATTTTAAGCTTCAACACCTTTAGCCGCCTTGATAACCTCTTCTGAAATATTAGAAGGTGTTTCAGCATAATGTGAAAATTCCATTGTTGACGTTGCACGACCTGAAGACAATGTTCTTAATGTTGTTACATATCCAAACATTTCTGATAATGGCACAGTAGCTTTTACAGTTTTTGCACCAGCTCTATCTCCCATATCACTTACTTGACCACGTCTTCTATTTAAATCACCTACAATATCACCCATGTTTTCTTCAGGAGTAATAACCTCAAGCTTCATGATAGGCTCCATGATTACTGCTTTTGCAGCTTTTGCCGAATTCTTAAATCCTAACTTTGCAGCTAATTCGAATGATAATTGATCAGAATCCACGTCATGGTAAGAACCATCTGTTAATGTTACTTTCATAGCATCAACTTCATATCCTGCCAATGGTCCATTTACCATCGCCATTTTGAATCCTTTTTCAATAGAAGGGATAAATTCTTTAGGAACATTACCACCTTTAATTTCAGAAACAAATTCTAAACCTACTTTTCCTTCTTCCGCAGGTTCAAGAGTAAACACAATGTCTGCGAATTTACCACGTCCACCAGATTGTTTTTTGTAAACTTCTCTGTGTTCTGCACGTTGCGTAATAGCCTCTTTGTACTCTACCTGTGGTTGACCTTGATTTACTTCAACCTTAAACTCACGTTTAAGACGATCAACAATAATATCTAAGTGAAGCTCACCCATACCAGAAATAATAGTCTGTCCAGAAGCTTCATCTGTTCTTGCCGTAAATGTTGGATCTTCTTCAGATAATTTAGCTAAAGCCATCCCTAGTTTATCAACATCTGCCTTCGTTTTAGGCTCTACAGCAATACCAATTACCGGATCTGGAAAATCCATTGATTCTAATACAATAGGATTTTTTTCATCAGACATGGTATCACCAGTCTTTATATCTTTAAACCCTACAGCTGCGCCTATATCTCCTGCTTCAATGAAATCAATTGCATTTTGTTTATTAGAGTGCATTTGATAGATACGAGAGATACGTTCTTTTTTACCTGAACGGTTGTTCAAGATATAAGATCCTGCATCTAGTCTACCAGAATACGCTCTAAAGAAAGCTAAACGACCTACAAAAGGATCGGTAGCAATTTTAAATGCTAATGCCGAGAACGGATCTTTAACATCTGGTCTACGAACAGCTTCGTCTCCAGTTCTTGGATCTGTACCTACAATATTATCTCTATCAGTTGGAGATGGTAAGTAACGACAAACTGCATCTAATAAGAATTGAACTCCTTTATTTTTAAAAGCAGAACCACATATCATTGGAATAATAGCCATATCCATTACAGCAGCTCTCAGTGCAGCATGCACTTCTTCTTCTGTAATAGAATCTTCATCTTCCATGAATTTTTCTAGTAAGTTCTCATCGTAAGTTGCTACTTCTTCAATTAAAAGCGCACGATACTTACGAGCTTCTTCTTTCATATCTTCTGGAATATCGATCACATCAAAAGTAGCCCCTTGAGTTTCATCATGCCATACAATAGCACGGTTTTTTACTAAATCGATAATTCCTTTAAAGTCAGCCTCATCACCAATGTTTAATACAATTGGCACTGCGTTCGACTTTAGCATATCTTTTACCTGCTGACAAACACCTAAGAAGTTAGATCCCTGACGGTCCATTTTGTTAACAAACCCTATTCGAGGCACCTTATAGTTATCTGCAAGTCTCCAGTTAGTTTCTGATTGTGGTTCTACACCATCAACAGCACTAAATAAAAATACTAAACCATCTAGTACACGCAGAGAACGATTTACTTCAACCGTAAAATCAACGTGACCCGGAGTATCTATAATATTAAAGTGATATCCTTTAGTTTCTGGAGTTGGTTGCCCATTCTCAATTGGGAATTTCCAAGTACAAGTTGTGGCCGCAGAAGTAATAGTAATACCTCTTTCTTGCTCTTGTTCCATCCAGTCCATTGTAGCAGCGCCATCATGCACCTCTCCAATTTTATGCGAAACACCTGTATAATAAAGAATACGCTCAGTAGTAGTAGTTTTTCCTGCATCAATATGCGCAGCAATACCTATATTTCTAGTGAATTTTAAATCTCTTGCCATTTCTTATTAAAATCTAAAGTGAGAGAATGCTTTATTTGCTTCAGCCATCTTATGAGTGTCAACCCTTTTCTTAACTGCCGCTCCTTCTTCTTTAGCTGCTGCCAAAATCTCTGAAGCTAAACGCAAAGCCATAGACTTCTCATTACGTTTTCTAGCATAACCAATCAACCATTTCATAGCTGTTGATACTTTTCTATCTGGACGTATTTGCATTGGAATTTGAAAGGTTGCACCGCCAACACGACGACTACGTACTTCTACGTGAGGCATCACATTAGACAAAGCATCTTTCCAGATTTCCAAAGCTGTTTTTTCGTCATCAGTTTTCTTTGAATCTACAATATCTATAGCATCGTAGAATACTTTAAAAGCTACAGACTTCTTACCATCCCACATCATATTATTAACGAAACGAGTCACTAACTGATCGTTAAACCTTGGGTCTGGTAAAAGAGGTCTCTTTTTTGCTGCTCTTTTTCTCATGTCTTCTTCTTAAAGTTTTAATTACTTTTTAGGGCGTTTTGCACCATACTTAGATCTACGTTGCGTTCTTCCTGAAACACCTGCGGTGTCTAAAGCTCCTCGCACAATGTGATATCTAACTCCTGGTAAATCTTTTACCCTTCCACCTCTAACCAATACTATCGAGTGCTCTTGTAAATTATGTCCTTCACCACCGATGTATGCATTCACCTCGTTACCGTTTGTTAAACGAACCCTTGCTACCTTACGCATTGCTGAGTTAGGTTTTTTAGGAGTTGTTGTGTAAACACGAGTACACACACCACGTCTTTGCGGACAAGAATCTAAAGCAGCCGATTTACTCTTCTTGGTTATTTTGGCTCTTCCTTTTCTTACTAATTGCGAAATTGTTGGCATATATAATTACTATAAATTTTATTAACCTCTTCTAAGAGGCGTGCAAAGGTAGAAATTAAAATTTGAAAATCAAATCCTAATTCATTAATTTTCAATAGAAAATAAAAATCTCACCACTCCTTATATTATATACCTTCAATTTCCGTTAGATTTACAGAAAAAATACCTTTAAAAAAGTGCCAAAAGCAACTTTTACCTTTATAGTTATTTCATTGTTTTTATCCTTAGAAGGACTTTGCCAAAATTTAACCTTAAACATACAAGGACAAACAGATACACAAACAAAAAGTATTGACTCCTTAGGATACACTAAAAACCATAAGGACTTCCTATCCATACAACAAGAATTAGATACTTTACAAAGAAAGCTTGGCACCATTGGATTTATTGAAAATAAATTGGAAGCACTGAAGCGGGTAAATGATAGTACTTTCATTTCCATCATTAGCTTAAAACATCGTTTTGATACCATATATATATACTACAATAAAAACGACATAGAAAAAAGTAGCTTAAATTATATTTCAGAAGAAGTTTTTGAAGATTATTTTGTACTCAAATTGTCTCAAGCAGAAAATGCCCTAAAATTTTTAAATACAGAAATTTCCAAAAAAGGCTTTCCTTTTTCAAAACTTAAACTCACCAATTTAAGCACTCAAAATGCATCTTTTTTAAGGGCCGACTTAACTTTAAGCATAAACAAACAACAGCGTCGCATTGATGACATAGTCGTTAGAGGTTATGAGAAATTCCCAGAATCCTTTATTAAGCACTATTTAAAGATTAAGCCAAATCAAATATTTGATCTTAACACCATCCAAAATAAAACATCTCAGCTTAATAATTTGAATTTCGCTAATGAAATCAAAAAACCTGAAGTATTGTTTTCAAAAGACTCAACCACCTTGTATCTATATTTAGAAAAATCTAAAAGCAATGCATTTGATGGCTTTCTTGGTTTTGGCAGTAATGAAGAAACTAATAAACTTCAATTTGATGGATATCTTAATCTGAACCTCACCAATAATCTTAATTTTGGTGAGACATTTCGCCTTTTTTACAAGAGTGACGAAAACGACCAGCAAACCTTTGAGGTAAATACCTCGTTACCATATCTTTTTAAATCACCAATAGGCATCGATCTTCTACTCCGAATTTTTAGAAAAGACTCCTCATTTACCACAACAAATCAATTTGCAAAGATTCATTACCAAATTAATGCGTACCACAAAGTTTTTGGAGGCATCGAAGCAATAGAGTCAAGCAATCTCCTTGAAAACACCCCAACTCTTCCCATTGAAGATTACACGTCGCGATTCTATACTATGGCTTATGAATACATTCAAAACCAAAACAAAAACTTACTATTCCCTATAAATACAAAACTCTACATAGAAACTGGTTTTGGCAATAGAAAGAATGAAAACACATCGACTAAACAAACTCAACTTTTTTGCGACGCCTTTAAAATATTTAACCTTAATGAAAAGAATAGTATCTATTTACGAGCAAATGCAGCTAGTTTGATTTCAGATTCGTACTTCGAAAATGAACTCTTAAGATTTGGAGGCATAAATTCTATAAGAGGTTTCGAAGAGAATAGTCTCTTTGCATCTCTTTATGGTGTCCTTAATACCGAGTACAGATATCAAGTATCAAATTCCATTTACGTACATTCTATATTTGATGCAGCCTACTTTGAAAACCAACTGGTTGACTCCAAACAAAAATTATTTGGTTTTGGTTTTGGTTTCGGGCTATTAACCAAGGCAGGGTTATTTAGATTTAATTATGCAAATGGGAAAACTGAAGATGTTTCATTTAATCTTTCAAACTCCAAAGTTCATTTAAGTTTAACCTCTATATTTTAGTTTTCACTTACAATTTTTCAACAAAATCATAGAAATTGATAAATTTTAACCAATATTTATTGGTTTATTAACTTTTTATTATGATTTTTGGCATTGACTAATTCAAATAATTATAAAATGAAAACAAAGTTTAGTGGAATTCTAACGCTATTACTGGCGTTTGTGGTGCAACTAACATTTGCACAAGACAAAACTATTTCAGGAACTGTTTCAGATGGGTCTGGTTTACCCTTACCTGGAACAACTGTTTTAGTAAAAGGTACAACTTCGGGTACCTCAACAGATTTCGATGGTAATTATTCAATTCAAGCTAATTCTGGAGATACTCTAGTGTTTAGTTTTGTTGGATACTCCACCCAAGAGGTTGTTGTTGGAGCTTCAAATACAGTTAATGTAACTTTAACAGAAGATGCAGAATCCTTGGAGGAGGTAGTTATTACAGCTCAAGGACTTACGGCTAAGCCAAGAGCTTTGAGTTATGGCGTTGAATCAGTTGATTCTGGAGACATTACCAACGCGAGAGAAACCAACGTTGTATCAGCATTAAGCTCTAAAGCTGCTGGTGTTCAAGTTACAACTTCTTCTGGTTCTGTTGGTGCTTCAGCCAATATTAGAATTCGTGGTAATACCTCTATCACCCGTTCTAATTCACCCTTATTTGTAGTAGATGGTGTTCCAATTAATAACGATTCTTACAGTGAGGATCCAACACAGAGTAATAACAACTCTAGTTTAGGAGGTACCGATTTCTCTAACAGGGCTATTGATATTAACTCAAGTGACATTGAGTCTGTTAATATTCTTAAAGGTATTGCTGCCCAAACATTATATGGTTTACGTGCAGCCAACGGTGTTGTATTAATTACTACCAAAAAAGGGAAAGAAGGAAAAACAAGAGTAAGCTTAACAACTTCTGCTAGTTTTTCAGACTGGAATAAAGGTCCTGACTTACAAAGAACTTATGCACAAGGTAGACACAACCCTGATGGAAGTGGCTTACAATACAGAGGACCAGAAACATTTGAAGGCGATTCGTGGGGACCTTTGGTATCGGATTTAGAATATGATGGAGATACCTCTTACCCTTTCCATAGATTTGGAGCACTTGTACCAAGAGGTTCTGGAAATGGAAGAGCTGCAGAAACTTATGACAGTTACGACTTTTTCAAAACAGGAGATGTTTTTGACGTAAATCTTTCTGCAAGTGGCGGAACAGATAAAGTTAACTATCGTGCTTCTATAGGACGATTAGTGCAAAATGGTATTGCTCCTAACGAGAAATTTGAAAGAAAAACATTTAGAGTCGATTTACAAGGAAAACTTTATGAAGGTTTAACCTTAGACGCTTCTGCTCAGTATTCTAACTCTGGAGGGTTTAGAGTACAAAGAGGGTCTAATATTTCTGGTGTTATGTTAGGTTTATTAAGAAACACGCCTACCTTTGATATGGGTAATGGTAAGAAAGGCCAAGCTGCTGCTGATGACCCTGCTTCTTATTTCTATGATATTCCTGGTTCTGAGTTACCTGGTCACAGAAGTTACCGCGATGGAATTTATAACAACCCTTATTTTACAGTAGCAAGAAACTCCAATACAGATGATGTAAATCGTATCATAGGAAAAATGGGGCTTACTTGGGACATTAATGATAAACTTACCTTTAAAACTACAGCATCTGTAGATAACTGGACTGATACTAGAAAAATTGGTTTTGATATTTTAGATGCTAGTTTTGGAAACGGACGTGTTATTAATGATGTGATTCAAAATCAAGATGTAAACTGGAACGCTTTATTAACATACGCTGATGATTTAAACGAAAACCTTGGTCTTACAGCCACTGTAGGATATGATGGTTTTTATACTAAATCAAACAGACAAACGGTTCTTGGTGACGGTATGACAATTCCTGGGTTCTTTAATCTTTCTAACGTTAGTAGCACGCAAGCATCAGAGTTGACAGGAAAGAAAAAACTAATTGGTGCCTTTGCAACAGCAACTTTAAGTATCAACAATATGGTATTTATAACACCTTCTTTTAGAAATGACTGGTCGTCTACCTTACCTGTAGGCAATAATACTTTCCAATCGTACTCTATAGGTGGTAGTTTTATTTTTAGCGAGGTCTTAAACAGTAACTTTATTAACTACGGTAAACTTAGAGGGTCTTGGGGTAAAACAGGAAACGATGCACCAATTTACGCTACGCTTACTAACTTTGGTGGAACCTTTGCTAGTGGTGATGGCTTTATCCAAAGTGTTACATTCCCTGCCTACAATGCCACATCTTTTGAAAGAGCAGGACGCGCAGGTAATCCAGATTTAGTGCCTGAAACCACTAAGGAGTTTGAAGTAGGTATTGAGTTATCTATGTTGGATAGTAGATTAAAATTCGATGCTACTTACTATGATAAAGAAACTACAGATCAAATTGTTCCAATCGATGCTGTACCATCTTCTGGTTTTGTTGAAAAGTATTCAAATATTGGTCGTATAACCAACAAGGGTATTGAATTAACACTTGGAGGTACCCCTATCAGAACGGATAACTTTAACTGGGACATAAATGTAAACTTTACTACTTATGAGAATAAGGTTGAAGAGTTAACAGAAGGTCTTGAAAGTTATGTTTTAAATGGTTTCTCAGGAACCAGTTCTCGTGCAGTTGTAGGAGAGTCTTATGGAGCCATTTATGGAGCCAGATATGCTAGAAATGACGAAGGCACTATTTTGATCGACGACGATGGTTACCCAGCATTAGCGACTACGGATGGTGTGATAGGAGATCCTATCCCAGATTTTCTTATGGGTATAAGCAATACCTTTTCATACAAAAGCTTAAGCCTTTCTGTTCTTTTGGATATTAGAGAAGGTGGTGATGTATGGTGTGGTACTTGTGGTATCCTTGATTATTTTGGAATATCAACAGAAACTTTATTAAGAGACCAAACAACTGTTTTTGAAGGGATTGTTCAGTCAACAGGACAGCCTAACACGAAAGAAGTACCTTACTCAGACCCAACTATTAGTGAAGGTAATAACTTCTGGAGACGTTATGGTTTCGGTGATGTAGATGAAGGCAACGTTTACGATGCATCTTGGTTTAGACTAAGAGAAGTTACTTTAACCTACACTTTACCAAGTAAATTTTTAGAAGGTACTTTTATAGATGGCGCTTCAATCTCAGCTTACGGAAGAAACTTATACCTGAGCACAAAATATCCAGGAGTTGACCCAGAAACTAACCTAACTGGTGATAGTAATGGTATTGGTTTAGATTACTTTAATAACCCAAATACTAGAAGTTACGGCTTTGATGTGAAATTAAACTTTTAAAAAACTATGAAAACAATAAAATATATATTAAGTAGTATCTTGTTACTTAGCGCAGTGGTATCTTGTACTATCACTGATGTTAATGTAGATCCCGACAATCCATCGGCGGATAAAATAAATGCTGGTGCGGTTTACCCTGGGATGATAACACAAACACACAGGAATTCTGTAGCACTTGTTGGAAGAATTGCTGGACTGATTACTCAACAATATGATGGTTTAGACGCACAGCAAATTGCCTATGCTCAATATCTTATTGGTGAGAGTGATATAGATGATCTTTGGGATTTTGGTTTATACGGAGCAGGAGCGTCTAAGGATTGCTTCGTACTCATTGAAAATACAGAAGGAGAAGTTGGTGCCTTAGCTAAATTATACATGGCCGCTAACATGGGGGTTACCACAAGTTGTTGGGGAGATGTTCCTTACTCGGAGGCATTTCGAGGTGATGCAGGTGTTTTAAGTCCAACTTATGACAGTCAAGAAAGTATTTATGCAGAAATTCAAAAACTCTTGAGTGAGGCCATTTCTGACGGTGTTGCTTCTGGAATTGGTGCCTTTGCTGGTGCTGGTGATGCCAGTGGTATAGACTGGGAAAAAACAGCACATGCATTAAAAGCACGCTACTATATGCATTTAACCTCTGTGGACGCCAGTGCAGCGCAAAATGCCTTGAGTGAAGCTCAAAAAGCATTTTCTAGCGTATTAGAACAACCTGATTTCGTCTACAGCACACCTGCTCAAAATGCCAATCCATTATTCTTATTTGATAATGATAGACCAGGAACTTTAGGTATTGGAACTACCATTAAAGAAATGATGGAAAATGACCCAAGACTTCCATTATACACCACTGACGGAGAAGATTTCGCAGGTGTAGATGGCTTATTCTGGGGACAGGCCGCTTCGCCCACACCGCTAATCTCTTATTGGGAGGTTAAGTTTATCGAAGCAGAAGCTATAGTTAGAACAGGAGGTAGTGATGCTGATGCTTTGGAAGCATTAAAAGACGCTGTTGAAGCCAACATGCTTTATGTTGGAGTTGATGCTGCTGATGCAACAACCTATGTTGATGCTCTTGCTCTAACTGGAAGTCAAGCCAATAAAATAGAAACGATTATCGACGAAAAATATAAAGCTCTATATGGTAATGCGCCAATTGAGGCTTGGGTTGATTATAGAAGAACTGGCTTCCCTGCATTAGTGGATAACCCAGATGCTCAGTCATCTTTAAATCCTTCAAAGATTATTCCGAGAAGGTTTTTATACCCAATCACAGAGCGTACAACTAATAAAACAAACTACGATGCTGCAATCTCTGCACAAGGTGGACATTTATTAGATGTAGATATGTGGGCTTTCCCTAAAAATTAACTAAGATTTATGTTAATTAGTTAAGTTTTTTAGACTTAAAAATTAAAGCACCAGTAAACTTACTTACTGGTGCTTTTTTTTTAAAATATAATTCTAAAATAACCACTTCCAAACCACTAACTTCCATTTTTTGTTACATTTGCACCAATGAATAACCAAACACAAATATTCGGTATTAGAGCTATTATTGAAGCCATTCAATCTGGTGAAAGCATAGATAAGGTATTTCTTCAAAAAGGGCTTAAAGGGGATTTATTTTCTGAATTAGAATCTTTGATTAATAAGAAATCAATTAACAAATCGTATGTCCCCAATGAAAAACTTAATCGGCTGTCCAAGAAAAACCACCAAGGTGCTGTTGCACAAATATCTCCTATTGAGTTTCACGACATGGAGACCTTAGTTTTAAACGTTATGGAATCTGGACGAGCTCCATTGTTTTTGCTATTAGACCAATTAAGTGATGTTAGAAATTTTGGCGCCATTATTAGAACTGCTGAATGCACTGGGGTCGACGGCATTATAATTCAGAAAAAAGGTGGTGCACCTGTAAATGGTGACACGATAAAAACAAGCGCAGGTGCTGTTTTTAAAATGCCTATTTGCAAGGTAGATCACATTAAAGATGCTGTTTTTTTTATGCAAGCCTCTGGGATTAAAGTCATTGCTGCAACGGAAAAAACCAATAATCTGTTATACGATATATCCTTTAAAGAACCCTGTGCTATCGTCATGGGATCTGAAGGACGCGGTATAAACCCTTCCATACTCAAAGTCTCTGATACTCGGGCTAAACTACCTTTATTAGGTGATATTGAATCCTTAAACGTCTCGGTGGCTTGTGGGGCCTTTTTATATGAAGCTGTTAGACAACGTTTTTAATCCTCTGTTTCTTTGCTTTTCTTGTACGTGTAATTAACCTCAATGACATCTTCCCCTTCATTATCAATATTTTCAATGAAATTTCCATGCTCATCAAAATGCCTTAAAAAAGGATCGTCTTCCTCCTTATAATTATCCTCCTCCCATACATACTTTTGGGGTTCGGCTATTTCTTTTCTAAAAATACATGCAAATACCAAACCCGTTATCAACCCAGACAGATGTCCTTCCCAAGAAATTCCTTCTTCAATAGGCAGTGTATACCAAATCATACTTCCATATAAAAAAACAACTATTAAAGACAAGGCAATAAGTCTGTAATGCTTTGCAAATACACCTTTAAAAAAAGTAAAACTGACTAAAACGTAAATAAGGCCGCTTGCTCCAATATGATAGGATGGCCGACCCATACACCATGTTAAAAAACCCGAAAACAAAATACCGTAAAATAAAACTCTCCAAGCAATTGGTCTATAAAAAAAGAATAATGCCATAGATAACGCGAGTAGCGGCACCGTGTTATGGTAAAGATGCTCTAGGTCGCCATGTATAAATGGACTTAGAACTATGCCTCTTAAACCTTGCAAGGTTTGAGGGTACACCCCGTATTTACTAAAATTAAACCCAAAGCGTACTTCAAACCAAAATACAAGCCATATTAATAACACAAAAAAAACTGGATATGCAATGACTCCTGTTGAAAATTTAAACTGATCTTTATTATTCATTAAAATAAAGATAGCAAATTGTTAACCAAGATGACTTTTTATGTTAAAATGACAGACCATCAACTATATACAACTAATTCCAAATATAATATAATTTCTATCTTCTCAATTTTTGTTTGCAACAACTAAAACTTCAAGAAATTACTTTAATTTTACCACTATGAATCTAAATGAACCATTAGCCGAACGTTTAAGACCAAAAAGCTTAAAGGATTATGTAAGCCAAACGCACTTGGTAGGCAAGAATGGTTCTTTAACTCAGCACATTAAGCATGGCCTGATACCATCCATGATTTTTTGGGGCCCACCTGGAACAGGAAAAACAACACTAGCAAATATCATTGCTAATGAATCTAGCCGTCCCTTTTACACTTTAAGCGCCATCAATTCAGGTGTTAAAGACATTAGAGATGTTATAGATAAGGCAAAACAAAGTGGCAGTCTTTTTACCACTAAAAATCCCATTTTGTTTATTGATGAAATTCACCGATTTAGTAAGTCGCAACAAGACTCATTACTTCAAGCCGTTGAAAAAGGTTGGATTACACTTATTGGCGCCACAACGGAAAATCCGAGTTTTGAAGTCATTTCGGCTCTTTTATCACGATGTCAAGTTTATATTCTAAATCCCTTTGAAAAAAAGGATCTGGAAACGCTACTATTTCGAGCCATTGAAACAGACGAACATCTTTCGAAAAAAAATATTACAATTAAAGAGACCAGTGCTTTACTGAAACTTTCGGGTGGTGATGCCAGAAAACTGTTAAACATTTTTGAACTCATTGTTAATACTTTTGATTCGGAAGCTATACTTATAACAGATGATATAGTTTTACAAAGAGTTCAAAACAATTCCGTTAGATACGATAAAACAGGAGAACAGCACTATGACATTATATCTGCCTTTATCAAATCTATACGTGGTAGCGACCCCAATGCGGCGGTTTATTGGCTGGCAAGAATGATTGAAGGCGGAGAAGATGTTAAGTTTATTGCCCGCAGGCTCCTTATTTTGGCTAGTGAAGATATAGGTAACGCTAACCCAACAGCCCTAGTAATGGCAAATAGCACATTTCAAGCGGTTTCCACTATTGGCTATCCTGAATCTAGGATCATTCTAAGCCAGTGCGCAACTTATCTAGCCTGTTCACCTAAGAGCAATGCATCTTATTTAGCTATAGGTAGTGCTCAAAAATTAGTTAAACAAACGGGTGACTTAAGTGTTCCTTTGGAAATTCGAAACGCCCCAACAAAATTAATGCAGGAATTGGGTTATGGTAATAATTATAAATATGCCCACAATTACAATGATAGTTTTACAAATCAAGAATTCTTACCTGAAGAAATAAAAAACACTAAACTTTATGAACCTGGGGATAACTCTCGCGAAAATGCCCATAGGGTGTTTTTAAAAAACCGATGGAAGGAGAAATATAATTACTAAAACTTACAACACCTCAAATAGTACTTTATACTAAAACTTTATCTTTAATACATGTTGCTTTAACACACTATTTTCATAGTACTCTACTACCCAATCATTATCTTTTTTAAATAATATTGCACTCTTCCCCTCTACCAAAAAAACTTGATCCAAATTTGTTTTTTTTACTCTGTACACCACCTTGGGACTACTATCTACTAATTGATAGCCGTTATCAATTTCTTGAGCATAAAGCACCTCTCCTGAAGCATTTCTATCGGAAGTCTTAGTTTCTGTAGCATTTTTCTTCGGTTGTTCCTTAGCTACAATACCAATCCCAACGGCAGCAGGAACCGCAGCAGATACTTGAGAGGATGTTGTAGATGACTGGTTTATAGAATCAATTTTTGTTTCTTTCTCCTTTTCTAATTCTTGTATTTGTTGCTTGAGTTGTTTTATCTCCTCCGACTCCTTTGTAACAAGGGCAGCGGTTGCCCCTAGCGCAAGAATTTCATCATTAGGCTTGTATTTATAATTTAACCCTTCAATAGACTTAAAAGCTTCTCTTAAGGCTTTATTGTAAGCCACTTTATATTCTTTTTCTCGGCTACTTCCAACTGCAGACTGAAAAATCTCTTTTTCATTACAGTCTTTTAGTATCACTTTCAACTTAGTCATGAACATCCCTGATTCTTTTATAACATCACTTTTCATGGCTAAGCACCTGTTAAAATTCAAATCTTCGGGATACTCATCCCCTTCCATTAGCGAGGTAAACCCGTATTTTTCAAATAAAAATTTACTCAAAGAATTAAGTTGATACTTATCTTTTTCCTTTAAAAAGTCATATTTAGCAGGTACAATCACATATTTATAATTATTAACAGACTTTTGAGAAATCATGGAAGTTACAGTAAAACAGACTAATAATATAGATAAGATATTTGTTTTCATTTTAATTTAAAATATAATTAAACCCCAGTTGTAAAGATACTCCTTCTGCGTTATAAATATTTTGGTATTGAAAAAAATTGTCAGCCATTGCATAAAAATTCATCCCGCCTATGTGAAAGGACGCTCCTAAACCAATATTATAAAAGGAAAACGAATCAATTGTATAGGTTCCTTTTAACCTTAGTCCCTTAAACAACCTTCGGTAATAGTATGTCGTTAGAGCTACTTGAGGGCGTTTTGGACGATTTATAGCATATAGTTGGACCCCAATTCTGTTAATGTAACCAACATCTTCTTTAATACAATTGCAATCTTTTTCTTTCTGCTTTCCAAAAGCATAATTAATGGATGTATTTAGTTTTATTGGTCTCCAAGTAGTGTAATTTGTACTTATAGTGTCGGCATTGAAAAGTTCTTCAAAATCTTCCTCAATTTCACTCCAATAATCATCTGCTGTTTGTTCATCTTCCAATTCTGGAAAAATTGGATTAATTCCTTCGAAAACATAATCGCCCTTAACTTCATAGCTTTCAACATCTTTTGTATGATGAATAAATCCAATATCAAGAAGGCTACCATCCAAATACCATTGATCCGTGATATTATAAGAAAAGCCAATATCAAAACCCAAACCCAAATTGCCTCCAAGTAATACACGGTTGGTAATTTTTTTTAAGCGCTCATCTGAGCTATCCTCATCTACAAAACTTTGCACACCAGATGTCCTAACCGCTAAATCTAAATTAAAAACATGGTCATAAATATTATTCTTTCCAGGAACGGTTACAAATTGTCCTCGATTTCTTGTGGAATTTACATTCATAATGCTAGAATAAATCTTTCCTCTAACACCATAGCTTAATTTACTATTTACTTTTTTGTTATAACCAACATGAAATACGGAAACAACCTCAAAACTTGCATTTAAATCACTTAAATCGAAAACTCGATTTATATTATTCTGATTGCCTTCTATCGCCAAAATGGCATAATCTTTAGGAAAATAATTAATGAGGTCTAGCTCTTGATAAATTCCAAAACTTAAGTATTCATTTTTATCGTAACTACTCCCAAAAGCAAAACCTCCAGAAAACACCTCAAGTTGTTCATTTAATGTTATAAAATCGTTATCAGACATACTATAGGCTGCCGACTGAAGCTTTGTATTGAAATTAACTCCATCGTTCGCAAAAACATCGTACAAAGTAGATCCTGATGTGCCTGCATTTACATGGATATGTGATAATAAAGGAAAGCCAACATATCCTTTGTTTTTTACTTTACCACCTGGATTAACTAATAACGATTGGGGAATCTCTGAAAAACCATAAATGATTTGTTTGTTTTGAGTAAACGAAACAAACCAAAAAAATAGTATAGCAAATGTACTTAACCTTATCATAGAGCAACATCTTTTATTTCAAAATAAAAAACAGCTTTCGATTTGAGCTCAATACGTCCTGAAGTCGTTTCATCAATATTGGGACCAGGAAGTAATCTTAAAGTAAATAAAATAATATGGGTATTCTTTAAAGCTACCAAACGCTCATCTTCAAAAACCTCAACATGACTGGCTATTTCATTTTGCCCATCGGATGAAGCTTCTTGAATAACCACAAAAGAATCTTGCAAACCCAGTGCTTCATCATACAAATCAACCTGTAATTCGAAACGCCTGTTTATCGAGTTTTGAGTTTCAAAGTTGAAAGAAATTTTCTCAACATTATCGACGATAAAGTCATCGTTAAAAAAATCTATAAAAATAAAGTCTTGAACAATTTCAACCTCCGCACCTTGATCAATAAAAGCATTTGCCGATTCATTGAAAAACACAAGACTAGATTCAACAACCGGATTAAACTGATATTCTCTTGCTTGATCAAAATCAATATCTTTAGTGCATGAGATACAAAGTGTTAAAAGCAAAAAAAATAGGATGACATATTTTGGGGACAAGTGCATCATGTTTTTGGTACGAATTATAACTTTAAAAATATTCGAATAGTTCCTTTAAATGGCTAACCTGCTTTATATTTGGGTCTGTTGCTTTACCTCCAACATCAAATAAAATAACATCCATCCCAATGTTTTGCGCACCTAGTATGTCGGCTTCATAGCTATCACCTATCATTATGCTTTCACTAATATGTGCTTCGGCCTTATTAATTGCATAATTAAATATTTTAGGATTTGGTTTTTTAACCCCTACCATTTCTGAATTTGTTACCGTTTTAAAGTATGAATAAATATTAGATTTTATCATTTTTTTATACTGGACCTCATCAAAGCCATTAGTTATAATATGCAAATTATACTTGGGGTATAAATAGTTTAAAACATCTAAAGTATTTTCAAATAAATAATTAAACGAGGTTAAATGTGTAATATAATCTTCAGAAAGTTTGTTAATTATTGTATCCGCTACTACTGTTCCAATTTCTCTAAACGTTTCTTGCAGTCTAGCATATCTCAAATTTTCTTTATTAATTTTCTCTTCTCTATAAAGCTTCCAATACTTTAAGTTAATTGGTTCATAATACTCAATGAAATCATTCGAGTTTATATCCAATTGATTTAGCTCAAAAATTTTCTTAAAAGTTAAAGCTGAATTTTTATCAAAATCCCATAAGGTATGATCTAAATCAAAGAAAATATCTTTAATATGCTTAAGTTTCATCCGCCGAATTTAAAATTAAACTAAACAATTCTTTAAAACCTTCCCACCTTAAATCATCAGCAAAAGTATAGTTATGAAATACGGGTACAAAATCACCTCCTACCTTTTTAATTTCCTGAATCATCTCTAACAACACTTTTTTCTTGTCAAGAAGCGACTTGTGCTTTAAAAGGGCGTAATCCATAACATGATACGGTACAATTTTTAAGGGCGTTTGTACTTCATAATCTAGATCGTAAAACAAAAAAGAGGAGCAAGAACCAGCTCTAAACCCTATTTCATTAACATAGCCCATAGTATAATCTTCCTGAACTTCCAAAGTAATCAAGTTTCTATACGTCTCAGGTAAATTTAGTTTAGAAAAAGATTGTCTTGTTGCTCTTAAATTGGTGTTTAAAATCTCTTCCATTTTTGTTTTTTCTTTCTTTAATATAATTTCATCGTCAATAGCTAGAAAGGATACTTTAAGCCCAACGCTACAATAATCTCCTACATGTTTAATTAACGAAACAAATTTCTTTTTATTGGGGTTTATGCCCTTATCATAGGTAGAAAAGTCTCCTATTAAAAAGAAAAAAAGAAATTTAAACTTTGAATTTTTTTGTCTATTAATTAAGTATTTATAGGTATCATAAGGATCATGTTTAAATCCAAACAACACGGCAAATCTTAAATATAGGCTACGCAACCTAAACCTTGACACATCACTAATACACCCTCCAATAGAACGCATTAGTCCCTTTAACTTGTAATTATATGCACTAGGCACATCAATAATTGGAGTGATATTATATTTTCTGCTGGAAAACTTAAAATTAGGGAAATGTATCTGTAAGGCTTCTTTAAATTTACAGGCCCAAATATCGACAACTGGTTGGTGTAAAAAATTATGCCTGTAAGCTAAACTTTCCTTTGCTGTAAATCGCCCATAAGAATCCTTTACATGAGGTAAATATTCTTCATATCTGGATAATAGATAAAATGAAGCCGAAAAAATATCAAAAGGCATACTACTCTTATCTCCTACATAAAAAAAACATTTGGTATCTCCCCAATCATGAATATTTATATCTACATCACTCAGACCTTGTTCAAATAAAAAATCATGGCTTTTAATAAAAAATTCATTGCCCAACTGCTGCTTTGCGTATGACATTTTTAAACTATCATGCGTAATAAATTCTTCTATTTTAGTAGTAAAACTAACTTTCAGTCCTAGTAATCTTGTACAAATATGCTTAAAAACATAATTGACTCTTGGCGATATTTTTGGTGTGTAAACTAAAAGCATTAAAGGAGGGTTTCATCAGCAAAACTAAAATATGCTTTTTCGGTTATAATAAGGTGATCTAAAACTTTAATCTCTAAGCTTAACGCTGCTTCCTTTAACTTTTGAGTAATTTGTTTATCTGCATTACTTGGTTTTAAAGAACCTGATGGATGGTTATGAGCCAATATTAATCCAGTGGCCCCAACCTCTAATGCCGTTTTTAACACCAAACGAATGTCAACTAGGGTTCCTGTAATACCTCCTTTACTCAGCTGGCTCTTTTGAATCATATTATTGGAATTATTTAAAAAAATAATCCAAAACTCTTCATGAGGAATATCTCCAATAACAGGTTGCATCATCTCAAATACAGATGCACTAGATACAATTTTGTTCTCCTTAATAGCCTCCTCTCCCCTTCGTCTTCTTCCCAGTTCAAGAGCAGCCATAATTGTAATGGCCTTAGCTTCACCAATACCTTTAAACTCCATGAGTTGCTTTATAGACTGTTTTCCTAAGGCTCCTAAATTATTTCCTGCACTAGCCAAAATACGTTTAGATAGCCCCACAGCACTCTCCTTTCTGTTTCCAGAACCAATTAAAATGGCTACTAACTCGGCATCACTTAATGCTGTTTTTCCTTTATGAAGCAACTTTTCTCTTGGTCGATCATCATATTTCCAGTTTTTAATTGAAAAGGAACCTGAATTTTCTTGCATGTGATAAATATAAATATTGTAATTTTCACAAACAATACAAATACTTTGAAATATCCTCCTAAACATCATCAAGCTAACAATATTAACCATATTATTGAAGTTATTAAAGCCTATCCGCTGGCCACAATTATTTCAGTTAACAAGAACACTCCCATTATCACACACTTACCTCTTATGTTTGAGGAATCAGGCAAACTAGTCGGTCATATAGATAGTAGTAACCCTCAAGCGGCTCTACTAGAAAAAAACAACCCAATAACCGTTATATTTTCTGGACCCAATAGCTATATATCGCCAAGTATCTTTAAAACATCCCACTTACCAACCTGGAACTATATTAAAGTCCATTTAAAAGGGACTGTTATTTCTATTGATAATAAAGAACTATTGAAAGAATCTTTAATAAATCTAACCAGTTTTTTAGAAGCCCCCGATAACAAATATGTATTAAGCACTAACAACCCCAAAATGGAAATGTATTTAGATTATATTAAGCTATTTGAGATAACAGTTTTAGATTGGGAGGGTAAATTTAAATTATCTCAAGACAAACCTAAAGACGATTTCGGCTGTGCCAAGGAAGCCTTAATCAGTTCGAACAAAAAGGATATAGGCGAGTTTCTAAAAAAATTACAATAACCTTATATTTGATTATCTTTAATTATTGTATTTACTTATGGACACGTTAATAGCTTTCTCTAAAAAACAATTGGTCTTTCTTTTAATGTTGACCTGCTTTTCGGTTCTAGCGCAACGTAATGAAAGCATCCTATTTTCCGATTCAACGTCCATAAAAAAACCTCAGGCTATTCCTAGTCTTGATGTTGTTCAAGAAATACAAATAGCAAAGGAAAAGTTAAAAGATTTTAGCCAAAAATTAGAACCCAAGAAATCTTTATTAAGAATAGACTCGCTCTTTCCCATTCAGAAAAAGCTTATTGCTGAAAAACGAAAAGATGCCGAATTGTTTTTGAAGGCTAACCCCAACAAGCAAAAAATAAATAACTTGCTAAACAAATGGTATCGAACTAGCGACTATTTTAATGTTTGGCAAACCACCGTGAATGATCATATTCAAAGAAATGCCCGAATTCTTGAGGATGCGTCTTTCTCTGAACAAACTTGGAAACTTACCCTAGACAAGTCTAAAACTGAAGACCTTCCGGTAGAAATACTTCATGATATTGAGGAAACTTGGCAAGACTTTAAAAAGCTTAAGGCCAATTTTATTACTAGGAATAAGCGATATTTAAGTTTAGAATCTCGAATAAATAACCAAATTGCAATTACAGATTCTACTATTGAAGACCTAGAAGTATTAAAAAGTTCGGAAACGTATCATATATTTAATAGACGGCATGAACCTCTTTGGAAAGCTTCTTTTCGTAGCTCAGACATCAATTTACCGCGAAGTATTAAGGAATCCGGCCTTGAAAAGCTAAAAAACTCGTTTGACTTTTTTAAAACCTTTGAACACTTAATTTACCTCTACATTGTTTTTGTTCTTTTTATTGTAATCTTTTTTAGGTATCTAAAAAAGGGAATCAAGATGTACAAGTATGATGAGAGTAACGATTTTCTAAAAAAATCGTTAGACTTAATTTATATTAAAACCTGGGCCTCAATAGCATTTATATGTTTACTCCTAGCCAAGCTTTATTTTAACAATGCTCCAGAATTATTAGAGAACCTTATTTCTCTCTCTGCCTTAATATTAACAATTCCAATAGTATATAAAAGCTTAAATGAAAGATTTCGAAATGTTATTTATGTGATTATATTTTTCTATGTTTTTAACTCTATAAAAACCTATGTATGGTTTGAATCTTATCAATATCGCCTATACCTTTTAGCGGGATCTTTTTTTGTTATACTAACAGTATTTTATTTTACAAAACCATATATCAAAACAAGGAAACTTCCGTTAAAAAAAATGGGGGTATTTTTTATTAGACTAACACCTTTAATTTATGGTTTGGCCCTTATATCGATTCTCTCAAACATTTTAGGGTATACAAACCTAGCAGATATATCATTAAAATTTTGTACCCAAGGCAGTGCCATTTCAATTGTCTTTTATGCCACGTTGCGAATTTTAGAAGGAGTTGCTTTAGCCTTAGTTCATCGCCATTTTGGTCCGAAACAAGCTAGTCATACTACACAAAAAGCAATCACTGAAAAGAAAATTTTAAAAGTTATTCAGTACGTTGTTTTCATTATTTGGGTATTGTTTTTTATAAAAATTTTAGACCAGTTTGAAACCATTCTCACTTTCTTCAACAATTTTTTAACCGAGCCTTATATTGTCGGGAGCCTCGCCTTTACAATCGGGGATATTCTGTCGTTTCTTCTAATTCTAGCTGGATCTTTCTTAACAACAACCTTTATAAGTTTTATTATTGATGGCGATGATGGCGCATTACAATTTTTAAAGCTTCCCAAAGGTATTCCAAATGCAATTTCCTTGGTTGTTAGGTATTTGATTCTTGCATTTGGTGTGGTCTTTGCTTTATCCTCGTTAGGTATTGACTTGGGGAAATTTAATTTAATGGCTGGCGCCCTAGGTTTAGGTATTGGTTTTGGGCTACAAAATATAATTTCAAATTTTGTTTCGGGCATCATACTAATTTTTGAACGCCCTATATTACCAGGAGACACAATTGAAGTTAATAATTTGCTCGGCAATGTCAATAAAATTGGGGTTCGCTCTTCTAGCATAAGTACATTTGATGGTGCCGATGTGGTAGTCCCTAATAACAACCTTGTCTCTAATGATTTAATTAACTGGACGCTTTCAAATAATATAAAACGTGTAGAAATACTAATTGGAACAACCTACGGTTCTGATCCTAATCAAGTTTTAGAAATTTTAAAGCAATGTGCCTTAGATTATTCTGAAACTATGATCGACCCACCTCCCATAGCTCTATTTAGTGATTTTGGAGATAGTTCATTAAACTTTAGATTACGCTTTTGGGTCCATTTTGAAGTTGGCCTACAAGCCAAGAGCGACGTTTCTGTAGCTATTTATAATAAATTTAAGGAGCATGATATAGAAATTCCGTTTCCGCAACAGGACATTTATATTAAAGATATGCCGAAAAAATTAGACAATTAAAGATTTTACAGAATCAAAATCTAAACCACCATAGTTTCCAGAACTCATAAGAAGCAATGCTTTGTCATTAAAATCTTGAGTGAATAGAAATTCTTTAAAAGCATCTGGATTGGTATAAATAAGTAGATCTGCACGTTCAAAAGCGTTTGCTATTTGGGTATCTGTGATTTTATCAAGTTTCTTAATCTCTAAAGCGCTTGGTGAATAGAATACAACTGCTATGTCGGCTGCATCCAACGCTCCCTTATACTCTTTTAAAAACTCGACATTTAAACTGCTATAGGTATGTAACTCTAAGCAAGCCACTAACTCTTTTTTCTTATACTGATCCTTTACGGCCTCTGTTGTGGCTTGAACTTTACTTGGTGAATGTGCAAAATCTTTATAGGCTACGCTTGTCTTTCCTTGAGCTATTTTTTCTAAACGTTTACTAGCTCCTTTAAACGTTGAAATAGCTTCATAAAAATCGTCCTCATCAATTCCCATGTGCTGACAAATCCACTTAGCTCCTGCTAAATTATTTAAATTATGTTTTCCAAAAACTTCAATTGGCAAAGGACCTTCTGGAGTTTCAATTAGTGTCTGCCCGTCTTCAACAGTATAATCTGGTGTGCCGTACGGTATTTTTCTTATTGTATTTTCACTAGCCTCTACAATGCGTTTTACTTCAAGATCTTCCTCGTTATAAGTAATACTACCACCACTTACTATAGAGTCTACAAAAATGCTAAACTGCTTCACATAATTCTCATAGGTAGGAAATACATTGATATGATCCCAAGCAATACCACTTAGCAATGCAATATTAGGTTTATACAAATGAAATTTAGGACGTCTATCAATTGGTGAACTTAAATACTCATCGCCTTCTAAAACCATAAAATCATTATCTTCAGTAAGTTTTACCATGACATCGAAACCTTCCAGTTGCGCTCCCACCATATAATCAACATCTTTATCATGATAATGCATTACATGTAAAATCATAGAAGTAATCGTTGTTTTTCCATGACTCCCTCCTATAACTACACGTGTTTTATGCTTAGCCTGTTCATATAAAAACTCTGGGTAGCTATAAATTGTAAGGCCCAATTCTTGAGCCTTTAGAAGTTCTGGATTATCTACCTTGGCATGCATTCCTAAAACAATGGCGTCCAATGTATCATGAATCTTTTCTGGAAACCAACCAAAAGCCGCGGGTAAGAGCCCCTTAGATTCCAATCTGGATTTAGAGGGTTCAAAAATGGTATCGTCACTTCCTGTAACCCGATAACCTTTATTATGTAATGCCAAGGCCAAATTGTGCATTGCAGCCCCTCCTATAGCGATAAAATGTACGTTCATATTTTTTTCTATTGAAATCTTTTTGAAGCAAATACTGTCCTTTACAAACCGTGTTATTTAGAAAAGTAAATATATGAATTGCTGTGGTAAAGACTATTAAATACTAAACAAGTTTTTGGGATAGCACCCTTTTTTAAAGTAATAGAAAAAGTATAATAAAAAGTGCAACCTTTCTGTTCTACCTAGATATTACATTTTTAAAATAATATCCTTTTGCTTAACAAAAGGCTTAATATTAGGTAGTTCTGTAATTGCCATATTAATATAGTTTAAGGCTTTTTCTTTATTGTATTTATGGGTTTGTATTTGTGCTAGTCTGTAATAAGCCCATGCTTTTGGAACACCGTCTTTAGCCGTGTAATTCTTTATATATGTATGCAAACACTTTTCCCCTTTATATAGCTCTACGTTATACTCTGCAGCAACCTTCCCTATCTGATAATGCAAGGCATTTCTTTGGTGCTTTTCTTTTGCTGATTCTATATTTTTTATGGCTGCTTTGGGTTTGTTTTGATTTTGATAAAATGTGGTTAGTTTATCGAAACATGTCATTGACCCCCCTTCTTTAATAGCCATTTTATAGTATTTCTCAGCTAATTCTGGCTCATCATCATACTCATAAATATAGCCTTTAGCTAAATAACCATCTACTTTTGATAAGTCTTCTAACTCCTGGGCGTACTTCATAGATTTTTTAACACTTCCCCCAACAATGCTGGGTAGTTCCATATACAACTCTACAAGAGCCCAACGCGTATCTATATGTGTTTTATCTAATTCGGCTGCTCGTTCAAAAGCATATTTTAAATCGCCAATAAACCCAATAGCACTTAATTTATTTTCTAGAGCCTTCATGCCTAACACACCACCATATTTGTAGTGATAATTAGCATTATTTGCATCATGCTCTACTAAAGTTCTATAGGTATCTATAGCTTCATCCCATTTTTTCTGGTGTCCGTAGGCATCTCCTAATAATTCTACAGCTTTTAAATTATCTGGATTTGACTTTACGTAATTACTAAGTAATCGTTCGGCATCATCATATTGTCTATTTTTTAAAAACGTATCTGCCTTATCGACACTTGTCTGAGCAATGGTTATTAATGGCAGTAAAAATAAAAACCAGATTTTTCGCATATTATTCGATTTCTGTTGGCAAAAATAATCTTTCTTAAACAAGTATATTAGGTAATTAAGATACCATTAAGATTTTTATTTTGCTAGTTGTAGGCAACGTTCCTTTACCTTTAAATTGAGTAATTTCACTCAATCAATAACGCATTTCACGCATTTACATTTTTTTGGAATGGCTTTTGAAAGTAAGTTAGCAGAAAACTAAAGAACATGAAACACCTTTTAACAATTTTTTTCTTCACACTATTTTCTCACCTTAGTTTAGCGCAAGCAGATGCTTATGCTACCCTTTGGAAGCAAGTAGAACACCATGAATTAGAAGGTTTGATTACAAGTGCTCTTGAAGATGTTGAGCGCATAGAAATAAAGGCTAAAGCAGAAGACAACCATTCGCAAATAATTAAAGTCTTGCTTTACAAAAGTAAATTTGCTTTGGTTTTAGAAGAAGATGCGCAGTTAAAAATTATTGATAGTATTAAAACCCAAATAACAGAAAGTGCTTTTCCTAGCAAGAATATTCTAGAAAGCATTTTAGCCAATTTATACTGGCAATATTTTAAGAATAACCGATGGCAGTTTTATAACAGAACCCAAGTAAAAAACGTAAAAGATAATGCAGATTTTAGAACATGGGATTTACAAAGTTTATTTGACGCAATTCACGTCCATTACCAAAACTCATTGAAAAATGGTCTTATGCTTCAGCAAGAAAAACTAGAAACTTATGAAGCACTATTAAATGAACAAAAAGACTCCAAAATATTTAGACCTACCCTTTTTGACTTCTTAAGTCATGCGGCGCTTGATTTTTACAAAACTAGTGAAACCCATATTACAAAACCATCATATAAATTTGAGATAGACAACGATGAATATATGGCTGATGCCGAAAGATTTTCTACCTTGAATATAACATCTAAAGATACGACCTCGCTTCAACTAAATGCCCTAAAAATTTACAAGTCTTTAGTACGTTTCCATTTAAAAAACAAAAAGCCTTTAGCATTAACAGATGTGAATCTTGAACGGCTAAAGTTTGTACATAACCATGCTACTTTTTCAAACAAAAAAGACATATTCATAGACGCTCTAAAACAAGAAAGAGCCTCCATAAATGACACGGAAGCAGCCTCGTTATATGACTTTGAAATAGCATCTACCCACTTTAACCAAAGTAAAACATACCATCCAAAGAACAATCAAGAACATCGATGGAAGGCTAAAGAGGCTATAGATTTATGTAATGCTGTAATTTCCAAATCGCCAGATGGCTTTGCTTCTAAAAATTGTAAAATTTTAAAAGCTCAAATAGAAAGACCAAGTCTTACAATAACCACTGAAAAGTTTCTTCCTACTCAAAAACATGCGCGTCTTCTAGTTCAATTTAAAAATATTGATTCAATCCAGTTTATTGCATACAAACTCTCTGACTCCCAGTATAAAAAATACAAAAAATCTTATAGAGCAGAAGACCAAAAGGCCCTCTTTAAAAAACTAAACATATCAAAATCTTGGATTACTTCCTTAAGAAATGAAGGTGACTACCAAATCCACAATACTGAAATTTTAATTCCCAAGCTAAGTAATGGAAGATACTTGATTGTGGCTTATCAAAATAAGTCTCAAGATTATTTTGCTATTTCAGACATTCAAGTTACCAATATTGCTCTGGCTGAAACAGAAACTTTAAAACACAAAATTTTTCAAGTTATTAATAGAAACAACGGCAAACCACTTTCCGAATCTAAAATAGGCTTTAGCTATTATTCTCAAAAGTTAGGACAAAAAGTATCTCAGGATTTAAGACCTAATGAACTTGGTGAAATAAAAATTGAAAAAGACGACAGTTGGTATAATGATGTCAAATTAAAGGTAGTAACAGGGTCTGACACTGCTTACTTTGGAGACTATTATATAAACAAAAAGTACCCTAATTCTAAAAAAAGGATTGACTACAAGGCATTTTTATTTACTGATAGAAGTATTTACAGGCCAGGACAAACGGTTTATTTCAAAGCCATTGCGTTAAAATCTAAGAATGGCAAATCCGAAGTTATCCCCAACAAATTATTTTATTTGGATGTCTACGATGTTAACGATGATGATGTGATCTCTCTAGAATTAAAAACTAATGATTTTGGATCTATTTCTGGCGAATTCGTATTACCCTCTAGCGGTTTAAACGGTGAATACTATATCAACCTTTATGCAGATTCCAATGCTATTGATATTGATACCGACTACAGATTTTCTGTAGAGGAATACAAACGCCCTAAATTTGAAGCTTCGTTTTCACCAATAAAAGATACTTTTAAAGTAAACGATTCTATAACAATTTCAGGAAATGCCAAAGCCTACGCAGGGAGTCAGGTAACCAACGCTAAGGTTGTTTACCGTATACACCGTAAGGTTCAATATCCTGAGTGGTATTATTGGTATCGTCCTTGGTTTCAAAGTGAACCCCAGGAGATTTCTTTTGGTGAAACAAAAACTAACAATTCTGGTCAATTTGAACTAACGTTTAAAGCCATCCCAGACACATCTATAGACCCTACAACGCTTCCTATATTTAACTATGAAGTTATTGCGGATATTACCGATTTAAATGGAGAAACTCGAAGAGCAAAATCTACCGTAAAGGTTGGTTACCATGCCTTAATGGCTAAAATGACTCTAGATAATATTATTGACAAAAGCACAAAAAATTACGAGATAACGGTAAGTACAAAAAATTTGAATGATGAATTTGTTCCTGCAAAAGGATCCATAAAAATATATAAACTTAAAGCTCCAAATACGGTTTTAAGAGAACGCCCATGGCCTGCTCCAGATTATCAAGAATTCTCTGAGGAAGCTTTTAAAAATTTATTTCCTCACGACCCATACAATACTGAAGACCAAGTAAAATATTGGGAAAAAGGCGCATTAATACTACACAAACGTTTTGATACCAACCTGTCTAAAACAGTAAAATTAGGAAAGTTAAAAAAATGGCCTTCTGGACAATATATTGCCATTCTTGAAAGTAAGGATAAATTTGGACAACTCGTTAAAGATGAAATTAAAACAACCTTTTATAGCCAAAAAGATGAGTTACCTGCTGATAACCAAATTTTAACTTTAACAACAGACAAGTCATTTTATCAAGTTGGAGATACAGCCTATGTGACTTTAGGTTCTGCGGCAAAGTTTTTAAACGTTACGCTTTCCATTGAAAAAAATCATAATACTGTAAATACACAGGTTATTCAACTCAATGCTAACAAAAAAGTAATTGCTATTCCGGTTACAGCTAAGGACATGAATGGGTTTGCTCTTCAATACAGCTATGCCTTTTTTAATAGTTATAAATCGGGTACCAGAATAATTCCTGTTGAAGGTCCTAAAACTAATCTAGACATAGAAACTATAACGTTTCGGGACAAATTACAACCTGGAAATGACGAAACCTGGCAATTCAATATTAAAGGTCCGCATAACGAAAAAGTAAGTGCAGAATTATTAGCAAGCATGTACGACCTTTCACTAGACCAGTTTAAACCCCATAAATGGGCGTTCTCTCCAACATATAATTTAAGCTACACCTCGCACAATAAAAGGTCTGCCTATAGCAGTTTTGGAACTCGAAATTTTAGAGGTCACAGCAATTATCAACGTTTTAGTTATCCGCAACGGTCTTACGACGAATTTAATTGGTTTGGGTTTAGTCTTGTGAATAATATAAGGGTTAACGACCTTTATTTAATACAGATTAGAAACAAACGGTCTGCAGCCTTTCATAAAAATATTGCAAAAGGATTCATTTCAGGAACTATTTACGACGAATCAGGACTTCCCTTACCAGGAGTAAATATTATGGTTAAAGGTAGTACGATTGGAACCTCTACCGATTTTGATGGAAATTTCGCTATCAAAGCCAAAAAAGATGACGAGATAGAAATAAGTTATTTAGGTTTTAAAAACCAAGCCATAAAAGTTAATAGCAATCATTTAAACATAACTTTAAAAGAAGATAGCGCTTCTCTGGAGGAAGTTGTTGTTGTAGGTTACGGCACACAAAAAAAATCGGCAATAACAGGATCTGTTTCTACCGTACGATCTGAATATATTACCGCAGATGCAAGTCTTAATGCATTGGCAGGAAAAGTATCTGGGATTGAACTTTCTCAAGTTTCTGGAGCTCCAGAAAATATAAAGATTAAAGGCAGCGGGACATCTAGCAAAAGTAACCCTTTGTTTATTGTAGATGGAAAAATAGTAGAAGGAGAACTTGATTTAGATTCCTCTGATATAGAATCAATTGACGTTTTAAAGGACGCATCAGCAACCGCAATTTACGGCACAAAAGGTGCTAATGGTGTTGTTATTATTACAACAAAATCTGGTCTTAATGCTTTTACCCAAATGCCTGTTAGAAAAAATCTTCAAGAAACCGCCTTCTTTTATCCAAACTTAAAAACAGATGCTTCTAGTACTATTAGTTTTAGTTTTACAACACCCGAAGCTCTTACAAAATGGAAACTTCAGTTATTAGCACACACAAAAACTCTAGAAAGTGCGATTAAAACATTAAACGCAGTGACCCAAAAGGAATTAATGGTTATTCCAAATACACCACGTTTTTTGCGCGAAGGCGACAACATACGCATTAGTACCAAAATAGCAAATCTTACCGATACCAATATGAATGGGAGTGTTATATTACTTTTAACCGATGCCATTTCCGGAGACAATATTGACACCAAACTTGGTAACGTCATTAACAACAAACGTTTTGATTTATCTCCAAATGGTAATACCCAAGTATCCTGGAGTTTAAGCATCCCTAAAGGGATTCAAGCCATACAATATAAAATAATAGCTAAAACCGAAAATTTCAGCGATGGCGAACAAAATGTATTACCTGTATTATCAAACAGAACGTTGGTAACAGAAACGCTCCCTATGTGGGTAAGAAGTAATGAAACCCGAAGCTTTACTCTTGATAAACTAAAAACCAACAATTCTAAAACCCTTAAACATCATAAACTTACATTAGAAATAACTTCAAATCCGGCGTGGTACGCAATACAGGCTTTACCTTATTTAATGGAATACCCTTACCAATGCAACGAACAAACATTTTCCAGATATTATGCCAATGCTTTCGCTAGTCATATAGCCAATTCAAACCCCAGAATAAAAGAAGTATTCAATCAATGGCGCTCTAACAAAACCCTAATAAGTAAGCTAGAAAAGAATCCAGAATTAAAGTCCATCCTCATTCAAGAAACACCATGGATTCGCGATGCCCAAAGCGAAACAGAGCAAAAAAAGCGCATCGCTTTACTTTTTGACCTAAACAAGATGAATCAGGAACTCCTGGCTTCCAAAAATAAATTAAAGTCAAATCAATTATCGTCGGGCGGCTGGTCTTGGTTTAATGGCGGTAAAACAAACCGTTATATCACTCAACATATTGTAATTGGTTTTGGGCACCTTAAGCACCTAGGAATTAATACTGGGAACTATTCCAATATGCTTGATAAAGCAATTAGATATTTAGATGCGCAATTCATTAAAGAATATAACGACCTAAAAACAAACCATTCCAATGCAGACTTAAATAAGGATCATTTAAGCCATTATCAGATCCATTATTTATACATGCGAAGCTTTTTTCCAGATATTAAAAAGTCGAAAGAGTTAGAGGGCATTATTGCCTATTATCAAACTCAAATCAAGAAATTCTGGCTAAAACAATCCTTATACTCTAAAGGCATGATGGCCTTAATAGCTAATAGAAATAAAGACATACAAACGTCTAGTAAAATCTTAAAATCATTACTGGAAACGAGCATAACTTCTAAAGAATTGGGGATGTACTGGAAATCAAACTCCAATTCTTGGTACTGGTATCAAGCACCTGTTGAAACACAAGCCTTGTTAGTGGAAGCCTTTAGTGAAGCAGGTAAGCATATTATGAGTGATGCTAGACTTGAAGAAACCACTGATAATCTAAAAATTTGGCTTCTTAAGAACAAACAGACTAACCAATGGAAAACAACAAAAGCCACTACAGAAGCTATTTATGCTATGTTGCTCCAAGGTGCCGATTGGCTAAGTGTTACCGAAATGGTTGAGGTTAGTGTTGCTAACAAAAAAATTGAACCAACAAAATTAGAGCAAGTACAAGTAGAAGCCAGGACAGGTTATTATAAAACATCTTGGTCTCCAGCAGAGATTAATGCAGATATGGCTAATGTGAAACTCAGCAAAAAGACACCAGGCATAGCATGGGGAAGCCTCTATTGGCAATATTTTGAAGACCTAGACAAAATAACATCTTCAGAAACACCCCTAAGTCTTAAAAAGAAATTATTTCTCAAAAAGAATACCGATTTAGGAGAAGAGCTAAAAGAAATAACACCTCAAACACAACTGCAAGTGGGAGACCTTGTAACCGTTAGAATTGAACTAAAAAGTGATAGAACTATGGAGTTTCTGCATATGAAAGATATGCGTGCCTCCGGATTAGAGCCAGTAAACGTATTAAGTAGCTATAAATGGCAGGATGGACTTGGCTATTATGAAAGCACCAAGGATGCCAGTACTAATTTCTTTTTTAATTATTTACCAAAGGGCGTTTATATATTTGAATATGATTTACGTGTAAATAACTCTGGTGACATGAGTAATGGAATTACTAGTATACAAAGCATGTATGCCCCCGAATATTCAAGTCATAGCGAAGGTTCAAGAATACATATTGAAACCAAATAAACAATACCTAAATTTGCCTATGCTTAATTTAAGAAGTTATGCTAAAAAAACACCCATTAAAACTTAAACCATTAAAATTAGCATTTGTACTGTTGCTAATCTTTTCATGTGGTGGGACTAAGCAAGCAGCCCCTCTTAAAACTGAAACTATAAAGTCTCCAAAAATTATTTTTTTAACATATAGCATTTCTAAAGAGGATGATGGCAAAAAAATGGTTGAACTATTACAACAGAAAATAGTTGAAGGTAAAATAAAAACCTCTGAATCTATGGAAAATGGAAAACCCGGAGACTTAGTTTGCAAGCAGCTTAATAGCAAATCAGAAGTTTTAGCCACCACGCTTATAAAAGACCCGTTGAACAAAACAGTTGAGTTCTCGACAGAATCTATGGAGTTTCAAACTAAGTCCTTTAGCATTGAAAAAACGATGTTTACTCTAAGGATGCAGCTACATCATCATGCTAATAATATAACAATTAGTACTTTTGCTGATAATAAGCTCCTTAACAAAGCCAAAATAGATTAGAATGAAACCAATCTTATGCATTTTGCTACTTCTAAGCAACTACTTATATCCACAGACTTTTGATGTTGAACCCATTAAGATTTCAGGAGATAGTGATAAGCGTATAAACTTGGTGTTTTTAAGTGATGGCTACCAGACAACTGAATTAGATGATTTTTTGACGGATGCCACTAACTTTACTTCGACCATATTTAATTCTAGTCCACTTAAAGAGTACGAACCTTATTTTAATGTATATGCCATAAAGGTACCCTCCAATGAAAGTGGTGCCGACCACCCCGCTACCGCCACAGACATCGATGAAAATGGTGCTACTCCTGAGATTTTTGACACATATTTTGATTCAACTTTTGATGCTTATGGCATACATAGGCTTCTATTTTATGGCGTTGATGGTATAACGGCAGGAGGCGCAGAAGCAAAAATCACCTATGTTTTAATGGACAATTTTCCCCAGTATGATGCGGGCATCGTGTTGGTTAATACGAATACATATGGTGGTTCTGGAGGAAAATTCGCGATTTCTTACAATGGTTTTTGGGGTGCAAAAGTGGCTCTGCATGAACTAGGGCATTCTCTATTTAAATTAAAAGATGAATACTACCCTGGAGATATTCGTGCCAGTGAAGCCATTAACATGACTCAAGAAACAAGTCCAGAGTTGATAAAATGGAAAAATTGGCTGAATATTGAAGGTGTTGGCATTTATCCTCATGGCAACTCTGGGGTTGCCGCAACTTGGTATAAGCCACATCAAAATTGTATTATGGAACGTGTTGATAAATCTTTCTGCCCAGTTTGCACCGAAGGGATAATCGAAAAAATACACGATTTGGTGTCTCCAATTGATGCTTATTTCCCAATTACGAATGCTATCGACGCGCCAGATTTTCCAATAGATTTTCAGCTGGAACTCATAAAGCCAGAACCAAACACACTAGAAAGTTCTTGGTCGTTAAATGAAAACCCGTTTGCAAACGGTATAGAAATGGTATCCGTTTCAGAATCCGATTTGGTTATAGGCGAAAACACCCTAATAGCTGTTGTTCATGATAATTCGCCATTTTTAAAAGTTGACAATCATGATGAAGGGTCACATGTATTCACAGTGGAGTGGATAATTAATTACTCTACCTTAGGCATTGAAACTATTGAAAGTAAAACCAATGAATATAACATTCAATTATACCCTAATCCTACAAGCTCCATTTTGAATTTGAAATTTGACAGTCAACTTACAAGAGATTTATCTGTAAAAATTTCGAGCATAGATGGCAAAGTAGTAAAGACTGTTAATATTAGCACCTTGACTCATACCCCAGTTGACATAAGTTCCCTAAGCGACGGTATTTACGTTGCCCATTTTTACGCTAATAACAGTTTAGTTTTTAGTAAACGTATTGTCAAAAATTAATTATTTTCTCGGTGGCATAGTAGGTCTTACTTCTATCTTGCTAGGCAATGTTCTTGGATTCATTTTAATTAAATCGACCACAAGTTCTCCAATATCTTCAATTTGAATTTTCCAGACATCCTCCTCTTTTGGTGTATTGCCGTTAAAGTAAGTTGAAACAGACCCTGGCATAATCGTACTAACTTTAACACCATACTGTCTTAAATCTAACATTACAGACTGGGTAAACCCTGTAAGTCCAAATTTACTTGCATTATAAGCGGAACCTTTAGCAAAAAAGTTTGTTCCAGCCAAGCTTGAAATCGTAATAAAATACCCTTTAGAAGCCTTTAGCGCGTCAACCGTGGCTTTAATAGAATAAAAAACGCCGGTTAAATTGGTGTCAATAGTTTCATTCCATTGATTAATTGATAAATCTTCGATACTTGCAAAATGCCCCAAACCAGCATTAGCAACTACGATATTTATGGCACCAAAAGATTTAAGCACCTGTATAACAGCGTTTTGTTGGCTCTTAAAATCTCTAACATCGGCCATAACACCAATGGCCTTTCCGCTCAACCCCAAAGCATTTAAACTTTGAGCTGCATTTTTTGCGGCCTCTTCACTTCTACTTGTTACGGCAACATGAACCCCTTGCATTAACAGCGCTTCGGCTATACCATACCCAATTCCTTTTGATCCTCCTGTTATTAAAGCTACTTGATTTTTCATATTTTATCTTTTTAGTAAAGCTACAAAATGATAAAATCTTAGCCGAACAATTTTTGTTAGTAAAACGATAAAATTTAAGACCACATTACTTTTGCTCTGGAGGGTATTTAGACAATACTTTATCTACTATGGCTTTAAGCATATTGTCTCTAGCCTCTGGAGATGCATCTGGATTATAGGAAGCTTCGCTTATGGCCTGCCAAAATAGTTGCCTTTTACTTTGATTTACAAAATCGATTGTAATTTCCCTGTTTATATTACCTTCTCCCACAGGAATCCCCACTGAAATCCCGCCACCAACATTACCACTAGTTCCTCCCATGCCAATACCTACTGTGCTCTTGGGTCCTTCTTGGTATGCCCTGCTCTTTATATCAATAAAAAAGTCTGGGGTTTTAGAAATGCCATACCCTTTTTCAGCCATTTTAGCGTCTAGAGCATCTAGAAGTCTATTAGTATCTAATTCGCTTAAGCCAGTATTCATATCGGCGAAATACTGATAGGTCTTATACGTTGCAAAGTTTGCTGTCCTATCATAATCATAAGTAACATGTATGGGAGCACAGGATGCAAAAATCAAAAAAGTAAATACAGTTAGTAGGCGCATGGTATTTTTTTTATGATAAATGTAATCAAAAATTATTCCATTGTTAAAACCATTTACCTATGCGTTAGGGATTGAGGTATTGTTGGAGCTCCTTGCAAAGAGCGACTACCGAAAGCCCGACCAGACGTAAGGAAGGAAACGCCCTAATTATTTAGGGTTTTCCATAAGGTATCTTTAAGTTCTGTAATACCTTGTTGTGCCACCGAGGAAATAAAATGATAAGGAATGGGTAACTCTTTATCTAGCTCAACTTTTAATTCTGCTTTTAGTTCGTCGTCTAACATATCCGATTTTGAAATGGCTATAATGCGATCTTTATCAAGCATTTCTGGATTGTAACGTCTTAGTTCATCTAAAAGAATATCATATTGTTTTTTAATGTTATCTGCATCTGCTGGAATTAAAAACAACAAAACCGAATTTCGTTCTATATGACGAAGAAAATAATGCCCAAGCCCTTTACCCTCTGCAGCGCCTTCTATAATACCAGGGATATCGGCCATAACAAAGGTTTGAAAATCGCGATACTTAACAATGCCCAAATTAGGTTTCAGGGTTGTAAACTCGTAATCGGCAATTTTAGGTTTTGCTGAGGTTACAACAGATAGCAACGTAGATTTTCCGGCATTAGGAAAGCCTACTAAGCCAACATCTGCCAAAATTTTAAGTTCCATGGTAACGTATTTCTCTTCCATGGGTAACCCTGGTTGGGCATAACGTGGTGTCTGGTTAGTAGACGATTTAAAATGCCAATTTCCTAATCCACCCTTGCCGCCTTTGGCAAGAATTTGTTCCTCACCATCCTTTGTTATTTCAAAAATAACCGCATTTGTTTCTGTATCTCTTACCACGGTGCCCAAAGGCACATCAATGTAAACATCTTCTCCATCGGCTCCAAAACTCCTACCACTACTACCGTGCTCGCCATGTCCAGCGCGTGTATGCTTTTTAAACTTGAGATGAAGTAAAGTCCATAGATTTGCTTTTCCTCTTACAATAACATGACCACCACGACCTCCATCACCTCCGTCTGGCCCACCTTTAGTAATATATTTCTCTCGATGTAAATGCGCAGATCCCTTTCCGCCATTACCAGAAGCTACATACATTTTTACATAATCAACAAAATTCCCTTCGGTCATAACGGTACTTGAAATTTACGTGTTTAGAGTTTCAAAGTTTAAACTCTTGTAAAGACTATAAATTGTCGATTACAGAACTTAAACGTACAGTAATATCCTCAATACTACCTACGCCATCAACACCAAAATACTTGTTCTGGGAAGCGTAATAGTCTTTTAAAATAGCTGTCTTGCTGTAATACTCTTTAATTCTGTTTCTTATAATTGATTCGTCGGCATCATCGGCTCTGCCACTAGTTTTACCTCTACCTAATAAACGCTCTACTAAAATCTCGTCGTCTACTTCAAGAGCAATCATAGCATTAATTTGAGAATCTTTGCTATCCATTAACTTATCTAAAGATTCTGCTTGTGCATTGGTTCTTGGGAAACCATCAAAAATAAACCCATTAGCATCTGCATTTTTTTCTACTTCAGCATTTAACATATCAATAGTTACTTGGTCTGGTACAAGCTCACCCTTATCCATGTATGACTTAGCCAACATCCCTAAAGCAGTTTCATTTTTAATATTATATCTAAAAACATCTCCTGTAGAAATATGCACCAAATTATATTTGGTTTTTAAAAATTCTGCTTGCGTTCCCTTCCCGGCTCCTGGAGGTCCAAATAGTACTAAGTTTGTCATGTGTTGCGTTTGTTTAATTTGATATACTTCTGGTATATTTCTTCCTAACCCATCATAGTCTAAACCATAGCCAACAATGAATTTGTTTGGAATTTCAATACCAACATAATGTAATTTGAAATCTTTTTTATAAGCCTCAGGCTTGTAGAATAATGTAGCTATTTTTAGAGATTTAACATTTTCATTCTTAAAAATTCTATGAACTTCTGCCAATGTGTTTCCCGAGTCAATAATATCTTCTAAAATTATGACCGTTCTCCCTGTGAGATCTTGGGTTAACCCTATAAGCCTTTGAATATCTTCGGTAGATTTTACCCCTTCATAAGATGCTAATTTAATAAATGTAACTTCACAAGGGTTCTTGTATTTTTTAACAAAGTCACTTACCACCATAAAGGACCCATTTAAAATACCAACAAAAACAGGAATTTCATCACCTACATCCTCAGCAATTTCAGTAGCTAAACGCTCCATAGCTTCATCTATTTGCTCTGCAGAAATAAACGGCTTGAAATATTTATCGTGTAGCTTAATCAATGGTTATAATTTTAAAGATGCAAAGATAATCAATAGATTAACGAATAACCATTTTTTGATTTATGAATTAGGAACTAATTTAAGATTTAAGTGTATTTTTGCCTATCCTTATTTCGTTTTAGTAAAAAAGCAAATACATGAATTATTTTTCTTCAAGTTTTAAACTCGGTATTCTTGGTGGCGGACAACTTGGTAAAATGCTATTATATAATACAAGAAAATTTGATATTTATACAACGGTGTTAGATGCCAGTAATGAAGCGCCCAGTAAATTAGCGTGCAACGAATTTCATCTTGGAAATTTAATGGATTATGATGCCGTCTACAATTTTGGAAAACAAGTAGATATTTTAACAATTGAAATAGAAAATGTGAATGTCGATGCGCTTGAAGCTTTAGAAAAAGAAGGCGTTAAAGTATATCCTGCTTCCAATACATTAAGAACAATACAAAACAAGGCGACGCAAAAATTATTTTACAAAGACCATAACTTACCCACAGCTCCCTTTTCAAGATTTGCTTATACTTCTGAAATTGAAGAAGCTATCAAAAATGGTGGCTTAAGCTTACCTTTTGTTTGGAAAAGCGCTCAATTTGGTTATGATGGGCAAGGTGTAAAAATTGTAAAGTCCAATAAAGATTTACAGGGCTTGCCAAATGTGGAATGTATTGCTGAAAGTCTTGTACCCTTTAAAAATGAGCTTGCTGTTATTGTAGCAAGAAGTGCCTCTGGAGAGACCAAAACATATCCAGTAGTTGAAATGGAATTTCACCCAGAAGCTAATCAAGTAGAATATGTTATTTGTCCAGCAAGAATATCTGATAACGTTGCAAAAAAGGCAATGGATGTGGCTTTGGCCGTTTCAAATGCCTTCCAGCATGTTGGCCTTTTGGCTGTTGAAATGTTTCAGACGCAAGATGACCAGATTCTTATTAACGAAGTAGCTCCTAGACCCCATAATTCTGGACACCAAACCATTGAAGCCAGTTACACCTCGCAATTCGAACAACATGTTAGAGCTATTTTAGATTTACCCTTAGGAAGAACCGATAACAAAGTTGGAGGTGTTATGGTAAATTTAGTTGGTGCCGAAGGTTTTACTGGAAATGTGGTTTATCAGAACATTGAAAATATAATGAATATGAGTGGTGTAACCCCCCATATTTATGGCAAAAAAGAAACTAGACCTTTCAGGAAAATGGGACATGTTACTATTGTTAACGAGAATATAAATGAAGCTAGAAAAATTGCTGAACAAGTAAAGAAAAGTATAAAAGTAATAAGCGAATAATATGAGTAAAGTTGGCGTAATTATGGGAAGTAAAAGTGATCTTCCTGTAATGCAAGATGCCGTAGACATCTTGAAAGGATTTGATATAGAAGTTGAAGTTGATATAGTATCGGCTCATAGAACTCCTGAAAAATTATTTGATTACGGAAAAAATGCCCATACTAGAGGTTTTTCTGTTATCGTAGCAGGAGCTGGTGGTGCAGCCCATTTACCAGGGATGATTGCCTCTTTATCGCCTCTTCCTGTAATTGGGGTTCCTGTAAAAAGCAGCAACTCTATTGATGGATGGGATTCTGTATTATCTATTTTACAAATGCCTGGAGGCGTGCCTGTGGCAACAGTCGCATTGAATGGAGCCAAAAACGCAGGGATATTAGCTGCTCAAATCATTGGATCTCACGATAAATGTGTTTTAGATAAAATTATAGCCTACAAAGAAGGTTTAAAAATTAAAGTAAACGAGTCTGCAAAAAATTTATAATGAAAAAAGCCCTGAATGTCTTCAGGGCTTTTCAGCTATTAACAAATAATTCTCTTGAGTTAGTCACTCAGCAAAATTTTGCTCCGCCAAAAATATAAAAAAATTTGTTATGCACACATAATAAATTGATTTTTAACATATTTCATGAATTAAAATGATAAAAAAAGAACTTCAAACACCATTTAGCACCCCATATAACACGGCTCCTTTCTCAAAAATTGACGACTTAGATTATCTACCAACTATTAAGGAAGCTATTATTCTTGCCAAAAAAGAAATTGATAACATTATAAATAATCCTGAAGTTCCCAATTTTAAAAACACCATTGAAGCCTTGGACTTTTTAGGAGAACAACTTGATCGAATCTCGAGTATATTCTTTAATTTAAACTCTGCCGAAACAAATGAAACTATTCAAAAAATAGCTCAGGAGGTTTCTCCTTTACTTTCAGAGTTTAGTAATGACATCACTTTAAATGAAGATCTTTTTAAACGCGTAAAGTTAGTTTATGACACTAAAGGCGACTTGGATTTAACCCCAGAACAAAAAACGCTTCTTGATAAAAAATATAAAGGTTTTTCAAGAAACGGCGCGAATCTGCCTCTTGCCAAAAAAGAAAAACTACGAGAAATTGATAAAAAATTAAGCCAACTAAAACTTAAATTTGGAGAAAATGTGCTAGCAGAAACCAATAAGTTTGAGATGCTTGTAACGAACGAAACAGATTTATCTGGGCTTCCAGATGGAACCAAGGAAGCCGCAAGACAGTTAGCAGAATCTAAACAAAAAGAAGGCTGGCTTTTTACCTTAGATTATCCCAGCTATATCCCTTTTGTTACATATGCCGACAACCGTGAGCTCAGAAAAAAAATAACACTTGCTGCTGGTAGCAAGGGATTTAAAGGAGATAAGCTCGATAACCAAAATATTGTGCTTCAAATTGCTAAACTAAGGTACGAGCGCGCTAACCTTTTAGGTTACAAAACCCATGCACATTTCGTGCTTGAGGAACGCATGGCTCAAAGTCCTGAGAAAGTTCAAGAATTTCTAAACGAACTTTTAGATAAAGCTAAACCTGCTGCACAAAGAGAGTTTAACAATTTAGAAACCTTCGCCCAAGAACTTGATGGTATTAAAAAACTAGAAAAATGGGACGGCTCCTACTACGCAGAAAAGTTAAAACAAAAACTGTTTAATTTAGATGATGAAAAACTGAAACCTTATTTTAAGCTGGAAAATGTTATTCAAGGTGCTTTTACAGTAGCCAGTAAATTATTTGATTTAAAATTTGAGGAAATAAACAATATAGACAAATATCATGAAGATGTTCTAACTTATAAGGTTACAGACACTCAAGATAATTTTGTATCTATTCTTTATGCCGATTTCTTTCCAAGGGCTGGAAAACGAAATGGTGCCTGGATGACGGTATATAAACCTCAATATATAAAGAACAATGCGAATAGTAGACCTCATATTTCTATTGTATGCAATTTTACGAAACCAACAAAAACAAAGCCTTCTCTGTTAACATTCAATGAGGTAACAACTCTATTCCATGAGTTCGGACACGCGCTTCACGGTATGTTGGCAAACACCACCTACCCAAGCCTTTCAGGAACGAGTGTATTCTGGGATTTTGTGGAACTACCAAGTCAAATCATGGAAAATTGGTGCTACGAAAAAGAAACCTTGGAGTTGTTTGCCACACATTATGAGACTGGTGAAGTAATCCCAATGGACTTAGTACATAAAATAAAAGAATCAGCTACTTTTCATGAGGGGATGCAAACCTTACGTCAGCTTAGTTTCGGGCTACTAGACATGAGTTGGCATGGCCTTGATCCCACCGGCATTACTGATGTTAAAGCACATGAAGCTAAAACGTTTGAAAACACTAAACTTTACCCTGATGTAGCCGAAAACTGCATGAGTACAGCCTTTTCGCATATTTTTCAAGGTGGATACGCCTCTGGTTACTATAGTTACAAGTGGGCAGAAGTATTAGACGCTGATGCTTTTGAATATTTTAAAGAGGCAGGTATTTTTAATAAAACAGTTGCTAAAAAATTTGCAGCGCATATATTATCTTTAGGAGGGACCGAAGCCCCAATGACGCTTTATAAGCGTTTTAGAGGACAAGAACCTAAACCTGAAGCTTTGCTAAGACGTTCAGGGTTAATAAACAACTCATAAATTCAATTTTTTACCCTATTTTTGATGTTATAAAAAATTGCTCAATAATGTCTAACCATCAAATTAACCCAAATAAGTGGATTGATTCCTACTCAGACTACTTATTTAATTACACCATTTCTAGGGTGAGTGATCGAGAAATTGCTCAAGACTTGGTTCAAGACACCTTCCTAGCAGGATTAAAATCTATGAAAAACTTTAAGGGAGAGGCCAGTGAACGTACTTGGCTCATCTCCATTTTAAAGCGAAAAATCATCGATTATTACCGCAAAATAAACTCTAACAAAGGAAAGGCAGAAGTTAGAATAAATTACAAGGACTCAGAAAGCGAAGGGGATTGGTTAGAGGAACGTGTAGCGGATCCGTTCGACAAAACAGCTGAAGACAACCTGCAAAATTCCGAACTGGGTGACGCCATTTATAATTGCCTTGGAAAATTACCACAAAAGCAGGCCGAGGTTTTTAAGATGAAAACCATTCTTGGTCATGAAACAGAAGTTATTTGTAATGAACTAAATATTACAGCGTCTAACCTTTGGGTAATCATCCATAGAGCTCGAACGGCTATGGCAGATTGTTTAAAAGAAAATTGGTTTTAATTATGGGTAAGATAAAGGTGATAATGCCTTGCGAAGAAGCAAATCACGTATGTGACAAAACACAATACAAAGATGCTACATTATGGGAAAAAATAAAACTCAACATACATCTTATATATTGCAGAGCCTGTAGAGAGTACACAAAAGGAAATACTAAACTTACAAGGCTTTTCAAAAAATCGGAGGTAGAATGCCTTGATAGTCAAAGTAAAGAGACTATGAAAAGGGTGTTTAACAAAGCCTTACATAAACAAGAACAACAGAATTAACCACAATATTGGTAAAGATTCAACCCAAAAGGCACTATAGTACGCTTTTTGATTTACCGAGGAAAAACCGACAAATAACCCCGAAATAACAGTAATTAATCCTGTTACGAATAGTGTTTCGGAAGAGGTTTGGGCTTTAAAAAATTCTATTGATAGGAAAACGCATAACAATATAACACCTAGTAGTTTGGTGCGTTTAACTCCTAAACTCTGAGGTATCGTGTGGAGTTTTATATTATCAAATTTTAAATCCCTTATTTCAAAAGGAATCATAAGAATAATAACAAATATAAAGCGTTGCATTAATTCTAAAAGAACATTATAATTAATCGCTAAATCTTCATTCATTATTGGAAGTAATACCGTGACTCCTGCCCAGACCAAGGCGATAATATAGATTTTAAGTCCTCGTAAACTCCTTAAAGTCTTTTCTTTAGTTCCAAAAAATGGCATGGCATAAAAAAAAGTAAGGCAAGCAAAAACACCTATAAGAGCTAGTATTTGAATTTGCAGTTGAAACCCATAGTAACACATTAATAAAAAACATACGAAGGAAAGAATTTGAATATACCTAAGCCAGTCAGCCAAATTTCTATGTCGAAACCTAGCTACTCCGGAGTATTTTACAAAATTATACCCTGTTATGGTTGCATAAAATAAAAAGTATAAAATACTTTCTTTGTATCCTATGCCAAAGTTAATAAGTGTAATTCTTGTAAGGGCATATACCGCAAAAGCAACATGAATACTACTGTTAATATAAAAGTCAATTAAATTTTTTGCAAACTTCATACGCAAAAGTAACCATACCTTTTTTACTTTCTATGGGTTAAAAAACGGGAACCTTTCAAACTATTATGAAAAACTCAAAATTAAACCACATTTATGTTAATAAAGACTTAAAATGGTTAAAAACTTCCCATATAGTGCAATAAAACAACATATTTATTACTTAATTTTGCGAATTACTTAATAAAAAATTGTTGATGAATACAAATGCTTTTGCACTACGTCATATTGGTCCTAACGAAATGGACCAAAATCTTATGTTAAAAACCTTAGGTTTAGACTCATTAGATCAGTTGATTTATGAAACTATTCCTGATGATATCAAACTTAAGCAGCCGCTTAATCTGGATGAACCAATGACGGAGCATGAGTATTTATTGCATATTCATGATCTTTCTAAATTAAATAAAGCTCGTAAAACTTATATAGGACTGGGCTACCACCCAACGGTTATGCCGGCTGTTATTCAAAGAAATATTTTAGAAAACCCAGGATGGTACACAGCTTATACGCCGTATCAGGCCGAAATTGCACAAGGTCGATTAGAGGCCTTATTAAACTTTCAAACTACGGTTATTGATTTAACTGGTATGGAAATAGCTAACGCCTCTCTGCTCGACGAAAGTACAGCTGCGGCTGAAGCCATGAGCTTGTTATTTGCTGTAAGGGAGCGTGATCAGAAAAAAGCTGGAATTAACAAGTTCTTTGTTTCAAAAAATATTTTACCTCAAACATTATCTTTATTACAAACCAGAGCTAACCCTATAGGTATTGAATTGGTTATAGGTAGCGAAGATACATTTAGTTTTTCTTCCGAATTCTTTGGAGCTATCTTACAATATCCAGGAAAAAAAGGACAGATTACCGATATAAAAACCTTTATAGAAGATGCAAACAAAGCGCAAATTAAAGTAGCGGTAGCGGCAGATATTTTAAGCTTAGTAAAACTAGAAGCTCCTGGTAAATTTGGAGCAGATGTGGTAGTAGGAACCACGCAACGCTTTGGCATTCCTATGGGATATGGCGGGCCGCATGCTGCTTATTTTGCCACAAAAGAAGCCTACAAACGGGATTTACCTGGGCGTATTATAGGGGTAACAAAAGACGCTAATGGTAATCGCGCGCTGCGAATGGCTCTCCAAACAAGAGAACAACATATTAAAAGAGACAAAGCAACTTCTAATATTTGTACGGCACAAGTACTTTTAGCTGTAATGGCAAGCATGTATGCCGTATACCATGGTCCTAAAGGGCTAAAATTTATTGCAAACAAAGTACATAACAAAACGGTAACCCTAGCCAATGCCCTGAATGAATTAGGTTTTGAGCAAACCAATACGTCATACTTTGACACCCTTCAAATTAAAACCAAAGCAAAAAAAATAAAAAGAATTGCATCAGAGAAGAAAGTAAATTTATATTACCCAGATAAAAATACTGTTGCAATTTCTATCAACGAAACAACCTCAATTAGAGATATCAATTATTTAATCTCCATTTTTGCAGAAGCTGCTAATAAGGAAACAATTGTAATTTCTTCAGTAGGAGAACACAATAACATCTCAACGAATCTACAAAGAACAAGCTCTTTTTTACAAGACCCCGTATTTAACAAATATCATTCTGAAACAGAGCTTATGCGTTATATAAAATTTCTTGAACGTAAAGATTTAGCTTTGAATCATTCCATGATATCTTTAGGGTCCTGTACTATGAAGTTAAATGCTGCTTCAGAAATGCTTCCGCTAAGTTGGTTTAAATGGGGTAATATTCATCCTTTTGCCCCTTTAAAACAAGCGAAAGGGTACTTAACCATACTTAAAGAACTAGAAGACCAATTAACAGAAATTACGGGCTTTTCGGCTACCTCATTACAGCCTAATTCTGGCGCACAAGGCGAGTTTGCTGGACTCATGGTAATAAAAGCTTACCATAAATCTCGTGGTGACCATCATAGAAATATTTGTTTAATTCCTTCTTCAGCTCATGGTACTAATCCTGCAAGCGCAGTTATGGCAGGCATGAAAGTGGTTGTAACTAAATCAACCCCTGAAGGTAATATTGATGTTGAAGATTTAAGAGAGAAGGCAGAATTACACAAAGACAGCTTATCAGCACTCATGGTTACGTATCCGTCTACCCATGGTGTATACGAATCTGCCATAAAAGAAATTACTAAAATTATTCATGATAATGGCGGGCAAGTGTATATGGATGGGGCTAATATGAACGCCCAGGTAGGCTTAACAAACCCAGGTAACATTGGTGCCGATGTTTGCCACCTCAATTTACATAAAACCTTCGCCATTCCTCATGGTGGTGGTGGCCCTGGTGTTGGTCCAATTTGTGTAGCCAAACAATTAGTTCCTTTTTTACCTGGCAATCCCATTATAAAAACTGGAGGTAAAAACGCTATAACAGCCATATCTGCTGCACCTTATGGATCTGCTTTAGCTTGTTTAATATCCTATGGTTATATAAAAATGTTGGGAGCAGAAGGCTTAACAAAATCTACAAAAGTAGCTATCTTAAATGCCAACTACATAAAGCATCGTTTAGAGGGTAGCTTTAACACCTTATACTCTGGTGAACGCGGGAGAGCAGCACACGAAATGATAGTAGATTGTAGACCCTTTAAGGCCAGCGGCATTGAAGTAACAGACATTGCTAAAAGATTGATGGATTATGGCTTTCATGCCCCGACAGTATCCTTCCCAGTGGCGGGAACTTTAATGATAGAACCTACTGAAAGTGAAAGCAAGGAAGAGATAGACAGATTTTGCGATGCCATGATTTCAATTAGAAAAGAGATTGATAATGCATCAAAAGATGAGGCCAATAACGTTTTAAAAAATGCCCCGCATACGCTCGGTATGGTAACTGCAGATGACTGGTCTTTACCATACACAAGAGAAGCTGCTGCATTTCCTTTAGACTACGTTAGAAATAACAAATTTTGGCCAAGTGTTAGGCGTGTTGATGATGCTTACGGAGACAGAAACTTAATCTGTTCTTGTTCTCCAATTGAAGACTATATCGAAGCATAAAATGACAGTTGAACGTCGTAAAATAGAATGAAAACAAAATAGCCTTTTCACTTTAAGGTTCTATATTGCTTTTATCTAATAGACTATTAGCAATTATTCTTATTTATGAATATAAAAATTACTGGAACAGGTAGCTACATACCTGCTGAAATAGAGAAGAACGAAGACTTTCACAATCACGAATTTTTAAATGGAGATGGCTCTGCTATTAATGCTACCACCGAGGTAATTGTGAAGAAATTTAAAGCTATCACAGGTATTGCAGAACGACGCTATGCAAAAAACCACTTAAACACGTCGGATATAGCTTCCTTTGCTGCCGAAAAAGCCATAGAAAATGCTAATATTAATAGAGAAGACCTAGATTACATTATAGTCGCTCATAATTATGGTGATGTTAGGCATAATAGTAAACAAAGTGATACGGTACCGAGTATTGCTGCTCGAGTAAAGCATTTATTGCAAATAAAAAACTCTAAATGTGTAGGTTACGATGTCCTTTTCGGATGTCCTGGTTGGATAGAGGGCGTTATTCAAGCCAATGCTTTTATAAAGTCTGGAATTGCAAAAAAATGTTTAGTCATTGGAGCAGAAACTTTATCGCGAGTTATCGACCCATTTGACAGAGATTCTATGATTTATAGTGACGGAGCTGGTGCTGTTGTTCTAGAAAAAACAGAGCAAGAAGGGGGTATTATTACGCATAATTCTGCATCATTTACGCTAGATGAAGCCCACTTTATTTATTTCGGTGAAACCAATAATACAAATATTAAAGAAGACAGGCGCTACATAAAAATGTATGGGCGGAAGATATACGAGTTTGCGCTTACCCATGTACCATTAGCTATGAAATCATGCCTAGACCAAAGTGGTTATGGTATAAATGACGTAAAAAAAATACTCATTCATCAGGCAAATGAAAAGATGGACGAAGCCATTGTAACACGTTTTTATGATTTATATGACCAAGAAGTACCAGAGGGTATTATGCCTATGTCTATAGAAAAACTTGGTAATTCCAGTGTAGCGACCGTACCTACTTTATACGATCTTATCTTAAATGGAAACCTTGAAAATCAAGAAATAAATAAGGGAGACATCATTATTTTTGCAAGTGTTGGTGCTGGTATGAATATTAACGCTTTTATTTATAAGCAATAAATAATGTACGAGAAAACATTTCCGAACAGACGTTTTAATTTAACCTATAAGTTTCTTGAAAAGCACATTAACCAATCGGAATCTATACTGGATTTAGGTGTAGAGAATCCATTTAGTGCCATTATGAAGCAACGAGGCTTCACGGTTGAAAACACCAAAGGAGAAGATTTAGATTTTGATACCTCAAATATTGAAAGTTCCAATGCTCAGGTTGTGACTGCCTTCGAAATATTTGAACACCTATTGTCTCCTTTTACGGTTTTACAGTCCATAAAAGCCAATAAATTAGTAGCCAGTGTACCTTTGAAACTATGGTTCTCCTCTGCTTATAGAAGTAAAACAGATATGTTAGACAGACACTATCACGAATTTGAAGATTGGCAATTTGATTGGCTTCTAGAAAAAGCTGGTTGGACCATTAAAAATCGTCAAAAGTGGACTAATCCTACTAAAAAGATTGGTGTTCGGCCAATTTTAAGATGGTTTACCCCAAGGTATTACATCGTATATGCAGAAAAAATTGAGCAATGAAAACCAAAACTTCTAAGTCTTGAACTTCTACATTGTTATTCCTGCACACAATGAATCTGATTCTATTGGACGAACCATTCATTCTTTATTAAATCAAACTCTACCTCCAAAAAAAATCGTTGTTGTAAATGATAATTCTACAGATAACACAGAAACGGTTGTTAAGGACTATTCATTAAAAAACAATTCCATTGAATTAGTAAGTATTCGGTCTTCAAACCAACACTTACCAGGGACTAAAATTATCAATGCGTTTTATAAGGGTTATAATACTCTGGATGACCAATATGAGATACTCTGTAAATTTGATGCCGACTTAATTTTTCCCAGTAATTATCTTGAAACTTTAGCTGAACACTTTGGTTCTAATAAAAAACTTGGGATGGCTGCTGGTTTTTGTTATATAAAAAAAAACAAACAATGGGTTATAGAGGATTTAACAAGAAAAGATCATATTAGAGGCGCTTTAAAAGCCTACCGAAAAGACTGCTTCCATGATATTGGAAAAATAAAAACTTCTATGGGTTGGGATACCGTTGATGAGCTTTTAGCCAAGTACTACGGCTGGGAAATTTTAACTGATGAAACTTTACATGTTAAACACCTAAAACCAACAGGAATAAATTATAATGCTTCTTCCAAACATTTACAAGGAGAAGCCATGTATAAAATGCGTTATGGGTTTATTATAACCCTTATCTCTGCCTTAAAACTAGCTTACAAAAAACGAAGCTTTATTCAATTTCAAAACTACCTTTTAGGGTACATGAAAGCTAAAAAAGATGGTATCCCCTTTTTAGTAACAGAAGAAGAAGGTAGATTTATTAGAAAACTTCGTTGGAAAGGTATATTAGATAAATTCTCTTAGGGCTTAATAAGCACGCATTATAAGGCTTTAACTACCAAGCATTATAAATACTATTTGCTTCTACCCTATTTTCAACAGCATCTGGTAATTCCGGAAAAAAATCTATGCCCGTAAGCACTTCAATCTCATCAACAGAGACCACAAAATTATATAGCGGTTCTTTAGTATCCTCTTGAGAAATTAAAAAGGCTATAACTTTTAAATTTCCTGAATCATTATCTAGAATAATCTTGTAAAACTGGTCTGGAACCGCCACCCTCTCTTCTCCAATATAGGCCATATCACCTTTCAAAATTCCACCGGTAACCACAAACACACCATCATGCTTGTTTGCCCAATACCTTACTTTTTGTTCTAAGGTATTCCAAATACCAGAATTAAAGTCATGCTTTTGAGGGCTAATATTACTGGTTAAAAAAGTTTCGTTATAAGCTGCTTCACTATAGCGCCTATCGGCAGCTGGACATAAATGCCCTCTATCATAACCAGAATTTTTATAATTACGCCAATGTGCAGCACCCGTTTTAACAGCCTCATCAATTTCAAAATAAGGTCGTTTAAAATTTGTTTTAGCAAGCTGTGACTTCTTTAATTCATAAGCCACCCATTCGGCCTGTTCATGTGGTTCGCTATACGATAACGAATAGCCATTATGATGCACAATATGTCCTGTTGTACTGGACGGCAAATAATACTCATTTGTAGTGTTTTTTACTATTTCTCCATGGGATACGACCTTCGCTTTTTCCTTTTCTGATAAAACATACTCAAAGCCATAAACCAACAAAACAATGCTAATGGCTATTAGCGAATATTTAGACCTTTTAGTCATTTTTTAGAACAAATTCTAAAGGTTGGCCTGTTGCTGCATTTGGAAAGCTAATACCTAATAAAGCAGATATTGTTGGCGCAATATCTGGTATCTCCGTTCTTTTAAACGTCGCTCCTTGTTTTATTCCTTTTCCTAAAAACAATAGGGGCACATGGGTATCATAATTGAAACCACTTCCGTGAGTCGTCCCAGTTTTTCTGTAATAAATATAATTTGGAGCGTTTACCAAGAGAACGTCTCCCGAACGCTTTTGATTGTAGCCATTTTGTAATAACGCTTCAATACCTTTTGAGTAGTTGGTTGTTACCATTGAATTAGCAGTAAAAGTTTTATAAACATGGTTGTAAGTTATTTGCTCATTTGCTATGGAGTTCTGAACATCTTCTAAACTCAAACCTAACGCTTTTATCTTTTCCTTATTAAGAAAAATTTGATTGCTGCTAATGTTTTCAACAATGGTATTGTCTCCAAATTCATCCATTAAAAACTTTTGAAACTTTTCTTTTCTATTTTTACCATAAACATACCCTGCTTCAATTTTATGGGACTTCAAATAAGCTGGCACATCTACTGCCCCATGATCTGCCGTTAAAAAAACCACATATTCATTTTTTCCAACACGTTTATCTAAAGCCAAGAATAAACGTTCCAAATCTATATCAAGCCTTATATAGGTATCTTCTATTTCCTTTGAGTTAACACCAAACTTATGCCCTATGTAATCCGTACTAGAAAAACTCACTGTTAAAACGTCGGTATCATAATCTTTACCCAATGCTTCACCCTCTATAGCTGCAATAGCAAAATCGGTGGTAAGACTATTTCCGTATGGTGTAAATTTCAAAATATCATAGTATCCGTTCTTCTTTTTTAACTTTTTAAGATTATAGGGAAAAGTAGGCTTGTCTTTCCCTTTAAATTCGCCTTCAAACTCGTTTAAATCAGGTCCGCTTTCTACATAACTAGAAATATTATACAATGTATTCCAGTCTTTAAAATAAGTGTTTGCTATGCCTGAATTATTAAAATCTTTTACCCACTTGGGTAGTGCTTCCATATAATAAGAACTTGAAATCCATACACCTTCTTTCTTTCCGTGAAACCAGTAAGCCCCATTGGCGGCATGACCGGCTGGCAAAACGGCTCCTCTATCCTTTATAGAAATCCCAATAGTCTTACCGCGCATTTGTGTAAACAACCTATTTTCATCTCCAAATGTTGTTGACATCAATCTATGCGGTGACATTTGTCCAGAGTTAGTACTGGTTCCAATAGACTTTACAAGACTATCTCCAGCACAGTACACCATAGATTTAGTGTATTTATCGTACCAATTATTTGCGATAATACCATGATATTTCGGGGTTGTTCCTGTATAAATAGAAGCATGCCCTGGTCCTGTGTACGTAGGAATATAATTAAAATGGTTGTTTTTACAATTAAATCCTTCTCTTATCATTCTTTTAAAACCACCTTCTCCATATTTATTGTAGAACCGGGTTAAATAATCATACCGCATCTGGTCTACAACAATGCCTACAACAAGTTTAGGGTTTTGTCTTATTTCATTTTTAACTTGTCCATAACTAGAATTTAAAAAAACAGATAAGGTTAACAATACTAAGATATTCCTCATAAAAAACACACTATTTAGTAATTTCAAAAATACATATATTACCCATCATTATTTGAAATAAAGCTTAAATACCTCTAAGTTTTTTTTACTTTAGCGTCATTAATAATTTGTATGCAATACCTACACAACATTGGCTCCTATTTTTTAATGCTTGCTGAAATGTTCCGTAAACCGACTAAATGGTCTGTTATGAAACAACTGATATTAAAGGATATTGATGATTTGATTATCGGGTCGTTAGGCATTGTGTCGTTTATTTCGTTTTTTGTTGGTGGTGTTGTAACCATTCAAACCGCACTAAATGTAGATAATCCACTGATACCAAAATACCTAGTTGGATTTGCTACAAGACAGTCTATTGTTTTAGAGTTTGCACCTACTTTTATGTCTATAATTATGGCAGGAAAAGTAGGATCGTTTATTACATCAAGCATAGGTACTATGCGTGTGACTGAACAAATTGATGCCTTAGAGGTTATGGGAATTAACTCCATTAATTATTTAGTTTTTCCGAAGTTTATAGCGTTAATGCTCTATCCTTTTGTAATTTCTATAGCCATGTTTCTTGGTATCCTTGGTGGTATGGCTGCATGTGTTTATGGTGGCTTTAGCTCCTTAGAAGATTACATAGTTGGCATTCAAACAGACTTTATTCCGTTTCATATAACGTATGCTTTTATCAAAACGATAGTCTTTGCGTTTCTGTTAGCGACTATCCCTTCTTTTCATGGATACTACATGAAAGGTGGTGCCTTAGAAGTTGGTAAAGCAAGTACTACCGCTTTTGTTTGGACCAGTGTATTTATCATTCTTTTAAATTATTTGCTAACTCAAATGTTATTAAGCTAATGATTGAAGTTAAAGAATTACAAAAATCTTTTGGAGATGCTCATGTATTAAAGGGTATTACCACTTCTTTTAGTAAAGGAAAAACAAACCTAATCATTGGTCAGAGTGGATCTGGGAAAACTGTATTTCTTAAGTGCTTGTTGGGTTTATTTGAATACGAAGGAGGTTCTATTGCTTACGATGGAAAAATATTTTCTAAACTCTCTGAAGATAACAAAAGAGATTTAAGAGCGGAGATTGGTATGGTATTCCAAGGAAGTGCTTTATTTGACTCTATGACTATTGCAGAGAATGTTATGTTTCCGCTTAGAATGTTCACAAAACAAAGTAAAAGCGAGATGAACGACCGTGTTGATTTTGTTCTAAATAGAGTGAATCTTGCAGATGCTCACCATAAAATGCCTAATGAGGCTTCAGGAGGGATGCAAAAACGTGTTGCCATTGCTAGAGCCATTGTTAATAATCCTAAATATTTATTCTGTGATGAACCTAATTCTGGTTTGGATCCTAAAACTGCGATTGTAATTGATAACTTAATCCAAGAGATTACAGATGAATACCAGATAACAACGGTCATTAATTCCCACGACATGAATTCAGTAATGGAAATTGGTGAAAAAATTGTCTTCTTAAAGAATGGCTTTAAAGAGTGGGAAGGCTCAAAAGACACGATTTTTAAAACTGATAACGAAGCTGTCACTGATTTCGTTTACTCATCCAACCTATTTAAAAAAGTGCGTAAAATGTACTTGGACGAAAATAACTAATCTTTTATTAAGGGTAATTTCTCACTATTTTTTGGTAAATACTTGCTGCTTCTTATCTACATGACTTTGTAAATTTGAAAGCTTAATTTTCAAATTAAAAATAATGATTTCCAAAAAAATTAGTATTACAATAGGCCTGTTTTGCATTATCTCTTTAAAAAGCCTTTGTCAATCAGCACCGAATATTATTCTCATTTTGACTGATGATATGGGATATGCCGATATCGGATATAACAACGATGCTATTGGAGATATAGCCTCACCAACACTTGATAATCTTGCTGCAAACGGTACTAAATTCTCATCTGCTTACGTAACGCACCCTTTTTGCGGACCAAGTAGAGCAGGGCTTATGACGGGCAGATACCCTCATGAATACGGATCTCAATACAATATTGCGGAAAACGATTTTAGTGCGGGTATTGATATTAACGAAACTTTTTTTAGTTCTGTACTTAAAGATGCTGGTTATAAAACAGGTGTCATTGGAAAATGGCATTTAGGGCAATCAACTTCGTATGATCCTTTGGCAAGAGGCTTTGATTACTTCTATGGAATGCTTAACGGCGGACATAATTTTTTCACAAAAACTACTGCTAATGGTGGTTTTGGAGGTGCCTACAACAGAGACCTGGTAGAGCAGATAGCTCCAGACACTAGAAGGCCTGCAAATGAACCAAAATTCGCTTACATCACCGATCTTTTTACCGATAAAGCTATTGAATTCATACGAGATGCCGAAACAACAGATGATGACCAACCTTTTTTCCTATTCATGTCATACAATGCACCTCACACTCCAATACAAGCATTATCAAGTGATAAAAATGTTTTAACTAGTCCTCCATACAACTTTGACTATGGTGGTAATGATACTAGACACAGGTATGCTGCTATGGTTTATGCAGTTGACAGAGGTATTCAAAGAATAGTTGACGAATTAGCGAATAAGGGAGAAACCGATAACACCTTGATAGTCTTTTTAAGTGACAATGGAGGGAAATCTGCCAATAATGCAGGAGGAAATAATTTTCCACTTCGTGGCTTTAAAGGAGACACTTATGAGGGAGGTTTTAGAGTTCCTATGTTTATGTATTGGCCTGGTACTAAAGACAACCAAGGTATACCTTCTGGACAAACCTATGATTTTAATATATCATCTCTAGACCTATATCCAACTTTTGTTGCCTTAGCCAATGGTACAACTCCTAATGGTAAAGAATTAGACGGAAAAGATATTCTTAGCCATATTCAAAACAATACAGATTCTCGAGACGGAGAGTCAATATATACTTTAAGACATCAAGCCAGCAATAAAATAGGCATAAGACGTGGGAAATATAAAGCCTTTCAGCAAACAGATAATTCAGGTGATTTTGCAGGCACATGGTATTTATATGATATCGAGACTAATATAAGTGAAAATAATGCACAAGCTCTTAATAAAAATATAGAACCATACAAAAGTATTTTAGCTAATCTGGCCCACGATGCATATGAGTGGTCTTTAACACACACAGAACCTTTATTTTTTGATAGTACGGGAGCAGCAAATACTTGGAATAACAACCATAGTAATATTAATTCAGGTAAGCCAAACACATGGCAAGAAAGACTATTTAATGGCTTTACTTTATCTGTAGAAAGTATTGACATAAATAGTAATATAGCTGGATATATTTTTCCAAATCCAGTTAAAGAATCTAAACTTTCTATCAAATTTTATGAAAGGTTAAATGATGAAATAAATGTTGTTATTTATGATAATTTGGGTAGAGCTGTACAGACAGAATTGAACTTAAAACAGTTACAGTCAAACACAGTTGAATTAACCTTAAGCTCTGATATCTCATCGGGTAATTACTTTGTAAAAGTTCTTTCTGGATTGAAATCGTTTACTCAACAAATAATTATTGAATAAATAAAATATTCTTTTTAAATAAAAAACGGGTTAGTCACCTAAGCCGTTTTTTATTTGAATCTGTTTAATCCAGCCTTTTTACAACTAGAGTATCTAATCCTAACTTTTGTTTAAAAAGATTTTCTAATTTTTTTGTGTACGCTTTTCTTTCCTTTTCCTTGGTCCTTGATTTGTCCCAAGTTATATAAAAAACTGAAATCGTATCCTTCTTCTTAAAGTTTGTTGACACAACATTAGCGTAAGATATTTCTTCAATAGACTCATAGATAATCTTAACTTCTTTCGCTAAAGCATCAAAAGAAGAATAGCTTTTGTCAAGTGTTGCTAACCGACGCACCTTATTCTCTAAGTAGTTTATTTTTTGAGATTGCGACAATAAATCTAAGGAGTCCCTTGTACGTAATTCTTCCATATACCTCATATTATCAAGGTTCTTGGATTTATTTTGATTCACTATTAATTCTGTATTATAAAGCGCTCTATAGTCCTTCAATCTACTTCGTAGGAGGGCAATAGAAGATTCTGGTATTTCGTCAAGTCCAAACGTATTTAATTCTATTATAGAGATTTCATCATCTCCATATTTATAGGAAGCATTATTTCTTATAAACTCAGCATGTGGCAATTCTTCCAATTCTTTTTTAATGAATGTCATAGCATCCCTTTTAAAATTACTTTCATCTAAAACAATAAGAAACGTCCAAATAGCTGGTACCATAACCACAATAGCTAATGCAGTCGCTACTCTTGAGATAAACAAGCGCTTTTTACTGTTAGCGTATTTAAGCATTGGGAATCGTAATAACTTTAGTACTAAAAAAGTTGCTAAGGCAATAAAAATGGTATTAATTGTGAATAAATACATCGCCTGACCAAAGTAAATGAAGTTTCCTTTAGCTAGACCATAACCTGCAGTACATAAAGGAGGCATTAACGCTGTTGCAATTGCAACCCCAAAAATAACAGACGCTATGGTTCCTTTTTTGGTTCTTGCTATTATTAGGGCTAAACCACCAAAAAAAGCTATTAGCACATCCCTAATATCTGGTCTTACTCTCCCTAAAAGCTCTGAGGTATCTTCACTTAACGGAAATAGCCAAAAAAACATGAAAGCCGTAATTAAACTTAGCACAATCATAGTAGCCAAGTTTATCAATGATTTTCTTAGGGTATCAATATCATTAATAGCAATAGATAGCCCTACACCAAGAATAGGTCCCATTAACGGAGAAATCAACATGGCTCCAATAACAACCGCCGTCGAATTGGCATTTAACCCAATGGATGCCACAAAAATAGAGCAAACTAATATCCAAGCTGTAGCGCCTTTAAAAGAGATATCCCCTTTTATAGCCTGAATTGTAGCATCCCTATCCGTATCATCCCGAAAATCTAAAAGATCCCTTAAGAATATTCTAATGCTCTGAAAAAGTCCATGGGCGTCCTTCTGAACTGCCTTTTTAGATTCTTCAACTGCTTTTTCTTTTGGTTCCTCTGAACTCGTTTCTTCAGAAAAATTGAATTTACTCTCTTCACTCATTTTTTTCTAACCATATTGTTCTCCAAATTTGTTTTTCACGCTTTGAAGCACTTTTTTAATGTCTTGCTCTTTTGCTTTAGGAAAGATAAGCAAAACTTCATCCTTATCTACTATAATATAATCTTTCAAACCATCTACAACAACAATTTTATCTTCTTTTGTTCTTATCATGTTACCAGAAGACGCTTCCGTTAAAACTCGTGCATTCACAACGGCATTATTTGATCCATCCTTATCAAGCTTATCATATAAACTCCCCCAGGTCCCTAAATCATTCCAATCAAATTCTGCGGCTATTACATAAACATTATTGGACTTTTCCATAATAGCATAGTCCACCGAAATATTTTCTGCTTTCGGATAATTTTCTTTGATAAAAGTATTTTCTAAATCGGTGTTATAAGTTTCTATTCCAGATTCAAATAAAGCATATAGCTCAGGTTGATTTTTTTTAAATGTAGCAATTACTGTTTTTGCACTCCACATAAAAATACCAGCATTCCACAAAAAATTGCCTTGGTTAATAAACTCTTTGGCAGTTTGATAATTAGGCTTTTCTCTAAATTGATTCACTGATTTTATGGTTGCATCGGTCCCTTTATCAGATTCAATATAGCCATAGCCCGTATTAGGAAATGTTGGTTGAATCCCTAAGGTCATGAGTGCATTATTAGTAGAACAAAAATCAAAAGCTTGCTGAACATTCTTGGAAAACGTTTTTTCATCTTCTATCCAATGATCACTAGGAGCAACAATCATAACGGCATCTGGGTTCTCCTTTTGAATTTTTAATGAGGCATAAAGAATGCATGGAGCTGTATTTCGCATTGCAGGTTCCAGGACTACTTGCCTTTCAGTAACTTCTGGTAATTGTTCCAAAACCAAATCATTATACCGCTTATTTGTTAAAATAAAAATATTCTCCTTTGGTATGAGGTCTGCAAGCCTATTAAACGTTTTTTGAATTAAAGTATCACCTGTCCCCAACATGTCATGAAACTGCTTTGGAAAATCTTGTGTACTAATTGGCCAAAATCTTGAGCCTACACCTCCTGCCATTAAAATGGCATAATAATTTTTATTCATAATTATTAATCTCTCATTAAATCCACCTCTACGTTTGGATTAAACAAATATACTCTTCCTGTAGCAACTTCTAAACATTCATAACGTTTTACTCTCTTCTTGCCTTTTTTAAATACCTTACCGTTATATAGTCGAAATGTTTCCCCACTGGGCACTTCAAATATATAAACCTTGCCGTTGGGGGGATCAAACTGTTTTAATGCTAATGCTAATTCTATATCGGTATCACTGCTCGCCTTCGGATTTTTAAAATGTCTGGCTAGCAGAGGTAATATTTTAGCAGGAAAAACCTCTGGCCTTAAAAACGGCAAGATTAAATGCTGAAATGTATATTTCCATTCTTTCCCGTGTGGCTTAATAAACCTTCCATACCTATTGTAAGCTTCAAAATGAGCAATTTCGTGTATTAAAGTTATTAAAAAACGGTACTTGTTTAAACTAACATTTATGGTTATTTCGTGCTTTTCGTTGGGTAGAACTCGATAATCACCATGTCGTGTTTTTCGCTCTTTCTTTACTTTCACAGTTAAATTGTCATGCTCAAGGAGTTTTGAAACCTGACCTAAGGCACTCTCTGGAATAAACTCCTTTAGTTGATTTTGCATGGCTTAACGAAATTAAATTTATTCTAAAACTTCAAAAAACTTATGCATAGAATCAAAAGTTTTATTTGCTAAGCCTTTAAGTTCGTTCTTATAGTCATGTTCCGTATAACCATAAACATCAAAACCTCCTTTCTTGGCTGCTTTTACCCCCGAAACACTGTCTTCAATCACCAAACATTCGTTTGGCTTAAAACCCATAATTTTGGCAGCCCATAAATAAACGTCGGGTTCTGGCTTCCACTTTTGAATGGTATAACAGCTAAAAATATTTCCATCAAAATAAGGTAGCAACCCAGTTAAATCTAAATTTAATCTTATTTTATTTTCAGGGCCGCTTGATGCAACACAAAATGGCATTTTAAGTTTTTTTATAACAGACTCTATGCCTGTTATAGGTTTTATATTTTCAGTAAAAGCTTTGAAAGTATTTATTCTGTAATCAGGCTCAAAACTATCTGGCAGCGGTTTCTTAATCCTTTCAGAAATTAAATTCATGCACGCCTTAAGAGACTTTCCTTTTAAATTACCAACAGACTGTTGTTTATCAAAGTTTGCGCCAAGGGCATTGGCCATTTCAACCAAAACTCCAATGGCAATAGATTCGCTATCCACTAAAACACCATCACAATCAAAAATGATGCATTTATATTTGCTCATAAATTAAGGGGTAGAATTAGAAACCTGCAGCATTTTTCCATTATAGTACTTATTCCCATTCAAAGAAAAATCAAACATATAGTCTGCCATTTCTATAGCTGTAATAGGAGCCTGGTACCCAGGGAAAGCTTCTTCTAACATTTCAGTTTGTACAGCTCCTAAAGCCAGTACATTAAAAGAAATACCAGAATCTTTGTACTCCTCAGCTAAAAGTTCGGTTAAGGTTATTACCGCTGCTTTACTTGAACTGTAAGCCGCTAACCCAGGAAACTTCATACTTCCTTGTACCCCTCCCATCGAACTTACTGTCACAACATGGGCTCCTTGTTTCATAAACGGGAGAACCGTTCTAGTTAGTTCTGATACTCCAAAAACGTTAGTCGTATACACCTTTTCAAAATCGATTATTGAAGTTTCTGAAAAAGGCTTATTTAAAAGAGCTCCTGCATTATTGATTAAAACATCCACGTGAGTCCATTCCTTTTTTACAAATGCTTTAACCTTAGCGTAAGCATTCTTATCATTCAAATCAAAAGAAAAACAAGAAACATTGCTCAATGCTAAATTCTTTATAGGTATTTCATTTCTTGACAAAGCTAAAACACGATGACCTTCTTTCGAAAATTTTTTAACCAACTCGAAACCAATACCCCGACTTGTTCCTGTTATAATGATATTTTTACTCATTGTGCATTCTTATTTCTTTTGTAGCTGCATTAATCATACCTTCTAGAGCAGGAATCATTCTATTCATAAAACTAGTCATGTGATTAAAGTCCATTTTATCCACTTCATCATCTACATGGTGATAAAATTCGAAATTAGTGAAATCAAAAGTCGATATGGCCTGTGCTGGAATTTTAAATTGCTGATAAAAAGGGTAATTATCAGATCTTTTGAACAAACTGTATGATTTTGCCTGAGGTAGAAACCCAACGACATCATTTTTAGCATATTCATTTAATTTTTCGGCCATATTTGATAAATTAAATCCTGTCAAATAAGCCATAGTCTCTTTTTCAGCTCTAGGAACCCCAATCATTTCAAAATTAATCATGGTATACAAATCTATCCCAGCTTCTTTTAATTTAGCAGCCAAATGCTCTGAGCCTTTAAGCCCCATCTCTTCTGCAGAATATAAGGTAAATAACACACTTCTTTTGTTACTTTTAGTCTTAGCAAAATACCTTGCCCATTCCAATACCGCAATGGTACCTGAGGCGTCGTCGTTGGCTCCATTGGCAATAGTATCTCCGTCTACTTCCTTTCCTACACCAATATGATCGTAGTGTGCTCCTAAAATGACGAATTCACTTTTTAAATCTTTATCGTTTCCTTCTAAATACCCAACAACATTATAACCATCTAGCTTTTTTACCTTAAAACTATCTCTATAGGTCTCAAAATAAGGTTTGATATTATTTTCCTTAAAAAATGATTCTATATAAACCGCTGCTTTTTCAATTCCAGCACTTCCGGTATTTCTACCTTCAAGTTCATCAGACGCCATATATTCCATGGCTTGCTGAACATCTTGCAGCTTTACGAACTCAACACCACTATCGGTCGTTTTTGCTTCTATCGAGACTTTAGAGGACTCTTTAGAAAGTTCTTTTTTTGACCCACAACTATAAATACCAGCTACTAGAAGAAGAATGATTAAATTTCTCATTGTTTTACAGATTTAAAAATTAAAGATAAAAAAACCTGTTTCAAATAGTATGAAACAGGTTTTTATTTTCGGTATATCTTAAAAACAATCTATTAAACCACCATAGTTAACGGGTTTTCTATATATCCTTTCAAGGTTTGCAAGAATTGTGCGCCAGTAGCCCCATCAACAGTCCTATGGTCACAAGCTAATGTAAGCTTCATGGTATTTCCAACTACAATTTCGCCGTTCTTTACAACTGGTTTTTGCACAATGGCACCTACAGATAATATCGCTGAATTTGGCTGATTAATAATTGATGTAAAATAATCGATCCCAAACATACCAAGGTTAGAAACCGTGAATGTACTTCCCGACATTTCATCTGGTGTTAATTTCTTATTTCTAGCCTTACCTGCTAATTCTTTAACTTCTGCACCAATTTGTGGTAAAGACTGCTCATTTGCAAATCTTACAACAGGAACAACTAAGCCATCTGGAACAGCAACGGCTACACCAACATGTACATGATTATTCAAACGCATTTTATCGTCAAACCATTGGGAGTTTACTTGTGGGTGTTGCTTAAGCGCCAGCGCACAAGCTTTTACCACCATATCATTAAAAGATATTTTAGTATCAGGAATTGAATTGAATTGACTACGGAAAGCAATAGCATTGTCCATATCAAACTCAACCGCTAGATAATAATGTGGTGCTGAGAACTTAGATTTAGTTAGAGATTTTGCAATAGCCTTACGCATTTGAGAGTTAGGAACCTCATCAAAATCCTCTTGACCTGTTGGAACAAATTTACCTACTGTTGCGCCAGAACCTGCTGGTTCATAATTTTCAATGTCGCGCTTTATTATACGTCCATTTTCCCCTGAACCTTGAACTTTAGTGAGATTTACACCTTTCTCCTCTGCCAATTTTTTAGCCAACGGAGATACATAAACTCTTCCGTTTGCAGTGACTGGAGTTGGAGCAGGAGCTTTAGTTTTTGTAGATGTTGCTGTTGCTGGAGCCGCCTTAGGTGCTTCTTTCTTTGCTTCAGTCTTAGGTGCTTCTTCTTTTTTAGAGGCTCCTGTATTTGCAGAAAAGTTTGCTGAAACACCAGAAACATCTGTCCCTGCAGGGCCTATGATAGCTAACAACTCATCTACTTTTGCAGATTCTCCTTCTTGAAGTCCTATTTCTAAAAGCGTACCTGACTGAAATGATTCGAACTCCATCGTTGCCTTATCAGTTTCTATTTCAGCAAGAATATCTCCTTCTTCTACTACATCACCAACTTTTTTCAACCAAGTAGCAACTGTTCCTTCTTCCATGGTATCACTTAACCTTGGCATGGTTACAACTATTACCCCTTCAGGTAATGCAGCAGCTTCACTAGAAGCGTTTTCATTATCATTTGAACTAGGAATACTTTCAGAAGCTTCTTCTTTAGTCTCTTCGGATGCACTACTTGTAGCACCACCATTCAATAAATCGGATATATCTTCGCCTTCATCTCCAATAATAGCTAAAAGCTCATCTACTTTTGTAGTTTCCCCTTCTTGAACTCCAATATGAAGCAAAGTCCCTTCATTAAAAGACTCAAATTCCATAGTGGCTTTGTCGGTTTCTATTTCAGCTAAAATATCACCTTCTTCAATCTTATCACCAACTTTTTTTAACCAAGCCGCAACAGTACCCTCTTCCATGGTATCGCTCAAACGCGGCATATTTACTACTATTGCCATAGTTTATAATTTGTGTTGTATAAATGGATAATCTTCTTGTTCGTAAACAACATCATAAAGTTGTTGTACTTCTGGGAATGGAGACTCTTCTGCAAATTTCTCACATTCTGCTACTCTGGCCTTCACGCGCTTATCAATAACTTTTATATCATCTTCTGTCGCATATTTTTTATCGAGAATAACGTCTTTAACCTGAGTAATAGGGTCAATTTTTTTGTATTCTTCAACTTCATCCTTAGTTCTGTAATGCTGAGCATCACTCATAGAATGTCCTCTATATCTATAGGTTTTTAACTCCAAGAATGTTGGGCCACCACCTTTTCTTGCTCTTTGGATAGCTTCATCAAAAGCTTCAGCAACTTTAATAGGATTCATACCATCAACTGGTGCACAAGGCATATCATACCCTAATCCTAATTTATAAATATCTTCATGATTAGCTGTTCTTTCAACAGAAGTTCCCATGGCATACCCGTTATTTTCGCAAACAAAAACCACTGGCAAATTCCATAGCATAGCCAAATTAAAAGTTTCATGCAAAGACCCCTGTCTTGCAGCTCCATCACCAAAGCAACACAAGGTTACGGCATCGCTCCCATGATATTTATCACCGAAAGCAATCCCAGCTCCTAAAGGAATTTGACCTCCAACAATACCATGACCACCATAAAAACGGTGTTCTTTAGAAAAAATATGCATAGAACCACCCATACCATGAGAAGTTCCGGTAGCTTTTCCGTATAACTCTGCCATAACACGTTTTGGATCGACCCCCATACCAATAGGTTGCACATGGTTACGATAAGCCGTAATCATTTTGTCTTTTGTCAAATCCATAGCGTGCAATGCACCAGCCAGAACAGCTTCTTGGCCATTATACAAGTGAAGAAATCCTCTTACTTTTTGCTGAATATAAACTGCGGCCAGTTTGTCTTCAAACTTTCTCCAGAACAACATGTCCTCATACCATTTGAGATATACCTCTTTTGTGATTTTTTGCATCGAATAATATTATATTATTAATAAGCGAAATACAAAAGTAATACTTTGTGTGTTACTGGAAAAACCCAAACATATTAAACTAAAAAAAATATGAAAAAAAGGGTGCAAAATCATTCAAATTGGTTATTTGTTAATTTTCAGAATGAATTCTTAAAAATTTTAAAAACCAATTTTGCGAATAAGCTATAATTCGGATTTATCAAATGTAAACGGCAACAAATTAGAAAGCGAATCAGACTTTGCCACTGCACCTGTTGCTCCCATAAAATAAACTTCTATTGGTTTTTTCTGTTTTAATTCATATTCCGAAATAGCTTGTCTGCATGCTCCACATGGCGGAATTGGTCTACTTGTTTGCTTTTTAGTGGATCCAGCCGAAATGGCTATTTTAAGAATATTCTCTTTTGGATATTGCGAAGCTGCATAATAAATGGCTGTACGCTCGGCGCACAACCCAGATGGGTAAGATGCATTTTCCTGATTATTACCCGTAACCACGACATTATTGCTAAGTAAAACTGCTGCCCCAACCTGAAACTTAGAATATGGCGCATAGGCCTTCCCCCTGGCCTTTATGGCTGCTTCCATAAGGTGTACAACATCTTTCGGGAGTCGATCTAAAGCTACATAAACAAACAATACAGATTCTCTTTTAAGTACTTTCATAATTAATTAGTTTGTTAAAAGATAAGAAACCTGATAAAAACAAAAAACTATCGCCTTAGCAATAGTTTTTTGTTTTTAGCCCTAATGTGTTCCATATTAATACTCGACGTACTCCCCTTCACCTATATTAAAGGTTAAAGAAAAGCGCAAAGTATTTTCTAATGGGCTTTGTACTTTAGATGTAGAAAACAAATAAGACACATCAATATTTACAATATTTGCCTTGAAACCAGCACCTAATGCTAAAAACTTTCTAGCACCTTTCTCTTCTGACTCATTAAAATACCCCGCTCTAAACGCAAAAGAATCCTGATATTTATACTCTGCACCTAACGCCCATGTTATTTCTTTCATTTCTTCTTCAAATCCTCCAGGTGCATCTCCAAATGATTGAAACATCCCTGGTAAAAACCCTACATCATTGGACTTTCCTTTATAGATTAACCCATTTTCTGCCGAGATCATTTCTCCTAATTCATCAACGTCAGGATCATACATACCATTTCCATTATTATCAATATACTCATACTCAGTACCAAGAATTGGAGGTGTGGGCACTAATAATTTTGTGAATTCTGCTGTTACGGCTAACTTATTGTAATCATCAAAAATAAAATCGAAACCACCACCTAAACGAAGCGTTGTAGGCTGAAAGTTTTCAACACCACCTTCATCATACTTAAATTTAGGGCCTATATTTTGAATGGCAAATCCACCTCGCCATCGTCCATTAAAATCGGCATAAGCAACTTCCTCACTTTGGTAATATCCAGAAATATCTACCCCAAAGGTACTTGCTGCAACGGCATCGACATCGCCTACATTAAGTTTTAAATCTGATCTTAAGTATCGCATTGCAACCGACATTGCAAAAGGATCGCTTAAACGTAAGGAATAGGATGCATCTAATGCGAATTCATTAGGACGTTGTACAATAGCTGGATCGTTCGGGCCATTTGTAAACTCAATATCTCCTAGGGAAAAATATCTTAAACTAGCTGCAAATGAACTACGCTCGTCTATTCTATTAAAATAGGTTAACCCTCCTAAAAATATATCATTTACCAACTTACTTAAGTAAGGTGTATAGGTAACCCCAACTCCTGATTTTGTTTCGGAAAACACATATTTAGATGAATTCCATTGCTGTGAAAAAGCATCTACAGAGGTAGCAACTCCCATATCTCCCATACCTGCAGCACGAGCATCGGCAGCGATAAGTAAAAACGGCACCCCCGTAGTGATAACTCTTGAATCATTAGGGTTAGGGATTATGGTAGTTGGATTTTGAGCTTGAGTTTTAACTACTATTAGAGCAAATCCCAATAATAGCAATATTCGATTCTTCATGAATTAGTTTTTAATTTAGCAAATATAATTTTTTCTTAGAGTATTACAAGTTTCTCAATTTTTTCAACCGTTTTATTAAGTGCACTCGAATGCACCTTGAGTTTATACACGTAAACCCCTTTTCCTATTTTGTCTCCAAAATCATCTCTTCCGTCCCAAACGATATCTCTCGATAAGGAACTAGCTGCCTTAATTCCCCCCAAAGTTTGACCATTAAGGGTTCTAACCAACTTACCTGAAACTGTAAATATTTGTATAGAAACGTCTAAAGGCAATGAACTATTGTGATTAAACCAAAATTCAGTATAATTAACGAAAGGATTAGGATAATTTAATACATTATCAATGACCAAATCCTGATTTTCATTAAACACCACAAATTGAATCTCGGATGTAGAAGAATTATTGTAAACATCCCAAGCCTTAAGTGTTAAAGTATGCAAACCGGCTTCCAAATTTCTAAGTGGAAAGCTTATGACTCCTTTTGTGTAATCGTCCAGCTCCGTTTCATAATAGTCGTTTAGAACAATAGGATTCTTTTCATCGCCATCTATAATGGCAACAATATCATGACCTACACCACTTGCTGTATTGATTCCATTGGCATCCTCTAATTTAACTAGTAAGGTTGGAGACTCATTCGTTATTCCTCCTGAAACAAAGTTCTCATCATTCATAAATATGTTTACTACGGGACCAACATTATCTTCCTCAACATTTTTATTAATACCTCCAATAAGTATGGTATTTACTACAGATCCTGACTTATCTTGCAACAGCTCGTTATTATTTGAGTAAAAACTCACTTTACCAAACCCAACAGGAATGCCGATATCTTTAGGCACCACAAAATCAAATTCAAACGCACCATTAACAACAGAAGCTTTACCTCTAAAAATAATCTCTCCAAGGGTTTTAAAATCCATTAAAATCAACTCACCATCCAAAGCTGTACCATCATTTCCCAAAGTGCTTCTATCAATATTCTTGTCATAAACGGTTGTTGAGAGCGTGCCATTATAGTTGGACAATACATTTCCGTTTATATCTGTTACTTCTCCAGTCATTTTTACACGACTTAAAGCTTTTAAAGTATCTTTAGATTGCGCCAATGGCACGTTATTAAGCTTTGTAAGCCTGATATTGGGCTGGGAAAATGCCAGTTTCATAGCTGGATCTCCTATAAAAAATATCAACCTTATCTGGGAATTTCCCGACACCAAAGGATCTGATTTAGCAAGACGCAAGGCTTCAGCCATACTCGTATAATCGTTGCTAACAACATCGTCGTCATTATTATATGAAAACAAATATTGCCCTAAAATACGGTTGAAGTTCACGGCAAACCTTACAAATATTTGACGCGTGGTGGTTATTAATCCTACGGCCCCGGCATCCTTACTCCAGTAGGTAAACTCTCCAGCGGTTTCTCTTAATGGGTTGTCGAATCTAGTAAATTCGCAAGTAACGGTTACAAAACAATTAAGTTTACAAACGTTTTTAAAATTATTGATATCTGGTTTCTGCAAAATACGTTCCTCTGCTAAGCCATCTTCGCCTCCATGACCAAAATAGTTTAAAACTAATGCGCCTTTATCTACCGCATTCGCGATTTCGGTGTTTACAGCTGGATAACGATCGCCACCTGCCGATGACTGTTGCTTGAATGAATCAGAATGTATTTTAGTTACATTAATAAAAGGCTTTTTATCACTAACCAAGTTACCTACTTCGTCTGTGGTGCCTTGTAAGATGCCTTCCCAACTTTGGTCAACATCGTCAGATACTACCACAAAATTGTTTCGCCAACTACCAAATGCCTCCTTTATGTAATAAGATTCGACCTTATCAACCATTTCTTTGGCAAGTTGTGGTGTGTCTGCCAATATTCTACCAACGGCAATATCTAGCTTATCTGTATTAGCCATGGTTCCCTCATTACCATCCATCATTCCATAAAAATCGTCAGACACATAGGATGAAGCCAAACTAAAACTATTATAAGAATACCAAGAAGGCACAATGTTGGTGTTATTTGCGATTCTATCCTTATAGTCATAAGAACCATCCCCAAATAAGCATAGATATTTCAACTTCTTTTCCGGAGAACTTGCATTATCATAAACATACTTTACCATATTTCTAATAGCCCCAACATCTTGATTTCCTGAACTAAACTCATTATATATTTGATTTAGGGTTAATACTTTTACATTTAAATTGTACTGGTTCCTATTAATATCAGCCAAACGTTGGGCTTGACCAAGTAAATAATCGGGAGTCACTATAAGATAATCGATATCTTCAAAGCTTCCTTGAGCATTTCTAAATATAGTCCCTTTGATGTCTTGATTTTCTACTGTCGATTTTGAATCTATCTTGGGAGTGAAATACCCAGACAAAGGGAGTGCTACATAGGTTCTCAAAGTTCCTGAAGTTGCTTTAAAACTAAAACTTGAAGTTCCGTCTGTATTAATCGTATTAGTCACATTATAAATATCCGTAACATCCCACACCTCACTTAATCTTGAAGAATTAGATATAGTGTACTCAACAATTCCGCTTTGCGATACCACTTCACTGTTTTTAAACTGTAATTGGTTATTCGTAAAATTGAGCTGTCTTAAACCTTCTATCGCTATAAAGTCTAAATAACCAACAGTACTAGGATTTCCTTGATTATTAAAATCTAGTTCCACATTCACTTTTGATGAACCTACACTCACATTTCCAGAATACTGAGCGCCACTGGCAAGTGTAGGAGACGATGTTCCAGATAAATTAAGCGTAGCAATATTAGCGCCATTAACCCCAATAGCCATAGAACTTGAGGCTTTCGACGCTGCTGCAACAACAACTTTAAGCTCAATAGGCTCTGAAGTTATTAAATCTGGAAAATCAAATTTAAAATCTTTTTTATTCTCAATATCAAACTTATCACCAAACCATCGTCTTCCAAGAGATACTAAATTATAATCGTCAATTTCATGGAATTGATAATCCTCAAAGGTGTCAATCGTCAAACTAACAGCCCCTTCTGGTTGAGAAAAAGGTTTAATACGTTTTCCAAGCCCTGGACTTACATTAATGTAATAATAGGTTTTGTCTGTATAACAATTAATATGTGTTTGGCTTTCTTCATTATATCCTTTGGGACCTTGCGCATAAAACAAGATATAATCTTGATTGTTAAAAACCCCATCTTCTTCACCAATAAATTTAATGGCATTTTCAGGAACATCAAACGGGTATGGGATATTGTTAGCATAAGGAATCATGTTACCTCCATGCCCATATAGCTTAATATTTCTAGGATCAACACTGTTTACATTTACGCCTAATTTCTGCAAAAAATCTTTCGACAACCTAAAAACCCCAGTGGTATCAACAAAAAACCGATACCACTCGCCATTTTTTAAAACTGAACTTGATAATCCCTTAGATGAGACAAATCCACGTTTATATACAGAGGCCCGAGCACTATTTATTCCTGATCTATAATTAATTTGGAACGAAGTTATTTTTCTAAAACCTCCATTATTTAACCTAATAATGGGGTTTAGCTTAAACTGAACGTAGTTTTTGTCTCTGGCTTTAGAATTTTTTAAACTATACTCTAATGTGCTTGATATAAGCGATGTCTTAAGGTCTTTTAATTCTTCCTTAGAAATTGACTGGTATACAATATTAGTTACACTAACTGATGATTCATCAATTACTCGATTCGTTTGCCACTGATCAACGAAAAACAGTTTATCATTATCATAAACAAGGTTTTCTTTGCTAAAAGCAGGTACTTCTTTAGAAAAATTAGCCCCGAATACTTTATGAGTACCCTCCCAATTTAGATTATACTTTTTTTGTTGCGTCCATAAACTAACCGACACAAAAAATGCCAGTAGTAAAAACAATATCTTCTTTTTCATTGATAAAATAACGTAAATAAGCTGCTGTTATTATTTTGAGTACAACAATTTTAAAACGACTTCAAAAATACAATAATAAATTAGGAATACGTACGTTAATACATGACAAAACAGGCATAAAACCAACAAAAAACATCGTTGAAATACCCTATAAACAGGATGAAATGCATGTTTTTTTGGTTAAAATGTAAAAAATAGCTTGCCTTATTAGGTTTAATTCTTATATTGCAGCACCAAAATAATTAGCTTACTTAAAAGTATGGATATGAAAAAAGTAGTATCATTAAAGGTTTTATTGGTTTTAGCACTAGCCGTAGTTTCTACTGGCTGTAAAAAATCTTCTAGCTCAAAAAACAGCTCCAGAGCTACAGGATGGCAAATCAATTCCAGAGACGGTGGTTTTCAATACAACACCAATTTTCAAGAACAAGAAACTGCACCAGGTTTAGTTTTTATTGAAGGTGGTACATTCACAAAAGGTCGTGTTCAAGACGACGTTATGCATGATTGGAATAATAGTCCCAATCAGCAACACGTGCAATCTTTTTACATGGATGAGACAGAAGTTACCAACCTTATGTATGTTGAATATCTTGACTACATGAAAAAACTATACCCACCAGACGATGATTTGTATAAGGAAATATACAACGGCATTCTCCCTGATACATTAGTATGGAGAAATCGTCTTGGTTTCAATGAAGTGATGACGGAAAACTATTTAAGACACCCTGCTTATGCCGAGTACCCTGTAGTTGGTGTTAGTTGGATTCAAGCAGTTGAATATGCCAACTGGCGTTCGGATAGAGTTACAGAGCTAAGCTTGCAGAAAAATGGTTATAGAGATATAAACCTAACTGAGGCTGACCCAGAAAATTATTTTAGTACTAACAGATATCAAATCGACCCAAGTACTTACGATAATGGTGACACAGACGGACGAAGACGAAATAGAAACGTAAAAGTAGACGCAGACGGCAATGAAACTGGCATATATGCCTCGAAAGAAACCGGTGTTATTGGACCAAAATACAGACTTCCAACAGAGACTGAGTGGGAGTATGCAGCGCTTGGCTTAAGCGAATTAAGAAGCTACAATCTTTACAGAGGTAGAAAAAAATACCCTTGGGATGGACAATATACACGTTCTGGAAAACGTAAAACCAGAGGTGACCAATTGGCTAACTTTAAACAAGGTAAAGGTGACTACGGCGGGATTGCTGGATGGTCTGATGATGGTGCCGACATTACAAACGCTGTAAAATCGTATTCTCCAAATGATTATGGATTATATGATATGGCTGGTAATGTTGCTGAATGGGTTGCCGATGTTTACAGACCAATTATAGACGATGAGTTTAACGATTTTAACTACTACCGTGGTAACGTATATACCAAAAATGCCATTAATGAAGATGGAACTATAAAAGTAGTTACTTCAGACGATATTGTTTACGATACTTTATCAAACGGAAAGATAGTTGCAAGAAACTTACCAGGTGAAATTGCGCAGATTCCCCTTGATGAAAATGACACCTATTTAAGAACGAATTTCGACCGAAGTAATCATATAAACTTTAGAGATGGAGACCGTAGATCTTCTAGATACTTTGAAAGTTTTAATGATGATGAAACTGAAAGTAGCGAAGATGCTGAAACTAGAAAAATGTATAATTCTCCGAAGCATTCAGTTACTAGAGATTCTCTAGGTAATTTGATTAGAGAATATGACAAAGGAAACAATAGGACATCATTAATTAATGATGAAGTAAGAGTTTATAAAGGAGGCTCTTGGAAAGACAGAGAGTATTGGTTAGACCCAGCTCAAAGACGTTATTTCCCTCAAGATATGGCCACCGACTATATTGGTTTTAGATGTGCTATGTCTAGAGTAGGCTCAAAAAGCAAAGCAAAAGATAAAAGAAAAAACTAAACGTTTTTTTTGATCATAATTATTAAAAGTCCTAACTCTGTTAGGACTTTTTTTATACTTTTAAGTAAAAAATTTAATTCGTTGGACATAGACAAAATACATCAGCTTTTTTTATCATGTAAAGCCGTATCTACAGACACTAGAACAATTTCAAATAACGACCTGTTTTTTGCCTTAAAAGGGGATCATTTTAATGGCAATACGTATGCTAAAAAAGCTATTGAATTAGGTGCTAAATACGCTATTATAGACGAATTAGAATACGAAATACCCAATAAAACCATATTGGTTGATAACACCCTAGAAACCCTGCAAAAGCTTGCTACCTATCATAGGTTTTACTTAAACAAACCTATTATTGCTCTTACAGGAAGCAATGGAAAAACAACTACAAAAGAACTTATTAATGCCGTGCTATCTAAAAAGTTTAAGACAACGGCAACCATTGGCAATCTCAATAATCATATTGGTGTTCCTTTAACGCTGCTATCCATGAATGACGAAACAGAAATTGGTATTGTTGAAATGGGAGCCAATCATCAAAAGGAGATTGAATTCTTATGTCAAATTGCACAACCAGATTATGGATACATAACTAATTTTGGAAAGGCACATTTAGAAGGGTTTGGAGGTACTGAGGGAGTTATTAAAGGAAAAAGTGAAATGTATGATTACTTAATCAATAATGATAAAACAGTATTTATAAACTATAACGACCCTATTCAGGTTAAAAAAAACAAGTATACAAAACACAAGTACTCCTTTGGGACCAATCCAGATAAAACTAATGTTATTATAGGGTTTAAAAGTGCTCAACCCTATGTAAGCTGTACATACAATGCTATTGATATCCAAACACATCTTATTGGCGAATATAACTTCAATAACATTGCTATCGCAATCACGATAGGGCATTATTTTCAAGTGGAGGACACCAAAATAAAAGCTGCAATTGAAAACTACATTCCATCTAATAATCGTTCACAAATCATTAAAAAAGGTGATTATAAAATAATTCTAGACGCCTACAACGCCAATCCGTCTAGTATGGAGGCTGCGTTGCGAAATTTTGACATTCAAAACGGTAAAAAAATTGCAATTTTAGGAGATATGTTTGAATTGGGTGATGATGCCAAAAAAGAACACCAACAAATTGTTGACCTTGCCAACTCCCTTAACATTGACGAGTTAATTTTTATAGGAGAAAACTTTTTTAACACCACATGTAGCTCGTCAAAAATCTTAAGGTTTAATTCTTTTGAAACGTTTATAGAGGGATTAAACCTGAATTCACTAAAAAACACAACCCTTTTAATTAAAGGATCACGGGGCATGGCTTTAGAACGCGTTTTAGAATATATTAAGTAAAAATAAAAAGTGCCTTTTCAACACTTGAAAAGACACTTCCTAATAAATTCTCCCTAAGAACTAATTAATAGCGATGTAAAGATGCATCAATTAAAGATAGGTCGCAATACTCAATTTGAGTATTTTTATTTTTTTTCGATAATGTGTAACTATCTCCCGCTAACACACTTTTTTATTAGTTCTGCAGGTTTATTTGTTCCACAAGAAGCACCTATATTAAATTCTTATTCAATTTTAGCATGCCAACAAGTTCTCCGGTAGATGCAATATTTAACTTTTTTAGAATGTTTCGCCTATGCGTATCTACCGTATTGGAACTAATATTTAGTTTCTCCCCAATAACCTTACTCGAGTAGTTTAAAACAAGTAATCTAATAATATCTCGTTCTCTATTACTAATTCCTGAAGACAATAGTTTCTGAGAAAAATTGTTAAAATAAACGGTCTCATACTCCTTATTCTCATTCAGTAATTTTGCCGAAGCACATATCTGCATTTCAATGGCTGATGGCAAAACTGTATAATGGGCTAGACCAACAACTGGTTTGTTGTGACTATCAAATTCAAGAGGCGTGGTATTTTGAACCATATTAACGTATTCCCCTCCACTCGTCATAAACCTATAATTCCATGTATAACTCATCTTAGATCTATCTGCCACTGAAATCTCACTAAGTGTAAAATTCATCAATTCATTTAAAGCTTGTAACCATAACTCTAAATCATCTGGATGCATTCTACTCCAAAAATAGCGCATTCCTTTAAGTCGCATGTCTGCATCATCCAAACCTGTACAAGCCTTAAAATTTTTGCTTATATACTCAAATTTTAGATCTTGGGTGTTGGTAATACAAAAAAATGTAGAACTATAAGGGAGATAAGCATCTAACTCTATAATTTTCTCTATATGACTCTCTAAAGATGGATTATCATGCGACTTGAAAATTTCCTTATAAACGTCTTTTATTCGAGTATTTGTCATAAATAAGAGCTTTTTCTAAAAATATAAAATTCTATTAAAACAAAGAAATAGGGAAGACATATACGCATAAAAAAAGCCTCCATTTCTGGAAGCTTTTGTGGGCGCGAAGGGATTCGAACCCCTGACCCCTTGGGTGTAAACCAAGTGCTCTGAACCAACTGAGCTACGCGCCCTTGTTATCGGTGTGCAAATATAACCTAGTTTTTAAAACTGCAAAAACTTTTTTTGAAAAAAATTAAATTATTTCTGCTACTACAAATGTACTCCCACCAACAAAAATTAAATCATTATTTGAAGCATTTTGTAGAGCCTTTTTATAAGCCTCTTTTACAGACAAATAACTATCCCCTAATAGTTGATAATCTTTAAAAATAGCTTTCAAATTTGTAGCATCAAGCCCTCGTGGTATATCTGGCTTGCAAAAATAATAAGCTGCCGTTTTTGGTAATAAATCAATAATGGTACTCAAATCCTTATCATTTACAACTCCAAAAACAATGTGTAGTTTTTCATACACTTCTTGTTCCAACTGCTTCATGACATATTGAAGCCCCTCTCTATTATGACCAGTATCGCATATGGCTTTTGGGGTTTTATTCAAAGTTTGCCATCTACCTAAAAGCCCAGTGTTTTGTATAACTCCAGCCAGTCCAATTTTTAAATGTTCGTCGGTTATTAAATATCCTTTTCTTCTAAGAACCTCCAGAGTTTGAAATACGGTCTTTATATTTTTTAATTGATAGCTCCCTTTAAGATCTGAATTATAACCTTGAACAACTAGTTTGTCGGCAAACATAATTTCAGCATTATTCTTTTTTGCCAAAGTTTTAAAAACGGATACTGTTTCCTCCTGTGTTTCACCAATTACTACAGGAATATGAGGCTTAATAACCCCGCCTTTTTCAAAAGCAATAGCTTGCAAAGTATCGCCTAAAAACTGTGTATGATCTAAACCTATGTTGGTAATTACAGAAACTTCTGGAATAATAATGTTTGTAGAATCTAAGCGTCCTCCCATACCTACCTCTACCACAGCTATATCCACCTCTTCTTTAGAAAAATAATCAAAAGCCATACCCACAGTCATTTCGAAAAAAGAAAGGGCACTAGCATCAAAAAAGGCTTTATTTTTAGTAATAAAACTGACGACAAAATTCTCGCTAACATCAACACCGTTAATTTTAATACGTTCCCTAAAATCTTTTAGATGGGGGGATGTATACAAACCTACTTTGTAACCTGCTTCTTGAAGTACCGAAGCTAGCATATGGCTTGTAGATCCTTTTCCATTAGTTCCGGCGACATGTATGGATTTAAAATGCTTTTCTGGATTACCTAGATGCTTTGCAAGCTTAGTCGTATTCGATAAATCTTTTTTAAACGCCGATTTACCATGCTTTTGATACATTGGAAGTTGAGAGAACATCCAGTTCAGTGTATCTTTATAGGTCATCTATTATTCACTTATTTTAAAATTCACACTTACAAAACCTATTTGCCTTGTTGGTGCTTTGGAGTCGGCTGGCCATTTGTGAGAAAGTGCTATTTTTTTTGCTGGATCTAGGAGACATTTGGAATTATTGGTTGTGCCTTTTACCCCAGGAATAGCTTCTATTACATTACCACTTCTATTCACGACAATTTTAACAATCACCATACCCGACTCATTACAATTTTGAGCCAACCTTTTAAATGACGCACCTCCCCTGCCATTTAGACCATAACCTACGCCACCACTTCCAGAACCTTTACCACCAAAATAACTTGGCGCATAAGGGTCTCCATCTAACTGACCTTTATCCCCATACTGATTATCATCTCCTTCACTACCAGTTTCAGTTCCTTCAGACTTACTAACCCCACCAATTAAGGCATCCAATTTTTTCTTTTTGGCTTCCTGTTCGCGTTTTTCTCTTGCCATGCGCTCTGCTTCCGCCTTGGCTTTTGCCTCTGCCGCTGCCTTAGCTTTGGTTTCAGCTTCCTTTTGCTTTTTTAAAGCAATTTCCTCTGCATTGTCTGCAGTGAGAACTTCTTCAGTAGCTTCGTGAGATTTTGCTGGTTCTGGCTCTGACTTAGAAACATCTGGTTGGGGCACATCTTCTATTTTTTTTGGTTCTGACTTTACAGGCTTTAAGGGTTGCCTGTTTCCCTTTCCTAGGTTAGAATTACCAAAATTTACTGCAACACCGTACTCCTCGGGAGGATCCATATAGGTAGTACCAACCACGAATAGCAAAAGCAACAAAATTATGGCAATTAATGCCGTTAACTTTGCTGAATTGCGCTCGTGTTTAGTTCTAAAATATTTCATTATTTAGGCTTAACAGCCAGTATGACCTTAAATTTATTTCTGTTGGCAATATCCATAACCTTAACAACATTCTCAACAGGCACAGATTTTTCAGCCCGCAACACAATGGTTGGTTTTTCTTGAGAAGCCAAAGCTGCCATGATTTCATTTTCTAAAACACTCTCTCCAACCCGTTTTTGGTCAATATAATAAGTTAAATCCTTTTTAATGCTAACTGCAACAGACTTCTTATTCTCCGTCTTTCCACTTGCTTTTGGCAGTAAAATATCAATGGCATTAGTGGTTACCAACGTAGAAGCAATCATAAAAAATATTAACAGCAAGAATACAATGTCCGTCATCGACGACATATTGAATTCTGGAGTTACTTTATTTCTACCTCTAAAGTTCATATTATGTAGGTTCGTTTAGGTGATCTAGAAACTCTAATGAGTTTGCTTCCATTTGATACACAACCTTATCGGTTCTAACAACCAAATGATTATAAGCCATATATGCAACAATACCAACAATAAGGCCTGCGACTGTAGTAGTCATAGCTGTATACAAACCACTAGCAAGAACATCCATTTGAATGGTTCCTCCAGCATTTGCCAGTTCAAAAATAGCCAAAATCATACCAATCACTGTTCCTAAAAACCCAATCATAGGGGCGGCACCAGAGATGGTAGCCAAAATACTAACGTTCTTTTCTAAGCCATAAATCTCAAGACGGCCAGCATTTTCAATAGCTGTATTAATATCGGCGAGCGGCTTCCCTATTCTAGAAATTCCTTTCCCAATTAATCTTGAAACAGGCGAGTTTACTTGAGCACACAACATTTGAGCGGAATCAATTTTACCGTTACTTACATGATCCTTAATTTGATTCATAAAATTAGCATCAACATTTGAGGCCGCTTTGATCGCGAAAATACGCTCGAAATAAATGTAAATAGCGCCTACTAAAAGTAAAAACAACAGAGCAATAATGACTTGACCTGCAACGCCTCCGCTACTTATTAACTCTATTATTGAAAGTGTCTTTTCAACCGATTCTTCCCCAACAATTACCTCTGCTCCTTCTTGGGCATCCTGTATTACTGTACTTACCATATAATATTAAATATATTGAATTCTATAACGCACTAATTTGGGTTTACGTATACTAAAAAAGTGTTCTTGTAAATAAAAAGACCAATGCGCCTGCTATAAATCCAGCTAGCGCCAATAAAGAAATCTTTTTTAAATACCAGAAAAAATCAATTTTCTCCATACCCATAGCAACCACACCTGCTGCCGAACCTATAATTAACATACTACCTCCTGTTCCAGCAGAGTAAGCAATAAAGTGCCATAATTGGTCATCTAGCCCTGCACTAAACATACCTAAACTTGCAGCAACTAAAGGTACATTATCAATAACTGCAGAACCAACCCCTAATAACAACACAACTAAATCCGACACCTTAGCACCGTCTACTTCGGTTCCAATCATAGGAACTCCTTCTTTTAAAGATAAGGCAAACCCATATAAGGTGCCTAGAGATTCTAAAGCTGCAACCGCCATTAAAATTCCTAAAAAGAATAAAATACTAGGCAATTCTATTTTAGAAAGTGAATGATGTACAGGACTATGATGTGCATGCGCGTCGCTTTCGGAAGAATCATGATCTGTCAAACTAAATTTTGAACTACTGTAAATCTCAGCAAAAGTAGCGACAACACCTAAGGACAACATCATCCCAACATACGGAGGCAAATGAGTTACTACTTTAAAGATAGGAACGAACACTATAGCTCCCAAACCAAGGTACAACATCGTACCACTAAATCTGCTTTTTGGCTTATCTTCAACCGCAACATCCATATCTAATTCCCCTTTAAATACTGGCAAAAATGTGGCTATAAGCGTAGGCACCACCATACACAATAAAGAGGGTAAAAATAAATATCCAAATAAATTACCCGTTGTGACTTTATTACCAATCCATAACATCGTTGTGGTAACATCTCCTATTGGAGACCATGCGCCTCCGGCATTAGCAGCAATAATTATAAGACCAGCATACCAGATACGCACATTTCTTTCTTTTACTATTTTTTGCAGAATAGATATAAGAACAATGGTAGCTGTAAGGTTATCAATAATAGCAGATAAAATAAAAGCTAAGATTGCAAAAATCCACAGAATTTTACTTTTTTTCTTTGTCTTTATAAATCCTTTAATGGTAGAAAAGCCATCAAAATAGTCTATAATTTCAACAATGGTCATAGCACCCAACAAAAACACTAATATCTCGGATGTTTTCCCTAAATGATGGAGTAAGGTTTCTTCCATAAGATGCATTTTATCATCATGTCCAAGAAGTCCAAAACCGTCGATTAAAGCATGTGCACCAGAATCGAACCATTGCGGGAAGCTTTCAAGACCTAAAGCTATTAACGCCCAACAAATTGCCATCATAACAAGCGCAGGTATTAATTTATCTATTTTTATACTATGCTCTAGGGTTATAGCCAAATAGCCAATAACGAATACTAAAATAATTGCTGCTTCCATAAATTTTTGGGTTATATAAGTTGTTCAAGTGCAATTTCATAAGCGGTCGCACTCATTCCCGTCTTTGATTTATTTCTATTATATACTTTACTTAATGCTTGCCTAATTCTATTGGAGGTATCTTTGAAAATAGCCTCATCCGTCATTTGTACTTTTCGCTCCATAAAGTAAGCAAATACGCGTGCCATTCCACAATTAGATATAAAATCTGGAATTAAACTCACTTTATAATCGGTGTGTTCCATAATGGGACCGAAGAATATTTCGTTATCGGCAAAAGGTACATTAGCTCCGCATGATATAACTTCTAAACCGCTATCAATCATTTCGTCAATTTGATGAATAGTGACTAACCTCGAAGCCGCACAAGGAGCAAAAATTTCTGTCTTTAATGCCCATATTTTTTTATTGATTTCCTCGAAAGGAATTAAATTTTCGGCTGTCAAAGTATTTCCTGACTTGTTGAGGAATAAGTGCATGATCTCGCTATGTGAGAACCCTTCTTCCTTAATAAGACCTCCTGAAATATCAATAAGACCAACTATTTTGGCCCCCATTTGAGACAAATAGAATGCAGCCGCCGCTCCAACATTACCAAACCCCTGAATAACGGCACGTTTATCTTTTACAGTACCTCCATATATATGATAATACTGCTTTACTGCTTCTGCTACCCCATAGCCAGTAATCATATCGGCTATTGTATATTTTTTGGTGACGTCTGGTGAAAACTCAGGGTTTTCTATGACCTTAATCACACCCTGTCTAAGTTGTCCAATTCTATTTATTTTGTCTGCTTCAGAGGGTTTAAAATGGCCATTAAAAACACCTTCTTGAGGGTGCCACACGCCGCTTTGCTCCGTTATTGGAATAACCTCATGAGTTTCGTCAATATTCATATCTCCCCCTGTGCCGTAGTAGCTTTTTAAAAGTGGGGAAACAGCGTTGTACCAACGTTCCAAAACACCTTTTTTTCTTGGGTCTCTAGGATCAAAATTAATACCAGATTTGGCCCCGCCAATGGCTGGTCCAGAAACTGTAAATTTGATTTCCATAGTTTTAGCTAAAGACAAAACTTCATTCATATCAAGCCCTTTACGCATTCTTGTACCCCCTCCGGAGGCTCCTCCGCGTAACGAATTTATTACAACCCAACCTTCAGCATCTGTTTCAGAGTCTTTCCAATTAAATACTATTTCGGGTGCTTTGTTTTCAAACTTCTTTAATAATTCTTTCATTATCGTTTAAATTCAACATGATTATTAGCTTTTAAAATTTCCTGCATAAAAATTTAGTGTAGCTAAAGCTGATTCATAAGAAATGTAATTTGAATTATTATTGTAACAAATATAAAAAACTATGTCTCCAAAAGGATTAAAATCTTAGACTTTTTAACGAAGAAATACCTGACCAGAACTATGATCTTTAATTGCGCCAGTAACGCTTTTTAAACAGTTGTTTTTGCCCTGAAGTTTTAACACTCCCAAAAAACCAAATATCAGTGCTTCTTTAAACTCAACAACCTTATTGGAAGGAATCAAAACATCATGTTTCGTCAAGTCCTTAATGCGTTCTATTAAAAACGTATTATAAGCCCCTCCTCCAGTAACCAAAACAGAAGATTTATGTCGTGCTTTTACTTGATCTAACTCCGCAACTATTTGATGCGCAACATGTTCTACAAAGGTTCTAAGAATCGTTTTTATCTCCAACTTGAAAGCATCAATTAATGGTAAAACGCAAAGATCTACCCACTCTACCCCTAATGATTTTGGATAAGGCGCCTTGTAATAATCGAGCGCATTTAATTTAGTTAATAATCCCATATCTATGTTCCCTGACCTTGCAATTCCACCCCCTGCGTCATAATCCAAGCCTAAGAGATTCGCATAATGATTTAACACAATATTTACCGGGCAAATATCATAAGCAATCCTTGTATTATCCTTCTCTAATGAAATATTAGCGAACCCACCTAGATTGATACAATAATCGAATTTTGAAAACAACAGTTTATCCCCTATTGGCACTAATGGGGCACCCTGACCACCAAAAGCAACATCTTGCACCCTAAAATCACAAACGAGCGTTTGACTAATTAGAGTAGCTAGTTCCGCTCGATTCCCTATTTGATATGTCACTCCAGAATCAGGCTGATGACGCGCCGTATGACCATGGGAGCAAACTGCATCAATTTCTTTAATCTTGTTCCTCTTTATAAACCCATTGATAACCTCTCCCAAATAAAGCGTGTAAGATTTATCAATACTCTGAAGCGTATTGTAATCATGATTGGATAACCCCTTTAGTTTTGACTTCCAATTTTCTGAATAGTCAATGGTCTGGGCATTTAATATTTCAAACTGCCATTCCTTGCCTAAACGAAATCTTACTTGCGCCAAATCTATGCCGTCTAATGATGTACCAGACATCACACCAATTACATGGTATTCCTTTTTTTCCATACGTTGGTAAAAATAACAATACGCATTAAATAATTCTCACTAAAAACGTATATTTGTGAATATTTTTCATTTAAAACATTGCAATAATTACGAATTATGAATTTCAACCTGACTGAAGAACATATTATGATTCGAGATGCCGCTCGCGATTTTGCTCAAACAGAATTACTTCCAGGAGTTATTGAACGAGATGACAAGCAACACTTTCCAGATTCCCTAGTAAAGAAAATGGCAGACCTTGGCTTTATGGGTATTATGGTTGATCCTAAATATGGCGGAAGTGGTATGGATACAATTTCGTATGTGCTTATTATGGAAGAACTATCCAAAATTGACGCCTCGGCCTCTGTAATAGTCTCTGTAAATAATTCTTTAGTCTGTTACGGATTAGAGACCTATGGTACTGAAGAGCAAAAAGAAAAGTACTTGACCAAACTTGCCTCTGGCGAATTTGTTGGAGCATTCTGTTTAAGTGAACCTGAGGCAGGGAGCGATGCAACATCTCAAAAAACTACCGCTATTGACAAAGGAGATCATTACATCATTAATGGCACAAAAAACTGGATTACTAGCGGGGGTCGTGCAGATGTTTATATTGTTATTGCGCAAACAGATAGAGACAAAGGATCTCATGGCATAAATGCTTTTATAGTGGAAAAGGGCACAACGGGATTTCACATTGGGCCTAAAGAGGATAAATTAGGTATTCGAGGAAGTGACACACACACCTTACAATTTAATGATGTAAAAGTTCCTAAAAAAAATAGAATAGGCGTAAACGGGTCGGGTTTTAGGTTTGCAATGAAAACGCTCTCTGGAGGCCGAATAGGTATTGCTGCTCAAGCCCTTGGCATTGCATCTGGCGCCTTTGAACTGGCACGTAAATACTCTAAAGAGCGTAAAGCCTTTGGGACAGAAATATGCAATCATCAAGCCATTGCGTTTAAATTAGCCGATATGGCAACCGATATTGAAGCTGCCAGACATTTAGTTATGAAGGCTGCATGGGATAAAGATCAAGGTAATAATTATGATTATTCAAGCGCTATGGCTAAATTATATGCTTCTAAAGTAGCGATGGAACATACTGTTGAGGCCGTTCAAATTCATGGTGGAAACGGGTTTGTTAAAGAATACCATGTAGAACGACTCATGCGCGATGCTAAAATTACACAGATCTACGAAGGAACTTCAGAAATTCAAAAAATTGTAATCTCGAGAAGCTTACTTAGAGATTAAACTTTTACGTTTTTTACCAGTTTACCAACCGTTAAACCCTGAACTAATATAGAGAATACCACAACTATATAAGTTACAACTAAAAATAGGTCTCTATGCATAGCTTGAGTTAAGCCGAGTGCTAATGCAATAGAAATTCCACCGCGTAATCCTCCCCAAGTCATAATCAAGTTTGTTTTGGGAACGAAATTTAGGCGCTTCTTAAAGAAGTTTATAGGAAATAACAACGACGCATATCTGCATATTAAAACCGTTGGAATAGCCATTAATCCAGCAATTAAATATGTTTGCTCAAAAGCCAGTACCAAAATTTCCATACCAATTAGTACAAACAAGATATTGTTAAGAAGAATATCAATTAATTCCCAAAATTTATCTACGTAGCTTTCTGTTGTTTTAGACATAGCACTTCCTCTAATAGTATCGTTACCAATTATTAAACCAGCAGTAACCATGGCTAACGGAGCTGACAAATGAAATTTATGAGCTATTACCGTTCCAACCATAACCGCTGCCAAAGTAATGATAACCTCGATATCGTAATCATCAATTGAACGCATCAACCTGTAAGTTATCCAACCTAAAATACCACCCAATATAATACCGCCTAAAACCTCTTGACCAAATAACTTTACAACATCAAAAGCTTCGATATCACCATTCCCTAAAGCCGCAATTTGAAAAATTGTTAGAAAAACTACAACACCAACGCCGTCATTAAAAAGAGATTCTCCAACAATTTTTGCTTCTAATTTTTTGGGTACACCAGCCTTCTTTAATATCCCTAAAACGGCAATGGGATCTGTGGGGGAAATTAAAGCCCCGAACAATAAGCAATGCACAAAACTTACATTTAAGCCTACTAGCTTCAAAACATAAAACATTAAAAAACCTACCAGAAAGGTTGACAGTAACACACCAAAAGTTGAAAACACCAAAACAGGCCACCGCTGTACTTTTAACTGTTGAAAATTAGTATGTAAAGCACCCGCAAAAAGCAAAAAACTTAGCATAACATCTAGTAGAACCGTTTTAAAATCAATATGCGTTATTATATAACGTTCGGCTTCAAGCAAGGTGGAATCAACAAAACTTAAAATAAAAACTCCAAAAGTAAAGAGAATGGTAATTAGCATAAGCCCAATGCTATTAGGCAGTTTTAAAAACCTAACGTTTATATAACCAAACAAGGCAGATAGAAAAATTAAAACCGTAATTATTAAAAAATAGTCGTTCATTTTGAAGTTTTTTATTTAAAAACTAAAACTATAAAATCTTTATCAATAAATTATGTTATGTCTTTCCATAAATTCCGACATAAGTTTTTAGATTTATATCTTTAGAAAAAAAATAACTGATGCAAAAAACATATTACGACCCAGCAGATCTAAAAAAATTTGGTAAAATAAGTGAGTGGAATCAAGAATTAGGCGATAAGTTTTTTGAATACTACGGAAAAGTCTTTGAAGAAGGCGCTCTTACAGCTAGAGAAAAAGCTCTCATTGCCCTAGCTGTTTCCCACACCGAGCAATGCCCTTACTGCATTGATGCTTACACCAAAGACACATTGCAGAGAGGTGTTACAAAAGAAGAAATGATGGAAGCCATTCATGTTGGTGCTGCAATAAAAAGTGGAGCTACTTTAGTGCATGGTGTTCAAATGATGAATAAAGTGACCAAACTTGATGGTTAGTTTACAGACTAAAAAAAAGAAAACACACCTTTTACTCCTGCTTAAAAAGCAAATAAGACAACTAATTAATGGCGATTAAATCTTTACATAAACGCGAGAGCGCTTTAGCTAAAAGCAACAAGCAACTAGAAATTTTGTCGAACGGCATTTTCCAGAACGGCGAGTTACCTACCTTTAAAGCAAAAATTTCTGAGACAGATCAATTTCCTTTACAAGCAAAAAAGCTTGAAATCCTTCAAATAAATGTAGGCTACATGTGCAACCAAGTTTGTGAGCATTGCCATGTAGATGCTGGTCCAGACAGAAAGGAAATTATGACTCGCGAGACCATGCAACAATGTTTGGATGTGATAAAAAACACCCAAGCTCACACTTTAGACCTCACAGGAGGGGCTCCAGAAATGAACCCTAACTTTAGATGGTTTGTAGAAGAAGCCGCAAAAGTGGGTATTAAAGACTTCATTGTACGTTCTAATCTTACTATTATTAGAGCCAATAAAAAGTATCACGATTTACCAGAATTCTTCAAAAAATATAATATTCATGTGGTAAGTTCTATGCCACATTGGACCCGTGGAAAAACAGATAAGCAACGTGGCAATGGTGTTTTCGATGCTTCTATTGAAGCCCTTAAACAACTCAATGCCGTGGGCTATGGTATGCCCAACAGCAGTTTAAAGCTTGATTTGGTTTATAACCCTTCGGGGGCCTTTTTACCAGGAGATCAATCTTCTATGGAAAAAGATTTTAAAAAAGCACTACTTGAAGATTTCAATATACACTTTCATAGTTTGTTTGCCATTACCAATCTGCCTATTTCACGTTTTTTAGATTATTTAATAGCCTCCGAAAACTACGAGGATTATATGTACAGCCTTGTAGAAGCCTATAATCCAAATGCAGTAAAACATGTGATGTGTACAAACACCTTATCCGTAAGTTGGGATGGCTTTTTGTATGACTGCGATTTTAATCAAATGCTTGAATTACCTGTTAACAGTAAAGCAAAGCATATCGCAGACTATAATAGCGACTTATTAGAAGGACGAAACATCGTTATTTCTCAACATTGCTATGGTTGCACTGCAGGAGCAGGAAGTAGTTGTCAAGGTAGTGTCGCATAAAAACATATCATGAAAAACATAATATTATATACACTACTTTTGATCGCGACTTTCGGTTATTCACAAAAAAAACTATCCAAATTACTCAAGCAAGAAAACAGCGAAACAATTCCGTACATAACAGTAGATTCCCTTAGTGAAAGGGTTAATCATTATGTTCTATTGGACTCCAGAGAAAAAAAAGAATACAATACCAGCCACATTAAAAATGCAATTTATGTTGGGTATGATTTCTTTCAAATAGATTCCGTAACAAACAGAATACCCAATAAAGAAGCAGAGATAGTTGTTTATTGTTCATTAGGCATAAGATCTGAGGACATCGCAGAAAAACTAAAAAAAGCTGGTTATGACAATGTAAAAAACCTTTACGGTGGTATTTTCGAATGGAAAAACCACGACTTACCAGTTTACAGCAAAACTAAAAAAGAAACAGACAGTATTCATACCTTCTCCAAAACATGGAGTAAGTGGTTAAAAAAAGGCATAAAAGTATATGAATAAAGAACTCGTTATTGTTTTTGTAAAAAACATTAAACTGGGAAAAGTAAAAACGCGTCTTGCCAAAACCATAGGCAATCAAGGTGCTTTTGAAGTATATAGCGAATTAGTTAAGGTTACCGAACGCGCTACAAAAAACTTAAAGGCAGATCTACGTATTTATTTCTCAGATGCTATTATTGATACTAAATGGCCAAATACTTATAAAACGGTTCAGCAAGGAAAAGATTTAGGGGAACGCATGAAAAACGCTTTCCAAAAGGGTTTTGATGATGGCTATAACCGAATTGTTTTAATTGGTTCAGATTTACCAGATATTTCAGAAAAACACATCCGTAGTGGTCTTGAAAACCTAAAATCAAATCCAGTAGTTTTTGGCCCAGCAGAAGACGGTGGCTACTACCTCATTGGTCTAAATAAAATGCTCCCAATAATCTTCAAAAACAAACCATGGAGCCAATCTAATTTGTTACAAAAAACGCTTCGGGAATTGGAAGATAAACATATTGATTTTACTACCTTAGTCACGCTTAACGACATTGATACTTTTGAAGATTTAACAGCTTCAGAGTTTTATAAATCGAATTACAAACTTCAACAAAGAATCGAGCAACTACATGATTAAATATATTGAGGAAACCGCAAATTACCTGAAAGAAAAAGGGTTTAACCAACCAGAAGTTGGTATTATTCTTGGCACCGGATTAGGGCAATTAATTAATGAGGTTGATATTATTAAAGAGGTAAGTTATAATCATATCCCTAACTTTCCAACTGCGACTGTTGAGTTTCATAAAGGCAAACTTATTTATGGCAATCTAGAAGGCAAAAAAGTAGTCGTTATGCAAGGGCGCTTTCATCTTTATGAAGGCTATTCACTACAAGACGTTACTTATCCTGTACGTATTATGGAAAAACTTGGCATTAAAACCCTATTGGTTTCAAATGCAGCAGGAGCTATTAACCTAAACTTTAAAAAAGGAGAACTCATGCTTATTGATGATCATATTAATCTTCAAGGCAGTTCTCCACTAGCCTTTAAAGGAGTCGAACTACTGGGTGAGCGATTTACCGATATGAGTGCTCCCTACAACGCAACAATAAATTCGGCATTTCAAAACATAGCTAAAGCCAACAATATTACGCTTCACGAGGGTGTATATGCAAGTGTTGTAGGGCCACAATTAGAAACCAGAGCAGAATACCGCATGCTAAAAATTATAGGAGCCGATGCCGTAGGCATGAGTACAGTTCCAGAAATTATAGTTGCCAATCATTTAAATTTAAAAGTAGCAGCCATATCGGTTTTAACAGATGAATGCGACCCAGATAATCTCGATCCCGTTGATATTTCAGATATTATTGCCAATGCAGTAAAGGCAGAACCGAATATGATAATACTATTTAAAGAACTTATAAAAACATTATAACTGAAGGCGTTACCATAAGAATAGGCTATTCGTTATATCCTTAACGGAGTTTACGTTTCGCTTGAAACAGCATTAAAAGAATAAAAATATGAGCAGTTATTTAGAGACCACACACGATGTATACAAAGAGGCAGCATTAACTCCAGATGTCGGATTATGTTGTACCACAAATCCAATTTGGGAGTTGCCGGGGTTAAAAATTCCAAAGATCATGCAAGAAATGAATTATGGTTGTGGCTCTACGGTTCATGCTCGTGATTTAACAAACAACCCAAAAACACTTTATGTTGGTGTTGGGGGAGGCATGGAGTTACTGCAATTTGCCTATTTTAACCGTCAAAAAGGCGGGGTTGTTGGTATTGATGTAGTCGATGAAATGCTTGAAGCTTCGAGAAAAAATTTCGAAGAAGCAGAAAAGCAAAACCCTTGGTTTAAAAGTGAGTTTGTAGATCTTAGGAAGGGAGATGCTATGCATTTACCAGTTGAAGATAATTGCATAGATGTGGCAGCTCAAAACTGCTTATTTAATATTTTTAAAGCAGACGATTTAAAAAAAGCGATAGCCGAAATGCATCGTGTTTTAAAACCTCATGGGCGTTTGGTTATGAGTGACCCTACTTGTGAGCACCCCATGAACGGCACCCTGAGAAACGATGAACGCCTAAGAGCCTTATGCCTTAGTGGAAGTCTTCCTATTTCAGAATATGTAAAAGCACTAACCGATGCAGGTTTTGGAACCATTGAAATTAGAGCTAGAAAACCATACAGAATTTTAGATCCTAAGCACTACCCTACAGACGAACTAATCTATATTGAGTCTATTGAGGTAGCTGCCATAAAAGACCCCATGCCCGAAGATGGCCCCTGTATTTTTACAGGCAAAGCTGCTATTTACTATGGGGAAGAGGACTATTTCGATGATAAAAAAGGGCATGTTTTATTAAAAAATCAACCTTTAGCTATATGCGACAAAACAGCTGGAGCCCTAGCCAGTTTAAAAAGAGATGATATTTTTATTAGCGAATCCACCTTCCATTATGATGGAGGCGGTTGTTGTTAAGTCGTTTTGCCCATTTAATGATTGCCTCTTCCAGATGCAACCTAACACATGCCATGAATAAGTATATTGACATCATAATAAATTCGTATTCTGGTTATTGGAATTATCTAAAAAAGGAAATCTTATTTCAAAACCATTGGGATAATTATTTTTATGGGTTAATCGCTATTTCGGTTTTGGTATGGTTCTTAGAAATTTTATTTCCATGGAGAAAACAGCAATCCATATTTAGAAAAGACTTTTGGCTAGACACATTTTACATGTTCTTTAACTTCTTTCTGCTTAACCTAATTATACTTATAGCCTTATCAAATACTACCGCAGCGCTGTTTAATGATGCGCTCAGCCTTGTTAATTTAACATTATCAGACTTACAGCTTTTTAATGTTAATGAGCTTCCTAAATGGCTCGGATTATTCATTTTTTTTATCGTTTCCGATTTTGTACAATGGAATACGCATCGACTATTACACAGAATACCCTGGCTATGGAATTTCCACAAAGTACACCATAGCGTCAAAGAAATGGGCTTTGCCGCTCACTTACGTTATCATTGGATGGAACCTGTTGTTTACAAATCTTTACTCTACATTCCTTTAGCCATTATTGGAAATTATAGTTCTCAAGATGTGGCTCTCGTATACTTCTTCAGTATTGCTATAGGTCATCTTAATCATGCTAATCTTGGTTGGGATTACGGTTTCTTTAAATACGTTCTCAATAATCCTAAAATGCATATTTGGCACCATGCAAAAACATTACCAAAGCATGTTAGGTTTGGTGTGAATTATGGACTAACACTAAGTATTTGGGACTATATATTTAAAACCAATTATATTCCATATAACGGAAAGAATATTGAATTAGGGTTTAAAGGAGATACGTCATTTCCGAAAGGTTTTATAGGCCAGGAGGTATACCCTCTAAACAAAAAATAACGCTTAAATGATATACAGAACGCTGCTAGTTATAACTCTTATTATATTTTATTCTTGTGGAAGTACAAAGGAGTTAACTACAAAAGGTCCAGAGCAGGAGTTGCCACAAGACAAACCTATAGATTCCTCTTCTAACAAATTAGAAACACCTTTAGAACCGGTAAACGAAATTCCTTTATCTCCTAAACCACCTAATCCGTTAGAAAAAAAAAGCTCTAAAGATTCCGGACCACTATCCTTTAACCACAATTTATGGGATGGTTTATTACAAAAATATGTTTCAAACACGGGTAAGGTAAACTACTCTGGCTTTAAAACTGAAAAGACTCAATTACATGCATATCTTAATGCCCTATCCCAGAATATGCCAAATGATTCTTGGAGCAAACAAGCTATTTTAGCTTATTGGATTAACGCTTACAATGCTATGACAATAGATTTAATTTTGCGTTATTACCCCATAAAAAGTATTAAAGATATAAAAAAGCCTTGGGAACAACGACACTGGGAACTTGCAGGCAAATGGCACAACCTCAACGAGATTGAGCATGCTATTTTAAGAAAAATGGACGACCCTAGAATTCATTTCGCTATCGTTTGCGCTGCCGTGTCATGCCCAAAGCTAAGTAACAAAGCTTATGTGGAAACTCAACTAGACGATCAGCTTAATAATGCGGCCAAAGTTTTTTTAAATGACAGGTCCAAAAACGAGCTTTCTCCAACCAAATTGGAGCTTTCAAAAATATTCCAATGGTTCTCTAAAGATTTTAAGCAAAACGGAAGTTTAGTAGACTTCTTAAACCAGTACTCGAAGAGTCCTATTTCTGAAAAGGCAAAAAAAACATTTAAAAACTATAATTGGGATTTAAACAACTAAGGTATGGCATCAAAAATCTCTGTTATTATTCCTGTTCTTAATGAAGCATCCAATATTGGTAAACTTCTAGAACATCTTATAGCCAAAGGTTCTTCAAGACAATTAGCAGAGATCATTGTAGTAGATGGCGGAAGCACTGATGACACAGCGCAAATAGTACAGTCTTTTTCAGACGTACACAGTTCCAATTCAAAGAAAGCCTTTTATTTTATAAACAATAAAGTCCCTAATAAAACGAATACGGGTAATCCATTAAAGGCAGATATTATACTTCTTAAATCAAAAAAAGGTAGAGCAAAGCAAATGAACTGGGGTGCAAAGCATGCGCAAGGAGACATTTTATACTTTCTTCATGCAGATTCCTTTCCTCCCATGCATTTTGACAGACTCATCGTAAAAGAAATTAAAAAAGGGCATCTGGCAGGGTGTTTTAGAATGCAGTTTGACCATCATCACTGGTGGCTTCGTTTAGCCAGTTGGTTTACGCAATTTAATTGGAGAGCATGCCGCGGTGGTGATCAAAGTCAATTTATAACTAAAAACCTATTTAATAATATTGGAGGCTTCGATGAAACTTTCAGCATTTATGAGGATATTATTTTTATTAATGAACTTTATAAACGTAAGCAGTTTACAGTAATCAATAAAAAACTAAAAACTTCTGCCAGAATGTATAGAGAACATGGTATCTGGAAGCTTCAATATCTTTATTGGGCAATCTATGCTAAACGCTGGTTAGGAGCTAATGCCCAAGAGCTATATCGCTTTTATCAAAAATATATAAGTGTTAAAAATTAATAAAACAAGCTTAAGAAATCACAAAAAGTTACAAAAGGCTTGATTAATCGTCTATTTTTATAAAAACCACTTTTATGAAGCAAACTAGCACGGCATTCATTTTTGCTCTACTTTCATTCCTTACCTATTCCCAAGAATCGATTAACGCAAGGCTTTTAGATTCGCTTTCTAATATACCCATACCCCACGCTACTATTTCCCTTAATGACAAATCGGGAGTTATTACTAACGAAAATGGCGATTTCTTACTTTATCTAAACAAAAAACCATCAAAAAAAGACTCTATTAAAATTAGTTGTCTTGGCTACGAAACCAAGCAATTGGCTGTTAAAAACTTCAATGATAGTATTATTTTATTGAGTCAAAAAACCATCGAGCTAAAAGAAATTTTAATATCAAGCAAGCATTACACTCCAGAAGAAATTATTGAACAGGTTCGATTAAATTTAGACAACAACTACTCCAAGAGCAACTTAAAAAGTAAGCTGTTTTACCGAGCCTCTTACTTCACCAATATTAAAAAAAATGATGTCAAGGTTAAAAAAACAACTATCCCCGAATTTAATCAAGGTTTTATAGATAGTGTATTGACCGCAATGCCAAAAAAATCTGATGATTACACAGAAATATTAGCTAATATTTATGGAAAACCCGGTATTAAAGACGCCCAAAAGCTCGATATTATTAAGGCCTCACATCTCTATGATAAAAGCAACGAAGTAACCTTTGAAGCCTATGAAGATAAATTTAACAAGATTATCAAAAAACATGTTAAACGCGATTCCTATTTTAAAATAAAATCTGGCTGGTTTGGTACCAAAGAAGAAATGGATTCCACCTTTTATGACACCTTAGAAAATGACAAAAAGGAACAAACAGACGCCATGATTGATGCTCAGAAAAAGAAAGAAAAAGAACGAAAAGAAGACTTTCTAAAATATAGAAAATATTCCATCTCTCATTTACAGGGGTATAGTTTCATTTTTGAGGATACCGAGCTTAACTTTTTGGAAAAACCTAATAGATATGCGTTTGTTTTAGAGGACTACTCGTTTCTTAACGACAACTTTGTTTATAAAATTAGCTTTAAACCCAAGCGTAAAGAAGATTATAGCGGCATCATTTATGTGAACATAGACGATTTTGCCATTGTACGATTAGACTATAACAACGTAAAACCCTTAAAGAACTTCAAACTTTTGGGACTATCTTACAAGCTCTATTTAAAGAAAGGAACCCTTATTTATGTTAAAAATGATTCGAGTAAATACACCCTCCAATATGCCGATAAGGAAGAAGGAAGCACATTTGGCATAAAACGTCCTTTAAAAATTATTGAGAAGAATAAGCATACGAAAGGTAGGCGAAAACAAAATGAGCTGTCGACAGATATTCATTTTGAATTGTCTAGTATTGAGAAGAACGAATTAGTGGTTTTTGAAAACGAAATGATTTCTGAATCTGAATTCGATGCTTTTAAGGAAAAACCTAAAGTAACACCTGTTTACTTACCAGATTACGATCCTGAGTTTTGGGAAGGTTATAATGTTATTGAACCTAATCAAGCCATAAAAGATTTTAAAAGCATAGACTAAAACCTAATTTTTATTTCTACCCTTTTCGTTAGGATATAAGTTTGGTAAGTTATCACTCTGTAAAACTGCCTTTGTATTAATATCAATGGCCGAGAGCTTTCCTTTAAATGCCGCTCCGGTATCAATATTCCAGACATTTACAGCGTTCATTGGTATGTCATAACCAAAATTTATGGTTGGGGTATGCCCGATGTAAATCTCCTTATAGTGCTTAAGTCTATTTGGATATATTAAAGAGTCTTTTGATATTCCTTTATCCATAGTTAAAGCCATTTCCCATAGGGTTCTGTCAAAATAAAAGGTTTTCTCATACACCTCTTTTTTCACACCATGCATTGAGGTAAACCCAGCATGCAAAAACAGCCTATTGTCGTCATCCAGATAATATAAAGGCATCTCTTCAAAAAATGCCAAGTGCCGTTCTTTCTCTTCTTCAGAGAACCCGGAATAACTCTCAATGGTCTCCTTACCGCCATGCATATACCAAGTCATATTAACATGTTCAGACCTCAACCAATCTTCACACCAAACATCATGATTTCCTTTTATAAATACACATTTAATTTTTTGAGATAAGCCAATCAAGAACTGAATTACCTGAGCAGATTCCGACCAACCATCGACATAATCGCCCATAAAGATAAGCTGATCTTCTTCTTTTATTTCCAACTTGTTTAGAACTTGAACAAGTGCTTTTAAGCCTCCATGAATATCTCCAATAGCAATAACCCTCATAATTCAATTTTAGTTTTGACAAAACTAAACGTTTCTAATTAAAAATATAACTTGGAAAGTTAAGTAAAGATTAAAAATACTGGCCGATACCAAAAACGAAGCCTTGGCTGGCATTTTTAGTAATACCATACCCATAGTCTATTCTAAAAATGGCATTATATATTTTCTTATGTATAAAGCGCACCCCTACCCCTGGGTACACTTTTATATTCTCTCCCTCAACAAAATTTGATAACGGCCCTCCCGGATTTCGCCAAGAACCTGCATCAACAAAAGCATTCCCCTGAAATACAAACCAATCTTTTTCTATGAGCGTGTACCTATATTCTGTATTTAAAACAATGGAGCCTGTTCCTCTATCAATAACATTACCAACCCCCCTAATATTCACGTTATTATCTACCGAAAATGGTGCAAAGGGTGTTTTATCATTGGATGCCAAACCAAAACGTAATCTATTAGCCCAGTTTCCTCGACTACCAACTCTTTTAAAATAAAAGAAGTCATTCCAACCAACAAAAAAACTTGGTAATGATCCGTCTGTAGCGTTAACATACTGAAAGTTAAACTGACTTCTAAAACCGGTAACATATTGATAAAAGTAATCTAAACCATTATACTCATAAATAGCTTTAAACAACCACTTATTTATATCCAAAGTAAGAGGTACAGCAGGATTGGTAGCACCAAATTGATAATCGTAAGTTTCCGTAAAGTAATTAACACCCAGCTCTACTCTGTTTTTGAAATCAAATTCATAAAGCCCTAAGATTTCATAAGAATCATTATTATACCTATAATTTGAAGAGGTGTTATCAAAAAAAACAGGTTCTAAGGTTGTTAAGTCTTGCCTATTAAAAGCCAAACCAAGCTTATTTGAAAATAAATAAGGTGCTCTAAAATTTATAGCATAAGAACTGTAGATATCCTTTTGATAAAAGCCTCCAAAAATAATATTTCGTCCAAAAGTATTGAACTCGTACAAACCAAGTCGGTATGCAAATTCATCGTCATTAGTCGTGTAAACATTTAATGAAGGGATAAGGGTATGATTCTCTTCTATATGATAAAACACATTGTACTTATTATCTCCAGATGGAAACACTTGATAGTACGCATGAGATACTGAAGGTAAACGTTTGAGTCTTAAAATATCCTGTTCGATTAAAGCGGAATCCAGCACACTTGCCGGCACAATTGACGATATTTTCTTAATAAAAGTTGTTTTAATTCGCCTGTTGCCTTGGATCTTTAGGTCGTCTACAAGCATATCTTGAGAAAGTAAGCTTAGTGAAACGATAAAGAGTATTAAAAAGGAGTAGGCCTTTTTCATGGAATTTCAAATGGTGTTTGAATCACCCAATTTACCCAATTATCTTCACTTACATCCATTAAAGTGAAATTATATCTTGTTTGTGTCTCCAAATTTGGAGGCTCCTGCGTTGTTATGTTCAAAACTACATTATCTGTATTGTAATATTGAAATTGGTTTTGAAAGGTATATGTCCCGGATAATAAATTGTCCTGACTATCGGAAATAACTTGAAAGTAAATAGCGTTATCACCAAAAGCGTTATCTGGCCATAAAAAGCAAGGCATTCCCACTTGCTTCAAATCCATTAACACCTCAGCAGTCCAAACAGTTACTTTTGTTTTTTGTTTTAGCCTAATAGGATTCGAAATTTTGATTTCGTTACCCAATTCAAAAGTTACAATAGCCCATTTTTCTAATTCAATATTTTGCCTAAACACACCCAAATACCCATTAAAAACTGGATCTGAGTTTAATTCCTTTTGAACATAATTATTAAAATCTTTTTCATCAACATTAACCGTATTTGTTTCGTACAGCCTAATGTTAGTAGCTCCTTCTTCTGGGTAATAAAAAGTCAATACGGTATCACTATTATCCATATCACTAGCAGCACAAGCTATAACACCACCTAACTCTGTTGTTTTACCTGTAACATAAGCGCTTAAACTACTGTTCAATAGGGTATCATCGTTACTATTACACGATATAATTAATAAGCTTAACAAAACAACAACTAGTCTCTTTTTCATTCTGAACGGTATTGAATTCGTATCAAATCTTCGGCGGGTTTGTTTTGAGGTGTAAACATAGTATTTGTTATGCCGCCAACACTATCATGATTATGAAACCACTTCCAAACAAAACCACCTGCAAACCAATCTTCTTCCCAAAAAGTCTTAAATAAGGCCTGAGTAGTATTGTTTTGAGCTTCCAAATTTACCTGGGTCATACTCGTATCACTTTTCCAAGGCTCTTTTCCTGAAAAATCAACACTTCGGTATCCGTACTCGGTAAACAATATAGACTTATTATAAACTCTAGACAATGCCTCCAATTCTACCTTGTAAGGTTTCCAATTCTCCAAACAATCATCTACAGAGGGTGTTTCATTCTGGCTAACAGGAAAATAAGCGTCCACCCCAATATAATCTAAGTTCTTTAAAAACAGGGTTCTTTTATATTCATCCCAGTTTGCTGCATAAGTTAATTTACCTTTATAAATCTGTTTTATTTTCTGAATTAAATTTAACCAGTAGGATGGTCTATTTAATGTAAACTTTTCTAATTCTGTTCCAATACAAAAAATATCAACATTCATTTCTTGCGCCAACTTCGCATAGGTAAGAATAAATTTTGAATAAGAATCCTCTAAGTCGACCCAATCATTTTCATTTTTCATTTCAATAAGCCCAGTAAATTCACCTCTCCAAACCCAAATTTGAGGTTTTAACATGACCCCTATCGCTTCTTTCTGAAACTTTTCAACATACTGTTTAGCCCCTGCCTTGGTTTCACCGAACCATTGTCGTTCCGTGTTAAAAAGTATGGTTGGACTGGTCAAATCTTTTATAAAACCAAATGGCATGATGGCCACAAAATTAGCATTTAAGTTAACAACAGGTTCTACATGTTTGGCTTGTATTGCTTCTTTTGAGGCAACAAAACTAACCCCGTTAATCTTGCTAGTTTGTGCCTTACAAGATTGAATACTTATCGAGAGACATAGTACCAAAAGTTTGATTTTAACCATACTTAATTGTAAAGAGACTCCAATTTACTATTTATCCTTAAAACAAAGCTCGTAATCCTAGGCTAAATGTCTGGCCTAAGCCTTGAAAGTTATTTCCTCTTACAAATTTATTATACGACAACTCAATATTTAAGACCTGCGTAATCTGGTATTTACCACCGAAACCTAACTGCGTATAGTTTTGTTCGAAATTATTTCCTAAATCAATTAAGAACGCTTGTTGCGCATTTATAAAAACTGTTGATTTTGATGATGGAAAATAACTTAAAAAGGCACTAAGAGGCAAAAACAAACTATTATTTGCAAAACGTTCACCTACATTAGAGTTATTAAAATCGGCATCGGCCGCCTTTTCTCCAAAATTAAAACCAAAATCTGCTTCTGTAAAAATCTGCCATTTGTCGCCTCCAAACGTTTTATCGTAAAAGAACTTGGTTTCCCAAAAGACACTGCGCTTGTCTAAATAAGCTGGATCATTATCTTCCCCGGGAAACGCTTCATCTTTGAACAGAGGAAAATAAACGGACGATGTAAACGAAAATGTAGGGATACTTCTAAAAGGTTGCACTCTAATTGAAGGTGCTAAAGTTGTAAAACCACTTCTAGAATTCACTAAATCATTTTGAAATTTAAAAACATCGAGGGCATCAGCTCCATTAAAGGTATTTGATCTTATTTGAAATACAAATCCAATATTCACTCTAGAATTTTCGCTAATACCAGTATATACCTCTGTGGTATTAGTAAAAAATGTTTGTCGAGGTATAGATCTTGGAGTACTACCTGCATCGGTTTGTTTGGTTTCTGTATAGAGGCCGTTAAAGAATTTTATGTCCCACTGTCCCTTTTTTAATAGCTTAGAGGGTGTATACGTTTGAATATTACTCTTTTGTACTTCTGGCTCTTCCTGAGCATATAAACTTATTGATATTAAGGTCAATAGGATAACAGCTGAAATCTTTCTCATATAATTCTTCTTTTTGATTTGTTGCGTTTACTGTTTATTCACTTTCCAGTTATATGGAAAATATTTTATTTTAAAGTTACTTGGCACTTTATCTGTTCTGTAGCGATTTATAAAGTCTATTTCGGTCTCACCGTTCATTGTAAAATCCTCCTTGTACCACTCCATTATTTGGGATGCTTCAACACGTTTCTTCTTTTCATTTACTCTAAGAAAGTCACCATTTATGGCAAGTTTGGTTTGAGTTTCTAACTGATTATCTAGAGTATCGGGCACATAAGCACTGTTAATTAGCGGCGGACAGCCCAAAGCCCCGCAAACCAAAACAAAATGAAATCTTGCATCATTAAACTGCCCTCTAAGTAATTTATGCTCTATGTCATTTAATGTTATGTCTTTACCTCCAAGCGCATACGTTGTTTCATCGAAAAAGCCAGCTATATCAAGAGGTGAATTAGTGGGATAATTATCTATAATCCCCTTTATTACCGATAGATTGTATGCATTAATCCAAAAAGCTTGATACTTACTTGCCTCCTGCTTATTAACAACACTACCCTTTGCTATCTCCAATAATTCTGTTAAGGCCGCCTGGTTTTTATAAATAGTTTCATAAGCCACTTTACCATCTGCTACATTAGCCTTAAAAAAAGTGTCTGCCTTAGTAAAAAAAACGTTCAAGTCTTGAGCTTTAATTGATACCGATCCCAAAATGAATAATCCCAAAAGTATATAGCTTTTCATCTGTTTTAGTTATTGTTTTTATAATACATATCATTTTTTCTGATACCTAAGTCTTGGCAAAAACAATAAACTTTCAAAAAAAGTAAAGTTTTTTCGTGTCTTCAACACATAATCATCCTTACACCCTAAACTCAATTTAAATTTGTTCTAAATTATATACTGGAATTTAAGTTATTACCTTTAGCTTCGACATAATATCACAAACATCCAAAATATGGAAGAACACATCGTTATTATAGGAAATGGCATTTCTGGTGTTACAACTGCTAGGCATATAAGAAAAATGTCCAACAAAAAAATCACTATAGTTTCTGCAGAAACCGATTACTTTTTTTCTAGGACCGCACTTATGTATGTTTACATGGGGCACATGAAGTTTGAACACACCCAACCTTACGAAAACTGGTTTTGGGAGAAAAATAACATTGAGCTAAAAAAAGGATATGTTGAAGAAATTGACGTAAAATCTAAAACCCTACACTTTGCAAAAGGGGATACGCTTCCATATGACAAGCTAGTTATTGCTACTGGGAGCAAACCTAATAAGTTTGGATGGCCAGGGCAAGATTTAAATGGCGTTATGGGTATGTATCACAAACAAGATCTAGAAAATTTAGAAAAATACGCTCCAAATAATCAAACATGTAAACGCGCTGTTATTGTTGGCGGTGGTTTAATTGGTATTGAACTCGCAGAAATGCTAAATTCTAGAAACATCCCAGTCACCTTTTTAGTGAGAGAATCTAGCTTTTGGAACGGGGTCTTGCCAGATGGCGAAAGTGAGATGATAAATAGACACATAAGAAACCACCACATCGATTTGCGTTTAGAAACTAATTTAAAAGAAATCGTTTCTAATGACCAAGGAAAAGTAAAATCTGTTATTATTCAAGAAACAGGCGAAGAAATAATCTGTGATGTTGTTGGTTTAACAGCAGGAGTTACTCCAAATATTGATTTTGTAAAAAATTCTGAAATAGAAACAGGTCGCGGTGTAAAAGTAAATCGTTATTTAGAAACCAATATCCCTAATGTTTATGCCATTGGAGACTGTGCCGAACAAATCAATCCTATAGGGCAACGAAGACCTATAGAGGCGGTTTGGTATACAGGAAGAATGATGGGAGAAACCGTGGCTCAAACTATTTGCAATAACAGAATAGAATACAAACCCGGCCATTGGTTTAACTCTGCAAAGTTTATGGATATTGAATATCAAACTTATGGTTGGGTACATGGTGATAAAGGAAAACCTGAATATGAATTACAATTTCATTGGAAGCATAAAAACGATACCATATGTATTACAGTGGCCTATCATAAAGGCACGAACCAATTTCTGGGTATAAATACTTTTGGAATTAGAATGAGGCACGAGACTTTTGATAGGTGGTTAACTGAGGAAAGAGACGTGGATTACATTATGAATCACCTTGCTGAGGCCAACTTCGATCCAGAATTTTACCGTCATTACGAAGATGAGATACTCAAGACGTTTAATAAGCAACTTCAAACGGCATAACCATGAACAATAAAATAAATCATAGCCTATCTATCGCTAAACCAGATAGTGTTGCTATTTCAACAAAACAAAAGATTGCTTTAATAACAGGTGTTATAGGTCTTTTTATTCTAGCTTTAGCCTTACTAAATGTAAACTTCCCAAACCAAGGCTTTTTCCTAACACTTGCTTTAGGGCTTATATCTATTGGCACAATAGTATATTCAAGAGATGCCTACCTTACTAAATTAGAAGGTATCAAAAATGATGGTGTTTGGTTTAAATCAATATCCTCTCGTGGTATTTGGGGCTGGCTTGTTGGCATCATCTTAACTACATTCTATATCATCCTGTATTTCTTTCCCAAATATTTAGGTTTGGGAACAAACGGAGGTGAAAACACTGGCCTCATAGCTTTATTCGACCCATTGAGTAAGTTGTTAAGTGGGAGACCTGCAAGTCAATGGTTTGTTTACGGTACACTTTATACAGTTGCTATTTTGGTCTTTGGATACAAGTTTATATTGAAATACAGACATAACAGGTATCAGCAAATACGAACCATTTCCGTGATGTTTTTTCAGCTTGGATTTGCCTTTTTAATTCCAGAATTCATGTATGTAATGAATAATGATTTACCGTATTATGACTTAAAAAGTATTTGGCCCCTTAACTATTATATTTTTGATGAATGGTCTGTAAAAGGATTCCTTTCAAATGGCAACATTGGCTTAGCGTTGATCCTTTTTGGAGTATTATCTATATTTGTAATCACCCCAATTTTAACTTATAAATTTGGTAAGCGCTGGTATTGTTCGTGGGTATGTGGTTGTGGCGGATTAGCTGAAACCGCTGGAGACCCTTTTAGACAACTATCGTCTAAAAAACTATCTGCCTGGAAGTTGGAACGCTGGCTAATTCATACTGTACTTGTCTTTTCCGTTGTGATGACTACAGGTATGATATACACGTATCTTGGTTATGATAAAAATAATTTTTGGTTAACGCGCGACCTCTTCATTGGCTTAGTTATAACTTTTTTGACCATAATCTTTTTAGGCGTGATGATTTTTAAACGTCAAGAACTTGGTAAAGATGCTAAATACGGAGCAATTGGTTTTTTTGTTGTTATTGCACTTTTGTTAGTTATGCATTTAACTGGAAGTACAGATCAAATATTTTATATTAAATCCAGTGCCTTAAGGTCTGCTTACGGCTTATATATTGGTTCTATCTTCTCTGGCGTGATCGGAACTGGTTTTTATCCTATTCTAGGAAGCCGGGCTTGGTGTCGATTTGGGTGCCCCATGGCTGCAATACTCGGATTTCAACAACGTCTCTTCTCTAAGTTTAGAATAACGACTAATGGTGGACAGTGTATTTCATGTGGGAATTGCTCCAATAGTTGTGAAATGGGAATTGACGTTAGGGCCTATGCTCAAAAAGGTGAAAACATTGTGCGCTCTAGTTGTGTTGGTTGTGGTATTTGTTCAGCCGTATGCCCCAGAGGGGTTTTAAAACTAGAAAACGACCATATGAAAGGACGCATCAATCCCACTGAAATATTATTGGGTAATGACGTAGATTTAATGGATTTGGTAAACCGTAAATAAATATATATGAAGCCCCTAATTAGTATCTGCTTTATTCTAGCGATAAGTATTGGTTTAAAAATAAATGCGCAAAAACAGTACATAAAAAACTTTGACAAAGCGGGTAACCTATTAGCAGAAGGGTGGACAGAAAAGAACAAAAAAACGCAATACTGGTACTTTTATTTTTCGAATGGCTCTGTTAAAAAGGAAGGGCATTTTTTTGCTGGGATTGAAACAGATTACTGGATATTCTACAATGCAAATGGCAAAAAAAATAGTGAAGGCCATTATAAAAATGGTAAAAAAAACGGCTGGTGGGTGTTTTACGATAACTTTGAAAGCATAAACCATAAATGCCAGCTTAAAAACAATCAAAAAAATGGATATTGCTTAATGTACAAAAACAATGAACTTGTTTCTGCGTCAAAATATAAAGCGGGAAAAAGATTAAAAGAATGGACTACCTTTGCCTCCTTTAAAAGAGAAAACAATTTAAGCGACTTACAATGACAAAAATAAAAGTTATTATTCCTGCTTTTAACGAAGCAGATTCAATAACACATGTCATTAATGACATTCCTAATAAGGTTGAAGAGGTTATTGTTGTGAGTAATAATTCTACTGACGCAACTGAAAAAAATGCAAAAAAAGCAGGCGCTACTGTTTTAAGAGAAGAAAACAGAGGATATGGCTACGCCTGTCTTAAAGGCATGCATTATGTTGCTGAACAAAATGAAAAACCAGACATCATTGTTTTTCTTGATGGTGATTACAGTGATTACCCTGAAGAACTTACTAAGATTGTAGCTCCCATTTTAGAAGACAATATGGACTTTGTTATTGGAGCGAGAGTAAAAACACTTAGGGAAGAAGGTTCCATGACTATACCTCAAATTTTTGGGAATTGGCTTGCCACTTCATTAATGGCACTATTTTTTAAAGCTAAGTTTACAGATCTAGGTCCCTTTCGAGCTATTAAATACGATAAGTTATTAACGCTTAACATGGAAGACAAAACTTATGGTTGGACTATAGAAATGCAATTAAAAGTTTTAAAACACAAATACACTTACACCGAAGTGCCTGTAAACTACAGAAATAGAATTGGTGTTTCAAAAGTTTCTGGTACAATAAAAGGTGCTATATTTGCAGGCATTAAAATCTTAGGCTGGATTTTTAAATATAGCATGAAGAAATGATTTTAGAAACTACCATAATAATTATTTACAGCATATCGCTATTGCTTATTTTCTTATATGCACTGGCGCAGCTAAACTTGCTATTTAACTATTTATCCTCAAAAAAGAAAAAGGAAAACTGCCCTAGGTTTGATTTGACTAATCCTAATGAAGTTCCTCATATCACCATACAGCTTCCTGTTTACAATGAAATGTATGTTATGGAACGTCTTTTGGATAACATTGCCCTTATTGAGTACCCAGAAGACAAACTTGAAATTCAGGTTTTAGACGATTCTACTGATGAAACTGTTGAAAGCACGCGTCAACACGTTAAAAGGCTTCAAGCAACAGGTTTAGACATCAAGCACATTACAAGAACCGACCGAAAGGGTTTTAAGGCAGGCGCCCTGAAAGAAGGCTTAGAAATAGCCAAGGGAGATATTATTGCGATTTTCGACTCAGATTTCCTTCCTAAAAAAGATTGGCTTAAACGTACAGTTCCTTTTTTTAAAGACCCAGAAATTGGAGTGGTTCAAACACGTTGGGGACACATTAACAGGAATTATTCTATTCTAACAAGAATTCAAGCTTTTGCCCTGGACGCTCATTTCACTTTAGAACAAACTGGAAGAAATAGCAAAGGGCACTTTATTAATTTTAATGGAACGGCAGGTTTATGGAGAAAGTCCTGTATTATAGACGCTGGTAATTGGGAAGGAGATACACTAACGGAAGATCTTGATTTAAGTTATAGAGCGCAGTTAAAAAATTGGAAGTTCAAATATCTCGAAGATGTAGAAACACCCGCGGAACTACCCATTGTTATTAGTGCTGCCAGATCGCAGCAGTTTAGATGGAATAAAGGCGGTGCAGAAAACTTTAGGAAAATGTTAGGCCGGGTAATCGGTAGTCGCAACATATCACCAAAAACAAAAGTTCATGGCATTTTACACTTGTTAAACAGTACCATGTTTTTAAACGTACTTATTGTTGGTGTATTAAGCATCCCCATGCTATATATTAAGAATGAATATGCGCATTTAAGACCATACTTTTATGTTATGAGCTTTTTTGTAATGAGTACCATTATTTTCTTTATCTGTTATTGGTTTATGTTTAAAAACATTTATGGTGGAGGGTTTAAAAACTTTTTTCGATACATCGGTATGTTTTTCGTTTTTTTCTCCATAGCCATGGGGTTCTCTTTGCACAATTCGATTGCTGTTTTAGAGGGGCATTTTGGGAAAAAAAGTGAATTTGTCCGAACGCCTAAATTCAATTTAAAGAAGTATAAAGACAACTGGAAAAACAATAAATATTTAAGAAAGAACATTTCTGTACATGTGGTTTTCGAAGGGTTACTTATGCTTTACTTTGGTTTTGGTATGTATAGCGCTTTTATAGTTGGAAACCAAGGTGGTGACTTTGGATTATTCCCTTTCCACTTAATGCTATTTATAGGGTTTGGCTATGTGTTTTTTAAATCTTTGGCTTCGAAAGTTTAATTTCTTTACAGGCATAATTTGGCAGCACATCAATAGAAGTACTCCCATGCATTATACGAGCAGATGACTAATCTTAATGTTATTTCCATGACATATAAAAGCCTTCGATATTCATTACTGAGTTTTCATTTTAGAGCTGCATTATTTCAGCGGAAAAATTAGATCAAAAAAATCCTGACACCCGTTCAATCAACCAAAAAGAAGCCATACCCCCTATTACATAAGGAGGCACTTTTTTACTCCATGTTGGCCAATTGATTTTAGTTTTACCCAATAACCAAATTACTGCTAATACTACAAGGACAAAAGCTAATTGCCCTAGCTCAACGCCAATATTAAAAAAGGCCAGCGCTATTGGAATATCAAGTTGAGGCAAGCCTATACTTGATAATGCACCAGCGAAACCAAAACCATGTAATAGGCCAAATGTAAAAGCTACTAGCCATGGCTGCTTACTCGTAAGTGTCTGCTTGCCATTTAAAACTTTTAATATTTCAATAGCAAGAAAAACAATACTTAAGGCAATCACTGCCTCTACTGGCGGTGCTGGAAAATCTACGTAACCTAAAGCAGCCATACTTAATGTAATACTATGTGCTATAGTAAAAGCTGTAACGGTCTTTATAATCTTCCATTTCCCCTTGGTTATAAGAATTAGCGCAAGAACAAACAAGAGATGATCAATCCCCAAAAGAATATGCTCTACGCCCAATATGGTATAGGTTTTTATAACCTCTGAAGTTGAGTACTGCCCCGGTATAACCTCAGAATCTTTATCTGGCTGAAGCATAAAGGTCACTTTCTCACCATTCAAATAACTAATATTAACTAAAACATCAATAAGAGTTCTATTGAGTCCATTAATCCTTAATATGCTACCTTGAAGAAGTTCATCTGACGACAACTTATAACTATAAATAACAGACCCTGGAATTTGATTAGGCGCATTCAGCACTTCCATCTGGATGAAAGGTGCAAAAACAGGAGTTATTTTTGGTACGCCATCACCCATACTAGGTACTTTCCAGAACACATTATAGCTAGACTCATTAGTTTGTACTATTTGCAAAAAGGCAGGTCGAATTTCATGTGACCACCCATGAAAAGTGAAAACAATAAACAGCAAGGTTAGGAGCTTTTTCATAATCTACTGGTTTATTTCTTCCTGTAAATAATCTACAAACTTTGGGTCAAAATCTTCAGATTTTATATCAATTTGAATATCATATTGCTTCTTTAATTCTTGATATATATTTTCATCAAGTTCCTTTTGGTAATCATATTCAAAATCTCTTTTAACGGCCTTTTTAATATCCGCTAATTCTGGAAGCCTTGGTTCTATGCGTTCTGTAATATAAACCAAATGCTCTCCAAAACCAGAAGTTACGGGACCTACCCATTTATTAAGCTCTTGATTCACGAGCATTTCTGGAAACCTCCCCCCAAATTTAAGAGCTACCTCATTCGCATTTATAGTTCTAAAACGGTAGGCAAATGGTAAGTCATCGCCTCTAGATTTCATTTCATCAATTGTAGCATTTGAAAACTGCTTTAAGACATCTAAAGCATCTTTTTGATGGTTTTCTCTATTATCTGGACTAAATATGATTTGATAAAAGGAGTAAGTATAAGGCGTTAAATATTTATCTTGATGTTCTTTCAAATATTCATTTAAATCTTCGTCTGTTGGCTTCATGATAGAAGCAATATCATTTGACAAAAATTGCATTTTTTGAGCCAGTCTTCTTTTAATGATTTCATCATTATGATCTAAATTCATCTTCAAAGCCTCTTGATAAAAGACTTCTTGTTTAACATTTAAATTAATTAACTTTTTTAGCTCTTGTTCTGTTGGTTGCCTTTTCCATTGCATTTCCCAAGTAGAGATAAGATTACTAACGTCAAAATCATTGATAACAATGGTGTTTTTTGAATCTTCTTTTTGATTCACTAAACCGTATAAAATAAACAAACCAAATCCTATACATATAAAATGTAAAAAAGGCTCTTTAAGTATTTTCTTCATAATTATTTTCGACCAATCAAATTTATAATATAACCTATAGTAAAAATTGTAAATGCCACCAAACTAATAGGAGGTAAACCGCCCCATTCAGACGGGTTTAACCACCCCTTGAAACCCATGAAAAACAAATGTAATAATGAAAATAGCATGGCTACTAATAAAAACTTACGGGACGTTATAGCTTCAATAAAGACCTTATCATTCTTTAAATTTGTTTTAAAAGCCAAATTATAAGCCCATAGTATAACAAAAGATATAATACCACCTAGCATGCTTAAACCAGCATACAAGGTGAGACTCCCGTTTTCCTCAAAGAATCTAGCAAAAATTTCAGGTTTAAAAATCATAAAACTCATTAAGGCATGAATGAGAACAAATAAAAATCCAGTCATTCCTAAAGCTTGCCTAGAATTCATCCAGCCTTCAGATACTTTTACCCCTAAATTATTAAGTGGCCCAATACTAAAATTGAAAGTAATAAGAATAAACCCGGCAAGAGAAAACCCTTTATTGAGAATATAAAAAGGAAAATCTTTCCACGGGACATTGCCCAAAATATGATATCGCAAAACGGCATAAGACAGCGATAAGACACTTATAATGGCTATAATTTTTCCAGCGTGATTTTTCTGAATCATGAATATTAAAACAATATAAACGTAAATATATATTAATAAATTAATACTACTATTTAAACCTTGAAGGTCTTAATAAGATTTACCACGGGCCAAATTTATTGTGGATTAACAACTTTTAGTATGTCTTTAAAAATGGCTCTTATCCCATCTTTTTTGGCAAACTAGTTAAACTATTAGGACCATCATAAAAACACCTTAAGAAGTTTCAAAACCTTGATCCTTCTTAAAGCGCTTCTTATTAGGCAAATCTCCTAATAGTCTATTTTATTTGGGTGAATACCAGATTGGTGACGTATATCCTCTTTCGGTTTGCGTTAAAGGCACCTCTTTACTTAATTCAGCACCATACCTTAACTTGTCATATAAAGTCCAACGTGGGGTTGGAATTTCTAATACTCTTACATAATAAAAGGCCTCTAAAGCAGGATCAAAATCTGGATCAACCCAGACAGCTTTCAACTCAGTAGCACCAATTGAATTATCCCAAGTAGCATCTTCTAAATTAACACTATTTCCAACGGAAGGTACTTTACCGTTGGCATCCACTTTTCTATCGCCACTCCAAACAACGTCATAGACTTTTTCTTCTAAAGTACCATCAGTATTTGCCCAACCTTTTACTATTTGAATTCTATCTAAACTACCACTAATTGGATCCATTAGGGTGTGCACCATAAATGTTGGTGATTTTGATCCAGCATTGTTTAAATCACCCCCCATAGGCACGCCTTTTTCATAACCGGCCTCAACTAAATTGGCCAAATCATTATCCTCATAATCCCAACCACCGAAAAAACGAATTTGCATTCTTGAACCAGTCGTACCATAAGTTTCTTTTCTTGCCATGGCATCCCAAATAGAGGCTCTAGTATTCTCTTGCGCCCATACAGCAGCATATCCTGATGCCACTGTTTGCCATGTATATATCGTAGCTTTTTCTGCTTTCACAAAAGGATGATCCCAACGTTCTTTTGAAGGTTCAACATTAGATGCTTTCCCAAAAAAGTTATTATCATCTCCTGTAGCTAGAGAAGTATGTGAATCTGTACTTCCTATCATACCAAATTTATATGGGTTAGTCCCCATGGAAGCCTTATATTTTAATCCTATTTTCAATGCTGATCTGGCATACTCATGCTCCAACATATCATCACTTTTTAAAGTACTCAAATCCAAATTACCAAAGTCCCAGTTTTCATAATCAGCAAACTCATCATTTGGTGATAAAAATGGATGTGCTTCACCATCACCTTTTATTTGAGTAACTTCATACAAAGGTTCCCATTTCGCTCTTTTTTTCAAATAAGCCTCATCAAACTCCTTTCCAGAAATAGTTTCTTCCATAAACATCATACCATTAGATAGGTTTCCATTATGCGGAATAGCCAATACTTTCCCACCAGTACGCTCCTCATAAGAAGCTAAATTTTCCCATAATTTTTCAGGATCAGAACTATCTTCATTAGTATACGGCAATTGTGTTATGGCTTTATCTCCATTATCCCTGTAGATCACATTTCTATGTAGGTTATTTCCTTTAATTAGGGAAGTCCATTCATAACCAATAAAGGCTGTAAATTTACCTGGCTCGTTATACTCTTCAGCCTTAGCCACAATATCCTCCCAAACCGGTTTCATAATATTGGGGTCATTTGTTTTAAATGAAAAATTCCCCTGACTAAAATTAAAAATAATATCTAATGCCATTTCACTATTCTTTCCTTCATCATAAAACTTTCTCCATCTCGGATACTCGTCCAATTTTACCGCCCACTCCTCTTTATTCACGATAGCTGGAAATAATCCCATTCCATCCGAGTGATCTGCAATAACTAAAAAATCAAGAGGCCTATCTAACTTAGTCTTTAACCCTGTAGAAGACACCACTTCTTCCCCTCGGGCAAATCTATAGGCTTCGTCCATCCCAATACGATTTCCAAATGCACCTGCATCCATAGATAAATCTGTATGTAAATGGGTATCACCCCAAAATACTTGCGTTGGATTCTTGTCACTCCTAGGCGCTGCCTCCGCAGCTAGATCTGACTCATTAACCACTGATTTAATGCTTGTTTCCTTATCATTTTTACACGCCATGAAAACGAGGAATAACAATAGAAGGGATAGTTTTTTCATAATAAAAGTTGTAAAAAATATTTTAAGTTGTAATTTACAAAAAAAAGCTATCCTAAACACCTCAAATTCGTTGAAATATATTACAGATATAAGCTTTTACTTTGTAAGTATTAGCTCCTATGAGCAACAAATAAAACGGTAATATTTCATGCTTTTTATGCCTAATTTTATTAAACAAAACAAAACGGCCATATTTCTAATTCTACTCAATTTAATAGCCTACTGGGTATTTGCTTATGATTTAATTAGAGTAGACTATCTTAAATTAATAGGCCTTTACACTGTACTATTTTTACTTTTTTATAAACTCACAACAAACTTTAAAAATAACGTAGTCCCCTTAACATATTTAGCATTTAGTTTCAGAGCAATTTTTATTCTTGCCATACCAAACTTATCGCAAGACTTTTACAGGTTTATATGGGATGGTAAAATGATTTTAGAAGGATTTAATCCCTACCTGCATACGGTTGATTATTTTATAGGTAAAGACATACTTCCCATTAACCAGGCCTTAGAACTCAGAGAAGGCATGGGAGCTTTAAATGCAAGTCATTTTACTAACTACCCTCCAATTAATCAACTCTGTTTTCTTATTGCGGCTTTAGTTTCTAACAAAAGTATTTTAGGAGCTGTGATAACTTTAAGATTTATAATAATTCTAGCAGATTTCGGCACGCTCTATTTTGGCAAAAAACTTTTAGAAAAACTAAACATTCCTTCCTATAATATCTTTTGGTACATACTTAACCCATTTATCATAATAGAATTAACGGGTAACTTACATTTTGAGGGGGTGATGATTTTTTTCTTAATTTGGAGTCTCTATCTTTTACATTTGGGCAGGTGGCCCCTAGCTGGTTTGATATTGGCACTTTCGATATCCGTAAAACTCATTCCTTTAATGTTCTTGCCACTCTTTTTTCAGAGATTAATTTACACTTCAAAACATGAGAATAAAAACACTTTTGATTTAGATGGAATAAAAAAACTTTTGGGTTTTTACGCAATTACACTTTGCACAACGCTTTTGCTCTTCACACCCTTTTATTCACAAAACTTTATAAATAATTATTCCCAAACGGTGGCGCTTTGGTTTCAAAATTTTGAATTCAATGCTAGCATTTATTATATAGCGCGATCTATTGGGTACGCTTTTAGAGGGTATAACGAAATTGGTATTATTGGAAAAGTTATTCCAATTCTAGTGATAACATTTGTTCTTGGACTAAGTTTTTTAAGAAAAAACACCAGCACAAAACAGTTAATTACTGCTATGCTTTTAGCGCTTTCTTTTTACTATTTTACAGCCACCACAGTGCATCCTTGGTATATTGCTACGTTATTAATCTTATCTGTATTCACCAACTACAAATATCCCTTAGTTTGGAGTTTTGTTATTATTTTAAGTTATTTAGCTTACATCAATTTAAACCAAGCAGACAAGTCTGAAAATCTTTGGATCATTGCTTTAGAGTATGCTATTGTTTATACTATTTTTATCTGGGAAGTCTTCATAAAAAAAGCTTCCAAATTGGAAGCTTAATTTTATGCTTTTAAGATCTATTTCTAACTTTTTTCTAAATCTGTGATGGTATTTTTATCATCGTGAGTTTCTTCAGTAAAATTATCGTCTTTATTGAACGTTATTTTAAATAAACTTCCAACTAAAGCCTCAGATTTCAAATTATACTTCTTTAGTGCAGCCTCTTCTATATGATGAAATGTAAATGATACTACTTTTCCATTCTTGGCTTTTTTCTCGAATGCATATCCTGTTCCATCCATTCCTTTATAGGTGGCATATACAATTAATCCGTTTTGATATTCAGCGAAATCCAAATTATTAGGTATCGATGTCTCAGTTTTAAAACTCGATAGTGAGAACACCATTAATACAAATGCGGCTAATACAAAAAGTTGTTTTGTTTTCATGATTTTAAAAATTTAAATATTCATAGTGTTTGTTATTGGGGAGTATCCAAAAACTATACCATTAAACTTTGTTATACAGTTTTAAATATACGGTTTATTCAACAATATGCTTAGCTTATTATTAAAATTACTCATACTGCTAAGGTTTAACCTTAAAAGTTACTATGTTGTTAATCTATAGGTTTTAAACTCTCTACCCGATAAATAGGGTCATCTTCATCACCATCTTCAATAAAAGTGATTCTAAAGTTTAAATCTATTAGACGTTTATCATTTTGCAAATCATATTGCTTTAAAACTCGGGGATGTACTTCTTCAAAAGCCAGTTCTTCTCCATTCTCGAACCAAAAGGTGTAGTAACCGTTTTTGTAATTCTTAAAAACAGCTGTTCTCATAATAAGTAATTAGGTAATATTGAGGTTATTAATCATCTATTTTAGGTGGCTGGACAGCCTCAGGGTCATTGTCTGCAAATTCTTCATAATCATCTACATCATAATTCTCCATGGTAACTGCTAATTTCGAACTAACTTTCACTAGATACATGGTATCTTTAGTGGTTACCTCAACTGCTTCAATCATGTCGTTATGCTGATTTCTAAAAGATATAATGTGGTCATCATCATATCCGTCTGGATAGCGTTCTACTAACAAGGCTAAAATCTCTGGTGTCAACTTTTTAAAATCTACAATGACACGTTTTAGGTTATCATCTCTATTTTTCATAAAGCCAAAATTTAAATTTGGTAGGTTTTCGTAGCAAAAAGATACAAAAAAATAAAATTTCAGGCATCTTTTAATACTTGGCCGTTATTCTTAAAAAAAATAAAGGTCAACTACCTAGTTTAACTATATGTTAAATGAACAAAAAATTAATGATACTTTTTAGGGTCTGCTTTAAAGCATCTTTAGGTTATTTAGCTCTTGAGTGGTGAGATGTTTCCAATGGCCTCTGGGAATATCTTTTTTAGTTAAATGACCAATAGCCACACAATCTAAACTTAAAATATCATACTGAAAATGCTCAAAAATAGTTCTTATTATAGTATTCCCGGTGTTCTTAATTTTCAACCCTACTTCCTTTTTACTAGCCCCCTCAATATAGCTTATTTCTTCCACTTCGATAAGTTTGCCTTCAACCTTAAAACCATTCTGTATCTTTTTTAAATCTTCTAGTTTTAAATTTTTATCCAACTCGATATGGAATAGTCGAGCCACACCGTTCTTTGAGTTAGTAAACTTTTTAGCAATAGTGTCATCATTAGTAAAAAGCAATAAACCTTTTGAGTTTCTTCCTAAGCGACCTATGGGTTTTATTTTAGAATTAGTAGCATTGGCTACCAGGTCCATTACTGTTCTCCCTTTTCCCTCACTAGTAGTGGTAGCAAAACCTTTGGGTTTGTTTAACAAAACATAAGCCTTCTTTTCCGGGCTAATTCTGGCGCCATCATAGCGCACTTCGTCTCCTGGCTTTACTTTGTATCCCATTTCTGTAACAACCTTTCCATTTACCGCAACCAGACCAGTAGCTATATGCACATCTGCTTCTCTTCTTGAACACATACCAGAATTGGCTACATATTTATTTAAACGAATAACCTCCGAACTTTCTGGTTTCTTTGAAGACGATTTACTTTTATTAGTAGTTGTGACTTTACCCTTAAAAGCTTTAGAAAACCGTGGGTTTCCTTTTCCCTTTCTCGAAGCATTACCTTTTCCGCCTTGTTGTCTGCTCATTACTTTAATTTTTTGCAAAGATATAGTATAAACAGGACAATTGCTTTATTAATACTTATATCTCATTTAAAGTTAAAAATTAGGATTGTATTATAAAAACTTAAGAATTAGCCTCGGCAAACTTTTTATTTAAATCCTATTTAATATCACGCTTGGATCTATTAATAATATACTAAATACACCAGCAAGAATTATGAATTTTAAGATATTATGTAATATGAGATAATGAATTTTGGTATCAGATTTCCAAAGAAGCACCATAAACACCATTAGCAAAGCAATGCTCAAGTAGAAGAAAACAAACATATAACCTACTTCATATTTAAAAAGCAATAAATAAGAGGGGATAATGGTTAATACGGCCAAAACTGTAAGCATGATTTTCGAGACTCTTTCTCCATAAATTACAGGAATAGTAGTATAGTTCTGTGCAATATCTCCCTTAATATTCTCTAAATCTTTCGTTAGCTCTCGCATAGCTATCATTAAAAACAGAAAAATAGCATGCACAAAAATAACACCATCAAAATTTTTGTAATACAGGAAAATTGCGAAAAACGGTGTTATTGTAAGAATAGCAGAGGTTAAATTGCCTATAAATGGTAGTTTCTTTAGTTTATGTGAATAAAACCAAATACCGAAAATGTACACTGAGAAAAAAACCACGGCATTAAAGGATACATAACTGGCCATAATAACCGCCATAAAATTAAGAACAAAGTAAAACGATAGTTTTGTGTTTTGGCTTACCAACCTATCTAATCTCGATTTTATAGGTCTATTTATTAGATCTTTCTCTGAATCATAAAAATTATTAATAATATAGCCTGCAGCTATAGTGGCCGCAGAAGCTAAAACAAGCATAAACAAATTTAAATCGAAAACCACCTCTTTTAGTGGCCGATTATACGCTAAAATATAAATAGCTGTTAAATATTGAGCAAAAACTATAACCAGAATATTATAGCCTCTAACCACAGAAAACATGCTAAAAAACTTTAATAAGATATGTTTCTGTTTTCTAGATAGCATACTAATTCATGATCAAAGTTCTGAAATACCAGATTGACAATAAATATACAGAAAATTAGAAGTTGTATACTACTTCCAAATTATAATCAGAGAGTGATTTTTTTGCTCTATCTAAATCCTCGGTAAAACCAAGAATATAACCTCCACCGCCAGAACCGCAAAGCTTTAAAAAGTATTCGTTGGTTTCGATGCCCTTACTCCATAACTCATGAAATTGCTTAGGAATCATCGGTTTAAAATTGTTCAACACAATTTTAGAAAGCTTTTTAGTATTTTTAAACAAAGACTTTATGTCTCCATTCAGGAAATCGTCCACACAAGCATCAGTATGCTTTATAAATTGATTTTTAAGCATATTCCTAAAACCTTCTTGCTTCATATTTTCCATAAACAGACTCACCATGGGTGCCGTTTCACCTATAACTCCACTATCTATTAAAAACACAGCCCCCTTGCCTTCACTCTTTTGAGCCGGAATGCCTGTAGCCTCAATATTATCTTTTGAATTGATTAGAATAGGAATACTTAAATAACTATTTAAGGGATCTAATCCGGAAGACTTACCATGAAAAAACGACTCCATTGCTGCAAAAATAGCCTTAAGTTTTAAAAGTTTTTCTCTAGTTAAGTTTTCAAGCACCGTAATTTTATCGAAAGCATATTTGTCATAAATTGCAGCCACCAATGCTCCACTACTACCAACACCATAACCTTGAGGTATAGAAGAATCAAAGTACATTCCTAAATTCACATCTTCATGCAATCTATCTATATCGAACCGAACCAAGCTTGCATCTATATCTTGAATATGACTAGCAAATTGTTTCAGACTTTCATTGGATTTTAGCACAATTTCTGAAGTATTGCCATCAAGCTTTAAAGCCCCATTATAAAAACTGTATGGAATTGATAATCCTTTAGAATCTTTGATAATACCATATTCACCAAAAAGTAAAATTTTAGAATAAAATAAGGGTCCTTTCATAATAGCTTTTTTGTACGAATATTTTGTTTATCAAATATAGTGATTTTTTAAACAAAAATATGTCGATTTATATTTGTTTAGCTCCCAAACCAACAACATCGCAAATATACTGTCCATTTTGACAATATACAACTAATTCATTTTTAATGAATTCTAGCACCACAGAGGCTTCCTGCTCAGGATATAGGACATGCACATTGGCTCCTGCATCTAAAGTAAAGCAAACTTTTGATCCCGTTTTCTTTCTAAAACCCCAAATTTTATTAATAATCTCTAGTGTGTTTGGCTTCATAAGGATAAAATAGGGCAAACTAGTCATCATCATAGCATGCAGAGTCAATGCTTCGCTTTCAACCAATTCTATAAATTCATCTAAACGACCTTCTTTTAGAATAGAAATTAATTGTGATAAGTTATTGTTAGCCTGCTTAAACCGCTCACTAGAAAAAGGATGTCCATGCATTAAATTATGACCTACCGTACTACTAACCTGCTTTTCGCCTTTATCAACCAATAAAATAGTGTCCTGATAATTTTGGAAATTTTGGTGTACTTCATAAGGGTATTGAATTCCAAACAAATTCGAACTTCCATCAATTCTATCGTGCTTACCCCAAACTACAAGATTTCCCTCTAAACTTCTACAAGCGCTACCAGATCCTAATCTTGCAATAAACGAAGCCTTTCTTAGAAAATCTTCTTCAGACATTTCAAAACAAAGCTTCTTTTCAATACTCAGTAAACACAAGGCTAGAGCACTCATTCCCGAAGCCGAAGATGCGATACCCGAGCTATGCGGAAATGTGTTTGATGTCTCTATTTTAAAATGGTACGCCTTTAAAAAAGGTAAATATACCTCTACACGTTTAAAAAATGTAGCAATTTTTGGCTTAAAATCATCTTTCTTAACGCCATCCAAAAACACTTCAAAAGAAAAATCTTCTTCTCTCTCGTTTTTAGTAAAACTAAGTTTAGTAGTGGTTTTACAATTATCTAACGTAAAACTTATTGATGGATTCTCTGGAATTTGGTCTTGCTTCTTACCCCAATATTTAACTAAAGCAATATTACTTGGGGACACCCATGTAAAACTACCATTTTCAACTTGTTCCGCATATACTTGGGGAATAAACTCGTCGTGTATCATGTTCTAATTATCAGTTGACAAAGATAACAACTTTAGCATAGTTTTATAGTTTCTAGCCGTTGCGGTAACTTTTAATTTGCGCTCAAAAAAGTTATTGTTAAGTTTGGCTTTACCGTACCCTACTGAACAATAAAAATAAATTGCCTTCTTTGTTATAACAAAGGTTTCATTTGGATAAGACAGCGTCTCAACACTTTTTACTAATTCTACACCTGGCGCTTTAAAGAGTATCATAAAATAACTATTTTCTTTTTGTTCTTCAGGGAACGGACAAGCATCGAAAATAGTTTTTAAGTGGTTGGGCGTAAAAACTATGTTTGGTACTTCAAACCCAAAATGTGTTTTTATAGCATCATAAATAACATCTTGTAGTTTTTCCTTGTCATTCTCTAGGGACTCAAATATAACATTGCCACTTTGAATATAAGTTTGCACAGCTTTTAGCCCTGCATCCGTCAATACTTCCTTGAGCAAAGCCATGGGTACTTTTTTTTGACCACCTACATTAATCCCCCTTAAAAGCGCTACATATTTTTTCATTTATTTACAATACTATGAGCCGCAATAAAAGCACCTGTCCATGCATTTTGAAAATTAAACCCTCCTGTTACGGCATCAATGTTTAGCACCTCTCCAGCAAAATATAAATTTGGAATCACTTTACTTTCAAAGGTTTTAAAATTAACCTCTTTTAAGTCCACTCCTCCGGCTGTAACAAACTCTTCCTTAAAAGTACTTTTCCCATTAACCTTAAAAACAGCCTGAGTTAATTGCGATGCGAGCGCTTCTAATTGTTCCTTATTCAAATCTGCCCATCGCGTATTTTGGTTAAAACCAGACGCTAAAACCAATTTATGCCAAAGTCGTTTCGGTAAATTGAACTGCGTAGATTTAAATACTGTTTTTTTCGCCAATTCCTGTTTTAAACCTTTTAAAATCTCTAAACAATCAAACAAGGTATGTCTAATAAAATTGATTTGAATTTCAAATTTATAATCTCTTTTAAATAGTTCTATAGCTCCAAAAGCTGAAAGTTTTAAAATAGAAGGGGCGCTTAAACCCCAATGCGTAATTAACAAGGGGCCTTCACTTTGTAAATCTGAGTTTATTACATGAACCTCAACATCTTTAACCACTACTCCTGGAATATCTTTGAGCCTATCATCATCAATATTAAATGTAAACAAGGAAGGAACAGGCTGGGAAATGGTGTGTCCCAAGGCTTCTAAAAGATTCCATATTTTGGGATTGCTCCCCGTAGCTAATAATATCTTCGATGCCGAAAATAGCCCCTGAGACGTTTTTATGAGGAAAGTGCCCTTTTCTTTTTTAAAGGATTTTACAGCCTGGCTATACAAGACTTCTACTCCATGGTTTTTAGCCTCACTTAAGAAGCAATCAATAATTGTCTGTGATGAATTACTTACAGGAAACATTCTACCATCTTCTTCGATCTTCAGTTCTACACCTCGCTTTTCGAACCATTCAATAGTGTCTCCTGTCATAAACTTATGAAAAGGCCCGAGCAACTCCTTTTCGCCTCTGGGGTAGTTTCGGACCAATTCCTTAGGCATAAACTCGGCATGTGTAACATTGCACCTGCCACCACCAGACACTCTAACTTTTGTTAAGCCCTCCTTTCCTCTTTCAAGAATGGCCACTTTTAGGTTTGGATTTTGCTCTGCCATATTTATAGCTGCAAAAAAGCCAGCAGCACCACCACCAATAATAATCACATCTTTTTCTATCATAATCGATCTGGGTAATCTGTAATGATGCCGTCCACCCCATAAGATTTAATACGCGCAATAGGCTTTAAATTATTTACAGTGTAAGTATACACCCTATAATTTTCTTGTAAAGATTCTACAATTTCTTTTGTGAGCATGGTAAATTCTGGATGAATGGAAACCGCTTTAACCTCTTTTGCTAAAGCTACGGCAGCATCTAAATTTGTGTCTGTTAATATTCCCAATGGGATGTTTTTATTGATTTTATAAACTGTTTTTAATAAATCTGCTTGAAAACTAGACACGACCAGATTTTCATATTCCCACCCCTTCTTATCTACAAAAAATGTTATTATTCTAGCGGCTTCTGTCGCAGTATTTTGTCCTTTTAACTCAATATTTAAAAGGCATTTATTATCCACCAGCGTTAAAACTTGTGACAATGTAGGTATCTGATAATTACCTTTAACCTTTAACTTTTTTAGAGCACTGAGTTTGTGTTTTGCAACCTCTCCTGTACCATCGGTTAATCTATCTAACGTAAAATCATGAAAGACCACCAACTCCCCAGAGGCACACCTATGTACATCAATTTCAATAGCATCAACCCCTAGACTCAATGCTCTTTTAATCGATTCTAAGGTGTTTTCGGTAACATGCCCTTTAGCGCCTCGATGTCCAATTTTTAATATTTTACTTTCCATTATACTAATTTAAAGGACGCATTAACCCCTCTTGCGCCACTGATGCAATAAGCTTTCCGTCGCGAGTAAAAATATTACCTCTTGCGAAGCCCCGGGCACCAACAGCACTAGGAGATTCCATTGAAAAAAGTAACCAATCAGAAAAATCAAAATCTCTAAAAAACCACATGGAGTGATCTAAACTAGCTGTTAACGTATTGGTCCAATCGGCTTTTTCTGCATGAGGATTAAGCGCTGACACCAGCAAATTATAATCTGAAATATAGGTTAACACTTGCTGCTTCTTTGATAGATTTAAGCTTGTAACATCTCCTTTTAATTTAAACCAAACATCACTATAAGGTGGTAAATTTTGTCTATCGAAGGGATTCACATAATTAACAGGTTTAAACTCAATAGGCCTTTCTATTTCAAAAAAATGTTTTAAGTTTTTAGGTAAAAAGTCACGCCATTTCTTGAGCATGTCTGTCCAGCTTAAAAGTTCTTCTGGCTGTTTTAAATTGGTTTTCATAGCTATTTGATGATTATACCCATCCTCTTTTTTATGAAAAGATGCCGCCAAAATAAATATGGTTATCCCGTTTTGCTTGGCAGTAACCCGTCTTACCGAAAAACTCCCTCCGTCCCTGATAACGCTAACTATATAACTAATTGGAGTTTTTAAATCGCCTGATTCCAAAAAATAAGCATGTAACGAATGGAGCACCCTATTGTTTGTAATAGTCCTGCTTGCAGCATTAATAGCTTGCGACAAAACTTGCCCTCCAAAAACTACCGGACTCCCAACCGTTTTGCTTACCCCTTTAAACTCACAATCTCCTATTTCCTCCAGTTTAATTAGCCGTAATAAATCATTAACCGTGGTCATAATAAACTTTATTTTTCAATTTGATTTTTGAAATAGTTCTAAATAATTCTTAAAACCTACTTCTCTTTAGTTTTCAATTTTTACCTTGTTCTTTCCTTCTCATCTAACAAAGATAATCAGAGTATTTATGACTTTTACGTTGAAACCCATATTGATTTCTATGCTACTGCTTTTTTCCTGTAATACTGGAAAATTAAATATCCTTACCAGCATAGACCACGAGATTGATGAAGCTTCAGCCATAGAAATTGTTAAAGGTTTTAACCTATTTTGGACCATTGAAGACTCTGGAAACCAAAACTATCTATTTGGACTTAACCAAAAAGGAAATATCGCAAAAAAAATACGAATAAAGAACGCTAAAAATAAAGACTGGGAGGATTTAACTTCCGACAGTTTAGGCAATATTTATATTGGGGATTTTGGGAATAATCATAAAAAGAGAAAGCACTTTAGTATTCATAAGGTTCAGCATAGTGACTTAGATTCTGATGAGGCAATTGCTAAAACCACAAACTTTAGCTTGCCAAAAGATATGGCATCTGAAGATTTTGAAGCGTTCTTTTTACTAAACAATAACTTTTATATTTTTAGCAAAAACGCGAAAAAAAGCACTTTGTTAAGAGTAGCCAATAAAGAAGGAAAACAAAAAGCCAAACTAGTAACTACATTTAAGCTTGAAGGAAAGCAAACTAAAATCACATCGGCAGCAATTAGTCCAGACAAAAATATTATAGTCCTTCTAAACCATGATAAATTATGGCAGATCACTAATTTTGATTCTCAGAATTTTTTGAAAGGCGATCTTAAAAAAATGACTTTTGACCACAGTTCTCAAAAAGAGGGTATTTGTTTTAAAAATGACTCCATAGTTTACATAACCGACGAACGCACTAAAGGTCGTGAGAGCTATATTTATACTTTCAACCTTAAGGATTCTAACTATTAAATTAGTCCAATAAAGTCATATTTCTTCAATGTTTTTAGTCGCTACCTTTTTAATACAGACTCATGACACTGGACTTGCTCCAGAATCTAACCTTACTTTTATGTAATTGGTCAATATTTTGAAATTTATTTCGTGTATCCTATATTGCTCTTGATTCAAAATTTCAGCCATTTTATTATTTAAGGTTTCAACGATTTCATCAACGTGCATCTTAATATCATCTTTAGTATACCCCTGATCTTTGTCATTTAACCGCATCATTCTTGAGGTGTATATAAGTAAATTTGACTCATAGGCTTCAAGAGTTTCTTTACTCATATTCATGTTTTCAACTTCTTGATTAAACCATATTTGGATTTCGTCACGCTCCTTTGATGTGAATAATTCTACCTCATTTATTTCTCTGTTAAATTCTTTCTTTGTGAAGTTTTGAGCGGACACACCTACAGACGTAAAGACTATTACTGTTGCCAACAATGTTTTGATTGTTTTCATCTTTGAACGATTTTAATACCATCAAATATATTGTTAGAGGTGTCCAGATATTTAATTTTCACACCGAAACAGCCCAAAGTTTAGTTGAAGCCGCTTAAAATTAAAGTAAATTACACTGCTTACATATTCAACCAATTCTTAACTTCTGAAGCTTTAGCTTTACTTACCACAATGCGCTCTTTAGCCGGGGGGTTAACATTCATTATTAATTTACCATTGAAATAAAACTTTATATTGGCTACTGCATTTCGGTTTACAACAAATTGCCTGTTAATTCTATGAAACATGTCGGGGTCTAATTCGTTTTCAATATCTTCAAGCTTTTTATCAATCATATAGCTTTTATTATTAAAAGTAACACCTTTAACAATGCCTGTTTCAATGTAAAAATAAGCTAGATCTTCAGTTTTAATAGGCAGTAATTCATCTCTATGATGAACAAGATACGTGGTTTTATAAGATTTGCTTTTTGTCTGTAACAACTCCAGCAATCCCTGAATATTACTTTCATTTGCAGATGAATCTGATACATTCTGATTTTTAAACTGATTAATGGCTTGAGAAAGCTCTTCTTCGTTAACCGGTTTAAGTAAATAATCCACACTGTTTACCTTAAATGCTTTTATCGCGTATTGATCATAAGCTGTTGTGAAAACGATAGGAATGTTGAGCGATACTTGTTCAAATATTTCAAAAGAAATTCCATCGGCTAAGTGGATATCCATGAACACCAACTGAGCCTCGGTAGGTTTTGAAAAATAGTCGACTGCCAATTTCACAGAGTCTAAAACAGTCAATATTTCAATACTTGCATCAATCTTGTTAACTAAGTAAGTTAGGTTTTCTGCTGCTGTAATTTCATCTTCAACAATAACAACTTTCATAAGGCTTTATTTTAAAGGCAATTTAACTTTAAAAACTTGGTCTGCGTCTCTAATAACGATATTTTTTTTCATTAATATTTGGTAGCGCTTGTCCAGATTTACAAGACCATTGCCCGTGCTATCAACAAAAGTAGTCCTAGGCTTTATAGTATTTTCTACAATTAAAAAATCTTCTTCCAAATACACTTTTACTAATAACGGATTTAATTTTGAGATCTCGTTGTGCTTAACCGCGTTTTCTACCAATAACTGCAAGGCCATGGCGGGTAATCTTCTACTTAATACCTTTTCATCTAAATCAATTTCAATCTGAAAACGCTCCCTGTATCTGGTTTTAATGAGGAAAATATAACTTTCTAAAAACTTGAGTTCGTCCGCTAAAGTCACTAAATCTTCGGTACCACTTTGCAGTATATAACGGTACATAAAAGATAGTTTATTTACAAAGGTTGTAGCTTCCTTATTCTCTCTTACCAAGGAATTTAATGAATTAAGTGAGTTAAACAAAAAATGAGGGTTTATTTGATTTTTTAATGCTGTAAGTTCATTTTTCAAACTCTGTTGCCTTAACTCCTCCTTCTCTTTTAAGTTTATTTCTCGTTCCATTTGAAGCCTAATAATTCTTGAAACAAAAACAACAATTACCATAATTACCGCATAGACCATGTGCAAAATTGCATCGGCTACATCTGTAATCACCTGACCTGTAAGCCATTCATCTAAATAAATAAAGGCATGCACAGCACCAATAAATAGCGCTACATTTACAAAAACTCGTATAAGTATTCTTAAGGTAAGACTTATTTTAGAGTAAAGCAGCTTCCAGTTGGTGTTAATCTGTAATAACAACCAAGAATAAGTTGCTATAAAAACTAACCTTAAGATTATATCTTTTACTGTAATTTCCGGAAAAGAATTGGACCAACTCCCCCCAATTACTTCGTACAGCGCCAGCACTCTGGGAAGGTTTATTAAAAACGAAATTAATACGGCTATACCTAGTATTAAAGATTGTTTTGCACTTCTATAATATAGTATATTGTCTTTGGTCATGGTTATGCTTAGATACACAGCTAAGATAATTAATAGGTTTTATTAAACAAGAAAAGAGACTGCCATACCCCGTAGACAGTCTCTTAAGAAATTGCTATTAATCACTTTTCGGGGCAAAAGGGCTCTTAAAGCTCTTCTTCTACTTCAAAGAGTTCTATATCCTCAATTTTTAAAACCTCGATTGTTGGTATCTCTCCAAAAATCTCTTCAAACATCATAGATGTTTCAAAATCTAATTGTTTTTCTAAGTCTAATCCCTCAACTGGATTAAAATCAGCAGGCAAATATTCTTTGGTATCAAAACCTAGTTTCACTTCTTCTTCAAGCTCGTATACTTCTATATCTCTTACCCTCAAAGTTTTTCCTTTTTTTGGATTATCACCATCAAAGTTCACATAGCTACTGCCATTTAATTTATTAATAGTTGTTCTTTGTTTTACCAATTCATCTTTATTACTTGCCATCATCAACGATGTACTTAATAATACTGCCATAAGGGCCATTCCTATTCTTTTCATAATTATATTTTTATGGTTTATGAATCATTTACACTTCAAAAATACGCGCAACTTCAATCATTTTTTATCAATTTTTAAGTGAAGTGACCTTATTGAGAAGTGAACACAACGATCCTTCATTTGAAGCAATTACGTTAAAATTGAACGAGTAAAAACCTTGCTTAACTTCACAAAAAAACTGCTACAACACCTTTAGTACTGCAGCAGTCAATCAAATAAATCTAGCAATAAAACTAACCTACTATTATCTTACTTATGTTTTTTGAGAACTCTTTTGACATGGCTCCTAAGGTTTCAGGGTTATCTACCTGTGTTGTAATAACCGACACCAATTGCTCTTCATCGGGCAATGTCAAATCATAGGTCACTGTTTCTAAAATATATTTTTTATTCGTTGATGTTACGCTAGAAATAGGCGTTGAGTTTATATAAAACGAATTATAATACCCATAAAACCCATACCCTCTATAATACCACGGATGCCCATACATATGAACATTTGTCCCGCTTGAAGTATTAGTTTGAACGTATTCTTCAACACTTTTAAGCGCCGTGAGAACAACCAATTCAACATCTTCTGACCTCAATTTTTCTTTAACTGTTTTCAAAGCCTCGCCTTCTAATTTCTGAGATAACTCTTTATTAGAAAGCATTTTAAAACTCTCTGAAGCTTTTGCGTCAGCTAGTTTTAAATGCTGAACTAAATCTGTTTCAAATTGTACACGCTGTACATGATCATCTACTTTGGTTACTACCAAAACATTCTTGTTTTGAACATTTATTGGCTTATTGCTGTTCCAAACATTTACCACTTTTACTGGGGAACAACTAAAAATTACTACTGATAATATTAGTGCCCCAAAAATTTTGAACACCCTTTTCATACCTATTATATTTTGTTTTACAATTCTTAAATGAATAAAAAAGACTCTTCATTATTCTCATGAATTGAATAAACCTCTCTTAATTCATAAGAATCCTCATTACTACGAGTTTTCCAGTTTACCAATAATTGAATTTGCTCTAATATAAATCTATATACTTTCATAGCTCTATGTTTTTATCGTTTAACTTATTGCCCACTCAAATGTAATATCTACTTTGCTTTTTTGTGGTATAGGAGTATGTAGATCGACCTAATTAAAGGCTGAAATAGCCTGTATTGAAAATGGAATGACAAACACCCGTAATTTCCCGGAGCTTCTGGAATAAAAAAACTGCTAAAGTCTCTCTCTTTAGCAGCTACAAACTAAACAATCTCAATTTTTTCTAATTCATAAATTGTTATATAAATAACATGGAATCATCGCATGTTTCATTTATATTTTCAACCTGATTAGAATCATTAAAAATGTCGTTTTCAATATTGCTCCAATCGACTATAAATTGTTTTCTAAATATGTTTTTTACTCTTTTCATAACCTTATCTTTTGATTCCTTTTAATTACCATTTCAAATATAGAATCAAAGACTATTTTATAGGTATATAAATGCTTGAAACGTCTCATATCATATCTCGACTATGCTTTAAGTAAAGTGAACTGTATTTTAAATTAGGACATAAAAAATGCCTGATGTATTTGCTTTTTTAATACATCAGGCATGTAGTATAGTAGCTAATACTGTCTACACTAATTTTGTTCTTGCGCGTTTAGTCTTGTATTAACACTGTAAACAATTTTATGAATATTTTCAAGGTGCATAACGTACTCTTCCTCGTTTAAAATATCTTTAACCTCCGCGTTCATTTTGGTTATCGACTCAGAGAATTTGGTCTTTACTTCCTCATTAGTGTTTCCTTGGTCCTTATCATTTAAGCGCATTATCTTTGATACATATTTTAATATTATTTGGTCATAAGCTTCCAACTTTTCTTCTGAAAGCTTCATGGCATCGACGCCGCTTCTAAATTCCAATTGTAAATTATCATATTCATCTGGCGTGTATATTTTCACTTTATTCTTCTCTCTTTCTTTTTGTTTTTCGGTTAAGTTTTGAGCACCCAAATTAATAGCAAATAGTAAGCAGATTACAAGAGGCAAATGTTTCATAAGATTTGATATTTATAGATTAAACAACGAAAGTAATACTTTATTAATTAAGTTTAATTTATCACTTTTTGTTTCTGGTATGAAATATGTATTTTTCAACAACCACAGTCGTTACTATGATAATATAAAACTGCCCCAAAACACCAATTAACACAGAAGCCTTTTGTGCAATAGGGGTTAATGGAACCACATCCCCATAGCCAATACTAAGCAAAGTGATATAGCTAAAATAAAGTAAGGAATCTACTTTATTGGAAAACTTGTTGCCGTACATAAGCAATCCCTTAAACGAATCTGGTGTATATATTTCAATACTTAAAAAAATAAAAAATGCTATGAGTCCAATAGAAAGATAACCGCTCATAAGTCCAATAATAACATTCCTATTAACAGATGTTGTTTTCAAGACCTGCCTTACAATTTCGATTGAAATAATAATATAAAAGAGAAAATAAATTGTAAATCTAGTATAGGATAGATAATTGTTACTTGTTTGTTTAAAAAAGGTTACGCCAAATAAAATGAGTAACACCAAAAACAAAACAATAAGCACCCTTCCCAACTGTTTCTTTTTTGACACCAATACCAGACCAAAAAAAATATTTAGCAAAAATAACGCTGGCATCACCAGTTCATCAAATAAATCAACCGGCATAACAAGTGAGCCAAATAGAATAGCCAACTGACTAAAAAAGAATAGCTCATATCTAATTTCATAAAGCTTTGCGTACATTGGATTCATTCTACCTCAAAGACCTCTTTAATGAATTATTAATTTAAAGATTTAAGCTAAAGCCAAAAGAAAACCTTAAGCCTTCAACACTATTGAACAAGTTAAACGTTCCAGATATTTTTTCTGCTGCAGTCACCCAAAACCCACCGCCATAATCGTTGTGCCAAGTATTGGAAGATTCGCCGCTAAGCCACACTCTACCAACATCGCCTCCGGCAAAAACACCTATTTGAAATGGAATAAAAGATGTCCTGAATGAAGGAAAACTAAATCTTAAATCTGCACTCCCAACAAGTGCATTTTTACCTGTAAAACGCTCTGTACGATACCCTCTTAAACCATTATTTCCACCAATATTAGCCGCTTGGTAAAACACCAGATCGTTACCAAACCGCCATTGCGTTCTTAAGTCTGTTTTTAACACCAACCTTCTGTTTTTTGAAATGGCATTATAAAATCCGATATCGGAATTTATGTAACCATAGGTATACTCAGTATTCTCAAATTCTGTTTTACCGCCTAAATTAAACATAAAGTTCATTCCTCTTGTTGGGTTCAACCTGTCATCATAACTGGTATAATTAAAAAGAGCTTCAATTCCTCCAAAATAACGTCTTTTGTAAAAATCTGTATTCGATGGTGGAACAACGTCGGTAATAAATCGCCCCTCCGTATCCCCTACCTGAATACCATCGAGTAGGGCTTTAAACGATAAGTCGCTTCCATAATTCCCTCGCCTTACAACTCCAAAGTTAATGGATCGAATACTTTGCTTCACCCTGTTATAATCTAAACCTAAATCATCATCAATGTTTATGGTTTCATTTCCAAAACCAAAAAAGTTATTCGCAAAATTTTCGGTAGTAAATAATCCTCCCACCTGAAAGTTCCATGTTTTAAAAACATTGGCAAATTCACCGTCGTATTTTAAGGCAAACCCTTTTGTTGCAAAAAAATAACCTCCTCTAAATTTATGTTGGTTTGAAAACGGATTTCTCTGAAAACCGTTTTTTGTTCTCACTATAGAAGCTCCCACAGAAACCCCATCGTCTGGGTTAAAACCAATAGCTGGACTAATGGTTGTTGAAGTCATAATATTCTTAGTAAAATCAAAAAGGTTTAAATTATAAACATCGGTAAAATTAATGTTGACTCCTTTATTCTCCAATACAGTATTTTTTTTACTTTGATGGTCATAAATTTTTATAGCTCTACCACTACTTACTTTGTACGTATCATTATTTTGCCCTCCTATTATTCTTATAAATATAGGCTTGTCTGCTTTACCTGTTACCTCAAAAACATCCTTGTCATCTAAGCCATAAATCCATATCTCTTTAGTTACATCCTTATTAAAAGTTCTATCCAGAATTACCTCTGCTTTTTCGCCATTCTTTATTCTTGAAATCTTAACATGTGTTTGTTTGCTTCCATCTCTAGATATTTCAATAAAATCATCTTTATCAGTACTTGTTAAGATGACTAACTTATTAACGATTTCATAATACCTTTCAGCAATATCTATCATGTTGGCACGCCTTCCTCTTAATTTTTTCTTAATATCGGCTATATCCTGATCTTGAACTTCTAATGGTATTTTAGAGAAAGCTTTCTCTATAACTTCATCAGTTATGTTTTCTTGAAGAAACTTGGCATGTTCTATCCATTGAGCTTTAGTGGCCTTTTGAATCAAAATTCGATCTAACTTGATGCCATCGGTATTCATTCTTTCAACATCTTTTAGCTCTTCATCATATTCCTGTAACTCTCTTGTTGTTCCAGAAAGGTTTCTCAAAACATCTAACAATACCCCATCAAAATTACTATAAACCTGATCTCTATCCCTCGGGATTGGTTTATAATATTTATCACCATTCTCATGATTAAACTGGGCCCAGCGCCATTGGTCCTGGTGCCTATCCCAATCCCCTATAAGCATATCAAATAACCGCGCTCTTATAAAAGCATCTTCATCTATCTTATACTTCTCATCTTTTCTTATTTTTTGAATAACATCATGTGTGCTTTCTATATCATCAGCAAAATCAAACAAAGCGGTACCAGCATAGTTCTTTTCTGGTCTTTCTTCAATTAGATATAATTCGTTTCCATATTCATTATTAAACACCCCTAATTCCTTATGTTTAGGAACATAATATAATCTAGGATTGGTATGAAAAACCTCAGCAGCTTCAGATAGGTCAGGAACAGTGGCAAAAGCATATGGATGCGCCGAAGTATAAAAATCTAGAATAAAACTTTCTACTGAAGTCCTTTGAAAATCGTCTTGTATATACTTGTCTTTGTAAAGAGTTGTTTGTAAAAACTGAGTTGCACTTTTTCTAAGCGCCCTCATATTAAATTGTTTCCCATCTTTTGTTCGGAGTCTTAATGATTTGGTTTGATTCCCTCCTCCTTTACGAATAACCTCTAGCCCTCCATAAAGTGTATCTAACGTTGCAACCTTGGCCGTTATTGGTGTACTGTAAGCCTCTCGATAATGATCTCCTAGTATTTTCTCGGCAACCCTAGACACATCTGTTTCATCGGTAGAATAAACAGACACCTCTATGTTTTTTGGAAAACTCGTTGGCAAACTCGTTACATCATAATCCAATTGGGGCTTGAATACCTCTTTGGTATAAATGAGTTTTGGTTGATTGTCATTTTCATTTTCACCAAAATAATTTACCCTTGCACTTCCATCCTTATAAAATACTAATTCAGCGAAGCCCTGTTCTCCTGATGAAAACAATCCATTACTTCCTAAAGTCGCATAAGAAGATTTAGCACCAGATCCAGAAACTACTTGTTTTACATTGCCTTTTTCTACATATTGAAGCGTGTGCTCATGCCCAGATACTAGAACCACATTTTCTCTATTAAAAATAATGGTCTCAATACGCAACATCAACTCATTATACCTTTCGTTAAACCGGTCTTGCATAGACACTCCTCCTTGACTACGTACTTGAGCAACAAAAGACCCTATTCCAGGAAGCGGCACTTTTGAAGACAAAGGGAACAGGTGTTTTTCCCAAGCATATTTACCGCCATGAATACCATTAGTATACATAGGATGATGCATAGCCAAAACAACTTTTTTACCCTGTGCTTTTTTAATTTCTCCCTCTAACTCGGCAAAAAATCTATCGCGCGTCTTAATTTCGCACTTATCATTAATAGTTGGATGTTTATTCCAATTTTCTAAATACCATTCTGTATCTAAAACTATTAATTGAATATCTTGGCTAACGTCTATGCTCTCTAGAGGGCAGCCTTTTTCTGGCAGTAAGGTATGCTTTCCAAGAGCATCTTCTAGATAAGCCTCCTCGCGAGACAACCCTTTTAATCCATTTGAATACCAATCATGATTCCCCGGAATAAAAATAGTTTTACCTTTAAAATTAGAAACAGACATTATTTGAGCATCTAGAGCGTTTTCGGCACTAGCTCTGTTTTTATGATCTCCTTTAGGCATACCTGCTGGATAGATATTATCTCCTAAAAATATCGTGTAATCGCCTTCTGTTTTCTTAGTTTCAATGTGCTTTTTAAAAATGGTTAACCCATCGGACATACCCCCTATAGGCGATTTACCAACATCTCCCAATAAATAAAAAGTCTTAGACGCGCTTATTTCTTCGTCAACTTCCATAATCTCAACTTCCTCTGCGTATTGAGCCTTAGAAGTAGCACAAGAATTAACAACAAAAATGAATAACACTAATAGTGGAATTCTACAAAATTTCATAATTTATAGATAGATAGTTTGATTAAAGATAATCATTTGATTTAATTCCAGGTTAACGCATCTCGCTCTTCCCAATATCTTTTTGGAATGGCCTTAAGACTTTGTAACAGATGCAGGTCTTTTTCTGAAAAACTAAAGTCTTGGGTCTTTATGTTTTGTTTAAGTTGATTTATATTGGACGCACCACTTAATGCATAAGTAGGTTTCAAATTATCGATTACAAAACGCAGGGCTATGGCATCAATACCAACATTGTATTTTCTAGATAACTCATTTAAAATAACATACGAATCCTGATAATTCTTAAATCTACTATTAGGAAAAACTCTACCATTAGCTAAAGCCTCTTTTATAATAACATCTCTGCCATGGTTAAGTATATTTTTTAAAACCTGAAACGTGTCCTGCTCAAAAATGTTGTAGGTTACTTGAAAGCTATCAAATAAAAATTCATTATCAACCTTAATATCTCGAGCAATTGTTATAGTGTCTTTTTGATTCGCACCACTTGTTGAAATCCCAATTTTTAATCCAGTATTCTTTTTTATCTCATGCATCTGTTTTAAAACAGCATCATTACTCAAAATACCACTTTCTAAAGTAGCAGAATGCACTTGATAATATTTTAGTTTTGGTAACATTTCCTTTGAAGCTTCCCACTGTTCTTGAAGCTTTTTTAGCGAATGTTCTTTAATTTCATGTTTACCATGGTAACCAAGTTCCCAATTTGCCACATAGGTATAACCCCATTTTGTACCTAACACAACATCTGGATGTTTTCTAGAATTATTCCATGCCTTTAAAAAGGCTTCTCCTTTGCCGTAAGATGGGGCTGTATCAAAATAACGAATGCCTAATTTATAAGCTTCATCTAAAACGGAAAAGGTATTTTGTTGAAAAGCTTTCTCAGACTTGTCTAAAGATGTATTATCCCTAATATTTATGTATTCTGGTCTGCCTAATGCTGCAAGGCCTAATCCTAGTTTTGTGTTATCACTCATTTGTTTATTAATTCGGTTTCAATAATAGTTTCCGATAGCAAGGTACGATGTACAGGGCATTTTGAAGCAATTTCTTTAAGTTTTGCTTTTTGCGTTTGGTCTAAATCTCCAACAAACCTTAAACGTTTTTGTAAATGATCCATGCGTTTTGGTTCGTCTAAATCTAACATTAAGTCGTCACTATGCTTTTTAGAATAGGTAATGTACGCATAGACTTCTTGCAAATCCCATTTTTTACGTTGGGCATACATCTTTAAAGTCATTACCGTGCATGCCGCTAGTCCTGCACTTAAAAAATCGTATGGCGAAGGTCCAAAATCATCACCACCTATGCTTTGGGGTTCGTCTGCTAAAAATTGATGCTTTTTAGTTTGAATTGCCGTGGTAAAATTGTCTTCATTTAAATTTAAGTGTGCTACCAATTGCTCATCTTTAGTATCTAATATGATATTATCTTGAGGCTCGAAATAACGATCTGCCCAAGTACCTATAACATTACCAACGTATTTACTATCTCTTGAGTTACTAAGCAAATGGTCGGCATCGTCTAAACTGATAAAACTTTTTGGGTGATGCGCATTATGATATAATTCGTGTGCATTATTTATACCTACTGTACCATCAAATGGTGCGTGCATTATCAACAACGGTTTTCTTAAATTCTTGGTGACTTCAGATAAATTAATCTTTCCAAAATCTTCTACAAATTCATGATTAATTTTAAACGGTCTACCTCCAATATTAACCTCCACCAAACCCTTTTGTTTCACTTCTTCGATACCATGCGAAAATAAATGCTTTACATGACTTACTGCTGCAGGCGCTCCAATGGTAGCAACCGCTTTAATATTTTCTAATCGAGATGCCGCAACAATAACGGCTGCACCTCCTAAGGAGTGTCCTACTAATAAAGTTGGTGGTTTATAGTGTTCTGCAATGTAATTATTCACAGCAATTAAGTCATCAACATTAGCCGAAAAATGACTCTCGGCAAACTCACCTTCACTTTGTCCCAGTCCCGTAAAATCGAAACGAATTACTCCAAATCCATGAGACGTTAAGGATCTGCTAATGTTTTTTACTGCAGACAGGTTACTTGTACAAGTAAAGCAATGTGCGAAAACGGCAAAATAATGGGGCTTCTGATCTGCAGGCAGTTCCAAATATGCCTGAAGATTATGACCCTTGGTGTTCCTTATAGTTAGTCTTTCTCGATTCATGGTTAAGGTGCTTTAACTTATTCTGATTGGAGTATTTTGAAAACTTACGAAGTAGTATTTGTAGCTTTGGATTGATAAAACTTTCACAAAATGGCCTTTTGGTATTGGTGTAATAATAATTTTGTATTTGCACTCTTGATGCTTTAAATTTTTCAAATGGCAATACTTGAGTGATGAGTTTATCTTTAAATTGAAATTGCAGTAAATCTAATTGCGATTTTACTGCACTCCCTTGCGCCTCTGAAAAGACATATACAGCAGAACGGTATTTTGTTCGCATAGAATGATTTACTGTACTTTTATGGGTATTCAAATGAATTTCAACTAGGACTGCTATCGAAATTTTAGACATATCAAAATGCACAATCACGGCTTCTGAAAAATCACTATGTTCATCTATAGAGGCTACAAAACCTTGTTCTACTTTTAAAACCCCATGCAGCGATTGAAATACTGCCTCTGTACACCAATGGCAACCGCCTCCAAATCCTATTCGCGAAAGTGTTTTCAAAATTTAAATGGAAAATTAAATAAAAGAATCTTCAAATCGTAAAAAATGACAGGTATAACCATTAGGGTTCTTCACCAAATAATCTTGATGATAGTCTTCTGCTTTCCAAAAGGTAGACCAAGGCTCTAAGCTTGTAACAACTTTATTCTCCCATTTTCCAGATGCATTTACAATAGCAATCATATCTTCAGCTATTTGCTTTTCGTCTTCATTCTGATAAAAAATAGCTGACCGATAACTAGACCCCCTATCGTTTCCTTGTTGATCTAAAGTAGTTGGATTATGCATTCTAAAGAAATAATCAAGTAATAGCTTAAAAGAGGTTTCATTAGGATTGTATGTGATCTCGATGCCTTCGGCATGTCCTGGATGGTTTTTGTATGTAGGATTATCATTCTTACCTCCTTGGTAACCAACTTCTGTATCTATAACCCCTGGGCGCGTTCTAAACAAATCTTCCATTCCCCAAAAACACCCGCCTGCTAAATATGCTTTTTTATAACTACTCATTATTTTATTTTTTTTCTAGTTTATCTATTTAAATTTTATATGCTTTAAAAAAGCAATCACTTTCTGCTCTGTCATTTCACAAGGTTTTAAAAACTCTTTTTTTGCGGTGATATAAAAATTCAAACTAATAAAATTTGTACCCTGTAACTCTTTGGCATAAATTTTAAAAGATTTACTGTTGTTAAAGACCGATTTGGTAATGCCGTATTTTACGCCTTCATAAAAACCTTCAGAGTAGCCTTCTGGTATGTTTTCTATATAATTTAACACATTCATTAGGAACTACAAGACAACATTGAACATCCTACTTTATGGCGCGCCCAATCTGGTCGTTTTACAAACCATTTTTGGTATTGTGGTTGTTCATCATAAGGTTTTTTTAGCATTTGAAACAATTCACCTATCAGTTTATAATCACCATTATCAGCGTCATCAATAGCTAATTGCGCCATATAGTTCCTTAATACGTATTTGGGATTAACTTGATTCATTTTCAGCCGGCGTTCTTCATCAGAAAGCAACTCTTTTTGTAAACGCGAAGTATAGGTAGCAAACCAATCGCCCCAACGCTTTTCTATATTTCCAACCACTTCGTCTGGCTTGTAAAATGCATCATATACAATCTTTAATCCTTTTGAAGGTTCTTCCTTTTTAACGTTGGATAAATCTCTAAAGAAAATCGTCATATCCGTTTCCGTTAGGTGCAAATTATCTTCTAAATCTTGAATCAATAATTGATCCTTTTCATCCTTCATTAAAAATCCTAATTTGGAACGCATCATATCCAACTGCCTCTTATCAAAGTCCTTTTTATACTGATTTAGTATAGCCTCTAATGGTTCCGCTTCTTCTATTAATGGATAAAGCGCATTTGCTAATTGCAACAAATTCCATAACCCAATATTAGGTTGATTGCCATATCGATAACGTTTATGTTGCCTATCTGTGGTGTTAGGTGTCCATCCGTAATCATAGCCTTCTAACCATCCGTAAGGACCATAATCAATGGTCAATCCAAGAATAGACATATTATCGGTATTCATAACACCATGCACAAAGCCCACACGTTGCCAATGGATTATCATTTTTAAAGTACGATTGGCAACTTCTTTAAAAAATGCTAAATACGAATTTTTTGAAGGTTCTCCTAAATGTGGAAAATGATATTTTATGGTATAATCAACCAATTTCGTTAAGTTTTTTTCATCTTGTCTTGCTGCAAAAATCTGATAGTTACCAAATCGCAAAAACGATTCTGCTGTTCTACAAACAATAGCCCCTTTTTCATAAGCCGAATTTCCGTCGTACATAAAATCACGCAATACTTCATCTCCAGACAAGGCTAATGATAATGCTCTTGTTGTAGGTACGCCTAAATGAAACATAGCTTCACTACATAAATATTCCCTAATAGAGGAGCGTAAAACAGCCAATCCATCAGCTGTTCTTGAGTACGGTGTTTCTCCAGCTCCTTTTAACTGTAGCGCCCAGTTTTTTCCGTTATGCTCAACTTCGCACAAATTAATGGCACGACCATCACCTAGTTGTCCTGCCCAATTACCGAATTGATGCCCTCCATAACACATCGCATAAGGCTTTGTGTTTTCCTGTACTTGATTTCCTGTGAAAATATTTAAAAAATCTTTAGTTCTAACATCCGCTTCTGTCAACCCTAAATTTTCTAACATTTCAGGAGACACATGTAACAACTCTGCCTTTGAAGTTTGCTTTGGTGTTACATACGAGAAACAGGCTTCCGAAACCTGTCTTCTAGAATTTTCTAGAATTGGATCTGAAGGTAATTTTTTATTAAACTTATCTTTAATATTTAATTTCATAATAGTTTTTCAATCCATTTTTTTAAATCTTTATCCGAAGGATTTCTTAATTTCTTTGTACCTATAGTTAGGGTTGGAAAATTAAGCTTTCTATTCTCATAAAGGTTTCGAAGTGCTTCAGCATAAACTTCATGAAATTCAACATCTAAGAACTCATATTCCAAACTTAAATCCTCTAAATACTTTTTATAATATTGTGTTTTATGGCACCTTTCGGTGCCATAAAGTTTAATTTTAGGCATCATATTTACATAGTTTCAAGCAACTTAATAGCCGCTCTTGGTATTAAATGAAAATCTGAAAAAACTACATTATCATCTTTATCAATAAACAAAAACCAAGGTGTACCGCCCGTTTTATAATTAAACATAATATTAGACCCTGACCTTCCATGGCTTCCTGGGTCATGCCCAAATGGTATTTTTAAATCATATTGTTTTTGGGTTTTTACCATCCTGTCGTAGGTATTAGAATCATGACCTTCAAAAACAGTTTGAACAGCTAAAAAAACAACATTCTCATTTTCCTTTAAAACATCAACCATTCTTTTTAAATCTGGCAATCCTTTACTATGACATCCCCGACACCAACTTTGAAAACAAAACACGACTTTAAACTTACCTTTAAAATCGGATAATTTTATTGGTTTTGTTTTATTTCCATCGGCATCAATCCAATCATTGACTTCAAATTCAGGAGCTTCAAAAAATTGATTCTGTTTCACTTTATTTGTCAGTTATAGCAGCTTTCTTCAATTGCATCGATTCAGAATTTATACAATAGCGCAATCCACTAGGTTCTGGCCCATCGGGAAACACATGTCCTAAATGGGCATCGCATGTATTGCACATTACCTCAACACGTACCATTCCAAAAGCAGTGTCTCGCTCGTATTTAATGGCATTTTCTTTTATAGGTTGTGTAAAACTAGGCCACCCCGTACCAGATTCAAATTTGATAGTAGAATCAAACAACGGTGCATTACAGCACACACAATTATATTTCCCAGCTTCATGAATACTGCATAAAGCTCCACTATGCGGTCGCTCAGTTCCTTTTAATCTTGTAATCCTAAATTGTTCAGGCGATAATAGCGTTTTCCATTCAACTTCTGTTTTTTCAACACGCTTATCGGGCTCAGGATTTCCCTTAATAGAAAAATTAATAATCTCTTTCCAAGTTAGCATCATGTTTTTTCCTTTCTTATTTTATGATTTAACATGCTTTTTTGAACTTAAAGATAGTCGTTATTTTATTCATAAAATTACATATGTGCGCCTTTTGGAACTTTTTGATAGTATTTGAAAAATTTCCGACAAATATCAGCGTTACCAAAAGACATATCAATTACTTATATTTAAAGTTTAGTATTTTTACTTAATAAAGAAAAGGAGGTTTATGGAAAAGCTTATTGTTGAGGCAGAAAAATTCACTACTAAGTTATTAAACGAAGAATTGGACGCTTCCTTTCTGTATCATAATTTGACGCATACCCAACGGGTTGTTGAAAAATCTGAGTTATTAGCAGAACAATCAAGACTTAATGATGAAGAAACCAACTATTTAATTTTAGCCGCTTGGCTACATGACACAGGCTATACAAAAGGGATTAAAAACCATGAGGACGCTAGCGTAAAAATTGCCAAAAGTTTTTTAAAAGATCAAGACTGCGATAACAACACCATTGAAACTGTTTGTAATCTTATTTTAGCTACTAAATTGGATTACTCTCCAAAAAATCAGCTAGAAAAAATAATACGCGATGCCGATTGCTCACATATTGGTAGCAAAACTTATCTTGAGGTTTCTGAGTTATTAAAAAAAGAATGGGAACTTACTTGTAACAAGTATTTAACAGAGAGTGAATGGCTTGATGAAAACATTGCCTTTTTATCTACAAAGCATCGGTTTCACACCACTGAAGCCGCCCTAAACTGGGATAAAAGAAAAGGTAAAAATATTTCAGAACTTCTAAAAGCAAAGAAGAAATTAGACGCCGAAAACAGAAAACAAAAACAACGAAAAGAAGCTCTCAGTTTTAAAAAAAACAAAATAGAATTGCCTGAAAGAGGAATAGAAACGATGTTTAGGGTTACATTAAAAAACCATATGCACTTAAGCAATATTGCTGATACCAAAGCAAATATTCTATTATCTGTAAACGCGATTATCGTTTCGATGGTTTTATCAAACTTGGTATCAAAATTAGATAATCCATCTAACGCTTATTTAATATTACCAACAATCATCTTTGTATTGTTTACGGTGGCTTCCATTATTCTTTCTATATTGGCAACCCGCCCAAATATTACCAGTGGCAAGTTCACCAAAAAAGATGTTGCCAACAAAAAAGTAAACTTATTATTCTTTGGCAATTTCCATAAAATGAGCCTAAATGATTTTGAATGGGCTATGGGTGAGATGATGCAAGACAGAGATTACTTGTATTCTTCAATGAAAAAGGATTTATACTTCCTTGGTTTAGTACTTGACAGAAAATATAAAATTTTAAGATTAACCTATAGCGTATTCATGGTTGGCATTATTGTTAGTGTGATTGCTTTCGCTGTTGCATTTCATTCAACAGGAGCCTACTAAGCCTTTATCTCTTTCATTAAATCGTCATAAGTATAAAACTCTTTATCATCCTCCGCTTTATGATAAAGCACACTAACACGTATTGCTTTTAATCCAGTAACCGCTTGTAAGTCTTGTAATTCCACAATTTCAACATCAGTGTCTAAATAATGTTTAGATTGTAAAAATTTAATGTATCTTAAATACTCTCTTTCATCCTGTTTTTGAGAATACACGATAGTAATTTTCCCTTTTTCTGTAACTCGTTTTTGAGTCCCCTTTATAAAGGCCTTATCCACCCGCTTCTTCACAATTTCATATCTGGCATTGTAAGTCCCATCAACATCAAACTTCTTTTCATCCATTCTGAAACTTATGGATAAAGGTTGATTAAAGACGAGAATCATTGATGCTACATCTAATTGTACTGGAAACTTAGCTTGTTTTTGGTAATAGGCATTTTCCATTTCGCACATAACCTGTAATTGCCAAAGTCTCAGGTTATATAGATATATGGGATTAAAACTATCCTCCTTAGTAATAGACTCTCCAATATACATACTATGCTCTACACCGTCTGTTTTAAAACGCTCAAAATAGTGTGGATACATTGCTTGCGCATCGTACTGTTTTTCATCTAAAAGCGATGCCATTTCCTTGTTTATCTTGGCAATGGTTTGGTCGTAATCTTTCCGGTGCAAATAGAATGTATTTCCTTTTTCGTCAATGCTTTCAAAATACGCATCGACCTCATTTTTAAGCTCATGAGTATCCCTAACATGCATAAATACAGGCTCGATATCGTCTTTTAAAAAGTTTGATATTTGCTGCTCACTATCTACTTGAAAATTTCTATTTAAATCTTCTAAATATTCATCTATTTGAAAAATTAACTGCTCAAAAATGGGTAATTGATCTATATCCGAAGCCTTTAAAAACAATTTTTTAGCCGCCTCTAGTTGTAGCGTTAAATCGGCTTTGGTGGCCCTATTTCTTGCCTCTGAAGAGCCTTTTATATCAATTTGTCCGTAAAGCGGATAGATATTATCGAAAGAAATCTTCTTAAAACTTGGCTTTTGTCCATTTAGTTCTGCATGAATAAAATGTTTAGCTTCTTTTTCAAATCGCCATTTAACACTTGGATGAATGGAAGTACACTCTTGTTGAATAACTGCTTCAATTAAGTTTGCTTCTTCATTTTTAGACCTCTGCACAGCTGATACTATAAACGGCATAACATCAATTAGTTTATTGGCATTTATACTATTAAGTACTTTTGGTTTATTAGAAACTATTTCAATAATGCCCATGAGTCCATCTTCATCGGCAATCGGTGCAAAAATAGCACTTTTAAACCCTTGCTTATATAAACTCTTAATATGAGGGGCACAGGTTTCACTTTTTTGATACTCTCGCTCCACATCTGAAACGGAGAAGAACTTTGTTTCGGCTAACAACCTATTGTATGACCATTTGCATAGCACATCACTACATGTTTTACTTTCTAAATCCCCTAACAAAAAACTTTGAATCCCATTACCATGAACATGCTCAAAAATATCCTCGTCTTTATTAAATATTGAAAAGCCAACCTTTAAATCGTTAATACCAAATAAAGACCTAAAAACTTCATGAAAATCTTCCATAAAATCCTTATCCTTCCTTTTATCTTCGCCAATTAAAGAGGTTTTTATATTGGAAATAGACTGATCGTCGGTAACATCAAAAATGTTTGAAATAACAAACCCTTTAAACATATAACTGTTTGGAGGAAACTTTTCCCTCCAAATTTCAATATTCTCAAAATTATCCAGTAGTTCCTCATAATCGGCTTGTGTGATTTTCTTTGCTTGCTTTGTTGGAACTATTTCGCAAAAGTCTGCATTATATAATATTTTGTAAAACCTGTTAATACCATTGACATCAGGAATTTCATAATAAAATGGTCTTTTAAAATTTAAATTATATCCGTAGCAAAAATTCAATACGATAGTACAGGCAATAATGTAGACATCATCCTGGGGCATGTTTTTCATCTGCAGCTCAAAATCCTTACCAGCTGTTTTCAAAATAGATTTGAAACGCTCAGATGAATTAAATATAAAATTATGAAAAGGGACTGACGCTGTCTTAATTTCATTATGAGTAAGCAACGGACTAAAGGTATCCTGTAATATAATTTCTATTGCCTCTTTTCTTTTATCTAAAACAGTGGTATCGCTAAAACCATCCCTTAACTCAGGATATTTTTTTGCAATTTGTAAAACATTTTGAGCTTTAGTGGCAATTAATTTATTCTCACTGCTTGATAAAGCTTCGTAGCGTTCTAAAAGTTTATTGAAACTTATTTTAAGCTCTAATGGCGAATCAATATTTTCATTAATATCCATAATCTTAAACTACTTATACCGCAAATTTACTAAATAAAGACTTAGTCGGTATTAATTAGACTTCATAACAAAGATTATGTTACTAAAAAGTATCATGTTTTTTAGAAAATTTGAATAAAAACGCAAGAGGCATATTCAAATTGAACTGCGAGAAACACCTATTCATTAAAAGGTACACTCCTACTCAATAGAAGTAGGTCAAATTTTGAATTGACCAATACTTTACCTTGTGCCACATTTACCTTTTTTCCTGAATATGCATCAAAAATAACATCCCCATCATTGAAGATACCAGCCACAGGTATAGACTCAGTACCAACAGAATTTCCTAGCGCTACAACAACAGTTTCACTAAAATCTGGTGATTTAAAGGTTCTTGAAAACACATATGGTTCTTTCGACAATTCTTTATGAATACCTGCTCCTACCGCTGGGTGATTTACCCTAAAACGGCCAAGCTTTTGCCAATGCTCAAGGACTTGCTGGTTATACTCTTTGTTTTCAATATCTGCCCAATTCATAAAGGATCTAAGTTTAGCATCTCCCTCTGCTTGAGGATCCACTAACAAACGTGCTGATTCGTCACCATAGTAAACCTGAGATGCCCCAGGACACAATAAAAGCTTTGTACCTGCTTCAAAAGGTTTTTCTCTTAAAGCATCAAATGGTTGACCGTCATCATGTGAACTCAAATAGTTTAAAACACCATACCCCTTCAAATCTGTTTGTAAGATCTCTGAATACTTTGAGAACAGTTCTTGAATAGGCCATTTAGCAGCATCCCACTTAGCTTCAAAATTAATTAAACTATTAAAGCTATCGTCAAAATAGTTCACGCTTTTATTCCCAAAATTAAATGCTCGTTTTGCGCTTATACCATAGTTATAAACTTCTCCTACCAAATAAAAACCGTTAGCATCCAGCACCTTATCAGGATTATTTTTCTTGTATTCTGCGAAGGCATAATCACATTCTTTTTTAAATTCTTGCCAAACGTAAGGTTCGGTATGTTTTACGGTATCAACTCTATATCCATCAACACCAAACTCAGTTATATAGTCCGTAAGCCACTTAATAATATAAAACCTAGGAGCCTTGGGATATCCTGTTCTATTAAAAAACCTCTCAAGCTCTTGTAATTCTTGTTCGTATCTACCCTCTTGTTTCCACTTTTCAACTAATTGAATAGGCAATTCTACATTATCGTTACTTTCGGTTCTAATATCTGGTAAATTCTCAACTAAGGTGCATGTTACGGTATTTTCATATGATGAATAATCGCATTTTGGTTCTGTTCGCACCCATGCTTCGGGCCAAGCGGCATCTGTTTTTGTTACCGGACCTGTATGATTAACCACGGCATCTAACAAAACTCGAATCCCTTTTTTGTGGGCCGTATCAACCAACTCTTTTAAATCTTCTTTAGTTCCAAAATTGGGATCTAAATTAGACCAGTCTTTAGCCCAATATCCATGAAAACCATAACTTAAACCTGTACCTTCGTCTGTACCACCATGAATCTGTTCTACAATCGGTGTCATCCAAATAGCATTTATTCCCAAATTGGTAAAATACCCCTCTTTTATTTTTTGCGTTACCCCCTTTATATCGCCTCCCATGAAGCCTCTCAGTTTAGCAGGCTCTTCTGTTCTATTAAAATTAAGATCATTGTTCTTATCCGCATTATTAAACCTATCTACCAGTAAAAAATAAATATTAGCGCCTTCCCATACAAAAGGCACTTTTTCAGGAACAGCCTTATCATTGTCCTCTACTGGCTTACAACTACTTAATACAACAAAGACGAATAAAACAGATAAAAATAACTTCATTTTACTTTACACTTAATATTAATGACTCTAGTGGACTTAAGGTAATTGGTACAACTCCAATATTATTATGTACCTCGAGAGTAGCACTAAAATCGTCGTATAATTGATCGACAACTCTGTAGCTCTCGTTTTTTAAGCCCCAAGTTTTAACAATTTCGGAAGGAATTTTAAGCTGAAAACTTTGCTTGTTATTGGAATCAAAATTTGAAACAACAATAACCCTTTCTGAACCTTCCCACCTTACAAAAGCATATACCTTATCACTATAATCATTGGTTTCTGCTCTATTGAAAGCATGAATATCTGCATAGTTCCCTTTGAAAGCTGCATTCTTTAAGCTTAAGTTTAACAATCTCTTGTAAAAGTCTCTCAAGTCCTTTTCCTTATTAGATAATTGCCCCCCATCAAACTGCATATTGTTCATCCAGCGTTGATGGGCAGGTACCCCGGCGTAATCGAAAATAGTAGTTCTGGTTGGATCTCCAAAACCTGCATCTTCAGACCCATCTTCCCCAACTTCTTGGCCAAAATAAATCATGGTTGGAGCAGTCGTGGTGGTAGCCGAAACCACCATAGCGGGCTTTCCTTTATCAGCGTTACCTGCAAAATCAGGACTTGCTATTCTTTGTTCATCATGATTCTCCAGAAAATGTAGCATATGGTGCTCAATATCTTTCAAATCTTCTAGTATGGCCGGTAGGTTATCTGTTTTTCCGTGCCCCTGCATTATGTGCTTTATGGTATCGTACAACTGAACTTTATCATATAGATAATCCATTTTGCCTTTTTTAATATAATCTCTATACAGGGATGGATTATACACTTCAGCCAATAAAAAAGCATCGGGATTCTTCATTTTAATGTGCGAATTCATATAGCTCCAGAACTCTACAGGAACCATTTCGGCCATATCATACCTAAAACCATCAACTCCCATTTCCAACCAATACAAGGCAATATCTTTAAACTTCACCCACGAATTAGGCACATTCTTATTTTTCCAAAACTCATAATGCGCTTTATAGTTTTCATTTTTAAAACGATCTGGCAATTCGTCAAAGTCTTTATTGCCTTCGGGTGAAATACCGTAATTAACCTTAACGGTTTCATACCAATCTCCCATATTAGGTTGCGACGCTCTTGAACCATTTCCAGTCCACTTAGCGGGAGATTCATCAAAAAACCCATCAACTAATGGATGTTTTTCACCTCCAAGTGGCAAATAGTTATGCTCCCATTTTGGCAATTTAAACGAATCCTTAGGATTGTAATAAAAATTATTATTTACATGATAGGTTAATGACGTATCATCAGTTTCTCCAAAGTCTTTAACACCATCAGGGCTTGAAATACTTTTATAATTCCTCGCTACATGATTGGGCACGATATCAATTATCACCTTTAAGCCTGCTTTATGTGATCGCTCAATCAACGCCTTAAATTCTGTCAATCTATTTTCAACGTTTTCAGCCAAATCTGGGTTAACATTATAATAGTCTTTTACCGCATATGGCGACCCAGCGCGGCCTTTTACCACTTCAGGATCATCATTACCAATACCATACTCCGTATAGTCTGTGATCACATTATGATGCGGTACGCCTGTATACCAAATATGAGTAACGCCTAGTTCTTTTATTTCCTGCAGTGCTTTATCTGTAAAATCATTAAACTTACCAACTCCATTTTCCTCAATGGTCCCCCATGGCTTATTGGTTGTATTTGTATTTCCAAACAACCTTGTAAACACTTGATATACCACGTATTTTTCTTTTTTCACTTTAGGCTGAACTGCAACTGCCTGCTTGCCTTTCTTTTCCTCTTCGCATGCGAAGGTGCAAAAAACCATTGTCATTATTATTACTTTTAGTGCATTCATTTCTTAAGTTTTATACTAACATCTTGGTTTTCTATAGTGTTCCAAGATGTAACGATTATGAGTAGATTTTGCTTCTCATCCCAGCTAAATATTTTCTTACGTCCGCTGATTTTAACCCATTTAGGTTTCTTATCTACATTATGGATAACCAGATTTATGGTTTTAAGACTGTGCTTAAAATAATTTCCTTTTTTTGATTTAAACGAAATATTTAGGTTTCTTTTATCTACATCAGATTCTAACTCAAGCAACTCGTATTCTCCTTTTTCAAAAGCATTCGGTGTTTCGCCATCATCATTATAAATGGTTCGATTACTTCGTTTAACCGAAGCATCATGATAGTAGTGCAGTTCCCAATTGTTATGATTATATTCATTAGTACTTTGCATCTTATGAGCCATAGGAATAAATGCTCCTGCCCTAACATATACTGGAATATGGTCCTCTTTTAAATGAATCATTTTGGTAACGCCTCCTTCTATGCGCTCGTTAGAATAAAAATCAAACCAGATATTATCTTTAGGAAAATAAACGTCCTGTTCAAGCTTTTTAGATTTTAATACAGGACTAACAAGAAAATCATGCCCCCATAAATAGGTTTCCGAGTATGCCAACATTTTATCATTCTCTGGTTCTTCAAATAATAAAGGCCGCATTAAGGGTTTAGCATATTGATTATTTTCAAACACTAAATTATAGTTATATGGTAACATTTTGTAACGCAACAGAATAGCCTGTTTTGCTAGTTTCTTGGCTTTCTGACTTCTAAACACTGGTTCACTTGGAACATTCTCTTGAGCATGTGGCCTGTAAATTGGTTGAAACACACCATATTGCAACCATCTTACATAGAGCTCATCATCAAGGTTATCCCCTGCAAAACCACCTAAATCTGAATGCATATATGCCAACCCTTGCATACCCATTTGTAAAGCGATTTCTGGTTGACTCTGCAGCCCTCCCCATGTTCTGTTAACATCGCCAGACCAAGGAATTAAACCAAAGCGTTGTGAACCCGAGTATCCTGCACGCATAAGAATAAAAGGTCTAACATCTGTAAAATCTCTTTGATACCCTTCATAAACTAATCGTGCCCAGTCATGTCCGTAAATATTATGAACCTCATCAGCGCTTCCTACGACATGCCTCAAAGCTTTTGGGTGTACTTCTGGTTCTCCTAGGTCTCCCCATATACCAGCAACTCCCTTATTAATGATGTCATTTTTGTAGATATCCCAAAACCATGCTTCTCCTTCTGGTTTATAAATATCGATAAGACCTGTATTTCCAAAATAAAAATCGTAAGTAAAAGGATTCCCCAAAGAGTCTTTAGCCAGTACGTCTTTAGAAACGGCATCTTCCCATCGTTTTGATGTTGTTAGTACAAAGGGTTCTGTAATAACTACTGTCTTTATATCTTTACTTTTTAGACGGGTTATCATACCTTCAAAATCAGGAAAAGAGTCTTTAAAAACCTCCAAGTTCCCCATAGTACCTTCAACCGTTTTCCCAAACCAAAACAGATCTAAAATTACGGCATCAACAGGAATACTATCTCGTTTAAAAGCCGTTATAGTTTCTTCCGTTTCCCGTTGTGAATGATATCCAAAACGACTGGAAAAATTACCTAAAATCCATCGTGCTGGCATAGGCTGTTTGCCTGTTAAACTGGTGTAATTATCTAGCATGTCATACCAAGAATCTCCGGCAATAATTTGATAGGTTTTACGTCCTGAAATAGTCTCATAAGTTAACGTATTATCAGATTTACTATCTAAATCTAAAAATCCAATAGGCGCATTATCAAAATGGACCATATACTTATTTGATGACAAGACGATTGGGAGCGTGAAATTCATAAGTTCACTTCTAGTCTCATAGCCATAATGCGCTTTATTATAAAGCTCCAGCCTATTGCCTCTTCGGTTCATCCCCAGAGCTCTAGCACCTCCTCCATAAAGCATTTCGTCCTTTGAAAGATTAAATTGGATGGTTTCTAAACTATCATTCTTTACATAACCTGCTTTCTCTGAAATTAGAGGCTTGTTTTTATAAGTATAGGAAATTTGAAAAGGTTTAATCTCCACATGAACGCCAAGACCTTCAGACACATAATTATAAGTACCACTATCTTTAGTAGACACATAGTTAACGTTTCCCACTTTAAGAACTACGGCGTGAGACTTTTTCATAGAGTTTTCTCCTTTAGGAACAAAGGTTGTTTCAACAATTTTATCGTTATAAAATGTAACCTCATACTTACCATCACTTACATAAATTTCCAGACCATTATTGGTTTCTAAAATACGTTCAAATACTCTATCTAAATTTTGTCCTTTTAGAGTTTGAATCGATAATAAAACGAGTAGTATATTAAAAAGTAATCTCATATCTCTTTATTTATTTCCTAGAAGAAAAGTTAATGGAACATCCAACCTTTTGTTCCAAGAGTTTTCCGAATGATCTGTCTCATCAAACAATACATTCCTGAAAGTTTTTTGCGTATACCCTTTACTAATGAAAAGACTATCTACCTTAGAAGCATATTTAGGATAATGTGCATCTAAAGTTTTCGTTCCGTAATCAAAATAAATACTATTTGATCCCGCCTTCGGAAACCTATCTCCCATATACTTAAAAATAGCGTCAGACCATTGCTTTTCGTCCTTAACAGGCGTTGTGCCAGGCCAATGTGTGGATAAACAAGCGGCACCAGCAAATACTTTAGGATATTCTGAGATGGCATACATACTCATTAGCCCACCCATACTGGAACCCATAATATAAGTGTGTTCTTTATTAGGATATACCGAAAATTCGGCATCAATAATTGGTTTCAGTTCTTCCACTACAAACTTCAAATAGTTATCTCCATTTAGTTTATACGAACCTTCAGAAGCCATTTTTAAACTAATACTATCACGAGTTGATGTATCCAAAAAATCAAACGCTTTTTGAGGGAACAGATCGAACCATCTTAATTCACGTATGTTATGAATGGCCACAACTATAAAGTCTTTTGTCATCTTTGAGTTCATTAATTTACTAGCCCATTCGTCTACCTTCCATTCTTGTTTGTTCCAAGTTAATGTTGAGTCGAACAACATTTGCCCGTCATGCATGTATAACACACTATACTTTTTTTGCTTTCTATAACCTTGAGGTAACCAAACATCAACAGGTCTGGTTTCTATGAAGTTGGAGTTATACTTATCCATTCTCATAAGGGCTCCGTGACTCAATATAATCTTGTTGTGGATTTTAAAGTGTTTACTGGATTTATCTGCTTGTTCATGTTTATACTTACATGAGATTAAAAGCACAACAACAAGTAACACAAGAGATCCATATTTATAAAAACGTACCATATCTTATTTAATTTGAAATAACCAAGTTATAGCCTCTTGAAATTCATCTCTCCAAAATATTTCCGAATGGGTTCCATTAGGATTTACCTTTAAGTAAATGTTCTTTTCGGGAAAGCCCTCAGATTTAATCAATTTTACCATCTTATTTATATTGAACACCATGCTATCACTTTCTTTTTCACCAGCTAAGTAATAAAGTCTCGAATGAGTTCCATGAGCCCGTTCTTTGGTAAACGTATAACATTCATTGGTATACCAAAATGATGGTGAAAATACACCGACTAACCCAAAAACTTCAGGTTCCTTAAATGCGGTAAAATGGGCAAACAAGCCGCCCAGAGAGGAGCCCAATATAGCCGTATTTAAAGGCCCTGTTTTAGTTCTGTAATGCTTATCTATTGCAGGTTTTAAATGTTGTGTAATAAAATTTAAAAATGCATCTCCTTCTCCCAAACCATACTTCTTTGAATTCCATGCCGAGTATTCATTTACGCGTTTATCGGCACCATGATCGATAGCTACAACAATAAGCTCAAAACCTTTTTCTTTATAAAGGTTATTAAGTGTTTCATCGACCTCCCATTCTCCGCTGTAGGATGTTGATGCATCAAACACATTCTGACCATCAAGCATATATAGTACAGGAAAACTATTATTTGTGACCTCATAGCTTGGTGGTAAATACACACTAATTTTTCGAGTCCTTTTTAATTGAGGTATATAAAATGTACTACTAAAAACTTCTACATTCTTAGATGCCGTAGATGACTTATCGGTTATCATGGAATCATGCCACTTAACTATTTCAACGTCAACCGTATCATTCAATTTATTGAATATATAACTTCTATTTTCAATAGGGTTACCATTTTGTGCGCACTCCACTTTATCCCAACTACCAAGCGTAAATTTAAAACTAATTTGCTCTTTGTATTTGGGTAACGTCATGACATATTGCTTATCAAGTTTACTCAATTTAAATCGAGGTCTTCCACCAGACCACCCCTCAAAATTCCCCGACAAATAAATATCGTCTTTAAATTGATGATTATCAGGAAGCCTAGTGATCATAAAAGTAACTGTTTCGTTTCCTAAAACTGGATTATCAATATCTTCCTTTACTCGTTTACAAGATGTGAAGAGTATGACACTAAGGACTATTAAAACACATGACCTTACAACCATCTTTTAGTCTGCTTTTGTAGAATATAGATATACCCCTTTACCATTTAGTTTTAAGGTATTACCCCAAATAAAAGACTCACCGGAAATAACATTTATTACGCGCTTTGCATTCAGCCCAATTTCATCAAACCTCGTAAGATCAATTCTAATAGGAGCTTCGTTTTTATTTAAAATATGGATTAATGTCTCCTTATCCGTTTTTCTAAACAATACATAAACACCATTTTCAGGTCCGAAATGAATCGTTTCGCCTTCGTGTATAGCGTTACTGGTTTTCCTATAGTTCAACAAACGTTTAATAAACTCTTTCATATCTTTTTGTTCATCAGAAAGACCTTCTCCAGTAAAAGCATTGACCATATCACCATCCCAGCCTCCTGGAAAATCCGATCTTACCAAACCATGATCTCCAGGCTTATCAAAATCGTTCATTAAAATTTCTGTACCATAATAAAATTGAAGAATCCTTGGAATTACTGCCATATAACTTAGAGCCATTTTTGTATTGACTAAATCACCATTTAACTGCGTAAATATTCTGCTCATATCGTGGTTGTCAGGAAAAACCATAAGGTCTTTTGGAGATGCATAATGAAAATCATTAGCTAAGCCTTCGTACAATTTTACCAAACCAGTATCCCACTGTTCTTCTTCATTTAACCCTTCAACAATAAAACGTTGCATAGCAAAATCCATTGGAGATCTTAAATTGGAATCGTACCCATCCCTATTATTTGCACCATCCTGCCAATATCCAATAAGTAAAGGGTTATAACTCCACTCTTCACCAACAATAGAAAAATTGGGGTATTCTGTCATAATAGCGCCGGCCCAATCACTCATAAACTGTTTATCTGGATAAGGATATGTATCCTGACGAATACCTCCTAAGCCTGCCCCCTCAATCCACCAAATGCTATTTTGAATAAGATAGGTCGCCATAAAGGAATTTTTTTGATTTAAATCGGGCATAGTTGAAACGAACCAGCCATCTGCCATCTCTTTCTTGTCTATTTTAGCCGCATACACATCTTGATTGTCTGTTCTTCTGTGATTTGACGTTATTAAATTCCCATTATTTTCATAGTTCTCTTGATAATTGAGCCAATCCTTAAAAGGTAAATCTTGCATCCACCAGTGCTCGCTGCCGCAATGATTAACTACCTGATCCATGACTAACTTCATTTGGTTAGACCTAAGCTTATCCGATAGCTTGAGATAATCCTCTAAATTACCATACCGTGGATCAATTTGGTAATAATCCGTAATGGCATAACCATGGTAAGAAGATTTTGGCATATCATTGGTTAACAAGGGGCATGACCAAATTGCCGTAAATCCGAGATCTTTAATATAGTCGACATGATTGATAATCCCTTGAATATCTCCGCCATGCCTTGCATAATTATCCGCTCGATTAATTGCCTGTTCCTTTAAGGCTGGCTGAATATCATTCTTAGGGTTAGCATTTACAAACCTATCTGGTGTAATTAAATAAATGGCATCACTGCTATCAAAACCCAAATAGGAGTCTCCGTCCCTAACTCGCTCCTTTAACTCATAAGTTTGCATTAATTCTTTACCAGAATCAAATTCAAAGATGATGTTAAATTTACCTGGTGGTGTTTCTTTAGAAATGTCTAAATCTATAAACAGATAATTTGGACTATCGGCTTTATGAACCTTTAAAATGGTAACACCCTTGTAATTAATTTTTGGGGTTGCCTTAGTTATACCTGAATGTTTAACTAATAACTGCAACTGCGTATTTTTAAAACCGACCCACCAGTTTGGAGGTTCTAGGCGATCAATATCTTGCCTAACTTCTTTTACTGCTTTTGCAACGTTCAATTCATTATTCAGCCCCTCCTTCTCATTACCATTATTACATGATATTGTGAGCACTATTAGAGATATTAACGGTAAAAAAAATAGCTTATTTTTAATTTTAGCAAATCCCATCATAACCAAATTATTACATTAAACGGTCATAAGATTGTTAGGCTTAATTGACATTAACTTATTATTGACAAACAATTCTAAAGACTCATCGCTTTCTAACTCAAAATGAGTTTTATTTTGACAAACATTAACTTTTAAAACTTTACCTCTAAAATTAACTTTAAAGGAATATGCTTGCCATTGTTCTGGAATTTTAGGAGTAAATGACAGCTTATCATTTACAATTCTCATGCCTCCAAAACCTTCAACTATACTCATCCAAGTACCTGCCATTGAGGTGATATGCAAACCTTCATGAACTTCATGATTGTAATCGTCTAAATCAAGTCTTGATGTTCTTAGGTAAAACGTATAAGCTTGATCCATTCTTCCTAATTTAGCAGCTTGAATACTATGGACGCAAGGAGACAACGAACTTTCATGAACTGTAAAGGGTTCATAAAAATCGAAATGACGTGCTAGTTCTTCATCATTAAATTGATCTTCAAAAAAGTAGAACCCTTGCAATACATCGGCTTGCTTAATGTAAGGTGAACGTAAAATTCTGTCCCATGACCATTTTTGATTGATAGGGCGCTCGCTTTTATCAAGATCCGAAACTGTGATTAACTCTTTGTCTAAAAATCCATCCTGCTGAAGGTATACCTGAAACTTTTCTGAATATGGGAAAAACATATTATCTGCTACCTGTTTCCATTTTTTCAATTCTGATTCAGATAGCTTCACCTTGTTTACAATTCTAGCAAAATCGGCTTCATATTCTTTTTCAACCTTACCAAGACATTCCAGTGCATAATTAATAGACCACCTTGCTAAATAATTTGTATACCAGTTATTATTAACATTATTTTCATATTCATTAGGTCCAGTCACACCTAAAATAACATACTTATTTTTGTCGGCAGAAAAATTAGCACGTTGCTGCCAGAACCGGGCAATACCTATAAGTACTTCAAGTCCTTTTTCTGGTACAAAACTGAAATCGCCTGTATGTCTGTAGTAATTATAAATGGCAAAAGCAATAGCCCCATTTCTATGAATTTCTTCAAAGGTTATCTCCCATTCGTTATGGCACTCTTCTCCATTCATAGTTACCATCGGGTAAAGTGCTGCCCCATCAGTAAATCCTAATTTCTCAGCATTTTCAATAGCTCTGTCTAAATGGTTATATCTATATTCTAATAGAGCCCTTGCAACCTTTTGGTCTTTTGTTGCCATATAAAAAGGAATACAATACGCTTCGGTGTCCCAATAGGTACTACCTCCATATTTTTCACCAGTGAAACCTTTGGGCCCAATATTCAACCTAGAATCTTTGCCAGTATAAGTTTGATTTAATTGAAAAATATTAAACCTAATACCTTGCTGCGCTTTAACATCGCCTTCAATAGTAATATCAGCCATTTCCCAAATTCTGCCCCAAGCATCTTTTTGCTCTTCCAGTAATTCATCAAACCCTTTATCTTTCGCAACTTCAAGAATTTGTTTAGAAACAGAAATAAGTTCAGACTTATCATGATTACTATCAACTACGTAACCGCCAAATTTCTGAATAGCAAACACTTGATTCTGCTTTATATGGGCGGTATAATTATATACTATCTTATTGTTGGCCGCTTGAACTTCTGGACTTATTTCAAAAGGTTTTGCATTAATAGTAAACAGTGACTCCATAAAGGTACAAACATGAAAATCTGTTTTCATGGTTTTAGCCTCAATAAAGGCTTGACTCTCATTTTGAATGATGCTAGTGGTATCCCAAAATTTATCATCCCAATTAGTATCTTCATTGGTTATACCAGAATCTAAGTACGGTTCGAAAACAATTTCTGCATCACCGTTTATTGGCAATATTTTATATTGAATAGCCCCAAGTTCATCGGTTTTTAAACTTAAAAATCGTTTCGAACTCACACTAACTTCCAAACCATTTTGTAAAACTGCAGTAAAACTCCTAGAGAGCCAACCTTCTTGCATATTTAACTCTCTTCTAAAATTGCTAACGGATTGGCAACGAAAAAGATCTAAGGGTTCTCCATTAATTATAACATTAATCCCTATCCAATTAGGCGCATTCAATACTTTAGCAAAATACTCTGGATACCCATTTTTCCACCATCCAACTCGTGTTTTATCTGGATAGTAAACCCCTGCAATATAGCTCCCTTGAAAGGTTGGGCCCGAGTATTGTTCTTCAAAATTAGCTCGTTGCCCCATGGCTCCGTTCCCAATGCTAAATAAACTTTCTGAAGATTTCACGCGTTCTGCATCAAATCCTTCTTCTATGATTGACCAATTATCTGGTTTTATATAATCTTGATTCATCGATTCTAAAAATTAATATTCAAATAAGCTTTTTTTGCTTTTTGATTTGTGAACCATGGTTCACTCTAAGGTTGTTATACCTTTTCAGTAAGTAATTCTTGAAAGAATCCTTCTGGCAATTCTGTTAAGTCATTAAAATTATAATGAGCTCTGTTTAAAGTTTGAGCATCCCCAATCCCAATAGAAATCATTTTAGCTGCATTAGCCGCTTCTACGCCTGCTATGGCATCTTCAAATACAACGCAGTTCTGTGGTTTTAGACCTAATTTTTTGGCTCCTATTAAAAAGACTTCTGGGTCTGGCTTAGCTTTTGAAACGCTATTACCATCCACAATCCCTTTAAATCTATTATAAAGTCCTACCTGCTTTAGTATTAATGGTGCATTTTTACTAGCCGAACCTAAAACATAATCTATGCGCAAAGCATCTAAATTATCTAACAAATTGGACGCTCCTGGAAGAATCTCTTCAGGCCCCATTTTTGTAATGTATGAAAGGTAGTCTTCATTTTTACTAATTAAATATTCTTGCTTCTCATTATCAGAAATGTGAACTTTCCCTATATCTAACAAGATTTCTAAAGATCTTACTCTACTTACACCTTTAAGCAGTTCGTTGTGGCTTTCAGTAAATTCAAAACCCAACGTATCGGCTAACTTTTTCCAAGCCAAAAAATGATACTTAGCGGTGTCAACGATGACCCCATCTAAATCAAAAATAACTCCTATTGTATTCATGTTACAATTATTGTATTACATCATCAACATCTTTTACTTTATAAACTAAAGATGCTGCTATTAAAAAACTTACACCACTCATTACTAAAGCAAATATGGCTTGATTACCATAAGCGTATTTCACGAGCAGCCCGCCAATTAAGGCATTAATAATTTGAGGGATAACTATGAAAAAGTTAAATATCCCCATGTAAACCCCCATTTTTTTTGGCGAAATAGATCCTGCAAGAATCGCATAAGGCATGGCCAAAATACTTGCCCAGGCAATACCTACTCCAACCATAGATAGTATCAACCAATTTTTATCTGGCATAATATAGATAGATAATAATCCCAGTCCCCCAACAATAAGAGATATAGAATGTGTTTTTTTTCTACCAATTTTCTTAGCTATGTACGGCAATGCAAAAGCATAAAAAGCAGAAACTACATTATAAACGCCAAATAAGATACCAACCCAGTCGCCAGCATCTTGGTAAGCACCACTACTACTGTCTGAATGCGACAAGCCATAAATATGCTGAGCTATTGCTGGAGTCGCAAAAACCCACATTCCAAAAAGACCAAACCAGGAAAAAAACTGTACCCAGCTTAACTGGCGCATAGTTTCTGGCATCCTCTTAAAATCCTCAAAAATATCAAGTAAACTTGATTTCTCTTTCGTTTCATCTTTCTGAACAGCTTCGTTATGCGCTTGTTCATCTTCAAAGCTAGCCAACTCTTCTGGAGAATATTCTTTGGTAGTTAAAACTGTTACCAAAATTGAAATGATTAGAATTACTGCCCCAATTATAAATGACAGAATTAAATGTGTAGGAACCGAACCTTCAACAGATTGGTTAGAAACACCAAACCAGTTTGCCACAATATAAGGTAACCAAGACCCTATAACAGCACCAAAACCAATTAGCGCTGTTTGTACACTAAATCCTAATGTTCTTTGATCTGTTCTTAAATTATCGCCAACCAAAGCTCTAAAAGGCTCCATAGCAATATTAAAAGAAGCATCCATAATCATAAGCATTCCAGCACCCACCCATAAGGCAGGCAAGAAAGCAATAAACATATCGGCCTGTGGCATAAGTACCAAACCTACCGAAGCCAATATAGCTCCAATTAAAAAATAGGGCTTACGCCTGCCAAAACGGCCCCAGGTATTATCACTATAATGCCCAATAATTGGTTGAACAATAAGCCCCATTAGAGGTGCAATTATCCAAAACCAAGATAATTCGTGAACATCGGCTCCAAAAATTTGAAGAATTCTACTAGCATTGGCATTCTGTAAAGCGAAACCCATTTGGATTCCTAGAAACCCAAAACTCATGTTCCAGATCTGCCAAAAACTTAATCTACGCTTTTCCATGAAATAGTATATTATGGTTAATACTATTTGATAAGCGATTTATATCAATTTAAAATATAGAAATTGGAATAATTGTACTAATCTAACTTATCAAAACTTATGGTGAGAAGTGAAAATATAAGTTTCGATTTCGTCACAAAGATAGGAAAGATTTTAATTTTTCCTAATTATTTTTTTTATTTAGTTGATTCTCTTTCAATAATTTCGGTCTCAATGACCATCTTTATGTAATCGGATTTAGACGTATTACTAGAGAGATACTGATCCATTTGAGCATCTTCGGCCTCTAGCCTATCTATTAATAAATTTGCTGATTGCTCCCCCATTTTTTGACCATGTTGACTTACCGTTGTTAAACTAGGAGATGCATGTTTTGATAACACACCGTCTGTAAAACCTATTACCTGAATATCATCAGGAATTTGACGTCCAATTTTTTTTGCAACTTTCATAGCAGAGACCGCGTACAATTCATTAACCGCAAAAACACCATCAATATCGGGATTAGATTTTAAAAATTGAGCAATTTCAGTTTCAAGAAGATCTAAATTATTTTCTACATCTAAACTATCATCAATCTTTAAAATTAGATTGGAGTCTGGAGCTAATTTGTTTTCCTCAAGTGCCTCAAGGTATCCCTGTGTTCTCAATCTACCCACACTAACATAATCCATGGTAGTGATGAGTGCTATATTTTTACAGCCTTTATGAACAAGCTTTTCAACGGCCTTGACGGCTCCTTTAAAATCATCGACTATTACCTTATCACAATCTACTTCATTAACCACCCTATCAAACATAACAATTGGAATTCCTTGATTTATTGTTGCATTAAAATGATGGTAATCCTGCTTCATTAGAGTTTCTTTTGAAATAGACAGAATAAACCCATCGATACTTCCATTAGCAAGCAATTCCATATTAATTATTTCTTTGGTAAAAGATTCATTAGAGAGCCCAACAATAACGTTGTATCCTCTTCTATTTGCAACCCGCTCAATACCTCGAATAACAGTAGAAAAAAAGTGATGTACAATTTCCGGAATAAGAATACCAATGGTTTTGGTTTTTCTATTCTTTAAACTCAGAGCAATATTATTAGGTCTATAGTTATAAAGCTTTGCAAACGCTTGAATCTTTTGGGTGGTATCCTCACTTATTTCACTGCTATTACTTAAAGCTTTCGAAACTGTTGAAATGGACACGTCTAGCTCTTTTGCTATTTGCTTTAAAGTAACTTTTCTTTTCATTTGTTATCCAATTTTTGAATGTATAAAACATATACCAAGCTACCATAAAGAAATACCTTTGAATGCGTGCGTTTTATACTGGTGTCAAGTTACTACAAAATCCAAGAAATTCAAACTAAGAATCCCAAGAAAGCGAATACAAAACTGCAACTGACTGATATGTAATTGTTAAAATATCTGTCAAAAAATATAAAGTTGTCAACACGAAAACGTTTTCGCTAAGAATTTCGTAAATCATAACAACTTATTTACAATTTCTTTACATAAGTTTGACACGAGGAGTGAAAATATACAAGAACTAAATTAGAACAATTAAATTATTTATTTATATGAAAACAACTACTAGAAGTATTCTGTTTTTCATGCTGTTTTTGCCAGTTTTTATGTTTGGGCAAAACAGTATAACAGGAACAGTTACTGAGAAAGCAACTTCCATCCCACTACCAGGTGTTAATGTGGTAGTAAAGGGCACCACAAATGGAACTGCTACAGATTTTGATGGAAATTACGCGATTGAAGCTAATGAAGGCGACATTCTAGTTTTTTCCTATGTTGGTTATAAGGAAGTAGAAATGCCTTATACAGGACAAGCCAATTTAAATATTGAGTTAACCGAAGATACGGCTCAACTTGAAGAGATTGTTATTATTGGTTACGGTTCGACAACTAAAAAAGATGCTACAGGATCTGTAGAGTCTATTACACAAGAGGATTTTACAAAAGGAAATATCGTTACCGCAGAAAATTTAATTAGCGGTCGTGTATCTGGGGTTACTGTTAATACAAGTGGCGCCCCTGGTTCAGGAACTCAAATTAGAATTAGAGGTGGTTCATCTATTAATGGATCGAACGACCCACTTATAATAATTGACGGTTTACCAATATCTAACGATGGTGTTACTGGATCTAGAGGGGTACTTGCCTCAATTAACCCGAACGATATTGATTCGTTCTCTGTATTAAAAGATGCTTCAGCCACAGCTATTTACGGATCAAGAGCATCCAATGGTGTGATTATTATTGTAACCAAAAAAGGTAAATCTAGTTTTAGTGCGTCATTCGATGCACAAGTGAGTTTTGGAAGTGTTACCGACAATATTGATGTATTTAATGGGGATGAATATAGAGCTTTAGTTCAATCTCAACCTATTAATGGCACAACGCTTGACACTAACCTATTAGGCACTGAGAGTACGGACTGGCAAGATCAAATATTTAGAAATACCGTTTCAACTCAATATAATGTATCCTTACAAGGTGCTTTATTTGATGCTTTACCGGCAAGATTCTCGTTTGGTTATACCGACCAAGAAGGTGCTATTAAGACCTCTGAGTTTAACAGACGAAATTTAAGTCTTGCTTTAAACCCTTCGTTTTTAGATGATCACTTAAAAGTAAGTCTTAATGCCAACTTAGCATATGAGGACAACAGATTTGCAGATGCTGGACAAATTGGTGCTGCCATGCGTTATGACCCAACTAAACCAGTTTACGATCCAAGCTCACCTTTTGGCGGCTATTACCAACATATCATAGATAGAGAAAATAATGTTGTAGCAAATGGTACCACAAACCCTTTTGCATCTTTAATGCAACGTAATAACACCGGTGATGCCAACAGAGCCTATGGTAACTTAAACTTAGATTATAAATTTCATTTTCTTCCTGAACTTAAAGCGGTTGTAAACCTTGGTTTCGATGAAACAAAATCTAAAGGTTATGATATTTCAGATAGACTAGTTCCTACTACTGATACCGATCAATTGTTTAAAGGTTCTTACAAAGAAAATAACCAAACACGTGTAAACAGACTCTTTGATGGATATTTAAATTATAAAAAAGATTTTGAATCCTTTACGGGAGAATTAACTGCAGGTTACTCATACCAAAAATTTGAGAATAGCGGTGTTAATGGAAGAAACGAAAGAGACCCGCTTAGTGTTGATGATGTATACGCCGATCCAGATGTGGTTTTAATAGGATTCTTTGCACGAGCTAACGCTACATTTTTAGATAAATACTTGGTAACTTTTACCTACAGACGTGATGGTACTTCAAGATTCAGCAAAGACAATCAATGGGGTAACTTCCCTGCTGCAGCCGTGGCTTGGAATATGAGTCAGGAAGATTTCTTAAAAGATTCCAATACTATTTCTAACCTTAAACTTAGAGCGAGTTATGGTATTACTGGGCAGCAAACTATTGAGGAGAAAGTTATTTTCTTAAACAGATATAGATCAGGAATTGCTAATTCTCAATATCAATTCGGAAACAACACTATTTCCTCATTGATCGCTTCAGAAATTAACCCAGATTTAAAATGGGAAGAGACCAAGACTTTTGAGGTTGGGGTTGATTATGGCTTATTTGATAACAAACTTTCTGGTTCTCTTAACTACTTTAATAAGAACTCTGATGACTTATTATTTCAAGCATCAGTCGCCGATGGTACCAACTTTTCAAATTCTGTGATTCAAAATATTGGGAAGTTAAATATTCAAGGGGTTGAATTTGCGTTAAATGCCGATGTAATTAAAAAAGAAGACTTAACGCTTAACTTTAACTTTAACGCGACTTTCTTAGACAGAAAAATGAAAGAGCTTGCGCTCGATCAAGACGTTAGAACAGGCGGTATTGCTGGTGGTACAGGAAATAATATCCAAATTCACCGAGAGGGAGAAGCACCTAATTCGTTTTATGTATTCAAGCAATTATATGATAGCGCAGGCCGACCTATTGAAGGCGCTTATGCCGATTTAAATGGCGATAACATTATTAATGACGACGATAGATATGTAAAGGAAAACCCTGGAGCCAATGCTAACTTTGGATTTCAGTCAAGTTTATATTACAAAAACTTCGACTTTGCATTTAACCTTAGAGCTAACGTAGGAAACTATGTGTATAATAACGTAAGATCGTCTAAAGCACAATATGAACTTTTACAAGACAACGCTGTTTTAGGAAATATCCCTAAATCCGTTCTAGAAACTCAATTTCAAAGAACTGCCGATGTTATTATATCTGATATCTATGTTGAAAATGCGTCTTTCTTAAGAATGGACAATATTACGTTAGGATACACCTTTAGTGATATTTCAAAAGGTATTAACAGCATAAGAATTTGGGGAGGCGTTCAAAACGTATTTACTGTAACAAACTACAGCGGACTAGACCCAGAAGTAACAGACAACGATTCAGATTTAACCTTAACTCAAGGAATTGATAACGTTGTATACCCTAGACCAAGAACGGTACTAGTAGGAGCTAACTTTAAATTTTAAGAAATTAACTATGAAAACAAAATTTAAAATAAAAAACGTAATAGGTTTAGTTTGCCTTTCTGCAGTCGTGTTGTTGTCTTCATGCACAAACGATCTTAACATTACGCCAAAAGACGATCAAACTATTTTAAGTGAAGATTTATTTAAAGACGAATCTTCGTATAAACGCGTGCTAGGCGGTATTTATGCCAACTTAGCGCTAACAGGAACCGATGGACCAGAAAGTTCTAACTTAAAGAATATTGATGCTGGAACCAGCCAATTTGGGCGTGTATTATTGTATACCCAAACGCTTGCCGCAGATCAGATGATATGGTCTTACGAAAATGACCCAGGCACGAGAGAGATACAAAGAAATATTTGGACCGCTCAAAACCCTCTTTTATTAGGAATGTTTAGTAGAGCCCACCTATCTATTGCGCTTGCAAACAACTTCTTAAGAGAAACAACCGATGAAGCTCTTGATAGCAGAGGTGTTTCTGAAGCTACAAGGCAAAACATTGTGGCTTACAGAGCTGAAGCGCGTTTAATGAGAGCCATGGCTTACTATTATATGATGGATCTTTTTGGAAAAGCCAATTTCGCTGATGAGAACACCCCATTAAACTCGCAACCAGAAGTATATGAGCGCCCTCAATTATTTGCATTTATAGAAAGCGAATTAAAAGACATTGATGCTGACTTAGTAGCCTCAAGGCAAAATGAATACGGTAGAGCAGATAAATCTGTTGCCTATATGATTTTGGCAAAAATTTACCTAAATGCCGAAGTTTATATTCAAGAAAACAAGTACGCTGACTGTATTGCTTACTGCGAAAAAATCATTGACGGCGGTTACTCATTGGCGTCAAACTACTTACATAATTTTATGGCAGATAACAATACCAATTCGGCAATCAATGAAATTATCTTCCCTATTGTTTCTGATGGAGCAACCACACAAAACTACGGTCCTACAACCGTTATGATAAATGGTTCTGTGGGGAGCTTGGAAATAAATGGAGCTGAAGTTGGCGTTGGAGATAGCGGCTGGGGTGGTGCCTTAAGAGTTAGAAAGCAGTTTGCTCAATTATGGGATGCTTCATTTGCTAATGATACTCGCAACACCTTAATTATAGGAGAGCGACCTATAGATATTGATGATATTTCAAATAAAGACTCAGGATACATCATTCAAAAATACTCTAATGCGACCTCAACTGGAGATTTAGGAGTTGACAAAACCTTTGTTGACACGGATTTCCCGTTATTTAGATTAGCCGATGTTTATTTAATGTATGCAGAAGCTCATTTAAGAGGCGGCGGAGGTTCGCTTTCTACAGCTGTTGAATATGTGAATGCGCTTAGAACTCGAGCTAATAATCCAAATACGATTTCTTCTGGCGATTTAACCTTAGACTTTATTTTAGACGAAAGATCTAGAGAACTGCACTGGGAAGCACACAGAAGGCAAGACTTAATTCGATACAACAGATTTACTGGAGGTAACTACAACTGGGCCTGGAAAGGAAATGGAAGTAATGGTATAGCTATTCCAGCGCATTTTAATGTATATCCTATACCTGATGGAAGTAGAGCTGCTAATCCTAACCTAACCCAAAACACTGGGTACTAAAACAAGTTAAACAATGAAATATTTGAAAAACATATCAATATTAATGCTAACGGCATGTTTATTTGTGCTGGTTAGCGCTTGCGATGATGACTCTGAGAAGTTTGTCGCAACACCAACAGATGCTGTTCAATTAGCTGATTTAGAAATTACTGAAATAGAACTAGATCCTGTTAACACTAATAATCCTGCTGTTACCTTCAATTGGTCTAGAGCTGATTATGGACAACCTGCTGCAGTTAGATATAGTATTGAAATCGCGTCTGATGCTGATTTCGCAAATTCAACAGTTGCTACAACCATTACGGGCAACAATGCTGCTACATTATCTGTTGCAGAATTAAATTCTGCTGCTGGAACAGTTGGAGCTCCTGCGTTCGCTTGGAGCACATTGTACGCTAGAGTAACCTCGTCTTTGGGCACTCAGGAAGGCTTACCTGTAGATTCTAACGGTATAAGCTTTATGGTTTATCCCTATTTTAATTATCCATTTGATGATTTCTATTTAGTGGGTAATGGTACTGCTCCGGGTTGGAATAACAACTTGAATAATCCTGCCCTATTCAGAGATCAAGAAAATCCAAGATTGTATTATTACACTGGGTTTTTTAGTAATGATGATGGAGATTATAATAATGGTAGATGGAAAGTTTTAGAAGAAAGGGGGTTATGGCAACCTCAATGGGGTGTAACTGACGACGAAGGAAGTGATGATTTTAAGGCTGCTGGTGAAATAGCTGGTAACCCAGGAACTCAAGGAAGTGACCCTGGACGATTTGGAGTTGAAGCAACGGGTTACTATGAATTCACTTTTAATATCTCAACAAAAAAGTATACCACAAAACCTTTTGATGCTTCTGGAGCTACAGAATTCACAACCATAGCCATTCAAGGCTCTGCGGCAGAAACTACTGAAATGACCAAGTCTACTTTTGATCCCCATATTTGGAATATTCCAAGTATTAGATTAGTACCAGGAGACTTACAATTTTTAACTAACACTGGATCAACTTGGGGAGGTTCAACAGAATTTTCAGGTGTTGCCCAAGAAGGAGGAAGTACACCAGTTGTGGTAGAGGATGATTACGAAGTATGGTTTAACACATTAACTGGTCGTTATATCATGATTCCGTTGAATTTATAATCAATAAAAGTAAATTAAGATGAATACATATATTAAAAAATTGAGTTTTCTTTTGCTTTCACTAGCACTTGTTTTTACCTCTTGTGAAAACGAAGAAACACTAATACTTACTTCACCTGATCCAGCTTTAACATTACAGCAACCAGGTATTAGTACAGTATTCTTAAACTTTTCCCTTCCTAATAATCCAGCATTTACAATCTCATGGAATGATGATCTTACTGAAGGTGGGACTTATAATATTGAAATGGATACAGCATCTGATTTTGGAGCAGCTAGTACCATTGGAACTTCAGAAACAAATAGTTTTACAATGACTGTATCTGAATTCAATAATGCCATTGCTAATACAGGTGTGGAAACGTTTAAAGACATCCCTGTATACATGAGGGTTTTAGCAAACGGTACAATTTCAAATAGTATTTTAATGCTAGCAACAACCTATCCCGTTAATGCTCCTGTAATTACCGAACCTACTGATGGCGGTTCTTTTGTGCTTTCTATTGACAATAATAACGATCTTGCAACATCGGTAACTTGGACGGACCCTATTTTGGATTCATCATTAGAAATGGATATAGAGTATGTTGTTGAAACCGCTTTAGCTGGAACTGATTTCGCTTTACCTATTGAGGCCGGAAATATTAGAAACCTTGGCACAATTGATTTGACGCACGCCCAATTAAATGCAGCGGCTATTCAAAGTGGCATTGAGGCAGATACAACCGGCGACCTTGACATGAGAGTAACTGCTACAATAACTGATGTCGCAACAGGAAGTGTATTAGAAAGAATCTCTGATCCTATAAAAATCACAGTGTCTACCTATATGACATCTTTAGATTTATCTACACCTTGGGGTGTTGTAGGTTCTGGAGCAAATGATTGGGGAGCAACACCAGATTTACCATTCTTTACAACAGAAACTGAAGGTGTATTAGCTGCTTATGTAAACCTTATTGATGGAGAAATTAAATTCCGACAAAACAATAGCTGGGATGCACCAAATATTAACTATGGTGATAATGATAATGATGGCACTTTAGAAGAAGGCGGTGCTAACATTCCAGTAACCGCTGGATCTTACAAAATCACTATGGACTTAAACACATTAACCTATACCATAGAGCCTTTCTCTTTAGGTATCGTTGGAGGTGCTTATAATGACTGGGGAGCAACGCCAGATTTCATGTTAGATTATGATCAATATTCAGATGTTTTTAGAGGTATTGTAACCCTTATTGATGGTGAGATGAAGTTCAGAATGAATAATGATTGGGGAACTAACTGGGGTGATGATGGAGCTGATGGTACTTTAGATGAAGGTGGCGCTAATATTGTAGTAACTGCTGGAATATACATTGCTACCGTTAACTTAAACGAAATGACCTATACATTAGAACCTATTGATTACGTATGGGGGCTTGTAGGAGGCGCATATAACGAGTGGGGCGCAACTCCTGATGCACAGTTTAATAGAGATTGGTCTAGGCCTTTTGATGATATTTGGATTTTGAATGATGTAACCCTTATTGATGGTGAATACAAGTTTAGAGCCAATAACGATTGGGATGTAAATTATGGTGATGATGGCGGAGATGGTATTCTTGACGCAGGTGGTGCTAACTTAGTTACCACGGCAGGAACGTATTCATTTGTTCTTGATTTTAGTGATCCAACAAAACCCACCTACACCAAAAAATAGAATTAATAGCACAATAAAAAAGGCTGATTTAAATCAGCCTTTTTTTCCTAAAACTAGCTTGACTGCCAAATAATTGATGTTAAAAAAATAGTAATGATAAAGTTAATACGTTTTGCATTTACTCTAATTGGAGTATCTTTATTCGGGCAAGTCTCCATAACCCCAAATGCTTTTGAGGTAACGGATGAAATAACTATAACTGTTGATATTAATAGTTCAGCATCTGACTGTAATGGATTTAACAATCCAAATAAAGTATATATGCATTCTGGTATTGGCGATGATACCAATGCTTTTGGCTATGACGTTGTTGGAAACTGGGGAATAGACGATGGCATCGGGCAAATGACCAGTAATAACGACGGCACGTTTAGTATAACAATAACGCCATCTATTTACTATAATATAACAACAGAAGAGCAAAACTCGGCAACACAAATTGGTATGGTATTTAGAAACGAATCAGGCAATCAAGAATTAAAAGCTTCTGGGTGTAATGATTTCTTTTTTGACCTAGGTTCATTCCAATTGTTTCTAAATGCTCCAAGTAAAACAACTACACTGCTAAATGCAGGAGAAACCATTACCATAGAGGCAACTTCAAGTCTTACCGCAGACTTTACTTTGCTAGCAAATAATGCCATAGTCGATACCAAAACACAAGTAACTGCATACAATACAAATTATTCCGTTAATGAGACAACTAATTTTGAGTTAAAAATTACGAATGGTACCCAAACAGACTCCAAAACATTTCAAGCCATTGTAAAACCAACAGTAACAGAATCTCCATTACCAATTGGATTGTTAGATGGTATCAACATGAATCCTTCGGATAACACCAAAGCTACTTTGGTACTATTCGCACCTTATAAAGAATTTGTCCATGTAATTGGAGATTTCAATAATTGGACAATTGATGACAACTACATAATGCATAAAGATAGTAGTAAAGATCGATTTTGGATTGAACTTACTGGGCTCAGCCCACAAACAAATCACATGTACCAATATGTAGTAGACGCCAGCATTCGTATTGCAGACCCCTACTCGCATGTTATTTTAACAGAATCAAATGACCAGTTTATAAATGACATCACTTACCCAAATAGACCATTATATCCCACAGGAAAAACAAATCACTCAGTAACTTTATTAAGAACAGGAGACCCTTCTTATAACTGGGAGGTCACTAATTTTGTTAGCCCAAATAAAGACGACCTTGTTATCTACGAACTATTAATCAGAGATTTTGATGAACTGCACAGTTTCGATGCTGTTAAGAACAGATTAGACTATTTACAAAATTTAGGCATTAATGCCATAGAATTTATGCCGCTTAATGAATTTGATGGCAATGAAAGTTGGGGCTACAACCCGTCATTTCACATGGCATTAGATAAATATTACGGAACACAAAATGCCTTTAAAGCTTTAGTTGACGAGTGCCACAAGCGTGGTATTGCCGTAATTGTAGATGTGGTCTTTAATCATGCTTCAGGTCAAAATCCATATTACAGATTATGGAACACAGATAATGGCAACTACGGTGGAACAGCTTCGTCAGACAGTCCGTTTTTTAATCAAGAAGCCACACATAGCTATAGTGTATTCAATGACTTCAATCATAGCACACAAGCCACACGAGACTATGTAAAACGTGTTTCGCAGTTCTGGATAGAAGAGTATAATATAGACGGATACCGATGGGACCTCACCAAAGGATTTACCCAAAATTGCACCCCTAGTAATGAGAGCTGTACAGGGGCATACCAACAAGACCGCGTGGACGTTTTAAAATTATATGCCGATGACCAATGGGACATCAAAGACAACTTTTACGTAATTTTTGAGCATCTTGGAGGTATTACTGAAGAACGAGAGTGGGCTAACTATAGAATTGACGAAGGTAAAGGCATTATGCTTTGGAATAATCAAAATAACTCATATGGATTAGCGACATCTGGAAACGGCAGTGCTGATTTCGATAATATATCCCACAAGAAAAAAGGCTTTGATCAGGCATCTTCCTCCATTGGATATATGGAAAGTCATGATGAGGAGCGCATGATGTATAGAAACATTAATTCGTCGGAATCTAATGGTTCATATGAAGTAAAAGAGCTTAACACAGCACTTCAACGAACAGAAACAGCAGGTGCATTTTTCTTTACTGTACCAGGGCCAAAAATGATTTGGCAGTTTGGAGAGTTAGGCTATGACATTTCTATTAACAAAAATGGCAGAACAGGCAACAAACCCATTTTATGGAACTACTTTGATGAACCTGCTAGAAAAGCGCTTTATGATACTTGGTCTGAATTGATTCGACTGAAAAAAGAACAACCCATTTTTAGAACGGCTAATTTCTCTTTGGATACAAGCTCGGCAAATGGTTTAAAAACAATACATTTATCTTTAGACTCGGCTTCTGGTAATGACATAAAACATATTACGGTGATCGGAAATTTTGGGCTCACGGCTAGAAATATTGACCCTAAATTTCAACAAACAGGTACTTGGTATAATTTGTTAAATAGAAATATGCCGCTTGAAGTGACAAATCCAAATACTACTATAACTCTAGAACCTGGTACTTTTATTATCTATGGAGATAAGCCTTTTATAAACCCTGATGATACAGATAGTGATGGCGTTGAAAATGCCATTGACGCATGCCCAGACACCCCATTAGGTGCCACTGTAGATGCTAACGGATGTACTATTTTTAGCTTAGCTAAAAACAACTTCAAAATTCAAATATCAGGTGAAACCTGCAGAAACAGCAATAACGGGTTTATAGATATCACAGCTGTTGAAAGCTTAAACTACACTGTAAAAATATCTGGAAATGGATTTAGTAGCGAAGATCAATTCTCTAGTTCTATTATTAAGGACAATCTTGCTGCCGGAGATTACCAAATTTGTTTTACCGTAGATAGTGAGCCTGATTTTGAAATGTGTTTTAACGTGACTATCACTGAACCCGAAAATTTATCGGTTTTCTCAAAAGTTAGTAGTTCTAAAAAAAGTGTTTCTCTTGATATGAGTGGTGGAAATAATTATCAAATTACACATAATGGTACTAGCACGAGCACAACGGATTCTAAAATAGATTTAGAATTACACCCTGGAAAAAACACCATTCAGGTTAAAACAGATAAAGATTGCCAAGGCACTTACAACGAAACTATTTTTTATGGGGACACCATATTAGCCTACCCCAACCCTATAGGCACCAATAATATGCTTAATGTATTTTTAGGCGACTTGGACCAAGGGGCCGTACAGATTGAAATCTACTCAGTGTTAGGAAAACTTGTTTATAAGCAAGAAACAGCGAGTAAAAATATAAGAATCGATACCTCCCATTTCTCAAAAGGGGTGTATGTTTTAAAAGTAAGGACAGAATCTGTTCAAAACAGCTTTAAAATTATAAAGAACTAATGAAAACGTTTAATATATATATAGTAGCCGGCTTAATTTTAGGAAGCTCCATATTGGGTTGTAGCAGTAGTGATAGTCCTGCACCAGAACCCGAGCCACCTATTGAGGTAACACCACCAAGCGCTGCTACCTTAGTATTTCCTGAGGAAAACTCAGAGTGTACCGAAGGTTCAAATTTAACCAGTACAGAGAGCACCGTACTATTTAACTGGAATGATGCAGACAACACAGATTCGTATCAAATTTTTGTAAAAAACTTAGAAACTCAAACTACGAGTAATTATTCGTCAAATACGTCTGAAAAAAGTATTACCCTACTCCGAGGAACTCCCTACTCTTGGTATGTAGTTTCCAAAAATTCAAGTAATACCACTGCCAACAGTAGCATCTGGAAATTTTATAATGCTGGTGAAGCGGTATCTGCTCATGCACCTTTTCCTGCAGATATTATAAACCCAATTTACGATCAAACCTTTCCGGCTTCAACAACCCTTGTTACCATAGAATGGACGGCAGAGGATATCGACAACGATATAAAAGAATATACTATTTTGCTCGGTACTACACCTACTCCAGAAACAGAAGAAGCCACCACAGGAAATACAAGTTTATCAATTAGTGTAGTTGCTGGAAATACTTATTACTGGCGCGTTATTACCAAAGATGAAAAGAATAATAGTTCAGAATCACAAATTTTTAAATTCAATATAAAAAAATAAGTTAGTTAGTTTGTTGTTAATTGAAAAAGCTTCTCGAATTCAAGTAAAGTAAACTTGAAAAGAGAAGCTTTTCGTATTTTAAGGGATATAGTCGTTTCTAACTATTTCCTTTCTTGTAATCTTCTAAAAATTTAGCTAAACCGATATCGGTTAAAGGGTGTTTTAATAATCCTTTAATTGATGAAAGTGGGCCAGTCATCACATCACTACCAATTTTAGCACAGTCAATAACATGCATCGTGTGGCGAATTGATGCCGCCAAGATTTGGGTATTAAACCCATAGTTATCATAAATCTGTCTTATCTCGGCAATTAGATTTAACCCGTCTGTTGAAATATCATCTAAACGACCTAAAAAAGGAGATACATAAGTTGCTCCTGCCTTGGCAGCTAGTAAAGCTTGCCCGGCTGAAAACACCAAAGTTACGTTGGTTCTTATGCCTTTATCTGAAAAATATTTACACGCTTTAATACCATCGGCAATTAATGGTAATTTCACAACAATTTGTGGGTGCAACGCAGCTAAGGCTTCACCTTCTTTTACCATCCCTTCAAAATCTGTCGAAATCACCTCCGCACTAACATCGCCTTCAACAATATCGCAGATTTTCTTATAATGATTAATAATATTGTCTTCTCCTGTAATACCTTCTTTTGCCATTAATGATGGATTGGTTGTTACACCATCTAATACTCCTAAGGCTTGAGCTTCAGCAATATCCTCCAAGTTGGCTGTGTCTATAAAAAATTTCATAAGTCTTGTTCTTGTTTGTTATTTTGTTGTTACTGTTTTGCTCAAATAGGCTATCACTTCTTGACTCACCTTCTCTCCTGTAAAGCCAAATTTTTCATCAAGTACCCCAGCAGGAGCAGAATAGCCAAAGTGGTCTAAACCAAAAACCTTACCATGTGCACCAACTAAACCTTCTAAATTAACTGGCAATCCGGCTGTTAGCCCAAATAACGGCGTATTTTCTGGAATCACCTGTTTTTGATAATCTTCAGACTGTAATCTAAAAAGACCTTCAGATGGTACAGAGGCAATACTTACCTTTAAATTTTCTTTTGATTCAAGTATATCTGCCGCAGCAATAAGCGTGGCAACTTCTGAACCATTTGCAACTAGAACTACATCCGGATTTTCAACTTCTTTCACCAAATACCCGCCTTTTTCTGCTGCTAAGGCTTCCTGATACCTTGACTGTCCTTGTGCAGGTATATCCTTAATCCCTTGTCTAGATAAGATTAACCCCAATGGTGTACTATTGTTTTCTAAAGCCATTTTCCATGCCACACTGGTTTCAGCAGAATCGGCAGGTCGTAAGGCCAAGAAACTAGGTTTCCCGCTATGATTTTTTAATTTCTCTAATAATCGAATTTGTGCCTCTTGTTCAACAGGTTGGTGTGTTGGTCCATCCTCTCCTACTCTAAATGCATCGTGCGTCCAAACATATTTAACTGGCAATTCTTGTATACCACTTAAACGAATGGCTGGTTTCATATAGTCAGAGAATACAAAAAATGTAGCCACCACTGGAATAATTCCTCCGTGTAAGGCAATACCATTAGCAATACAAGCCATCGTTAATTCGGCCACACCTGCCTGTAAAAACGATCCACTAAAATCCCCTTTCTGTAGTGCCGAAGATTTCTTTAAGAAACCATCCGTTTTATCGGAATTAGATAAATCGGCTGAAGACACAATCATGTTTTCTACGTTTTCCGCTAAGTAAGCTAAAACATTGGATGAAGCAGCTCTTGATGCTAATCCTGCTTTGTGTTCAATCGATTCGAAATCTAGCTCTGGCAATTCTCCTGACAAGAAGAAATCTAATTTTTCTGCTAAAGCTATATTATCATTTCTCCATGCATTTATCTGTTCTTTCTTTGCGGCTGCAGCAGCCGTCTTTTCAGCAACTAAATTTTTATAAAATGCTTGAACATCATCAAAAATATCAAAAGGATTCTCTACATCTGCTCCTAAATTCAATAAGGTCTTTTCGTAATCTGCTCCTGTAGCGCCAATAGGCTGCCCATGTAACTCACAATGCCCTTCAAACATTTCACCATCTGCCGTTACACAACCTTTCCCCATTATTGTTTTTCCAATAATTAAGGTTGGTTTTTCGGTTTCGTTATTAGCATCTGTTAATGCTTTTCTAATCTCATCATGTTTATGTCCGTCAATGGTAACGACCTTCCAACCCCAAGCTTCATACTTCATGGCAGTATCTTCGGTAGTTACCTCATCGGTTGATGTTGATAACTGAATATCGTTTGAGTCAAAGAACATGATGAAATTGCTAAGACCTAAATGCCCTGCAATTCTCCCAGCTCCCTGAGAAATTTCTTCTTGAATACCACCATCAGAAATAAAACCATATACCTTATGATTCATCCAATCTCCAAAGCGTGCTTGTAAAAACTTTGCTGCAATGGCAGCACCAACACCCATAGTATGTCCTTGCCCTAAGGGACCTGATGTATTTTCAATACCTCTAGCCACATCTACTTCTGGATGCCCTGGTGTGATAGACCCCCATTGACGGAAATTAGCAACATCGTCTTTAGCATAATTCCCTAAAAGATAATACTGTGCATACATTAAAGTAGATAAATGCCCAGCATCCATAAAGAACCTATCTCTAAATGGCCAAGCCATATCTGTAGGATCGTAATTAAAAAATTCAGAATAAAGAATATGCATAAAATCTGCACCTCCCATAGGTCCACCCGGGTGACCCGACTTTGCTTTTTCTACCATAGCCACAGCTAAAGCTCTTATGTTATCTGCAGCCTGTTGATCAATTTGTTTGTTCATTTTTTTTAATTACGACGTTTATTTAATGTACTTTACACAAGGTATTTAAGCTATAAAACCTAATGATTTTGCAAATATATAATCTTTAAATCGTTAGGACTTAAAAAAGTAAAATTATTTAAACATTCCAACCGTTTCTAGAAATTGAATATGGAGGTAAGATTGAATAAAAAAAGCTTTTTCCCAATTAATTAAAAGCATGGGTAAACAATCATCTTTTTTTCTTTTTATGCTTGTCTTTGTGCAATAAATTTTGAATCCCTTTTTTGGGAACAATATAGGTAAACCCTTCAATCAATCCTTGGACTATATAATTTATTGGAGATCTGTAGATATTTCGGGGGTATGAGTAGGTAGCTGTACCATATTTTTTATCACCAGGCATATTTCGAGCGTGAATAGCTGCATTAGCAATAGCCGATTCAAATGTCTTCCGCTTGGGTTTATCATGTGGCTGTTCTTTAAGTACTTCTAATTTCAAATCTTGGTAATCAAAAACTAAATGGTTTTTAGACCGGATACTATCTGCTTTCATATGATACTTGATGCGCGCAATGTGCCCCGATAACATTTCAACCCCAACCAGAGGCTTTAAAGCACTATTAAAATCTGAAAATTTCATATGGTTCACTTCAACATCAAGTTCGAATACATCTTGATCATAAGGAGCAGTTAAATCAAAATTTAATACGGCTTTGTTTTCTAAATTGGTACTGATAGCAGCTCGCAATGACTCGACCTCTTTTTGGTGGTTCGCTTTATTGGTTACGCCCTCTATAATTCCATTTATATTTTCTAACACGATATACCCTGTTTTAGATTTATTTAACCCCAGCTCTCCATAAGACAGGGAGGAATTGGTTATTGTTAATGAATCTAATTCTAAATCCAAAGGAATAGCATTTACCATACCTTTAAACATAGGCTTTTTAGCATCTTTGGGTCTTGATAAATTTTTATTCCTTTGAAGTTTTATATTGAGTCCATCAATGGTTACAGATGTCGCATCAATATCTAATTCCGTATAAAACTCGGTAGAAGGTTCTAAGTTGTGAATTCCTATTTCTTTTACATCAAACTCAATTACATCATTTTGAAAGCCAATTTCATTACTAACAGCAACCCAACTTTTTGTATAGCCGAGTTCGACCTCTTGAAGCAAGACTTCCTTCTTTTTAAGATTGTAATTAAAACTTCCTAAGTTTAAGAAGGCACTATTACTTAATTGGATATTGACTCCTTCAATATTAACTTTAATATTTCCCATTTTAAAAGGAATAAGATGCGTAAACAGCAAGGCATCTGTTTCAATTTCAGTAGCTTCAATATCGACACGCTTAATATTACTAATGGTGTCCTTAGTTTGAGCATCGGTAAAAACTACTGCCCCTTGTTTTAAACTAAAACTTTTTAAATCTGCACGAGATAATATATCTCCAAACATGACCTGTAAGCCCTTACCTCCCTTATTTTTTGTGGTATCTTGGGCAACCTCGACTTTAAAAACTGGTTTATTAAAAGCAATCTCGTGAATATTTAGTCTTTTTCCCAGTAAGAATTGCACCCACTTAAATCCATTTAATGTGGCATAATCAACATGGCCTGTAACAACCGAACCACCTCTCCTATTTAAAGGTTCTATTTTTAACTCTGTAAGCGTAACTCCAGTAAAGAAATTATCGAGATTAAAATCCTCATAAATTATATTGTAAGAACGCTTAGGGTTGGTGTTGATTTGAGTCTCAAAGCTTGATTCTAGCCACATCTCTAACCCTTTAGAAATAATAACAAACAACAGCCCTATTATTAAAATAATTTTAAATAATTTCTTGATCATGTAATGAGATACATTTAAAAAATTAACAAATTGATACTGGCAAACATTAAGTAGCTAAAGCTAAGTTAAAGGTAAAATTATTTATGAGGAGAATATAATAAAAAAAGCCGAAGATTAACTTCGGCTTTTCCTTTTGTAAAGTGCGGGCGGAGAGACTCGAACTCTCACACCTCGCGGCACTAGATCCTAAGTCTGGCGCGTCTACCAATTCCACCACACCCGCTTTTTAAAAATTTAAGAACTTTTTCTTGTTTATATCCTAAGGCTAGCGGCACAATTTATCCGGAGATAAATGTTTTGGTTTTCAGTAATTTACATTTCATTGATTCCATTAAGAGCCCATTAAAACCATCTAAACTATACATTTGCCGTACCTATGTTGCACCTGTGTGATAAAATTATTTTTAACATGAACCTTTGTTTAGTTTAAGAGCTTAGAAACTCTACACATTGGTAATTTTAAAATCCTAAAACACGCTAGATATTTAATCTAAAAATTATCAGAAGGCAAAATTTCACCATTATCCTTAACAACAAAACTCCTATTAGAACTTCAAAGTTTTAATATTATCTCTCAAAACTATTTTGACGTAGTGCTTTTGAATATGGCCAAAGAAAGTTTACACTAAATATTATTTCCTTAAAAATCACAGTTTGCCTCAATTTCATTTTGCTTAATTATATGGAAGCTAAATAGAGAAATTGAAAACACATCCATAAATCAAGGTGTTTCCTTCTATTCTAATTTGTCCTTGATAACAAACAGTTAAATATGATTAGGTTTCAGCGCATAGACAGTTAAATAAAATGAAAAGCATAGCTAAATTTGTATTGGTTATGTGATACCTGTTTTCGATGATCCGCTTCATCCATTATAAACCCCTTAAAATGTGTAAGACAGCGTTTTGGTTTTTAGGGATTTTTGGGCAGGGACTCAAAAAGTCCTTGCCATAAATACCGTCAAGAAAACCAAGGTGGTGGCTTTCCACTTATAAGGCGGACTTAATCCCCTATTTTGGCTAGGGAATGTAGCGTTATTTCCCAGACCAAGCGGAAAGGGTTAGCAGAATGGAAAGCCGAAATAGAGGATTGTGTCCAAGACAATTGAAGTGAAGCCCTTTGCCCGGAATGTAATGTAGGGGAATGTGCTGAGTGGATTATGTTTTAATAATTTTATGAACCTATTTCACAAATTGCATTTATCAATAATTCAAATAAAATAATTCAGCAACTAAACAGTATCATTTTTATGGGATATTTGGGCAAGTACATAGGTAGGATACAAAGTTTCTTTTTTCCAATTCTTTCTCCCTTTTTCAGAAATCAAATGAAGATTTTTACGGGCTCTTGACCCAGAATCTTCTGAGTTTCTGAATTTCCTAAATCAACCATAACCATCAAATCATCCGTAGCATAACCTCTACTAGTGGTTTGAAAAGCAACTTCACATATTTTGTCTTTAGCCACGAGAGGCATTTCAATCCGAAGTATCATTACAAGAAGGTATGCAGCTTGCACATGATGCTGGTAAGTAGTTCCGCCACTTCCCATTGAAAACACACTCCCTGTTTTACTCATAATTCTATTGTAGTTAGGTTGTTTTAAATGCTCCTGCCATTAATTCCATTTCTAAATTTTTTATCCCCAACCTCTTAGCAACCGTCTTCCAATCCTGCACAACGGTAACAACCTCATTGATAATGCCATCCATTTCATCTTCGCTTAAGCGAAAAAATTCCCCAACACTCTTTGCTAGTTCAAAATCCAAGGAATTGTCATCCATATCTATATTGAGTGCCAACCCGTCCTTTTCAATGGAAGGGTTTAGGTCATAAGCAGGTGATAGTTCCCAACCTTTTTCGTTTAGTATGAATCCATGATTCCGTAGGTGGTCATCCGTGTTCGATATGGCGATATTGAAAACTATCCTGCGCCATAGTTGATGCAAATTGGATTCAACATTGGTTCCATAATTCTCGATGACGTCAACAATATCAAGATAACTTGCTGCTTTGGTTTTAAGCGTTTCCTCATTGTTTCCGGTCATTGTCATTGCCGATGCAAAATGGATCCGACCATCTACTGAACGGTCAAAACGTTTGGTGAGGAAGGTATGATAAGAGCTCGAAATCTTTTCGATTTTTGATTCGGCCATTTCTATACCGCAGGTGGTCGCCAATTTATAGGCCAGATATTCCCAGGCCGCCTTATCCAAAGTATCGGTCTTTGAAGGAAATTTTGCAATCCATAGACTTTTATCTATTCCTAAGATGTTTGCTTTTGGTCGTGCACCACCCAATGATGAACCTGGAGCTATTAATACGGCCAACCATTGTCTTGTTTCTTCATTTTGGGTATCGTTTTCAAGCTGTTCAACGGCTTTTTGTAAATCACCAAGGGAAGACCAAGGTGGAGTAGGGTTCTTGTCATCATCATCCAAAAATGGGCCTTTCATATCTGTCTTGAAGCGAAGTGCACCCATTCTACTTTCATCATAAACTCCTAGCAAATAGTCGATTTCGTACAATGTTCTTGCTTCTTCGTCACGCTCCCTTGCGTCTTGCGCTTCTCGCCGTTTCATCAGAGTCTTCCCCCAAGTGTCGGGCATACTGTCCAAGAATATTCCAAAATTTCCCTTATCGGTAGGATATTGAGGTCCTGAATAGAATGCAATATCTGGGTCAAGGCTTTGGTAAAGACCTTTGTCCAACCAATCTTTGTTATACTCAAAACTGAAGGCTTTTTTTGCTTTCGCGAAATGCGCCGATAGCACACCTACTTGAATTGGACCATTTAGTCCAACCCAGTCAGCATATACATAAATATCAAATTTTCCCTTTGCCATACCCTATAATAAATCCAAGTCTTGAAGTTTGCGACCGAATTCATCATCTTGGGCAATTTTTGAAAAATCGTTTTCAAGATTCAATACTCTCAGCACATTAAAATATAGGCCTATAGCCACCGATGAGTCGCCTTTTTCGATTCGATGCAGCGTAGCCCGGTGAACGCCCGCACGTTCCGAAACCTGTTCTGTTGTCAGCTTTCTGCGCTTACGAGCCAGTTTGATATTTTCGCCTATACCATCAAATATCTTCTGATATTTAGGAAGTATTATTGCTTTCTTTGAATTCATATTGTCGCTTATTAACGACAAATATAATGATTATGTTGTAAATAAGCGACATTTAAGAGTTTTGAATAAAAAAAGATCCGACATAAATGTCAGCTCTTCTCTAAAATTTGAAAGCTAATCACTCAATTCCTGAATCTAATTTTTAAGAATAGCGATGCTCTCTTTACAGTATTACTTCAGTTCTTCAAAAAATATGATATGAAAAGATAAATAATAACGCTTGAAGCTAAATGACATCAAACTACGAGGAATTAAATTTCAAGACAGAAAAGTCCAAAATGTTGTACCTATGTTGTACCCAAACAAAAAAAAGCTCCCCAAAATTGAGAAGCTTTTTTGTTTAAAATTGAATTTAAAAAGTGCGGGTGGGGAGACTCGAACTCCCACACCTCGCGGCACCAGATCCTAAGTCTGGCGTGTCTACCAATTCCACCACACCCGCTTTTTAAAAATTTTAAGAACTTTTTCTTGTTTAATTCCTAAGTCTAGCGTGTCTACCAATTCCACCACGCCCGCAAAAGGACTGCAAATATAAACAACATTTTTAAATTGCAAACTTTATGGTGTCAAAAAACTTCCTTTTTTATACTTTTGGTATTATTCTTTATTGTACGTCCATGAATCAAATACAAACATACATTGCCAAACATAAAAGCCGATTTATAACCGAACTTATTGAACTCCTAAAAATTCCATCTATTAGCGCCGATCCAGCCTTTAAAAACGAGGTTCTGAAAACCGCAGAAGCTATAAAAACGAGCTTACAGCAGGCAGGCTGTGACCATGTGGAGATATGTGAAACAGCTGGATACCCCGTTGTTTTTGGAGAAAAAATAATTAACCCGAGCTTACCAACTGTTTTAGTTTATGGGCATTACGATGTACAACCACCAGACCCCATCGATTTGTGGGATTCTCCTCCTTTTGAGCCGGTTGTAAAAACTACGGAAAGACATCCAGACGGCGCTATTTTTGCGCGTGGCGCTTGTGATGATAAAGGTCAACTTTATATGCATGTTAAAGCTTTGGAATTTATGACAGCCACCAACCAACTTCCATGCAATGTGAAGTTTATGATTGAAGGCGAAGAAGAAGTAGGTAGCGCAAACCTTAGCACCTTTATAAAACAGAATCATGAAAAATTAAAAAATGATGTTATTCTCATTTCAGATACAGGAATGATTGCCAATAACACCCCGTCTATAACAACAGGGCTCCGAGGTTTAAGTTATGTTGAAGTAGAGGTGACTGGCCCCAATAGAGATTTACACTCAGGACTTTATGGTGGGGCTGTTGCGAACCCAATCAATATTCTCACTACAATGATAGCGTCCTTACATGACGATAGCAATCGGATTACCATCCCAGGGTTTTATAATAAGGTTGAAGAACTCTCTAAAGCCGAACGGGCAGAAATGGCTAAAGCTCCTTTTTCGATAGAAAGCTATAAAAAAGCCTTAGATATTGATGACGTATATGGCGAATCGGGATACAGCACAAACGAAAGAAACTCTATAAGGCCCACTCTTGATGTTAACGGTATATGGGGTGGTTATACTGGTGAAGGCGCCAAAACGGTCATTCCAAGTAAGGCTTACGCAAAAATCTCGATGCGATTAGTACCCAATCAAGATTGGGAAGAAATAACAAAACTCTTTAAAACGCACTTTGAAAACATAGCCCCTAAAGGCGTTAAAATAAAAGTAAAACCACACCACGGTGGGCAAGGGTATGTAACCCCAATAAACAGTATAGGTTATCAAGCAGCAAGCAAAGCTTACGAGCAAACCTTTGGAAAAATACCTATACCACAGCGCAGCGGTGGCAGTATTCCTATAGTATCTCTTTTTGAACACGAATTAAAGAGCAAAACTATTTTAATGGGCTTTGGGTTAGATAGCGACGCTATTCATTCCCCAAACGAACATTTTGGTATTTGGAATTACCTTAAAGGCATAGAAACTATTCCTTTGTTCTATAAACATTTTACTGCCTTATCAAAATAACGAGCATTGTGTTATCTATTTATAGTTTTGCCTGAAAACGAAGTCTGCCAGAAATTAACTCTTACTATCGCTAGGATAAATTAGCGTATCTCATGAAAAACCAACATACCAATCACCTATTACTATTAGGCCTTGCAACCTTATTTATAAGCACATCAGGTGTACTAGGTAAATATATTGATCTACCAACACCTTTAATTATATGGTTTAGAAGTGCTTTAGCAGCAGTGTTTTTATTCTTATTCTGTAAATTTAAGAAGCTTAGTATTACGCTAAAATCCAGAAAAGATATGCCTACCATTATTTTAGGAGGTATATTGTTAGGTGCGCATTGGGTGACCTATTTCTTAGCTTTAAAATTGAGTAATGTTGCTATTGGTATGCTTTCCATGTTTACATTCCCTGTAATAACGGCTTTACTAGAGCCTTTTTTTACAAAAAAAAAATTAAATCCCATACATGTGCTATTGGGGTTTATGGTTTTACTCGGCATATACATCCTTGCTCCAGAAATAAATTTTGAGAGCACGTATTTGCGAGGCATACTCTTAGGGGTATTTTCGGCCTTCTGCTATTCTTTACGAAATCTTATTTTAAAAAGACATGTGTCTCAGTATAATGGTACCGTATTAATGATGCAACAATGCATCATAGTTACAGTGCTGTTAATACCTGTTTTAATCAATATAAATATGGAGCAGGTACGCACTCAACTGCCATTTCTTTTAATACTAGGTTTAGTCACCACAGCCTTAGGACATTCTTTATTTATAAGCAGTTTAAAGCATTTCTCGGTAAGTACAGCAAGTATAATAGGAAGCGCGCAACCCATTTTTGGAATCATCATGGCTTATTTTTTCTTAAATGAAATTCCTACCATTAACACCTTTATTGGTGGCAGCTTGATTTTGAGCACAGTCATTATAGAAAGTATTCGGTCTAATAAAGCATAGTCCACACTCTTTTACCTCTACACTTGTAGAATAAAAATATTTATTCTACATTTGTAGAAACAATTCTAACATTGTAGAATATGAAACTATCAAAAACAGAAGAGGACCTAATGAATCACCTCTGGAAACTTGAAAAAGCTTTTATGAAAGAGTTATTAGACGTTTACCCAGAACCAAAACCTGCTAACACAACCATTGCTACACTACTTAAACGCATGACAGACAAAGGTTTTATCGATTATAACCTGTTTGGAAAATCTAGACAATATTACCCTTTGGTAAAAAAGAAAGATTATTTCTCCAAACATGTAAATGGATTAATAAAAAACTTTTTTAACGATAGTGCGTCTCAATTTGCATCCTTTTTCACCAAAGAAACCAATCTAACAAAAGAGGAGCTAGAAGATTTAAAAGCCTTAATTGACAATGAGATTAAAAATAAATAGTTATGCTTTTACTCCTATTAAAATCCAGTGCTTGTTTAGCTACTTTTATGTTGTTTTATAAATTTTGTTTAGAACAAACGAGCGCACATACTTTTAAACGATTCTATCTAATTGTTACAATTTTAATTTCAATAGGTATTCCGTTTATCACATTTACTAAGTATATTTTGGTTGAACCCGTAAGTTTTGATACTAGCACAGAATTTATGAATCAATCACAAGTTTTCTCTCCAGAAATCATACAACCAAAAAATTATTTACCAACAATTTTATGGAGTATTTATGGTATTGGTGTTATTACTTTTTCGTATCGGTTTTTTAAAAATCTATATGAAATTGTTCAAAAAATAGAAAAAAGCCAAAAATTTAAAACTGATAGATTCAATATTGTGCTTTTAAATGATTTAATACATCCTCACACTTTTTTCAACTTTATATTCCTCAATAAAAGCAAATTCGAAAGCAACCTTATACCAACTGAGATTCTTTTGCATGAGCAAGTTCATGCTAGACAAAAACATGCCATAGATATCTTATTTATTGAACTGCTTCAAATAGTATTTTGGTTTAATCCTTTACTGTATTTTATTAAAAAAGACATAAAGCTTAATCATGAATTTTTGGCTGACCAAGCTGTTATTAAGAGTGGATCAAACATAAAGCAATACCAACAATTATTATTGGCATTCTCATCAAATGCCTCTCCAAATCAATTGGTAAATGCCATAAATTATTCATTAATCAAAAAACGATTTACAGTTATGAACGCAAACACATCAAAAACACAAATATGGGTTAGGAGTCTTATACTTTTTCCTTTATTAGCCATTCTAATCTACAGTTTTAGTGCTCACAAAAAAACAGAAAAATACATAGCTACAGAAAACCTAGAAATGCGTCATATTGCCAGAATTATTGAAGTGGAAGTATTTGAAAACGGCACTTATAAGATAGACGGTATTACTGCCACCAAAGCAACATTTGTATCAACAGTTAACAAATTACATCAAGACATTTCCCCCGAAATTCGTAATCAAATAATAAATATTCATGTTAACGACCAGAAAATAGTTTCAGATGAAGAAGTATGGTTTATTTACAATTCGGTTCTTGATTATGGCTTTCATCGCATTGTAACTTATAACCAAGAAATAATTCGTGCAAAAGGAAATAAACCTTTTGCTATTGAAAGTTCGGATAAACAAAATGGCGCTACTAAAAAGCAAGTGGATGAATATAATGTTCTAGCTAAAAAATATAATAAGAAACCTCAAAACAAACGCATTATCAAATTAAAAGACATAAAACGTTTGGAATATTTATTTAGTTTAATGAGCGAAAGTCAAAAAAATAATGCGCAACCATTACCTAATTATCCGCCACCACCTCCAAATTCTCCAAAAGTCAAAAAAGGAGAACAATCAGATATTCCTACTCCACCGCCATCAGCATCTAAGGTCAAAGAAAGTGAGTACTCAAAATTTCTAACACCTGCTAATCCAAGATTACAATTAGACCATACAAAGCAGCATAACACAAAGGAATCAAACTCTTCGCAAAAATATTACATAAATATTCTTATATATGAGAGTGGAGATATATTCGTAGATTCTCAAAAAGTTAATTTAAATACACTTTCCCATAAAATTATTGAAATAAAAAATCAATTTATAGATGAAAAAATCATAGACAAAGGATACAATTTCAGAATTAAAGATAAATTATCTATCAAGGTTAAAATTGAAGGACATACTACTGGAAAATATTTAGTTAATCTTAGAAATGAAATCAAAAAATCTAAACTTTTAATTTCTTCTATTGAGGCCGATTCTGCTTCTCAAATTCAAGATTTTATCAATAGAAAACAGAGCATTACTCCTACTCAAGACACTGTATATAAATACAAACAAACTACTAAAATCAGTATAGATACAATAAAAAGAAGTACAGAAAAGAAAAAAAACTAAAACAACTTCTTTAACAAATCATAATAATATTTTTATCTGACCTGTTAGGTTTTAAAAACCTAACAGGTCTTTTTTTGCTAAAACATGTAACATATCTATGACTTTAACGTTCTAATAGTCAATCATCAATCAAAATAAACACCAATGTTAAAGCAATTTTTTATTATCTGCTCTGGGGCAGATACCGATGTTTTGGAACAATGTTCCAAAGGAGAACAAAATAAATACGCTGGAATAGGAGCTACCGTTTTTTTTACTGCCATCATGGCTTTTATAGCTTCAAGCTATGCTCTATTTACCGTTTTCGATACGATATATCCCGCTATCTTTTTCGGACTTATCTGGGGCCTTCTCATATTTAATTTAGACCGTTTTATTGTATCTACCATTAAAAAAACTGGAAATACCATTAACGAACTTATTCAGGCCTCTCCAAGAATAATTTTGGCTATTATAATTGCGATAGTCATTTCAAAACCATTAGAATTAAAACTCTTTGAAAAAGAAATCAATCAAGTACTTTTAGAACAGAAAAATGAAATGACCTTGGCTAACAAAAACCAAATTTCAGAACAGTTTACACCAAAAATTCAAGCAGTCAACAATGAAATTAATCTTCTAAAAAATGAGGTTTATAGAAAAGAGGCTGAAGTTAACAATTTGTATAATACCTATATTGCTGAAGCCGAGGGCACATCTGGAACAAAATTATTGGGTAAAGGTCCCGTCTATAAAGAAAAACGAGAAAAGCATGACGCGCTCTTGGCAGAACTAAATCAACTCAAAGCAGACAACAGACTAAAAATAATAGCTAAAGAAAACGACATTACTTACTTAAAAAGAAATTACAACTTAGAGGTTGGTAATTCGCAACCTATTATTAATAACTTCGACGGCTTAATGGCCCGCGTGAATGCCTTAAACCACTTACCATGGCTTCCATCATTCTTTATATTCTTGTTGTTTTTAGCCATCGAGACCTCGCCTATTATAGCCAAACTCCTTTCTCCAAGAGGTGCTTACGACCTTAAGTTAGAGGATAATGAAACCGCTTTAAAAACAAATGTTATTCAAAACGGCTATCAAAGAGATGCAATACTTAAGGCCGAATATAACATAAACGATCGTATATATCGCGACATCAAACAAGAGGACGATTTATATAACTATAAACGAAAAAAAGCACGTGAGCTTATGCAACTTCAAGCAGATGCATTTTACAAACAACAAAAAAAGATTCTTTAAAAATATTAGGCAGCTGTGCTTGTTTTGAAATGATCGTAAAGTTCTTTACAACCATAACCAATAATTGAAAATCGCTTGTTTTTCATGAGTGCCTCTTCATGCAGTCTAGCAATAGCAGACACACCAACTTTGTCCATACTTTCAATATCCTTAATACTAATAGTAAGATCGTCTACCTTATCAAAAATATCATTAAACTTATTTTGAAATAGGTCAATACTGGTCTTATTAAGAACACCTTTTATTTTAAAAAAATTGTTGCAGTTAGTAATTTGTAAATCCATAATTAAGTAATTTTAAAAGGTTAATAGCTAAATTTGAGGGAGAACAATCCTATGATTGCGAGTTAAAAGTAAAAAACTTAACGTGTTAGTACACAATTTTTTCGACAAATAGATTTTTACCTCAGACAAAACTTATCTTAATGTCAATTTTATCGATGAGTAACCTTAAAACTGAAGAATTTATTACATTTACCAGCATAAACTGTACTTACTTAAATTTTAAATGAAGCAACTACTTATCGCCCTTACCTTACTTTTAGCCTTAAACAGCTATAGCCAAAGCAATCAAGAAGCAGACATAAAAGCCATAAATAAAGTTTTAAAAAAACAAAGAATCGCTTGGTCTAATAACGACCTTGAAGGTTTTATGGATGGTTACTGGAAAAGCGATTCTCTTAAATTTTACGGTGCTAATGGTATTACCCATGGATGGGAAAACACTTTAGAACGGTACCAAAAGGCCTATCCTACTGAAGCGCATACAGGAAAATTAAGTTTTAGAATCAACGATATTACAAAAATTAGTGAAGGCGCTTATTATGTGTTAGGAGAATATCATATTAAAAGAGAGGTTGGAAATGCCGATGGTATTTTTATGATTATTTTTAAGAATATAAATGGCGAATGGAAAATTATTGCAGACACCTCTTCATAAGAACCTTCGCTTCTTCGAAACATGAAATCAGGTCATAAACCCAGAAGTGGATAAATAGACTACCTTTTAATAAACTAATATGAAACATAGATATAAGATACTTATCATGATTGTCTTAGCTTTGATTACCATATATGGTTTAATAACTGGTAGATACCTGTTCTTGGTTTTTATGTTCCCTTTTAGTCTTGGTTTGTTTAAAAAGCAAAAAGATTATTAAGTTTTTTTAACGTACTGGGTAATAATTACAATGTGTTGACCTGCAACTTTGCCTTCAATATAATCCTGATTACCTCTGTCTAGTCTAATATTTCTAATTGCAGTCCCTTGCTTAGCGACCATACTGGAACCCTTTACTTTTAGGTCTTTAACCAGAACTACAGAATCTCCATTTTCAAGAACAACCCCATTAACATCTCTATGAATTATCTTTTCACTGTCATCTTTATCCTCTCCTGTTGCCCTAGCCAGAGCCAAAGCATCACCATCAAGATACATCATATCAAGTAAGTCTTTTGGCCATCCTTCATCTCTTAACCTCTGCAGCATGCGCCATGCCATAATTTGAACTGCCACATGCTCACTCCACATACTATCATTTAAACAACGCCAATGATTTGGATTCATAGTTACATGGCCTTCTATTTGATCTAAGCACGTTTTACATACCAATATATCATTAGCAACATTTTCGTTTAATGAAGGAGGAATCGTATACTGCTTTAAATCTTGCGCTGAAGTACATAACTCGCAGCAATTATTACTTCTATCTATTAAAGTTTGTAATACGCTCATTTATATGATTTTTATTTTACAATAATACATTATAATACAACAACAGCAAGCTTGCTATCACTAAATACAGAGACTCTTTTTTGCAGAACTGTCTCTGTTATGATGAATTCTTAAAACAATTACGCGGGTTTTATAACATAGCAAGGCTTTCTCTCATTTTCTTAGTCATACCCTTTACAACCATTGTATAGGAATGATCAATGAGATCTTTAACCAACGGAGGTGTTAATTCGCCTTCACTAAGGTAAAGCGTGTTCCAATGCTTTTTACTCATGTGAAACCCTGGACGAATCGACTGGTAGTCTTCACGAAGCTCAATAGAATAATCGGGGTCTGCCTTTAGGTTAATGGCAGGCTGACCTTCTTCCCATTTTTTAATGGAAACCAAGGCAAACATCTTATCTAGCACCTTAAAAACTAGCGTATCCTCATCAAAAGGAAAACTTTCAGAAGTGCCCTTTTTACTCAAGCAGTAAGATCGAATATGCTCAATATCCATCATTTTTTAAGTGTAACCGTTTTATGTTCCTCTATTTTAAAATCAGAATAATCGAGTTTCCAACCTATCGTTTCTACTATAGTTTCAATTAAAAGCACTGCCTCTAGGGCTTCTTTTTGAGCGGCTTCTATAAGGCCACTTTCAGGAATTTTTTCTTGAATATGAAGTTTCGCTTCTTTTTGCAACCCTGTTAAGTCTGAAGCATCAAACTTATTAAACAAGCCATCAGATTTGTCGTAGTAATTTAAGTTTGTTTCAATTGATAACACTTCTGGCTGTGGGAAAGCTTCTAAGACAATCTTCTTTTTGCTATTATCGGCTCTCAACTTAATTTTAGACAAGTCAAACCCTACATGCGCCTTGGCATTTATAACGACTAAGGCTTTTTTTCTGCTAGACACCATTTTTAGTAACCGCTGTTTAACATCTTGATAATGATAAATTTCTGCAAAGTCACCCTCAACAGTTATAAGTTTGCATACTGTTCTAATCTTATCTAACAGGATGGTAGATTGAGAATCTACTAATTGCTTTTGTTTGATAGCTTGATAATAGGCTAGTAACCCCCAACCCAATAAAGCGCCAATTAAGATCCCTAAAATTGCATCCATGCTAATTTATAATTTTGTATAAGATTGGCTTACTCGGTGCCGCATCATTTTCAAAAGGAGCAATCTGTAGATTTAAAATATACATACCGTCTTCAATCTTATTTGAAACATATATAAGCTCTGTTATGGTAGCATCCATACGCATTCGGCCATTAGTATTCCAAAATGCATTATGTGCCAATAGCTCGCAGTTATCTTTTTCTTTATCAATACTTGGTAAGTCTATAAGTAAATGTTTTACACCTTTTTCACGTAAATAAATGGCTGCGTCTCTCATCAAATACGGTGGATTTGTATTAGAGTACTGCCGGGTAAATTTATCTCTAGTATTTGGAATGGTTCTGATTATTACGGCATCACGCTTTTTATTTCCTAGCGCAAACTGTATTTGCTTTTTTGAAATTACACGATCTTCCTCTAGTCGTTCTGGTGCCACTGTAATTACTTCTGCCAAAAAGAAAAATGTTTTTAAATGGTCGTTTATAGCGTGTACTTTTTCGGTAATATGACCTACGCATTCTGTATGCGTACCATGAGCATGTGGATTAAAATAGATATTGTTAAAATTTATACAAGCCCCATTTTTTACACTAGCCACCCAATCGCCATCTTTTTCAGGTTCTATTCGTGGGGCACCTACATACCAAGCGTTAACATTACTACTGGATGCCCTGAGTGGCATAGAAAGGTCTAGAGGTTTACTTAAATCTACTTGAATTTTTCTGGAATTATATTGAATAGCTGCGATCATACTCAAATATAATCAAATCATAAACAAATCTGAAGCGATTCCATCAACTAAAAATTTTCCTTTTTCGGTCGTTTTCAAATAATCATTATCTAATGAATTGTCACCCATTGTTGAGTTTACTTCTAATAAGCTCTGGCTTAAGAATACTTTTGATGATGCTTTTAAATGTTGAAGGTATTCCAATCCAAACTCTTGCTCTACCTTACTAAAGGAAACTCCCCATATAGTGCGCAGGCCAGTCATTACATATTCGTTATACCGATCTTTTTTAGACAGCAACTCGGTGGTTTTGGGCAAAGTGTTATTTTTGATCGATTGTATATATTTTGAGTTATTTGAAATATTCCAACTTCGGTTGTTTCTGTTAAAGGAATGTGCCGATGGCCCTATTCCTAAATAAGCCTTCCCCTGCCAATAACTGGTATTATGTTTTGAAAAATAATTAGGCTTTCCAAAATTTGAAATTTCATAATGCACAAAACCCCGTTCTTGTGTCTTCTCTATTAGTGTTTTAAAATGCTGAAGCGCTAAATTATCATCTAGCGGTGGGTAAATGCCCTTTTTTACGAAAGCCTCTAATGCGGTTTTTGGCTCTAGTGTTAAAGCATAACTTGAGATATGGTTCACATAAAAACTAAACGCTTGATCCAAATTAGCTTCCCATTTATCTTGACTCATATTTGGAATACCGTAAATAAGATCTATGGTAATATTCTCAAAAAAATATGAAGCCTCCGCTAAACAATGTTTCGACTCTTTTGCATTATGAGCTCGATTCATTTGCTTCAAATCGTCATCAAAAAAAGATTGAACTCCTATACTTAACCTATTAATAGGTGTATTCTCTAATTGTTTTATTCGATACGATGTTAAATCGTCTGGATTAGCTTCGAGAGTAATCTCGGGAGTATCTGCAACTTTGAAATCTAGATATATTGATTCTATAATGCGACACAACTCTTCATTTGATAACAAGGATGGTGTTCCTCCACCAAAATAAATGGTTTCTACTGTTTCACCAATAAACTCTTCTTTCCTTAATTCCAGCTCTTTTATCAAACACTGTACTAAATCATCCTTTTTTTTAATAGAGGTAGAAAAATGAAAATCGCAATAAAAACAGGCCTGTTTACAAAATGGAATATGTATGTATATACCAGCCATTTTAACTGTTACCAATCTTATTTGGATTCTGCTTTACAAATGCCTCCCATCCTGAATAACTTTTCCCCACATCGAGCCTACCAGAATTATAGAAATGACACACCGCTGCCGCCAAACCATCCGTGGCATCCAAATTTTTTGGCAAATTTTTAATCCCCAATTGGCTCTGCAGCATTTTAGCAACTTGCTCTTTGCTTGCATTACCATTACCCGTAATAGCCATTTTAATTTTTTTTGGCAAGTATTCTGTTATAGGTATTTGTCTGCTTAAACCAGCAGCCATGGCTACTCCTTGTGCTCTTCCAAGTTTAAGCATACTCTGAACATTTTTACCAAAAAAAGGAGCTTCAATGGCAATTTCATCTGGGTTATGCGTATCTATCAGCTCAACAGTGCGTTCAAAAATAAGTTTTAGCTTTAAATAATGATCGCTATATTTTTTCAAGTCTAACTCATTTAGCTGTAAAAACTGCATCTTTTTGCCAACTACTTTTATAAGGCCAAACCCCATAATGGTAGTTCCTGGATCAATTCCTAAAATAATTCTTTCCTGCATTAGTCTCCACAATAGTAACAACCGCTTAACGAAATATTCGCCCCAATAGTTACAGTTAATAAATTACCGTTAAAGGATCCAAATCCACTAGTAACCGGATTAAATTCTTTACCAAATCCAAATATATATGAGGTATCTAAGTATAAGGACAGTTTTTCTGAAATACCATAGTGAACCTCAACCCCGGCTACAGCATTTAAAAACGACGTATTATTGGCTCCATAATTACCTAAGGGTTTGATTATTGAAATACCCGGGCCTGCATGAACAAAAGTCCCTATTCTACGCGAAATATTAATGGTTCCAGATAAATCGTAAACTAGCTGACCATTAATTCTTGTATAATTTGTTTTAAACTCCATGCTATTATCTGCATTAGAAAATCTATTAAATCCTAAATCCAACTTAGCACCTATCCTTGAAGCAAACATATACTGAAGCCCTAAATTGACTGTTGGAAAATTAATGGCGTTTGACTGAAATCCATCTACAAATCCGTTTTGAGATGGACTATTAATTCCTAAACCAAATTGCGCTTTTATTGTACGAGTATCATTTTGAGAGAACGCTAAAAAAGAACAAAAACACAACATAACCCACAGTAACTTTTTAGGATTATTTTTAAATTTTAATATCATTCAGTAATATTGGTTTACTTTGCAAAAGTTAAGATGTTGACCTATTCCCACAAAACTAAACAATTCTTTTTTGTGCTTATTAAACTAAGCATTGTATTTGCTGCGTTTGGCTTTATTTATTACAAATTTTCCTCAAATACGGCATTCTTAAATGATTTTAAGTACTTTATAAATAAAAGCAACTTATTTACCATAAATAACTGCATAGTACTAATAACCCTAAGCACGCTCAATTGGTTCTTTGAAGTAAAAAAATGGCAGATTTTAATTGCACCAATAAAGCCTATATCTTTTAAAGCGTCCTTAGAACAATCCCTTGGAACACTAACCGCATCATTGATTACCCCAAATCGAATCGGGGAATATGGTGCAAAGGCATTGTACTATATAAGTTCCCTAAGAAAACGTGTTCTTTTAATTACTTTATTAAGTAATATACTTCAAATGCTAACCACCGTTTGCTTTGGAGCAGTCGGCTTAATCATTTTTTTTTCAATTTTCGAAAACACTATTTTAAAAATAGACCTTCGTGTTCTATTTATTTCATCGTTTATTCTTTTGGGCACTATAATAGGCGTCATAGCTTACAAGTACAATACCTTAAAACTAGATAACTTACTGTTTAGGCTAAAAAGATTTTTAAGAAACTACCCCTTAAAAAACAGCTTTCACGGATTACTGTTATCTGTTTTGCGCTATTTTACCTTTTCGTTTCAATTTTTTTTTATTCTGATATTGTTTAAAGTCGATATTAACTATTTAGAAGGTATGATGATGATATCAGCTATGTATTTATTGGCGTCGGCAATTCCTTCCATATTTATATTTGATGTTATTGTTAAAGGAAGCGTTGCCGTGTACCTTTTTGCATTTATAGGAGTTAACGAACTAGTAGTGCTTAGCACAACTTTTTTGATGTGGCTTCTAAATTTTGTTCTTCCAAGTATTCTGGGGAGCTACTATGTATTAAGTTTTAAACCTATGAAAGCCTCTAAAGTATTATGATGCTATTTGGTGCTATTATTACTTTGGCTTATCTAATTTTAATAGGCAGTTTGATATATGGTTATGATAAGATTGAGCTATTTATACCCAAATCAAAAATTCCTAAAACAAAATTTAGTGTTATTATTCCTTTTAGGAATGAAGCTTCTCATTTACCTGCCTTACTAAAATCGATTGAAGAATTAAATTATCCCTCTGACCTTTTTGAAGTTGTATTGGTTGATGATGCGTCTACAGACAACTCTGTTAACCTTGTTGAATCATTTATTGGGCAATCGAAAAAACATGTTTCATGGCTTCCTAACGTTCGACTTACGGCTTCACCAAAGAAAGATGCTATTTTAACTGGGATTAAATCATCTTTAAACCCTTGGATAGTAACTACAGATGCCGACTGTATACTACCCAAATATTGGCTAGATAGCTTCGATCAATTTATACAACAATCAGATGCCTTATGTATTGCTGCTCCAGTAACTTATTTTAATGACAACAAGTTATTAAATAGCTTTCAAACTTTAGACATTCTAAGTTTACAGGGAGCTACCATTGGTGGGTTTGGTATTAAGAAACCCTTTCTTTGTAATGGTGCCAATTTTGCTTACCAAAAAACTCTTTTCAAAGAATTACAAGGGTTTGATGGCAATAGCCAGATAGCAAGTGGTGATGATATTTTCTTCCTAGAAAAAGCTATTAGGTATAACCCTAACAAGGTGACTTATTTAAAAAGTAATCTGGCTGTTGTAAAAACACATTCCGAACCTACACTAAAAAAAATTCTATCCCAACGTATCCGTTGGGCTTCAAAAACTAAAGCTTCAAATAGCAACATGAGTAAACTTACGGGTACAATTGTTCTGTTAATGAACTTCTTTGTAATTCTTAGTTTCCTTAATTGTTTTATAGACTTTTCTGGTTACAAACTTTTTATCAACGTTTTCATTATAAAACTGATTACAGATTTTTTATTGCTTTACAAACTGGCTGCTTTTTTTGGTCAAAAGAATACGCTTAGTATTTACCCTGCGGCGTCCCTTATTTACCCTTTTTTTAATATTTATGTAGGAATTCTGTCTTTATATTCTGGTTATAAATGGAAAGACCGAGTTTTTAAAGGATAAGCTATTATTTCACATTGATAATAATAGGCAAACTAAATTCTGTTGTTACTAATTGCCCCTTTTTACTCGCTGGATATATTTTTGGTAAGTTCTCTAAACTGCTAGAAAGTAGTTTATGTATATCTGGGATTTCATCAAGGGTCGTGGAGTCTAATTTAGTTTCAAGCAAAGCTAAATGACCTTCTCTGTTTACTTGAAATTTTAAAAAAATAGTATCATTAACATCTCTTGTCACAACAATAACTTCACGTTGTAAATGTTTGGTAATGTGATTAACAATTGCATTCTCAAAACACCATGCCCTTTGTTTTCTTCCTGAAATAGAATCGCAAGCAGAAACACTAGGATACTCATCTACATCAATCCAATTAAATGTTTTCAATTCCTCATTTAATATAGCCTCTGAAGATGTTTTTTTTACGTTAAAATATTCACAAGACACGAGTGCAAAAACACATATAAAAACACATAGTTTCTTCATAAATTTCAACTGAAACTGAAAAGTACAATTTTATTCTAAAATTTACATGTATATTCTTCTATTTGTAACATAATACTGGACATAACGTCTTATTGAAAAAGAAATATTATAAATGGATATTGCATTAATAATCGTAAGTACCCTTATCATGATAATTGGAATTCTAGGAAGCTTCTTGCCTATTATTCCTGGCCCTCTAACTAGTTGGATTGGGCTACTTACACTGCATTTTACCAATGCCATCCCTATGAATAAGTCTTTTTTAATAATTACTCTTGTTATTGCTGTATTAATTTGGGGGTTAGACTATATCATTCCTGCATTGGGCACAAAACGGTTTGGCGGATCAAAATATGGTATAATTGGCACCTCTGTTGGACTTATTATTGGACTCGTTGCTCCTATTCCAGGTGGCATTATTATAGGTCCTTTTATAGGAGCTCTTCTTGGAGAGTTGATAAACAAAAATGACTTTCGCAAAGCCACCAAAGCGGCTTTTGGCTCTTTTATAGGTTTCTTAACCTCAACCTTTATAAAGTTTATAGTTACTATAATTTACCTCGGGCTTTTCATTAAAACAGTTTGGGACTACAAACACTTTATTTGAATCTTTAAAAAAGAAACCCTGCGGGTCTCTCACTTCCGCAGGGTCTATAAATTGCTATTATCAACAAAAATAATTGAGGGATTAATTAATTCTTGAAGTGTTGATACACAAATATAACTAGATACTTTCTTTTTAAACTGCGGGAAACCCGTAACTATATTACGGGTTAAAAGTAGATGTTAGACAGGGCAAAGGTTTTACGAACTAAAAAAATATGAATTTTTTTAAAAAATTTTGCCATCGTATAACTTTAACAAAAATTCACTTACACAAATCCTTTTTTTCTAGCTTCGCTTAACAAGGTTTCGTCTTGTCCATCGCTTACTTCAAATATTTCTCTAAGCTGTTTTTTACGCTTTTCAATAGCACTCAAAGAAATATCAAGATGTGCCACTAAGTTTTTGGTTTTAATACCCTGAGATAAGAGGTGAAGAATTTTTCTATTCTTATCATCAATTACAATATCACTTGCAATAGTTTTTCTAATATGGCTATTTACTGTACCACTATAAAACGGCGGATTATTTAAAACCGCTTGGAAGGCACTAGCAAGCTCATTGGAGGTTAAGTCACTTTTTATTAAAAAACCTTCTGGGTCAATAGTTTTTATAATATTATGAATTCTAAATGACTCATTAAACATCGTTAAAATAATAATCTTGGCATTAGGCAATATCTTCCTAGCATACTCCGCTAAATCTTCTCCAGAACTCATAGAACCATCTGAAGAGGGCGGCAAACTTATATCAACAAACAACACATCATATGGTCGTTCATTTTCTACAGACTTATTCATGGCTTTGAGTGCCTCATCACAGTTATTTGCTATATCAACAAATAACTCTTGACTCTCTTTTTTTGTAAAAAGTAATGTGTTTTGATACCCTTCTATAATCATTGGGTGATCATCAATCATAAGTATTTTAATCTTTTCTGTCATAATTTGCAATTAGGGGATTGGTATTTCTATGCTTACAGTAGTGCCTTTTGTAATTTCGGAAGTTATTTCTATTTCTCCATTAATTTCATTAATCCTAGAGTTCATGTTCTTTAATCCAATACCAGATTTGGCTTTACTCACATCAAAGCCGGCACCGTTATCGGCAAGTGTCAAGTAAATTACGTTGTTTTTAAGTTTTAGGCCAACATCAACTTTAGTAGCATTGGCATGTTTGTAAATATTATGTAAAGACTCTTGAATTATTCTATAGATATGGATTTTCTTTTTATTGGACATATCATCCCAATTTATAGAGTCGTCATGTTCTAATATATATTTTAAATTATAGGCTAGGGTTTGGGTTTCTACTAAGGTTTTAATAATATCTATAAACCCAGAACCTGAGACAAAATCTGTATTCAACTCATGAGACACTTTTCTAATATCTTCTTCAATGGTTTTCAATTTCTCTATATACTGTCCTCTAGTTTTTATTGCTTCTGGGGTGTTATTCATATTTAAACTATCCAAACTTAAACGCGTGCCAAATAATCTGCCCAGAACGCCATCATGTAACTCTTCTGAAATTCTTTTTTTCTCTAAGGTTCTAGCCTCTTCAATGGTCTCATTTTGTGAAAGCATAAGGTTATAAATCTCTTCATTTGTCTCCTGTTGCTTCTGGACAAACTGTAACTCTCTATTTTTATTTCTTTGATGAATTACCAAATACAATAGAAAAGACGCTATAATCACTACAACAGAAACTATTAAGAGCCAAAGACGCTCTTTGGCTATTTGGATATTTTCTTTCTCTATTTGATCGGTTTCAAAACGAATTCTGGCAAATTTATTACGAATGGCTCTCTCTTTTTTCTGGAGACTATCACTCAACTCTACGTAAGTCCTTAGAAAATCAGCAGCTTTCTGACCTTTTTCAATTTTAGAAAGCAAAAGCAAGGATTTAAGCAAATCATCATTATTATATTTTTCCGAAATTTTCTTTGCCTTATAGCCGTAGTATAGAGCAGAATCATTTAAGCCAATTTTATCATAATACTCCGCTAAATGTTGACTAATGATGATTGAGTTATAATTATCTTTATGTAAACTATCACTAATTTTTAACGCCCTAAGATACATATTTGGTAGGTGTGAATTTTCCCCAGACAGATACAATGTATTTGCATAGTTATTCAATACCATAGCATAAAAATTGGGTCTATCACTAATTAGGTCTTTATTTTCAAGAATTTGCAAGTATGTATTAATTGATAAATCATAATTACCAGACCGTTTGTAACTATCAGCTAAATTATTTAAAGTATTGTAAATACTATTTTGAAAATTTCCCGACAAACTTCTTTTAAGCTTAAGTGCTAAAATATAGTACTTAACCGCTTCATCATATTGCTCTAATTCGTCAAAGACAATGCCTAAATTATTATATATATATGATTTATATTTTCTTGTGTTGTTTGATTCAGTCAGGGATTCTAAAAGAGAAATGGCTTCAATAGAAGTAACTTCACTTCCTGTATAATCCTTTTCATTTGTTTGTATCACTGCAATACCAAAAAGTGTACGTGCAAGATTATATTTATCCTCTAGCTCTCTGTATATTTTTTCTGCTCTATTATAATAAACATAAGCACTGTCACTTACTAAATTACTCCTATATACTTGACCAATACTATAATTATTAAATGCTATTCCCAAAGAATCGTTTTGCTTCAAATTATATATATTTTCTCTCAATGAATCTATTAAAAACAAATCCCTATCATTTTGACAAAAACTAAAAAAACAGAGAGAAAATAAAATATATGATAAGCAAAGTTTCAAATTGAAAATATTTGAGTAACTCTCAAATGTATATAATATATAATCAAAAAAAAACTCCTTAATCATAAATTAAGGAGTTAAAATCTTTATTGAGTTTCTATTCTTATACGTCTTGAGACTTCCCTCCTGTAAAATAGGCTTCAGTATCATCAATTAAAACATCGTCCTCAGATAAATCTTGTTTAGTACAAGAAGTTAAAGATGCGAAAATAACTGCTAAAACTAGGGTAATTTTTAGGGCTTTCATATTATGTTGATTATTAGGTTAAACTATTTTTCTCTTTAATTAAAACATGTAAATAGCATGCTAACGAGGTTTTGGAAAACAAAATCTCAAACGAGGGAAAATGGATAATTAACTTAAAATCAAAAGCACAATATGCTTCAAGATTTATCTTATTTTTGAGGGATTTTGACTTAAAAAAAGCCAGAAGGATTAATTAATTTTGAAATGAACTTAGGGAAAATAGTTGGTCGCCCATTTACATATACGAAATAATAGCAAATCCAGTGCGTGTTGAAAAATAATCGACAAAGTGTATTATTTTACCGATAAAACGCATCGATAAACTGCATAATCCTATTTACAGCGTTGATTTGTTCTTAATCAAGCTAGTCTTGACAATCTTAGTTTTGTTATCGTCGTTGGACGAACTACCACTTTGAATGCGATTAATAAGTAGCTCTGCTGCATTGGCTCCAATAGTCTTGGCATGTTGCCTTATGGTGGTTAACTTAGGAAAGGTGTGATTGGAATCAGATTTACTTGCAAATGCTATAACAGACATATCTTTTGGTACTTTACGCCCTAAATTTATGGCCATATTAAGCGCAATGATTCCTGATGAGCTTTCTGCAGCAATAACAGCATCTACCGTTTTATTCTTCTTTAAAAAGGACCTAATTTTCTTTTGATGATCATCCTTTTTCTTAATTTTTAAAACTATTGGTTCTTGCCCAGCATCTTCCAAAATGGCCTTATTATAACCACGTTCCCGTAATTTACCAACGCTAATATCATTTATATTACTAACAAAGGCAATGTTTTTTCTTTTTTCAGCGAGTAAGCTTTTTGTAGCATTATAAGTAGCATCAAAATCATCTACAATTACCTTATCACACATCACATCATGGGCAACTCTATCAAACATAACAATAGGCAGACCTTGACTAATGGTTCTTTTAAAATGCTCTATTGCATTGTTTACCTGAGATTCTTGGGCAACGGAAAGTATAAACCCATCAACACTCCCATTTGCCAATAACTGTAAACTCTCTTTTTCTTTATCTAAAGATTCGTTAGAAATACACGTTATTATATTATAGCCATGCTTACTTGCTTCACGTTCAATACCAAAAAGCACCTTAGCTAAAAACCTGTTTAAAATATTAGGAATAATAACCCCGATAGTTTTTGTTTTATTCTGCTTTAAACTAAGTGCCACTTTATTGGGCTTGTAATTGTACAGTTCTGCCAATTCTTTTACACGTCTAACGGTCTCTTCACCAATTTCGTCACTATTATTAAGTGCTTTTGAAACCGTTGAAATTGAAACATTCAATTCTTTTGCTAACTGTTTAAGTGTAACCATAGAGGCATGTAAATTTTAAAGGTTAGGCAAGTTACAAAATAAGTAGTTCCCTAAAAAAATATTTCTTCGGTGATAAATAAGACCTAAAATCAATTATTAACAAATAAAATAGTTCTATATCTAATCTAACTTATAAAAAAACAAATACATTTGTCGGCTTACATTTGCTTAGGACTATCGATAACACCTTTAATTTGTAATTACAATGAAATCTATCAAAGCTTTAGTATTATCCCTTTGTTTGGTATCACTTACTGGTCATGCACAAATTATTGGCAAAATACTCGAAGAAAATTCAAATCAGCCATTAGAGTATGCTACGGTAGCGCTTTATAAATCCTCAGATAAATCTTTAATTTCGGGAGTGATTACTTTAAAAGATGGCAGTTTTAAGATGGAAGATATAAACAAGGGGACCTATTATCTTGAAGCCTCTTTTTTAGGCTACCATAGCAAAACTTTGTCTTCTATAATTGTTGCTAAAAAAAACACTCCTGTAGACCTTGGTAATATATTTTTAACCATTAATAACGATGAACTTAATGAGGTTGTAATAAATGCCAAGACATCTACAGTTATTAATAAAATTGACCGACAAGTATTCAACGCTAAAGCTTTTCAAAATACTCAAGGCGGCTCTGCCACCGATGTAATAAGTAATTTACCATCAGTAAGTATTAATAGTCAAGGAGCGATTAATGTAAGGGGCGATGATGGTTTTGTTCTTTTAATTAACGGCAAGCCAATACAGGGAAGCCCGTCCGATTTTTTAAATCAAATACCTGCAAACGCTATACAGCGCGTTGAGATGATTACAGCACCTTCGGCAAAATATGACCCCGAAGGACAGTCTGGCTTATTAAACATTATTACCAAGAAAGGTGCTATTAATGGAAGTTTTGCTCAAATAAATACTAATCTTGGCTTCCCTTCTATCGAAGATTATGATAATAAAGAGCCAACCCATAGATATGGTATTGACGGCATTTACAACATTAAAAAGGATAAGTGGAACATTTCTTTAGGCGCCAGTTACCAAAGAAAGGATATTAGTGGTAGGCGAGAAGGCTTTGTCTACACCATTGTTGATGGCATTTACACAGAATTCCCTTCTGATGGCGAACGCAGTTTTGATGAAGAAAACTACTCTGGAAGGTTTACCGTAGACTTTTTGCCCGATGATAATAACGAATTTTCTTTAGGATTCTACGCTGGAAAACGTGATAAAGCAAGAACAGCAGATATTCTATATAACAATCAAGCCTATCCTGTTGGGGATCCAGATAACAAACTATTTGAACTTACCTATTTTAACGAAAACCTAAGAATTCGTAAAGGCGACTTCATACTTGGAAGCTTGGATTACAAACATACATTCAAGAACAGCTCCCAACTTTCTGGATCTATACTATACGAATACACCCAATTAGGAGGGCCTACAACCAATAGAAACTTAAACTATCCAGACACAGAAAACCTTATTCAAGATGAATATAACACCAACGATAATCCTCTAAATGGTTATCGAGCTCAGGTTGACTATGTACTAAAACCCATGTCGTTTGGTACTTTAGAAACGGGTTATCAATTTAGATCGCTTAATAATAGAGGTGATTTCTTTTATGGAAGACGGTATGACTATGATGATGATTTTGAGCGTGTGGATTTATTTTCTAGTGATATTGATTTAAATAGGAACATTCACTCGGGGTACATTCAATTAAGCGGTGCTAAAGATAAATGGGAGTACGCTGCAGGTCTTCGCTTAGAAATACTTGATAGGGAGTTAATGCTTGCCGATAAAGCAGGGACGACATCAGAAACACTAAATTATTGCTACGAAAAACTTTTTCCTTCTGGACAACTTCAATATGCAATAAACGAAACTACAACTCTTAAAACAGCCTACAGCAAACGAGTGGATAGGCCTTCAGCTTTTAAATTAAATCCGTTTAGAGAAAGAGAGCACTCTGAGACCTTAGAACAAGGCGACAAAAACCTCTTGCCAGAGTTTACAGATCTGGTAGAACTGGGGATGACGAAAAAACTCGGAAAAAACAACTCCTTTTTTGCGACAGCTTATTTTAAGCATGTTGAAAACTTAGTTAATAGAGTCAATCAAATATATGACGGTCCTCCTATTGATCCGAACGATCCTAGGTTTGACAACGTAGTTTTAGACAGAATTTATTCGAACGTGGGAACAGGTCAATCTTTAGGGCTCGATTTAGGATTAAATATTAATTTTACCGAAGATTGGAGTAATTTCTTTGGAGCAAACATCTATAATTTTAAGCTTGATGGTGTTTATAATGAAAAACCTGTTAAAGGAAACGCTACGCAATACTCTTTAAACTTAAACAGCAACTATAATTTTAGCGATACCGCGACACTTCAGTTCACCTTTAACTACTTATCAGAAAGAAAAACTGCTCAAGGTGAAGATTCGAGATTTTACTCTCCAAATTTAAGTTTTAAAAAGAGCTTTTTAGACAACCGTATTGTGGCAACTTTACAATGGCAACATATAGATATGGGGCTATTGAACACCAATGAACAGCGCATTACAACCTCTGAACCTAACGAATTTTTCACCACTACCAACTATGTTTACGAGGTCGACATGGTTATGTTAAACCTATCTTATACATTCAGGAATACTAAAAACAAATCAAAATTCATTGATAGTGAATTTGGTAAAAAAGAGTTTTAGTAACAAGCTAGCTACTACTTGCTCTCCAAGCAACCCTACATTTAAGCTTTGAAACCTTTATTAACTAAAAAAGCGCCTACATAATGTAAGCGCTTCATTAGCTATTAATATCTCTAATCCTAAGTAAGAATTTAGAGATGCATAATTACAATATGTAAATAAACTGTTATGTAACATTTGTTACATAAAAAAATCAAGTCACATAATTTCAATAAGTTAATGTTTTAAATTTTTATAAAAATTTTTCTTTTAGCCATTACATAAGCTAAAAGCGCGTAAAAACACACCACACAAAAAGCGTAAAGAAATGATGAGAATTCTAAACTAAAATAAGGATTAACAAAAACGCTCCTAAACACCCAGTCATGTAGACTCTGTTCTTTATTTATTTGCACAAGGTACATGACCTTATTTATGAAGATTGATAAAAAATAGAGGGTAATTGCATTCATCCCTATATATTTAAATAGCGTACCAAACTGTACTTGCCTAATATCTACCAAATAATAAATTCCAGATAAAAATAATACGCCCCATCCACTTGATACTAGAACAAAACTACTACTCCAAAGGGCTTTATTTATTGGAAATACTGTACTAAAAGCATACCCTATCAATAACATGGCAAACCCAGTAAAGACTAAAGGCACTAATTCTTTTGACATGTCCAGTAATCTGCCCACCAAAACACCAATTAAACAACTTACTACCGCAGGCAGTGTACTAAAAACACCTTCAGGATCATAATCTGACCGCCACATATGGCTGCCTAATAAACACCTATCTAAATAGGTTACCCAGTTGGTTTCCACCCTATCAAATGAGGGGAGCGCTCCATTGGAGTGAGGAAAAGGAACAAAACCTAAAAATAACCAATAACCTATGAGTAGACTTATTGAAACCCCAAGTAGCACTTTCCAGCTACCATTAAGGTAAAGTATAGAGGTAATCAAAAAAACAATACCTATTCTTTGCAACACTCCAGGTATTCGTGCTGTACTTAGTTCTACAATAAAAGGAAAATCAATAGTAAACCAATTAAGAAACAACCCCAATACTATTAGCTTAACACTGCGTATTACCACTTTTTTATAAACCATAGCAGACGTGTTTTTGTTCTTGTAGGCAAAGTAAATTGAAACCCCAACAAGAAATAGAAAAAACGGAAACACTAAGTCGGTTGGAGTAAGCCCATGCCATTCAGCATGTAACAGCGGAGCATATACATAATTCCAATCTCCAGGGGTGTTCACCAAAATCATAGCCACTATGGTCATACCCCTTAGAATATCCACAGAAGCAATTCTTTGACGTTTTGCCATGGGTAATTAATCTTTTTTCAAGCCAACTTTATGACCATAAAATGCATAATAAAGAATAATGATGTAGCAGGGTAATAAAATCCAATATCCAAAAGACGCTGCCTCTGCTGTTGCTGATAATTCTTGCAAACCTTCATTGAGGAGTTGCTCTTTTTGAGCATCAACGATTGCGCCGTATAAAGGCGGTATAATGGCGCCTCCAGAAATAGCCATAATAAGCAGGGCTGATGCAGTTTTGGTGAATTTACCTAAACCATTAAGTGCTAAAGGCCAGATAGCCGGCCATACCAATGCATTGGCAATCCCTAGTGAAGCCACAAACAACACAGAAGTAAAGCCTGTAGTAAATACAATACAGAAAGACAAAGCAACACCAAGTATGGCACTCAATTTAAGAGCAAATGATTGACTTATATATTTGGGAATTAAAAAAACACCTAAAGCATAGGTACCCACCATTGCCATAAGGGTAAACAAGGTAAAAAACTTGGCTTCGCTAGCTGGAATATTCAGAGAGATACCGTAAGAAATGATCGTATCTCCTGCTATTACTTCTACACCAACGTAAACAAAAAGTGCTAAAACACCTAACCATAAATGAGGAAATTGAAAGATGCTCGATTTTGTCTTTTCGCCATCTTCGGTAGCTTCAATAGGTTTAGCTTCTACATGCGGCAATGGTGCCTTTCTAATCAACACACCTAAAAGTACTAATACAACAGCCATGGCTATGTAGGGCGTCACCACACTGTCGGCCATAGTATTCAATAAATCTGCCTTTTCAGTGACGCTAACAGTGCCTAATTTTTCTTTTATTTCATCTATACCAGATAATAGAATAGCTCCAAATATGACAGAGCCTAAGGCTCCTGCTACTTTATTAGCAATTCCCATTATAGCAATACGTTTAGCAGCACTTTCTAAAGGACCTAAAATGGTGATGTATGGGTTTGAAGCTGTTTGTAATAAAGTCATCCCTGCCCCTTGAATAAATATAGCGGTTAAAAACATCCAGTAAGTTCTTGCATTTGCAGCAGGAATAAAAATTAATGCCCCTAAAGCCATTATTAATAACCCTAAAGACATACCTTTCTTATATCCTATTTTGTTAATAATATAGGAGGCTGGTAAAGCCATAACTACAAATGAAATATACGATGCCGATGCCACAAGATATGATTGCGCATCGCTAAGTTCATTAATGGTTTTCATGAATGGAATTAAGGCACCGTTAATCCAGGTTACAAAACCAAAAATGAAAAACAGACCTGCAATAATTAAGATAGGAACTAAGGTGTTATTAGAATTTGGGGTATTTGATTGGTTGTTAGACATGATACTTTTTTATATGCTTATTAGTGTTAATTTTCTTTATCGTCATTAATATTAAAAATGCGCTCTTTGGCTTGCTTGGTATAGTTTCTACCTATAGGTATTTTTCGCCCAGAAATCTCTACAGTATTTCCCTCTAAAGCACTTATTTTATTTATAGAAACAGTATAAGAACGATGTATTCGCATAAAATTAGACTGCGGTAATTCTTCGGTAATTGCAGACAAGGATTTATGAACTACATAATCCCCTAAACTTGTAATCACTTTTATATAATCTTTGAGACTTTCTATATAAAGTATATCGTTCAGGTTAATTTTAATAAGCTTCTTGTTTACCTTTAAAAAAATATGAGGTTCTTGCTGTAAACCTGTATCAGCCGTAGAAGCATTTACATAAACCTGCTGATAAATTTTGTTTACGGTCTTTAAAAATCTATTAAATGGAATAGGCTTCACTAGATAATCTAAAATATTGAGCTCGAAGCTTTTTACAGCATATTCTCTGTAGGCTGTTGTAATAACTATTAAGGGTTTGTAGCTTAAGTTGTCTATAAATGTGAACCCCGTCATTTGAGGCATGTTAATATCTAGAAAAATTACATCAATTTTTTCCTGTTCTAATGCCCGATAGGCTTTTAAGGGGTTGTTAAAAGTTTCAACAATTTCAACGTGATCAAAATTCTTTAAATGATCTTCAATTACATTGATAGCCAAGGGCTCATCATCAATTATTATACATTTAATTTTCATCAAATAGGAATTTTTAAATACAGTTTATACACATCACCTTCTACTTTAGAATCCAAAACAAAGTTACTTGCAAACAACAATTTTAATCGTCTTTTAGCATTTTCATTACCAATACCTTTATCTTCTAGCCTCGCCATATTAGGGTTGAAATTATTGGAAATTAAAACCTCCAAATATTCTTTATTCAGCACTTCAAAGCTCATGTGTATCTTAAGCTTTTCATTACCCCGCATACCATGCTTGAAACAATTCTCTATAAACGACAAAAGCAGGAGTGGCGGCACTTCTATGTCTTCAATATCACCCGTAATATCCATTTCAGATTCTACCTTGTCTTTAAAGCGCAGCCGTTCAATATCAATAAAATTATTAATGTGATTTATTTCTTCTAGTAAACTAGCCTTAGAACTCTTTACTTCGTACAAAATATATTGCATCATATCGGATAATTTTATGACCAATCGTGGTGCATTATCCGATTTCTGAAGTGTTAAAGCATACAAATTATTAAGAGTATTAAAGAAAAAATGAGGTTGTATTTGGGTTCTTAAAAACTTAAGCTCCGTACTCATTTGTAACTTTGCTAAATCTTCATTCCTCTTTTTCTCTATAGACCAGTCTATAACTAGTTTAATGGCCATTACAAATCCTATTACATAAAGTTCTCCTAAAATTACGGCTATGATATGATTTAACTCTAAGAATTTAGCAGGATCCTCAGCCTCTGGCCAAATTTCTTTGGTTACCAAAAGGTAATTAAGCCCTGTTCTTACCAAATACACCATGGCTAACATAAACGCCAATGACAGTATATAGTTTAAGTATTTTTTTCTGAGTATAAATTTTGGTATTAAGTAATAAATATTAATGTAAACAATAACAATATGTATAGGAAACTCCACTAAGTTTGATTTCAATGAATACCAATAATCGTCAAAATAACTCCCCCATCTCACAAAATTGAAGAAGAAATAACTCAACCAAAATATGACGTGATATTTGATTGGAATGGTGATTGGTATTCTTTTACTTAATGGCGAAATAATTATTAAATTTTAACAGATTTTATTACGAAAACTTGATTAATATTCAACAATTTTAGTGATATATTCATTAATTAGCAATAAAATCACTGTTTGTTTGTTAAGCCAAAATCACTTATCGAATAATCATTGTTGTCTGTGTGCAAATTGATGTCGTTGATATAATTTTTTTTAAAACAATTTTTATAATAAATAGTTTGGCTCAACTAAAAAAACAAAATAATCAAATTATGAAACAAAACTTACAAAGACTTTTCTTAGTTTCATTTCTACTATTCGCGGTTCAAATAGCCGTAGGGCAAGAGAAAGAAATAACAGGAACAGTAACTTCAAAAGTAGATGGCATACCGCTTCCTGGAGTTAATGTAACAGTACAAGGAACCTCTAACGGAGCTCAAACAGACTTTGATGGGAATTATTCGCTAACGGCTAATGTTGGCGATGTTCTAAATTTCTCATTTTTGGGTATGACTTCCGTACAAATAACTGTTGGAGATTCCAATGTTATTAATGCCCAATTAGAAGAAGACGCCGAGCAACTTAACGAGGTTGTTGTTACAGCTTTAGGGATTAAGAAAGAACGAAAAACATTGACTTATTCTGCCCAGGATGTAAAAGGAGATGATTTAACCAAAGTAAAACAGGTTAATCCTATTAATAGTTTATCAGGAAAATCGGCTGGTCTTACTATTACCAGAAGTTCCTCCGGTGCTGGCGGTGCTACAAAGGTAGTTTTAAGGGGTAATTCTTCAACAACTAACAATGATCCATTATACGTTATTGATGGTATACCAATGCTAAACAATGGTAATGGTCAAAATGGAGAAACTCCAGGAACCAATGTTTTTGGAAGTCAAACAGGAAATAGAGATGGTGGAGACATTACCTCTTTAATTAACCCTGATGATGTTGAAAGCATGACCATATTAAAAGGAGCTTCGGCAGCTGCCTTATATGGTAGTCAAGGTGCTAATGGTGTTATTTTAATAAATACTAAAAGTGGTAAAGAAGGAAAAATTAAAGTAAACTTCAATACAACTATGACAGTTGATAATGTAATTTCTTTACCAAAATTACAAACACAATATCAATCATTATCTGTAGGGCAACCTATTGCTGAAAATGGAGAAGTCGCAGACCCAAAGTCATGGGGACCTGCAGCAAGTGGATTATCTAATACAGTAGATGATTTCTTTAAAACAGGCTTTACAGCTATTAATGCTTTATCTCTAAGTGCTGGAAACAAAAAAGCGCAAACTTACTTCTCTTACGCAAACACAAACGCTACAGGAGTAATGCCTGAAAACAGTTTAAATAGAAATGTTTTCAACCTGAGAGAAACAGCGCTTTTTCTAGATGAAAAAATTCAAGTATCTGCGAACATTACGTTATCAGATCAAAGAATTCATAATAGACCAGGTAATGGTTTATACTCAAATCCTTTAACAGGGTTGTACTTGAATCCGGTTGGAATTGATTTAAACAACTACAAAAACTTTGAATATTTCAATACAGCGACCAACATGATGGATCAATACAGAACCTCTTTTGATGAAAATATTCAACAAAACCCGTATTGGTTAATTAATAGAAATCCAAGTAAAGACATAGTGCAACGTGTTCTAGCTAGCGTTAGTGTTAAGTACCAAATCAATGATAATTTCGCATTACAATCTAGAGGCAGTTATGATAAATCATTCTTTACTTTTGAGAAAAAGTTGTTTGCTGGTAGTGACCCTACGTTTGTACCCGATACAGGGCGCCATATTCTAGAAAAAACGGAAAACACTCAACAGTATTTGGATTTAATTGGAACTTATAACAAACAATTATCTGAAGATTTTGATTTCGGACTAACCCTAGGTACTAGTTTAACAAAATATAGAATTGGCGATCAAATTCAATTAGATTCTGGTCCAGAAGGATTAAGGTTCCCTAATGAATTTACCATTGCTAATTTTAGATCATCAAATGGAATAAGACAACAGGTTGCCAACCGTGAAGTTCAATCGGTTTTTGGTGCTGCAAATGTTGGCTATAAAAATATGCTATTTCTTGATATAACAGGAAGAACCGATTGGTCTTCTACGCTCGTCAATACAGATTCCAATTCATTCTTCTACCCTTCTGTAGGTTTAACAGGAATTTTAACGGAAGCTTTTGATATGGGAGAGTCCATCTCTTTTGCTAAAGTACGAGCGTCTTATGCAGAAGTTGGTAAAGACATCCCTGTTTATGCAACCGTTCCTTTAAGAACTATAGGAACAACCAATTCCGGAGGAACCATTGGATCTGCAAATCAAGCAACCTTTGCTCCAAGAGAAGGAGAAACACTTAAGCCAGAAAGACAAAAAGCTTTTGAAATAGGAACAGAATGGCGTTTCCTGAATAATAGATTAGGTATAGATTTAACATATTACGATTCTACAACAGAAAATCAAATATTCTTTATAGCCGCACAGCCTAACATCCAAGGGTATACTCAAAACATTGTTAATGCTGGTGAAATTTCAAACAAAGGTATCGAACTAGTACTTTCAGGAAAACCAATAGTAAACGACAACTTAAAATGGAATACCGCATTAAACTTTGCCCAAAACAAAAATAAAGTGGTATCTGTGCACCCTTCTTTAGAAAATGGAGAAGCCATACTTACAGCTCCGGGGGTTAATGGTTACGGTTACTCTTTAATTGAAGGTGAAGACTTTGGAAGTATTAGAGCTCGCTCTGTAATAAGAGATGAAAATGGAACACCCATAGTTACCGACGATGGGTCTGGTAACTTAACTATAGAAGCCACAGAATTTGAAACCGTAGCTCATGCACAACCAGATTTTACTTTAGGATGGAACAACACTATTGACTTCAACAACTTCAGCATCAACTTCTTGGTAGACGGTAAGTTTGGAGGTGATGTATTAAGTGTTACTGAAGCAGTAAATGACTTTTATGGTGTTTCTCAAGCATCAGCCAACACCAGAAACACTAATGGAGGTTTTGTAAACGTAGTAACAACAGACGGAACTCCTGCTCAAATGACAGCTCAAGATTATTACACAAAAACTGGTGGTAGAGCTGGCTTACTTGGCGAATATGTTTATAGTGCTACTAATGTGAGCTTAAGAGAGTTTTCTGTGGGATACACCATTCCAAAACCAGGAGAATTCTTTGAATCAATCAAGCTATCGCTTATTGCTAATAATCTATTCTTTTTCTACAAAGATGCGCCTTTCGACCCTAATATCGCATCAAGTACTGGTATAGGCTTACAAGGTGTTGACATTTATGGGCAACCGTCAACAAGAAGTATCGGATTAAACATTAATGTAAATTTCTAAGAAAATGATGAATATATATAAATACTTACTAGCGTCATTAGTTTTAATTGGCTTTGCCAGTTGTACGGACGACTTTGAGAAGATAAATACAGATCCTAACGGGATTACTGAGGAAAGTTTAACACAAATGAACAACAATGTTGGAAACGAATTTCCGCCAATGTTCTTAAACGTGTTCAATGTCACTCCAGCTTGGAATTACCAACTTCAACAAGGTTTAATGGGCGATGTATTTTCTGGATATATGACAGCTCCTACACCTTTTGCAGGAAATGTAAACAACCAAACCTATGCACTAGTTGATGGTTGGAATACATTCCCGTGGAATAATGCCTACGGAAGCGTTATGCCTCAAGCTCTAAACGTAAAAAACGCTGTGGAGCTAGGTGGCGATCCTGATGGTATAAAGTTTGTTCATTTGGCGAACATCATTAAAGTAACAGGTATGCATCGTGTAGCCGATATTTATGGTCCAATTCGATATACCAAATTCAACGATTTTGCAACCACTGGTGAATATGACCCTCAGGATGTAGCCTATAAAGCGTTCTTTGAAGATTTAACAAGCGCTATTGATGGGCTTGAAGCCTACGAAGGCGATGTACAGTTTATTCCTTTCGACATGTCTAATCTTGGCGGAGATATAGCTTTATGGCGTCAATTTGCAAATAGCATAAGGCTGCGCTTAGCCATTCGTGTTTCTAAGGTTGACCCTTCTTTAGCTAAAACGCAAGGCGAATTAGCTTTATCTAGTGATGCAGGTTTAATGACTGATTCAGATATGGTAATAAATACAGGCTTCCCACACCCTATTACTGTTATAAGTGGTTCTTGGGGAGATATTAGAATGGGTGCCGAAATGGAATCTATACTAACTGGATATGACGATGGACGTATAGAAACTTACTTTAACCCTTCTGCTGATACCGCACTACCAGGCGATTACAAAGGCATACGAATGGGTATTGATATTGCTGCTAAAAACGAATATGGCGATCATGCATCCATTGGTAGTGTTATTGATGGCGAAACCTTAACCTGGATGACAGCTGCCGAAGTAAACTTCCTAAAAGCCGAAGCTGCTTTAAGAGGATGGGCTGGCGCTGGCGATGCTAAAACCAACTATGAAGCCGGTGTTACAGCATCCTTTGCACAACATGGTGTTTCTGGTGTTGCAGATTATTTGGCAGACAATTCAAGTACCCCTGCGGATTTTGTGGATGCGCTTAATTCAGTAAACGATATCCCTTATGCAAGCGATGTGAAAATTGCCTTTAATGAAGCTGGATCTAATGAAGAGAAGTTAGAGCAAATCATAACACAAAAATGGATTGCTATGTTCCCTGATGGCCAGGAAGCTTGGAGTGAATTTAGGAGAACTGGTTACCCGCGATTATTCCCTGTGGTGGTTAATAACAGCGGCGGTACCATAGATACTGATATTCAAGTTAGAAGAATAAACTTCGTAGAGAGTGAAAGAAATACTAATGGCGCAAACGTGGAAGAAGCTGTAGGGTTCTTAGGTGGTCCAGATACAGGAGGCACAAGACTATGGTGGGACACTGGCGCATCAAATTTTTAAGTTTAGTTAGTTGATTTAGTCAATAGTTTAGTTTGTTGTTTTGCAAGCGGAGGATACAATATTTTCCGCTTGCTTTTACCAAAATTCCTTTAATAGAAAAATACGTTTTCCGTGAAAATTTCAAATCAAAAAAATATTGCATACACCAAAGCTGGAACCTTTGAAGAAACACGTTTTGAAAAAATACACAATATCATTTTCAAAGACTCTAAAGAAGCTTCTGTCCTTGTTGCACATGAAATAGCAGAACTCATCAGAAAAAAAGAAAAAGAAAACAACCCATGTGTATTAGGCTTAGCTACTGGATCTTCACCAATAAAAGTTTATGAAGAGTTGGTGCGTATGCACAAAGAAGAAGGACTCAGTTTTGCAAACGTAATAACCTTTAACCTTGATGAGTACTACCCCATGGAAAAAGGAAACATACAGAGCTACTTCTACTTTATGCATGAGCACTTGTTTAACCATGTGGATATACTCCCTGAAAACATAAACATTCCCAGTGGAACTGTAAGTTCTGAAAACCTCTACCAATATTGTATTGATTATGAAATGAAAATCAAGGCTGTTGGCGGCTTAGATTTTCAGCTTTTGGGCATAGGAAGAACTGGACATATTGGCTTTAACGAACCAGGGTCTCATTATAATTCTGGAACAAGAAGTATTACTTTAGACCATATTACACGTGTTGACGCTGCTCCTGCTTTTTTAGGCATAGAAAATGTACCTCGAAAAGCCATAACTATGGGTATTGGAACCGTGCTTAGTGCTCATAGAATTGTTCTATTAGGATGGGGAGGCAATAAAGCTGAAATTCTTAAACACACCATTGAGGGCGAAATCACCTCTGAAGTTCCAGCTACCTATCTTCAAAACCATAACAACACGTCTTTTATAATTGATGAAGCAGCAGCTTCAGAGTTAACACGTGTTAAAACACCATGGCTAGTAACCAACTGTGTATGGAATGATGATTTAAAACTTAAAGCGGTGGTTTGGTTAAGCGAATTAACAAACAAGTCCATACTTAAATTAACCGATAAAGATTATAATAATAATGGTATGTCTGGTCTTCTTACTGAAGAAGGTACCGCTTACGATTTGAACATTAAAATGTTTAACAGGCTCCAACATACTATTACGGGCTGGCCTGGAGGTAAACCAAATGCCGACGATTCTAATAGACCTGAACGCGCCAGCATCCCTAAAAAGCGTATTATTATATTTAGTCCACACCCAGACGACGATGTTATTTCCATGGGAGGTACTTTCGATAGGCTTGTAGAGCAAGGGCATGATGTTCATGTTGCCTACCAAACCTCAGGAAATATTGCCGTTTCTGATGAAGAAGCTTTAAAGTTTGCTGAAATCACACAGTCGCTTTGCCCAGATTGCGAGGACACTCAAAGCATTATCAACTTTCTAAAAATAAAAACAGATAATGATATCGACTCCCTTGAAGTGAGACAACTAAAAGGGCTTATTAGACGAAGTGAATCATTGGCTGCCACTAGATACTTTGGGTTAAAAGACGAAAATGTACACTTTTTAGACCTGCCGTTTTATGAAACAGGAACTATAAAGAAAAACAATATTTCTGAAGCCGATATTGAAATTATGTGTGCTTTAATAGATGATATTAAACCACATCAAATTTATGCCGCAGGTGATTTGGCCGATCCTCATGGCACCCATAAAGTATGTCTTGACGCCTTATTTGAAGCACTTAAAGCATTAAAACCGAAAGCTTACATGAATGATTGCTGGGTATGGTTATACCGTGGTGCATGGCACGAATGGGAATCATATCAAATTGAAATGGCCGTTCCTATGAGTCCAGATCAAGTGCTAAGGAAGCGGCATGCTATCTTTTATCATCAATCCCAAAAAGATGGGGTCATGTTTCAGGGAGGCGATTCTAGAGAATTTTGGGTAAGAGCCGAGGATAGAAACAGGCTAACAGCCAAAAAATATAACGATTTAGGACTTGCAGATTATGCGGCTATTGAAGCCTTTAAGCGTTATCACTTTTAACAGCCTATGAAAACATTAATGCTATCTTTTCTATGTTTAGGGCTTCTCGGGTGCAACGAGAACAAACAAGCCATTCAGGGTACTTGGAAAATGGTTTATGCCGAAACCGTAGAAAATGATTCAGTGAAAATTAAAAACCTCTCCAATACTACCTTTATTAAAATTATTAATCAAGACCACTTTGCATTTTTCAATCAGGAAAATCACGGCAGTGACCATTTTTATGGAGGTGCTGGCACATACAGCTTAAAAGGTAGCACATATAATGAAACATTAAAGTTTACCCAAGTCGAATCGCTCAAAAATCACATGTTTTCTTTCAGCGTTAGTATAAAAGGAGACACCTTAATTCAATCGGGGCTTGAGCACGTAAAAGAAGCTGGAATTAATAGAACCATTACCGAAAAATACGTAAGAGTTAATTAAGGCTATAAAGACACTAATTCATGAAAAAAAATATACTCGCAATATCATTTTTCACTCTTTGTTTAAAATTGTGCATAGCGCAGTCTATCCTAACCGAATCTTATAACTTAATGCCTTGGCCCCAAGACATTTCAGAAAATACTGCTAAGTTTATTATTAATAGCGACGTTACGATCTCACTAAGCTCTGATGATTCAGACCGAGTTCGTAATGCCGCTGTTATTTTCTTAAGACGTTTATCTAATAGAACTGGCGTATTTTTAAATGAAGGGTTTCCCTTAAAAGAGCGAAAAGGAAACATTCAAATTATATACAAAACCCATGCCCCACTTAATATTAAGACTGACGAATCTTACACTTTAACAGTTAACGATAGCCTCGTGCAAATTAATGCCAATACCGATATTGGAGCGCTAAGAGGCCTGCAAACCTTGCTACAGCTTATAACAAACTCTGAAACCGAATATTACTTCCCTGGAGTTAACATTACCGATTCCCCCAGATTTGTTTGGCGTGGCTTAATGATTGATGTTTCTAGGCACTTTCATCCTGTACATGTAATTAAAAGAAACCTAGACGCTATGGCATCGGTAAAAATGAATGTGTTCCATTGGCATTTAACAGACGATCAAGGCTTTAGGATAGAATCTAAAGTATATCCCAAACTACAAAGTAAAGCCTCTGATGGCTTATTTTATACCCAAGAACAAATAAAGGAGGTCGTTGCATATGCTAACCTACTTGGTATTAGAGTTATCCCAGAAATCGATGTTCCTGGTCATGCCTCTGCCATTCTGAGTGCCTACCCCGAGTTAGGTAGTCTCCCAGATTACAATTACAGCATTGAAAGGTTCGCTGGCGTTTTTCATCCAACACTAGATCCAACAAACGAATTAACCTATGAATTTCTTGAAAATTTATTCACTGAAATAACACCCTTATTTCCTGATGACTATTTCCATATTGGAGGTGACGAAAATGAAGGTAAACACTGGACTGAAAATAAAGCTATTGAACAGTTTAAAACCGAACATAATCTCAAAACCAACCATGACCTTCAAACCTATTTTAATATCAGATTAGAGAAAACACTCAATAAACTTGGCAAAAAACTCATGGGTTGGGATGAAATTATGACTCCAGGTATGCCGACATCGGCAGTTATTCATTCTTGGCGTGGTGAAAATGAAGGCTTACCCAATGGAGGCTCCCTTATAAAAGCAGCTAAAAGCGGCTACCAAACCGTGTTATCAAACGGTTTTTATATTGATAGAATGCTATCTGTAGATCATCATTATAGCATTGAACCCATTGGAGACATCGCGCTTACTCCCGAAGAACGCGAAAGGGTACTTGGTGGAGAAGCCACTATGTGGAGCGAATTGGTGACTCCTCTAACCATAGACTCCAGAATCTGGCCAAGAACAGCAGCCATTGCAGAACGCTTTTGGTCGGCTAAAGAAATACGAGACTTAGAACATATGCAAAAGCGCTTAGCCGTTATATCGTATCAACTAGAAGAACAAGGCATTACACACATAAAGAACAGAGCTGTGATTTTAAGAAGCATGACAAACAATCAAGATATTTCTGCATTGCAAGAGCTATCCAATATATGCGAACCCCTAAAAGTGTATTCAAGAAATAAAGATGGTATAGAATACAAAACATTCTCACCTTTTAATTTATTTGCCGATGCCTGCATTGTAGATGCAAAAGATGCGCTAAGCTTCAATAAGGCTGTGATAGCATTTCAAAAAGAAGATACCAAAAGCGCTCAACAAGCCGTTCTTCATTTCTTGAAACAGTGGCAGGTTAATTATTCAAATTTTTCGAAACTAACATTAAATCCAAAGATAAGTGCTTTAGAACCGTTGTCTAAGCACTTAAGCAAAACATCAGGTTTGCTTCTTAAATGCTTTGAAGCTCAAAAAGTATCGACACACGATCTCGATGATTTAAATACATCTTTAGAAGTTCTTAAACAAGAGTTTATGGATACCGAAGTGGTTATTGTAGCCCCTTTAGAAATTCTTATCACTTATTGTAAAACAAATTTTCAAACTCGTTAATATGGTTATTATTGCCGACAGTGGATCAACAAAATGCGATTGGATACTCTGTGACCCAAACAAAACAGAACCTATTAGGGTTTTTACTAAGGGACTTAACCCAGCTATAATCACGAAAAAAGACTTTGAAAAGGTATTAACAACCTCTGAAACCTTAAACTTATATAAGAATCAGGTCTCTGATATAAAATTCTTTGGTGCCGGCTGTGGCACTAAAAAAAGTCAAAAAAAAGTAAATAGCGTATTAGAGTCGTTTTTTAAAAATGCTAAGGCGTATACGAACGAAGACACCATGGCCGCTGTTTTAGCAACCACTAAAGATCCAGCGGTTGTGTGCATACTGGGCACAGGCTCAAATTGTTGTTACTACGATGGTAAGCATATTCATTTAAAAACACCAGCTTTAGGTTATTCCCTGATGGATGAAGGAAGCGGTAACTTTTTTGGAAAAATGTTATTGAAAGCTTATTTCTATGAAAAAATGCCCAAAGAGCTCTTAAGTTTATTTGAAAAGACATACAATCTCAAGGAAAAAGAGATTATAAAAGGCCTTTATAAATCAAAGACTCCTAATAAATATCTGGCCTCTTTTGCTCCTTTTTTATTTAAATGTGAGTCACACCCTTTTTGTCAAGACATGCTATATACGGGTATGCAACTATTTATTGAAAACCATGTCTTAAAATATCGCGACACCTTAAAAGAGGTACCCATTCACTTTGTGGGCTCTATTGCCTACTACGCTCAAGACTACATAAAAAGGGCTCTTAAAGAGCGAGGTATCTGTGCAGGGGGTTTTGTAAAAAGCCCTATCGACAACATTATAAAACAACAATTTGCAGTACATTAAGGATCTTATACTAAAAACCTCATGACATCAATAAAGCATAACATACCTCGAATTTATTATGCTCTGGTTATTCCTTTAACTTTCTGTTTCTTTTTTAACTGTACAAAAGCAAAGGAAAGCCCACTGGATAAGGGTACTTTGTTCTCCCTTGTCCATGCCGAACAGTCAAATATTACTTTTTCAAACAACATAAAAGAAGATCTCTATTTTAATTTTTTGAATTACGCCTACATTTATAATGGTGGAGGTGTTGCTGTTGGCGATGTAAACAACGATGGACTTGATGATCTATATTTTACCTCCAATCAACAATCAAACGCCCTTTATATTAATGAAGGCGGTTTTAAGTTCAAAGACATCACCTCTAGAGCGGGAGTAGAAGACCAAGGAGGGTGGACTACAGGAGTGACTATGGTTGACTTAAATAATGATGGTTGGTTAGATATTTATGTTTGTAAATCGGGTTCCCTAAAAAGTCATGAGCAAAGAAAAAATAAGTTATTTGTCAACCAGAAAAATGGCACCTTCAAAGAAGACGCCGCTAGATTTGGCCTAGACCATTTTGGGTTTTCTGTTCAAGCCTATTTTTTCGATTTTGATACCGACGGCGATTTGGACATGTACTTGGTTAATCACAGATCAGACTTTCAAAATAATACGGTTATCAACCCCGCAATTCAAGCTCAAAAAGAGCCTTACCACTCCGATCAACTTTTTAGAAATGATAATGGATATTTTAAAAATATTACCAAAGTGGCAGGTATAGAAAATAAAGCTTGGGGGCTAAGCGCTAGTATCGGAGATTTTAATAATGATGGTTTACCTGATATTTTTGTCGCTAACGATTTTTTAGAACCTGATTTCCTGTATATAAACCAAGGCAACGGTACATTTAAAGATGAAGCTCTAAAACACTTCAACCATATTTCGGCCAATAGTATGGGGTCTGACTTCGCCGACATTAACAACGATTTAAAGTCAGATTTAGTGGTACTAGATATGTTGGCAGAAGACCATATTCGTAGTAAGGAAAATATGGCCTCCATGAGCACCAGTAATTTTAACTTGTTGGTTGAGCAAGGCTATCATCATCAATATATGTCTAATATGCTGCAATTAAATAATGGCGATGGTTCGTTTAGCGAAATAGGACAGCTTGCAGGCATTGCTAAAACCGATTGGAGCTGGGCGCCATTGATTGCAGATTTCAATAACGATGGCTTCAAAGATATTTTTGTTACAAATGGCATTGAGCACGATTTATCAAATCAAGATTTCAGGAATCAAATGCGTACCAATATTAGAAATCGTAAAAAAGTATCTCTTGAAGAAGCTATTGGTATGATGCCTTCAGAAAAACTCAGCAATTATATTTTTGGTAATACGGGAGCCCTTGGTTTTGTTAATCAAACTGTTAATTGGGGGCTTAATCGGAAGGTAAATTCTTGTGGTGCTGTCTACGCCGATTTAGATAATGATGGCGACCTAGATTTGATAACTAATAATCAAAGTGATGTGGCCTCTATTTACCAAAACAACACCCATGGTAATCACTTATCTATCACCTTAAATGGCCCGAAAACCAACACTTTTGGCATTGGTTGTAAAGTCATACTTTATACTAATGGTTCAGGGCAATCTAAAACGGCCTATGCTAGCAGAGGCTTCCAATCTGCCATATCGAGCAAACTGCATTTTGGTCTTGGCAATCAAGAAGCTATTGATAGTTTACAAATTATTTGGCCAGACAAAAAGAGCCAAACTATCTTAAAGCCAGCTATTAATACCCGTCTTGTAATATCCCATGCAAATAGTAAACCAGATATGACCATCGACCCAAAAAGAGCATCGCTTTTTGAGACCGTTTCTGCCGAAAGCTTGGGCATAAACATTAAGCAAAAAGAGAACAACTTTGACGATTTTAAACTACAATTGTTACTCCCTCAAAAACAGTCTGAGAAAAGTTCTGCGATTGCGATTGGAGATATTAATAATGATGGGCTTGACGATTTATTTATTGGTAATGCGAGAGGAGCAACCGCAGGTCTTTTTACGCAAGATCAAGCGGGAATGTTTCATGCCACAAACATATCTTTATTTGAAAGTCATAAAGACTTTGAAGATACGGATGCCGCCTTAGTAGATATTGATAACGATGGTGACTTAGATTTGTATGTGACCTCTGGAGGCTATGAAGTCCCTATTGAAAACAACCTACTTCAAGATAGACTCTATAAAAATGACGGTACAGGAAAATTTAGCTTAACCAAACTACCAAAGCGTTTTATGAATACAAAAAAGGTTGTTTTTGCCGATTGGGACCAAGATGGCGACCAAGATGCCTTTGTAGCTGGTGGGGTTATTCATGGTAAATATCCACTTGCAAACCCATCGTTATTGTTAGAAAACAAAAACGGACAGTTTAAAGATGTTTCCCAAGAAAAAGGGTTAGATCAACAAGAGCTAATCATGCCTAACGATGCCATTTTTACAGATTTTGATAACGATGGTGACTTGGATTTACTTATTGTTGGAGAATGGATGCAGATTGTTTGTTATGAAAACGACAACAATGCTTTTAAAATCAAACAATTCCCTGAACTCCAATCGTTTTCTGGATGGTGCCAAACCATTCAAGAATTTGATTATAACCATGATGGATTTAAAGACTATTTAATTGGAAACTGGGGCCATAATAACAAGTTTCATCCCTCAAACAAAAAGCCCTTACATATCTACGCCGATTATCTAGACAATAATGAATCTTTTGATGTTGTTTTAAGTAAGGTATCTAAAACAGGAGATCTTTTACCTGTTCGCGGCAAAGAATGCTCGTCCCAGCAAACCCCATTTATAAACAAAAAGTTAAAAACCTACCAAGCCTTTGCCAATTCAACCTTACCCGAAATATATGGATCCAAGGCATTAGATAAAGCCTCCCATTACCAAGCAACAAACTTTAGTTCTATACTCTTAAAAAATATCAATGGCGTGTCCTTTGAAATTCAAGAATTACCTATTGAAGCCCAGTTTAGCCCAACATTGAGCTTTATAACACATGATTTTAATGCCGATGGGTTTCAAGATGTTTTTGGAGTAGGTAATATCTATGAGGCCGAAGTAGAAACTATAAGATACGACGCTTCAAAAGGCTATGTACTACTTAACAGGAATGGAACACAATTAGAATACCTAAACGATTCCAGCTATTTTAATAATAAGGAAACTAAAGCCATTAAACAAGTTACTATAAATGGACAAACATACTTTGTGATACTAAATAAAAACAACACCTTAAGTTTTTTAAAACTTAATGCGCATAAGGCCTTATAATATGATTGAAACCTTAGAAAGACACATGCCAATGGCAATTAATGAAGCAACCAAGATTACAGAAACTTTAAAAGAATCACTTGCCAGTATCGCACAATACAGGCAATTCCTAAATTGGATGAGTGCCGATTTTGAATTATACCTTCAAGATTACGACAAAGACTTAACTATTTACTTCCCCGGAGGAGCCATATGCATTCAGCAAAAAGAAAACATACAAAGCGACTTTATAAATTTTGAAATTCACATTTCGAGTAAACACAAAAAGACCTTCGATAGCCATAAAAGCAGGGTCCTTTTAGTCTTAAATCATTTTAAATTTTTCTGCCAATAATATTGAAAAAAAAGAGTCACAATCTCTTGCAACTCTCGTTTATAAAAAGCATGCATTTACCAGCAAACTCTTTTTTGATTAATAGCAATTATAAGACACCTTAATTGAGAAAAAGTCACCAATGCTTCGGCAGATCCTTTAACGCAAAAATAAAAGTTTTAGAAGTCAATATAGAGGCGTGAAAAACACCGAATTCTTCTTATTTAGATTAACACAAATTTTTGCATAAACACAACATTTGGGCTTGATCCATCCAAAGTCACAGTAGTTAAAAAAAAGCTGTAAAAACAAAAAAGCTTCACAATTTTCAATTAAGAAAAAAGGAAAGCTTTCCGTTATATTGTTAAGTTAAACTAGATATAACTAATTCATGAGGTTATTTGATTATTTACACTTTTAAGTCCCAATATACCTTAAAAATATATCTATCCGTACATAGGAGGATCTTCATCATTACCGTCATCACTGTTACAATCGGTTAAATCTACTTCAAAATACATTGCCCAACTATTACCCCCAAAATCTTTGCCTTCGGCCCAAGCAGTTTCTTCAGATGGTCCATCTACTTCAGCATGTCCAGCAAAACATAATTCACCTGTTATTTCTCCTATATCTATAGTGTAAGTTACTTGTGTCGTACCATCTTCATGTTCACTTGCATAATCAAAATGACCTATTTTAGGATTGTTAGCTCCTGTAGTAGGAAAACTATCTTCTTCACAACTAGTAATATGTAAATGCGTAGCATTTAAAACCCAATCACCAGTTGTATTGTAAGTCACTGTTAAAATATCACCATCAACATCTATAGTAACTGTTCCAATGTCATAATGCTGTCCTGCAATTAAACTAACTGAATGACAATGTTCATCCGATGTATTATCAGAAGAGCTATCACTTTCCTCAAGGTCAAAATCTTTATTTTTTTTGGATGATCTTTTCTCCGTTAATGTTTGACTTTCAGATTGTTCTAAATTCTCAATATTACATCCAAAAATTAATACGCACAAACTCAAAAGAGATAATTTTGCTATATTTTTCATAACATTTTATTAAGTAGGTTATCAATTCAAATATAGCCTTAATCAGACAATACGTAAAATATTTTCGTTGAAAAGCAGCTGTTCTTACAAAAAAGAAAGTTAAATATTACAAAACAAAATTAACTCCATAAAAAACCCACTCGTATAGAATGGGCTTGATTTTTAGCTAGTTCTCTTTTAACCTTAACTTACTCTAATTCTAATATTATATTTTCCAAAACTTCTACATTACCAACTGTAACGGTTATTTCTGTTGATGTAAAATCTAAATAACCTTCTTTTGTGATTTTTAGGGTATAAGTTCCTGCTTCTAATCCTTGTACTACAAAGTTTCCATTTTCATCAGTTAATGTATCTTTAACTAAAACATCATCTGTAGAATAAACTTCTACTATTTGATTAATTATTGGTGTTTCAACCTCTTCTACAATTTCAATTACCTTAGCGCTTATAGAACCAGAACTAATTTCTGCATTTACTTTAATTACAGGTTTCAGAATATACTTCCCAGAGTTACCAGCTTTAACGATAGATTTTTGTACATCCCAATCCAAGATAAATGAATACACAAATCCTGCTTCTAATTCTTCATCTAAATTAAGTTTTAACCCAGATTGCTGTGCACTAGGAGTGTCCAAAGGTATAAGCTCTTCTTCCCCCTCAATTTTTAAAGTATTATTATCACTTAAAACAAGTCTTACTTGCTTTAAAATACCAACAGGTACAACTTCATTTGCAAGTAATAGACTATTACCTGCAATAAGCTCTGTAATATCAACATTTATAGGAAATTCTCCTTCTGGTGTAAAACTCTGCCATCCTTCATCTTCATTAGACTGGTATTGAATATCTATTATTTCAACATTCACTTCTTCATAATCCCCTGGTTCATCAACTAACTTTAGTTGAACTCTAGCTGTTTCATTTGTTTCACTACTATTATTATCCTCACAGTTCACAAATAGCAACGCTATTAAAATAAATGTAGTAAATAGTATTGATTTTAAAAACTTCACACTCATAACTTTCTATTTTACAGGTTTTAACAAAAATAATGTTTGATTTAAAGATATACGCGTATAGTACCTCTATTTGGTGTAATTTATTGCTATATTTTCGTTGAAATGCACAGCGTAGATTTCATAAAAAAGGCTAACCACTATCTTTCAATTTATTAACCTCCAGACTAATCCTCTCTTCCTCAACCTTCCATAACTTTCCTGCGTAGTCTGTAATTTGCTATAACCCAATAGCCTACTCACAACTTCCGTTAGCACATTATTGTACAACAATACAGCACTAGCAAAAGTCTTTCTTGCAATACGATGGGTTAAGTTAAACTCAATACCAACTAAATCACCTATCTCTTTTAAATAAGGATAAACACAACATTTGGCTTGATCCAAAGTCACAGTAGTTAAAAAAATAGCTGTAAAAACAAAAAAGCTTCACAATTTTCAATTAAGAAAAAAGGAAAGCTTTCCATTGGATACCAAATTGCTTTGGTAACTACATCCTAGATTTCTCTAGGAACAACACAACTTCTTGTAATTGCCAAAAAAAGCCCTAATTTCTCAGAGCTTTTTGTTGCAATTTTTTGCGGTCTGGACGGGACTCGAACCCGCGACCTTCGCCGTGACAGGGCGACATTCTAACCAACTGAACTACCAGACCGTTGCATTATTGCGGTTGCAAATATACACGCCTTTTTTAATATCTCAAACCTTTTATTAGCTTTTTTTGTGTTTTTTTTACTAAGCAAATTTTTGTCGCTCTATCATATACGCTGTGAGGATGTTATTAAAATCTTGATTAATATCAGCCTCCACATATTTTATCTTGTACTGTGCACATTTTAAACGCAACGTATTAAAATAGTCAGCAACCGCTTTACTATAGTTTTCTTTAATCGATTCTGAATATAAGTTTATATACTCCCCCGTTTCAACATCAATAAACCGTTTTGGCGTATTATCAAAATCAAACTTCAATTCTTTAGATTTATCAAAAACATGAAATAATATAACCTCATGCTTATTATACTTTAAATGCCTTAAAGCCTCGAAAAGGGTCTCAGGGTTTTCAGATGTTTGAAACATATCTGTAAACAAAAAAATTAAAGAACGTCTATGTATCTTTTCGGCAATTTCATGTAAAAACTTGTAGGTTTCTGTTTGCTTGCTTTTAGGCTTGGATACCACGGCATCACTTAAATGACTTAGTAACATTTGGTGATGACGCTCACTACCCTTTTCAGGCGCATAGTAATCATACGCATTACTGTATATGCTAAGCCCTACAGCATCCCGTTGTCGTTTTAAAATTTGCATAAGCGAAGCCGCGGCCAAGGCCGAAAATGCTACCTTATTTAATTTATCAATAGAAAATGTATTGAGCAAGGGATAATGCATAGAACTACTATTATCTAAGATTATATGGCAACGTAAATTAGTTTCATCATCATAACGCTTAGTGTATAGTTTATCTGTTTTAGCAAATAATTTCCAATCAATATGGCGGGTACTTTCGCCTTGGTTATAAATTTTGTGTTCGGCAAACTCTGCTGAAAACCCATGAAACGGACTTTTATGCATCCCTGCAATAAACCCTTCTACCACCTGTTTTGCAAGTAACTCTAGATTTTTAAAGCCTTCAGCCTTATTCAGTTCATGTCTTAAATTCATGGATATTTTAATCTAATACGTTTTGCTCTGTATATGCCATTAGAAGCCTGTAAAATTTTATTTTTTAAAACCGTTGGATAATCTGGATGATCAGCTAAAAACTGTTCTAAAATTTGATATGCATATTCTGAAGAATAATTTCCAAGTGTGGCGTTAAGCCATGATTTTGGAAAAAAAATGTCTCCAGTAATTTGAATGTCTTCAAGCAAATCTAAATAAAATCTTAAATGCTTTTGAGCTGCCTCTTGACGCAACGGATGATTGATATAATATAGCGCGGTTGAAACCCAGCTTTCTTTTTCTCTATTTCCAGAATCTTTGAGAGACATCACAAAATCATCTCGCACCTGATTGCTTTGAGATAATGACGGCATTAAAAATGCAAATCGCTTCTTTCTATCTGGATTTGAAATATCATTTAAGGCTTTTTCTAAAATTGTATTTGAATGCGGATGGTTATAAATAGCCAAGGTTGCCGCCAAATTAGTAAGATCAAATGCATTTAAATGCAGTCCTTTTATTGGCTTGGTTTTACTCCAAATATCATATAAATTACTTAGGCCCTCCTTTGAATATGCAATACTTTTATACAGCCCAAAAAGGGTTTTCTTATAACTTGGTGATAAGTCTTCACTTATGAGTTGTTGGTAAATTACGCCTTCTATATCGCTTTGCATAGCAGTACGCTGCTCACTTGATATAAAATTCCAAAATACAGACACAATTCGGCTTCTAATAATACCTAAAACCAATTCTTCCTTTTCAGAAGTAAGGCCTTCTAAAAAAACATCAAGTGCATCTCTAGGGTTTACATGGGCGGTAAGAACATTTTCATATAAATTAATATAGGCATAACCTCTAGCAACATCGTCATCTAAATGAGGAATATCTTCTATATTTAAATGCTTCATGGGGAATACACCATAACCAAAAGCATCATAATTATAAATAATAGATTCTGGTTTTTCCCAGCCTATCAAATGTGTTATATCATTTTCTTGAGAGCTAATTTTTATTGGAACAACCGCTGTACTATCTTTATATACTAAGCCTATTTTAAATTTTTGAGGCCAAATATTATGACTACCATCTTCTGCCTTTTGAGAAATATTAAAATGCTTAATAGTATTATCTTGATAAACTATAGAATCTAAAATAAGTGGCCTACCTGGTTTATTTACCCAAACGGCACTCCATTGTTTTAAATCTTCAGGGATTTCTTCATCAAGAATGGCAACTAAGTCTTCCCAATCGGCATTGTCATTAGCAAAGGTTTTTATATAGTTACGCATGCCATGTCTAAACCCTTCCTTTCCTACTAAAGCCTCCAATTGCCTCATCATAATGGGTGCTTTATTATAGATAATACGACCGTATAAAGTACCTGCATTCTTGAGGTTATCAAGAGGTTGCTTTATTGGGGTTGCGCCCGTAGTTCTATCTTCACTATAAGCGCTTCCATAATGATCTGACATGAAATTAAGCCCATGATTTATTTCAGGAAACGATTGGCTGGTCACTTTATCTGCTAAAAAATTGGCAAAAACTTCTTTTAGCCACACGTCATCAAACCATCTCATAGTGACCAAGTCACCAAACCACATATGAGCGGTTTCATGAGCTATTAATCGAGCTCTATTGAGCTCTTGGTTTTGAGTAGCATTACTATCTAGAAACAGTGAAGATTGCCGGTATTGAATAGCGCCAACATGTTCCATACCACCATATTGAAATCCAGGAATAACAGCAAAATCAAGCTTCTGAAAAGGAAATTTATACTTGGTATAGCTTTCCAGAAATACCAGAGACTCATGGTGTAACTTAAAAATGGTATCTGTACTAGCCTCTAACCTATCTTTATTATCTTCCCTGTATAGCATGGTCATGTTTAAACCTTCTATTTGTTGGTTAGTTCGTTTAAAATCACCAACCACAAAAGAGAACAAATAGGTACTCATTTTATCAGACTTCTTAAACTGATATTGGGTGAAATCCCCTTGATTTTCAAATTTATCTAAGTGTGCACCGCACATAACTTCCCAATGTTTTGGTGCTGTAATATTTAAAACATACTGCGCCTTTATATTGGGTTGATCAAAGCAAGGAAACAAGGTACTTGCCCTATCTGGCACCAATAGGGTATATAAATAATCATCGTTTCTATTTAATGATAATTCGCCAGCATTAAAGGTTACAGCAATATTATTATGCCCTAATTTCAAATAATCTTGAGGAATAATGAGATGCTCTTCTCTATGATCAATGGCAACTATTTCATCATTTACTACAACACTCTTTAAAAGCTTACTACTGGCGTTAAAATCTAAATACAGAGGATAGTCTAAATCCTTAATTTGCAATTGTAACTTTAATTGTGCTGGTATAGGCTCATCTTTCTTTTCAGGAATGTTGAATGATAAATCATAAACCACACTATCTACCTGTTGCTTTCTATAGTTAGCCATATCTAATGATATACCTGAACTCAACAAAGACACAGGCTCTTGTTTTTTATTACAAGACGTAATAAAGACCACAAGTACTAATAAGCTAATAAGTTTTTGCATAAGTGAAATGTTAATAAAAACCCATATGTTCAATATGGGTTTTTATTATAAATATGTATCTAAATCACAGCATCTACAATACCATAGGCAACAGATTCATCAGCACCCATCCAATGATCGCGATTAAAATCCTTCATTACTTTGTCAAAATCCTGCCCACAATTACTCGCTAAAATTTTAGCACTTAATTCTTTGGTTTTAAGAATTTCTTGAGCTGTAATTTCAATATCACTTGCCTGTCCACGCGCCCCGCCACTTGGTTGATGAATCATGACACGCGCATGTTGTTGAATAAAACGTTTGCCTTTTGTCCCTACAGACAACAAAATAGACCCCATAGAAGCAGCAAGTCCTGTACAAATTGTAGACACATCACTGTTAAGTGATTTAATACAATCATAAATAGCAAAACCAGAAGTTACATAACCACCTGGACTATTTATATACAAATGAATATCTTCAGCACCTAAGGCATCCAAATATAATAACCTGTCAATAACATGCTTAGCAGATTTATCATCTACTTGACCCCACAAAAACACTTTACGTTGTTCTATCAACTTACTATCAATGGCGTCTTGTATTTTTAATTTACTCATATTTTTAATGTTTCTTTTTAGTTAACTCTTAGCATCTAAAAATAAAAAAAGGTTTGCCATAATGGCAAACCTTTTCATTTTTCTTTTTCAATATACTTTTATAGCAGCGAGTCTATCGCCTCTGTATAAGCGTTTTTAGGAGCTACTCCTACTTGACGACCTACAACTTCACCGTTTTGAAAAACCAAAACTGTTGGGATATTTCTAACCCCGTATTTAGCAGCAAATTCCTGATTGGCATCAACATCAACTTTCCCTACAACCGCTTTACCATCATATTCACCACTTATTTCTTCAATAATGGGACCAACCATTCTACATGGCCCACACCAAGCAGCCCAAAAATCAACCAAAACCGGTTTATCACTCTTTAATACCGTTTCCTCAAACGTTGCATCTGTTATTTCTAATGCCATAATATTTATATTTAATAAGTTCTTAATTATTTTAATTACACAAAATTAGTCAAAAAAAAGTCCAAAGCTTACAATTCAACAATTTGTTTTCTTTATAGTCTTATTGGTGGGGGTTATTTTCTTTATTTTTTTATGATATCCACATGATAGCGGTCGGCCCAGCTCCTATATCTTTATGTTACATGAAAAGGGGGTTAACTTAATTTATACATTAGGAATACACTCCCAAATGCATACAACCCAACTAGAACAATCCAAATAAGCAACCGAAAAGTTGCCTATTTGGATTGTTTATTTTAATTTAGCAACCGTATAGTTGCATATTAATCAAGAAAAACGAACAATTATGAACGACATTATTAAAAAAGAAGTGATTTTTAATCATGACATTGACAAAATCTGGAATGCCATTTCAAAAGCCGACGAAATATCATCTTGGTTTATCCAAGCAGATTTTAAAGCCGAAAAAGGGTACAAATACACCTTTACGGCCGAACCCAACGAAAAAGGTTGTACTGTAATTAGTGGCGTGGTAAAAAATGCAAAACCCTACTTACTTATTTACACTTGGGTTGTGGCAGATACCAAAATTGAAACTACGGTAAAGTGGTTGTTAGAAAGGACTTCTGAGGGCACAAAACTTACCTTAGAGCATTCAGGCATTTCTAGATACACTGGTGAAACTGCTATTGCCATGTTCGAAAGCTTTAATGGAGGGTGGGACAATTGCATTTCTGGTTTAACCAACTACCTAAAAGAGATTGTAAATGCAGGATAACATTACCAAACTCTTTAAAGCCATAGCAGACCCAACAAGGCGTGATATTTTTCATGCCTTGGTAATCGCCGCTTCTGCACTATCCATTACTCAAATTTCAAATCAGTTTGAAATGACTCGACAAGGCGTTACCAAACACATTAAAACTTTGGAAGAAGCAGGTTTAGTATATATCGAGTCGCAAGGACGTGAGCGATTTTGTAATGCTAATCCTAAAGAACTTCAAGAAGTTAACAAATGGCTGAAGTTCTACGAGAAATTCTGGGATAATACATTAAACTCTTTAGGAACATATCTAAATTCTAAAGACACTTGACTCGTCTAAATTAATGCCTATAAAAAACACCCGTAACAATGAAACGGGTGTTTTATCTTTTCATTTTTAAACCGCTGTTATTTCTTTCTTTTTTTTCCGAGCCTTACTTCTGTCTCCGTTCCATCCATAGCTGTTTTGGTAGCGACATTATCGCAGGTACCATCACCAAAATCAAGGGTAACGGTTCCTGCTGAAACCTCGTAGGTTTTTACCCCAGAAGCAATATATCTACATTCTGCCGGTTTCACTAAAGGGCTTGTAATTGTTACCGTTTTACTTAAGCCTTCGGTATTTGTATAAACAGCAGCACCTGTTATGGTTTTTTCATCGTCATAACAACTATCTGTGTCTCCTCCAGCCGTAATCTCAACTGTTCTATTCCCTTTTTTCGTTCTAATTCCTTCTTCTGTGGCAATAGTCATATCTACGGTTCCATTCATTTCAGGGTTACCATTAGCATTGCTTTCTACAAAAGTATATGTTTTGGTTCCATTAACAACATACCCATTAATACTGAAATCTGTGATAGTCACAACCTTTTCTTTACTTGCATCCCCAATTGTTTTAACTTTTACAATGGTTCCAGAAATAACATTGCCATGCCTATCCTCACAATTTTCATCAAAGGTAATTGTAGTTGTTACTATACCATCGGACACTTCAGAAACAATACTAGCACATTCTTTAAAAAACTTTGACCGTCCTCGATTTTTACCAAGAGAGTCTTTATCCGTAGAGGTTTTTGAAGTACTTGCATCAATTCCAAAAGCACTATCTGAATACATAACGATATCATCTAATACAATCTCTGTTTCTTCTGCCACGAGCTCCGTGGCCAAAGCGTTTTGCTCTAAAAGGTTTGAATCGGCAACCTCAACATCTTGATTTTCACATGCAATGAATCCAAAAACGGATAACAATAATAAACTTTGAATCTTTTTCATAACAACTTTTTATAATTTGATTTATATGAATAGAACAGTTTACTTTGAAAAAGTCCTACCTATCAAACTAAAAAATTATCATAATTAATTTCTAGATGTTAACTAAAGTTCCAAAACCAATAGACTTACCTTCACGTTAATTCAGTTTAAACCTAACATGCCTCGATTCTAGCTCGCCAATTAGCTCTTGACAAACTTTAACTTTTTGCCTTCTACTAGGCATGTTTAGTTTCATCTTCTCTTTGGTATCGTAAACAACAAAACTAAGAGCTTGGTTACCTGGATGCATATTTAAAAGCTCTTTTAATGACAGTATATGTTGTTCATCTAGATTATTAATATCAACCTGAATAGAAAGCTTTTTCGCATATTGCTCCATTACATCGTGTAACAATTGAAAGTTATTAAATTGTAATCTGGGGTCACTTTTCTTACCAGTATCCTTATTCACCCAACCTTCACGAACAAAGGTTTTAACAAACACAAAATTATTTTGAAGTAAAAAATGTCTAAACTTCAAATACTCTTCACCAAAAATTCTAAACTCATAGCTATCTGTATAATCTTCAATGGTAAATAACGCCCATCCTTTTCCTTGCTTACTTACACGGTGTTGCACATCGGTTACGACACCACCAAAAACGAGCTCTCTATTAACATACGGTTCTAAATTATTGAACATACCTACGGAGGCATTACAAAAGGTATTCATTTCCGTTTTAAAATCATCCAGTGGGTGTCCTGAAATATATACCCCTACTACTTCGCGCTCCTTGCTAAGTGTTTTCATAGTCCCCCATTCTTCGCAAGGAGGCACTTCAGGCTCTGCTATTTGCACTTCACTTGATTCTCCAAACAAACTCACCTGCGCTGAGTTTTCATTTTCTTTATGTTTATGCGCGTACTTTATTGCCTTTTCTAAAAATGTTATGCCATCGCCTTCATCGTAAAAATACTGCGCACGATGTGTCCCACCAAAACCATCAAACCCACCAGCTAGAGCCAAATTTTCAAACGCCTTTTTATTAGCAGCTCGCAGATCAATACGCTTTGCCAGATCAAAAATAGATTTATACGGCCCATCTTCTTTTCTGTTTTCAACAATCGTCATCACAGCACCATGACCTACTCCCTTAATAGCACCCATACCAAAGCGAACAGCACCATCTTTATTTACAGAGAATTTATAATAACTTTCATTTACGTCAGGCCCTAAAACATCCAACTTCATACGCTTACATTCTTCCATAAAGAAGGTAACCTGTTTAATATCGTTCATGTTATTAGATAATACGGCAGCCATATATTCTGCTGGATAATGCGCCTTTAAATAGGCAGTCTGATAGGCTATCCACGCGTAACAGGTGGAATGTGATTTATTAAACGCATAACTAGCAAAGGCCTCCCAGTCTTTCCATACTTTCTCAAGGATTTTAGCATCATGACCGTTAGCACTGGCTTGATCAATAAACTTAGGCTTCATTTTATCAAGAACAGCAATTTGTTTTTTTCCCATCGCCTTACGCAATACATCGGCCTCACCTTTAGTAAAATCAGCAAGACTTTGAGAAAGTAACATCACTTGCTCCTGGTATACCGTAATACCATAAGTTTCCTTCAAGTACTCTTCCATAGCCGGCAAATCATACTCAATTTCTTCATCGCCATGCTTTCTTCTAACAAAACTTGGAATATATTCCATTGGCCCCGGACGATACAATGCATTCATTGCAATAAGATCTTCAAACACGGTAGGCTTTAAATCTCTGAGGTGTTTTTGCATCCCAGGAGATTCATATTGGAATACGCCTACGGTTTCACCTCTTTGGAACAAAGCATAAGTCTCTTCATCATCTAAAGGAAAACTCTCTGGGTCGAGCTGAATACCATGCTTCGCTTTTACAATTTTTACTGTATCCTTAATTAGGGTAAGTGTTTTTAAACCTAGGAAGTCCATTTTTAATAACCCCGCATCTTCAACCACCGAGTTATCAAATTGGGTCACATACAAATCGGAGTCCTTAGCTACCGAAACTGGAACGAATTTGGTAATGTCATCTGGCGTAATAATCACGCCACAGGCATGAATCCCTGTATTACGAACAGAACCTTCCAATGTTTTTGCTAGGTTAACCGTTTCTGCTTGTAAGTCGGAACCTTCAGCAATATTTAAAAGCTCGTTAACTTTCTCTAACTCCTCAGCTCTAAATTTACTTGCCAATCCTTTTTCATCTAAACCAAAAATCTTATTCAGTTTAGACATATTAGGAATTAACTTTGCTATTCTATCGGCATCAAATAATGGCAAATCGAGTACACGCGCTGTATCTCGGATGGAGGACTTAGCCGCCATGGTTCCATAGGTAATAATTTGAGCCACCTGATTGGCACCATATTTTTCAATTACATAATCCATTACCCGACTACGACCTTCATCATCGAAATCAATATCAATATCGGGCATGCTAATACGATCTGGATTTAAGAAACGCTCGAAAAGCAGGTCGTACTTTAAAGGATCTATATTGGTAATCCACAAACAATAAGCTGCTACCGAACCTGCCGCCGAACCACGTCCGGGTCCAACGGAAACATCCATATTTCGTGCTTCTCGAATAAAATCTTCAACAATTAAGAAATACCCTGGATAGCCAGTGTTTTCAATAACATTTAGCTCAAAATCTAGCCTTTCTGTTACCTCTTCGGTCAAAGGTTCACCATAACGTTTCTTGGCGCCTTCATACACCAAGTGCCTTAAATAAGCATTCTCTCCACGCTTGCCGCCATCTACTAAATCTTCCTTGTGTTTAAATTCATCAGGAATATCAAAAGCTGGTAATAATACATCACGTGCCAATTGAAAGGCCTCAACCTTATTAACAATCTCTTGCGCGTTTAAAATAGCTTCTGGAATATCCTGAAACAATTTTTTCATTTCTTCCGAAGACTTAAAATAGTATTCTTGATTTGGTAATCCGTAGCGATATCCGCGACCACGACCTATAGGTGTTGCTTGCTTTTCGCCATCTTTTACACATAGTAAGATGTCATGAGCATTGGCATCTTCTTTATCTTGATAATAGGTATTGTTTGTAGCTATTAATTTTATATCATGTTTTTTCGCTAGCTTAATCAATGTAGGATTTACACGGTTTTCATCTTCTTGATTATGGCGCATCAATTCCACATATAAATCATCCCCAAATGTTTCTTTCCACCAAATTAAAGCTTCTTCAGCTTGATTTTCGCCTACGTTCAAAACCTTGCTTGGCACTTCGCCATACAAGTTACCAGTAAGTACAATAATATCTTCTTTATATTGCCTGATTAACTTTTTGTCAATTCTAGGCACATAGTAAAACCCATCTACAAAGGCATACGATGATAACTTTGCCAGATTGTGATAGCCATTTTTATTCTTTGCGATTAGTACCACCTGATACCCATTATCTTTCCTAGATTTATCGGTATGGTTTTCGCACACAAAAAACTCACAGCCCACAATCGGTTTAATGAGCTTGGCATCGGTAGTTTCTCCTTTTTCTTCAGCTTCGTCAATCTTCGCTTTTATACCACTATTCACTTTGTTAACTGCATTTACAAAATGAAAAGCCCCCATCATATTCGCGTGGTCTGTTAAGGCTACCGCTGGCATATTATATTTTGCTGCAGCAGAAACAATATCTGCAACCCCCATAGTGGACTGCAATACCGAAAACTGAGAGTGGTTATGCAGATGTACAAAATCTACATTGGCTAAATCTGAAACGTTTTGTTTAATGGATTCGGAAGAAATACCAGCTTCTGCCTTTTGTAATCGTGCTTGAATTTTTGCACTTTCCTTTTTGAGATTAATATGCTTTAATCCTATAAGCTGAAAAGGCTCAGGGTTTTCTTGAGTGAATGTCTCCAAATAATCAGGCGCTGCATCTAGCTGTTTGACTGTGTACTGCTTGAGTCTCACTAATTCAAGAAAACAACGGGTGGTAGCTTCTACATCGGCAGTAGCATTATGGGCCTCAGCAAAAGGTTCGTTAAACAAATGTTCATGTAGTTCCGTTAGTGTGGGTAGTTTAAAACGTCCACCGCGTCCTCCAGGAATCTTACACAAATTTGCTGTATGCTCGGTACAGGTATCTAAAACAGGAAGCTCTTGCAATGGGTTTTCCACCGCTTCGCGCACAAACTCAGCTCCCATAATATTCAAATCGAACTTTACATTTTGCCCAACCACAAACTTAGTCCGTTGTAAAATAGCATTAAACTTTTCTAACACCTCGGCTAATGGCACACCTTGTTCTTGTGCTAATTCCGTAGAAATACCATGAATTTTTTCTGCATCATACGGAATATTAAAACCTTCAGGCTGCACTAAATAATCCTGACTATCAACACAATTCCCCATAGTATCGTGCAACTGCCATGCAATTTGTATGCACCTTGGCCAATTATCGGTATCGGTTATAGGAGCATCCCAACGTTTTGGCAATCCAGTAGTTTCGGTATCAAAGATTAAGTACATAAAAAAGTTTATTTATTGATTCGTCTAGTCGTAGATTCGAAAAGAACGAGCATATAAAAATAGGTAGAATTTCTACTTTTTTAAAGGGAAGTTTTTAAGAGTTGTGAACAAAAAAACTAATCTCATTATTTTTACTTGGGCAACTGTACAATGCCATCAATACTGATAAAGAGTCTGTAAATTTTTGAAAGTACCATTTCGTTTTCAAAGCCCTGAAAAATGGTATATTTAAAAATATTTATTATAATTTAGTTTCTTTTTAACTTAATACACGCTATGAAATTATTTCTCTACTTCCTTACCTTATTGTTCTGTTTTAATACTTACGCCCAAACATCGCCACTTTACATAGGCACATACACCAGAGAGCACAGTAAAGGCATTTACAAACTCAATTTTAATACCGAAACAGGAGCTTTAAGCGATTTAAAGCTGGCCATTCCCATTGACAACCCTTCTTTTCTAGTCTATTCACCAGACAGAAAACATTTGTACTCTACTAATGGGAGCGAAAGTGGTTATGTTTCATCATATAAAATAAAGGAGGACGGTAGTTTACAGCTACTAACTCGTGTTAGCAGTATGGGCAAAGGGCCTTGCCATATTTCAATTCGAGAAGACGGCAAAACAGTTGCTGTATCAAACTATGCAGGCGGCACCATTGCGCTATACCCAGTTAATAAGGATGGTAGTTTAGCAGAAGCCTCTCAAGTGTTTAATCATAATATCAAGGAAAGAGAAGCTCATGCGCATTCTGCCTTATTTTTTGATGATGAATTATTTGTGGCTGATTTAGGAAGAAATGCGCTGTACCAATACATATTAAAAGATGACGCATACACTTTAAAAGATGACGCCATTATTAAAACGAAGGGAAACCCAGGCCCAAGACATTTTAAACTAACCAAAGACGGAAAGTTTATTTACCTTATTAACGAATATGGCGCTTCCATTACGAGCATTAAAAGAACAAAAAAAGGATTCAAACAAATTGACGAAGATAGCACTTTAGAACCTGGATTTACAGAATTCAACAAATGCGCAGACATTCATATATCTAAAGATGAGCGTTTTGTATACGGTTCTAACCGTGGCGAGAATACTATTGCTGTTTTTGAGCGTAATAGTAAAAACGGAAAACTTAATAAAGTACAAAGTATGCCTGTTCACGGGGATTGGCCTCGTAATTTTACAATAGACCCCACAGGAAAATTTCTTTTAGTAGCCAATATGAAAACTGAAAATATAGCTGTATTTAGTATTGACAAAAATACTGGTACACTTGCTTACTTGCACGATTTTAAGGTTCCTGAACCCGTATGTTTATTGTTTTAAAATTTGACAGTAAATAAAACGCTGATTTCTAAAAAAATATGGTATATTTGCGCCCTCATTAATAACCGAGGTCGAGAACCTCAAATAATTAATTATTATGCCAGTAAAAATTAGATTACAAAGACACGGTAAAAAAGGAAAACCTTTTTATTGGATCGTAGCTGCAGATGCTCGCTCTAAAAGAGATGGTAAATACTTAGAAAAGTTAGGTATTTACAATCCAAACACAAACCCTGCAACTGTTGACTTAGATGTTGATGGCGCGGTAAAGTGGTTACAGAACGGAGCACAACCAACAGATACTGCTAAGAACCTATTGTCTTACAAAGGAGCCTTATTAAAAAATCACCTAGCAGGTGGTGTTAGAAAAGGGGCTTTAACTGAAGAGCAAGCTGAAGAAAAATTCAACGCTTGGTTAGAAGAGAAGACTGCGAAGATTCAAGCTAAAACTGATGGTTTATCAGAGGCCGATGCAAAAGCTAAAGCTGAAGCCTTAGCTGCTGAAAAAGCAGTTAACGAAGCTAGAATTGCCGCTGCTGCACCAGTAGTTGAGGAAGAAGCTACAGAAGAGGAAGCTCCTACTGCTGAAGCTGAAGCTGCAAACGAAGAAGAATAAAAAAATATTTTTTATACTTTTAGACTCCGATAGAAATATCGGAGTTTTTTATGCAAAATTGTTTTCTGCCTTATACTGATTATGTTTCAGTATAGATAAACTCATACATACTAAAACCGCTTAAAGTAATAAATCCATAATTTGTCATGAAAAAAGAAGACTGCTTTTACCTTGGGAGGATTGTTAAAAAGTATAGCTTTAAAGGTGAAGTATTAGCTAAATTAGATACCGACGAACCAGAGATTTATGAGCATCTTGACGCTGTTTTTCTAGAGCTTAGAAACAACTTAGTTCCCTTTTTTGTTGAAAACAGTCAACTACACAAATCTCAATTATTGCGCATCAAATTTGAAGATGTAGATGGCGAATCTGATGCAGATGCTATTATGAAAAGTGGCCTATATTTACCTCTAGATTTATTGCCAAAACTAGAAGGCAACACATTCTACTTTCATGAAGTTGTAGGTTTTAAAATTTTAGACGAAAATTTTGGAGAGGTTGGTACTATAAAAGGCATTAATGACTCTACCGCGCAAGCCCTATTTGAAATTGATAGAGAAGGAACAGAAATATTGATTCCTATGAATGATGAATTTATAATTAACGTTAATAGAAAGTCTAAAACTATAACCGTTAGGGTTCCTGATGGTTTAATTGATTTATACCTTTAAAGAAGCATACCGCATCGTCTTTTTGACTGCTAAAACCTAAACCACGACAAGATGCTCCTCGCGCTTTAAGGCATCCATTGCATCCTGAATATTATCTCGCTGCCTTATTAAAAGCTTACATGAAGAGAGTGGTAAATGCATTTCTTGTAAAATATCGTTGTATTTTTTTACACTCAACTCTTTTAGGTCATATAATTCATAGAACAAATCTTTATTATCTTCAAGAAGTAAAAGATTTCTAAAATTCATCCAAAATTTATAAAACTCACTTTTAGCTGCCTTGGCATATTTAGGTTTACCTCCAAGCTCAATAATCTCAAACTTTAAATCTTTATTAAACTCATTCCGCTGCTCAGCACGCTCCTTAATAAGTGTTTTGAGTTCATAATCATTTAGCTTATTAAAAAGTTCTAAGTACATCTTTTCAACTTCAGCATTCATGATTAACAAATCGTTCATTTTACTGGTAATATGTTCTATCCTTTTCATGGCTCATCCTAATTTTTTTTCTTTTTCAAGCATTCATTTTCTAATGAATTCTAGTAAAATTAAAGTTGATTAGAACGGCATACCAATTTTTAACAATGTTTAATAAATTTTAGCCTATTTTAACGGATTTCATGGACTAATTCTCTTAATATTTTAACATAGTAAAGCACGCATATACATGCGGTGCACGCGATTAGAAAAACAAAAATTCTAATTTGCAGTACGTAACTGATTGAAATTGTACTTTTTGGACTTCACAGACCTTAAGCTTTTTTCAAGAATAGATTTCTGCTTGTTGAGCAGTTCAGACAGCTGACTTGGGAAGTCGACCGCACTCATAACATCTTCATACTTTTGGATACTCCATGTTTTAATTCTAACCAACTCATCTACCAAAGCCTTATTATCATTAACACAAATAATATACTTTAAATTAGACCAAATTAAGTTAGACTTATGTTTAATATGTTCTGGATATTTGGGCTTTCCACCTTGCTGAATAATTTCTGCTCCAATAAATCTGCAAAATTCACTTCGTTCAAATGCCATAGCCCTACAAAAATGCTTTAAGTAGTCATTTTCAACTTCATTTAAGGCATCTAAATAAATCTTTTCTACATAATAGTTAATCGCTAAAAGTTCGTTTAGTTGAGCAATAATCAGTTTTGATTTTTCCATAATGTCTTGGGGTTTTAGGTGAAATTTCTTTGTTTAATCCATTTAGTTGGTTTACAGTGAGAACGTTAAGTTAATAAATTAATCGCAATTATTTGCACTTTAACGATGTTATTTTTTTTAAAAAACTTAGATTCCATTAAAAACGCGACCATCTATTTTAAGGTATAAACTCTTAATTGATTAGTTTTGCTTTTAAAAAAGTCTATGCCCTCAAAACCTTTTACATTCAAAAACTTTAAAGTAGAACAAGATAGGTGCGCTATGAAAGTTGGAACAGACGGTGTGCTTTTGGGAGCTTGGACACCCATTAACAGACATCCTATTTCTATTTTAGATATTGGCGCTGGAACAGGATTGTTATCGCTTATAATGGCACAACGTTCTTTTGCAGAAGTAATCGACGCGATAGAGATAGATGATGATGCCTACGAGCAGTGTGTTGACAACTTTGAACAGTCACTTTGGGGAGACCGATTATTTTGTTATCACGCTTCCCTAGAAGAATTCACTGAAGAAATTGAAGATACGTACGATTTAATTATTTGTAATCCACCTTTTTATTCTGAAAACTACAAAACTGAAAACGACCAACGAGACTTAGCCAGATTTCAAGATGCAATGCCTTTTAACCACTTACTAGAGAGTGTTTCTACTCTGCTAGCCCCTAACGGAACTTTCTCGGTTGTTATTCCGTATATTGAAGAGAACAGGTTTATTGAAATGGCTGCATCATTAAAGCTCTTCCCCAATAACATACTTCATGTGCAAGGCAACCCTAATAGCCCGATAAAAAGAAGTTTAATTATATTTTCGTTCGTTGAAACCTCCATTGAAAAAGACCTATTGATTATTGAAACAGACCGACATAAATACACCTCCAACTACATTAAGTTAACAAAAGATTTTTATTTAAAAATGTAACCTATTCAATAAAGATTAATTAAATTTGAGAGACAAAAATGATAATTTGATAACAAAAATTATCATTTACCAATTATTTTACTTCAATCTCTTAATTTAATTTTTATGAGACCCGATCTTTTTAAGGCACCAGATTATTATAATTTAGACGAATTACTTACTGATGAACATAAACTAGTTCGTGATGCTGCACGAGAATGGGTTAAGCGTGACGTTTCCCCCATTATAGAAAGCTATGCTCAAAAGGCTGAGTTTCCAACCCAAATTATAAACGGCCTGGCAGAAATTGGAGCTTTTGGCCCCTATATTCCTATTGCATATGGAGGTGCTGGTCTAGATCAAATTTCGTATGGTTTAATTATGCAAGAAATTGAACGAGGAGATTCTGGCATTAGAAGTACCGCATCGGTACAATCGTCGCTGGTCATGTATCCCATCTGGAAATATGGCAACGAAGCACAAAAGCAAAAATACTTACCCAAATTAGCTAGTGGCGAGTGGATAGGTTGTTTTGGCCTAACCGAACCAGATCATGGCAGTAACCCTGGTGGCATGACTACCAATTATAAAGACATGGGCGATCACTACCTTTTAAACGGTGCTAAAATGTGGATCAGTAATGCACCCTTTGCCAAAATTGCAGTTGTTTGGGCAAAAAACGAAAAAGGACGCATACATGGCCTTATTGTTGAGCGAGGGATGGACGGGTTTTCTACCCCAGAAACTCATAACAAATGGTCTTTAAGAGCTTCTGCAACGGGAGAACTCATTTTTAACAATGTTAAAGTCCCCAAAGAAAACCTATTACCTAATAAATCTGGCTTAGGCGCTCCCTTAGGCTGTTTAGACTCCGCCAGATATGGTATTGCTTGGGGCGCCATTGGAGCAGCCATGGATTGTTACGATACCGCACTGCGATACAGTAAAGAGCGCAAGCAGTTCGGAAAACCAATTGGACAATTTCAACTTCAGCAAAAAAAATTGGCAGAAATGATTACGGAAATTACAAAAGCACAACTTCTAACATGGCGACTGGGAGTTCTAAGAAATGAAGGCAAAGCAACCTCTGCTCAAATATCTATGGCTAAGCGTAATAATGTTGATATGGCTATTACCATAGCCCGAGAGGCCCGCCAAATTTTAGGAGGCATGGGAATTACAGGAGAGTACAGCATTATGAGGCACTCTATGAATCTTGAAAGTGTTATTACTTATGAAGGCACACACGATATTCATCTTCTTATTACAGGACTGGATATTACGGGACTCAACGCCTTTAAATAATTAATTACACTACGAAAACGTTTTCTTTTAAAATTATTATTAAGACTGACTTTTGACAGGTTTTTTACGCTAATGGGACTATAACTTTGCATGTGAACTTGAATACTTTAGGTATTCTAACTATTTAATATCATGCAAGAATCAAGAAAAGACATTGTACAATTTATTAATTTACAATTAGCTGCAATAGGACAGCCAGTTTTTAAAGACAAAGAAGGTAGTACCGAAAAATTTTGTGATCCAGAATTTGAAAAAACTACCAAGGCCTTAATTATGAGTCTAAGAGAGAAATCGAGACTTTTAGCTGATCACTTATCGCCTGCAGATTCGAGAATTCAAAGTTTTATTGATAGATACCTTAAGGACATTTCAGATGTTCCTCCTTTCAAGCTTCCTAATAACACCTTAATACTTTCTAAAAAAGGGCAGGCTCGTGAGGCCAGTTTACCGCCAGATGGCACCTCTTTTACAAGCGATTTAGTAAACTCTAAGCGTCTAAAACAAGGTATTTTAAATAATCCACTTCATGATAAAAGAACCACAAAAGGAACTTTTCATATAGTAGAAGGACCACTACCGGTACCTCTAGATAAAAAAGAAATTCCTAAAATAGTTCTTGCGCATTTTTTGCACGCGGCCTTTAATCCATCAGATGATTTAAAGGTATTGCCATTCACCTCTAATCAAGAGGAAAAAGCAAAAACCATGGTATCCATGCTATTACGGCCAGTGGTATGCCCAGAAGTAAAAGGTGTTATTTCAGAAAAGAGATTAGAGGTTCGGTTTTTTGCCCCTGGAAACTTAGTAAGTAACCTTGACTTTGTAGAGTCTATTTTTGGAAATGCAGGAGATCCCAATCTAGCGCATAACGATGCAGCTCTAGATCCAGAGCATTGGACAGGACATACTGGCTGTATTATACTTGCTCCACAGCTCCTAAAACTTAAGAAAAAAGATGTTGGACTTCCTCATTATGACGATGCTACCGAACGTCAAAGAAAAGATGGCATGTGCTGGAAAGATGAAAACGAACTTTATAATGACGGTGGGGCCTTTAAAATTACGTGTAGAGATGATAGCGGTGTAGTTATTACCTTAATCGCAGATAATTATTATGGCTATTCTAAAAAGGAAATAAAAACTCAAATTAGTTATTCTGCCAACCTATATGGATTAGCGGAAGAAGAACATGCTGGAGGTGCCATAGCCTATGCAAGACGTATTATGGGCGATACAGTTGATGGCTCGGACTACTCTCAGGTATACGGTCTTGATCACACTTTTGAGGAAGTTAAAACCATCCTAGCAGATAGAATTGAGGTTAAACCCGAGAATTATGCCGTAGATAAAAAATACCCGAACGTTATTTACATCCCAGAATCGTCATACTTTAACATTAACACGAATAACATTACTTGGATGCATAATGGGCAAGAGCAAAAGCTCACATTATCGCCTTTTAAAACGTATGTTCATCCAACGGGTAATAAACTTAGATTAGAGAAACATCCCTCTATAAACTTATGGCGCATTGTTGAAACCTTCCCCGAAGGCGTATTTTGTCATAAACCTTGTACGGTATCTGGTGGAGGTAAATCTGAGATATCTAAATCTATGCAAAATGCGATTACCTACAGCAACTTTAACATTCATAATATTGAAGAGGATTTCAAAAAAGCTGACGAGATTATTGAATTCGACTATTCTACACGTTGGAAAATAAAGGATCCTAATAGACCAAAGTCTAGATCGTTTCTAAGTGAAAAAAGGACTTTAGGCTCTGTGGTTAAATTATTAACCCCTTCTGAAGAAAACTCAGATGAGTTTAATGCATGGTTAGAGGATATTCCTGTTCATATACGTTCTTTAGTGCTTTTTGTAAAGCGTTTATTTAGGCAAGCACATGGTGGTAATCTTAACTGGAAGGACATGATGTCTGTTGAAATTATTAACGGTGTTAAGGGTACATCATTACGATATAACAACACACCAGTTGTTGGCAGTTACGTACGTATTGGTTTTAACCAGAAAGGTAATTGGATGCTTAATAAATTGCGTTCGGATTTTTCAGCAAGTGAAAAAATTCAAACGGAAGATGATATTTCAGCATCTATTACACTTCCTAAGACCTCACTAAAAGATTTAAATCCAGAATACACTAATCCAAGTGTAAAAGTTTTAACTAATTGTGAAGCTCATCTATTCCAAAGACCAGACGAGGCCATTGTAAGGGGTTATGATAAAGGTGCAGAATTAGATATTATTTCTGATGGCAGGTTCTTGACTAATTATGAAATGTTGACTAAAAAAGATGCTATTGCCATCTATGAAGACACGATTAATTTCGACAAATACACCCAACCCGTTAAAGATTTTATTCTTGAAATTGTAAACAGTGATCGTGAAGATGAGCAATTTGTATTGCCGTCTCACCCTAGAATTATTGAAGATGGTCTACCAACAAAAAACCCTCGTTATTTAGAACCAAATAGGTTCTATAATGAAAACCAAGCTTCTTACATTTCAGATATTGGTGTACGTTTACGCAGAAAAATAAAACCTGAAGACCCTGTTATACACGTTGTAAATGCCGTTTTACCGGGTAGAAGAAATAACCCAGTTGACAAAGCTGCTGGCATTAGGCCGCTTGCAGTCTATAACCCTATTCACTACCAAGAAACTCCAGAGTTATTTATGGACTTTGTATGTAGTTTAACAGGAAAATCACCCTCAACTACAGGAGCAGGATCTGAAGGCGCCTTAACCAAAGCACCGTTTAATATGTTAACTCCAACCACAGATTTAAACAATGCTTTACTATCGCATATTTTAACTGAATCTAACGGTTTCAGTACTGCGGCTGGTTATGTGGGTGCTGAGAATAAAATAGACCATGATGTTAGTTTGTTAATCCCTGAAATTTGGGCTAGAATGACACCAGACGACAAAGATCCTAAAAACCTTATTGCAAACGGTTCTTTAGAAAAGATTGAGGATTTTGAATACGAGGGTAAGAAAATACTAGCGAGTCGCTTGGGCTATAGAATTACGAAAAAATTCAACTTATTTTGCTTAAACCGTATATTCGATGAACCCACTGCTGTATTTAGTGAGCGCATGTTAAAACCAGAACTTCAAGGTATTGAAGATTATGTTGACGGCATAAACAATATTGTTGAAGCTCAACAAAAAGTAGCTCTTAACTATTTTAAAGATGGTAGTGTAGAAAGCGCAATCCCTCCATTAAAAATCTTGTTACACATTATGGCCTATGGAGAATATGAAGGTAAAGATATTAGCGATCCTGAATTAAGAAAATATTTTAACAGGGACTATGTATTGAGCAGCACTTGGTATAAAGAACGTTTAGCTTTAAAACAAGAAAAAGACAAGGTGTATTACAGTTCTCAAATTGAATATTTAGAATCATTTATTAGTAACCCTAGTAATCGCATTTTAATCGAAGATTTAAAAATAAATGAACGTCTTGAGTCCGTTAAAAAGTTGTTTAGTGAGGCAAACTCAGAAGATTACTTAGATAAACTGGTAGGTACTATTGGTGCAGATCCATTATTTAGGAAATAGTAATAACGTTTAACACAAAAAAGCCCCTTTCTTAAGGGGTTTTTTTATGTCCCCAGCCAAGCTCATATCATATTTTGTATCTTTAAAAGAAAAAAAGATATGAAAAAGAGCTTATCTCTATGGCTTTTTGTAGCTTTAATTAGCCTAAACTGTAACACAGACTCTCCTGATAATTTTATTGGAACTACTGATAAACAATCTGAAGAAGTTACACCACAAGAAGAAGGAAATGCAGGTGAAGAAACCAGCGAAAATCAGGACGAAAACCAAGATTCAGGTAACCCATTAAATAATCAAAACAAATCACTTAAAATCCTCTCACTAGGAGATAGCTATACCATAGGAGAGCGTGTGTGCGAAACTTGTCGGTTTCCTGAACAATTAAAAAGAGAGCTCAGTGAAAAATTTAATCAAGGGAATATTGATCTTCAGATTATTGCGAGAACTGGCTGGACAACCTCATCTTTAATTGGGGCCATAACCAGTGAAAAGCCTAGAAACGATTTTGATTTAGTTACCTTACTTATCGGGGTTAATAATCAATTTCAAGGTAGGCCCTTCTCGCTTTATGAAGATGAATTTGTAAAGCTAGTAAATACAGCTGTTCGCTTGGCTAATGGCAAAAAAGACCGTGTTATCGTTGTGTCAATACCAGACTATGCTTTCACACCTTTTGGCAGAGGAAACGTCAATATTTCTAAGGGCATTGACACATACAATACCTTTGCCGAAAATTACTGCAAATCAATCGATATAAGCTATGTATATATAACAGATATTACAAGGGAAGGGCTAAACAATACTGCTTTGGTAGCTTCCGATGGACTACACCCATCTGAACTGGCTTATAGTAAGTTTGTAGAAAGAATACTTCCTTTAGCGCTCAACAAACTTAGCCCCTAGCCATTTCTTTAAATCTTGGTGCACTAAAATTTGTTTACATTTACCTTATGTTTTCATCAAAGAAAAGGCTTGACAACGCTTATAAAAATGCTAAAATTATTGAATTTGATGACACCAGTAAGTTCATCCTATTTAGTGATTGCCATAGAGGCGACAATAGTTTTGCCGATGATTTTGCCAATAACAGAAATATATACTTTCATGCCCTAAAACATTATTATAAAGAAGGCTTTGAATATTGTGAACTAGGAGACGGTGATGAACTTTGGGAAAACCTATCCTTTCAATCTATTTTTAACGCCCATAAAAATGTATATCTGCTCATGAAGCAATTTCATGAACAAAACAGATTACATATGATTTGGGGAAACCATGATATGGTTTATAGAAAACCTGACTTTGTTAAAAAGCACTTGTCGTCTTATTTTGAGCCTAAAACAGGAAAAGACGAAGCACTTTTTGAAGCTATAACCTACCACGAGGGTCTTGTTTTAAAACATCGAAAAACTAACCAACAATTGTTCCTAGCCCATGGACATCAGGCAGATTGGTGGAATTTTTTGTTTTGGAAATGGAGTCGATTTATGGTAAGAATACTATGGAAGCCGTTGAACGTTATGGGTATTGCAGACCCAACGAGCCCAGCCAAAAACTACAAAGAACTTATAAAAATTGAGCGAAGAACCAAAAAATGGATTGCAGACAATGAGAATTTAATAACCATAGTAGGACACACACACAGACCGCGGTTCCCTGAACCTGGCGATATTGCATTCTTTAATGATGGTAGTTGTGTCCATCCCCGAAGCATAACAGGTTTAGAGATTGAAAATGGTGCTATCTCCTTAATTAAATGGCATATTGCTACCAAAGATGATGGCACTTTGCAAATTGTTAGAACCCTTTTGGAAGGCCCTGTAAAACTTATAGAATACCAAACTGAATGAAGGGCTACTTTATTAAGAATTATTATGCACCAAAAAAGATATGAAGGCTTTTTAAGAACACCCTGTTTATGGGAAAACGATTCCTTATTTGAACTGAAACAATTTGAGATTAAATCGGTTTTAAAAAAAATAGATCTTTCTATTGACTCGAAGCTACGTTTAGGAAAATACATAGAACGTTTTGTTTCTTTTCAACTTCAAAACACAAACAGCATTTCAGTTATCGCCGAAAACGTTCAAATTCAGCAGGAAAAAATCACATTAGGGGAATTAGATTGTATACTCAAAAAAAATAATCAGCCTATCCATCTTGAAATTATATATAAGTTTTATGTATATAACCCGGCTGTCGGCACAACTGAAATTGATCATGTTATCGGCCCTAATAGAAAAGATTCTCTGATTGAAAAATTGGAAAAACTTAAAGAAAAACAGCTACCACTTCTCTACTCAGAAACCTGCAAACCATACATAAGTGAATTAGGCCTAAACACCGAAGATATTTCACAACAAGTCTATTTTAAAACTCAGCTTTTTCTTCCCTTCAAGAACCAAAACATTAAGCTTAAAACGCTGAATAATGAATGTATCGTTGGTTTTTACATATCTAAAAATGAATTAATCGAATTTTCGGAATGTAAGTTCTACATCCCTATCAAAAAAGATTGGTTGGTAATACCTCATCCCAATGTAGATTGGTTAAATTTTCAAGCATTTAAGGTCGTTGCCGAAGCATATTTACAACAACAGTATTCTCCCTTATGCTGGGTAAAATTTAAAAATGGAACTATAACAAAAATGTTCTTAGTTTGACCACCAAACTAAGAACATTGTTTCTAAGATGCTGAAACCATTTCAGCATGACATATAATTTTACTCGCTAGGAAGTCTTTCGTCAATCATTTTTAATGGCATTCCTTCCATTAAATCAAAAATATCGAGTATACTTCTAAAAGTATCTTCTTCTTCAGACTGTTCGGTGATAAACCATTGTAAAAACACTTCAGTTATCAAATCACCTTCTTTTCTGGCCGACTTAAAAATTTTAAAAATAGATTCAGTGACAGCTATTTCCTGTTCAAGACTAGTTTCATAAACACCCCTTAAACTTTCAAAATCGTTATTTACGTTAGTAACATTTGGAGAGACCGCTGCCCCACCGTTATCGTTAATAAAGGTAAATATCTTCATAGCATGCTCACGCTCTTCTTCGGCTTGTTTATAAAAAAAACTTTTTGCATTTAAAAGCTCTCTTTGGTCACACCAAGACGCCATTGCCAAATAAGACGCCGAGGCACTCATTTCCATGGCAATTTGGTTATTTAATAAATCCATCACTTCTGGATGAATTGACATTTGTTTTCTTATTGCTGTTGCATTCATAACTTCTCGTTTTTATCAAAGTTACAACAAAAAGATCAGGGTAATCGATCGTTAAGGGAATTTAAAAAAAGTCTAAATAAATATAGGACTAGACTAAAACGGGATTGAAGCTTAAAAAGAACAACGCAATTTCTTCCTTTAACTTCAACAATTGCGAAATATCTAAGTAAAGAAGATGTTGCTTATCGGCCACAAATAGCAAAACGAAATTTTCATTATTTATGATTTCGTTTAGCGTATTGAAAGTGGTGAGTTCATTGATTTTACGCCTTAACTCCAACATTTGAGGAAACGATAGTTGGATCTCCTTATTGGGTGTAATTAAAAGATATTTACAAAACGTAGTTTGTTTTAATTGGTAGCAGTATTCTATATCATTTTCGTTATTCACGAGGCAAATATAAATTTTATTTAGAATAAATAAAAATAATAAAAAGAAGATTTCCGCGGAAGATAGGACTTCATTAACTCTCTGGAGCTAACTCAACCTCAAGCCCTTCCATTTCGGGTGTAATTTGAATTTGGCACCCCAAACGCGAATTATCCTGTACATCAAACGCTTCAGAGAGCATTGCTTCTTCGTCATCCGACATTGGGGGCAATTCATTATCACTCTTAACATAACATTGACAAGATGCACACATAGCCATACCTCCGCAAACACCAATGGTACCTTCAGGAGCCAGCTCATAAGAGCGAACCACTTCCATTAAGTTCATAGCCATATCTGTTGGCGCAACAATTTCATGGGTTACACCATCTCTATCCGTTATCTTAATATTTATATCTTCCATTATCACACTTTTTTACTTCAATATGAAGTATAGCACATTTTATGCCGCAAATTTAAACTTTAAAATGAATTTTGAAACAGCTTTGTCTATTATTTTAGTAGGAATTTAAAATAATGTAAATTAAGCATCTATATTTATAACCTGTTCAATTTTAGGAACATACTTTTTAATAGTCATTTCCACACCAGACTTAAGCGTCATTTGATTAACGCTGCAACCTACACAAGCGCCCTTTAATTGAACTTTTACCAAGGTATCGTCTTCTTCAATTGCTAACAATGAGATATCACCACCATCGCTTTGTAAAAACGGACGGATTTCATCTAATGCTTTAAGCACATTGTCTTTTACTTCTTCTGACGTCATAAATTTATTTTTTAACTGCCGAACAACCTGCCATTGTTGTAATTTTTATTGCTTCTGTAGGTGGCAAATCTTCATTACGCCTTACAACTTCTTGTACCACATTTTGAGTTAACTTTTCGAATGCTCGTTCTAAAGGCGTTGCTGTTTGCAAGGCTGCAGGGCGCCCTACATCACCAGCTTCTCTTATACTTTGCACCAAAGGCAACTCTCCTAAAAAGGGTACTTTTAAATCTTCCGCCAAATGTTTGGCTCCTTCTTTACCAAAAATATAATATTTGTTCTCTGGTAACTCCTCTGGTGTAAAATACGCCATGTTTTCTATAATACCTAATACAGGCACACTTATGCTATCTTGCTGAAACATGGCAACTCCTTTTTTAGCATCTGCAAGTGCCACATTTTGTGGTGTACTCACCACAACCGCTCCAGTAATGGGAAGGGACTGCATAATACTTAAATGAATGTCTCCTGTACCAGGAGGTAAATCTAAAAGTAAAAAATCTAGCTCCCCCCAATGGGCATCAAAAATCATTTGATTTAAGGCTTTTGCTGCCATAGGTCCGCGCCAAACAACGGCCTGATTTGGTTGCGTAAAAAATCCAATAGACAATACTTTTACACCGTAATTCTCTATAGGCTTCATCTTAGATTTACCATCAATATTCACAGCTAACGGTTTTTCTGCTTCTACATCAAACATGATAGGAATTGATGGACCATAAATATCGGCATCAAGAACCCCAACTTTAAATCCCATTTTAGATAAAGTAACAGCCAAATTTGCAGTAACTGTAGATTTACCAACACCACCTTTACCCGATGCGACAGCAACTATGTTCTGAATGCCAGGAATTGGCTTACCTTTTATAACATTAGTCTTAGGTTTTTCTGGTGCCTCAACCTTAACATTTACCTTAATTTTAGCCTTCGCATAAACCTTTTCATGAATGGTTTTTAAGATGTCAACTTCTGTTCTTTTTTTAGCCTGAAGACTTGGGTTTTTTATAGTAATATCTACAATTACCTCATCACCAAATGTAATCACGTTTTTAACAGCTCCGCTCTCAACCATATTTTGCCCTTCACCAGGAACCGTAATGCTTTCTAACGCCTTTAATATATCTTGTTTACTAAGCTTCATGTCTTTTATTAAGAATCGTTCTAAAGGCAAAGATAAACAATAAAGCAGGAAGATTAACGGCTGAAGCTAGAAGTTTTAACTATGTTATTATTGGGTTTGATTATGAGTTATAATTCCTTAGAGGGGTCCCAAAATACCTGATCAAAATTTTGAATTTGGTTGTCTACTACCACGATCCCCTCACTTTCTAAAAGTTGTTGCATTAGGTTGGTACCATCAAAATGATGTTTTCCCGTTAATAGCCCCTTTCTGTTAACCACTCTATGGGCTGGCACTTCTTTTCCTGAAGATCCATTCATGGCATACCCTACCATTCTGGCGCTTCTTGCAGTCCCTAAATATTTAGCGATCGCACCATAACTTGTTACTCTTCCATAAGGTATAACCTTGGCTACATTATAAACTTTATCAAAAAAACTTAAAGTCTCTGGTTTCAAAACTTACCAATCGTTTAAAATATTTATTAAAGTAATTATGGATATTATCCCCGTAACGCTTCCTATAATGCGATTCATATTCTTCTGAGAAGTAAAGGTTTTACCTTTTATTTTATCGAAAAAGAAAATATACAAATACAGAGGAACAAACGTACCAATAATGCCTCCTGAAACATACGTAATAATGTTGCTATTTTCAAAAGTCATCCAACCAAAAGAAGCTAAAGTTATAGTAATGTACGCATGATAAGGAATAGGGAAAACATTAATTGTTGCAAGAAAGACACCTTGAAAAAACCGACTATGTTTACTTTTTATTTTAGGGTCTATTTGTTGTTTTGAGCTGGACTTAGCAATAAAAAAAAAGTAAATAGTTATTAAGATAAAAATAACCAAGCCGATAAACCTAAGAATACTTATAACCTCTGGATGCCTGCTTAAATATCTTGAAAATATAGCTGCTAAATAAATTTGAAAGAAGTTAATTACACAAACCCCAATGGAAAACATAATGCCTCTTATATAACCCTCTTTAAGGCTTATTTTTGCGGCCGTTACATTTAACATTCCGGGAGGCATAGCCCCAATGAAGGTTAAAATAAAAGCTAAAAAGAAAATAATGGCAAAATCCAAGTTATTTAATTTTAAAACGAATATACGTAATTGGTTTATTTTGCTCTAGATATTGAGATTCATAAAAGGTTTGAATACTGGTTACTTCTTCTGGGCTTCCTTCTTGTTTATAAACATTATGATTGGCGTATAATATTTCATGACCTGAACCATGCAGTAAACCCAGCGTGTAGCCATGCATAAATTCACTATCGGTTTTTAAATTAACAACTCCTTCTGGTTTTAGTATTTGTTTGTATTTAGCCAAAAAACTAGCATTGGTCATTCTATGCTTTGTTCGCTTATACTTTATTTGAGGGTCTGGAAAGGTAATCCAAATTTCATCCACTTCATTATTGGCAAAAGCATGATCTATTAGTTCTATTTGAGTTCTTAAGAATCCAACATTTTCAATTTGTTCTTCAATAGCCGTTTTAGCTCCACGCCAAAACCGTGCGCCTTTTATATCAATGCCAATAAAGTTTTTCTCGGGATACTTTTTTGCAAGTGCCACAGAATATTCTCCCTTGCCACATCCAAGTTCTAACACTAATGGATTATCATTCTTAAAAAAATCCGTTCTCCAATGGCCTTTAAGCTTAAAACTTGAATTTACTAATTCATCTCTACCGGGCTGAATAACATTTTTAAAGGTTTCATTTTCTTTAAATCGTTTAAGTTTATTTTTACTTCCCAAGATTTAATAACTATTTCTTATTATTATTTTATTTTTGGTAAAATTAAGGAAATATATGAGAGTGTTAATACCCTTACCTTTGTTTTTATCTTAACCATACACTATGGAATAAGCATAAATTTAAACACTTATAAGATTAATTTATTCAGACCTTTTTTAGGCTCAAAATAATAAGTAAATGAAAAAGCGGATTTTAGTTGCACCTTTAAATTGGGGACTTGGTCATGCTACTAGGTGCATTCCTATTATTCGTGGGCTTCTTGATCATAATTTCACCCCGATAATTGCAAGTGATGGCGCTGCTCTGAGCCTATTAAAAAAAGAATTTCCTAACCTTTCGTCTGTAGAATTACCATCCTATGACATTACCTATGCAAAAAACAGCAAACTTTTTAAACTAAAGCTCCTAAAAGACTCACCAAAGCTTATAAATGCTATTAAAGAAGAAAAAAAGGCTGTTGCAGCAATTTTAAAACATAACGATATAGCTGGAATTATTTCTGATAACAGACTTGGAGTTAGGCACAAAAATGTACCATCAGTTTTTTTAACGCATCAAATAAATGTTTTAAGTGGCAGCACCTCTTGGTTAAGTTCTAAAATGCATCAAAAATTTATTAAAAAATATAATGTTTGCTGGGTACCCGATGTTGAAGAAGATGTTAATTTAAGTGGAAAATTAGGTCATATAGCTTCTTTTGATATTCCCATTAAGTACATTGGCCCTCTAAGTAGATTTAACCCTTCGGCGCACCCTATTAAGAACAATTTAATGGTTTTAATTTCTGGCCCCGAACCTCAGCGAACGCTCCTAGAAAAAAAGCTACTCGAAGCGTTAAAAAACTATCCTGGGAAAATAGTTATGGTAAAAGGTGTTCTTGAAAAAGAACAAACTATTGAAACCAATGGGCAAATGACTATTTACAATTTTATGACATCTGCGCTTCTAGAGAAAACAATTAATGAAAGCGCCTTAATTATTTCAAGATCTGGGTACACAACTATAATGGATTTGTCTAAACTGAACAAAAAAGCCTTTTTTATTCCCACCCCAGGGCAGTTTGAACAAGAGTATTTAGCAAAGAGACTTATGGAAATGAATCTTGTTCCAAGCTGCAAACAAGATGAGTTTACACTAAAAAATCTTAAAGATGTTGAGAACCACAATGGCTTAAAAGCTTTTAATTTCCAAATAGATTTTAAAGAATTATTCAACCTTTTCTAGTGTAAAAGAAAATTCGCTTCCTACGCCAAATTCACTTTCTACGTAGATTTTCTCTCTGTGCGCCTCTATAATATGCTTTACTATAGAAAGCCCTAGACCAGAGCCGCCTTCTTTTCTTGAACCACTTTTATCCACTCGATAAAAACGCTCAAATAACCTTGGCAAGTGCATCTTATCAATGCCTTCTCCATTATCTGTAACTCTTACGATAACTTTGTTTTTTATTAGGTTTTCAATACTAACCTCTGTAGTTCCTTTAATGCTGCCATACTTAATAGAGTTTACTATTAAATTTGCTAATACTTGTTGAATACGCTCCTTATCGGCCCTTACCATAATGGGCTTACTGTAATCTCTATCAAAAGTAAACGTAATCTTCTTTTTGCTTGCTTTCATTTCAAGCATTTCAAATACATTCTCTACCAGATCTACGATATTAAAAACTTCAATGTTTAAGCTTAAATCGCCTACCTCTAACTTGGTAATCATATCTAAGTCTTTAATAATATAGCCCAGTCTTTCAATACCTTTACTTGCCCTTTCCAGATATTTTTTCCGAATATTCTTATCATCTCCTGCTCCGTCTAAAAGGGTAAGAATATAACCTTGTACCGTAAATAAGGGGGTCTTTAATTCGTGAGATACGTTTCCTAAAAACTCCTTTCTATATTCCTCTCGAACCCTAAGTGTTTCTATTTCAATTTTCTTATCCCTAGCAAACTTATCAATCTCTTCGGTAAGGGTTTGCATATTAGTGGTAATAGGGCCCCCAGTCAAATTAGCAGATTCAAGAAGTGTTAAATCATCATAGATTTTTTTCACACGTTTATATATAAAACGTTCCACACTAAATTGAATAATTAAAAAAGAAAACAGGAAAATACTTAAAGCAAATAACAGCAAAAAACCCCAATGTACTTGGTACACGTAATACAAAAAAACACCCATCATGAGTGTTGTGTAGAAAGTAATGTAAAGCGATGTTCTTACCGCAAAACGATATGATTTCTTAAATTTTGTTTGCATGCTTGTATTAGTCTACAAACTTGTAACCAACACCTTTAATTGTTTTAAAACTATCGTCTCCAAGTTTTTCGCGCAGTTTCCTTATATGAACATCAATAGTTCTGCCACCAACAACGACTTCGTTGCCCCAAACCGCATCTAGTATTTCATCTCTTTTAAAAACCTTCCCAGGTTTTGAGGCCAATAAAGATAGTAATTCAAATTCTTTTCTTGGAAGAATTATTTCTTTTCCTTTTGAAGTAATCTTATACTCATCTCTATTTATAACCAAACTACCAACCTTTACCGTATCTGTAACGTCCTCATCCTTAAAACGTCTTAAAAGTGCTTTTACTTTACTAACTAATACCTTTGGTTTTATGGGTTTTGTAATATAGTCATCGGCTCCCGCATCAAAACCAGCGACTTGAGAATAATCTTCTCCTCTAGCGGTCAAAAAAGTTACTATGGTATTACTTAAATCAGGGTTTTTTCTAATAATTTCGCAGGCTTCAATGCCATCCATTTCAGGCATCATAACATCAAGAATGATTAAATGAGGAAGTTCTTTTTTTGCCTTTTTAACCCCTTCCTGTCCATTCTCGGCCGTAATTACTTGATAGCCTTCACTCGATAAGTTATACCCTACAATTTCTAAAATATCTGGCTCATCATCAACCAATAATATCTTAATATCCTTTTTTTTCATTCTCTAATTACAATGTTTCTTGTAGTAAAGATAAAACATAATACATAAATGGGTAACATTAGAAACATTAATAACATTAAGGTAACAAAGACCTTACATGCAGTTAAACTTTAGACGAAATACTGTTAGCTTTAACAGTATTTTGGCACTAATTTTGCACGGATTTATTACCTTTAATTATCTAGAAAAATATGTGTATGAAAATAAACTACTTCATATTTTTAGTATCAATATCAATGCTCTTTTGGAGCCAAACAAGCAATGGCCAAAACAGCCATTTACAACAACCTGTTGAACAAACTATTGAAGATTTATTAATATACCCAAATCCCGTTAGTAAAGAACAAAATACTATATACATTAGCTCAAAACTAAATACTCAAAAACACGTAGAGTTTTATGATGTTTTAGGAAAGCTTATACTTTCTACTTCACTTCATAGAAAAGCACTAGATATAGGAAATCTTGAGAAGGGTATATATATTTTAAGAATTACTGAAAATAATATAAGTGAGACTAGAAAGCTCATAATAAAATAAATTCCACTCTTCCTCTTTTAATAAGCGTGTTTTTATGCACGGTTTTTTATTTTATCTACTTTTGTTTCATATATGATTAGTCCCAACGATATATTCAATATTACTACCCAAACTGAGTTTAAAGCACTTGCCTTAGAGATCTTTAAATTTCAGTTTACAAACAATAGAGTATACCGTTCGTTTTGTGATTTGCTCAATAAACACCCCAGCGGGGTTAAAGACTTAAAAGATATTCCTTTTTTACCAATTCAATTTTTTAAAACTCGAGAGGTTTTAAGTTCATTAAACCCTATTGAAACTACGTTTATTAGCTCTGGAACAACTGGAAATTCTACAAGTAAACATCATGTAACCAATCTTCAAATTTATAAACAAAGTTTTACCAAAGGGTTCGAAAATTTTTATGGAAGTATTGAGGATTATGTGGTCCTAGGCCTGTTACCTTCTTATTTAGAACGTGATGGCTCTTCATTAGTTTACATGGTAAACGATATGATTAAAGGCTCTAAACACCCTGAAAGTGGTTTTTACCTTAATAACATGACTGATCTAAAAGATACCTTAATGGCTGTTGAGGAGCAAGGCAAAAAAACTTTACTAATAGGCGTTTCTTTTGCCTTACTTGATCTTATAGATCATTATCAATTTAGCCTTAAAAACACCATTATTATGGAAACTGGAGGTATGAAAGGTAAACGAAAAGAATTAATTCGACATGAACTTCATAATATCTTAAAACAAGGGTTTGGTGTTCGCGATATTCATAGCGAATATGGCATGACAGAATTACTTAGTCAGGCCTATTCTAAAGAACAAGGTGTATTTAAATGCCCACCATGGATGCACGTTCTTACAAGAGATCCGGAGGACGCATTAAGTATTCAAGATTTTGGAAAAGCAGGGGGTATTAATATTATAGATTTGGCCAATATAAATTCTTGCTCATTTATTGCCACTCAAGACTTGGGTCGTATTAATAGGGACGGGACATTTCAGATTATTGGTCGGTTTGACAACTCAGACATCAGAGGGTGTAACCTCATGGTTTTTTAAATAAAAAGGTCTCATGCCGTAAGTTGTGAATCATTAAAACGACCAAGCCTGCAACTAAGAAAAAGAAAAATTCATTTTAGTTTAGTTTGGTTGGTTAAACATAAAGTCTGATTTTGTTCAAAATCAGGCTTTATTATTTATATAACTTGAAGTACAAAATAATTCTTCTTACCGCGCTGTAAAAGGACAAACTTTTTATTAATCAAGTCTTTAGTGCTAATGCTATAGCCTTCCTTTACTTTTTCCTTGTTAACTGAAATAGAATTCTCCTTTAAGGCACGCCTTGCTTCTCCATTTGACTTTAAAAACCCTCCTTTTTCTGCAAGTGCTCCAATAATATCAAGTCCTTTATCAATTTCTGATTGGTCTATTTTAGTTTGTGGAACACCATCAAACACATCAAGAAAAGTATGCTCATCAAGAGCTTTTAAATCGTCGCTTGTAGATTTTCCGAAAAGAATATTACTAGCTTTAATCGCGTTGTCCAAATCGGCCTTAGAATGCACCATAATAGTAATCTCCTCAGCTAAGCGCTTCTGCAACAATCTTAAGTGAGGAGCTTCTTTATGCGCATTAATTAACTGATTGATTTCTCTTTTGTTTAAGAAAGTAAAGATTTTAATATACGTTTCTGCATCCTCGTCGCTAGAATTTAACCAGTACTGATAAAATTTGTATGGCGACGTTCTATTGGGGTCCAACCAAACATTCCCGCCTTCTGATTTACCAAACTTAGAGCCATCAGACTTGGTTATTAGTGGGCATGTAATGGCATAACCTTTTCCAGAAGCAATCCTTCTTATTAATTCTGTTCCTGTTGTTATATTCCCCCATTGGTCGCTACCACCCATTTGAATTGAACAGCCATTCTCCTTATACAAATGAAGGAAATCGTATCCTTGCACTAATTGATAAGTGAATTCCGTAAAACTCATGCCTTCTGAAGATTCAGAAGAAATTCTGTTCTTTACAGAGTCTTTGGCCATCATATAATTAACCGTAATATGCTTCCCAACATCACGGATAAACTCTAAGAATGAAAAATCTTTCATCCAATCATAATTATTTACCAATTTAGCAGCATTGGGGGCATCACTTTCAAAATCTAAAAAATGTCCTAACTGCGCCTTAATTGCTTCTTGATTATGACGCAAGGTACGCTCATCAAGCAAATTACGTTCATTCGATTTTCCCGAAGGATCTCCAATCATACCTGTTGCTCCACCAACCAATGCAACAGGCTTGTGCCCACATCGCTGGTAGTGTGCCAAAAGCATAATAGGTACCAAATTGCCAATGTGTAAAGAATCTGCTGTTGGATCAAACCCCACATAAGCACTTTTCATGCCTTCTAATAAATGTTCTTCCGCTCCAGGCATAACCGTATGAATCATACCTCTCCAAGTTAATTCCTCAACAAAATTCTTTATCATTATTCTTAAATTTTAAAAAAACTATGCAAAGATAAAAATACAGGTATAATTACTTATCAATTCTGAATAATTCTTTAATTTAGATCCATGATTTTAGTTACAGGTGGCACTGGTTTGGTTGGTGCTCATTTATTATTTAAGCTTGCATCGAACCATAATCGAGTAAGAGCTATTTATCGAAATGAAAAAAAACTCGTCAATACTAAAAAGGTTTTCGAGTGCTATACCAAAAATTATAAATCCATATTTGAATCTATTGATTGGATACAAGCCGACATCTTAGATATCCCTGCGCTATCTGAAGCCTTTAAAGACGTAACCAAAGTATACCACTGCGCAGCTTTTGTATCATTTGAACCTAACAAGTACCAATTACTTAGAAAAATAAACATAGAAGGCACCGCTAATATTGTAAATCTTTCCATTAGTCATAATATTAAGAAATTATGTTACGTAAGTTCTATTGCCACTTTGGGTAGACCTCTAAACAATGACTATATTGATGAAAACACAAATTGGAATCCTGAGGCCGATAACCATGTATACGCCATTACTAAATACGGTGCAGAAATTGAAGTATGGCGAGGCACCCAAGAAGGACTAAACGCTGTAATTGTTAATCCGGGATTAATTATTGGTGCTGGCATCTGGAAATACGGTTCTGGAAGCTTATTTACCAAAGCTAAAAAAGGGCTAAAATTTTATACGAATGGAACCGTTGGTTTGGTTTCAGTGAAAGATGTGGTGAATATTATGATCAACTTAATGGAGAGTAAAATAACCAACGAACGATTTGTTTTGGTCTCAGAAAACTGGACTTACAAAGATTTTCTGCAATCTTTATCAAAATCGGTTAATGGCAGAATCCCAGAAAAATTGGCTTCCAAGAGCATGCTTGGTCTGGTATGGAGGCTAGACTGGCTGAAACATAAAATTACTGGAAAACGCAGACAATTAACCAAACATATTGCACATGCTTTACAAACTAAAAGTAATTTTAACAGCCAAAAAATAAAAACAACAGTAGATTACAATTTTGAGCCAATGACTGAAGTACTTACTCAGGTTGGGCAAGTGTATCTAAAACAGGACTAATTAGAGCACCTTCCGGTAGATACTTTTCACCTAGGCTTTTCAATTTTAAAGAATCTTTCTTTTTTGACACCTGCATTAAAGAATCTTCCTCTTTTTTAGTTTGCTCTTTCCATTCTTCCGCCTCTATTTCTTTTAAACGTTTAGCTAGCCGTTCTAAACTATCTAAAGCCATATCATGTATGTCCTCGTACTCATCTAAATGAAAGGCATAATAACTGTTACTTTGCGCAAACTGTAAGCTATCGATATTATGCCTCTTAAAAATATAAGTGCTTACATCCACATTACTATCCTTTAAAACCTTTTTCGTATTTGTATTCCCCAGAGTTAATAACTTAGAGTCAATAAGTATATCAACCATTTTTTCTTTGGAAATCAAATTATCAGGCCTATCGGGACCATTAAACCGCTTGCAAGAAAACACAATTAAAAAAACGAATAAAAAAACTAAGAAACGCTTCAAAATTATCTATTAAAAGTTAATCGCTTTGCTGCTTTAACGTTTTTAAACGCTCCGTTTTTATATACCAAAGTTCCGTTTAAAAAGGTATCAGTAATTCTTGATTTAAACGTAGCACCTTCAAAAGGAGACCACCCACATTTATAAAGAATATTGTCTTTAGTTACTGTCCAAGGGTTATTCAAATCTACCAGGACCAAATCTGCAAAATACCCTTCTTTAATATATCCCCTTCTCTCAACATCGAAAAGAATGGCCGGATTATGGCACATTTTTTCAACAATTTTTTCTAACGATATTTTACCCTTATGATAAGCTTCTAACATCGCTGGCAAGGCATGCTGTACTAGCGGTCCTCCAGAAGGCGCATTAGTATAAACGCTTTGCTTCTCTTTTTTAGTATGAGGCGCATGATCTGTTGCAATAACATCTATTCTATCATCTAACAAAGCCTCCCATAATTTATCTCTATCATTAGCTGTTTTAACCGCAGGATTCCATTTTATAAAGGTTCCTTTTTTATCATAGTCTTCGTCGGAAAACCAAAGATGATGAATACAAACTTCGGAAGTTATTTTCTTATCCTTTAATGGGATGTCATTTGTAAATAAGTTGGTTTCTTTACCTGTTGAAAGGTGAAAAACATGTAATCGAGCTCCTGTTTTTTTAGCTAATTCAATAGCCTTAGATGACGACAAATAACACGCTTCTTCGCTTCTTATGATGGGGTGGTATTTTACAGGAATATCATCACCATATTCATCATGGTATTTCTTAAAGTTTCTCTTTATGGTGCCTTCATCTTCACAATGCACAGAAATCACCATATTTGTACTCTCAAAAATCTTTTCCAACACAGCTGGGTCATCGACCAGCATATTTCCGGTAGAAGAACCTAGGAATAGTTTTAGGCCAGCTACTTGGTTAACATCAAGTTTTAAAATTTCCTCTAAATTATCATTGGTTCCCCCAAACATAAAAGAATAGTTGGCAGACGATGTCTTTGCTGCGATATCAAACTTCTCTTCCAACTTTTCAATCGTAGTGGTTTGAGGATTGGTATTAGGCATTTCAATAAATGAGGTAATCCCACCAGCTATAGCCGCTTTTGATTCTGTTTCAATAGTCGCTTTTTGGGTAAGCCCTGGTTCTCTAAAATGTACCTGATCATCAATTGCACCAGGAAGCACATGCTTTCCTTCTGCATCAAAAACCAAAACATCTGCAGATTTAGGACTTATTGAAGCTCCAATTTGTTTAATGTATTCACCTTCAATTAATATATCACCGCTAATGATAGTACCCTCATTAACTATTTTAGCATTTTTTATAAGTGTAATTTTTTCTTTCATATAGCTTTGCTTTTCTTATGATTTCTTAAACAAACTCTTTAATTTCATAGAAATAACTCCAAATATAGCTTCAGAAATTATCCCTGAACTTAATTTAGATTCGCCTTTTGTTCTATCGGTAAAAATAACTGGCACCTCAATAATTTTAAACTGTTTTAAATACGCCTTAAACTTCATTTCAATTTGAAATGCGTATCCAATAAACTTTATCGCATTTAAATCAATAGCCTGTAAAACTTCTTTCTTATAACAAACAAAACCTGCAGTAGTATCATGGATTTTCATACCTGTAATAAACCTAACATATTTTGATGCCAGATAAGACATAAGTACCCTAGTCATAGGCCAGTTTACCACATTAACTCCCGTTACATATCTTGACCCTATAGACATATCTGCCCCATCTACATGACAGGCATGGTAAAGCCTTTTAATGTCTTCTGGGTTGTGCGAAAAATCGGCGTCCATCTCAAAAACATAACTATAATCTCTTTCTAAACTCCATTTAAACCCATGAATATAAGCAGTACCTAACCCAGACTTTTCTTCCCTAACTTCTAAATGCAATCTATTGGTAAATTCCTTTTGAAGCTCCTTAACCTTAATAGCTGTTAAATCGGGAGAATTATCGTCAACGACCAAGATATGTATATCCTCCGACTGAGAAAACACGGCTCTAACTATGGCTTCTATATTTTCAATCTCATTATATGTTGGAATAATAACAACAGTACCCGCCATACTTCTATTTTATGAAACCTTTTTAGTTTTAGCAAATGTACATTATTAAGCCTTTATTTTTTCTAAATATTTCCTAATAATAAGCAGCATTCTTAAAATTTATAATAATTTTATGCCATGCTTCGCGATATAATTTCAAACGAGTTGTTTACAGTTCTATTGGTTATAAGTTTGGTAATAATTGCCATTGCCAAATTAGTCGCGCCCAAACGTTTTGACGATTTTATTTTAGTTCTTGGGAATGATAGATACCTTAAAATCTACTCAAGAGATCAAAAATTCTTCGACAATTTTGATGCCCTGCTGTTTAGCAACCTTATCATATCGGTTTCAGTTTTTTGCTTTATTGTTTACCGCTTTACTAACGACACAACTAGACTACCTATAAACGGCATGTTTAAATTTGCCGTTGGTATTGCCATTTTTATTCTAATTAAAGTGCTTCTGGAACGACTTATAGGCAGTCTTTTTGAAATTGACAAACTCACGGACCTATATTTATTTCAAAAAATAACTTTTAAAAACTATTTAGGCGTTGTATTGCTCCCAATTAATGCACTATTACTTTTCACTCTTGAGCCTACAATAAATTTAATTTATGCAATTGTTATTCTTTTGTTAATTGTTAATATTATTGGGCTTTTAAGCTCTCTAAAAACAAATCAAAGTTTAATAAAAAACAACTTATTTTATTTTATTTTGTATCTTTGCGCTCTTGAAATTGCACCCTATATCATTTTGTATAAGGTGTTTGTTACCAAATAAAGACAAACTACTTGAGCTTATGAAAGTGAAAACAATTTTAGTATCTCAGCCAGAACCTAAAATAGAAAACTCGCCTTATTTCGATTTACAAGAAAAACAACGTGTAAAAATAGATTTCAGACCCTTTATTCATGTAGAAGGTGTGTCTGCTAAAGAAATAAGACATCAAAAAATTGATTTAAATAATTATACTGCCATTATTCTAACAAGTAGAAATGCTGTTGATCACTTTTTTAGAATTGCTGAAGAAATGCGCTTTAAGGTACCAGACTCTATGAAATATTTTTGTCAGTCTGAAGCAGTAGCATACTATTTGCAAAAATATGTAGTTTACAGAAAGCGTAAAATTTATGTTGGAAAAAGAACATTTGCCGAATTATCGCCATTAATCAAAAAATATAAAGACGAAAAGTTTTTACTTCCTAATACGGATAAGGTAAAACCTTTGGTTCCTGAAACTTTGGATAAATTAGGGGTTGATTGGAAACAAGCTACTTTTTACAAAACAGTGGTAAGTGATTTGTCTGACTTAGCAAATGTTTATTACGATGTATTAGTGTTTTTTAGCCCTTCTGGAATAGAGTCTTTATTTAAAAACTTTCCAGATTTTCAACAAAACGATACCAGAATCGCCGTTTTTGGAAACACAACAATTAAAGCGGTTGAAGAAAAAGGATTGCGTGTAGACATTGCTGCCCCAACACCTGAAACGCCATCAATGACCATGGCTTTAGAAAAGTATATTGAAAAAGTAAACAAAGGGAAATAAGAATTATAAAAGAATAAAAAAAGGGATAATGTTTAAACATTATCCCTTTTTTTATTAAAACGCATATCGTTGCGGTCCACCCCGCCTTATTTCCTCACTACAGTGAGCCTCAAATTTCTTGAAGTTCTCCCTAAAAGCATTCGTTAATTTAAATGCAGTCGTATAATAAGCCTGATCATCATTCCAAGTAGCTCTGGGGCTCAATACACTTGTTGGCACTCCCGGACAGGTTCTAGGCTGAGCTACACCAAATACCGAATGAATATGGTAATCGTCGTAATTATAAAGCCCTAATTTACCATCTAACACGGCATTTATCATGGCTCTAGTATATTTTAATTCCATACGCTTACCAATTCCATAGGGTCCTCCTGTCCAGCCTGTATTTATTAACCAAACATTTACGCCAGCATCAATCATCTTTTTACTCAACATCTCAGCATATTTTGACGGATGCAATGGCATAAACGGTGCTCCAAAACAGGCCGAAAAACTAGGTACTGGTTCTACAACACCAGCCTCTGTTCCTGCCACTTTTGCAGTATATCCTGAAATAAAATGATAAGCTGCCTGGCTTGGCGTAAGTTTTGAGATAGGCGGAATAACCCCGAAAGCATCGGCCGTTAGAAAGAATATGTTTTTGGGGTTGTTTCCTATGGAAGGCACCTTAATATTTTCAATATGATGAATAGGATAACTAACCCTCGTGTTTTGTGTTATAGTGGTATTTGTAAAATCGACCTTGGCGTTTTTATCAAGAATCACATTTTCAAGAATCGCCCCTCCCTTGATGGCATCATAAATTTCTGGTTCATTGTTTCTTGAAAGATTAATCACTTTTGCATAGCATCCGCCTTCAAAATTAAATACGGTATTTTCATTGGTCCAACCATGCTCATCATCCCCAATTAAACTACGATTTGGATCTGTAGATAGCGTTGTTTTTCCAGTACCAGACAATCCAAAAAAAATAGCCGTATCCTTTTCTTTTCCAAAATTAGCACTGCAGTGCATTGGCAATGTTTCTTTATATACAGGTAAGATAAAATTTAAGGCAGAAAAAATACCTTTTTTTATCTCACCAGTATATCCTGTACCTCCAATAAGTGCAATTTTTTTGGTAAAATTTAAAATAGCAAAATTATGTTGTCGAGTCCCATCAATCTCTGGGTCTGCCATAAAACTAGGAGCATTTATAACTACCCATTCTGGATTAAAACCTTCGAGTTCTTTTTCTGTAGGTCTTAAAAACATGTTATAAGCAAATTGATTACTCCAAGGGTATTCATTTATTACCCTGATGTTTAATTTGTAGTTTGCATCAGCACAAGCATAGCAATCTCTTGCAAAAACCTCTTTCCCAGATAAATAATCTACTACTTTATCGTATAGTTTATCAAATTGTTCAGATTGAAAAGGAATATTAATATCTCCCCACCAAACCCTATCTTTGGTTACATCGTCTTTAACAATAAACCTATCTTTAGGAGATCGGCCAGTAAACTCCCCTGTATTGACAACTAAAGCTCCCGAAGAGGCCTCAACACCTAAGCCTTTTTCTATACTTATTCTATGAAGTTCTTGATGCGATAACTGATAATTAACTTTTGCATTTTTAATTCCGTAAGCATCTAACTCAATCGTTTTCGTAACCTGATTGTAATTCCCCATATGTTTCTAATAAATTATTTATATCGCAAAATTAAAACATTTATAATAAGTAAAATGCAATTTTTAACCCTTTTTAGATGTGTTAATTAACAATTTCGTAAACAAAATACTCCATGCTGCTATAAGTAACAAGCCACCGATAGGTGTAATAAATCCAAAAACTCTGAAATCAAAATATGTCAACGTATTCGTGGCCAGCGCATAAATAGAAAACGAAAAAAGGCATACCCCAGCGACAACGAAATAACATATAAGTTTTTTTGACTTATTGCTTAGCACGTTAATATTTCCAAGAACAAGTAAAAAAAGAGCGTGGTACATTTGGTACCTTACCCCAGTTTCAAAAGACTGAATCGCTTCAGCCGAAACTAATTCTTTTAATCCATGAGCGCCAAAAGCCCCTAAAACAATACTTAATGCTCCTAAAGCAGTTCCAAAAAGATATAAAACCTTATCCATAATATTTAATTATTAACAAAAAATACTTGATTTTTTTACTAATTTCGCAACAACATGTGTGTTTACGCTTTTAAATCGAAATACAAAGCTACTTAACTAGACTGAATATGCGAAACATTTTAGTAATTGGATCCGGAAAATCAAGTCCGCACCTCTTAAAATACCTTCTTGACAAGTCTGAATCGGAACAACTATTCTTAACGGTTGGAGATATTAATACCACGCCTTCAGAAAGCTTGATTAAAGGTCATAAAAATGCTAAAGCGATAAATCTGGACATTTTTAATGAGCCTGCAAGAACAGAGGCAATAAATGCCGCCGACATCGTTATATCTATGCTTCCTGCAAGATTTCATATAGAAGTAGCTAAAACCTGTATTCATTTAAAAAAACACATGGTCACAGCTTCTTATGTAAGTTCTGAGATGCAAACCTTAGACCAAGACGCAAAAGCAAGCAACTTAATTTTAATGAATGAAATAGGTGTAGATCCAGGTATAGACCACATGAGTGCTATGAAGGTTCTTGATACTATTAGGGGTAAAGGCGGTAAAATAATATTATTTGAGTCCTTTACAGGAGGATTAGTAGCCCCAGAAAGCGATACTAATTTATGGAACTATAAGTTTACATGGAATCCCAGGAACGTCGTTATTGCGGGTCAAGGTGGTGCTGCCAAGTTTCTTCAGGAAGGCAGCTACAAATACATACCTTATAACAGGTTGTTTAGACGCACCGAGTTTGTTGAAATAGATGGGTATGGTCAGTTTGAAGTTTATGCCAATAGGGATTCATTAAAATACCAAAGCGCTTATGGCTTAGAAAACGTAAAAACGTTATATCGAGGCACCATAAGGCGTGTAGGGTTTAGCAGGGCATGGAATATTTTCGTAACACTTGGAATGACAGACGACAGTTATACTGTTGAAGGGAGTGAGCATATGAGCTATCGTGACTTTATTAACGCTTTTTTACCATTTAGCTTAAACGATTCGGTAGAATTAAAACTAAGGCATCAGCTTAAAATAGATCAGGATGATATTGTATGGAATAAGCTTCTTGAGTTGGACATATTTAACCCCAACAAATACATCGGTATCAAAAAGGCCACTCCTGCACAAATGCTTCAAAAAATACTTATGGATAGCTGGACTTTATCAAAAACCGATAAAGATATGATCGTTATGTACCACAAATTTGGTTATGAGCTGGAAGGACAAAAACATCAAATAGATTCTAGCTTAGTGGTTATTGGAAAAAACCAAACTTATACGGCTATGGCCAAAACCGTAGGTTTACCTGTGGCCATAGCTGCCATTGCTATATTAAATAAGCGCATAACCACTCCTGGTGTTCAAATCCCGATTAGAGAAGAAATTTACAAACCAATACTCAAAGAACTTAAAAACCATGGTATTATATTTAATGAAAAGCAAACCGCTTACCTTGGTTACAATCCGTTAAACAATTAAAAACACCCCTAATCCAAAAATCTTGTTTTCAACCAAACTTCTAATCTTTTCAAAAGTTCCTATTATACTTTCAATTTAAAATCAAATTCTTATTTTTACGTGCAAAATCATAACTCTCATGAAAAAAAATAAGGTTGTAACGGTTGATGGTATTGATAAAAAAATACTACGCGTACTTACTGAAGATGCCAGAACTCCTATCTTAGAAATTGCTAGAAACGTTGGTATTTCTGGAGCCGCCATACATCAACGTCTGCGCAAATTGGAAAAATCAAAGTTACTCAGCGGTTCTAAATTTATACTGAACCCTAAAGTCCTTGGTTATTCAACCACAGCCTTTGTCGGGATTTATCTTGACAAAGCTGCAAACACCGATGATGTTCTTAGAGCCTTAAAACGCTTTCCCGAAGTACTGGAATGCCACTACACTACTGGAAATTATAACCTATTTATAAAATTACTTGCTTTAGATAATGAACACCTCATGCATCTTTTAAATAAAAACATACAGTCTATTGAAGGTGTTCTAAGAACAGAGTCTCTTATTTCTTTAGACCAACAAATTGATAGACAGATAAAAGTATAAAGTCGTTTTTATCAGCCTAGTTTTCTAAAATGGTATTAAACAAAAAAGCAGAACTAAAGTTTACCTTGCGTTCTGCTTTTTTCAATAAGATTAATTCTTTTTTTTATTGCATCTTCATTAACCAATTCCGTACATCAACTTCCTCCTTAATTATTTGTCTTAAATCTTCTATTTTTACACGTTGCTGTTCCATGGTATCTCTATGTCTAATCGTAACTGTACTATCTTCTAAAGTATCATGATCTACAGTAATACAAAATGGCGTACCGTTAGCATCTTGCCTTCTATAACGTCTTCCAACGGCATCTTTTTCATCATAAACCACATTAAAATCCCATTTTAAATCATCAACAATTTGTCTCGCAACATCTGGCAAGCCATCTTTCTTTACCAAAGGTAATACCGCCGCTTTTATTGGAGCCAAGACACTGGGCAACTTTAAAACGGTTCTGGTGGTACCATTTTCCAAAGCTTCTTCCTGCAAAGAATTAGAAAAAACTGCTAAAAACATTCTATCTAAGCCTATAGAGGTTTCTAACACATAAGGTACATAGCTTTTATTTTCTTCAGGATCAAAATACTGTAGTTTCTTGCCTGAATACGCTTCATGAGCCTTTAAATCAAAATCTGTTCTAGAATGGATCCCTTCTAATTCTTTAAACCCGAATGGAAATTTAAATTCAATATCGGCGGCGGCATCAGCATAATGGGCTAACTTTTCATGGTCATGAAAGCGGTAATTATCTTCTCCCATTCCAAGCGACAAATGCCATTTTAAGCGTGTTTCTTTCCAGTGCTTATACCAATCGCCTTGTGTTCCTGGTTTAATAAAAAACTGCATTTCCATTTGCTCAAACTCGCGCATTCTAAAGATAAATTGTCGGGCAACGATTTCATTCCTGAACGCTTTACCTGTTTGTGCTATACCAAACGGGATTTTCATACGACCCGTTTTCTGAACGTTTAAAAAATTAACAAAAATACCTTGCGCCGTTTCTGGCCTTAAATACAAATCCATGGCGCTATCTGCAGAGGCACCCAATTTAGTCCCGAACATGAGATTAAACTGCTTCACGTCGGTCCAGTTTTTACTTCCAGTTAACGGGTCGGCAATACCCAACTCTTCAATCAAGGTTTTTACATCGGCTAAATTTTCCTTTTCTAAGGATTTTGCCATTCTAGAAAGAATCGTGTTAATTTTTTCTTGATAGCCTAAAACACGGCCATTAGTAGAAACAAATTCTTCCTTATTAAAGGCATCCCCAAAGCGTTTTGCTGCTTTCTTAACTTCTTTATCAATTTTAGCCTCTATTTTGGCACAATAATCTTCGATTAAAACATCGGCCCGATAGCGCTTTTTAGAATCCTTATTATCGATTAATGGATCGTTAAAAGCATCAACGTGTCCTGACGCTTTCCAAGTAGTTGGATGCATAAAAATAGCAGCATCGATCCCTACTATATTTTCATTCATTTGCACCATAGCTTTCCACCAGTAATCGCGAATGTTTTTCTTAAGCTCGGCACCGTTTTGAGCATAGTCATAAACTGCGCTTAAGCCATCATATATTTCGCTACTCTGAAACACATATCCATACTCCTTAGCATGCGATATTACCTTCTTAAATTTATCATCTTGATTTGCCATAGCTGCAAAAATATAAAACCCGAGTAAACTAAGGGAATGCTTTCATGAAAATTAAGCATTTATACCATAATTTTTCCCTAAGTTTACCAAACGCATTTTATAATTACATGCTTTACTCCTTACTCAATTTATTTTTCCCTAAGGTGTGTTATGCCTGCATGAATCTGCTACAAGACCATGAAGATTCTATCTGTATAGATTGCAGACACCATTTACCGGTTACTAACTTCCATTTTAATAATAATGATAGTCTCGCAAAAGTGCTATATGGCCGTGCTAAAATTGAATTAGGAACAGCGTTGTTTAGATTCGAAAAAAAAGGAAACGTGCAGCGGTTAATCCATAACCTAAAATATAAAGGTCATGAAAATATTGGCTGTGTTTTAGGCAAGTGGTTGGGTGGTGAGTTAAAAACTATAGCAGCATATCAAAATATTGATATGGTAATTCCAGTTCCTTTACACGAGAAAAAATTAAGAAAAAGAGGCTTTAACCAAGTTAGTTTGTTTGGACAAGAAATAGCAAAATGTTTAAATGCCTTGTACACCCAGAATAATTTGGTAAAAATCACCAAAGCGAACTCTCAAACCCAAAAGAAACGGTTTTCCAGATGGCATGCAAACGACGAACTCTTTGCCTTAAAAAACGCGTCTGCTTTGGATGGCAAACACGTTCTTCTTGTTGATGACATCGTAACTACAGGTGCTACTCTTGAAGCCTGTATCGCTATTTTGAATGAGTCGAAAAACATAACAGTAAGCGTGGCAACTATGGCAATAGCCTAATGAATTTACACGTTATATCTTCAAAATTATGTAGGTTTGTAAAAATTTTGATCTCTGGATGAACAAGACTTTTCCTAACATTATATTAGTACTTTTTATTAGTTCTATTTTTATTAATTGTGCCAATAGAGGAACGCCTCAAGGTGGACCAAAAGACGAAACACCTCCTGTTATTATTTCGTCCTCACCAGAAAACTACTCAACTAATTTTAAAGGAGACGAAATTAAAATCCAATTTGATGAGTACATAAAAATTGATGACCTCCAAAAACAACTCATCATATCACCTCCCATGAAAACACAACCAGAAATTTCTCCGCTGGGGGGGGCCAGTAAATACATCTCAATAAAAATTACAGACACCCTGCAACCTAACAGCACTTATGCCTTTAACTTTGGCAATAGTATTAAAGACCACAACGAAGGTAATCCATACCCATACTATAGATACGTGTTTTCTACTGGTGATTATATTGACTCCCTTTCTGTTAAGGGAGACATTCAAGATGCCCTTCTTACAAAACCCGAAACTTTTGTTAATGTTGGACTATATGAAGTTGACTCGACGTTTACCGACTCAATTATTTATAAAGAAGTCCCTAAGTATATAACAAACACATTAGATAGTGCGACCACATTTTCAATTGAAAACATAAAGCCTGGGAAATATATGCTTATGGCTCTAAAAGATAATAATGGAGATAATAGGTTTCAACAAAACTCTGACCAAATTGCTTTTCACAAAAACTTTATTGAGCTCCCTACAGATTCCACATACACCTTAAGACTCTTTAACGAAGCGCTTGACTTTAATGCGAAGCGCCCCAGTTTAATATCTGGAAACAAGATTGCCTTTGGTTATGAAGGCAGCTACGAAAACATGAATATTGAATTACTGTCAGAAACACCAGAAGATTTTGATTATAGAATAACTAAAGACAGTAAAACCGATTCGTTACTATATTGGTATAAACCTAATCTGGAAGTCGATTCGTTAGTTTTTAAAGTTTCGAACCCCATTTTTAAATTTGAAGAAGAATTTACGGCTAGAATTAGAAACCTAGACAGAGATTCGTTAAATTTAGATTCAAATCCCAGCGGTGCTATAGGAATTGATGAAGCTTTTGAGATTTCTGCAAACACCCCTCTAATTGAATTTAACAAATCTAAAGTATACATAACGGATAGGGACTCTTCTTTGGTAGATTTTACGTCAAATTTTGACACCATAAAAAACACCTATTCATTTAACTTTGATAAAACGGAATCAAACAACTATGAAATTCAAATCTTGCCCGAGGCCTTTATTGATTTTTATAACGACACCAATGACACATTGTTTTACACATTAAACACTAGAAAAGAGTCTGAATTCGGATATGCTAGATTCACTTTAATAAACGCGCCATTACCAATAATCATTCAACTTACAGACAAGTCTGGAGTTGTTAAAGTTCAACGTATTGTAAAAGAGCAGGGGGATGTCGATTTTTTAAATATGCCTCCTGGAATATATCCCATTCGCATAATTCTTGATGCCAACGGCAATGGTAAATTCGACACTGGTAACTACCTAAAAAAAATGCAACCTGAACGCGTGATTCATTTTAATGAAATTGAAATAAGAGCCGACTGGGGCATACAAGAAACCCTTAGTTTTAATTAATTATAAAACTATCTCTATCATTTAAAAACTTGAGTTTATTTCGATAAGCTTCAATATGTCGTTTTTCGAGTGTAACGTGTTGAATATGCTGTTCAAATGGTGGTATAGAAGTAAGTTTTTGCCCAAGGACATCGTAAACAGCAGAGTGGCCAGAATACTCACTACCTACACCGTCAACTCCCACTCTATTCACCCCAATACAATAGCACATATTTTCAATAGCTCGTGCTTTTAATAAGGCATCCCAGGCCGAAACTCTTGGTTTAGGCCAGTTTGCTACATAAATAAGCAGATCATAATCTTCAGTATTTCTAGACCAAACTGGAAAACGCAAATCATAGCATATTAGTGGGCAAATCTTCCAACCTTTATAATCAATAACCATTTTTTTGGCACCAGCCGTAAACACTTTGTCTTCCCCAACCAAGGTAAAGGTATGGCGTTTATCATAAATCTTGAGACTGCCATTTGGCTCCACAAAGAGCAACCTATTGAAAAAATTATTTTCCTCTTCGATTACAAGACTTCCTATAATAGCAACGTTTTTTTCCTTTGCTAATTCTTGCATCCATAACACGGTTTCCCCTTTCATGGTTTCAGCAACGTCTTTGGCATTCATAGTAAAACCACTAGTGAACATTTCTGGAAGAACTACTAAGTCGACCGAAGCCTCTAAATCTTCAATTTTTTTTGCGAATCGCTGCCTATTTTCCTTGGGATTTTCCCAAACTAAATCAGCTTGAATTAAAACAACTTGAAGTTCTTTTTTCATGTTAAATTTTATTTAGTATTTCAGCAGCTTGCTTTAATGTCTCATCTTTTTTTGCAAAACAAAAACGCAACATCTTATTGTCTACATTATTTTCATTGAAAACCGACATTGGTATAGAAGCTAATCTAAACTCCTTAGTAAGCCTTTTGGCATAATCCACATCATATTCATTGGTAATTTTAGAGTAATCAAGCACCTGAAAATAAGTTCCACTAGAAGGTTTAAACCTAAAACGAGAATCCTTGATTAGCTTTAAAAAGAGATCGCGTTTTCCCTGATAAAAATTGGCTAAATTGAGATAATGTTTGGGTTCTTTCATATAGTCCGCAATACCTTTTTGAGTGGGGTGATGCACACAAAAAACATTAAACTGATGCACTTGCATAAATAACGCCATAAGCGGTTTTGGAGCACAACAATAACCCATACGCCAACCGGTATTATGAAATGTTTTACAAAAGGATGCCACCACAAAACTCCTTAATTTTAGATCTGGAAACATAGAAGCACTTTGATGTAACAATCCATCATAAACCATGTGTTCATAAACCTCATCACTCAACACAATTATATCTGTATCTCTGGTAAGCTTTTGAAGCGCTAGCATATCATCCTTCGAAAACACCATTCCTGATGGGTTATGAGGTGTATTAATAATAATCATTTTTGTTCGCTTCGTTATCTTTTCCTTAACCTCTTGCCAGTTTATTTTAAAATCTGGCGCCTGTAATTGAACCGATATTGGTTTACCTCCATTAATCTGAACACCAGGCTCATAGCTATCGTAAGCTGGTTTAAAAATAATAACCTCATCATTGGGTTTAATAAAGGTTGTTAATATTGTAGATATAGCCTGTGTAGCACCAGCAGTAATGGTAATTTCATTTTCGGGATGATAACTCGCGTTGTAAAGCGTTTGAATTTTCTTTGAAATAGCTTCCCTAAGTTCAAAACTTCCTGCCATAGGTGCATATTGATTATATCCAGAATTCATGGCGTTATTTACTAAATCAATAAGCTTTTGGTCACTACCAAAATCGGGAAATCCTTGAGAAAGATTAATAGCTCTATACTCTTTAGCCAGACCACTCATTACAGAAAAAATAGTAGTCCCAATATTTGGAAGTTTTGATTGGTGCCGCATATCTGTAAAGTTAAAACAATAAAATCTATACGATATTCATCTTTTTCAATAAAAACGATGCATTCATATTTTTACAAATCCCTGTTTTGAGCATATAATCAAAATGAAGCTCCTCGTTAACAATTTCAGCATCAAAATAATAGTTTTTTACCACATCCAACATGGCTTCAATTTCGCATAAACTCAAATCGTGTGTTGCTATAATGCCTGTAGCTTTTGAAGCAACTAATCGTTCTACAAACTTTTTTGATCCAATTGCTTTATCCTTACTATTGGTGCCTTTTAATATTTCGTCGAGCACAATAAAGTAAGTATCCTTCTGGATTGCGTCTACAATGTATTTTAACCTTGTTAATTCAGAAAAAAAGTATGAACTATCATCTGCCAAAGAATCAGAGGTACGCATACTAGTAATTAGTTTAATTGGCTTGTAAATACTTGAGCTTGCACATACAGGCAACCCCATATTGGCCATGACAATATGTAAAGATACTGTTCTTAAAAAAGTACTTTTTCCTGCCATATTAGCTCCGGTAACAATAAAAAATTGTTCCCCATTTATAGTTAAATCACTATCAATTCGCTTATTTTTATCAAGCAGTGGATGCCCCAAATCTCTAGCATCAATAACCGCACCTGTTTCAATTATTTTAGGATAGGTAAACTCAGGCTTATTGAAAGCATAATTACCCAAAGAATTGAAAGCATCGAAAAAGGACACAACTTCAAACCAATCGGCTACTTTTTTGTGATAGGACTCAATCCAACGTTCTATCTGGTAGGCGTTCTTTAAATCGGTTAAAAACAAACCATTCCCAAAAATAGCACCAATTAAATTATTTCTATTATCCAGGGCATCTAAATATTTTGAAAATGTTTTAAACACATGAGACGCTTTTTCATTTTCAGCCTGTATCTCTTTTTGTTTTTTAACTAATAAACTAGAAGTAAAGTTTTCATTTTCAATTAGATCTAATAACTCAGCATATTGCCTAAATGTATCTTTAACCTTGCTAGTGTTTGCTGCTAAAACATTTATTTTCTTGAGATACAGCCCTGAAATTCCCAATCCTAAAACTAGCCAATATCCAATGATTGCTTGGTATGTTATGGCATTAAAATAGGTAAGCATCAATATTGTAAGTGATAAAAGGCTGAATACTTGAGGCAACCAAGCCATTAGTTTTTTTGGTAAAAAAGACTTGTGTTCGCTTAACCAGCCTATAATTTGATTTGCAGGGGTTTCAACCTCAACTAATTTAGAGGTAGCGATATAATACTGACGCCACTGTGGTTTTAAACACAACTCCTTAATGGCATCCTGCCTGGAAACAATATCATGAATATTGTTGGCTTTTAAATACTCAGCCAACTTTAATGTTCCCTCATTTATAGTGGTTCTGTTTATACATTGAAAAAAAGACCCGCGTCCAAACAAATCTATATCTAGACTGTAAAAATGATTTGAATCTTGAAAACTAAGTCCGGAATCCCTGTCATAAAAATTACCCAATTCAATGTCAAGCTCCTCTTTATTTATTACTGCAAGTTCCTTTTTAAACGCCTTTTGTTTTTTTAAATCTGTATATTTTGAAAGTAAATACAAAAAAGAAACAATCCCAATTAGACCAATAAATACAACTAATTTCCATGATGAAAAAAAAATATAAAGCCCAAAACCTGTAACAGCAAAAACGAATAATCTGAGCATGCTATATGTTAGCATAAGCTTACCTAAACGTTTTTCTTCTAGCTGATACTTGTCTAGATGCTGTTTGTAGAATGTAGTAGGATCCATTTTAAATAAACTGAGGAGTAAAGAAACAAAAAAAGCCCTGATTTGATTCAAGGCTTCCATCATATATTTATGTTAAAGTTAATTTAATCTCTGGAAAGAAAAATGCTTAAAACATACCAAAACAATAACATTAAAGATGCAAATAAGCCTAATGCTGCTGGTATATAATCTTCTTCTGAATATTTATGAACCAAATTAGAAGTTTGATACAAAATAGACCCTGCCGCCAATACGCACATCCCAACAGAAAACCACAATCCCAAATTAAATCCAAATAATACTCCGGCTAAAATAAGCCCAATAGCTATAAAAAAACCAACAGTTAGTGCAGATCTTAAAAAGGAAAAATCCTTTTTTGTTACCAAGACTATAGCGGATAGTCCAGTAAACAAGGATAGGGTAACTATGGCTGCTTGATTTAATAAATCAAAACTCTCGGTATAAGCAATAGCCATATAGATTAATGGTACAAAAATGAACGCCTCCGCTAAGATGTAAAGACCATAAGCCAAATATTGTTTATTCTTATCTGGGGTTTTAAGTGCCATCCCTTCAGCATAATTTGTGATAAACATAAACCCTCCAAGCATAATCAACCAACGCCAACCTTGTGTCATTGACAGTGCAAAATCAATTATAGCGTCACTTTGAAGTAATAAATACTCAAATAGCACAAATACTAGAACCCCTCCTGCTACATGCGAATAGGTCTTTTTATAAAACGCCACTTTATCAGTATCTGATAATTGGCCTACCATTAATTTATTCTGAAAATTAGTTTCCATAAAGTTTTGTCCGTTAAATTTTCTCACGACAATATATAAAAAAGCCTCAAATGACTTTGAGGCTTTCTGTCTTTATTTCTTCGTGTTCAATTAATCCCTGCCTCCAAACACTTGTAATGCCCAATAAAGTAAATTAGCCAAGGCTCCAATGGCCGCAACTAGATATGTTCTGGCTGCCCATTTTAAAGCATCTTCAGAGCCTTTATATTCTTCTGGAGTTACCATATTTTTGTTTTTTAACCATGCTAATGCTCTGTTACTAGCATCGTATTCTACCGGAAGCGTAATAAAACTAAATAGTGTAGCGAATCCCATAAAAACCACTCCTAATACAGCGACCCACCAGCCTAAACCAATGCCAGCAGCCCCTCCAAGCACTAAACCACCAATAATTAACCACTGAGACATCCCAGAAGTAACACTTACCATAGGCACCAAAGTAGATCGCATTTGAAGCCAATTGTATGCCTGAGCATGTTGCACTGCATGACCACATTCATGAGCCGCTACAGCTGCCGCTGCTGCATTACGTTGATTGTAAACCGCCTCACTAAGATTAACCGTTTTATTCTTTGGATTGTAATGATCTGTTAAACGTCCTGGCGTAGAAATTACTTCAACATCATAAATACCATTATCTGCTAGCATTTTTTGAGCAATTTCCGCTCCACTCATACCATTTCTTAACTGTACTTTCGAGTACTTTTCAAATTTACGTTTCAGGGTGTTACTAACAGCCCAACTAACTAATGCAACGACCCCAATTAATATATAATATCCAATCATAATTTCTTTTTTCAGTTTTAATTACTTCAATAAATATAGCAAAAATAACGCCACAATTTTCTTATGAAAATTTGTCAGTTTCATTAATTATGAAACATAATTTCTTCCTATTTATCTTAAAACCTAACTAAAAAAACGCCTTGATCTTTACAGATCAAGGCGCTTGTAAACACTTAAATACTAAAAACTAGACACTCATTTCCATGTCGAAAGCTTCAGCTATTTCTTTATATACAATATCGCCTTTTACAATATTTAATCCTTTAGATAACGGGACATTTTCCTTACATGCTTTTTCCCAACCTTCGTTAGCTAACTTAATAACATATGGTAAAGTTACATTGGTTAATGCCATAGTAGAGGTGTAAGGTACAGCCCCAGGCATATTGGCCACAGAATAGTGAACCACCTCGTCAATGATATAGGTAGGATTTTCATGTGTTGTTGGTTTAGTAGTTTCAAAACAGCCTCCTTGATCTACGGCAACATCAACCAAAACAGTACCATGACGCATATCTTTAAGCATGTCGCGCGTTATTAATTTTGGCGCTTTGGCACCTTTAATTAATACACCCCCGATAATTAAATCGGCATCCTTTATATGTTTTCTAATGTTGTATTCACTAGAAAACTCGCTAATAACATTATTTGGCATAGAATCACTAACATAACGAAGCGCTTTCATATTTATATCCATAATCACCACATGCGCTCCTAATCCAGCAGCCATTTTAGCAGCCTGGTACCCCACAATTCCAGCGCCTAATATTAAAACCTTTGCTGGCGGCACTCCTGGTACACCTCCTAATAATATCCCGCGACCTTTTATAGGCTTTTCTAGATATTTGGCTCCCTGCTGAATGGACATTCTTCCAGCTACCTCCGACATAGGAATTAGCAAAGGCAAGGTTCCGTCTGCATCCTCCACGGTTTCATAAGCAATACAAACAGCTTTGCTATCAATCATCGCTTTTGTTAACACCTCACTAGATGCAAAATGAAAATACGTAAACACAACCTGGTCTTCCCTAATTAACTTATACTCAGGTTCAATAGGCTCTTTCACCTTTACAATCATTTCGGCTATGGCATAGACCTCCTCAATGGTATTAAGCATAGTCGCACCAGCACTTACATAATCCTCATCAAAAAAACCACTGTTAAAACCAGCATTCTTTTGTACAAAAACCTCGTGATTTCGTTTTGTTAATTCAAACACTCCTGAGGGTGTCATTCCCACTCGGTTTTCGTTGTTTTTAATTTCAATAGGAACACCAATTTTCATAAGCGCAATATTTAATAGTTAATAATTGAAAACGCGTACAAAGCTAAAACAATTGATTGAAAAATAATCTGTATATTTAAAATATGTTGAAATATATATATCAAATTTAACACATCGTTAAGAATTATATAAAATAAATTCAAGCACAAGCCATTTGTTACGTATTTTTCAATAAACTAATACTTCAATAAACAGCGCTAGTTGGAATAGATTTTATTACTATTTTCTGTATTTTATTTTGAAGAAAATCAGCAGTGCTGATGATATGAGCGTAATAGAATTTGCGAAAATCATGGAGGGGCTATGCTTTAAAAAACCATAAACTAACCAGCCAATAATACCTATAAAAAAGATGATTAGCATAAGCAACGACAAACCCGATACATCTTTTGTTTTCCAGGTTTTGTATACCTGTGGCAGGAAAGCTGCCGTGGTTAAAATAGCTGCAACAAACCCTATAAGCTCCATATAACCCATTTAAAAAGTAATTTTAACACTATATAAAGAAACCCAAAACCACCGTAGCAAGGGCTAAGGTTACAATCAAGTAAAACACAAAAAACAAAGACTGTTCTTATTTAGACCTCTATTACCCCACAATATTGACTATTTTCCCTGGTACAACAATTACCTTTTTAGGTGTTCTACCACCTAATTGCTCTTGTGTTTTCTCGTTTGCAAGTACCGTTTTTTCTATCTCGTCTTTGCTCATATCTAATGGCAACTCCATAGTAAAACGCATTTTTCCGTTAAAGGATATAGGGTAGTTTTTACTACTTTCAACCAAATGGTTCTCGTTAAACTCAGGGAAATTAGCAGTCGCTATAGATGTATTATGCCCTAGAAGACTCCATAATTCTTCCGCTATGTGCGGTGCATAAGGTGAAATCAATACCAATAATGGTTCTAGAATAGCTTTAGATTGACATTTTTGCTGTGTCAGTTCATTAACCGCTATCATAAAAGTAGATACCGAGGTGTTGAATGAAAAGTTCTCAATATCGTCCTGAACCTTCTTTATTGTTTTATGAAGTGTTTTTAAGCTGTCTTTTGTGGGTGTGACATCAGAAACTTTCAACCCGTTTTCGTCAACATACAATTTCCATAGTTTTTTCAAGAAGGAGTGTACCCCTGATATACCGGCCGTATTCCAAGGTTTATACTGTTCTAAAGGCCCTAAAAACATTTCATAAAGACGCAAACTGTCTGCTCCATAATCGGCTACAATATCGTCTGGATTTACCACATTGTATTTCGATTTCGACATTTTTTCGACATCTCTACCTACTTTGTAAACACCATTTTCTAAAATAAACTCAACATCTTTATAATCTTCGCCAAACTCTTCATCAGCTTTCAAGCCATCAATATCTAATTCATCTGAAGCATTTACATACTTTACTTTTACATGAATTGGCTGTACATTTTTGTCTTTAATTAACCCTAGAGACAAATAGGTATTTGTGCCTTCTTCTCTATATACAAAAGCACTCGTTCCTAAAATCATCCCTTGATTAATCAACTTCTTAGCATACTCATCTGTTGGTACGACCCCCTTATCAAATAAAAACTTTTGCCAAAAACGCGAGTATAATAAATGGCCTGTAGCATGCTCGCTACCACCAATATATAAATCGACATCCTGCCAATAATTCAAAGCTTCTTTGCTAGCAATAGCATCTGGATTGTTGGCATCCATATAGCGGTTAAAGTACCATGAGCTTCCTGCCCACCCTGGCATCGTATTTAACTCTAAGGGAAATACGGTGGTATGATTTATCTTTTCATTATCAACAACCTTGTTAGTTTCTATATCCCAGGCCCATTTAGTGGCATTCCCTAACGGCGGTTCTCCTGTTTCGGTTGGTAAATACTTTTCTACTTCTGGAAGTTCAATGGGCAAATATTCTGTAGCAATCATTTGCGGTAACCCGTTCACATAGTAAACTGGGAATGGCTCTCCCCAATAACGCTGACGTGAAAATACGGCATCACGCAAACGATAGTTGGTTTTACCTTGCCCTTGTCCAATTTGTTCTAACTCGTATATGGCGCGCTTAGTCGCTTTTTTATAATTTAAACCATTCAAGAAATCGCTATTTGCAATGATGGTTTTTTCCTTCTCTGAGAATGCCTTTTCTGAAATATCTATACCTTCAAAAATATTTGGAATTGGCAAATCAAAATGTTTAGCAAAAGCGTAATCACGCTCATCGCCACATGGCACCGACATTACGACCCCTGTTCCATAGCCTGCTAGCACATAATCTCCAATCCAAATTGGAATAGGTGCCTTGGTAAACGGATGCTCTGCATATGCGCCTGTAAATACCCCTGTAATGGTTTTTACATCGGCCATTCTATCGCGTTCACTACGTTTTGCAGTTGCCTCAACATAAGCTTCCACTTCAGCCTGTTGTTCTGGCGTTGTAATTTGAGCCACTAAATCGTGTTCTGGAGCCAAGGTCATAAAAGACACTCCAAAAATAGTATCGGGTCTAGTAGTAAACACTTCTATTTTAGCAATGTGCTTATTAACATTAAAGGTTACAGAAGCCCCAACCGATTTACCAATCCAGTTACGCTGACTTTCCTTTAAAGAATCTGTCCAATCTATTTTTTCTAAGCCTTGAAGTAAACGCTCTGCGTAAGCAGAAATGCGCATGCTCCATTGCGTCATTTTCTTTCTAACTACAGGATGCCCACCCCGTTCGGATACGCCATTGACTATTTCATCATTAGCCAAAACAGTTCCCAAAGCAGGACACCAATTCACCTCTGTTTCGGCCAAATAAGTTAATCTATACTGTAATAATATTTTCTGTTGTTCTTCAGTAGATAATTTATTCCATTCTTCTGCAGTAAACAGTTTAATGTCGTCATCACATACAGCATTGACGTTCGCATTACCTTCGATAGCAAATAACTTTTCTAATTCACCAATATCTTCGGCCTTATCAGAATCATTATTATACCACGAATTGAATAATTGAATGAAAATCCACTGTGTCCATTTATAGTAATTTGGATCTGAAGTACGGACTTCTCGAGACCAATCAAAAGAAAAACCAATTTGATCTAACTGACGACGATACGTCGCTATATTATCTTTAGTTGTAATAGCTGGGTGTTGTCCTGTTTGAATAGCATATTGCTCTGCCGGTAAGCCAAAACTATCATAGCCTTGTGGATGCAATACATTAAACCCTTGATGGCGCTTATAACGCGCATAGATATCTGAAGCAATATAGCCTAACGGATGCCCAACATGTAACCCTGCACCACTAGGATAAGGAAACATATCTAAAACATAGTACTTGGGTTTGTCACTATTATTTTCGGCTTTAAACGTTTGGTTTTCTGCCCAATATTTTTGCCATTTGGCTTCAATTTCATTGAAATTGTACTTCATTATCATCCATTTTAAGAAGTTGCAAATTTAAGGTTTAATTAGAAATACCCGATGTTAATACACAAAAAATGAGTTTGCCAAATATTACTAAATTAATACGTTACATTTGAAACCATATTTAGGACTCACGACGTGTAAACACCTATTATTACTTGACAAAAAATAATATTATAAAAGCTCATTTAGCACTATTTGGTACGCATGTTATTTATGCTACAAATCATTTTATTGCCAAAGGTATTATGCCTGAAAAGTTAAGTCCAACACCCTTTGTTGTATTTAGAGTTTTGGGAGCAGGTATTTTGTTCTGGCTTCTAAAGGCCTTTATTAAGGAGAAAATTGAGAAAAAAGACTTCTTTAGACTTATGCTATGCGGGCTTTTCGGAGCCTCTTGCAATCAATTGTTTTTCTTTCATGGATTAAGCCTTACATCTCCTATAGACACTGCTATTATTATGACATCTGCACCAGCAATCGTTTTTATTTTGAGCATGATTTTTATCAAAGAAAAGCCCAATAAAAATAAGATTATCGGATTATGTATTGGTGCTATAGGCGCCATAGCTTTAGTATGGCACGGTCACGTTGCTGAGGGCACCAGTAGCTCATTAGGCAACTTGTTTGTATTCATGAACGTGCTATTTTATTCCTTATATCAAGTGACCGTAAAACCTTTAATGAAAAAGTATCACTTTATAACAATTATTAGCTGGGTGTTTTTATTCGGTTTACTGTTTATAATTCCTATTGGAATCAACGATGTGTTGCATCAAACCAACTATAAATTGTTTGACACAACCACCTATATCATTATTGCCTACGTTATAGTATTTACCACATTTCTAACCTTCCTGTTTAACATATATGCCCTGAAACAAGTTTCTCCTTCTGTGGCAGGGAGTTACAGCTACACACAACCAGCACTTAGTTTCATTATAGCTATTATTTTGGCCTTTTTTCTTAGTAACGATACTTACAGCAAGGATATGAATTTGGTAAAAATCATGGCATGCCTACTCATTTTTATTGGTGTGTATCTGGTCAGTAAAAAACCAAAGGCCATTGAGTAGTTTATTTTTACTTCTACAACATTATTAATATGTTTTAGTTTATATAAATTATAGATTTCATTTACTTTGTTATTTTTACAGCATAAATCCTATATTTTTATGAGTTCATCATTTGAAAAACATCAAAAGCGCAGGCTTATTTCTTCTTACTTTTCTGTGGTTTTAAGTATTGCTTTAGTGCTGTTTTTATTAGGATTATTGGGCATGTTAATACTAAATGCCAAAAAAGTATCAGACCATTTTAAGGAACAGGTGGTTGTAACCATATATTTGAAAGAATCTGCTAAAGAGGTAGAAACCAAGCAACTTGAAAAAAGTTTAGCCATGGCAGATTATGTGAAGTCTACAGAATACGTCTCAAAAGAGCAAGCCGCTGAAATTATGAAAGCCGAAAATGGCGAAGACTTTATGGATTTTGTAGGTTACAATCCACTTCAAAATTCTATTGACGTCCATCTTAAAGCCGATTATGTTACTTCTGAACATTTAGAAAAAATAGCATCGGAAGCTTTAAATAAAGATTTTGTTGAAGAAGTTACCTACGATAATGATTTGGTGAACTTAATGAACAACAACGTTAAAAAAATAAGTTTTTGGGTACTCGTTATTAGTGCCATTTTCACAATAATAGCCGTGTTGTTAATAAACAGTTCCATTCGATTAGCTGTTTATTCAAAACGTTTCACGATTAAGACTATGCAAATGGTAGGTGCAACAAAACGTTTTATTAGACGCCCTTTCATCTGGAAAAGTGTAAGACTTGGTATTATTGGGGCTTTATTAGCTCTTGTTGGGATGGCCATAGTTCTTTACTATTTGGATAAAACCTTTGTAGAATTAGAATTATTAAGCAATCCTGTTCTTGTTAGCCTTCTATTTGCTGTTATTTTTGGACTAGGGATCGTAATAACTTGGATAAGCACACATTTTGCAACACAGCGATTCTTAAACTTAAGAACGGATGAGCTGTATTACTAGATAATATTTACAAATAGATTAACACCTTAGTTTCAAATAAATCTTTTACTTTGCACTAAATTATTCCACAATAGTTCATTATGGGTGAAAAAAAACGTAAAGAGGCTGCCAAAGCTACCTTTGTATTTGGCAAGAAAAATTACAAAATCATGTTTATCGGTTTAGCGGTTATTGCTTTAGGCTTCATCTTAATGTCTGGAGGTGGTAGCGATGACCCTAATGTATTTAACCCTGAAATTTTTAGTTGGCGACGAATAAGGCTGGCTCCTGCATTAGTTTTAATTGGCTTTGGTATTCAAATTTATGCCATTCTTTTAAACCCAAACAAGGACTAGTTTAACTTATCGTTTTTGCAAATTTTTCAGCTATTTTTTTAAGATAGGTTTGTCCATTACGCATGGCATCTACTTTATTTACTGCGTAACTATCGACCATATCGGCATAATCAATACCAAATAGTTCTCTCTTACCTTTGGGCAAATCAATTACGCCACAAAAGGCGGCAACTTTAATATTTTTCAGTTTCGCAGAAGATAGCACCCCTTGAAGCGTCTTTCCCGACAAGGTTTGCGCATCCAATTTGCCTTCACCAGTAATTACCCAATCTGCCCCTTCTATCGTATCATCAAACTTCGCTAAATCTTTAATAAGTTCTATTCCCGATTTTAATGCTCCATTTAAAAACACTTTCGAGGCAATTCCCATACCTCCAGCCGCCCCAGCTCCTTTAACTAATTGAACATCTATCTTAAATTGTAACTCAAGAATTTCAGAGAATGCTTTCAAACCCCGATCAAGAGTATCGATATCTTCCCCTGAAGCACCTTTTTGTTTTGCATAAACATGAGCTGCTCCATCTTTACCATACAAAGGATTGGAAACATCGCAGGCCACCGTAAAGTTTATGTCCTTTAATTCTGGTAACACATTTGCACTGTCTATAGTTTCAATACAACCTAAGTTCGCACCAATTGGCAAGACCTCGCGACCCTGTTTATCTAAAAATCGATATCCTAAGGCTGTCGCCATACCAATGCCACAATCGTTTGTGGCGCTACCACCAATTCCTAGAATAATATTTTCCACCCCACTTTTAATGGCATCCAAAATTAGTTCTCCTGTACCCAGAGTGGTGGCGTTTTTACAATCTAGCGCTTCACGTTTTAAGAGCTTGACACCTGAAGCTTCTGCCATTTCGATAAATGCTGTTTTGGTAGAACCCGAAAGTAAATAGGAAGCCTTAATAGGTTCAAAAAATGGATTATTTACAACAACCTTAATAACATCTCCTTTTAAATAGTAATTCACTACCTCTATAGTGCCATCCCCACCATCTGCAAGAGGTAACTTGATAATCTGTGCATTAGGATTTACCTTATGAATACCATCTTTTACCGCATCGCAGAACTCTAAACCAGTGAGCGAATTTTTAAATTTATCTGGAGCAAGCACTATTTTCATTTACTTCTTATTGATTAACCTAAAATAACACTTTATTATTTGACTGGTAGTCTTGATTGTATGACTATTTTAATATTTTTGCGCCATGGAAATCATTGATGCTATTATATTAGGAATCATTCAGGGGCTTACAGAATTCTTGCCTGTATCGTCTAGTGGTCATTTAGAGTTAGGGAAAGCTATCTTAGGAGATAAATCTATTCCTGAAGAAAGCTTGCTTTTTACGGTTGTTCTTCATTTTGCAACAGCTTTGAGCACCCTAGTGGTATTTAGAAAAGATATCATGGATATTATAAAAGGAGCCTTAAAACTTAAGTGGAATGAGGATTTACAGTTTATTTCTAAGATTGTAGTTTCCATGATTCCTGCTGTTACAGTAGGCTTATTTTTTGAAAAGCAACTTGAACAACTTTTTGGAGGTAATATTTTATTAGTTGGTTTCATGCTTTTAGTCACAGCTGTTCTTTTGTTTTTTGCAGATAAAGCGAAAAACACAGAGAAAAAAGTATCCTTTAAAAATGCTTTTGTAATAGGTATTGCACAAGCTGTTGCGATGCTTCCCGGAATTTCCAGATCTGGCGCAACCATTTCGACTTCGGTACTTCTAGGAAATGATAAAACCAAAGCCGCTCGATTCTCTTTTTTGATGGTAGTCCCTTTAATTTTTGGAAAAATAGCCAAAGACGTATTAAGTGGCGATTTATCTTATAATAGTGGGAATTTCACAGCGCTCTCTATAGGTTTTGTAGCTGCATTTATAGCTGGGTTATTTGCTTGTACTTGGATGATTTCCTTGGTTAAAAAAAGCAAGCTTACCTATTTTGCGATATATTGTGCTATTGTTGGCGCAATAGCTATTATATTTTCTTTATTAAATTAACAAATGAAAACCGCCGAGTATTTTCAATCTGGCCAAGTCCTATTAATTGACAAGCCTTTAAATTGGACTTCATTTCAAGTGGTAAACAAATTGCGTTGGGAAATTAAACAGGCCTTCAATATCAAAAAGATTAAAGTTGGGCATGCTGGCACGCTCGATCCGTTAGCAACAGGTCTTCTTGTTATTTGCACAGGTAAAATGACTAAACAGATTGACACTTTTCAAGGTCAAATTAAAGAATATACAGGCACTATTGTTTTAGGAAGCACTACCCCATCATTTGATCTAGAAACTAAAATCAACAAAACGTTTTCAACAGAGCATATTACCGATGCCCTAATTCATGAGACTACAAAACAATTTATTGGTGATATTGAGCAATATCCACCTGTTTTTTCAGCGATAAAAAAAGAAGGCAAACGACTTTATGAATTTGCTCGTGCAGGTGAAAATGTTGATATCAAGCCCCGTAAAATTAAAATACTAGAATTTGATATTATAAGAATTGATGGTAATAATGTAGACTTTAGAGTAGTTTGTAGTAAAGGAACCTACATCAGGTCGTTAGCCAACGACTTTGGAGAAGCACTTAAGTCTGGAGGGCACTTATCGGCGTTAAGAAGAACAAAAATTGGAGACTTCAAAGTAGAAAAAGCAAAATCTATTGAGGCCTTTATAGATAGTTTAAAGAACTAATTTGCTTATTTTTCCGTATATTTCATACACCCATTGCTTATAATTAAACAGATTTGAGCTTAACAAATCAACATAAAGCCCTACTAATTACGCTCCTTATTTCGGGAACTGTGGTGCTCTCTATTTTTAATTTAAGCCTTCGTCAACAAGATGATATTAGCTCGGAAAGTTATTATGAGATTGAGCCAGAAAAGGAGCTTACTGAAGAAGAAATAAAAATTATTGATGCTTTGGAGAAATTAAATAATACCAAGGCAGAAACCAACAAAGCTTTTAACGAAACTCAAGAAGAGAAGCACTTTGCTCAAGCTTTTAAGCGCATTGCTCCGCCAGAAGACTACGTTCCAAAAGCACATAACAATTCTTCAGAAGGTTCTAACACACACCATAAAATTTATGATTCTTCACGCCAATCAAAATTAAATGAAGACGAATTATCAAAATTTAATAAAGTAAATAATTTATTAAAAGAGAAACTTTCGGAAAATAATAACGCCAGAAGCTCAATTAGTTTTTCTCTTAAGAATAGAAAAAAGGTTTACATTCCTATTCCTGTTTACCTTTGTGAGGTAAATGGTAAAATTGTTATCAATATTAAAGTAAATTCTAGGGGTAACGTTACGGATGCTTATGTTAATTCTTCCTCAAACTCGAGTAATGAATGTTTAATAGGGCATGCCAAAGAGTACGCCCTGCAATCTCACTTTAGTCCTGATGCATCCAAAAGAGAGCAATTAGGCACTATCACTTTTGTGTTTATAGGCAAGTAACGGCTTCAAATTGGCTAAATAAAGCAACTATATCATCAATAATGTTCTGTCCTCTGTCATTGTTATACCAATGCTGTAAATCTTGTTTAAAATCTGGTGTTAAAGCACCGTTTTTTGCTTTAAATCGTTTTACATAACCTGTTGCCTGAGTAGGTCTCGGACCATATGTATAAACAACATCTCCTGACTCATCATCGATCATAATAACCTTGGGAACAGATCGATTCCCATTTGTTAAAAAGCCATCCATCAACTCCGGGTTTACGTCTCGTAAAACAAGTCTTAAACGTATGTTTGGATTTAACTCGGCTATTTTATTCAGTACAGGAATAACATGGGCAGCATCTCCGCACCAACTTTCTGTAATAACTAACCATGTTAACTTATGGTCAAACTCCGCAATTTTTTTTTGAGCTACTTTTGATATTTTAATGGTTTTGTCCCAACGCTTCATACGCTTATCATTTAGCTTTGTATAAGCAGCAAAATCTTTGGTCTTCTCTAATCCTGTGGTAGAATTGTCCTCTGCCAATTGCCTAACCAAATCACGATATGAATGATAGGACATACTTCGTTTTAAACTTGACTCTATAATAGCATTCATAATCTTAAATTTTAGCAGGTAGAAAATCTTACATGGCAAATTTAACAGCCTCCTATATTATTTAAGATGATTTTTGTCATGCTTTACACAATTTGCAAAAAACCTCTAATATCTAACCATTGCTTAGAGCCGCTATCTGGTGCCATTAAATAAATCAAAAAAAGCGTCATACTGAGAGTCTGACACTTTTTTAACTATTTATTCGATCCTAAGATAATATTACACACACATACTGGGCTCAATTTGACATAGCTGCTGTGCAATATCTGTTATAATGCTTTGACCTTTATTTTTGTTATACCAAACCTGAAGCTCTTCCTTAAACTCAGCAGTTAATTGTCCGTGCTTGTCTTTATAATCCTTTACCATTTTGGTAGCTTCACTCGGTCTTGGCCCAAAGGTGTTTACAACTTCTCCTGTCTCATTATCAATCATTAATAATTTAGGAATAGCCCTTCCTCCGTTGGTAAGATACATATCCATCAAATCCATATGTTCATCACGTAAAACAATCCTTAAATCTATACCTTCATTAATCTCTGCCATCTTATTAATTACAGGAACAACATGCGCCGCATCACCACACCAACTCTCCGTTATGACAAGCCATGTCATTCTATGGTTAAACTCCGATAGGATATCCCTCGCTTCTTCAGAAACCTTTACAGTTTTATCCCAGCGCTTCATTCTTCGTTGATTTAATTTAGTATAAGCAACCAATGCTTCCGTTTGATCTGCCCCAGTTGTTCCTTTTCTCTCAACTAAGTCATTAATTAAATTAACATAATCCTGATAAGACATACTCCTGTTTAAACTCTTTTCAATTATTGGGTGCAACATAGTTTACATTTTTAATGGTACTTATTTCAATTTTAGAGATTTTGTCTCTTACAATGCAGTTTCCTTACTTTGTAGAGCAAAATAACGCCAACCATTTAAAACAAAATGTAACAATTGTTTCACAAAAACTATTGGTTTGATAAAACTTTTAGGATAGAAATGTTAACTTTAGTCTATGTTAAAGTCGCAATGAGTTTTTACTTGGAAGAGCTCTAACAAAAAGAAAAATATCGTTAAAATATTTATAAATCATTATGACAAAACACAGATGTGCATGGTGCCAAGGAGATTCTCTATATGAAGCTTATCATGATGAGGAATGGGGCGTTCCTGTATATGATGATGAAACACTATTTGAATTTCTTATTCTTGAAACATTTCAAGCTGGATTAAGCTGGATAACCGTTCTTAGAAAACGTGAAAATTTTAGAAAAGCCTTTGATAATTTTGATTACAAAAAAATTGCGCAGTACGATCAAAATAAAATAGTCGATTTGCTTGCAGATACTGGTATAATAAGGAACAAACTAAAAGTGAATGCCACAGTTACCAACGCACAAGCTTTCATTAAAATTCAGGAAGAATTTGGAAGCTTTAGTAAGTATATTTGGCAATTTACTAATGGGCAACCCATTAAAAACTCATTTAAATCTATTAAAGACATCCCGGCAAATACGGCGTTGAGCGACACTATTAGTAAAGACCTTAAAAAGAGAGGTTTTAAATTTGTGGGTACTACCGTGGTTTATGCACATATGCAAGCTACAGGTATGGTAAATGATCATGAAACGAGCTGTTTTAGATATGAACAAGTTTAGCCTTATATTTTTGCTGTGTTGTTTTTCGCTATCATTTTCACAATCAAAAAATGAAAGAGAAGAGCGCATCCCTTCATCCGAATTTCCGGAAGAAGCACACCGATATTTTAATGGTATTACAGACAAGGTAAACTACCTGAAATTTTATAGAGAAACCGACGGTGACAAAAAAAGTTATGAAGCAAAATTTAAACTCAATAAATTATACTACAGTGTTGAGTTTAGCACAGAAGGCGTTTTAGAAGATATTGAAATCATTATCAAAAAGAAGCATATCCCAAAACCTGTTTTAGAACAAATAGAACACTATCTAGACACTAACTTTGAGAGGTCTAGGTTTATTAAAATTCAGAAAAAATACGTTAATAACACATCAAAAAACGACAAACAATTCATTGATTATATCATTGAAAACCCAGAAAGTATAAACACACATTATGAGATTATAGCTGAAACAAAATCAAGAAACGACCACCAGTTAAGGGAATTAACCTTTACTAATTTAGGAGAGTTTAAAAAATCTAGAAAAGTATCATCGTCGTCTTATGAACATGCCTTGTATTAAAGCGTTATTTTTTTCTCTTCTATTCACCTGTTCATTAAAAGTATTAGGGCAGAGTAATTTTGTAGGAACTGGTGAAACAGGTTTTACTTTAAAACATCGGGTTTCAAAAAAATATAGTATGGCATTTCTGATAAGAAATAGATATATGCTTTATAAAGACAGAAACTTTGAATATGATAATCGACAACTGCATTTCATCCATTTCTCTACGTATAATTTTAACTACACACATAGCTTAAGCTTAGGTCTAGATTATAGGAATCAAGAACTTTTTGAAATTGGGGTGAACGAGTTCCGCATCACGGAACAGTTTAACTATATAAAACAAAAGCTAGGAGTAAGGTACGGACACCGAGTAAGAGCAGAACAGCGGTTTATAGAAAACCAAACATTTTACAGGCAGCGCTATAGGTTTGCCGTTGATTTTCCTGTGAATGGTGAAAAGTTGGATATTGGAGAGGCTTATTTAATATTTTCAACCGAAGCTTTGTGGAGTGTTTCTAAAACCTTAAAACCCTTCTTCGAACAAAGGTTAACCTCGCAAATTGGTTGGCAATTACTAGAGAGCCTAAAACTTCAAATAGGATTGGATTATAGACTAGAAGCGTTTAACATTGCTAGCATCCATAATCTCTTTGTACTAACGTCTGCCATACTAAAAATATAGCCCCTAAATATTTGCTCTATTACTCCATAACTTTCAGCTTTGCTAATGGAGCCATTCTAACTTTATTTAAATGCAAAACACCGTTAACTACTGTATAATTATCTGCTTTTTGAAGCACCTCCATAAATTGAGTAGCTCGCTCCATATTATCACATGCCATAAGCGTATTCATCATTTGTCCTATTTCTATCCTACCATTTGGTTTAAGTGTATAACCCCCTGAAAACAAATTGCAACTATTATTACCAGACATTCTGGCGTTGTTAGAATCAAAAATTACAAACGCTGGTTTCTTATCTTTTGAAAACTTAACTTCTTGCCCCATAAGTTCGATAAGCTGCCATTTTTTATTTTCTAAATTTGAATCACTAAAATTTTTCATAAGTCTATACATTTCTGCTAGATCTCCTTTTATTAGATTTCCTGCTTTATCTAAATGAAATAACTGGTTTTCTCCAACTTTATATTTTTGACCTCTGTCTCCTTCTCCAATGGTAATTACGGAACCTGATTCGTCCCAAACAAAGGAGCCCTTATCACTAAAAAAACCAGCTGTTTTACCCAGATAATCTATGGATCTTTCAAATTTATTATCTGCCAATAAGGTAATACTGGTTTTTATTCCTTCGCAGTCTGCACATGGTATAACGCCCTTATAAACGCCCTCCCAATCAAGGGACACCTTACTATTATGAGCACCTGCTTGACTTGCTTTAACACTTTGATTTCCCTTATTGCCAACTAAATTATCTTCGTTTAAACCGTTTCCCTTCTTAGACTTATCGCTGCAGCCTAAAACTGTAATAAGTAAAAGGAAACAAGAACTTATTTGAAATATTCTTTTCATAAAATATGTGTTTTTTCTGTTTGTTAACGACAAAAATTAATCTGTTTTTTTAAAAACCAACAAAACTTCTTCATCCTGAAACACAAAAAGTTTGCCTTTTTCAACCTTATACGTATTAGATTTCATAAGAAGTTCCATATACTTGAAAGACCAACTATCGTTTGGACATGCCATCTTAGTAGATATAGCTAATCCAAAACCTATTTGTGAATCATTCAGAGTTTCTAAGGTTCCACTGTAATTATTACAGCCGTCGTTTCCCAAATAACTTTTGGCATTAATATTAATTTCTAAAACAGGCAATCTATCAAATACATCGGAAGCTGACTGAACTTCCAACTTATCTAAAACCCAAATGTCATTGACAGCAAATCGAGTATCTTGCTCTTTACTAATAAGTTTAACCAAGGTATACTTTAATGATGAACCATCTGCAGGAATTAAATCTTTTGGAATAGTCTCTACAACAACTTCAATGGTGTAAAGAAAACCTGGTTCGAAAGTAAACCCTTCAATGGTAGAGTAAAAATTAGACCAGTTAACATCTACTCCTTGCTCCTTTACCTGTAAACATGACATAGGGGCCACACCTGTGCATGGCACTTTAAAGCTATTTACCATAAAGGTTTTAGTATGATTCTTATTACTAGACGAACAAGAAACCAAAATGAAACTAAAAACAATAAGCAAACCTTTTAATATTTTCATGATAGCTATTATAAATTGTTTAACTATAAATAACTTAAGAACTCTTCTCGAGAAAGCGCTTCTGCGCCCAAACTTTCAAGATGTTTGGTATATACCTGACAGTCAAAAAGTTTATAAGTTGATTGTTGTATAAAAGTAATTAATCCTACTTTACTGGCATTACTTATTTTTGAAAACATACTCTCTCCACAAAACACACCATTTCCTAAATCGACCCCATATAAACCACCAACCAAGGCCTCTTCATACCATACCTCAACGGACTTAACGTAACCTAACGCATATAGTTTCGTATAAGCTTCGATCATTTTTTGTGTTATCCATGTACCGTTTTGCCCTAACCGCTTAATACCAGCACATTGCGTTATAACTGCTTTAAAATTTTGGTTAATGGTTACTTTATATCGTTTATTCCTTAAAACTTGTTTCATACTTTTTGAAACTTTAAGTTTTTCAGGAAACAGCACAAATCTGGGATTCGGAGACCACCACAATATGGGGGTATCTATTTCAAACCATGGAAAAATACCACTTCGATAAGCCAATAATAACCGTTTTACAGATAAATCTCCACCAATAGCAAGCATGCCATCGTCGGTAGCTTCTTCAACCTTTGGAAACCATAATTCATCTGATAAATAATACATGTTAATAAAAATAAAAAAACCTCAATATTATGAACATATTGAGGTTTTAATTAACACTTTATTGCCCTAAAAAGGCAAGTCGTCATGATCGTCTTCCTTTAAATCTCCAGCAGGTTCGAAAGCATCAGCTGGTGGTACAGGAGGCATATTTGCACCAGAAGCCTCTGCCTGCAGTGCCTCTATTCTCCAACCTTGAATAGAATTAAAATACTTCGTTTCTCCTTGTGGATTTACCCATTCTCTCCCTCTTAAGTTAATGTTTATTTTTACCTGTTGGCCAACTTGATAATTGTTCAACAAATCTGTTTTATCTTGTACAAACTCCACCATAATATGCTGTGGGTATTGTTCTTCAGTAGTTACTACAATTTCTCTTTTTCTAAACCCATTACTTCCAAAAGTTTGAGTTTCTCCAATCATTTTTATTCTTCCTTGAACTTCCATTTACTAATAATTTATAATTGTTTTATTCTGTTAACTTAATAATACTTTCCATGCGCTTTGAACATCACCAAAGCTTAAATAATTTCTCGCCAATTTATGTTTCTCCCTATGAGTGGCCGTTTTTATATTAGGATAACGTCCTCCTACTTCTTTTACAAAAGTTTGTACGCTTAACTGGTCAGGCAAAGCTTCCACATTACCCAACATTCCTAAATCATTTCCTGTTAGTACCATACTCTGCTTTACGTGCTCAGGCAAACTATCAACACCTATACCTTTTGAGGCAACTGGTTTTGGTATTTCAAAAAAACCTTTCCTCGCTCTTGTATAAAAACTACCTCCAGCTCTAGCTACTAAATCTAACTTTTTTTGATTGATCTCTTCATTTTCATCTAAAACCTCATCATCAATGTGTAATTTAACAACCTCGCATATCACTAAATTCCCTGCACCACCCTCTTTTCCTAATGCCACAATATCCTGAACCTTACATTCAAACTGAATAGGCGATTCGGCCACTCTAAACGGCTTAACCATTTCAGATTTTAACATGGTTAATCCTGCTTTATCAAACTCGTTTACCCCGGCTGCATATTCTGTACTACTCAAGGACATTTGATGTACAATGTCATAATTCACCACGTTTATTACAACTTCCTTTACTTCTATTACATTGTGCAACGTATGCTTTGTTGAGTTGTCTCGAACCCTTCTAGCTGGTGAAAAAACCAGTATTGCCGGATTAGCGCTAAACACATTAAAAAAACTAAATGGTGATAAATTAGGGTTGCCTTTTAAATCAATGGTACTAGCAAAAGCAATTGGTCTTGGAGCAACTGAACTTAGCAAATAGCTATGTAATTTACTAGTTGACAAGCTTTTTGGATCAATTGAAGGCATTTAACACACTATGTTTCTACAAATGTAATTAAACTGTAACGCATCTAAAAACTGATTTACTAACATCTTGCGCAATAATATTAACAGATTTACATTATATTACAAATTAAATTAAATTGTTCATGATTTTTATAAAACATAGCAATCTATTTAGATGGATTATAATTCTTGCCTCTTTCACCGTGGTCTCGTTAATTCTTTGGAAAACATATGAATTTTTTCAACATTTTAAAGAAGAAGAACGCACCAAAATGGAGATTTGGTCATTTGCTCAAACAGAATTAATTAACTCCGACGTTAATACCAATCTTGATCTTACTCTAAAGATTTTAAATAGTAACTCCACCACACCCGTACTTGAAATTAACAGTGACGGAAGTGTTGGAAGTCACTTGAATATTGACGATTCTAAACTTGACAACAAGAAGTTTATTGATAAACTCGTGACCCAATTTAAGGATGAAAACACACCTATTGAAGTTGCTTTTGGTGGAAAACTAAACAGTACTATTTACTATGGGAACTCTCCATTGCTAAACAAATTAAAATATTACCCTTTAGCCTTACTTCTTATCGTTTTTCTTTTTGGCGCCGTTATTTTCTTCTTTTACAGTAGTACTAAAAATGCCACTCAAAACAAGTTATGGTCGGGTATGGCAAAGGAAACCGCTCACCAAATAGGCACTCCTTTATCTTCCCTAATTGGCTGGACCGAAATACTAAAGACCGAGCATGTAAACTCTGAATATATTGTTGAAATAGAAAAAGATATTAACCGCCTTAAAACTATTACTGAACGTTTTAGTAAAATTGGATCCTTACCAACTTTAGAAAAAGCCGACATAATAAAAGAAACTGTCGAGTCGTATGATTACTTAAAGGCTAGGTCTTCTAAACTTATTGACTTTGAAATTGATACGCCTAAAGATGAAATCTTCATAGATCTTAATAGACAACTTTATAGTTGGGCAATTGAAAATCTTGTAAAAAATGCCATTGATGCTATGAAAGGCAGAGGAAAACTCTCTGTTAAAATTACATCATCAGACAACTTCGTACGGATAACCGTTAAAGACACTGGAAAAGGTATTTCTAAGAAACACTTCTCTAAGATTTTTGAACCTGGATTCACCACTAAAAAAAGAGGCTGGGGACTGGGATTATCCTTAACAAGGCGCATCATTGAAGATTTTCATAATGGCAAAATAAAAGTCCTCGAATCTGAAAAAAACAAAGGTTCTACCATACAAATAAGCTTGCGACATAATACTTTATAACCATGATCGAAAAGTTTGTAGATATAAAAGAAGTTTCGCTAAACAACAACTGCCCTGAATGTTTCAGTAAAGAAGGACTGCGTCTAAAATTTAGTCAAAAAATTGTTGAGACTCGATTTTACAAGTCTATTACCTCAAGCATTAAGTACGACCTGTTTTGTAAAAACTGTAATACAACTATTTACCCTGTGCAATGGACACAGGATATTGAACAAGTTGTTGAATACCAGCAAAAGGCATTCAAGCCTAAACAAAACTCTACGTTTATAAAAAAATTAACTTGGGTGTTGGTGGGAGTAAAAATAGCGTTTATTTCATTGCTACTGCTCGCTTTCTTTTAAAGCTTTCTATACTCGACATATATAGCCTTTGCCAATTCCTGAAATTCTTCAGGAGACAAACTTGCTTTGTGAATAAACCTTGCATCATCCATAAAATTTAAAGGAATAAGATGAACATGCACATGTGGCACCTCTAAACCAATAACACTTAACCCAATTCTATCACAAGAAACCACTTTTTTAAGAGCTAAAGCCACTTGTCTTGAAAAAGACATTAATCCGTTATAAGTAACTTCATCCAAATCAAAAAGTTTATCAACTTCCTTTTTAGGAACACATAGGGTATGGCCTTTTGTATTTGGACTAATATCTAAAAAAGCAAAAAAATCACCATTTTCAGCAACTTTATAACAAGGAATATCTCCATTGATTATTTTAGTGAAAACAGAAGCCATAATTACCTCGAAATTTCTATTACATCAAACTTCATAACCCCATTTGGCACTTGTATTTCGGCTACATCACCTACAGATTTTCCTAATAAACCCTTTCCTATGGGAGAATTAACAGAAATTTTACCTGAGGCCAAATCTGCTTCACCATCAGCCACCAAGGTATAAGTCATTTCCATACCATTGGTTTGGTTTTTAATTTTTACTTTTGATAGCACCAAAGCTTTTGAGGTGTCTAACTGCGATTCATCAATAACGCGTGCTCCAGCCAAAGCATCCTCTAACTTCGATATACGCATTTCTAGCATGCCTTGAGCTTCTTTAGCAGCATCGTATTCAGCATTTTCACTTAAATCACCTTTATCTCTAGCTTCAGCAATGGCTTTAGATGCTTTTACACGTTCTACATCTTTAAGCTGTTGTAACTCGTCTCTTAACTTTTTTAATCCTTCTGGTGTATAGTATGATACTTTACTCATAACTTCATTGTTTAGTTAATAACAAAATATGCTGAAATAAACTCCAGTAAAAACATCTATTGAAGCCTTCAGCAATAAAAAAATCCCGTTTTCACGAGATTGAATAACAAATATACAAAATATTCCAGTCAATTTACTTTTTGTTGTAAATTGCCAATCTATTTTTTACACCTATGAGGTCTTTTTTTTATCTTCTTTTTGTGCTTTTATTGATATCCTGTAGCAACAACTCCAATGAGGAAAGCGAATGTAATTTTTTACTCGATTTGGGTGTTAATTTTAGTATCGACCTAAGCCTTCCTCAATATAGTCAATTAAACTTTGCAGGAAACTCCATTTACGTACCAAGCCAAGGCAATGCAGGGGTTATTGTTGCTTCGACAGGAACTGATTTCTTTGCGTGGGACGCGGCAGACCCAAACCATTTACCTTCGGCCTGCTCTGTGATTACCCCTAAAGGTCTTACTGGAAAATGTGGTTGTGACGATGGCAATAGCTACAATTTCGTTACAGGACAATCTGAAGATGGTTTAAGATGTTCTCTAAGAAACTATAGGGTGGAAAAAAACGGAAATACTCTTGTAATATTTAATTAGGAAAATACTAAACTAAAATAGTTTGTTGAGACATTTTCTTTTTCCATTTATAATAGCCAACAAAAGAAAAAACCAAATACACGAAGGTTAGAACTGTGTAGTAATTCAATTCTTTTTGTAAATAGAGCACTATTGTCACGGCATTTATCACTATCCAAAATTTCCAGGCACTTAACTTTTTTCTGGCTTCAAGAAAACTTGCCAAAAAACTAAATAGCGTTGTTTGCGCGTCTAAATACGGCATGGCTGCATCAGTATATTTCGAAAAAACAAACCCAAGGATTATAGCTAAAATCTCTGTGATAACAATTTGATAAACATAACTCAAATTATGGAAATCGGTTACAGGAAGCGACTGATTCTTAGTTTTTGGAGCATTCCAATGGTAAAAGCCATAACAACCAATTACAACGTAGTACAGATACAAAATTGCCTCAGAATACAAGGCGGTTTTATAAAATAATATAACACTAAACAGAGATCCTACAATTCCAAACGCCCAACAAATTATCTGTTCACGTATTAGAAAAAACAAATAAGCAAGACCAAAAATTACCGCCAGAATCTCTAAATACAACATTCTAAAACAGGTTTAAATAATCCTTATAGTACCCTTCTGATGTTGATTCAACACCATTAAAACTCCATTTGGAATTGGGTTTAGGTATGGAAAAAAAAGCAAAAGAAAACCGGTCTTTATCAAAATCTTTAAAGCCTACTTGATGCGACAAGGCTTTATAGGTTCCTTGAGTTAAATACTCGAGTAAATACCCTGGAAATACCACAACGTTATCGGTTGCATAAAGGGCTTTTTGCTGTCCATTTTCATCGCTGTATGAAAATCCGCTTTCTGCACCAAAAATAAATACCGTAAAAAGTGACACGTCCACATGCTGTGATAATCTCGACCCCGATTTTTGATGCCTTGTATCAAGCCTCGGATAATAATTACATGACGCCATATGCCCTATATGTTCTTGATAAAAACCATCTAATCTGGGTATTTTCAACTCAGCAATTAGTTTCTTTTCTATGTTTTTAATTTCTGAAGTTAAGCGCAACCATTCTAAATTTAAAAACTCAGAAAACATAGGAGGAAACAATGAAGGTTTAGTAAATTCAGATAGCACGAAAGAGTGCAACAAATCAAAATCATATTGATTGCTGCTATCCTTCTGTCCCATATAAGAATACCCATCAAAAACAGTGTTTATATGCTTTTGCAGAAAGCGTTGTTTATAGGTCTCTGGTTGATTTAAAAACAGCTCAAAAGCCTTCTTTAATACCATATTAGAAGATTTAGGAATAGTTGTTTCAACTATTCCTAAATCTGAAGCTATTATATTTCCTTTAAACATTAAGGCTTAAAACTTGAAAGTGGCACCAAGCAAGAAATTGGCTGTCGCTTGCGGGTAATAACCAGCAAAAGTTCCTGTGGTAACACCTGTAGGGCTATCAGGATCTTCAAAATCAAAAGTTCCAAAATAACCGTTAGATACATATTTTACATTAAAAATATTATTAACCAACCCTGTTAAGATTATTGATTTAAACAATTTACTAGGCTTTATTTCATAAACTATATTGAAATCATTTACAAAATAACTGTCTAATTTGGAATCTTCACTATCTATGTTACCCATGTACTGTTCTCCAACAAATTTGCTCAACAATGATAATTGTAAATTATTTACAGGATAATAATTCAATGCGTTTCCAATAACTACATCTGGTGAAAAAGCAATATTCGTTTCGCCTAAATCTACAAGTTCACCATTAATCTCGCTTTTAAAGTCTTGGTTTCTATTTCTACTAACAGCAATATTGGTATTCATACTGAAGTTAGATAGAAACTGGATATTAGCATCTATTTCTAAACCTAAACGGTAACTCTTTCCGCTAGTTGCTCTTAAAGGACTACCAACATCATCAAGTGCACCTGTTAGGACCAATTGGTTTTGGTAAAACATATAATACAAATTTGTATTTAAACTTACCTTTGATGTGTTATAACGCCATCCCAACTCAATATCATTCAGCGTTTCATGCTCGGTAACGCCATTTTGAAAATCGTCTCTATTGGGCTCTCTGTTCGCTCTTGCATATGAAGCATAATAACTACTAAAACCTGAAGACTTATAAGTTAAACCGAATTTAGGATTGAAGAAATTGAATTCTGCATCGGTAATAAATTCATTTCTATTATTATCTAAACCATCGGTTTTATAGGTAACAAATCTGCCTTGCAAGTCAACATAACCAGTCAATTGCTCATTAATGTTAAAGGATGCTTTTGAAAATACACTAAAGTCATTTTTAGTGGCATCACCTTGGTAATAACGATCTCTTATTTCAGCATCCTCAGAAAAACGACGTGCCCAAATCACTTCACCAAAATGATCTCCTAAATATGAGCTATATGATAAGCCTGAAATAATTTCCAAACCCGTATTTTTATAAGTCACATTGCCGTTAACTACATAGAAATCATTATCTAACCAACGGCGCCTAATTAAGTCTGTAATAGGAATTTCCTCGCCATCATCATTAATATACGAATCTGTTGGTAAAACAATGCCATTATACAAGTCAATTTCATCAGTTTCTGATTCGTATTGTTCAAAATACCCTTTTCCCTTAGTATAATTTAATCCCAGATTGGTAGACCATCGATTATCTATACGCTCATTCCAATGTAATTGATAATGATCTTGCCAATAATTATCAGTTTCATTATCGTAGGTATAAGGGTTTTGCCTTCTATCTTCTTCAAGTTGTTCAGCTGTTAATCCAAACCAGGACTGGTAAGTGCGCTCTGAACCTCCAAAAACAAGTGCTTTAATTAATCGGTTATCATCTTTATATACACCCTGAAGGAAATATGATTTCAAATCTGAAAATGCACGATCAACATAACCGTCAGAATAAATATTGGACAAACGCCCGGAAATCTCAAAGTGATCATTTAACAATCCTGTACTCATTTTAACAGTATGTTTTCGGGTATTAAAACTACCAAAGCTATTTGAAATCTCTCCATAGGCTTCCTTTGAATATGCATCGGTTAGTAAGTTTAAACTAGCCCCGAAAGCCCCCGAACCATTGGTTGATGTACCAACACCACGCTGTAACTGCATACTTTCAGTAGATGAGGCAATATCACCCAAATTTACCCAAAAAGTTCCTTGACTTTCTGCATCATTATATGGAATTCCGTTAATGGTTACATTCACACGTGTTGCATCTGTACCCCTAACTCTAATTCCTGTATAACCAACACCTGCTCCAGCATCACTTGTTGTTACAACAGACGGTAAATAATTTAAAAGAATAGGAATATCTTGTCCTAAATTACGTTTAGCAATTTCTTCTTTAGAAACGTTAGAATGGGTAATAGGTGAATCTGCATCAACCCGAACTGCTTTTACAAGTACTTCATCAAGTTTTTCTGTTTTTGTTGAATCTTGTGATTTTTGATTTTGTTGTGCATATGCACTGACTGACAACACTAAAAGTGTTAGAAAAAGAAAAATGTTTTTCATGTCGATTAATTGATTTAATCGAATAAAAAGAGGTAATTATTCTTTATTGTTAATAATTAATTTATTTGAGCGCAGCAAACTGCACAGCCAAGCTTTAGAATTTGCTAAAACACATTATTGTGCTTCTTTAACGCTCACAATCCCTAAACAGCATTACCTGTTCTAGGTTCATTGGGTATGATCTCAGCCGAAAATAGGCACCCCTTTTTTGAGAACGGCGCAAAAATAAGAACGATTAATGAATTATCTATTATGTATTGCAATTATTTTTAGTCCAGCTTAGGCTTTCTTCTATTTACTTTTTTTAACGAACGTATTTTTTTACACTTTAATCGTTTTTGAATAGCAGACTTAGAAATTTTCGTTGGGACTCGCTTTTTTCGAATAATTAATGCGGACTTTAATAATTCCAACAAACGCTTTGTTGCAATCTCCTTGTTTTTATGCTGGCTTCTTGACTCGTCACAAAAAACAACTAATAGCCCGTTTTTTGTTAATCTATTTTGAAGTTTGGTTTTTAATATTTCTGTTTGAGATTCATTAAACACTAGAGACTCATAAAGATTAAAGGTTATTTCAACCTTACTTGAAACTTTATTGACATGTTGTCCCCCGCTACCAGAGCTTCTGATGGCTTTAAATTTTAACTCCTCTAGTAACTGTTTCTCATTAAACATTATAAGGCTTGATGGGCTGGCTTCAATAAATCATTCACATTCTTAACTGGGTTAAAGGTATTTAGTGGCACCTCAACAAAAATGGAATTCCAAAACGCCATACTGCCATTCCAAAGCCCCGGTAACTCAAGAGCTTTAATATCAACGCCATTTTGGGTTTTCATGGTAATAAAGGCAGCATCAGGATCTACAAAATCCATTAAATCAAACTTCTCACCTTTATAATTTCTCACTCCACAAACCACATCTGTAGGATTAAAATGTGTTGCCTTATAAACAAGCCTTTGCTGCGCTTTGCTCCTAAAATCTATTTGAGCAAATTCAACAATTTGTAGCGACACATGGCCATTAACATCTCTCACCCAAAAAGGCCCTCCCCCAGGCTCTCCTTCATTTTTAACCATTCCACAAACGCGAATGGGTCTATTCAATTTATCTTTTAAAAAGATTATTTTGTCTGCTTGATCTAAACTTTCGAAATCAACCGAAATAGATATATTTAACCTATACCTTAAAAACAGAAGCATTATTTTCATATCTGCATCAGAAATGCTTCCGCTATCAAGTAAATTTAAGTACTCAAAAACCTTTTCCTGCGCCTCCAATAAAACACCAGCTAAAAGCTTTTTGAAGGCCGAAACTTTAATGTTTTTCTTAGCCACAACTATATTGTCAATATTCTTTATAAAAACCAAATCATAATCCAAATCATTCAAATTCTCAAGAAGTGCACCATGACCAGCAGGTCTAAAAAGAATGGACCCGTCTTCATTTCTATAAATATCGCCTTTCGATGTTAACGCAACCGTTTCCGTTGCTTCCTTTTGGAATGAATACGATACATTAAACATCGTTTTGGTTCTATCCTCTAAGTGATCGACAATAGCTCCAAACTCTTTTTTAAAATAAAGATGATGTTTTTCGGAAACTGTAAAATGGATATTGGACTTACCTTTCGAAGAAGCATAAAGGGTAGATTCAAATAAATGCTCTTCAAAAGCAGTTTTCACTTGGTCTTCATACTTATGAAAAGGCAACAAACCCTTTGGTAAAAAACTATAATTTAACCCATCTTTATCTAACATTATTTTAACAAAATACCATTGCCTTTCTCCTTCTGATAAAGTGTCAAAATCTGGAACTACTTTATTTAGCTTTAAGGCTACTTCTTCATAAAAAGGGAAGGCTTCTAGTTTTGAAAAAAAAGGTTCAATTAAATCGTCATTTTTACGGTCCGCATACGCCTTGACGGTTTCTTTTAGTGGCTCAAACTCTTTTAAAAACTGAAAAAGAAATTTAAACATTCTTGTAGCAGCTCCAGATGCAGGCACAAACTTCACAATCGATAAATTGTCCTTTTTAGAATCGTATAAGCTTATTAATTCTTCTATTTCATCTCCATTGTAACTCTCAATTCCCTTACCTACGGTTGCTGCCGACACCAAGTTTGAAAAAGACATACCATTTTTTAAGCGAGACACTTGTGCTTGTATCTGGTCAAGCGTTATGCCTTTTTCCTTTATCTGTTCAATATCATTATCCAAAAACATATCTTAATTAATAGCTTTTATTAGTATTTAGTTTAAATATCTCTTTTGTACTTCTCAGTCATCTTTTAATTCCAACTTACAATTTCTTTAAGGCTAATTCTTTAAAACGGTATGTTTAAGAGACGAGGCAATATAAATCAAAAAACATAAATCGCAAATGCATTTTAATTAGTATTTTCCACGAATATCGGAACATGTATACAATAAAATAGAAGCACCTATATCATTTAATTTCCTGGAAACCATTAAATAAAAAAGGTTTAATATATTCTTTTTCAATTCTGAAAACACAGTACTGAAAAAACTGTAGCAGCTTCCAAATTATCTGAAAAATAGGCTTGATAAGAGCCTCTATAGAATACATTATAAAATCAAACCTTTTGCAGTTTCTTATTCACAATTTCCCGCCATGTTAAATAACCAAAAATGGCAATTAAGGTAAACCCAAAATACTGTAAACTCGTAAACGTAAGACCTTTATGGTAATACAAAGGAATTGAAATAAGATCGCCGACAATCCAAAAAATCCAATTTTCAATTTTACGTCTGGCCATTAGCCACATACCTACAAAAAATATGGCAGTAGTTATGGTATCAACATATGCAACCCAACTTGTCCACTTATTAAATGTTATGTAAACTAAATACACAAATAGCAAGGTAGCCATAAACAATAAAGCTCCAACTTTCTTTTCATTACTGGTTGTTCTCGATATTGGTGTTAAGTGCGTCTTGTCCACCCGCCTCGTCCAAACATACCAGCCATAAACACTCATGATAAAATAATAGGCGTTTATCATCATGTCTCCCAGCAACTCCCATTTTAAAAGCAAATACACAAAAATAAGTGTACTTACCATACCTGTTGGAAAAACCAGCACGTTATTTTTCTTAGAAAACCAAACCGATGCAAAACCAAAGAATACCGCAATTATTTCAAGAATAATATCGACCGTTTGGTATTGTGCATACTGTTTAAAAAAGAACTCAAAAATAAGACTCATAATCTTTCGGAATTAACGGACTCTTTAGATATTTTTCACATGTAACCATTAGTCTTTTTTAATTATTTAAAAACATTTTAACTTGGCATAAATGTTAAGTATTCTAAATACTTGATAATCTATTTTTTTAATTCGTTAAAAAAAGATTCATCTTCTTCAAAAGCTGTACCAATAACAACTAAATCTGCTCCTGCATTATATGCGCTATCTAATTGCTGTTTATTTCTTATACCACCACCAACAATTAATGGAATAGTCAATTCATCCTTAACCGATTTAATAATTTCTTGAGACAACGGAATTTTCGCACCACTTCCTGCCTCTAAATACATTAGTTTTAGCCCTAGAAACTCGCCCGCTTTTGCAGTATCTATGATGATTTGGATGCCTTTTCGCGACAAGGGCTCTGTTTTTGTTACCTGGGAGGTTGCCGTCACAGTTCCGCCTTCAATTAAAATATACCCTGTTGAAATGATTTCTAAATCAGCCTGTTTCAACACGGAAACAGACTTTACATGTTTTCCAATTAAATAATCTGGATTACGACCAGATATTAAGGATAGAAATAACAACGCGTCTGCCTCACTTGTAATCTGAGACACATCCCCTGGAAATAAAACTATTGGTAAAAATGTATATGCTTTTATTTCTTTAACTAAAATATACGTAGCGTCTTCGTCTACCGCACTACCGCCAACAAAAATATGTGTGGCTTTGGAATTATTTACTTTTTTGATAAACGCACTTGTGTTTTTAATTGAAAATTTATCAGGATCAATTAAAACAGCTAAAAGCTTATTGCCATTATTACGAGCTTCAAATATGTCTTTATATATCTTTGTCATGCAATAGCATATGCACAAGTAAAACCTTCGAACTCAAAAAACTGGATGTTATATCGACATTTGTTATCCCTATAATCAACCCAAGCCACGGTATTATTTTCATCCAAAGAAAAAGGAACAACCAAACAGTGCTTTTTAAAACTCAACCCTGGTGTGGCAAAAAGCTTATATAAAGATTCTTTTACGCACCAAATCACCGTTAGTTTTTTAATATAGTCTGCGCTGTCTTCATCAACGTAATCTAGTTCATAATCAAGAAACTTATGGGCTATAATTGAGATTTTATCTCGTTGTTTTTCAACATCAATCCCTACTATTAAATCACTAATAATAACCGCCGAAAATTCGAAGGAATGGGTTATCGATATTTGTTTACCATCTTTTAAATGTGGCTTACCATTATTATCATAAAACAAATCTGCATCCGTATATCCAAATTCTTGTAATAGGTGTCGTACACTTAAAAACCCACGTTGATGGAGTTTACTCTTCATGCCTAAAACCCGCTCTAAAGCAACTGGTTTTAAATTCACCTGTTTCATTAAATCTTCATAAGACTCGGTAATTTTCCAGATTTTAACTGTAGTTTGGGAATTTGGATGAATGGTTTTATAAAGAGGCATTTATTTTATGGAAGTTATTGATTATCTTTGCACCGCCTAAGTAGATTGCTTTTTCGGTAAGCGAATTTAAGTATTTTAAATACCATACACAATCAAAAAAATTAGGTTTAAAAATCAAAAAGAAAATTGAATATGAGCACAAAAACAATTCCTTACGTAGCTAGTAAAGTAAAAGACATCTCACTTGCAGATTGGGGTCGTAAAGAAATAGAATTAGCCGAAGCTGAAATGCCGGGGCTTATGAGTCTGCGCGAAGAATACAAAAACGAGCAGCCTCTTAAGGGTGCGCGCATTGCTGGTTGTTTGCACATGACCATACAAACAGCAGTGTTAATTGAAACTTTACAAGCTTTAGGAGCAGAAGTCACTTGGAGTTCATGTAACATATTCTCTACTCAAGATCAAGCTGCTGCGGCAATTGCTGCTGCTGGGACTGCTGTTTATGCTTGGAAAGATATGACAGAAGAAGAGTTTGACTGGTGTATTGAACAAACCTTGTTCTTTGGAGAAGAGCGCAAACCTTTAAACATGATTTTGGATGATGGTGGCGATTTAACCAACATGGTTTTAGATAAATATCCAGAATTAGCTGCTGGAATAAATGGTCTTTCGGAAGAAACCACCACAGGAGTTCATAGATTATATGAGCGTGTAAAAAACGGCACATTACCGATGCCTGCTATTAACGTAAATGACTCCGTTACCAAATCTAAATTTGACAACAAATACGGCTGTAAAGAAAGTGCTGTAGACGCTATTCGCCGTGCAACCGATGTGATGCTGGCAGGAAAACGTGTAACTGTTTGTGGTTATGGAGATGTTGGTAAAGGTACTGCAGCTTCTTTTAAAGGCGCAGGAAGTATTGTAACGGTAACTGAAATTGATCCTATCTGTGCCTTACAAGCGGCTATGGACGGTTTTGAAGTTAAGAAGCTTGAAACAGTAGTAAGCAATTCCGATATTATAATTACTACCACTGGAAATAAAGACATTGTTCGTTCTGAGCATTTCAAAGCTATGAAAGACAAAGCTATTGTTTGTAATATTGGCCATTTCGATAACGAAATTCAAATGGCTTGGTTAAACGAAAACTACGGAGACACGAAGGTTGAAATCAAGCCTCAAGTTGATAAATATTCTGTTGATGGCAATGATATTATTATTCTTGCTGAGGGTCGCTTGGTAAACTTAGGTTGTGCCACGGGTCACCCTAGTTTCGTAATGAGTAATTCGTTTACAAACCAAACTTTGGCGCAAATCGAACTTTGGAATAATGCTGATGCCTACAAAAATGAGGTTTACATGCTACCAAAGCATTTGGATGAAAAAGTAGCTAAACTACATTTGGAGAAAATTGGTGTCGAGCTTACAGAACTAAAGGAAGATCAAGCTGCATACATTGGAGTTACCGTTGAAGGTCCCTATAAACCTGAACATTACAGATACTAATTAGGAATTTGATATTCTCTAAAATAATAAAATCCCAAGCAAACCATGCTTGGGATTTTTTCTTATAACACTTTGTATTTAAATAAGTACAGAATCCAAAACTCTTCATACAAATCATTCCTGCGATATACGGATTTAAAATAAATCCTATAATTAAAGATATAGAAACACACTTAATTATTCATCTACCATATCCTCTTCAAAATACCACCATAAACTTGAATCTATTGAGGCTTTCATTTTATTGATATCCACATGGTCTTTTAAAAAAATGGTAATATTTTCTCCAGCTCTATTTTGACCATGGGTCTCTCTAATTTCAATGGTTTCAATTTCTTTAAAGTGCTCTAAATGCTTTTTAATTCTAGCATCTAAGGACTCATCCGTTAAAAAAACTTTAATGGTAGGTTGCGTAGGGGAGTTTCTAATTTCAGATCTAAACGGCAGCATAATCACATAATTTCTAGTTAGACATACTCAATTGCGAGAGCAATAGCTTAAAGTTAAGAATTTAATTAATATCTTCTAAATTATTTTTCAACGATGTCTAAAAAACACATTAGTACTTTATATCAATTATTAGACAAAATAGAGACTGCCATCCCTCATCTTGACCGAATAAAGCCTTCTATATCTAAGGTAGAGGTCGGATGGCATTTAGACCACTCCCTAAAAGTTATTAATCGGGTAACCACGATTTTACTTAAAACAAATCCTAAAAAACACAAGCGTGATTTCAATTTAGCTAGAAGCGTATTATTTCCTTTGCATTTTATTCCTAGAGGAAAAGCAAAAGCTCCAAAAGTTGTAATGCCACCAGAAATCATAACTTTAGAAAGTTTGAACCAGCAATTAACCGAAGTTAAAAAGCAAATAGATCGCACTAAACCACTTCCTGAAACCTCTCATTTTATTCACCATGTTTTTGGTGTGCTTTCCAAGCAACAAACCCTGAAGTTCTTGGCGATACACACCAAACATCATTTAAAAATTGTAACCGATATTTTAAACAAATAAAAAACCCTTCCTGTGTAAAAAGAAAGGGCTTTACTTCGTTTAAGAAAATTATTTCCTAAGCCTCAAAAGGCTCAATAGAAACGTAAGATTTGTTGTCTTTTTTCTTAGTAAACTTAACAACACCATCTACTTTGGCGTGTAAAGTATGATCTTTTCCTTGGTATACATTCTCACCAGGATGATGAGTGTTACCACGTTGTCTTATGATAATGTTTCCAGCTAATGCAGCTTGACCACCAAAAATCTTAACACCTAAGCGTTTCGATTCTGATTCTCTACCATTTTTCGAACTTCCGACTCCTTTTTTATGTGCCATTTTATTTCGATTTTATTTTATTATACTAACTTAAAGCAGCAATTAAATCGGCTTTCTTCATTGAAGAAATTCCATCTATACCTCTTTCTTTAGCTATAGTTTTTAATTCAGCAACCGTTAATTTGCTTAAATCTTGCACATCATCAGCTTTTGGAGCTTCAACTTTAGCTTTAGGTTCTTCTTTCTTTTCTGCTTTTTTTGCTGGGGCAGCTTTCTTAGCTCCAGTAGAAGCAATACTTTCAATTACAATTTCAGTTAAAGATTGACGATGACCATTTTTTACACGGTAACCTTTACGTCTTTTCTTTTTGAATACTATAACTTTATCACCTTTAAGGTGTTTTAAGACTTTAGCTCCTACCTGAGCTCCGTCTATAGCCGGGGCGCCTACAGTTACATTGTCACCTTCACCAACTAAAAGAACATTATCGAAAGAAACTTTCTTACCTTCTTCTGCTTGCAAACGGTTAACAAAAACTTTTTGGTCTTTTTCAACTTTAAATTGTTGCCCTGCTATCTCTACAATTGCGTACATAGCGTAACGTTTTTATTAATTTATTTGTTTAAAAAATGAGTGCAAATATACTGCTAATTAATTAAACTGCAAACGTTTTAGGAATTTTGAGAAATATTTCTGGAGTTTTTAAAAAGCTGCATAACTGTAAGCGACGCCACCACGCTCGTAGCAAATCCCATTATGGCAACAACAAATGCTACCATGCCAATATCTGCATTAAAATGTCCGTTTACAGTTTCAAGTAATTGTGGCAAAAATTCTGCGTTAACTTCTGTGGCATAAAACAAGAAAAAGGCGGTAAACACAATAGTCGCAACAAACCCTGTGACCAGTCCTGTTTTAAAACCTTCTGTATAAGAGAAGCTTGCAGGGTTTTCAAGCTTACTCAACCTAACAGCTTCATAAACACCCAGCCCAGTAATAAGTGCATTAACAAAGCTAAAAGCAGGGTTTATATGTTTATCAACCAACGCTAAAACCAAAAAATATGCTATTAAAACTGCACTAGTTACTAAACCAAAGCGAATAGGAAGAGATAATTTTTTCATAATGACTACATGTTTATTCTTCTTAAATTTCGGTAAAATTTGTGAATAATAATAATTTCAAGCTATAATTCTTAACATGAACACCTTAACAAACCAATTAGTTGTTTAAGAATTTACACCTTAAATTCTGCTTATTAACTTATAACAACATAATAATTTAGTAAGTTTGTAACATTCAATTCTAAACCTAGACATATGAAACTCTTGAAACATATTTTATTGCTTTCATTGATTGTAGCAATTGTTAGCTGCAAACAAAAAGAAGCTGAAGTTAAAACTATTGAAGTTGAGACTACAGCTGTTAAAGAAATAGATCCTAATGCTACCTACGCTAAAGCTGAATTTACCATTGATGGCATGACCTGTGCCATTGGCTGTGCCGCTACCATTCAAAAGAAAATTTCGAAAATGGACGGTGTGAAAACTGCAACAGTTGACTTTGACAGAAAGCTAGCCATGGTTGAATATAATGAGGCTAAAGTAACACCAACAACACTTGAAGAGGCTGTTTCTAAGGTTTCTAACACTTATAAAGTGAGTGATATGAAAACTGTTGAAACGTTCTCTTCGGAAAAAACATGCGCTTCAGACTGTAAAAAGGCGTGTTGCAGTAGTAAGGATAAAAAAACTTGTAAAACTGGCTGTACAAAAGACTGCTGTAACAAGGACGCTAAAAAAGGTGAAAAAATGGCCTGTAAAGCAGATTGTAAAGAAACTTGTTGTACTAAAAAAGCAGCTTAAACCAAGAATAAATCATACTTTAAATAGAAAAGGTTGCTTAATTTGAAGCAACCTTTTCTATTTCCAATTAACGGATTCCATTATACGCTTCATATCTTTCTGCAGGTAATTTGCAGCTGGTAAGATAGAATCGTAATTAGGTTTAGCATAGAAATACAAGGATCCTGTTAGAAAGTGATTCACACTATCTGTTACATAAAACTGTGCAGGCGAAGCCACATTACCTCTCACTTCTGCAAAGGCGCCATACACTTTACGCTCGTCATCTTCAAAAGCTGTTACAGGGATTTCATCTGCCTTAACGGTGTGTTTTTGTGTGAAATTTTGAGCATCCCTTAGAAAAGCTTTTAAATTCTTTCCCTTTTCATCTACTGTTTTATAGGTTAAAAATATAGTCCCCTTAAGTTGTGGGTACTCAATATTTAAACCATAACTTCTGGTAGAAGCGCTAACTTGCTTTATACTTACTTGGGATAGTTGTTCATTTCTTTCAAAAGTAAAGGGTACATCTAAATCGAGAGCGACATAATGAGCCCTAGGGTATTCTAATCTTAAAAACGCTTTTGGCTTGGGCACATAATCTTCACTACATGAAAGACAGAATAACATTAAACCTAATACACATAAAGACTTCATCATTCTTAGTTAATTGTAAATTTTACAAGTTTAATTCTCTTTTTGTCCATGGCTTCTATAGTGAAAACGTAATTTTCAAAATTTATTTTACTATTTAGCTTAGGAAAACTTCCAGAAATTTCTAGAACAAAACCAGCAATAGTCTCCGCTTCCCCTTTATTCTCCTCAAAAACAGTATCGTCCTCAACTTTAATAATTTTATAGAAATCCTTTAAAGCTGTCTTACCCTCAAACACATAATTCTTCTCATCAAGCTTTGAATAGGTTAAATCTTCATCATCGAACTCATCACTAATATCTCCAACTATTTCTTCAATAATATCCTCTAAAGAAATTAATCCTGAGGTGCCTCCGTATTCATCTACAACAACCGCTAAGTGCACTTTTTTCTCTTGAAATTCTGCCATTAAATCATCTAATTTCTTGTTTTCAGGCACAAAAAAAGGTTCACGCAACAAGGTTATCCAGTCAAATTGTTTTCTATCTAAATAAGGCAACAAATCTTTAACATATAAAATGCCTTCAATAGTATCTACATTATCTCTGTAAACTGGAATTCTTGAATACCCATTGGCAACGATTTCAGGCATAATCTCTGCATATTTCTGTTCAATATTCAAAGCAAAAATATCGATACGAGGCCTCATAACCTGCTTTGTATCAGTATTTCCAAAAGACACAATCCCTTTTAAAATTTTATGCTCCTCAGTTGTTGTATCCTCTTCACTGGTTAGTTCCAAAGCTTGCGATAGCTGATCAACACTTATATTAGACTTTTGTTTCCCTAATTTATTATGAATGCCAAGGGTAACACTGCGCATTGGTAAGCTAACTGGCGATAAAACCACATCTAAAACGCGAAGTGGATACGCCATAAACGTTGCAAACTTTACATTATTTCTGCTCGCATAAATTTTCGGCAAAATTTCTCCAAAAAGCAAAATTAAAAATGTAATAACCACAACCTTTAGAAAAAACACCAAACTAACTTTAAAAAAGAAGAAATTAATTTGAGTAGTAATATTTGAGAATAATACATCACTTATTGCTGCAAATAAAATAACCACTGCTATATTTATAAAATTGTTTGCCACCAAAATGGTAGCCAAAAGTTTTTTGGGACGCTCGAGCAATTTGGCTACAATCTGTATTCGTTTATCCTTTTGCTCTAACCCCTCTTGGATATCACCTAAATTAAGGGAAAACATAGCAACTTCTGCCCCAGAAATTAAGGCTGAGCATACCAACAGCGAAAAAAGCATTATAAAACTAAAAACAACCGAAGGATCAATTGCTATAAATATTGATAATAAACTGACAGGATCAGGATCCAATTACTAAGGTTTTAATTAAACATAGTTCTTGATAAAGTATCAAGAAAATTAAAATGGCAAATCATCGTTATCTCCTTCAATTGATTTGCTTTGACCCTCCTCTGGAGTAGCCATCGGACTTTGACTTACAGGATCATTTTGGGTATTACCAACGCCATCCCTTTTAGTAGAAAGAAAGGTAAAATCATTGCATTGAATTTCAGTCGAGTAGCGTTCATTTCCTTTATCATCGGTCCATTTCCTAGTTTTTAACCTGCCTTCAATATAAACTTTATCCCCTTTGCTTAAATACTTTTCGCAAATTTCCGCCCCCTTATTTCTAACCACTATATTATGCCATTCTGTATTCGTAACACGTTCGTTAGTCTGTCTATTTGTATAGGTTTCATTGGTTGCCAAAGGAAAACGTCCAATACAACCTCCCCCTTCAAAATAGTGCATTTTAATCTCATCTCCTAAGTGACCTATTAGCATTACTTTATTTAAAGTTCCTGACATATCATAAAATTAATTAGAAAAGCAAAATTAGTCAATTGCTACTCATTTTATTAAAATTAATAAAAAAATATGAGCATGCTAGCCCTTCTATTGAAAATTAAAAGTTTTAAGAAAATTTTCTATCAAAACAGGTACAGGAAAGTGTTCTAACTTGTCAATATACAGACCTTTAATCGGTAATCTATCAACACTAACCACCCAAAACTTTGTATACAAATGCTGATGGGATAATTTATGTATTATGGGCTTCTCATTATATAATGAATAATTATACGATCTATCTGTAAACAGTTTATAGTTTTCAAAGGTATTTTGAAAACTGTTAGCATTAAGTTCTTTTACTGTTTCAATAAGCGGAAATTGGTATAGGTTCTGCCAAATGCCCTTTCCCTGTCTTTTTTCAAGAATCGTTTTTCTATCCTCAGAAATAAAGACCAGAAAATTAAAGTGTTTTCTTTTGGCCTTTGCCAACTTAATTTTAACAGGTAACTCATGTATCCTGTTCGTATTAAAAGCTATGCATCTAGTATTGAAGGGGCACTCATGGCAATACGGATTCTGAGGTTTACAATGCGTGGCTCCAAATTCCATAATAGCCTGATTAAACTCCTCCGGTCGTTTCGCATCAATTAAGTTTTGAGCTAAATTCTTAAACTCTTTGGCTCCTTTTGATGAGTTTATTGGAGTTTCTATACCATAAAAACGCGCCAGCACACGATATACATTACCATCTACCACAGCCACTGCTTCATTAAAACAAATGGAGGCAATAGCACTAGCAGTATAATCGCCAACCCCCTTTAGTTTAAGTAAGTCTTTATAGTTGTTAGGAAATTTACCCTTTAAGGATTCTGCAACAAATTTGGCAGAGGCATGTAAATTTCTGGCTCTCGAATAATAGCCCAAACCTTGCCATAGTTTTAGCACGTCACTCTCTTCGGCTTTTGCCAAATCAAAAACAGTAGGATACTCGTTCACAAAAGCTTCATAATATGGTAACCCCTGTTTAACTTGGGTTTGTTGTAAAATAATTTCCGACAGCCATATGTAATAAGGATTTTTGGTTTCTCGCCATGGCAAAAAACGCTTATTAACTGAATACCAATCAATTAAAGTTTTTGAAAATATCATGAATTATCTAAATCGAGGTAACAAAAATAAACGTTTATAATATTAAATTTTAGTGAATTAGGTTTGAAATATTGAATATTTAATTCCTATATTTGCATCCCTTTTAGAATTTATAATAACCCAATAAAATATAATATTAAAAATGACGAAGGCTGATTTAGTAGCAAAAATTTCTGAGAAATTAGGAATTGAAAAAGGTGACGTGCAAGCAACGGTTGAAACTTTTATGGAAGAGGTAAAAACGTCTTTAGAAAGTGGAGATAATGTTTACTTAAGAGGTTTTGGAAGCTTTATTATTAAAACAAGAGCTGAAAAAACAGGTAGAAATATTTCAAAGAATACTACTATCAAAATACCTGCTCATAATATCCCTGCATTTAAGCCAGCAAAAGTATTTGTTGAAGGCGTTAAAACAAATGTAGACGTTAAATAAAACAACCTGTGCTGATTTGTTTCAGCAGTAAAACGAATTATTAATTTAAAAGACACTATTTATGCCAAGTGGTAAAAAACGTAAAAGACATAAGGTAGCGACTCACAAACGTAAGAAACGTAGACGCGCTAACCGTCACAAAAAGAAAAAATAAATCGAAAAAGTAGTTAGGTTAACTACTTTTTTTGATTTTAAAAACAACAAAGTTCTTTGAAATGAGTTCAACAATTTTTTAACATCGAATGATGGTTTTTTTGAACTCCACGGATTAAATCCTGTGAAAAAATAATGTATAATCCATCTATCACTTCAAAAAAACAAGTGGTGGATTAAAATTAACACAATGGATAAAGAATTGATTATTCGATCTAGTTCCGATAATGTTGATTTTGCCTTATTAAAAGATGGAAAACTTATTGAATTGCAAAAGGATGAAGATAGTAACGACTTTTCTGTTGGTGATGTGTTTATAGCCAAAATAAGAAAAGCTGTTCCCGGGCTAAATGCTGCATTTGTAAATGTAGGTTATGAAAAAGATGCATTCTTGCATTATCATGATTTAGGGCCCAAACTACCCTCCCTTTTAAAATTCATAAAACGTGTAAGCACAGGTAAACTTAAAGATTTTACTTTAAAAGATTTCCCATTTGAAAAAGATATTGAGAAAGACGGTAAAATTACCGACGCCTTAAAATCTAATCAATCGCTATTAGTACAAATAGTAAAAGAACCTATATCGACCAAAGGTCCTAGAATTAGCTCAGAGCTATCTATTGCTGGAAGATATATTGTTTTAGTCCCTTTTTCTAATCGAATTTCTATATCACAAAAAATAGAAGATCGTGAAGAAAAAGATCGATTAAAACGATTGGTAAAGAGTATAACTCCCCAAGGTTTTGGTGTTATTGTTCGTACTGTAGCTCAAGGCAAAAAAGTAGCTGAGCTAGATAAAGATTTGCAAAATTTGCTTAGTCGATGGACGGCAATGTGCAAAAAGCTACACAGAGCGCATCATCCAAGTAAAGTATTAGGAGAAATGAATAAAGCCTCATCTATTTTAAGAGATATATTCAATGATACCTTTACAGGAATTACAGTAGATGATGAAGAGCTCTATTATCAAATTAAAGATTACGTGCAAGAAATTGCACCCAAGAAAGAATCAATAGTAAAATTGTATCAGTCTAAAGTTCCAATTTTTGAGAAATACGGAATTGAAAGACAGATAAAAACCTCGTTTGGCAAAACGGTTTCTATGGCAAAAGGTGCTTATCTCGTTATTGAGCACACCGAAGCCCTTCATGTTGTAGATGTAAACAGCGGAAATCGCTCCAACAAAGCCAATAACCAAGAGGATACAGCACTAGAAGTAAATCTTATAGCTGCTACCGAAATAGCCCGCCAACTGCGTTTACGTGATATGGGGGGCATTATAGTGGTGGATTTTATTGACATGACTAATGCTGAAAATAGGCAGAAGCTTTTTAATCACTTTCGAGATGAAATGAAAGATGACAGAGCAAAACACAAGATACTGCCTCCAAGTAAATTTGGATTGATACAAATTACAAGACAACGTGTTCGCCCGGAAATGAACATTAAAACCAGAGAGGAAAACCCTAATGGTATTAATGGCGCCGAGGTTGAAGCTCCTATTGGGCTTATACAAACCATAAATCACGATCTTGAAAAACTATTTAAAAAAGACTACAAAAAGGTGACCTTAAACACACATCCTTTTATAGCAGCCTTTTTAACTAAAGGCTTTCCATCTATTCGTTCTAAATGGTTTTTAGAACACAAAAAGTGGGTAAAAATTTTACCTCGCGATGCTTACACATACTTAGAATATCATTTTTTTGACAAAGATGGTAATCAAATTAAATAATTTAAAACCCGCAACTTATATAAGTTAGCGGGTTTTTTGTTTTCATATTACCATAGAGCTTACACGCGCCCCACAACTATCACGCTAAGACTTTCTTTTTCGTTTTTTTCCTCTGCCTAATTTATAGCCAAAAGCTAACTTGGCTTTTGAAAGATTAAAACGATACTTGTTATCATAGCCCAAATCTGTTGAATAAAAACCTCCTCCATAAATTAAATTAACATAATAACGCTCCATATTATAACCTAATGCAAATGTATAATCAACCTTAAAGAGTAAATTGTTAGATGGCTCATAACTTGTATCTACTAAGGTTACATGTTTATAGATAAGTCCTATACCAGGCATAATATTACAGGATGCCGAAATATTATAAGGCAACCCCAATACTGCCAAAACACCCCCCAAGACTCCTGCAGAAACACTATTATATCGTTTTATTTGGGCCTGATCATTAAAAAACAGATCAGCACTATCTTCTAAAATAGTATTATCCGCAGAAAAATAATCAAAAAAGCAAAACGCCCCAAAGCCTCCGGTAACGTAAAACTTTCTGTTCACATTATCCAAACCAGCCTTTAACATAGAGTAGGAGAATTCAATATCTGGAATGGTACGTAAAGTATTAAAGCCAATAGTTACTGACCTGATATCATCTCGAAACACCGTGGGTTGATCAAAATTGTTTTTTACATTGAACCCTTTATAACTTTGTACATAAAAATTAACATAGTTCTTTTTTCCAATAATGGTAGTACCTTGCATATCAAAGCGCTCAGTAACCTCCTCATCATTTCCTTTTATATTAAAAGCAATATCAATTAGTACTTTACTGCTTGAAAAACCAAAACCTATCCCAGATCTATTTTTAGGTACATAACGTAATTTAAAATCGTCGTTAAGAATAACAAATTGCTTGACTTTATAATTAGCAAAAACTCGTAAAGAATAATTAGAGAGCTCATGATCTACAAACCGCTTATCTACAAGCTCGATAAAATTTAAAGAATCTAGTTCCTTTAATATTTGAGAACTTACAGGTGTTGAACCCAATAAAAATAGAAATAAAATAAGGGTTTTTTTAACCATATATATTTAGTTCTCCAAACTGATTTATTATTTAAAACAAAGCATTACAATAAGTTTAAAGCCTCTTAGACAATATTAACACAAGTCAAAACCTATCTTGCATGCTCCGCTCCAAACCACGTATTCATTTTTGCTGATAACAAAACAACCTACTTAAATTTATAAGCACATATGCTAATCAAGCTGCTGGATTAGGAATAGCTTGATGTACTTCATTTATTTCTTGTAATACCTCTTTTGAAAGCGAAACATTTATGCTTTCTATATTTTCTTTTAATTGAGCTAAGTTAGTAGCTCCAATAATATTACTAGTAACAAATGGTTGCTGATTTACAAAAGCTAAACTCATTTGAGCCAGAGACATATTATTGTTTTCAGCAATCCTTAAATAACGTTTTGCTGCCTCAGTTGACTGCGCACCACTATAACGCGAAAACCTAGGAAACAACTTCAATCGAGAATTATCAGATGCTTGTTCTTTAATATATTTCCCAGACAAAACACCAAAAGCCATAGGAGAATAAGCCAACAAACCAACTTTTTCTCTTAATGACACCTCGGCTAAATCTGTTTCAAAAGTTCTAGTAAGCATTGAATAAGCATTTTGAATGGTAATAATTCTGGGAAGGTCATGCATCTTTGACTCTTCTAAATAACGCATCGTACCCCATGAATTTTCATTAGAAATACCAATATGTCTAATTTTACCTGCCTTAATAGCCTGACCTAAGCTATGTAGTATACTGTTGAAATTATCCTCCCATTTCTCATCAAACTTATAATCTCTAACTCCAAATCTGTTAGTATTGCGTTCTGGCCAGTGCAATTGGTATAAATCTATATAGTCTGTCTGAAGTCTTTCTAATTCTAAATCAATGGCTTCTTCAATTGATTTAGCACTAAATCCAGATGTTCTTATATGCGCTGTGTAATCACCCGTACCAGCAATTTTAGAGGCAATAATCACCTTATCTCTTTTACCAGGTTTTCTAATCCAAGACCCAATAATTCTGCTTGTAGCTCCCTGGGTATTGGCATTTGCAGGAACTGGATATAATTCTGCTGTATCAATAAAGTTCACTCCTTGATCTATAGCATAATCTAATTGATCATGCCCCTCGGCTTCACTATTTTGATTGCCCCAGGTCATTGAGCCTAAACAGATTTTACTAACTTTTATCTGGGTATTTGGAAGTGTTGTATATTTCATTTTCAAAATTTTCTAACAAATTTAAAAAGATAAAACCTTTTGAAGAAATGACCTTCAAAAGGTTTAATACTTTAATAAAATATAGGTATTACCAATATCTATTGGTCATTTAACAACTTAGAAAGCTCGTCCAATTTAGGAGTTAAAATTACTTCAATACGTCTATTTTTTGCCCGTCCAGCGGAAGTCTCATTTGAAGCAATAGGTGAAAATTCGCCTTTACCTGCTGCTGTTAAATTCTCGGGGTTAATGGTATTATCTTCCCGTAAAATATTAACTATAGAAGTTGCACGCTTTGTGGATAAATCCCAGTTCGAGGTTAAAGTACCATTCCCTTTATAAGGCACATTATCTGTATGACCCTCTATTAAAACTGCTATGTCTGGGTTATCCCCCAAAACAGACCCCAGTTGCTTAACCGCTCTACGCCCTTCGGCCCCAACAGCCCAGCTTCCTGACCCAAAAAGCAGTTTATTCTCCATAGACACGTAAACCTTGCCATCCCGTTGCTCAACAGTTAGTCCTTTACCTTCAAAGTCTGTTAATGCTCTTGATATAGCCTCTTTAAGTCTTGTCATAGCTGCGTCTTTCGCCGCTATAAGCTCCTCTAACTCTGCTACTCGTTTTGAGCGATCATCCAACTCCTTTTTAAGCTTTGCTAACCGAGTAATCTCTGCCGACAATGCTTGCTCCTTTGCTTCCAATTGCGCTAGCAACTCTCTATTTTTTTGAGAGTTTGCTGCTATTGCTGCAGAACTATTCTTCTCTAAAGCTTCGTATGAAGACTTTAAATTATCAAGATTTGCTTTAGTTGCATTATAATCGGCTTGAAGCTTATCCCGCTCAGCAATAGCCTCATCATAGGCAGCATTTAATTGTTTGAGTTGGTTTTCTGCAGTGTTTTTAGAACTTAGTAAATCATCATTTTCAAGGGCTAACTTTCTATTTTCTTCTTTTAAATCATTATATCTGGCCTCCAAATCTTTATACACCTTTGGTGATACACATGATGTCACAAAAGCGATTGCAAGCAAGGAGCATACAATATTTTTAATCATTCTGTTTAAGTTTAATTTATTGCTATTTATCAATTTCTACTAAAATTGGACAATGATCACTATGCACTGCCTCACTTAGTATAACGGCTCGTTTAATGTTTTCTTGTAATGGTTGCGACACCATAGCATAATCTAGGCGCCATCCCTTATTATTTGCTCTTGCATTAGCTCTATAGCTCCACCAACTATACTGTTGTAAATCTGGGTTTATGTACCTAAACGAATCAATAAACCCACTTTCTATAAAACGGCCTAACCATTCTCGCTCTACCGGTAAGAAACCAGACACGCCTTTCATTTTGGGGTTATGGATATCAATTTCCTCATGGCAAATATTATAATCGCCACAAATAATTAGGTTTGGGATATCTTTTTTAAGTGCATTAATATACTCCTGAAACATGTCCATATATTCTAACTTATGATTTAAACGCGCATCATTAGTTCCTGAAGGTAAATATAAACTCATTACAGAAAAACCATCGAAGTCGGCCCTAATATTACGACCCTCAAAATCCATAGATTCAATTCCTGTTCCATATTCAACATGCCTAGGTTCTGTTTTGCATAATAGAGCCACCCCACTATATCCTTTTTTCTGCGCACTAAACCAGTAATGGTAGTTGTATCCAGCATCCTCAAAAAGGCTTAAATCTAATTGCTCCTTCATAGCCTTCGTTTCTTGCAAGCAAATTACGTCTGGGTTTGCAGCTTTTACCCAGTCAATAAACCCTTTGTTTATTGCTGCTCTAATACCATTTACATTGTAAGAAATAATTTTCATTTTGCACTTTTAATTATACTAAAACAGATAAAAACTCTGTTTTTCTCATACTGGTTATAATGATTCAGACATTTTAGCTAAAATAAATAATACGTTACTTTTACACTATTAATTTTAAAGTAGATTTAACCCGTTCTACTAATTAAAATATTTTAAACTATTTTCAGTTTAAGTACCTAATGAAGTGTTTGACCTATTTTCTTTTGGTTTTTATTGGTTTTTGTGGCTTGGCCCAGAGTCAGACTTCTAATTATAAAACAAAAAAAGTAGCAGTACATGATTCTATTAAAATAGATAGTGTAAGTATTAATTCAAGATATTTTTTTCTAAAACGTAATGACCATACACTCATTGACACCTCTTACTATAAGGTGGATTTTTCCAAAGCTTTGTTAACCTTTAAGAAAAAACCAGATACAGACTCTATAGTATTGGAATACCTAAGATTTCCCGATTTTCTAACAAAAACCTACCAACAACTGGACGATGATATTATTGTTGAGAACAATGACAACACAAAAACCCTCTACAAGTTTAAACAATCTAATACTAACAACAACTTTATTCCTTTTGATGGTTTAACCACATCAGGAAGTATTTCGAGAGGGGTAACAGTGGGCAACAACCAAAGCTCCGTTTTAAACAGTGAATTAGATCTTCAAATATCTGGCAAGTTAAACAATAACGTATCTTTAAGAGCTTCAATTCAAGATGCAAATATCCCACTTCAAGAAAGTGGTTATAGTCAACGTCTAGATGAATTCGACCAAGTTTTTATAGAACTCTATAGTGACCAATGGAATATTAGAGCTGGTGATATAGACTTGGTAAATAACACATCTTATTTTTCGGCTTTTTCTAAACGCGTACAAGGGTTAAACTTTAATTTAAAGCTTGGAGAAAAAGACAAACAAACAAGCTTATTTGCAGCCGGAGCTATTGTTCGAGGGCAATTTACAACAGACCAATTTACCGCTCAAGAAGGAAATCAAGGACCTTATAAATTAAGAGGCCCTAATGGAGAACTATTTGTACTAATAGTGTCTGGCAGTGAAATTGTTTATGTAAATGACGTGGTGGTTAAGCGTGGCGAAGATCAGGACTATATTATTGATTATAATGCCGGCGAGATTATCTTTAACTCTACTTTCCCAATTACTTCTGAAATGCGCATTTCGGTAGACTATCAATATACTGAAAGAAGCTACACCAGATTTGTGGCATCTGGAGGAGGACAATTTGAAAGTAAAGACCTTGACATTAGTGTTTCTGTTTATTCTGAAAACGATGCTAAAAACCAACCCTTACAGCAAAACCTATCGGAAGACCAAGTTAAAATATTAGCCGATGCTGGCGATGATATGAGCAAAATGATTGCGCCTTCAGAAGTTCAGGAAGCCTACAATCAAAACCGCATTCAATATAAAAAAGATGTGATTAATGGCTTAGAGATATTTGTATTCTCTAACAATCCAGACGATGAATTATATAATGTGACCTTCTCTTTGGTTGGAGAGAATCAAGGTGATTACCGACTTAGCAGTATTAATGCCATTAATAACATTTATGAATATGTTGGTCCTAATCAAGGTAATTTTGCTCCAGTTATTCAGTTAATTGCTCCAAAAAAACTTCAACTGGCGGTAGTAAATGGATTGTACAAGCCATCGAGCAAAACAAATATTTTTTTCGAAGCAGCAGGCAGCACTTTTGACCAAAATCTATTTTCGAATATAGATAATAACAATAACAATGGATTTGCTGGCAAAGTAACCATCAATCAATCTATTATAAAGAATGAACACTCATGGGGTTTAGATGCTTTAATTGATAGTGATTTTATTACAGCTGATTTTAGAAATATCGAAGGGCTTTACAATGTTGAGTTTAATAGAGATTGGAATCTAGACCAACCCCCTGGCAGGCAAATAGCCAGCGACTTAGGAGATCAAGTTCTTTTAAATTCAGGGCTTAGATTTGCTCATAAAAACAAGGGGGTTATTGATTATACCTACCAATTTTTAAATTTTTCTAATAACTTTAATGGTAATCGACATATCCTAGATGCAAACTTAAACTTAAACCAGTTTCTCATTTCGTCAAAATCAAGTTATCTAGATACCGATTCCAATATAAAGTCATCAACCTTTATAAGGTCTCATAACCGTGCTGTCTACAGTATGAACAAGAGTTGGGTTGGTGCAAAATTATCTTTGGAAGATAATGAAGCGCGAGAAAAAGAAACACAAATTTTAACCCCATTAAGCCAAAGGTTCTTATCTTATGAAGGTTTTGTAGGTATTGGAGATAGCACAAAAGTTTTTACAGAATTAGGATACAAAAAGCGTGTAAATGACAGTATTAGAAACAATGAGCTAAAACGTGTAAACAGTTCAAATACCATATACCTGAACTCGAAACTTGTTCAAAATAAAAATACCAATCTTCAACTTTTTGCTAACTATAGAACCTTAAAAAGTACTGAATTAAATATTGAAGACGAGAATTCTTTAAATTCTAGATTTCTATTTAATCAGAAACTATTTAAGCAAATTGTAGTTTGGAATACTATTTTTGAGACCAATTCTGGAGCACTACCATTACAGGACTTTACATATGTAGAGGTTGAACCTGGTCAAGGTGCATACACATGGATCGATTATAATAATAATGGCATTCAAGAACTTGAAGAGTTTGAGTTGGCTCAATTTCAAGATCAAGGAAAGTACATTAGAGTTCTCTTACCAAACCGTGTGTTTGTAAAAACACATCAAAATAGACTGAGCCAAACCATTAGTATTAATCCTGCTCAATGGTCTACATCTAACAAAAAAGCACAACGCTTTTTCTCACACTTTTATAATCAAACAAGTTATTTGGTTGACAGGAAATTAAAAAAAGAAGGCAGCGGTTTTAATTTAAACCCTTTTGAAGGTAATGACGAAGATCTACTTGGCTTGCAACTTAACTTTAGAAATGTCCTTTTTTATAATCGCGGAAAACAACGTTATACTACATCTTACACTTACTTAAAAAACACCTCAAGAAATGTGCTATCTATTGGTTTTATCGAGAATAGTTTAAACAGTCATCAGATTAATTTTAATCATAAAGTTGCTGCAAACTGGCTAATTAACGTACTTAGTTCTTTAAACCAGAACGAAAGTACAAGCCAGAATTTCTCGAGTAAAAACTTCAACTTAGATGAAACTAGAATAAACCCGAAATTATCTTATTTATTTAATGATAATTCGAGCATCGATATTTTTTATCAACTAACCAATAAAGAGAATCGTATTGGAGATAATGAATCCCTGTCACAACAAAACTTCGGTGCTTCATTTACATTGGGTAGTGGAGCAAAAAGTGCTATTAACGGTGTATTTAATTATTTCTCCAATAGCTTTAAAGGAGATCCTAACACACCTGTAGCCTATCAAATGTTAGAAGGGCTACAACCAGGAACCAACTTTACTTGGAGCTTATTAGCCCAACGTAAGCTCACCAAATTTTTAGACCTTAACTTGAGTTATTTTGGAAGAAAAACAGAAACCAGTCAAACCATTCACTCAGGATCTGTTCAATTAAAAGCATACTTCTAAAACTCTAAATTATCGACAGATTTGAATACTTTTATAATTGTTCTTACTGATTCGATGTAGAATTTTGTATGAATCTTTTCAAAAGTATCGGTAGGTTCGTGGTAATCTTTGTGGTCCTCAACCCCAAAGTACAAAAATGAAATACCTTTTTTATAAAAGTTGACGTGATCGGAAGCATAGGTCCAATTATCTAAACCATCGTAACCATCGTGCCCCAACAGTAAATTTATATTTGTTGAATATACCTCCTCCTTAAACAAGGCTTTTAGTTGTGTATTATAAGAAGTGCCAGCCACGAAGAGTTCCTGTTGATCGCTTCTGCTAATCATATCCATGTTTAAATTTAGAACAATGTTTTCAAGCTTAACCACTGGATTTTTCATATAGTATTTAGAACCCTGAATATCTAATTCTTCAGCATCAAAAGCAGCTAAAATCACTGAATGTTTTGGTGGATTCTGTCTAAAATATTCACCAAACGCGAATAAGGCACTCACCCCAGAAGCATTATCATCCGCCCCGTTAAAAATTTCTCCTTGATTTATGCCCTCATGGTCGTAATGAGCACTAATCACGATGTATTCTGAAGGAAATAAAGTTCCTTTAATACAACCAAGAATATTAACACCATTATAATAGCTGCCTTTATGAACAAACCTAAATGGTTGCCTGTAATCTTTTACGAGCGGTTTTACGTTTAAAGCGAAGAACTGATTAATGATATACTTTTGAGCTTTTAACCCTCCCTTAGTACCTGTACGACGGCCTTCAAAAGCATCTGAAGAGAGAGACCTAAGGTGTTTTAATATATTTCCCTCGCAAAAAAGTTTAGATTCAACATATTTATTTTGGGATACACCATAACTTAGCCAACAAAGAAAAAAACTATAAAGAACTATTCTTGCCATGAATGTGAAATATACGCAAATTAATTTCGGCAACGAATAAAAAAAGTCTATATCAATTAAGATATAGACTCTTCTATGTTTATTAAAAGCTTGTTTTATTTTATAGCAGCTTTCATTAATTCTCTATTCATTCTGGCAATGTTATCTAGAGAAATCCCTTTAGGGCATTCAATTTCACATGCTCCAGTATTTGTACAGTTACCAAAACCTTCCAAATCCATTTGAGCTACCATGTTTTGCACACGATCAGCAGCTTCTACCTGCCCCTGAGGTAACAATGCGTATTGAGATACTTTTGCTCCTACAAATAACATAGCAGACGAGTTTTTACAAGTTGCAACACAAGCCCCACAACCAATACAAGTTGCGGCGTCCATAGCTTCATCGGCAGCATGCTTAGAAATAGGAAGTGCATTAGCATCCTGAGTATTACCAGAAGTATTCACAGAAATATATCCTCCAGCCTGTTGAATACGTTCAAAAGCTGTTCTATCTACCACTAAATCTTTTATCACAGGAAACGCAGCAGCTCTAAATGGCTCAATTGTAATAGTATCGCCATCATTAAACATACGCATATGTAACTGACAGGTTGTAATACCTCTATCAGGGCCATGTGCCTCTCCGTTAATATACATAGAACACATACCGCAGATACCCTCCCTACAATCATGATCGAAAGCTATAGGTTCTTCGCCTTCAGCTATCAATTGTTCGTTAAGAACATCCATCATTTCTAAAAAAGACATATGTTCTGAAATATCAGTTACTTTATAATCGACCATTTGACCCTTTGCATTTGAGTCTTTTTGTCTCCAAATTTTAAGCGTTAAATTCATAGTGTCTTTTTTTTATTTGTATGAACGTTGTTTCAGTTCAATATCCTTAAATTCTAATTCCTCCTTATGTAACACTGCATCTGCAGGCTCCCCTTTATATTCCCAAGCAGAAACAAAAGCAAAATCTTTATCATTACGTTTTGCTTCTCCTTTTTGCGGTCCATCTTCTTCAGCAGACTCTTCTCTAAAATGCCCGCCGCAAGACTCTTCTCTCGTTAAAGCATCTTTAGCGAATAATTCTCCTAGCTCTAAGAAATCAGCAACACGGCCAGCTTTTTCAAGTTCAGGGTTCATTTCATTAGCCCCTCCTGGAACAGAAACGTCTTTCCAAAACTCTTCACGAATGGCTTTAATCTCAACCATGGCTTCTTTTAAGCCTTTTTCGTTTCTAGACATCCCACATTTATCCCACATCACTTTTCCAAGTTTCTTGTGGAAGTAGTCTACAGATTTGGTTCCATTATTATTCACAAAGAAGTCTATTCTGTCTTTAACTTCCTTTTCTGCTTCGTCAAATTCTTTTGAATCTGTTGGTATTTTGCCCGTTCTAATGTCATCAGCTAAATAATCCCCAATAGTATAAGGTAGAACAAAATAGCCATCTGCTAACCCCTGCATTAAGGCAGAAGCCCCTAACCTGTTAGCTCCATGATCGGAGAAATTAGCCTCTCCAATACAATACAATCCAGGTACTGTAGTCATTAAATTATAATCAACCCAAACACCTCCCATAGTATAGTGAACCGCTGGATAAATCATCATAGGTGTTTTGTATGGGTCTTGATCCACAATCTTTTCATACATCTGGAATAAGTTTCCGTATTTAGCCTCAACAATTTTCTGACCTAATTCATAAATCTTTGCATCAGAAGGGTTAGAAATATTGTGAATTTTTGCTTGCTCTTTCCCGTAGCGTTCAATTGCAGCAGCAAAATCTAGATATACGGCCTCACCAGTTGCATTCACACCATAACCTGCATCGCAACGCTCTTTAGCCGCACGAGATGCTACATCACGAGGCACTAAGTTACCAAAGGCTGGGTAACGTCTTTCTAAGTAATAGTCTCTTTCATCTTCAGATAAATCGGTAGGTTTTTTACGTCCTTCACGAATCGCCTTTACATCTTCTATATTTTTCGGCACCCAAATACGCCCGTCATTACGCAATGATTCAGACATTAAGGTTAATTTAGATTGATAATCTCCCGAACGCGGTATACACGTGGGGTGAATTTGTGTATAACAAGGATTCGCAAAATAAGCGCCTTTTTTATGGATCTTCCAAGCCGCGGTTACATTACTACCCATAGCATTAGTAGATAAGAAATATACATTTCCGTAACCTCCTGTTGCTACAACAACCGCATGCGCTGAATGACGTTCAATTTCACCAGTGATTAAGTTTCTTGCAATAATTCCCCTTGCTTTTCCATCAACTTTTACAACATCAAGCATTTCATGACGGTTAAACATCTCTATCTTACCACGAGCTATCTGTCTGTTCATAGCAGAATATGCTCCCAATAATAATTGCTGCCCTGTTTGTCCTTTGGCGTAAAAGGTTCTTGATACTAATACACCACCAAATGAACGGTTATCCAATAGCCCACCATAATCTCGAGCAAAAGGAACACCCTGTGCCACACATTGATCTATAATATTTGCAGAAACCTCAGCTAAACGATAAACATTAGCCTCGCGTGAACGATAATCGCCTCCTTTAACAGTATCGTAAAATAATCTATATGTGGAGTCTCCATCACCTTGGTAATTCTTAGCGGCATTAATACCACCTTGCGCTGCAATAGAATGTGCTCGACGCGGTGAATCCTGATAAGCAAATGCTTTTACATTATAACCTAGTTCGGCTAAAGTTGCTGCTGCCGAACCTCCAGCTAAACCTGTACCAACAACAATCACGTCAATATGACGCTTGTTAGCCGGATTTACTAGGTTAATTTTGTTTTTATAATCTGTCCATTTATCTTGAATTGGACCTTTTGGTACTTTTGAATCTAAAGCCATTGTTATTTAAGATTAATGGTTAAAATGATGAAAAATAGCAATAATTATAAATGCTAACGGAATTATAATTGAATATGCCTTACCTATTTGTTGCAGTGTTTTTTTACGTCCTGCGGTAGCTCCCATAGATTGGAAAGCTGATGTAAACCCATGTGCCAAGTGTAATCCTAGAAGCACAAAAGAAACAACGTAAGCCCCAACTCGTAATGGGTTATGAAATTTCTCTACCATTTCATGAAAATATCGGTAATCGCCATCGTGCATTCCTGACATATCGCCTAAAACATATTTCGTATTGAGTTCTGGAATCCAAAAATCAATAAAATGAAGCACAATAAACGCTAAAATAACTAGGCCACTATAAATCATGTTTCTACTCATCCAAGTAGAATTGGCGGCACCATTATTTTTTGCATAACTTGTACCATTAGCTTTTTTATTTTTTAGTTCTAGTACAAATCCCATTACAAAATGAAACACCACTCCAAAAATTAAAACAGGCTGTAATGCAAATTGCACCAGTGGATTTGTTCCCATAAAATGAGATAATTCATTAAACAAATCCTCACTAAAAAGCGAGGTAATGTTAACAGCTAGATGAATGATTAAAAAGAACATAAGGAAGAATGCCGAAAGCGCCATAGCCACTTTCCTTCCAATCGAAGATTTAAAAAATCCGCTCATTTGAATATATTTAGTTAAAACAGACACAAAGGTAACTCAGGGCACTATTCTAGACAACTAACAAAGCTCATGTTTTTGTTATTTAGAATCGTTTTAATTAAAAAAGTAAATCCAAACAATAAGACCTAGCTTAAAAAGAATAAAAAGGAGACACTAGATTTATTGTAAAATTCGCAAAGCACTAGTTAATCATTAACTTACTTGTTATATTGCCTTTTTCTGAAATTAAATGAATAAAATAGAGTCCTTTTGACACTCCAGAAAGGTTAATTGTTTTAGAATTTTCACCTTCTAAAATTTCTTGTCTTAAAATCTGCCTTCCGCTAGCATCAAAAATTAGAAGTTCTTGAAGACCTGTTGAGGACTGATTGTTAATATAAAAGACACCACTTGTTGGATTTGGGTATATGATTATGGAATCGTCAAACTGATTATCGACAACGCTCAGCTGGCAATCAAATTCTATCATCGGAGATTTGCCGGAGAAACATCCAAATACGGGCACAGAAGCCTCACTCCTTGAGAAGACGTTGTCAGCTGCAATTTTATTGAATTCGGATAAAGCTCTAATTTGTTCACCAAATCCAATGGAAAAGTGCATCACATCGTCGTTATCATTTATAACGTGATTTAATTGATGCGCATGCCCAAGCTCATGCAAGGCAACACTTCTAAAATCAATCTCAAACCCTGGCAAACCAGCTCCAAAATGCCATGCTTCGTCATTACTAAAAACCAAATCCATCTCTTCTGCAAATACTTCATAATTTTCTAATGAAGAACCGCACCCGCTAAACGAGTAAGTACACTGACCTAAAACTCCTTCGGGCAATTCATTTCCGCTCTCAAATCTAATAACATTGACACCATCAACTACAGCTTCATCAATTGAGGTAACTGGACCTATAGAAAAATTAACACCAGATTCACACCTCCAAGTGTCAAGAGCGTTTATAAAGTCTGCTTTCGCGCCAGCATTTTCTACATCTGCATCGAACCGTGTCTCCATCCGCCAAATATACCCTCCACTTTCATCATTATTAAGAAGTCTTGTTGGAAATGCATATGTGCTAGTTTCTGTTCCGATAGTAAATGTTGCATTTACATTTAATTCAGCATACTCAATTATTAAATCTTCGGAGGAGTCAATGACATTTAAAGAGGCATCAGTAACCCTAATATTACCTGTTCCAGCTCTAGCAGGAACTTCAACTGTAATAGAATTTGTCGACCAATTGGTTATTTGAGTATCCAAAGCATCAATATAGTCAGGAAGATCATCGTCATCCAAACCACCAGTGTCGGCATTTCTAAAACTGACCGTACCCTTTTGGCTTCCAAAATCACCAGTAGCTCCAGATGCTATGGAAATAGTGATAGTCGTTTTGGTACCCGCCGATACCGTGCTAGGTGAAAACGTAATACCTGTAGGTACTAAGCTACCCTTAGCTGTTCGGAGTTTTGAAGTAGCCCCTTTGACGCTAAAAGGCTTAACATACAATACATCCTGTTTTGTTAAAACCTCAATATCTTTATAAAATTTGTCCGAAATCCCTCTTTTACCTCCAAAAACATTTAGAACCACATCGTCGTAGATATTGTACTTATAAAACCCTTGAGGTCCAGCGTAAACTTCGTATAACATATCGCTTACGCCAGATTTTGTAATCTTTTTCAAATTAAATAATCCTATTTGACCAACCTGCAAATCCAAAGCATGTGTAACCATTTGAAATCTAGACCCTACGTTTCCTCCTGCTGTAATTATTTCTATTTGATTTCTCTTATCCCCCTTAAAGACTTTGAAAACTTCAACCCTATTTACTGTATAAATATTGTTATCAGTCCCTATAAACGACTCCTTAGAAACAACTTCTCCTTCAACAATTAACTCAGAATTTTCGACTTGTCTTTGCAAGGAAATCTCTTTTAGGGTAACTTGGGCCAATGTTTGTAATGAAGTACTGAATACTAAAACAAAACAAATGAGGCAGTTGGTAGCTAATTTTTTCATCAAAACAACTTTCTTTTCAAGAATCTCAAAGATAACAATAAATGGTTAAGTTAGATACAGATTCATTACATTTATCGAACTAAACGCATCGAAATATGAAATACTTACCCATTGATAGCAAGCTCTTTATAAAAAACAGAAGCAAGTTTATTACAAAAATGCAACCCAACAGTTTAGCGGTTTTTAACTCGAATGACATTTATCCTATAAGCGCAGATAGCACCATGCCTTTTCAACAACATAGAGATATATTTTACCTATCTGGAGTGGACCAAGAAGAGAGTATTCTCGTATTATTCCCCGACTGTCCAAAAGAAAAACATCGCGAAATCCTTTTCCTTAAGGAAACTAATGAACATATTGCCATCTGGGAAGGAGAAAAGCTTACCAAAGATAGAGCTTTTGAAATTAGTGGAATAAAAACAGTGTATTGGCTTCAAGATTTAGAAAAAGTATTGTTTGAACTAATGACTCAGTGCGACACCGTTTATTTAAACACGAATGAGCACTACAGGTCTAATGTTGAAACAGAAACCAGAGAGGATAGATTTACAAAATGGCTAAAAGAAAGGTATCCAGCGCATAGTGTAGCCAAGAGCAATCCCATTTTACAAAGACTTAGATCTGTAAAAGAGGATATTGAAATTGATTTAATTCAAAAAGCTTGCGACATTACAGAAAAAGGATTTAGACGGGTATTAAACTTTGTAAAACCGAATGTTTGGGAATACGAAATAGAAGCAGAGTTTATGTATGAATTTTTAAGAAATCGATCCAAAGGTTTTGCTTACACGCCCATTATTGCCTCAGGAAACAATGCTAATGTTCTGCATTATATTGAAAACAATCAACAATGCAAATCTGGTGATTTAATCCTTTTTGACACGGCTGCCGAATATGCCAACTACTCAAGTGATTTAAGCAGAACAATTCCTGTTTCGGGACGATACACCGACAGACAAAAAGCCGTTTATAATGCCGTTTTAAGAGTTAAAAACGAAGCTACAAAAATGCTTGTACCAGGGACTATCTGGGCAGATTACCATCTGGAAGTGGGTAAAATAATGACCAGTGAGTTACTTGGTCTTGGACTGCTAGATAAAGCAGATGTTCAAAAAGAAAATCCAGATTGGCCCGCATATAAAAAGTACTTTATGCACGGTACTTCTCACCATATGGGATTAGATACACACGATTATGGCATTTTAACAGAACCCATGCAAGAAAATATGGTGTTTACCGTTGAACCAGGGATTTATATTCCTGATGAAGGTTTTGGTATCAGGCTGGAAGACGATGTTGTTATTCAAAAGTCAGGGAGTCCTATAAATTTGATGAAAAGCATCCCTATTGAAGTTGAAGAAATCGAGGATATTATGAATAAAAACTAAGCTGTTAGTCAACTAAAAGATCATCTGCTACACTTTTGCCTCTTGGAATAAAAGCGTCATTTATCTGTATTGAATTTGAATCAAAAGAGCGAACCTCGTTCTTATTGACAACATAAGATTTATGTACGCGAATAAAGTTTTCCGGAAGTTGTTCCAAGGCTTTTTTTAAAGAACCATATGCCGTAATCTTTGATGCATCCATAAGATTGTATGTACTATAATTACCCTTGCCTTCAATAAATAAAATATCCTTTGTATCAACCCGATGAATTCTTCTATCGGCTTTTATTTCTAAAACAGAATCAATAGCCTTTTCGTTTTTTGCTTTCTCAAGCAGATATAATTGAAATATTTTAAATGATAATAATAAAAACACCGAGGTATTTATCAATATACCAGCACGTACTAACATTTTTAGACTGAAGAAATCGGTATCAGTATTAGCCAGTAGCAGCTGGTCATAAAAAAAGTATATGAATAAGCGTTGTAAAACGGCCGAAACAGCAATCAGTAAAAAATACCCAAGGCCGAAAGTAAAATAACGCTTTTTGAGCAAATAATTGGGCAATAAAAGATATAGGGTAATATAAACAGCAAAAATTCTTATTGGCAGTAAAATAAACTCTAAGTAAAAAGAATAAAAAAGACCATGACTAGTTGACCATATCACACTAAAAAACAGATAGTATAATACCCAAAACACCACGTGCGTAACTAATCTAGAATTAAAAATATATAAGTTCTTAGAGTTCATCTTTGTAAAACAAAAAACATCATCAGAGAAAAACGAGTTTTGACATAAATTTAAGATCATTTGGTGTAAAAACAACTTGTGATAAATTTAATCAATATACTTTTAAATAAAAGTTAAATAAATCATGAAGCAAAATATCTTTAACCCCCTGATCATATCAACCCTTTTATCAATTACTTTTTCTATTTCTTCCAACTCACAAGAATTAAAAAGGCGTGGATTATGGGAATCTAAAATAGCCTATCCGAAAAACAATATTCCTGGTGCAAAAATAGTTTCAGTCACAAACAATAGTGCATTTGAGACCGCAGGTCTAAAAGCAGATGATATGATAATTGAGGTAAACGACATTCTTATTGATACTCCAGAAACTTGGACGGAAATAAAGTACGATGTTCGCGCACAGAATAATACGAAATTCAAAATTATTCGAGGTAACGACCTCCTTATAAAGCATGTAAACTTCAAAGAATACCCTAAGGAAAAACACCCTAATCTGGAAACATACTATGAGCAAGTCACAAACCGGTTTGGCATTACACAAAGAGTTATTATAACTAAACCAAAGAACATAAAAACACCACAACCTGCCATTGTTTTAATTGGAGGACTAAGTTGTTCTAGCATAGAAGCACATCCAACTAAAGCAAATAATTGGACACGACTAATAAAAGATCTTGTAGAAAAATCGGAGATGGTGGTCATGCGAATAGAAAAACCAGGTGTTGGAGATAGCGAGGGAGACTGTTCAAAAAGTGATTTCCTAACTGATTTATCGGGCTACAAGGCAGCCATAACCCACCTTAAGAGCAAGACTTATATTAATACGTCCAAAATAGTTGTTTATGGATCGAGCATGGGAAGTGCATTAGCGCCATTACTTGCCAATGAATATGACCTAGCTGGTGTTATTTCAGATGGCACTTTTTTCAAAACATGGTTTGAGCACATGCTGGAAATTGAACGCCGAATACTCAGTATGAAGGGCAATAACGAGTCCACAATTGTTAAAAAAATGAATACATATTATATACCACTATACTACGGCATGTTAATTCAAAAGAAAAGTTACATGGATATAGTAAACGACTACCCGGCGCTTTCTGAATATAATTATCATGGCCCATATCACATGTATGGCAGACCTTTAAAATACTACCAACAGCTTCAAGATTTTGACATAGCCGGAGCTTGGGAAAAAGTAAACGCTCCTGTTCGAATTTTAAGAGGGACCAATGACTGGATTATGTCTGCATTTGATAATCAAATGATCTTAAAAGTGCTTCAGCAAAAAAAACATTCGAACTTCGAGCTTTACGAATATCCTGGTTTAGATCATTGGAATACAATACATGAAAGTGCCTTAGATTCCTTTAAGGGAAAGCCAGGGAAATGGGACGACAAAATAAGCCAAACCATTATAAATTGGGCAAAAGAGATTGTAGTAAATGACTTATAAACAAGGGTCGCTTATAAAAGCGACCCTTTTTGCTAACAATACTAAATATTAAGTTTTTACAGAGTGACTAATTCAAATAAATAATCGTTTAGTTTTTGTAGCGTTGTAATTTTATCATTAGAATCAATAAGAAGTGAAATGTTATTTTTGCTTCCTCCATAAGAAATCATTCTAATTTTAACATCTTTCAATATTTGAAACAACTTATAAGTCCCAGCATCGTTAACAACAGAATGACCAACCAAACAAACAATACTTTGATTCTTATCTACTTCTATCTTTGCTATTTGCTCTAGTTCATTCAAAATCTTATCTAAGTTTCTATCATCATCAATTGTTAATGACACAGCAACTTCAGATGTTGTAATCATATCAATAGGCGTTTCATAGGTTTCAAAAATCTCAAATACTTTTTTTAAGAAACCATGAGTCTGTAACATTCTTGCAGACTTAATCTTAATAGCCGTTATTCCATCCTTGGCAGCAATAGCTTTAACACCTCCTTCTGATGTCTTACTGGAAATTAAAGTTCCATGTGCAGGCGGATCCATTGTATTCTTTAACCTTACTGGAATATTATCTGTTCTTACTGGCGTAACTGTTTGAGGGTGCAATATCTTAGCCCCAAAATAAGCCAACTCTGCAGCCTCATCAAAAGACAAATTAGAAATCGGATTGGTATTTTCAACATACCTTGGATCATTATTATGCATACCATCTATATCCGTCCAAATTTGAACCTCTTCTGCTAATATAGCTGCGCCTATTATCGTAGCTGTAAAGTCGCTCCCCCCTCTTTGAAGATTAGAGATATTATTTGCCGCATCTAAGCAAATAAACCCTTGCGTTATAAATATTTCAGCATTCGTATACTCCTCTAGCATTGTATTTAACCGCGCTCTTATATAGCCTTGATCTGGTTCCTTATTAGCATCAATCTTCATAAAATCTAAAGCAGGAAGCAACTTCGCATTCACCCCTTCTTGATTAAGATAACTTGTAAACATATAGGTTGAAAGCAACTCGCCTTGAGCCAGTATTTTGTTTTCAAGTTGCTCTGAATAGGTTTCGTTAATGCAAGTACCTAACAATGAAAACACTTCTGAAACATAAGTCTTTACCTTATGGTTTAAACTTGAATCTTGTAACAAATTATCCACGGTTACCTGATAGGTTTGATGTAAAGCTTTTACCTTAGATTGAGCCGAACTCACTTCACCTTCTTTAATATCTTGGGCAATAGAAACCAAATGATTCGTAGTACCAGACATGGCTGATAAGACCACAATCTTTCTATCTCCATCATTGATGATACTTTTTACATTACCCATGTTTTCAACTGAGCCTACAGATGTTCCTCCAAACTTTAATACTTTCATTTTCAATAAATTTGACCGCTAAGCTATAACTCCTGAATGTATTAGCGATGTTTATTAAAAAAAAAGATTATTTTTACACAAATTGTTAAATATTTAACATTTAATTCGTTTACTAGCATGAAAACAGTCTCTAATTGTGTAGAAGACATCTTAATTACGCAACCCTATTTAGAAGAAGCGCTATCAAGAAACATTATTAATTTCAGTGCATTGGCACTAGAGTTGGTTGAACCAATCAGCAAAATGTTGAAAAAAGACGTTAAACCAGGAGCTATCATGATGGCCTTAAGAAGATACAACCCTCCTCCTACATTGACCAATTCAGTAAAAATGAAACGTGCTATCCAAAATTTAGGCGATATAACGGTACGCTCTAATCTTACGGATTTTACGGTTCGAAACTCTGAAACCCTCATTAACAATCATGCCAAAATTCTAGAAAGGATACACATTGAACCTAAACTTTTCTATACGTTTACTAGGGGTATTCATGAAAGTAATATTATAATATCAAGTAGCCTGAATGATTTTATTAAAACCCAACTCCAAAATGAAATGTTTTTGGCTATTCAAGATGGGTTAACAGCCATAAGTATAAATCTACCTCAAGATAATTCTAAAATTGCGGGTCTTTATTATCATTTTTTTAAAAGGCTTGCCTGGGAAGGTGTTGTGCTCTATGAGGTTATTTCGACTACCAATGAGTTTACTATACTTGTAGAGGACGACTATGTAGACAAAGCCTTTGCAGCTATAAAGCGCGTAAAAGTATAAAAATTCTAAATAAAAATGATTTATAAAGATTATGTCTTTAATTAAAAAACACGGACTTAAAGGCCGGTAATTCTTTGGATTTATTTACCTGTTGATTTTATCTTTGCCCAGATAATTACATTGCATGAATCTAATTTACAAAGGCGCAAATATTTGGTATACCGACTCTGGGAAAGGAGCAGCTGTTGTTTTCCTGCATGGTTTTCTAGAAAACAGCAAAATATGGAATCCCTTTGTAAAAGTCCTCTCGAAAAAGTATCGAGTTATTTGTATTGATATGCTTGGCCATGGTAAGTCCGAATGCCTCGGCTATATACATACCATGGAAATGATGGCAGAAACAGTTGAAGCCATTTTAAAACATTTAAGAATTAGACGTTCTATTATTTTTGGTCATTCTATGGGAGGCTATGTAGGCCTTGCATATGCCGAAAAAAATCCAGATGCTATTAAAGGACTTTGCTTAGTAAACTCCACAGCAAACGCAGATACCCCAGAGAAAAAGCTAAATAGAAACCGAGCCATTAAAACCGTTAAAGCAAACCATAAAACCTTTATTAGAGTTGCGATTAACAATCTATTTAGACCCAAAAACAGAAAATTATTTAAAGAACAGATAAAATGTTTGATAGCAGAAGCTCAACAAACACCTCTGCAAGGTATCGTTGCAGCATTGGAAGGCATGAAAATTAGAGAAGATAGAGAAGCGTTATTGCATTTTACGCCATTTAAAAAAATGTTAATTGCTAGTAAAAAGGATCCCGTTCTAGATTTTGATACACTAAAAAACCAAACAATAACTACACAAGTTAAATTTGTAGAATTTCCTGATGGGCATATGAGTTTTTTAGAGAATGAAGGGCAATTGCTGCAAACAATATTGCGTTTCATCGAAAAAATATAGCTTTTTAACGATTTATTAGTTTTTTTTTATAGATTTATCCCGTTCCAAATTTTGAAACCATGAAAAAAACTACTAACAAACCAGCTTTAATTCCAAAAATGTACTGCAGCTTATTTGGACATGATTTTCAAGTCTCGAAAAAAGTAACCTTACATGTTAAAGAGTACACCTGTAAGCATTGCAAAAAAGAACTAACAACAAACAGCAACGGAAACCTTACAGAACTAACCCCGAAATTCAGGGAAATAAATGCCATTTTAGAACGTATCTACAACTCTAGAACCGAGCGTTTAAAGAGAAAAACAATCACTTCGTCGATTTGTTAACCTCCTAACACCTTTGTCTTCCCGCTTTTTTTTAAATTCCCCGTCTCTCCGGTAGTTAGAAGACTAATTAAAAGATTTAAAAAGCGAAATGAAGCACATCCAATGCAAGATGTTTGGGCATGATTACGAAATTACGCGTCATGTTACCCATTATGTTAAAGAGTATACCTGCAAAACTTGCAGAAAAGAACTTACCACTAACGGAAACGGCACCCTTACTGAGCTTACTCCAAAATTTAAAGAGATTAACGACGTCTTAGAACGCATTCACAAAAAGAAACACAGAATCAGGCTTAAAGGGCGTCCCGTAAATCCTGAATTACTCGTTTTTAGTCATTAAAGTTTTTCCACCCTTGCGCTTTTAAAGGAATACGTGTGTCTGCACGCGTTACAAGATGCATACCTGCCTCATGTTCCTTCATAAAACCTATAACCGAGAAATTAGGATTTCCTTTTATTTTCGGAAAATCATCTTGGGACACTGTAAACAGTAGTTCATAATCTTCTCCTCCGTTAAGCGCTATTGTTGTGCTATCTACATTAAACTCTTCACATACAGAAATTACCTGAGGGTCTAAAGGAATTTTATTTTCATATAAATCACATCCTAAACGACTCTCTTTACAAAGGTGCATGATCTCTGACGATAATCCATCACTAACATCAATCATAGAGGTTGGCTTCACCCCCAGATCTTTTAAAAGAGGAATAACATCTTTACGTGCTTCAGGTTTTAACTGCCTCTCCACTATATAGGTGTAGGGTTCTAAATCTGGTTGATTATTCGGATTTACCTTGTACACCTCTTTTTCACGCTCTAAAACCTGTAAGCCCATGTAAGCCCCTCCTACATCTCCGGTTAACACCAATAAGTCATTTACCTTGGCCCCAGACCTATAAACTTCACTATCCTTTTCCAGTTCACCTATTGCTGTAACAGAAATTAACAACCCTGTGTTCGATGATGTGGTATCTCCTCCAATTACATCAACATTGTAAATATTCGCAGCCGTTTCAATGCCAGAATACAAATCTTCCAGCGCCTCTAAAGGAAACCTATTTGATACGGCTATGGATACGGTAACCTGAGTTGCAATTGCATTCATCGCATAAACATCTGATAAATTAATCATCACAGCCTTGTAACCTAAATGCTTTAAAGGCATGTAACCTAAATCAAAATGAACACCTTCTACAAGCAGGTCGGTGGTAACAACAATATTTTTGCTGTCAAAATTTAAAACCGCTGCATCATCTCCAATTCCTTTTATAGTAGATGACTGCTTTATTTTAAAGTTTTTTGTTAAATGCTCTATCAGCCCAAACTCGCCTAAATCACTTAAAGGGGTCTTCTGTTGGTTTTTATCTTCAATCATAGTGCAAAAATAAGAAGCTATTTTTGTTTTTGCTATCTTTATACTAAAACATGACTTTTTTAAGTTATTAAACAAAAAGTGCTATGAACCTTAATAACCCTGCCTATCGGGTTTTTTTACTGTTTTGTATTTTCGTGGTTGCAAGTTGTTCTAACGATGATAACGTGCAAGCCCCAATACCTAATGATGCAACAGCAGTATGTGAAAACGGTCTTGCAGGATCTTACCCCTGTGATAATTATGACCTTATGGGATTTTTGTCTATTGAAGAATTGGCTGGATCTGATGCGAGAGGAAATGATTGTTGGGGATGGACAGACCCTATCACCCGTAAAGAATATGCTTTATTCTGCGCTACTACGGGCGTGGCGTTTGTTGATATTTCAATACCAAAAACCCCTGTGCTAATAGGCAAGCTCCCAACTGCCACAATAAATAGTGTTTGGCGCGATATAAAAGTATTTAACAATTATGCGTTTATTGTTGCCGATAACGCTGAAGGCCATGGAATGCAAATTTTTGACCTCACCAGGTTAAGGGACGTACCCAATCCTCCAATCAATTTTACAGCAGATAATTTATTTAAAGACTTTGGAAGTGCCCATAATATTGTCATAAATGAAGACTCAGGTTTTGCATACGCTGTTGGAACTAGTAGACTTGAGGTTTTTGAAGGAGGACCTCTTTTTATAGACATTAACACCCCTTTATCTCCAATTAGCTCTGGCGGTTTTATCGGTTACTCACATGATGCCCAAGCAGTTATGTATTCCGGTCCAGACACCGAACATAATGGTAAAGAAATACTCATTGGAAGCAATGAAAATGAAGTGGTTATTGTTGATGTTTCCGATAAAAATAATCCAAAACAATTATCAACCATTAGCTACTCTAATGTTGGATATACGCACCAAGGATGGTTCACAGAAGATATGCGCTATTTTATTTTGGGGGATGAACTTGATGAAATAAGAATGGGCAACAAAACAAGAACCATTATTTTCGATTTTGCCGATTTAGACAACCCAAAACTGCACACAATATACTTTGGCCCATCAGATGCAGTTGACCATAATGGTTATGTAAAAGGAAATTCGTATTTCCTGGCTAACTACACTGCAGGAATGCGTGTTATAGACCTTACTGATATTGAAAATAAGAACTTAACTGAAGTTGGATTTTTTGACACTCATCCCGAAAATAACAACACTAGTTTTGATGGAGCATGGAGCGTATATCCTTATTTCCCAAGTGGTAACATCATTATAAGTGATATTAATCGTGGCCTGTTTATAGTTAGAAAAAGCGCAAACTAATTTGTTTTTTATGTTCAAAAAAGAACTAACCCTCATAATACTTCTTGTTGTTGCCTGCTCAAAAATAGAACCTATTGGCAAACCTATTGAACCAACTATTGAAATAGATTTTACTAAAACGATTGGAGGATCATTAAATGAAAAGGGGTGTTCAATCGTAAAAGATATTTCTGGAGGCTATACAATTCTTGGGCATGTTCAAAGTATGGATGGAGATATAGAGAACAAAATGAATGATTCTTTTGACTATTGGTTGCTAAAATATAACTCAAGTCATTCCTTGCTATGGCAAAAAAATCTTGGAGGAAGTCTCGAAGATAAGGGAGCTAAAATCATCAAAACCAACAACGATGGTTATGCGGTAATAGGTTATAGCAAAAGTTCAGACGGAGATGTGTCAGAAAACAATGGTGCCAACGATTTTTGGATGTGTTTACTAAACTCAAATGGCAATATAATCTGGGAGCAATCGTATGGTTTTTTGGGTGCCGATATAGGAAACACGTTAATACAAACACAAGACAACGGGTTTCTTCTTACTGGAGTGCTTGACGTATCTGCTTCAAATGGGCAAGGAAATAGCAAAACCAGTAGAGCCAGACGGCATGCAGGAGGTGATTATTGGGCTGTTAAACTTGATGAACAAGGTAACAAAGAATGGAGCAGATATTATGGCGGAACCTTTACCGACACCCCAAACGATGTTCTCCAAACACCAGATTTGGGGTATCTCATTGTAGGCTCTTCCGATAGTAACGATGTCGATATAAAGAATAATAAGGGCTCATACGATATTTGGATTATAAAAATTTCAGAATCTGGAGATTTAATCTGGGAAAAATCTTTTGGTGGTTCGCAAATCGACGAAGGGTATGCAATTACCAATTCTAGTGATGGTCATTACCTCATTGCAGGAGACACCAGAAGTAATGACATGGATGTTTCAACCAATAATGGCGCTTCCGATTTATGGGTTATTAAGATAGCTGAAGATGGCAACTTAATTTGGGAAAAAACGTTTGGAGGTACTAGCTTTGATTCAGGTAGATCCATATCTAAAACTCAAGATGGCGGATTTATTTTATCGGGAAGTTCAAGAAGTCTTGATGGCGATTTAACATCGAACAATGGGCAAAATGACGCTTGGATTTTGAAAATAGATTCCAATGGAAATCTATTATGGCAAAGAACCCTTGGAGGGTCTCAAATTGACATTGCCTACAGTGCTATTGAGCTTGAGGATCGAAGTATTCTAGCTATAGGCGAATCTGCAAGCAGTGATGGAGATATCTCTGCAAATAAAGGGTTTTCAGACTTACTAATTTTTAAAACAAAGTCGTTATGAATAAACATTTTGTTTTCATAACTATTTTCCTAATGGTCTTATTTTCCTGTAACGAAGACACAGGCGATAATGTTTCGATAGCCTCGGTAAGTCTTAATTTCTCGCACTCATGGGATGATGCACCAATTACTAATTCCGATTTTAATATTATTAAGTTCACAAATGCCAATGGAGAAGTATTAAGTATAACAAAATTACGTTACCTAATTTCTCGCATAATTTTAGAAAACGCTTCTGGGGAAACCTTACCTATAAACGGCTATAATTTAGTTGATGTTAGCAAAAATGAAAGTCTACTTTTTAGGCCAATAAACAATATTCCTCAAGGTGATTATAAGGTGTCATTCCTTTTTGGATTCAATAACGAAGACAACTATAACAACAACTACCTCGACCTAAACTCAGCATCTTGGAACGTGCCAGAGCAATTAGGTGGCGGTTACCACTATATGCAACTGGAAGGGAAGTTTATAGATAACGACCTAACAGAAAAAGGGTACGCATACCATGCCATTCGGGCGGTAGATGCTTCTAAACAACCACTTAAATTTGAAGACACTTTTATTAAAGTAAATCTAGGAACCGTGAACTTAACAAACCATGCTCAATTAAATATTGACATGAATGTTGCAGAATGGTTTAAAAACCCTATTGTTTGGAGTCTAGAAGAACGTAATAATATGCTCATGCCCAATTTTGAAGCTCAAATAGCTATGTTTAAAAATGGACAAAATGTGTTTAAATTAAAATCTATAACGCCATCAAAATAAGCGGATTACATATTATTTTCTTTGTTATATTAACGAGCCTTTCATGCGCAGATGATAACAATCAAATATTCCAACCAACACCAGTTGAATTAACAATTCCTCCGCTATTTGAAAACAACATATTAGCGCCCATTATTCCAGCGGACAACCCACAAACCATGGAAGGCATAGCCTTAGGGGAAAAATTATTTTTTGACCCTGTGCTATCTATAGATAATTCCATTTCATGCGCAGATTGTCATGCTCCCGAGTTTGCCTTTTCAGATAATCGTCAATTTAGTGAAGGGGTTAATGGGACACAAGGAAACCGTAATTCTATGCCGCTTTTTAATTTAGCATGGAACTATGATGAACATTTTTTTTGGGATGGCAACACCTTTAGTTTAGAACACCAAGCCTTTGTTCCGGTTACCGACTCAACAGAAATGAAAAGCACCTGGATAGATGTTCAAAACAAACTACAAAACCACCCTGAATACCCGACTTTATTTGAGAATGCCTTTGGGTCGTCAAATATCGATTCAACTAGGATTGCCAAAGCCATTGCCCAATTTGAGCGTACTTTAATATCTTCTAATTCTAAATTCGACCAATTTCTTTTAGGGGAAACAGATCTGAGTCCGCAAGAGCAAAATGGCTTTAGTATTTTTATGGATGAAGCTCGTGGTGATTGTTTTCATTGCCATGGAAGCGATAAAAATCCGTTATGGACAGATAACATATTTCACAATAATGGTTTGGATGAGACCTTCACCGATTTGGGTTTGGGCCGAGTTACCGGAGACCCAGCAGATAATGGTAAATTTAAAACACCTTCCCTACGTAATTTAGCATATACAGCACCCTATATGCACGATGGCCGATTTGCTACCATAGATGAAGTTATCAATCATTACAGTGAAGGCTTAAAAAACTCAGCAACCATCGATCCCTTAATGAAAAAAGTAGGACAAGGGGGTGTAGGCTTAACTACTTCGGATAAAGCTGACTTAAAAGCCTTTTTACTGTCACTTTCTGATTATGACTTTATTAATAATCCAGCCTTTCTAAATCCATAGTAAAAAACTATAAAACCATATATTAATATAATGTTAGGTAATATGGGATTCGGAGACTTATATTGTATATTTGTGCTCTATTTAGAAACTGTCTTAATAAATAGAGTATTAAAACAACTCTAAATTCAAAAAGAAAAACATGATAAAAGTCTCTGAAACAGCTAAGAAAAAAGTAGTTGAACTCATGACCGAAGATGGTTATGATGCATCTACCGACTATGTTCGTGTAGGCGTAAAAAGTGGAGGATGTTCTGGGCTCTCGTACGATTTAAAATTTGACAAAGAACAACAGGAAGAAGATAAAGTTTTTGAAGATAACGGTGTAAAAATCATTGTAGACAAAAAAAGCTTTTTATACTTGATAGGAACTACTTTAGAATATTCAGGAGGATTAAACGGGACAGGGTTTGTATTTAACAACCCTAACGCAAACAGAACCTGCGGTTGCGGCGAATCATTTTCACTATAATTCAAGAAATTAAATATGTCAAAATATACAGAAGATGATCTTCGGGAAGAACTGAAAACCAAAGAATACGAATACGGTTTTTATACAGATATTGAATCTGAAACTTTTCCCAATGGCCTAAATGAAGATATTGTAAGAGCCATTTCTAAAAAGAAAGAAGAACCTGAATGGATGACCGAATGGCGTTTGGAAGCGTTTCGTGTTTGGCAAGACATGGAAGAACCAGAATGGGCCAATGTACGTTATGAGAAGCCCGATTTCCAGGGTATTTCTTACTACTCTGCACCTAACAGCAAACCTAAATATGATAGTTTAGATGAGGTTGACCCAGAATTATTGGCAACTTTTGAAAAGCTTGGTATTTCCTTAGATGAGCAAAAAAAACTAGCTGGGGTTGCCATGGACGTTGTAGTCGATTCGGTTTCTGTGGCAACAACCTTTAAAAAGACCTTAGCTGAACAGGGTATCATATTTATGAGTATCTCTGAAGCTATTCAAGAACATCCCGAACTCGTTAAGAAATATATTGGTACCGTTGTTCCGCAAAAAGATAATTTTTATGCTGCGCTAAACTCCGCTGTTTTTAGTGATGGATCGTTTTGTTATATTCCTAAAGGGGTTAAATGTCCTATGGAACTTTCAACGTACTTTAGAATAAATCAAGCAGGAACAGGACAGTTTGAAAGAACGTTGGTAATTGCCGATGAAGGTAGTTATGTAAGTTACCTAGAAGGCTGTACCGCTCCAAGCCGCGATGAAAACCAATTACATGCTGCCGTAGTAGAATTAATAGCGCTTGATGATGCTGAAATAAAGTACTCTACTGTTCAAAACTGGTTTCCTGGAAATGCCGAAGGTAAAGGAGGGGTATTTAATTTTGTAACCAAACGTGGTTTATGTGAAAAGAATGCTAAAATTTCTTGGACACAAGTTGAAACTGGGTCTGCTGTTACTTGGAAATACCCATCTTGTGTTTTAAAAGGTGACCATTCAGTTGGCGAATTTTACTCGATTGCTGTAACCAATAACTACCAGCAAGCAGATACCGGTACAAAAATGATTCACCTTGGTAAAAACACCAAGTCTACCATCATATCAAAAGGAATATCTGCAGGAAAATCACAAAATAGTTATCGCGGTTTAGTTCAAATAAGCTCGAGGGCAGAGAACGCTAGAAATTTTTCGCAGTGTGATAGTTTATTAATGGGCAATGAATGTGGTGCACATACATTCCCATATATTGAAGCTAAAAATAAATCGGCTAAAATAGAACATGAAGCTACCACGAGTAAAATAGGTGAAGATCAAATTTTCTACTGTAACCAAAGGGGTATTGATACCGAAAAAGCAATTGCCCTAATCGTTAACGGTTTTAGTAAAGAAGTTTTAAACAAGCTGCCAATGGAATTTGCCGTGGAGGCCCAAAAGCTTCTTGAAATAAGTTTAGAAGGTAGTGTTGGTTAATTAATGAAAATATAATGAGAAACGGCTTTTTTACATTATTGATAATTACAGCTTTACTAAGCTGTAAAAATGAAACTAAATCGGCTGATGCATCTGCAATTGAAGCTGAAGTCTTAGACAATAAAAACAACACCTTAACCCTACTAAAAGGGGACTTTGTATTTTATAACGATGCGGCGGTATTACAAGCTAATAATGAGATATACGGTGTTTTTATCACCGAAAAAATGAAAGAGCTAAATAAACAGGCTGAAGCATTTAAAAATGCACCGACGGACATGGTTCAAGTAGAAATAAAAGGAAAAATCACAAATCAAAAGGATGATAAAATTCTTTGGGAGAATAAGCTGGAAATCGTTGAAATATTAAATGTAAAACCAATAGCGAACAAAGAAAATAACGTTGTAAAACTAGGAGCAGAGTAGTATGTTAAAAATTAAAGATTTACACGCAAGTGTTGAGGATAAAAGCATTTTAAAAGGTATTAATCTAGAGGTAAAACCAGGAGAAGTTCATGCTATTATGGGACCTAATGGTTCTGGTAAAAGCACACTTTCATCAGTAATTGCTGGAAAGGAAGAGTATGAAGTTACCAAAGGTTCTATTGAATTTGATGGTGAAGATATTGATGAACTGGCGGCTGAAGAGCGGGCTCACAAAGGCATCTTTTTATCATTTCAGTATCCAGTAGAAATCCCAGGTGTATCTGTTACTAACTTTATGAAAACTGCGATAAACGAATCAAGAAAAGCCAAAGGTTTAGAAGAAATGCCAGCTAAAGATATGCTTAAGCTTATTCGTGAAAAATCTGAACTCTTAGAAATAGATCGTAAGTTTTTATCGCGTTCTTTAAACGAGGGTTTCTCTGGTGGTGAGAAAAAAAGAAATGAGATCTTTCAAATGGCTATGCTGGAACCAAAATTAGCAATCCTTGATGAAACAGATTCTGGTTTAGATATTGACGCCCTTCGTATTGTAGCCAACGGAGTTAATAAATTAAAAAGTCAAGATAATGCGGTAGTTGTAATTACACACTACCAGCGTTTACTAGACTATATTGTACCTGATTATGTTCATGTTTTACATAATGGTAAAATTGTTAAATCTGGAACCAAAGAACTAGCACACGAGCTTGAAGAAAAAGGTTACGACTGGATTAAAGAAGAAGTAAACGCCTAACCCTGTTATTCCTTAAATTGTTAAGATTTAACGGCGCGGTACGAAAAAAGTTATTATAGTAAACAGTCCGATTGGTGTACGTTACTAATATTAAGACTGAAAACTGAAACCCATGGATTTAAAAGACAAATTAGTATCCTCCTTTTTAGCATTTGAAAACAAAGTTGATGTAGATAGCTACGTGCATGATGTAAGAACAGATGCTATCAAAGTTTTTGAAGAAAAAGGATTTCCTTCTAAAAAAGAAGAAGCTTGGAAATACACCTCTTTAAACAAAATCTTAAAAGAAGATTATAGTGTTTTTCCAAAGCAGGAAAATGCCTTAGAATACAAAGATGTAAAGAAGTACTTTATTCATGATATAGATACTTATAAAATCATTTTTATTGATGGTAAGTATTCGTCTCACCTCTCTGAGACCACACATGATGGTATTGATGTTTGCTTAATGTCTGCAGCATTAACCAAACCAAAATACCGCTTGATTATTGAAAATTATTTTAACAAAGCAGCTACTAAAGAAAGTTTAGCATCACTAAACACAGCATTTTCAAGTGAGGGTGCCTATATTCACATTCCTAAAAACAAAATCGCAGATAAACCCATTCAAATTCTGCATTTTTCAACAGGTAACGAATCGGCTACTTTATTACAACCACGTAATTTAATTGTTGCCGAAGAAAATAGCCATGTTCAAATAATTGAACGCCACCAGAACCTAACAGACAACCCTGTTTTAACCAATAGTGTAACAGAAATATTTGCTAAGAAACGTGCCATCGTAGATTATTATAAAATTCAAAACGATACAGCAAAGGCATCTTTAATAGATAACACCTTCATCAAACAGCAGAGAGAAAGTGTAGCATCTGTGCATACATTTGCTTTTGGAGGAAAACTTACTAGAAACAATCTTAATTTTTACCAAGAAGGCGAACGCATAGACTCCATTTTAAAAGGAGTAACCATTTTAGGCGATAAGGAGCATGTAGACCACAATACGCTTGTGCATCACATTGAACCCAACTGCGAAAGTCATCAAGACTATAAAGGTGTTTTTGGCGATAATGCTACTGGTGTATTTAATGGTAAGATTATTGTTGAAAAAGAAGCTCAAAAAACCAATGCCTTCCAGTCTAATAACAACATTCTTATTAGTGATAAAGCATCGATAAACACAAAACCTCAACTTGAAATATTTGCAGACGACGTAAAATGTTCGCATGGTTGTACTATTGGTCAACTAGATGAAAGCGCACTATTTTATATGCAATCTCGTGGTATCCCTAAAAAAGAAGCTAAAGCCTTATTAATGTATGCTTTTTGCAATAATGTATTAAGTTCTGTGAAAATACCTGAGGTTAAGTACCGTATCAATAAAATTATTGCAAACAAATTAGGGGTAGACATAGGGTTTAACCTTTAATAGTATTTTGGAGCCATTTCCCGCTATCCGCTGTATCTTTTTGAAGCTTCGCTTCGGTATCTACAAACAAAATTTTATTTTGTTCTTGATAACCTCAAAAAAGGATACCGCTTCTATCGGGGCTAGACATAATAAACTATGCGCAACGTACAAGACATAAGAAAAGACTTCCCCATTCTTTCTCGTAAAGTCAACGGGAAACCACTAGTGTATTTTGACAATGCAGCAACATCACAAACCCCACAACAGGTTATTGATGCTATAGTGGATTATTATTCTAATTACAATGCTAACATTCACAGAGGCGTTCACACCTTAAGTCAAGAGGCTACCGATTTATATGAACAAGCGCGATTAAAAATTCAACAACACTTTAATGCCAAGTTTTCGCATGAAATTATTTTTACCTCCGGTACAACGCATGGTATTAATTTGGTAGCAAACGGGTTTTCAGCATTACTTAAAAAAGGGGACGATATCGTTGTTTCCGCTTTAGAACATCATTCAAATATTGTACCTTGGCAAATGCTCTGTGAGCGTACAGGAGCTAACCTTAAGGTAATTCCTATGAACGCGCACGGGGAATTACTTCTGGATGCGTATGCAGATTTACTCTCTAAACACACCAAACTTGTTTTTGTTAATCATATTTCAAATGCTTTAGGCACCATAAATCCTATTAAGCATATTATCGAAAAAGCACATGAGGTAGGAGCTGCCGTTCTAATAGATGGCGCACAATCAAGTCCTCATATTAAGCCCGATGTTCAAGATTTGGACGTCGACTTTTACGTAGTCTCTGCACATAAAATGTGTGGCCCTACAGGTGTTGGCATGTTATACGGCAAAGAAGCTTGGTTAAAAAAACTACCGCCGTATCAAGGTGGTGGCGAAATGATTGCCGAGGTAACTTTTGAAAAAACAACCTACGCCGATTTACCCCATAAGTTTGAGGCTGGAACTCCAAACATAGCAGGTGGCATTGCTTTTGGTACTGCTATCGATTATATGAATACTATTGGGTTTCAAAATATTGCCAAGTATGAACATGACCTTTTAGAATATGCAACCGAAAAACTACTACAAATAAAGGGTTTAAAAATATACGGCACAGCAAAACATAAAACATCTGTAATCTCCTTTAATTTAGACGGCATACACCCTTATGATGTTGGCACTATTTTAGATAAACTAGGTATTGCGGTAAGAACAGGTCACCATTGCGCTCAACCTATCATGGACTTTTATAACATCCCAGGGACTGTTAGAGCCTCCTTTGCATTTTACAATACCAAATCAGAAATTGATGCCTTGGTTGAGGGGGTTAAAAAAGCCAAAATGATGTTATCATGATTTTGGTGTTGTTTTTGTATGTATCATAAAAACATCATTCAAAATGAAAACGCTGTACCTTTTTCTTATTAGCCTTTTAGCCATACAATCTTGCGGATGCCATAATAAAACGAATGTAGGAGAAAGTGAAACTACGGCATCAAACTATTTACCACCCACTCAAAAAGAGCATGTTATTATTGAATATACGGCGTCCACAAGGGGGTTTTATCAAAAAATACGCCTCGCTAACAGCAACCTATCATTCAGCAAAAAAAGAGGCAAAAATGGCACGTATCATCGCATTTCAAAAAACGACTGGCAGCACATACTAAAAATACTTGGGGTTGTAAATCTAGATAGCATTTCCAAACTAATACCGCCCAGTAAAGATTTTCAATTTGATGGAGCACCATTAGCCAGAATCGATATTACCAAAAACACCCAAACGTATAATTCCGTGGCTTTCGATCATGGAAACCCACCACCAGAATTAAAGGAATTGGTTGAAGTGTTATTATCCGTTTCTGAAAAGATTGAATAGCAACTTTTGTTGTTGTATTTTTGCATAAAAATTTGTGATCGTGAGTATTGAAGATATCCAAAATGAAATAATCGACGAATTCTCAATGTTTGAGGACTGGGAAGAGCGTTACCAATATATGATTGATTTAGGGAAAGATTTACCCTTAATTGACGACCAATATAAAACAGACAGTAACATTATAAAAGGGTGTCAAAGCAAAGTATGGGTACATGCAGAAATGGAAGACGACAAGATTGTATTTACTGCAGATAGTGATGCCATTATTACTAAAGGCATTATTGCTATCCTAATACGGACGTTTTCTAATCAACATCCCAAAGACATTATAAATGCCGAAACCGATTTTATTGATAAAATAGGCTTAAAAGAGCATTTATCACCAACACGAGCCAATGGTTTGGTAAGTATGGTAAAACAACTAAAAATGTATGCTATTGCGTACCAAACACAATTGAATTAAAATGAGCGAGTATATAAATACAACAGATTTAGGAGAAAAAATTGTAAATGTTTTAAAAACCATTTATGATCCTGAAATTCCTGTAGACATCTATGAATTAGGGCTAATTTATGACGTTTTTGTAAATGAAGATTCTGATGTCAAGATTTTAATGACCCTTACCACTCCAAACTGTCCAGTAGCAGAGACATTGCCACTGGAGGTTGAGGAAAAAGTTAAATCTTTAGATGAAGTAAAAGATGCCGAGGTAGAAATAACGTTTGATCCGCCATGGTCTCAAGAGCTTATGAGTGAAGAAGCCAAACTCGAATTAGGCATGCTCTAACCAACCATTCCTTCATTATTCAATTAGTTCACCAGAATTATGAAAGGCGACTATTACAAGACAGAGGCATCTGTAAAAGCTTATATAGAGCTGGCAAAAAACGTTAATGGAGGGACGCTCATTGAACTTTTAAAAGACTACTTGCCTTTAGACTCAAAAGTGCTTGAAATTGGTTCAGGACCAGGAACCGATTGGAGAATTTTAAACACCTATTTTCAAGTTATTGGCTCTGATAACTCAGATGAATTTATTAACCATCTAAAGACTCAAAATGTAAACGGTGAGTTCTTGAATTTAGATGCCACTACTTTAACTATTAAGGATAGATTTGATGGTATTTATTCTAATAAAGTCTTACATCATTTAACTAATGACCAATTGTCTCAATCTATTAAAAGACAATGTCAAATTTTAAATGACTCAGGAATAATATGTCACTCCTTTTGGAAAGGTGAAGACTCCGAGATTTTTAAAGGTCTATTTGTTAACTACCACGATAAACCTGATTTAGTGAGCTTTTACAAAGACTCTTTTAACATTCTTTATTTAGAATATTATGAAGAATTTGAAACAGATGACTCAATTTTATTAATTGCAAAGAAAAAATAACATGGCAGACGACATTATAAATAGAGTAGCCAATAGTAAGCTGGTTACCATCGACTTAGAAGATTACTACCCAGAAGGAAACCGTATTCTGTTTGACATAAAAGACTGGTTGTTTGAAGGTCTTATTTTGCGTGAAAAAGACTTTCGAGAGAAAGCTAAGGGGCATAACTGGAGTCAATACCAAAACCATTATGTCGCATTAACTTGTAGTACAGATGCCATAATTCCTGGTTGGGCCTATATGCTTTTAACTGTTTATTTGGAACCCTATGCAAAACAGATTACAATAGGAAACCTGAAACAGTTGGAAACATCAATATATCAAGATATCATAAACAATCTTGATATTTCTATATTCCAAGATAAACCTATTATAATTAAAGGTTGTTCAAACAAACCAGTCCCAGACAATGCTTATATAATGCTTACCAAAAAATTAAAACCTGTTGCTAAATCCCTTATGTATGGCGAAGCTTGCTCTTCTGTTCCTCTTTACAAAAACAAATAAACACACCTAACTTTTTGTGACTTGAGAGTGATTTTTGAATCTCATTAAAAATTTGGAGTTTTGTTGATGGATTATTCTTTCAACTGAAAATTAACTTATCTTTGAACGCATTTTATTAAAAATCATAAAAATGAAAAAAACGCTATTAATCATTACATTATTCATTGGAGCAGTTTCAATGAATGCACAAACTAAGGAAGAATTAAAGGCTCTAAAGGCTGAAAAAGAAGCCGAAGCAAAAGCTTTAACAAAAGAAGCCGAAGATCTTCAATCTCAAATTGACAAATTCCCAGGCTGGAAATTTGGTGCTTTTGGTACTATTGGAGCTAGCTTATCTGAATTTAACAATTGGTATGCCCAAGGAACACCAAACAACTCCTCAGGGAATATTAATATTACTGCTAACCCATATGCTAAATTAGACCGTGAAAAATATTTTTGGTATAGTAAAGCAAATATCAATCTTAGTTGGGTAAAATTCGATGATAAAGACGACCCAACCGATGATGATAGCTTTAAGGAAGCCAATGATGTGTTTAGCCTTACCTCCCTTTATGGATATAAATTAAGTGAAAAAATTGCCATTTCTACCTTAGGAGAATACCGCTCAACCTTAATTAACAATTTCAACGACCCAGGATATTTAGATTTAGGTGTTGGTATTACATGGACACCTGTTGAAAACCTTGTTGTAGTTGTTCACCCAATAAACTACAACTTTGTGTTTGCAGAAAACGATGCCATTTTTGAATCCTCTTTTGGTGCTAAAGTAGTTGCAAACTATGCACGCAAATTTGGTAATTTTGAATTAAGCTCTAACCTGTCATCATTTATAAGTTATCAAAATTCTAATTTATCAAACTGGACTTGGATTAACTCCTTTAGTTATACCGTATGGAAAGGTATTGGTTTAGGCTTTGATTTTGGTCTAAGGGACAGTAAACAGGAAGCTGTTAATTTTGCCTTAGGCAATTGGGATCCTGATGGAACAGATCCTATGCCTTCATTTGAAAACGTGGATAACAAATTACAAGTTTATACTACTTTTGGCCTTAGTTATAAATTCTAAGCTAACACTTTACAGATCCAAAAAACAAAAAGTACTTCTTTACAAGAAGTACTTTTTGTTTTTAACCGCATCCTTATCTTATTTATTTCCTTTAAATTTTTTAGTTTTTTTCTTCTTACTAAATAGTCGTTTAATAAAAGAGTCACGCTTTTCAGGCTCGCAATCTAAATCCTCAATAACTTGTTCTGAAGGATGTTCAAATTGGGCTTGGGTTATGCCATCAAACTCAGTAGCTTCATTCAGTTTCTGATAAAATTTAGCAAAAATAGGTAATGCCGAATTGGCCCCTTGCCCTAGAGCAGTTGTTTTAAAACCAATGGCGTGATTATCATTACCCACCCAAGTAACCGTTACCAAATTGGGTGTTATGCCTACAAACCAACCATCTTTATTATTTTGTGTTGTTCCGGTCTTACCAGCTATTTCATTATGCAGTCCATAGGTGCTTCGTAATCTAGAAGCTGTTCCAGAGTTAACCGTAGACTTCATCATTTCTAGCAAAACCTGTCTAGTATATTCATTATATGCAGGATCATCTAATACATTAGGTTTAAAATCTGCTATTACGTTTCCATGCTTATCCTCTATACGCTCAATATAATATGGTTTTACGCCTTTTCCTTTATTAACATAACTCGCGTAAGCTCCTGTTAAATGCTTTAAATTTATTTCAGCCACTCCTAAGGCCAATGCCGGTTTATTAGGCAGTTTTTCTGGGATACCTAATTTATTCGAAAGATCTATGACGTTGGAAATTCCAACCTCATTAAGCACTTTTACTGAAACTGTATTTACCGATTGACTCAAAGCCTTTTCCAAGGTGTAATTAATAAAAGGGGTGTCTTGATCCTTTCCTGAATTACGAGGCGTCCAATTATCATAGTTAGTATAGGTAACCTCAGATAACGAAAAATAGGTACACGGATCCATACCTTTTTCAATAGCTGCCGTGTAAACAAACGGCTTAAATGTAGACCCTACTTGCCTTGTACTCTGCGAGACATGATCATACTTAAAAAACCTATAATCAATCCCACCGATATAGCTTCTAACGGCCCCCGTTTTAGGTTCAATAGACAGCATGCCCGTATTTAAAAGTTTTAAATAATGCTTAATACTATCTTTTACACTTATATTTTCTATCACATCTCCACTCCAGCTAAACAACTCAACAGGTCTTTTAACAGACAAAGAATCTTCGATCTGTTCCATACTCAAACCTAATTCTTTTAACCTATTATATTCAGGAAGTGCTTTAAAAACACCATCAACTAGGTGTTTGTTTTGTATCCATGGAGCCAATTTTCCATAGGAATCTTCATAATTCTTTTGAAGTTTAGACATATGTTCTTGCACAGCTTCTTCGGCTAGCCTCTGCATTTTATAATCTAATGTTGTATAAACAATTAGCCCATCTCTATACAAATCATACGAATCACCTTCATGCGAGACTAAGGTATCCAATATGTGTTGCAGTTCTTTTTTAACCGCTTCTCTAAAATAGGGTGCCACACCTAAATCATGACTAAACGACCTATATTCTAGAACTAAATCTTGCTTCTGTAAAGAATCTTTTGTCTTCGTATCTATATAGTTATATTTAGCCATTTGACTTAAAACCACATCCCTCCTATTTCGACAATTCTCAGGTCTTTTTCTAGGATTATAAAAACTATTCGCTTTCAAGGTGCCCACTAGGGTGGCGGCTTCCAAAACACTTAACTGAGAAGCGGCTTTGTCAAAAAATTTTCTAGAGGCACTTTCAATACCATAGGTATTATCGGAAAAAGGGACTGTATTTAAATACAACGTAAGAATATCTTTTTTGGAGTATATCTCCTCTATTCTAGTTGCGATAATTGACTCCTTTAATTTATTTATTACCGTACCTAAAAACAGATAGTTTTTTCTACCAAATAGGTTTTTTGCCAATTGCAAACTTATGGTGCTTCCTCCTCCCGCAGATTTCTTTTGCAACAGAATACTTTTAACAAAGACCCTTACTAAACTTGTATTATCAATACCATTATGCTCATAAAAACGTACATCTTCGGTGGCGATTAAAGCATCTATAAGGTGCTGAGGAAAATCATCATATCTTAAAGGCTGTCTATCATAAATGTAATATTTCCCTAGAAGTAATCCATCTTTATCCAAAACTTGAGTGGCCTGCTCCTGCTTAATAGACCTTAAATCCTCTTGTGTTGGTAACTTTCCAAAAACACCTATGTAAATAGCAACGTATAGCCCAATGAAAAAAGTTATTACTAACCCAAATAGTACGGCTAGCCATTTCACCCATCGTTTTTTAAACATGTTTGAAATTATCTTAATCATAAGTTCAATTTAACTAACTCTCTTCTTCGTAGTCTGGGTAAAGAAAGTGATTATAAGGAAAACGTGTTACATGTATGTCTCTTACTTCTTTATAAACACGTTTTTTAAAATCTTCTAAATTTTGTTTATTTAAAGCAGAAATAAATAAGGCATTATTACCAACCTTACTCATCCAAGTACTTTTCCATTCCTCTAAAGAATAATGCTTTTCTGTGCGCTGGGTTTCTAGGTCGTCGGCATCAATCGACTCTGGTTGGTAGGCATCTATTTTATTAAAAACCATAATAGTTGGCTTATCGCCACTTTTTATTTCACCCAGAATCTTCTCAACGGAAGCAATATGTTCTTCAAAATTAGGGTGCGAAATATCGACCACATGAAGCAATAAATCTGCCTCTCTAACTTCGTCCAGAGTACTTTTAAAACTGTCTACCAATTGTGTTGGTAGTTTTCTAATAAACCCAACCGTATCCGATAGCAAAAAAGGTAAATTTTGAATAACCACTTTTCTTACTGTGGTATCTAAAGTGGCAAATAATTTATTTTCGGCAAACACTTCGCTTTTACTAATAACGTTCATTAGCGTAGACTTCCCTACATTAGTATATCCAACTAGGGCGACCCTCACCATTTTACCACGATTACCGCGTTGAACAGCCATTTGTTTGTCGATGGTTTTTATTCTAGCCTTTAGCAAGGCAATCTTATCGCGAACAATACGCCTATCTGTTTCGATCTCTGTTTCTCCAGGACCGCGCATTCCAATACCTCCTTTTTGTCGCTCGAGGTGCGTCCACATACCTCTTAATCTGGGTAATAAATATTCACACTGCGCCAGTTCTACTTGGGTTCTGGCATAACTTGTTTGGGCACGTTGTGCAAAAATATCTAGAATTAAATTGGTTCTATCCAGCACCTTTACGTTTAATATTTTACTGATATTACGTTCTTGAGCAGCAGATAATTCATCATCAAAAATAGCGGTAGTGATATGGTGCTCTTCAATATACTTACGCACATCCTCCATCTTTCCAGTCCCAATAAAGGTTTTGGGATTAGGCATATCCATTTTTTGTGTGAAACGCTTAACGGCGTACCCTCCAGCTGTAAAAGTTAAAAACTCAAGCTCATCTAAATATTCTTTAGATTTGACTTCATCTTGATCTTTTGTAATGACTCCTATTAAAACCGCTTTTTCTAAACCCACCTTGTTCTTTTAAATACTACAAATAAATATGTGCAAAGTTACATAATTGATAGCATTTTAATATTTATAATTTTAGGCCTATTTTTGGTATATGACAGAACTTTTTGAAGATATTCCTGTGCGTCAGGATATGCAAACCATTGCTTTTTACAACCTTGAAAATTTATTTGACTTAAGAGATAACAGGCATACTAATGATAATGATTTCTTACCGGTGTCTGTGAAAAAATGGACCCCAAAACGATATGATAACAAGCTAAGAAAATTAGGGTTTACTATTTCAAATATAGGGAAAGAGATTACTGGCAAACACCCCGCTTTAATTGGAGTTGCAGAAGTTGAAAACGCCAAAGTTTTAAAAGATTTAATAGCCTCAAAACATCTTAATAGTTTTGATTATGACTTTGTGCACTTTGATTCTTTAGATGAACGAGGCATTGATGTCGCTCTTATTTATGACAAAAACGCCTTTAAGGTTAAGCACACAGAAACTTTTAGGGTAGCTTTAACTGATGATGACGGCTCTCCGGATTATACACGGGATATCCTTTTAGTATCGGGGAATTTAGATTCTGAACCTGTCCATATTATTATTAACCATTGGTCCTCAAGACGTGAAGGTGAAAAAGAAACTGAACCAAAACGTTTAGCCTCTTCAAATATGGTTGGCCATATTATAACTAAGCTAAAACAAGATAACAGCCATTCAAAAATCATTGTTTTAGGAGATTTTAACGATGACCCCCACAGCAACAGCATTCAACAATTAATTGAAAGTTTTGGACTATTCAATCCTTTTGAAACACTGAGGTCTTTTAATAGAGGTACAGTAAAACATAGACGACAATGGTTTGTTTTTGATCAAATATTGTTTTCTACCAACTTCCTTAAAACATCTAACAAGAACTTCGAGTTTTTTAAAGCTGATATTTTTGACGCAGACTTTTTAAAACTTTTTAAAGGCCCTTTTAAAGGAGCACCATTTAGAACCTATGTTGGCAAAAAATACAAAGGTGGATATAGTGACCACTTTCCGGTATACGTTGTTTTTAAAAAATAACTAAGTGGCTTGCATAAGTACAAAGGCCAAACCTAAAACAACAAATGGGACCAACCAAAGTAGACCTATAGGGTAGGTTAGTTTCTTTTTATGTAGGCGTTTTGCATTTCTAACCTTTAATTTTTTACCACCGTATTGCGTCCAGTTCTTAAAATACAAGAATATCACCACCAAGGCAAAAAGCGTCCAAGCTTTTGTCCCCGACATAGTAGCCACATGCATGCGTTTGAAAAATTTTGAAAAAAACACCCCTAAAACTAACAGTAAACTGCTTTGTAAAAACGTGATATAAAAAACAGCTAGCGTATTCGCGTTTTTATTTTTCTTGTTTTTGTAGTACTGAAAGACCCGAAAAAAAAGCACATCAAATATTGTCATGCCACAAATGTAACAACTACTAAAGATTTACTCGGTATTGCGCTTCATTATTTCCTGTAAGCAACACGTATATCATCTAAATCCATACAGTATTAAGAGAAGACTACCCGCCGTCAGTGCACTTAACAGCTGTCAACTAATTAAGCTGATTTAACAACTTGAACAAACTTCTTAAAACATTTAGAACCTAATTATTTATTTACCTCTTAAACTATTGTAAGAAAAAATGTATTTTTACAAAAGGGCGGTAAACAATTAAAATGGTATAAGGATAATAAAAATCACCAAAAACCATCGTTATCACCCCAAATGGGATTATTATGATTAATTAAATCATCCATATAAACAAGTTGGCAACAATAAAAAATGAGGATACTAAAACTGACTTTCTTACTTCTATTAATAATTTCTTGTAAAGAAAATAAACAAGAACCTAAACCTGAATTGAAAACGGAAAGTGAAGAATCGAATTCCATAGCTGAAGAGGAATTAATGAAAGCTAAAATGGATTCGATTTATAAACTATACAAAAAAGGAGAAGTAGAAAAATACGACTGGGATTTAGCTTTTCAAAAAGCCGAGGATTACCAAAAAGTGTCTGAATCATACTCTGACAAAACAAAAGTTCCGAATGGTTTTCTGGAATTTAGTAAAAAGTTCATTTCCGACACTAATTTTCAAAAGACTCACATTGACTTTGACAATTTGATTGCAGTAGTTGGAGCTTGTGAAGAAACTTATGTTTTAACAGAGGATAATTGGGTATTTGACGATTGGAACTTTATTGAAGAAATTAGAATTGACAAAGAATGGGAAAACACATTCAGTTATTCTGACAATAAATTTTACTTTGAATATACCTTAAAAGAAGTCGGAACCCTAAAAATGCTTGGATTTGAAAAAATAAATGGACAGTGGAATTTGACTTTATATATTGAAAACGACTGTTAAATTACTGTTGCCAACACTGTGTATAATTCATTGCTAGTAAAGGCTTACTTACGAAAATTCCGCTAGAATTTTCTATCCGTGATTATTTGCTAACTTTAGTGCTTAAACCACGCAACGAAATCATACACTAACACGTTGTAAGCAATTATGAGAAACATCCGAAACATAATTTTAATTTCAATATTCGTAGTTGGATTTGCTAATGCACAAGACAATCCAAAAACTGTTGAATACAGCGAATTATTGAAATTAAAAGTAGATGAAAACCGATTTACATTTGGTTGGTTAGATAATGTTTTTAGTGGAATTCCTTGTTTCAGAGATTATACAAAATCAGATATTCAAACGGAACTTGTCGACCCAAAAACGGACTCAATTATTTATACTTCATCAGAGCCTAAAAGAAACGGATTAATAATAATTCCGAATGAAATTAAGATTGACCGAAAAAGCAAGACATTTAAAATTAACGGAAAAGTAACTGGAGGTTGGGAAAGTGTAATTCCGACCGAATTTGAAATTTACATTGGACATAGAAATGATACGATTTCAAATACTACTCTTTCACCAAATTTACACGGAGATATATATTTTAATGGCCAAAAAGTGGATAGTACAATAGTCATAAATACGGTTCCTGCTTTTTATATGAATGATTTACAAAAATTTGAAGTTTATCGAGGAAAGAAAAATTTAGAAAACTCAAAACACAAAGAAATGCTTTTCGAAATTAATGGAATAATAGATGAAAAAAGTATTTTGGTTTTTGGCCTTTCATCCCGCTATGCTGAAATATTTGAAATAGGAAAATTATTAACCGAATAAAAAAACTGCTTACAACACCGTGTAAAAAAAATTGCTGGTAAAAGCCAATTTACGAAAGTCCTGGCGGACTTTCTATCTGTGATTTATTTGCTAACTTTAGTGCTTAAAACACGCAACTTTCCTTACACAATCACGTTGTAAGTAATGCCGAAAAACCCAGAAACCAAGTGAATAAAACGATATTTGAAATTACCAAAATGGATTGTCCTTCAGAGGAAAATCTTATCCGAATGAAATTGGACGGAATTTCAAGCATTGCGAATTTGGACTTTGATATTCCGAACCGAAAATTGACCGTTTTTCACAGCGGAGAAATTGACCAAATCGAAAAGTCCGTTATCGAACTGAATTTAGGTGGAAAAAAAATCTCAACGGAACAAACCGACCAAACGGAATTTAAAGAAAACGAAAATCAGAAAAAACTACTTTGGTCTGTACTTGCCATAAATTTTGCATTTTTCATTATCGAAATGACGACAGGAATTATCTCAAAATCTATGGGACTTGTTGCCGATAGTTTAGATATGCTTGCGGACAGTTTTGTGTACGGAATTAGTTTGTTTGCGGTTGGTGGAACAGTAACAAAGAAAAAACGGATTGCCAAACTTGCTGGATATTTTCAAATAATACTTGCGATTATTGGATTTGTAGAAGTCTTGAGAAGATTTTTCGGAAACGAGAAACTTCCCGATTTTTCAACAATGATTATCGTTTCGATTTTTGCACTTATTGCAAACGGAATTTGCCTTTATATTTTGCAAAAGTCAAAGAGCAAAGAAGAAGCACATATGAAAGCAAGTATGATTTTTACTTCGAATGACGTGATTATCAATTTGGGAGTAATTATTGCAGGAATTTTAGTGCATTATTTGAGTTCTAATAAACCTGATTTGATTATCGGAACAATTGTTTTTGCATTGGTAATTCAAGGAGCATTTCGGATTTTGAAATTAAGTAAGTGAACGAAAAAAGCACTACTTACAACAACGTGTATAATTAATGGCTAGTTCGAGCTTGCTTACGAAAATCCTCGCGGATTTTCTATTCGGTTTGTATTTACTAAATTAGTTGCTTAAATACGCCGCTAATCATACACAAACACGTTGTAAAACATTTGAAAAAAGTCCTGAACATATCATTAATTATTCTCGGATTTGTGAGTTTAATACTAATCGGAATATTGATTTTTATAGGAACTTCTATGGGGGAAAAAGTCGATAATTATGACTTTGCTGAAAAGAAAATTGCGAAAACTGAATCAAGAATTGAAAAGAGAATTCTTTTCGTTTTCCATACAGAAATCGCTAAACCAATTATGGAATATGAATTAGTTATTTCAGATAATGACTCAATAACCAAATACTACTATAGGAATTTGAATAATAAAGAGAAAAACATGAAATTCTACTATAACAAAGCATCTGAACAATTGACTTTTACATTTGACAAGTTCATTCTCTCTCATAAAATTGAGTACCAAAATCAGGAAATACACGAATCTAATTTTGGGAATTATATATTAAAAGAATCTTATGACGACGCCACTGGACCATTGTTATTCAATCCAGAATATGGAATTTTAGGAATCGGAAACAGCTATGGACCTCAATTTGTTTATTTACCGAATTCTAATCTTGAATTGGCAAAAGAAGTCATTAATGAATTGTATAAATAAAAACGTTTTACAACACCGTATATAAAAAATTGCTAGTTTTACCCTAAACCAATGTGAGTTGCTTTGTTTGCTAGCATCTGATTTTCCTTCGGAAAATCCTCGCACACAAACTCGCAACTTTCCATATACAACAACGTTGTACACAAGCTCTGAAAAGCCAACCGCATAGTCAAGCACATTTCATTTTGCTCGTGCCTCACAAAATAAAAAGAGCTTGTCTTTTTCCACCGCTCTTCTTACTCAATTCCAAAAAAAAACAATTATATTTGGACAATTATTGTCCTGAATATATTTTCAGGAAAAACAGAAAGAAATGAATACGAAACAATCATTTGGAGAATACTTGAGGAAATTGAGAGAAGACCAAAATCTTCCAATACGGAAAGTTGCATCAAAACTTGACATTGACCCTTCAACGTTGGGAAAAATTGAACGTGGAGAAAGAAGTGCTAATAAAGAAATGATTCCATTATTGGCTGAATTGTTCGAAGTTGAGGAAAAAACTCTTGGACTTATTCTTTTTAGCGATAAAGTAGCTTATCAGATTATAGAAGAAGAAAATACCAACGAAATCCTAAAGGTAGCGGAAGAAAAAATTAAATATTTAAAAAATAAGAATCTTAAACAAGGTTCATTGGACTTAAAATAAATATGAACATTAAAGACCTTGTAAAAAAATATCACTCAAATAGAGAAGCATACCTAAAAGCAGATTACAACGAAACTCAGCTTAGGACAGATTTTCTTGACCCTTTATTTGAAATACTTGGTTGGGACATAAAAAACTCGACTGGAAAACCGACAAACGAACGAGAAGTTTTAGTTGAAGAAGGACTAAAAGCAGATGCTAGTTCCAATACTAAAAAACCTGATTATACTTTTAGACTTTTCTCTGAACGAAAATTCTTTTTAGAAGCTAAAAAACCAAACGTAAAAATTGAAAGCGACAACGAACCTGCAAAACAAATTCGCAGATACGGTTTTACTGCAAAACTTAAAATTTCAGTCCTATCCAATTTTGAATATTTGGCAATCTATGATTGCTCTCAAAAAGTTGGAAAAGATGATTCTGTAACAAAATCTAGAATAAATCTTTATCACTATACAGAATATGAATCAGCTTTTGAGGATATAAAAAAACAGCTAAGTAACGAAGCTGTCTATTCTGGAGAATTTGAGGAAACTTGGAAAGAAATAGAGGAGCAATTAAAACTTTCAAGTGTAGATGATTTATTTCTTTCACATATTAACGAATGGCGAATTGTTTTAGGTAAAGAAATTTATTCACATAAACCTGACCTGAGTATAGAAGAATTAAACGATATTGTTCAATCTTATATCAATAGTATAATATTCTTAAGAGTTTGTGAAGACCGAAATTTAGAAACCTATAAAACCTTATTAAACTTTGCAGAAAATAATGATTTCTCTTCGCTCATCAAAAAATTCAAAGAAGCAGACAAAAAATATAACGCAGGTTTATTTAATCAACCTTTAACAGAAAAGGTAGTTTCTGATAGCTCTTCTGCGTTTTGGGAAATAATCAAAGATTTATACTTCCCTGAAAGCACTTATTCCTTTTCCGTTTTTGCTTCGGACATTTTAGGTAATATCTATGAAATATTTCTTGGAGAGCAATTAGCGATAGAAAACGGACAAATTCTCTTAAAAAAGAAACCGGAAAATGTTGATAGGGATATTGTTACAACACCAACTTTTATTATTCAAGATATTCTAAGGCAAACAGTTGTAGAGCATTGCAAAAACAAAAATGCTGATGAAATTTTAAATTCATCTTTTGCAGATATTGCTTGTGGTTCTGGTGCATTTTTACTCGAAACTTATCAATTACTTCAAGATACACTCGTAGATTTCTACTTATCAAGTGACCAAACAAAATTAATTCAGACATCAATAAACATTTATAAATTACCTTTTGCTCTCAAAAAGAAAGTTTTAGAAAGTTGCATTTTTGGAATTGATAAAGATTATAATGCTGTTCAAGCCTGTAAATTTGGCCTGTTATTGAAGCTTCTAGAAAATGAAGACAATGCAACAATAACAACACCTGCTTTACCAACTCTTGACCAAAATATCCAGTTTGGAAATAGCTTAATTGAGTCATCAGAAACAAATAAAAAAAATCAAGTTGAAATAAATCCTTTTGATTTTGGCAAAACTCGTTTTGATGTTATTGTTGGTAATCCACCATATATGGCTACAGAACATATGAAAGAGTTTACACCTCTTGAATTACCAATTTACAAATCAAAATTTGAATCATCTTACAAACAGTTTGACAAGTACTTTCTTTTCATAGAAAGAGGTTTGCAACTATTAAAAGAAGGAGGTTACTTTGGTTACATAGTTCCAAGTAAGTTTGCGAAAGTTGGAGCTGGTAAAAAGTTGAGAAAATTACTTGTCGATAATAAAGCAATTGAACGAATAATATCCTTTGGTGCAAACCAAGTTTTCCAAAACAAGACGACATACACCTGCCTTTTAATTCTCAAAAAAGAAAAGCTAGAACAACTCAAATATTTTGAGGTAAACTCACTCAAAAATTGGAAAACAAGAAGTATTGAGAAAGAATATTTTGACGAATTCAAGATTGATTCTTTAGAAGTCGAAGGTTGGGTGCTTTATCCAAGTATTTTAAAACCAATTTACACATCTATAGTTTCTCAATCGAAAACATTAGAGGAACTTATTGGTTCTGAAAACATATACAATGGTATTCAAACAAGTGCCAATAACGTTTATATTCATTCTATAGAAAAAGAAGATAAACACTTTCTTTATTTCAAAAAAGATGGTGTTCAATGGAAAGTTGAGAAAACATTAACTAGGCCATATTTCAAGACTTCTAGCGGAGAAGATAATTTATATACTTATCGCCCATTTTCGCCAAACTCATTTGTCATATACCCTTATTTAAAAACTAAAAAAGGAATTGAGTTTGTAGAAATTGCTGACTTAAAATCTAATTATCCTGAAACATACAAGTTTTTACATCACTATAAAGATAAACTTGATAACGATAAGAGAGACATTAAACCTGAACCTCTAACAAAAAACGAATGGTATAGATATGGTAGACATCAAAGTTTAGACAAATGTGATGTGCCTGCAAAAATCATTGTTGGAGTTTTAGCACAAGGCAATAAATATGCAATTGATTATTTTGGAACTTTAATATCTTCTGGCGGTACAGCAGGTTATTGTATGATTACTTTACCTGACAACTTCCCTTATTCTATCTACTATATTCAAGCGTTATTGAACTCTAAATATTTAGAGTGGTTTTCTGCACTAATTGGAGAAGTATTCAGAGGTGGTTATATCGCAAGAGGTACAAAAGTGCTCAAAAAGCTACCAATTAGGCTTATTGATTTTGACGCAAAATCAGAGAAAGATATTCACGATAAAATCTCGAAAATTCAAAAAGAATTAATTGATGTTCAAGGAAAAATAGATGATAGCAACGGAAATAAAAGGACATTAATTCCATTACAGCGTCAGTTCGACAGTTTAAAGTCTGAACTAGACGACACACTTAAAACTTTGTTTAATTTGGGAGAAGCCGATAGCAATATCCCTTTAATTTCTGAGATTTATGCAACTAATTAAAGAAGCATCAAAGGAAAAATTAAGGGGTGGATTCTATACACCTGAACCAATCGCATCATTTGTTTTAAAATGGGCATTTAACGGTAATACACAATTTGACATTTTAGAACCAAGTTGTGGGGATGGAGTATTCCTTGAAGAAATACAAAAAGGTGGTTATGAATATAATTCTGTAACTGCAATAGAGTTTGACGAAGTTGAAGCTGAAAAGTCTAAAAAAATTGGCTTGGACAAAACTAACGTTATTAATACCGATTTTCACGATTTCTGCATTAACACCAAACAAAAGTTTGATTTGGTAGTCGGAAATCCACCTTACATTCGCTACCAATATTTTGACAAAGAACAACAAGAATTTGCTTCACAGATTTTCGACAAAGCCAAACTAAAGTATTCTAAACTGACCAATGCTTGGGTTTCGTTTGTTATTGGTTCTTCCCTACTTTTAAAAGAGGAAAGCAAAATTGGATTTGTATTACCAGCCGAAATACTACAAGTTTCGTATGCTCAACCTTTAAGAGAGTTTTTAGCTCATTTTTATAATAAAATAAACATTGTATCTTTTGAAAAGTTGGTATTTCCAGACATTCAACAAGAAGTAGTTCTTTTGTTGTGTGAGAAAAATAAATCTAAAACACATTTAATTGAACATTTAGAATTGAAAGATGCGGAAGAACTTAAAAAACTAGATGTATCAAAATTAAAAAGCCCAAAAAAGAAGATTGATTTCAAATCAAACAAATGGACTTTTTATTTCCTTGAACAAAACGAAATTGACTTTTTAGAAAAACTTCAAAACGACAAGTTAATTCCAAGACTAAGAGAATTCGCAAAAGTAGAAGTCGGTATTACAACAGGTTCAAATCCATTTTTTACAGTTCCACTTTCTACTGTACAATTCTATAATTTAGAAAAGTATGCAAAACCATTAGTTGGTAGAAGTGTTCAAGTTCCAAGTGCGATTTTCACAGAAAAAGATTGGATTAAAAATAGAAACTCAGAAGCTCGAACGCACTTTTTATCATTCCCAAAAATGGACGAACTGAATGGTTCTGTTGGAGCTAGAGATTATATTGCTTGGGGAGAAGAAAACAATATACACAAAGGTTATAAATGTAGAATACGTGATGAATGGCAAATTGTGCCTTCTCAAAGAATATCTGATGCATTATTTATTCGAAGAAATAATAAGTATCCAAAATTAATAATTAACGAAGCAAAAGCTTTCACAACGGATACTATGCATAGAGTAACCATTAAAGAAAAAGTGAATATAAATGCTTTAACTGCTAGTTATTACAATTCACTTTCATTTGCATTTGCTGAGATTTGTGGGAGAAGTCACGGAGGCGGAGTTTTAGAATTAATGCCGAACGAAGTGGAAAAAATACTTTTACCTTACAATGAAAAGAATGCGGAATTACTTCCAACTATTGACGAAATGATTCGTGAAAAGGAAGACATTTCGGAATTACTAAAAATTACGAACGAAAAAATATTAAAAGAAAATTACGGCTTGACAAATGAAGAAATTGAATTGGCAGATAGTATATGGAAAAAATTATCTAACCGAAGGTTAAACAGAGGAAAAAAATAGCCAACGCTTAAAGCCATACACATTTGCAATTCGCACAACCCATCGTAACGCCAAAAATTGCAAAAGAGTATGTCTTTGCCAACGCTGAATGACAATCTGAACGGAAAAAAGCCAGTGTACAACAACGTATATAAAAAATAGCGGTTTAATCGCTTAATCTTAACAAAATGAATAAATTAAAGGTCTGTAATAATCTGAAAAGTTAGTGCTTAAAATCCGCTACTTTTCATATACAAGACCGTTGTGCCTAATTTAACGAAAACTTGAGCCTGGAATTAGAAAACATACAGAAACGTAAAACCATACCTTTAACAAAAGGAGAATGGCTCGCCTTTTTCTTCGTTCCAATTAATCCCAATTGGCGTTTAAATCCAAAAAGTGCTAACCAAATTGAATTTGAACGTTATAAAAAGTTTGGATTTGAAAAAAAAATTGAACAAGCCGAAAAAGCAAGAATTGCTGGAATACTATTTTATCTTCTAATAATACTTGTTGCAATCATAATTAGTAGTTTTTAAATGGAAAAAATAATTACTGAAATAAACAAAGCTTGGAATTGGAAAGGGTTTAACGCGACCGAAATAGTTCGAACGAATGACTTTGGCAACGTAATATTCAAAACGGACAAAAACGAATATTGGAGAATTTGTCCCGAAGAAATTAGTTGTGGAAAAATTGCGAAATCAGAATCTGAATTTGACCGAATTACTGCCGACTCTGAATTTATTGAAGATTGGGAAATGACAAACCTTGTGAACATTGCAAAATCGGAACTTGGAGAATTAAAAGAAAACGAAAAATATTGTCTAAAAATGTCGGCTGTTATTGGCGGAGAATATGAGAAATCGAATCTCGGAAAAATTAGTTTTGCGGAATTAATTGCTTTTAGCGGAGATTTAGGATTTCAAATAAAGGATTTGAAAGACGGACAAAAAATAAAACTAAATATAAAAAACTAGGCACAACACCGTATAAAAATAATGCTTAGTTTAGTGATTAATCAAAGGTTAGTACGGTTTTGCTAGCTTCCGATTTTCCTTCGGAAAATCCTCGCACACAAAAACGCACTATCCTTATACAATACCGTTAGTGGCAATTACGTTAGAAACCAGAAAATGAGAATAATAAGTCTTATATTCATAAGCGTTTTAAGCATTGCAATCCTTAGGATAAATTTTAAGTTGCATTCTGAGAACCATTCTTTGACTGAAGAAAAGGAAGATATTATTCTTCAGTTAAACTTTCTTGAAAAGGAATTAAAGGATAATAAATTAGGACAGCGCATGCAAAATATTTTCCCCGAAGGATACATTTTTGTTAATGCTCTTTATGGTTTAGCTTGGTGTGAGGTAGCATTGGCTGATACAGTTGATAAATCAACTAAAGATAGAGCGTTGTCCGAAGCTCTTTATGCTTATAAAAACATAGACATTGATCAGGCAAAATGGTCTTTTCCTGTCTATCTAGATCCTGAATATGGGATATTTTATCACGGTTGGAGAAACTATCTCCTTTCTAAAATTCTACTTGTAGATACTTCATTTTCAAATAGTGAAACATTCATCAAGAAATTACAAGACCAAAGTGATATTATCGCAAATGCTTTACACTCTTCTGCCGTTCCATTTTTAGAATCTTATGACCAACAATCTTGGCCAGCTGATATGTTTGTAGCAATGGCTTCTTTATCAAATCATGACAAATTATTCGCTCCTAGATACGATAATGCAATAGATCATTGGATCAAAGACGTTAAAACCAAACTTGACGAAAATACAGATATGATTCCTCATAAAGTTAATTCTTTGACAGGGCTGTCTAGTCAAGGTTCTCGCGGCTGTTCTATGGGATTAATTTTGCGTATGCTAGGTGAAATTGATTATAAGTTTGCTCAACAGCAATATGATTTATTTAAAGATAAATTTATATCAACAAGATTTGGATTGCCATGTATTCGAGAATATCCCAAAGGAGTTAGAGGTTTAGGTGATATTGATTCTGGTCCAGTTATATTTGGTGTGGGATTTTCTGCGACTATTGTAATGATAGGAACTCTCTCAATGTATGATGACAGTAACCTGGCTGACAACCAATACAAAACAATTCATGCATTCGGTTTTGATAGACGAACTGATAAAGTCAAAAAATATCTATTTGGAAAACTCCCTATGGCTGATGCATTTATCGCCTGGGGTAGATCAACAGGATTAAATTACAACACTGAAAGCAATTCGGCACTAAAATTTTGGAGGTTTAAGTTTCATATCATTTCCCTATTTGTCATTGCAATCATTTGGATTATCTATAATAGAAAACAAATACTAACACACTATAAAACTGCCACTAACAAAGTGTATAAAACATAGGCGATTCGGTGAATCGCTTAGGTTTGGTGCTATTTGAAGCATCGCCAAATCTTTCGGATTTCGTTATATTTACGAGAACAATTTAATAACAAAACACAAAAGCTAAGGCTCGTTGTATTTTGATTAGTAGGTGCAATTAAGATTCGCCTACGATTTCATACACAAGCCGTTAGGCACAAGCTGAAAAAACCGAATGGCGAAAAAAATTGGAATTTTAATATTAATCGTAATTATCTCGATAGTTCTTGCATCAATTTACGGATTTTTACATAACCAAATTTCCTACTCAATCTCGACTGAATACTTTACTAAATTTAAATTTGAACAATTTTGGTCAATTAAATATACGCTTGACTTTCCTCGAATGAGCGCAGGATTAATTGGAATTGCCTCAACTTGGTGGTTTGGACTGATACTCGGACTGATTATCGGAATCGTAGGAATGGTTCAAACTAATTCCAAAATTATGTGGAAAAGTGGAATCGGAGCAATATTTCGGACTTTAGGAATAGCAATCGGAATTGGAATCGTGGGAATTTTAGTTGGTAAACTTATAATCTCAAACTTGGATGCGAATTGGAATCTACCAGCTGAATTGAATGACCGAAAAAGTTTTTTGACTGCTGGAACAATGCACAATTTCAGCTATCTTGGTGGAATAATCGGACTGATTTACGGAATAGTATATCAACTAAAAATAAAAAAAGCCAGTGCCTAACAATGGCTATAATTCATTGCGGTTGAATTCCTAATCGGAATTCAACGCTTATTTGCTATCTTTCGTCTACGGCGGAAAGAATCCTGCGGATTTTTCCGCAACGAAATAATAGCCGAGACCGTTAGGTGCAAGTTAACAAAAACATTTTTACACATAAATTCATACAGATTTGGATATTAATAATTGGATTACATTTTGGAGAGGAGTTGCAATAGTTGCCTCTGTTATTGGTTTGATAGGTTTAATTGGTCTTGCTATAACAACACGAAAAGCAGCTAAAATTTCAAACGAAAGAATTATTGAACTCGAATCTTCTAAATTGTCTTTAATACAGGAAAAGGAAGAATTAGAGACTTTAAAAAAAACAGCTCCAGAAGTTGAAATTATTGGACTACTAATAAAGAATGGAGAATTAAAGATAATTTATGAAACTCTAAATAAAGTTCCTATTAGATTTAAATCTTCTATCGTGGATGAAAAGAATAGAGTAATTTCTAATTCGGTTCAAACCGAAAGTGCTGAAACGTATCCTACCAAAGAGCCTCAAAGATTTAATATTCCCTATAATTCGATACAACAAATCGTTAGGACAAATTTTATCCCGATGGATAAGGATGTAAAAGTCAAAGTTAACTTTTATTATCATTCTATTTATTATCCAGAAAACGGACTGGTGGACTTAAAAAGGAGTACCTCTCAAATCTTTATGGCCAATTTTAAAAACGAAACTTTTGAAAAAATCACTAATTAAAACCTGCACCTAACATTGTATAAAAATAATGCGTAAGTTCATTCATCAATCAAAAGGTCAGTGCGTATTTGGTCTCTCTGATTTTCCTGCGGAAAATCCTCGGACACAAAACCGCACTATTCTTATACGTAACCGTTGTAGCACATATTGAAAATCACTTAAATGGATAAAATCAATGAATTTTCTAACCCCGCCAACAGATAACCTCTATAAATTTATAGCCATTTTTGGGCTTGTGTTAATAGGACTTTCCTTTTTTGTGAGCGATTTATATCTTGACGAAAAACACGAAATTAATAAAGACTTTTCTAATTATCTTGTTGATGCTGAAAACACAGAAAAGGAATACAATATCGCTATAACCAATTACGATTCATTGGAAAAGGAAATTATTGAATTAGAAGAATTGGGAAAATATGATAGCATCCAGAAAATAAAACCTTTACAAGATTATTATAGAGACAGAGTCCTTAAATTTAGTAGACAATGGAGTAAAGAAGCAATAGAGGGCAGAAAACTTTTAAAACGAGATGATTACAATTCAAAAAAACAGAAATATTATGGCTTTTATTCTAAATGGTTATTGCAAATAGGGTCAGTCTTAATGATTGTTGGTTTTTACTTTTGGTATATTAAATATCAAAAACATATAGATGCAGAAACCAAATGGAAAGGAGAAATATACTCTAAACTTTTAAATGACGAGGTCGAAAAAGAACGTATTGTTAAGGAAATAGTAGATAACAATTCAGCCGAAAAATCAAAACCTGATACTCAAGAAAAAGAATAAAAATACGTGCTACAACACCGTATAAAAAAAATTGCTAGTTTTACCTAAACCAAAGTTAATTGCTCGTTTGCTTGCTTCTGATTTTCCTTCGGAAAATCCTCGCGCACAAACACGCAACTTTCCTTATACATAAACGTTGTGTAACATATAAAAAACGAAATCGAATAAAATGAATTACTCAAAATCAAAAGCAGAAAAACTTGTTACGGAGTTTGACTACTTAAAAACCAAACCATATTTCCCATACGGAAAAGAAGGAAAGGAATTTAAAATAACGGAACTTAAAGCAGTTCAAAAATTTAGTGCCGAATCATTTGCTATACCTCCTACGCCAGAAAATGAAATTATTTGGTATGTTTTGGTATTTATGAAACATGACAATGAAACAATAAACAAAGACCTAAAAGATGTTTTAAAAACACTAAAAATTGAAAACGACATTTACTAATCGTCAATAATTTCGCCTTCTTTATATTTTTCAAATAACTCATGGTTTATGTTTAATTCGTGATTAAAAGCTATGTTGTTAATGGATTTCAAAGAATCTTCAAGGATTAATTGACATCTTTTTAAAGATTTTCCTTCTAGTGTTTTAAGAACATTTATAACATCGACAATTAATTCCTTTTCCGACATAACTCTGACTTTTAAAAAAAATACGTTACACAACATTGTATAAAATTAATTGCTTGCTGTAAGCTTCCCTATAAATCGAACTGTTTAAAAGTGTAAAAATAATATTAACTTTAAACAGTAATTATGAGAAAAAGTAAATTCAGTCCCCAGCAAATAGCTAAGATTTTAAAAGAGTTCG
>NZ_SRWZ01000002.1 GCF_004804355.1 Cognatitamlana onchidii
GATGCAGGCACAACAGGAGAACTAACCTGTGCGGTAACGACCTTAGTTTTAGATGGCACAGGCTCTAGTGGTCAAGGGGCATTAAGCTATGCTTGGACAGGAGGTACGATAGACAGTGGTGCTAATACAGCCACGCCAACAATCAGTGCAGCAGGGGTCTATACCTTAACCGTAACCGATGCGGACAATGGCTGTGTGGCTACCGACACTGTGACGATCACAGAAGATATCTTAGCCCCTACAGCAGATGCAGGCACAACAGCAGAACTAACCTGTGCGGTAACGACCTTAGTTTTAGATGGCACAGGCTCTAGTGGTCAAGGGGCATTAAGCTATGCTTGGACAGGAGGTACGATAGACAGTGGTGCTAATACAGCCACGCCAACAATCAGTGCAGCAGGGGTCTATACCTTAACCGTAACCGATGCGGACAATGGCTGTGTGGCTACCGATACTGTGACCATCACAGAAGATATAACTATACCAGTTCCACCAACTGCAAGTGGAGCGTCTTATTGTGATGGAGATGCTATATTAGATATTACAGCAACGGGATTAGTTGGATCCAGTTTTACATGGTATAGTGATTCAGGATTGAATACTATAATTGACAATGATGATACATTTTCTCCAAGTGGATTGGTAGGTACAGAAACGGTATATGTAACACAAACAAATACAAATGGATGTGAGAGTTTAGCAACACAAGTGGATGTCATTGTAAATCCATTGCCTATTTTAACATTTATAAGTACTATTTGTTCTGCAGATGGATTAACATATAGTATTTCGTTTAATACTAATGGGACAGTAACTTCTACAGAAGGAATTGTGGATAATTTATTAGATACAGTAACCAATATTAATGTAAATTCAGATGTTACGCTGACAGCTATTTTGAATGGATGTACTATTGATTTGTTTGTAGCAGCTCCTACTGATTGTGTTTTACCAACATTTATTATTAGTGATGAGAGTATAGCAGAAGATGGAGGCAGTGTCACCGTAACGGCAAGTTTAGATGTTGCAAGTAGTGTAGATACGACTATCGATATAGTGACTAGTGATGGTACAGCAGTATCAGGGTCAGATTACACAGCAACCACCACAACGATCACCATACCAGCAGGAGATTTAAGTACGACGGTATCTATTTCTATTATAGATGATTTAATAGATGAGCCGGACGAGACCTTTACGGTATCGGGAACAGTGACCAGTGGGAACACGGTAAACACGGATGCTAGTGGCGAGGTAACGATACTAGATAATGAGCCCACGCCAACGGTAAGTCTCTCTGACGAGTCCGTAGATGAGGATGCAGGATCAGTAGATGTAACGGCAAGTTTAGATGTAGCAAGTAGTGTAGACACGACTATCGATATAGTGACTAGTGATGGTACAGCAGTATCAGGATCAGATTACACAGCAACCACCACAACGATCACCATACCAGCAGGAGATTTAAGTACGACGGTATCTATTTCTATTATAGATGATTTAATAGATGAGCCAGATGAGACCTTTACGGTATCCGGAACAGTGACCAGTGGTAATACAGTTAATATCGATCCAAGTGGCGAGGTTACGATACTAGATAATGAGCCAACGCCAACGGTAAGTCTCTCTGACGAATCTGTAGATGAGGATGCAGGATCAGTAGATGTAACGGCAAGTTTAGATGTTGCAAGTAGTGTAGATACAACTATCGATATAGTGACTAGTGATGGTACAGCAGTATCAGGATCAGATTACACAGCAACCACCACTACGATCACCATACCAGCAGGAGATTTAAGTACGACGGTATCTATTTCTATTATAGATGATTTAATAGATGAGCCAGACGAGACCTTTACGGTATCGGGAACAGTGACCAGTGGGAACACGGTAAACACGGATGCTAGTGGCGAGGTAACGATACTAGATAATGAGCCCACGCCAACGGTAAGTCTCTCTGACGAGTCCGTAGATGAGGATGCAGGATCAGTAGATGTAACGGCAAGTTTAGATGTTGCAAGTAGTGTAGATACAACTATCGATATAGTTACTAGTGATGGTACAGCAGTATCAGGATCAGATTACACAGCAACCACCACAACGATCACCATACCAGCAGGAGATTTAAGTACGACGGTATCTATTTCTATTATAGATGATTTAATAGATGAGCCGGACGAGACCTTTACGGTATCGGGAACAGTGACCAGTGGGAACACGGTAAACACGGATGCTAGTGGCGAGGTTACGATACTAGATAATGAGCCTACACCAACGGTAAGTCTCTCTGACGAGTCCGTAGATGAGGATGCAGGATCAGTAGATGTAACGGCAAGTTTAGATGTTGCAAGTAGTGTAGACACGACTATCGATATAGTTACTAGTGATGGTACAGCAGTATCAGGATCAGATTACACAGCAACCACCACTACGATCACTATACCAGCAGGAGATTTAAGTACGACGGTATCTATTTCTATTATAGATGATTTAATAGATGAGCCAGATGAGACCTTTACAGTATCAGGAACAGTGACCAGTGGGAACACGGTTAATACCGATCCAAGTGGCGAGGTTACGATACTAGATAATGAGCCCACGCCAACGGTAAGTCTCTCTGACGAGTCCGTAGATGAGGATGCAGGATCAGTAGATGTAACGGCAAGTTTAGATGTTGCAAGTAGTGTAGATACGACTATCGATATAGTGACTAGTGATGGTACAGCAGTATCAGGATCAGATTACACAGCAACCACCACAACGATCACCATACCAGCAGGAGATTTAAGTACGACGGTATCTATTTCTATTATAGATGATTTAATAGATGAGCCGGACGAGACCTTTACGGTATCGGGAACAGTGACCAGTGGGAACACGGTTAATACCGATCCAAGTGGCGAGGTAACGATACTAGATAATGAAGCAACTCCAACATTTATTATTAGTGATGAGAGTATAGCAGAAGATGGAGGCAGTGTCACGGTAACGGCTAGTATTGATGTAGCAAGTAGTGTAGACACGTCTATAGATATTGTTACGAGTGATGGTACAGCGGATTCATTAGATTACACGAGTACGACCACAACAATCACCATCCCATCAGGAAGTTTAAGCACGACTGTATCGATTCCAATTATTGATGATACTATCTCTGAAGGAGATGAGACCTTTACGGTATCGGGAACAGTAACTAGTGGAAATACGGTAAATACGGATACTAGTGGCGAGGTAACCATTACCGATTGTTTATCTAATCCTTTAGGAGATTGCGATGGTGATGGGGTTACAAATGGGGATGAAATAGCCGATGGGACGGATATTGATAATCCATGTAGTTTTTTCGGAACAAGTATTACTTTACCGGTTACATCGCCTGTTAATTGTGTTGCAAGTATTGAAGTAACTAAATTAGCAGATGTATTGGGAGAAGATATAGGAGACAGAATTAATTATACAATTGAAATTGAGAATACTGGAAATGTTGAAATAATTGATCTTCAACTGGAAGATATCTTTATGAATGCCCAGGGCATTCCAATAGATTTGACTAGTGGGCCAAGTTTTGTTAGTTCTAGTTTTGATAGTGCAGAGGGGAGTCTATTACCTGGAGAAATCGCAATTTATGACGCAAGTTTTATAATAGACCAACAAGCTATCAATTCTGGAGGGGTGTCAAATAGCGTTATTGCCACAGCTCTTGAGAGTAATTATTTAACAGAGATATCTGATGTTAGTGATAATGGTGATGATTTTGATGGCAATATTCTGGATGATTCAACTGTTACGGTACTAGGTTGTTTGTTAATTTTTAACGAGTTTTCACCTAATGGTGATGGCATTAACGATACATTAGTAATAAATTGTATTGAAGATTATCCAAATAATAGTTTGGAGGTTTATAACCGTTGGGGTAATATAGTTTATAAAGCAAGAAACTATAAAAATGACTGGGGAGGTATTTCAAACGGTAGAGCTACTTTCAACGCTCAGGAGGAATTACCTGTAGGAACGTATTATTATGTGCTAGATTTGGGCAATGGTTCAGAACCAAAAGTGGGCTGGTTGTATATAAATAGGTAATTAAAAGTTAGTGGCAAAACGAATTTAAAGAGATGATAGAAAAAGCATCATTCATAAAAGAGGCAATTTTGGTAGTGTTTATTTCGCTATTAAGCTGTGGTTTACATGCACAACAAGATCCTCAATATACACAGTATATGTATAATACTATGAGTGTGAATGCAGCTTACGCAGGTCAAAGAGATGTATTAAGTGCCACTGCTTTATATAGAGCTCAATGGGTGGGTATTGAAGGCGCACCAAGGACAATAACTTTTGGAATTCATTCACCATTAAACAATGAACGGATAGGTTTAGGTTTAAATGTTGTTAGCGATGAGATTGGACCGGCTAAAGAAACTTATTTAGATGCCAATGTATCATATACCATTCCCGTAGATTATTACGGGGATCTTGAGTTGTCTTTCGGAGCCAAAGCAGGGTTACATTTTTTAGATACCGACTGGAGTAAAGGAATATTCCAAAATCCTGACGTGGTGTTTAATGAAAACGTAAATTTAATATCTCCAACAATAGGTGCTGGGGTGTATTTGCATTCAGATAAGTGGTATTTGGGGTTGTCTGTTCCAAATGTACTGACGACGACGCATTATGATGATTTTAAAGAGTCATTAGCAACAGAAAAACTCCATATGTTTCTTATTGGAGGTTATGTTTTTGATTTGAACAGTAGCATAAAATTGAAACCAGCGTTTATGCTTAAAGGGGTCTCTGGAGCTCCTCTAATAGCTGATTTGTCCGTAAATGCCTTATTTAATGAGAAATTTACCTTAGGTTTGGCATACAGATGGAATGATGCTATTAGTGGTTTGGTTGGTTTTCAAGTGAGTGAGCAGTTTTTTGTTGGATATGCTTATGATTCAACCACTACAGCTCTAAATAATTATAATAGTGGATCTCACGAGGTCTTGCTAAGATTTGAATTATCGCAAATAGGTAAAATTATTTCGCCACGATTCTTTTAAAACAAGAAGATATGAAACTAAAAATATACTTAATTATACTCTGTTCTATTTCCTTTGGTTTTAGTGCTTTCTCTCAAATGGGGAAAATAAAGAGTGTTACGAAAAAATATAATAATCTGCAGTATGATGAATCTAAGGAGACATTATTAAATCTGGCTTACAGACCGAATGCCTCTTCAGATATTATCGAGAAATTAGCAAACGTATATTACTTTAACGGAGAAATGGAAGATGCCTCCAAATGGTATGAAGAATTGTTAAGTTCTAGAGAAGAAAGAGAGGAGGTAGATTCACTGAAAGCTGAAAACTATTTTAGATATGTTCATGCTTTAAAAGCGCAAGAGAAGTATAACGAAGCTGATAAGTTAATGGAGGATTTTGTGGCTGCAAACCCAGAAGATCTAAGATCCAAGTCATTTTCCAATCATTCTAATTATTTACGGGACATAAATAAAGTGTCTAAAACATTCGATTTAAAGAGTTTAAAAGTAAATACGGCTTTTTCTGATTTTGGAGTCTCCACGCATAATGGAAAACTAATTTTTGCATCATCGCGAGATACTGATGAAAAGTTGTACGGTTGGAACGGGCAACCTTTTTTAAATCTATTTTCAATAGATTCTTTGAATAAAGTAGAAGAGTTGAGCGAAGACATTAATAGTAAATATCATGAATCGTCTGCAGCTTATTCAAGAGATGGTAAAACACTTTATTTTACACGTAATAACTATTACAAGGGTAAGTTCAAGAAAAGCAGTAAAAATGCTCATGTTTTGCAAATTTTTAGAGCGGATTTGGTTAATGGAGAATGGACAAATATTAAACCATTACCATTTAATAGTAAAGAGTACAATGTAGCACATCCAGCATTAAGTATTGATGAAAAGAAACTCTATTTTTCCTCAGATATGCCCGGAAGTTTTGGAAGTTCTGATTTGTATGTGGTAGATATTAATGATGATGGGACCTTCGGGACCCCAGTTAATTTGGGTAATAAAATTAATACGGAGGGCAGGGAAAATTTTCCTTTTATTAGCGATAAGGATATACTTTATTTCGCTTCAGATGGACATGTTGGGCTTGGAGGGTTAGATGTGTTTAAAATCGACGTAAAAGCCATTGGGGCATCAGAAGTAAAAAATGTAGGAAGACCCATTAATAGTCCAAAAGATGATTTTGGCTATGTTATATATGAAGATACAGGTCAAGGATATGTTTCGTCTAATCGTATAGGAGGACAAGGTGATGATGATATATATAGTTTCACAGTTCCTGAATGTAAACCCATCCTTGAAGGTATTGCGATCGATAAATACTCAAAAGAGGTTTTGGCCAATGCTAATATTGTTTTGTACGATGAAGATAAAAATGTTTTGGTATCATTAAAAACTAATGAAGCAGGTCTTTTTATATATAATCTAGACTGTTTAAAACAGACCTATCTCATTGAAGGAAGGAAAGATGGTTATTATGATAATTTTATAGATTTCACCATCGTTTCGAATGTTAGCCAAACCTCGCATGTGACTGTAGAACTTGAAGCTATTCCAGCTCCAGTAGGAACAGATCTTAGTGAGTTACTTAGTTTAAATCCGATTTATTACGATTTTGATAAAGCTATTATAAGAAAAGACGCTAAAGGCGAATTAACCAAAGTAATTGGTTATATGGATAGGTTTCCTACTGTAAAAGTTGATATTCGGTCGCATACAGATTCTAGAGGGACAAAAAAGTATAACATTGGTCTGTCCAATAAAAGAAACGAACGAACCAAAAACTATTTAATTAAACATGGAAACATTTCTCCTGAAAGGTTAACAGGAAAAGGCTATGGCGAGTCTCAATTAACTAACCATTGTAAAGACGGCGTGTATTGTACTAGAAAAGAACATCAAGCTAATAGGCGTAGTGAGTTTATTATTATCGAAAATTAGTTTTAAAAGGAGTTTATAACTTTACAAAGTGCCTAAATATTAAGGCACTTTTTTTGTTTTATTTATTAAGGAGTTTAAGCAATTTTATATTTTGTTTGTATTTTTGTTCATCTATGGAAGAAGAAAAAGTTATCCTTGTAAATGAAAAGGATGAGCAAATTGGTCTTATGCCTAAGTTAGAGGCGCATGAAAAGGCAGTATTACATCGTGCTTTTTCAGTGTTTATTTTTAATAATAAGAATGAATTGATGCTTCAGCAGCGCGCTTTAGATAAGTACCATTCTCCTGGATTATGGACTAACACATGCTGTAGTCATCAAAGAGAAGGTGAATCTAATATTGATGCAGGAAAGCGAAGATTACAGGAAGAAATGGGTTTTGTAGTAGATCTTAAGGAGTCAATATCCTTTATCTACAAAGCTCCTTTTGATAATGGTTTAACAGAGCATGAATTAGATCATGTTTTACTAGGTACTTATAATGGAGAACCTAAAATTAATCTAGATGAAGTAGCTAATTGGAAATGGATGCCGCTGGAGATGGTAAAATCGGATATCTCCAAATATCCAAAGCTATATACAGAATGGTTTAAAGTAATTTTTGATAAGTTTTATGAATATATAAATTTAAATCATGAAAGTGAAAGTTAGTAGGCGGGCACATTTTAATGCAGCTCATAGATTGTATAGAAAAGACTGGAGTTTTGAAAAAAATGATGAAGTTTTTGGGAAATGCAACAATCCTAATTTTCATGGGCATAACTATGAGCTAATTGTGAGTGTGACTGGAACTATTAATAAGGATACAGGTTATGTTATAGATATGAAGGTTTTAAAAGATATCATTAAGACACAAGTGGAAGAGACCTTTGATCATAAAAATTTAAATCTTGAAGTGGCAGAGTTTAAAGACCTAAATCCAACTGCGGAAAACATTGCCGTGGTTATTTATAACAAAATTAAACCAAAAATTTCTGAGTCTTTAGACTTAGAAATTACGCTTTATGAAACCCCCAGAAATTTTGTTACCTATGCCGGATAGCAATAAGAAAAGCAGTTTCTACCCTCTAAAGTTTAAGCCTATTTTAAAAGAAAAAATTTGGGGCGGACAAAAATTAAAAACGATTCTCAATAAAGCTTCAGAATCTAATACTATTGGTGAGAGTTGGGAGATTAGTGATCTTGATGGGGACACCTCAGTGGTTATAAATGGACCATTAAAAGGTAAAACATTGAAAGATTTAGTAGAGATTTTTGGAAAGGATATTTTAGGTCTACAGAACTATAGGATTTTTAAAAATAAGTTTCCCTTATTAATTAAGTTTATCGATGCCAAAAAAGACTTGTCTATTCAATTACACCCTAATGATGCATTAGCATCAAAGCGACACAATTCTTTTGGGAAGACGGAGATGTGGTATGTCATGCAAGCCGATGAAGATTCGAATTTAATAGTGGGTTTTAATCAAAAAATGACAAAGGAGAAATACCTAAGTCATCTTGAAAACAAAACACTTACGGATATCGTAAATTTTGATATGGTAAAAAAAGGTGATACGTATTTCATAGAGGCAGGTAGGGTTCATGCTATTGGAGCTGGTGTTATGGTTGCTGAAATTCAGCAAGTTAGTGATATCACTTACCGCGTTTATGATTGGGATCGGGTGGATGATTATGGCAAGGAAAGAGAGCTTCACAATGATTTAGCTATTGATGCCTTTGATTTTGATATGCCAGATAATTTTAGAGTTGATTATTTACGAACTCAAAACAAGTCTAACGAGATGGTAACTTGTCCTTATTTTACAACTAATTATTTAAGCTTAACAAAAACATTGACTAAAAAGAATCATACAGGTTCATTTGTAATATATATATGTGTAGATGGAGAGGTTTCTATTTCAGCAAATAACGTAAAGGAGCGTTTAAAAACTGGAGAAACTGTGCTGCTGCCTGCAGTGATTGATGACTATGAAATTAATACTAAAAAAGCTACACTATTAGAAGTTTATGTGTAGTTTTGTAATCAAATTAAATAAGAAATTATGGCAAATGTTAGAGATTTAAAAAAGGATATAAATTATGTATTGGGCGATATTATTGAAGCTGTTTATGTTTGGGAATATTCCAATACAGATAAGGATACCAAAGCAAGTGAAGCCATTATCGATGAAGCCATTGAAACTTTTGATGAATTAATTGCTAAGGTAAATGCTAAAAACATAGACAACCCTAAAGCGCATTTTAAGGCTATTAATAATGAGTTAGAGGAAAAAGGAAAAGCTCTAATTGATAAAATTAATAAGTTAGGATAATTTTTTTAACGGAGGTCTTGCAAATATTGTTTTAGATATTATATTTGCACCCGTTAAAACGCCGATGTAGCTCAGCTGGCTAGAGCAGCTGATTTGTAATCAGCAGGTCGTGGGTTCGAGTCCCTCCATCGGCTCAAAAAAAAAGCTTCGCAATTAGCGAAGCTTTTTTTTACTTGTATTCTAGCACCAGTTTTATTTGGATTCTTGTTTAATTTCATTAATAAACCTTTCTAGTTCTTTACCGTATTTAGAATTTTTTACTTCTGGAGTTAACGATTGGTTTATCGTATCTAACAACTCAATTCTAGCATCGTAGATCTCTGAAAGAGCTAGGTATGGAGATACCTCGCTATCGTTATTATTAATTGCAAAATTAACGATGTATAAGTACTTTCTTCTTAAAGCTCCACTTTGCTCTTTTTCTATAGCTTTTAATTTAATCGTATCATTATTTTTCTTTGCATCGAAAGCTTCTTTGAGTAAGTCGAGGTTTCTATTGTTACTTTTTGAAATAAAGGTTTGATACTCTTCAAATACTTTTTGTTGCTTAGAACCTTTAATTTTAGCATCAAAAGCAAAGTTTTTCAAAGAAGTGTTTATTTCTGTAATGCCTTTATCAGCAAAAAAACTGATTCTATCTTTTTCAGAGCTATTTTTATCTAAATAAAGAAAGAACATTTCAGGGGATTCAACATGTCCATGGAGTTCAAAATTTGAATTGCCGTTAACAACAACTGAGTCTACCGTAACTAAGGAGGTGTCTTTAATCTTCTTTAAGTATATGATACCTTTTTTTAATCCCTTTACATCAACTTTTACGGTTAAATTATTTGATTTAGTAGAGCAAGACATTGCAATTAGAACAACAAATACGGAAATAATTTTTTTCATCAAGAATAATAAATTTTGAAGGCAAATATCATATAATTATTAAATAAAAGCTAACCTCCTGACGCAATTTTCATAAGTTCTGCGCACAGCATAGCACCATAGGTTCCCACAACATATCCAAATACTGCGAGAAGCACACCTACCGTTGCAAGCGACGGATGAAATGCAGAGGCAACAACCGGAGCTGAGGCCGCACCTCCAATGTTTGCTTTGCTTCCAACAGCTAAGAAAAAATAGGGAGCTTTAATAATTTTAGCCACTAAGAGCAGTAAAGAAACATGAATACTCATCCACACTAATCCCACAACAATTAAACCTGGATTTTCTGTTACCGTGGTAAGATCCATTTTCATACCAATACTAGCAACCAAAATATAAATAAAAACACTGCCTATTTTACTTGCGCCAGCCCCTTCGTATTGTTTGAGCTTTGTGTAAGAAAGTAATATGCCTAATGCTGTTGCTATGGTTATCATCCAAAAAAACTGGGAGCCAAAAGATGACATGGTAGAGGATTTATCGTTTATAGCATCAAAATTTGATTTTAAAAATACTGATAGCGAATTGGCACCATAATGTGATAAACCGACAACCGCAAATGCTATGCCCAGAATAATCATATAATCAGCTAAAGTAGGACTTCTAGAAATCTTATTAGCATAAGAAGACACGCGCTCTTTTAAAGTTTCAATGGCACTATTGTCGGCTTTTAGCCATGCGTCAATTTTATCCGATTTTCCAATACCCAATAGTAAAATAGCCATCCAAATATTAGCTACTACAATATCCACGATAACCATGCCAGCATAATTTTTAGTATTATACTCATAAATTTCAAGCATGGCAGCTTGGTTTGCACCTCCTCCAATCCAGCTACCTGCTAAAGTGGCTAGTCCTCTCCATACAGCGTTAGGTCCTACACCTCCAACAGTTTCTGGAGAGATAGCTGAAATTATTAATATGGCAATAGGACCTCCAATGATTACGCCAATAGTCCCAGTTAAAAACATAATAAGTGCTTTTGGTCCTAGATTGAATATGGCTTTTAAATCAATACTCAAAGTCATGAGGACAAGAGCAGCAGGTAATAAAAATCTACTGGCTAAGTAATAGATTTGTGAATGATGCGTTACTGTTTCTCCAGATTCATTAACAACGGTCCATTCGGGAGCAATAATTCCAAGGGTGGTTAATGTCCCAGGAACCATGTAGGCCATAAGCAATGCTGGAATATATTTATAGAATTTTTTCCATAAGGTATTAGAACTTGTTGAGGTGTAAAATACAAACCCTAAGGAAAGCATGAGAAGACCAAACATTATAGTGTCCTGTGTAAATAAAGGTTGATTATTCATATAGGTATTTCAAATAAAAAGACAATATATGAAAAAGATAAAGGCTTCCAATGTTTGTTTGGCATGACTTTTGCGATTTAATAATTGATTGCAATTTTTAATAGGTTTATCGAGTGGTTACTTTAAACTTTATAATTGTAATACATATTTTGGTTGGTTAGTTAGTAAAAAGCACCCTTAAATAAGGGTGCTTTTTTAGTTTTAATGATTAAAAGTAGGTGTTTTTCACGATGATAAAAACAACCTTTTAGGTGCCTTTGGTCGATAATATCGGTGAAATCAACGTGAAATGTTAAAAAAAAGTGTATTTCATCGAATATAATAGCTTTTAATCGTTTTTATATTTTAAATAATTCTATATTTGAAGTGTACTAAATAACACACTTTTTAGTTCAATGGATTAATTAATTAATATTTGCATTATGTTGTTGATGAGGAGACCCCAAATCTAGCATCATAATATTAAAAAGCAAATTGAAAGGAAACCGAGTTTGAGGGAACTCGGTTTTTTTTATGCAATAATTCTAAATGTTAAATTAATACGTGGTCCTATCGGTTTTTTTGTTTTAGGGATTTGATGCAACCAATACTTTTGAGTGTTTCCCTTCATTATCAAGAGGCTGCCATGTTCTAAAACAATGCTTGCTTTTCGAGTTTTGTCATATCTATGTTTTAGTTTAAAAACTCTTTCAGATCCCAAGGAAACAGAAGCAATTAAAGGAGTGTGGCCTAACTCTTTTTCGTTATCGGCATGCCAGCCATTACTATCTTGTCCATCTCTATATAAGTTTGCTAAACAACTTGTAAATTCGGTACGCTGCTTTTTTTCTACAGTCTTTTTAATCTCTAACAGACTGTTTTTAAATGGCGAAGGAGTCATTGTAATGTTACTGTATTTATATGGTTTATTGTTGCTTGCAAAAAAAGCGGTAAGCCTAGGTTGTAAATATGATTTTCCAAAAACGGTTATACTATCGTGTTGCCATTTTATGGTTTTTATTAAATCACTAAAATAGAAATCGGACTTTTTTTTACTGAAAAAGTTTGAATAATAAACCAGAGTAGCATCCTTTAAATCTAAATTTAATGGTGTTTCAAATAGCATGTTCTTTTATTTTCTAAATTAGCACAATTATAAGTTTTATGAGGTATATACTAATCTTTTTTATGTCTTTATGTTTTGAGAATGTTACTGGTCAAATACCAGATGGCTTTTCTTATGTTAAAGATGTTATCCCAGATATGGATGTAGACTTACGTTATTTTTCATCAAACAATTTTGTTGGTAAACCAATAGATGGCTATCAATCAAATAGATTAATACTTACCACTGAAACCGCGGAGGCACTGAAGTTAGTACATGAAGCTTTACAAGACCAAAATTTATGTTTAATGGTTTATGATGGCTATAGGCCGCAAAGATCCGTAAATCATTTTGTTAGATGGGCAAGAGCTTTGCACGATACGATTAAAAAACCTATGTTTTATCCTGATGTAAAAAAAAGAAACCTCTTTGAAAAGGGTTATATAGCTAGTAAATCTGGACATAGTAGGGGAAGTACAGTAGATTTAACTATTATAGATGGAAATACTGGGAAACCTTTGGATATGGGGAGTCCATTTGACTTTTTTGGAGAAGTTTCTTGGGTAAATTACGATAATATTACTGATAAGCAAAAAGCCAATAGACAGTTGCTTCAAAACCTTATGAGTAAATATGGCTTTAGAAATTATCCGAAAGAGTGGTGGCATTTTACGCTAAAAGACGAGCCATACCCCAAAACTTATTTTGATTTTATAATAGATTAACATGAAACTAATCTCTTGTTAGTCTTTCAATAATTCTGGAATGCTCTGGAAATTCTTTTGTTAGGGATATTCTATTAGCAAGTTCGAAATCCTTAAAATCAAAACCAGGAGAGACTGTACAACCAAGTAAGGAATAGCTATTTGATTCCATCACTTCGGCGGCGAACCAATTGTTAGCATTGACAATAAACTGAGGCGTTTCATAATTACTTAAATTATTGCCAATGATGATGTTTTTATATGCGCCTTTTGTATCTATTATATGTAACTTAATAGGAGCGCCTTTATAAAAATGCCAAATTTCATCTTGCTTAATTTTATGAAAGGCAGAAAACGTATTCGATGTTAGTAAAAAATATATACACGTTGAAAAGTTTCTTTTTCCAGTAAAACTTGGTCCTAAACTAATAGAATCTAATATTCCTGAACTTCTATAAGTTTCCCGATAAAAACCTCCCTCGGGATGCGGTAAAAGGTTAAGTTGTTTGGCTATTTTTTCTCCTTTACTCATGGATATACTCTTTTAGTACCAGCGTTTCTTTTTCTTTTTTGAGGCTACACTTTTACGGCCTTTTTTATGTTTACTACCTGTTTTTTTCGATTTGTGAATTACAGGTTTTGCTTTGGGGTCTAGTGGATATGGATGATCCTCCATAACATCAAGTTGCAAGGAAATTAGCTGTTGGATGGTTTTTACATAGTTTTTTTCATCGGCAGAACACAGCGAATATGCAGTACCTGATTTTCCTGCTCTGGCTGTTCTACCAACTCTATGTACATAGGTTTCTGGAATGTTAGGTAAATCAAAGTTAATAACGGCATCTAAATTAGTAACATCAATACCTCTGGCAGCAACGTCTGTAGCAATTAAAATATTAATGTGCCCTTTTTTAAAATTATTTAGAGCCTCTTGTCTTGCAGTTTGACTCTTATCTCCATGAATACTATCTACGTTGTATCCATTTTTTAAAAGGGTCTTTTCTAACTTGTCAACACCAAATTTTGTACGTCTAAAAATAATAATATTACCTCTAATAGTGTTTCTTAAAAGATGTAAGCAGAGCTCAATTTTATTTCGTTTTGGGACATAATATAATAGCTGTCTAATCTGTGTTGAGGTAGATGAATTTTTGGCTACTTCTATGCGTTTGGGACCTGTTAGTATAGCATTTGCCAATTGTTCAACCTTATATGGAATGGTAGCCGAAAACAGTAGAATTTGTTTTTCTCTAGTACACAAGCGTTCTATTTTTTTTACATCATAAATAAAACCCATATCGAGCATTAAATCTGCTTCATCCAGAACTAAGGTCTCAACATAATCTAGATTGATAATATCTTGCTTATGTAAATCTAACAGCCTTCCTGGAGTAGCAATTAAAATATCTACTCCTTTTTTAAGTATTTCCTTTTGGGGTTCAATGGAGGTGCCTCCGTAAACTACTGTGCTTCTTAAATTAGTATAGACACTATAGGTTTTGAAGTTTTGTTCAATTTGAAGGGCTAACTCACGGGTTGGACTAACAATAAGCGCTTTTATAGTTTTTCCTTTTTTTGCAACGTCCTGTCTGTCAAAAAGAAGTTGTAAAATAGGTAAGGCAAATGCTGCAGTTTTACCTGTGCCTGTTTGCGCAGAAACAATGATGTCGTTTTTCTCTAAAACAAGAGGAATTGTTTTTTCTTGAACTAGGGTAGGATTATCGTACCCAGCCTCAGCCACCGCCCTTAAAATAGGGCGCCTTAAATTTAAGTCTTTAAATGACATGTAAGATTATTTGTAGCAAAGATAGTGCAAACTAGCCAACCTTAATTTAAATAGGTTTTAAGCTTATCACGTTTTTTCTTTGGAAGCGCGCTGTTATCTATTATTAATTTGATATGATCTTTATTTTTGTCTTTGCTAAATAATAAACTGAATAATTGAAAAATACTAATACTGTTTTTTGCTTTCTCAACAAGTTCTATCTTATCTCCTGTTTTTACATACCCTTCTTCCAAAATACGAACGTAGGTTCCGGAATATCCGTAATCAATAAACTGGTTTAAAACATTTTGATTATTAAATTTAACTCCAAATTTAAAGCATGGTTCGCGGGGCTGTGTTACCTGAACAAGTGTTTTACCAATTTTATAGATGTCACCTATATGAAGTTCCTTTTCATTAAGACTTGATACAGTTAGATTTTCACCAAACATGCCCCAGTTCCATTCTAAATTAGGGTATAAAGATTTCCAATAATTATAGTGATCGGCAGAAAATATATAACAGGCTTTAAATTCTCCGCCATGAACCTTTCTATCTGCAATTTCATCATCTTGAACGCCTTGACTCCCTAATAGAATAGGTTCATTAACTGGGTTTTTGTAAATACCTGTATTAATCTCTTTACCATTCCAAAAAATGGTCGTTGGTTTTGCAATATTAGTTGAGACTATTTCCAAAAAAAATGTTTTTCTTGAAACTAAGATAGATAATTTTACCTTCTTGCAGGTTTTCTGTCTTTTAATTTAAATCTGTAAATATAACCTAGGCTAAGTTCTGTAAAATCTGCTTGTCCCAGGTTTGAATTGATGTATACGCCAAGAAAGGTATTATGTGCGGGAGAATTGTTCGTGTTTATAATGTAGTATTTCAATCCTAGTTTACTAGATACAGTTCTTTTAACTTCATAGTACCAATCTAGTTCTGCAAGAAAGAATACCGTTTTTTCGCCATCATAAAAAGAGTATCCTTGATTTAATTGATAGTCAATTTTATAGAAAGGTTTATAAACATTGAACCCTACATTCCATTCAATCCCTACATGACTTAGTAATAGTTCTGCACTGCCAAAAATCCCAAAATTTGTGGCGTATTTATACGGGTTTTCCCTAAAGTGCGGAACTTGTTCAGAAATCAATTCACCATCATCTTTAATATAGTCATAATAACCTTCTAAAAACCGATAATACAAACCTCCACCAAACTTAAAAGTTTTGTTTATTACTTTTCCAGCCGATGCTGTGAACGTATAGACTTCTCTTTTAGTAATGTCCAATTCAGAAAGCACGTTCTGCCCTATACCTGTTTGAAAATTGATAAATGTTTGTTTACTCCGTTCTTTATGTTTTTTTTCTTGTTCAGAGAGAGGGTGCTTAGCTTTTTTTTGCGATGGTATAAATGCAGATGCACTTACCAACAATGAGTTTAGGCCTTGGTTTGGCAATCGGGTATGCCCGTTGGAGTGGTGAAAATATCCTAGCCCTAGCCTCCAATTCATTCTAGAGGCCTTGTGCACATTATAATATAATACCGACCTAAAAGCCCAATTAAACTTTGTAGAAATTGCTCTGTTAAAAGGGTTGGATTCATTACTAAATTGTGTGTCAACATAGGCGCCTCCAACACCAACAGCTAGATTTAAGTTATCAGTTTTCTTTTTTAATAAACCAAATTCAAGGTAGGGTATGAATGAATAAGCACTTCCTATTTTAGCATTGTTTCCAAAATTTGTATAGGACACGCTAAACCCTGATTTTGGCACCCCTAATTGCTTAACCCAAGCGGCGGTATTGTTTTTATTTAAACTACCCATGCTAAAAATAAACCCTGTCTGTAACCTAGTTTCAGGAAAATTGGTATTGGCTTCTAAGGTCTTACCAAGATAAAGCTCGGCATTGTAGAATAAATCACTTTTATTTGAGGGAGTACTTTGCCCATTAATTTGCGAGAAACAAAATAAGCAAAGGATAAACCTTAAACATGATTTCATACTGTAGTTTAGTTGTTTAAAAACTAAAGTAGTGATGTTTAATGGTTTCTAAAAATAACCGCTGTAAATTTAACTGTTGCTAAGAATTTAATTAATTGACTTGAGTTCTATGTCGAATATAAGAACCGCCCCTTCTGGAATAGAAGGAGTTCCTGTATTACCATAAGCCAGATGTGAAGGAATGATTAAAGATCCTTTAGCGCCTTCGTTAAAGTAAGTAATGCCTTCAGCAAAGCCTTCTATAAGTGTTCGAATATCCAGACTGATATCAGCTGTAAGCTCATTAAAAACAGTCCCATCTGTAAAATAGCCTTTATAATCGATAGTTACATTGTCATTTTCTGTTGGTTGTAACCCACTACCTGGTGTATTAATAGTATAGTAAAGACCAGAATCGGTTTTTGTCGCCGTTATATTGTTATTTGCCAAGTAGTTCTGGATTTCAAGGTCATTTTCGGTTTTGTAATTCACATAAATTAACTCAATATCAAAAATAAGTACAGAGCCACCAGGAATCGCATTATTATTATTGCTTCCATATCCTAAATGTGCTGGAATTAAAAGTTTTCCACTTCCTCCTTCTTTAAATTTACTAATGCCTTCTGCCCAACCTATTATAGTGCTTTGAAGCCAAACAGAATACCCTTCTTGATTTTCGTCAAAAACACTTCCGTCGGTTAAATAACCTTTATATTTTACTTTCACCCTGTCGGCCAAAGTTGGTGCTTCACCTTCTCCTGGATTATCAATAACGTAATAAAGACCAGATTCTGTTTTAGTAGCTGTTAAATTATTGGTCTCAATGTAACTTTTTATTTCTTCATCATTTTGATTTTTGTAATCAATAGACGTATTGTCATCATTGCTACAGGAAGTTAATACTAGTAATATGGCTAAAAAAAGATGTCTCATGCTTTAAAAAATTTCAGGCAAATATATGGTAAATTGGAAGATTGAATATATAATTTTTTGTTAAACGTTAGCACTTAATTACATAAAGTCAAATGTGTACATGGTCTCAAACTAGGTACGGTTTGATTGCTGATTTTATGGAAGACTCTCTAACGAAAAAAAACTCCAAGAAAATCGCAATGACTACTTGGAGATTTTTAATTAACATAACAGAATTAATTTTACATGGCCGCTTTATATATGTTTATGGTGTCTTGTAGTGTAACGGCTCTTGGATTTCCACCTGTACAAACATCGGCTAAAGCGTTTTTAGCCATTTCCTTAAAGTCTTCTTCTTTTACCCCAAGCTCTTTTAATCCGGAAGGTATCCCTACAGATTTTGATAGTGCTTTAATGGCTTCAATGGCGGCATTAGCTCCTTGCGTATCGCTCATTTCTAATACTCCTACACCCATGGCTCTTGCTACTTTTTTTAGTTTATGAGCACATGCAGGGATGTTGAACTGTTCTACATGGGGTAATAAAATTGCATTTGCAACACCATGAGGGAGGTCATACATACCACCTAGTTGGTGCGCCATAGAGTGCACATACCCCAGTCCAGCATTAGAAAATGCTTGTCCAGCAATAAATTGGCCCCAGGCCATTTTGCTTCTTGCCTCAAGATCTTGACCATCTACAACCGCTTTTTCTAAACTTTGAGAGATTAGCTTTATAGCTTCAAGAGCTAAGGCATCAGACCAACCAAAAGCGCCTTTAGTAACGTAGGTTTCTATGGCATGTGTTAGCGCATCCATTCCTGTTGCAGCGGTTAATGCAGCAGGTTTATCTAACATTAATTTAGGGTCGTTAACAGCAATAGATACGAGGCAGTTTTTGTCGACCATTACCATTTTTATGTGTCTCACTTCATCAGTAATCACGTAATTGATAGTTACCTCACTAGCTGTACCTGCAGTTGTATTTATTGCAATTATGGGTAAAGATGCATGTTGGGATAGGTGAATACCTTCGTAGTCTTCTATATTTCCTCCGTTAGTAGCTAAAATTCCAATAGCTTTTCCGCAATCTTGTGGCGAGCCACCTCCTAATGTTAGGATGAAATCGCAGTCATTTTCTTTTAATAATTCTAAACCATCGTTAACATTTTTAACGGTTGGATTTGGGTGTACGTCATCGAAAACAACAGTTTCTATATTAGAAGCTTCAACAACATCTAATACTTTTTGAGCAACTCCTATCTGTACTAAAACCTTGTCTGTAACAAATAGTGCTTTTTTATATGGAAGTGTTTTTAACTCTTCGCCCAAATCATCTAAAGCTCCTGGGCCAATTAAGCTTAATGGGGGTAAGTATATTCTACGATTCTCTAACATAGTTCAAATAATTTATGGTTTAACTTTATTGAACTACAAATGACTCAATTGTTTTAGTTTTTTTAGATGAGTTTTGTCATGTTCCTAAAAAAAAAGAACTTCATTTTTTAGCATGTATATCATAACAAAATATTAAGCATATTCACAAAAAAACCACCCTGTTTTCGCAGAGTGGTTTTTGATTTATATTGGTTGCTGAAATTTTCAGCGCGTCAACTTATTTTATCATTTCGTAGCTGCGCTTAATGAAGTTTGTTAACTCTTCACCTTTTAACAAGCCTTGAGATAATCTAGCTAAATCTAAACTCTGGTTTATTAAGCGTTCCTGCTTCTTTTTGGTTTTGGTGTTAATAATTTCACCTACCAATTCAGAATTTGTGTTTACTACCAAGTTGTACATTTCTGGCATATTACCCATACCAAACATACCCCCACCACCAGTTTGTTGCATCTCTTTCATTCGACGCATAAATTCTGGCTGGGTAATAATAAAAGGACTGGCGTTACTATCCATGGCTTCAAGTTGTACCATAAACTTATCAGATGGAATGACTTCTTTTAATAATTCGTCTAAAGCTTTCTTTTGCTCTTCATCAAGCTTAGAAATGGTGTTGTCATCTTTCTTAATCAAATTATCTATATGATCACCATCCACACGAGCAAATGAAATATTTTCCTTAGTACTTTCAAGTTTTTGAATTAAGTGCGATACAATTGGAGAATCTAGTAAAAGTACTTCATATTCTTTTGCTTTGGCAGCTTCGATATAGCTATGTTGCGCATCCTTATCAGAAGCATAAAGTATTACAAGCTTATCATCCTTATCTGTTTGTTTTGCTTTGATTTTATTGTAAAGCTCCTCGTAAGTAAAATATTTGCCGTCTACAGTTGGGTATAAGGCAAAGGCATCTGCTTTTTCAAAGAATTTTTCCTCTGAAAGCATTCCATACTCAATGACTATTTTGATATCGTTCCATTTCGCTTCAAAATCTTCACGGTTATTGTTAAATAGCGATTTTAATTTATCTGCAACTTTTCTCGTTATGTAAGATGATATTTTTTTAACTGCACCATCAGCTTGCAGGTATGAACGCGAAACGTTTAAAGGAATATCTGGTGAGTCAATAACTCCACGAAGCATAGTTAAAAATTCTGGTACTATGCCCTCAACATTATCTGTTACGAATACTTGATTTTGGTAAAGTTGAATTTTATCCTTCTGAATTTGCATGTCGTTAGACAACTTAGGGAAATATAAAATTCCTGTTAAGTTGAATGGGTAGTCTACATTCAAATGAATATTAAATAATGGTTCTTCAAACTGCATTGGATACAATTCTCTGTAAAAACCACTGTAATCTTCATCTTTTAATTCCGAAGGTTGTTTGGTCCAAGCAGGGTTAGGATTGTTAATAATATTATCAACCGTTATTTGCCTGTGCGGTTCTGTAGTTTCTTTTCCGTCCTGATCTTTTGTAGTTTTAGGTTCGTGTTCTGGGTCATTAACCTCTTTGGTCCCAAATTTAATAGGAATAGGCATGAACTTGTTATACTTTAATAAAAGTTCACTAATTCTACTTTCTTCTAAAAATTCGGTTGAATCTTCCGCTATATGAAGAATGATTTCTGTACCGCGATCTGCTTTTTCTGCAGATTCTAAGGTGAACTCTGGAGAACCATCGCATTTCCAATGTGCAGCAGGTTCATCTTTAAAAGATTTTGTGATGATTTCAACCTTTTCGGCAACCATAAAAGCAGAGTAAAAACCAAGACCAAAGTGACCAATAATTCCTGAATCTTTAGCAGAATCTTTGTATTTATCTAAAAATTCCTCAGCACCAGAAAAGGCTACTTGGTTAATGTATTTTTCAACTTCTTCAGCCGTCATCCCCAAACCTTGATCAATAATGTGAAGTTTTTTACCTTCTTTATCAATTTTAACTTCTATCTGTGGATTACCATATTCTATTTTAGCTTCACCAACATTTGTTAAGTGCTTTAATTTTAAAGTAGCATCTGTTGCGTTACTAATTAGCTCACGTAAAAAGATTTCGTGATCGCTATATAAGAATTTTTTAATGAGAGGGAAGATGTTTTCTACCGATACATTAATGTTTCCTTTTGTCATAATATATAATGTTTATTATTGTTTTGATATGTTTGACTGTAAGACAACAAAAATGCCAATTGAATAAATGTGACAAACTGACATATTTTACTAGTTTTAAGTTCTTTTAGCGGTGGCTTGTTTTTGATATAAGTTATTTTGAATTTTATTAATTGTAATTTCCATTTAATATTTTGTAATTTGGTTACTCCAACAAAATGAACCTTTTTTATACCTTAAAAACAGCATTGATATGTATAATTCAAAAATTACTGGGTTAGGAAAATATGTTCCAGAGCATGTGGTTACTAATGATGATTTATCTAAAATGATGGATACTAGTGATGCTTGGATTCAGGAAAGAACAGGTATTAAGGAACGTCGATGGATAAAAGAAGGAAGCGAAGACACTTCTGCAGTTATGGGGGCTAAGGCGGCAAGAATAGCTATTGAACGCGCTGGATTATCAAAAGATGATATTGATTTTATTGTATTTGCAACTTTGAGTCCAGATTATTATTTCCCAGGTTGTGGTGTTCAAATTCAAGATATGCTAGATATGCCTACCGTTGGAGCTCTTGATGTAAGAAACCAGTGTTCTGGTTTTGTATATGCTATTTCTGTCGCCGATCAGTTTATAAAGACAGGAATGTATAAGCATGTTTTGGTTATTGGAGCAGAATACCATAGTAATGGTTTGGATAAAACTACTAGGGGAAGAGGAGTGACTGTTATTTTTGGTGATGGAGCAGGAGCCTGTGTGTTATCTAGAGAGGAGGATAGTAGCAAAGGTATATTATCAACGCATTTACATAGTGAAGGTAAATATGCCGATAAATTGATAGTAGAGTCACCAAGTATAGCGCATTGGGTTCCAGAGATTTTGGAATCTGAAGAAGAGGATATTTCATATTTTCCTTATATGGATGGTACTTTTGTTTTTAAGCATGCCGTTGTTAGATTTAGCGAAGTTATTCATGAAGGACTTAGTAAAAATGGGTTAAAGAAGGAGGATATTGATATGTTAATACCGCATCAGGCCAATCTTAGGATAGCCCAATTTATTCAAAAAAAGTTTGGACTTAGCAATAATCAAGTATTCAACAATATTATGAAATACGGCAACACTACAGCGGCTTCTGTTATTATTGCACTTACTGAGGCTTGGGAAGAGGGAAAGATTAAGTCTGGAGATAATGTTGTTTTAGCTGCTTTTGGAAGCGGTTTTACTTGGGCGAGTGCTATTATTAAATGGAGTTAAATAAATATAATATTATTACCCACATACAAAAAACCCGAAGCGCATGCACTTCGGGTTTTTCTAGCTATTAATCAACTTCAACTAACACTAAAGTGAAGAATCTTAATGTATTAGACGCAATTTGAACCAAAATATTGCATCAACATATATTATTTAACGTTTTTTAACATATAATGAAAAAACTCGAAACCTAAGTTCGAGTTTTTTATACTTATGTTTATTACGAATTTTGATATGTGTAGACGACTAACTCTAAATAATTATTCATTCGTTAACTAGGTAAGTATGTAATTTAAAACGTAAAACCTTTTTATATATTGTGAACTAGTGAAATTTTAACATAGTAATAGTGTTACTATTAGTAAAATGGAAACTCCGAAGTTGCAACTTCGGAGTTTCTTAAATAACAACCATGCTATAACACTAACCATCAATTACTATGCAGGGCTGTTAAATGTTTTTAAAGGAATCCGCTTCCAGATTTTTCGTTATTGTCGCGTCTTTTTCTTTTGAGTGATCTGTACTTTCCGCCTCCAAATCTGTAAGAAAGTGCTATGTTCCATGTATTGCTTTCCCAGTTAAAGGCTCCGTACCCTGGGAAAGGTGTGTCCGTTTCAAACTCAAATTGCATGGTATTGAAAATATCATTGTAGTTAAAACTAATGGTGCCTTTGTCGTTTGGTAAGAAGTTGTATCGCATTCCAGTATTTACCATATACATGGGTTTTCTCGTAAATTGGATACCTTTTTCTTCGCCTCTGTACATACCAAATACGGAAAAGCTAAGTTTTTTTGAGGCCTTAAAATTATTAAAAAGCCTTAAGTTCCATACAATGTTATCAACTTCCTTAGTTAGCCTTACGATATCTTCAGGGGTGGCATTAGGTAAATCATCGGTATCTAAAAATTCTGTTATACCACGTTGCGTTTGCGAGTACAGATCGAAACTAGCATTAAAACTCCACCATTTTGTAGGCCTATAACCAGATGACAGTTCTACACCATATGCTGAGGTGTTTTCAAAATTATTATAAGAGAGAATGACATTTCCAGAGGTAATGTCTGTTCTATCGATTATCAGGAATCTATTGATATTGTCCTCAATAAACCTGTAGAATACACCAGCAGTTATGGTTCCGTTTTCCAAATTTCTAATATAATTTACCTCAACAGAATTGGTGAATTGAGGTTCTAATTGAGGGTTTCCATAAGAGGATACTCTTGGGGTACTCCATTGTCTTATTGGGTTTACTTGTTGTAAACCTGGACGGTCTACTCTTCTGCTTGCACTAAATTGATACGTGTTTTTTTCTGATGGGATGTAGGATAAAAATATGGAAGGGTATAGTTGGAAGTAATTGTTTTCAAAAGGGATTAGCTCGGTTGTGTTATCATCAAATGTTCTCAAAGCATCTGCATTTACAAATACTTGCTCCGCACGGAGCCCCACTTGATAATTCCACTTTTCGAAATTTTTTGAGTAAGTGCCATACGCTGAATAAATATCTCTTTTGTATTCAAAATCTGTACTTGGTGTTGGAATAATTTCGCCTTGGCCATTAAAGGTTTGTCCTGTTGAAGAATACCCAATATCCGATTTAAATAATCGCACTTCTAAACCGGCTTCTATTTTAGTGTTGTCATTAACTGGTTTTACATAGTCAACATTAACAGTGGTTCTACCTCTATCTGTATTCACATTATCCATATAATCAGTAGGAAATGTAAAGTTTATAAAATCAAAATTAGCAATCTCGGTAGCTTCAAATTCATTGTAATCTATCTCAATATCTAACGTTTCGTCTTCATTATTAAATTCATGCTTGTAGGCCAAATTGTATTGACCAGAGTTATTTTCGGAAATGTTATTAAATAGTTGAGATTGACTTAATGTAGGGAAGGTTAAAATTGTTGAGCTCGTTCCTGTTCCATCAAAGATGTTTTGGTTTGTAAAGAACGAAATGGTGTTTTTGTCGTTTAAATAATAGTCAACTCCCAATTTGTAGAGGTGAGATTTGTTGTCATTTTGAAATGCAAAATCTTGTTTAGAATTGTCATCAAGACGGTTAACTTCTCCGAAGTTATCATATTTACCAATGTTGTTCCCGTAATTACCATAAAAGTTGAATTTTCCATTACGGTAGTTCATGTCAATGGAGCTATTAAATTTTGCAAAAACTTCGTTTGTTACACCAACGTTAAGATTTCCGTTAAACCCAACTTGTGTGTTTTTGTGTAATTTAATATTAATAATACCACTCATACCTTCTGGATTATACTTAGCGGAAGGGTTTGTAATGAGTTCAATTTGTTTAATAGAGGTTGATGGGATTTGTCTTAATAGTTGCGCAATAGGTACATTAGTTAATTTGCCATCAACCATAACCCTTACATTTTCATTACCTCTAAGGCTTATGTTTCCTGTTTGTTGGTCTACGTTAATAGACGGAATATTGTTCATAATATCACTGGCGGTTGCCCCAGCTGTGATTAAATCTTTTCCAACTGTAATTACCTTTCTGTCTACCTTTTGTTGGATGGTAGACACTTCTGCTACTACGGTTACTTCATCAAGTCCTTCAGCTTCTTCTTCAAGGAATATATTACCCAGGTTTACATTATAATTGCCTCTGCCAATTGTAACGTTTTTATTAAATGTTTTGTAGCCAATGTATTGTATGCTTATTACCACGTTACCCTCGGCAACTTTCTCAATTTTAAAGGAGCCATCATCAAGAGTTATTCCTCCAGTTAATGTTTCACCTTTGGCAGTTTTAACAATAACGTTAACATAAGGTAAGGGTTCTTTTAAATTGGCGTCTAAAACTTTACCTGATATAGAACCTGTTTTTTCTGCTGTAGGATCTGTGGTTAGTGCGTTTAAAGTTATTGCGAAAAATAAAGCGCAATAGAAGAAAATTTTTTTCATTTTGAGTGATTAGTTTGATTGATGATTGTTTTGTTGTATTATTAAAGAGACGGATATATTCGCAATCTGTTACTAAATTTATATGACTTAACATTAATTTAACATATATGAAAAAGAAAACCCTCGTTTTTGGCCTTTCTCTAAAACCCAATAGGTATTCCAATTATGCTCCGCAGCGTTTAGTTGCAAAGGGTATTGATGTTGTGGCTTTTGGTTTGAAAAAGGGAGAGGTTTCTGGTGTTGTTATAGATACTGATTTGTTACCCTATAAAGGTATACATACCATTACACTTTACATTAATGCAAATAGACAGAGAGATTACTACGATTATATTGTGTCTTTAAATCCTCATCGTGTTATATTTAACCCAGGAACTGAGAACCCAGTATTTTATCAAATTCTAGAAAAAAATAATATTTTTTATGAAGAAGCCTGTACTCTAGTGCTGCTTTCTACGAATCAGTATTAATCCTAAAAATGTAAGAAGCCCATTGATGATTAGGATTTCAAAACCAATTTGGTAGCCATTTAACAATTCTACTGAGTATACATTGATCAAATATGAGATTATCGGAGCAACGAGCGCAATTACCCATACATACTGGTCTTTAAGTTGTGTTTTGGTAAATATACCTAGGGCAAACAAACCTAAAAGAGGACCATAGGTGTAACCAGCTGCTTTAAACAATTCCCAAATTACGGATACATCTTTAAATATAGCATCAAATAAAACAATAACAATTACTAATAAAACACTCATGGCTACATGAGTTTGTTTTCTAATGCGTTTTTGTGAGGTTTCAGGTTTTTTGTCTAGTTCTATTATGTCGATGCAAAAAGAGGTAGTTAGAGAGGTAAGAGCGGAATCTGCACTTGAGTATGCTGCGGCTATGAGGCCCAATAAAAAGAAAGCAGAGGTTATAATGCCTATGTCAGGTAACATGGCTATAGTTGGAAACAGGTTGTCTTTTTGTGCTGAAATCCCATTTACTTGCGCATACTGCGTAAGCATTAAACCTAAAACCAAAAACAAAATATTCACAAAAACTAAAACAATGCTAAAAGAGATCATATTTTTTTGAGCTTCTTTTAAGTTTTTGCAGGTAAGGTTTTTTTGCATCATATCTTGATCTAACCCTGTCATGGTTATAGTTATAAACATACCGGCAAGAAAACTTTTCAAAAAGTATTGTGCGTCATTAACATCATTAAAGAAAAAGATTTTACTCATGGTGCTCTCTTTTACATTTGTATAGACTTCCGAAATACTATTTAAGTCTAAAGCAGTTGCCAGAAAGATTATGGTAACCACTACAGAGATTAACATAAATAGGGTTTGTAAGGTGTCTGTAAAAATGATGGTTTTTATACCGCCCTTAAAGGTGTATAGCCAAATAAGAGCAATTGTAATAATTACTGTTATTGTAAAGGGAATATTATACTGGTTAAATACAAGTAGCTGTAACACTTTGGCAACCAAAAATAACCTGAAGGAGGCTCCAACAACTCGCGAAATAAGAAAGGCAATACTACCAGTTTTGTAACTTACATTGCCAAAACGGTCTTTTAAATACGTGTAAATAGAGGTTAGGTTAAGTTTGTAATAAATAGGAAGTAGAATATAGGCTATAGCTAAATACCCAAAAAAATACCCAAAAACCACTTGTAAATACCCAAATTGTTTTGTCTCAACAGCTCCGGGGACAGAAATGAATGTTACCCCAGATAGCGAAGCACCTATCATTCCGAAAGCTACTAAATACCATGGTGCAGATTTGTTAGCTTTGAAAAAGGCAGCATTACTATCTTCCTTTCCTGTAAAATAAGATATTAAAATTAGGACAACAAAATAGGCTATTATTAGAAGTAGAATTTGAGTGGCTGTCATGCATTGATGTTTTCAGGATTGGAAATTACAAATATTAAGCAAAATGAAACAGAGATTATTTAAAAGAGTTGCGTAAATTAGTGAAATTCATGTGTAAATAGTAATTTCGCTTTCATGGAATTCTCTTCTAACTTATTAGGCCAGGCAGTGAATGAAATGTCTCAATTACCCGGTATTGGTAAACGTACGGCGTTACGTTTAGTGTTACATTTGTTAAGACAGCCTAAGGAGCAAACGTTGGCATTATCAGAGGCTTTGCAGAATATGAGACAAAACGTAAAATTCTGTAAAACCTGTCATAATATTAGCGATTTAGATTTGTGTGAAATATGTTCAAACCCTAGTAGAAACAAAGAAGTTGTTTGTGTTGTTGAAGATGTGCGGGATGTTATGGCTATTGAAAATACAAGTTCGTTTAAAGGGGTATATCATGTTTTGGGAGGCAAAATATCTCCTATGGACGGTATTGGTCCACATGATTTAAACATTGAAAGTTTAGTAAGTAAAGTAAAAGAATCTAGTATAAAGGAACTCATTTTTGCTTTAAGCTCCACTATGGAAGGCGATACTACCAACTTTTATATCTATAAGCAAATCCAAGATTTTGAAATAATTACATCCACAATTGCAAGAGGGATATCGGTTGGAGATGAATTGGAGTATGCCGATGAAATTACGCTTGGCAGAAGTATAGTTAACAGAATTCCTTTCGAGTCTTCATTAAAAATTTAAATGGAAGTTATCACTCTAGATAAGAAGACGTTTGTAGAGCAATGTGGTCAATTAAAGACAAAGTTGGATTTTGATCCAGAATTGATTATCGGTATTTTAAATGGAGGTGGTTTTGTGGTAAAGGAGTTTGGTTTTGACCAGTTTGAGCTTGTTAAATTACAAAGAAACCCAAGCTTGACTAAGCGTTTTTTACTAAAGTTTTTTATTAGATTATTACCATATTTTATTAGTGATTATTTAAGAAAAATCGAATCTAGAAAGGCAAGAAAAGCAATACAAGATTTAGATTTAGAAGAGCTAAAAAACATCGTAATCAAATTTCCGTTTAAAGCGTCTTTAAATGTTAACCCAAAGAGAATATTGGTTTTGGATGATGCGTTGGATTCAGGAAAGACGATGTTTATTGTTAAGAATAATTTAATGAAAATGTTTCCAGAGGCAATTATTAAGACAGGGGTTATTGCTTGGACCATTGAAACGTCGTTAGTTAAACCAGATTATTACCTGTTTAAGAATGTTTTAGTGAGGTTTCCTTGGTCACAGGATTATAAAGGAGGAGATTTTGAATAGTCATAAAGTTTTGGTGGTCGATTTGGATGGTACTTTATACAAAGCAAACACCTTCCATTATTTTATCAAATATTTATTGATTTTCGGCTTGTCTCATCTAAAACTGTTGTTTCTTATTAAATTGAGTTTGGCTCTTTTTTCTAGAGTAACAAGTTCGCATGCCAAAATGAAATATAATATTTTGAATGTAGTGAAAGATAGACCAGACATCAATTACAGAGGGTTTGTTGATTCAATGAAATCTAAAAGACACCATATACCTATTATAAAAGACGAAAGTTTTAGTTTTAAAATTTTAGCCACAGCTGCTCCATCTTGTTATGCAGATATTATTGCTCAAGATGAAGCATTTGATTTATGCCTTGGTACGGAATTCTCTAACGATCCCTTTTCTGGTCGCTTTGAAAATGTTAAAAATATTAAGAAACAAAATGTTTTAAATTACCTGAAGGCTAATAATTTAGGGACAGTAAACACGTTTGTGACGGATCATATTGATGACTTACCACTAGCCAAGGTTGCTAAGTTTAATTTAATTGTCAACCCCAGCCAAACTTTTCTTGAGGAGTTAAAACATAATTCAATTTCTTTTGATGTAATTGATTAAAGGCTTTAACTTTGCAAGCAGTTAAGTTGCGTGATAAAAGAGGGTTAAATGATGAATAAAATCAATAAAAAACCCTTTTATTTTGTTAATTTCGCAAAACTAAATTAAAATAAGTGTACTAGATTATTGATATGGCAAAATTTGAGCTTAAATTACCGAAAATGGGTGAGAGCGTTGCAGAAGCGACTATCACCTCTTGGTTAAAGGAAGTTGGAGATACCGTTGAAATGGATGATCCTATTTTAGAAATTGCCACCGATAAAGTGGATAGTGAAGTGCCTAGCGAGGTGGATGGCGTTTTGGTGGAGTGCTTGTTTAATGTAGATGATGTGGTTCAGGTTGGTGAAGTTTTGGCCATTATTGAAACAGAAGGAGGGGGTGAAGAGGAAGTTTCCGAACCAGATGAGCGCATTTCAGAAGAAGAGCAAAAAGTAATAGAACAAGTTGAGCAAGCTGTCAGTATTGCTAAAGAGACTGTAACTCCTATAGTGTCAGGAAGTGGGCGTTTTTATTCGCCTTTAGTTAAAAATATAGCAAAGGAAGAAGGGATTTCTCAAGAAGAATTGGACACGATTTCAGGTTCGGGTAAAGCGGGACGTGTAACCAAAGATGATATTTTAAATTATGTTGAAAATAAAGGAAGTGCGAAGCCTGCAGCCGTAAAAGTTGAAGCTGAAAAAACAATAGAGGAGTCAGCTGCCGAAGTTAACCCTGAAAAAACTTCAGTGGTTCCTAGTGGGGAAGATGAGATTGTTGAAATGACAAGAATGGGCAAGCTAGTGGCTAATCACATGGTTGAGTCATTGCAAACCTCTGCGCATGTTCAAAGTTTTATTGAGGCAGATGTAACTAATGTTTGGAACTGGAGAAAAAAAGTAAAAGACGGTTTCATGAAACGCGAAGGCGAAAATTTAACATTTACGCCGATCTTTATGGAGGTTATAGCAAAGGCCTTACGCGATTTTCCATTAATGAATATCTCTGTTCAAGGTGATAGAATTATTAAAAAGAAACAGATTAACTTAGGCATGGCGGCGGCATTGCCCGATGGCAATTTAATAGTGCCTGTAATTAAAAATGCAGATCAGCTTAATTTGGTGGGTATGACCAAACAGGTTAATGATTTGGCTAATCGGGCAAGAATAAACAAATTGAAACCTGATGAAATTCAAGGTGGCACTTATACGGTAACTAATGTTGGGTCTTTTGGTAGTATTATGGGAACACCAATTATTAATCAGCCACAAGTTGGTATTTTGGCCTTAGGAGCCATTAGAAAAGTTCCAGCCGTTATTGAAACTGCAGATGGAGACTTTATTGGAATTCGCTACAAAATGTTTTTATCACATTCTTATGATCATCGTGTCGTTAATGGCGCATTAGGAGGCATGTTTGTTAAAGCAGTAAAAGACTATTTAGAAGCCTGGGATATTAACAGGGAACTATAAGATAAACCATAATTAGAAGAGGTAAAGCCTAACCATTGAGGTTAGGTTTTTTAATGTTTCATTATAAGTTCTGGTATAAAATGTTTAAAAAAAAAAGAATATGTCATTAAACCTTAGCAAACCTATTTGCTTTTTTGATTTAGAAACAACAGGAATTAATATTACATCAGATAGAATCGTTGAAATTTCCATTTTAAAGGTCTATCCAAACGGAACAGAAGAAAGTAAAACCTGGTTAGTAAATCCAGAAATGCCTATTCCAAAAGAAACAACAGCCATCCACGGAATTTCTGATGAAAATGTTGCTAACGAATCTCCTTTCAAAGAATTAGCGAAAGAGGTTTATAACATGATTAAAGATTCGGATTTAGGCGGATTTAATTCCAACAGATTTGATATCCCTTTATTGGCGGAAGAAATGCTACGAGCAGGTATAGATTTTGATATGAAAAATCGTTTGGCTGTAGATGTTCAAACTATTTTCCATAAAATGGAACAACGTACTTTAAGTGCGGCGTACAAATTTTATTGTAATGAAAACCTTGAAGATGCCCATAGTGCAGAAGCTGATACAAAAGCGACTTATGAAGTTTTAAAAGCGCAGGTTGAAAAGTATGACGAACTGGAAAATAATACGAAGTTTTTGGCAGCCTTTAGTTCGAGGAAGAAGTTTGCCGATTTTGCTGGTTTTATAGCATACAATAAAAAAGGCGAAGAGTGTTTTTCTTTTGGAAAACACAAAGGAAAACTTGTAACAGAGGTTTTAGAGAAAGAACCCGGCTATTTTGGATGGTTACTCAATGCAGACTTTCCATTGTATACCAAAAAGGTACTTACGGCCATTAAATTGAGAAATTTTAATAATAAGCTAAGTTAAATGAAACTAATTTGTATCGGCAGGAATTATACAGAGCACATTGAGGAGTTAGAAAATGAAAAACCCAAAGAACCTGTCATTTTTTTAAAGCCCGATACGGCTATCTTACTAAAGAAACAGCCATTTTTTATTCCCGATTTTTCTGATGATGTGCATTATGAGGTTGAGGTATTAGTTAAAATTAACCGTGTAGGTAAGTATATTGATAGAAAATTTGCTCATAAGTATTATGAAGATATTGGACTTGGTATCGATTTTACAGCACGCGATTTGCAAAGTCATCTAAAGTCGAAAGGCTTGCCATGGGAAAAGGCTAAATCGTTTGATGGAGCCGCGGTAATAGGGAAGTGGATTCCAAAAAATGAATTACTAGATGTAAATAAGATTCAGTTTTCTTTGAAAAAGAACGATAAAATTGTTCAAAATGGAAATTCTAGCCATATGCTTTGGAAAATTGATGAAATCATAGAATATGTGTCAAAATATTTCACATTAAAGATTGGAGATATTATATTTACAGGCACACCTTCTGGAGTTGGTAAAGTAAATGCCAACGATAAACTTAAGGGATATATAGAGGAAAAGGAGATGTTTTCAATAACAGTAAAATAACATGGAACAGCATTATAAGTTACATAGGGTAAGTGAATTGGCAGACAATGATGAGGACTTTATTGCGGCTTTGGCAGCGGCGTTTTTGGAAGAAGTCCCTGTGGATGCAGATCGATTAAAAAAGGCCGTGGCCGAAGAAGATTATTTTAATGCATACCAAGCTGCCCACAAAATGAAACCTACTGTAGATTTGTTTGAACTTGGGGTGTTAGATACCCTTATTGAGGTTCAAGACTGGGGTAAATTTGAAAAGCGAGGTTTGGACATTAGCAATCAGTTGGCAGTTGTTCTTTCTGCGGTGGAAAAGGCCACTGCTGAAATTAAATCAGATTTTAATTTGTAATGATAGCCGAGATCATCACCATAGGTGACGAACTACTTATTGGTCAGGTTGTTGATACAAATTCAGCATTTATTGCTCAGCAGCTTAATAAAATTGGTGTGTCTGTACATCAAATCACATCTATTCAAGATGATAGAAAACATATTCTTCAAGCATTAGCTGATGCTGAAAGTCGCGTAGATATTATTATTTGTACTGGGGGACTTGGTCCAACCAAAGACGATATAACTAAAAAGACAATTTCCGAATATTTTAATGATACGCTTGTAAAAGATGAATCCGTTTTAGAAAATATAGAAACTATTTGGAGGCAGCATGTTAGAACAGAGATGTTGCAGGTAAATAAAGATCAAGCGCTAATACCATCTCAGTCTGAACCGTTAATGAATAGGCTAGGTACGGCACCTGGTATGTGGATTGAAAAATCTAATAAAGTATTTATTTCTTTACCTGGGGTGCCATATGAAATGAAGGCTTTAATAAAGGAAGAGGTGCTTCCAAGGTTACAAGGTAAATATAATTGCCCTGTTATCTTGCATAAAACAATGATTGTGTATGGATTGGGAGAAAGTGCTCTGGCTGCTAGAATTGAATCTTGGGAAGATGCGCTTCCAAGTCGCATAAAGTTAGCCTATTTGCCAAACTTGGGAAAGATGCGTTTGCGACTTTCCACTAAAGGATATGATGAAGAAAAACTTCAAAAAGAGGTGCAAGAGCAAATCGAAAAAGTTATCCCGTTAATTGAAAAAGAGTATGCAGGAATTGAGGACGAAGATGGATCTGTAGAATTATTGTTAGCGAAACAACTTACTAAAATGGGATGTACTTTAGCAATTGCAGAAAGTTGTACCGGTGGAGCCGTAGCCGAGAGATTTACATCGCATTCTGGTGCTTCTGCTTTTTTTAAAGGAGGTTTAGTAACTTATTCAACAGAGTCAAAAATTAATGTATTAAAAGTTTCAAAAGCAGATATTGATACCTATTCGGTTGTGAGTGCGCCCGTGGCAGAGGCTATGGCAAAAAATGCTCGGCAATTATTTAATAGTGATTATGCTATGGCTACTACAGGAAATGCGGGCCCAACTAAAGGGGATTCAGATGCCGAAGTAGGTACCGTATTTATTGCTATTGCCACAAGAACAGGGGTTTATTCTCAGGCATTTAACTTCGGGAATTCAAGATTAAAAGTCATAAACAAGGCTGTCAATAAAGCCTTAGAAATGCTTCTAAAAGAATTTTTTAAAAATTGATAAAATAAAGGTTGGCATAATATAAAGAATTTGTATATTTGCACCTCGATTTTAAGCAACAAAGAATTTAAAGTTATATAGAATGTCAAGAGTTTGTGAACTTACAGGAAAAAAGGCAATGGTTGGTAACAACGTGTCTCATGCGATGAACAAAACTAAACGCAAATTTAATGCGAACTTAGTTAAGAAGCGTTTTTACATTCCAGAAGAAGATAAATGGGTGACTTTAAAAGTTTCTACATCTGCTTTAAAAACTATTAATAAAATAGGTATTTCTGCAGCAATTAAAGAAGCAAAATCTAAAGGGTTTTTAAAATAATAGCTGTATTTAATAAGAATAAGACATGGCAAAGAAAGGTAACAGAATACAAGTAATCTTAGAGTGTACAGAGCACAAAGCTTCAGGCCAACCTGGAACTTCAAGATACATTACTACTAAAAATAAAAAGAATACGCCAGACAGAATGGAGATTAAAAAATTTAATCCTATTCTTAAACGTATGACAGTTCATAAAGAAATTAAATAATTAGAGATTTTACCTAAGTAAAATTTCAAATGACCACATTTGAATCATGGCAAAAAAAGCAGTAGCATCATTACAGACAGGATCTAAAAGATTAACAAAAGCCATTAAAATGGTTAAATCTCCAAAGACAGGAGCTTACATGTTTGTTGAATCAATAATGAGTCCAGACCAAGTTAACGACTTTTTAAAGAAATAAAAGGTTTCGTTTTAAGATATTGAAAGCTGCTTTCTTAGAGAAAGTGGCTTTTTTGTTTATATTTATCTGCCAAAATAACAGACCGTAAAATGTGGTAAGATAGTTGTCTGTTGTTGTTTGGGCGTTATTTATTTCCCTGAATAAGTTTTAGGGTATAGTTAGGACTTTTGGGCAGTCGTTCTCTACAAGGGGCTTCAACAAATGTCTCCGTCGTTAGCGTAAAATAGAGATCAAACTAAAAACCAACCAAGCGTAACATGAGTTTTTTTAAAAAAATATTTTCTTCAGAAAAGAAGGAAACACTAGATAAAGGATTAGAAAAGTCAAAATCAAGTTTCTTTGGCAAATTAAGTAAAGCTGTAGCCGGTAAATCTAAAGTAGATGATGAGGTTCTAGATAACCTTGAAGAGGTTTTAGTATCAAGTGATGTAGGAGTTAATACCACCTTAAAGGTTATTGATCGTATTGAGGAACGTGTTTCGAAAGATAAGTATTTAGGGACTGACGAGCTTAATCAAATTCTAAGAGAAGAAATAGCTGCGTTATTAAGTGAAACAAATTCGGGAGAGGAAACCGATTATACCATTCCAGAATTACCAAAGCAAGTAAGTGGAGGCAAAACGCCTTATGTATTAATGGTAGTGGGCGTTAATGGCGTTGGTAAAACAACCACCATTGGCAAATTAGCCTACCAGTTTAAAAAGAAAGGCTTAAAGGTAGTTCTAGGGGCAGCAGATACATTTAGAGCGGCAGCTATAGACCAGCTTCAAGTATGGGCAGATCGTGTTGAGGTGCCCATGGTACGTCAAGATATGGGAAGCGACCCAGCATCAGTAGCTTTCGATGCTTTGCAGTCTGGAGTAAACCAAGATGCTGATGTTATTATTATTGATACTGCGGGACGCCTTCATAATAAGGTGAATTTAATGAATGAGCTTACCAAAGTAAAGCGTGTTATGCAAAAAGTAGTTGCAGATGCACCTCACGATGTGCTTTTGGTTTTAGATGGATCTACTGGGCAAAATGCCTTTGAGCAGGCTAAACAGTTTACGGCAGCTACAGAGGTAACCTCCTTGGCAGTTACTAAACTTGATGGCACTGCGAAAGGCGGTGTGGTTATTGGTATTTCTGATCAATTCCAAATTCCTGTTAAATATATTGGCGTAGGGGAAGGTATTGAAGACTTGCAAGTGTTCAACAAGTTCGAATTTGTAGATTCTTTTTTTAAATAGCGGTTAAGTATAAGAATAGTTGCTGCTTTTAGGAAAGAACTATTTACCTCATGCGTTTTAATAGATGTTTTTGAATTCAAAACGTATATCCATAATCATTGCTTATCTTTGCGCCCTGATTTACAATTGATATGCGTACAAAATCTCTGAAAAAAAATAAGATTAATGTGGTCACACTTGGCTGTAGTAAAAATGTTTACGACAGCGAAGTGTTAATGGGACAGCTTAAGGCTAGCGGTAAAGATGTTGTGCACGAGGAGGAAGGAAATGTGGTTGTTATCAATACCTGTGGTTTTATTAATAATGCCAAAGAGGAAAGTGTGAATACTATTTTAGAATTCATGCAAAAAAAGGAATCAGGAGAGGTAGATAAAGTGTTTGTTACAGGATGTTTAAGCGAACGCTATAAACCTGATTTGCAAAAGGAAATACCAAAGGTAGATCAATATTTTGGAACTACCGAACTCCCTGGATTACTTAAAGCTTTAGGTGCCGATTATAAGCACGAATTGATTGGGGAGCGATTAACTACAACACCAAAAAATTACGCTTACTTAAAAATTGCAGAGGGTTGCGACAGACCCTGTTCTTTTTGCGCGATCCCGATTATGCGCGGTAAACACAAAAGCACCCCAATAGAAGATTTGGTTATTGAGGCTGAAAAGTTAGCATCAAACGGAGTCAAGGAGTTAATCTTGATTGCCCAAGATTTAACCTATTATGGACTCGATTTATATAAAAAGCGCAATCTAGCAGAATTGCTTGAAGCTTTGGTAGAGGTTGAAGGTATTGAATGGATTCGTTTGCATTATGCATTCCCAACAGGGTTTCCTATGGACGTGCTTGATATTATGAAAAGGGAGCCAAAAATTTGTAATTATTTAGATATTCCTTTGCAGCATATTTCCGATTCGGTTTTAAAAAGTATGCGCCGTGGAACAACCAAATCTAAAACTACAAAACTAATAGAAGATTTTAGATTGAAGGTTCCAGAAATGACCATTAGAACCACGCTTATTGTTGGTTATCCTGGAGAAACAGAAGAAAATTTTCAAGAGTTAAAACAGTGGGTTAAGACTATGCGTTTTGAACGTTTAGGCTGTTTTACTTATAGTCATGAGGAGAATACACATGCTTACAATCTTGAAGATGATGTGCCAGAGGAAGTGAAGATAGATCGTGCCAATCAAATTATGGAAATTCAATCTCAAATATCTTGGGAGTTAAATCAGCAAAAGATTGGTAAAGAATTTAAAGTGGTTATTGATCGAAAGGAAGGTAATTACTTTATTGGTCGAACCAAATTTGATTCGCCAGATGTAGATAATGAGGTTTTGATTGATGCGACTTCCACCTATTTAAAAACTGGAGAGTTTACCAACGTAAAAGTGATTGAGGCCGAAGATTTTGATTTGTACGCCGAAGTAGTTAAATAGAACCTTCAATATTTGAGACTCTTGGATGATTTTTCATCATTTTTAAATCAGATTTCTGAAGCACCGTTGTATGTGTTGGATGTTACTATTCCGCTCGCTACATATGTGCTTTTAGATTTGTCGGTTTCAAATACCGAATTAAATTTAAAACGCGTTTCATCCTCTGAAACTTTGGGGGCATATGTCAATAAGAAAATTGCCGAACATAATGGTTTAGTAGCCTATGGCGGTTATTTGGAACACCGAAATATCTATAACCGCAGTGCGTATTTTTCTTCTGAGGACGATAACAATCGTAATATTCATTTAGGTATCGATATATGGAGCAGTACCAATACCCCAATTTTTACGCCTTTAAATGGGGTAGTGCACAGTTTTAAAAACAATACCAATTTTGGAGATTATGGGCCGACCATAATCTTACAACATGAATTTCAAAAAACGCCTTTTTACACACTCTATGGTCATTTAAGTTTGGAATCACTTGGGAATTTATCTGTAGGTCAAGTGTTTAAACAAGGTGAACAAATAGGAACCTTAGGTGATGAAACGGTTAATGGCGATTATCCACCACATTTACATTTTCAAATCATTAGAGATTTACAAGGTATGGCGGGTGATTACCCTGGTGTGTGTGCTAGATCCCATTTAGAATTTTATTCTAAAAACTGCCCCAATCCTAATTTACTGTTGAAACTTTAGTACAAACCAAAATATCAAGTTGTCCGAAAAATAGTTTGAAACCGTCATTACGAGAAATTTTGATTTCGAAGTAATCTCAAAATAAGCAAGTTGATTTTTAAAGATTCCTTTGCGTTACTCAGAATGACGACTTTTTAGATCTCTATATATTTTAAGCTCTAATCCTCAACCAAAACCCATTCTCCTTTAGCAATTAAAGGTTCGGCTTGCTTATATTTAACCGTTTTATTTTCGCCATTCATTACATGCTTTATAGTGACACGGTCGTTACGTCCAATTTTTGGTTTGTCTCTCACTATAGTTTCAACCACTTCAGGTTGACGTTGGGTGTTTCCTACAGCTCGGCTTTGTGCGGAGCGTTCATCTAGGTTCGGAATTTCTTCTTTCTGCGTGTTTAGTTTTTCCTTTTTTCTAGCACGAGCTTCTTGAATCGTATCTTGAGTCTCTTGAGGTAATTCACCTTTAAACAAGAATGAAATTACATCTTTATTAACTTGGTCAATCATGGCTTTAAACAACTCAAAGGCCTCAAATTTATAAATTAAGAGCGGGTCTTTTTGTTCATGAACGGCCAATTGAACAGATTGCTTTAACTCATCCATTTTACGTAAATGTGTTTTCCAAGCATCATCAATAATGGCCAGTGTAATATTCTTTTCAAAGTCTGTAATTAACTGTTTACCATTGGTTTCGTAGGCCTTTTCCAGATCTGTAACCACGTTTAAACTTTTAATTCCATCTGTAAATGGTACTACAATACGTTTAAATTTATCGCGTTGGGTTTCATAAACATTTTTAATAACAGGAAATGCAATATCTGCATTACGCGCCATCTTTTCTCTATAATGTTCGAAAGCTGCCTTGTAAATTTTAGAAGTAATATCTTGAGCGGAAAGCTTTCCAAATTCTTCTTCGGTAATAGGGGCGCTCATAGAGAAGTATCGAATAAGTTCAAATTCAAAATTTTTGAAATCATTCGCACCTTTGTTTGTTTCTGCGATACCTTCTGAAGTATCGAAAATCATATTCGCTAAGTCTACTCTTAATCGTTCTCCGTGTAAGGCATGACGACGACGCTTATATACCACTTCGCGTTGGGCATTCATAACATCATCATATTCCAATAAACGTTTTCTAACCCCAAAGTTATTTTCTTCAACTTTTTTCTGTGCGCGTTCAATGGATTTTGAAATCATCGAATGCTGAATAACCTCGCCTTCTTTTAATCCCATACGGTCCATCATTTTGGCAATACGCTCACTACCAAACAAACGCATTAAATTATCTTCTAGCGATACATAAAACTGCGAACTACCAACATCTCCTTGTCTACCAGCACGACCACGTAATTGTCTGTCTACGCGACGCGAATCATGACGTTCTGTACCTACAATGGCAAGACCTCCTGCTGCTTTCACTTCATCAGATAACTTAATATCGGTACCACGACCTGCCATATTGGTTGCTATAGTAACCTGACCAGATCGACCAGCTTGATCTACAATGTCAGCTTCCTTTTTATGTTGTTTGGCATTTAATACATTGTGAGGTATTTTTCTAATGCTTAGCATTTTACCAAGGAGTTCCGATATTTCAACTGAGGTTGTACCAATTAATACGGGACGGCCTGCTTGAGATAATTTTACAACCTCGTCAATAACCGCATTGTACTTTTCCCGCTTGGTTTTATAGACTAAATCGTCTCTATCGTCCCTCGCAATGGGTTTATTTGTAGGGATTTCAACAACATCTAACTTATAGATTTCCCAAAATTCACCAGCTTCGGTAACGGCTGTACCGGTCATACCAGACAGTTTGCGGTACATTCTAAAGTAATTTTGAAGGGTTACCGTTGCAAAGGTTTGCGTAGCATCTTCAATTTTTACATTTTCTTTGGCTTCTATAGCTTGGTGTAATCCATCAGAATAACGACGCCCATCCATAATACGCCCTGTTTGTTCATCGACAATCATTACTTTATTGTCCATTACCACATATTGCGTGTCTTTTTCAAATAAAGCGTAGGCTTTTAAAAGTTGATTTAAGGTGTGTATGCGTTCAGACTTGATTCCAAATTCTTTAAATAGCTCTTCTTTTAAGTTCGCTTCTTCTTCAGCAGAAAGGCCTTGTTCTTCAATTTTGGCAATTTCAATTCCTATTTCTGGTAAAATAAAGAAGTCGGGATTGTCTTTTCCTGAAATGTATTCAACACCTTTGTCTGTAAGCTCAACTTGATTATTTTTTTCTTCAATAACATAGTACAATTCCGCATCAACCTTGGGCATCTCTCGGTTGTTGTCCTGCATGTAGAAGTTTTCTGTTTTTTGGAGAAGTTGTTTGACGCCTTCTTCAGAAAGAAATTTAATTAAGGCTTTGTTTTTTGGAATACCTCTATAAACGCGAAGCAATTGAAAACCACCTTCTTTGGTATCCCCTTCTTTGATTAGTTTTTTAGCTTCCGCTAGCACACCCGTTAAATATTTGCGTTGTACGGATACAATATCGTCTACTTTAGGTTTTAATTCATTAAACTCATGATGATCGCCTTTGGGTATTGGTCCAGAAATTATTAATGGAGTACGCGCATCATCAACTAAAACTGAATCGACCTCATCGACAATAGCATAGTGGTGTGGTCGTTGCACTAAATCTTCAGGCGCATGAGACATATTATCTCTTAAATAGTCAAATCCAAATTCGTTATTGGTACCATAGGTAATGTCGGCATTGTAAGCTTTTCTTCTAGCTTCGGAATTTGGCTGATGGTAGTCTATACAATCAACACTTAAACCATGAAATTCAAATATCGGGGCCATCCACGCGCTATCACGTTTCGCCAGATAATCATTTACAGTTACGAGATGTACGCCTTTACCTGCTAAGGCATTTAAGTATACAGGTAAAGTAGCTACCAATGTTTTACCCTCACCAGTCTGCATTTCGGCAATTTTTCCTTGGTGCATAGCGACACCACCAATTAATTGCACATCGTAATGAATCATATCCCAGGTAATAGCCTTTCCAGCAGCATCCCAAGAATTTGCCCAAACGGCTTTATCGTCTTCTAAAGTTACATAGTCTTTTTCTCCAGAAACCATTCTGTCGAACTCGTTAGCGACTACAGAAATAGAGGTGTTATTTACAAAACGCTTGGCAGTTTCTTTAACAACCGCAAAGGCTTCCGGTAAAATGTCGTTTAAAACATCTTCTGTAATCTTATAGGCATCATCTTTAAGTTTATCTATCTGCTCATAAATATCTTCACGAGAATCGATGTCTTCAGTGTTTTCTGCTTCGGTAGTAAGGTTTGCTATTTGAGTGTCAATCTCTTTATTAGCGTTGGCTATTTTTGTTTTGAACTCTGCTGTTTTTGCTCTTAACTCATCGTGAGAAAGCGCTCCTAAAGCAGCTTCGAAGCTTTTTATTTTATTAACAATTGGGGTAATGGCGCTTACATCTTGTTTCGATTTATCGCCAACAAATATTTTAAGGACAGAATTTAAAAAACTCATGAGTGTTATTTTATATATTTTAACTAGGATTTACCTAGGTGTTAATCGCAATTATAGGGCGTTTTTAAAAGGCATTCAAAGATACATTTTGTTACGCTTTTTTGTACAGTTTAAAACAAAAAAAAAGCCTCGTATCGAGACTTTTTAACGGTTCTTTATGCTTTTTTAATATTCATCTTCATTCCACAAGTAATCTTCGTCAGTTGGATAGTCAGACCAAATTTCTTCAATTGAGTCATAGGAGTCTCCTTCATCTTCAATGGATTGCAAATTTTCAACAACTTCGAGCGGGGCTCCCGTTCTAATTGCGTAATCAATCAATTCATCCTTTGTTGCTGGCCAAGGTGCATCGCTTAGGTAAGATGCTAGTTCTAATGTCCAATACATGAGCTGTCGTGTTTAATTTTCTGCAAAAATAATTTTTTAGTTTAAACACGCAAGGAAAAAGTGAAATATTTAAATCATTAATTAAAAGAACGCAATTTATTACTAAATAAAGTCCGCATATCTCGGTAATAACGTCGAATAAACTTTATAACAACTGTAAAGAAATGGTTTATGGGTATTTGTTTTGCCCTTGTAATTAATCTTTAAACCTATTAGAGGTAATCGTAATTAATTTCCTTTTTCGGGAATCCATTTTATTTCATCTGCTTTGAGATCAAAGGTCAACTTTCGTGCCAAGACAAAAAGGTAGTCAGAAAGACGGTTCAAATACATTAGTGTATTAGGTTCTATGGCTTCCAAATCATTTAAAGCCGTAGCTAATCGCTCGGCTCTTCGGCATACACAGCGTGCAATATGACAGAATGACACGGTTTGATGGCCACCGGGTAGCACGAAATGAGTCATTGGTGGTAGTGCCTCATTCATGGTATCCATTTCTTGTTCAAGTCTTGCGATGTCGTTTAAAGAAATTTTAGGAATATTTAAACGTTCCTTACCGTTTTTAAGTACCGCTTTTTCTGGATCTGTGGCTAGTATCGCACCAACCGTAAAAAGACGGTCTTGAATGTGCATTATTAAATCTTTGTATGATTGGTTAATCTTCTGATCTCTTATTAACCCCATGTACGAGTTGAGCTCATCAACCGTGCCATAGCTTTCAATCCGAATATGGTGTTTGGGGACCCGGGTGCCACCAAATAAAGCTGTTGTACCTTTGTCACCAGTTTTTGTATAGATTTTCATGTTCTTTTTCTTAGAAGGCTGTTTAGCCGTTTTTATTCAAATTTAAGATAATCTGGAGGAGTTAGCAACTAAACTCTAATTCTAAAGTGTTCTTTGGCTTGTTCTTGTCTAAAGAACACAATCCCCCAAAAAAAAGTATCTACAGTAACGGTTACTTTGGCGTGGTTTTTTATGGTTTCCCAAGCTTCGGTCATCTCTTTAGACCAATAAATATCATCAAAAATAAAAACAGAATCGTTATTTGCGTTTTCAAGGAGTGTATGGAAATAGTATAAAGTGGCTTCCTTTTGGTGATTACCATCAAAGAAAACCAGGTTATAAGTTTTTTGAGGAAGCGTTTTAAGAATACTTTTAAAATCTCCTTTTATGATATGGCAATTTTGAACATTAAAAGTGTTTAAATATCCTTCAGCAAAAGTGGCGGTATTTGGGCAGCCTTCAATAGAGCTGATCTTAGCATCAGGGTTTCCAAGACTCATGGCGTGTGTGGCAATACCGAGTGAGGTACCTAACTCTAAAATATGTTCAGAGTTGAGGTATTTGGTAAGTCTATATAAAAGTTTAGCACGTTTATTTGTGGTTCCAGCATTTTTACTAATATCAGAGATCTGCCGCGTTTTGGTTTTCATAATATGAGAACCGGCTCCCAAGTCGGTTACTTCAATAGCTTCTTTATGCGCTTTTAAGGTCTTCTTGTAGTTTAAAATGGCTGCGTACTTACTGTATTTGGTTTTGTCATAGAAGCACTTGGTGACTAGATCAAACACAAAAGGGGAGTGCACACCATGCTGATTTTTGGACTTTACAAGAAACCTTAAATACTGCCTTACTTGGTACATCATGCCTGTTTAATCTTCCAGTTTTGCCGATAATTCGAACCAACGCTCTTCTTTTAGTTCTATAAGATCAATAATATCTTGCAGTTCATCAGACAACTCTTTAATAGTTTCTTGAGTTAAATCAGGATTGTTAAACTTGTCTTCCAGAGCTTTTTTGTCGTAAGCCAAAGACTTGAGTTTACTTTCAATATTTTTAAGTTCTTTTTCTTCGTTATAAGACAGTTTTGAGGCTGTATTTTGTTTCCAAGCGTTTTTTTCTTTTTTTGGCGTATCGTTGGTATTCGAAACAGCGGGTTGGCTATCTTCATAAACTCTAAAATCTGTATAACTGCCAGGGAAATCTTCAATCACACCATTACCTCTAAAAACAAAAAGGTGGTCAATAACTTTATCCATAAAATACCGATCATGCGATACCACAATAATGCAGCCTGGAAAATCTAAAAGAAAGCTTTCTAACACGTTAAGCGTCACAATATCCAGATCGTTGGTAGGTTCGTCCAGTATTAAAAAATTGGGGTTTTGAATTAAAACCGTACATAGGTACAGACGTTTACGTTCTCCGCCACTAAGTTTTTCAACATAATCGTATTGTTTTTTTCTGCTAAATAAGAAGCGTTCAAGAAGCTGTTGGGCACTTATTTGTCGTCCTTTTTTTAAAGGGATGTAATCGCCAAATGCTTTGATAACATCAATTACCTTTTGTTCTGGTTTTATGGTAATACCATGTTGAGTGTAGTATCCAAACTTAACGGTATCTCCCTTAATCACTTTACCAGCATCGGGTGCTAAGGATTGTGTAAGGAGGTTTAAAAAGGTGGTTTTTCCGGTTCCGTTTTTCCCAATTATACCCACACGTTCGCCTTTTTTAAAAGTATATTCAAATCCATTTAAAATGGTTTTGTCTTTAAAGGCTTTAGACACCTTATGGAACTCTAGTATCTTGCTTCCTAGTCGCTCCATATTAAGTTCGAGCTGAATCTCGTGTTCTGTGCGTCGTTGGTGTACTTTATGTTTAATTTCGAAAAAATCATCGATACGTGATTTTGATTTAGTGGTTCGTGCTTTGGGTTGCCGGCGCATCCACTCGAGTTCTTTTTTAAACAGCTGTTTGGTTTTGCCAGCCTCTGCAGCTTCTCGCTCTTTTCGTTCGGCACGTTTTTCCAGATAGTAGCTGTAATTGCCCTTGTAAGGATAAAGCTTTCCTTGATCGAGTTCGATAATCTCGTTACAAACACGTTCTAAAAAATACCGATCGTGTGTCACCATAAAAAGGGTCATGTTTTCTTTAGCAAAAAAGGCTTCCAGCCATTCAATCATTTCTAAATCTAGGTGGTTGGTGGGCTCATCTAGAATAAGTAAATCGGGTTTGTTAATAAGGGCGTTGGCTAAGGCAAGGCGTTTTTTTTGTCCGCCCGACAGGGTGCTTACTTTTTGACTTAAATTTTCAAGTTTTAACTTAAATAGAATTTGCTTGTACAGGGTTTCAAAATCCCAAGCTTGATGATGCTCCATGGCATCAAAGGCTTTTTGGTAAGTTTCAGTGTCCTCAGGGTTTAATAGCGCTTTTTCGTAATCTGTTATGACTTCTAAAATGGGGTTTTCACTAGCCAATATGGTTTCCTCAATACTTAAGGTTGTATCAAATTTAGGATCTTGAGAAAGAAAAGAAACTTTAATGTCTTTTCTGTAAATCACATGGCCAGAATCTGGGGTGTCCTCGGCAGAAAGGATATTTAATATCGAGGTTTTTCCAGTACCATTCTTAGCTACAAAGGCTATTTTTTGATCTTTATGTACGCTAAAGGAAAGATCTTCAAACAGTGTGAGTTCTCCGTAGGATTTTGATATATTTTCTACTGTTAAATAATTCAAAATGTAATATTTTTTGCAAATAACGGACAAAAAACCAAAAAGTCCGTCATTAGTTTCATGGTTCAAGGCTAAAACTTATATTTGTGAAAAATCAAACAGCCTTAAATGAAGCGCAAATTTCTGGTAGTAATTATCTTGATTAATGTGGTGTTGGTCTCTTGTATTCCAACCAAAAAGTTAACCTATATACAACCTACAGAAGCGGCCATTGACTCTTTAATGGTGATACAAGAAAAGCAAGCACCATATCGTATACAAGTACACGATATTTTAAATATAAGAGTTAAAGCCTTGGATCAAGAGAGTGTTCAAATTTTTAACCCAGTTGGGGAGGAAAATTTAAATGCCAATGGTGAGGAACGGGCTTATTTCGATGGGTTTTCGGTGGACATTCACGGAAACATTCGCATTCCTTTGTTAGGCAATGTGAATGTTTTGGGCTACACCACTGAGGAACTAGAAAAGCTTCTTGAAAAGAAGCTGTTAGATGAGCAGTTTAAGGAGGCAGCCAATATATTTGTTTCTGTAAAACTAACAGGCTTGTTGTATACGGTTACAGGGGAGGTTAATGCACCAGGTTCAGAAACGATATATCAAAATAGACTGAACATCTTTGAAGCCCTTGCTAATGCTGGTGATATTACCACAGTGGGGAATAGAGAGGATGTGATGATTATACGGCAGTATCCGGAAGGTCAAAAGGTACATCATTTAAATTTGCTTAAAGATGATGTTATGAAATCGCAGTATTACTATATTCAGCCTAATGATATTATCTATGTAAAGCCCTTAAAACAAAAGTCTTGGGGTGTGGGCTCTACGGGTAGAGAGACCTTACTTTTTGTGTTGTCTATGTTAACCTTTGTGTCCACGACAATTTTGTTAATTGATAGACTTTAAAGGGATGACTGAGTATAATTCAAAACATATGGAAGAAGAAGGCGCCAGTTTCGCGTTCGATTTTCAAGGCTTTTTCTTCAAAATTATAAGTTATTGGAAACTGTTTGCAATCTCGGTAGTGTTGGGGTTGCTCACGGCCTATTTTATTAATGTAAGAAAGCAGAATATTTACAAGTTAGGGTCCCTTATTTCTATTGAAAATGATAAAAGTCCCTTTTCTACAGCTACTACCAGTATCTCTTTTAATTGGGGAGGCGTTTCTGGTAAAGTAGGTCAGGTTATGACCAGCTTGAAGACCAGAACACACAATGAAAAGGTGGTAGATTCTTTAAAACTGTATTTGGACTATCTTGAAGAGGGTAAATACCAGAAAATAGATGTTTATAAAAAAGTCCCTTTCGTATTTAAGCCTAATTTAGACGCCCCACAATTGCTTAATCAGTTTATCGGCATCCGATTTGTGGATGAAATGAGTTTTGAGGTATTTACTGAATTTGAACAAAATCAAGGCAAGGGCCAGTTATATGCAACAAAAGAATTTGAAACTATTTTTAACCTACCTGTAGGGCCTTTTAGTAAAACATATAGGGTTGGAGAGTCTGTTGTACTCCCATTTTTAAATGGTGTTTTAGACTTAAATGGCTTCATTATAAAACCCAACGCTGAGTATTTTTTGAGGTTTAAGAGCTTTGATAAAGTGGTTAATAGCTTTCAAAATAGTATCAGGGTAGGCGCTTTTGAAAAATCTACATCCATTATTCAATTATCCCTTTTAGGTCATAATAAAAATAAAATAGTTGACTTTTTAAATACGACTTCAGCTATTTTAAGTCAAACCGATTTAGAGCGCAAGAATATTTATGCTACCAACACCATAAACTTTATTGACAGCACCTTGTCATCGGTAGATATGAATATCAGGAGTGTTAGTGAAAAAATGGACCGCTTCAGAAAAAAGAATGATATTGTTGATGTGGAAGGTGATATGGAAAAAGCATCACTTAATCTTCAGGTCTTAGAAACCCAACAAGAAGAGATTCGAGTAAAGCTAAATTATTTAAATTCTTTAGAAAATTACCTAAGAACAGAAACTGATTACTCAGGTATAGCGGCTCCAACTTCGGTAGGAATTGATGAGGTAAATATTGTAGCTAGTGTAGCCAGAATTATTGCCTTGTCAACGGAACGAAAAACAAGAGAATATACAATAAGAGAAGAATCCAGTATTTTTAGAAATATTGACCGTCAAATTGATGCGGAGAAAAATGTACTTTTAGCTACCATTAGTTCCACTCAAAACACCTTGAATGGGCAGCTTAAATCATTAAACAAAACCATAGGTGCTATTGAAAACAGATTGTCAAGTCTGCCTAATGACCAGCAAGAGTATTTAAAAATACAGCGCCAACTAAATGTAAGTCAAGCGGCTTATGATCAATATATCGCCAAGCGCAGTGAGGCTGCTATCGCTAGGGCAGCAAACATTTCTGATATTACTATAGTTGATGAAGCTAAAGATATTGGTGCAGGCTTAGTGGGCCCAGATACCTCCTTGAATTATATGATGGGGATTTTGGCAGGGCTATTTATACCCTTGGTAATACTCTTTATTGTATATGTTCTGGATAATACCATTCATGGCGTAGAAGAAGTGAAGCGCTTATCTAATATTCCTATTTTAGGAGTTGTGGGTAAAGACAAGCATAAAAACAACTTGGTGGTTTATGAAAAACCAAAATCAGCAGTAGCAGAATCGTTTAGAGCCATACGTTCCAGTTTACAATTTGTACTTAAAAATAATGAAGCTGCACATGCTGCCAAAACCATATTAATAACATCATCTATAAGTGGCGAAGGTAAAACCTTTTGTTCTATTAACATGTCTACTATCCATGCCTTATCAGGCAAGAAAACGATTTTAGTAGGTTTGGATTTAAGAAAACCCAAGATATTTGATGATTTCAATCTCACTAATAACAAGGGAGTGGTCAATTATTTGATTGAAGAACACAGTTTAGAAGAGATCACAAATACCACGGCTATCGAAAATTTAGACATCATCACAGCGGGACCTGTTCCGCCTAACCCCTCTGAATTATTGATTAGTGAACGCATGGATACCTTTATAGAGGTGCTTAAGTCAAAATATGATGTGATTATTTTAGATAGCCCACCTTTAGGAATAGTAACCGATGCTCAAGACTTAACTAAGTATGCCGATACCAATATATTTATGCTTAGAGTTAACTATACTAAAAAGGGGATGCTGCAGTTTATAAATGCTAAATATCAAGCTAAGGAAATTAAAAATTTAAGTTTTATTTTAAACTTTTACAAGCTTAGTAAGAGTAAAAATATGGGTTATGGCTATGGCTATGGCTACGGTTATGGCTATGGGGTTTATGGTTCTAGTTACCATGAGAGCCCTAAAAAGAAAGGTTTTATTCAGAAGTTAAAACAAAAAATGAAACGCAAGGCTTAATTATTACCCAATAAAACAAACCTATTTTACTTTGAAAAACGAGTGGTTATATACAATTTCGGCAAAAAAGAAATTAATAGATTTTAATTTTAAAGAAATATGGCAGTATCGAGATTTACTATTACTGTTTGTAAAACGTGATGTGATTACGGTTTATAAACAAACCGTTTTAGGGCCTTTATGGTATGTGATTCAGCCCTTATTTACTACCGTAATTTTTACCTTAGTATTTAACACGATTGCCAATATCGATACCGGTGGTATCCCGCCGTTTTTATTCAATTTGGCGGGTGTGGTATCTTGGAATTATTTTAAAGAGTGCCTAACTGGAACGGCAGATACCTTTAAGAAGAATCAGGCTGTTTTTGGTAAGGTCTATTTTCCAAGAGTCGTTATGCCCTTGTCTATTGTTTTATCTAATCTTATAAAATTTGGCATTCAATTAGCCATTTTTGTGGCATTCTATTTATATTTTGTTTTTCAGGGTAGCTCCGTAAGGCCCAATTTATACGCCCTGTTTTTTCCAGTTATTGTAATAGTTATGGCTTTATTAGGCTTAGGCTTAGGTATGATTATTTCTTCTATGGTAACAAAATATAGAGATTTATCGTTTTTGTTAAACTTTGGGGTACAATTACTCATGTATGTGTCTTTGGTTACGCTGCCTTATAGTTTGTTTGCCAATAATGGGTTTGCTTGGGCGGTAGATTATAACCCGATGGCCTATGTTATTGAGTTTTCACGTTTTGTGTTGCTGGGAGAGGGTACAACCTCTATGTTTGGTGTGGTTTATACCTTATGCTTTGCTGCTGGGGTGTTTTTATTAGGAGTTTTAGTTTTTAATAAGACCGAGAAGAGTTTTATTGATACGATTTAGTGGTGAGAAGTTAGAAGTGAAACGTGAGTTGTGAAATGTGAAAGGAGAAGTACAAAATTAAAAGTAAAGGTATAAAGAGAAGCTAAGGAATGAAAAAATAATAAAAAATATAAAGGTTTCTTGACAACATGGCTAAATATAAATTACTAACAAGCTGCTCACTATAAAAATAAGTTATGGATCATAAAGATTTAGAGGTTTGGAAAAAGAGCATGAATTTGGTGGAATCCGTTTACGCGTTTACTTCAAATTTTCCTTCTGAAGAACGTTATGGGTTGTTAAGTCAAATACGAAGAGCAGCGGTTTCAGTACCCTCAAATGTAGTTGAAGGAGCTGCACGAAAAGGAGATAAGGAATTGGTTCAGTTTTTAATGATAGCGCTAGGGTCATTGGCTGAACTAGAAACACAGTATCTATTATCATCAATAAGATTAAAGTTTGGGGTCGTAAATAAAGAATTAGAAGACTTTATGATAGCCGTGAAGAAACTGTTTTTAGGGTTTGGAAACTATATATTGAATAAGTGAATAGGGCGTAGTGAGAAGTGGAATGGTTGCCAGTGAGTGGTGAATAATGAAGTGTGAGTGGTAAATAGGAAAAAGTTAATAGTAGATGGTGAATTGTCTCGGCGAGTTTTATGTTTGTAGTATTAATTAAATTTGAAGTTTCAATCCATTATAAGGTTTGGAATTTAATACCGCGTTAAAAAAAATGAATTAAGAAGAAATGATTAGCTTATATAGAAAAAAATCAGAACAAAAAACAACCTTTAGGCTGTCTGCTTTACAGAGTGCTATGTCTTCTATGGGTAATTTAAGTGTCGTTTTGTTATCGATAAGTAAAACTATTCATCACTCAATAACATTTGTTCACTATTAATGAAAGATATCATTTTAAAAGTAGAAAATATATCTAAGCAATACCGTTTAGGAACTATTGGTACGGGTACTATAAGTCACGATTTAAATAGATGGTGGCATAGGATGAGAGGTAAAGAAGACCCCTATTTAAAGATTGGCGAGACTAACGATAGAGCCACTAAAGGGAAATCGCAGTATGCCTGGGCCTTAAAAGATATTAGTTTTGAGGTAGAACGTGGTGAGGTGCTAGGTATTATAGGTAAAAACGGCGCTGGTAAATCGACCTTATTAAAAATACTATCTAAAGTTACAGGACCTACCACCGGCGAAATAAAAACAAAAGGACGCATCGCTTCGCTACTGGAAGTAGGTACAGGGTTTCACCCAGAAATGACGGGGAAAGAAAATGTGTTTTTAAATGGCGCTATTCTGGGGATGACCAAAGCCGAAATTAACAGTAAATTATACGAAATAATAGAGTTTTCTGGATGCCAGCGTTACATAGATACACCGGTTAAACGCTATTCCTCTGGGATGAAAGTGCGTTTAGCCTTTGCGGTGGCGGCGTTTTTAGAGCCCGATATTTTGGTGGTCGATGAGGTTTTAGCGGTTGGTGATGCGGAGTTCCAGAAAAAAGCGATTGGTAAGATGCAGGATATTAGTAAAGGCGATGGCAGAACTGTTTTGTTTGTGAGTCATAATATGGCGGCTGTTAAAGACCTTTGTACAAGAGGTGTTGTTTTAGTTGATGGTAAAATTGATTTTCAAGGTAATGTTGATTCTTGTATAGATTTCTATTTGAAAAATGAAAAAGCCCAAAAAATATATAACAAAAAGGGGCATTGCAATAGTAATTATGTTGCACGAGTCTTTATTACTGATGATTTGGGGGATGAAGTGGAAAGAGCTATTCAAAGGAGCGAAAAAATTTACTTAAACTTTGAACTTTACATTAATGATGCTACAGATGTTTACTTCGGAAGCACTCTATTATCGAATTTAAACGACCCAATAATCTCTCTTCCATTCGATAATAAATTCATCAATACAGGGTTTGTTCATATAAAAATATTATTACCAACTAAGAACTTAAAGGGAGGAGAATATTTTGTTGAAGCAGCTTTATGGAATAAAGGAGAAGTGTTTGATAGAAAAGATGATTTTATTTCATTTGTGATAATTGGTGATACAGTCATAGAAAAGTCAGGTGAAAATATTAAAGGTTATTTGATAAGTGATGAGGTATGGAAAATAAAAAGTATTTAGTAGTTGGTGCAGGTTTTAGTGGTGCGGTTATTTCTAGAAAATTAGCCGAAAAGGGATTTAATGTTATTTGTATAGACAAAAGAAATCATATAGCAGGAAACTGTCATACAGAAAGACATAAATTGACAAATATAATGGTTCATAAATATGGCCCTCATATATTTAATACAAATAATAAAGATGTTTGGGATTTTGTAAATAGTTATGGGGAACTAATGCCTTATAAAAACAAGGTAATAGCAAATACGGAAAGGGGAGTGTTTTCTTTGCCTATGAACTTATTAACTATAAACCAGTTTTTCAAAGTTAAATTAAAACCGAATGAGGTTGAAGGGTTTTTAAAATCAAAAATAGTTGATATTAAGGAACCCAAAAATTTTGAAGAACAGGCACTAAGCATGCTAGGAAACGAATTGTATTACAATTTTTTTCATGGATATACAAAAAAACAGTGGGGATGTGACCCAAAGGAGCTGCCAGCTTCAATTTTAAAAAGGTTACCTGTTAGGTTTAATTATAATGATAATTATTATAATTCAAAATATCAAGGAATCCCAAAGGATGGTTACACTGCAATGGTTGGCAATATTCTAAATCATGATAATATTCAGCTTGAATTGGAGAAGGAATATACCAGAAGTATGAATCAAGATTTTGATCATGTTTTTTATACAGGCCCAATTGATGGGTATTTTGACAATAAATATGGTAGATTGGGGTATCGAACCGTTTATTTTAAAGAGGAGTCTTTTAAAGGAGACTATCAAGGAAATGCTGTAATTAATTACTGTGAGGAGAACGTTAAATATACAAGGGTTCATGAGCATAAGCATTTTGCTCCATGGGAAAACCATGATGACACCGTTGTTTTAAAAGAGTTTAGTAAGGAAACAGAACAAAATGATGACCCTTATTACCCAAAGAGGTTGCCAGCTGATTTGAAGCTTTTAAGGCTATATAAAAACGAAATTGATAATAGTAATTCTAATGTTTCATTTGTTGGTAGACTAGCAACTTATCGCTATTTAGATATGGATAAGGTTATAGAGGAAGCTCTGGAGTATGCTAACTATTTTATCGAGTGTATAGACTCTCAAAAGAGAGTTGATAAATTATTTTCAAAATAATAAGTTTTGGTAAAAGATAAAATACTTATAGTTCATGATTACCAATTAAAAGGTAATGAAGGAGGGCCTAGAGGGTATTATTATAAATGTCTTTTAGATAATTTACCTCCAAATGTGACTTCGGTTCAAGATGAAATAAGGAAGTTGGATAATATATCATTGTTAAAAAAAATTCATCTAAGATTTGATGCTTTAAATATTCGCAGATACAGGAATAAGTATTTGGCAAATAAATACATTAAAATTCCAAGATTTAAGTTTTTATATTTTCATGACATGTATAGTTATGCAGATGTAAAACATCTCATTAACAAAGAGCAAATTGTTATTTTTCAATGTCACTCGCCAGAATTACCCTCATCAGAGGAAGCAGCTCTAGGAGCAAAACAAAGGCATTTGGATTATATAAAGAATTTAGAGAACGAGATTTTTAGTAGAGCTAAAATTCTGGTTTTACCTAATAAAGAGTGTTTGCCTATTTATGACTCTGTAATTTCAGATAAGCACAGAATTCATTATTTGACTACTGGTATAAAGCCTATTCAATCTAAATTACAATACCCAATTCAGCAAGAAAATTATGTTAATATATTATATGTAGGCCGTAGAAATGAGATAAAGGGTTTTGATGTTTTATTAAATGGTTTTAAAAAAGCTGTTATGGAAAGAAAGGATATCCGCCTTTTTGTTATAGGAGGCGGAGAAACTATAATGTCTGAAAACATTTATGATTTAGGTTTTAGTAGTAACGTTTATTCATGGATAAAAAGTGTTGATTTTGTAATTAGTCCGAATAGGAAAAGTTATTTCGATTTAAATGTAATAGAAGCGATAGCTTTAGGGACTCCTGTTATAATGACGACTACTGAAGGACACTGTTATTTTGAAAATAGAAATGGGATAATTTCGTTTGAGTTAAACAATTTAAAGGAAGTTTTAACCAATGAAACATTAATAAATAAAGAATACAAAATAAAAAATCAAGCCAATTTGAAGAATTGGTATGCTATGGATTTATCAAATAAGGCTTATCAGGACGCGCTTAGCCTTGTTGCTAATAATATTATAAACTGTCAATATTGATCAAGAATATCAAAAAAAAGCCAAAGATTACCGTTTTAATACCCACTTATAATGTTGAAAAATATATTATGGAGTGTTTGGAAAGTGTATTAAATCAAACTTTTCAAGATTTTGATGTACTTGTTATTGATGATGCCTCAACTGACAATACAGTAAATCTCATAAGAGCTTTAGGAGATTCAAGAATCACCGTTTTTGTAAAAGAGAGAAATAAAGGCCTTGTAGATAGTTTGAATATTGGTTTTGAAATGTGTAAAAATAAATATATCGCTCGTGTAGATGGTGACGATATAAATGATTTAACACGGTTTGAGAAACAATTTAATTTTCTTGAATCTCATCCAGAAATATCGGCTTGTGGTTCTTGGTTGCAATCTTTTGGAGCAGGGAATAGACTTATAAAGCACAAGGAAACGCATGATGAAATTATGTGCGCTATGTTTAACTCTGCGCCTATAAATATTGGGGCAACCATGTTTAAGCGGGAGGCTTATCAAGATTATTCTTTTGATGATAGTATGTGGCATGCTGAAGATTACGATTTTTGGGCTCGTACAGGTTATAAAGAAAAGATGCATAATCTTCAAGAACCACTCTATTTTTATAGAATACATGATTCGCAAGTATGTAGTAAATACAAGCCTATTCAAGTTGAAAAGAAGAAAATTATTAAACTCAGATTATGGAAAAAATTAAATTATGACGAGAGAATATATTCTGATGAATTTATAATTAAAATGTTGATGACCAATGCTCGCTATGATTTATCTGATTTTCTAAAGTTTCAAACTTGGAGTAACCAGGTGTTGGTTAACAATATGGAATTAAACCTTTACAATCAAGATTACTTCAAAACACTTCTAAGAGATATAAAAGAAGATATACTTGAAAAAACATTTTTAAAGAATAGACGACGTATTTCAAAATATACAAGAGTTAAATTACTTTTTATCTTGTCACTTAAATGGAAAATTAAGGCAGTTAAAATGTTAATAGAAGCTAAATTGAAAAGGAACAATTAAATGGTAGTAGGAAATGGTTTGTTGGCTTCTGTTTTTGTAGAGTATCAAAATGTAAATGATACTGTTATATTTGCTTCTGGAGTTTCAAATTCAATAGAAACAAGAAGAGAAGCTTTTCAAAGAGAGTTGCTTTTATTGGAAGATACAGTTTTTAGTAACCCAGAAAAACAAATTATTTATTTTAGTACATGTAGTATTGCTGATCCAACGGTCAATGAAAGGCCGTACGTAAAGCATAAAGTTCAAATTGAAAAATTTATTGAGGAAAATTGTAATTCATATATAATATTTCGCGTCTCTAACGTGGTTGGATCTAGAGGGAATAAAAATACATTATTAAATTTTTTTGTTGATGCTATTCTCAATGAAAAGAGTTTGACAGTTTGGAAAAATGCTGAAAGGAATATTATAGATGTGGACGATTTATATGATGTTGTAGACAAAATATTAACATCCAAAAATATAAATAACACCATTGTTAATTTAGGAACCAGTGAAAGTATAAATGTTGTTGATATTATTTGTGCTATTGAAAATTACTTTTCTAAAAAGGCTTTAGCTACGTATATTAATAAAGGAAATAAATTGAAAATTAATATAGAAGAAATAAAACCTATCTTAGATAATATTGAACTTAGAAAAGGAACAGGCGAAGCATATCTCTATCAATTATTAGAAAAATATTATTAAACTATCATTTAATGAAACTTGCAATTTTAACGCCCTTACCTTACAAAAATTCTGAGACCTTCATAAAGAACCATATAGATAATTTACCATTTGAAAAAGTGGTAGTTCATGGAAAAGGTGTTCCAAGTGTTTGTGAAGGAAAGCCTCTATCCAAAAGCAAACAATTACTTATAAAATTGAAAGTTAAACTATTCAAGCAGAAGTTTTCATCTAAAGAATTATTTTTAATCTCTATTTTAAAAAGAGAAAAAGTAGATTTAGTGTTTGCTGAATTTTTAAATAAAGGAGCAAGTGTTGTTAATGTTTGTAGACATTTAAATATACCGTTGGCGACTATAGGTTTAGGTTATGAAATTTCTAAATATCAGGTTTTAAAGGAAAATGATAAAAATTACAAACAATTAGTTCAATTTGCTTCCAAGCTTTTTATCGTTTCCAGGCATATGAAAATAAATTTAATGAAATTTAATTGCTCCCAAGACAAGATTATTTATTCGCCTGCCGGACCAGTAAATACATTTTTTAACATTGAGCCTAATTTTTCCAAACCCCAATTATTGGCAATAGGGCGTTTTGTAGACAAAAAGGCTCCTCACTTAACCATATTAGCTTTTAAAAAAGTTTTGGAAAAATTTCCAACGGCAACATTAAAGTTTGCAGGAGATGGCGTATTGCTAAATGCATCTAAGGATCTGGCTAAACACCTGTCAATTGATAAAAATGTTGTTTTTTTGGGAAGGATAAGCACAGAAGAGCATATAAAGCTCTTAGAATCTTCCTATATGTTTATCCAGCACTCTAAAATTGCTGATGACGGAGACAGTGAAGGAACTCCGGTAGCTATTCTGGAAGCTTCCGCGGCCGGTTTACCTATTGTTTCAACAAAACATGCCGGGATTCCTGATGTGATTTTGGATGGAAAGACAGGTTGCTTGGTTGATGAAAATGATGTTGACGCTATGGCAGACAGAATTCTCTTTTTATTGTTAAATAAAGAAGAAGCCATAAACTTTGGTAAAGCAGGTAAAAAATTCGTTAAGTCTAACTTTTCAGAAGATAAGCATATTGATATTTTAACTGAACATTTAAGAAAATGCACTTTTTAAAAATAGTTATATCATCAAAGAGGTTTGAATTTCTGGTTTTGTATAGAGCCAATAAAGTTTTAAAGTATCATTTATCCTTAAAAAATTAATGCAAGATCAATTTTTAATTTCTATAATAATTCCAACATATAATAGAGCTCATCTTATTGGAGAAACTTTAGACTCTATTTTGGCTCAAACCCACTCCAATTGGGAATGTATTGTAATAGACGACGGATCAAACGATAATACTGTTGAGGTTTTAAATGGATATCGTAAGAAAGATGCTCGTTTTAAGTATTATCACCGCCCTAAGAATCGATTACCAGGAGGGAATGCAGCACGTAATTATGGTTTTGAAAAAAGCATTGGGGAGTACATTAAGTGGTTTGATTCTGATGATTTGATGGTACCTACGATACTTGAACAACAACTTGAGGGTCTAATAATCAAAAATAAGGGTATTAGTGTTTGTTTGTTTGATAGATTTTCGTCAGACTTTAAAACAATTGAAAAGGAAGCTAAACCGAATAGAATAAGGTGTAATGCCTATTATGACTTTATTACCAGACGATTAAAAGTTAATCTGCAAACAACTATGTGGAAAAGAAGTATTGTTGCAAATATAAAATTAGACGAAACCTTAACTAAGTCACAAGAGTACGATTTTATACAAAGAGTACTTAAGAATAATTATGATGATGTTGTTTTATTAAATAAATCTTTAATTAAAGTTAGAAGGCATAATAATTCTATTACCGGAGCATATTTTAATCAGGAGCCATCGAAGGTGAAGTCTAGTATGGAAGTCAAATTAAGAGTACTAAAAGATATAAACGTTTTAACACCTAGACTGGTTAAAAAGAAACTTGAAAATATTTACTTTAAGGCTCTATTAAAAGTTTTTAAGTTTAAGGAATCACGAATTTTATATTACTATCTTTTTAAGGCTTATCGTTTAAAAGAGTTTGAGTTAAAACGTATTTTATTAAAAATAGCATTGATATATCCTGTTTATTTATTAACTGGTAAAGGGTTGGTTTATTTATATAAACTAATTAATATCAACTCAAAATCATATGAAAATGTTTCTACTGATAATATTGATTTATAATATTAAAGGTTTTTTTTATCATGCTGTTTAACTCAATAGATTTTGCCTGGTTTTTACCAATAGTATTTGTGATCTATTGGTTAGTTGTCAATAAAAGAATAAGGTATCAGAACTTATTAATCGTCATTGCTAGTTATGTTTTTTATGGTTGGTGGGATTGGCGTTTTTTATTCTTAATAGCATTTAGTTCGGTTGTGGATTATTTTATTGGTAGATTATTATCAACCGAGGAAAGAACAAATAAAAGAAAGCTCCTTTTATGGATAAGTATAGTTGTTAATCTGGGTTTACTTGGCTTTTTTAAGTATTGTAATTTCTTTTTGGACAACTTTATAACTGCATTTTCATTCTTTGGTAAAACTATTAACATAAAAACTTTAAATATTATTTTACCTGTAGGGATTAGTTTTTATACATTCCAAACTTTAAGTTATACCATTGATGTTTACAAACGTAAATTAGCACCAACAGATGATTTTATTGCTTTTTTAGCATTTGTTAGTTTTTTTCCCCAATTAGTTGCAGGGCCAATTGAAAGAGCAACGAACTTGCTTCCACAATTCTATAAAAGAAGGAAATTTACTTATGATGAAGCTGTAGAAGGATTAAGACAAATTTTATGGGGTTTATTCAAAAAAATGGTTATCGCTGATAATTGTGCTGTTTATGCAGATATGGTTTTCAATAACTCTGATGCTTATTCAGGAAGTACACTGGTTTTAGGGGCGGTTTTTTTTTCATTTCAGATTTATGGTGACTTTTCTGGGTATTCAGATATTGCTATCGGAACATCAAAATTGTTTGGATTTCGGTTAATGAAAAACTTTAGTTTCCCTTATTTTTCGAGAGATATTGGTGAGTTTTGGAGAAGGTGGCATATTTCATTGTCCACATGGTTTAGAGATTATTTATATATTCCGTTGGGGGGAAGTAAGGGAAGTCCATATAGTAAAATAAGAAATGTGTTTGTTATATTTTTGGTAAGTGGGTTTTGGCATGGAGCAAATTGGACTTTTATTGTTTGGGGCTTGTTAAACGCATTGTATTTTATTCCGCTTATGTTATTTAATAAAAACAGATACCATACAGAAGCAATTTCAACGACTATACCAGGTGTTGTTGATTGTTTTAAAATATTGATTAATTACGGGTTTGTGGTTTTTGCATGGATATTTTTTAGGGCAGAAAACATTAATCATGCTATAAATTTTTCTATAGCTATTTTTGATTCTAGTTTGTTTTCATTACCTGTTTATACCATTAGAAAATTAATTTATCCTACATTAATTTTGTTAATCTTTTTTAATACCATTGAATGGTTTGGTCGAAAAAAAGATTTTGCAATTGCTAAGCTAGAAACAGTAATGACCAGACCTTTGAGATGGAGCGTTTATGCAGTGTTGATTTTTTTAATTGGGATGTATATGCATTCAAATGAATTACCATTTATTTATTTTCAATTTTAAAAAACATGAAGAGGTTTTTTGCAAACATATTTAAGTTCGGTGTTGTTGCATTTGTATTTTATATTGTCGGTCTATTCATTTTTAGTAGATTTCTGCCGTCTAAAAGAAGACCCAACTTAATTATAGAGTTAGGACATAATAACATAAGATTGCAAGAGGTAAAAAAATATAATAATCTAGATATTCTATTCTTAGGATCATCTCATGCCTATAGAGGGTTTGATACACGTATATTTATCAATAAAGGTTATCAAGTTTTTAATTTGGGATCAAGTGCACAAACACCATTGCAAACAGAGGTACTTTTGGAGAGATATTTAAAAACTACAAGCCCGCAGTTCGTTGTTTTTGAAGTTAGTCCGATGCTTTTTTCAAATGAGGGTGTAGAGTCTTCTATTGATTTAATTAATAATGATTTAAATGATTTTAGTTCATTAAAACTAGTTTTAGAACAAAGAAACATCAAGGTTTTAAACACATTTCTATATAGGTCTATACATGATCTATTGTTTAATAAGACTACTTTAGATACTAAGTCGCTATCATTAGGCAAACAGAATCATTATCATAAAGGGGGGTACATGTCAAAAGATTTAAGTTTTTACAGCTATGAAACTTTTAAAAGAGAAACGTTACAATTTAGAGAAGCTCAATTAAAAGCTTTTGATAGGATTTTAAAAAAATTAAACAAAAGTGAAATAAATTACGTTTTGGTTCAAGCTCCGATTACTAAGGCAAAATATAATTCAATATTAAATAATGATTATTTTGACTCTTTGATGCAAACCAAAGGCAGCTATTATAATTTTAATAAGATTGTTAAACTTGATGACTCATTACATTTTTATGATGCTCATCATTTGAATCAAAACGGAGTAGATATCTTTAACAAAAAATTTATGGATTTAGTTTTGAAAAATAAGGAATAATGGACGTACTGCACCTAGTAAGGACTTTTGGAGATAAGAATCAACCATATACAACTAATTTATTAAATACTATTAATGGTATTAGTAATTTAAATCATGTGGTTATTTCTGATCTTGCTTATGATACTTCAGACACAATAGAGATTCTTTCTATTTCTTCATCTGGAATTAAGAAGTTTAAACCGGACAGTATTCCTTACATTATAAAATGTCTTACAGATAAATTTTTAAAAAAATCACTAACAGGATTTTCATTTAAGCAAAAAATTAAATTTCTTTTAAAATGGAAAGAATTGATTTTAAGTGACCCAAAGGTGATTCATTTACATCATTTACAAGTTGTTGATTCTCGTATTTTAGATTATTTAAAGGCAAAAGGTATACCAATAGTTTGTTCTTTAAGGGGAAGAGACATATTGATTAATACCAGAAATATTGAAGGCAAAGAAACTTTTAAAGAACGTCTAAGTTCATTTTCTCATATTCATGTTATTAGTTTTTTTTTAAAAAAGCAATTATATGAAATTAAGGATGGTATTACCACCTCAGTAGTCTATAGAGGAGGAAATCAACCTTTAAATGAAAACATTAAAAAGGAATTTAAAGTAAATTTAAAGGAGACTATTAAAGTTATTGTAATTGGAAGACTTGTATGGGAGAAAGGACATTTTTATGTTCTTGATAGTGTTAAAAGATTAATAGAAAGTGGGATTGATATTAGAATCGATATCTATGGCGATGGTCCATTATATGAGTTTTTGGAGTATAGAATTTCTCAGATGGGATTGGTTGGTTCCGTTTGCCTTAAAGGGTATTTAAAAAATAGTCTTCTTCAAATAAAATACAAGGAGTATGATTTTTCTATTCAACCATCATTATCAGAAGCATTATCTAATGGATTATTAGATTTGACATTTCATAACATACCTTGCGTTATTTCAAATGTAGGAGGGATGCCTGAAATTATTAAAGATGGTGTTAATGGAGTGATATATGATATCACTAATGTGGAGACAATAGATGAAGCAATAATTAAAGTTATAGATTTGGATTTTGAAGATCTTTGTTCGTACAATAAAGCATTGAGAGAAAAGTTTTCGTTAAAAAATGAAATTAAGGGCTTAGAAACAATTTACAATAGATATTTAGATTAGATGAAAATAGTAATCTTTGATGGAACTTTCAAAACTACAGCATTTATTAATCGATTGGTAATTGGGTTGTTGCAAAAGCATGAGGTTTATATTCTTGGATTTAATGATGAATTGATGAAACCAATTAAAGGTGTTCATTATGTGAAGTTGGGATCAAACTCAAATAAACTTGCATTCATAAAGACCTCAGTATCTTTGGCTCTATCTCAATTGTCTATAAAACGTTTATGTTTAACAGTATTGTATATTGTTAAGTTTGACAGGAAAGCACTTCATAATCAAAATTTTGAACTAGCCGTTAAAAGCATTAATCCAGATATTATTCATGCCCAATGGGTGTCCAATATTCCTATTCTAGAGCCTATTTTAATGAGTCAAAAATATCCAATAGTATTAAGTCAAAGAGGCTATCATATTAATGTGCGCCCTTTTGTGGATGCGGATAATTTGAACTATTTAAAGCAATGGTTTCCTAAAATAGCAGGGTTTCATTCTGTGTCCAAAGCGATTTCCAGTAAAGGTGATTTAATTTATACCAGTCCTTATAAGATAGATTATGTGGTTTATAGTGGATTAAATTTGTTAAAAGTTCCTTATGGTGAAAAATATCAAAAAACTAAATGCTTAAGACTAATATCGGTAGGTAGACCGCATTGGAAAAAAGGTTACGACTATGCGATTAAAGCTTGCGCCCTATTAAAAGCGCATGGAATAAATTTTAAGTACACTATTATTGGAGCTGGGCAAAATGAAGAGTTAATTTACCTCCGTGAGTTTTATAAGCTAGGAGAATTTGTGGAGCTGTTAAAGCCTTTGCCTCAAATAGCCGTTTTTGAAGCTGTAAAAAAAGCCGACATGATGTTACTGCCAAGTATTGAAGAAGGTATTGCTAATGTGGCTATCGAGGCCATGGCATTAGGAACCTTAGTTGTAAGTACAAACTGTGGTGGGATGTCAGAACTTATTGAACATAACAAAGAAGGTTGGGTAATACCTTTAAGAAGCCCAGAAGCACTGGCAGACGTTATCATCAATTTTAATGAAACACCAGATAACATATTAAATAACATGCGCCAACAGGCAAGGAAAAAAGTAGAAAACCAATTTACGGAAGATCATATGGTGTTGGGTATGGAGCGTTTATATAAAGCATGCTTAAATGAAGACAGTTAAAACAGATATTATACCTATAAGGCAACAATTTGCTAAACTAAAAGGGCCACACGAACTAAACCTTGAGGCTATTTGTGTTTTTGCAGCTATTGGCTTTTTTCTAGACCAAGACACTTATTGGAAGGATGAAGTTGTTTTAAGTCCAGCGAGTATGCATACTATAGATGATGATGGGTTCTTAATTAAAAGTGAATCTTGGTTTAGATGGCATTACAGTCCTTCAAATGAAACTTTTGAAGCCTATTTAAATGAGTTTACAAGTTTGTTTGAAAGTATTATAGAGGAAAAAACTTTGGGTAAGCAGGTTATTTTACCACTTTCAGGAGGACTAGATAGCAGGACTCAAGCAGTGGCTTTAAGGCAGTTAGATAAAGATGTAAACTCTTATAGTTATAGTTACAAAGGTGGGTATCCAGAGGCTAAACTATCAAAAAGCATAGCTAAGATCTGCAATTTTAGATTTGAAGCATTTGAAATTCCAAAAGGGTATTTGTGGGACACAATAGCAGACTTGGCAAAGATTAATAACTGCTATTCTGATTTTACTCACCCAAGACAAATGGCTATAATTGAGAAATTTGAGGCAATGGGAGATGTGTTTTCATTAGGCCATTGGGGAGACGTCCTTTTTGATAGCATGTGTGAAGAAAACTTGACTGCAGATCAAGAGTTAGAACTGGTTTTGAAAAAAATTGTAAAAAAGGGCGGACTTGAGCTTGCAACAGCACTATGGAAACTTTGGAAATTGCCAGGGGATTTTGAAAGTTATTTGCGAGGAAGATTACAAAACCTATTAAATGATATTGACATAAAGAATTCTAGTGCTAAAATAAGAGCCTTCAAATCTATGTATTGGGCACCTAGATGGACTTCAATAAATCTGGCGGTTTTTGAGGAGAAAAAACCGATCACACTGCCTTATTATGATAATGCAATGTGCGAGTTTATCTGTACTGTTCCAGAAAATTTTTTAGCAGATAGACAAATTCAAATTGAGTATATAAAAAAAAGAAACTCTAAAATAGCTCAAATAACTTGGCAAGAAAATAAGCCGTTTAACCTATATAATTATCATTTGAATAGAGTACCATTTAATGTACCTTACAGATTTGTAAATAAAATTAAAAGGGAGTTTAATGTGGTTTTTGGTGAAAAATATATTCAAAGAAATTGGGAGTTGCAGTTTTTAGGGAAAATCAATGATAAGAATCTAAAGAAGTTTTTATTTGCAGAAGAATTTAACCAATTTATTGACAAAAATGTGATTAATGCATTTTATGACTTATTCAAGAATAAAAATGAGGTATATTATTCTCATTCAATAAGTATATTAGTAACTTTGAGCTTATTTTTTAAAAACAACCTTGGAAGTTAAAGATCACTTAAATTTTGAAGTTTTAGCCTAGGTAATTGAATCTATTAAAATGCACCCTAATTTTTAGGTACAATGTTTTACATATTTGGCTAATTTATAGTTTTAAGCATGAACAAAATCATAATTCCACAAACTTTGTCAAATACTCGGGAGCAAAGAAGGAAAATGAATAACCACAATTCATTTTTAATTCTTTTAACTGGGTTCTCTGGTTCTGGGAAATCCACAATTGCTGATGCTCTTGATGTTTATTTTTACAAACAAGGTATTAGAACGGTTGTTCTTGATGGAGATAACCTTCGTAATGGTCTAAATAAGGATTTAAACTTTTCTCCTGAAAGCAGATCTGAAAACCTTAGACGAGTTGGAGAAGTGTCCAAACTATTTATTGATACGGGTATAGTAACTTTGGCTTCTTTTGTAGCGCCTTATAGAAAAGACCGAGATAATATTAAAAATATTGTAGGAAGTGAAAATTACTTTGAAATTTTTGTGTCAACGTCTATAGAAGAATGCGAGCGTAGAGATATTAAAGGGCTTTATAAAAGAGTCAGAAAAGGTGAAATTAAAAACTTTACAGGTATTGACGCTCCATATGAAGTACCTGTGCAACCTGATATGACTATTGATACAGAAAATAAGGATATAGTCGATATTATAGAAGCTATAGCTTTAAAGCTTAATGATAAAATGACCTTGTAATAATGAATATAAACGCTATTCTAGATGATTTAGTTTTATTAACTGAACAAGCAGGAAAGGCTGTCTTAGATGTTTATAATTCCAATAACTTTAAAATTGAAAGTAAAGAGGATTTATCACCGCTCACCAATGCCGATAAAGCATCTCATCAAATTTTAACAGATGGATTAAGCACTTATGGTTTACCAGTTTTATCTGAAGAGGGAAAAGAAATTCCTTATGAGGTTAGGAGGCACTGGGATCTGTATTGGTGTATCGATCCTATTGATGGGACAAAAGAGTTTATTAGCAAAACGGATGAATTTACCGTAAACGTTGCGCTTATAAAAGAGGATTTTCCAATCTTTGGAATCGTTTATGCTCCTGCATTAGATAAAATGTTTATTGGAGGTGAATCAATTGAACCTTTTAGTCTTCAGGGAAAAGTAAAGAAGTTTTTAACATATAAGAAAAGTCAGGTAAATGTTTCAGAAAAAGTGCTTGTTGCCTCCAAGTCGCATTCAAACGCTAAAACGCAAGATTATATAAATGGTATTAAAGGAAATGTTAAGCTAATTTCAATGGGAAGCTCATTAAAATTTATGTTGATTGCCGAAGGTTTAGCAAATATATATCCTAGATTTGTGCCAACTATGGAGTGGGATACGGCGGCATCACATGGCATTTTAAAAGCCCTAGGATATCATATAAAAACGCCTGAGTCTTTTGAACTGAGATATAACAAGAAAGACTTATTGAATCCATCATTTATAGCAGAATAAGATAATATATTGTAAGACCTGTTTCTTCATTTGCATTATGAGTTTGTTTAATCCCATATTTTTATTAAAGCATAGCTTGAAAAAGCTGATTTTATATATTTTTTTCAAAAAACATGTGAAATTTAATGAAAACATAATTGCAGATATCAATCATACCTACAAAGTAAGAGGGTGTAGAGCTAAACATGAGAGTGTTCAAAAAAAATTCGAACATCTTATGATTCATTATCCGACTTTTGCTTTTGTTTTTTTTTGGAGAACAAAGAAAAAGATAACCTACTTCAATAGACTATTTACTTCAAACTATGAATGTAAAATTTTTAGAAGTACTAAAATAGATGGTGGTTTAGTTTGCTTTCACCCTTTTTCAACAGTAATAAATGCAAAGGCTATTGGTGAAAATTTTGAATTTAGAAATGGATTAACGGTGGGTAATAAATTTAACGATAATAATTTGTTACCCGTTATAGGAAATAATGTCACAGTAGGGGCAAATGTATGTATTATTGGTGATATCTGTATTGGTGATAATGTGACTATTGGAGCTGGATCGGTAGTGGTTAAATCGGTACCTTCAAATAGTGTTATAGTGGGTAACCCTGCAAGAGTAATTAAAACTTTAGAAATGTAATTTCATGCCTAAGAAAATTAAAATTTTATATACAATTCCAAATTTTGATACGGCAGGAAGTGGAAAGGTTGTCTATGATCTGGTCAAAGGCCTTGATAAAACTGTTTTTTCCCCCGAAATATGTGTTTTCCATACCAAAGGTGCCTTTTTTAAAAAAATAGAGGCCTTAAACGTGCCTATTCATGTTTTTCAGTTTACCGCAGACTATAAGCCTTTAGTTTCGTTTGCTTTTAAAGTTTTGAAAATTTGTCGTTTTTTTAAAAAACACAGATTCGATATTATACATTCTTGGCACTGGAGCTCAGATTTTTCTGAACCACTGGCAGCAAAATTAGTAGGAATTCCGTTTGTGTATACAAAAAAAGCAATGGGGTGGGGAAATAAAGCTTGGTTATGGCGTTCAAAATTAAGTTCAAAAATCATTGCTATTAACAATGATATGTTGAGTGATTTTTTTAAATCGATGCCAAATAAAGTGATACAACTTCCTTTAGGAGTTGATACCATTGAATATAGCCCTCAGAGTAAGAATTTTCGGTTAGCAAGTAATTTAGGGATAAGTGATAATGATTTTGTAATAGCAACGGTGGTTAATATGGTTCCTGTAAAAGGAATTGAGGTATTATTAGATGCTGTTAAAATCATAAATAATAAGAAGATAAAAGTGCTGATAATAGGAAACGATAAAAGTGACTATGCAGATGCTTTAAAAATAAAATATCATAACGATGAGTTTTTGTTTTTAGGAAAGAAAATGGATGTAAAACCTTATCTAGCTTTGTCTAATGTTTTTGTGATACCTACAAAAAATGAAGGTAGGAAGGAAGGGATGCCAATAGCCCCATTGGAAGCTATGGCTATGGGAATTCCAGTTATTGGTTCCAATATTTCGGGTATTAAGGACATTTTACATAAATATCCACAGTTTTTATTTGAACCTTCTAATAGCAATGACTTGGCTGAAAAGATAAATTTCTTTATTAATAATCATGAATTTGATAAGTTAGAATTAATACATTGGGTTCGTCAAAATTTTAGTTTAGATTCGTTTATTGAGCAACGAGAAAGCTTCTATAAATTAATGCTTCGCAGATGATAGTAAAAAAAATAAGGAATAGTTGGACTTACAAGAAATACCATAGAAAGCTTAAGGTGTTATTGGCCAAATATTTTTATAATAATTCAAAATATTTGCCAGAAGGTATTGATCGGGTATATCATTTGCATATTAGGAAGTCTGCGGGAACTTCAATAAATAGTGCATTTTGGGGATTAGATAAGTTTTCTTTAGATACTGTAAGAAGAGAACCAATTATTCTGGGTGGAAAATTTTCGTTCGTTCGGTACAATAGGGAGTTAATAGAACAGGGAGATTACTTATTTGCAAGTGCCCATTTTACACAATGGGAATTAAGCCTTAAGCCCAATACTTTTACATTTACAATGTTTAGAGACCCTTATAAAAGATTAGTATCACTCTATAAATACTATTGTTGGGTAACACAGGTAGATGATGATATGGGTTATCAATTGGATCCATCATTTTTTGTTCTAAAAAGTCAAGAACACTTGCTTAACAAATCTTTTAAAGATTTTATTGATAATTTAAGTGATAAATATTTGCACAATCAATTATTTACGTTTAGTAAAGCACTAGAAATTGAAGAAGGCCTTAATAACCTTAAGAAAGTAAACAAAGTCTATTTTCAAGATAACTTTGATGCATGTATAAAAGATTTAAGTGCTACATTAAATTTAAATTTAAGTAATCTAAATGAACGGAGTTTTAAAAACGTAAAATTTCAAATAAGTGAAGCAGAAAAGGAATATGCAATGGATAAATTGGGCCTTGAAATAGAATTTTATAATGAGGTAAGAAAGAAGTATTATAAATAGCATATGAAAATAGCTTTAATTCTTCCCTCAACACCAGCTTATTCTGAAACTTTTTTTCGATCAAAAATAAAAGGTTTGCAAGCGCATGGACATCAAGTTGTTTTAATTACAGCTAAGAAAGGTGTGAAATTTGATTTGTGCGAGCACCGTGAACATCCAAAAATTTATAAAAATAAGGTACTACAGCTTTTCATGATGCTCAAAGTGTTTTTAAGTTTAATTTTCTATTTTAAACGAGTTATGACTTATTATAAATTGGAAAGAGAAGAGCATACACCTTTTAAACGAATTTTAGAGAAAATATATGTTAATGCTACCTTATTAAAATTAAATATAGATTGGTTACACTTCGGCTTTGCAACTATGGCAATAAACAGAGAGCTTGTAGCCAAAAGTATAAAGGCTAAATTGGCTGTAAGTTTAAGAGGGTTTGATATCGCTATTTATCCATTAAAGCATAAAAATTGTTATAATTTATTATGGAAGCACGTGAATAAGGTTCATACTATTTCAAATGATTTAATTACTCTGGCGAAGAACTTAGGGTTATCCAAATCTGTACATGTGGAAAAAATTACTCCAGCAATAGATGTATCTTTTTTTAAGGAAAAGGAAATCGACTATGAATCACAGATTCGTTTTTTAACTGTAGCTCGGTTGCATTGGAAAAAAGGTATTGTACAAACACTTCAAAGCCTTGCAGAATTAAAGAAAAAGCAAATTTCTTTTACTTATACTATAGTTGGTGATGGAAATGATTACGAACGAATTGCTTTCGCCATTCATGAAATGGACTTAACAGATCAGGTTCATTTAGTTGGAAAAAAAGATAGAGAACAAGTTCGTGAGTTATATGAGAGGTCAAATATTTATGTTCAATATAGTATTTCAGAAGGGTTTTGTAATGCTGTTTTAGAAGCTCAAGCTATGGGCTTGCTATGCGTGGTTTCTGACGCTGAAGGTTTATCTGAAAATATTATTCATAAAGAAACGGGATGGGTGGTACCAAAAAATGAGTATAAATATTTAACAGAAACTTTGTTACATGTTATTGATTTAAGTCAAGAAATTAAAAATAAAATTATTTTAACTGCAAAGAAGAGGGTTAGAGATAATTTTAATCTTGAGAAGCAGCAACAAAACTTTTTAGAATTTTATAATCAATAAATATGTTATTTAATTCTGTTACTTTTTTAATCTTTTTGCCAACGGTATTTATTTTATACTGGTTTGTTTTTAAAAAATCCTTAACGGTAAGGAACATATTATTGTTAGTAGCAAGTTACGTATTCTATGGTTGGTGGGACTATCGCTTTTTAGGGTTAATTATAGCAAGTACTTTAGTGGATTTTACATTAGGGATATGTCTTAGTAATAAAAAGTTTGATGCTTATAGAAAACTTTTTTTAATCATCAGTTTAGTCTTTAATTTAGGATTGCTAGGTTTTTTTAAATACTATAACTTTTTTATCGATAGTTGGGTAAGTGCTTGGGGATTAGTTGGTGTGGAATTTCACCCTAGTACGTTGCAGATTATTTTACCTGTGGGGATATCCTTTTACACATTTCAAACCCTAAGTTATACAATTGATATATATAGAAAAAAGTTAGCTCCAACAAAAGATTTTGTTTCATTTGCTGCCTATGTTGCTTTCTTTCCACAGTTAGTAGCCGGCCCCATCGAGAGGGCTAGTCATTTATTACCACAATTTTCAAAAATTAAATCATTTGATTTTGAATTTGCCAAAAGCGGTGTAGGTTTAATTGTTTGGGGTTTGTTTAAAAAAATAGTAGTTGCTGATAATTGTGCTTATTTTGTAAATCAAATATTTGAAAATCCAATAGGCTATAGCACTTTAGAATTGTGGATTGGAGTATTGTTTTTTAGCTTCCAAATTTATGGCGATTTTTCCGGATATTCAGATATAGCTATTGGAGTTTCAAGATTATTTGGTTTTGACTTAATGACTAATTTTAAGTTTCCCTACTTCTCTAGGAATATTGCTGAGTTTTGGAGACGTTGGCATATCTCATTGTCAAGCTGGTTTCGAGATTATCTATATATCCCATTGGGAGGCTCAAGGGGAAATAAGTGGCAACAAACGCGCAACGTTTTTATAATTTTTATAGTAAGCGGTTTTTGGCATGGGGCAAATTGGACTTTTGTAATTTGGGGAGGGATTCATGCATCCTTATTTATTCCATTGCTATTAATTAATAAAAACAGAAAATATGTTAATGCGCATAATTATAAGTTAAAGGATGGTATTTCAGTACTACTAACTTTTATTATAGTAAGCTTTGCATGGGTTTATTTTAGAGCTGATAATATTACATTTGCACTCGAATATACCTTTAGAATGTTTAGTATAGATGATTTTTCTATAACTAGTTTATATAAAACCTCAAAGACTTTGTTGTTTGCTTTAATTTCAGTTTTTAGCATATTGGTAATGCTTTGGTTAGAATTTAGAGCAGTTAAAAAGAAGTATAATGAAGTACACCTATCGGGGTTCGGTTTATTATGTATATCTGTTCTTATTTTGTTTTTAGGAGTATTTAAAAACCCAGCAGAATTTATTTATTTTCAATTTTAATAATGAAACAGTTTCTTAAATATTTACTTGGTTTTTTTGCATTGCTGTTTTTGGTTGTTAATTTAATTTCTTTTGGAAGTCTATATTCTTTAAATAAATCGGACTTTTACAAGCCTTGTTATTTAGTAAATAGTATTGATGAAGTCGAATATGATTACGTAATTATTGGGGCAAGTACAGGATTAACTACATTGAATACAACTATTATAGATTCTATAACAGGCATGAATGGTTTCAATTTATCTATAGATGATACAGGGATGGCTAATCATTATTTAATGTTGAAGCATTTTTTGGCAGAAGGAAAAAAAACAGCGTCATGTATATTAGTGGCTAGTGCAGAAGAATATGGCAAAAACCAAGAATTTATTGGTGACAATGACTATCGGTTTTTACCTTTTATTAAAAGAAGCTATGTTCAAAACTACTTTAGTTCGTTAAAACCTAAAAGTGCAATAAATGTATTAAAATGGTCCGAATGGATGCCTTTTTTGGGAGTTTCATATTATAATATTGAATTGTTTTTTCCTTCATTGATTGCCACCGTTAAACCAAGTAAAAGGAATAGGTTTGATAGTAAAGGGAATTATGCTTATCCAAATCGAAAATTGAATAATGATACTAAGAAACCAAAAACAAACATTAGGGTCAGTTTTAAAAGTGATTATTTAAATAAATTAAAAGAACTTTGTCATGATCATAATATTGAGTTGATTTATTATTTTTCTCCTTTAAGAACAAAATCTTTGAGTTTTGATGACGAGTTCATAAAGAGCATAGATCATTCGAATATCTTCAAGGATGACACCTATTTTTATGACGATATTCATGTTAATACCTATGGAAATAAAAAAGCAAGTTTGTTGTTTGCTTATGAATTTATAAACAACTATTAATTACAATAGAGTGTATGCCTTTTAAGTTTTTAAAATATTTACAGCCAACGCATTATTTTAGACTAAATAAGCAAGATGAGACATCGGTGTACCCTGTTGTTAAAGCCTTACCAAAGGATGTTCTAGAGCATTTAGAGCCCGATATAAATTATTCCAGTGCCTTGGCTAAGGAGTACGATTTATCTTGGCAAGCCATAGAAAAAGGACACATTGGAGATACTGAGACTTATCGCAATTTTAAAACCTTACCCCGCATTGATGAATATCGTTTTATTAGGAAAAACTTTCATGCGTTTTGGGTGATATATGTACTGGGTATAAGAATTTTGAGTTTTAAGAATCCCGTTGCTGAAATATCGGCTTGTTTTAAAGCATGGTCTACTCAAAGAGATAATGTGGCAAAACATGCATTTTCGCATGAACATTTCGATAGTTTTAGTTCGAAGCTTATTGAAAGTAAGCCCATGGTAAGCGTTATTATACCAACACTAAATCGATACCCCTATTTAAAAGATGTTCTAGAGGATTTAGAAAAGCAGAACTATACCAATTTAGAGGTTATCGTTGTAGATCAATCCAGTCCATTTAGAAAGGATTTTTACGAACCCTTTAATCTAGATATTCATATTACGCAACAAGAAGAAAAGGCTTTATGGCTCGCCAGAAACTCGGCTATTAAGCAATCTAAAGGCGATTTTATTTTGTTGTTTGACGATGACTCTAGAGTAGATAACAATTGGGTGTACAATCATTTAAAGACTTTAGATTATTTTGGGGCGCATATGTCTTCGGGGGTTTCCATTTCGAAGGTTGGGGCGAAAGTACCCGATAATTACTCGTTCTTTAGAATAAGTGATCAGCTCGATACTGGGAATGTATTAATTAAAAAGGAGATCTTTGAAAATATTGGTCTTTTTGACAGGCAATTTGAAAAGCAACGTATGGGCGATGGCGAATTTGGTCTACGAGGATATTTGGCAGGATATTTAAATGTGTCGAACCCCAAAGCGGAACGCTTACATTTAAAAGTTGGCAGTGGCGGACTTCGAGAAATGGGAAGCTGGGATGCCTTTAGAACTAAAAACTTATTGGCGCCAAGACCCATTCCAAGTGTTTTATACCTCTACAGAAAGTACTATGGGAATGCTGCGTCTCGCTATGCTTTATTAAAGACCGTACCTATATCACTGGTCCCCTATAAGTTTAAAAACAATCAAAAATTAATGGTGCTTGGGTACATCTTGGTGTTGGTGTTGATGCCTTTGGTTTTGTTTCAAGTGCTTAAGTCTTGGAAATTATCATCCAAAAAGTTAAAAGAAGGACCAAAAGTAGAAATGTTATAATAAATGATGCAACTGCGTTTTTTATATCGAGATATATTAAGACTAGTGGGTCGAAAAAAAGTAAGGTTTCTTTATTTTTTTTGTACTCGCGCTTTTATGGGGGTGTTATTATACCGTACGGAAAGAATGTTATTTCTTAATTTTAAAAAAGTATATCCAGGATTAAGACTATTGTTCTTGCCCATTATATTACTTTTTCAAGCTTATTCAAATATCGATATTCATTACAAGGCGAATATTTCTGGAGGCTTATTAATTTTGCACCCCTCGGTGGGTTGCGTAATCTCTGGGCAAGCCGAAATAGGGAGGAATTTGACCCTAACAGGTGGCAATATAATTGGGCTTAATAAACACAAACAAGGATATTTTAAACTTGGAGATAATTGCTCACTAGGTGCAAATGCAACAATAATTGGCCCATTAATTATTGGAGATTATGTCTCGATTGGTGCTAATGCTTGTGTTACTAAAAGCTTTGATAAAAGTAATGTTACCTTAATTGGTGTTCCCGCAAAAGAAATGAAATCGTCATGAATGTAGCTCACTTTAACGTTTTACATGTTATTGATACTTTAGGTATTGGTGGTGCAGAAAAAATGGCCTTATTAGGGGTTAATGGGTTAAATAAGGCTCATGTAAATGTTGCTTTATTATTGCTCTTAAATAGAGGAGAATTGTTTAATGAATTGGAAAGCGATGTTAAAGTATTTGAGTTAAAGCGAAGAAAAATATGGTCGTATAGCTCGTTAAAACAGTGTGCTTTTATTATAAACCAATACGATGTAATTCATGTGCATATGCGCTACAATTATAAGTATATTAGGTTAGTTCAGCTTTTGTTTGGTGTTAAAACAAAAGTGATACTTCATGACCATTATGGTAGTATCGATACAGATGTAAGTGTGCCTAGTTTTTTTAAAATATTTAAACCAGCGTATTATATTGGTGTTAGCGAGAGTTTAACATCTTGGGCAACTAGTAAGTTAAATATAAAACCAAAGTCGGTTTTTGTATTACCGAATACCATTTCAAGGGCTATCTATCCGACTCCTGAAAAAGAAGGGGATAAAGGACTTGTTATGGTTGGAAATATCAAGCCAGTTAAAAATCAGTTGTTTGCAATTAAGTTGGCCCATGAATTGAAAGCACACCTAACCATATTTGGTAAGGTTCAAGACAAAGATTACTTTGCTTTGCTTAAGGATGAAATTGCGCGCCTGAATTATCATGATTTTATAAATTTTAATCATGAAACTACCAATATTCAAGAACAGCTAAAACACTATAAATTGGCATTGCATTGCGCCTTATCTGAAAGCGGCCCTTTGGTGCTTATTGAGTATATGGCACAAAATCTAAGCTTTTTAAGTTATAGCACGGGCGAAGTTTATAGAACCATAGGTCAAAAAACACCAAAGCTATTTATAGACACCTTTAACCTCTCTTCTTGGAAACAACGCGTGCTAGAATTAGAAACTTTTAACGAGTATGATTTAAACATCATTTATAGTTCCAGTTTTAGTGAGAAAAGGTACATTAAGAATTGTCTAGCTATTTATTCGAAATTAAATTAACAAATGAAGCTTTTAATTATATCGCACACGGAACATTATACCGATACTAGTGGTGAGATTGTTGGGTGGGGACCTACATTGACAGAAATAAACTATTTAGCCACTATTTTTGATGAGGTGTATCATATCGCTACACACCTTGACCAAGTACCGCCACCTAGTTCATTGCCTTATACCTCGAATAATATTCACTTTGTTCCTATACCTTATACTGGAGGTAAACGATTAATTGATAAGCTTGACATTGTATGGCATGCACCAGCTACCATCTTTAAAGTTTTTAAATATTTAAATAAAGTAGATCTTTTTCAATTAAGAGCCCCAACGGGTATAGGTGTTTATTTAATACCTCTGTTAACTCTTTTTTCCACAAAAAATGGGTGGTTTAAATATGCAGGCAATTGGAATCAGGAAAACCCGCCTTTTGGATATGCTATACAGCGCTGGTTTTTAAAGCGACAAAAACGGAAGGTGACAATTAACGGTAAATGGTTAAATCAACCTAAACAGTGTTTAACCTTTGAGAATCCATGTTTAACACCAGAATTTAGAGAGCAAGGTATGCAAGTTCTAAGGGACAAGCAGTTTAAAAAGCCTTATATATATTGTTTTGCAGGCCGTTTAGAAGACGAAAAAGGTGTTAGAAGAATCATTGAGGCCATTAGCTTAATTGAAGATAAAACAGCTATAAAAGAAGTTCATTTAATTGGGAATGGGCCTAAGATGGAGGAATACAAAGCTTTGGCAAAGAATGTAGGTGTACCCTTTATTTTTCATGGTTTTTTAAAGTTTGAAGCGGTTTTTGAGGTCTTTAAAAAAGCGCACTTCTTTTTATTACCATCGTCGGCGTCCGAAGGTTTTCCAAAAGTCATTGCAGAGGCTTTAAACTTTGGGTGTATTCCAATAGTGTCTAAAGTGTCTTCTATTGCTCAATATATACATAGCGATATTAATGGATTTATATCGGCCCCCAATACTAGTGAAAATTTAAAAACACTGATTGAGCACGTTCATACTTTGGATGGAATTACATTGAAGTCTATGCAAAGTGAGCAGAGACTTATCGGTTTATTTACGTACACCTATTATCTAGAGAGGATAAAAAAAGAAGTAGTAACAAAATAAGAAGTTTGCCTTTAATTCCTTAGTATGGTGATCATTAAAAACATAGCTTAATCGCTATATTATTCGATAGTTTATATTAAGTTTGATGCATTGGTTTGAGAAACAAATTTAGTTATACAGGTTTAGTTGTCCTCCATTTACTATTTGGAGTGATTATTTTTTTAAATAGAGATTTAGGGAAGATTTATTTTATTCTTGCGCTCCTTTTTTTTCTTCGAAAAATAATTGTTACTCCCAAAAGAGAAAAGAGCCTGATAGTACTAAAGGGATGTGCTTATTTTGTAGGGGCTGAGGTGTTTTTTAGAATGACCAAAAGTGCCTTGTCTTATGAAGTTTGTAAGTATATTGTTATTTTATTTACGCTGTTAGGAATCTATTACAAGGGGGCATCAGGCAGATCGTATCCGTACTTTATATATTTGTTTTGCTTGGTGCCAGCTATTTTTGTGGCCTCTATGACTCTAAGTTTTGAAGCTAATTTTAGGAAAAACATCTTGTTTGTATTGTCTGGACCAATCTGTTTAGGCATGGCAAGCGTATTTTGTTACAACAGGACAGTCTCACGGAAGCAGTTGGATGATGTTCTCTTATATGTGTTACTACCTTTAATTTCACTAACAACCTATGTTTTTTTATACAATCCGAGTGTAAAAGACGTACTCTCTGGAACAAGTTCTAATGCGGCTACATCTGGAGGTTTTGGAGCGAATCAAGTGTCCACCGCACTGGGATTAGGTATGTTTTTATTGGGTGCTAGACTAATTTCAGGATCTTCTAAATTAGGAATAAAAGTCCTAAATATTATACTTTTTGTAGCAATTTCATTTCGGGCAGTAGTGACTTTTAGTAGAGGAGGGGTTTTGGTTGGACTGCTGTGCTTAACTTTTTTCCTATTAAGCTATTTTGTTAATGCTCCTATTCGAATTAAAGGGGTGATATTAAGAAGAGTTATGTTTTTTTTAAGCGTCATGGTTGTAACTTGGGTAATTAGTTCTAATCAAACGATGGGGTTAATTGATAAACGATACGCCAACGAAAACGCTTTAGGGGAAGAAAAGAAGGATGTCACTACAGGGCGTTTTACATTGTTTATGGATGAAATTGAAGGCTTTGTTAAAAATCCTATTTTAGGTGTTGGTGCCAGCAGAACGAAAGACAAAAGAATTGAAGAGCAAGGGGATGGCTTGCCAACACATAATGAAGTAAGTAGGCTACTTGCCGAGCATGGGTTTTTAGGGATAGTAATTCTCTTAATTTTAGTTTTTGCACCACTAGCTTACAGAACTCAAAACACGAAAAATTATTATTTTTATGCGTTTTTATGTTTTTGGTTTGCTACCATTAATCATTCATCAATGCGCATTGCGGCACCAGCTTTTATCTATGCCCTATCATTATTAAACATAACCCATGACAAACCTACTATACATAGGAAACAAGCTATCGCAAAAAGGTAAGACAAAAACAACTATTGAAACCATGGGGAGCCTTTTGGAAAAGGAGGGGTTTTCAGTACATATAAGTTCTTCGAAGCAGAATAAGCTTATTCGCCTTTGCGATATGCTCTTTAGTGTGGTACGGCATAGAAATAGTGTAGACTATGTTTTAATTGATACATACAGTACATCAAATTTTTATTATGCGTATTTAACGAGTCAACTGTGCCGATGGTTTAAGCTTAAATATATGCCTATACTTCATGGAGGAAACCTTCCGAAAAGGCTAAAGGGCTTTCCCAAAATGTCTGTACAAATATTTGAAAATGCTTTTAAAAATGTTGCACCTTCTTTGTATTTATATGCTCATTTTAAACAGGCAGGTTTCACAAATTTGGAATACATTCCAAATAATATAGCCATTAAAAATTATGTTTTTAAAATGAGGCCTATCGATGAGGTTAAACTTTTGTGGGTAAGGTCATTTTCTAAGTTTTACAATCCACAATTGGCGGTTAGGCTTTTAAAAGCGCTCAAAGATGAAGGTATTAAAGCATCTTTATGTATGATAGGCCCCGATAATGACGGAAGTTTAAGTAAAACAAAAGAGTTGGCCAGAGCGCTCCAGGTCGATGTAGAATTTACTGGATTATTGTCCAAGGAGGATTGGCATAATAAAGCAAGGGATTTCAATATTTTTATAAACACAACGAATATAGATAATACACCAGTAAGTGTTATAGAAGCCATGGCTCTTGGGTTGCCTATCATCTCTACTAACGTAGGCGGTATGCCTTATTTAATTGAACATGGGGTAGATGGTATATTGTTAGAGCCAAATAACTTGGATGCATTTAAATTGGCAGTTAAGCACTTTATAAATAATGAGGAAGTAACCAAAGAGATGTGTATTAAGGCAAGACAAAAAGTAGAGCAGTTTGATTGGAACATCGTTAAGGAAAAGTGGAAAGCTTTACTTTGTTAACATATGTTATCTGACTTTTACTTGTTATCTTAGCAGCAAGAAAAATTTGCTATTGAATGTCTAAACCGGGTATCCATTTTAATATATCAGAGCGTAAGGTGTTGCTGCGTATTTTTGATGTATTAGTTGTACTCCTTGTCCTGTATTTACTAGGTAATTCATTTCATTTTGATTATTTCACGTTAACCAAAGCAAACTGGACATGGGTGTTTGTTTTAATTCTGTATCTATGGATTTTTGGGACCATTTTTGAATTATATGACCTTCAAAAAAGTAGTAAGTTAGAAAAAATAGCTACTAGTATTGTTTTTACGGTGTCTGTAACAGTTTTGTTTTATTTGCTAACACCGTTTTTTACACCAGTTCTTCCAGAGAATCGTTTGCAAATTCTGTTCTTTTATTTAGGTATTTTGGTTAGTCTTTTTTCTTGGAGATTTGTTTATATAAATTTTGTGGCCTCTCCACGTTTTTATAAAAAGGTCTTAATTATTGGAGAAACGTCTAATATTCATGCTATAATTGAATCGTTAGGCAATTCAGACCCCAATTATAAGATTGTTGGTTTTGTGAATTGTGAAGCTAATAAAGTTGGCACCATAAAATTTAAAGGTATTCCTGAATACCATCCAAAGGATATTGAAACGGTTATCAATGAGGAATATATTTCTGAAATCGTAGTGGCAAGTTTTAATTTAGATTGTATAACATCCGAGATTTATTACAAACTACTAAAGCTCATGGAAAAGGGGTTTCCGATAAATGAATACATACAGGTTTATGAGGATATGAATCATAGGGTTCCTGTACAATTTGTGGGGAAAGACTTTTACCGTTACTTCCCTTTTAGTAGAAATAATCAAAATAAGCTCTATCTGTTTTTCCATAGACTCTTCGATATTTTGGTGTCGCTTATTGGCTTGTTATCGGGTTTGGTTTTCTTGCCACTTATTCTTCTTGGTAATGCCATAGGAAATAGAGGGCCTCTTTTTTACACACAGGAGCGTGTTGGTAAGAACGGAAGGTTATTTAAAATAATTAAGTATCGTACCATGGTTAAAAATGCTGAGCAGCATGGTGCGGTTTGGGCTAAAAAAGGAGACACTCGGATAACCAAGTTCGGAAAGTTTATGAGAACTACCAGACTCGATGAAATCCCACAGTTTATAAATATTTTAAAAGGTGAAATGAGTTTAATTGGGCCTAGACCAGAACGTCCAATTTTCGTAAAAGAATTAGCTCAAATGTTGCCTTTTTATGAAACCAGACATATGGTAAAACCAGGACTAACGGGTTGGGCACAGGTTAAAACAAAATATGCAGCATCTGTAGACGACACCTTAACGAAACTTCAATACGATTTGTATTATATAAAGCATCGGGGCTTTTTATTAGATATAAACGTGATCATAAAAACCCTTAGTACTGTTATTTTCTTCAGGGGGCAGTAGAATGGTGATTATTATAATAGAATACCAAAAACAGATATCTAACAGCCAATGCTAGTAATAATGGAATGAGCCCTATCGCAAAGACTTGTACACCAATAATCCAATGCAGCGTTAATAGACATAGAAGAATAATTAATAGCTTGATGTATTTTATAAACCATTGGTTTACATTCTTTTTAAAAAACTGTCCAACAACTAAGATATTTATAGCAAAGGCCCACAGTAAATTATAGTTCTGGTGGGTTCCAGTATGATTGGTTGCGAACCATAGTAGTAAGAGTAAAATACCTATACTACCAGTAATGGAGAACAAACAAATATCTAACCATTTACTTTGGGCATTCCGTTTGTAATCTTTGTAGGTAATAAATAGAATGCCTAGCCCGACGAGGCTAAGAATTGATAAGGGGCTAAAAATAAAATTGTTGGCTGCTATGGTGTTCTTTTTTGAATAAAGTGTTTGACTTTGTTTAACCAATAAATCCCCTTTTTTATTTTTTGTAGCCACACTGAAGAATCTATGAATATTTTCTGGTAAAAACATATGGTCTTCTGTAGAAGCTTGTCTGTCTATAACAGAGCCTAAAGCAATATCAATACCCAAGCTACCCCAGGAATTTTTATTTAAGTTATTCTGAATTAAGGTTCTAAATGTAGTGTCTTTAAAGTCTTTAGGCTTTTTAAACACAATGCCATCATTTAAGGTAATGTTAGTAACATCTTTAATTTTAGTTGCGCAATTATCAAAGAAGAAGTCGTATAAATACCTCCGGTTTTCAGGTTTATAATTGGTAACTAAATAATCATATAGTTTTTGTTTTTCAGCAAGCGAAAGGTTTAAGACTTGCTCTTTAATACTTCTGTCATAGTAATTATAAATTTGATAAAACCTCGTAAAATCTGTTTTACTTATAAGGTAATGAAGTTTCCCTTGAGCAAATTTTAAATAAAAATAAGGGGCACCAAAGTCATATTCTCCATAACCATAAACAACATCAATACGATTTTGTCGATCCCTAATTCTAAAAGCACTATGACCAAAGGCATCGTTTAAAGATGTGCCAGGACCAACTGTTAAAACACTTATTTCTGAATGAGGGGATAGCTTTTTTTCTTGAGTATGCCCCAATTTTATAATAAGTAAAAAGTAAAATAGAAGATGTAATTTTTTGCGCATTATCTAAAGATACTAAAATCAAGCTTTAATGAAAACACATTAGAATATAAGGCTACACTTTGATCCCCAATATCAGTAAATGCATAGTCTATTTGAATGCCACTATATTTAAAACCTAAGCCGAAACTGGGTTGAAAAGTAAGTTGATCTGTATTATCGAGTTGCAATTCGTTTTGGAAATTACCCATACCAGCCCTTAAATACACCATATCTATGTAGCCAAATTCAAAACCGACAGCCGGATTAATACTAGCAAATGATGTTGAAATAACATCATTGGTTTCGGCAAACCTCATATTTAAGTTTACCGATGTAAGTAGGGTGTAATCATAATTAAAATCCACCACTTTTGAAACGCCTATTTGAAGTTTCGGAATGGTAATTTCCGTAGTTTCAGGAAGTTCTTGGTTTTGATCAGCCACCGCACCTTGTATTTTCGAAAATTCGTCTTCATCAATGGCCCAAGCATTAAATGTTGTTGTAATATCTCTAGCCATAATACCAAATTTCCAATTGTTTGATGTTTCATATTGCAGTCCAAAGTCAAAGCCAAACCCCCAAGAGGAAGCAAAATCACCAATAATTCTACGAATTACTTTGGCATTAACGCCATAGTTAAACCCTTGTACTGGTAAGCGCCTCGAGTACGAAAATGTTAATCCATAATCGGCAGTTGAAAACAGGCTAATTCTATCATAATTAATATTCCCTTGTTCATCGATAAGCTGCGTTGTATTTAAAATATCATCTACAGCAAATCTAATTAGTGAAAAGCCTACGGCGCTCCTGTTATCTAATGGCATGGCAAAAGCCGCATAATCATAATTGGCAATATTAGCAAAATAGCTTGAATGCATTAGTGCCAACTGATTATCTTCAAGGTTAACAAGACCTGCAGGGTTCCAATAGCCAGAATTAACATCTGAACTATGAGCTGTTACAGCATTGCTCATACCCAAAGCAGCGGCATCCACACCAATATTCATAAACTCGTTAGAATATTTTCTAACCGTTTGCCCGAATAATGACATGGATATAACACAAAAGCATGTGGATATGCAGAGCCTCAAACGCAATTTTTTTACAAAGATGCACATAATTTATAAACCTATAAACTTCAAATTAATATAGATATTGTTTAATACTTGTAATAGACTCAAATTGTTTTTTATTTTTACGCAAATATACTTTTATAATGAAACAGCATATTCCCAATATTCTCACACTTTTAAATCTTTTTTGTGGCAGTATTGCAGTGCTTTTTGCAGTCAATGCTAACTTTATAGTATCGGCATTTTTTGTCTTTTTAGGTATCTTCTTTGATTTTTTTGATGGTTTTGCTGCCCGAAAACTACAAGTGCAAAGTGAGTTAGGCCTTCAGTTAGATTCGCTTGCAGATATGGTAACTAGTGGTTTGGTTCCTGGAATTGTTATGTATAAATTATTGGAGTTTACCATGGAAGTATCTCCTGTTGGTACAGATTTTAGTGGCTGGGAAATGGCGATAAATTGGAATGGATTAACTTATTCGGGGCTTCCTCTTTTCGGACTTTTAATTACCATCGCTTCGGCATATAGGCTCGCTAAGTTTAATATAGATGATGAACAGCAAACCTATTTTAAAGGACTTCCTACACCAGCTAATGCCTTATTAGTTTTATCCTTGCCTTTAATTGTAGAGTTTCAAAATAATGATGCTATAAACACTGTTATTTTTAACAGATGGTTTTTACTTAGCTTTACGGTATTGAGTGCTTATTTGCTTAATTCTAATATTAAATTATTTGCACTTAAGTTTAAAGATTTTAGTTTTATAAATAATAAGAGCCGATATATCTTTATTTTGCTATGTATGGTTTTATTAGTGGTATTAAAATTTGTAGCCATACCTTGTATAATCTTGCTCTATATATTCATCTCTGTTTTAGAAAATTTAACTTCAAATTAAAGGATTATGGCCTCTGGTTTTTTTGCATTATTAGATGATATTGCTGCTCTTATGGATGATGTCGTGGTAATGAGTAAAATCTCTACCAAAAAGACGGCCGGTATTCTTGGCGATGATTTGGCGGTAAATGCCGAAAAAGCTACAGGGTTTGTGTCTTCTAGAGAGCTGCCAGTACTTTGGGCTATTACGAAAGGATCTGCTTTAAACAAGGTCATTATTTTACCAATAGCCTTTTTACTAAGTGCATTTGCGCCTTGGGGTGTGACATTGGCATTGATTCTTGGTGGGGTGTATTTAGCATTTGAAGGTGCTGAAAAAATATATCATGTCTTGTTTTATAGAAATCATGATGAAGCTAATACACAGGAAGATATTGATATTTCTTTATCTGAGGAAGAGCAGAAGGCTGCTGAAAAGAAAAAGGTAAAGTCGGCTATTTTTACAGATTTTATTCTCTCTGTTGAGATTATAATTATTGCCTTAGGTACTGTTGTAGGAGAACCTCTATTATTTCAAATTTTGGTGGTTACTATTGTTGCGGTTATTGCTACCATTGGGGTATATGGTATCGTAGCACTTATTGTTCGAATGGACGATATTGGGTTGAAATTAATAGGATTAAACACTAATAAAAAGAGTTTTACGCATCTGCTTGGTAACCTGCTTATTAAAACTTTGCCATGGGTTATTAAAAGCTTAGCTGTGATTGGTACGATTGCGCTCTTATTAGTAGCGGGAGGTATTTTTGTTCATAATATTGAGTTTTTCCATCATTTTTTGGAAAATATTCCTGGGTTTTTAAGGGATTTTGTTGTTGGACTGTTAGTAGGATTCACAGTACTTTTAATAGTGAAGCTATTTAATTACTTGAGAAACCGGATTTTTGCGTCTGGATAAGAATGTGTATGTATAAGGCGCTATTGCTCTGAATCTAGCGGGCGTTTTTTGAGTGTTCGTTTGGCTTTTTTTAAGCTTTCGTTTAGCATCCATTCAATCTGGCCATTGGTGCTGCGAAATTCATCAGAAGCCCATTTTTCAATGGCTTTGAGCATATCTTCATTTAAACGTAGTGCAAAAGCTTTCTTTTTTGGCATGATTATGTTTTATGCAAATATCTTGAAATAACAAGATCCGCTTCCATTTTTTTTTGAGTTCCTAGTAATAACTTTTTTTGGTCTTTAAGTATTAGCTGAATACCTATATTACCTTTAACATTTACGGCAAGACCTTTATTTCCATAAAAACTGCCACCCTTTAATCCCCAGCCGCCATATTCGGAGATGGCGTTGTAGGTTCTTGTTTCAGCGTGTAAAACATGCGACCAAGGAATGGTTTTCATTTTCCGATGTATGGGCCAAAATTGATAGTGTATACCATGGTCATCTATTCGAGTGGTAAGTTTAAAAATAAATACTATTGAGCAACACAGTATAACAATGCTGGATAAAAGTATGTAGTTGAGGATGCTCAAATTTTGTTTTAAAAAAGATTTAGTCAATAAAACAAATGGAACTACAATGCTTATAAGCATTAATACTATGAGCCACGTTTGTGTAAACCGTTGTTCTTCTTTGAAAATTTTCATGTTTAATGATTTAAAGTACCGGTATTTAATACAGGAGAGGCATCTTTATCACCGCACAATATAACCATAAGATTACTTACCATAGCTGCTTTTCGTTCTTCATCAAAATCTACAATCTCTTTTTTACCAAGTTCACCTAAGGCCATTTCTACCATGCTTACGGCACCTTCAACAATTTTGTGTCTTGCGGCAACAATAGCAGTTGCTTGTTGTCTTTTTAGCATGGCATTTGCAATTTCTTGAGCATATGCCAAGTATCCTATTCTTGCTTCTAAAACCTCTATACCAGCGATAGACAGTCTTTCGTCAATTTCTTTTTCCAATGTTTCGCTAACCTCATTAACACTAGATCTTAATGTAATATCCTCGGTATGACCTTCATCTGCAAAGTTGTCATAAGGATACATACTTGCTAGTTTTCGAACAGCCGCGTCTGTTTGTACGCGTACAAAATTCTCATAATTATCAACATCAAAAGCTGCTTTGTAAGTGTCTTGCACCCGCCAAACCAGAATAGTACTAATCATTATTGGATTACCTAGTTTATCGTTTACTTTTAAACGTTCACTATCAAAATTGCTAGCTCTAAGAGAGATTTTCTTTTTAAAATAAAGTGGGTTTGTCCAGTAAAATCCATTCTTTTTAATGGTGCCAACATATTTGCCAAACAGAAGGAGTACTCGAGAGTTGTTCGGTTGTACCATAACAAAACCTGGGGCGATAAAAACTGCTAAGAATGTAGCAATAACAAAGTTGAAATTCTCAGTAACAATTAAAGCCGCAATGCTTCCAACGAATAGCAAGAAAAAAACGAATAGCATAAGGTATCCATTAGCAGGTGTAATTATTTTCTCTTCTTTCATAATATTTAAATTTAAAATGATATTAATTTGATATCATAAAGATATAATAATATTTTTAATAAATTGAATTATTATTGAAGTATTTCCCACTAGCGCTTCCTTACCAACAACGTAGGTAATAATTGATAAAAAATAAAAAGAATGCTTATGTAAGGTGAAAAGGGAGGTTCACCAAGATATAAACAATTTGGTTAACCAAGATTTAACACAAGACTTTAAAGAGAAATAAAAAAGGATGCAATCTAACAATTCTTAGATCTTAGTCTCTAATTTTCTTTTTCCGAAGTTCGAAATTCTGACCTAAATAAACTTTTCTAACCATGTCATCGTCTGCGAGTTCTTCTGGCTTACCCGCTTTAAGAATACTACCCTCAAACATTAAATAAGTTCTGTCTGTAATTGCTAAAGTTTCTTGTACGTTATGATCTGTAATAAGAATGCCAATATTTTTTTTGGTAAGTTGGGCTACAATTCTTTGAATATCTTCAACAGCTACGGGGTCAACCCCTGCAAAAGGTTCATCAAGTAAAATAAAATTAGGATCGGTAGCTAGAGCTCTTGCAATTTCTGTTCGCCTTCGTTCTCCACCAGAAAGTAAGTCCCCTCTGTTTTTTCTAATATGGCCCAAACTAAATTCGTCAATAAGGGATTCCATTTTATGTAACTGTTCCTTTTTACTAAGCTTAGTTAATTGTAACACGCTTAAAATGTTGTCTTCAATACTCAGTTTTCTAAAAACAGATGCTTCTTGAGCTAAATACCCTATACCATTTTGTGCTCTTTTGTACATAGGATATTTTGTGATTTCTGTATTATCTAAATAAATATGACCGCCATTAGGCTTAATTAAACCAACAATCATGTAAAAACTGGTTGTTTTTCCTGCGCCATTAGGACCTAATAATCCAACAATTTCACCCTGATGCACCTCAAGAGATACGTCTTTTACCACTTTGCGTCCACTATAGGACTTCATCAAATTATCAGCTTTTAAAATCATAATTGCAATAACGTAAATTTTAATTAATTATTGGCTTCCAGAGCATCCCAATACTCATAAGCCTGGCGTAAGTGCGGAATAATAATTGTGCCATCAACTAAGGTGGCAATACTTAGAGTTTCAACAACTTCTTCCTTTTTTAGTCCTGCTTTTAAACAATTCTTAAGGTGATATTTTACGCAATCATAAAAACGTAAAACAACCGAAGTCACCAAATCTAGTAGTTCCATCGTTTTAATATCTAAAGCTCCTTCGGTATATGCATTAGTATCTAAATTAAAAATTCGTTTTATAATTTTATTATTATCTGCTAAAATTTTGTCGTTCACTTTAGAACAATAGTCATTAAACTCTTGTACAATATTAGACATGTTGTTTTTCTTTTTTCATTTGATTTCTTACAACGATCTTAGAGATGTAAATACTAACCTGATAAAGAATTATAATAGGAATTGCTACAATAACCTGACTAGCTATGTCGGGGGGGGTAATGATTGCGGATAAGATAAGCACAACTACTAAGGCATATTTTCTATATTTTCTTAAAATTTCGGGTGTTACCAGTCCAATTTTAGTTAGAAAGTAAATAATTATTGGGAGCTCAAAAATTAGACCAGAAGCAAGGGCAGACGATCTCACTAAAGCAATGTAAGAACTAATATCGATCTGATTATCAACAATCTCCGAAATACTATAATTTGCCAAAAAGTTTATGGATAGCGGCGTTACGATGTAGTATCCAAATAGAACACCCAAAAAGAAAAGTAACGATGAAATAATTATAAATCCTCTGGAATGACGTCTTTCATTGTCATGCAACCCAGGGCTGATAAATTTCCAGAGTTGGTAAATGATGTATGGGAACGATATAATAAAACCTCCTAAAATAGCGGTCCATATATCTGCAGAAAATTGGCCTGCCATTGTCCTATTTTGTAATATTAAAGGAATTTTTTCATTACAAAACGTGGTGTCTAGATTTATAAAGGTTGCTGTTTTGCATAAAAAATCATAAGTCGGAAAACTCATGTTCAATGGTGCAAAAATAATGGCGTTAAAAATAAACCTACTAAAAATAAAGGCTAAAGTTGCGACTATAACTACAGCTAAACAAATTCGTATTAAATGCCAACGTAAATCTTCTAGGTGGTCGAGAAAAGACATCTCGTTAATATTTTTTTTTGCCATTATATAATACCTTCTTTTATTATCTGATGTAAGTGAACCACACCAGCATAATGTCCATCTTCTTCCACAAGTAATTGGGATATATCATTGTTTTCCATAATCTCAAGGGCATCAATAGCCATGGCAGTGGCATTTATAACCTTTGGAGTTTTTCCCATAATGTCCCTTGCTGTTAAACTAGAAAAGTCATCAACAGAGCTTAACATTCTTCGTAAGTCGCCATCTGTTATGATTCCAATTATCGAACCATTTTCAACGACGGCGGTTACACCGAGCATTTTTTTAGATATTTCTACAATAACGTCTTTTATACTGGCATCCGGACTTACATTTGGTTTTTCATTGGTGGTGGATATATCCTGAACTCTTAGATATAATTTTTTGCCTAAGGTTCCACCAGGGTGATATTTGGCAAAATCTTTACTGGAGAATCCTCTTAATTTTAAAAGGCATACAGCCAAGGCGTCTCCCATTACCATTTGAGCTGTCGTACTTGTAGTTGGTGCCAGGTTGTTTGGGCAAGCTTCTTTTTCTACAAAAGCATTTAAAACGTAATCTGAGTTTTTACTCAAAAAAGAAGTGGTATTCCCAGTAATAGCAATGATTCTATTATGGGCATTCTTTATTAAAGGAATAAGTACCTTTATCTCTGGTGAATTTCCACTTTTAGAAAGACAAATAACAACATCGTCCTTTAAGATTAAACCGAGATCGCCATGAATAGCATCTGCTGCATGCATAAATACAGACGGTGTGCCAGTTGAATTTAAAGTAGCTACAATTTTACTGGCTATAATGGCACTTTTACCAATACCAGTAATAATAACACGCCCCTTTGAGTTATATATAAGTTTAACAGCTTCAGCAAAATCTGCAGTAATAAGTTGAGATAAGTTTGAAATAGATCTGCTTTCCATTTCAATGGTGTCCATGGCCATTTCAATGATGGAATTGTTGTCTTTCAAATTTTACTATTTTTGATTTTATGTTAAAGAATTTCTTATCTTTAGAGATACAGAAATTGAATTATATTGTAAATTCGTTACAAAATTAACGAAAAAAAATGAGGGGTCTTCAAATACATAATTAATTTGATAGGTATGATTAATAATGATGATTTGAAGTTAGAATAAGTAATTAATTTTCTTAAAATTGATGTCAATAGCAAAAAGTGAACTACACGCAGCTCTTAAAAAATATTTTGGTTTTAATAAATTTAAAGGACTACAGGAAGATGTCGTTGAAAGTATATTAGGAAGGAACCATACATTTGTCATTATGCCTACTGGTGGAGGCAAATCCCTCTGCTATCAATTACCTGCTTTAATGCAAGAAGGTACAGCCATTGTGGTGTCTCCTTTAATCGCACTAATGAAAAATCAGGTGGATGCCATACGAGGTGTTTCAAAAGAAGATGGTGTAGCACATGTACTTAACTCATCTTTAAATAAAACTGAAATTAAACGGGTTAAAGAAGATATAGTAAATGGTATTACTAAATTACTTTATGTAGCTCCTGAATCTTTAACTAAAGAAGAGAACGTTGAGTTTTTAAGAACGGTGAAGATTTCATTTATGGCTATAGATGAAGCACATTGCATTAGCGAATGGGGCCATGATTTTAGACCAGAATACAGAAACCTTCGCCATATTATAAAACGTATTGGAGAGAATATTCCAATTATTGGACTAACGGCAACAGCTACACCTAAAGTTCAGGAGGATATTATAAAAAACTTAGGAATAGGTAATGCAAAAACTTTTAAGGCGTCATTTAACAGACCTAATCTGTATTATGAAGTAAGGCCAAAAACCAAGACAGTCGACGCCGATATTATACGATTTATAAAACAAAATGAAGGGAAATCCGGAATCGTTTATTGTTTAAGTAGAAAGCGGGTGGAAGAGTTGGCTCAAGTGCTTCAAGTAAATGGTATAAATGCTGTTCCCTACCATGCAGGTTTAGACGCCAAAACCAGATCGAGTCACCAAGATAGATTTTTAATGGAAGATGTCGATGTGGTGGTTGCTACCATAGCGTTTGGTATGGGGATTGACAAACCCGATGTAAGGTTTGTTATTCATCATGACATTCCAAAAAGTATAGAAAGTTATTATCAAGAAACCGGAAGAGCAGGGCGCGATGGAGGTGAAGGCCATTGCTTAGCTTTCTACACCTATAAAGACATTGAAAAGTTAGAAAAGTTTATGTCTGGAAAACCGGTTGCAGAACAGGAGATAGGTCATGCTTTGCTTCAGGAGGTGGTTGCCTTTGCAGAAACTTCTATTTCGAGGAGAAAATTTATACTGCATTATTTTGGGGAAGAATTTGATAATGAAACGGGTGAAGGTGGTGATATGGATGATAATGTAAGGCACCCCAAGAAGAAAACTGAAGCTAAAGACGATGTTAAATTGCTGCTGGAAGTTATTAGAGACACCAATGAGAAGTACAAATCTAAAGACTTGGTTAATGTTATTATTGGAAAAGAAAATGCCCTTATTAAATCTCATAAAACCAATGAGCAACCATTTTTCGGCAAAGGTAAGGGTAAAGACAGCAAACATTGGATGGCCTTATTAAGGCAAGTATTAGTAGCTGCATATTTGCGTAAAGACATTGAAACCTATGGGGTTATAAAATTGGTTGATGCAGGGAAGGAATTTATAAAAGCCCCTAAATCTTTTATGATGACCGAAGACCATGTGTTTGAAGGAGAACAAGAAGATGGTTCTGTTATTACTGCGGCTAAAACAGGTCCTGCAGTTGCGGATGGTGTGCTCATGAAGATGCTAAAAGATTTGCGTAAAAAAAATGCAAAGAAACTAGGCGTGCCACCTTTTGTGATTTTTCAAGACCCATCGCTTGAAGATATGGCTCTTAAGTACCCGGTGAACATATCAGAACTTGGAAATGTTCATGGTGTTGGAGATGGGAAGGCCAAAAAATACGGAAAGGATTTTGTTAATTTAATAGCTAGTTATGTTGAGGAGCATGATATTGTTCGTCCAGATGACTTGGTAGTAAAATCAACAGGAACTAACTCGGCGAATAAGCTTTATATTATTCAAAACATTGATAGGAAACTACCACTAAGCGATATAGCATCTTCCAAAGGCCTAGAGATGGATGAGTTTATTAAACAAATGGAAGGGATTGTGTATTCTGGCACAAAACTCAATATTAGTTATTGGATTGATGAAATTTTAGACGAAGACCAACAAGAAGAAATTCATGAGTACTTTATGGATTCTGAAACTGATGATATTGATGATGCCATTGAGGAATTTGATGGTGATTACGACGATGAGGAACTAAGATTATACAGAATTAAATTTATTAGTGAAGTCGCTAATTAATTTGTAATGCTTAAACATAAGATTTTGTCTTTTTGTAATTGATGATAGTGCTTTTGTGCTTCTTGTATTTTGAAATGTCTCTCTTTTTCCATTATGGATGCTATCATATCTTCAGGCTAAGTATCTAAAGGCATCTGGTTTTTGGTAATATGTTGCCAAACTTTGCAAGTATGACATACAAGTTAAATGTCATAAAAAATCATTGCTGTAAAACGATGGTTATAATTACGGAGTTAAAAAGTAAAATCATAAATCATTTCATATATTTGCAGCTTAAATAAAATTAGAAACATGCAAGACGGTTTATACGCAAAATTTAATACATCTAAAGGTGAAATTTTAGTGGCTTTAGAGTACCAAAAAACGCCAGGAACAGTGGGTAACTTTGTTGCTTTGGCTGAAGGGAATCTTGAAAATTCAGCAAAGCCTCAAGGAACACCATATTATAATGGTTTAAAATTCCACAGAGTCATTCCAGACTTTATGATTCAAGGAGGATGTCCTCAAGGATCAGGAGCTGGAAATCCTGGGTACCAATTTGATGATGAGTTTCATCCAGATTTAAAACATGATGGACCAGGAGTGCTTTCAATGGCCAATGCTGGACCAGGTACTAACGGGAGTCAATTTTTTATTACGCATGTGGAAACACCATGGTTAGATAATAAGCATACTGTTTTTGGAAAAGTTGAACAAGGTCAGGATATAGTGGATGCCATAGCTCAAGGCGATGCTATAGAATCTATTGAGATTGTACGTCAAGGTAAAGAAGCCGAAGCGTTTAATGCTATAGAAGCCTTTAGAACTTTTGAAGGAGCTAGAGAAAAACGTTTAGAAGAAGCCAAAGCAGCTGCAGAGGCAGAACTTGAAAAAATAGCTACGGGTTTCAGTAAAACAGATAGCGGATTGCGTTACCAAATTATACAAGAAGGTAATGGCGCCAAAGCCGAAAAAGGAAAGACGGTTTCTGTGCACTACAAAGGACAGTTATCTGATGGGACAGTATTTGACTCATCATACAAAAGAAATCAACCCATTGATTTTCCTTTAGGAGTAGGTCAAGTTATTCCAGGCTGGGATGAAGGCATTCAGTTACTTAGTGTTGGAGATAAAGCCCGCCTAGTAATTCCAAGTAATTTAGGTTACGGTAGTGCTGGAGCAGGAGGAGTTATTCCGCCAGACGCTACATTGGTATTTGATGTAGAATTAATGGATGTTAAATAGAGAACATTCCAGTAACACATATTTTGAAAGCACCTAAGTAATTAGGTGCTTTTTTGCTTCTAAGGGGTAACAGTTGTCATTTGTAGTTCAAAAAATGTAAGTTAACCTCAATCTTTGTTATGTTTTTTCTCAAACTTTACATTTGAGATTTAAAGCAAATTCCTATGAAACTTAATGCCATAATTACCATAATGCTCATATTTGGTTCCATTTTTGGATATTCTCAAGAGTGGAAAACTTATCCCTATACCCCTTCTACGACCCCAACAACCCAAATAAGTTTTCCATTAGATGAAGGAAGACACGCTACCGAATCTTTGGAATGGTGGTATGTGTCTGGACACATAACAACTACGACTAATAAAGCTTATAGTTTTATGCTTGCCTATTTTTATAGACCTACCTCGGTATTTCCTTTTAATTTTGATGGGTTTAGGGTGCTTAATGTTACTGATGAAGAAACGGGTACTTTTTATCAAGATACCAAGGCCCTAAATTATAACATATTGTCAGAATTAGGTTTAGATATTGAAGCAGACTTATTCTTGGGGGGAAATGAATTTTGGAGAAATAAAAAAGATGGCGGAACTACTATTCCGTTTGAATATGAGTTGAGTGCCGCAAGTTCAGAAGTAAGTATTTCACTAGAATTAGTTACTGTAAAACGACCGCTAATTGTTGGTGGAGATGGTTTGTTTGATCAAGGAGCCTCTAGTTACACTTATTATTATTCGCAAACAGAAAATAGTGTTAGTGGCAGTTTAACAGTAAATGGCGAGACAGAGGCAGTTACAGGTGAAGCTTGGATAGATAGACAGTATGGAACGTTTAACCCTTTTACAGGGGAAGACTACGAATGGTTTAGTATAAAGCTTGATAACGGCACCGATTTGAATCTTTGGAACATATTTACTCCTAATAGAACGATCCCTAGTAATGCTAAGTACAGGATTATGTCTGCTTATGTCGATGAGAATCAAAATACGCAGTACACTATATCCGATTTTGAAATAGAACGCTTGGAGTATTTTTTTACTCCGGATAATGAGCGCTGTTATTCGAAAAAATGGCGATTAACATCTTCGACTAAAAATATAGACCTTATAATTACAAGTAATCACCAAACTTCTGAAGTCTTAATATCTGAATTGGGTTTCTATTTTTTTGAAGGCACAACAACTATTTCTGGTTCTATTAATAATATCCCTGTTAATGGTGTAGGTTTTGCTGAGTTATTGCATAGGTACGAACACCCAGAAATAAGTATATCGCTGCCCGCAAATGGTGTTTTTGACCCAGAGAGTCCCATTACTTGGAACCTGAACAATCCTGACGACGGTAGACCATTAACTTACGATTTGCTATATAGTATTGATAATAAAACAACCTTTAATACCATTGTTGAGGGCATACCAGAAACATCATATGTTTGGGATGGAACCCCAATATTAAATAACGAAAACGACGTTTGGTTTAAGGTTAAAGCTTATTCCAAGGACAAAACCTTAAATACTGAAGTTATTAGTTTAACTTCACTTTCTACATTAAGCATTTTGAATTTTGATAAGCCTGTTTTAAGTTTTTATCCCAATCCTGCTAAAGAAAGTATTTTCATAAATATAAATAACCAAGAGGAAGCGACTGTTGAAATAATTAATATATCTGGACAACAGATGCTTTATAAAACTATTAGTAAATCATTTAATCAAGAAATAAGCATACAAACACTACCTAACGGTATCTACTTTTTAAAGTTTAGTTCAAAAGGTGTAGAGGAGACTCTAAAATTCGTGAAGAAATAAACGAGCCATTACAATGCTGTAAGATTTATCGCTTTTGGAGGGGCAGGTAAAGCATTTATTTTAGTATACTGACGAATAAGCTTTTTAGGGTTGATTAGCTCTTTTTATAGCGCAGATTTTTGTAATAAGGCCCTGGTCGAAATCGTTAGATAATTCTCTATATTTGTTTTTATGACAGAGCAGGAACTATACAAATTACGATATCCTATTGGACAATTCGAATGTCCTAACCCTATAACCGAAGCACATATAATGGATTGGATAGAAACGTTAGAGCAGTTTCCAATTCGGTTCGAAGCGCTAGTAAAGCACCTTTCTAAAAAACAACTAGACACACCATACAGACCAGAAGGATGGACAATTAGGCAAGTTGTTCATCATGTCTCGGACAGTCATCATCATAGTTATACCAGATTCAAATGGGCGTTAACAGAAAACAAACCGCTTATTAAAGCTTATGATGAAGCCCTTTGGGCTGAGTTAGATGATAGCAAGAATTCGCCAATCCAAATGTCTCTGGAGCATATAAAGGCTATTCATTATAAATTAGTGAATTTATTAAGGTCTATGTCTAAAGAAGATTTTAGTAAAAGCTTTATACATCCAGAAACGGATAGCGAGGTATTGTTAAGCTATAATACAGGTAATTACGCTTGGCATAGTAATCATCATTATGCTCATGTTGAAAATATCATGAAAAGTAAAGGTTGGTTATAAAAATGATTAGACCATTTCAAATAACTGATGCTCAAGAGTTACTGGATATTTATAATTATTATGTACTTAATACAACGGCCACATTTGATATTGAACCACTTACGTTAGAAACGTTTAGCAACAAGCTAACGCGTATAAATAACGCCTACCCATGTATTGTTTACCAATTAGAAGGGGAAATAGTGGGGTATGCCTATGGGAGTAGGTTTAGACCAAAACCAGCATATGATTATGTAGCTGAGTCAACGGTATATGTTAAACATACAGTTCATGGAAAGCAAATTGGAACCAAGTTATATGAAACGCTAATTAGACAGTTAAGAAAAACAGAATTGCATACGGTCTTGGGAGTTCTTACCATACCCAATGCAGCAAGTATTAAACTCCATGAAAAATTTGGCTTTAAAAAAGTAGCCGAACTTAAAGAAGTTGGATTAAAGTTTGGGGAATGGCAGCATGTAGGTATTTGGCAACTAAAACTTCATTAGTTTTTCCATTTTATATTGCACCCAATGCTTGGTTTCTGGGGGTTTTCATTAGGTTTTCCTGCAATCAAACATTCCAAGGCATGCTTTAAATCGCTTCCAGTTAATGCAATTCCGTTTTCAGGTCTTGAATCATCAAGCTGGCCTCTGTAAACCAATTCAAGCATATTATCAAAAACATAAAAATCAGGGGTGCAAGCAGCATCGTATGCATGGGCTACATTTTGACTTTCGTCATACAAGTAAGGGAAGGGATACCCCTCTGTTACTGCATGTTTTTTCATGTTTTCTGGAGAATCTTGTGGGTAGTTTATAACATCATTACTCGATATTGCGATAAAGCTAATATCCTTTGATTGGAACTCATTAGCCAAAGATATCAATTGACTATTTACATGAATAACAAAAGGGCAGTGGTTACAAATAAACATAATTACCGTACCATTTTTACCTTTAAGATTGTCCAAATTCATAAGTTTACCACTAACGGTGTCCAGTAATTCAAAATAAGGAGCTTTGGTACCTAAAGGTAGCATGTTTGAAGGAGTTCTAGCCATGATTCAATTTTTACTCAAAGTTCGTGATTATTTGTATTTTTAAAAAATGAATGCTGTAATAACTTTTGAGGATTTTAAAAAAGTTGATCTCAGAATAGGGACCATTATAGAAGCTAAAGACTTTCCTGAGGCCAGACACCCAGCTTATAAATTAATGATAGACTTTGGAGACCTGGGTGTTAAGAAGTCTTCTGCACAGATAACGAGTTTGTACACAAAGGAAGCCCTAATAAATAGGCAAGTGGTGGCTGTGATTAATTTTCCTAAAAAACAGATTGGTAAATTTATGAGTGAATGTTTAGTCCTGGGAGCAGTGCATGGCAAAGACGTTATATTACTAAAGAACGAAGTTAAAGTAAAAAATGGCACTCCGGTAAGTTGATACATTCATCTATTTATAAGAAGTGTTGTTTTATAGTTTTCGTTGGCCATTACAATTGGTTAAGAATAGATATAAAAAAACCGCTATCCATCGGTAGCGGTTATATTTGTTAACTAGGTGTTTTAAATATCATCAAAGTCAATATCTGTGAAACTCCCAGGTGTTTTTAATTGATCTTCAGTAGCCCTAGGTGCTTGATCATAATCCTTCTTGAAGTCTTTTTGGTGACGTTCGCTAATAACTTCATCTCCTTTTTCACTAATAATATAATCAGTCATTTCAGCTAAAATCTCTTTAAATTCGGCAAAGTCCTCTTTGTAAATGTAGATTTTATGCTTCTTGTAATGAAACGATCCGTCATCGTTTGTAAATTTTTTACTTTCAGTAATCGTTAAGTAATAATCTTCTGCTTTTGTTGCTCTTACATCAAAAAAATAAGTGCGTCTCCCAGCTCTAAGAACTTTCGAAAAAATTTCCTCTTTCTCCATCATACCGTTATTATTCATAATTGAATTTAAAATTTGATAAATTTCATTTGTGTATCAAAAATCTAAAAAAAACCGTTACTAACCAACATTTTATGAGGTTTCTTTTTGAAATGTTACTTTTTGCTGCGTTTCGTTCAAATCAATTTCATTTAGATGTCTATTAATTAAATCCTTATGAATTGCTGGAGGTGTTTTCGCTTAGCTGTTTTAAGTATAAATGTTTGTAATACCCTTCCGAGTGTATAAGGGTGTCGTGCGTACCTTCTTGTACAATCTTACCATCGTCTAGTACAATTATTTTATCGGCATTTTTGGCAGAAGACACACGGTGACTCACTATAATAGTGGTTTTCCCTTTAGATATTTTATTGAGATTTTTTAGTATTTTTTCTTCCGTTTCTGTATCAACAGCAGATAAACAGTCGTCAAACAAAAGAATTTCTGGAGATTTAATAATTGCTCTAGCAATAGAAACACGCTGTTTCTGTCCACCTGAAAGTGTAATACCACGTTCTCCTAAAACGGTATCATAACCTTTATTGAATTTGATAATATTTTTATGAACCTGTGCGTTTTTGGCAGCGGCAATAACGTCTTCATCAGTAGCCTTTTGATTTCCAAATTTTATGTTGGTTTTTATGGTATCTGAAAATAAGAAGGCATCTTGGGGCACATAGCCAATATGGTTTCTGAGATCTGTTAAATTAAGCTGAGTAATTTCTGTATCGGCAATGGTAATGGAACCTTTATCAATATCATAGAGCCTTCCAATTAAGTCTAAAATTGTAGATTTACCCGATCCTGTTTTTCCAAGGATTGCCAAAGTATCGCCTTGTTTTATATTAAAGCTGATGCCTTTTAGGGCTTCAATATTAGTATCATCATAGGTAAAATAAACATCCTTAAAACAAATGTCTCCGGTTATCCTACTGGGTTGTGTAGCGGTATTTTTTATTTCGGGTTCAATTTTTAAAAACTCATTGATACGTTTTTGGGAGGCCTCTGCCTGTTGTACAATGGAGGTAACCCACCCAACAGTAGCTACGGGCCATGTAAGCATGTTCACATAAATAATAAACTCTGCAATGGTACCAATACTTTCAATTTCTCCGTTTATATATTGCATGCCACCAACATAAATAACCAGCAAATTACTGGCGCCTATTAGTAAAATCATCATTGGGAAAAACCAAGCTTGCACCTTAGTTAATTCAATTTGTTTCCCTTTACTTTCTGCTGCTAGAGTTTTAAAATTTGTTGAAGTTTGCGGCTCTATACTATAGGCTTTAATAACAGAAATACCACTAAATGACTCTTGGGTGTAAGTGGAAAGCTTAGATAAGTACTCTTGCACAATGGTGCTACGTTTATGTATTTCTTTACTGAGTTTATAAATAATTACTGAAAGAATGGGTAGCGGTAAAATAGTATACAAGGTTAATTTTGGTGATGCATTAACCATGTAAATAATAACAATTACAAATAGGGCAATCGTATTGATGCTGTACATAATGGCGGGCCCGGCGTACATTCTAACCCTACCAACATCTTCAGTAATTCTATTCATTAAATCACCAGTTCTATTCTTTTTGTAAAAATTAAGAGTTAGTTTTTGGTATTGCTCATAAATCTCATTCTTAAGGTCGTATTCAATATAACGGGATACGTTTATTATGGTTTGCCTCATAAAAAACGTTAAAACACCGCCAATTACTGCGGCACCAATTATTAGTAGAATAACCTCCGTAAGTTCAGATTTAACGATGTCTAGAGAAACCCCGCCGTTGGTGTGTTTTTCAATAACAACAAATATTTGCTTAACATATCTTGGTGTATAAAGCAAAAATATCCTGGCTACAATGGTAATGATAATACCAAGAACCAAATGAGTCTTGTACTTTAAAAAGTATTTATTTAAATGTTGTAATTCTTTCATGAGCAATGAACACAAATAGAAGCGCAAATATAGGGTTTAAAAGATTAGTATACGCGCGTAAATAAAGCGTGCTATGTTAAATATAGCTTAAAGCGTCATGAAAATAATAAAATGAATATTACTGCAGGTTATATTAAATATAGTATTATTTTTGCCCTGGTAAAAACAATGAAAGTCTTCATATTTTTTAAATAAAGTTCTTTGTAATGATGTTAAGCAGACGACATATTCGTGTAAAAGTAATGCAAACGTTATATGCTTTTAAAGGGAGCGAAAGCGACGATTTAAGTAAAGATCAGAAGTTTTTACTTTTTAGTATTGATAATATGTTTAATCTCTACCTCTTAATAATGTCTTTGTTAATAGAGGTTCAAAAGAGAGCTGAAAACGATTTACAAAAAAAACAGAACAAACACCTTCCTACTAAGGAAGACAAAGATCCCAATAGAAAATTTATTAATAATCAACTTCTTAAACTTTTAAAGTCTAATACAAGTTTAAATGAAGCATTCGAGGCACATAAGATTTCGAATTGGGAATTGGATGGTGAGTATGTGGACGTTATTTTTAAGGAAATATTAGCTAGCGATCTTTACCAAGATTACATGAGCACTAGAGTCTCTGATTTTAAAGAAGATAAAGACTTTATTGTTGACATTTTTAAAGAGGTTATTGCTCCAAACGATAAACTTTACGATTATTTAGAAGATAAAAATTTAACTTGGTTAGACGATTTACCAACTGTAAATACCACCATTTTAAAGATGCTTCGAAAAGTGAAAAATACAGCGCCAGAGCGTTATTTTGTGCCTAAGCTGTATAAAGACCATGAAGACAAACAGTTTGCTATCGATTTGTTTAGAAAGACACTTTTAAATAGAACGGCAATCAATAAAGAAATTGAGGAGAAAACTAAAAACTGGGATGCCGACCGCATTGCCAATGTTGATTATGTTCTATTACAGATGGCCATATCTGAGTTAAAAAACTTTCCATCGATACCAGTTAAAGTTACTATTAATGAGTATTTAGAAATATCTAAAGAGTATTCTACACCTAAAAGCAGTATTTTTATTAATGGTATTTTGGATAAGCTTGTTAAGGAGTATGAATCTTCGGGTACATTAAAAAAAGTAGGACGGGGCTTAATGTAGCCATCTGTTAAGAACGTTATAAAAGTTTTTAGTAGACCAAATAATTATTATTTTTACAGACCAAAATTTTTAAATAAGAGTTATGAGAAAAATAGTTTTAGGATTAAGTACTTTGTGCTTGCTAGCGTTTGCATCTTGTAAAGAAAATGCTGCCCAGAAGATAGAAGCGCGAAATATTGAAGCGGCTGCTGAAAGAGATGCTGTGGCTTCAAAATTCCCAGTGATAGAGTTTGATAAAAAAGAGCACGATTTTGGAGAAATAGAATCAAGACAGGCGGTTGAAACTGTTTTTAGTTATAAAAATACGGGCGATGCACCATTAGTTATTACAGATATTAAGAGTTCTTGCGGTTGTACAGTGCCACAAGATTGGAGCAGAGAACCATTGGCTCCAGGTGCTACAGGAAAGTTTACTGTAAAGTTTAACGGTAGTGGGTCTAACAAAATAACAAAAACAATTACAGTTACAGCCAACACTGAAAAGGGATCGGAACTAGTTAAAATTACAGCTTTTGTAAAACCAGATCCTAATAAAGCAAAACCAACAAGCTAAAAGCTAAATTTAAATAATATGGGAGAAGGTGGAATAGGTAGTTTATTACCATTCGTATTAATGTTCGTTGTGGTTTATTTCTTTATGATTGCACCACAAATGAAACGAGCAAAAAAAGAAAAGAAATTCGCTGCAGAGTTAAAGCGCGGTGATAAAGTGATTACCAAAAGTGGTTTACACGGTAAGGTAGCCGAATTAAACGATAAAGATAACAGCTGTGTTTTAGAGACCATGGCTGGTAAACTAAAATTTGATAGATCTTCAATTTCTATGGAGTTAAGTTCAAAACTTAACGCACCAGAAAAAGCTAAATAAGGCTATAGATTATCTTTAACAAAAAAGGCTTCCTAATTGCAATTAGTAAGCCTTTTTTGTTTTTTAACACCCGTTACGATAGTAAGCCATCTATAGAAATATACCGTTCACCAGTGTCATAATTCATGGTGAGTACGATGTCGTTTGAATTAAATTCGTTTATTTTTTTTCTAACAGCAGCTAAAGATGCTCCAGAAGATATACCAACCAATATGCCTTCGGTTTTTGCTATATTCTGTACTTCAGCAAAAGCTTCTTCTTTTGTAATTCTAATCGCGCCATCTAGGGAAGCTCTATTTAATACTTCAGGGAAAAAACCTGGGCCAATGCCTTGTAGAGGATGTGGTCCTGGTTCGCCACCAGATAGAACAGGAGAATCGTTAGGTTCTACAGCATATACTTTTAAACCAGAGAATTTTTCTTTTAAAACTTCTGCCATACCCGTAATGTGACCACCTGTTCCCACACCAGTAATTAAATAATCGATCCCATTAGGGAAATCGTTAATAACTTCCTTGGCTGTAGTTTGCCTATGAATTTCTGGGTTTGCAGGGTTTGTAAATTGCGACGGCATCCAAGCATTTTTATTTTTTGCCACCATGTCGTCTGCTTTGGCAATAGTACCGCCTAGTCCTTCTTCCTTTGGTGTTAGAACTAAGTTAGCCCCATAAGCTGCCATCAAAGCGCGTCTTTCTACAGACATCGATTCTGGCATTACCAAAGTAAGTTTGTATCCTTTCACAGCGCATACCATGGCTAAACCAACGCCTGTATTGCCCGATGTGGGTTCTATAATGTCTGTGTCCTTTGTAATAAGTCCTTTGCTTTCGGCATCTTCTATCATCGATAAGGCAATACGGTCTTTAATACTTCCCCCTGGGTTTGCTTTTTCAAGCTTCATCCATACATTGGCATCTGGGAATAATTTGCTCAATCTCACCACGGGGGTGTCACCAACGCCTTCTAAAATGTTATTAATTTTCATAATGATTTATTTAAATAGCTTTATATGTAATGTTAACAGTTTTTGTACTTATCATTTAAACCGACACCTTTTAAAATTAAAGGTTTTATCTTATCTAGTCGGTTTTGTTTGGTCGTTTCTTTTTTGGCGGAGGATATATGCTCGCAATACTCTCTTTGTTTTGCAGGCGATAATCTTTCAAAAGCTAGTTTCATGGACGCATTGTTTTTTAAAAGAGCTTTTAAAAGATCAGGAATACGTATTTCTTTTTTAGAGCGATCTGGCTTGATTTCTTTTCCTAATTTCTGATTTTCAATGGCTTCTTTTACATAGGCCAAAACAATCTCTGTATTTATATCCTCAATGTTTTTAAAATGCATTTGACGCATGGCTTTGGTTTTATTCTCTTGGGCATTTTGTAATACTTGGAGTTTATCTTCTAAAAAAACGCCATTAAAAAACCAGATACCAAAGTGGTTTTTAAAAGCCCCCATGCTTAGAACGTTTTTATTATTTAGAGCATATACAGGAGCATTCCATTTTATATATTCTTCTAGTTCTGTGGAGCGTATAATGCTTCGTAATAATTTTAAAGCCTCCCTGTAGTGAGCATGTACTTCAATATATTCTTCAACAGAACTTACTTTTTTCATTTTTGAAGGAGTTAAATAATGAATTAATAAAAATAGCCAATAAATTTTAGTTTAATTAAAATCTATTGGCTGTAATTAGTGTGTCCTTAGCAATGGCGCTTATTCAGTCTTATTTTATTACCACAGCATTATATTAACATTAGCACCAAAGGCATAAGAATCGTAGTTTGTAGTTTTACGCTCTTTAGGAAAATAAATTGGAGCACCATTATTAAAATCTTCCATATAGGTGACGTCATATTTTAAATCGGCCCAGTTATAATCAAAGAAAGCACCTAAAGATAAATTTTTGCTAATAACCCTTTTGTAATATAGGCCCGAAGTCCAACTAAAAGATGTCTTGGGATCGTAATCGGCATAAACAAACTCTTGTGGCGGATCTTCCTTTAAATCAAATGTATTTTGTTTTTCTCTAACAAAAATCTTGGTATTAGGACCAGAAACAACCCCTGCTTGTAATTTTGCTCCTAAAATATTTTTACCAAAAGGTATTTGATAATGTGGTCCAAAATAATACAGTCTGTTACCTGCAGATTGCGGTAGCACCTCAAATCCGGCAGCATCAAATTCAGCTTTTAAAGCATCGCTTATCGTGTTTGGGAAACTTTGAAACCCTATTTCACCTCCTAAACCTAAATGTCTGTTAAAAAAGTATGCCCCTTCAAACGAAATCTTAAACCCTTCTTTAGCTTCAAGACCCGGCTCATTGCCATCCGTAGAATTAACCAAACTAGCATACCCCACTTTAACGCCAAGAAAAGACGGTTTCGATTCATTAATTTTACGTTCTGTAATTTCTATGTTATTAATACCTTTTTCTTTCCACCAGCCATCATTTAAAAAGTAAGCAAGTTCTGTAGAACCAATACCAATACCGGCTCCGGCAAACACATCAGAAATCCAGTGTCTGTCATTTAATTGCCTCATAACGCCTGTAAATGTGGCCAAAGTATAGGCTGCTATACTATAAAATGGGCTGCGGTGTTTGTATTCTTTATGAAATATATGCGCTCCCATAAAAGCGGTGGCTGTGTGCCCCGAAGGGAAAGAATTATTGGCAGAACCATCAGGTCTAGGCTCTGCAATACTATACTTCATTCCTTGAACCACAATAATATTGATTCCTATGGCTGTTCCAATAGTAGACATTTTACGATACGTACTATGCTTACTTTTTATGCCTGCAGCATCTAAGGCAAATACGGCAGCATAGGGCACGTATTGCGTGATATCTTCAATCGTATTATGGAAATTTGGTAAATACCTATTAATTTCATCTTTTACCCCAACTTTAAAGTCGGTATTAAAATGCATGATAGTACCCGCCGTAATTAATCCTCCAGCTATTAATAGGGACGTTCCAGTGTCTGTCTTGTACCATTTTTCCTTTACTACTAGGCTTGAATCTTGCAGATTAAAGTAATCGTTGGCAAATTTACCGTCTGCTGCATTTGAAAAATTATTATGGGTATTTTCATACTCACCGTTTTTATTTACATATAGTTGATGGAAATTTATATTCTGCGATGGTCTTAAGTTATTGTTTGTCTTACTATAATTGGAAGCAAAACTAGCCTTTGTCTTAGGGTTTAATGTATATTGAGCAAAACCAAAATTTATGGTTAGACTTAATATAAAAGCTATTGAAATTCTCATGTTTGTAGTCGTTTTGTTATTTAGTTTTTTAAGAAAGCGTATGTTGTACACTACTATTAAATTATTAAAATGAGTAACCTAAAGTAATGCCATACCTAAAAGAAGGTAATATTAGGCTGTCACTAGTGTTTGATGATGAAAACTCGAAATCTGCATTAATTAAATCAAAAATAGAAATTAATTCTAGTTCATCATTAAGATCAATCCAAAATTCATCTGGTGCGGCGACTATTTCTTTGAACTCAAATCTATAATTTCCAGCGCCTGGACCTGCAATCATAAAATCGATATAAAATCGTTTGGAGACAGGTAATTTATAGCCCACCATAAACCCTAGACTATTGGTTCTTATGTTTACATCATAGTGAAAAGGGAAATCTCCATCCTCATTCATATATATGCCTTTGAATTCAGACTTTAAATTAACATAGGTGATATACGCTCCAAAATAAAACCCGCTAAGCATGCCCTGAGTATGTTCGTTTAGATAATACTTAACTTCCGGAACAATTCTAAATCCGCTATATGTCAAGTCATTAGTTTTGAAGAATTCAGAATCAAGCCCTGAGATTTTTAGCAAGCCGTCTTTGGTTTTGTTACCAACGCTTAATGCTACACCAATGTGCCTACCAACTGCCCGTTCGTAACCTACGGTATATCTGCCGTTAATAACATCTGTTAATTGAAACTTGACCTCGTTTTTATGCATAGGTCTTGTTTCTTTTTGTTCTTCTTGGGCTAGTACCGGAGCCATGCTAAGAAGAAGGATAAGGATTGGTAATAGCGATTTCATAATAAATTTTATTGTTAGTTCTAATTCGTATTTAAGTTTGAAAAAGGTTGTACTATTGGGACAGCATAACTCCTCTAAATATTGTTGTTTTAGAAGCAAAATTTAATAAGTGAAAGCAAAACACAACTTTACAAATTAATAAGAGCACTGAGGACTTTTTGTTATTGGTGAAAAGATGTCTTACTTTATTCATTGTTGCTTCATTTTTTGAATTGTTTATTTTGTATGTCAGCTTAAAACACAAATTCTATTAAAAAACGTAAATCATATACGGTTCCCTTGGTAGGCCTTATTACATTTTTAAAGAATTGAAGGCCTGTATTAAGTGTTGTTGTTTTTCCTAAAGGGAATTGGTATTGGCCACCACCTCCCAGAGGTAAATAAACAGCCTCGCTAGATGGCTTATTCCAGTATACAGATACCCCATAAGGCATATAAATAAGGTCGAATCTTTTAGCTACATTATATACAACAAAGGGTTTAATCATAAGCATATTTACATCTTTTCGTTGTGATGATCCGGCAACAGACCAAAGTTGAAGCGCTATGGCTCCAGCAAATAATCTGCCATTTTCATATTCATAGTCAAAGCTAGGCCCAATAGACCATTTGCCACTTCCTAATGAAGGGTCTGCAGCAGTGGGTAATTGAGCTGCAAATCCCAGTGATAGATGATGTTTCCCATGGTGTGCTCCCTTTTTAGTAAACCAAAAGCCCATAAGTAAATCGTTAATGCCATCTACGGCTTTTATATTTCCGCCTTCAATAGGGTTTCCAACTGGCTGCCCTGGAATGGGTCTTGGGTATTGATTTACCTCAAAGTAAGAGATGTTTTTAATATTATACTTTCCTACTTTTATGGTGCTCTCAAATTCTAAGCCTAGGGTACTCGCATCATCCCCTGAGTCATTAAGAAAACTGAAAAATGGCCAAGTTCTTTGGGAGTCTAATCTGTAAAAAGGTTTCGTGCTTTCTCTACCCTCACGAGTTGTTTCATTATGAGCTTCTTCTTGCGCATAAGTGTTAAAACTAACAGAGAAGAGAATTATAAACAGTCTAAATAGCTTCTTGTACACTTTCATTGGTTTGTTGTTTAGCGCCATTCTTTAAAAGGCATATTGTATCTATCCTAAATTAAATAGGCATGGTATAGGTAAAGTTTAATCGAAAGGAGTTTTGAACTGCTGGCCCCTCCCAACTTTTATATAGTGCACTTGTTTGATATTCTGCATAGGCATTAATAGAGCCTTTATCTAAAACCCAAACTTTACCCAAACGAAGTCCTATGGGGAGATAAAAACTTTTACTACTCCAATCGTATTGTGCCACCATATCGCCATTTCCGGCATAGTATCCCGAGTCTCCAAATCTATAATTTAAAAACGGTGCAATTCCTAAAGGGTTGGTAGTGGCGGATCCTGCAGGTAATGTACGCGGATCAATAGATCGCCATGACTGTGTTAGTAAAACACCATAAAACCAACGTCCCGAGGTGTTTACTAAGGCCCCAGAAAGCCCATAACCCCATTCATCTCTAGCTACCTTTTCATTTCCTGGAAGGGTTACCATTGGACCTATACCAGTACGTCCTGTTCCCCAATCAAAGGCCTTTGGTATGATTAAGGCAAAAATCTCCGTGTTTCCTATGCCGCTGTCTCCAGTATTCACATTTTCATAATGCCTTAAAGTAACGCGTGGCAAAATAGTAAGGCCTTTTAAAGGGATTGGTGCGACAATGCGAAGTTGCACATAATTATCTAAACCGGCTGCTCTAGGAGCACCGTTTACAATGTCGCTGTAATAATCTGGCATGCTTTGATAAGCAAATTGAAAACTCCATTGTGTTGCCGTTGCATCTAGTGCTTTGGTGGTATCATCCTGTCCACCTTCTCCTGAATTTTCTTCCTCTTGTGAAAAAGAGATTAACGATGCGGAAAGGAAAATTAAAAGTAAAAAATGTTTCATATTATAAGTGTTAATTTGTAAGTTGTTTTGCAGATGTATGCCATCTGTATTGATACGTTAATGTTAGGGCGTCAAAATCACTACCTCTTTCAAATCGTATGCCTGAAACATAGCCAATTTTAAGGGCATGTCTGTTAATGGGTATGGCATAGTGCAGACCAAATCGCATAGCAGAAATTTTAGAATCGCGCTCTACATTATTGACTATCACACGACCTCCAATGCCATATCCAATGTTGGCCGATATCCACATGTTTTCTGGCAGATCTCTTATAAGGTGAAATTTGACTGTGTAAAGCGGTTTTTGCCCTAGTTTGTTTCCGTTTAGGTAATTTGTGTTATTGGTAAACAGCCAGATGCTGGCATAGGTTTCGATATTCCATTTATTAAGAGTTTTGGCGAACCCCCATTGTGGCTTAAAGGCCAATCTATTGGATCCCAAGTTTACCAATTCATTAGAGTTGTATTTCCCAGTGGGCACAATCACTTGTATACTAAAACCTGAGATAACATCTGCTGTATAATTGGAAAACTCTGTTATAGACATGGCTGGTGAGTTCAAAAAGTTAAAGGATAAGCGTACTCTTAAATCGCCAAAACCATCTTGTGAAAAGCGGTCGGGTAAACCTACAACTTCACCATTCCAATCTCCAAAAACATAGGGGAGTACCGCATCAATTTTAGCTGACTGCCCAAAAAAATTAATGGATCTTACATAGGCAAAAACAAAGCTGTTCAGTCTAGCATCTAATCCATCAATAGGTAGGGAAGGGTCTAATAAGATATTACCGCTTGTATATGCATAACTACCTAATAAAAAATTAGTGCCGATAGGTAAATTTGTTATGGCTCGTGGTTCTAGATCTTGTGCATAACTAGAATCCCCAAAAACTAGGAATATGAAAATGAAAAAAGACAATTTTAATACTTTCATGATTCATTATTCTATCGCCATCTGCAAGATTAAATGAACATGCGAAACAAAAACCGAATATAAAAACAATTCGGTTTTTGCTTAATCATGCTGCTATTAATCGTGGTAAAAAGGTTATTTATCTCCAGCTCCTTTGGTTACTTGTTCCATAACACGGTCTAAACTAAAGCTTCCTGGTTTTTGTCTTGGAGGAAACTCTTTAAAGCTTTGCAGCCAATTACCAACATAAAAGCCAGCAGGGGCAAAAACAAACATATGTTCAAATTGCCACTTCCCGTAACCTATAGCTTCATGGTGGGCTCTCTCAAATGGGTCGGATCTTAAGTTACCCACCATAGGCATACGTAATTGTTCGTAGGGGGCTTGCCATACGTGCATACCATGTGCATTTTGTCTTAAGAAAGTTATTTTCCAGTTATTGTAGCGTAGTGCAGCGCAAGAACCATCATCCGTCCAGTATAAAAACTCTTTACGCGGCCATTCAGATTCGCCTTTAAATGCAGGAATAAGGTTGTACCCGTCAAGGTGCACTTTGTAATTTCTATTTAAAGATTGTCCTTGCATCCCTTTTTTTAGTTTCTCCTTAACTTGTGTATCTCCAGCCGCGGCTAAAAAGGTAGGTAGCATATCCTCATGGGCGCCAATGTCATTAATAATTGTACCTGGTTTAATGACTCCCGGCCATCTTATAACCGTAGGTACTCTAAAACCACCTTCCCATTGCGTTGCTTTTTCTCCTGCAAACATGGTTGTTCCACCATCGGGCCAAGTAAATACTTCAGCACCATTGTCGGTAGAATACATGACGATGGTATTATCTGCAATTCCTAACTCTTCAAGCTTATCTAAAAGCTGTCCTACCATGGCATCGTGTTCAACCATACCATCAGCATAAACGCCTAGTCCAGTTTTTCCTTCAGATTCTGGTTTTAAGTGCGTCCATACGTGCATACGCGTACTGTTCCACCAAACAAAGAAAGGCTTGTCATCTTTTACGGCATCATCCATAAAGCGTAAAGCGGCGTCTGTCACTTCTACATCTACAGTTTCCATACGTTTTTTTGTTAATGGTCCTGTATCTTCAATTTTACCATCGGCAAACGAATGAATAACCCCACGAGGTCCAAAACGTTCTTTCATAGTCGATCCATCATCGAATTTGAAGTTTGTTGGATAGTCTGGTAATTCTGGTTCTTCCTCGGCATTTAAGTGATACAGGTTACCAAAAAACTCGTCAAAACCATGGTTGGTAGGCAGCATATCGTCCCTATCGCCTAAATGGTTTTTACCAAATTGACCGGTTACATAGCCATGGTCTTTTAGTAAAGCGGCGATAGTAGGATCCTCAATTTTCATACCCTCTGGAGCACCAGGTAAACCTACTTTTGTAAGTCCTGTTCTTATTGGCGATTGCCCGGTGATGAAAGCGGCACGACCAGCAGTACAGCTTTGTTGGCCATACCAATCTGTGAATGTGGCGCCTTCTTTTCCAATACGATCAATATTAGGCGTTTTATAGCCCATCATGCCCATATTATAGGCACTTACATTAAATTGACCAATGTCATCACCCCATATCACAAGGATATTTGGTTTTTTGTTTTTTTGAGCGAAAGATCCAAAAATAATACAAAATAGCATTATAATGGATAAACTTGTTTTCTTCATAAATTTGATTTTTGATGTTAATTTAAATACAAGATAATTATTTATCAGATTAGTTGCTATTAATCTTTAGTGCTTGTGTTTATTTTTTTAGCCTTAACCACCATTTTTAAGCATATGTTTTAGTAACTCTTGTGATGGTCGTCCAGTTTCCAGTAAACCATACTTTTGTTCGTATAAACGTATGGCATTTTGAGTGCTGGATTGCATTTTTCCGTTAATATCTCCAGGGTCATAGCCTAGGCGAACTAGGCATTTCTGAATTTCTAAGATGGTTCCTGATGTTTTTTCTTTTTGTGCGTCTTGTTTTTTACGTCTTTCATTTTCAGCTTGTTCCTGAGCAGCTTGTATTCTTTGTCTTTCTGCTTGCTGCCGTGCATAGGCTTCACGTTGTTTCTTTTCTTGGGCACCTTGCGCTAAACCTACAACCCCTCCAATAATAGCTCCTGTTTGCGCTCCATCGCGCCCACCAACCAAAGAGCCTAAAGCCGCACCTCCTAAAGCACCGCCAAAGGCGCGACCCATAACTTGAGCCTGTAATGTTGATTGACTTATCAAAGCAGTCGTTATAAATACGATGGTAAAAATGATATATTTAGGTTTCATGTGCGTTATTTTATTTGTTTTCCATTTTTCCATTCTTCTTCTTTAGTACTTCCATCTTTAAGGGTAAATGTAATCTTACCATCGGGTTCTCCCTGTACAAATTGGCCTTTGGCGATGTCGCCATTTGTTGCTGTATAGATACCAGAACCATCGGGTTTACCGTTTTTAAATGATCCTTCATAGCGTTCTCCAGTGACTGTAGTTAATAATCCAGAGCCTTCTGCTAAATCGTTTTTAAATTGCCCTTTATAGGTATCTCCATTGGGAAGTAGGAGGGTGCCTTGTCCGTCACGTTTTCCATTTACAAAGTCACCAAAGTACTCCTCTTTGCCGGGTGTAATTTGGTAGCCCGTGCCATGGGGTACATTGTTTTTTACCGCACCCTCGTAACTACCACCATCTGCGTTTATGGCTTTTATAAAGCCGTTCATGGCATCGTGTTTAAAGTCGCCTTCTACACGGCTTTTGTCAGGAAAAAGCATAACCCCTTTACCGTGCATCTCACTATGTTTAAAATCACCTTTATATTGGGCATAGCCATCGTCAACTTCAAAGTATAATGTTCCATAACCTTGGGCTTTACCCTTATTCATGGTTCCTGTAAACCTGCCTACAATTTTACCGTCTTTTAGCCAAACTAAAACGCCATTACCAGATGCTTGGTTATTCTCATCACAGCCTCCAGACCAGCTAATAGTCTCATTGCCAATTGGTTTAGAATTCCAAACTTTACAGTCCGTAATAGGGTCGTTAAGCCATGTGCCACTTGTATCCAAATGATTAGCGTTTTGGGCACTCGAAGGCGCACCTAGTCCTACTAATAAAATTAGGTATAACAAGGAGTGCATTGCATGGAATTGATATTTTGTTTTCATGAGCTATAAATTATTTACATTATAATTCAGTTACTTAACGAGGTCATTTTATTTAAGGTTTCGTAATCATAACAGGGCCCATAACACCAGTGATATAAATTCTATCTTCATCAATAGGAATAAATAAGCCACCTGCGGTGTTAAAAATAGGATTGTTCCCTAAGTTGGTTGTAGACACTTCTTTACCTGTATTCCAATCAACCGTTTGTAGCGCATAATTTCCTTCTTCGGCTATTGTAAGCGTTACTGTATTTGCTGAAGCAGAAACCGGATAGAGTGCCCATTGCAACCCACGTTGTATGGTCCAATCGCTTTTTAAACTGTAGGTTTCCTTATCCCAACTCCATTTTTCTACGCCAGTAGGAGGTTGTCTAGTCACACCTGCAGTTAAAACCGTTTCAAAAATTGCTAGTTTGTCATGTTCATCATAGACAGGGTCTGGCCAAGCAGAAGCCATCATCATAACGCCATTTCCGTAAATATGTGGCGACCACTCAATAGTTGCAGGAACATCTATTTTAAGTTTTATCTGGTCTGCAATTCGTCTTGATTTGGTGCCTTCTTTTTGTTTGAAATCTTCAGGGATGTCATCGCGCCAAAATGCGACCGCACTAATATCATCTCCAGCATCGGCAACAAAAACTAAATGGTCTTCATCAGGGCCATACCCCATTAAAGATGGTGTATTTCCTGAGCCTCTTGAAAGTGCTTTTGGATTGGGAACATAATCGTATTCTGATTTCCATGCGCCATCTTCTTCCTTATCCGATATTTTTTTACCGTCCCATACAATCTTCCGCATGTACTTTGAGGTTACACAATAAATCCCCCCGTTATCATCGATGCTAATACCATTATCTACCGCTTCACCTTCAAGAATAACATATTGCATATTTTCAAGGTTTCTGTCTAAAACAGCAATGATGCCAGGCATCGCCACAGCAATATTACCATCATAGGTCATCCCTAATGCAAATATTCTACTAATTTGTTTGGCTTCTTCTGGTGTTACGCCATCTTTGACATCAAATGCTTTTACAATTTCAATTTTAGAATTGATATCTCCAGGTGTTTTATCACTAACCTTGAATATAGAGGTTCCGAATCCGCAGAAATAGTTCCCTTCATGGTCCATCATGGTATATATACCATTTCCAATATTTGCTGAACTTTGCTTAATCGCTTTAACATGTTTTGCATAGGGCGGTAGGTATTTAGATTCATCGGTTCCACCGGCTATCATCTCATTAACGGTTGCTTCTATTTCGTTCTCAGAGGGTACGTCATAGTCATATCCAGGCACCACCACTTCATCAACCCATTCAAAAGCGCCATTAGTGATTTTGATTTTTCCAATTTTATTGGTTCCAGAAACAAACAAAGCTTCCTCACCATTACCATAAGGACGATGTACTGTACCTATGGAAGTTACCCATGGTAACCATTGTGTGTTTTCCGCCTTAATGGCTATGTTTTCATTCCAAGTTGCCCATTTGGTAACGTCACTTTGGGCAGGGTTTGAATGTACTGACGGATAACTACTATTCGCAATTAAGAAAGGATTAGTAGGAGGGAGTTGGTGACTAAGTTTTGTCGTTTTTATTTCTTCTTTTGCTTCTTCAGCCTCTTTTATTTGTTCTTTGCATCCAAGAAGCGTTATAAGTATGAGAAAAAATAGTATTAGGTTTTCTTTTTTCATTGAGATTAAATTTGTTTTCATTTTTATTCTCCAACCAAGACCGTTAATTTTTGTAAGGCCGTGTTTTTAAATGGTACAGCGTAGGTATCTTCTATAATAGGAGATCCTGTGTCTTGACCAACATCAAAGGTTTCCTCTATACTATAGGTGGCAGGAATGGTTTTAGGAATTTCTACTTTCCCCACACTTTTTCCGTTTATGAAAAGTTCGGCATCGCCTTTAAACTCACCTGTTTTTGTAAAGACCATTTTTAATTCTGATTTACCAACAGGAACATTCTCAGAGGACATGAGTACCGTTCTGTGCCCTATATAGTTATAGATATATATTAATTGATTATCTAAAATCATGAGTGCATATCCAGACGTACGGCCGCCAGCTGTGACTAGCATACCATCTGCACCAGAGGCGGGAATTTCCATTTCTGCAATTAACTCATGAGATTTGTTTTTCACTGGAGGTGCCACTGACTCATGCACACGAATTGCCGAAGGCGGCCAGTACACCAATTCTTTTTCTTGCGGAGCTGCTTGCGCTTGCATTTTAGCTAAGCGTGGTCCAACATCGCCATCTATAGGTAGTACATTGTTTTTGAGAGCCTCTTCTTTGAAAAGCGCTCTAAGTTCAGCGAGTTTTTCAGGATACTTATCGGCAACATTATTGCTTTGAGAAAAATCCTCTTTTAAATTATAAAGCTCCCATTTATCATCTTCAATAGATCCTGTAGCATTTAGTACCCATGGTCTTTTGCCTCTATGAAGCGTTACTGCAGTCCAACCATCGGCATAAATAGCGCGGTTTCCAAATAACTCATAGTACTGTACATTGCGGGTGTCTTTTGCTTTTGGTTTATTAAACGAATAGTTCATAGGCACCCCATCAAAAGGCATTTGTTTTACACCATCAATAACCTCTGGAGCTTCAACACCAGCAGCTTCAAGAATGGTTGGCGCAATATCAATAATGTGATGGTATTGTTCTCTTACTTGTCCGTTATTTTCTTTGTCAATACCTTTTGGCCAAGAAATAACCAAGGCATCTGCATTACCACCTCTATGAGCAGATTGTTTGTAATATTGAAATGGTGTGTTTCCAGCTTGGGTCCATCCGGCAGTGACGTGCCAAACGCCAATTTTATTACCCCATTCGTTCATGTATTGGCTATTGGTTTCATAAGGAATATTTGGTACCCCATTAAAAAAACCATTTTCGTTAAACGTACCATGTAAACCGCCTTCTCCAGAGCCTCCATTGTCTGAAGTAAAAATTACTACAGTGTTATCAAGTTCGCCTATTTTTTCAAGGTAATCTAAAACACGACCAAACTCATAATCTGTATAAGCTAATTGCCCAGCAAAAGCTTCCATTTGCCTGCCATACAATTCTTTTTCTTGATCATTAAGGGTTTCCCAAGCAGGAATGGTTTCGTCTCGAGGCGATAATTTTGTGCCTTTTGGTACAATACCCATTTCAATTTGGTTGGCTAATATTAATTCTCTGGCTTTATCATACCCCATATTAAATTTACCTTTAAATTTCTCTACCCAATTTTTTGGAGCTTGATGTGGGGCGTGTACAGCGCCGGTTGCCCAAAACATACAAAATGGTTTATCGTGGTCGGATGCTTTTAGCATAGAGATCCAATTGATTGCAGTATCGGCCATATCTTCATTTACATGATATCCCGGTTGATCATAATTGGGTTGCATAGGCGTATGGTCTATCCACATGATGGGGTTGAAGTTGTTCATATCTCCCGACATAAAACCATAAAAGTGTTCCCATCCATCACCAGAAGGCCAGCGGTCAAAAGGGCCAGCAAAGGTGCTTTCCCATTGTGGGGTATGATCCCATTTGCCAATAAACATGGTAGACCATCCTTCTCTTTTAAGGATTTCTGAAAATCCTTTAGCAGATTCTGGTGGGTGGGCGTTGTACCCAGGGAACCCCATTGCGGTTAGCGAGTGAGATCCCATACCAATGTTGTGATGGTTTCGTCCTGCTGCTATAGCTGCTCTTGAAGGTGAACATAAAGCGGTAGTATGAAAATTGTTAAAGCGTAAACCGTTCTTAGACAGCTTTTCTATAGTTGGCATTGGGGTTAGTCCTCCAAAGGCACTAGAATGCCCGAACCCCATGTCATCAATGAGCCAGATGAGTACGTTTGGGGCTCCCTCAGGCGCTTTTGTAGGTTCTGGCCAATATTCTTCAGAATCCGCTAATGTGGTTCCTATTTTACCTTTGAATTGTTTGTCTTGTGCATTCAAAACAAACACCGAGCATAAAAATACACTTAATATGGTTAGCTGGATGTTTTTCATTGTGTTTGAATTTTTTGATTATGGTTTGAAGTTGTTAGTTTTTGTTCGGTTAAACTTTATGTTTTATGTAATTATTTTCAAAATCTTCTAGTGTTTTACCTTCATGAATATTAAAATGCTTTAAGAATCCTAATACTTCGATAGCACCCATTAAATTCGTGAAATCTGGACTATCAAGATCTTTTTTAATATTTTCTTTTTTAGCCCACTCTTTAATAAATTCAAACGATTTATGTTCTGTATTTACATTGGAGGTATAAAGTGCATATACCGGCCATTTAACTAATCTGTCCATGGAGAGATTAAATTCATAAAGTTTATCTGTTGGGATATCAAATCGAAGCAATAGATAGTACATGGCTGGTTTTAAGCTTGGTTATTAATTTGTCCATGACAATTGGTGTGCCAAGAATGTTCTTTGGTTAGAAAAGAACCTGTAAAGTGCTTTAAATAAGCGGTTTTTGTATAGATATTTTTTTTCTTGAAGTTTTGCTAGCGAAAATAACTAACAACGATATATGGTTTTGCGCGATATATCGTGACTAAATATCGTAACAGACTAAGCTTTTTAAAACGCACTACGCTTAATTTATCGGCTAATATTTAGTTTTTTCATTTTAGACCGTAAAGTACTGGCGGGTAAATCAAGAATACTAGCAGCACCATTTTTTCCTGATATTTGTCCGTTACATTGCTCGAGAACCTTCACAATATAATTTCTTTCATAATCGGCTAGAGTTAAACTTAATTTCCCAATTGATTTAGGGCTCTTTCGACCTTCTATATTAAGATTATCATTTGCTGGTAGGGCTTCAGCTAGTTTTAATACAGGTCCATTGGTTGTAATTACAGCACGTTCAATAACATTTTTCAATTGACGAACGTTTCCTGGCCATTTATGGTTTGTTAAATCGTCCATTAGGTTTTGGGAAACCTCCTTAACATGGCGGTTATATTTATTATTAAATGCAGCAATAAAGAATTGAATCAATAAAGGGATGTCTGTTGCTCGGTTTCTTAAAGGGGGGATGGTAATAGGAAACACGTTAATTCTGTAATACAAATCAGATCTAAATTCGCCACTTTGCACCATCGTTGCTAAACTGACATTGGTTGCTGCAATGATTCGCGTATCAATAGTAATCCCTTTTTCGGCTCCTAAACGCTGTATCTCACCTTCTTGTAAAGCTCGTAGCAGCTTTGGTTGAAGACTTAATGGAAGTTCTCCAAATTCGTCAAGAAATAAAGTGCCCTTGTCTGCAAGTTCAAAAAGGCCGCGTTTTAGTTTATCAGCACCGGTAAAAGCACCTTTTTCATACCCGAATAGTTCACTTTCTAAAAGATCTTTTGGAATAGCGGCACAGTTTACCTTAACAAAAGGTTGTCCATGCCTCAAACTTTTTTTGTGAATTTCGTTAGCAAATAATTCTTTACCAACTCCGGTTTCGCCTTCCAGTAAAACAGGTACATTTAAAGGTGCCGCATCGTCTATCCTATTGATAACATAATTGAAATTCGGACTTTTACCAATAAGGGTATTCGAATCATGATATAGGGCAGATTCATTTTTAAGTTGAATGTTTTCTTGTTGTAGTTTGTTCTTTAAGATTTCTAAATCCCTATTAGCAATGCGTAAGCTTTCTTCCGTTTCTGCTAAGGCGGTTATATCATGACCGAAAAGGTAGATGTAACTATTGGCTTTTGAAGTATGCGAAGCTTTGACTTTTACAAAAGACCATGCAATAGACATTTCTTTATTGTTTTGTTTGAATTTAGAAATAATATTACCTGTAATGTTTTCTTCATTGAAGACCTGTGTTTCAAAGGTATTTATAGCACCGCTGGAAATGAGCATTTTGAGGTTAGTTGCTTTTTGAGTGTTATGGGTTAGAAACAAATTTTTAAAAAACGTATTGGTGTATAGGATTTCTCCGTTTAGATTAACAGAGACTACCATGGTATTGGTTTGATCGAGGATACGATTTAGGTTGTTTTTATAAAACTTGATTGACTTTTCAAGCTTAGATTTTTCTAGGTCGTGCGATACTAAAATGACCAATTGTGTTCCAATAATAAATACTGGAAACAAGTCCAAGTAGGTAAAACTAAAAAGTTGACGCCATGGTAAAATAGCGCCGAAATAATTGTATGCAATCTCTTCTAAAACAAATATGGTGTAATATATGGTCGCCAATAGCAAAGGTAATTGTAACTTATTTGTTGTATTGTATAAGTGTTTTAGAGCCACATAGCAACAATATATGGTTACCGCATATGCTGAATAGCTGAAGATATATTCCAAGCGAAACCAGTCAAACCTAATATGAAATTGAACCGTTATATAATAGAGAACTCCTAGGGCAGTTACAGTCCATGGTAATGTTTTTTTTCTGTAATTACATTCATAGTTGAAATACCAAGGAAATAAAACAAACATGCCAACAGCAACAAATAGGAACAACTCAAAATGTTTTATATCAAGGGTTCTTAATATAAAATAAGCCCCGGAGAAAATAGCAAAAAGCCCAAAAAACAATGGGGATTTAGAATTATGCTTAACAATACCCAACCATAAATAAGAAATTCCAGTGGTTATGGCTATCCCAGCAAAAAATATGAATATGTAATCTGATAACATAACTAAGTTATAAACTATTATTACTAAAAAGTGCTAGGCTCAACTAATTGGAGGCAGCCTTTATTTTTTGTTTTTCTAAATACTTAAAAAAGTAGGTAAGTGGAATAATGACTAAAAAAGAAATGGTCCAAACTGTTGGACTTATAGAAGCAAAAGGAAGGGAGATTAATGCCGCTGTGGGTTCTGGGAGGGAAGACAGTAAAAAGGTTTTCTCTTCTTTTTCGTCAATTTGATCGGATGTTAATTCGTTTTTTGTAGCATACATCCAATTATAGGCCCCAAGAAATCCCGCTACAGCTAAAAACACACTTTGCATTTGTAAGGCAAACTTTAAACCGTCCATTTCCATATCTATTCTAACAAAGTATAAATAAATCATTAAGCAAAACATTTGAAGAATAGTAAGCGAGGCATGTGCAGGGGTACTTCTTACTAAGTTACCAAGTTGCCTATTAAACTGTATCCAGTAAATTATAACCATAACAAGGCCAATGGCTATAACGATAAGTGTAGATACATGTTCTTCATATATCTGGGTTAATGTACTAAATTGTAGTTCAGGGTCATCGGGCCGAGGGAGTATTAAAAACGCCTGAAATATCATTAAGGCATATAATACATTAATAACTATAGTGAGACTTTTTAGTGTACCCTTACCGCGCTCTATTTGGGCCTTGGATGGTTCTTTTTTCATGGTTGGTTAAATACTTTAGTTTAAACCAATTTACAAAATTGAAACGTTTTAAAGTAATTGCTGATGCATGTTTTATAAAAAAAAGGGTATAGAATGCTCTATACCCTTAGTGCTATTATTGCGTTTGTGTATAAAAGTTATTGACTCATCATTAATCGTTTTGCTTCAGCCTCTAAATCCATATATGGTGTGCCTTCTACAGTAACCCCAACACCTTGAATAGTACCTCCTTCAAATTCACCGGGAGATTCATACAATTCACTCACGGCATCGCCACTATCATAACCAATACATAACCCATCACCAGAAAGTGTGAATTTTGCAGGCTGTGTTTTCATTGGGCCCTCAGCCACAACAGTTTCATTGATATACAATTTTGTATTACCTAGAGATTCTCCATATTCACCATGCTTGTCCTTGATAAATTCCATACCTAAGGTGTACTTTCCTGGTTTGAGCGTGACCTTAGAAGCAAAAACTTGCTCTGGTTTTATACCCAGAAAGTTATATACATAGTATAGCTTTTTATCTTTTATAAATAATGAGTGACCACCAAAGCGGGAACCATGGGCAAATAAAACACCTTCTGCATTGGCATTAGTAATTTCTACATTAGCAAGGATTTTATAATTTCTACCACGTACATTTACAGCGACGCCTTCAGGAACTGGAGCGGTATTTGGGTAATAGATGTAGCGATCTTTTGGTTTTTCTTGAGATGGTCTTTCAGTACCAAGTATTTCAGCAGCACTTCTGTCATCAAGTGGTAACACTTTATTGATTTCTGCTTGTTTAAACCATTCATCAATTAATTCTTGTAGTTTTTCTGGGTGTTCTTTAGCCAAATTGTTAGTTTCTGAACGGTCTTCGGCTACATGATATAGTTCCCAAACATCAGCATCAAAATTACTTTTTCCTGAAAGAGGGGAATGAACAGCCGCAGCCTTCCAACCATCTTTCCAAATACCTCTAGTCCCTAGCATACAATAGTATTGTACTTCCTTTTGGGTTGGGGCATTAGGTTCAGAGTCAAATGAATACACCATGGACACGCCCGATAAAGGGGTTTGTTTTACACCATTGTATACTTGAGGCATTTCTATACCACAGGCCTCCAGAAGCGTAGGCACGATATCTGTTGAATGGTGGTATTGATGACGAATTTCACCTTTCGCTTTGATACCTTTTGGCCAAGAAATAACCAATGGATCATTAGTACCCCCTGCATATTGAGAGTAGCGTTTAAACATTTTAAAAGGAGCGGAAAAAGCGGCAGCCCAACCAGTGGGAAAGTGGTTGTATGTATCTGGACCTCCTAAAACATCCATGTATTTTAAATTTTCCTCAAGACTATCGGGGTATCCATTAAAGAATTTATTTTCATTAACAGAACCATTGGGGCTTCCTTCCCCTGAAGCGCCATTATCGGCAGCATAAAGTACTATGGTATTTTCGAGTTGCCCCGTTTGTTCCAAATAATCAATTATGCGACCTACCTGTGCATCAGTATACTCAGAAAAGCCAGCATACACTTCTGCCATTCTTGAAAATAAACGTTTTTCATCGGCATTTAGTTCTTCCCATGGACGTACAAAATCAGCGGGGTTCGCCATATCTTCAGGCATCGGATTAAAATCGGCCATACCTGTATCTTCGGGAAGGATCCCTTTTTCCTTCATTCGAGTTACAACCCAATTTCTATAAGCGTCGTAGCCATCATCAAATTTCCCTTTATACTTTGCTGTATATTCAGCAGGAGAATGATGCGGTGCATGATTAGCTCCCGGGTTAAACCACATATAGAATGGTTTAGACGGGTTTGTTGCGTTTTTATTTCGCAACATGGTGATTGCTTGGTCCGCTAAATCTTTAGATAAGTGATAACCTTCCTCTGGGGTTGCCGGTGGCTCAATAAAGTGATTATCCATGACTAAATCTGGATACCAGTTATTAGTTTCTCCACCTAAGAAACCATAAAAGCGATCAAATCCAATTTGAGTTGGCCATTCACTTCTACTGCCTCCAGGAGCAACATCTTGCTCTGGAACATTGTGGTTTTTACCTATCCAAAAGGTGCTCCATCCATTATCTCTTAAAATTTGAGCAAAAGGGGCGCAATCATCAGGAACACGTCCATTAGATCCTGGGAAGCCGTCGGCCGTTTCTGTAATAGACGCCATACCGTTTAAATGATGATTTCTACCTGTTAATATGGTTGATCTGGTAGGAGAACATAGCGCAGTAGTGTGCCATTGTGTATAGGTTAATCCGTTTTCGGCAAGTCTTTCCATGGTGGGCATATTAATACGTCCTCCGTATGGAGACCAAGCCCCTAAGCCTGTGTCATCATATAAAACGAATAAAATATTAGGAGCTCCTTCTGGTGCGGATTTTGGTGTAAATGCAGACCAGTCGGATTCAGAATCCCTAATATCAAGGGCAATTTTACCTTTAAACCCATCTGAATTTTCAGAGGTGGGATTATCTTTTTTACCTTGTTCGCAACTTGTTAGGGAGGAAAATGAGAGACCTACCAATAACAAACAAGTAGCTATTTTGCAGATAATGCTGTTTTTGTTCATTTTTAAAGAGTTTAATTAATTTTGGCTAAGGTACTTTATAATTGTTAACATTTGTTAATACATGTGTGATTTTACTGTCAAGATCTAACTATCCTAAGTGATAAAAAAGGAACTTAGCATGTAAATCTTTTATTTTGAAGCTACCAATTCAGCAATTTTACAAATGACCTCAGTTGCTTTTATCATACTTTCTACAGGAACGTATTCATACCTACCATGAAAATTATGACCACCAGCAAATATATTCGGGCAAGGAAGCCCCATGTAGCTTAGTTGTGATCCATCAGTGCCACCTCTAATAGGTTTTATAAGTGGTTTAACACCTGCTTGTATCATGGCCCTCTCAGCTAATTCAACAATATGCATAACGGGTTCAATTTTTTCAAGCATGTTGTAATATTGATCTTTAATTTCAGTCGTAATAACCTCACGCCCGTACTGAGAATTAAGCTCGTTGGTCAGCTTAACCACCATTTCTTTTCTAGCTTCAAAATGACCTTTATCATGATCTCTAATAATATATTCTAAGGTGGTTTCTTCAACATTTCCTTTTATATCGTGTAGGTGAAAGAACCCTTGGTAGCCTTCTGTGTGTTCTGGGGTTTCCATTCTTGGTAAGGAATTAATAAACTCTGTGGCTATGTACATGGAGTTAACCATTTTACCTTTGGCATAACCAGGATGAACAATTTTACCTTGAACCTTTACTATAGCTCCCGCAGCATTAAAGTTTTCATATTCTAGTTCTCCTATTTGACTACCATCCATGGTATAGGCCCAATCGGCTCCAAATTTTTTAACATCAAATTTATGGGCGCCTCTACCAATTTCTTCGTCTGGCGTGAAGCCTACTTTTATGGTTCCATGTTTAACCTCTGGATGACTAATAAGATACTCCATTGCTGTAACAATTTCGCAAATACCAGCTTTATCATCAGCACCCAAAAGAGTGGTGCCATCCGTAGTAATTAAAGTTTGGCCTTTGTAAAGCAACAGGTCTTCAAAATAATCGGGAGAAAGTATAATGTTGCTTTCCTTATTTAAAATGATGTCTTTTCCATCATAGTTATCAACAATTTGAGGTTTTACATTAGCCCCAGTAAAATCGGGTGAGGTGTCGAAGTGAGAAATAAAACCAATGGTCGGTACGTCATAATCAAGGTTACTAGGTAATGTTGCCATAACATAAGCGTTTTTATCGATGCTTACATCGTGTATACCAATTGCTTTAAGTTCCTCAACCAATTTATTGGCTAAATCCCACTGCTTTTTTGTACTTGGTGTTGTTTTGGAAACAGGATCAGACTCTGTATCTATAGTAACGTAACTAATAAAACGTTTAATGATATGCTCTTTGGAAATCATAATGAAAATTGAAGTTTTGAATAGCTAATTTATAGCCTCTAAAATACAATTATTAAATTTTTAAATCTTAGGAATGGTGTATTTTTTAATTAGACTATTATAGCGTATTTTTGCACAAATAATACAGATGTACAAATTATTACTTCGCCCGTTATTTTTCTTGTGTGATCCTGAAAAAATACATCATTTTACATTTTCTTTAATTAAGTTTACTTCAAAATTACCCGGGTTGTCTGGGGTGTTCAGAGCTTTGTATGTGGTAGATGATAAACGTTTAGAAAGAAAACTATTTGGCTTGACGTTTAAAAACCCAGTAGGTCTTGCAGCTGGTTTCGATAAAAATGCGGTTCTGTATAATGAATTAGCTAATTTTGGTTTTGGGTTTATTGAGATAGGTACTGTAACTCCAAAGGGGCAATCTGGTAACCCTAAAAAACGCCTATTTAGATTAAAAGACGATCAGGGTATTATTAATCGAATGGGATTTAATAATAATGGTTTGGAGGCCGCAATTTCTCAATTAAAAAAGAATAAAGGACACTTAATAATAGGAGGGAATATTGGTAAAAATACAAATACGAAACCTGAAGATTATACCAAAGATTACCTAGAATGTTTTACTGAGCTGCATCCCTATGTGGACTATTTTGTACTTAATGTAAGTTGTCCTAATGTTGGGAGTCATGCCAAGTTAAATGACAAGGATTATTTAGAAGAGCTTATAGGAGCCGTACAAAAGGCTAATAAGACATTTGATGTTGAAAAACCAATTGTTTTAAAGATAGCGCCCGACTTAAATAACACGCAGTTAGATGAGATTATTGACCTAATAGAGGATACTGGGCTAGATGGCGTTATAGCTAGTAATACCTCTACCGATAGGAGCGGGTTAAAAGCTTCTAAAGAAAGATTGGAAGCCATTGGCAATGGAGGACTAAGTGGGCAACCCATAAAAGATAAAAGTACTAAGGTTATTAAATACCTTGCAGAAAACAGTAAAAAATCATTCCCAATAATTGGAGTAGGTGGTATACACTCTGAAAAAGATGCCTTAGAAAAAATAAAAGCTGGAGCCGACTTGGTTCAAATTTACACGGGCTTTATCTACGAAGGTCCTAGTCTAGTAAAACGCATTAACAAAGCCCTTTTACTTAATTAATAAATTACCTATTTAATAAATTTCTTGACCACCCGGTAATCTGGACCTGCTAATTCCAGAAAATAAGTACCAGATGACAACGAACTGGCGTCTATGATACTATTTATAACTTCACCAGACATTAAAATCTGACCATGTAAATTAGTTATTTGGTAATTAACTCGCGCTAGGGTGCTCTGATTGTTTAAATATATTTTATTTTCGGATATAGGATTTGGATAAATAGAAACCTTGTTCAAATCATAATTATCCGAACTATCTTCGTTAACTTGAATTATACTTTCTGATTGTATAAAAGCTTTTTTTTCAACATTGAAATAGGCATACATTCTGGCTAATTGTTGTGGTGTAAATTGATTTCTGCACCCCTTTCGAGAATACGACATGATGTTTTCCGTATCAGGGTAATACGAGTCTCCGTTCGGGTCTTTTTCGGCTCCTGTATAGCTGCAAAAATTATCGACATTATTTGAAGACAAGCATGGATCAGCTGGGGTGTCGCAAATACCATCTCCTTCGGTATCACAATTACTGCCATTTACTAACTCACTGCTAGTATTTGAGTTACTTGGTCCATGTGTATGCAATAATGAAAAAACATGTCCCATTTCATGAGCTAAAGACGATCCATTGTTTAAGCAGTCTTTTTTCATAATGATAAGATGACTATTGTTCTTGTTAATACTATAGCCACAAATATTATTGCCTGAACTATTTTTAATATTATCAGTAAAATAAATGTTTATTATCCCTGAGGTGTAATCGGTTTTTACGACATGAACTTCGTCTCCCTTATTCCATTGAATGTAGTCAGAATCAGTTATATAGTTTATGTTTTGGTACAAATAAAATTTCAATTGAGTTTCAATAAAAATATCATTTAAATTTTCTAGTGCTTGGTTTATAGCATATGCATCAATGTTTACAGAATCATCACTATTTCTTAAGATGTGAAACTGAACAGGTACCTTTTGTATGTTTTGCTTTGATTCAGTCTTTTTTGAAAAAGACCTTGTTAACACCTCTTGCTCAATTTTTTTGAGTTCAGGTTTAATAGATTGAAGTTTGTAAATAAATTCTGGGCTTTCTTCTGTACCACAAGATATATCCCCATTTTGAGAAGTTAAATTGGCTGAAATTACGAGAAGTAGAAGAGTAATCGTGTGATTAACAAGTTTCATTTGGAGCAAAACATTTAATCAAATGTATGCCCTTGAACAAGTTATGTAAAAAAAAAACGCTGAAGCATTTATAAAAAACGATAAATCTATGAAAGGTTAATTTCATAGGCTTATCGTCTTTATTAAGGCCCTCCTTCTATTGTATCAAAATTTTTTGAGATGTTGTTAACCCATTCTGATATGTTAGTTTTACAAGGTATAAACCAGTCTCATAGCCAGAGACATCAATTTCCAGAGTGTTAGTCTGATATGGACTGTAGGCTGAAATTGTTTTAACGCGCTGACCCAAAACTGAATATACTTCTAGGCTTTTAAACAAGTATTCATTAACGCCTGAAACAAATATCTTTCCATTGTTTACAGGACTTGGATAAAGGGAAAAATTTGCATTTAATTCGGTTTCTACATCACTCAAAGTTGAGTTAAGCGTAAACGTAACAGTAGCAATTTTTTTTCCATTTATGGGTGCAGAATTAATCATAAAGATTCCTACCTTGGGGACGCTGACACTATTTGCAGACTCATAGTCAGCCCCATCATCGGTTCCTGCATCGTAAGCAAACATATCTAAACTATAAGTGCTTTTCCATCCATCATTTTCATTATTATTTCCTGACCTTAAGGACTCGCTATTCACGGCAATAAACCAATCTGGGCTTGGAGCTATCATAGATAAGAGCGTAACCAAAGGGTAGTCTTCACTAACCGTAATATTATTAATGCTAGCAGTGCTAATAGCGCCTCTGGGACCAAAACCAGATTGTAAGTATTGGTCAGCTTTATCTAACGCAATCGCAGTATTCACTTCGCTTTTAAAACTAGTGGTCCCCCCAAACTCTGCAATATCCTGAACACCTTGACTCGAAATAGCTCCTAATTGTAAAAACTCATTTGGGTTTTTATGCGTTACTAAAGCTAAGGGCGACCAATGCGGATCGTTAGGTAAAGTGTTGTCTAGTATACTACCATGGTCGTCGGCATTCCAGATTGTTGTTACCGCAATGTTATAATTTGCAGTACTTTGAGCTGTACATATTTGGGTGATGAGTCCAATAAGTAGAATAGGTAAAGAAATTATGCGTAGAGATGTTTTCATTTTAAGTGGTTTATAAATGTTGTTTTTATGTCGTTGCTAGGTTGTGCGACTTACAGGATAAAGTATTATTTTTAGCACCACCAATTAAAAAAAATGTCTAAGCCAATAAAAATAGTTGAATGTCCGAGGGATGCTATGCAAGGCATAAAGGATTTTATTCCTACCTCGCAGAAAATTCAATATATTCAATCATTACTAAGAGTTGGTTTTGACACCATAGACTTTGGGAGTTTTGTGTCGCCTAAAGCTATTCCTCAAATGGTGGATACTGCCCAGGTTTTAGAAGGTCTAGATTTAAGTAACACCCAAAGCAAGTTATTAGCTATAATTGCAAATACCAGAGGAGCATTATCAGCATGTGAGCACAAAGAGATTGACTATTTAGGTTATCCATTTTCAATTTCTGAAAATTTTCAAATGCGTAACACACATAAAACGATTGAAGAATCTGTTGTTACACTATCTAAGATATTGGAAATTGCCGAAGCTCATAACAAGGAAGTCGTGGTTTATATTTCAATGGGTTTTGGTAATCCTTATGGCGACCCTTGGAATGTTGATATTGTCGGTAATTGGACCGAAAAACTGGCCAATATGGGAGTTAAGATTTTATCGCTAAGCGATACGGTTGGTGCGTCTACGCCAGAAACTATAGCTTATTTGTTTAAAAATTTAATTCCGTTATATCCCAATATTGAATTTGGTGCACACTTGCATACAACGCCTCACACTTGGTACGAAAAAGTAAATGCTGCCTATAGGGCAGGGTGCCTTCGTTTTGATGGGGCCATTCAAGGCTTTGGAGGATGCCCTATGGCAAAAGATGAACTAACCGGGAATATGCCTACGGAAAGATTATTATCTTATTTTACTACCCTTAAGTGTAACCCCTTAAATGCACTTAGTTTTGAGAGTGCGCATAATGAAGCTTCTAAAATATTTAATTTTTATCATTAATTTTTTTTAAAATAAACAGTTGTTTTTCAGCGTTTTATTTTTACAAAAAAATCTTTATTTAAATTTAATCTAAATAAACTTTGCTTAACTCGTAATGAGTTTTATATTTGCAGCTGAATCGAATCATTATTTATATTAAGTCTAAATAAAATCTAAAAATGAAGAAAACACTACTTAGCTTTTTTATTGTTTCTGCCTTATTTCAATCATGTTCTAATGATGACGATAACATAGGAAATGGAAACGTTCAAGCCCCAGAAAATTATGCCTTTACAAGAAATGGCAACTCAACAGTTAGTTACTCTGGACAAACAACTAGAATTGCAATGGCAGAAGAACTTGCATCAGCTTTATTGGATAATACACAAACCCAAGCGGCTTTGGACGCTATGTTTGCGCACCAAGAAGGTAACAACGATTTTTCCGATGCCAATTTAAACAGCTCAGGGAAAAATATAAGAAGCAAAACGGCGGCCTCGACAGATTATTTCTCTGCTAACTCAACCGATGCGAATGCTATAAAAGCAGATTTCGATTTTTGGATAAAACAGCAAGTAAACGAGGTGTTCCCCAATTGGTCAAAAACAGCTACTGCTGGAAATGCAGGACAGCTTCAAGAAGGCGGCGGTGGTTCTACTAGATATATTAATGGGAAAGGATTAGAGTACAATCAAGCATTTATAAAGTCTTTAATAGGTGCCTTAATGACCGATCAAATACTCAATAATTATTTAAGCACGGCTGTGCTTGACGCAGGTACGAATGTTGAAGATAATAACAATGATGTTTTACTGGATGGAAAAGCTTACACCACTATGGAGCATAAATGGGATGAGGCATTTGGATATTTATATGGTGCAGAAGCAGATGCTGCAAACCCAAAGCTTGGAGCAGACAGTTTTCTTAATAAGTATTTAAATAGTGTTGAAGAAGATCCTGACTTTACTGGCATTGCTGATGATATCTATCATGCATTTAAGTTAGGAAGAGCAGCAATTGTTGAAAAGAATTATTCGGTAAGAGATGAACAAGCAGAAATAATTAAAGAAAAAATTTCTGAGGTTATTGGAGTTCGTGCGGTTTACTATTTACAGCAAGGAAAGAATGTTTTAAGCGCTGATAAGGCGGCTGCATTTCATGATTTATCTGAAGGCTTTGGATTTATTTATAGTTTACAATTTACGCGAAAGCCAAATTCTAATGATCCTTATTTTTCAAAGTCAGAGGTCGATGCGTTCTTAAATACTTTATTGGATAATAATGGATTTTGGGATGTTGCTCCGGAAACTTTAGATGTGATTTCGGCGGACATTGCAGCTCAGTTTAACTTTACTGTTGATGAAGCTAAAGAATAAAAAAAATGGTTAATTATTTTTATAAAAAGTAGTCTTTAAGCGTAGTTTCTTAAAGGCTACTTTTTAGTACTTTTGCAAATATTTTTTAAAGATATGTTTACATTAAGAAAAGTTTTTTGGTCGGTATTAGTTTTATGGTGCATGCTAGCATGCAGTTCTTCTTCGGAGGGTAACCCCAATGGAGGTAATAATGGTGATGGCTATGATAGGGGGGCTCTACTCAGCAATTTAGCCGACAACATTATTATACCCGCTTATCAAGACCTTAGTGCAAAGCTTTCAACTTTAAAAACAGCTAAAGATGTTTTTGTAGCTACTCCTAATCAGTCTAATTTAGAAACTTTAAGAAAGGCTTGGTTAGAAGCTTATAAAGTATGGCAGTTTGTAGAAATGTTCAATATTGGTAAAGCAGAGGCTATTTTATATGGTTTTCAAATGAATGTGTATCCCACTTCGGTGTCTGATATTGAAAGTAATATTGCGTCCGGATCTTATGATTTAGAACACACTAATAACAATGATGCTGTTGGTTTTCCAGCTTTAGATTATTTACTTTTTGGCGTTGATTCTGATGATACATCCATACTTGCTAAATATGCAGATGATAAATACAAAACCTATTTATCAGACTTAGTTAATCAAATGGAATCCTTAACAGGTATGGTTCTCACAGATTGGACTACTTCTTATAGAGATACTTTTGTTAATTCAACTGAAAATACAGCCACAAGTGCCTTAAATAAATTTACAAACGATTACGTTTTTTATTTTGAAAAAGGACTTCGAGCCAATAAAATAGGCATTCCAGCAGGAAACTTTTCAGCAACACCATTACCAGAGAAGGTAGAGGGGTTTTATAGTAAGGTGCACTCTAAAACTTTGTCATTGCTAGCTTTAGAGGCTGCCAATAAGTCGTTTAACGGACAAGCCTATAATGGTGCAGGGAAAGGTGAAAGTTTTAAAACGTATTTGGAGTTTTTAAAAAGAGATGATTTGGTGTCTGCTATAAACACAAGACTGGACGAGGCCAATACAGAACTTGAAGGTTTGCAAGATGATTTTTACAAGCAAATAAATACGGATAATACGAAAATGACACAAACTTATGATGCACTTCAAAAGATTGTGGTCCTTTTAAAAGTAGATATGCTTCAGGCTTTTAATATAAGTGTTGATTATGTAGATGCAGATGGTGATTAATAACACACAAAACTAGTAAGAGGTTGTCGTTTTTAGACAACCTTTTTTTGTATTCATGATTTCTAAGATTACCAAATACCTCAATAGACAAACAAATGCTGCGCCTTTAGCAGTATTTAGGATATGTTTTGGAATCATGATGTGTTTTGGTATGATACGATTTTGGTATCATGGATGGATAGAAACGTTGTATATTGAACCAAAGTTTCACTTTTCTTATTATGGTTTCGAATGGGTAAAACCTTTGGGAAACTATACCTATCTTCTTTTTGTCATTTGTGCCACTGCAGCCTTAATGATTGCTATGGGTTATAAATATAGGTTAGCCACTATTACTTTTTTCTTAAGTTTTACTTATATCGAGTTAATGGATAAAACCACATACCTTAACCATTACTATTTTATAAGTCTGCTGAGTTTTGTAATGATCTTTTTGCCAGCGAATGCTTATTTTTCAGTGGATAATATCTTTAGAAATACATCTTACAAAAATGTACCAAATTGGACCATTGATGCCATAAAACTTCTGTTGGGGATTGTTTATTTTTATGCCGGATTGGCAAAGGTTAATAGCGATTGGTTGTTTAGAGCAATGCCATTGAAAATATGGTTGCCTTCAAAGTACGATATACCTATAATTGGTAATTCGCTGATGCATCAAGATTGGTTTCATTTTGCTATGAGTTGGTGCGGCATGATCTATGATTTGGCCATACCATTCCTGCTATTGTATAAAAGAACCAGGCTTTTTGCTTTTTTAATGGTGCTTTTTTTCCACATTTTTACAAGGGTTCTGTTTCCTATTGGCATGTTTCCATTTATCATGATAGTATCGACCTTAATATTCTTTGATTCTGGCTTACACAAGAAGATTATTTTCTTTATAAAGAATGTGTTTAAGGGATTAGCACCTAAAGGAACTATTAACTTCAAAGCGTACTATTCTTATCATTTTAGAAAACCAGTAATTACTATGTTTGCTGTGTTTTTTGCGATACAAGTTTTGTTTCCGTTTAGACATGTTTTATACCCTGGTGAATTGTTTTGGACAGAAGAAGGTTTCCGATTCTCATGGCGCGTTATGCTAATAGAGAAAATGGGAATATCAACATTTAAAATTGTGAACTCAGAAACAGGTCAGTTTTTTTATGTGGATAACAGCGACTTTCTAACCGAATTTCAAGAGAAGCAGATGAGTTTTCAACCCGATTTTATTCTTGAATACGCACATTACTTAGGAGATCATTTTACCGTTCAAGGCCATAAAAATGTTCAGGTTTTTGTTGAGAGCTTTGTGGCTCTAAACGGAAGATTAAGCCAGCCTTATATTAATAAGGAAGTTGATTTGTATCAACAAAAAGAATCATTAAAACCAAAAGATTGGATATTACCTTTTAACGATGAGATTAAAGGATTGTAAACTTGTTTTAGCATTTTTATTTAGCGTTACGTTATACGCGCAGCATACCATAAAAGGCGTTGTTGTTTTTTCAGAAGACAATACGCCCGTTGCAGAAGTGAATATTTATGATAAAGTATTAGGTTTAATAACTACCACAGATGCTAACGGCCAGTTTGAGTTTTCAACCTCTAAAGAAAGCCTCACTCTGGTATTTTTTTCTTTTGAATATGAAGTGAGGGAAATTGTCGTTCAGTCATCAAAAGATAATAATTTAAACATTGTATTAGAAGATTTAACCACACAATTAAGTGAGGTAGAAGTTACGGCAAGAAGGCAGAAGCTATTTGAATTACAGAGATTAAAGGATATTGAAGGAACAGCTATTTATGCTGGGAAAAAAACAGAGGTTGTTTTGGTTGAGCAATCCATGGCTAATTTAGCTTCAAATAATGCTCGACAAATATACAGTCAGGTAGCTGGTTTAAATATATATCAAAACGATGATGCGGGTTTACAGTTAAATATTGGAGGTAGAGGATTGGATCCTAATAGAACTTCAAACTTTAATACCAGACAAAATGGTTATGATATTAGTGCCGATGTTTTAGGGTATCCAGAGAGTTATTATACCCCAGCATCTGAGGGTATTGAACAAATTCAAATAATTAGAGGGGCAGCATCGTTACAGTATGGAACCCAGTTTGGAGGGCTTATTAATTTCAAGATGAAGTCCCCAAATCCCAACAAACCTATTGAGTTAATTTCAAGAAATACTTTAGGGAGTTTTGGTTTGTACACTAACTTTACAAGTTTAAGTGGTACTAAGGATAAGTTTAGTTACTACACCTTTTTTAACTCTAAGAAAGGAGATGGTTTTAGGCCAAACTCTGAATTTGAATCAAAAAATGTTTTCGCTCATTTAGGATATCAGTTTAGTGAAAAAACAAAATTAGAAGGTGAGTTAACCTATTTAAATTATCTAGCGCAACAAGCTGGTGGTCTTACCGATACTATGTTTAATCAAGATCCTTTGCAGAGCAATAGAACTAGAAACTGGTTTGAGGTCAATTGGTTGCTTTATAATTTGAAGCTCAAGCACGAATTTAGTGAAAAGACGAATTTTACGTTTAACTTTTTTGGTTTAGACGCTTCGAGAAAAGCTGTAGGTTTTAGAGGAGACCCCTATCCAACTGGGTTAAATAAAAACCCTATTACAACCGAAGATATTCAAAATAGCGACGGGACATTCTTCTACAACAGAGATGTTATTGTGGGTGATTTTAAGAACTGGGGCGCCGAAGCCAGATTGCTAACCAAGTATAATTTTATTAATCAAGAGTCTGCGTTGCTTGTAGGAGCGAAGTATTACCATGCTAATAATGCCAGTTTACAGGGTGCCGGGAGTAAGGGAACTGATGCAAATTTTACCATTTTTAATAACGATTTTCCAGAATACCCCAACGAATCAGATTTTAAGTATCCAAATAGAAACCTAGCTGTTTTTGGAGAGAATATTTTTAGGTTTTCAAATACCTTTTCAGTAACACCAGGATTTAGGTTGGAACATATTAGAACCGAAAGTGATGGAATGTATTACCAGAAAAACTATGATAATGCGAATAATTTGATATCCTCTGAGGCTTTTGAAGATAACCGCATTTTCGATCGAACCTTTGTACTTCTTGGTGTTGGTACCAGTTATAAGCCTAACGAATATTTAGAGCTTTATGGTAATGTGTCTCAAAACTATAGGTCGGTAACATTCAGTGATATTAGAACGGTTAGCCCTACGTTTATTATAGATCCAGAAATTACAGATGAAGAAGGTTTTACTATCGATGTTGGATTAAGAGGTAGATATAAGAGGGCTTTTTCTTATGATGTTGGTGTTTTTACGGTACAGTATAATGGTAGGATTGGAAATATTCTGGATGACAGAGCTAATTGGGTAAGAACAAATGCAGGAGATGCCATTATTTACGGGGTAGAGAGTTTTGTTGATTGGAATGTAATAGATTTATTGCAGGCTAGTTCTAATTATAAGTTAAATTTAGGCTTAAATTTAGCCTATATAGATTCCGAGTACACAAACTCTAAAGTAAATGGTGTTAAAGGAAATAAAGTTGAGTTTATTCCAGAAGTTAATTTAAAGACTACACTACATTTTGGATATAAAAATCTACTTGGTAGCATTCAATATACGTATCTTTCTGAACAATTTACAGATGCCTTTAATTCTAGAAAGGATATTCCTGGAGGACTCAGAGAGGGGATAGTAGGAGAAATTCCTGAATATAATATAGTTGATATTTCAATATCTTACAGTTATAAAATATTTAAGTTAGAAGCGGGGATAAACAACCTTTTAGATACTAGTTATTTTACACGCAGAGCAACGGGCTATCCAGGACCTGGAATTATTCCATCTGCTCCAAGAAATTGGTATACAACATTACAAATTAAAATATAGCGCAATGAAAGTAGTTAAGAAAGTATTAATTGGTTTATTGATTATTTTAGGATTATTACAATTTTATAGACCAGAAAAGAATAATGCCAACTTAAGAGAGGTTACAGCATTTGAAAAAGAGACAAAACCAAGTGCAGAGGTTAAAGCACTGTTAAGTGCCAACTGTTATGATTGCCACAGCAATAAAACGGAATACCCTTGGTATGCCGAAATTGCTCCAGTGTCTCTATGGATTGGACATCATATAGAAGAAGGTAACGAGCATTTTAACGTTTCTAAATGGAACTCGTACAGCGATAAAAAGAAAGATCATAAGCTTGAAGAATTAATAGAAGAGTTGGAAGAAGGTAAGATGCCTTTAGACTCTTATACTTGGTTACACGGGGAAATAACGCCCCAAGAAAAAGAAGCTTTAATTGCATGGGCAAAAAAGGCAAGGGGGGCTTTTGAGATTCAATAGACTTATTTGATATTACAAAAATAGTTGTACTTTTTCTATTGATTTCTTAACAGATTTTAAGAGCTTAAATCCGTAATTAAATTGTATATTTGCACGCAATTATAACTGTAATTGCAACATGACTGCACATCAAAACAAAATTGTTGGAGAAGGTTTAACCTACGACGACGTTCTATTAGTTCCAGCTTTTTCAGAGGTTTTACCAAGAGAAGTTAGTATAAAAACTAAGTTTACCAGAAACATTACCATTAATGTACCGATTATATCTGCCGCCATGGATACGGTAACTGAGAGTAAAATGGCTATTGCTATGGCTCAAGAAGGAGGGATTGGCGTTTTACATAAAAATATGACTATCGAGGCACAGGCCATGAAGGTTAGAAAGGTGAAGCGTGCCGAAAGTGGAATGATAATTGACCCAGTTACTTTGCCTCTAAAGGCTAAAGTAAAACACGCAAAGAGGTATATGGCCGAGTATGGTATTGGCGGTATTCCTATTGTTGATGATCTGGGTATTTTAAAAGGCATTGTTACCAACCGTGATTTGCGTTTTGAACATGATAATAAGCGACCAATTACTGAAGTAATGACCAGTGAAAACTTGGTAACGGCCGCAGTTGGTACCTCCCTTCAAGATGCAGAAAAAATTCTTCAAAAACATAAGATTGAGAAGTTATTGATTGTTGATGATGGCTATAAGTTATCAGGTTTAATTACTTTTAGAGATATTACAAAACTTAGTCAGAAACCGAATGCTAACAAAGACAAGTATGGTCGTTTAAGAGTTGCTGCGGCTATTGGTGTTACTGGTGATGCTGTTGAAAGAGCAGAAGCTCTAGTAAACGCTGGTGTAGATGCGGTTGTTATTGATACAGCACACGGACATACAAAAGGTGTGGTTGGAGTTTTAAAAGAAATAAAAACAAAGTTTCCTGAATTAGATGTTATTGTTGGTAATATCGCAACTGGTGCAGCGGCTAAGTATTTAGTAGAGGCTGGGGCAGATGCGGTAAAAGTGGGTATAGGGCCAGGTTCAATTTGTACAACTCGTGTTGTAGCAGGTGTAGGTTTTCCTCAATTCTCGGCAGTATTAGAAGTGTCGGCGGCTATAAAAGGAACAGGTGTACCCGTAATTGCAGATGGTGGTATTAGATATACTGGTGATATTCCTAAGGCTATTGCAGCTGGAGCAGATACTGTTATGTTGGGGTCTCTTTTAGCTGGAACCAAAGAATCGCCTGGTGAGACAATAATTTATGAAGGAAGAAAATTCAAATCTTATAGAGGTATGGGCTCTGTCGAGGCTATGAAACAAGGAAGTAAAGACCGCTATTTTCAAGATGTTGAAGACGACATAAAGAAGCTAGTTCCAGAGGGTATTGTAGGAAGAGTACCTTACAAAGGAGAATTGTATGAAAGTATACATCAATTTATTGGTGGTTTACGTGCAGGAATGGGATATTGTGGTGCGAAAGATATAGATACACTAAAAGAATCGGGGCAGTTTGTAAAAATTACGGCTAGTGGTATTAATGAGAGTCACCCTCATGATGTAACCATCACAAAAGAGTCACCTAACTATTCAAGATAAAGCTTTTTAAGAATAATTAATTTTGAAAAGTCACACATAGCCTATGTGTGACTTTTTTATGACTATAATACAGTTTTAAAGTGCTTATTCTGGGATTTTTAAATTAAGGCCTACACTAAAAAATAAAGGGATTTCATTAATTTGATTTACATAAGAAATATCAAAATTTACGGGACCAAGAATAGAATGATACGCAAAGGTAGAACCTGCAGTAAAAAGCATACTGGTTTCTGAGGTTTCTGTCCAATTACCACTAGAAGATAAAATATTCTTAAAGTAGTCTGCGGTGGTCCCAAAACCTACAGAAACGAAGTTAGTATAAGGGGTAATATAAATATGCCTCATAGGATTAATCTGCATACCTAAATGGGCTTTTATAAATTGAGTACAAATAAGATGAGAATCGCCTAAGCCACTTAAATTATATGAATCTCTTCTGTTAAGAGGTAAGTTACCTCCTAAATTGTACTGAGCTCCAACCCCATATTGAGAAAACGAAAGTTTAGAAGATTGCTCAGTATCTATAAAGGTTAACCCAGTAGTACCTCTCAAAACTAACGAAAGCGTAGGTTTAAGCGGGATACGCTTTTCAATATCAAAACTAAATTTTATAAAACCATTAGTATCTCCTGAAACATTGTCTTCAAAATTTTCATCAAACTGAACATTCACTCTATGTAAAATAGACCGTGCTAAGCGAGTCTTTAAAGCTGTTCCATGTTTTGGAAAAAACACAGATTCCATGCTATTTTTCATAAAATAAACACTTAATTCTATATTATCACTGGTGTAGCGTCTTAGGTCATAAATATTATTGTTAACACTGGGGTCAAGTATGGGTTTAGTTTTATTATGCTCATAATTAACGTCCACTCCAAAATAATCAGATAAAGGATTAATATCCCTATTAAACTGAACATTCGACTTGAAAAACGAACTTTTTAATTCTTCTCCTAAATTACCACCAACATAATAACTCTGTTTTGTTCTTTGACCAAAAGTCTGAGCTCGCCACCACCATTTTTTAGTATCTCCGATGTTTTGTTGATACTCCAATCTTAATTTAGGCTGTTCGGCGATATCAGCTCCTATAAGTAGACGAGAAGAATATCCCAATATGTTTCTTCCTGTATAGTTAAGAACTAAACCAACACCTTGTCTCGTGTCGTAGTGTATAGTACCGTTAATTTGATTTCTAGCTTTTTCATAGCAGGTCAGCACAAGTGTAGTTTTATCTTCTGTAATTTTCGGTTTATAGGTTATTTGGTTAAAAATTTCGGTGCCCATAGCCCTATCAATGGCTTGGGCTAAATGTTCTGGTGTGTACGGTTTGTTTGGAAGAATATGCATTCGAGCCTTTAATAAACTCATATTTTCACGACTAACACCTTGATATTCAATGTCGTTAAATGTAATTTCGTTGCCAATATCAGGTAGTTTATGTGTTCTTTTTGGGTACTTTTTAAGTTTTTCTGATAAAGCCACTAGATGAGGTAGTTTCTTTTGACTTTCAATACGACCTTGCGTATAAATTTCTGGCGATTTAGCAAAATCTTGAGTTGAGTATGTAAGGTTAGGGTAATGGTCTATTAATATATCGCACAAGGCCTGATTGTCAGGGTTTTTTAGGTTACTAGTCATCATGGATGTTTGAAACAATATGGTGGTAATATCATTAAGCCTTTCTATGGGTTCCATTCCACCACCTACATCGCTACCAATAATAATATCTGCTCCTAAGCGTTTAGCAACATCGGTTGGAAAATTGTTTAAAACACCACCATCGACCAAAAGCGTGCCATTATACTTAACAGGTTCAAAAACACTAGGAATAGACATACTTGCTCTAATAGCTAAACTCAAAGAACCATCCTTAATCACTATTTCTTTGCCATGCACCAAGTCGGTAGTGACCGAACGAAATGGAATAGGTAACTCATCAAAATCTTGGACTTTATATACAGGAAATAATAAAGTTGAAAGCAATTCACGTAAGTTCTGATCTTTTAGTAGGGCTGGTTTTACTTTAGGCTTTCCATCAATAACATCTAAATTTACTAAGTACCTGTTAAATTCACTTTTTTCTTCTACACCAACATCACTTAGAGCTATGGTTCCACCAAGAATATCATTCCAATTAACTTGCATGGTGAGTTTTTCAATTTCATCACCAGAATAACCAGCAGCATATAGTCCCCCAATAACACTACCCATACTGGTCCCGACAACCAAATCAGGAACAATACCCAAGCTATCAAGTTTTTGTAATACGGGAATATGTGCAACACCTTTGGCGCCTCCACCACTTAGAACAAGAGCAACTTTAGGTTTTTTATCTTGTTGTGCCGAACCTATTAAACAGGCTAGTACTAAACTTAAAAGGGCAAATTTGCGTTTCATAAAAGAAAATAATGATAAACTAAAATAGTATAATTTCGTTTTATAATTTACTTTTTAGTGATTTAAAGTGTATTTCTAAATCACGCATGTTGATTTCGTTTTATTTTCTAAAAGCATTTAGTGTTAAGTCATTATTTTTTGCACCTCTTAGGCTTGGTCATTTTGTTTTTGGATGAGATAAGCACAAAAAAAAGACTGCTTAATTAAGCAGCCTTTTTTATGATGATACAAAGTAATTCTAGTTACTATTTAATTTCAACACCTGAGAACGTGATGTTCAAGTCTTCAGAACCGCCTGTCACAGAACCCCATTCGTCAGAATCATCGGCTCCTTCTGGTTCATGTACTAAAGTGATATTTACTTTGCCTGTACCTGCAGCACCAGCATCCCAAGTTGTTTTTACACCTAGTTTATTGCCGTCGGCAGCATCTATATCATCAGCATCTCTAGTCATGGTTAAATTCATATCATTTACAGCATATACAAAAAAGTGCTCATCTGCTTCTGGGATAATATCGTCATTTAAAATGTCATCTGCAGGAGTTTCAGTTTCGTTTGTTAATGCAAGACTAAGTGAATATGTAGCGTTGGCCTTAAAACTTCCTTCAACTACCTCTGTTGAAGCGCCATCCTGGCCATCAGGAGCCACGCTAGTCATAATAACAGTATTTGTAGCGTCTGCAACATTTGCAAAAGTTAAGATAACATTGGTAATTAATTCTTCTTCAAGAACTGGAGGTGGCGTGTCATCATCAGAACATGAGGTTACAAGCGTTAAGCAAAAAATCGCTCCGATAAAAAATTTAGTAGATTTCATAAAATTTGAAGTTAAATAATTGATTTTCATTGTTTTAAATTTTTGGGTATTTATATTAAATGTATTAGTAATTAAGTTGTAATTGTAATGTTATATTACGGCCTAAGTCATCAGCAAAAAAGCGTAACTGATTCAAATAATTTCTATAAGAAGTATCTAACAGATTATTAATTCCTAACGCGATATTTAGACTTGTCGTTGCGCTAAGCGAAAAAGAAGCTTCACTATAAAAATGTAATAAATGATAAGCTGGTGGCGGGCTGCTAATATCAATAGTTATCATCTCTCCAGTAAGCTGATCTTCAACTTCAAAATTGAAATTGGGATATTCATTCTGTTCGGCTACCCATTCTGATTTTAGGCTAGCTGAAAAGTTATGCCATGCTGTATTGTTGTAGGTAATTTGATTTATAGTATTAAACGGAGGCATATCAATTAAAGGGAGGTCGTTTTTAAGGTCATAACCTTTTATAAACGACGTTTTGTTTTGAATATGCCAACTATTTGTGAAGCTATAAGTTGCATTTATATCAACACCAAACATTTCAGCATTGGTTTGTTGATATTCCCAATAGGGAAAGGGGCCTCTTATGGTACTTATCAAGTCGAAGGGTCTTAAGAATATAAAACCATCAATTTGATTATAAAACACTTCTCCAGAGAAATTGAAGTTGGATGAACTGTAGTTGTAAGATCCTGAAATTCTATTAGAGACCTCTTTGTTAAATCTAAGATCACCGAGTTCAAATCGCGCTGCAGAATGATGTAAGCCATCGCTAAATAATTCGGATGGATTAGGTGGTCTGCTAGCGAGGGCATAATTTCCTATGATATAACTTTTGCGATTCAGATAGTATTTTGCCCCAATAGAAGCCGAGATGTTATGATAATCAAAAATAGGATTAGTCAAATATTGGGTTGGCAATTCTTCAATAATGATGTTTGAAAAATCTTCGTCATAACCCCGTTCTTCCCATCTGGACTTGCGGTAATACTTTTTCGCATTTATTCTATTAAAGTCATAACGGGTGCCTGCATCTACAATTAAATTATTGTCTATGCGCCATTCCGTAGTTGTGTATATTCCGAAATCGTAAGTATTGTAATCAGGGATTAGTCGTCTCACTCCAGTATCTGGGTTGGCGAAATTATTTTGATAGCGCCCCATTAAACCAAAATTAACTTTTCGGCTTAGATTTGTATCCAGATTAACATCGGCCAAAACCGTGTGAGTTTGGAGGGTTAAATCTACTGCCGGGACGTCCCTTCTATCTCCAATTCTAACATCAAATTCAAGACGTTTATTATTTTGATAGTCGTATTGAAATGTAAGTTTTCCAAAGTTTTGAAAACGCTTGAAATAATTTGCCTTTGCTAAATGGTGTGTTATCTCTTGCTTTGGTGCATTAATGTCGTAGCTAAAGTCTTCGATTACGGTAGGTTGTCCAGAATTTATGGCGCGCTCAAGGTCATATACACTACCAATGTGGGATGCTTTTAAAATACCAATTTCATTATGTAAATAACTATAATACAGTTCAAAGCCTGATGGAAACTTGTTTTGTCCTAGTCGCACCGATACGCCTTTAGAATCTAGGCCAGTATTAGTAAGGTTATAATCGGGGGCATTAAAATCTCCATTTCTTTTATAAGAACCTTGCAATTGGGTAAACCACCCCGAATTATAGTTTTTGTTTAAAGAAGATGATACATTGTAGCCGCGTCCATTAGTTTGTCCCCCCAAAATAGTACGCCCATAAAGGGTGTCTTTACGAATAATTTTTCCTGGTTTTATTACAACAACGCCTCCAATGGCGTCACCCCCATACGCTAAAGCCCCCGATCCTTTAATAACCGAAATTTGACTTGCACTATTAATGTCAATATTTGGAGCATGTTCAATTCCCCATTCTTGATCTTGCAAACGCACGCTATTATTAAGAATTAGAACTCTACTACTGTGTAGACCGTTTATCATGGGTTTTACGATAGTGCTACCCGTATTTATGGAAGACACGCCAGGCACTTCCTTTAGGGCGTCACCTACACTTAAGTTACTGTAACGTATTAGAACATCTTCTTTAATAACCGTTTCTTGAGCAGTTTTAGTAGTCTTGTTCCCTTTGCTTTTTAAACTAACTTCGTCTAACTCCTCTAAATGATGTTCCATATTTATCTCTTTAAAGGTGTCTCCAATAATATCAATTTCGACATGTTTAGTTTCACAGCCTACATGAGATATAACCAGGTTGAGTTTACCATTACAAAGGTTTTTAATAGAAAATTTACCATTGACGTCTGCTGTAGTATAATTATCTTGTGTTTGAATATATACGGTTGCACCAGACATTGGTGTACTATCATGATAATCTATTACCTTACCGATAAAAGTGTATGTACAATTTTGAGCATTGGTATAGCCAAAAAAGCATAGAGCCACAATCAATAAATTGTGCTTCATTATGTTATGTGTTTAATTGTATTTGTTTCTTGGTTTAAAGTGGGGTACTAAACCAGAACGGGAGGCCCTCGAAGCGAGCCAGATAAAACATAAGAGCTATAAAAGAACTGATATGTTGAAGAGGGAATCTCAAAATTATTAACTAAAAAAATACTTAGATTATAGTTTTGAGTTTTTAGACAATATTGTTGAAGATTATATTTATAGAAAGTACAATCTAATTCACACTTATGAAAATTAGGAACATCGGTTTTTTCACATAAATTATGTTCGTGATGTTCAAATGAATGAACCAGTTTTATGGTTGCAGGGGCTAGTAGTATCAACACAATTAAAGTTGATACTATCTTAAAAACAATATGTTTTTTAAGTTCTTGCAATTAATCTATAAAACGTTTTAATCCTATTCTTCGCAGCATTTTCTTTTCGAAATTCCAAAAGAACTTATATTGACCAAAAACCCATCCAAAAAATACCAACATAAATTGGTAAAGCACAAATAGCAGTAGTATTCTTATGATCCAATACCCAAATCCTCCAAAGTTTTCGGTGCTGATGTTTAAAAAACCTAAAATGGGTTTTCCTATATATGAAGCTGTAGAACCTGTAATAGCAAAAACAATCATAATAACAACGATTTGCCAATTGTGTTCAATGCCCCAACGTTCTTTTAACTTTTTCAAAATTTAAAATTTGAAGCAAAAATAAATAAAACATAATTAAATACGAGGCACAAATGGTCCTAATCTTTGATTGTAGGTTAACTGAAAGTAAATAAAGTAATTGTAAAGTAAGTAATTTACTTCATAACCATAGTCAATTGTAGGTTGATAATCTATTTGAAGTTCGTATAGGTTTCGATTAAACAATTGCGGTTGTAAGACACGTTGGTTCCATTCCATGACCATAAGTCTGTTTCTATTTTCCAAAAAACCTTGAGAGTAGTAACCTCTTGGTCGTGCGATGGCATTTACCCAATAATTGAAACCAGGTTCAATAATAATGATTTCATATTCTAGCTTTTCGTTTTCAATTACAACGGTGTCGTTAGTTTTTAAAGCCTCTATTTTTTCGTCGGATAATTTTTGAGACGTTGAGGGTGAACTTGGTTTTGACGTATTACAAGCGAACGCCAGAAGAATTACAACGAAGAGATACAATACATTTTTCATTTTCCTTTAATTTATGTTCCCTCAAATATAAAGTGCACATGCTTTTTATAAAAGGTGCAATGAGCATAGGGGCCTTCTCAATGAGTTAACCAAAAAAAATATACAAAATTCTTCTGCTCTGACAATTTTATTTAAATAGACTTTAACAAAAAAGCTAAACCTAAAGAGGTTTAGCTTGAAAAATAATGTCTCGTGATCTTACTTACTTATTTACCTCCAAAAAGGCCTCCCAGTAGTCCGCCAAGACCACTCTGCTTTTTACTACTTCCTAATACCATATTGGCAACATCGTCAATAGCACTTCCATCACCATCGGCATCTAAAATGGACTCCAAAAAGCTTTGTTCTTGTTTAGCAGAGTTACCGCCTAGTAATCCTCCTAACAAACTTTCAATTCCACTTGATGAATTTACATGTTGCTGGCGTGTTTGCTTTCCTAGCATTCCCATTAAAATTGGAGCGGCAATTTTTAGAATTTGAGCTACAGAACCAGCATCCATTCCGGCCTTAGCCCCTAAAGTATTCTCGATGTTATGTTGTTTATTTCCTAGAACATGGCCCAATATTTTACTTCCATCGTTTATAACCTCGTCATTTACACCTCCGTTGAATAAACCATCTAGATTGTCTAGAATACTGCCATTATGCTTATTATTGTTTAGAGCCCCCATTAAACCTTCGGCACCTTGAGGCGTAGCAGCATTACGCTTCATGGCTGCCATTAAAACCGGAAGGGCCATAGTTAAAACATCCTGTGTTTTATTTTGAGGTTGATTGGTTTGACCAGAAACGCCGCTAATAATGGTTTTTCCGAGGTCGCTGTTTAATAAATCTAAGATTCCTGACATAATATGTTATATTTAAAGAGATTAATAATAGATGGAATAAGGTACAAAAAAAGTTTACATACCTGTTGATATGACACAGGAATATTAGTTAAGTCACATCTAAAAAAAAATACCCCTAGCATTTAATGCTAGGGGTATTTTTAACTGTTTTAACTATCAATTGTTAATAAGACAGATAGTTATCCTAAAATATTAATTATTTGTGAGGCTAGTTCCTCTCCAATTCTATCTTGAGCTTCGTTCGTAGCAGCACCGGTATGAGGCGTTAAAGATAAAGCAGGGTTCATTAACAGCTGCATTTCTGGTTTGGGCTCATTTTCAAATACGTCTAGAGCTGCTCTAGCAACTTTTCCGCTTTCAATAGCTTTTACAAGGGCTACTTCATTGATTACACCGCCACGCGCTGCATTGGCAAGAATAACACCATCTTTCATCAAATTGAATTCAGCCTCGTCAATAACATAATCCTTTTGAGCTGGAACATGAAGTGTGATAAAATCAGCTTGCTTTAATACCTCTTCTTTTGAAATTGTTTCAATATCAAAACTAACAGTTTGGCCATCAAAGAAATCTAATTTTAAATTGGCTTTTTCTAAAAATGGATCAAATGCAATTACTTTCATTCCAGCTCCAAGTGCAACTTTTGCTGTTGCCTGACCAATTCGACCAAAACCTAAAACACCTAAAGTTTTTCCTTTTAGTTCTGTGCCTTTTGCGTAGGCCTTTTTTAGGCCTTTAAAATTACTATCTCCTTCAAGAGGCATTTCTCTGTTAGCGTTGTGCAAAAAGCGAGCTAATCCATATAAATGTCCAAATACCAATTCTGCAACAGAGTGCGATGAAGCCGCAGGCGTATTAATAACGCTTAATCCTTTTTCGCGTGCATATTCCACATCAATATTATCCATGCCAACACCACCACGACCAATAATTTTCAATCCTGGGCAGGCATCAATTAAATCTTGACGTACGGTTGTTGCACTACGAACTAATAATACAGTAATATCATTTTCGTTGATATAGTTGATTAATTGCTCTTGGGCAACAGTAGTTGTTATAACTTCGTAGCCTCCTTTTTCTAGGGCATCAATACCACTTTGGGAAATACCGTCGTTTGCTAATACTTTCATTTTATTGTTTTTTATTTCCGCAATCACGAAAACATTAATTTATATTTTTAAGCTTTACTTTCTAATTCACTCATAACTTCAACCAAAACCTTTACGCTATCAAGTGGTAATGCATTGTACATAGAGGCTCTATAGCCACCAACACTTCTGTGTCCATTAACAGCGCTAATACCAGCTTCTTTAAGCATGGTTTCGAAGGTGTCTTTTAGGTTGTCGTTTTCTAGAGTAAAGGTAGCATTCATTAAAGATCTATCTTCTTTCGCTGCAAACCCTTTAAACAATGGGTTTAAATCAATCTCTGAATACATTAAGCTCGCTTTCTTTTCGTTTTCTTTCTCGATAGCAGCTATACCACCTAAATCTTTTAACCATTGTAATGTAAGCATCGAGGTATAGATTGGAAATACAGGAGGTGTGTTAAACATGCTCCCTTTGTCGATATGTACTTTGTAATCCATCATAGATGGTATTTTACGAGATACTTTGCCTAAAATGTCTTCTTTCACAACTACTAAAGTGGTGCCAGAAGGCCCCATATTTTTCTGCGCACCAGCATAGATTAAATCGAATTGCGTAAAATCTAGAGTACGAGAGAAAATATCGCTACTCATATCACAAGCCATTGGTACGGGTGAATTTGGAAATGATTTCATTTGAGTACCAAAAATTGTATTGTTAGAAGTACAATGAAAATAATCGTAATCTTCTGGGATTTCGTAGCCTTTTGGTACATAATTGTAATTCGCATCTTTAGAAGAGGCTACTTCATAGATGTCATCATAAATTTTAGCTTCTTTAATGGCTTTTGCTGCCCACGAACCAGAATTTAAATATCCTGCTCTTTTTTCTAAAAGGTTAAGAGCAACCATTAAAAACTGTGTGCTAGCTCCACCTTGTAAAAACAAGGCTTTGTAACCTTTGCCTTCTAAACCTAGCAATTCTAAAGCCAGGGATCTAGCATTTTCCATGATATCAACAAATTCTTTGCTTCTGTGTGATATTTCTATTAATGATAAGCCACTATTATTGTAATCAACTATGGCCTCAGAAGCTTTTAATAATACTTCTTGTGGTAAAATACTTGGTCCTGCGCTAAAGTTATGTTTTTTCATTTTTATGTGGTAAAAATTAAGATGCAAAGTTGCTAATTAATTGGGGATTTTATGCTAAATATTCAATAATTTTTTCGTCAAATTGCTAACAAAAATTCAACAGAATCTACCTCATCCGCATAATCCCAAAGCTGTGGTTTTTGCGTGGCTCCAAATGTTATTTCGTTTTCAGAAAAACCTTTTGAAACAATGCATTGAATCTGTGATTTTTTTTCATCTAAAAGTTCTTTTAATTGGTTAGAATCCTCATAGTATTCAAAAAAAAGTGTTGCTATGGGGGAGGCAAAACTTTCATCCTCCTTTATCATAAAGAATCCGTTTTCAAGCATGTCAAATTCGCTCATTAAGTATACAGCCTTGTTGTAGTCGTAGTTGTTTGCATACTTTGCTTTTTCAATTATAGGGTGCCAATGGTATATAGCTTCAAAAAAAGAATTGAAGTTATAACCTTTAGGAACAAAGAGTTTTGAAACATTTCTGCAGCCTAAACCATAGTATCTAAAAATATCCTCAGATAAATTTTTTAAATCGTCTGCACTTTCATCTCCAGTTAAAACAGCAACCGAATTTCTATTATTCCTTATAATAGATGGTTTGTTTTTAAAATAGTACTCAAAGTATCTTGCGGTATTATTACTTCCTGTTGCAATAACGGCATCAAAACCTTCTACTTTTTTTTCGGTGAAACGAATTTTTTCATTAAACTGAGGTTCAACATATTTCAAGTATTTACTTAAGAAGGGCAATAGGTGCTTGTCGTTTGATGATTGCTTAATCAGGACGTCGTGTCCGCAAATAAGTACCGATAGGAAATCATGAAACCCAACCAAAGGAATATTGCCTGCCATTATAATAGCTACCAATTTTGGAGAAACCTCTTCGATAGTGTAATGTTTTAACCAGGTATCTAAGTTTTTTTTAGTTAATGCATCGCTCCAAGATTTTAGTGCAAAATGAATATTATCTCTAGTAAACCAGCCATTGTGTTCTTCAGCCAATTTTATTTGATGCTTAAAACCATCAAAGAATAAATCATTGTGTTTAATATTATCGGCTTTACAGATATCTTCATTAGAAAATTGCCTTAAAAAATCTCCTAAATTTACAAAAGCATCAATTCTTTCTTGTAATTGCATTCTGAATTTGGTTATGAAGGGTTTTGGCGTTATTTTTGCGACTGCAAAGTTAGAAAAAGAAATACGCTATGGCAATTATTATAACAGACGAATGTATAAATTGTGGTGCCTGTGAACCAGAGTGCCCAAATACTGCAATATATGAAGGTGCCGATGATTGGCGCTACAAGGATGGTACAAGTTTAGAGGGTACCGTAGTATTAACGAATGGTACTGAAGTAGATGCCGATGAGGCTCAGGAACCTATTAGCGATGAGCTTTATTATATTGTTCCAGATAAATGTACAGAATGTAAAGGGTTTCATGACGAGCCACAATGTGCAGCTGTATGTCCTGTAGATTGTTGTGTGCCTGATGAAGATGTTGTTGAGACGGAAGAAGAGCTATTAGCTAAACAGCGCTTTATGCATCCAGATGGTTAAAAAAGCTTAAAATTGTTTTTAACGATACATAAAACCCTAAGCTAGTGCTTGGGGTTTTTATTTAATGAAAAGAGCCATGTAAGTAGTTGGTTGGACTTTTTTGTAACCCTTTTAGGGGCTAAGGTTTTGTATTTTTGAAGTATGAATAAAACAGCATTACTTTTGTTAAACGGCGAAAAACCTAATGCAATGCCAGATTCTAGTAATTATGGTATTGTTTGTGCGACCGATGGGGCGTATAAAACAATTTCGCGATTTAATATTAAACCAGATTTTATTAGTGGTGATTTAGATTCTTTAACTGAGCCACCCAAGGATGTCGAGATTATTCATACGCCAAATCAAAATTATACAGATTTTGATAAGGTATTGAAGATTCTTTTTAATAGAAATTATGTTGATGTTCATGTTTACGGCGCAAGTGGCAAGGAGCAGGATCATTTTATGGGTAACTTGCATACAGCCTTGCAATGGAAAAATAAAATACGATTAACGTTTTTTGATAATTATGGCTATTATTTTCTAGCGCGACCAAACGAAGTTATTAGAAACTGTTTGAAAAAGCATGTATCTCTAGTTCCGATGCCTAGTGCAGAAGGCATAACCACAATAGGATTACAATATCCGTTACTTAATGAAACACTGCGTTTTGGAGATCGTTTAGGAACTAGGAACATCGCTATTACCAATCATGTAGAGATTGCTTTCAAAACTGGGGACTTGTTTATCTTTATTAATGATTAAAATAAACGGGAATTAATTACATTTGCACCTGCTTGCAGACAGGCAGGCTCGCAAAATTTTAGTTATTATGAAAGCAGGTATTGTAGGGTTACCAAATGTAGGGAAATCAACATTATTTAATTGTTTATCGAATGCGAAGGCGCAAAGTGCAAACTTCCCATTTTGTACTATCGAACCCAATATTGGGGTAGTAAATGTGCCTGATCCGCGTTTGGAAAAATTGGAATCTTTAGTCAGTCCTGAGCGGGTTATACCTGCAACTGTTGAGATTGTTGATATAGCTGGTTTAGTAAAAGGAGCGAGCAAGGGCGAAGGTCTGGGAAATCAGTTTTTGGCTAATATTAGAGAGACAGATGCGATTCTTCATGTATTACGTTGTTTTGATAATGATAATATTGTTCATGTTGATGGTAATGTAAACCCTATTAGAGACAAGGAAACCATCGATATGGAACTTCAGCTAAAGGATTTAGAAACGGTTGAAAAGAAGTTAGATAAGGTTAAACGTGCCGCGAAGACAGGAAACAAAGAAGCCCAAAAAGAGGAAGCAGTTTTGCTCAAAATAAAAGAAGGACTTGAGGCTGGAAAGTCAGTAAGGGCACTTGAGTTTAGTGAAGAAGATGTTATCGATTTTGTAAAACCTTCACAGTTTATAACCGATAAACCTGTTATGTATGTTTGTAATGTTGATGAAGGGGCTGCGGTATCAGGAAATTCCTATGTAGAAGCGGTAAAGGAAGCGGTTAAAGATGAAGATGCAGAGGTGCTTGTGTTAGCTGTAGGTACAGAGGCAGATATTAATGAATTAGATGATTATGAAGAGCGTCAAATGTTTCTGCAAGATATTGGTTTGGACGAACCGGGGTCGGCCAAGTTAATAAGGGGTGCTTACAAGCTTTTAAATCAGCAAACTTATTTTACAGCAGGGGTGAAGGAAGTAAGGGCTTGGACTGTTGATATTGGAGCAACAGCACCACAGGCAGCTGGGGTTATTCATACAGACTTTGAGAAAGGTTTTATACGTGCAGAGGTTATAGCCTATAATGACTATGTTGAGTATGGTAGCGAATCAAAAGTTAAGGAAGCAGGTAAAATGCGCGTTGAAGGAAAGAATTATATTGTTAAAGACGGTGATGTGATGCATTTCCTCTTTAACGTGTAAATTGATAGTTTTTTTGTAGGTTTTATTGTTAATATATGTAAGAATTTATCTATTTTAGCTAATGCTATTAGTATAATTCTTATAAAATGCCCCATATTGAAATTAGAACTGAAATATATTCTGATGTACATACTTGTTTTGATTTAGCTCGAAACATTGATTTTCAAAAAGAATCCTTAGAGCATGTTACGGAAATACCCTTTGCGGGAAAAACCTCTGGGCATATAGGCTTGGGGGAGTGGGTTAGCTGGGAGGTTATTCATCTTGGTGTTGTGCAGCATATTACTTCCAAAGTGACAGCATTTAGTAAACCGTATTTTTTCGTTGATGAGATGATTTTAGGGGTGTTTAAGTCCTGTCGTCATGAACATATATTTAAAGAGGCTGGTAATAAAACTATAATGACAGATAAGTTTTATTTTGAATTGCCCTATGGTGTTTTCGGAAAATTGATGAATATTTTTGTCTTAAATAGATACCTTACTAAGGTTCTTAAAATAAGAGCAACGTGCTTAAAAAAGGAGGCTGAATCAAATTTAGGTGTTAAATTTATTACCAAAACTAAAATGATTGATAGTGCTCAAGTTTATCAACTCTAGGTTTAATCCGTACGTTCTCAATTTTTTTTAAGAGTTTTTAAATTTCTTTCGGTGATTTTATGTTTGGACATCGTAATTTAAAAACTAACAGAGCTATTATAAAAACATACACAATTAAGTTTGTGATATGAAATCTACAAAACAGTTTTGGTACGGAGTAGCTATTGGAATTTTGGGTGTCGTCTTGTTTTCATCGAAAGCGGTTATGGTTAAACTTTCTTATAATCATAATGTAGACCCTGTTAGCCTGTTATTACTGCGCATGTTGTTTTCATTTCCATTTTATGTTGTTATTGCTTTTTTATATCGAAATCAAAATATTCATATTACAAAAACCACAAAGGACTATTGTTGGGTTGTGTTTTTTGGGTTTATAGGGTATTATTTGGCAAGCTATTTTGATTTTATAGGGCTTATCTATATAAAAGCTAGTTTGGAGCGTATTATTCTATTTTTGTACCCAACGGTTGTTATTTTGCTTAACAGGCTGTTTTTAAAGCAACGCATTAATAACCTACAACGAGCAGCCATTGGGGTAACCTACCTTGGTATTGTTATAACGTTTTATCAGGAAATTGAAATTTCTGGCCCGGAAGCTTATTTAGGAGGGTTCTTTATTTTACTCAGCGCGATAACTTATGCGTCTTATTTGGTAGGGAGTGGTTGGTTAATACCAAAATTTGGAGTTATGAAATTTACGGCTTATGCTATGATAGTGTCTTGCATATGTGTATTTATTCATTACAGTTTTATAAATGGATTAGATTTAACAAGCTTTTCAAGGGAAGTGTATCTTTTGGGGTTTTTAATAGCAATTTTTGCAACCGTAATACCGTCCTTTTTAGTTTCGGCGTCTATTAGAATGATAAACTCATCCAACTTTGCAATAGTAGCTGGATTGGGGCCAGTTTCAACAATTATTTTGGCAGCTGTTTTTTTAAATGAATCACTCACATTATTGCAGTTATTTGGTACTTTGGTGGTCATAATAAGCATTCTTATAGTGTCATTAAAAAAAGGAGAAAAAGTATGATGTAATGTTCTCAACAATTATCTTTTTTTATTGTTAATTATTTTGTTATCCGCCTATTTTATTTTTTAATTGGTTATGTTATATTAGCGTTCTAGCTTAAAAAACCACCGCATATTTAATGGCAAATCAATCCAATTATACCGAAGATAATATACGTTCATTAGACTGGAAAGAGCATATCCGCATGCGACCAGGAATGTATATTGGTAAGTTGGGCGACGGGAGCTCCCCAGATGATGGGATTTATATTCTTTTGAAAGAAGTTTTGGATAACTCCATAGACGAATACGTTATGGGAGCTGGTAAGACCATTGAAATATCTATTCAAGGAACCAAAGTAACAGTGCGTGATTATGGAAGAGGGATTCCTTTAGGTAAAGTTGTAGATGTAGTTTCAAAGATGAATACTGGGGGCAAGTATGACTCTAAAGCCTTTAAAAAGTCTGTTGGACTTAATGGTGTGGGGACCAAAGCAGTTAATGCCTTGTCAACCTATTTTAGGGTAGAATCCAGTCGTGATGGGAAAAGTGCATCGGCAGAGTTTGAGAAAGGAGATTTGACCAACCAAGAATTTCTTGAAGAAACGTCTAGAAGAAAAGGAACTAAAGTATCATTTATTCCAGATGATTCGATTTTTAAAAACTATAAATTTAGAAGTGAGTATGTTGTTAAAATGCTCAAAAACTATGTGTATCTAAATCCTGGGCTGACCATCGTTTTCAATGGTGAAAAGTATTTTAGTGAAAATGGTTTAAAAGACCTTTTGTCTGAAAAAATTAATGAATCGGACCTGTTGTATCCTATAATTCATTTAAGAGGAGACGATATTGAGGTCGCTTTAACACATAGTAAAACGCAATATAGTGAGGAGTACAATAGTTTTGTAAATGGGCAAAATACTACCCAAGGAGGTACCCATTTAAATGCTTTTAGAGAGGCGCTCGTTAAAACCTTGAGGGAATTCTACGGAAAGAACTATGATGCTTCCGATATAAGAAAATCTGTGGTCAGTGCCATTGCTATCAAAGTTATGGAACCTGTTTTTGAAAGTCAGACCAAAACTAAGCTCGGGTCTACCGATATGGGTGGCGGGTTACCTACGGTGCGAACTTATATCAACGATTTTATGAAACGTTATCTGGATAATTATTTACATAAAAATCCAGATTCTGCTGAACGCATTCAAAAGAAAATTTTACAAGCAGAGCGAGAACGTAAAGAGCTTTCTGGTATAAGAAAATTAGCAAAAGATAGAGCTAAAAAGGCTAGTTTGCATAACAAAAAATTACGAGACTGCAGAGTGCACTTCGGCGACACAAAAAACGAAAGAAACCTTGAAACAACACTCTTTATAACAGAGGGCGATTCGGCGTCAGGAAGTATAACAAAGTCTAGAGATGTAAATACACAAGCCGTGTTTAGCTTAAAGGGAAAACCTTTAAATTGTTATGGGTTAAGTAAAAAGATTGTTTACGAAAATGAGGAGTTTAATTTGCTTCAGGCAGCACTTAATATTGAAGAATCTTTAGAAGATTTACGTTATAATAATGTTGTAATCGCGACAGATGCCGATGTGGATGGCATGCATATTCGTTTGCTTTTAATTACGTTTTTTCTTCAATTTTTTCCAGAGGTTATCAAAGAAGGGCACCTTTATATTTTGCAAACACCTTTATTTCGCGTGAGAAATAAAAAGGAGACTATATATTGTTACTCTGATGAGGAACGTGTTAATGCGATTGAAAAGTTAAAGCCAAAACCAGAAATTACTCGATTTAAAGGGTTAGGAGAAATTTCGCCAGATGAGTTTAAACATTTTATAGGAGACGATATTCGTTTAGATCCGATTATGTTGGATGACCATATGTCGATAGAAGAACTTTTGGCATTTTATATGGGGAAAAATACGCCTTCAAGACAAGAGTTTATTATTGATAATTTGAAAGTTGAAATGGATATTATTGAGTGACTTAGGTCAATAATTCGAGGAACTCCATGGCTAAGAAAATCTCTGGATTTAAATTTGTAATTAAGCTTTGAGAGTATTAAATTTAAATAAACATTCTACTTTTGGTAGATATTAAACTATAAATAAGATGTTATATAATAAAGAAAAGACAGCACCGAGAAAGCGTTCGTATAAGCATTTACATGTACATACCAGTAGTGAGCAAGTACATAGATTGCATAGGGAAGGAAGAGTTATGCTTAACGGAACACCAAAAAAATCAAAATAGTTAATGATTGAAGAAGGAGACGATTTAATTAACGAACAAGACGAGCCCAAAGAAACCATTACTCGTGTTACGGGGATGTATAAAGACTGGTTTTTAGATTATGCTTCGTACGTTATTTTAGAGCGTGCCGTTCCTGCAATTGAAGACGGGTTTAAACCTGTCCAGCGACGTATTATGCATTCCATGAAAGATTTAGATGATGGAAGGTATAATAAAGTGGCTAATATTGTTGGTCATACCATGCAATATCATCCTCACGGAGATGCTAGTATAGCCGATGCTATGGTGCAAATTGGTCAAAAAGACTTACTTATTGATACCCAAGGGAACTGGGGGAATATTTTAACTGGCGATCGTGCGGCAGCTTCACGTTATATAGAAGCGCGAATTTCAAAGTTTGGTCTAGACGTAGTCTTTAATCCAAAGATTACGGAATGGCAAGCGAGTTATGATGGTAGAAGAAAAGAGCCCATTAACTTACCTGTTATGTTTCCTCTTTTACTAGCACAAGGTGGTGAGGGTATTGCCGTTGGTTTGTCAACAAAAATTTTACCGCATAATTTTATTGAACTTATAGATGCTTCAATAAAGCACCTTCAAGGAAAGAAGTTTACACTTCTTCCCGATTTCCCAACTGCAGGTATTGCAGATTTCTCTGGGTATAACGATGGTTTAAGAGGTGGTAAAGTTCGTGTTCGTGCTAGAATTTCGCAGTTAGATAAGAACACATTGGTAATAAGTGAATTACCTTTTGGAACCACAACTTCATCATTAATAGATTCTATATTAAAGGCTAATGACAAAGGAAAAATAAAAGTAAAAAAAATAGAGGATAATACGGCTGCTGAGGTTGAGATTTTAGTGCATTTACCATCAGGACTGTCACCAGACAAAACCATAGATGCTTTATATGCCTTTACAAGTTGTGAGTCCTCCATTTCTCCGTTGGGTTGTGTTATAGAAGATAATAAGCCTCTGTTTATTGGAGTCTCAGAAATGTTGAGAAGAAGTACGGATAATACAGTACAGCTTTTAAAGCAAGAGCTCGAAATTAAATTAAGGGAGTTTGAAGAGCAGTGGCATTTTGCGTCATTAGAGCGTATTTTCATTGAAAATCGAATTTATCGCGACATAGAAGAGGAAGAGACATGGGAAGGGGTAATTGCTGCTATCGATAACGGACTAAAGCCTTACATTAAGCATTTAAAGCGCGCTGTTACCGAAGATGATATAGTACGACTAACGGAAATACGGATTAAACGTATCTCAAAATTCGATATTGATAAAGCACAACAAAAAATAGACGCTTTAGAAGAACAAATAGCTGAGATAAGACATCATTTAGAAAATCTTGTAGATTATGCCATTGCATATTTTCAAAGACTAAAAAAGGACTACGGAGAAGGGCGCGAACGTAAAACTGAGATAAGAACTTTCGATGATGTCGATGCCACCAAGGTGGTTATTCGAAATACCAAGCTTTATGTAAATCGAGCCGAAGGGTTTATAGGAACTTCGCTTAGACGAGATGAGTACGTTGGAGACTGCAGTGATATTGATGATATAATCGTTTTTACTAAAGAAGGAAAAATGATGGTAACAAAAGTAGATGCAAAGACTTTTATCGGGAAAGATATCATTTATGTTGCCGTTTTTAAGAAAAAAGATAAGCGAACTATCTACAATATGATTTATAGAGATGGAAGGGGCGGACCTTCCTATATAAAGCGTTTTGCGGTTACTAGTATCACTAGAGATAGAGAATATGATTTAACCAATGGGAATAAGGGCTCGGTTTGTTTATATTTTTCGGCAAATCCTAATGGAGAGGCCGAAGTCGTAACCGTAAATCTTAGACAGGCAGGTAGTATTAAAAAATTGAAATGGGATATTGATTTTGCCGATATTTTAATAAAGGGAAGAGTATCTAAGGGGAATTTAGTCACTAAATATCCGGTTAAGCGTGTTGAGTTAAAGGAAAAAGGAGTTTCCACCTTAAAACCTAGAAAAATTTGGTTTGATGAAACTGTACAGCGTATTAATGTCGATGGTCGAGGAGAGCTCATTGGAGAGTTTAGGGGAGAGGATAAGCTACTTATTATTACGCAGTCTGGAATGGTAAAAACGGTAACGCCCGAAGTGACCATGCATTTTGATGATGATATGCTTGTGTTGGAAAAGTGGGTGCCAAAAAAGCCAATATCAGTAGTTTATTATAATGGAGAAAAGGAGTTGTACTATGTTAAGCGCTTTTTAATCGAGCAAGAAGGTAGAGAGGAATCATTTATTTCTGATCATCCAAATTCGCAGTTAGAAATTGTTTCAACAGATTGGAGACCTATGGCAGAAGTGGTATACGCCAAAGAACGGGGTAAAGACCGCAAAGATAATCTCGAGATAAATCTAGAAGAGTTTATAGCCATTAAAGGAATCACCGCTTTAGGAAATCAACTTACCAAGGAAAAGATTAATCAAGTTAATTTGTTAGATCCGCTGCCGTATGATGCTCCAGAGGAGGTACATGCAGATGACCTAGAGGTGGTTGATGAGAAAGAGGTGTCTTCAGAATCAATTGAAAGTGAATCTAAAAGTTCTAGTACTAGTTCAGATGTTCCTGATGAAACAAAAAATGATGATGAGGGGCAGATAACATTATTCTAGGGTATTATATTGTGCTAAGAGCAAAACAATGGAGAAAATAAAAGGTGAACCGAAGTTAGGTTCACCTTTTTTAATTAAACTAATTTAAGTCCGCTTCAATTGTTTCTGGATTTTTTTAATCGCAGATTCTATAGATTTTTCAGGTTCAATAATGTTGTATGCTCCCCAAAATCTTGGATCCGAGAAGCCAGAAGCTTTTTCACTTAAAATAGTACTTGGTCTAATCAATTGCCTTTTTACACTTGCAAGCTTTTGATTATTAATTTGCCAGTCAGTTACTGCCATCTCGCTATTCAATGTATAGCTGCTGTTAAATAGTTTGCCTTTCCAGTTTACTTTAAAAGTTAAGGTTATGTTACTGTAGGCATAATACCATTTGTCGTCTTTAATTCTGTAATTAACCCTGTAGCTGGCTTCGGTGGGGTATACATCAACTTTCTTAGGCTTTTTACGCACATACATTCTGCTAGAAAGTGTTTTATTTGACACATCCAAACTATAAACAGCGCTAGTTAATGCTCTTGTTTCAGCATCAATATAAAGTTTTCCAAAGTACAATGGGGTATTATAATCTTCCTTTTGTTTAAAACCTATAACATAGATTAATCGATTGTTTATTTGCGTGGAGTTCTCAAACTGAAACTTATAAAGTGGTAAATCATCTTCAGTAAATATATACTCAGGATATTTTATCATGTCTGTATACAAATTACTAAATGGACCTCCTTGAAGTTTTAAAGCTAAGGTGTCTAGTTTAGTATAATTTGTGTTTTTTCTTGCCTTTATAAGCTCGATGTTATCATTCCTATAATCGAAGTAAGGTTGCTTATGAATTTTAACAACAGCTTCAGACAAAGAGGCGTTCTTACGTCGTTTTTTAATTGTTTCTCTGTAAAAAGCTGTCATAAGCGTATTTTCTTTGGTATACGCATTACCTTTTTTCTTAAGAGCTTCCAATACGATGTCTTTAGCATCAATGTTTGTACTTATAATACTAATTTCATTCAAAGTTGTAACAACTGGATTTAAAACTATTTCTTTAAGTTTATCCATAGCAGAAATATTAAATTCCTTCTTTTCGAAGCCTAAATGTGAAACTATTATGGTTTCTGCTAATAAGCGTTCTGGAATTTTAATGAGGAATTCGCCTTCAGTATTTGTAACGGTACTAATGTTTGAATTATTTACTACAACATCAGTAAAAACTAATGGCTTTTTGGATTGTGCATCCACAACTTTTCCTTTAAGTTCTGTGAACGCTTCGTCAGTTTGAGCTAAAAGCGTACTTGGAAAAACCAAAGCAAACAGAAAGACACAACCTAAACTTAAAAGGGCTAAATTTTTCATGACTTTTTCTTTTTTCAACTATGGCTTTAATTTACGAAATTTTGTTTTAATAGTCTAATTTTTAACTAATTGCAAAAGTTAAAAAAAACTTAATATTTGGGTTTTTTAAGCTTTTTTTGTTGTCGGCTTTTTTTAGTACGAATTGTCAGTTAATGTTTTCATAAAAGCAATAATGGCTTTTTGTTCATCATCAGATAACTCTAAATTATCAAAAGGTAAGGTTTGTAATGGTATGTCAAATCCTAATCCAGCGCCACCACCTCTGTTATAAAAATCCATTACTTGTTCTAAAGTTTGATAAACACCATTGTGCATGTATGGGGCTGTTTTTTCAATGTTCCTTATGGTAGGTGTTTTAAAAGCTCCTTTTCTTTCTATTGTTTTAAGAACATGGTATCTGCCAAAATCGTCATCTAGTGTTATATTTTTACTGGTATTGGGTACGCCAATTATTTCTAATTCGGTATCTGTAAAATTTGGAGGAACAGTTCCATTAAACAATGGTGGAAAATGACATGTTGCGCATGCAGCCTTTCCCATAAACAAGTTAAAACCTCTTTTTTCAACCTTGGTAAGTGAATTTTCGGTCTTATTTATATTTTTATCAAATTTTGAATTGAAAGGGCTTAATGTTCTTACATAAGAGGCTATGGCATGCCGTATATTGAATTCATCTCTTTGATTTCTATAAAGGGAATCTAAAGCGACTTTATAGCTTGGGGTCGATTTTACCCTAGCAACAATAGAATCTGTAGACATATTAAATTCGTCATGATTATTAATAACCCCAATAATTTGCCCCTCCAAACTTCCCATTCTGGCATCCATAAAGTATAGCTGCTGATATGCAGCATACGTTAAAGTGGGCGAATTTCGTTTTTGTCTGCTATCAAAAGTTACCCTACCATCGCTAAAAGCCTTGTCTTGAATGTGGCATGAAGCACATGACATATTTTTAGATTTAGATAGATTATTATCATTAAATAAGGTTTTTCCAAATTGTATTTTTTTTGTCAAAAGCGTCGTATCACTCTTATAATCACTGAAAAAATCTACGTTTAATGCGTCCTTTGAAAACAGAGATGATAACGTGTTTGATAGGGCTAGATTAAAAGGAAATACAATATTCCAATCGTTTTGTGTATCAACCAAAAGCTCTAATTGTGGGTGAATATGGTTTTGAATAAAGGCATAACGATCAAAGCTATCAAAATCATTTTGTAGAGCTGTTTTGGCCTTGTCAAAGGCATTAACAAGGTTATTATATAGAGCTTTACATTTAAATTTATCACTATTTAATTCAACGATTTTCTCAAGGGTTTCGTAGCAGAATATACTTTCATCCAAGGATTGACTAAGTACAGGTGAATCAAACCCTGTTATTCCTGTAGTAGCAATTCTAACAATTTGGTTGCGCAATAGCCATATAATGTGGTAATCTTTTAAATTGATAGAGGTGTTTTTTTCAATAAGCTTAAGTCTACTGCTCGTTATCTTAACCGTTTCAGCAAGTCTTAAAGAATCTATTGGCTGTTCATGAAGCATCTCTTCAATAACCTGAAACCCGAAAGGGTTTCTTATTTTAATATCGGTTGGGTCTTCTTCATGAACTTGAAGAATATTTGGGGCATTTAGAGATTTATAGTTGTTTTGATCTATAAAGGCTAAAACAGGCTCCAGGTGTTTAAAATGTTTGCGAGCCTTTTTATAGTAATCAAGTTTAACGTTTCCTTGATTATTGATAGAATCAAGAGATTTAATACATTGATTTATGTCTGATAAAAAGAGCGTTTCAATAGTTTCTTCATTATAGCCGATTTTATTTTTTTCAGCATCCCTCTTGCAAGCGATTGTAGAAAAAAGCAAAAGACATATACTATATGTATATGCCTTAGCTTTTACTTTTAATAAGATTGTATTCATCAATTATCTTTCTAATCCAGTAATTACATGTAAAACAGAACCTTCTTTTCTTGAGTTGTAAGCAGAGTTGGCATTTACATCGGTAAAAGCAGAACCATCTGCAGGTTCCCAACCGTGGTTTTGGGTAATTAATAAAAAGGTGTTTTTTCCATTTTTGACAGTTTCTGTTATATCAATCATCCCTGTTAACTCCCATCTTCTATCAGTAGTGCCATATCCGGCCGTTGCAGCAGCATCTTGGTCGCATTCCAATACAGTTTTTACAGTTCCTGTTGATAGGTTGTATTGGTATAGCTTTGCATAGCCAATTATATCAGGGTTTAATGATGCATATCCATTAGGGTCTTCTTGAATATATGCAAAGTTTTCTGTAACAAGAATATTGTCAGGTGAATGGAAGCCATCTGCCTTGCCACCTTCTTTATCGGCATCTAAAACACAGGTTATTTTTGCAGGGCCTGTAGGGTCTGTGTCATTTAAAACAACTTTGTAAATTCGTCCAAGTCTGGTACCCTTATTAATTAAATCTGGTTTGTCTCTGCCAGTTACAGCAAAATAAATTTCTCTTTGATTGGCTGCCGAACCACGTCTCCAATCTATATCCTCAAGCCTAGAGAAGCCCATAACGCCTTTACTTTTTGCTTCGGCATCTAATAAGCTAATTTCGGTTTCTTCTAATTCAATAAAATCGGCATTATACTCTGTGCCTTCAACCATGTCCATTTCAAAGTCAATTCCAGCCGATGTTACTCGTAACCCGTATAGTTTTCCTCTGCTAAAATCACCTCGACTACCAACATACATTCCAAGTTGACCCGATGGCACTGAATTGTCTGAATGGTCATCACCTATAAATACAACAGTTTTGTCGGAGTATGCATCTTTACCAATTACAACGGCGTTTTCTGTTGACCATTGTCCTAATTTAGGAAGCATAATAGCACTACTAGCATTTTGAGCTGATTTATAAGGGTTGGTAGCAAAAACACCTTTTGATGAGCCTCCCCATTCACCACCAGACAAATAAACGGGGCCAAAGCCGTGTTCTTCAGGAGTTACTAAGGAACCTGAACATTGCGCTGTAAACGCAGTGGCAAAAGCATTTAAAATATATTCACCATGCAGTGGTTGTAAATCTTTGTTTAACTTGATTCTTGCTATAGAATAATCTGCTTCAATATTATTGATAAGCGTGAATGTGCCGTCCCCCTCAGCTAATAAGCCGGCACCATCGGCCATTGAGCCATAAACAAAATTTGGGGTGCTTTCAAGAACGTCTTCAGACGATAAGATTGGAGTAACCTCAATATTAGAAAAAGCAGGATCTACTTTTAATAAGTTTGGGGTAGCAGATGCGGTTAAAGGAATCAACTCAGAAATTGTTAGATCCTGACCATCTTTTCCGTTTTCACCATCTTTACCATCAGCACCGTCCTTACCATCGATACCGTTTATACCGTCTTCTCCATCTTCACAGCTGTAAAAAACCATACTGCCAGCTGTAAGTGCGGTTAGTATCATAAAAAGTTTAAGAAATTTTTTCATAATTTAATAGAATATTTTTTGGTTATTATTTGCTTCAAAATTATTGCTAGGATTTCATAAACTTGTTAACTGAGTGATGCGCTTTTATTAATTGAGAGTTATAAAAAAGTTAACCAGTTTAATAATTTATTATGTCAATTTTGTTCTTGTAGGGCATATGTTATCAGAGTATTTACAAAAGGTTATTGGAGAATAAATTTCTTAACTTATTTTTTAGATTTCTAGAATAAGAATAGCTGTATATTTACAAGGTTTTAAAAAGATATATGCAGATAAATCAACTTCCGTTTCATGAAACAGGTTTTTTTTCAACATTGATTTGTGATTATTTAAACGAAAAACCAGAATTAAAACCTTTATATAATCGTTTTCCAAGTTTAGAAAACTTTAAATCTCAAATCGCTGAAAAAACTAAGTCTTTTAATAAAGAGTCAAGAGATGTATTGGTGTCATCGGTTTTAGCGCAATATGAAAATGTTAAGGCCTCAGGCATTACAATACAGAATATTGAAAGTTTAAAGGATAAAAAAACGTTTACCATTACTACTGGTCATCAACTAAATTTATTTACTGGTCCTCTATATTTCATATACAAGATTGTGTCGACAATAAACCTCTCGGAACAATTAAAAGTGCGTTACCCTGATTATAATTTTGTACCTGTATATTGGATGGCGACGGAAGATCATGATTTTGAAGAAATAAATTATTTTAATTTTAAAGGAAAGAAGGTACAATGGAACAGGTTTGCGAGTGGGGCCGTAGGTGAATTATCTAATGAGGGCTTGGAAGCTGTGTTTGAGGTGTTTTCTGAAGAATTAGGCCACTCTAAAAATGCCCAACACATTCGCTTGTTGTTTCAAGAAGCTTATTTAAATCATTCTAATTTGGCACAGGCCACTAGGTATATTGCCAACGAGCTGTTTAAGGCTTTTGGTTTGGTAATTATAGATGCCAATAATTCTGAGTTAAAGAGGTTATTCGTACCTTTTATGAAGGATGAACTTACAGAGCATATATCCTATAGGGCCGTTACAGATACCAATAAGGTGATTGAAAAACTGTCCTCTGATTACAAAGTTCAGGTTAACCCACGTTACATTAACTTATTTTATTTATCAGAAGGTTTAAGGGAACGTATTGTTTACGAAGATGGTATATACAAAGTTTTAAATAGTGATATTCAATGGAATGAAGAAGTTTTATTGGAGCATCTAGAGCTTAAGCCTGAGTGCTTTTCGCCAAATGTGGTGATGAGACCTTTATATCAAGAGGTTATTTTGCCTAATCTTTGTTATATTGGAGGTGGAGGTGAGCTGTCTTATTGGTTGCAATTAAAATCTACTTTTAACGCGGTACATGTGCCTTTCCCTATTTTGTTACTTAGGAATTCTGTTTTGCTTGAGTCTGGAGGTCAGAAGAAAAAGCGTGAGAATTTAGCAATTTCTTATTCGGACTTGTTCTTAAACAGACATGCATTGATAAATAAAAAAGTGCGGGAAATATCGAATATTAATATAGATTTCTCATCCCAGAAAGAGCACTTAAAGCAACAATTTACGGAACTTTTTAAAATAGCTGAAGTCACGGATGCATCCTTTGTAGGAGCCGTAAAAGCGCAAGAAGTTAAGCAATTAAAAGGACTTGAAAAGTTGGAAAAAAGATTGCTTCAGGCTCAGAAGAAAACCTTGTCCGATAAGGTTTATCGAATGACGGAGCTTCAAAATCAATTATTTCCGAATCAAAGTTTACAAGAACGAAGTGTAAACTTTTCTGAGTTTTATTTAGAATATGGTGATGCCTTAATAGATTCTTTGATAAAGAATTTAGACCCTTTAAGTGGCAACTTTACAATCTTAACTATGGATGGGCTTTAAAAAGCATATGTTGTATGCTGAAAACTGCAATAAGAATAAAACCTTGAGCCCATTTTAAACAAGATGTTTTAAATTTAATTAAAATTCTTTTTGCTGATATTCGCCAATATAAAATCAATTCCTATTTTTGCGCATGCAACATGATAAGGTATTAATTTTAGACTTCGGATCGCAGTATACACAGCTTATTGCCCGTCGAGTTAGGGAACTCAACATATATTCCGAAATACATCCATTTAACAAAATTCCAAATAACCTTGAAGATTACAAAGCGGTAATTCTCTCTGGTAGTCCAAACTCAGTAAGGGGAGAAGATGCTTTACATCCTGATTTGTCTGGAATAAGAGGGGTAAAACCAACTCTAGCGGTATGCTATGGAGCACAATATTTGGCACATTTTTCGGGAGGAGAAGTAGCACCGTCTAACACACGGGAGTATGGAAGGGCAAACTTATCGTTTATAAAAGGAAATGAGCCCTTTTTTGCACACATACATACTGGTAGTCAAGTTTGGATGAGCCATAGTGATACCATTAAAAGGCTCCCAGAAAATGGAGTTTTGATTGCAAGTACGCATGATGTAGAGAACGCCGCATATAGAATAAATGGAGAAGAAACCTATGCCATTCAATTTCATCCAGAGGTCTACCATTCTACTGATGGTAAGCAGGTATTAGAGAATTTTTTAGTAAACATTGCAGGAATCCATCAAGATTGGACACCAGATTCTTTTATTGAGGAAACGGTGGAGGCCATTAAGGAAAAAGTTGGCGAGGATAAAGTGGTTCTCGGTTTATCGGGCGGTGTTGATTCAACTGTAGCTGCGGTTTTATTAAACAAAGCCATAGGGAAAAACTTATACTGTATTTTTGTTAATAACGGGTTATTGCGTAAAAACGAGTTTGCTAGTGTCTTGAATCAGTACGAAGGTATGGGGCTTAACGTAAAAGGTGTGGATGCATCAAATCGTTTTTTGGAGGCACTAAAAGGTATTGAAGATCCTGAAAAAAAGCGAAAAGCAATCGGGAATGCCTTTATTGAAGTTTTTGATGACGAGGCACATAAACTCACCGACGTTAAATGGTTGGCACAAGGTACCATATATCCCGATGTTATTGAAAGTGTCTCTGCTACTGGAGGGCCTTCAGCAACCATAAAAAGTCATCATAATGTAGGTGGGCTTCCTGATTTTATGAAGCTTAATATCGTAGAGCCTTTAAGAGCTATTTTTAAGGATGAAGTACGACGAGTTGGAGCTAGTTTGGGAATAGATCCTGAATTACTTGGGCGGCATCCGTTCCCAGGTCCTGGTTTAGGTATTCGTATATTGGGAGACATTACCGCAGAGAAAGTTAGAATTTTACAAGACGTTGATGCTATTTTTATTAATGGTCTTAAAGAATGGGGGCTTTATGATAAGGTTTGGCAAGCCGGAGCGATGTTACTGCCCGTAAATAGTGTAGGTGTTATGGGAGATGAGCGAACATATGAAAAATGTGTTGCTTTAAGAGCCGTTGAAAGCACAGATGGAATGACTGCAGACTGGGTAAATTTACCATACGAGTTCCTTCAAAAAACATCCAATGATATTATAAATAAGGTAAAAGGGGTGAATAGGGTAGTTTATGATATTAGTTCTAAACCACCTGCCACTATTGAGTGGGAATAATATCTTAAGTTGTTTTGCCGTTGTGTATTAAACCAATATGGCACACTTCGTGATGAAGTGTTAGAAAATGATCAACAATCATCCTTTTTTTAGGAAAATACGTATATATGATTGTTGGTAGGGTTTGGTTATTTTTATGTCTTAGAGATAATATCATCATATGAATCGATTTTTATTAGTTTTAGTTCTAACGTGTATTTTTAGCTTTAGTAATATTAATGCTCAAAATTTTAGTACACATCAAGTCAAAAAGGGAGAAACTATTGAGGGTATTGCTAAGCGTTACTTTGTAACCCCTTTAGATATCTTAAAGTTTAACCCTGATGCTAAAAATGGTCTGAAGCCTAATACGGTTTTAATTATTCCCATATCAAAAGCGGTTAAACCTAAAGTTACGATTTCAAAAGAACTAAAAGGTTTTAAGACGCATAAGACAAAACGAAAGGAAACACTATATAGTCTTTCTAAAAGCTATGATGTAACAGAAGAAGATATTAAAAAGTATAACAATTTTTTATATTCAAACCCTTTACGAAAGGGAGATAAGCTTCAAATTCCAATATTTGAAATAACAGAAATTGTAGAAGAAACAAATACAACAGTAGAGTATACGGTTAAACCGAAAGAAGGTAAATGGCGTATAGCCTATAAGTATGGAATTACGGTAGAAGAATTAGAAGCTTTAAACCCCAATATGGCTGATGTCTTAAAAGAGGGCGAAGTTATCAATGTTCCAAATCTTGATGCAGACAAGCAAAAAGAGGTGGATAGTAAGTACAGTTATTATACGGTATTGCCTAAGGAAGGGTTTTACAGACTAAAGCTTAAGCTCGGTTTGGATCAGGAAGCTTTAGAAGTTTTAAACCCAGACTTAAAAGAAAGTGGGTTAAAGTCGGGAATGATTTTAAAGATTCCATTTTCCGAAGACATTACAAGTGCTGCTTCATCCAATTTGCAACCCGTAAATTTAATAGACAGTATTTCTGATGTTTCAACAAAGCATATAGCTGTAATGTTGCCTTTTAGGTTGAATAGAGTAGATTTTGATTCTATTGCCGGTACTAAAAGGAGTATTCAAAAAGATCCCTATTTAAACGCTTCGTTAGATTTTTATTCGGGCATATTAGTTGCTGCAGATTCGTTAAAAAAGCTTGGTGTATCGCTTAAGATAGATGTTTACGACACTAAGTATCAAATAAGTGAAGTCTCTAAAATTATAAATAAAAATAATTTTGAAGATGTTGATGCTGTTATAGGGCCATTAACGCCAAAGTGTTTTGATAAAGCAGCTTCAGAATTAAGGATTTACAACACGCCAATAATGTCTCCCATAGGATCAAAGGTAGAGTTATATGAAAACGTGTTTCAATCTAAACCATCGGATGCTTTGTTGAAAAATGAAATCTTTAATTATGTTAGGAGCGTAGATTCTATTTATAATATTATCGTGGTATCAGATACTAAAACCATTGCCATAGCTAAAGATATTAAAACCGAATTCCCACAGGCTACTCATGTTCAATCAAGAAAAAATAAAGACGGGAAAGACGAATTTTTTGTAACAAAAGATGATATCGAATCAGTATTAAAACCTGGGAAAAATTTGGTTTTTCTTGAGACTAGAAATCATGGTTTTGCTTCAAATGTTACAAGTGTTTTAGCATCATTAATTAAAGTAGAAGACAAAGAGTTAGAGCAAGAGGCAGTTGATATTGAGCTAGTAACAACTCATATTAATGCTGCTTTTCAAGGTGACCAAATTAACAATACGCACTTATCAAAACTCAAATTTCAATTTGCTTCAACAACAAAAGAATATAGTGAATCGGATAATAATATTTTTGTAAAAAAATATTCTGAACTTTACAATATTACCCCTAATAAAAGAGCAGTGAAGGGGTTTGATTTAACTATGGATACTGTTTTAAGATTGGTGTCTTCAGAGGGCATCTACTTGTCTGTTAATAATGCAGCTTTAACGGAGTATGTTGAAAATAAATTTGCATACAAAAAGAAGCTGTCTGGAGGTTATTACAACAATGCTGTTTATTTGGTAAGGTATGATGATTTGAATATAGTTGAGGTAAAACACTAAGCGCTAACTTATACGTTTTATAAACATATCCTTTTGTGTGATTCGATTACTTTGTTTTATTAGTTGTTTATGCTGTTTACAAGATGAGCCTTTTATACCATGGGAGGCTTCAAATAAGTTGGATTGGAATGATTTTAAAGCGCCGCCAAATACTCGCGAAAGAGCTGCGGCATTGACTGCTTCTGGAATAGCTTTTGGGTTTTCTTTAACCAAAACAGAGAACGGGGATATTTTGGATTTTACATCGACAGTTCAAGCCCACTTTTACCCAGAACAATCCTGGTATCGAATAGGCTTGGCTGATACACATGTGTTAAAACATGAACAGTTGCATTTTGATATTACCGAGTTGTTTGCACGTAAACTTCGACAAAGAATTAATACGTTAAAAGTTTCGAATTCTATTGAGTTTGAACTAAAAAAAGTACACGATAGTATTTTGGAGGCTTGGTCTAGATTTCAAGATGTATATGACGAATCGACCGATTATTCAAGAGATATGGAGTCGCAAAATAAATGGGAGGCTGATGTACAAGGAGCGTTAAAAAAGCTCGATAAATTTAAATTATGAGGTGGGTGATATGTTACCGGATAAACAATTTTTAATCGATTTAGCTCTCACAAAAATGCCCTATGGGAAGTATAAAGATAGGTATCTTATCGATTTACCAGAGCATTATATAGTGTGGTATCATGCTAAAGGGTTTCCTAAAGGTAAATTGGGTAAAATGCTAGAACAGGTATACGAATTAAAACTTAACGGCTTAGAAGATTTGATAAGGAACATACAGAGTCAATATAAAAGATAATACTTATTGTTTTTTAGTGTTAATTGTTTTAAATCCTGAAATTCATGATGCTAAGCCATATTTTTCTTAAAACGTTAATTTTCAATGAGTATACGGCTTATGTATTACGTTATTACGATAATCACTTTAATTTTTGAAAACTTGACCTCTATGAGGTTTTAAAGCATCTCTAATGGGTTTCATGTATTGCTCATCAATAACTAAAAAGGCAATAGCGTGCATATCGGTTAGAGATTCAGCTCCTGTTACAGATACGTCCAGTTGCTCTATTTTAATATATTCTTTTAAATGGATTTCATGATGTTTTGCTGTTTCATATGCGTTGCCTCCACGAAAGTCCCAAATGAGCTTTAGTTTTCTCAAGATTTTCTTTTTTTAATTGGTTAAATAACTTCTTGTTAGACCTTATCAAAAATAGAAAAAGTATACTAATTACTGTGTTTAATCGTTCCTAAAACTACTTGTGTAATTGCTTTATATTACTATTTTTGTATCTATTCAAAAAAAATATTTCAATGAATTTTAGACCCTTATTTACGTTACTTTTTGTTTTATTGGCAATGCCTGGTTACGCCCAGTTAGTTGAGAAAGAAGTGCTTTTTACAGTAGCCGATGAACCAGTATACGCCTCTGAATTTATTAGAGTATACAGGAAGAATCTGGATTTAGTTCAAGACGATTCTCAAAAAGATGTAGACGAGTATTTAAAACTTTTTACAAGATATAAGTTAAAGCTTAAGGAGGCTAGAAATTTAGGATACGATAAGAAAAAATCGTACTTAAAAGAGCTAAATAGTTATGAAAAGCAATTGGCAAAAAACTATATGTCAGACCCTCAAGTAACAGAGGACTTGGTTAAAGAGGCTTACGAAAGATCTGTGTATGAGGTTGAAGCGGATCATATTTTAATTCGGATTGAAGAAACAGCCACTCCAGAAGACACTTTAAAAGTATACAACGATTTATTAAAACTTAGAGAACGAGCTCTAAAAGAGGGTTTCGATAAGGTTAGAGAAGAAGTACATAATGGTTCAACGGTTTTTGGAGAAAAACTGGGGTATTTTGGTGCTTTTAAAATGGTTTATAAATTCGAAAGTATGGCATATAACACCCATGTTGGTGAAATTTCCATGCCTTTCAGAACACGTTTTGGATATCACATTGTAAAGGTTATAGATAAAAGAAAGTCAGATGGAAAAGTTGAGGTAGCACATATTATGATTGCTGAAAGAGAAAATGATTCTTTGTCTGAAAAACTAGAAGACAAAATTCAAGATATTTATATGAAACTTGAGCAAGGAGAAAGCTTTGAGGAACTTGCAAAGCAGTTTTCAACGGACCGAAATACTTCTCAAAATGGTGGTAAATTGGCTGCTTTTGGAAGAAGTGATATAGATGCAAAACCTTTTGTTGATAAAGCTTTTTCTTTAGATAGTATTGGTGAGTTTTCTAAACCTGTAAGAACTAATTATGGGTGGCATATCATTAAGTTACTGGGCAAAAAACCAGTTCCAGATTTTAAAACGTTGGAGCCTGAATTAGTTGAGAGCGTAAAGAAAGATTCAAGATCTAGATTAATTAATGAAGCCTTGATAAAGAAACTAGTTGAAAAATATGAAGTTGATACCCATCAACCAGATTTAAGTTATTTTGAATCGATATTGGATGAAAGCTATTTTACCAATTCATGGAAGTTACCAGATAACTTTAAAGGCAACGAATCTTTAGTGATGATTGGAGATAGAAATATAGCGTATCAAGATTTTGCCGATTTCCTTTTAAGAACAATGAGAACTTCAAGACAAAAAGAACCCTTTGAGCAATTACTAACTAAGAAATACCAAGATTTTTTAGGTCAAGAAGTAATCCAGTATCAAGAGGATCATTTAGAAAATGACAATGAAGAATATGCCCATCTAATTTCTGAGTATAGAGATGGCTTATTACTGTTTGAGTTAATGGAAGAGACCATTTGGAATGAAACTCAGTCAGACTCGATTGAGGTACAAAACTACTATGAAAATAATAAGCAAAACTATGTGACTCCAAAAAGGATTGATGCGATTGTAGCAACGTCTTCGAGCAAAAAAAATATTAAAAAGGTGTCAAAACTTTTGGAGCAGGGCTTAGAGGTGGAAAAGATAAAAACTTTGGTTAATAGTAATGACAAAATAGAAGTTATTTTTACTACTGGTGTTCTGGACGCTTCACATCAAGGACTACCAGAAAATTTAGTTTTTCAAAAAGGGGTTTCCAAAATATATAAACATAATCAGTCCTATGTAGTAGTTCAAGTTAAAGAAGTTATGCCGAGTCAGCAGAAAACACTCGATGAAGCCAAAGGAGCGGTTATTAATGATTATCAAACTTACAAGGAGGAAAAGTGGATGCGTGATTTGGCTAATAAATATAAGGTTGAGGTTAATGAAACCGTGCTTAATAAAGTGAAAGGAGAGCTTAAATAAACATAAAAAGGTGCGTAAAACATTAGTATTCATATGGCTTTTAGTGTTTTTTATTTCATGTGGTTATTTAAAAAAACCAGATGAGGAAAATCTTGTAGCTAGAGTTAATGAGAGTTATTTGTACTATAATGACATAAAGGATTTGGTTCCTAGTGAAGCATCAAAAGCGGATAGCACATTAATAGTTCAAAACTTTATCAATAAATGGGCTACACAACAACTATTGCTAGATGGTGCTGTTTTGAATTTAAGTGAAGATGAGCAGAGTATGTTTGATAAACTGGTAGTTCAGTATAGAAATGATTTATATACCAAAGCATATATGCAAGCCCTTATCCAGCGTAATATTGATACAACAGTAACCTTTAATGAGGCTAGGAAGTACTACGAAAATAATAAAGAGGCTTTTAAACTTAATGAGGAACTTCTTAAGTTTCGATATGTACACTTAGATGAAAACATTTTTGATTATAAGAAGATTAAAAAGCGTTTTGAGCGTTTTGATAATGAGGATAAGAAAATCTTAGATTCTATATCCATTCAATTTAAATCCTATTCATTTAATGATTCGATATGGATTAAATTAAGCCATGTTATCAAGAAAATTCCTGTTGTTACACCAGAAAACAAAAACCAACTGTTAAAAAAATCTAATTTTATACAACTCAAAGATTCATTAGGAGTATATTTGATGCAAATAAATGAGGTTTTACTAAGAAATGAAACAGCACCATTAGAGTATGTTAAGCCCACAATTGATCAGATAGTGATTAACAAACGAAAACTTGAACTCATTAGAGAGTTGGAAAAAGATATTACCAAGGATGCTATAAAAAACAAACAATTTGAAATATATAATTAATTTAAAATGTCTGGTAGCCATATATATGGCGCTTTTTAATATTCAAGCATTTAGCCAAGAAATTATTGAAGATGAAGTGGAGACTGTATCTAAAAAGGTAGATACTGTAGTTACAAAAAATGCAAGAAAAGTTGATGGCGTTGCAGCCGTAGTAGGAGACTACATTGTTTTAGATTCCGACATCAATAAAACGATGCTTCAGCTGAAAGCTCAAGGCGTAAACACAGATGAAATTGGGTCTTGTGAGTTGTTTGGAAAACTACTAGAAGATAAGTTATATGCGCATCATGCTATTCAAGATAGTATTATTATTCCAGATTCCGAAGTTAGACGAAATGTAGATTATCAGATTCAGCAGTTTTTGCAGCAAACCAATGGATCTATGGAAAAGCTTTTGGCTATTTATAAAAAAGAAGATGAGCAGAGCTTTAGGGATGAGATGTTTGAAATTAATAAAGCCAATATGCTTGCGCAACGTATGCAAAGTCAAATTGTCGAAGCGGTTGAAATAACACCTGAAGAAGTGAGGACTTTTTTTAAAAAAATACCTGAAGAAGAAAGACCAACTTTTGGAACAGAATTAAAAGTGGCGCAGATTGTTGCAGAACCAATTGTCTCTGAGGAGGCTAAACAAAAGGTGATCGATAGATTGAAAAGTTTTAAAGCAGATATTCTTGAAAGAGGAGCTAGTTTTAGGTCTAAAGCAGTTCTGTACTCGGAGGATCCAGGTTCAGCATCAAGAGGCGGGAAATATACGTTGCATAGAAAAAAGCCTCAAATGGTAAAGGAGTTTAGAGAAGTGGCGTTTTCGTTGCAAGAAGGCGAAATTTCTGAACCATTTAAGACTGATTTTGGTTATCATATCATAATGCTCGAAAAAATTAGAGGTCAAGAATATGACGTAGCACACATTTTATTAACACCAAAAGTGTCTAGCGAAGCTATTAAGGAGGCGAAAGAACGGTTAGAAGGCGTAAGAAAAAAAATAGTTGATAGCATAATATCGTTTCCCGATGCTGCTAGAGAGGCAAGTGATGAGGAAGAGACACGTAATGATGGCGGGCAGTTAATTAATCCAACAACACAGGACTATAATTTTGAACTAACAAGAATGGATCCTGAATTGTATTCCCAAATACAAAATTTGAAAGATGGAGAGGTAAGTTTAGTTTTAAGGGAAGAAGATAGAACAGGCAATGTTAAGTTTAAGATATTGCGAGTTACAGATAGGGTTAACGAGCATAAAGCAGATTATGCTAGAGATTATTTAAAGATTAAACAGCTAGCACTAGAAGAGAAAAAGATAAAAGCCATTGAAGCGTGGCAAGAAGAACATATAGTAGATACTTATATCAAAATTAGTGGTGATTATAGAGATTGTGATTTCTCCGGTAATTGGTTAAAAAAATAAGTCGTATGTCAGATGTCGTTGCCGTTAAAAACTTTGTAAAGCAATTCAAAGATTTAAAAAAAGAAATATCCAAAATTATTATTGGTCAAGAAGAGGTAGTAACGCAGATTTTAATTTCAATTTTTTCTGGGGGACACTCTTTATTAATTGGTGTTCCAGGATTAGCAAAGACCTTAATGGTAAACACAATTGCTCAGGCCTTAGGGTTAGATTTTAAACGTATTCAGTTTACCCCAGATCTAATGCCTAGTGATATTTTAGGTAGTGAGATTTTGGACGAAGACCGACATTTTAAATTTATTAAAGGCCCTATTTTTTCAAATATTATTTTAGCAGATGAAATAAACAGAACCCCTCCCAAAACACAAGCAGCTCTGCTTGAAGCGATGCAAGAACGGGCGGTTACGGTTGCAGGACATCATTATAAACTTAGCTTACCTTATTTTGTTTTAGCTACGCAAAACCCAATAGAACAGGAGGGAACTTATCCCTTACCTGAAGCTCAGTTAGATAGGTTTATGTTCGCTATTAATTTAGATTATCCATCTTTCAATGAAGAAGTAGAGGTGGTAAAGGCTACAACAAACGATACCGATTTAAAAATAAATGCTTTATTTTCAGCCAAGGAAATTATCGACTTTCAGCACTTAATTCGTCGGATACCTGTGGCAGATAATGTTATTGAATATGCGGTGGCTTTGGTTGGCAAGACACGCCCAAATTCCGAGATGGCACCTGAACTTGTTAAAACATATGTTGATTGGGGAGCAGGACCAAGAGCTTCTCAAAATTTAGTGTTAGCGGCCAAAACACACGCGGCTATTCAAGGTAAATTTTCGCCAGATATTGAAGATGTTCAAGCCGTAGCAGAAGGTATACTTAGGCATAGAATTATTAAAAACTACAAAGCTGAGGCCGAGGGTATTTCAGAAACACAGATTATAAAGGGTTTATTTTAAGTCTGAATTAATGCTGCGCTTTTATCCTAATTAATTCGTTGTTCTGTTTAATGAATTTTCGAAAGCATGGTATAGCGCAAGTTTTTTAAAACATCGACTTGTTGAATATGCATTTTATGAAGTTTTTTTTGATAAAATTTAAATCATATTTAATAATTATGCTACTATAATAATTAAGTATAAATACGTATTTATATCTTACTTTTAGTTTTACATCTTTGCATTAAATTTGTATTTTGCGTCGCTTTTGTTTAAAATTCAACCTTACTCTTTTGATAAAAGTATGGTTATGTTTAGAGACTGAAAAAAAGCTCGATTTATTTAAACAAGGCAATTTAACATAGAAATAAATTCATTTATGAACTACAACGATTACATCAAGGAGATTGAGGAAAGAAAAGCTCTGGGATTACATCCTAAGCCAATCGATGCGGCTGAACTAACCAGCGAAATTATTGCTCAGATTAAAGATTCAGATAACCCACACAGAGAAGATTCTCTAAATTTTTTTATTTATAACACCTTACCAGGAACTACAAGTGCTGCAGGTGTCAAGGCTGAATTTTTAAAAGAGATTATTCTTGGTGAATCTGTTGTTGAAGAAATTACTCCCGATTTTGCTTTTGAGCAATTGTCTCACATGAAAGGAGGTCCTTCAATTAAAGTATTGCTAGATTTAGTTTTAGATCAAAAAGATGTTGATATCGCTAAGAAAGCTGCTGAAGTTTTAAAAACGCAGGTTTTCTTGTATGAGGCTGATATCGAGAGATTGGAAGCTGCTATAAAAAGGGGGTGTCCTATTTCAAAAGATATTATTGAAAGTTACGCTCAGGCTGAGTTCTTTACCAAACTTCCAGAAGTAGAAGAGAAGATTGATGTTGTAACATATATTGCTGGGATTGGTGATATTTCAACAGATTTATTATCCCCAGGTGCCGATGCACACTCTAGATCGGATAGAGAGTTACACGGTCAGTGTATTTTTGAGCATAATAAAGACATGCAACAAGAAGTGTTGGCTTTAAAAGCGCAACATCCAGATAAGCGTGTGATGTTGATCGCGGAAAAAGGAACAATGGGTGTGGGATCTTCAAGAATGTCTGGTGTAAATAACGTGGCACTTTGGACAGGTATTTCTTCAAGTCCTTATGTACCATTCATTAACATTGCTCCTGTAATTGCTGGGACTAATGGAATTGCCCCAATTTTCTTAACGACTGTTGGTGTAACTGGAGGAATTGGAATCGACCTTAAAAACTGGGTAACTAAAAAAGATGCAGAAGGAAAAACAGTTTACGACGCTGATGGAGAGCCAGTATTAGAACAAGTATATTCTGTTGAAACAGGAACTGTTCTAACAATCAATACAAAAGAAAAGAAATTATATAAGGGAGACCAAGAGTTAAAAGATATTTCTGCTGCTTTAACACCACAAAAAATGGAGTTTATTAAAGCTGGTGGATCTTATGCTGTGGTTTTCGGTAAAAAATTACAAACCTTTGCTTGTAAGCTATTAGGCATAGATGTGCCTCAAGTTTATGCACCTTCTAAAGAGATATCTATTGAAGGGCAAGGTTTAACAGCAGTTGAAAAAATCTTTAATAAAAATGCTGTTGGAACCACTCCAGGTAAAACATTACATACAGGATCTAATGTTCGTGTAGAAGTTAATATTGTAGGGTCTCAAGATACTACAGGATTAATGACTTCTCAGGAGTTAGAAATGATGGCAGCAACAGTGGTTTCTCCTATTGTTGATGCGAGTTACCAATCTGGATGTCACACGGCATCTGTTTGGGATGATAAGTCTAAGGCTAACATTCCTAAATTAATGAAGTTTATGAACGACTTCGGATTAATTACAGCACGTGATCCTAAAGGTCAGTACCATGCTATGACCGATGTAATTCATAAAGTATTAAATGATATTACAGTAGATGATTGGGATATTATTATTGGTGGAGATTCACACACACGTATGTCCAAAGGTGTTGCTTTTGGAGCAGATTCAGGAACCGTTGCCTTAGCGCTTGCTACTGGCGAGGCTACCATGCCAATTCCAGAATCGGTTAAAGTAACCTTTAAAGGTAACATGAGAAGCTTCATGGATTTCCGTGATGTGGTTCATGCAACACAGCAACAAATGCTAAAGCAGTTTGGAGGAGAGAACGTATTCCAAGGAAGAATTATTGAGGTTCATATCGGAACATTAACTTCTGACCAAGCCTTTACGTTTACTGATTGGACTGCAGAAATGAAAGCTAAAGCATCTATCTGCATTTCAGAAGATGAAACGTTGATAGAATCGTTAGAAATTGCTAAAGACCGTATCCAAATCATGATTGAGAAAGGTATGGATAATGATAAGCAAGTACTGCAAGGCTTAGTTGATAAAGCGAATACTAGAATTACTGAGATAAAAACAGGAATTAAACCAGCTTTAAGACCGGATTCAAATGCCAAGTATTACGCAGAGGTGGTTATCGATTTAGATGAAATTGCTGAACCAATGATTGCCGATCCAGATGTAAACAACGATGATCCTTCAAAACGTTATACGCACGATACTATCCGTCCGTTATCTTATTATGGTGGTACTAAACAAGTAGACCTAGGATTTGTTGGTTCTTGTATGGTTCATAAAGGGGATATGAAGATTTTAGCTCAGATGCTAAAGAATATTGAAGCGCAGCATGGTAAGGTTGAATTCAACGCACCCTTAGTTGTTGCATCTCCAACGTATAACATTGTAGATGAGTTAAAAGCAGAAGGCGATTGGGAAGTGCTACAGAAGTATTCTGGATTTGAATTTGATGATAGTGCCCCTAAAGGATTGGCGCGTACTAAGTATGAAAACATGCTATATTTGGAACGTCCTGGCTGTAACCTTTGTATGGGTAATCAAGAAAAGGCAGAACCAGGAGATACGGTTATGGCAACCTCTACACGTTTGTTCCAAGGGCGTGTGGTTAAAGATGCCGATGGTAAAAAAGGAGAGTCTTTATTATCATCAACTCCGGTAGTAGTGTTATCGACTGTTTTAGGAAGAACACCAACTATGGAAGAGTATGAAAAAGCAGTTGAAGGTATTGTATTAACTAAGTTTAAGCCGTCACAAAAAGAATTGGTAATCTAATTACAGATTCAATCATATATTTAAAAGCCTGAGTTTTATGCTCGGGCTTTTTTTTATGCGTCATTGTGAGGAGCGAAGCATGAGCGACGTGACAATCTTCTCATTTCACCTTTGATTTTTAAAAGATCGTTACCTTTAATACCTACAAGTTTTCCAAAACCTTGCAGGAAACAGGTAGGGCTTTCCACTATATCTTTTTAATATCTCAAACGAACGTCATTGGGAATATGGTAAAGCAATCTCTAAACAGTAAAGAGATTACTTCGTCATACCTCCTCGTAATGACGTCTTATTTGCTTAGGTTAAAAAAGATGTCATTTTAACTCCTAACGCGGGCGTACTTGCTATTGGGGTTTTGAATTCTAAAATTCTTGGGTTTTTGGAGTGATTCGTTTAACGTTATATATGCAAAGCGTTGCGAAACACCAAAATACCAAAATTGGCTGAATTTTTTTCGGTTGCGCTGATCTTTCCGAAGGTAAAGGTTAGACGCAATGCTTTTGTATACGGTGCTAGTAAATGTTTTGTTATTATAAATAACTGATAATCAGCGACTTTTTTTGGTCTTTTAGGTTTTTGTAATGATTGTTAGTGAAGTGATACCAAATTTTATTATGAAAGTTGTTAACTTTTTTCTGTTTGTAAGTTTTTAATCAATTGATTTTCATTGCTTTGTGTGTTTTTTGTGAAAAAATATTGCATGAATTCGTGTAAAATCAATATGAAATAATAGTATCTTTGAATTAGAAAAATAAGGCATTCGTTAGTTGCCATTAGAATGCCTTTGAATTCTTATTTAAGGAAAACGAAACATTTAAATTTCTAAAAGTTTTATTTGCGTCCAAAACAAATAAACAGAAATTAAGAGATGTTTTTGACTAGATGTACAAAATTTAGTCTCCTTTTTAAAAACGTCAGTGTTAACAGCATTGGCGTTTTTTGTTTTACTCTACAAATTTAGTGCTTTTGTTGTGATGTTTAAATTATTAAACAAATTATTTTAAGTAAGAGTTTTTTTTGAAACCACCTTTTGTCCTAGGGATTTACCGGAAATTTATCAACTTTTGTTAATAAAAAGTTGTGGCAGATATTTTTATAATTAAAAGATTTGAGTGCCAATATTTGCTAACTTTCGAGGTGAGTAATTTTAATGACTTATAGCCGACATTACACGAATTTTAACAATTTTTCTCATAAAGTCAAAGAATTCAGTTTTTTGCTTTACGAAAAAAGTAGCCCACATATTCTAAGGTTTTAACTGATCTGGTTAAATAGATTTTACCAAATTTAAAATAAAAGAACTCTATTTCATTCGGTTTCAATCGGTGTCCAAATTTCGTATATTAGTGATTCTGAACATAAAAGCATTAAACATTAAATATACAGGTTATGGCATTCGATATAGACATGATAAAAGGCGTTTACTCCAAAATGGCAGAGAACGTTAATAAGGCACGAGAAGTTGTTGGAAAACCACTAACGCTTTCTGAAAAAATATTGTACAATCACCTTTGGGATGGTATGCCAACTAAGGCCTTTCAAAGAGGGAAAGATTATGTTGATTTTGCGCCCGATAGAATTGCGTGTCAGGATGCGACAGCACAAATGGCGTTGTTGCAGTTTATGCAAGCTGGTAAAGATAAGGTAGCAGTGCCTACAACGGTGCATTGTGATCACTTAATTCAAGCTAAAGAAGGGGCTGCCAAAGATTTAAAGCATGCCAACACGGTAAGTAGTGAAGTGTTTGATTTCTTAGAGTCTGTTTCCAACAAATATGGTATTGGTTTTTGGAAACCTGGAGCAGGTATTATTCACCAAGTAGTTTTAGAAAATTATGCATTTCCTGGAGGGATGATGATTGGTACCGATTCTCACACGGTTAACGCTGGTGGTTTAGGGATGGTAGCCATTGGTGTAGGAGGAGCTGATGCTGTAGATGTAATGGCTGGCATGGCGTGGGAATTAAAGTTTCCAAAATTAATTGGTGTTAGATTAACAGGTAAACTATCGGGTTGGACCGCACCTAAGGATGTTATACTTAAAGTTGCAGAAATTCTCACGGTAAAAGGTGGAACAGGTGCCATTGTAGAATATTTTGGACCTGGAGCCTTGTCAATGTCTTGTACTGGAAAAGGAACCATTTGTAACATGGGAGCCGAAATAGGAGCAACTACATCTACCTTTGGTTATGATGATTCTATGGAGCGTTATTTAAGAGCAACGGATAGAGAAGATGTGGCAGATGCTGCTAATGATGTAAGGCCTCATTTAACCGCAGATCCAGAAGTTTACAACAATCCGGAACAATATTTTGATCAGGTAATAGATATTAATCTATCAGATCTAGGCCCCCTATTAAACGGACCTTTTACACCAGACTTATCTACTACTGTAGGTTCAGAAATGTCTAAAAAGGCCACTGATAATGATTGGCCAATAAAAGTAGAATGGGGATTAATAGGGTCTTGTACTAATTCTTCTTATGAAGACTTGTCAAGAGCCTCATCAATAGCCCAACAAGCATTAGATAAAGGCTTAAAAACTAAAGCAGAGTTTGGTATCAATCCAGGTTCTGAACAAGTACGTTATACTGCTGAGCGTGATGGGATACTTCAAGTTTTTGAAAAATTAGATGCTAAGATATTTACTAATGCTTGTGGACCATGTATCGGGCAATGGGCTAGATATTCAGATCCTAAAAACGCACCAAAAAACAGTATTGTACATTCTTTTAACCGAAACTTTGCAAAACGTGCCGATGGTAACCCAAATACGCATGCTTTTGTAGCGTCACCAGAGATCACGGCTGCAATTGCGATAGCTGGACGGTTAGATTTCAACCCAATGACCGACAAGCTAATAAATGAAAATGGAGAGGAGGTCATGTTAGACGAACCAACAGGATGGGAATTACCACCTAAAGGTTTTGATGTAAAAGAAAATGGGTATTTGGCACCAGAGGAAGATGGAAGTCACGTTAATGTTGTGGTAAAAGACGATTCAGAACGTTTACAGCTTTTAACGCCATTTGAGCCTTTAGGGGATTCCATTACTGGGGCTAAACTATTAATTAAAGCATTTGGAAAATGTACTACCGATCATATTTCTATGGCAGGGCCATGGCTGCGTTTTAGAGGACATCTAGATAACATTGCCAACAACACTTTAATTGGTGCCGTAAATGCCTTTAATAAAAAGACAAATTTTGTTAAAAACCAATTAACGGGTGATTACGGTGGTGTGCCAGATGTTCAACGTGCTTATAAAGCCAAGGGCATTAAAACTGTGGTGGTTGGAGATCATAACTATGGCGAGGGGTCATCTAGAGAGCATGCAGCAATGCAACCACGTCATTTAGGTGTCGCCGCAGTAATCGTCAAGTCTTTTGCGCGTATTCATGAAACCAATTTAAAAAAACAAGGTATGTTAGGTTTAACCTTTGCTAATGAATCGGATTACGATTTAATACAGGAAGATGATACCTTCAACTTTTTGGATTTAAATGAATTCGCTCCAGACAAGCAATTAACACTAGAAATAGTACATACCGATGGCAGCAAAGATATTATCAAGTTGAACCACACCTATAACGATGCACAAATTGCTTGGTACAAAGAAGGGTCTGCCTTAAATCTTATAAAGAAGCAAAATGCTTAATCTTTCTTTAGCTAACATAAAAACCAACATTTTGGTGTTGGTTTATTATTACTAATATTCTTAGTATAAAAATTATAGCACCATTTAATGGGCGAATAGGTTAAAATTGTTATCATATTAGTATGGCTTTACTGGTTTTTAAATATCATATAAATAATATATTCATCCTTTTTTTTAGGATATTTCGTTTTGAGACTTAATAAAAAAGGATATTATATAACTACTTATTGGATTGTGTTTTAAGTCGTTTTATCTCCTTGAATAGTAGTTTTTTTAGAAATAAACAAATAACTTTATTCCAAAGAAAAATGTATTCATTAAACTTTTTTTATGGCCTTAAAAGTTGTTCTTTCTCACAAAACCTCATATAAATTTGATAGGAGAGTTAGTCTATCTCCACATATATTTAGACTTCGACCGGCGCCTCATAGTAGGACTCCAATTGAATCTTATTCCTTAAAAATAACTCCAGAAAACCATTTTTTTAATTGGCAGCAAGATCCATTTGGAAATTATCAGGCCCGTGTGGTTTTTCCTGAAAAGACTGATGAATTATCGATTGATGTGGAAATTATTGCCGACTTAAAGACTATTAATCCCTTTGATTTTTTTGTTGAGGAAAGTGCTGAAGATTACCCTTTTGAATATGCCGAAAGTGTAAAAAAAGAACTGACACCTTATTTAGAAGTAAATGATAAACACGATCTTATAGCCGAATTTTTAAAAACGATTGATTACACGCCTAGAAAGACCATATATTTTTTAACACATCTTAATCAAAAAATATATGAGTATTTATCTTATAATATTAGGCTTGAGCCAGGTGTTCAGTGTGCAGAAGAAACCTTAAGGCTTAAAACAGGCTCATGTCGAGATTATGCTTGGTTATTTGTACAAGTGCTAAGACATTTAGGTTTTGGAGCACGTTTTGTTTCTGGTTACATAATACAATTAAAGGCAGACGAACCATCACTGGATGGCCCTTCTGGGCCACCGGAGGACTTTACAGATTTGCACGCATGGACTGAGGTGTATTTGCCAGGTGCGGGCTGGATAGGCTTCGATGCAACCTCTGGTTTACTAGCAGGAGAAGGACATATTCCCTTGGCTTGTACCCCGCATTATGATAGTGCTGCTGCGGTTACTGGGATGACAGATCCCTGCGAAACAGAGTTTTCTTTTAGTAATTCTGTGACAAGAATCCTTGAATCGCCAAGAGTTACCAAACCTTATACAGATCAACAATGGAAGGCCATTAATAGATTAGGGCATAAAGTAGAGCGCGATTTGCAAAAGGGAGATGTACGGTTAACGATGGGCGGGGAGCCCACTTTTGTGTCTATTGACGATATGGAAGCTCCAGAATGGAATACAGATGCCGACGGTCCTCACAAAAGAGAGTTGGCAAACAACTTAACAAAACGCTTATTAGACAAAATGGGCAATGGAGGTATGTTACACCACGCCCAGGGTAAATGGTACCCTGGAGAGCCATTACCACGTTGGGAGATTCAATTATACTGGAGAAAAGACGGTAAAGTTATTTGGAATAATCCAGAACTACTTTCATGCTTTGCTCCAAATTCTAAAGTACCTGAGGGCAGTGATAAGTTATTTTTAGATACGTTATGTGATTACCTAAGCGTATCAACTGAAAGCGTTATGCCTGCCTATGAGGATGCATTTTATTCATTATGGGAAGAAGGCAATATGCCCATTGATATTGATATAACTGATGAAAATAGTGAAGATCTTATTAGGAAACGCATAGCGGAAATACTCGAAAGAGGAACAGATAAGGCTGCGGGGTATGTTTTACCTTTAAATAAGTCTAAAGCACAATGGTTTAGTTCAGAATGGGATTTTAGAAGAAGGCATTTGTTTTTAACGCCAGGGACATCACCTATTGGACTAAGACTACCTTTGAACGCCTTGATAATAAAGCCTGAATTTGCAGATTTTCCAATTTACGAACCAGACTTATTTGAAAAACGGAAAAAACTGCCAAGCTTTAAACGTTTAGTAAATGCAAGGTACAAGCATTTTTGTGAGAATGGTATAGACTCTGAAAAACCGAAGTATTTTGTAAGAACGGCCATTTGCTCAGAGATTAGAGACGGTCAACTATACCTGTTTTTACCCCCTCTCAATTCAATTGATGCTTTTCTTGATCTAATAGCCTCCATTGAAGCTGTTGCTAAGAAATTAAAAATCCCGGTGATTTTAGAAGGTTATAATCCACCTCATGATAATAGAGTGGAGTCTATGAAGATTACTCCGGATCCAGGTGTTATTGAAGTAAATGTGCATCCTATTCACAATTGGGGAGACTTAGTAGATAATACATTGATGCTTTATGGTGAGGCGAAAAAAGCACGATTAGGTACAGAGAAGTTTATGTTAGATGGTAAACATACTGGTACTGGAGGAGGAAACCATGTAACGCTTGGAGGTATAACCCCTGCAGATAGTCCATTATTACGCAAACCTAGTTTGTTAAGGAGTTTACTAACGTTTTGGCAACATCACCCGGGCTTATCTTATTTATTTTCAGGTGCTTTTGTTGGCGCAACCAGCCAAGCGCCTCGCATAGACGAGGCCCGAATGGAAAATTTATATGAGCTGGAAATAGCGTTTAGCCAAATACCTAAGGACGGAGAGGTACCGTTTTGGCTAACAGATAGGTTGTTTAGACATTTGCTTACAGATTTAACAGGTAATACACACAGAGCGGAATTTTGTATTGACAAATTATATTCTCCAGATTCATCATCAGGACGGTTGGGAATATTAGAACTTCGCGGGTTTGATATGCCACCCCATCCTAAAATGAGTCTAGTACAAATGCTTCTTGTCAGAGCATTGGTGGCTTGGTTCTGGAAAAAACCGTATGAACACGACCTAGTGCGTTGGGGAACCGAATTACATGATAAGTTTTTAATAGAACATCATGTAAGGGAAGATATTAAAGATGTGGTTAAACAGCTTAACAGGGCTGGGTATAAATTCCAAGAAGACTGGTTTGATCCTTTCTTTGAGTTTAGATTTCCATTACATGGCATGGTAGATATTAATAATATTCATTTAGAATTGCGAGCCGCTATTGAACCCTGGAATGTTTTAGGTGAGGAAATGACAGGAGGCGGAACGGCGAGATACGTGGATTCTTCTTTAGAACGGTTACAGGTAAAAGTTACAAACTTTACTACGGAAAGATATGTGTTAACCTGTAATGGTGTGAAAGTACAGTTGCAACCAACTAGCGTAAAAGGCGAATATGTAGCTGGGGTTAAATATAAAGCTTGGGATCCTTATTCTGCTTTGCACCCTACGATTGGAGTAGATACACCTTTAGCTTTTGATATTGTAGATACCTGGAATAGAAAATCTATTGGCGGATGTAAATATTTTGTGTCGCACCCCGGAGGAAGGTCGTATGATACTTTTCCTGTAAATAGTTTCGAAGCAGAGTCAAGAAGAATTAATCGTTTCTGGGATATAGGAGAAACTCAAACCGAAGTTGATATTATAGAAGAGATAACGGCTAGTGATGTTTCAGCGCCACTAAGAACTGTAGAAGAACAGGAAAGCCAAAGAAAGTTCAGATATAAAACGCTTCCTGTTGATCCAGAATTTCCAAATACCTTAGATTTGCGTAAAAAATAATTAATTTTTTATGAAGGTGGATGTTGAGTCGTTAATTGAAAACTATTTTGAAGGTGCTGCCTATGACGAAATGTTTCAAGATAATAGAGACGTTAAGGACACTTGGAAGAATTTATATGAAATAATAAAAAAGTTAGGGACTGAAGAGCTAATTTCAAGACAAAGAGAAATTGATTGGAATCTAGCTGAAAATGGTATTACCTATAATGTGTATAATGACCCCAATGGTCTTAATCGCCCATGGAGCTTGAATCTTGTGCCATTCATAATGCATAAAAATGAATGGAATAAAGTTGAAAAAGGTTTGCAACAAAGAGCTACTTTACTCGATTTAGTAGTAAAAGATATTTATGGAGACAGGCAGTTACTTAAAAAAGGGATTATACCACATGAGGTTATTTTTGGACACAGAGGATTTTTACGCCAGTGTGATGGCATAGAATTTAATACAGATAAGTATTTATCAATTTATGCAGCCGATTTATCTAGAGGACCAGATGGTAGAATGTGGGTGGTTAATGATAGAGCTCAAGCACCTTCGGGCATGGGGTATTCTCTAGAGAACAGAACCATTGCAGGTCGTGTATTACCCAATATATATAGAAATATTCATGTAAGCGGACAAGATCAGTTTTTAAATGATTTTAATAGACTGTTAATGAATGCGGCACCCGAAAACAAGATTAATCCAACTGTGGTTGTGCTTACTCCTGGACCGCATAATGAAACGTATTTTGAGCATGCCTATCTGGCATCGTATTATGGTTTCCCTTTAGTTCGTGGTAGTGATTTAGTGGTGCGTGACGGAAAACTTTGGATGAAATCACTTAAAGCATTAAAACAAGTGGATGTTGTTTACAGAAGGGTGGATGATATTTTTGTAGATCCGTTAGAACTTCGTGAAGACTCGTATCTTGGAGTGGCTGGTTTGTTAGATGTTGTTCGAAGAAAAAATGTAAGTATTTTAAATCCAATAGGCATTGGTATTATTGAAAACTCTGGTCTTATTCCATTTATGCCGGCTATTGCTAAATACTTTTTGGATGAGAAATTAATTTTACCGCAGATTGCTACCTGGTGGTGTGGGCAAAAAAAAGAGTTGGATCATGTATTGTCTGATATTTCCAAGCTAGTAATTAAGCGTATAGATAAATCGAATAGGGAAAGTATTGTTTTTGCTGAGTTTTTAAATGAAAAAGAACTCGAAACGTTAAAGGCTAAAATAAAAAGTAGACCACATTTATACGTAGCTCAAGAGAAAATAAAGTTTTCTACCGTACCGAATTTAGTACAAGGTAAGCTAGAACCAAGAAATATGGTATGCCGAGCGTTTACAATAGCTAAAGATAAAGGATACACTGTGATGTCTGGTGGCTTGGTAAGGGTGTCATCTACTAAAGAAAATGTACGCGTTAGCAATCAACGCGGCGGAACAAGTAAAGATTTTTGTATCATAGATGAAAACTTAGTAAGAACAAAGGTTCCAAGGGTTGATAATACTAATACAGTGGTTGCGGCAGGATTGAATGACTTGCCTAGTCTAACCGCAGAAAACTTATATTGGGCTGGACGTTATATTGGAAGAGCTTTAGTGACGAGTAGGCATTTAAGAATGGTACTCAATCAAATGGCAAACAATGAAGAAGTTGTTAATCTTGAGCAAAATACCAAATTGAGTATACTATTACGTTCCGTTACGCAATTAACTAATACCTATCCTGGATTTGTTGGCGACAAAAAAGAACCTGCAGTAAGTAATCTAAAGGATGAATTAATTTCTGTTATTGTAGATAAGCACAAAGTAGGGAGTTTAGCCCATACCTTGGCAATGTTTAGTAATTCTTATTATTCTATTAGAAACTTATGGTCAACGGATATGTGGCGCGTTTTTGAAAGTATTCATCAAATATGGGACCCAATAATTAATGAAGATATTAAGTTGTTATCTTATAAAAAATTGATAAAAGTATTAGACCGATTGATCACTAGGCTAATAGCATTTATGGGATTAATTGAAGAAAGTATTTTGGTTGATCAAGGTTTGCTTCTTTATTTTATTGGACTCAATCTTGAGCGTGTCATATTGAATATATCTAATTTTCAGAGCATGTTAACTGTTGTAACGGAAGATTATATAGAATATGAAATTTTAGAGGCTATGTTGCACAGTCATGAAAGTTTGAATATTTACAGATACACTTATCGCTCCTATATAAATATAAATAGCGTCATTTCTTTAATTCTTTTGGATACAAAATATGCGCGTTCATTGACGTATTTGGTTAAACGGTTGAAAAAAGATATTGCACATTTACCACATTCAAAGGTTAAAGGGGCCTTACAAGATTATGAAAAACCGATTTTTGAGGCTTTTTCTAAATTAAGATTAGTTTCGGTTGAAGATCTTATGTTTGTTTCTGAAGATAATGTATATCTACGAGAACGTTTAAATAAGTTATTGGCTGAGTTAAATAAATTGCTTTACGGAACTTCAAAGGCTATTTCAGACACTTACTTTAACCATGTTGATGACCAAAGTCAACTTACAAGGCAAAAGTTTAGTTAATACAGTTATGGACTTTTTAATTACACATATTACCGAGTATAGCTATAGTGAGGAGGTTGTATTTGGTCATAATATTGCCACCATTAAGCCAAGGCAGTCACCAGGTCAAGAACTTTTAGAATATCATGTCGATATAGATCCAAAACCATCAGAGTTTTCAGAACGAAAAGATTTTTTTGGGAATAACCTTACGCGGTTTTCTATACAAAAAGGACATAAAAGGTTAACAGTAACCTCTGCATGCAAGATTTCTAGAGATTATTCAGCTATTAAAGAAAGCTTTTATTCAGAGAAAAGTACCCAAGTTACGTTGGCTTCGGCATTAGATAGTTTGTCTGTCAATACTATGGAAAACTTTGAACCCAAACAATTTATTTTAGACTCCATATTAATAAAGAATAGTAAAGCTAATATAAAGGAATATGCTTTAGAGTCTTTTAAACCCAATCGCTCTGTTTTTGAGGCTACAAAAGAGCTAATGCAGCGTATTTTTACTGATTTTAGTTTTGTTTCTGGTTTTACAAATGTGTCCACACCATTGGATGTTGTTATGGAAGAGAAAAAAGGGGTGTGTCAAGACTTTGCTCAAATAGGTATTGCTTGTTTGCGCAGTGTGGGTTTGCCAGCAAGATATATTAGTGGATATATTGAAACATTACCACCTCCAGGAAAACCTAAACTAATTGGAGCTGATGCTTCTCATGCATGGTTTGCTGTATTTATTCCTGGGTTCGGATGGGTTGATTTTGACCCTACAAACAATAAAATTCCAGAAAATCAACATATTGTTGTAGGCTGGGGAAGAGATTATTACGATGTTCCGCCATTAAAAGGAGTCGTTTATAGCTCTGGCACCAGTAAACTTAGTGTTTCTGTTGATATTAGATCATTAAATAATACAGATACAGATGGTCAAATACAGTCTTCTTAGCAGTGTATTTATTTACAATTAATTATTGTTGCTGCTGCTGTTGCTGATTTATTAATTCAGCATCGGCATTAGTGATGAGCGTTGATTGCATCCGTGCTTTATCCATGTTTTTAAATTAATCAAAAAAGCTGTGAAATCAAACTTTTATTAATTAAAGCCCTCATAAATACTAATCTCTAATGATAGAAAAATTCTTCTTCCATTTTTTTACTGATTTCAACTAATTTATTAAGAATAGTTTCTATAAACGTTCTAAAGTCAACTTCAATTTCTTCAATGTATTTATATTGATATTCAGCGTATATTTTATTTACTAAAAATGCCGTAGACCCTTTTTGGGGTTTAGTGTCATCTGATAAATTATGCACATGGTGCGATACATCTGACAGGCTATTGATAACAGATTTTGGACATTGATGATTTAATATTAAAAAGTCTAGAGTGTTAATGCTGTTTGGACTTGATTTTGTAAATCTTCTCATCATATCATAAGACTCTACACAACGTAATAATGTATCCCACTCTAAGGTGGGTGCCACCAGGGCACCTGCTTCTTTTTTAAGCTCTATGATTTGTATATCGTTATATTTTGAATTAATTATTCTAATAACTTGTGTTGCTCTTTCCATGCTTAGCCCTAAGTTAATAATGGAATAAACTTCATCATAAAGCAAGGTACTTCTAATCTTTGCTTTTAATATTGCTGTAAACTCTATAATATTTGTAGCAAAGTCATATAAACCCTTTGTTACTAGATAATCTGAGGAATAGTTTAGAACAAAATGATAAAATTTATTTGTGGCCTCATACAATTCTGTAGATAATAAATCACGAGAACTATTAGCATTCTCACGAGCTAATTTTACACAATTTATTATCGAATAGGTCTTTTTAGGATTTAGGCAGATATTGTATAATACATCCGTTTCTTTAACATGAGTACCTTCTTTTACGGGTTCGCCTACCATAAAAAGTAGGGACCTTAAAACAAACTGCCTAGATTGCGACAGCTCATTAGGAGCATCTAATGAAGAGAAATAATTAACTCGTAAATATCGTGCAACATGCTCTGAGCGTTCTATATATCTGCTCATCCAAAATAAATTATTGGCTACTCTAGCTAACATAAACTTCTATTTTTTTAATACCCACGTATCTTTTGATCCGCCTCCCTGTGATGAGTTCACAACTAAATTTCCTCGTTTTAAAGCTACTCTAGTTAAACCGCTTTTTAAAACATAGCTCTTGTCTTTTCCTAGCAAGGTAAATGTTCGTAAATCTACATGCCTAGGCTCAAAAGATTTCTCAGATTCTATATAGGTAGAATGTACTGAAAGTGACATTATGGGTTGGGCAATATACTTTCTGGGTGTTTTTAGAATAATGGCTTTAACGTTCTCTATTTCTTTTTTAGATAATTTGTTTCCTATATGAATACCATAGCCCCCAGCTTCATCAACAGGTTTTATTACCAGATTATGAATGTTATTTAGTACATATTCTAAATCTTCTTTTCTACTGCAATGATAGGTGTGTACATTCTTAAGTATAGGGTCTTCATTTAAATAATACTTTATTATTGCTGGCATGTAGGTGTAAATAGCCTTGTCATCTGCTACACCAGTACCAGGTGCATTGGCAAGACATACATTACCTGCTTTATAAGCTTTAAATAAACCAGGAACACCTAAAACAGAATCAGGATTAAAAACTTCGGGGTCAATAAATGCGTCGTCAATTCTTCTGTAAATCACATCCACTTTTTTAGGGCCATTGATGGTCTTCATATAAACAAAACAGTCCTCAACAAAAAGATCTCTACCTTCAACCAGTTCAACACCCATACCTTTTGCTAAATAAGAGTGCTCATAATATGCAGAATTAAACACACCTGGCGTAAGCACTACGCAATTGGGTTTATCGACACCTTTTGGTTTTACAGTTTCTAATATTTCAAGAAGGTTTTGAGAGTAGTCATTAACCGTATGAATTTGATATTTGTCGAAAACACCGAATAAAGCACGTTTTAATGCTGTTCTATTGCATATAACATAGCTCACCCCAGATGGACATCTAATATTATCCTCTAAAACATAATAATTGCCATCAGCATGTTTTATTAAATCTGTTCCTGAAATATGATTATAAATGCCTCCAGGAGGGTTGAAGCCCTTCATCTCTTTCAAATAGTTGACAGACGATTCAATGAGTGTTTCGGGTACTATGCCCTCTTTAATGATGTGTTGATCGTGATATAAATCTTCCAAAAACAAATTAAGCGCTTTGCTCCGTTGCAAAACACCCTGTTCTATATGATCCCATTCTTTATGATCAATAATTCTGGGAAACAAATCAAAAGGAAAAATTTTCTCTTTGGTTTCATTATTTCCATAAACCTGAAACGTAATACCTTGATTAAAAAAGGAATTCTTTGCATATTCATTTAAAGCTTCAAAATCTGCCGTGCTATGTTCTTCATACAGATCAAATAAAGTTTTGTAAACTTCTCTTATGGAGCCTTTAGAATCGAAAACTTCATCTAGAAAGTTATTATTAAAAGAATACGAAGAAAATAAGGGAGTCTTTTTATCCATAAAAATAACGTAATAATCAGTTATAAAATTATCAATAAATACAATGTTAATCTATCGTAATTCAATAAAAATACATCTATATTATAGGGATGCTATAATATTTTATGGGTTTTATTGTTGAATTGTAAATCATCAATATTTAATCTGTTTGTACGAAACTAAGTTTCTGTACAATCCATTAAAGTGCTAGAAACTTAAAGCAAATTATTGAGTATATTGGTGGTTTTAATCCTAGTGTTTATGACTCCTTCAATGTTTAGAATAACTTGTTTTGTATTGATGCTTTTATTTGTGTCTTTTGGTATGCGCGCACAAGAACCTGCTGTGGTGGTTGATAGTGTATCTGTGGCTCAGAAATTTATCGAGCTTGGTGATATTTCAGAAGAGTCCGAGAAACTAGGTCAGGAGTTACTCAAACTTAAAAGTGCTTTAGATGATAATACACGAGTTTTTGAAATAGACTCAATTATAACCTTGAAAAAGCCTCATATTCTTAAACTAGTAGATACGGTTTTATTTAAACGAGATGACATCACGTTGCGAGATCTAAAAGTAAGAAAAGTAGAGTGGTCTAATTATAAAACGGTTTTAGATGAACATCAAAATGCCATTAAGGATCGCTCTGAAGAGATAAGCAAAATTGTAAACCAAGTGTTTTCAGATTTAAACAAGTGGGAACTCACTAAAAAGGAACTTGCAAACAGGAGTGAATCTGAAGATATGCAGGAAAGTTTGAACCGGGCTATTTCTTCTTTGCGAGAAGTCTTAAAGGCTGCACATTTGAGACTTGATGATGTATTTAAAGTTCAAAAAAAAATCACAGAATTAATCTTGGTTATTGATCAGGAAATCTCAAATATTGAGGTTGCCGAGAATCAAAGACGCAAAGATTATTTTGTTTTTGATGAAAAGCCGATTTGGAAACAGGCTGATATGATGGCACTTAGTGATAGTTTAGCCTTTCAAACACCATCTTCATATCAGTTGTTAGTAAGTGGGGTAAAACGAAACAAGAACCAGTTTGTAGAGTTTTTCCGTTTAAATATGAAAACGGCTATACTCCAAATAGTCTTCCTTGTTTTATTATGGGTTTTTCTTCTTACAGCCAATAAAAAATGGAATAAAGAGGAAATTTTGTCATTAAAAAACCCTGTAGAAATTCAAGCTAAAACCATTCTTGTTAATCCCATCCTTACAACCTTATCGGCAGGGATGTTAATATCGGCTTTCTTTTATGATTCCATGGTTCCAGCTTATGCCGAATTTCATATACTAGTAATTTTACTAACTACCGTTTTGTTATTACCAAAATTGACGAATAAAAGAATTAGCACCTTTTTATGGTTATTGTTTATTGTTTATATTATTAATGTATTTGAGGCATTTATTGGTTCTAAAGCTTATCTCTTAAGAAATTTGGCCATGTTTATTAGTTTATTACTGGTAACGTCTTTGTACATTGGACGAAAAACTGTTAAAGAGCATCCTAAGAATTTTTCGCAAATTATTCGGCCTTTCAACATGATTTCTATCTTGTTTATGGCATTGCTTATAATCGCTGTCATTGCTAATATAATAGGCATGTTTGCTTTATCAAATTACTTAACAAGGGCCGTACTGATTTCTGTTGTTTTTGCATTTGTCGTGTACCTATCAACAAAAGTCTTTATAAGTCTTGTAATTCTAGTTTTTAAGTTTAGAACTAACACTAGCATCCAGACTTTGTCGTCGTTAGTAAATGCAACTCACCGAAGAATAAGACCATTGTTTAATCTCATCGGTTTTCTTGTTTGGATGGTGTTTACACTTAAGGGGTTTGAATTGTACGATTATATTCTAAATAGATATTACGAAATTATAGCAGTAGAATGGCAAATTGGAGAAATGACTATTTCCTTAGGAGGCATGCTGGCTTTTGGGGGAATATTCGTCATGGCCTTGATTCTGTCAAAACTAGCAGCAGCGATTTTTCAAGATGAATGGATGGTGAATGTCTTGCCTAGAGGGCTTGCTCCGGCTGTCTCACTGGTTTTAAGAATAGTGGTGATCGCTATTGGGCTTTATGCAGGATTTACCGCGGCAGGAGTAGATTTGAGCAAGCTTGGGTTTATTATTGGTGCTCTTGGTGTTGGTATTGGTTTTGGCTTACAAAATGTGGTTCTTAATTTCGTTTCGGGGTTGATTCTTGCTTTTGAGCGCCCAGTGAATATTGGAGACACTATTGAGGTGGATATGGAAATGGGGGTTGTTACCAATATTGGGGTACGTTCTAGCAATATCCGGGCATATTCTGGTGCAGAAGTTATCATTCCTAATGGTGATTTAATCTCGAAGAAAGTCGTTAATTGGACATTGTCTAATAGAAATAGAAGAAGTAATGTGGCAATGAAAACGTCTGCTAATGCCGACCCAGAACGAGTTATTGAGTTGTTTAATAAAATAGCAAAAGATCAGCCTAATACAAGTGCATATCCAGAGCCAACAACTTATTTTCATGGTTATGACCCTGATGGTAATCTGAGTTTTTCTTTAATGTACTGGACCACATTTTCGGATACCCTGAATACCGATAATGATATTGCGTTAGAAATATTTAAAAAGCTCAAAGAAGAGGGTATTGATGCTCCTGCTCCAGTAAGACGAGTTATATCGGAAGAACGAAAACAGGGCTGACGGACTCGCTAATTAGCTGTGTTTTTTATAACGTGTGTCCCATTAATAAATATAGTTAATTAGCTGGGCATAACGGAATGTGGTAAATTTCATCTAATTATTGATATAACATCTATAAACAAGACAACCTAGAGTAGCTGCTAAGTATTAAAGTATAGAATATACTGGTACTATTGATAAAGTTGTAAACTCTTTATCCCAAGGTTTATGAGTTGTTAAAAGATTTCTCTGGAAAATATTTTACAGCAGTTAGTTTTGTCTCGTTTGTTTAGTGATGTTTAAAACTATTTTTACGAGAAAAAAGACATGTTTTACTGATAAATATAAAAAATGTGATGTTATCTTTAATTATCAAAAAAACAAATCGATCTTCGCTAAACAAGAGAAATTGATGAGAGGTTTTTTGTTTAAAAAACCTATTCCAATCAAGTAAACCAAAATCGTATTTTTACACAAAACATAATACATGAATTCCAGACAAGATCAACTTAAAGCTTTTGATAGGTTGTTAACCATAATGGACGAACTTCGAGCCCAATGCCCTTGGGATAAAAAGCAAACTATGGAAACGCTACGTCATCTTACTATAGAGGAAACATATGAGTTGGGTGATGCTATTTTAGATGATGATTTAGACGAGGTAAAAAAGGAGTTAGGCGATGTGTTGTTACACATTGTGTTCTATTCTAAAATTGGTAGTGAGACTAAGAATTTTGATATCGCCGATGTGTGTAACGAAATATGTGAAAAACTTATCAATAGGCACCCACATATTTATGGAGATATTAAGGTGAATAATGAAGAAGATGTAAAGCGCAACTGGGAAAATTTGAAACTTAAGGAAGGTAAAACTAGCGTCTTAGAGGGCGTGCCTAAAAGTTTACCAGCTTTAGTAAAGGCCAATAGAATTCAGGAAAAAGTTGCTGGTGTTGGGTTTGACTGGGAACAACCAGAGCAGGTATGGGAGAAAGTACAGGAAGAGTTAAACGAGCTTAATGATGAAATTGAATTGGGGAATAAAGGCCGTATTGAGAGCGAGTTTGGTGATGTGCTTTTTTCTATGGTAAATTATGCCCGATTCTTAGATATTAACCCTGAAAACGCTTTGGAGCGGACTAACAAGAAGTTTTCGAAACGTTTCCAGTATCTCGAAGAAAAGGCTAAAAGCTTGAATAAACCCCTAAAGGATATGACCTTGGCCGAAATGGATGCGTTTTGGGAAGAAGCGAAACACATACCTTAATCTAAAAACTAGCTCTAAAATTTAATATTTGAACTGCAAAATAAAGGAGTTAGTATAACTCCTTTATTTTTTGCAATTTAGTTTTCCATATCTCTAAGTCGGCCTTGTGCTTTTTTATGTTTTGATGCACCTCCTTAACCAAAGGATTATTGTCTTCTACATTGGTAAAAAACTGCAAGTTGTTTTCCAATTGGTTAATCTGTCCTTTTACTTCATCAATTTTCTTTCGAATAAAAGTACGTTCATTGTCTAAATTCTTACTACTATCAGAATTATTTAGAACATCAAGTTTATTCGCGTACTTAATCATTTCGACCTCGGCTTTATCAAGTTTTAGAGCGCTAAGTAGGCTATCGATAGTTTTCTGGAATTTACTGTCAATATAGCGTTTGTCGCTTGGTACGCGCCCAAAGGTATGCCAATCTTTAATTTTTTCTTTAACCAGTTTAACACCTTCTTCCTTGTCTTTAGGTAATTTCAGTTCCTTTAAGGCATTTAGTAAGTCATTTTTTTTGTTGTAAGCTTCCACTTGTTCCTGGGTAGCTGCATTTCTTTTGGCGTGAATTCTATCAAAATAGTGGTTACAAGCTGCTTTAAATTGTTTCCATATTTTATCGCTATCTTTTCGAGGCACATGCCCAATTTTTTTCCAATCGCTCTGTATTTTTTTCATCAATGGGGTTACAGATTCAAAATCGTCACTATCCTTGTTGGCTTCGGCAATTTCGATTAGTTCCAATTTAAGCTGAAGGTTTTTGTATTGTTCTTTTTTTAAACCTTTGTAAAACGCGTTTTTCTTTCTATTAAAAGTTCTAACGGCATCTTTAAACTTAGCCCAAGTTGCTTCATTTACTTTAATAGGAACTTTACCCGCATTAAAAAAATCCTCTCTTAGCGCCTCAATTTGTTTTATCTTTTTTTGCCAAGAGCCATGAGAACCACTTTCTTGGGCCCCTATAGCCTCAATATTGGCTATAATTTCCTCCTTTTTCTCTAAGTTCTTTTCATATACTTTATCAATTTCTTGGAAATAAATATGGCGTTTATCATTGATAATCTTGGTTGCCGCTTTGAAACGCTCCCAAATTTCTTCTCTATGTTCTTTTCCTACAGGACCAAGTTCTTCTTTCCACATTTTATGCAATTCTTGAAGCTCTCTAAAGGCACGCATAACATTATCGTCTTTGGCAAGCTCTTCAGCTCTTTCAATAATCATAAGCTTTTTTTCAAGATTGTGTTTAAAATCTAAATCACGTAAATCCCTATTTAAATGCAGAAAATCGTAGAATAACTCTACATGATGATGATAGCTATTCCATGCATTGTTGTATTTGTCCCGCGGAATAGGACCTGTGTTTCTCCAGCGTTCTTGAAGTTCCTTAAAATGTTTGTATGTGGTGTTTATATTTTCTTCAACATTTATTAAGCCCTTTAATTCTTCTATAATGGCTAATTTATCGGCTAAATTTTGTTTTAGATTTTTCTCTAAACTTTGATAATGCTCGTTTAGTTTAGCACGGTAGTTTCTGTAAGCTTCTTTATATCTTTTTTGAACAGGGGAAGAATAATAAAAATCTATTTCGTTTCCACCACTATTGATAAAATCTTCTTTTTTTTCATCAATTAAGGCTTGAAATTTCAATTTAAATTCAGCATTAATACTATTAACATGAGAGCGAATGGCCTGAATTTTCTCTGTTCTAAGCAGTCTTTCTAATTCAATAGCTAAGGCTTCTAGAGACATGGTGTCATAGTCCTTTACCTCAATTTTATGCCGGTCTTTATTGCCTTCATCTTCGGCATCTTCGGCATTCGATTCTTCTATTTCATTTATAACCTCGTCCTGTGCTTCTATAATTTCTGAGTTTTCTACCTGTTCTTCTACAGCTTCTTCTTGAACCTCTGTTTTGTCACTACCCATATTAGGTTTTGACGTATCATTTTGATTGACTTCTGCTGAATTCTTTTCAGAATTCTTGTTGTCGGCTCCTTCTAGTTGATTTGTGGTATTTGTATCAGACATTTTAAAAAATGTTAAGGTTCGTCAAATTTCTTTTGACTTTAAAGATACTAACAAGAACAGTATAAACAAAGAGCTACAAGCGGTTTTAACTAATATACTTGAAGTTTTATTTTAAATCCCAAATGGACCATGCTTTTTCGGCTTGTAGCTCTAACATTTTAAGGCCGTTAATCGTGATAGCATGGTTTTCCTTTCCTAGTTTTAAAAACTTGGTTTCTTGTGGATTATATATTAAATCAAATAAAATATGATTTTCAGTTATACCTTGATAAGGGATGTCTGGACAATCACCAACATTAGGAAAAGTGCCTAATGGTGTGCAGTTAATAATGAGTTGATGGTTTCTAATATCCTGTTCGGAAAGGCTTTCATACGAGAAATCGACATTATTTGAGAGCTTCCTAGATACATAGGCATAAGTTATGCCCATTTCTTCGAAGGTATATGCAATGGCTTTACTAGCACCTCCAGTGCCTAGAATAAGAGCTTTTTTATGATGGCTTTTTATATAGGGTTCAATAGACTTTTTAAAACCATAGCAGTCGGTATTGTACCCAATAAGCTTCCCCTTTTTAGTTATTCGTATTGTGTTAACCGCTCCAATGGCTTTGGCTTTTTTGTTTATTTTATTGAGAAATGGCATGACTTCTTGCTTGTACGGAATTGTAACGTTAAGTCCTTTTAAATCTTGAGTATTTTCTATGATGGAAGGAAACAGGTCAATGTTTTCAATATCAAAATTCTCATAAGATGTATTTTCAATGTGTTCCTTTTCAAATTTATTTTTAAAATAAGATCGAGAGAATGAGTAAGATATATTTTTACCTAAAAGCCCTAATTTGTTCATTTATTTGTTGTGGTTTTTTGTCCATACCATATCAGCGCTAATACTATGGCAATTCCAACTAGAATATAACCAATAGCAAGATATGTTTCTCCATGCCATTCTGGGATGAAGCGTTCGTAATTTTCAATTATTTTTTCTCCTCTAGAATCTAGAAGATAATCGCCGTTTGGATCTAATTTATATAAGGTATTCTTCCAGGGCCATACAACTCCCAATGATCCTATTATGAACCCTGTTATGGCAGCAAGCGTAATACTTTTATAGTTTTTTAAAATATAGCTTAACACATGTGAAAAACTAACTAAACCTGCCAATGAGCCCAATGTAAAAATTGCAAGAATTTGGAGTGTTTCTATTCTTTCGTTATTACGAATAAAACTAAAATCTCCAGTGAATATATCTGCTATGGTATCATACAGTGCATTTACTGAATCTACAAGCAACAGCACATAATTTCCCAATAAAATTAGTATGAAGGACCCTGAAAATCCTGGAAGCGTCATCCCGGATACACTTATAATACCACAGAAAAAAACAAACCATAAATTGTCGTTTTCTTTTGCTGGATTTAAAAAACTAATACTAATTCCAAGTAAAATTCCAATAAAAAGGGAGATGTAAGTTTTGTAATGCCAATCATCAAACTCTCTGTATATATAGTATATCGAGCCTATTATCATACCAAAAAAAACACTCCAAACATAAAGTTCGTAGTGTTTTATAAGATAGTCAAGCACCTTAGAAACACTAAAATAACTAATAACAGTTCCTGAAAATAGTAAGGTTAGAAATCTACCGTTAATATATCTATAAAAGCTTTTAAATCGACCATTAATTAATAATGCAAAAGCTTTTTTATTTACTTTTTTTAACGAATAGATAAACTCCTCATAAAAACCTGCAACAAATGCAACAACACCACCTGATACACCTGGCACTTTATTGGCAGCACCCATGGCAAGTCCTTTAAGAACAAGGAAAAACCTATCACGAAATGTTCGAGTACTTTGCATTATTGTTTTTTTGCTCCTAGTCTTTCTAAAATAAAAATAGTTAAAAAACCTAAAATCATTAAACCTAGAGCAAAAAGTAATTGATTGTGCCCTTGAAAAGCAAAGGGAGAAATGCTTTCCTCTAGAAACGGTACCTTTTCGTTGTGAGAATTAATACGCCAGGTTAAGGTTTCTTTCCAAGGCCATATTTTATTAAGTGACCCTATCATAAATCCCGTAAGTATGGCTAGAGTGATATTCTTTTTATGCTGAAACATCCAGTTCAGGATTTTAGAAAATACTTTTAAACCAACAACAGCGCCGATAGCTAGTAATAAAAAGTTGATAAATGCATCTTTAAATAGCTCGAAATTGCTCTTTAAAATTCCTTCCACTAAATTGTTAACGGTTTCAATGGCGGTTTGATATGCGCCAAGAATAAGTAAAATAAAGGCCCCTGAAACACCAGGTAATATCATTGCTATAATTGCTGTAAATCCGCAAAAAAGCAAGTAAATTGAACTGTCTGGTGAAGCAAAAGGTTCTGCCAACGTTATTAAATACGAGACTACGCTTGTTATAATAATGGCTATAAGGGTCGTGACATTCCAGTTTTTAATTTGCTTTGCAATAAAGAGAATGCTGGAGAGTACTAAGCCAAAAAAGAAAGCCCATAATAAAATAGGTTCGTTTGCGAGTAACCATTTAATAATTTTTGCAAGCGATAAAATACTTATTGCTATGCCTGAAAATAAGGCTAAAAGAAAGTTCCCGTTAATTGATTGCCATGCAGCCTTAAACCCTGTTTTTTTCCAAATCTTGAAAACCTCTAAGCTAAGATTGTCGATACTCTGGATGAGTTCTTCGTAAATCCCCGAAATAAAGGCAATGGTGCCTCCTGAAACTCCAGGTATAACATCTGCTGCACCCATGGCTAACCCTTTAAATGTAACGATTATATAATCTTTTAAACTTCGATGCATAGTTAGTATTTTGACAAAAGTCAAAGGTATACATTTTTAATATTTAAAAGAGACTAAAGGTGCGCTTTAAGAAGTTTTTTTACAAGTACTTTATTAGAAACTTTAGGAAACAATTCTTCTATAATAAAGGCATAATCAAGATTGTGCTTTATCCCATTTTTAAGATAAAAGGTACCCTTATCTGTTTCGTTTAAATACAGATATAGACCAGCTAAGCGATATTCAATTTCTGCATTGTCCGGATAAAATTCAATGGCTTGCTCAAAGTTGTAAATCGCTGCCTCTGGTTCTCCCAGTTTTATTAATAAATCGCCTCTTGATAACCACGTATTTAATTCGTAATTACCTAATTCGAGAGTCTTTTTGTATCCACGTTCTGCCTCCTCAAAATGGTCTAATCTATGGTTTATTTGAGAATAAAGCTTCCAATAGATAACGTTTTCTGAATCGATATTAATAGCCTTGTTTATATAATAGAGTGCTTTTTGATAATCGCCTTTTTTGTTATGAAATTTAGTAATGGCAATCCATCCTTTGTCTAATAACGGATCTTCATGAACAGTTCTATCAAAATACTGAAGGGCCAATTCATCGTTATTTAATTTTTCATAACAACTGCCTATTCTTAGTAAGGCATAAGAGGTTGGATCATCAAGTTTAAGTGTTATGGTGTAATTCTCTATGGCGTCTTCGTATCGTTTAAGCGCTTCGAGGGTTTTACCTCGCTCAAGGTAAGCGCCAACAAAAGTGTCGTCAGAAATCACAGCAAAATCAAAAGATGTTAACGCTTTCTTATAGTCTTTTAGAATAAAGTATTGTTTCCCTAATTGATGCCATGCAACCTCACAATACGGGTTTTTATCTAAATATATATTCAAGTAAGAAATGGCATCTTCATTTTGATTTAAGAACTCAAAGCAATAAATGATATTGTATAGTGCAGAATAATCATTTAAGTCGCTTTCTAGGCATTTCATGAAATAAACTTTTGCTTCTTCAAAATTGTCTAGAAATAAATATTCCATACCAATTAAAGAGTATAAATCTACAACATCATCAGTTAGTTGTAATGCTTTTTTAAGAACTTCAATTGCTTTTGGGTGGTTGTCTTTTTTAGAATAAACATTGGCCTTTTGAATGTAAATTTCCTCATTCATTGGGTCTAAACTATGCAGCTCATTCAGGAGGTTATCGGCTTCCTGAAGTTTGTCTTCAAAAACAAATATTTCTACTTTAAAAAGTTTTAAGTTTATGGATGTTGGGTGCTGGTCAAGTCCTAATTTAATCGCCTTTTTTGCTAGGGCTATTTTTCCTTGGTTGAGGTAATGATGAATAATGTTTTCAAATTCTTCGGAATCAAAGAACAAAACATGATTCGTTTTTAACATTGATTCAAACTTGGTAAGCGGCAAATTTTTGTTGTCATCATGACTAAACTCCATAAGCACATTTGTAAGATTCGACTTGAATAAATTTAAGATTCTAATTGATTAAGAATGTAAGTTCACTTAAATGTTTTTAACAAAGTAATCAACAGTTATGCCGTTTTTAATGGTTTTGTCTTGAAAATCAATTTGTTAAACAAATAAGGTTATGTCTTTAAATCATCTAAAATGCTAATAATGAGATGACATCCTTTAACTATTTCATCGTTAGAGATAGTAAGAGGTGGCGTAATTCTAACTGCTTTGGGCTCAAAAAGTAACCAGAATAATATAAGGCCTCTTTCTTGAGCTTCAAGTATTAAAGCGTTGGTAATACCCGTTGATGGCGTTATTAGGGCCAACATAAGCCCTTTTCCTCTTATTTCTTGAATTAATGGGTGTACAAGTAAAGAACGAATAAGTTGTTCTTTTTCTAATGCCAATACCATTAAGTTAGAAGTTGTAATCTCTTTAAGGGTCGCAAGCGCCGAAGCAGCTATCACGGGATGTCCACCAAAAGTGGTAATATGACCAAGTTTAGGTTTGTCTTGTAACAAGGCCATTAGTTTAGCAGAGCTTGTAAAGGCACCTATAGGCATACCGCCCCCTAGACCTTTGCCAGTAACTAAAATATCAGGAATGCAATTATAATGTTGATAACCAAACAGTTTTCCTGTTCTTCCAATACCAGGCTGTATCTCATCCAGAATAAGTAAGGCCTTAACCTCTTTACATCTTTGTTTTACTTTTAACAAATAATTATTGGTTGGTTCAATAAAACCAGCACCTCCCTGTATAGTTTCTAAAATAACACAAGCCGTTTGTTCTGTTATTTCTGAAAGTTGTTTTTGATTATTAAAATCTATAAACTTTACCCCCGGGATAAGTGGCCTAAATGCTTGTTTGCGTTCTTCATACCCCATAACACTTAAAGAGCCCATAGTATTTCCGTGGTATGCTCTGTTCGTGGCTATAATTTCACTGCGCCCTGTAGCGCGTTTGGCTAGTTTTAAAGCACCTTCAATAGCTTCGGTTCCTGAATTTGTTAGATAGGTTGTTTCTAAAGAAGGTTCTGTGTTTTTGGCTATAAGCTTAGCAAGTTCTACAGCTGGATTTTGAATATACTCCCCATAAACCATAACATGTAAATACTTATCAAGTTGTTCTTTTATGGCAGAAATCACTTTCGGATGTCTATGACCTAATGGACAGGCAGATACCCCAGCAACAAAATCTAGATAGGCTTTATTATTAGTGTCGAAAATATAAGAGCCTTCTGCACGGGCTATTTCCATTCCTAATGGGTGAGGGGATGTTTGGGTCTGATATTTATAAAAGTCTGAAGTCATTTATTTAATACCTTCATTTTTAATGGACTGCGCTGGTTTCTTTATTTCTTTCGCAGACAATAAGAGAGAGTCTTTTTGACTCTGAGACCTGTATGGAAGGTTTCTCGATGCTTTAGAGGGTTCTTTGATGCCAGAGGGGCTACTTTCTTCAGCTTCTTTAACCCGCTCAATCATGTCTTCATCTAGAAATTCTTCTTGAGGAACGTAATCGTCTAATCCCTTAATTACGGGTAACTCATATAAATCGTCATCAATAAATAAATCCTCAACATTCCGCGGACGTTCACTGTCCCGCCAATCAAAGCCCTTTAAGAGTAATTCTTTTTTAGGATACATGGACTCAGGGTACAAGGTGCCATCAACCTGATTGAAACGTGAATAAGATTCGATAGCCCCTTCTTCAAATAGAATAGATATACTACCCGATTTGGCTTTATCTATACCTATAAGTTCTTGTTGGTCATTTCTCGCATAAAAAATAGACTGGGCGTTTCTAGTAATATCGACTTGGTTAAGTTCGTTTTTGTCGTTAAATAATCCAACTAAAGAGAGTCCTTTTATTTGATTATACCCATTAGCACTAATTGTATCTTTACTAATTATAAATGCATCGTTAAAAACTACGAGAGAATCTATTTTTTCAGTATCATTATTGGAATACAGATGAATCGTATCTCCTGTCATTTGATTTTCAATATTCCAAATGACTGGTCTTCGATTTACAGAAAACTTATCTTCTGAACTGAAGCTAGAAATATTGATGAGTTTGGTTAATCCAGTTTTTTGATTGGAATTAATAGAGTCGGCTTTGCCACTTAAATCCGATTTGTAAATTTTGGCATTGTAATAAGCGTTTAAAATACGTTCTTCTGGCTTACCAGTTACCATAATTCGATCGGCATGCATGTAAATGGAATCGTTTTCTTGAATGGTTATGGCAAGAGCTCTTTTAGTTATAAATAAGGAGTCTTTTTCTCTGTAAACTTCGGCATAATGACCTTTAATAATACTTTTGTTAATAGTGTCTGTAACAACAATGTTGTTTGATGCAGATGCGAAGCTCTTATTATTGTCAAAGTAAAGACTGTCTCCTTCAACAATTCGGTTGTCATAATTTATTTTAGCATTTTTAAGGGCGTGTCCTATTTTAGTTTCCGTATCATAAAACCCTTTTTCACAATAGGTTTTACTGGTGGGGGTGGTAATAGTAGAGGGGCCAAATAGATAGGCATGACCAGTATCGGAATAAAAATCGAAATAGTTAGAATTAATGGTAGATTCTTTGTTTACTAAAACGACATCATTAACAAACTGATATTTTTTGGTTTTCATGTAATACCGTCCTATTTGACTGGTAATTGTTCCTGAAGAATCCTTAACAACTGTACCTCCACTTCTATAATAAGCTTGCTGTTTAGTTCTATCAAAATACAAAGTATCGCAAGATATCGTAGAGTTTGGATCTTTTAAAACAACATCTCCGCTTGCAAATGCCAATTCTGTTATGCCGCTATATTCAACATATTTAGAGGTCATATTAATAGTGTCACCTTCTTTAATAAGCACATTGCCAAAGGCTTCAATGAAGTTTTCCTTAGTGTAATGAAACGCTTTATCACACCACATATTTGCTCCGCCATGTTTTATGTGGACTTGTTGCTTGTCATCGCGCGTTAAAACTTTGGCCCCTGGATAATTGGCTTCATCAATTGTGAGTTTACCTGCGTATTCAATTTCAATCTTTTTTTTAGTCTGAGCGCTTAATGAAGTTGCTACTGAAAACGAGACTATAATATATGAACAAAGAAAAACTTGTAGTTTATTCAAAATGTAAAAAGTTTGTCGCAAAAATAACGATTAATATGGTGTTTTTGTTGTTGTAACAAAAAACGCCCCAAAATTATTTGGAGCGTTTTTTTAAAATCTATTATTCTAAACTATACAAGTTCTTTTCTGAAAATAGTTTGTTTTCTATCTGGGCCTACTGAGACAATAGTAATAGGGATTTCAAGTTCTTTTTCCAAAAATGCTATATAGTCGTGCAATGCTTCTGGCATTTGTGAAGCATCCGACATTTCAGTTAAATCTTCATTCCATCCACTGAAATCAGTATAGATAGGCTCTACATTTTCAGCTTCTATATTATAAGGTAAATGAGAAATAGTTTCTCCCTGATAGTTATAAGCAGTACAAACTTTTAAGGTTTTAAAGCCAGAAAGCACGTCGCCTTTCATCATCATTAACTGGGTAACACCATTTACTTGGCAGGCGTATTTTAAAGCAACAAGATCTAGCCAGCCACAACGTCTTGGACGTCCTGTGGTAGCTCCAAACTCATTACCCACTTTTGCCATAGTAGCGCCATCTTCATCGAATAACTCTGTTGGGAACGGCCCTGAACCAACACGTGTGGTATAAGCCTTAAAAATACCAAAAACTTCACCTATTTGGTTTGGCGCAACACCCAAACCAGTGCACGCTCCTGCCGCCGTGGTGTTACTAGAAGTTACAAATGGATAGGTTCCAAAATCTATATCTAATAAAGATCCTTGTGCTCCCTCAGCAAGAATAGACTGACCAGATTTTTGAGCTTGGTAAATATATTCTTCCGAATCAATAAACGTTAGAGATTTTAGAACCTCTACGGCTTTAAAAAACTCTGCTTCTAATTCCTTTAAATCGTACTCAATATCTACATTATAGTAAGCAATCATAGATTCGTGCTTGTCCGCAAGTGCTCTATAACGTTCTTTCCAATCACTTAATTCTAAATCGCCAACGCGAATACCATTTCTACCAGTTTTATCCATATATGTTGGCCCAATTCCTTTTAAGGTAGAACCAATTTTTGCTTTTCCTTTTGAAGCTTCACTAGCCGCGTCTAAAAGGCGGTGTGTAGGAAGGATAATATGAGCTTTACGCGATATTAACAGCGATTTTCTAAAGTCTACATTTTGCTCTGCAAGCTTATCAAGTTCTCCTTTAAAGATAACTGGATCGATAACCACGCCATTTCCAACTAAATTTGTGGCATCTTCATGAAAAATTCCTGAAGGAATCGTATGCAAAACATGTTTCCTTCCGTTAAAAACTAGAGTATGGCCCGCATTTGGTCCGCCTTGAAAACGTGCAATAATGTTATAATTTGATGTAAGCACGTCAACAATCTTTCCTTTGCCTTCGTCGCCCCATTGTAGTCCAAGTAGTAAATCTACTGCCATTTTAAAATTAGTTATTTGTTGTTGATTTTCTATTTCCGTAAAAATAGAGTGAATGGTTGTTTATTTCTATATCGAAAATTTCTTCGATTGTTTTCTTTATTGACTGAATTCTGGGATCACAAAACTCAATTACCTCGCCTGTATCGGTTAGTATGACATGATCGTGTTGTCTATCAAAATAAGATTTTTCATAATGCGCTTGATTCTGACCAAATTGGTGTTTTCTAACCAAGCCACATTCTAAAAGTAATTCTATGGTGTTGTACAGTGTAGCTCGCGAAACCCGGTACTTTTTGTTTTTCATATTTAGATATAGAGATTCTATATCGAAATGCTCATTACTGTTATAAATTTCTTGAAGTATAGCGTAGCGCTCCGGTGTTTTTCTATGTCCGTTTGTTTCTAAAAAGCTTGTAAAAACGCTTTTAACGATCTCTTGATTTTTTGAGTCTGATTTTGAATTCATAATTGCCTGGCAAATTTACACTTTTTTTACACTCTAGTAACCTTATCTATACCATTAATTTTTTTTAGTTTATCAAGCAGTTTTTTGATTATGGTATTGTTTTTAACTACAACACTTATTTTTCCAGAAAACAGGCCATCGTTACTCTCAAAACTAAGACTCTTCATATTCACATGCATGTTTTCAGAAACAATGGTTGTAATTTCATTTACCAGTCCAATATGGTCTATGCCAGTGAGTGCAATTTTAGCAGAAAACTCGCGCTGCGTCGAATCCACCCATTTGGCGGTCATGATTCTGTAGGCGTAATTAGATTGCAGACTTAACGCATTCGGACAGTTTTTTTTATGAACTTTTATACCTTCGGAAACAGTTAAAAAACCAAATACCTTGTCTCCAGGAATAGGATTACAGCAATTAGCTAGCTTATAATCTAACTTTTCTTCGTCTTTGCCAAAAACAAGTAAATCGTAGTTTGAGGTGACTTCATTTTTTTCAAGCTGTTCTTTTGACGGTGGCGCCTTTCTAGAAATTTTGTTTTTTATAAAACTCATTAAGGCATTACTTCTAGAAGACGCGAAATTCTTGAGCATGGCGTTGTCAATAAACCCAATGCCAACGCGGTAAAATAAGTCTAAACTTGTTTTGAGCTTGAAGTAGTTAACCAATTCATTAACGGTCTTTTCGTCAAGGTTAATTTTTAGCTGTTTTAGTTTTCTTCTTAATATTTCCTTGCCTTCTTCACCAATTATTTTTCGATCTTCTTTTAAAGCAGATTTAATTTTACCTCTTGCTCGGGCTGTAGTCGCGTATTCTAACCAGTTAGGGTTTGGTTTTGCACTTTCTGAGGTTAATATTTCTACTTGATCACCTGTTTGTAATTCATGGCTAAGTGGCACTAATTTGCCATTAACTTTGGCACCACGGGTTTTCATACCTACCTCAGTATGAATATTAAAAGCGAAATCTAAGGACGTAGCACCTTTAGGTAATGATTTTAAATCTCCTTTGGGAGTAAAGACATAAATTTCTTGGGAGTATAAATTCAGCTTAAATTGTTCTACAAAGTCTACAGCGTTACTCTCAGTACTTTCTAAGGCTTCTTGAAGCTTATTAATCCAGTTCTCAAGACTATCTTCTTTTTCACCATCTTGTTTGTATTTATAATGCGCAGCATACCCTTTTTCGGCAATTTCATTCATACGTTCACTACGTACCTGAACTTCTACCCAACGCCCTTTGGGCCCCATCACAGTAATATGCAATGCTTCGTAGCCGGTGGTTTTGGGAGAGGTAATCCAATCTCTTAACCTCAGAGGGTTGGGCCTAAAATGATCGGTAACAATAGAGTAGATTTTCCAAGCAAGGAATTTTTCATTAGCAATATCGCTCTTATAAATTATTCGAATAGCGAATTTATCATAAACTTCATCAAAAGAAACGCCTTGATTTAACATTTTCTTTCGAATGGAAAAGATTGATTTTGGTCGCCCTTTTATGGTGTATTCAAAATGTTCTTTATCCAATGCTTTTTTAACAACATCACTAAATTGTTCAATGTATAAATCTTGCTGCTCTTTACTTTCTTTGATTTTATTTAAAATGTCGTTGTAAACATCGGGTTCCGTATATTTTAAACTTAAATCTTCTAGTTGAGTTTTAATGGTGTACAGTCCAATACGATGTGCTAGCGGGGCATAAATATATAAGGTTTCAGAGGCTATTTTATCCTGCTTGTCTGGCCTCATAGAATCCATGGTTTGCATGTTGTGAAGCCTATCTGCTATTTTAATGATGATAACTCTTACGTCGTCATTAAGTGTAAGTAACATTTTTCGAAAGTTCTCAGCTTGCAAAGACACGTCCATATCTTTCTCCTTACTCAATGAAGAAATTTTAGTAAGTCCATCTACTATCTTAGCAATCGTTTTTCCAAACTCTTTTTCAATGTCTTTGATTTCATAATCAGGGCTATCTTCAACAACATCGTGAAGTAAAGCCGCGGCTATGGAAGTAGCATCCAAGCCTATTTCTTGGGCCACAATTTTGGCAACTGCTATAGGGTGAAAAATGTAGGCTTCGCCAGATTTCCTACGTTGATCTTTATGGCCATCTAAAGCAACTTCAAAAGCACGTCTTATAAGGTGCTTGTCTTCCTTTGAGAGCGTTGTGTAACTTACTTTAAGTAGTTCTTTGTATGCCTTGGCAATAGCTGCATTTTCTTTTTCTATGTCTTCTGCTGTCATCATAGATTAAAAGTAAGATAAACAAAAGAAACCACCAACCTCTGTATTACCTTTTTGTTGTTATAATATTAGTCTAAAGAACTTAAATACGAAACTAATTGGGTTATTGCTTTTCCGCGGTGTCCAATTTTATTCTTTAATTCCAAATCCATTTGAGCAAAGGTCTTTTGGTACGATTCAGGTTTGAAAATGGGATCGTAGCCAAAACCTTTTTTTCCTATTTTTTCTTGAGTTATTTCTCCTTTGCAAATACCTTTAAATGTTATGACTTTTCCTTTAATATGTAAGGCTATAACCGTTTTAAATTGGGCTTCTCGAGAGGAGCCCTTTTCTAATTCCGATAACACTTTTTTCATATTATCATCCGAATTTTTTTGAGGACCTGCATATCTGGCCGAATACACTCCGGGAGCTCCGTTTAAAGCATTAATCTCTAAGCCTGTATCATCTGCAAAACAATCGTATCCATAATTAGATTTTATGTACTCCGCCTTTTGTATGGCATTACCTTCAATAGTATTTTGTGTTTCAGGAATATCTTCCAAGCAATTAATATCTTTTAAACTTAGTAATGAAATATGTTTAGGTATTAGAGCTTGAACTTCCTTTAATTTATTTAAGTTATTGGTTGCGAATACGAGTTGCATAATGAAAAAGAAATATTTAAATTTCAAAATTACTGCGATATTGATTTAAACGAAATAAAAAAAAGGATAAATTCGAAAATATGGATAGAATAATTAAAACGGGAGTCTTGTCTTTTGGTATGTCGGGTAGCCTATTTCATTGCCCGTTTTTAAAGATACACCCTGGCTTTGAGCTAACGGCTATTGTAGAACGATCCGTTAAAAAGGCAATTATGACTTACCCTAAAATAATTAGCTATGACAATGTAGACGATCTATTGGCACAAGCTGATATTGAATTGGTTGTTGTGAATACCCCAAGCTCGACGCATTTCGAATTTGCTATGAAAGCGTTAAAAGCAAAAAAACACGTACTTGTGGAGAAGCCTTTTACTGTTAAGGCTTCTCATGCAAAAGCCCTGTATGAAGAAGCTAGCAAACAAAACCGATGTATTATGCCATTTCAAAATAGGCGATATGATAGTGATTTTTTATCTGTGAAACATATGGTTGAATCTGGCAGACTAGGGCAATTAATTGAAGTACACTTTAGGTATGATAGATACAGGTATAATATTTCTGATAATATCACTAAAGAGTCTAATGTCCCTGGAAATGGTGTTTTATATAATTTGGGTCCTCATTTGGTTGATGCGGCATTGGCATTATTTGGGGAACCAATTGAATGGACAAAATTTACTGGTAAAAACCGACCAAATACAGAAGTAGATGATTATGCGTATGTTCAATTAACGTATAAAAATGGGCTGCACGTTTTTTTAACCACTAGTTTATTGGTGGCAAATATTCCACCTGCGTTTGTCTTGCATGGTTCAAAGGGATCATATACTAAGCATCGATGCGATACTCAAGAAAGACAATTGCAATCTGGTTTGTCTCCAAACGACCCTAACTTCGGGTTGGAGCAGCCAAATCAAGAAGGTGTATTGGTTACTATAGATAATGAAGTGTCAAAAACGGAAAAGATTAAATCTGTTCAGGGATCCTATTTAAAGGTGTTCGATGCTGTTTATGACACTTTGATTTTTGAACAACCATTTCCAGTAACAGAATTACAAGTAGTTAAACAAATAGAGATATTAGAAAGTTAAAATACCTGCCAATAGGTCTAAGGATCTCATCTGCTTTGAACCTTTAATTTGATATTTTTTTTATAGTTTTTTTATGATTTTTGTTAATTTCTGTTGTGCAAAATTCTTGTATCTTTCCAATGAAATATAAATAAAAAAAGAGAACGATTATGACAGTAAACATTCAGTATGTAGGAGTCGATGTAAGCGAAACACTTTCAGCTTTCACGAAAGAAAAACTAGAAAAGATTTTTAACAGATATGAGTTTTTAATAAGTGCGTCTGTACACTTTAAACAAGATGAGAAGAATCACACTGAAGGTAAAATTTGCAATATAGAGTTAAGTTTACCAGGTCCAAGAATATTTGCAACATCTAATGAGCGTAATTTTGAAGTATCGGTTAGAGAAACCATTAGCGATTTAGAGCGCCAGCTTAAAAAAAGAAAGCAAGTTTATAAAACGCACTAGCGATGATGGTAGGGTTCGTTTTTTAAAATGGTAAAACCCCTGTAAAGTTGCTCGATAAAAAATAAACGAATCATTTGATGGGAAAAGGTCATTTTCGATAATGACAGTTTCCCATTTGATTTTTTATAGAGGTCTTCCGAAAATCCATAAGGGCCTCCAATAACAAAAACCAGTTGTTTAATACCTGAATTCATATGTTTTTGCAGGTAAGAAGAAAAACCTACCGAATCAAATTGTTTTCCGTTTTCATCAAGTAATATCATAATATCCGATGGGTTTAACTTTTTTAAAATAAGTTCTCCTTCTTTTTGTTTTTGAACGCTTTCACTTAGGTTTTTACTATTCTTAATATCAGGAATAATTTCCAAGGAAAACTTAATGTAATGCCCAAGCCGTTTTATATAATTATCCATTAATTGGATAAGTGCTTTATTGTCGGTTTTGCCTATGGCAATAAGTCTTATAGTCATAAAATCAAAATTAGTCTTTCGTATTTAAGAATAACGCATTGAAATATTAAGAAAAATAAAAATTTCGTAAAAGTAAAATTTAATTTAGTAAATCAATTTCTTATTTTTGCTGCAAAATCTCAAAAAAATTATGATTACACAAGAGCAGTTTGATACCGAAGTAAAATCGATAATTGCAAATGCTATTCGAGAAGATGTAGGAGATGGTGACCATAGCTCATTAGCTTGTATCCCTGAAAATGCAAGAGGAAAGGCAAAGTTGTTGGTGAAAGATAAAGGGATAATAGGAGGTGTTAATTTTGCGAAAAAGGTGTTTGCTTATGTGGACAAGAATTTAAAATTAGATGTTCGAATAGAAGATGGAACAGAGGTTACATATGGAGATGTGGTCATGTATATTGAAGGGCCATCACAATCTATTTTAAAAGCTGAAAGAACGGTGCTTAATGCGATGCAACGCATGAGCGCCATTGCTACGAAAACAAGAACGTTTGTAAATCTTGTTGAAGGTACAAAAACAGGGATTTTAGATACTAGAAAAACCACTCCAGGAATTCGTGTTTTAGAAAAATGGGCTGTAAAAATTGGAGGGGGAGAAAATCATAGATTTGCACTTTATGATATGATTATGCTTAAAGACAATCATATTGATTTTGCCGGAGGAATAACTAAGGCCATTGAAATGTCTAAGCAGTACTTAAGAGAAACTGGTAAGAATTTACAAATCATGGTTGAAGCCAGGGATTTAGTTGAGGTAGAAGAAATTTTAAGCAACGACGGTGTTTATAGAATTTTATTGGATAATTTCGATTACGAAGATACACGGAAGGCCGTTCAATTGATTGGCGATAAATGTTTGACAGAATCTTCAGGGAATATTAATGAAACTACCATTAGGCATTATGCCGAATGCGGGGTAAACTATATATCTTGTGGAGCACTTACACATTCCGTGCATAACATGGATTTGAGTTTAAAAGCCATGAAGTAAGAAATCTTTTTTTAATTTTTAGGAGCACCTAGAAACATTCTTAATTTTAATAACTTTGTTTTGATAGCTCAAAACAAATATTAATGACAAAACCCATTGAGGATAAACTTGATAAGATTCCGGTAATAAATTTATTGGTTGGCTTATTAAAGAAGTTGAAGCTTCCCGGGCTTGAGGGCTTGTCTTTTTACGATTTAATTGAGTTGTATATTACGGGCATTGTAAAGGGGGCTTTAACAACAAGAGCCAGTGCCATAGCTTTTAGTTTTTTTACTGCAATATTTCCGTTTTTACTATTTGTCTTAATAGTTATACCCTATATCCCAATTGACGATTTTAAGATAGAGTTTTTGAAATTTCTTGAGTCTTTTTTACCGCCTAGTACCTCCGACTTCTTTTTTGCCAATATATTCGAAAATATTGATAATTCGCAAAGAGGTGGCTTACTGTCATCAGTATTTTTACTATCCATCATTTTAATGGCAAATGGGGTTAATGCTGTTTTTTCAGGTTTTGAGAATTCGTATCATGAACAAACCACAAGAAGTATTTATAAGCAGTATTTATATGCGATGAGCATCGCCCTCATTCTAGCATTTTTGCTTATCATTACTATTGCTGTTCTCGGGTATTTCCAACTATACATAGTACAAGGTGTTCTTCACGCTTTTGAGAATACAGGTATAGATTTGAGTAATAGCGGGGTGTTTTGGACCAATGTAGTAAAATATGTGTTTTTCGTCATTATGGTTTATTTAGCTACAGCGACTTTGTACTATTTTGGAACTAAAGAGGGGAAGCACTCTAAGTTTTTCTCTGTAGGCGCTTTGTTTACAACACTTTTAATTATTTTAACATCGTACTTGTTTGGTATTTATATAGAGAATTTTAGTCAGTATAATAAGCTCTATGGTTCAATAGGTGCGCTATTAATTTTACTGTTATACCTATGGCTTAATTCAAATATCTTGTTATTAGGATATGAGCTTAATGCGTCATTAAATAATTTGAAAAAACAAAGAAAGAAATGAAAAAAAACATACTCATATGCTTGGTTTTGGTGCTACCTATGTTTTCTAATGGTCAAGATATTTTTGGTAAATGGAAAACTATTGATGATGAAACAGGAGAAGAAAAATCCATTGTAGAAATTTATCGAGATAATGGAAAAGTTTATGGGAAGATAGTTGAAATATTGAACAAAGAACGCAAAGATGCGTTATGCACAAAATGTGATGGCTCTTATAAAAACAAACCTATTCTTGGTATGGTAATTTTAAAGGACATGATTAAGAAAGGTAATGGTTATGAAGGAGGAACCATTATTAATCCTAGTAAAGGAAAAACATATAAATGCAAAATTTGGTTAGAAGATACGAATGTTAATATTTTAAATGTCCGTGGGTATATTGCTTTTTTATTTGCTACTCAAAATTGGGAACGCGTCATTAATTAAATGATTATTCATGTATTTTATTGATGTCATAATTCCTATTCCTCTACAAAAGTTATTCACTTATAGGGTAACACATGCAGAAGCTGAATTTTTAAAAACTGGTATGCGGGTTTCTGTTTCTTTTGGCAAATCCAAAATCTATACAGCCCTTGTTTTTAGTGTCCATAACAAGGTTCCACTTACATATGAAGCAAAAGACATTGAGCAAATTTTAGATGAAGTCCCCATCGTAAATACCAAGCAACTAAAGATTTGGGAATGGATTGCTAATTATTATATGTGCACGTTAGGAGATGTTATGAGAGCAGCGTTACCAAATGCATTTATTTTAGAAAGTGAAACGATTATAAAGGGTGGCAACGGGGTTTTTGATGAATCGGTTTTAAAAGACGATGAGTTTTTAATTTATGAAGCTTTGCAGCATCAGTCATCGCTTAAAATTCATGATATTTCCAACATACTTGATAAGAAAACGGTGCTTCCTGTGATAAAGCGTTTACTGGAAAAAGAAGCTATTGTTGTTGAAGAAGAGGTGTATGAAAAATACAAACCTAAGCTAGTAAGGTACGTTAAGATGCATTCTAAATTTTCTTCAGAAAAAGCACTTCATGACTTGCTTGATGGTTTAAATCGAGCACCAAAGCAAAGTAAGGTAGTACTAAGTTTATTCTCTATTTCAAGTAAAACGAAAAAGCCTGTTAAAGTATCAGATTTGGTAAAACAGAGCGATACCTCAAGCGCTATCATTAAAACATTAATTGACAAGGAAATTCTTGAGGAATATTTTATTCAAACAGATAGGGTAGTATACTCTGGTGAGGATACAGAGACTTCAAAGCTTTTAAATACATATCAGCAAACAGCCTTATCTAAAATCAAATCGTTGTTTAATACTTATAATACCGTTTTATTGCATGGCGTTACATCTTCTGGAAAAACAGAGGTGTATGCAAAGCTTATAGAAGACACGCTTAAGCAGGATAAGCAGGTGCTTTATTTGTTGCCAGAAATAGCTTTAACAGCACAGTTAATTACAAGGTTGCAGAATTATTTTGGAGAGCAGGTAGCTGTTTTTCATTCGAAATATTCAACTCATGAACGGGTGGAAGTTTGGAACAACGTTTTAAATAATGAACGTAAAGCACAGGTAGTGTTAGGAGCTAGATCATCTATATTTTTGCCATTTCATAATCTGGGGTTAGTTATAGTGGATGAAGAGCATGAACAATCATATAAGCAGTTTGACCCAGCCCCAAGATACCATGCCAGAGATGCCGCCATAGTTCTAGCAAACATGCATGGTGCTAAGGTGCTTTTAGGTTCGGCAACCCCAAGCTTAGAAAGTTATTATAATGCTAAGCAAGAAAAATATGGTTTTGTTGAATTGCTATATCGTTACAATAATGTGTTAATGCCGGACATAGAGCTTGTGGATATAAAAGATAAGCTTAAAAAAAAGCGAATGAAAGGGCATTTTAGCGATAGGCTTATCGCGGAGATGAATGAGACGTTAACGGAAGGCTATCAAATAATTTTGTTTCAAAACAGACGTGGTTTTTCTCCTGTTATAGAATGTGTTACTTGTGGACATGCTCCTCAATGTCCAAATTGCGATGTAAGTTTAACTTATCATCAATATAGACATCAATTACGATGTCATTATTGTGGTTATAATACAGCCATGCATAAAACGTGTGAAGCTTGTGGTAGCCCAGAAATGGATAGTAAGGGTTTTGGTACAGAGCAGATAGAAGAGGAGGCCAAGTTATTGTTTTCAGATTATAAGGTGGCGAGAATGGATTTAGATACTACTCGAGGTAAACATGGATACGAAAAAATTATTACCGCTTTAGAGCAGCAAGAAATTGATATTTTAATAGGTACGCAAATGCTGACTAAAGGTTTAGATTTTAGAAATGTAAAATTGGTTGGAATTATGAATGCAGATAATATGCTCAACTTTCCTGATTTTAGAGCACACGAAAGAAGTTTCCAATTAATGGTACAGGTTTCTGGCAGGGCTGGAAGAACTGAAGAACGCGGAAAAGTACTTGTTCAAACATATAATCCGAATCATAATATTCTTCAGCAGGTCTCAACTAATAATTATGGAGAGATGTATAAGGAGCAAATGAACGACCGCTATAACTTTAAATATCCGCCAATTTATAAGCAGATAAAGATAACTTTAAAACACAAGGATTATAATAGAGTTGAGACAGCCTCTATTTGGTACGCTAAGTCTGTAAGGCAATTATTTGGAGATTTTGTTCTAGGTCCCGAGGCACCTCCAGTTGCTAGAATACGAAATCAATTTCATAAAAATATTCTGGTAAAAATTCCAAAAAAGCAATCGCTATCAAAAACAAAAGAAGCTATTATTAAAATAAACAATAGCTTCTTTAGTATAAAAGATTTTCGGTCGGTTAAAGTAGTTTTAAATGTCGATAACTTTTAATTTAGTTGTTGGTTTCTAAATATTATTTAAAGCGTCAACAAGTTGGGTCTTTTTATTTCTACTTAAAGGAATTTCGTAGGCTCCAACTTCAACATTTTTACTGTTAAACCTGTCAATCTTGTCTAGATTAACGATATAAGATTTGTGTATTCTTAAGAATTTACCCTCGGGCAGTTCTGCTTCAAAAGCTTTCATGGTTGATAAAACAACTAAGCTGTTTTCTTCGGTAACTAACTTTACATAATCACCTAAAGCCTCAATCCATTTAATATCCTTAATGTATACTTTACGCTTTTTAAGATTACTTTTTACAAAAATGTGTTCACCATCTTCTTCTTTAAAGTCTTGAGTAAGTCTGTGCTGCTCTAAGGCTTTGTCGACAGAGGTATTGAAACGTTCTCTTGTAATGGGTTTGTGTAAGTAATCGGTAGCGTCATAATTAAACGCTTTAAAAGCATATTCTGTTTTACCGGTTACGAAAATAATTTGGGGTTTGTTGTTTAATACGTCTAAAAGTTCAAATCCATTTAGCACTGGCATTTCAATGTCTAAGAAGATTAAATCAACTTGATGCGTATTTAAACCATTTTTAGTCTCTAAAGCACTACTGTACTCTGCAATTAAGTTGAGAGAGGGGTGATTCTCTACTAACTTAACGATAGAGAGACGTTGTATTGCTGAATCGTCTACTACTACACAGTTTAAAGTCATAACATTTATATTATTTCGGTTAAGATATCGACAATAGTACAAAAAATTCGGCTTAAAACCAAAAAACATCGGTAAAGTGCTTATTTTAACATAATTTTAACAATTTTTAATCAGTTAAAATTGCTAATAAATAAGAAGAGAGAATATTGTGTAATATATAGAAATTATTTATTTTTGCAGCCAATTTTTAACAATAAAAACGATTTTTATGAATCATTATGAAACTGTTTTCATCTTAAATCCCGTTTTATCTGAAGATCAGATAAAGGAAACAGTAAAGAAATATGAAGATTTTCTTGTTTCTAACGGCGCTAAGATGGTATCGAAAGAAGATTGGGGGCTTAAAAAATTAGCTTACCCTATTCAAAACAAGAAAAGTGGGTTTTATCACTTATTCGAGTATCAAGTGCCAGGAGAGGTTATTGATGCTTTAGAAGTAGAATTTAGACGTGATGAGCGCTTTATGCGTTATTTAACTGTGAAGTTAGATAAACATGCTGTTGCTTGGGCAGAGAGAAGAAGAGATAAACTTAAACAAAAAGCTTAATTATGTCATCAATAGAACAACAATCAAAAGGAAAAAAAGACGGTGAAATTAGATATTTAACACCGCTTAATATTGAAACTAATAAGCAAAAGAAATATTGTCGTTTCAAAAAGTCTGGAATTAAATATATTGATTATAAAGATCCAGATTTCTTATTAAAGTTTGTAAACGAGCAAGGTAAAATTTTACCTAGACGTTTAACAGGTACTTCATTAAAGTATCAAAGAAAAGTGTCTGTTGCCGTAAAAAGAGCACGTCACTTAGCATTGATGCCATACGTAGCAGATTTATTAAAATAAAATACACATAACAATGGAACTTATATTAAAACAAGACGTTGAAAATTTAGGATTTAAAGACGATGTTGTAACAGTTAAGAACGGTTATGGTAGAAATTTTTTAATTCCTCAAGGACAGGCTATTTTGGCTACAGTTTCTGCAAAGAAAGTATTAGCTGAGAATTTGAAGCAACGTGCTTTCAAAGAAAAGAAAATAGTTGATGATGCCAATAAAATTGCAGAAGCTATAAAGGCATTAGAAATTAAAATACCAGCAAAGGTTGGTTCTGGAGACAAATTATTTGGATCTGTAAATAATATAGATGTTGCTGCTGCTTTAGAAAAAGAGGGTCAAACTATTGATAAAAAATTCATTACAGTTACTACGGTAAAACGTTTAGGTAAGTATACTGCTGTTATTCGTTTACACAGAGAAGTATCTGTAGATCTTGATTTTGAAGTAATTGCACAAGCAAGCTAATTAACAAATAGTTAATAAAAGCTTTAAATAAAGTTAAGCCACTCTTTCCGAGTGGCTTTTTTTTGTGGTACTTTTGTTTAACAGCTACTATGCATGCATAGTAGATTTCAGACTAATTCAAATAACATAATCAAAATGAAACAAACAAACCTTGCTATTTTCTTTTTGTTTTTTGGTCTACTGGCATATTCTCAAGTAACCACATCAAACATTAAGGGATTAATTTTAGACGAAGCATCGGTCCCACTCCCTGGTGCGAATGTATTAGCTATTCACACACCAACAGGTACTAAGTATGGTGCTGCTTCAAACTTCGATGGACGTTTTAACTTATTGAACCTTAGAGTAGGAGGTCCATACACCATTACCATTAGTTATGTAGGGTATAAAGAGCAAACGCTTAACGATGTGTTTTTAAGTTTGGGTAATACCCAAAATATCGACGTGGTTTTATCTGAAGATAGCGAACAGCTAGACGCTGTTGTAATTCAAGGAACAGGAGGCGCAGGAACGTTTAACAGTGACAGAACAGGTGCTGAAACAAGTGTTGGTAGAAGGGAATTAACACGATTGCCAACCATATCGAGGTCGGCTTCCGATTTCACAAGGTTAGAACCCACTGCAAATGGAAACTCCTTTGGAGGGCGCAACGATCAATTCAATAATTTTTCTCTCGACGGAGCTATTTTTAATAATCCTTTTGGGCTAGATGCCGCTACTCCGGGAGGGCAAACAGGTGCGCAACCGGTTTCTTTAGATGCTATTGATCAGATTCAAGTGTCTCTAGCGCCGTACGATGTGACTCAATCTGGATTTACAGGTGCATCCGTAAACGCAGTAACAAAGAGCGGTACTAACGAGTTTCATGGAACGGTTTATGGTTTCTATAGAGATGAAAGTATGACTGGGAAAAAGATAAAAGGAGAAGAAGTTACAAGACCAGATTTAAATCAATCTCAGTATGGTTTTGCTCTGGGCGGACCTATTGTAAAGAATAAACTGTTCTTTTTTGTGAACTTTGAAAAAGATGAGCGTGATGATTTAGGATCGAATGGTTGGGTACCAAACAGAGGAACGGGAGCCATTAATGAATCTAGAGTGACCGCTACAGATTTAATGGCGGTTCAAAGCGCCCTAGCAACATTAGGTTATAATACTGGGGCTTATGAAGGTTTTACATATGCATCTAATTCTACAAAAGGTATATTTAAATTAGATTGGAATATCAACGATAATAATAGGTTAGCGGTTATCTATAATTTTTTAGAGGCTTCAAAGGAAAAACCAGCTCACCCAACGGCTCTTGGATTTAGAGGTCCTAATGCGGCTACCTTACAGTTTCAAAACTCTGGGTATGAAATCAATAATAATATTCAGTCTATTCAGTTAGAGCTCAATTCCACCTTATCTGAAGTATCTTCGAACAAGCTTCAGGTAGGTTACACGCATTTTGATGATTTTAGAAATCCGTTATCGGTTCCTGCGCCTACTATAACTGTTCAAGAAGACGGCTCTAATTATATAATTGCGGGTCATGAACCATTTTCGATTCATAATAAGTTAGACCAAAAAGTATTTCAGTTTACAGATAATTTAAACTTCTATCAAGGCGATCACACCATTACTATTGGGATGTCTTTTGAAAAATTTGAATTCGATAACTCATTCAATCTTGGGGTTTACGGGGCTCGTGGTGTGTTTTTTCCATCTTACGGAAGTGTTTCAGAGTTGCTGGCAGATTCAGCACCAGGAGGAGGTCTTGATACGATGCTAAAAGATGCCACCGCAGCTCATAATACATTAGAAGCAAATGGTGTTGGAAACCCTGGTGGTTGGGCACTAGCAGAGACCAACGTTGGGCAGTTGGCTTTTTATTTTCAAGATGAATGGAATATTTCAGAAAAATTTAAGCTAACCGCAGGTTTACGTTTTGATAAACCTTTGTTTTTTGACACGGCTCAAAAAGCTCAAGAAGTAATTGATAGAGCTTGTTGTTACGTACCAGAGATTCCTTATGTAAATCCTAATACAGGAGAAACCGTTTTTCTCGATAATACCAAAATGCCAAATAATGATTGGTTAGTATCTCCAAGAGTTGGATTTAATTATGATGTAAGAGGTGATAAGACGTTTCAGTTACGCGGCGGATCTGGAATATTTACAGGACGCTTCCCTTTTGTATGGTTAGGAAATCAAGTGGCCAATCCTGAAGTGTTTTTCTATCAGGCTGTGGATCCAGATTATAAATTCCCACAAGTATGGAGAACTAATATAGGTACAGATTATAAATTTGAAAACGGTATTATCTTAACAGGTGATGTATCATATACCAAAGATATTAACGGGGCACATGTTCAAAACTGGGGCTTACTGCCACCATCAGGAACATTGCAAGGCGTGGATAACCGACCTATTTATACGTCAGATGACATTATTAACAATGCTTATGTTTTTACAAATTCCGATAAAGGGCGCATTTGGAATGCATCCATAAAAGGTCAAAAAACATTTAACAATGGGTTTTATACCATGTTAGCGTATAGCTATTTAAATTCTCAAGATGTTAATTCTATAGAAGCAGAAATTACGGGAGATGCTTTTGCCTTTAATCCCGCATTAGGGAATGTAAATAATGATGTTTTAGCATTTTCTAAATATGGAGATACGCACAGAATTATTGGTGTAGCAAGTAAAAAGTGGGTGTTTGGAAATGATAAGTGGGCAACAACGGTGTCTATGTTTTTTGAGTATGCTCAAGGCGGGCGGTTTAACTATACCTATGGAGGTGATATTAATGGCGATGGTTCTGGTTTAAATGATTTAATTTATATCCCTACGCCGAGTGATATTAGCCAGATGCAATTTGCTAATACAGGAGATGGAGCGGCTTTAGAACGCTATATTCAGCAAGATGATTATTTAAATGGAAGGCGTGGTCAGTACGCAGAAAGATATGGAGCTCTCGCCCCATGGAGAAGCAGATGGGATCTTAAAGTGCTTCAGGATTTTAGATTAAAAGTTTCCGAAAATAAAACGAATACCATTCAGTTTAGTTTAGATATTTTGAATTTTGGTAATTTGTTAAATTCAAATTGGGGTGTTATTCAACAACCAAATAATGTACAACCAATAGGTGTAACTGTTGATGATAATAACGTGCCTACCTATTCTTTTAATCAAAATCAAACAGCTACATTTGGGTTTGATTCCAGTTTGGCTTCAAGATGGCAAGCTCAGGTGGGATTACGCTACATTTTCTAAGAAAATACCATATATATTCTTAAATTTGCGCTCCTATTTAGGGGCGCATTTATTTATATACAATGAAGTATTCAAGACTTACAAAAGAACAATTTGAGGAATTACATCAAGAGTTTATTAATTTTTTGGCGACACAGTCTATAACGGCTGATGAATGGACAAATTTAAAAGCGAATAAACCCGAATTGGCAGAAACTGAGCTTGACGTATTTAGCGATTTAATTTGGGAAGGTGTTCTAAATAAAGCAGAATACCTTGAACATTTTTCTGCACAGCATATGTATTTATTCCAGTTGGGCGAAGATAAAATGCACGCCATTGTTGTTAATGTGAAGAATGATGCTATTGATATTACAACTAAGGAAGGTTATAACTGGTTACGCGAAAATTTGATGGATGAAAACGTTGAGTTTTTGCAAGCTGATAAAGATTATTCAGAGGATAAAAACCTCGATAAATTTAAAATGATAGAACAGGGCGCTGTTATTACTAAAGGCGAGTTGTACATGTATTTCGATAAGTTAATAAATTAGAATTAAATGGCTCAAAAACCAAGTATTCCTAAAGGCACCCGAGATTTTAATCCAGAACAAGTAGCAAAACGAAACTATATATTTAATACGATTCGTGGAGCTTTTGAAACCTTTGGATTTCAACCTATTGAAACACCAAGTTTTGAAAATTCAAGTACCTTAATGGGTAAATACGGAGATGAAGGCGATCGCTTAATTTTTAAGATTCTAAATTCTGGAGATTACCTAGCAAAAGCTAATGAACAGGCCTATGCCAATAAAGATTCTAATAAGTTAACATCTTCTATTTCAGAAAAAGCCCTACGTTATGATTTAACGGTGCCTTTCGCCCGCTACGTAGTGCAACATCAAAACGAGATTGAGTTCCCGTTTAAACGATATCAAATACAACCTGTATGGAGAGCAGATAGACCTCAAAAAGGACGTTTTAGAGAGTTTTACCAATGCGATGCCGATGTGGTAGGAAGCAAAAGTTTATGGCAGGAAGTAGAGTTTATTCAGTTGTATGATGCTGTTTTTTCAGCCTTGAAATTAGACGGCGTTACCATTAAAATTAATAACAGAAAAATATTGTCGGGTATAGCCGAAGTTATTGGGGCCAGCGATAAACTTATTGATTTTACCGTGGCGCTTGACAAACTTGACAAAATTGGTGAAGATAAAGTAAAGGAAGAAATGCTTTCTAAAGGTATTTCTCAGGAAGGAATTTCAAAACTTCAACCATTGTTTACACTTTCAGGAACTTTTGAAGCTCAAATAGAAAGTCTAAAGCATATATTGTCGACTTCTGACGAAGGTCAAAAAGGAATTGAAGAGTTGGCTTTTATTAATCATGCGGTTTCAGAGTTAGGGTTGTTAACTGCCAAATTGCAACTAGATGTTACCCTTGCCAGGGGACTTAATTATTATACCGGAGCCATTTTTGAAGTTTCTGCTCCAGATCAAGTTAAAATAGGGTCAATTGGTGGTGGCGGGCGCTATGATGATTTAACTGGAATATTTGGGATGAAGAGCATGAGCGGTGTGGGTATTAGTTTTGGCCTGGATAGGATTTATCTGGTTCTTGAAGAATTAAATCTATTCCCAGAGACCGTAAATAAAAATGTAGAGGTGTTATTTATAAATTTTGGAGATAAGGAGGCCTTATTCAGTTTAAAAGCAATAAAACAATTGCGAGAGCAGGGAGTCCATGCCGAACTATACCCAGATGCCTCTAAAATGAAAAAACAAATGAATCATGCTAATAAACGACATATTCCTTTTGTTGTTTTGGTAGGTGAGGAAGAAATGAATTCAAATCTGTTTACACTCAAAGACATGTCTTCAGGAGCGCAACACAAATTATCCTTAGGAGCCATGATTAACCATGTGAAGATTATACAGTAAGTCCGTTATAACATACTTTTTTCTATTAATAAGAAGGAACCATTTTTTAGTTTGGCTTTTAAACTTCTAGTTCCATTGCATGCCTTTTTAAATTCGTAACGGTGGGCAATGTAAACCATTAGAGAGGTTTTATGGTGTTCTATAAATTAACTTAGTGGATGTAATTTATAGCGCCATTACAACAAGCGATACATGTAAGAATTTCAAATTAGACTGTGGCAAGAATTGGAGGAGAAAAAACTCCCTTATCTTAAAAGAGGTTTTGCTAACAAAAAATCCAATAGAGCTTCCATTAAAACCAGTTACGATTTATAAGGTAATTGAGAACAGAACCATTAGTTATACTCTAGATTAATAGTAGGCCTAAGGTATCCAATTTAATGTGTAGCAGGTATTTAGTAAAGTTTCATACCAATAAATCTTTCTTAGCTAAACAATAAGTGTTAATTAGTTTTAAAACTTATAGAGCTTTTTTTTCTTTATAAAAGTCGTATTTTGTAGAGAAAGAATTATAAAATATGGAGCCATATTCAAGAAGAGATTTTATTAAGAAAGCAGCTTTAGCTACGGGCTTTGTTTCTAATTTGGGGTTTAGTAGCAGTGTGTTTTCGCCTATCAACTATAATGCTGTAAAACCTTTAGAGGTTAGTATATTTTCTAAGCATTTACAATTTTTAGATTATGAGACCTTAGGAGCCAAGGCCCATGAAATGGGGTTTTCTGGGGTGGATCTAACAGTTAGGCCCGGCGGTCATGTGGAACCTTCTAACTTGAAAGTCGATTTACCTTTAGCTATAAAGGGCATTATAAATGGAGGTTCTAAATGTAATATGATTACCACTCAAATTGAAAGTGTTGAGAGGCGTTTGGACTTAAATATTCTTCAGGAAGCCTCAAGGCAAGGTATAAAATACTATCGAACCAATTGGTTTAACTATGATTATGAGTTAGGGATGGTAGAAACACTTAAAAAATATAATGGACAATTATTAGACCTGGCTAGAATTAATAAGAGTTTAGGGCTAGTTGGGTGTTATCAAAATCATGCCGGTACTAAAATTGGAGCCTCTTTTTGGGAGGTTTACCAATTACTTGAGAATATTGATTCGAGCTATTTTGGTGTACAATTTGATATTAGGCATGCTACCGTAGAGGGGTTTAATTCTTGGAAGAATGCTTTTGAACTACTTAAATCTAAAGTAAGAACGATGGTTTTAAAGGATTTTAAGTGGGTAGAAATAAATGGCAAATGGCAGATCATGAATGTTCCATTAGGAAAAGGAGTTGTAGACTTTAAATCTTTTTTTAAACTATTAAAAAAGTACGATTTACGCCCTCCTGTGTCCTTGCACGTTGAGTATGATTTAGGTGGCGCCGAAAAAGGAAAAAGAGAAATATCCATAAATGAGGAGCTGGTGTATCAAGCCATGAAAACTGATTTAAAAACGCTGCAAACTTTATGGGAAAAGGCCTAACAGAATGGATGTCAACAAGTCACATTTTGGTGTAAGTGGGTCAAGGTTTATTTAGCCTAATCGTTAAATCCGGAAAAATATTTTTTTTTAATCAATAAATACTTATATATTTGGAAAACCAAATTGGTTTACCAGTTTGGTTTTCCAAGAGTATAATTTGTTTACCAGTTAAATACTAACTAATACATTTCTAAAAATTATTACATTATGAAAACAACATTACTTTTTAAACAACAATCGTATAGGTTTTACTTTCTTTTGGTGTTTTGTTTGGGTTTAAATTTTGGTTGGAGCCAACAAGTTATAGGAGAGTTTCCTATAATGGATGGGGGTCTTGAAGGGCAAACTGCTGGTAACTTAGCGAGTCAGGGAAGTGGTGCAAAAGATACACCATCACCAACATGGTCTATTTCAACTACTGGAGGAACCACTGATGAGAGCATATTAGATACCCCAAGTGATGCAAGGTCTGGTAATTTTTCAGTTCAGGCTCAGCTTAATAACGATAAAGACAATGCGCGTCTTCAGGCACCATCAACAGTGTCTCCTAATACTATGACTGTGAGTACTGAATATACAGTTCAATTTTTTTATAAATCTAGTGAAGCGCTTCCAGATGAAAATTTAAAGCCAGGTGTTTACTTGAATAATACTTCTGGCGGGAAAACAACTAATAAAACTGATGTAGGAAGTTTTGTGGCTAATACTTGGGTGAAAACGTATGGTACGGTTACAACGGGTGATACTTTTAATGCTTCAAATTGGGCTGTAGCTAGAATAGGAGGCGAGAAGAATGTAGACAAACCATTAATACATTTTGATGATTTTGTTGTTTATTCAGGTGCTTATGACGATACTGCTCCAGATGCGGCTACAGGGGGTACATATGCCAATAATGGTGGTACTGCTTCTGTAGGTTGGACAGCACCAGCTAGTGGTGTTGATGGTGGAGGCTATGTTGTGGTTAAGTACACTTCAATGCCTTCGGCAGATAATGATCCGAATCAAAATGGTATTTACCAAGTAGGTAACACGACTACCAACGGTACAGGAAGTCTTGAAGGTACCATCGTTTATATAGGTACAGACACCAGTTTTGATGAGGCTTATGCAGCTGGAAATTATTACAAAATATATACTGTTGATAAAGCATTCAATTATTCATCAGAATTAGTAGTATCAGATGCTACTTTAGGTTTAGATAAAAATGTACTATCACATAGCGTGAAAGTTTATCCCAACCCGGCAAATGATGTAATTACTATCACAACAAAAAATATTGACATAACATCTATATCTTTATACAGTGTTTTAGGGGAACAAGTATTATCGGGACTAGCGTTGAAAAATGACCGTTTAAATATTTCTGAACTTTCAAGAGGTGTTTATTTCATGAAAATAAACTCAGATCAAGGTTCGGTAACTAAAAGAATAATTAAGAAGTAGTCAGTTTAGTTTTGTTTGGAAAAAGTCTTTTACTCGTAAAAGGCTTTTTCTTATTGTAAAACATTTTAATTAGTATTTGATACAACAAATAGAATGTCATGAAGATAGCTGTGTTTTTTTTAAGTGTGTTGCTTTTAAGTTTAGGGTGTGAAAAAGCACCAACTATTGAAGCTATAAAAGTATCTGATTCTAATGAGCTTTTCGGAGCTATAAAAAAAGCGAAACCAGGTGATCAAATTATATTGGCTAATGGTGTTTGGAAAGACGTTGAAATTAAATTAATTGGTAAAGGAACAGCAGAAAAACCAATAGTTTTAAAAGCTGAAACACCGGGTGGTGTATTTATTGAAGGTACTTCTAGTCTTGAAATTAGCGGTGAATATTTAAAAGTAGAAGGCTTGTTCTTTAGAAACGGGCATTCTCCTTTAAGCAATGTCATAGCTTTTAGAACTAGCGAGAAAAACGTTGCCAATCATTGTAGCGTTTCAAATTGTGTTATTCTAGATTATAATAACTTGAATCGTGATGATGATAATCTCTGGGTTCAATTTTATGGAAAAAACAATACATTAAGTCACTGTTATCTTGCTGGAAAAACAAATGGTGGGCCAACAGTGCGCGTTGATCTTAAAGGAAATCAAAGTATTAGGAATTATCACCAAATAGTGAATAACCACTTTGGACCAAGACCTCGAAAAGGTGGCGCTAGAGGAGAAACCATTCAACTAGGAAGCAGTTTTACATCCATGTCTCCTAGTAATACAACCATAGCAAATAACTTGTTTGAAGCTTGTAATGGAGAAGTGGAAATTATTTCAAGTAAAACGAATTTCAATATTATTAAAAACAACGTGTTTTATAGAAGTGAAGGCTCGGTTGTAACACGTCATGGTAATTATTGTTTGATTGATGGTAACTACTTTATAGGAGATGGTAAAAACGAAAATTATGGCGGCATTAGAATTGTGAATACGGGTCATTGGATTACCAATAATCTATTTTACAATTTAAAAGGAAAAAATTTTAGAAGTCCATTGGCTATTATGAATGGTATTCCTAAGTCACCCTTAAACAGATATAATCAAGTGACTGATGTTGTAGTGGCTTATAACACATATGTGAATTGTAATTCTCCATGGCAATTTGGTGTGGGAACAAATATTGATCAGGCTAACGTATTACCTAAATCTGAAATACGTTCAGCAAGACCCCTAAGAACAGAAGTCGTAAATAATGTAATTTATAATAAGCTAGGGGATTCAAGGCCTATTATTGAACATGATAAGGCTGATGGTGTTACTTTTGCAAGTAATATTATTCATAATAATGGCGTCTCATTTGCAAAGCGAGATGGTTTGGATTTAAAAACCCTAAGCTTAACCAGCATTGGAGAAGATCTTAGTGTGCCTATATTGGGTTTCGAAGATGTTGAAATTTATAGTGGGTTTGATTTTGAAACTATTACAAAAGATATTTTAGGAAATCCAAGGAGTAAGTCCAATCAAATAGGTGCATTTTTAAACTCAGAGCCTATTGATTTAGACCTCCTAGACAAAACTAAATATGGTGCAAGTTGGTATTCTAATGTTGTTGAAGTTAAAGAGCCAACAACACATATTGTAACCAATGATGCAGAGTTGGATTTAAAATTAAGGACCGCAGAAAAGAACGATATTATAGAGTTGCAGGATGGTGTCTTTACGGTTTCAGAGTCTTTAATTATAAACAAACCCATAGTTATTCAATCTAAAGGAAAGACGGAGATAGTATATAATGGTCCTGAAAATACACCTGCTTTTGCGTTGCACCCCTATGGTAAGTTAAAATTGAAAGGCATCAAGTTAAAAGGCACAAACACCCAATTCGCATTTGCTAGCTTGAAAGACAATATGTTTAATCATTTTGGTTTAGAAGTTATTGATTCAGAAATCAGTCATTTTAACTATGCATTGAAGGTGTATAAGCAATCATTTGCAGAAGAAATAACTTTTATGAATACTACCATTTCACATTGTGAGAATGGACTTGAGATATCTGAAGAAACTAATGATAAAGGAGATTATAATACCGAGTATTTGACTGTAATGAACTGTAGTTTTAATTCTGTTAATTCTAATGTTATCGATTATTACAGAGGTGGTTATGATGAATCTACAATTGGTGGAAATCTTCTAGTTTCTAACTCCACGTTTACAAATTGCGGAGTTAACGAAGCGCATAAGATTTTATTAAATCACAGAGGTATTGTGAATGTAAATATTACTAAGAATACATTTAATAATAATCCAGTCGAGTTTGTTGCCATTTTGTGGGGTGCCAAAAACAATATGGAATCCGAGAATGTTATAACCAATTCTGGGCAAATAAAAACTGTGCAAAATTTAAAGTTAAAACTGATGTATTAGAAGTTATGGTTAAAAAAGTTGTCACATTTGGAGAAGTTATGATGCGCCTGTCTCCGCCGGGATATGAAAAATTTTCTCAAGCTTCATCGCTCGAACTTGTTTATGGGGGAGGAGAGGCAAATGTTGGTATTTCCTGTGCTTATTTAGGCATGAAAGCTGCCCATGTTACGCGTTTTCCTGATAACGCTCTAGGAAAAGCAGCCACACAATTTTTGCGCAGACATTGGTTAAATACTGAAAATGTTATCTATGGAGATGATAGGATGGGGAAGTATTTCCTTGAAAAAGGAGCGGTTCATAGGCCCAGCGAAGTGATTTATGAAAGAGAGGGGTCTGCCTTTTCATTAATTCAACCTTCTATGGTTAATTGGGAAGAAGCTCTTAAAGATGCAGATTGGTTTCATTGGACTGGTATTACACCTGCGATTTCTGAGGGTGCTGCTAAATGTTGTCTTGATGCCATTAAAACAGCAAATAAATTAGGAGTCACAGTATCAGGAGATATAAACTCCAGAAATAATATGTGGAAGTATGGTAAAACTATGCAACAGGTGATTCCAGATATGGTAGAAAATAGTGACGTTGTTATTACCAGTAGCAGAGGTATTAGGGAAATGTTTGGATTAGGCGCTCCAAAAGATAATTTTCAAAGCTTAGCCAAACAATTGGTAAGTCATTTTCCACATATTAAAAAAGTCGTTAAAAAAACAAGAAGAATCATGAGTGCTTCGCATCACCAGATTCAAGGTAAATTATGGAATGGAGAGACATATATTAAAACCGATATGCTAAATATTACGCATATTATAGATCGTGTTGGTACGGGAGACGCTTTTGCGGCAGGTTTAATATATGGGCTGTTACATTATGATGATATGTTAGCATTAGATTTTGCCTCTGCGGCATGTGCCTTAAAACATACAATTCCAGGAGATGTCAATATTGTTTCTTTGGAAAATGTGAGCAGTTTAATGGCCGGAAATACATATGGGGCTATAAAGAGGTAGATTATTAAAGCCAGTTTATCTATCCCTAGAGAAGCTATTTTAAACTAGAGCAAATCATAAAGAATTAACACGCATGAGTCTAATAAATATAAAAATAATAGTACCATTCTTATTAGTTATAGGGCTTACTTTTCTTAACATAGGTTGTATTGATAAATCAAAGAATACTAATCACGCAAACAAAAGCACTATAGTTTATCCAAGCGAGGTAATCCCTTTTATGCATAACTGGAGAATTCTGTTAGGAGATGGAACACGTTCAGATACTTTAGATAATTTTCAGAAAGACCAGTTTTTTTTCGTGGAAATTGAAGACAATACGAAATGGGTAGTTTACAAAACCCCCAATTCTGGAATTACTTCAAAAACCTCCAATAATACAAGGACAGAATTGGGAGAAAAAAGACATTGGATACCAGAGGTAGGAGGTAAATTAACAGGAACATTAAAAGTGCAGCATGTATCAACAACAGGAGATGCAAGGGTGCCATCTTCCTACTCGGTGGTTATAGGTCAGATACATAGTGAGGAAGGACATAAAAATGAACCTTTAAAAATATTTTACAAAAAGTTCCCAGGCCATACTAAAGGTTCTGTTTTTTGGAACTACGAAATTAACACGGAGGGTGATAATTCTGGAAGATGGGATGTTTCAACAGCCGTTTGGGGAACTAATTGGGCTGTACTAGGAACAAGTAAAGACCGGTATCCCGATGAGCCAGAAGATGGTATTGCTTTAGGTGAAGAGTTTAGGTATGAGATTAATGTGTATAAAGGTATCATGCATTTAACCTTCTCAAGCAAAGGACACGAAACTAAAAGGTTTGAAAAAAACTTGTTGAAATCAGATTTTTCAAAAAAAGAAAATATTCCAAAGCAAGTTTTAAAAGTATATGAGTCCAGAAATAGGGAAGGAATTGAGCGAGACTCTGCTTATGCTGGAGAAATACAAATTTTTAAACAAGGGGCTTATAATCAAGCTAACGGCAAGTCGACAAAATCAGAAACCTACAATGGGGATATTAAAACACAATATGCTCATGGAAGTTATGCCGAGGTTTGGTTTAAAGAGGCTACGGTTGGTTTTGGAACGGTACCAGATAGCATAAATTTGGAGAAACTTTAAACTATATGAAAGTGAAATATATAAGTGTTTTGTTTACATGGCTATTTACACTTTATTGCTATGGTCAAGTGCGTCTAGATGCCGACGGACTAGGGAATACCTATAATCTGATTACATCAGTATTAGCTCCTGGATATAACCCCATTGAAGTTCCAGATTGTGGACATGAAGATTTTGGTGATCATATTGATGAATTATTTGATGCTGATTTGAACGCAAATGTGTTCCGTTTTTACATGCATGTTACGCCCGATAATGATAGATGTCGTAATTTTGATAGACAGCGTAACGAAATAAAATCGTATTCCAAATCTCCTGATAATTTATTGGGTGTTGTAGGAGAACAAGTGATCTATAAATGGAAGTTTAAGTTGACAGACGGGTTTCAATCTTCTCCTAATTTCACACATTTGCATCAATTAAAATCTGTAGGAGGCCCTTTTGATGGTATGCCCATGTATACGCTAACTACCCGTAAGGGAAGTCCAGACCGCTTAGAATTACGTTATGCTGAAATTGACACCCAAATTACATTAAAGAAAACCGATTTACAACCCTTTATTGGTACCTGGTTAGAAGTCTCTGAAGTAATAGAATATGGGACTTCTGGCGCCTATTCTATTGAAATTAAAAGGGTTAGTGATGGTGCTGTATTATTCGAATACTCAAATAATGATATGGTTCATTGGAGGCAAGATGCAGAATTTGTTCGACCAAAATGGGGTATTTACAGAAGCTTGAACAATCCGCAAGACCTTAGAGATGAACAGGTCTTATTTGCAAATTTTAGTATTGAAGAAGTTGAACCATTGTCACTAGATGTTTTGGAACCAAAGCATGAGTTTTGTGTGGTATCTGATTCTGTTGCAAACACGCTACAGCTATATAATCTACCACGAGAAGCTAAGCATATTGAAGTTTACACAATCGACGGAAGAAAAGTTTTGAGAAAAAGCATAAGAAAAGCTAAAGAGACCCTTTATATACCTTCATTAAGCAAGGGGACTTATATTATTAAGGTTACAGGCGGTGCAATGAATCAATCCAAAAAAATTGAATATTGAATTAATAAATAGAGTAATTTTCAGTAGGAGGTTTCTGTATGTGTTAAAAGAACCTTAGTCAGTTTGTTAATAGCGTCCTTGCTTTTGGCTGATTATCAATCAGGAGTTTTTAAATACTAATTTACATAATTTGAGGGTAGCTGCTTTTAAAGCATGTTTGGTTGCATGATGTAACTCAAACGGTTTTGTTTTTGGCATCCGAATATAATAGTGTTGTTTCGGGAGCAACGGTCCGTATAAATGGGGAGTTTATAATTATGTTGGTTTGAAGTTGCTGTAAGTGTTTTTTTTCTACTAAAATGTTTGAAATGCTGTTTTTAACACAATAAAATTTGGATAACGCTTTATAATGTTTATTTTTGGTAAACCAAACTGGTTAACCAGTTAAAACATGAGAAAGCAAACTTTTTTGTGTTGTATTATTTAATATAGTTTTAGTATCGTGAAATAACCTTGGACTTTTAATCCGGGTTCATTGAAAACTCATTTGGGTTATCGAATAATTCGCCTTTAAAAGGAAAAGGTACAGATAGTAAAGATTTAGGTGTTATTTCAATTAACTAAAATAAGGATGATAAACAGAATGTCAATTAGAGTATTACTTGTTATATTATGTATGATGGCTATTTCGTGTAAAAAGCAATCAGTGAATAAGGTAGAGGAATTTTCATCAACCAAACAAGAGCATCCAAGTTTAATATTAACAGAACAAGGTGTCAAAGATATTAGGGCTAATTTAGGACGTATACCCATTTTTGATAAAACATTAGAAGCAACCAAAGTTGAAGTTGATGCAGAAATTAAAAATGGTTTTGATGTGCCGCTTCCAAAAGACTATTCTGGAGGATACACACATGAAACACATAAAAAGAATTATGTGTTAATGCAAAAAGCAGGGGTGTTATATCAAATCCTTCAGGATGAAAAATACGCCAAATTTGTTAAGGACATGTTGTTCGAATATGCAAAAGAATATCCAAAATGGCCTATTCATCCAAAACCAAGATCCTATGCTCGAGGTAAATTATTTTGGCAATGTTTAAATGATTCTAATTGGCTGGTTTATACAAGTCAGGCTTATGATTGTATTTATGATTTTTTATCAGAAGATGAACGCAATATTTTAGAAAACGATTTATTTAGACCTTTTGCAGATCATATATCAATACATAATTTAAAGTTTTTTAATAGGGTTCATAACCATGCAACTTGGGGTAATGTTGCTGTAGGTATGATTGCTTTGGTTATGGATGATGATGTTCTTTTAGAAAGAGCATTGAGTGGTGTTGAAAATGCTGATTATGATCCCAATGAAAAGGATGACGACGGTGGTTATATTCGAAAGGAAGGTCAGGCCATAGGCTTTTTTGCCAATGTAAACGACCCATTTTCTCCAGATGGGTATTTTACAGAAGGGCCTTATTATCAAAGGTATGCTTCTTATCCTTTTTTAATTTTTGCACAAGCACTTCAAAATAAAAGACCAGAACAGAAAGTATTCCAATTCAAGGATAGTGTACTTATTAAAAGCGTAAATGCCTTATTAAATTTATCAGATAAAGATGGAGAGTTCTTTTTATTAAACGACTCTCAAAAAGGGATGTCTTACTTTAATTCATCTTTAGTATCAGCAGTAGATATTGCGTATCATTTTGGAGGAAACAACCCAGAATTGCTAAGTATAGCAAAGAAACAAGATGAAGTTACTCTTGATGATGCAGGTTTAGCTGTTGCTTTGGGTATAAAAGAAGGAAAGGAAAAACCTTTTGTGAAAAAATCAATTGAATTATCTGATGGGGCTAATGGCGATGAAGGAGGGGTTGCAATTTTACGTAGTTACGGTTTGGAATTGGTTTTTAAATACACGGCCCATGGATTAAGTCACGGTCATTATGATAAATTGTCTTTTGCTTTATTTGAAGATGGTAATGAAGTAGTTCAAGATTACGGTATGGGGCGTTTTGTTAATATAGAACAAAAAGGAGGCGGTAATTATTTAAAGGAGAATAAAACTTGGGCCCGACAAAGTATTGCCCATAATACTTTAGTGCAAAACGAAACTTCTCATTTTAAAGGCAAGTATGATATAGGAAGTAAGTATCATCCAACTAAATATGTTTTCAGTGTAACAGACGAAAACCTTCAAGTAGCTAGTGCAAAAGATGATAAGGCGTACCCTGGAACAAGGCTTCACAGAACGATGGTGGCTATTAAAGACGAGGCGTATGAAACACCTTATATATTAGATATAATGAGGGTGGTGTCAGATAGCTCCAACCAGTATGATTTGCCATTTTATTTCTTAGGACATGTCATGCAAGCCAATTTTGAATATTCTAAAATGCCTGTGCCAGAAATTTTGGGGAAATCTGATGGGTATCAGCATTTATATAAAGAGGCTTCAGCATCTGTAAAAGAAGGAAATATTACATTAAACTGGTTGCGAAACAATAAATTTTATACCTATACAGCAATTACTTCCAATGCGGATGAAGTTATTTTTGGCAGAATTGGAGCTAACGATCCAGACTTTAATTTACGGAATGAACAGACCTTAATTCTGAGAAAAAAGAATGTGAAAGATGCTTTATATGTTTCAACAATAGAATCTCATGGAAGATATTCTCCTGTTTCTGAATTAGCAGTGAATGCTTATAGCAATATAAAAAAAGTATCAGTTGTTTATGACTCAAAAGAATATACGGCAATCAAGATTGATACAAAAAACGATAAATCAAAAGTCTTTATAATTTCAAATCAAAAGAATGATAAAGATTTAGAGCATAAATTAACAATAAAAAATAAGGAGTATATCTGGAAAGGTGCTTATCAATTAATAGAAAACTAATAAATTAAATATTATGAAAAGATTTAGTGAAAAGTATATTATAACCAAAGAAATGGAATGGGAAGAGCTTGGCGGAGGAGTATCAAGAAAGTTCTTAGGTTATGACAACCAAATCATGATGGTAAAGGTTAAATTTAAGAAAGGAGCATTGGGGTCTCCTCATAAACATTTTCATACGCAAGCTACCTATTGTGTTTCGGGTAAATTTGAATTTGAGATTGATGGTGAAAAGAAAATTGTAGAAGCAGGGGATGGGGTTTATATTGAACCTAATCTATTGCATAGTGCCATTTGTTTGGAAGAAGGCATGCTAATTGACACATTTAGTCCCGTAAGAGAAGACTTTTTAACTGGTGATGGAGTATCTTATTTTGGTGATAAACAGTAATATGGTAGGGCTATCAGTCCATTTGGTAGATGACTCGGTATACCAAAATTGTTAAAATTGACAATTAGTTGGTTTTAACAAAAATTTAGTATATATTTGGGAAACCAATCTGGTTAACCAATTTGGAAAACCAAAAAAATAAACTAAATGTATAACTCTTCAAAAACAAACTTAACATGAGAAAATAAAAAAAAGGACAGGTGCACGCCTATCCTTTTAAAGTTGTTTACTTCTTTTAGGAGGGAAGTAAAGAAACACACGCCATACTTGATAAAACATGTGAATTTCAAAATTACAAAATTTTGAAACATGATTATGTTTTTATCTGGTTAATAATAATGATTATAAGAGATTAAACTTCTAATAGTTTCTTTTCTAATTAAACTTTACTATTCAAACATTAAAAAACTAATTATGAATTTAAAAAACAAACTAACGCTTATTGTAATATTATTATGCAGTATTACAGTTATTGCACAAGATGGGACAATTAGGGGTACGGTCGTATCGTCCACTGATAACATTCCCATTCCTGGTGTAAATGTCATCGTCTTAAACACTACTAGAGGGGCTACAACAGATTTTGATGGTAACTATGAAATCAGAGCCAATGAAGGAGAAGTATTGCAGTTTTCATATGTTGGCTTTACTGCGCAAACAAAGATTATTGGAAATCAATCTACTATTAATGTATCCTTAGAAGAAGATGTATCTCAACTAGATGAGGTTGTGGTAATTGGTTATGGTACCCAGAAAAAGTCGCATTTAACAGGATCAGTTTCTAAAGTAGTAAACGAAAACTTAGAACAAATTGCTGTAGCTAGAGTAGATGATGCTTTAATTGGGCAGGTTTCGGGTGTTAACATTCAAGCCACCGATGGTGGTGCTGGTGCTGCGCCAACTATTACCATAAGAGGTGTGGGTTCCATGGCAGGCGACTCAACGCCGTTAATTGTTGTTGATGGGGTTATTGTGGATTCCGATTTCTTGAGTGCACTTAACATGAATGATGTGAAATCTTTTGAAATACTAAAGGACGCCGCTTCGTCATCAATTTATGGTTCTAAAGGTTCTAATGGTATTATTATGATTAGTATGAAAGATGGTGTGGAAGGAAAGACCCGAATTAACTATAGTACATTTACAGGTTTTAAAGAAGCTATTCATAGTGATCCTTACACATTTTCTATTGAAGAAACTGCCAAAGCAGAGTTGGCGGCAAATGGGGTGCTTTCAGATAGAACAAAATACAAACAGCTTATAGGTATTGATAGATCTTGGCAAGATGTGATTTTTGATGGAGGAACTATCACAAGTCACTCACTTTCTATAAGAGGCGGTAATAGTACAACCAAGTTTACGGCAAGTGCTAATTATGCTGAGGACGAAGGCGTACTCTTAACAGATAATTTTAAGAAGTATGGCATGCGCCTTAAGGTTGACACTAAACTGAGTGATAAATTTAAGTTTGGGGCTAGCTTAAGTCCATCTTACACTAATACAAGACGTTTTGATGGTTCCACACATGATATCTTAAGACAAACCAATTGGTTGCCTGTTTATCATGATGCCAATACGATAAGGTATGTTGACAGAAATCTCTACCCAGACGTTGAAATTGGGGATTACGCAACACAGCGTCATTTCGATAATTATGATTTGTATGGCAATGGTAGTGCTTTAGTGGATATTAGTAATACTTCAAACACAAACCCGGCAGCAAAGGTTATAGAGAGAGAGCGTTTCGATAAAAAGTTTAAGACCTTTGGTAGTTTATATTTAGACTACAGTATCATTGAAGGGTTAAATTTTAGAACTATGCTTTCTGGTTCTTATCAAGATACCAGAAGAACAAGGTGGCAAGGTGTAAAGGCAAGTAGAAACGGAGCGGCAGCTGCAAGAATGGATGAAATTACGCAACGTCAAATATACCTTATATGGGATAACTTTTTAAGTTATAATAAAACCATTGGGAATCATGAAATAGGGGCCACTTTAGGATCTGTTGTTGAATCTAGAGATAGCTTTAATTCCACGATAACAGGAACTGGATATACAACGGATGCAGTAAAGCAAATAACCAATGCCGCTTTAATTTCTAATGCAGATGCTTTTGAATGGCAAAAAAGAGGAATCTCTTATGTTGCGAGAGTTAATTATGCTTATGATAATAGATATTTAGCATCGTTTAGTTTTAGACGAGATGGTAGTTCTATTTTTGGATCAGATTATAAATATGGTAATTTCCCAGCTGCCTCAGTAGGTTGGAACATTTCTAACGAAAGTTTTTTACAAGATAGTGATGTGTTAAGTAATTTAAAACTTAGAGCTAGCTATGGTGTAACGGGTAACGATAGACTAAATACAGGGAGTGTAGATCCCAACGTAAACACAAGCTCAAGTAGTTTAAGCACGGGGAATATTCTTGTAGATTTCTATCCTTATTTAGCCTTATTAAGTGCTGTTACGGCTAGTACAGAAGGTGCTATAACCCCAGGTTTTTCACCACTTAATATAGCTAATAATGGCTTAAAATGGGAGCGTTTAATAGAAATCAACCCTGGTATTGATTTTGGATTTTTTAGAAATAGGATTACTGGATCTTTAGATTGGTATCAAAGAACAAGTGATCAGTTACTGCTTAACAACCCAATATCTTATACAACTGGTTTTAATAGCGCTTTGGTTAATTTGGGAGAAGTTAAAAATGAAGGATTTGAATTGGAATTGAGGACTAAAAACATAGCTTCAGAGAAATTTAAATGGAATTCAGCAATTATCGTGACAACTAATAAGAATACCCTTGTTGATTTTGGAGATTCCAACGGGCAAATTTCAAATGTCGATGAAAAGCGCGCTGCAGAATGGATTAACCTTGAAGGGCAACCAATTTCAACCTATTATGGATGGGTTGTTGATAAAGACATTCCATTAGAAAACCTTAATAATGCCTACCATCCGGTTGGAGCTCAAGCCCAAGATGTATACGTAAAGGATTTGAATGGTGACGGTCTGATTGATGACGACGATAAAGCGGCTTTAGGCGATCCTTATCCAGAATTAATATGGAGTTTTACAAATAGTTTTGAAATCGGTGCTATAGATTTTAGCTTTATGTTTCAAGGATCTCATGGAGCAGAAATAAGAAACATGGGAGATCAATATTTGTTTAATCATTTTAATAGTGCACAGGATTTTAATACTTCAACTACTCCGGATCAGCAATTTATTAAGCAAAAAATATTTACTAATGATATTATTCAAGATGCATCATACATTGCATTACGTAACTTAAATATAGGATATAACTTTTCTTCAGACGTTTTATCAAAACTAAAACTATCTAATTTAAGAATTTATGCAACAGGACAGAATTTAATGTACGTAAAAGCAGATGATTATACAGGTTTTAATCCAGAATCGATTGATAGAACAAGCCCAACCAATTATGGGTATCAAAGAGCTGGTTCACCTATCGCTAGAACGATATCATTAGGATTGAATTTAGATTTTTAAAAGACGCATTTAACAATATATATTATGAAAGAATTAAAAATTATAATCGTACTATTAATTGGAATTGTGATCTCTTCCTGTGATAGTGATTTTTTATCGCCAGAACCTAGTTCAGGTATCACATCGGCGACTTATTATAAGGATGCTTCCGAAGTTCAAACAGCAATTATTGCCATTTATGACGGTATTCAAGGAATCAATAGTACAAGAACACAAGATTTGCATGCTGTGCAATATGAGTATTATTTAACAGAAATGCGCAGTGATAATACACGTACAAAAAGTCAAGAAGGTGAGGCTGCGCAATTTGAATCTTATAGTGTAGAAGCTACAAACGGTATTGTATCAAACTATTATGGTAGCTTTTTTAATGTTATAATGAGAGCTAATACAGTATTAGCCAATTTAGATGTAGTAACAGATCCAGATACTAAAAAGGCTTTTGAAGCTGAAGCTAAATTTTTAAGAGCTTATGCTTATTTTAATTTGGTTAGACTTTTTGGAGACTTGCCATTAATAGACCGTGTTATTGGACCTCTTGAAAAAGAAATACAGTACACTAGAGTTTCTACATCGACAATTTATGATCTTATTGAAAATGACTTAGAAACAGCAGTGGTAGGGTTGGATAATTCTTATACTACAAGGGCATCCAAAGCAGCAGCACAGGCTTTACTAGCTAAGGTCTATCTAACAGATGACAAGAACTACTCAAGAGCCCAATCACTATGTGAAGACGTTATGGGTAGTGGATTTGAATTGTTGGATAATTTTAATGATGTATTCTACACTGAGAGAAACAAAGAAATAATTTTCGCCATTGGTTTCGAGTCTGGACTAACTGCAGATAGTCAAAACTTTTCTGCAGAGTGGTTAAACGGTGTTGGAAGAACAGTTGGTGTAAATTATGTTACTACCGATGCAGTTAATGCTTTGGAAGAATCTGGAGGCGATAGAACGGCGTTTTCTTATAGAATTGACCCTGCTCAAATATCACAGAATCAAGTGACAAAATATTTACCAGATGGTCAAGACGGAGGTGATGACGGCCGAACTTTTGAAGGTGATGCCAGATTAGCAGGTAATGATTGGATTGTTTTACGCTACGCCGATGTATTATTAATGCATGCAGAGGCTATTATGGCTGGTGCTTTAGAAACTACGAGTAGCAATGCTATAGAATCATACAACAAGGTAAGAGAACGAGCTGGCTTAGAAGACGATGAAGATGGAACGCTAACTATTGATGAGTTACTTTTAGAAAGACGTGTTGAACTTGCTTTTGAAAACCAAAGATTGTTTGACCTTATTAGATTAGGTAAAGCTCAGGAAGTACTATCCGCTTTTTCAGCAGCAAATGGCTATAATTTCGCCTCTACAGATTTAATTCTACCAATACCCCAGAGAGAAATTAATTTGAGTCAAGGACTAATGAGTCAGAATCCTGGCTACTAAAAACAGTTTTAATTTTTAAAATAGAAAACATGAAAAATATAAACAACTTACAAAAAGTACTTTTCGCTGTAATAGCTGGAGCCGCATTTTGTATAACATCTTGTGATCCTTCTATTGAGGCATTGAAATATGATTTGCCGGAAGCTAATTCAATACCTGATGCTACTCCACCCCAAGCATCTTTTTCGGCTAGCGTAACTTCAGATTACTTAACGTACGCATTTAGTAATACATCTATTAGTGCTACAGATTACGCATGGGACTTTGGTGATGGTAACACCTCCACAGAACGGGAAGGTATGAATACCTTTCCTAGCGAGGGTACATATACAGTTACCTTGCGTGCTTCAGATAAGTTGAACGTAGTCAGTGAATTTACCCAAACAATTGAAGTTGTTGAACCAGATGAGCCACCAGCCATTGTACCTGCTTTGGTAAATGCTGATTTTAACAAAATACCTAAATCTTCAGGATCAGATTGCGCATGTTCTGGATGGATTAACAAAAAGATTGGAGATCAAGGGGAGTCGTCTTCTGGTAATGGCGGGTCTGATAATGTGGTGAAGTTTGATAATAATGAACCAGATGCAATATATCAGGAGTTTGCTATTACACCAAATGCCGATTATTCTATAGAGATTGTAACTCAGTTTAAACCTCTAACATCGGGAGGTGTGTATCCAAGTAAACTTGAGTTAAGAGTCTTGGCTGGGTCTGGTTATGATGATGGTTATACACCAACATATTACACAGATGCGTCACTTATGCCACAAGGTAATAGTGATACAGGATATTGGGGTTATAATTCGGTTGCTCAGGTGGAAGATGAAGCCAATAACCTGATGGTGAAGGTACAAGAAAATCCTAATGATGATGGTTATTTGACTTATACTTATACCTTTAATACTGGAAATAACGATAGTGTTGCTCTCTTTGTAAGAGGTATTGGTGGGCCTGCTACAGGTGGTGGTGGTAGTGATTTAGGTTATAATAGTGGTGACGAAGAGATAAGAGCAGATTATGTTACTATCACACCGGTAGAATAAACTTGCATTTATCAATTAATAGAGGATTAAAAAGAAAAAAATTGTTGTAGATATCATGGTTCACATCCGAATAAAAATATTAATAGCGTCAATTTTAGTTAGTTTTATATCTGTAAGCGGTACTTGTCAAAACGAGAACAGTACCGTTTCAGATACGGATGTGAAAATTGAAAAGAAGAAAAAAAAGAAGAAGAAAAAAGGCAAAGTGAAATTACCAGATATTGATTTGAGTCATTGGAAGGTAACACTGCCAGTTACCAATGATAAAGGGAAACCTTATGAGATAAGTCCGCCGGAAATATTTGATTTTGCAAGTAACCCTATTGCAAGACCGTATATGTATATTGATTCAACTAAAGGGGCTATTGTATTTCATGCTATGCCAACAGATTCTAAAACAAGAAACACTAAATATACACGCTCTGAGTTAAGAGAACAAATGGTGCCAGGAGATAACAATGTAAACTGGACTTTTAAACAGGGCGGAAACTTGAAGGGTAAACTGGCCATGGAACAAACTTCTAGAGATTCTGAAGGAAAGTATCATAGAACGATAATTATGCAGATTCATGGCCGTTTAACTAATGAGCAAAGAGATTTGATTGGAGAAGATGACAATAATGCACCACCTATTTTAAAGATTTATTGGGATAAAGGCAAAGTGAGGGTTAAAACAAAAGTGCTGAAAAACATAAACGCTAGTTATGAAGAGCTATTGCATGAAGATGCTTGGGATGATGATGACGGTTTTAATTTCGAACAAGAGGTAGGGTTTAGGAAATTTACGCTTGAGGTTCAGGTATCAGATGGAAAAATGGTAATAATTTTAAACGGTAGTGAATATAAAGTTTATGAAGGTATTCATATGAAGAAATGGGGTGTATTTGAAAATTATTTTAAGGCAGGAAACTATTTCCAGTCAAGAGATCCAGGATCTTTTTCAAAAGTGAGATATTACGAATTAGAAGTAAGTCACTAAAATCGGGTTAATGAAATTGAGTTTAAGACACATAAATATGGGTTTTGCTTTTACTGTACTTAGCATGACAAGTATACTTAATTCTTGTGATGCAAAGTCAGAGGATGAACTTCCTCAAGAAGAATTAGTAGAAAAACCTTTTTTAGAAAGAGATGAGCAAACGGAACAAAAAGAAGAAGAAACACTATCTGGTACGTTTAAATTGCCAAATATAAAACTAGATAATTGGAAAGTAACTTTACCTATTGGAAGACCAACAGAGGTTTCACCTCCTGAAATTTTGAATTATGCAACTAATGAAACGTTAAAGCCATTTTTTTATAACGATTCTATTAATGGAGCTTTGGTATTTTACACATATCCTGGGGCATCAACTGCCAACTCGTCGTATTCACGAACAGAGTTGAGAGAGCAAATGGTTTCTGGTAGTAATAGTACTAATTGGACTTTTGCTCAAGGTGGTAATATGAAAGGTGTTTTGCAAATGGATACTATATCTAGGGCTGTCAATGGTAATTATCATAGAACTATTATTATGCAAATACATGGTAGATTGACTAATGCTCAGCGTGATTTAATAGGACAAAAGGATAATAATGCCCCTCCAGTTTTAAAAATTTATTGGACGGCAGGTAGAGTACGAGTAAAGACAAAAGTATTAAAGGATCTCAATACCTCAGATATCGATATTCTAAAAACAGATTCATGGGGTGACGATCCTGGGTATACCTTCTCTGAATATGTTGGTTTTGAGAGATTTAGATTAGAGGTTAAGGTTGGGAAAGGGAGAATGGAAGTGATTTTAAATAATAAAGAATCTGTAGTTTATAATGATATTCATATGCAAAAGTGGGGTGTTTTTGAAAACTACTTTAAGGCTGGTAATTATCTGTCAACCAAAGATGAAGGTGCTTTTGCACGAGTAAAATACTATGAACTAGAGGTAACTCACTAATACCGTCGGAGTTTTTTATGAACGGTTTAATTTGAGTTGCTTTGAGTTGAGTTTTATTGGTGATATATTTGACCATTAAAATTCAAGGTAAAAGCCTAAGTTTTAAGCATTTTTTGTTAATTTAACAGTTATGTTATTTGAAAACCAGTTATAGAAGGATATTATGAAACTTGAAACACTAATAGTAAGCGATAATCAGGACATACAAAATGGTATTATAGGAAAGATCAAAGAATTGATAAATTATAAAAATTTGGAGCCTGGTGATAAACTACCATCTGAACGTATGCTATCTGAAAAATTTGGAGTTACAAGAAGCAATGTTAGGGATGCCATCCAGAAATTAGAGTTTTATGGTTTATTAAAATCGATTCCTCAAAGTGGAACTTTTGTAGCCAACATTGGTGTGATAGCTATGAATGGTATGATAGACGATATTTTAAGATTGGAGACCCCCGATTTTAAGTCTTTGGTAGAGACAAGAATTCTATTAGAGTTAAAAACCGTTCGATTAGCTGCCCTAAGAAGAACTGATGAAGACTTGAAAAATATAGAAACGGCTTTAAACGATTATAAGCAAAAGGTATTATCTGGTCAGGATGCTGTTCAAGAAGATTTACTTTTTCATTTAGCCATAGCTAAAGCTAGTGGAAATAGTACGATGAACACATTTATGTTGACAATTACACCGCAGATTATAATGAATTTTGAAAAATACCACGTCTGTGATAAAAATCAAGCCGTACTCGGAATTAAAGAGCATACAGATATTTTTGAGGCTATTAAAAATCAAGACTCTAAAATGGCCAAACAAAAAATGAAAGATCATTTTAGTGTATTATATCAATATTGCTACAATGTAAAATAACAAAGTACTATTAGTAAATAGAATTGCACGCTTCTATTTACTAATGTAGAAAATACTTTAGGAGGGGAGTGTACTTCGCTATTTTAGTTATAAAGCTATAGTCAAGACATTCTTATTAAGCATTTATCCGCAGCACCGTTATGTTGTGGGGCTAGTATGTATTTGAACAATTAATAAGATAAATATGAAAATTAAAGGATTAAGATGGTGGGTTATTGCCTTAATAGCTTTAGCTACAGTAATCAATTATATTGACCGGCAGTCTTTAACAGTATTGTGGCCTGAAATTGCTGAGGAGCTGTACCCTGATAAGAATGGTGATGAGCGTAAAGAAATATATTCATGGATTTCCATTATTTTTGTGTTTTCATATGCATTTGGTCAGGCTATTTTTGGGAAAATATTTGATTGGATAGGTACACGCCTGGGCTTTGCGCTGTCTATTGGAGTATGGTCTATTGCCACCGCTTTACACGCGTTATCTAAAGGTTTGTTAAGCTTCGGTATTTTTAGAGCCATTTTAGGAGTTGCCGAGGCTGGAAACTGGCCAGGAGCAGCAAAAGGAAATGCCGAATGGTTTCCTATAAAAGAGCGAGCGTTTGCCCAAGGACTCTTTAATTCAGGTGCTGCTATTGGTGGTATTATAGCTATTCCAGTAATCGCAGCCTTAACCGTTTTTTTTAGTTGGCAGGCTATATTTATCATAGTTGGGGTAACAGGACTTTTATGGCTAATTCCATGGATGGTTTTAGTGAAAGCACCTCCTAAAAAACATCCTTGGATTACGGAAGAAGAACGTTTATATATTTTGAATGGTCAACGGATAAGCAACACCAATAAAACCGAAAGTAATACTAAGGAAGAATTATACGCTCCTGATACAAAAGAGTTGCTGTCAAGAAAACAAAGCTGGGGGGTTATTATTGCTTCTGCGGCAATAGATCCAATCTGGTGGTTGTTTGTCTTTTGGATTCCTATTTATCTTTCAGAAGTTTATGGAATGGATGTTAAAGGCATTGGTATTTATGGATGGGTTCCTTACGTAGGAGCCATGCTAGGAGCTTGGTTTGGAGGTCTTTTAGCCCAAAACCGTTTAAAGGCGGGGTGGACGGTAGATAAAACAAGAAAGGTAGTCATTACTCTTGGGTGTTTAATTATGCTTCCCGCATTAATAGCCATGTCAAACCCTGGAGCACCAGTAAATGCAGTGTTGATTATGGCTCTTATTTTATTCGGTTTTCAAACAGCCATAGGCAATGTTCAAACATTGCCAAGCGATTTTTACAGTGGTAAATCTGTGGGGAGTTTAGCTGGGTTCTCTGGGATGGCAGCAAAATTGGCAGCAGTAGGGTTAACCTATTTAGTGCCTATTTTAACAAAGGGCGGTAATTATACGCCAGCCTTTATAATTGGTGCTGCACTGGCAATAATTGCTCTGCTTAGTGTTTGGGTTTTATGTGGAAAAATTCAACCGTTAAGTGCACGAAATAATTAAAATAATATAAAATAAAAATAAATTTAAAGTTATGAGTAAAATAGCAGTAATAACTGGAGCTACAGGAGGCATAGGATTTCAAGTAGCAAAAAGACTTGGACAAGACGGATATACAGTAGTGTTAAATGGCATTGATGATGGGGCAGGAGCACAGCGTGTTAAAGAACTTGCCGAAGAAGGAATTACTTCAGAGTATTATGGTTTTGATGTTACTAACGAAGATGCCGTTAATTCAAATATTAAAGCCATAGGTGAAAAGTACGGTAAAATTGACGTATTAGTAAATAATGCAGGGGGGCTTGGTGGCAGATCTCGATTTGAAGATATGACGACTGAATTTTACAGGTTTGTCATGGCCTTGAATCTTGATTCTACATTTTTTGCTTCAAGAGCGGCGATTCCATTTCTTAAAAAAGGAGAGAACCCATCAATAATTAACTATACATCTATTGCAGGCTGGAATGCTGGTGGACCGGGTGCAGGAATCTACGGAACATCTAAAGCGGGGGTTCATGCGATAACCAGAGCCCTGGCTAAAGATCTTGCAGAATACGGAATACGGGTAAATGCTGTATCACCAGGAACGATAGATACGCCGTTTCATTCTCAAATAAAATCTACGAAGCCAGAGGTGTTTGCATCGTGGAAAAATAATATTCTTCTTGGAAGATTAGGGCAGCCAGAAGAAGTCGCTTCTGTAATTTCATTTTTGGTAAGTGATGATGCTTCTTTTTTAACCGCAGAGACTATCCAAGTTGGTGGCGGACAAGGTTTAGGTATCTAGTTCTTATTATATAGAAATATTACCTCTCTTTTGATATAAGAGGAGTAAGTAAAAAAAATGCTCTTTACTATGAAAATAGTTTAGAGCATTTTATTTCTAGATAAGGGTTTTAAACTTCGCTAAAAATTGTGAGGCGATGTTAAGGTTGGTTGAAAACAAAACACCCTTAGCATTCATGAACGTCGTGTTAGGATTGTTCAGGCTTAAGGGATTTCCTAGCATATCACTTATGTGTAACCCTAGTTCTTTATAAATACATGCTGTTGCTGCATAGTCCCATATGCTTCCTCCACCATGCTCTTTCTTTGGTAGCGCAAAATAATAAGAAGGATCTTGGTTAATTGCTAAACAAGCATTCATAACAGCTCCATTGGGTCTGTTCAGATTAATAGAGTCAAGTGAATTACTTTTGGCCACTTCTGTTAGGATCTCAAGAATATGCGGGAACAAGGCGTGTTTTTTTAAACTTTGGTTATAAAAGCATTCTAAATTAGAAATAGCTGTGTTACTTTTTGTAACCCATGTATGGTTGTTTTTAAAAGCACCTTTACCCGCTATTGCATGATATAAATTATGATTCACGGGGTCATAAACAACCCCTATTACGGGGATGCCATTTTTTGTTATTAGGGCAATAGATACAGCATATCCAGACTCAGATTCTGTAAATGATAAGGTGCCATCAAGCGGATCGATACACCAAAAATAATCTTTGTTAAAACGACTCTTGTTATCTGGACTTTCTTCCATAAGCAGGCCTAAATCGAAGGTTTCTAAACTTGGTTCTAGCACATTTAAAATAAGTTCTTGGCTTTTTAAATCCACTTCTGTTACTACTTGAGACGCTCTACTGTGTCCAGTTTGTTTTGTTTTTATATGGAGTTGAGACTTATCATAACTAGCAATGAATTCACCAGCATTTTTAGCTGCTTTAATTGCCAAGTGGCATAGCGTCTCTAGGTTGTTGGAACTTAGTATCATGTATTTTGAAGGGTGTTAATTACATGCTGTGATAATTTTTCACTGTAGCTATTAATTTTCCAGTGTCCAGGACTCCAGCCTTTTAAGAATCTATGAAAATCGGCCCATGCATAGGGGTACATACCATACCATTCCTTTTTAATGGCCTCGAAGTTAAATTGCCTACCTTTTGTAATCAAAGCATTTTCTAAATCCTTAAAATAAGAGTAAAGTAATTCGTTTTCCAGGGTTTCACAATCAGATTCTTCTAAACAACTTCCTATAAAATATGCTACGTCTTTTATACCACATCCGCCACCAACATATTGAAAGTCGACGGCAGAAACATTAGTACCCTCCATGTTAAAGCAAAAATTAGCTAATTTGGCATCGCCATGTACAAGCGTTTGAAATTTAGTTTGATTTAAAACCTTGTCTATTGAAGCAGCAGCATTTTTAAGGGGTAAATCTTGAAGCGCATCTAGTTCATCAGGTCTGGTTTCTAAATGCCAGTAGGTACCAGTTTTCCATAAACCTTTAGCCTCATACCCCATAAAGGTAGCATGAAAATTAGCCAACCATTTAAGGCATCGTTTTATTTCAGATAGGTTTACGACTCTCTTAACTTCTGGGAAGCCAGAATTATTCAAATCTTCAAGAATAATAATAGATTCATCATTATTACTTTCAGAATAAATATGTTTAGGTACGTAACATTCATGACTACATAACTGACTATAATATTTATAAAAAGCCATTTCAACTTGGTATGACTTTAGTTTGCGTTGGTGAGAATGATTCGAATTCCAACCTCTAGGATGCTTACGTTGCTCTGGTAAGTTGATATGTTTAACAACAATACTATTCAATGAGGATTCGAGCAATTGACACCTAATAATTTCTCCATATCCACTCCAAAGGGATTGCATAATGGTATAATCAATAATTTTAGAGGCATTAGTTTTTTCTAATATTATAGCTTCTAAGTGCTCATTCATACTAAATCAAATTTTTAACGAAATTAGACATATTCATTTAATTTCAAGGAATACTTAGCGTTTTGAGCTTTTTTAAAAAGGTTTCTTTTATATAGATTCTTTATTATAATTCTTTTAAATCAGATACTTAAGTTTAATTTAGCGTTTTTAAATTTTGGTATGGATTTTTCTAAGGTAAAACTAGTGGTAACCGATATGGACGGAACACTGCTTAATGAACATAATGAGGTAAGCACAAAGTTTTTAAATCAATTTGAAGAATTAAGGAATCATAATATTCATTTTGTTGCGGCAAGTGGAAGACAATATCAGAGTATTGTTGGTAAGCTGTATTCAATAAAAGATGATATTTCGATAATAGCTGAAAATGGAGGCATCCTAGATTTTGAAAACAAAAAAGAGGTATTATTTAAATTGTCTTCATATCAGATTAACTCCACCGTTAAAGCTATAAGAGCGATTGAAGGAGCGCATATAGTACTGTGCGGAAAAAAGACGGCATATATAGAATCGAGGGATGATGCATTTATCTCAAAATTTAAAATGTACTATTCTGATTATGAAATTGTTAGGGATTTAACTCGGGTTAAAGATGATGAGTTTATAAAAATAGCTGTTTATCATTTCGATTCTTCTGAATTATATGTGAAGCCCTTCTTAAAAAATATCGATCACCAGTTAAAAGTATTAGTCTCTGCTCAAAATTGGTTAGATATTGCACTTTCAGAGGTCGATAAAAGTTACGGCTTACAACTTCTGCAGCAAAAGCTTAAAATCAAGACTGAAGAGACTATGGTTTTTGGAGATTACAATAATGATTTAAACATGCTAAAATTGGCTAATTTTAGCTATGCCATGGAAAATGCGCATGCCAATGTAAAGCAAGTAGCGAATTACGAAACCAAAAGTAATGTTAACCAAGGTGTGGAATATATTTTAGAAAAGCTGCTTGCTCAAAGAAGCTGAGTACTTATTGTTTTAATTTAGTAATTCAACTTTTTCGACTCCTAAGATAGAGGAACTAATTCGAATCTGCTTGATTGGTTGCTGCTTGCTCCTCTGCTTCGGTAAGCCAACCACCTCCAAGAGCTTTGTATAAACGAACATAATTGCTCAATAGTTCCGATCTTAAGTTTTCCAGCAAAAGTTCTGCATCAAAGGCTTGACGCTGCTGCTCCAAAAATTCCAAGTAACTAGTTACTCCTTTGTCATAGCGTTCACGCGATAAGAATTGGGCCTCTAGAGCAGCTCTTCTCCTTTCATTAGCAATTTCAATTTCTTCTTTTACAGTGCGGATAGTAGCTAATAAATTTTCTACTTCGGCGATAGCACCAAATACAGAGTTTTGATAGCGGTATAAAGCTTGATAGGTACGGCTATCTTCAATATCTACTTGTCTTCTTAGCTGCCCCCAATTAAAAAGAGGAGCTACAAGTTCTCCACCAATGTTCCATAATGGGTTTCCAAGACTTAGTGAATTAAACGTAGGGCCGGCAACACCTAAAAGACCATTTAAGCTTAAAGAGGGCAAGCGATTGGCTTTAGCAGCACCAGTTAAAGCATTCTGAGAAATAACATCAAACTCCGCTTGCAGGATATCTGGGCGCCTACTTAATAGGTGTACTGGAGGTGCTATTGGAAAATTAATATTATAATCTTGCTGAGCTAGCGGCAAGCCCGTTTCAATACTGCCAATATTTCTTCCTAAGAGAAAACTTAAATTATTCTCTAATTGAACAATTTGTCGTTCATATTGCGGAACTGCACCAGCAGCAATGGTATATTGTATCTTAGCTTGGTCAACATCAATCATTGGTACAATGCCTTTGTCATAACGAGCTTGAATGATTTGAGTCATGCTATCTCTTGACTTGGCATTTCTTTTAGAAATTTCATATTGTGATTTAGCACGTAATAAATCAAAATAGGTTGTAGCTACCTCACTTACTAACGAAATCATAACACCTCTGTAACCATATTCAGTGGCCATTAAATCGGCTTTAGCCGATTCAGAAAGTCTACGAATTTTCCCCCAGAGGTCTATTTCCCAATATACACCGGCACTTCCAATGATAGCGTTAGATGTAGGGCCAATATTATTTAATAGAAAGTTTCCCCTGTTTATCTGTCCGTTTGCAGAAAATTTAGGAAGAAAATCGGCATTTTGTATTTTAAGAACATACCTAGACTGGAGCACGTTTTCGGCTGCAATTAAGGCATCTCGGTTATTAGCGAAAGCTTCTTTTATGAGTGTATCTAAAACAGGATCTTTAAATAGTTTCCACCATCTTATATCCGAGGTGTCTATAGCAATCTCTTGAGTATTTATAGAATCAAAACTAACGGTTTTTAAGGTGTCCATTTGTTTAAAGGACTTTGGTTGGTTTAAGTCTACGCCTTTGTAGTTTTTCCCAGCTTTACATGCCATAATAGCGGTGAGAACCAATATTAAATAGAGTACTTTTTTCATTATGATTCTTTTATGGCGTTAGCATTTTCCAAATCTCTTTTCTTTTCATAATTCCCGATTTTCCCAATTAGCAAGTACAGCATAGGGTAGAAGAATACACCAAGCAAGGTGGCTATAGTCATACCTCCAAGGAGTGCCATACCCATTACTTTTCTGGCTTCAGCTCCTGTTCCGGAAGCAATAACCAATGGGAAAACACCTAAAATGAACGAAAATGCAGTCATTAAAATAGGTCTAAACCTTGCTTTGGCTGCTTTAACTGCAGCATCAAAAAGAGATAAGCCATTTTTAAATTCGTCATGAGCAAATTCTACAATAAGTATAGCATTTTTGGCAGCCATACCTATAAGCATAACAAAAGATACCTGTGCAAATATGTTATTCTCAAAGCTTACGCTGAATAGTCGAGCAACCCATAAGAAAAAGAGGGCTCCAAAAATAGCAAAGGGTGTTCCTAATAAGATAGCAAATGGTAAGCTCCAGCTTTCATATTGTGCAGCCAAGATTAAAAATACAAAGATTAGTGAAAAGGTCAATATAATGCCTAAAGAGCCGGAAGCCTTATTCTCTTGAAAAGACATGGCATTCCAAGAGGTTGTCATATCATCAGGAAGAACCTCGGATGCCACTTCTTTAAGAGCAGCCATGGCCTGCGATGATGAATAACCTGGAGCAGGTCCTCCAGTAACTTCTACAGACCTAAATAAATTAAAGCGAGTAGTATAGTCTGGACCAGAAGCAGGCTTAATAGTCGCCAAGGTAGAGAGCGGAACCATTTCATCTTCAGAATTTTTAATAAAGAAATTTTCTATTTGAGATTCGTCAACTCTATACTCACTTTCGGCTTGAATATAGGTTTTATAAAGCCTTCCAAATTTTGTAAAATCGTTAACATAAGAACCTCCCATAAAAGCTCCAACAGTCGTATACAAATCGTTAAGGGGGACACCTAATTTTAATGCCTTTTCTTTATTAATATCCATAAATCGCTGTGGAACTGCACTTTGAAAAGTAGTGAAAGCCTTTCCTATTTCTGGACGGGCGTTGGCAGCGGCAATAAATTTGCCTACATTCTCCGATAAGTAACTAGGCGTATTTCCTCCCTTGTCTTGAAGCATAATACTAAAACCAGAGCCATTACCCAACCCTGGAATGGCTGGGGGGCCAAACGCAAAAGCTTGTGCGCCATTTATTTGAGTGGCCAACGCTATGTTAACGCGATCAATAATTTCTTTTGCAGAGGCATCTCTATTTCCCCATTCGGTTAGCGTTACAAACATAAAAGCATTGTTTGTAGCCATAGAACCAGAAAGTAAACTATATCCTGTGGCATTTGTAACGTATTCAACCTCGGGAATATTCATAAGAATTTGTTCTACCCGACTACCAATTTCATCGGTTCTTTGAAGCGATGCAGCATTTGGTAATTGTACATTAACATAAAAGTAGCCCATGTCTTCCTCGGGTATAAAGCCTCCAGGAACTAATTTTCCGAAGAAACCAGCACCAATGGTTAGAATGATAATAAAAACAACTCCACGTTTTATTTTACCAGTTAGAATGCTGGTATACGAGGTGTAACTGTCTGTTGTTTTTCCAATAAACTTATTAAAGCTTGTAAAGAACCTGCCAAGTAAACCACCATATGGAGATGGTTTTTTTAATAATATAGAACATAATGCAGGGCTTAATGTTAGGGCGTTAACGGAAGAGACTAATACAGATACCACAATAGTGATAGCAAATTGCTGGTACAAAATACCAGTTATTCCTGCCATGGCCGCCACAGGTATAAATACGGCAACTAGTACTAATGTTGTAGCTATAATCGGTGCCGTTACTTTTCTCATAGCTTCAAGCGTAGCTTCTTTGGCAGTCATACCTTGTTCTATATTTACTTGAACAGCCTCTACCACTACAATGGCATCATCTACAACAATACCAATGGCTAAAACCAAACCTAAAAGCGATAATACATTAATGGTGAAACCTAGCATTGGAAAAAATATAAATGCACCAATTAATGATACTGGTATGGCCAGTGTAGGAATTAAAGTAGCTCGCCAATCTTGTATAAAAACAAAAACGACCAAGATTACTAGTATGAGGGCAACAATGAGTGTGACTATAATATCTTTTATACCAGCGGTAATAGGGAGCGTGGAATCTAAAGAAACATCATAGGTCATGCCATCTGGAAAACTTTTACTAAGTTCATCAATTTCCATTTTAATGTTTTCTGCAAGTTCTACGGCATTGGAACCTGGTGCCTGATATAATGCTACAATAGCCGAAGGTTTGGAGGTTTTATCTTTTCCTTCTAGGTTAACTCCAAGCCTGGGAATCATGCTATAGGTTTCAGTACCAAGGGCCACGCGAGCAACATCTCCAATTTTAACTTGAGATCCGTCTGGTAATGTTCTAATAACAATATCTTCAAAAGCTTCTGCTGAATTAAATCGTTCTGGTAACCTAACAGTATATGTAAACTCTGTTCCGGGAGGTGCTGGTTCAGCGCCAAACTTACCCCCAGGTACAATAACATTTTGCTCGTTTATGGCATTAACTATTTCGGGAACTGTAATACCACGAATAGCTAGTAAATCTGGTTTAATCCATATTCTCATGGAGTAATTGGAAGCCCCCATAACGTCAACACGGCCAATACCTGGTACTCTTGCTAGTCTGTCTTTTATGTTAATTAATCCGTAGTTACCCAAAAATTCCGCTGTATTATGAGCTGGATTACTAGTTGTAAGGGTAACTAACATTAAAATATTTGGCAGCGACTTTTTGGTGGTAACCCCATACTGGGTTACAGAGGCCGGTAGTTTAGCTGTAGACGCTGATACACGGTTTTGAGCCAGTACCGTATTCATGTCAGGATCTGTACCTACATCAAAAGAAACTTGTACAACCATGCTTCCATCGTTGGCATTTGTAGATTTCATATAAATCATGTTGTCTACACCATTCATTTCCTGTTCAATAGGGGTGGCAACAGATTCTTCCACATTTAAGGCATTCGCTCCAGTGTAAGATGCTCTCACTTCCACTATGGGAGGTGTAAGGTTGGGGTACTGCTCAATGGCAAGTCCAATAACAGAAACACCGCCTACAATTACTATAACTATGGCAATTACCATAGCTACAATAGGGCGGTGAACAAAAAAATTACCTTTATTTTCCGCCATATTTATTCAGCTGTTTTACTTTTAAATTCGCTTTCAACAGGAATCACGGTCATGCCCGTTTTAACTTTTTGCAAGGCATCTATAATGACTTTATTACCGTGCTTTAAACCTTCTTCTATAATGACAAGGTCTCCCATTTTTGTTCCAATTTTTACTGGATTCGATACTACTTTGTTGTCATTGTCAACAATCATTACGCTATATTGTCCTTGTAATTCGATAAGACAACGTTGAGGTATTATTATTGCATCTTTAGCAACCGTTAGTTGGAGTCTAACTTTCGCATAAAGTCCTGGACGTAAAATTTTTGAAGGATTAGGAAAACTTGCCTGAATAAGTAAAGATCCAGTTGTGGTATTTATTTGACTGTTAACGAAATCGATAGTTCCTTTATGTTCAAACAAGGTGCCATCGGCCAAAAGAAGTTCTACATTAGGTTTTATATTGCCTTCGTGAACGTCTTTTGAAACCTCCTCTGCCGTCTTGTTAGCATGATATTCTCTGGCCAACTCAAGGTATTTAGATTCTGAAATTGAAAATTGAACTCTTACTGTGTCAATCCTTGATACGGTATTTAGGATAACTGGATTAGGACTTTTTCCAACATATTCGCCTTCTCTAGCTTCTGTTTTTCCTATTAACCCATCAATAGGAGAGGTGATTTGAGTATAGCCTAATTTAATCCTAGACTGCTTTAAATTGGCATTAGCGGCATCAACAGACGAAATTGATGCCTCATAGGTAGCCTTGGCAGCATCAAGATCACTTTTACTTACAGCATTTATTTTGGCAAGTGGCTCGTATCTTTCAAGTTCATTTTTGGCATTTACTAGCATGGTTTCAGCTTGTGCTAAGCCACTTCGTTTCTCGGCAACTTCTGCCAAATAAGGGTCTTGATCAATACTGTATAGCAGCTGTCCCTTTTTTACTTGTGTGCCTTCTTCAAAAGATATTTTTTCAAGATAGCCATCAACGCGTGCCCTTATAGGAATATCTTTTAAGCCATAAATTTGTCCAACTAGTTCATTGTAAACAGGGACATCTTCTTTTTTTGCCTCAATCACGGGAATTTCTTGGGGAGGTCTTGTTTCTTGGGCTTGGTCATTTTTACAACTATAAAACAAGCATGCCACGGCGCAAAGTATAGTATATTTCATAAGTGAATTACAATTATATCAAATGTAGAAAATAAAAAGGCGCCTACAAAGAAAAGTTGGTCTAAGGTTTTTTTTTATGATGAAGGGTTTAAATTTAAGAGCAAAGCAAAGAGTAAAGAGTAATATAGCTTACTTAATTAATATGGGCAGCAAGTTATTTGAGATTTAAAAAAAAAGAATAAGTAGGTTTTATAAATTATTAATGATTAGTGGCTAATTTCAAAGAAATTAAACTGCTAGATTTGTATATTTTTTAAAAATATTTATTCTTGATTCTCACGAAGTTAAGCAATTATATCAAAAAATTATTTTTGATTCCGAAAGTACAGGATAGATATGTCGTTTTAATATAATTTCTTTGAAAGAATAAAGCTTCGGTTTTATTAACCATTTGTAAACCAAACTAGTGCGAGTTCCAGAAAAATGATTGACCAAAAAGTTATTCTTAGGGATATTAATAAAAATAATGTTCCCAAATATATAAAGGTGGTTAACGCCTTCAAAGAATCTATAGAAGCTAATGTTTTTAAGGCAGGAGATAGTATACCGTCAATTAACGAATTTAGCAAAGATTACAGTATCTCGCGTGATACTGTTTTTAAAGCTTATACGCTTCTCAAAAAGCAAGGTTATATTAAGGCAACTCCCAACAAGGGTTACTACATAAGTGAAAGTCAAAAGCGGGTATTATTACTTATCAGTACCTTTAAAGCATATAAAGAGGTTTTTTATCATTCTTTTATGAGTTATATGTCTGATAATGTTATTGTTGATTTGCAATTTCATCATTATAATATTAAGAATTTTAAATCTATGTTAAATCCAGATAACGGCAAGTATTACAAATACGTTGTTATGGGTTTTGATCATCCGGAGGTTACTAAAAGTCTTTCACAAATAGATTCAGAAAAGCTTTTGTTAATCGATTGGAAAGCTAATTTAGGTTGTTCGGGTAATTTTGTGTTTCAAGATTTTGGTGAGGCCTTTTATTCTGCGCTCCAAAAAGCATCAAAACAATTACACAAATACAAAGCCTTAAGTTTTGTGTATCCAGAATTTACAAATCATCCAATTGAAAGTGTGGAGTATTTCAAGAAGTTTTGTGCTAATTACAATTTTAAATATTCTGTTTGTAATAACTCTAAAGATTTAAAAGTAACACAGGGTACCGCTTATATCTGTGTTAATGATCGTATCCTGTATGAACTTCTAGAACAAACTACTGAAAAGGAATATGATTTGGGTACAGACGTTGGGATATTGTCTTATAACGATACACCACTAAAAAGATTTACATATAAGGGAATTTCTGTTATATCTATCGATTTCAAAGAGTTTGGTGCAAAAGTAGCTAGTTTTGTTACTTCTTCTAATCAACCCTTACAAACGTATTTAGATACACATCTAATCCTTCGAGATTCACTTTAAACCATCTTTTAAAAGTTTTGTTTTTTGCTTGCGAATACAGGACAGAGCAGGACGGCATCCTGTAGGGTGTTGGATATATTTGTTTTACAAGAAAAAGTAAAACAGCAGGCTTTCGTTTTCTAACTAAATAAGCTGTAAGCAGGTTGAGCGATTCGTTTTGAAAGATTGTTATACCAATGCTATAATTGTACAATTAAGGAGTGATAGCGTACAATTTTATTGGTATCGCTTTTAATAATGGTTAGAATGGTATTATTTTGATATTCTGCTTGAAGGCTTAATGAAAAGCTAAAAGCGTCATTTAATTTAATTAATAAAAACAGACAAATAAACTAATAATGAGTAAAACAATTGTAATTACCGGAGCAGGAGGTGTTTTATGCGGTGCATTAGCAAAAGCCTTGGCAAAACAAGGGAATAAAATAGCGCTTTTGGATTTAAATAAAGATGCAGCTATTCAAATGGCAGACGAAATTAATAAGGATGGAGGAGATGCCGTTGGTGTTGAGGCTAATGTTCTAGAAAAGGAATCATTGGTTAACGCAAAGGATGAAGTAGAGAAAGCTTTTGGTAAGTGCGATATTCTTATAAATGGAGCTGGAGGAAACCATCCTTTAGGAACAACGTCTAATCCATTTTTAGAAGCGCAAGATTTAATCAATAAAAATGAAGGGTTTAAAACCTTTTTTGATCTTGATCCTAAAGGTATTCAGTTTGTATTTAATTTAAATTTCATAGGAACCTTACTACCTACGCAGATTTTTGCCGAAGATATGGTTGGTAGAGAAGGTTGTAGTATATTAAATATTTCATCAATGAATGCTTTTACACCTTTAACAAAAATACCAGCTTATAGTGGAGCAAAGGCAGCCGTTTCAAATTTCACACAATGGTTAGCGGTGCATTTTTCAAAAGTAGGTATAAGAGTGAATGCGCTGGCGCCAGGTTTCTTTTTAACCGAACAGAATAGAACCTTATTAACAAATAGTGATGGTAGTTTAACGCCTAGAGGAAATCAAATAATAGATCAAACACCTATGGGGAAATTTGGTGAGCCCGAGGACTTAGTTGGAACTACTCTTTGGTTATGTGGAGAGGGAGCTTCGTTTGTAACGGGAGTTGTTGTGCCAATAGATGGTGGATTTAGTGCTTACAGTGGTGTTTAATTTTTAAATGGTCAAAAAGAAAGTGGCAGAAGAAATAGTTAAGTGGGGAATTATTGGATGTGGAGATGTGGCTGAAGTTAAAAGTGGACCAGCATTTCAAAACAGCCAGAGTTCTGAGTTAGTTGCTGTAATGCGCCGTAATGCCAGTTTGGCTGAAGACTTTGCTAAAAGGCATAATGTGCCACATTGGTATAGTAGTGCTAACGATCTTCTTAATCATGACGGTATAAATGCTGTTTATATAGCAACCCCACCTTCAACTCATTTAGAATATGCCATAAAAGCCTTAAAAGCAGGGAAAAATGTGTATATTGAAAAGCCAATGGTGCTTAATATTACTGAAGCAAAAGAGTTGGAAAAAGCATTAAGCAATAGCAATCAAAGATTGGTAGTTGCTCATTATCGTAGGTTCCTTCCTATGTATTTAAAAGTTAAGGAACTTATTGAATCGGATGCTATTGGAAATACTAAGTTTGTTGATCTAAGGTTTCTTCAGCCATATAATTTTAATGACAAGGCTACATGGAGATTAGACGAAGAAGTATCTGGCGGTGGTTATTTTCACGATATTGCACCACATCAAATAGATTTAATGTATTATTTCTTTGGTGAGTATAAAAGAGCGGTTGGATTGTCTATAAATCAATCAAAAATTAATAAAGTAGATGATACTGTTAATGGCATTATTGATTTTAGTAACGGTACGCAATTTAGAGGTATGTGGTCTTTTGCGATTCCAGAATATCTGGAAGAAGATCGATGCACAATTTATGGTGAACATGGAACAATTGAAATATCGTTTTATAATGATAGATTGATACTAAACTCGAGCAAAATAAACAGGACTTTTAATTTTAAAAACCCAGAAAATATTCAACAGCCGATGATACAGCAAACGGTTAACTATTTTCTCGGAAAACGAAGTAATCCCTGTCCGTTTGAAGATGGTCAATTAGTAACTAAATTAATGGAAGAATTTACAAAATAAAGTAAACTAAAAGTAATGGAACAAACATGGAGATGGTACGGGCCAAATGATCCTGTATCCTTATCAGATATTAAACAAGCGGGCGCAACAGGCGTTGTTTCTGCATTACATCATATTCCTAATGGAGAAGTATGGACTGTAGAAGAAATTCAAAAACGGAAGACTATAATTGAAAACGAAGGCTTAACGTGGAGTGTTGTTGAAAGTATTCCGGTTCATGAAAATATAAAAACCCGTTCTGGAGCTTACCAAACGTATATCGAGCGTTATAAAGAAAGTATTGAAAATTTAGCACAATGTGGCGTAAACATTGTATGTTATAATTTTATGCCAGTATTGGATTGGACAAGAACAGATTTAGATTTTGAAGTAGAAGATGGTTCCAAAGCGTTGCGTTTCGATGTGATAGCTTTTGCGGCATTCGAATTGTTTTTGTTAAAACGACCAGGCGCAGCAGAAGTTTATTCCAAAGAGCAGCAAGAAGAAGCAAAGGCTTACGTAGATGGTCTCTCTGAAGATGCAAAAACTAGGCTAGTAAATAATATTATTGCTGGTTTGCCAGGTGCAGAGGAAGGATATACACTCGAGCAATTTCAAGAAATTTTAGATACCTACAAGGATATTGATGCCCAAAAACTGCGAGAAAATTTGGTGGATTTTTTAAAAGAGATCATACCTGTTGCCTCTCAAAACAAGGTATTAATGTGTATACATCCAGATGATCCTCCTTACCCTATTTTAGGCTTGCCAAGGGTAGTTAGTACCGAAGAAGATTATGCCTATTTATTTAACAATGTTCCAGATAGAGCAAATGGTATTACATTTTGTACTGGATCCTTAGGAGTTAGAGAAGATAATAATTTGGTGCAAATATTTAAGCGTTTTGCAGATCGTGCTCACTTTCTTCACTTGAGAAGTACAAAGCGCGATGCAGATGGGAATTTTTATGAGGCCAATCATCTTGATGGCGATGTTGATATGTATAACGTCATGAAAGAAATTCTCCGTGAAGAAAAACGCAGACGTTCAGAAGGAAGAGTAGATCATGCTATTCCTGTAAGACCAGATCATGGTCATCAAATGCTTGATGATTTACGCAAGAAAACCAATCCTGGATATTCTGGTATTGGAAGACTTCGTGGTTTGGCAGAATTAAGAGGTCTAGAGTATGGCCTAAAACAAACAGTATAATAAATTCAAATGCATTAAAATAATGAAAACACAGTACGAAACACGTTATGCCTCGAGTCCTAAAGCGGTTAAAGCTTATGATACACAAGAGTTAAGAGACGAATTTTTAATTGATAATTTAATGCAAGAGGACCAATTGGTTTTGGTTTATACGCATTATGATAGATATATGGCAGGATCGGCTGTGCCGGTTGCTGGACCAATTACCCTTGAAACAATTGATCCCTTAAAATCCTCTTATTTTTTAGAACGCCGAGAGATTGGAATTATCAATGTGGGAGGTGACGGTATCGTGGAGGTTAATGGCGATGTTTATGAACTTACTTTAAAGGATGCACTTTATATTGGAAGTGGAAACGAACAAGTGGTTTTTAAAAGTGTAGATAAAAACAACCCAGCTAAGTTTTATTTAAATTCGGCACCTGCTCATAGAAATTATCCAACAAAAAAAGTGAGTAAAGCTGAGGCAAATAAAATTGAACTTGGGTCTTTAGAAACAGCAAACCATAGAACTGTAAATCAGCAAATTATTGGAGGTATTGTTGATACATGTCAACTGCAAATGGGAATGACAGAATTAAAAACAGGTAGTGTTTGGAATACGATGCCTGCCCACGTGCATGATAGAAGAATGGAAATCTATTATTATTTAGATATTCCTCAAGATCAGGCTGTTTGTCATTTTATGGGGCAACCGCAAGAAACACGTCATATTTGGATGCAGAACCATCAGGCTGTGATTTCGCCACCATGGTCTATTCATTCAGGTTCTGGAACTGCGAATTATACTTTTATTTGGGGAATGGCTGGTGAGAATTTAGATTATGGTGATATGGATGTTGCAAAAATAACTGAATTAAGATAAACTATGAGCATGTCATTATTTGATATTAAAGGAAAGAATGCTTTGGTAACTGGAAGTACTCATGGTTTGGGTATGGCTATGGCCAGAGGATTGGGGCTTGCTGGAGCCACAATTATTGTGAACGGAAACTCTTCTCAGGAAAAAATTGATAAAGCAGTTAATGAGTATAAAAGTGAAGGGATTAATGCTTTTGGATATAAGTTTAACGTAGCTAATGAAGAAGAGGTCGTTGCGGCGGTAGCTAAAATCGAGGCAGAGGTAGGACAAATAGATATCCTTATTAACAATGCTGGAATTATAAAACGTACACCATTAATTGAAATGGAGGTAGCCGATTTTAAGCAGGTTATAGACATTGATTTGGTAAGTCCGTTTATAGTTTCTAAGCATGTGGTGCAAGGAATGATAAAACGTAAGGCTGGTAAAGTAATTAACATTTGTTCTATGATGAGTGAGCTTGGTAGAAATAGTGTTGGTGCTTATGCGGCCGCTAAGGGTGGCTTGAAAATGTTAACCCAAAATATGGCAACAGAATGGGCCAGACATAATATTCAGGTTAATGGTATTGGGCCAGGTTATTTTGCGACCTCTCAAACAGCACCTATTCGTGTGGACGGACATCCGTTTAATGATTTTATTATAAACAGAACGCCTGCAGCTAAATGGGGAGATCCTAATGATTTAGCTGGTGCGGCAATATTTTTGTCGTCCAAGGCTAGCGATTTTGTAAATGGTCATGTGGTTTACGTAGATGGAGGTATTTTAGCTACAATAGGTAAACCAGCAAACGAAGAATAATCATGCGAAAGATAGCTTTATTTTTGATTTTAAGTGGTTTTTTTGTTCCTGCTGGTTGCCAAGAAACGAACAAGCATATTATTACAATCGAGAATACATTAAACCTAGACCGATCTTTTGAAACCGTTGAGATTAATAAATCGGCTTTAAAATTAAATCAAGGTGAGGTGTTTGAAAATCTTTTAGTTAAAGATTTAGAAGCAAATAAAGTTTTATTATCTCAATTCGTTGACTCTAATTTAGACGGTGAGATAGATATGCTTTTATTTCAGCCCGAAATTGGTGCGAATGCTACAAAAAAGTACGAATTGGTAGTTGGGGATGATCCAAGCAAAGAGGAAACTATTGACTATTGTTATTCAAGATTTGTTCCTGAACGTACAGACGATTATGCTTGGGAGAATAATAAAGTAGCATTCAGAACTTTTGGACCAGATGCACAATACCGATTTGAAAACAATCTTAAAAAGGCAACACTATCTAGTGGTATAGATGGCTGGTTAAAGCGCGTAGAGTACCCAATAATTAACAAGTGGTATAAAAACGATTTGGAAGGAAAAGGATCTTATCATGATGATCATGGAGAAGGTCTTGATAATTTTCATGTGGGAGTAAGTAGAGGAGTTGGCGGTATTGCCGTTAAGCGTGATACGATATTTTATATTTCAAAAAACTTTACAAAATGGCAAACCATTACTACTGGCCCCTTAAGGACAAGTTTTATTCTACATTATGAAGATTGGGATGCCAATGGAGATATGATATCTGAAATCAAGCATATTTCCTTAGATTATGGTAGTAATTTATCAAAATTTGAGATTGAAATTACGGGTACAAAAACATTTCATGCAGGATTAACACTACATGAAAAAGCTGGGGAAGACACACATAATCTGGCCTCTGGATGGGTGTCTTATTGGCAACCACATGACGATTCCGAATTAGGAAAAGGTATTGTTGTTCCTAATAACAATATGGTATCCTCAGAACTTTACGATACACCAGTAAAAGATAGAAGTAATTTATTCGCAGAGATAAAAGTTGTTGATGGTAAAGGTGTTTACTATGCTGGTTTTGGTTGGGAAAAGGCAAATGACTTTACAAGCAAAGAAGACTGGAATGCCTATCTTGAAGATTTTTCAACAAAAATAAACAACCCATTAAAGGTTATTTTGAACTAAACTAACATATGACAACAACTAGTTTTATTAATGATAATTTTGTTTTGCAATCCGAGATTGCTAAGACCTTATATCATGATTACGCTAAAGATTTACCTATAATCGATTATCATAATCATTTATCTCCGCAATTAATTGCAGAGGATGCGCCTGTGAAAAATATAACAGAAGCTTGGCTGCAAGGCGATCATTATAAATGGCGGGCTATGAGGGCCAATGGTATTGATGAGATTTATATTACCAGTTCTGCAACTTCACATAAAGAGAAGTTCTTGAAATGGGCAGAAACAGTACCTTACACCTTAAGAAATCCTTTATTTCATTGGACACATTTAGAGTTAAAGCGTTACTTTGGTATTGATGATTTGCTTCATCCTGACACAGCTGAAGAGATTTACGAAAAGGCTAATCTTATTTTAGAAAACAAAACACCTGCTCAGCTTTTAGAGGATATGAAAGTAGAGGTTATTTGCACAACAGATGACCCTGTAGATGATCTGAAATATCATCAAGAGATAGCTGAAAAGGGAATGTATACGAAAGTTTATCCTACATTTAGGCCAGATAATTTGCTATCCATTCAAAGTACTTCTTTTAATGCTTATATTGAAAAATTATCGGCTTGTGTTGAATTTTCAATAAGTAATTTAGACGAATTAATTAAAGCGATACAGATCCGAATTGACTTTTTTAATTCTTTAGGTTGTAGGCTTTCCGATTATGGCTTAGGGACTTTATTTGCTTCGCATTTTACAGAAGAAGAGGTCGACACTATTTTTAAAAAGCGCCTAGACGGACAGCAAATATCTGATGATGAGGCCGAGATCTTTGGATCTTGTATTTTGATGAGGCTATGTGAAATGTATCATGAAAAAGGTTGGGTACAACAGTTTCATATTGGAGCTATTCGAAATAATAACAGCAGGCTTTTAGAACAAGTTGGTTTGGATGCAGGTGTAGATTCAATTGGAGAATTTCCCGCTGTACAAGCAATGTCTAAACTTTTTGATGCACTTAATTTAAAGGACAAATTAGCCAAAACCATAACCTATAATCTTAACCCGGCACAAAACGAAGTGTTTGCTACAATGATGGGCAATTTCCAAAGCGCCGATTGCCCAGGTAAAATGCAATGGGGCTCAGGGTGGTGGTTTTTAGACCAGAAAGATGGTATGGAAAAGCAAATAAATTGCTTGTCTAATATGGGACTTTTAAGCAAGTTTGTTGGTATGCTTACAGATAGTAGAAGTTTTTTATCTTTTCCTAGGCATGAATACTTTAGACGTATTTTATGTAATATTATTGGTGAGGATGTTAAGCAGGGTCTCATTCCCAACGATATTGAGTTTTTAGGGAAAATAGTTCAAGATATTTGCTACTACAATGCTAAGGCTTATTTTAATTTTAAGTAAACGTAAAAACGACTTACATTAGGCTGTAACTTAGTAAAGTGTTAAATGGATTTACAATAAATGATGATAATAACAAATAAACCAAAATAATTATGAGTAATACAAAAAAGATTGGTAACTATCGCTATCGAATTTTGGCGTTGTTAATGTTTGCAACAACGATCAACTATTTCGATAGAAGTATCATTGGGGTTATGGCACCCACCTTAGAAAAAATGTTTGGGTGGACCAATACTGATTATGCAAATATTATGATATCTTTTAAGGTGGCTTACGCGCTGGGAATGCTCTCAATGGGAGGTTTAATCGATCGTTTAGGAACCAAAAAAGGGTACGTGTTATCCATTGGTCTTTGGAGTGTTTTTGGCATGTTGCATGCCGCGGTTCGTCCAGGTTTTAGTGTCATAGGGTTTGCGGCAGCTCGATTTGGTTTAGGTTTTGGTGAGTCTGGAAACTTTCCAGCAGCTATTAAGACAACAGCCGAATGGTTTCCAAAAAAGGATCGTGCATTTGCAACCGGTCTGTTTAACGCTGCGACGAGTATTGGTGCTATAGCGGCGCCTTTTGTTATTGGTTGGATTGTACATGAAAATGGTAAGAACTGGCAAATCCCTTTTTTAATTACAGGACTTTTAAGTGCTATCTGGGTGTTTTTATGGTTAAGAACATATAAGAAGCCAGAGGTTCATCCAAAGGTTTCAAAAGAGGAATTAGCTTATATTCAGGCCGATTCGGAAGTAGAAAATGAAGAAAAATTACCTTGGAAAAGTGTTTTAGGAAAGCGTCAAACATGGGCATTTGCATTAGCTAAAGTAACAGATGCGGTTTGGTGGTTTTATCTTTTTTGGGGAGCAAAATTTTTGGCAGAAACGTTTGGTGTTAATATAAAAAATATTGCACTTCCTTTCTTTGTAATTTATATTTTGGCTGATGGAGGAAGCATCTTAGGAGGCTACTTGTCTGGTGTATTTATTAGAAAAGGTTGGTCGGTTAATAGAGCCAGAAAAACAACCTTATTTATATGTGGTTTAATCATTTTACCAGTAGCTTATGTAGCCATAACGGATAGTAAATGGTTGGCTATTTGTTTAATAGGATTAGGGGCTGCTGGGCACCAAGCTTGGTCAGCCAATATTTTTACCCTAGCATCAGATGTGTTCCCTAAAAAAGCCACGGCATCGGTTGTTGGTATTGGTGGTATGGTGGGTGCTGTTGCAGGAATTGTAGCCGATTTCGCTTTGGGTTCGGTACTTGATCAAGCAGGAAATACAGGCTATTTTTGGGCGTTTTTAATTGCAGGGTCGTGTTACCTTATTATTTTAGGTTTGGTTCATTTAATCATGCCTAAAATGACTCCAATGGATGAGAATTTAGAGTTGATTAAAGAATAGACCGAAGACTATCATAAATAAAAGCTGCAATTAATTTTTTTGATTGCGGCTTTTTTTATTTCCAAGAGCTTATTTTTGTTAGGTTTTGGCGATTTCATGTTTACCATGTTTGGAATATTATTTTATCGTTTTATTTTTAACCATATCTAAAATTTATTTTCTTTTCATATTTTTCACATTTAAAATATCATTGGACGATTTGATAGTTTTGTTTTATGTATAAACTATTTGCTTTTTTCTTTTTAATGTTTTCTGTGTTGCTTGGTAATTGCCAAACAGAGGCTTATCAATTCAATCATTTAACTTCGGCTGACGGTCTTTCCCAAAGTGCTGTTATTGCCATGCATCAGGACCAATTAGGAAGAATTTGGATAGGTACACGCGATGGTTTGAATAAATATGATGGTACTAAGTTTGAAGTATATAGGACAGATGAGGATAATCCGAGGTCCATTAGTAATAACGATATTTTGTCCATTCATGAAGACAATGATGGGTTTATATGGATTGGTACCTATAATGGCTTAAACAAGTATAATCCTGAAACCAATGAGTTTAAGAGGTATTTTCATAACGAAGAAAAAAATTCTTTAGCGAACAACACGATTTGGACAATTGAGGTTCTTTCTAGTGGTGAGGTTTGGTTTGGTACCTCGAAAGGATTGTCCATTTATAACAAATTAGAAGACAACTTCAATAATTATTTATACGAATTTGATCGACCTGTACAAGGTGAGGTTACATCTATATTTGAGTCGTCTAATAAGGATGTTTATATTGGGACAGGTGCAGGTATCTATAAGATAAATTTAAAAGGCACTTCCCCTGAGTTTTCTATTTTAAAAGGAAGCGAAGGATTTTTTGTGCAGGACCTCGAACAAGGTGATTCTCATATTTTTATAGCAACCAGGAATAACGGGTTATTTAGGTACCAATTCACTAAACAAACATTCAAACCCTATTTAAGCGACCACTTTATAGATCCAGGTAGCAAAAATGTTAGGCAATTGTTATTTGATGACCACGGCGCACTTTGGGTTGGGACTTACAATGGTTTAATAATTATTAATAAAGACAAATCTACCACTACCCTTAAAGCTAATATTGCCAATAAGAATGGGTTGAGTAAGAACTCCATTAAGGCCCTATTTAAGGATAAGAAAGGTTCTATTTGGGTTGGTACGTATTACGGAGGCATAAATATTTGGGATGAAACTAACGTTAATTTTCGTAGTATAATTCAGAAATTTGGAGGGGGTGGCTTGAATTATTCTGTAGTTAGCTCGATTGAAAGTTACAAGGATCTAATTCTTTTTGGTACCGAAGGAGGAGGTATTAGTGTATGGAATAAGACAAGCAATAAGTTTTGGTTTATTGATGAGCATAATTCAGAATTGTCAGGCACTAATATAAAGGCTCTTAAAGTTATTGAAGATTTTTTGTATGTAGGTACGTTTAAGAATGGGATCGAGATTTATAATTTAAAGACCAAACGGTTCGAAAACAGTAAAATACCCAAAAACCTCTATGATATATTGAGTTCCACGGGTGTATATGCTATAGAGAAAGATAAGCTTAATAATATTTGGATTGGCTCTTTTGGACAAGGAATTTTTAAGTATAGCGTTGATAACAAGAGTTTTAAAAGAATTCAGAGTTCGCAAGCGTATAATATTGGCTTATCAAGTAATCTAGTCAGGACTATTTGTATTAGTTCCAATAATAACATTTGGGTTGGCACAGAGAAAGGTTTAAACAAAATTGTTGAAAACGAGGTTGTTGAAACGTTTTTTTATGATGCCAAAGTGCAGTATGGAGACGATATTTTATGTGTTTATGAAGATACTTTAAAGAATTTATGGGTTGGAACAAAGTCTAAAGGTCTATATAAATTTAATGGCGAGACTTTAAAGCCAGTTAACCTTTCATTAAATGGGTCCAAAATTTCTGCCGTACATAGTGTTTTAGAGGAAAATGAGGGGCAAATTTGGCTAAGTACAAATTTAGGATTAATACGCTTTAATCCAACGAACAATGAAGCGCATCTCTATAATCAAACAGATGGAATTGTTAGTAATGAATTTAACGATAACGCCAGTTTAAAAATAAACAAAACACAGTTCTATTTTGGCGGACCTGAGGGTGTAACCTATTTTGATTCAGGAAAAATAAAAACAAATAAGTGCGTACCCCAAGTTATATTAACTCAGTTTAATATAAGAGAAAATAAGGACGATAACGACAGTTCAAAACCAGTTTCAAAAAAAACATTACCATTCACTAAATCAGTAAAATTATCTCATACGCAGGGTAACTTTAGTGTGTCTTTCTCAATTCCGAATTTTATTAATTCTAGTAATAATAAATACAAGTATAGGCTTAAAGGTCTTGAGGAAAAATGGAATTTAACAACTGGTAATTCGGCATCATACACAATTCAAAACCCTGGAGACTACATTTTTCAGGTAAAAGGAGCAAACAATGATAATATTTGGAACGGGAAACCCACAGAATTAAAAATACGTGTTGATCCCGCCCCATGGCGAACTTGGTGGGCATTTGTAATTTATGGCTTGCTCATTTTGGGAGCGCTTTATTTTTTACTCCATATCTTAAAATCAAGAACAAAGCTAAAACACGATTTGCAGCTAGAACATTTAGAAACAGAACGAACCAAAGAATTAAATAAAGTTAAACTAGAATTTTTTACAAATATTTCTCATGAATTTAGAACACCTCTTGCCTTAATTCTAGGGCCTTTACAACAAGTTATTGAAGATTATTCGGGTAGTAATAAGGTGTATAAAAAACTCTTGGTAATTGAAAATAGTGCAAACCACTTACTGCAGCTTATAAATAGACTTATGGACTTCAGGAAGTTAGAGAAGAATTTATACAAATTGGAAACCGCCGAGGGAAATATTGTTAAATTTTTAAAAGAGATTTATTTATCGTTTTCCGAGTTTGCCGAGGATGGGAATTACACCTATCAATTTCTAAATACATCAGATGAAATTTTAGTTTATTATGACCGGGCCAAATTGGAACGCGTTTTTTATAATTTAATTTCTAATGCTTTCAGGTATACCCCAAAGGGTGGAACTATTATTATAAGAATTGGACAAATTGAAGAGGAGGTCTTTGTTAGTGTTGAAGATACTGGGGTTGGCATAGCCGATGAATATAGAGATAAGATATTTGAGAGGTTTTATGAAGTAGCAATCAATAATAAACCGGATAATGATTATAATAAAGGTACAGGGATTGGACTTTCTATTGCCAAGAATATTGTCGATTTACATAAAGGCGAAATTTCTGTGAGTAATAATAATGACGGGCTGGGTTCTATATTTAAAGTAAAATTATTACTTGGTTGTGGGCATTTATCGGACGAAGAAATTATAAAGGATTTCAAGTTTAGCGATGATGTTTCTCAATATATAGAACAACTAAAACCACAAGTAAATCCGCTTGGATTTGATGTGCCGGACATTGCAAATAGCGAAAAGCAAACAATTTTAATAGTAGAAGACAACAAACCTCTAAGAAAGTTCATGAAAGGAGTCTTGGATGGTAGTTATAATATTCTGGAGGCTGAAAACGGCCATGCAGGGTTTAAAATTGCTAAAAAGGAATTTCCAGATTTAATTGTTAGTGACGTAGTGATGCCAGTTATGACTGGTACAGAACTTTGCGCAAAAATTAAAGACGATGTAAGAACAAGCCACATACCTTTAATATTGTTAACCTCAAGGACATCTTTAGTCTATAAGTTAGAGGGGTTAGAAAGAGGAGCAGATGACTACATAAGTAAACCTTTTGATATTAAAGAATTTAAATTGAGAGTAAAAAATTTATTAAAAGCCACGACCAGGCTTAAAGAGCGATTTACAGAAGAAGGAGGATTAAACCCAAGTCAGGTTACCGTTACTTCGGTGGATGAAGTGCTCTATAAAAAGGCTGTTCGAATTGTTGAGCAGCATATTGGAAACAATGATTTTGATGTACCCTTCTTTGCATCTGAACTGGGAGTAAGCAGAACTATGCTTTTTACAAAGATTAAGGCGTGGTCTAATTTTACTCCAAATGAATTTGTGCTGCACTTTAGAATGAACAGAGCAGCTCAACTTTTGGAGCAACAAAAAATAAATGTTTCAGAGGTAAGCTACATGGTTGGCTTTAAGAATCCAAAGTACTTTAGTAAATCTTTTCAAAAGAAATTTGGGAAAACACCCACGCAATATGCGAAGAAATTCAACGAAGATTAACTGTTAAAGTGTTGTTTTTAAGGCTATTGAATTTTTTTACCCCCTATTATGTACTTCTACTTCTCTTGTTTGTCTTAGTTTTAAAACATGAAAAACACGAAACCGAACAAGCGCTATATCGAGTTGATTTTAATTGTCATTATAGTAGTGTTCAGTTTAGTAATTATTTATTTGAGCTAAGATTAACTAAATTTTAAACTAATGAAAAAAAACAAACTATTAAGAAATGTGTTCTTTGTGTTGTTAGGTTTTTGTTTTGCGTTTACAGCAACCGCGCAAGAGAAAACAATTACGGGAACAGTAACGGGAGAGGCAGATGGTATGCCGCTTCCTGGTGTAAATGTTATTATTAAGGGAAGTACTTCAGGAACTTCTACAGATTTCGATGGAAATTATTCTATTGACGTGACCGAGGGAGCAACCTTAGTGTTCAGTTATATTGGTTACATTTCAAAGGAAATTCTTGTTTCAAGTGGGGTGAACATCAACGTTAGTTTATCTGAGGACGTAAGTGCTTTAGATGAAGTCGTTGTTGTAGGTTACGGCTCTACCAAAAGAAGCGATTTAACGGGGTCTGTGTCTTCCGTAGATTCGGAAGAGTTAACAGCTTTTCCCGTTCTAGATGCTCAACAAGCCCTTCAAGGACGTGCGGCTGGTGTTGTTGTGCAATCTAACAATGGAGGTGAACCAGGATCACCAATTGCAGTTAGAATCAGAGGTAATACTTCTATTGGAGCAAGTAGTGCAGCCCTAGTTGTGGTTGATGGTTTTGTTGGAGCTGCATATCCGCAAGCAGCCGACATTGAATCTGTAGAGGTATTAAAAGATGCATCGGCAACTGCTATTTATGGTTCTAGAGGTGCTAATGGAGTTATTATGGTAACAACTAAGAAGGGAAAGAAAGGAAAAATGACAGTAGAGTTGAATACCGACTATTCTATTCAAAATGTGTCTAACACTTTAGATTTATTGAACGCCAATGAGTTTGCTAATTATCAACAAGCTATCAATCCATCTTATCAGCAAGGACCTGATAATACAGATTGGCAAGATTTAATTTATCAAACAGGAAATACGGGAAATTATCAATTGTCATTTTCCGGAGGCTCAGAAAAGATTAATTACTACGTGTCTGGTAACTATTTTGATCAAAAAGGTGTTGTTGTTAACTCTGGTTTTGAGCGTTTTTCTTTCTTAGGTAACGTCGATGCCGATATTACTGATAAATTTAAAGTTGGGTTTAATTCATTTGGTAGCAGAAGCACAAAAGACGGTGTTACCACGCAGGCCCAATCTGGTGGTCGAGGCAGTGGTGACGTTATTTCCTTAGCTTACCGTTTTGTTCCTGATTTAGGAGTAAAGGATGCCGATGGTAACAACACCATAAATACGGTAGGGGATGAAGTAGATAACCCATATGCTATAGCAACTGAAACTCAAGATCAAACGCTTATAGATAGATACCGAGCTAATTTTTATGCACAGTATGAGATTATAGAAGGTCTTACGTTTAAAACAACTTTTGGTTGGAGTACTAGAAACCAAACAAGAGGTCGTTTTCAGCCCTCGACACTCATTACTACGGCAGGTGGAAATATTGGAGGAAGAGCAAGGTCTGAAAGTGTAAAGAACTCTAATATCTTGAGCGAAAATTACTTAACTTATAAAAGAGAAATAGGTAAAGGAAATTTAACTTTACTTGCTGGTTATTCTTATCAAAAAGATAAAACAGAACGATTTGAGGCAGGAGCCGAAGGTTTTGTGAGTAATAGTTTAGGGTATTACAATTTACAAGGAGGAAAAACACCTCTAATTCCAACCTCTTCGTATTCTGAATATGAAATACAATCCTTATTTGGTAGAATTAATTATGACTACGATGACAGGTTCTTATTAACCTTTACAGGTCGTAGAGATGGGGCTTCAAATTTTGCAAAGAATAATAAGTATGCGTTTTTTCCCTCAGGTGCTTTTGGTTGGAAAATGTCTAACGAGAATTTCTTAAAGGAAAATGAAACGGTATCTAATTTAAAACTTCGTTTAAGCTATGGTGTTACTGGTAACCCATCCATAGATCCTTATCAATCGCTTGCGCGATATAGAGCTATCTATGCCGTAGCCGGAGACGAAACAGTAAATGCTATTGTTCCAGATCAATTGGCTAATCCCGATTTAAAGTGGGAATCTTCATACCAAACCAACCTAGGATTAGATTTTGGGTTATGGAATAATAGAGTAAACTTTACGTTCGATTACTATAATATCGATACGAAAGACTTAATTTTAGGGGATAGTTCGGCTCCAGAGTATGTGGGTTATTTTACTTTAAACTCTTTAAAGAATATTGGAGAAATGAATAATCAAGGTTATGAAATTACTTTGTCTACTAGGAATATTCAAACCGATAATTTCACTTGGAATACAGATTTTAATTGGTCAAGAAATAGAAATAAGGTGACAAAACTTCCAGATGGAAATGACATCTTCTTAGATTCGGCACCAGGACATTTTCTTCAAAACGAAACACATATTTTAAGAGAGGGAGAAGCATTAGGTCAGTTTTTCGGATATGAGTACCGTGGGGTTTATCAAGGTGGAGCTCTTCCGGAGGGTACGGCTGTTTTCGATGGAGCCGTTGCTGGAGATGAGTTGTTTACAGATATACCAGATGAAGACGGTAACAGAGATGGTGTTATAAATACAGACGATCGCAAGATAATTGGTGATCCTAATCCAGATTGGTCTTTTGGTTTTAACAATACCTTTAGATACAAAGATTTTGATTTGGGAGTGTTTTTCCAAGGAGCAGTAGGAGGTGATATTTTTAGTTACACATTCCTTGAATTAGCGTCAGGAGGTTCTAATGCTACAAAAGAAGCATTAAATGTTTGGACTCCGACCAACACCAATACAAATGTGCCTTCTGCGGCAGTACGTGGAAAAAGAATTACATCTAGATTTGTTTACGATGGTAGCTATGTAAGAATGAGAAACATTGCCTTAGGGTATAATCTTCCTAAAGATGTCGTAAACAAAATAGGAATGGATAATATAAGAGTATCATTAAGTGGACAGAATTTATGGACCATAACAGATTACCCTGGAACAGACCCAGAAGTTAGTTATGAAGCGCAAAATAATTCGAACGCAAATAGCAGCAATGTGAGCCAAGGTTTTGATTATGGAAATTATCCAAATTTGGAGTCTATAACTTTTAGTTTAAACTTAAAGTTTTAAGAATACATTGAAAAGCGTTTAGCGAGATACTTTAAAAATTTAAAATATTAAAAAATGAAAAATATAAAAATCTTATTATTCTTATTGACGGGTTTGTCAATATTTGGGTGTTCAGATCTTGATGAAGATCCAAAGGGAGTTTTATCTCCGGATGGTTTTTTCCAATCTGTTCAAGATGTTCAAACGACTATTAATGGTACTTATGGTAATATGGGTGAAGAACGTTTTTGGGGAAGAAAATTTTCACTGCCACTTATGCTAAGAAGCGATATGGTTGGTATTGGCGATCAAGGTACGGCAGAAAGACGTATTGATCATGATAACTTTACGGTTTCGGCTGATAATGGAATGATTACCTCTTTTTGGCCTAGAGTTTATCAAATTATTGGTGGGGCAAATGAAGCTATTGCAGGAGCAGCTCAGTTAGGAGCCGAGGAATCTCAAATAAATCCGGTAGTGGCTCAGGCTTATTTTGTTAGAGCTTATACTTATTTTCACTTGGTTCGCTTATTTGGTGATATTCCTTATTTAGATGAGCCTGTTACAGATATTGAAGCGGCAAAATCAATTTCTAAAACATCAGAGGCAGAAGTGTATGCGAAGATTATTGCAGATTTAGAGTACGCAAAACAATGGCTTCCAGATACGCAGCCTTCAAGTGCCTATCCTTCAAAAGCTACAGCTGCGGGATATTTAGCACTCGTATATTTAACAACTAATGATTTCTCTAATGCTTACACCGAAGCAAAGTTTGTAATTGATAACGAATCAAGATTTGGTTTAGGTTTGGTTGCCGATTTTCAAGATTTATTTGATGCAACTAAGCAAGGCGGGTTAAATGAGGCCTTATTCACTATAGATTTTAATGGATTTAGAAGTGGTAATTATGGACAAGACTATATGCCTGCTCTTACAGGTATAAGAGCTAACGAGTTTGGAGATATTGGTGGCGGATGGTCTGTGGCTGTGCCTAACGTTGAAGTCTATAACCGTTGGGATGGACGTGACTACAGAAAATCTGTTAGCTTAGATACCACTGGTGTTTTTGATGGCGTTGTTGATGATTTTGTAAATTTTCCAAATTACGATTCAAGAAATATCCAAAGTGCATATATAGCTAAGTACGCTAGGTTTACCGGGCAAACCTCCAATGGTAATGGGCGTGGGTCAGAGCATAATTATGCACAATTACGTTATGCGGAGGTGCTATTAATTGCAGCAGAGGCCTTAAATGAAATTACGCCTGGTACAACAGAAGCTGATGGATATGTTAATAGGGTGCGTGGGCGTGCAAGAAATCAAGCAGGTACTATAACAAATTTCCCTGCAGATGTTACTCCAGGATTATCTCAAGATGATTTTAGAACCATGGTTTTAGAGGAAAGAAAGTGGGAGTTAGCTTTTGAGTTCAAAAGATGGTACGACATTAAAAGACGTCGATTGGGAGATCAGGTATTTGGAGCCAATGGTATTGAACAAAGACCCAATTTTAGTGCGAATAGAGATTATTTGTATCCTTTGCCTAATGATGAGTTACAACGTAATCCTAATTTGGAACCGAATAATCCGGGTTACTAAAATTTAATTATGATTAGAGTTAGTTTGTTTGTTTTTGTTCTTGGATTTACACTCATAGTATCGTGTAAGTCCAGGAATGAAAGCAAAACTTCTGTTATTGAAGACAGTGGAGACACCTTATTAAAGTCTCGATATGCTAATCTGTTGAGTTATAAGCTTGACTCTCTAGCTTTTCCACGTAGTTATTCACATAAAGAAGGAGCAATAAAAAAAGTGCCTTCAAGCGACTGGACTAGCGGTTTTTTTGCTGGGAACTTATGGCAAATTTATGGATTAACTAATGATGAGAGCTATAAAGAAAGGGCACAAGCTTGGACAACTTTTATAGAAAAGGAAAAGTTTAATGATAAAACCCACGATATGGGGTTTAAAGTCTTTTGTAGTTTCGGAAATGGGCTCAAATATATTAACAGCAAGCATTACCAAGATGTAATTGTAAAAAGCGCTAAAACTTTGTCTAGTCGATTTGATGAAACAGTAGGAAGTATTAGATCCTGGGATTTTAATGCCGATATTTGGCAATTCCCTGTGATTATTGATAATATGATGAATTTAGAACTTTTATTTGAAGCGACTAAAATATCTGGAGATAGTACATACCATAAAATTGCGGTTAAGCATGCCAATACCACGATGAATAATCATTTTAGACCAGATGGTAGTACATGGCATGTATTAGATTATGACACCATTACTGGGCAAGTAAGAGCTAAGGTAACGCATCAAGGTATTCATGATAATTCAGCTTGGGCTAGAGGTCAAGGCTGGGCCATAAATGGTTATACTATGGTTTACAGATATACAAAAGATAAAAGATTCTTGAATCGTGCGGAAGCTACTGCAAACTTTTTTATAAATCATAAGAATCTACCAAAAGATGGTATTCCGTTTTGGGACTTTGATGATCCAGATATTCCAAATGTTTCTAGGGATGCTTCTGCGGCAGCCATCGTCGCTTCAGGTCTGGTAGAGTTATACGGCTATACAAAAAATGAAGATTACTTAAACTATAGTAAAAAAGTGGTGACTAGCTTAAAATCTAATGCGTATATTTTAAAACCAGAGCTGGATATTCCTTTTATATTAGACCATTGTTTTGGGGATTGGTCGCAAAAATTAGAAATGAATGAACCCATAGTTTACGGGGATTATTATTTTTTAGAAACACTACTAAGATTGAATAATTTGAATTAGTCGGGAAATTTGAATAACAGTTTTAGTGCAAAATTAGATAGTCAAAATAGTACCAAAAGAGGTTACGGGTTTTAAGCAATTGAATATGGGAGTTAAAAAAGAGTGGTTAAGTGCATTAAGGTTTATGCTAATAATGTTGGTCATGGTTTCGGTTTCCTGTTCGAAAGGGGCAGACAAGGTCGTTAAAAGAACCAAACAAAACATAAATTCAGGTTGGCTTTATTTAGAGAACAACTTAGATGACCTAAATGAGGTTTTAAATCAGGATACTTGGGACAGCATTAGTTTACCTCATTCTTGGAATGCCTTAGATGCGACTGATATAACACCTGGTTACAGACGAAGTGCCAGTTGGTATAAAAAAGATTTAAATATAGAAAATAAGGTTCTGGGACAACGTTATATGTTCTATTTTGAAGGGGTTAATATAGAGAGCAAAGTATACTTAAATGGTAAAGAGGTTGGTGGCCATGTTGGTGGTTATATTGGTTATAAAATTGACGTAACCGAGACCATACATCAGGGGAATAATGAATTGTTGGTTAGAGCTGATAATGGTTATAATCCCGAAATTATCCCGTCTCAAAAAAGTGACTTTTTTATTTATGGAGGCATTACAAGAGATGTTTGGCTAGAAACAGTGCCAGAAACATATTTAGAAAATGTTAAGATTACAACTCCAAAAGTTTCTAAAGCATCTGCTCAATTAAATGCGGTTGTAACAATAAATAGTTTAGAAAGTAATGAAAACCTAGAGGTTAAAGCCTCGTTAATCGATGCGGATGGTAAGCAGGTCGTTTCATCTTTGTTTAGGGTAAAGGATGGCGTTTCTCAAATCGTATTTAGTGATATTAAAGATCCTTTATTGTGGCATACTAATACACCTAATCTTTATACACTTCAAGTAGAATTACTGGAAGATAATGTGTCCAAAGATAAGACAGCAGAAAAATTTGGCTTTCGCTGGTTTGAGTTCAAGGATTATGGCGCTTTTTATTTAAACGGAGAACGCTTACTTTTAAGAGGAACACATAGGCATGAAGAGCACGCAGGCGTTGGTGCTGCTATGTCGAACAAGCAACATCGTGCCGATATGGAATTGATTAAAGATATGGGTGCCAATTTTGTTAGGCTGGCACATTATCCTCAAGATCCTGAAGTTTATAAAGCCTGTGACGAGTTAGGCCTATTGGTATGGGATGAATTGCCATGGTGTCGAGGTGGTGTAGGTAATGACAAATGGAAGGAAAATACTAAAGGGATGTTGCAAGAGATCATTCAACAAAATTTCAACCATCCTAGTATCATTTTATGGTCACTAGGCAATGAGATTTATTGGTTACCAGATTTTGAAGGAGGCGATGATAGAACCGAGATAAATAGTTATTTAGAAGAATTAAATGATTTGGCACACCACTTGGATCCCTCTCGTAAAACGGCCATAAGAAAATATTATGAAGGCGCCGATATTGTAGATGTATTTTCGCCATCTATATGGTCTGGATGGTACTCAGGCAGTTATAAAAGTTATCAAAAGGCAATTGATCAGTACAAACAAGCGTATCCCCATTTTTTGCATGCAGAATATGGGGGGTCTAGTCATGTGGGGAGGCACACAGAAAACCCTATTACCGGAGAAGGAAAAATTGAATCGGACGGCTGGGAAGAGGCCATTGTACAAACCGATGTCGCTAATATTGCTCAGATAGGTGACTGGAGCGAAAACTATATTGTCGATCTTTTTGATTGGCATTTAAGAATTTCTGAAAGCGATTCAACTTTGGTTGGTAATATACAGTGGGCGTTTAAAGATTTTGGAACCCCTTTAAGACCAGAAAACGCTATTCCTTATATGAATCAAAAAGGACTGGTTGATAGATCTGGAAACCCGAAAGACGCATTTTACGTGTTTAAAAGTTATTGGAGCGATGTACCATTTACTTACATAGAATCTCATACGTGGAAAGAACGTCAAGGGCCTGAAGGTAAAGAAAGAACCGTAAGTGTGTATAGTAATTGTAAGGAGGTAGAGCTATTTCATAATGGTAAGAGTTTGGGTAAAAAACAAAGAAATACTAAACTATTTCCTGCAGCAGGTTTAAATTGGGAAGTACATTTTGTTAATGGAAAAAATAACTTAGAAGCAATTGGCGTTTCTAAAAACGATAGTCAAGTCACTGATGACTTAGTAGTTAATTATCGCTTTACAAAAAACGAGAAGGCTCGTGCACTTAAATTGCATTATTCCAAATTAAGCAACGGCAATTATTTGGTCACAGCAACAGCCATTGATAATAAAGGACTGAGATGTTTAGATTATGAAGAACGTGTATATTTCCAATGCTTAAATGGAGGGGAAGCTATATCAAGCCATGGTACACCTACAGGAAGTGAAATCATTGAAATGGCCAATGGTCAGGCCTCTATAGAGCTAAGACCAGATGCAATGGGGCATGCCATTCAAGTTATGGTGCTTAACCAAAGTTTTAAAGGTACCTATCTTACTATTCAACAATAGGTAAGATAATTGTATTTCTAATGGAACGTTCTTTAATCTCCATAATATATATAAATTGAAAGTTCACGGGGCTTTTAATAGGTGTAAGTCTATGCTAGTTATTTAAAGAATAGCTTGTGTTCTTCAATAAATTCTCACAATGAATTTAAGATGGTTTTAACATCTTAAACAGCTTACACTATTTTTTTTGTTTTAATTTATTAAATTTAGTCCAAAATATATTTGGGAAACTAGCTTGACACGAGAGATAGAAAGGAACACAAAGTTGTTGTTTTTTTTTATTACTTAGTTTTAACGTTCTATACAGTATAGTACAGGATACAGAAACAAGTAGCTATTCGTAAAATTGTTAACATATTATTAAGATTTGGGCTGTTCCGTTCATTTCGCGGTAATATGGACTAGTAAAACTAATTTTATATGTTAAAACTAAAACTAAAAATGAAACAAAAATTCAAAAAACAAAATCCAATTTCTGGATTCTTTTTTTTACTTGCTTTTGTGCTCAGTGTCATGGCAAGTAATGATTTGGGTGCTCAGGAAAGGGTTTCCGGTGTTGTGAAAGATGCTGGTGGTATGCCTCTGCCAGGTGTTAGTGTGATACAAAAAGGAACAACCCGTGGCGCATCAACAGATTTTGATGGAAACTATGCTCTTGAGTTAACCTCTGGTGAAAAAACGCTCGTGTTTTCTTATATAGGTTTCAAAACTAAGGAGATGCCAGTAAGTGGAGATGCAACTATCAATGTAACTCTAGAAGAGGACATAGCTAGTTTAGATGAGGTAGTTATTGTTGGTTATGGTACTCAAAAGAAAGAGAGTGTAGTGGCAGCTATTTCGCAAGTAAAAGGTGAAGAACTTATGGAAAGAGCGGCTGGTATAACCAATGTGGAAGAGGCATTACAAGGGAATTTACCTGGTGTTACCGCAATTCAAGGTAGTGGTGCTCCTGGAGAGGATAATATGAGGATTTTTATTCGTGGACGAAGTTCATGGAATGGTAACGGGGATCCTCTTGTGCTTGTAGATGGTGTTAAGAGATCGATGACGGATATAGATATGAATGACATTGAAAAACTAGCTGTGCTTAAAGATGCTTCTGCAACGGCTGTTTTTGGTGTAGAAGGGGCTAATGGTGTAATCTTAATTACCACGAAGCGCGGTCAAGTAGGAAAGGCACAGTTGTCCTTAAGTGTGAATACAACCATCAAACAGGTGTCTCAATTGCCAGAAAAGTTAAATTCTTATGATGCCATATTACAGGCAAATAGTGCTATACTTAGAGAAATAGCTGTTGCGCCGTTGTCATGGGGAGATTATACGCCACTGGGTATTCTTGATAAATACCGTAACCCTGCAACTCAGGAAGAAAGTTATATTTATCCTAACGTGAATTGGGAAGACGAGTTGTTAAAAGATTTTGCGCAAGATTGGAGGGTGAATTTATCTGTACGTGGTGGTAATAAAACGGCTAAATATTTTGGTAGTTTAGCTTACCAAACAGTAAATGATATTTTTGACGGAGGGAAATATCCTAACGGAAGAGGGTATTTGGGGGAATACAACTACCAAAGGTTTAATTTTAGAAGTAATATTGATTTTAACATTACAAGTACTACCGAGTTATCTGTTAATCTTTCAGGTTTCTTAGGTATTAGAGAAAACCCAAGTGGTTTAAATACCGTTCTTAACGGAATCTATCAAATAGCGCCTAGTCTTTATACCCCGGTGTATCCCGATGGTTTATATGGGCAATCTCTTAATTCAGCGTTTATTTTCTCAAACCCTATCGTAAGTTTATCGGCCTCAGGGTATGATACGTTTACACAATTCCAAGTAACTTCAGATTTTATACTAAAGCAAAAGTTAGACTTTATAACTGAAGGCTTGTCGTTTCAAGGGCGATTTTCATTAGATAATAGTATGAGGAGTAGGCAAGATTTAAATGATGGAGGTGTTGTGTATAGATTCTACGATGGTGAAATGGAGATGTTTAATATTCCAAATAGTGATACGCGATTTGATTATCAGCAACCACCTTGGACTTTAGAGGAGACGGAAGTAGAGAATAACCAACGAAGTCGTAGAATGGTTTATGACTTTTCACTTAACTATAACAGAACGTTTGGTGAAAAACACAATTTTACAGGGTTGTTTTTATTTAGAAGACAGGAGGCTGCAAATGGTTCCAACTCGCTTAGTGCTTTTCCAAGATACCGTGAGGACTGGGTAGGAAGGGTAACCTATAACTACGATTCAAGATATTTTTTAGATATTAACGGCGCATACAATGGGTCTGAAAAATTTGGGCCTGGATTCCGTTTCGATTTATTCCCTTCTGTAGCTGGGGGTTGGACTATGTCTAACGAGGCTTTTATGGAAAATGCAGATTGGTTGGATAACTTGAAATTTAGAGGGTCCTATGGACTTGTGGGTGATGATAATTTTAATGGAAGGTTTAGATATCAAAACCAATGGGAAAGTGGAGGAACTAACGGTTCAGCATTTTTAGTACCAAGTACCTTTGCAGGCAATTCAGGCGGCAGATCGCCTTATACGTTTTACAGACAATCGGTTGTAGGGAATCCAAACCTGCAGTGGGAGACGGCTACTAAGTATAACGTAGGTGTGGACTTCTCAATTTTTAATGGCTTATTAACAGGTCAATTAGATTGGTTTGCAGAAGATCGTGATAATATTGTAGTTATTGGAACAGACCTTCAGACGGTTCCAGATTTCTTTGGAGCAACACCTCCAGATCTTAACACAGGTGTCGTTGAGGTAAGGGGTTATGAAGTTGTTCTTGGTAGTAATTATACCTTCAATAATGGTTTAAATATATTTGGAGACTTTAACTGGACCCAAGCCATAGATAAAATTATAAAAAGAGACGACCCAGTTTTTAGACCTGATTATCAAAAGCAAGCTGGTTTTCCAATTGGGCAACAAAGAACAGCCATTCCTGCCGGAATATTAACCAACTGGGACGATATTTATATGTCTACACCAAAAAATGAGAATCAAAGTTTTACACGTGTGGGGTATTATGACCTTGTAGATTTTGATGGAGACGGAGTGTACAATAGTAATTTTGATAACGCACCTTTTGGTTATCCAGAACAGCCTCAAAGAACCTGGAGTACTACGGTAGGGGCGCGTTACAAGGGTGTTAGCTTCTCGGTTCAATTTTACGGCACTCAAAATGCTTCGAGAAGGTTTAGTAATAACACCTTCACGCAAACAACACCGTTAATTTTTACACAGGATTTAGATTATTGGACCAAAGAGACGCCTAATAATACCGATACACAACCAAGATGGCAAGCTAATGGAGCGACCAACCCCAGAGATAATTGGTTGGATGGTTCTTTAACGAGGCTTAAAGCTGTTAATTTATCTTACGACATTCCTAAAGAGACATGTGAAAAGATTGGTTTAAAGAAACTTCAAATCTTTGCTAATGGTAATAACTTGTTTTTATGGTCTAACATGCCCGATGATAGAGAGTTTAATTCGGACGATGCTGCACAGTCAAGAGGAGATTATCCTACTTTAAGAAGGTTCAACTTTGGTTTTAATATGAATTTTTAAAAAAAAGAAATGATGAAAAGCTATAAAATAAATATTGTAATAATCTTAGGGCTTCTATTCATGGTGTCATGTGAAGATTATTTAGATCAGGCACCGGAATCAACCTTAAGCCAAGAAGAAGTTTTTTCAACCTTTAATAATGCACAAGGTTTTGTGGAAGAAATGTATGCCTTAGTGGTTTCTTATGAGATGCAAACACATACCTTTCAAGATTTTCTTTTGGGTGATGACGGACATGTGAACAGAGAAGTAAAAATAAGTGGTGATATAGATGCCGGAAACTTCAATGCTGTGCTGTCAGATAATTTTGCTTATTTTAATAACCACTATCGGTCCGATTATGGTTCAACAGGCACTAATTCTGCCAATGTTGAAAATGAGAATAATTTTAATAGACAAAGACCAGGGTTATACGATGGTAGCGTAAAAGGTATTCGTAAGGCTAATCTTGTAATTGAGAGTATTGATTTAATGGTAAACGCCACACAGGCGGAAAAAGATGTTATTCTTGGGCAGGCCTATTTTTTTAGAGCCTTTTTCCATAATGAAATCATGAAATTTTGGGGTCGATATCCTTACATCGATAAAGTGTTAATTGACGATTTCCAAATACCACGTCCAGAAACCTATAAAGAAGTTGCTCTACTAGCTAATGAAGATTATAAAAGAGCTATTGAATTACTACCTGTAGATTGGGATAACGAGGCTTATGGAAAAAGAACATTGGGTGAGAATAAAGGTAGGGTTACAAAAGGAACAGCCTATGCATTTCAAGGAAAAAACCTACTATTGGCGGCAAGTCCTTTAATGTTTGCAAATAATGGTAGTAATATAAACACCTACCAATACGACACAGAATTATGTGATATGGCTGTTGATGCTTTCGCAGGTATTCTTAAACTCGCAGATCAAGGGCGCTATGCCTTAGCTACTTGGGACAATTATGACGAGGTATTTTGGAAAACACCAACAAATAATGCATGGCCAGGAGGAACAGAATATATATTTTCTGCTGGAGGCGGTAACCAAGGTCAGGTTGAAAGATTTATGACCTCAGGAGTGAATAGAGATATACATGGTAGAATATCGGAGAATATTTCTCCTACGCATAATTTTATTCACAACAATTTTGGAATGGCCAATGGTCTTTCAATAGAGGATGACCTTAGTGGAGCATACGGCGCTCAAGACTACGATCCTCTTAAACCTTTTGATAATCGAGATCCACGTTTTTATAGATGGCATATTATTGATGGCGACGAGGTTGCTCCAAAAGCATCGGGATCAAGTGCAAATCAAAGATTTGCGCAACTTTGGTATGAAAATGCAGGTAGTGCAGGGATACACCGTAGAACGGTCTTTGATAATAAAAAATCGACAACAGGCTATATGTGGACAAAATTTTATCCCAAAGTTGACGGGGAGTATCATAGCATATGGAATAATATTATAGGGCAATATAGTGGTATGCGTATGCATATGAGACTTACAGACGTGTACTTAATGTATGCAGAAGCCTTACATGCTTCTAAAGGGGCAACCATAGCACCAGCCTCTTATGGTTTAACTGCAGAGGGCGCAATTAATTTATTCCGTAATCGCGCAGGTATTCCTAATGTACATCCTGATATCGTAGCAGATAACAATAAGTTTATGGACGAGCTTAGAAGAGAAAGAGCGGTGGAATTAAGTTATGAATCGCATAGATGGGTAGATATTAGACGATGGGGAATAGCACACCTAGATAAATACACAAGAAAATTAGCTTTAGATTTTCCTGAAAACAGAAGTAGTTTCACAGAAAGACTTCTTGTGGATAGAGTTTGTGACTACCCGCAACACTATTGGTTGCCATTTCCGGCAGCGCAAACACAAATTTACGAGGGCTTCCCTCAAAACCCAGGGTGGTAGTCTAGTACAAATTCGTTTTAATTAATACAAAGAAAAAAATGAAGATAAATAAAATATATAGGTTGTTTAGTCTAGCTTGCCTCATGTTGTTTTGCTTTTTTAATATGGCAACGGCACAGACAAGTGGTATAGAAGTTAAAGCAACCGTGGTTGATGAGCAGGGAAATCCGATAAGCGGGGTTGATGTTTTTGGGCCAAAGGGAACTAAAGCGTCTACTGATGCTAATGGACAATTTCAAATACAGTTAGCTGATGATGATGAAGCTGTTGTCATTGAAAAAAAGGGTTATGAATCAGAACTGATGAATATATCTGATTTCACTGGGACTATTACTTTAGAGAAATCGCTTTTTATGGCTTCGGAAGATGATGAAATTATGATGGGCGTTAGTACCAAAGACCGTCGTGACATGGTTGGAGCCGTTTCATCGGTAAATACAAAGGATCGTTTAACTTACGATAATACCCAGTTTGTAAGAGATTATATTAATGGTCTAACAGTAGGGGTAAGAGGCACAGATAATATTAGAGGTATAGGAAACGCAGTTTTTGTGATTGATGGTGTAATTGGTCGTGATCCTAATATTTTGAATATGGAAGAGGTTGAGCAGATAACCGTGCTTAAAGATGCTAATGCGGTGGCCTTATACGGTAGTCAAGGTAGAAACGGTGTAATTGTTATTAATACCAAACGTGGACAAGCATATAAAAAAGAAATTAATGTTAATGTGCGTTCTGGGATACAAACACCTTTGGCGACACCAAAATATTTTGGTTCAGCGGACTATATGACACTTTTTAATGAAGCTAGAAATAATGATGGACTAGATAATGTTTTTGATCCAGCGCTTATACAAGAGTTTAGAACAAGTTCTAATAAGATTAAATACCCTGACGTAGACCTATATTCAAGGGAGTACATGCAACCCTTTGTGAATTTCACCAATATTATAACGGAGTTTTCTGGCGGGAATGATAAAAATCAGTATTATGTTAATGTGGGGTGGAATAGTAACAAGGCCTGGGTTGATATTAACGATGACATAAATGAAGGATCTAACCGTTTTAATGTAAGAGGGAATATAGATTTTAGAATAAATGATTGGATTACGAGTAGCTTAGATGGTATTGCGATTATAAATACCAATAGAGCGACTAGAGCTAATCTGTTCAGCGCGAATACTACCTTTAAACCTAATGATTATGCACCATTTTTGCCATTAGATTTAATAGACACCAGCAACCCTGATGTTGTCGGTCAATTGCAATCTGCAAATATATTTAATGGAAATCTTTTGGGATCATCGCAACAGTTTGGTGCTAATGCACCTGTGGCTTTGGCCATTGCTGGAGGGTATCGTAATACGGTGTTCCGTACAACACAGTTTAATAATTCAATCAATTTTGACTTAAGCGGCATAACAAAAGGTTTATCTGCAAAAACTTACTTAAGTTTTGATTACTATGATTCTTATAATCAAACAATAGAGAATCAATTTAAAACATATGAACCAACTTGGGAAGGAGATAGAATAATTGGTCTTACTGAATTTGGAGAGAACGTTAAAGATCAAGCTGAAGGTCTTGATACGAACGGTTCTTTATCGAGATTTGGTGTTTACGGATTGGTTAATTACCAAAATAACATTACTGCAAAGTCCTCTATAAATACAACGTTCTTGGCGTTTTATAATGCTACAGACAATAACAACGGTGCAATTCAAACCGATAAGGATGCCCACTTAGGCTTACAAATGACTTACGATTTTCAGAAAAAAATCTACGTAGATTTTAGTGGAGCCTATGTAAACTCTATCAAATTACCAAATGGTAATAGGGGAGCGTTTTCACCGACACTCGGTTTAGCTTATATTTTAAGTGAAGAGCCATTCTTAAAAAATAGTAATTTCATAAATTATTTAAAAGTAAAAGCGACCGGTGGTATTATTAACTCAGATCAAGGAATAAGATCGGGTGAGGACGGTGTTAGCGATTACTTTTTATACAATGAAAACTATTCAAACGGGGGTAATTTCACTTGGGCAGATGGCATTCGTAACAATAGGCAAGACATCTCTCAAGGAGCCAACCCTGATATGACTTTTGAAGAACGCATAGATTTAAATTTAGGTTTTGAAAGTTATTTAATGAATTCACTGTGGTTAGAATTTAATTATTTTAGAACTGAGTTGGATAAGCAGTTAGCATTCTTGAATGCGCTATACCCGTCTTATTACAACAATTTTAGACCCTACGATAATTTTAATAAGAATTTATATACTGGTTTTGAATTAGGATTGAATTTTAATAAAACTTTTAATGATTTTTCCGTAGCCGTAGGAGCTAACGTGTTGTACAGCCAAACGGAAGCATCACAACGATCTGAAATAAATGAGTTTGATTATCAAAACACGGTTGGAAAAGAGCTTTCTACAATTTTTGGCTTAGTGGATCAAGGGTTTTATTCTGAAGCTGATTTTGATACAAATGGTGACTTAGTTGATGGGTTACCAGAGCCTCAATTTGGTGTGGTACAGCCAGGAGATATAAAATATGTAGATCAAAACGGCGATAATCTTATTGATGATAATGATAGAGTGGCTATAGGACAGTCTAGTAGCCCTTGGTCTTATGGTATTAACCTAAACTTAAAATATAAGGCATTCAATTTATTTATATTAGGGCAAGGACAAACAGGAGATGATGGGAATAAGTTAAATAGCGGTTTTAATAATTATTATGGGGTAAACGGTAATGATAAATATTCTGAAGTCGTTTTAGGACGTTGGACTCCAGAAACAGCTAGTACGGCAACTTTTCCAAGGTTATCATCACGAGACAATCAAAACAATTTTAGAACGTCTACGTTTTGGTTGTACAACGACAGTTTCTTTAATATTAACCGGGCACAGTTAACGTATGAGTTTAGTGATTATATATGTAATAAAATTGGTATCGAAGATTTAAGTTTAAACCTTCAAGGCACTAACCTCTTTCAAATTGCTGAAAACAAGGATATCCGCCAATTAAGAATAGGATCTGCACCTCTCACTAGAGCGTATACGCTTGGTTTGAGAATGTCATTTTAATATAATTAGAAAATTAAGATAAATAAAATGAAAAATTTAATAAAATATATATTAATTGTGTTTGTGTTTACTGGCATGATTGCTTGTGACACCCTCGATCCTATTGAGGAAAACAGGTTAGAGTTTGATGACGTTAGCGCGAATCCGGATAGAGCAGAAGGTATATTGTTAAATGCCTATTCAGGCTTGATAAATCAAAACACATTTTCTGAAGGAGGTACCGACGATGCTGTAAATAATCAGTTGAATAATGGATACAAAAGAATGGCTAATGGCCAATTAAATTCGCAGTTTAACCCAGCGTCGCGTTGGGGTAGCTATGAACGTGTATTTTGGGTTAACAAGTTTTTAAAGATTATTGATGCCAGAGAAACAGTATGGAGCAGAGATACACTAACTAATGATATGTTCTATCTTCGTTTAGAGGGTGAAGCTTTAGCATTAAGAGGTTTGCATCATTTTTATGCCCTAGAAGGGCATGCAGGTGTAGGGGCATCTGGAGAATTATTGGGGATTCCGTATTTCACAGAATTTATTGACCCTGATGGTAATTTTAATGTTCCGCGCTTATCATTCGAAGCTTCTGTTCAGGCTATAATGGCAGATTTTGACAAGGCTCTTACATTATTACCAACCGATTATGGATTAAGTGAGGGAGAGGTAGATCCATGGTACGCAGATTTAGAAGGTTTTGATTATGTTAAATACCAGGTGGTTAACGATAATTATTTTGACTTGCGTATTTCAGGAAGAATTGTAAAAGCACTTAAAGCACGTTTAGCACTATTTGCAGCGAGTCCTTCATTTCTAGACAATCAAGGCTACTATACGATGGCTGCTGATATTTCAAGTGATTTATTGAATGATATTGGAGGTGTTTCTGGTTTAGATCCCGACGGTGTTGAGTATTATACGTCGGATGAGGACATAAATAGCAATGAAATGCTTTGGCGAGGTTCTTTAGCGGGTAATAGTTCAGCTCTTGAGGAAAGAATGTTTCCGCCATCTGTGAATGGTAATGGGGAGATTAATCCAACTCAAAATTTTGTGGATGCTTTTCCAATGGAAAGTGGATTTCCTGCTACCCAAGAAAATGGATATGATCCTCAAAACCCTTATGAAAATAGAGATCCAAGATTAAAAAAATATGTAGTTACTAATGGAGATGAATTTGGTGGAGGTACTATTAATACTGGCGTTGGAGGCGGATTAGATAGGGTAGATTCTATTGCTCAACAATCTACAACTACAGGGTATTACCTCAAGAAATTGTTGCGTCCAGACGTTAGAATCAATAATAACGGAACAGCGCAAGGAAAAAGACATTACAATGTCTTGTTTAGATATACCGAATTATTTTTAATATTGGCCGAATCAGCCAATGAGTTGGGAGGACCAGACAATGTGGTTAATGGCATGTCGGCGCGAGATATTATTGGAGCAATCCGTAATAGAGCTGGAATCGCTCAACCCGATACGTACTTAGCATCTATAACGAGCAGAGAAGCTATGAGAGATTTAATTAGAAACGAACGTCGTATTGAACTGAGTTTTGAAGGGCGCAGGTTTTGGGATATGAGACGATGGGGACTATTTTTAAATGAAACCGCTAAAGGTTACTTTTTTGATGGCGATAATTATGTAGAATTACCGTCTGTTGAAATTAGAAATTATCAACCATTTGCTACTTACATGCCAATTCCAAATGCGGAAACCATTAAGTTTTCTGAACTTGAGCAAAATTTTGGTTGGTAGGTTAATTGCAAATTTTTAAAAGACTTAAAAATATTAGATATGAAAATAAAATTAATAATGATATGCGCCATTGCCTTTAGTATATTGGCGTGTGAAAATCAGGAAAATGAATTTGACGATTTTGGTTCAACTTCAGTGTATTTCCCTTTTCAAACTCCTGTAAGAACACTAATTCAAGGTAAGTATGATCTAGGATTTAATGATAATGATAATAATGGGCGATTCGAAATGGGTGTTGTCATGTCAGGGGTTTATGAAAATGGTACAGACAGAAGAGTTTTCTTTGAAGTGGACCCTAGTCTTATAGACCTTGCCGATTTAGGCGCTTCTGGAATAAACGTGAAGGTATTGCCCGAAGCTTATTATACTATTGAACAAGAGAGCCCAGTAACGATTCCTGCTGGATCTACTAAAGGGCGTATCCCCGTGCAACTTAACGATGCATTCTTTGATGATCCATTGTCATTTGTTGTGGAAAAAGATTCGGTTAACTATGTGCTTCCTGTTAGAATTACTGGTTATGAAGGATTGGATTCACTTTTAACCGGAGTTCCAAATGTTGGTATTACAGATCCAAAGAGAGTACGAGATACGGATTGGGCTACATTACCTAAAGATTATACACTTTTTGGTATTAAGTTTATGAATAAATACCAGGGTATTTATTTACGCCGTGGGGAGGATAAGATTGTGGGAACTTCCGAGAAATTCACGGTGGCAACTGGTGAGACGGAAACAACTGTTATTGATACCTCTACTATTTATAAACAAGAATATGTAGTACAGGATGAATTAGCTCCAGTATCAACCGCAGGAAGAAATAAAGCTATTACTAGTAACATTATTAGAAGAGCCGATATTCCTAGTGGCGGTGATATATTATTAGATTTGACATTCAATGATAATGAAGAAATAACAATTAGCAATGCTGATGAGGAAAGTGATATTGTGATTACAGGATCAGGAAGATTTGTAGAAGATGGTGATGCATGGGGTGGAAAAAGTCGAGACGTTATGTATTTAGAATATGAGTACCAAGACGTTGCTGTTGAAGAGGAATACTTATTAGGTATTATATTACTATCTAGAACAACACTAGAGTTGACTCATACGGTGAATGATACTTTAGTAGTGAGAGACAGAGATGTTGTTTTTGAAGAATTTAATGTGAATTTAACAACACCAACTCCATAAGTTTTATATGGCTCTAGGAGTAAAATTATATTTTCGGAGTTAAAGGTATATTTAATATCATAATTAATAAAATGGTGTGGGGTTTCCCGCGCCATTTTTTTATTCCTTTTTTTAGGTTTTTTATTTTACTTATTATAAATAATGTTTTTAGACGCCACATATAGTTTCGGCTCGTTGGAAGCTGGAAAAAGGGAAATTTCTATAATATAAAACACTTATCGAAAGGTCATAATATTGCTATTTTGCATCCAAAACTCAGGACGTTACAGGACAATACAGGATAGGCACTTAACAGAAATCTTTTAAGTTTAACAAAATATTTAGTAAAGATTTAGTTTATTTGAGTTAGTTGTAAAACCCTTCATTAACTTGTTAATGAAGGGTTTTTTCTTGAACAGTTTAAATCATTTATTTTTTTGATTTTGACAAAATGACTACCTTAAGCAATGGAACTGTTTTTCAGGATAGTGCAGGATAGAAATAGTCGTTCAAAAACTTAATTTTAGCACTCATCATTTTCTGTTGAAAATGAATTACCATTAATTAATTTATTAAGATTTTTATACATGAATCATCATCGTTTTTTAGTAGTACTGTTAATACTGCTTAGTAATTTAAATATTCTTAGCGCTCAGGAACAATCTAATCAAGAAAAGCCAAATATAATTTTCATTTTAACCGACGATCAACGTTTTGATGCCATTGGCTATGCTGGGAACAAGTTTGTTGACACCCCTGAAATGGATAATTTGGCTAAATCTGGAACTTATTTTAATACTGCTATTGTAACGACACCTATTTGTGCGGCTAGTAGAGCATCTTTATGGACAGGTTTACATGAAAGGTCTCACAACTACAATTTCCAAACAGGAAATGTACGAGAGGAGTATATGGCAAATTCTTACCCAACATTACTTAAAAACAATGGGTATTATACGGGCTTTTTTGGAAAATATGGTGTGCGTTATAATGATTTAGATAAGCAATTTGATGAATATGAATCTTACGACAGAAATAACCGTTACAAAGATCGTAGAGGCTATTACTATAAAACAATAGATAATGATACCGTACATTTAACGCGTTATACAGGACAACAAGCCATTGATTTTATTGACAAAAATGCTTCCAATGAAAAGCCATTCTGTTTGTCGTTAAGTTTTAGTGCGCCTCATGCTCATGATGGCGCTCCAGAACAATATTTTTGGCAGTCTGAGCTTGATGAGATGTTAGAAGACACTACAATTCCAGATCCAAAATTAGGCGATGAAAAGTACTTTTTGGCGCAACCAAAAATGGTGAGAGATGGGTTTAATAGATTACGTTGGACTTGGCGTTACGACACACCTGAAAAATATCAGCATAGTTTAAAAGGGTATTATAGAATGATTTCGGGTATCGATTTAGAAATCAAGAAAATTCGTGAGAAACTTAAGGAAAAAGGTGTAGATAAGAATACAGTTATCATTCTAATGGGTGATAACGGGTATTTTTTAGGGGAACGTCAATTTGCAGGAAAGTGGTTAATGTATGAGAACTCTATCCGTGTACCATTAATCGTTTTTGATCCAAGAGAAAACCAACATCAAGATATTGATGATATGGTACTTAATATTGATGTGCCGCAAACCATTGCCGATTTAGCAGGTGTAGAAGCGCCAGATACCTGGCAAGGTAAAAGTTTAATGCCTATTGTTAAAAAAGAAACCAATACCATAGCAAGAGATACTATTCTAATAGAGCACATTTGGAACTTTAGTGAAATTCCACCAAGTGAAGGTGTGCGAACAAAAAAATGGAAGTATTTTAGGTATGTTAATGATCAATCCATCGAGGAGTTATACGATTTGGAAAAAGATCCGTTAGAAACTAAGAATCTAATAGGTAAGAAAAAGTATAGAGAAACCGCAAATAAATTAAGAGCTAAGCTGGATGAACTCATTAAGAAAAATAGTGACGAATATAGGGCGGCACCAACAGATTTAACGGTAGAATTAATAAGAGAGCCTTCAACCGATGTTGAAATATTTGATTTAAAACCAGAATTTGGTTGGACAGTACCTCTAGGTTCTAAATTTCAAGGGGCGTACCAAATTTTAGTAGCATCAAATAAAAAGGATATTGATCAAAATAACGGAGACGTTTGGGATAGTGGCCGTATTGCTTCTACAAAATCTACAGATGTTGAGTATGGAGGCGATCCTTTAGAAATAGGAAAAACATACTACTGGAAAGTTAGAATTTGGGAGCAAGAAAATAGATTGGTTGATTATTCTGAAGCTCAAAAATTTACAACAGGAAAGCCAGACAACTACATTATTTCAACAGAAAATAAATATCTCATAGACAAGGTAAATCCTGTTGGATTTGAAAACAGAGGGGACTTTTACTTTATAGATTTTGGTAAAGCTGCCTTTGCAACTATGGACTTTAACTACACAGCAAAAGAACCACATACCTTAACAGTTAGAATTGGTGAAATGCTTGATGATAAAGGCAATGTTAACAGAACGCCTCCAGCAAAAAGTAATATTCGTTACCAAGAAATTAAGGTTAACGTAACCCCTGGAAAAACAAAATACCAAATAGAAATTAATCCAGTGCCAGACAAGCGTATGAAAGGTCCAAGTAAAGCTATTCCTCTACAAGAAGGATGGCCTGTTTTACAGCCATTTAGATATGCAGAAGTTGAAGGTGCTCAAACAGATTTAAAAGCAGAAGATTTTGAACAATTACGATACACCAGCTATTGGGATGATAATGCAAGTAGTTTCACAAGTAATGATGATATTTTAAACCAAGTTTGGGATTTTTGTAAATACTCTATTAAAGCAACCACTTTTGCTGGTTTATATGTGGACGGTGATAGAGAGCGTATACCTTATGAAGCAGATGCCTACTTAAATCAGTTAAGTCATTACACGACTGATAGGGAGTATGCTATTGCAAGACGTACCATAGAGTATTTCATGAAAAACCCAACGTGGCCGACAGAATGGCAACAGCATGTGGCTCTATTAATTTATGCAGATTATATGTATACCGGAAATACGGAACTCATAGAGCGTTACTACGAGCCATTGAAACATAAAACGTTGTTTGAGTTATCTAATGAAGATGGCTTAATAACATCTACAAAAGTTACGGAAGAGCTTATGTATAAACTAGGATTCGAAAAAGGTTATAAAAAACCTTTAACGGATATTGTAGATTGGCCATCAAAGAATTTTGCGGGAAGTAAAACAAAAGGAGAGCGCGATGGTTTTGTATTTAAACCTTACAGTACAGTTATTAATGCGTTCTTTTATGAGAATATGAAAATTATGGCTGAGTTCGCTACGTTGTTAGGAAAAACGCAAGAAGCTTTAGATTTTGAATATAGAGCTGCAAAAGCAAAAAAAGCAGTGAATGAACAAATGTTCGATAAAGAGCGTGGAATCTATGTAGATGGTATTGGTACAGATCACGCCTCATTACACGCAAATATGATGCCTTTAGCATTTGGACTGGTACCAGAAGAACACTTTAGTTCTGTTGTGGATTATGTGAAATCTAGAGGAATGGCTTGTAGTGTTTATGGTGCACAATTTTTAATGGATGGTTTATACAATGCAGGTGAAGCAGATTATGCTTTGGAGTTGTTAGCTAGCAAAGCCAAAAGAAGTTGGTATAACATGATTCGTATAGGCTCAACAATTAGCTTAGAAGCTTGGGATTATGAATATAAAGTGAACTTAGATTGGAACCATGCATGGGGTGCAGCACCAGCCAATGTGATACCAAGAGGGTTGTGGGGTATAAAACCAAAAACGGCTGGATTCGGTATTGCAACCATAAAACCGCAAATGAGTAAGTTAAGGAATAGCGAGATAGAGGTGCCAACAGTAAGAGGTACCATAAAAGGAAAATACACTTATGAGGGTAAACGTTTACAAACCTACGAGATTGAAATTCCGGGTAATATGGTAGCCGAATTTACTTTAAATGATTTAAACGGAAAAGATTTAATTCATAACGGAGAAAAGGTGCCATCTGCTTTCGATTATATCAGGTTATCCCCAGGTAAGCACACTATTCAACTAAAAATAAATTCATTTTAAAAGAAAATGAGTAATTAATATAAAAAGTCAGTAAGCGTATGTTGTTACTGACTTTTTTTGTAAGTTTTAAAAAAAAATAAAGACAAATTTTAATAAAAATGGAAAAATGAGAAAGAGTTACTTTAGTTTATTTTTGTTATTAGTGTTTTGCTCTTTTGTTGAAGCTCAAAAAGAACTTGTTGTTACTTTAGATAGTTCAACCAGAGTGTCTGGTGATGGAGAAGGCGGACTTTTTTTTGCTGGAACCAAGGATGTGAACTATAGATTTGGCCAAAGAATAACACCACATGGTGATTGTGTGGATGTTGTCAATGGATATGCATTTGTAACTTGGTACAAAGGCGGTATGGATAAGCGCAACTTAATGCTTTCAAGAAAAAATTTAAATGTAGAAAACGCGCCTTGGGTTACTATTCAGTTTCCACATCAACATGTGGGGCAGGGAGGAGAATTACTGAAAGGTACAGGTATACGTGGAGATTCTCATAACACGGCTGCCGTAGGTGTGAGTACTATTGATAATACCATTCACATAATTTATGACATGCATGCCTACCGGGCATCTTCGTTACCTAATCATTTTTTCAATTATTCGGTGTCGTTAAAGAATAAGGCATTTGTACCAGATAATGAATTTACCATTGATATTTTTAATCCGAAGCGAAATTATTTAAAATCAGGTGAGGATTATGAGCGTTTGACCTACCCCATGATTCATAGAGCTGATGATGGGAGTTTGATTGCCAGATATAGGCAAGGTGGCTCAGGAAATGGTGATATACTTTTAGCGCATTATGATGGTAGTGTGTGGAGTGATAATTGGTTGTTTCATGAGGGGACACTTGCATTACCAAATAGAAATAATATGTATGGCGGTGAGCGCTTTTTAAACGGTAAGTTTTATTCTGGTTTTTCCATAAGATACTCAACTAATAATTCTACGACTACAAGTAATGGTTATATGTTAAATAGTGGGCTATATTATGCGTATACCAATGGCATTCCAAAAAACGCGTCCACACCATGGTACGATGTTAATGATGCGCCTATATCTCTTCCAATAAGAAATAATATTAACCCTAATCTCGATCCTGTACAAATTGCACAACCAGGAGATGATTATGGGACAGCTACATTACCCCGATCGTCTTCCGACCCTGCCTGGACCGTCACTGAAAATGGTGCGATTCATTTTGTGCAACGTGTTGATAGCAGAAACGTACACTATTATAAGTTGGTTACTGATTCTAATTTTTCCAGTAATGTAGATGGGCTTATCCCAAATCCAGATACTCGTGGTGAACTTTATAGCTATAAAAACCATGTGTTTATGGTAGAGTTATTGAGTGGAAAAGTAAATATAAAAACCACTTTAGAGGGACAAAATAACTGGAAAATAGTCTATGAAGGTACAGAATCTATAAACTTCGATCATTTTGATGCTTTTGTTGATGGTAATAAATTATATGTTTATCTCATGGAAGATATTGGAAACAATACACCAGGAGTTGGAGATAAACGCCCATTATTTTTTCAAGAGTTTACTCTTTCAGAAAAAGATGCACCTATTGTTGTCGAACCAGATTTGCTGATTGAAGCAGAAGATTTTACAACCGCTTCAAGTGATATCCAGATTGGCACGAGTGCTTCAGCTTCTGGGGTAGAATACATAGATTCTTTTGCTAGAAATCCAAACGGTATAGATCAATTCTTAGAGTATAGATTTCAAATCACTACCACTGGAATTTATGATATCGTGCTATATGTCGCAGTCAGAAACAGAGATGATTCTATTATGGATGTGGAAATAAACGGACAATTGTTTGATGATTTTTTAGTTAAGAAAACAGGTGATTGGAATATTTATGGCGAGAATATAATTGCTGATATTGCATTGAATCAAGGCGAAAATGTTATCAGACTCAAGCAGGAACGATCTCTATCCAGTGAGCCAGATAAAATAGAGTTATACTTGAAATCAGGTTTAGATATTAATGACTTTAATACTCAAAATACATTAGTTTACCCTAATCCTAGTAATGGTGTTTTTTATATCAAATCCAATTTTCAAAATCTTGAATATCGTTTAGTGAACATTCAAGGGCAAGTTATACAAAGTGGCATGGTTTCTCAAAATAAAGTTGATTTTTTAAACCACACACAAGGGCTTTATTTTTTAGAATTGTCTAATGAAAATAATAAGCTGGTAAAAAAAATAGTCATTAATTAGCATAACTGTAAAATGAATAAACTCCTTACTTTTCTTTTTTTGTTTGTTATAATTCTGAGTTCCTGTAAGCAGCAAAAAGAAGTTGAGTTAGAAGGTGAGTTAAAAAAGTGGCACCGAATTGTCTTAAATTTCGTAGGGCCTGAAACTAGTGAAATGGATGTTAATAATCCGTTTTTAAATTACAGGTTGGATGTTACGTTTAAAAATGGTGAGCAAATTTTTGTAATTCCAGGTTTTTATGCTGCTGACGGACAAGCGGCCGAAACCAGCGGTGATTCAGGTAATGTTTGGCAAGTTCGTTTTACGCCAAATACTATTGGGGAATGGACGTATACGGTGTCCTTTAAAGAAGGCGAAAATGTTGCGATTTCAGAAGATGTTACAGGTGCTTCAAGTGCTGGTTTTATGGATGGTCAAACGGGTAGTTTTACCATTGATGAGTCTGATAAAACAGGTATTGATAATAGAGCCAGGGGTAAGTTGGAATACGTCGGAGAGTCTTATTTAAAATTTGCCGATAGCCAAAAGTATTTTATAAAATTAGGCGTTGATGCACCAGAAAATTTATTGGCCTATACAGATTTTGATGTCTCAACCAATGCACTTGGATTTCAAAAAAACTGGGAGCCGCATGCTCGAGATTTTGAAGAAAATGCAGCACCGTATTTATGGCAAGAAAGACAAGGTAAAAACCTATTAGGAGCTATTGATTATTTAGCTAGTGAAGAATTAAATGTGTTTTCGTTTTTAACCTTTAATGTAGATGGTGACGATAGAAACGTATTTCCGTACCTTTTGAAGGTTCCAATTAAGGAATATGAAACATACGCAAGTGTAAAGAAAAATAAAGAGGCTTGGGAGACCATGTTTCACAAGACACGGTTTGATGTGTCTAAATTAGACCAATGGGAACGTATTTTTGAATATGCGGAAACCAAAGGCATGTTCCTACACTTTAAAACCCATGAAACCGAAACAGACCATTTAATGGATAAAGGGGTGTTTGGTACCGAAGGTAAATTGTATTACCGTGAACTAATTGCCCGTTTTGGGCACCACTTATCTATGAATTGGAATTTGGGTGAAGAAAATAATCAACCCACAGAGGAAGTATTAAAGGTAGCGGACTATGTTTCAAAATTGGATGCCTATAGGAGTCATTTAGTTTTACATACCTTCCCAAATAAAGACGATAGGTACTACGATTTTATTGGAGATAAATCACCGTTAACAGGGGCATCCTTGCAATTGAGACATCCAGATTTTAACGACGTTCATGAAAGGGTTTTAAAATGGAGAAATATATCAAGCGCCACTGGGAAAAAGTGGGCCTTAGCCGTTGACGAACCGGGTAAAGCAAATATTGCACTATTGCCAGACGATGAAGACCCTGAACATAATTATGCCAGAGGAAGAGCTATGTGGGGCACTTTAATGGCTGGAGGCTTTGGGGTAGAATGGTATTTTGGCTATGCCAGTCCCAATTCAGATTTAACCTGTCAAGATTTTAGAAGTCGTGATTTGTTTTGGGATCAAAACAGATATGCGCTTGATTTTTTCAATAACTATATTCCATTTTGGGATATGGAGCCACGAGATGATTTAATTACCTCCGAAGGGGTCTCTTATTGTTTAGCTAAAGAGGGGGAGATATACGCCATTTATTCCGAAGGGGACGTGGAAAAAATAAGACTGAATTTAGGGAATACTGGAAATGAGTTTATAGTAAAATGGTATAATCCTAGGCTTGGGGGTGTCCTACAATTAGGTTCCATACAATCCGTTAGTGCCTCTGGGAATGTTGAACTCGGTATGCCACCATCAGAAAAGAATAGGGATTGGGTTTTACTTATTTCTTTGAAATAGAAAAGCCCATACTGTTAAATAGTATAGGCTTTTAAAAAACTAAATAGACGAAATTAGAACACAATAAATTTCTTGACCATACTGTTATTGTTTGTGTCATTAATACGTGCAAAATAAACACCCTTACTCATTTGATTTAGGGGAATAATTGCACTACCTGAAATTTCCTTAAAAGTTATGTTACGCCCAGATAGGTCATAGATATGTACTTTTAGGTTTTGAAAGTTTGATTCTTTTATATTTAAAATTAAGCCTTCATTTTTTTTGTAGAAAATTGATATCGCATCAGACAATTTAGAGGAATTTACACCTAGAGTATAATTACAGCCATTGAATACATCTAAAAGACTTTCTCCAGAATTGTTAACTGTTACTAGCCTATTGGTTCCAGTAACTGTTTCACAAGTTTCTTCTGGCCCAGGAGTTTCTTCTGTACCCCAAGTATTTCCATTAAGATATTTATATTCAAAAACTATAGGATAATTTAATGGTGTTGGCAATCTAAAAGTTCCGCTATGGATGTCTCCGTTTACGTTAGGTAAAGCCAAATTACCAGGGTTCCATCCGTTAAAAGGCCCTGCTATGTGAATGCCATTTCCAGAAACTGAACTTTCGTCAGAAATGTCTACGTTTAACGTTACTTCAAAACTTGTACCAGACGCATTACAACCTCCAAAAGGAACAGCTGCCAAAACTACTGGCACTCCGGAATCATTTACATATAAAAACCTGTTGCCGTTCGACGGAGCGCAAGGATATCCTGCTTGCTCTTCAGCACCCCAAGCGTTGCCATTCAAAAATTTATATTCATGCCATCCTGAATTTAATGGAATAGTTACAGAATAAACACTTGTAGAACCTTCCTGAGTAAGCATGGTACTGGTTGTATTCCAGTCATTTATAGTACCTACTACATGAATACCATCTGGGCTAATAGTTTGTCCAGACATATCTACTTTAAGGGTGACATCTACTTGAGCTGTGGTTTGAAAAGAGACAAGCAGCATAAGAGCTAAAAAACTTAGAATGTAATTTGTTTTCATAATGTTTAATATTTAAGATTAGTATAATAAAGATTGCATAGCATGAGCAGGTATGGTTAATGATGCTTCGCTAGCATCAACTAAAAGTTTATAGGTAATTGGGGTATTTGTTTTATTCATAACTACCGTAACCATTTGTTTGTTTTCATTAATAAATGATGTGCTTTCAAGAGTGCTTCTACTTGTTGTAGTGCTTACTCTAGTTGCATTTGGTTTTATAAATTTTGAAAAATGGCCAATGTAGTAGTAAGAGGGCGTATAAATTAATTCGTTGGTTCTTGTATCTGCATGTATTGGTGCAAAACATAAGTTTTGGACGTGGTTAGGCCCCCCGGTTTCATCTAAAAGAATATTCCAGTCGGTCCATCCCACGGTACCACTATTAAAATCATTTATCATAGAGTTTCCATACCGCTCCGCGTTAGACCACCTGAAGTAATGTTCTGCGCTAAATTTCTCTTGGCAGCCTTCGGTAAATAGTAAGTTTTTGGTAGGGAAAGACGCTTTAATATTTTTTAAATTGTCATATTTCGGGTCGCCACCAGTCCAAGTTTCATACCAATGGAAACCAATACCCCAGGCGTATTTTGCTGCTTCAGGGTCTTCAAAAATAGTATTTGCACGATGAGAGATTAAGTCTCTATTGTGATCCCAAACTACGATGTTCTTATCACCTAGGCCTGATTTTTCAAATGCTGGACCTAGATTGTTTTTTAAAAAATCCCGCTCTTCTTCAGCCGTATAAATGCACGATTCCCAGCGCTGCTTTGCCATAGGCTCATTTTGTATAGTGACTCCCCAAACGGGAATACCTTCCTTTTCATAAGCTTTAATAAATTTGACATAATAGTTTGCCCAAGATTGATAATACTGTGGTAGCAATTTTCCTCCTTGAAGCATATTTTTATTAGTTTTCATGAATGCTGGTGGACTCCAAGGACTTGCGTAAAACACCAAATTATCCTTAATTAGACTTGTCGCTCGTTTTATCATCGGTATTCTGAACTCCTTGTCTTTTTCAATGGAAAACGTTTTAAGTTCAGAGTCACCTTCATTAATATAGGTGTGGCTTTTAGAGCTAAAATCACAGCTATGTATGCTGGTTCTAATAATGTTATAGTTTATTCCATTATTACTGTAATAGGCCTGTAACAATTCCTCTTGTTTGTCAGGACTTAATTTTGCGAAAACTTCGGCAGATGCATCCGTTATGGCTCCTCCAATTCCTAAGAATTTTTGAAATGTTTTCTTAGTATTTACGAATATGGCGACTTCTGTTTCTAGAGGCTGTTCTGTGGGATTAAATTTCAGTGTACCGGTTGGTGTTAGTCTTAAATCTGTATCTTCTGCGGTAGTATAAACCTGTATTGATTTGTTTAGGTAACCTACCTCAATAGACTCTTTTACCGCTTTGTTATCGTTAATTTGCTGCGTTTGCTTTGTTTTTGAACATGAAGCTACCAGTACAGTAACAATAAGTATTACCCTGTATTTAAACATACTTTAAAAATTTATAATTTATTACCAGACAAACGTACCAACTGAGCCGGCTTCAAGCGAAGTAGAAATTGGCTCTTTTGAGACGTCTATGTTAAAAGATTTTTTAGTTTCTGAATTATTCAGTACAATAACAACTGTTTTTCCTTGGGGTGTTTTAAAGGCTACGTTGGGAAGGTCTGACGAATAATTAGATGCTATTCGCATTGAACCTGGCCTGACGTACTTTGCGGCATGCGCTATAATATAGTAGGCTACATTTTTTTTAACAGTATTACCATCTATAGTTAAAGCTCCTAAGCATTCTGTACAACCACCATCGGTGTGGGGTTGTAGGCTGGAATTTGCAGCTAAATTCCATTCTAGTACCGTTTTACACCAGTTTCGTGAAGCGCCAACAATAAGCTCTCTTACATGCCATTTTAGATTATCTTGAAATTGTTCATTTGCACCTACCCATTGTTCTGTGAAGTAAAGGTTTTTGTCAGGATGTGCATTATGGACTAAACTGAGTTTGTCAATGCTTCCGGCGTATAAATGAAACGCTGAACCATCAATGTATTGGTTGGCATCAGGATCATTTAAAATGGAAATGGGATAGTCAGTCCTATCAGCATTATGGTCATAAATAACTATTTTGGTGTTTATTCCATTTGACGAAAAAGCAGGTCCTAAATGATTTTTTACAAAGTTAGCTTGATCAGGGGCTTCCATTAACAAGCTAGGATTATTTCCTGGATGTAAAGGTTCATTCTGTACAGTTATTGCATCTATAGTAATACCTTCATCCTCCATAGCCTCAATATATTTTACAAAATACTTTGCATAGGTTTCGTAATATTCAAGTTTAAGGCTACCTCCTTTTGTATTTTGATTTGTTTTCATCCAGGCAGGAGGAGACCATGGCGATCCCATGATTTTAATATTGGGGTTTATAGCTAAAATTTCCTTAAGAATGGGTATAAGGTTTTCCTTATCCTTGGCTATAGAAAACTTAGTGAGATTAACATCTGTTTCACCAGATGGTAAATCATTATAGGAAAATGGTGCTGTATCTAAATCTGAAGCTCCTACGCTAATTCTTAAATAGCTAACACCTATATTATTACCATCCCATCTAAAAAGGGTATTAAGAATTTGTGCTCTATTTGAAGAAGACATATTGTTTAAATGCAAGGCACTTCCTCCCGTGAGTGTATATCCGAACCCATCCATTTCTTGATAGGTTTGGTTGGCATCGATAGTAATAGAAAAATTAGAATTTTCGATGTATTTAAACACTCCTGTTTCCTGTGTCTTAAATAATTGAGATTGATCTGCCTTAGTGAGATAAAAACTCACATTGGCAGGTTCAGGCACTATTGGAGGAGGAATGGGGTTTACGTCGTCATCAGATTTTTGACAACTTTGACAACCAAAGATTGAACCTATCAAGGCCAATGTAAATATGCTTTTTTTTATGAACTTTAGATTTGTAGTCTTCATATGCTTGTATCTTGGCTCATTATGGCTTCATAGCTTTCATGACCATATTGGTAATTATTGTTGAACAAATTGATAAGTTCCAGTACTGTAGTCGTTGGTGACCTCTATACGTACCAGATAATCTCCATCATTAGTTATGTTTCTAAAGTTGGTACCACCTTTGTTGGTCATACCTCCGGAGAGCGCTGCAGGATCATCTGCTCCAAAATCGTTATCCCATGGAGAGAAGAATTTCATATCGAAATTCGCCGATAAGGCCACTGTTCCAGAGAATTGATAAGGATGTTCATAGGTTAAGAGATATTCATTTCTATCGTCCCACTTTTGATTGATTTCGTCCCAATGAAATAAGAATATATTATAATAATCCCATTGCAATTTTGCATTGGCAAAATCGATACTAAAACCATAGGCTTGATCTCTTTCAACAGTTATGTTACCTGTGCCTTCGCTCATATTTGAATTAACCATGACTCTAGATACATCGGGGGTATCTGTTGCACCAATATTGGTTAAAATGGTATAGCTTTTTCCATTACCGTCAGATGCCGTATTCAAGGAAATGTTATCTCCATTTTGCAACGCTAAATAGTTACTATTGTTAAATACGTCACCATCTTTTGTCATTTCCTCTACCATATTGTCATTAACAAAAAGGAAAAGGGTGTCTGGCGTTTCAATTGGATCTGGTCCACTTTGATCTTTTTCTATAGTATAGGTATAGGCGTCGGCCGAGAGATTCAAAGTAACAATCATCTTTCCTGTTTCTTCTGAAGGAATATCTTCAAAACTCACACCTTGGTTTGCGGCATCAGACTCCATAATTACAGTATTAGGGGTTCCAACAACACGCTTTAATAAATAATCCCAATAACCACCATTATTAACATCCGCTCTAAACAAAAATCCTCCAGTTTCAACAAAATCCATAGTGGCTTGCCATATGCCACCTCCAACATATTCTAATGGCTCGTCGCTACCCCATCCACCAATAATAGGGCTACCTTTTACATTCCAGCGTTCTATTTTCAGCAGGGAATAGGTGTTGTTATCTAAATCTACCTTAATTCTATATTGCCCGTCTTCTGGTACGGTAATTGGTGCTCCGGATTTTACAAGTTCGCCTTCTTCCGAGTTTCCTCCATAAATGAGAGCGGGTAGAGATTGTTCGCTATACAGTTTGAATGAGTTTCCTGCCGTTAAGCTGGTATATATTTCATGAATATTGGAAGCATTACCCTCGGCATTATTAAGCCTTCTTAAAGCAATTGCTTCAGATAGATTGCCGTTGTTTTCTGTTGCCGTTCCAGATATAAACAGTTTTTCTGGAATTATTTCGTTTTCAAATCTATTCATGGTAATAGAGTTAATAGTATTCGTCTTTTTGTTAATACTACTAGCAACTACCGCCCATGACAATTCAGCGTTTTCGTTTGCAGGATACCCCCCTAGAGATAGAGCTTCGTCCATCACTTCATGGGTTACAGAGGCAGATAAAGCTCTGCCTCCGTTTCCTGAAACTAAAACTAACAAGGGCGTATCAAACGCTTCGGTTCCTGCTGTATCAATAACAACCTGATAGGTTACAATGTATCCAGCAGAAGATTCTGCCGCATCCCAATTAAATATGATGTCTTCATTAGGTGTACTTTCGTTTAAGTTTATTAATGTACCATCATTGGGAGTTATATTTGAAGGCTTACTTAACTCCCACAATCCTTCTGGTTGTAGATTGTTTTCTGTGGAGCATGATATGAGTGCTGTAGCAACAATACATACTAAAGCAATATATTTTAATAGTTTTTTCATTTTTTTGGATTTTTATAATGATGCAGATTTACAATGCGGGGTTTCTATCCAATTCTTGCTGGGGGAGGGGTAGAAATATTTTTTCCTCCGTCATATTATAATTTACCGGATTACCCGTTCTTAAGTCAATTTCAACGAGATTATTCATGGTTGAAACTACTTGGTTGAACCTAACTAAGTCGTCCCATCTTTGACCTTCTTGAAAAAGTTCTAGTCTGCGTTCATCCAGAATGGCTTGTCTTAGTGCGTCTTTGGAACTTTTTCTGTCTGATTCAAGACCTAAAAGTCCCGCTCTATTTCTTATTTTATCTATTTCAATAACAGCTGCATCTAGTTGTCCCATTTCATTAAGAGCTTCTGCTTTTAAAAGAACAATATCCCCAAGTCTTAAAAGGTATTGCCTATTTGAACTGGCCCAACCATCCGCATTTTTCCATTTATAGCTAAATGGAATAGAGCTTCCGGAAGTATTGCCCCAATATTCATCAACCCATTGTACTTCTTCGAATAGTATTGATGCATTTTTTCGAATCACATCGCCTTCGGCATCAAAGGCACTTAATAAATCTTGAGATGGTGTAACAAATTTTCGCCACGAGTCGCCTGAAATAGATGGAGGTAATAACAATTGCGGACCAAAGTTACCCTCATTACCTCCTAGATACTGCACCTCAATAATAGACTCAGCATTATTATAATGATTACTATCAAACAATTCACCGAAGGGAATGAGTTGGTAGTTTGCCGTACTAGACTCCACCTTTGCTATATGCTCTAACACTTTATTGTAGTCTGGCGTTGACTGTTGTGCAAATGCTTTTGCCGCTAAAGCGTGGGCTGCTCCCGAAGTGGCACGCGCCTTATTTATACTGGCATCATTACCATAGGTTTCAGGCAACAGACTTGCGGCCAATTCAAGATCACTCGTAATTTGATTGTAAATTTCTGTGGCAGGGGATCTTGGTATTTGAACACTTTCAGGATCTGTGGATTGAATACTTTTGGTAATTAATGGAACACTCCCCCACATTTTTACAAGCGTAAAGTAATGGAAGGATCGCAAAAATAAAGCCTCTCCAATTATTTGATTTCTTCTTTCTTCGGTTAATGTTGGATCTGAAACTTCTGGTGTACGTTCAATAACAAGGTTGGCCTTAGAAATAGCATTGTAGATATTAGACCAATGTTTAAATAGTCTGGAATGTGTTGGAGTAATATTTAAAAAATCAATGGTAAATATTTCTGGGTTATCACCACCAGCATAAGCGTTATCCGACCTTACATCTTGAAACAGTATATTATCCCAAACATAATACTCGGACGATTGAAAAGACTCATAAGCCCCAGTTAGAGCCGCTTCAATTTGACTCGTTGTATTGTATGCATTTACGCTAGTTTCCTCAGAAATTGGAGTAAGATCTAAAGAGTCTTCACACGAGACAAGCATAAATATGCTTAATAATAGTATAATGGTTTTATTTGCTTTCATAGTTGTAGTTTTTTAGAAGGAGATGTTTAAACCAAAAATGGCTGTTCTCGTTTGTGGATAAGTTCCGAAATCGATTCCTCTTATGGTATTGATTGCACCAAAGGCATTTACTTCGGGATCAAATCCGCTATAATCTGTAAAGGTTAGTAAATTTTCACCCGTGGCGTATAGTTTTAAACCATCTAATTTTAAGCGCTTTAGGACGTCTTGAGAAAATGAATAACTAAGTGTAACAGCTTTAACTCTTAAATAAGAAGCATCTTCAATAAATCGTGTGGAAATGCGTGAATTATCGGCACTTCCAAAGCTAGACCTTGGAATATCTGTAATGTCTCCAGGGTCACGCCATCTATTTAAAACCGTGAGCGACTGGTTTTTTGGATCGGTCATTCCCTCGGTTTCAATGCGGGTTGCATTTAGCATATCATTACCTTGAGAACCTTGTAAAAAGATTAATAAGCTAAAGTTTTTGTAATCTAAAATATTTGTAAAACCATAGGTGAAATCTGGATTAGCATCTCCAATTATAGTGCGGTCATCGGCACTAGGCGTAAATGTTGAATTCCCATTATTATCTAAATAAAAAGCGTTTCCTGTTTGTGGGTCTACACCGCCGTATCTATAACCAAATAGAATTCCTAGAGGCTCTCCCTCCCTGATTAAACTAGCTTCGCCTCGTCCTCCTGCAATTGATCCTTGAAATACATCGGAGTCTACCAATTTGGTGATTTTATTTCTATTTAACGCCAGATTTAAATTGGTCGTCCAACGAAAATCTTTTGAATCTATATTGATGGTATTAAGTGTAAACTCGACACCCTTGTTTTCTACCTCACCAATGTTTTGAATGGCGCTCTCAAAACCTGTTGCAGTAGGTAGGGGAGCATTGTAAAGTAGGTCCTTTGTGCGTTTTACATAAGCATCTACTGTAAGGTTTATTCTGCTACTTAGTAGCGATATATCTAAACCAATATTGGTTTGATTAGATTCTTCCCATTTTAGTTTTAAGTTTTCAATAGATGATGGAAATGTACCAGGTTGCGCAACACCGCCAATTGGATAGTTAGCGCCGCTTCCTACACGTCCGAGGAAGGAATAATTTGCGATTTGATCATTTCCTACAATACCCCATCCAGCTCTAATTTTAATATCGCTAATAGCCTTAACATCATTTAAAAACGGTTCCTGAGAAATTCTCCAACCTCCCGAAAATGAGGGGAAATAACCCCACCTTTGCTCTGGTCCAAAAACACTTGAACCGTCTGCTCTAAAATTCGCTGTAATTAAGTATTTATCGGCATAACTGTAATTAAGTCTACTTATAAATGAACTGTTAGCTTTTTCTGATTTATCGGCCGACGCAGAGAAGATTTCTGAGCCTCCATTGGGTGTGGGAATGGAAGCACTTGCAAAGTTTCTCGTTTCAATACTACTATTTTCCCATTTGTTCTTTTGCTGTACATATCCTGCTAAGGCGTCAATTTTGTGATCTTTTATGGTTTTGTTGTAGCTTAATGTGTTTTCAAAAATGTAGTATGAACTTTTATTTGTATTATTAATGGATTGTCCTGACAACGACCTACCAAATCCTGTTCTAAACGGATCCAAGAAAGAATCATAAACGCCGTGTGCATTGTCAATACCAAGGTTGGTTTTAAAAGTGAAATCTCTTAAGAATTTAAATTCGAAGTACAGGTTTCCTAGTAAACGTTGACTATTAAATTCTCTTTCTAGGCCGTCTGTGGCCGCAATTGGGTTTTCCCAATTTTGAAAGGGGTTGCTAGTAAATGTACCGTCTTCATTGTATATGCCTATTACAGATGGGGTGGTTAGGGCTCCCAACAAAACACCTCCTGAATTAACATTTGCATTGTCTTTTACATCAACGTCTCTGTATTGGGTATAAGCTATTCTCGAACCAATTTTTAGCCAATCATTGACTTTCTGGTCGATATTAATCTTAAAATTATACCTTTCTAGCTCAGAGCTCCTTACAGCACCTTCTTGGTTTAAATATCCTGCAGAAACATAGTAATTCGTGCCGTTACTTTTTCCAGACATGGCCAATTGATAGTTTTGGGTATAACCATTTTGAAAAACTTCTTGTTGCCAATCTGTATTTTCTTGATATGAATCCCAATTTGTGTTCTGCCCCATTTCTGTCATTAAGTCTCTATACTGTTCACCATTTAATACAGGGAGAGTATTCCATACTTGTGCTACACCAACGTAAGTGTCGAAGGATATTTTTGTTTTCTCTGTGGTGCCTCGTTTGGTCGTTATCAAAACAACGCCATTAGCTCCTTGTGCTCCATATATGGCTGCTGATGAAGCATCTTTTAATACGGAGATAGCATCAATATCTGAAGGGTTTATAGATCGTGTATCGGTGGTAGGAACCCCGTCTACAACATAAAGTGGTTCACTTCCAGAAGTAATTGAATTAGTTCCTCGAATTCGAATGCGCATACCTTCAGATGGCTTGCCTGAATTAGCAAGGACTTCTACGCCAGCTGCCTGACCTTGTATGAGTGATCCCAGTTGCGCATTTGTTCTTTGTTCGAAAGATTCAGAACCAACTAGGGCGACAGCTCCAGTCACATCCTTCTTTTGTTGAGCTCCATAACCAACCACAATTATCTCATCTAGAGTTTCTGTGCTTTCTTGCATCGTGACATTAATGGTGGTTCTTCCATTAACATTTTCTTCAACAGTAGTCATACCAATGTAGCTATAAACAAGAACTGATTGGTCGTTCGTCTCAGCATCAAATTGATAGAATCCATCAAAATCTGACGATGCACCGTTTGCCGTTCCTTTGAGTATTACAGAGACGCCTGGTATAGGCTGTCCAGAATTATCGATTACTTTGCCTTTTAAGGTGATCTTTTGTGAAAAAGAAAATAAGGACATGAGTAAAAGTAGTAAGGAAATAGTTTTCCTAATCTTTAAAGTTTTATTCATTATTTTTAGTTTTATTTCTATTTCTTGAAAATAGAAACAGATATAGTTTATATGATTGCTGAAACAAATTAACTTTCATAGTAAACAAAAAACAACAAGGAGTATTTAAAAAGTAGATTTTAACGCTGGTATTTTTTGTCTAAACAATTGAATATCAGTTGTATGAATGATTGTTTTTAAAAAATAAAAGTATAAAAAGAGTGGTTTGTAAGTGGTGGTTATATCTATGTTCTTACGATTATTTCAATAGGAGGTGTTTAAAACTACATTAAATGAATTATTAAGATATTTTTTTTACCATATCTTCGAAATCATTTCTGTTTAAAGCGTTGTTTTTAACTTTTACTCTATAATTATAAATGGTATTTACGGAGTATCTGAGAATTTTAGATATTTTAGAGCTACTCGATATGCCTAGTCTAATTAAAGCAAATATTCTCAGTTCGGTATTTAAGCAGTTGCTGTCTTTAATTGTTATTCTTTTGTCTTCTTTTAACAAGTTATTAAACTGTTCAACAAAATTTGGATATATGTGTAAAAATGATTTGTCAAAGTTTTCATAAAAAATATTCAGTTCATTATCTATTAGCTGTTTAGATTTGGTCAACTCTAATAAGGATTTAGTCTTGTTAGATACAATATATTTCCTTACCATTTTTCTGTAGGTGTCCAATTTATTTATGTAATCAGAATAAAGGTTCAAAAAGGTGCCTATATACTGTTCTTTTATTCTGTCTGAATCTGACAGCTCATTGTATAGTCTGTTTAAATCGGCATTTGTAAGCTGTAGCTTTTTATTTAGATTTTGTAATTGGTTGTTTGCGTCTTTAAGACTTTTCCTAGCAGAAGACAGGCGTTTTATTTGTCTGTAAATGTATACAATGGTAATCACTAAAAACAAGGCCAAAACACTTATGAAAATGAGCATTTTTTTGAGCTCTTTTTGCTGTTCAAGGCTTTTTTCTTCGTATGCTTTGGATATCACCGATAGTGTATTGGAAATATTAACAAACCGTAATTTTGAATTGAATAGTTCGGCATCTTCAACAGAGAAGTCTATGTATTTGTGAGCGCGTTCTATGTCGCCCTCTCTAAAATAGATCATGGCTAAAACAGTGAGTGATGCGTTGTCTTTAACAGAGGCTTTTATGTCGGATATTGCAGAAAGAATTAAGAATTTCTTTTGCTTTTCAATATCGCCAATCAGCTCAAAAAGCAGTGACCTTTCAAAGGTAATCAATGAGTATTTTGGTGTGCTAGGTTTTACTTTGTTAAGACGTTGAGAGTTTACTTTAAGAGCTCTTTCAATATCTCTTTGATCTCTAAAACCTTTTTCAACTAAAGCCAACGATTCATCTGAGTTAGGGTCTAAGCGTTGTAATAATGAGTCTTGATAAATAGTATATAATTGGGAGTAGTTTGTTTTTATTCTTTTTACAGACGTATAAAAACTTAGTCCAGAATACCCCTCTTTGAAGATAAAATAATATAGATTTAATAGTTTCTCTGGTAGTTCGGGTCTGCGTATTGTGTTTAAAACATCAATAGCTTCTTTGTATCTTCCTGAAGTAACTAGAAGTTTGGCTAATTTTAATCTTGATTCTTTTTCAAAATTAATATCTCCAATGTTTTGTGCAACGCTAATATTCTTTTCTATATAATCAAGAGCGCGGTCAAAACTATATTTTTCGTACTCACCAATAATTTTATTGGTTAAGAAATATTTGTTTTCTAGACTAAGAGTCTCTTCGTTGAGAAGATCTTCTAAATTTTTGATTCTTAATATCTTAGAATCATCATAAAAATCTCTTCTGCTCATGCTTTTATCTAGCTGCACGAGCAATGAATCTAGCTGATTTTGACAAATGACCCAACTTTGAATAAAAAGGAAAAGGACGAAAATAATGGCTTTTCTAAACAATTTGGTTGGTTTTATTTGCAATATAATAAAATTGCGAGGATCAAATACTATCCTAATAATCCTTAAAAAGGGATGCCCTTTATTAAAAAAATCAAGGCTTTTTCATAGTCGAATATAGAGATTGTTTAAATTAAAGCTTATACTTTTAGTTACTATTATTTTATTTGCGGAATTTTATAAGTTCGAGGGGTATTTCCAAGTTGGTAATTAAACTTCAATTAAAAAAAACACTTTTTGCCGCACAGTACAGGACAGATCCGAGGACGTGTTATTTTATCTTTATCAAATCATATATTTTGGTCAAAACATAACAAGTTTGCAATGCCTAATATCTTATGTCTAGCTGCGTAAGAAAGTTTTGTAAAGAATAAAATATGAATAGAATAATTAAGGGAGCAATTTTGTGGATACTGGCTGTGGGTTGTATTTATGCTCAAAACCCAATAGTACCAAACCAAGGTTTAAACGATCCTCATATTCATATTTTTAATGATACGGCTTACGTCTACGCGTCCCACGATAAGTCCATTAAAAACGATAAGTTTATTATGGAAGATTGGTGGATTTGGTCTTCACCAGATCTTGTAAATTGGACGAAACGATTTGTACTCAACCCGAAGGACACCTATATCGGAAAAGATTTTTCAAGATGTTGGGCAACTGATGCAGCGTATAAGAATGGTAAATATTATTGGTATTTTTCCGAAGGCAATGAGCAAACTGGTGTTGTTGTTGGCGATTCTCCAATCGGTCCCTGGACAGAACCACTTGGAAAACCATTATTGACTTCAGATTTAACACCAACACACGAATACGATATGGCTATTTTCGAAGAAAATGGAGCACATTATATTATTTTTGGTGTTTGGGACTATTATATAGCAAAGCTTAATGATGATATGGTGAGTTTAGCTGAAACGCCAAAAAGAATTGAGATTTCAAATGTTAGAGGTCCATATAATACGGATGGATCGAACAAAAAAATGCCAACAGACGATAAGCCATTTCTTCATAAATACGATGGAAAATATTATTTATCTTGGGGTTGTTTTTATGCCATGTCTAATAATTTATATGGACCTTACGATTATATAGATTCTGTTATAAAAGAGGAAAGTTTTGCTGAAGGTTACGAGTCTCCCACATGGCCAAATGGTTTTTTACAAGGGCGTCATGGTAGTTTTTTTGAATGGCATAACCAATGGTATTTTGTATATTGTGATATCAGTCAAACCGGAAATCGTTATTTTAGAGATGCTTTTATTAGTTATGTGCATTATAAAAACAACGGAGAAATGGCAACCATAAGAGTAGATGGTGTTGGCGTTGGAAATTATAACGCTAATAATAGTATTGAAGCTGAAGATTATTTTAAATCTGAAGGGACTATTAAAATAGAAAATACTATCGGAGGTTTTTCAATACAGCCGCAACAGGATAATAGTTATACCATATATCCAAATGTAAATGGTTTAAAGGATAAAAACAGTCTAGAGTTACAAGTCATAGCTCGTGAAGATGTAAAAATAGAAGTTAGAGCAAATCACCCTAATGGTAAATTATTATTTACATGTAATGTGCCTAAAAATGATATCTATACGCTTCAAAAGAGACAGTTTGATATTGAAAATACAGAAGACACACAAACCATTTGTTTTGTGTATAAAGGAATAAAAGACAAATCGTTCACACTAAATAGATTTCAATTTAAAAATTAAACAACTACTAAAAACTCTAAAATGAAGAAATTATTTTCGTTATGCTTATTAATCAGTATCGCTGTTACGTCTTGTGAGGAGACAGTCTCAAAAGATTATAAAGACGCCTCTTTATCCATCGATGAACGTGTAGAAGCCTTATTACCAAAATTATCACTTGAAGAGAAAGTAGCGCAAATGCGAATTTTTCATGCCAATATTGGAACTAAACCCGATGCAAATGGCAACTTAAAACTTTCGGATAAAGTTATTGAGAAATTAAAGTTAGGTATTGCCGGAATCAAAAATCCAGGGGAGCATATTGATGCCGTAGCAGCAGCAAAAATGAATAACGAGCTTCAAAAATATATTATTGAAAACAACCGTTGGGGGATTCCTGCCTTGTTCGTTACAGAATCATACAATGGTGTGGATGCAGAGGGTTGTACGCGGTTTGGGCGCCCAATGACATCAGCTGCATCTTTTAACCCAGAATTGGTGCAACGCCAATGGGATGTTGTAGGTAGAGAAGCCCGATTACGAGGGATGCACATGTGTCATTCACCAGAAGCAGATGTGGTGCGCGACCCCCGTTTTGGACGTATGAGTGAGGCTTTTGGAGAAGATACCTATTTAACAACGCAGATGGTAACAAGTGCTGTAAAAGGCGTGCAAGGGGATTATGAAGGTTTAGGAAATGGTACACATATTGGTGCTGTGGCTAAACACTTTGCGGGATACGGGCAAGTATTAGGAGGATCTAACTTTGCAGCCATTGAAATTTCTGAAAGAACATTAATTGATGAAATTTACCCACCGTTTGAAGCGGCTGTAAAAGAAGCTAAGACCTTAGGTATAATGGCATCTCACGGCGATTTAAATGGTGTGGCAAGTCATGGTAATCCAGAGTTGCTAACTGGTGTGCTTCGCGATCAATGGGGTTTTGAAGGCTATGTGGTTTCAGATTCTAATGATATTGCACGCTTACATTATTTTATGAATGTTGCCGAAACGCCTGAAGATGCTGCGCAAATGGGTTTAGAAGCAGGAATTGATATTGATTTATATGCAGAAGATTCTTATGCTTATTTACCAGAAATGGTAAAGAAAAACCCAGAACTTGAAAAATTAATTGACAGATCGGTAAGACGTGTTTTAAGAACAAAATTCATTTTAGGACTTTTTGATAATCCTTACATCAACATTGAAGATGTGGAGAAAGGTAATAGAGCAGCCTCTTCTTTAGAATTAGCAAAAGAATCAGATTTGGAATCTATTATTTTGTTGAAAAATGAAGAGAAAGCCTTACCGCTTTCAAAAGATAAATCTTTAAAAGTAGCCTTGTTAGGTCCGCTATTAAAGGAAAATACTAAAGAGATGTTTGAGTCTGTTGCAGGTTCAAATGTGAAATTTGTGGCAGAAAAAGGATTTCAATTAACAAACCAAAAAGGCGGAGCTCCAGAACTTTTAGACAGAGATCCAAAAGCCATAGCAAGTCTGGTTAATAAAGCAAAATCTGCAGATGTTTCAATCCTGTTTTTAGGAGGTGATGAGTATACTTCAAAAGAAGCTTATTTTAGCAATAGTACCTTAGGTGATAGAGCAACTATTGACCCTGTTGGCCCTCAAGACGAACTCGTAGAAAAAATTAAAGCGCTTGGTAAACCAGTAATTGTCGTTTTAAAGCACAGAAGAACCTTATCCATTAATGTTATAGCAGAACAAGCAGATGCTATTTTAGATGTTTGGGATTTAAGTGAATTTGGTGATGAATCTACGGCCAGAATCGTTTTTGGTGAAGTATCGCCATCAGGTAAATCGCCTGTAACCATTCCAAGGTCGATTGGTCAAATTCCGTTTCACTATAGTATGAAAGAAATCAACTATAAGAAAGAATATTTATTTATTGGTCAAGGCCCATTATATCCATTTGGTCATGGTTTAAGTTATGCTAATTTCGAATATTCTGATATTAAAATTTCAAACCCTGAGATGACTCCAGATACAGAATTGGAAGTAAGCGTAACAGTAACGAACAACAGTGATGTAAAAGCCAAAGAAGTAGTTCAACTATATATTAAGGATGAAATAGGTTCGGTTACTCGTCCTGATAAGGAACTTAAAGGATTCCAAAAGATAGAATTTGATGCTGGTGAAAGCAAAACAGTTAGTTTTAAAATAACACCTAAAATGTTAGAATTTACAGGTATCACTATGGAAAAAGTTTTAGAAGCAGGAGATTACACAGTAATGGTAGGAACATCTTCAAAAGAGTATTTAGAAACCAAATTCAAACTAAAAAAATAAGACGTAATGAATAAAACAATTTTAACGCTTTTAGCAGTTGTAGTACTATTCAATTGCTCAACGGCTCAAAAGGCAACTGAGATTAAAGATATCGATAAAGCTCAGGTAAAAGCATCCATGATAAAAGCTTTAGAATGGCAAGAAGCACACCCCATCTTTGCACTTGCTCCAACCGATTGGACGGCAGGAGCCTATTATGTGGGCGTTGCCAGAGCGCATAAAGCAACTAAAAATATGATGTACATGGCAGCGCTTAAAAATCAAGCCTATTGGAATAACTGGGAGACCTATAAGCGTTTACATCATGCAGATGATGTTGCTATCTCATATAGTTATATATATATTGATAGGAACGAGAAAAGGAAAAACTTTGTAGACTTAGGGCCTACAAAAAAGTTCTTAGATGCCCATTTATATGAAGATGACAACTGGAAATCGGGTAAAAACGCAGGTAAAGAAGGTAAAGATATTTTATGGTGGTGGTGTGATGCCTTATTTATGGCGCCGCCAGTACTTAATTTATATGCTAAACACACAGAGCAGCCTAAATATCTAGACGAGATGCATAAATTTTATATGCAAACGTATAATAAATTGTATGATGAAGAGGAGCAATTGTTTGCTAGAGATATGCGTTTTGTTTGGGAAGGTAATGATAACCCTACTAAAGAACCTAACGGAAAAAAAGTATTTTGGTCTAGAGGGAATGGATGGGTTATTGCAGGTTTGGCTTTGATTTTGGATGATATGCCAGAAGATTACGAACACCGTCCTTTTTACGAGAAACTATATAAAGAAATAGCTGAGAAAATGTTAGAGATTCAACCAGAAGATGGTTTATGGCGAACTAGCTTATTATGCCCTGAAGCATATAACCACGGTGAGGTAAGCGGAAGTGGATTTCATACCTTCGCTTTGGCATGGGGTATTAATAATGGATTGGTTGATAAAAAACATGCACCAGCGGTCAAAAAAGCGTGGAATGCTATTGCAAAATGCCAGCATGAAGACGGTCGTGTAGGTTGGGTGCAAAATATTGGAGCTTTCCCAGAACCAGCTTCGGCTGATTCATGGCAGAACTTCGGGACAGGGGCTTTTTTAATGGCAGGTAGTGAAATTCTAAAATTAGAATAGCAGTGTTCTCAAACTGTTCTATTATAAACTCATTTTTTCGGCTAAGGTTGAAGAAATGAGTTTTTTAGTTAGATAAGTCTAGTTAATTTAGGACAATACACGACACTATTTTGGCTTTACAACACTAATTTTATTCATTTAAATAATTATTATCAATGAGATTATTCAAGATGCTAGTTGTGCTTTGTTTATGTTTTGCAAGCTGTCAAACAAAAAAAGAAAGACCAAGCGAAACACAAAAAGTAGCTGCAAAATTAAAACTACCTAAACAGCCAAACATTTTGTGGTTAGTAACAGAGGATATGGGAGCCTATATTCCTCCTTTTGGCGATTCTACCGTAGCTACTCCTAATTTAAGTAAACTAGCAAACGAGGGCGTAATATATCCAAACCTATACTCCACATCAGGAGTTTGTGCGCCAAGTAGGGCCGCTATTGCAACGGGCATGTACCCATCAAGTATTGGAGCCAACCACATGCGCACAAATTCTTATACAGAAGTAACAGGTTTGCCCAAATATGAAGCTGTACCACCTCCAGAAGTAAGAATGATAAGTGAATGGCTAAGGCAAGCAGGTTATTATTGTACTAATAATTATAAAACCGATTACCAGTTTAAGGCTCCGGTTACGGCATGGGATGAAAGTAGTCCCTATGCGCATTGGAGGAATAGAGCGGGCAATCAGCCATTTTTTGCAGTATTTAACTTTACCGAAACACACGAGTCCGGTTTATTTGAGCCCTACGGGTTTAGAGAAATAGAAACCAGATATTACAAGCCCGGGGATAGAGATTATAAATGGAAAAACTATGGGAGTTCTCATGCCAAAAATAGAATGGATGAAGCAGATACTCCTGTTCATTTACCAAAAGACACTAAATTTACTATCCCACCTTATCTAGTAGATAATGAAGTAACACAACGCGATATGTGGAAACTTTATAATAATGTAGGTGAAATGGATAAGCAGGTAGGGGTAATTTTAAAACAGTTAGAAGATGATGGTTTATTAGAAAACACCATTATTTGCTTCTATGGTGATCATGGTGGGCCTTTACCTCGCGAAAAGCGATTAATATATGATTCTGGTTTAAATACGCCTATGATTATTCGGTTTCCAAATAAGCAAAAAGCAGGAACTAAAGATGACCAACTTATTAGTTTTGTAGATTTTGCGCCAACGTTATTATCTATAACTGGTGAAGCGCCAAAACCCTACATGCAAGGGCAGGCCTTTTTGGGTGGGTATGAGGCAGAAGAACGTCAATACATTCATGCTGCTGCCGATAGATTTGATGGCTTTACCGATGCCATAAGAGCAGTTCGTGATAGTAGATTTAAATACATCCGTAATTATAGACCAGAACAAGGTTACTACTTACCTGTAGCGTATAGAGAAAAGATACCAAGCATGAAGGAATTGTTAAGATTGAAGGCAGAAGGTAAATTAAACGATATTCAGATGCAATGGTTTAGAGATTTTAAGCCAAAAGAAGAATTATTTGATTGTGCAGTTGATCCCTACGAACTGAACAATTTAGCAGAAAAACCAGAATATCAAGACAAGTTGAACGAACTTAGTGCTGAAATGGATCGATGGTTGCGTGAAATTGGGGACGAACCAAATCTTGACGAGGCTAAATTAGTTGAAAAATTGTGGTCTGGTAAAGACACCAAGCCTGCAACAAAGCAACCCGTTATTACTGCTAAAGACGGCTTAGTGCAAGTAACTTGTGAAACCGAAGGCGCTTCCATTGGCTATAAAATTATAGGTCAGGACGGCAACACACCACAATCGTGGGAGGTTTATCAAGGACCAGTTCAACTGCCCGAAGGATTTAAATTAATGGTTCAAGCGCATCGTATAGGTTTTGCTCCCAGCGAAGTGGTTGAATTTAACTAATATAAGGTGAGTTGGAGATAATAAAAAACATCGTAATCTGATATTCAGTAAATCAGTTCAAATGTCAGATTGAGCGCAGTCGAATCCAACAAAAGAAATCAGTTTGCTAATCTTTCGACTGCGCTAAAGGTGGTAATCATATATTTTATTGGACTTTAGATAATTGCGACGATTTTACTTCGAACTCAGCCAAACATAATTTTTAAGAAATAGACTAAACTAAATGAAAAAACTACGATTACTACTATTATTGCTATCTACTCTGTTGAATTATGCGCAACAAGTAAGGCATATAGAAACTATCAATGAAGCTTGGCTTTTTTATAAAGGAAGTTTAGAGCAACCATTTAATACTGACGAGACTATTGTTTGGGAAAATGTAACGATTCCTCATTCATGGAATACCGAAGATATTTTGGATGACGAGGATGGCTATTACCGAGGTGAGGTTTGGTATAAAAAGACTCTAAATATTCCAGAGATTTACGAGAATCAGCAGGTCTTTTTGCTTTTTGAAGCAGCAAATCAAGTCACATCACTTTACCTAAACGGAAAAGCCGTGGGTGAAGACCATATAGGAGGTTATACTACTTTTGCAAGAGATATTACTTCTGCTTTGCAAAATGGAAAAAATGAGATTGCCGTTAAGGTTGATAATGCCCATAACGACGAAATTATACCACAATCGGCTGATTTTTCATTTTATGGAGGTATATATCGGGATGTCCATTTAATCATTACAAAACCGGTACATTTTGAAGTAGCCAATTTAGGAGCGAACCCCATTTTTATTAGAACACCTCAAGTATCAGAAGCATCGGCAGAGGTATCAGTACAATCTAAGTTGGTTCGGCCTAAAAAAGGAACCTATTATGTGAAGCAGTCTTTGTATGATGCTAGTAATAATCTAGTAAATCAGGTAACAAGCAAATCTTCATTCGGAAAAGATGTATTCAGTGAATTTTTAATTGCAAATCCAAATTTATGGTCGCCCGAAAACCCATTTCTGTACAAACTGGTTTCAGAACTTGTGGATAAAAAAGGTGAGGTTTACGATAGAATCGAAAATCCAGTGGGCTTTAGATGGTTTAGTTTCGATGCAAACGAAGGCTTTTTTATTAACGGTAAGCAAACCAAATTAATAGGTACGTGTCGTCATCAAGATTTTTTAGGTAAAGCCAATGCGGTAAGTGATGAAATTCATCGTAACGATATGAAACTCCTAAAGGACATGGGCTCCAACTTTTTACGTATTGCACATTATCCGCAAGACCCCGCTATTTTAGAAATGTGTAATAAAATGGGTTTTGTCGCAACACTAGAAATCCCTTTTGTGGATAAGGCGGCGGCCAATGAAGCTGGAAAACAGAACAGTATTAAAATGCTAAGGGAGGCCATTCGATTTAATTATAATCACCCGGCCATTGTGGCTTGGAATTTAGGAAACGAAACCACCATGAAAGCACCTGAAAGTTTAGGGGAAGATTACACAAAACATTTTATAGAGACGCATAAAGCTTTAGCTAAAACAATTAAAGAGGAAGATGAAACACGCTATTCATACACGGTGTTCTTCAGGGAACCGGCGTATCAGGATAAACTAGGTATTCGCGTCACGGAGTTGGTGGGTTATAATAAATACTATGGTTGGTATCGGGATGAACTGGAGCAAATAGATGAAAATTTGCGGGATTTAGTGAAACGAACACTTGCCTTTAACCCTGATAAACCCTTAATTTTAAGTGAATACGGTGGAGGTGCGGACCCAAGGTTAAGAACCTACAATCCCACCCGATTTGATTTTAGTGTAGAGTATCAATTCTTGTTGCATAAGGCCTATATGAAGGCTATTTTAGATATTCCCGAAATTGTAGGGGCCAATGTTTGGAATTACGCCGATTTTCAGGTAGAACATAGGAAAGACGCGGTACCCCATATTAATAATAAAGGTATCGTAACCGCCTCAAGAGAAAAGAAGGATGCCTATTATTTGTATCAAGCATTATTAAAGAAAACACCCTTTTTAGCCATTGCTTCTAAATCTTGGAACAAAAGATCAGGTGTCGAGGATAATGAAGGGGCTAATGTAGCCACTCAACCCATAACGGTTGTTGGAAATGGTGCTGAGGTAGAGTTGTTTATTAATGGTAAATCACTAGGAAATCAAGTGTTCGATTTTGCAACAACAACCTTCCAAGTGCCATTTAAACAAGGGCAAAATCTAATTGAGGTGATTTCAGAAAAGGATGGGCAAGTCTTAAAGGACTTTGCTATGATAGATTTTACACTTCAACCTAAAAACTTAAGTAGTGAAACCAATCCATTTCAAGAAATAGCCATTAATGTGGGATCATACTGTTATTTTATTGAAACCGATAATGTAGATTATTTATGGATGCCCGATAAACCTTATGAAAAAGGAGGTTTTGGTTATGTAGGGGGTGATTTTTTAAGATTTAAAAGTAAGCGAAGAAACAATATTGGCGTTGATGTTAGCGTGAAAGGTACCGAAAACGATCCGATTTATCAAACCCAGCGTATCGGTATTGAAGCCTATAAATTTGATGTGCCTAATGGAACGTATGAGTTGTCCTTGTTGTTAGCTGAGCTCAAATCAAAAGGTGAAAACCTTATGGATATTTCTGTGAATGGAACACCAATTTGGTATAACCTAAACCTAAAGCAGGACTACGGAAACGACCGTGGTGTTGCCAAACGCTTTTTGGTTACTGTTGAAGAGGATAAAGGTGTAACAGTCGGATTTAATGCGAGTAAAGGACAAACTCGCCTTTGCGGTATTAAGTTGAGAAGGGTAAATTAAGTTTAACTTATATGAATAGATGTCTTCTCGGTTTTTAAGGTAAATCCTTATTACAGGAAATAAAAAGTTGCTTTTTTAGAGTTTTAGATAGATTTACGTAGCGTTTATCCTTTGGGATGTTTTCTATAATCTCTAGCACAACTACCTGTGATTTTAGTGAAAATTCTTGAAAAGTAGTAAGGGTCGTGATACCCTACTTTAGCAGAAATATCTTTGATTTTTAAATTGGTGTTATCCAACAATTCACATGCTTTTTGAATGCGTAACTGGATCATGTAATCTAATGGTGATTTGCCAGTTTTTCGTTTAAATAACAAAGAAAATTGTGAGGCAGATAAATTTGCGCCTTTTGCCAGCTCTTGTAAACTAATAGATTCAGTGATGTTACTTTTCATGTAAAGAATGGATTTCAAAATACTATCCGATTCATCTTGTTTTCGTATTTGGCGGTACTGATCTAAAAACTTAAAAGAAGCCAAAAAATGGATTAAGCATATATTTGCATATTGTATATTTTCTATCGAGAACCCCATTTCTAAATTTTGAAACATTTCTTCAAACAATTCAATTCTATTGTCTATGCGATCTATATAAGATGGAAATATGGTTAGCGGATTTTGGGTTAGAAAGGCATAATCTTCAGATAGAGTCCCTAAAAAGTGAATCCAGTATATACTCCATGGATTCTGCTTATTGCTCCCATAGCTATGAGGTGTGCCCTTGGGGATAATAAAATATTGGTTTTTAGTTACGCCAAATTTTTTACCATTTACTGATATCCAGCCACTGCCTTCTGTGCAATAAATAAGAATATGCTGAGATGCACCATTTTTTCTTTTTCTATAGTGACTTTGAGCTTCTGCATAGTAACCAATATTGGTTATGTAAAGCATGGTGCTAGTGCCATGCACCATGGTTTTTTGTATTTCCTGTTCCGGAATGGAAACACTACGCTTTAATTCCAAATGATGTATTTTATTAATTCTGTTAAATTTTAAAATTAATAAAATAATCCATCTTTTAAAAAAATAATCTATTTTTTAGTGACCAGTAACCTGTTATATTGCAAAACCTTATGTTCTAAATTTGAACGCAGCATAATAAATGACAAAACACACCCAAATAAATATAAAATACATATTGATGATATCCATGGTATCAGCTCTTGGAGGTCTTTTGTTTGGCTACGACTGGGTGGTCATTGGTGGTGCTAAACCTTTTTACGAAGCTTTTTTTCAAATCGCAGATAACCCTAGTTTACAGGGTTGGGCAATGAGCAGTGCACTTATTGGTTGTTTAATGGGAGCAGCATTATCCGGACTTTTAAGTGACAAATATGGCAGAAAACGATTGCTCATGTTTTCAGCATTTTTATTTACACTGTCCGCGGCTGGTACAGGGGCTACCTCGCATTATACCTTGTTTATTATTTATAGAATTATTGGTGGTATTGGCATTGGCTTAGCTTCTAATTTATCTCCAATGTATATAGCCGAAATTGCGCCATCTCACTTAAGAGGCAGATTCGTCTCACTAAATCAACTTACCATTGTTATAGGCATCTTACTTGCACAATTGGCAAACTGGCAAATTGCTGAAGCTGTACCTACAGGATTTAGTACAGAGGATATTTTATCGTCTTGGAATGGACAAAATGGTTGGCGTTATATGTTTTGGGCAGAAATTATACCTGCTGGGTTATTTTTAATACTAATCTTTTTTATACCGGAAAGTCCGCGTTGGCTTGCAAAGAATAGCAGTAAAACAAAAGTAGAAGCTATTCTCAATAAAATAGGTGGTAGCGGTTATGCATTTTCCGAATACGAAACTATTATAAACTCTATTAACAATAGCGATAAAAGTGTACCGCTTTCGCAGCTAAAATCGCCAAAACTAAAACCTATTTTAGTATTAGGTATTGTGCTGGCAATTTTTCAACAATGGTGCGGTATTAATGTTATTTTTAACTATGCCGAAGATATTTTTAAAGCCGCCGGATTTGGCGTGTCGGATATTTTATTCAATATCGTCATAACAGGAATAATAAACCTTGTGTTTACTTTTATAGCCATTTATACAGTAGATAAATTAGGGCGAAGAAAACTACTTTTACTGGGCTCTTTAAGTCTTTGTTTAATCTACGTTTGTATTGGCGCAGCATATTATTTTAATATTTCTGGCACTATTTTATTAGTCCTTGTGCTATTGGCAATAGCAACCTATGCCATGTCTTTGGCTCCAGTAGTTTGGGTGGTCATTTCTGAAATATTCCCCAACAGAATTAGAGGTGTGGCCATGGCAATAGCAACACTGTCGTTATGGGGTGCTTGCTTTGCATTAACCTATACATTCCCATTATTAAATGCCGCTTTAGGTGCTTCGGGTACCTTCTGGCTTTATGGGGGTATTTGTTTCTTTGGATGGCTATTTATCTATAGAAAGCTCCCAGAAACCAAAGAGAAATCTTTAGAAGAGATAGAACAAGAAATTATTAAATAGCAATTTTTTTTATAAAATGATACATCCTGTAAAAGCTTGGAAAGAAGATGTTGTAATACCAACTTATGAGATTGGTGAGCCCGAAAAGAACCCCATCTTTTTAGAAAAACGGGTGTACCAGGGGAGTAGTGGTGCTGTATACCCTCATCCTGTCATCGAAAAAATAAGTGATAAGAAAATTGATAAAGTATGGCATGCTATTTTTATTGAGAATGCCTACATAAAAATCATGCTACTACCTGAACTTGGAGGTCGTGTACAAATGGCATACGATAAAGTAAAACGACGTCACTTTGTGTATTACAATCATGTTATAAAACCTGCTTTGGTAGGTTTAACAGGACCTTGGATTTCTGGAGGTATAGAATTCAACTGGCCGCAACATCACCGCCCTTCTACGTACGCCCCTGTAGACGCTTTAATTGAAGAGAATAATGATGGCAGTATCACCGTTTGGTGTAGTGAGGTAGAACGTATGTTTCGTACAAAAGGGATGGCAGGTTTTACATTATACCCAGACAAAGCGTATCTAGAAATTAAGGTAAAATTATACAACAGAACGCCGCACCCACAAACCTTTTTATGGTGGGCTAATCCTGCAGTTGCTGTGAACGACCATTACCAATCAGTCTTTCCACCAGATGTAAATGCGGTTTTCGATCACGGTAAACGAGATGTTTCCGATTTTCCTGTAGCTACTGGCGAATATTATAAAGTGGATTATGCCCCTGGTACAGACATCTCTAAATATAAAAACATTCCCGTACCTACATCGTATATGGCCATAAAGTCGGAATACAATTTTGTTGGTGGTTACGAAAACGACACCAAAGGTGGTTTGCTACATGTGGCGGACCATCACCAATCGCCTGGAAAAAAACAGTGGACCTGGGGTAATGGCGATTTTGGATATGCCTGGGATAGAAATCTAACAGATAATGATGGTCCATACATAGAACTCATGTGTGGGGTTTACACAGACAATCAACCTGATTTTAGCTGGTTGCAGCCTTACGAAGAAAAGAGTTTTAAGCAGTATTTCATGCCCTACCGTGATTTGGGTATCGTTAAAAATGCGACTAAAGAAGCCATGCTAAATCTGGAAGAAGAAAACGGTAATTATACGCTCAAGGCTTACACTACTGCCGTTTATAAAAACGCAACAATTACTCTTGAATCTGAAGGTAAAATTATTATAGAAGAGACTTTAGATTTTTCACCAGAAATGAGCTTCGAAAAAGAAGTTTTGGATGCAATCAATACAAAAGATTTATACATTAAGTTAGAAGATAACACTGGTGTTATTTTGGTTGATTGGGATAGTGAAAAGGAAGAACAAAAACCCATTCCCGAGGCTGCTAAACCTGCAAAAGATCCCGAGGGCATCAACTCTACAGAACAACTTTATCTAAGAGGTTTGCATTTAGAGCAATACAGGCATGCCACGTATTCGCCCACAGATTATTACCTAGAAGCTTTAAGAAGAGAGCCCACTGATGTTCGCAATAATAACGCTATGGGTTTATGGTACATGAAACGCGGACAATTAACCAAAGCCGAGCCTTATTTTAGACAAGCTATAGAAACCTTAACAGAGCGAAACCCTAATCCTTATGATGGAGAACCTTTATTTAATTTGGGTTTATGCCTCCAATTTCAAAATAAAACAAAAGAAGCGTACGATTACTTCTTTAAATCGACATGGAATGGCGCATGGCAGGATAGTGGTTTTTTTCATTGTGCGCAATTAGATGCCATACGTAAAGACTACCATAGAGCGCTTGAAATTATAGACCGTTCTTTGTGTCGAAACTGGCATAACCAAAAAGGACGCCATTTAAAAGTGATTTTGTTACGCAAAACAAATGCTATTGAAGCCGCTAATAAACTAGCAGAGGATTCTTTAGAACTAGACCGTTTTAATTTTGGAATACTTTTCGAACAGTATCTTTTAATAAAAGATACCAAAATTTTGCAACAGCTGAAAGCCTTGATGCGAGGTTACGAGCATAACTTTATAGAGTTTTCTTTAGATTATGCTGCTGCTGGTTTTTACCAGGAAGCCCTAGAGTTTATAAATTTGTATTTACATACTGCTGAAAACGTATATCCCATGGCACAGTATTTTAAAGCCTATTACACATTACAATTAGGTGATAAAAATACAGCAGCCTCATTATTTAAAACCGCAGCACAATTAGCGCCAGATTATTGTTTTCCGCATCGTATTGAAGAATTAACAGTGCTTCAAACAGCAACTGCTATTAACCCAAAAGATGCTAAAGCTTGGTATTATCTAGGGAATTTTTGGTATGGCGCAAGACAACATGAAGAGGCTATGGTATCTTGGGAAAAATCAAGAGATATAGACGGTACATTTCCAACTGTACATAGAAATTTGGCATTAGGTTATTACAATAAGCAGAACAACCCCAAGAAGGCAAAAGACGCTTTAGAAAAGGCATATGCACTTAATCCATCTGATGCTCGTGTGCTTATGGAATTAGATCAGTTATATAAAAAGTTAAATATCGATATATCGACTCGTTTAGATATTCTAGAAAAAGCACCCGAACAGGTTAATTTTAGAGATGATTTATATTTAGAATACATTACGCTATTAAATCTATCGGGTAAAGAAGAGAAAGCTTTACGTTTAATCAATGCCCGCAAATTTCACCCATGGGAAGGAGGCGAAGGTAAAGTGCCAGCACAGTATTTATATAGCCACGTTGCCTTAGGTAAAAAAGCCCTTTTTAGAGGAGATTATAAAAATGCTATTACACATTTAAACGAAACATTTCATTACCCGCATCATTTAGGTGAAGGTAAGATATATGGTGCTCAAGAAAACGACTTCAATTATTGGTTAGGCTGCGCCTACGAAGGTCTAGGAGATACCGATAAAGCTAGATTACATTGGGGAAAAGCATCTCAAGGTCTGTCTACTCCAGCTGCCGCAATGTATTATAACGATCAACAACCCGACAAGATTTTTTATCAAGGATTGTCACTGAAAAAGTTGGGATGTCATTCTGAGGCAACTGAGCGTTTTGAAAAGTTAGTAAGTTTTGGTGAAAAGCAATTACAAGTGCCTTTTAAAATGGATTATTTTGCGGTGTCGCTTCCAGACTTGTTAATTTTTGAGGACGATTTACAGATACGCCACGAACACTATTGCTACTATTTAATAGGCTTAGGATGCTTAGGTTTAGATAAGCTTGAATCAGCCCAGAATGCTTTTGAGCGTATCTTAAAGCAAAATAACTATCATATAGGTGCTTGTATACACCTAGAATATAGTAAACAATACCACACGATTTGATAAATAATATTTTTTAATCCATAACAAAAAATAACATGACTACAAGAGTATTAATTTTCTTTTTCTTTTGTTTAAACTTAACAGCACAAACACTAGATGTTAAAGATTTAAAATGCGAAACCCAAACCAATCCAGAAGGTATAACAAAAGCTAGACCAAGTTTTAGTTGGACTTTTGTTGGTGATAGTATAAGTACCCAACAGGGTGGTTTTCGTATTATGATGGCTACCACCATTGAAAAATTGAAGTATCCAGATTTATGGGATACAGGGCCAACAAGTAAATCGGAAACAGGACCCTATCAATACCTTGGAGAACCTTTAAAATCTGGACAAAAAGTGTACTGGCGAGTAACCGTTTGGGGTAATAATAGAGGAGTAAAGCATAGCGAACCTGCTTGGTTTACTATGGGCGACATAAAAAATCCTGAAAAAACTTTTGAACCACCAGTATTAAAAAGAGAAGGTGGTATTGTAAAAATTAATATCAATAAAAATGATACAGGTCGTGTTTTTGAGGGTATTGGAGGTGTAAGTGCAGGTGCTTCTACAGATTTACTCTACGATTACAAAGACCCCTATCGTAGTCAAATTTTAGATATTTTATTCAAACCAAAGTTTGGTGCTGCTTTTCAACACTTAAAAGTAGAATTAGGTGGAGGTGAAAACTCAACATGTGGGTCTGAACCTTCGCATGCAATTACCAGAGAAGAGCTAAAAAATCCAGTGTCAAGAGGGTATGAATTTTGGTTTATGAAAGAAGCCAAAAACAGAAATCCTGATGTAATATTAGAATATTTACCATGGAGTTTTCCTGGGTATTTAAAAGAAAATATTTACACAAAAGAATCTGCCGAATATTTTGTGTCGTTTTTAGATGTCGCTAAAAGAGACTGGGATTTAGATTTGGATTGGGTAGCCGCTGCCGAAAACGAAAATTATACTGATAGAGACTGGTTGGTAAATAACGTTCGCCCTTTACTAGATGCAAGAGGGTATAAAAATGTAAAAATTCAGGGGCCAGATGATAATAGTGGCGATTGGCAAATATTCGAAGAATTGGAAAAAGACCCAGAGTTTAATACTATAATAAAAGCAGTAGGTTATCACTACGTAACAGGTCGTGAGTTTAATGAGAATATGGTGGACGGGCGAGGCAGGCCTACAACAGCCAAAGCTAAAGCCACTGGCACACCACTTTGGGCTAGTGAAGATTGGAGTTGGACAGGTAAAGATTGGGGTGGTGCAGGGGCACTAAATTTAGCACGTCTATATAATAAATTTTACATTCGAGATAAAATTACCAAAACATTAATTTGGGCACCTATTGGTTCTATTTATGAATCGGTTACTTGGGATAAAGCAGGCGCCATGAAGGCTAATAGTCCTTGGAGTGGCTATTACGAGGTATGGCCAACCATTTGGGCTACAGCCCATACTACACAATTTGCAGAGCCACTTACATGGCAGTATTTAGATGGAGCATGTGGACTGTTTGATAAAAGCACTTACAAAGGAAGTTGTGTAACACTGAAAGAAAAAGATGGTTCTCACTGGAGTATGATTGTATGTACTGAAGAAACTGAAACCATTGAAGTGAAAATTGAAAAAGGATTATCTAACGAAATAGTACAGGTCTGGAAATCTGATGCCAACAATCAATTTATACAACAGGAAGCAATCAAACCCAAAAAAGGTGCATTTACTATTAAATTAGACCCAAAGTGTATTTACTCGCTAACCACAACAACAGGGCAACAAAAGGGAAGTTATAATATACCAGAAGAAACCGCTTTTCCCTTTCCTTACTCAGAAGATTATGAGGGTTGTAAGGAAAACGATTTACCTAAATACCATTCCGATCAAACAGGAAGTTTTGTTATTACAAAAAAGGAAGATGGTACAAATTGTTTAATGCAGTTAAATCCAGAACAAGGCTATGATTGGATGCGTGTATACAGGCGCTCTAACATAAAACCGAATACCCTTATCGGCGATGTGAACTGGAAAGATTACACCTGTAGTGTGGATGTTTTTATTGAAAATGGCAATGTAGAATTAGGTGGGCGTGTTACCAGTAGCTATATAAAAGGCTACCGTTTTATGTTAACGAAAAACGGTACATGGCAATTGTTATTTCATAAAAAGGTATTGCAAGGAGGTGTTGTTAATAATTTTGATGGAAAGATCTGGCATAACCTAAAGTTGAAATTTAAAGACGAGACTATAGAAGCTTTTGTAGATGATGTTTTAATTACAAAAGTTAGTGACAAATTGAAAAACGGATATGTCATGTTGGGTAGTTCTTATGATAATAATCTATTTGATAATCTAAAAATAATTCCATAAGAGACATGACATTGCAGGATGACAATAGCCTATTAATTTATGTAACTTGCAAAATGTTAGTTTTAAAATTTATATAAGTGAGTGTTCAAAAATCTAGTTTATTAGTTGTATTTGTATTACAAATACTTTGTTTTGGTTGCATTTCGTCAAATGAACAAATTGTACAAGACAACAGTCCAAGTTTGGCCGAATTATCAGAAAACTTTAACTCACCTTTATTGCAATACCGTCCAGAGACCTGGTTTCACTTGAACGGGAATAATATCTCAAAAGAAGGTTTGACATTAGATTTAGAAGCCATTAAAGCTGCGGGTTTACAGGGTATTCATTTATTTAATAAAGCTGGACGACCATATCCAAATGTGGAGCCTGTAAAAATTTTATCTCCAGAATGGGAAGACATGATTCGTCATGCGGCTGATGAATGTAAACGCCTAGGACTAAAGTTTACCATGCAAAATTGCCCAGGATGGTCAATGACTGGTGGACCTTGGGTGCCAGTTGAAGAAGCACAACGCGAAGTTGTCGAAACGGTATATCGTGTTTCTGGAGGAAAATTATTTGAAGAGAAATTAGAATTAGATGCGTTATACCATACGCCAGACTATGATTATAAAGATATCCAGGTTTTGGCATTTCCAACGCCTGAAGGCGATGATTCGGAGCCGTTAAATCCTTTAAAAATAGAAACCAATAATGCTGTTGTGCCTTGGAGTGATATTTTCAATCCTAGTTCAAAAATTATTGTTACTAGGAAAACAACACGGTTGGATAAACCTCTAAAAGCATATAGAGCAAGTGGCATATCTAAAGTTAATGAAGCTGAGACTTGGGTTAAAACAACATTTGAAACCCCAGTAACTTTAAGAACCATCAAATTTCCACAACTCCGTCATATTATTATGGGCACGGAATATCCCGTAATGGATGTGAGTATTAAGGTGCAAGCTCAGATCGATGGTGAGTTAACAGATATTACAACTATAAACTTCCCAGATGCTAATTGGAATGATAGACGAAAACACTTAACCTTAACTATACCAGAAACAACATCTTCTGAATTTGTGTTTTCTTTTGGAGGCGTCCATATCATAGCACCTGAATTTATTAGGTTAAGCTCAATTCCAAAATTGCATAATCATGAGGCCAAAGCAGCCAAAGTATTAAGGCGACTTGAAAAAGAGGTACAGTATGATTATGCCAAAAACACAATTGTAGATTCAGAAAAAATCATCAACCTTACAGATAAAATGACTGCTGAAGGCAAATTAACTTGGGATGCTCCAGAGGGTAATTGGACGGTTGTACGTTTTGGGCATATTAATATGCGTTTAACTAACAAACCTGCAGTTCCCGAAGCCACAGGTTGGGAATCGAGTAAGCTTGATAAAGTGGCCATAGAAAATCATTTACGAAACGGCATGATTGGTAATTTGATTAAAGATGGTGGGCCCATTGGAGATGGAAAACTACATGGTCTGTTAATTGATAGTTGGGAAAGTCATGTACCAACCTGGACCATGAATTCTGAAGATCTGTTTGCCGAATTCCAAACACGAAGAGGTTATAGCATGAAAACCTATCTGCCAGCTACCATGGGATATATAGTAGATAGTCCTAAGGTGACCACTAAGTTTTTAAGAGATTTGAGACACACTATGGATGAGTTGTTTATTGATAATTTCTTTAAACATTTTGCAACTGTGGCTCATGATATGGGTACCGAGGTTTATACCGAAGGGGCAGGAGGAGAAGTCTTACCTATAGATCCCATGCGTTATTACGGTGTTAGTGATATTCCTATGACAGAGTTTTGGTATCCCAGTGCGCCATCGGCACAGAACGAGTACGCTAAGCCAATTTATAACGCTGCATCGGCGACGCATTTATACAATAAACCTGTTTTGGCGGCCGAGGCTTGTACGCAAGTTGGTGTGCAGTGGAATGAGCATCCGTTCTCAGTTAAATATTTAATTGATTATAATTTTGCAAAAGGCGTCAATCATTTAGTGTTTCACACCTTTTCGCACACCCCACAAACAGAGGTGTATCCGGGTTCAAGCTTTGGTGGGAATATTGGGTTCCCTTTGGTGAGACAACAAACCTGGTGGCAATATATGCCAGATTGGATAGATTACCTAAGTAGAAATCAATATATATTACAACAAGGTGAATATGTGGCCGATGTCCTTTGGTATTATGGAGACCATTATGAGCGTCCACCATTTGATCTAGATGAATTCCCAAAAGGCTACCGTTTTGATTATTTAAATGCAGAAATTTTACATGATAAATTAAGCATGAAAAATGGTAAAATACATGTTGAAAATGCAGGAGATTACAGAGTAATTATGCTTAGAGATTCAGAAAGCATGCTACTTTCAACACTTAAGAAATTAGAAGCTTTAGTCAAAGCAGGTGCCATAATATTGGGTAATAAGCCTACAGATTCTCCAAGCTTGATGGATAATGATGAAGACATAAAAGTACTTAAGTCAATTTCTGATAAGCTCTGGGGAACAACCAAAAGTGGTGTAAAACAGACTGGTAAAGGAAAAGTATACTGGGGTAAAACTTTAGATGCTGTTTTAGAAGAAGAACGTATTGCTCCTGATGTTATTACACCAAAAGAATTAGACGTTAATTGGATTCATCGTGAAACAAAGGATGCCGATTTTTATTTCGTGGCATCAAAGGAAGAAAATCCTGTAAATTTAGCCTTGAGTTTTAGAGTGAATAACCTTGCACCTCAATTATGGAATGCTTTTACAGGTGAACAACAAGATGCCAAAATTTGGAAATCTACAGAGAACCGAACTAATGTCGCGCTGTCACTAGCACCATATGGAAGTACGATTGTCGTATTTTCTAAAACTAATGATAAACCTGTGGCCTCTAAATTAACTCATAATGATGAAGTGCTATTAAATTCAGAAACAGGTTGGTTTAAAGTTCTAAAGCAAGAAGTTGTTCCTCAATTAACCTGGAAAGATGACGAATTTATAGCCTCAATGTCTGGTCCGTATGTGTTTCATCAAAACGGAAAAGAAACTAAAAAGGAAGTTTCTGTTAAAGACAAATTGATTCAAAATGATTGGCAATTATCTTTTAAAGAAGGCTGGGATACGCCAGGAACTATAGAGGTTTCAGAATTAAGATCCTTAACAGAACTTAAGAATGACGCTGTAAAACATTATTCTGGAACTACTACGTATGTAAAAACAATCAATTTAGGTGAGATAGGCAAGCATACTCTTTTAGATTTAGGAGAAGTTGCTAATATTGCCGAATTATGGTGTAATGGTAAAAGAGTAGGTGTAAAATGGGCGCCGCCTTACACATTTGATATTAGTAGCTTTATTGAAAAAGGTGATAATACCTTTGAAGTTAAAGTAACCAATACATGGAGAAATCAGCTTATATTCGATAATTCTCGACCAAAAGCAGACAAGAGAACTTGGACCACCAATCCGCCTAAAAAGAATGAAACTGAGTTGGAAATTGCTGGGTTAATAGGACCTGTGCTTCTAAAGGTAATTAACTAACTTTTTCGTTATCGGGTTTATTTATTTTGATGATTACGAGTTTATTAATCACTTCATCAGGACACTTCATGACAATTTTTAGAAAAAAAACTATGTAATTTGTTACATATTATATGATGTACCAGTTAAAAAAAATATTATGATTAAAACTACTTTTAAGACGATATGTCTGTTGTTATTCCTTTTACAATCTTTTTTCTTGCAAGCCCAAATAACACTTGAGAAAGAAATAAACATAACCAATATAGCTTTACATTTTGATGGTAAAAAAGTGACTTCAGAAGATGCGCCAAACTCAGCTACAGGTTATGATTATGCCTTTGGTCCTCAGATTTCTGCCCACGGGGATTGTATTGCAACCTATAAAGAGTATGTGTTTATGACATGGTATAAAGGCGGTAAGCAGGAGAGAAACATGATGTTAACCCGTTACAATACCGAAACTGGAAGTATAAAAACTATTGAATTTCCTCACCGTCATACAGGTTGGCGTAATGTTTGGTATATTGGAGAATCGCATAACACTATTGGTGTAGGGGTTAGTCCGTTGGACGGAACAATTCATCTCCTTTTTGATATGCATGCTTACACCAAAAGCAGACCTTCCGATGGCAGTTTGGCCAATGATTATTTCAGATATTCGTATTCAAAAAAAAATGTTGCAGATATAGCGGATGAAGATTTTACACTGGAACAATTCGTTGAGGATAATCCAGGGGACTACACGCATTTAAGCTTAAATGGTGTAGTAAATCATGAGGTGTTTTCAGAGTATACCTATCCTAAATTTTTCACAAATGACCAAGGTGATTTGTTCTTCTCCATGCGAAAAGGGGCTAGTCCTAATGGCGGTTACCATTTTGCAAAGTACGATGCCAATACTTCAACATGGTCTAATTTTATAAAGTTTGCCGATAAAAATGCGAAAAGCCATGGGGAAGATTATAACTGGGGTATGTATGGAAGGCTGCAATATGTTGGGGGCAAGATAAGAATTGGATTCCAAAGAAGACTTCAAAATACCAATGATAAATACCTATATCAAAATGGGTTCTACTATGCTTATTCTGACGACCAAAGTGGACAAACCAATTGGAAGAATTATAAAGCAGAAGGTTTTTCAACACCAATTAGAGATGCCGATAAGATTTTAGTTTACGAGCCAGGAGATTTGGTAGAAACAACTAAAAAAGATCAGGTATACATGGTTGGCGGTTTTGATTGGACCGTAACTGACAGAGGCGATGTACACATCATAGGAAAAGTAAAGGACAACGAAAATAATGTGACTAAAAATGTACATACATATATGAAATCTGGAGAAACAGCGTTTACAACATCCACAGATTTTACTGGAGGAGATCGTTTGTACACCTCTGGAAATAATATCTACATGATCGGTTTAAATTCGTCAGGTAGAGTTTTTATCGAAAAATCTGAAGGAGGCACTAACAATTTTAGGAAGGTTTATGAAGCCACCTCAGGGAGACGGTTTAGACATGGCAGAGCTTATGTGAGTGATGGCAAGCTATACTATTACATGATGGAAAGAGGCTCAGGTGATCAACAACCATTATACTTACAGATTATAGATTTAGATATTGTTCAGGAGCCTTTTAGAGTGGCTATAACATCTCCATACGATGGCGAAACTTATGATTTGAATGAAACTATAGATATTTCAGCGGATGCTGTAGATGAAAATGATTCAATTATTAAGGTGGAATTTTGGGTAGATGGTGAAGTTTATAATACAGATACAGCAGCTCCCTATATGGTAGATTGGTCCTCTAATATAGAGGGCGCTTATACACTTCAAGCTATTGCATATAATAGCACTAATGAAACGGTTTCTTCAACTGAAGTTACAATTAACATTAAGGAAAGACAAGACAACGATTTATCTGGTAGTGTATACAGACTGAAAAATGTAGCAACAGGAAAATATTTATGGTCTTCAGGGTCTAGCATTATGTCCAGTGATATAGGAGCAGGAGCAGATAAAGAATGGCAATTCGTTAAGGCAGAAGTTCCAGGATTTGATTATTATAACATAGATAGCGAAGTAAAAGGAACAATAAGGTTTAAAGGAGGATCTTCTGCACCAGAATTGGTAAGTACCTCGTTCGGAGCTCCAAATACTAATGTCGATAAAATTTGGACCGTTATAGCAAATGAAGATGGTAGCTTTAGTTTTGAAACTCGTAATCATGGCAGGTATTTGTATCATGCAGAAGATGATAGTATGACGCATTCTACTAAAACAGATAGCAGAAGTAAATGGTTGGCAGAAGCTATTGCATTAACTGCTCGCGACCAATTATTAGGTGATACCGGTTTAAAAATATATCCAAATCCTACTCATAATAAATTTACATTATCATTTCAAAATATTGCAGGTGAAAAGAATATTGAGATCTTTAATATTTTAGGAAAGCAAGTTTATAAAAAATTGCATAATACAAATGTTATAGAAATTGATGGCTTAAATCTTAAGTCAGGTGTCTACCTAATTAAAGCTATTTCTGAAAATAATAAGGTATTTCATGCTAAGCTGGTTATTAAGTAACTTATAGGGTTTAAAAATAGTGACTGAGCTCTTTTCTCGATGAAATGATCGTATGGCAGTTTTATGTTTTTATTTACTCTAAAATCAGGATTGTTCAGGATGGTTTGTGAGAGTAAATTCGAGAATTTTAGTTTTGTACCTTAAAATTGATTAAATTAAAAAACCTAAAACAGCTATGAAAAAAAATACTTTAACGATCTTATTATTTTTAGGTTTTACGCTCTCTTCACTTAGTTTAGTAGCACAAACGGCACTTGATGAAGATACCAATTCAGATCTTAGCTGTCCAGCTTCAAATGAGTTTAGAAATGAAACGAGAACGTCATCAGATTTACCAAATCCTGTTAATGTTGGTACTATTGATGACAGAACCTGTTATGCAGATTATTCAGAAAGTAATGTTTATAATAATACTTGGGGGGTATACAACATAACAGATGGTTCAAACCATTTTCCAGAATCTTTACAACCTAGAATGGAGCGCGCATTAACCAGGTCTCAGACAACAGGCGTGGGAAGTTATGCAAGATTTACAGGAACTGTTAGAATACTTGAAGTGGGTGATGTTTTTGGAGGAGGTGTTCTAAGTCAAGATGGTAGTTATTTCATGCAAGCTAAAGGTAAGCATACCGGAGGTGGTGGTTCTCCAGATCCTGCTATTTGTCTATATTTAGCGTTACCAATATATGGTACAGGGGCTAACAGTAATGTACAAGTGTCTTTCGATATTTATAGAGAGCAAATCGTTAACCGAGAAGGGTTTAGAGAATATACATATTTAACCAATATCCCCAAAGATGTACCCACCGATATTGAGCTAGAGGTTGGTTTTAGGGCAGACCCAAACAATCCTTCAAAAAAAATACATTATGCCGATGCCGTTATTGGTGGGCAAGTTTTTAATTGGAATATTCCAGAACCAGAAAGAGGTATACAATCAGGCATTAGATACGGTGCTTATAGGGTTAAAGGGGGGAGAGCTCAAATGAGATGGGCCAATACAACTTACGAGATGCAGGAGGTAGAAGCAGAACCTATCGAAAATGATGATCCAGATTTAACCGAAGGGGTTTATAGTTTAGAAAATGTTGCTACTGGTAAATTTTTAACCGATGCCGGTGTAGAAGCCACTCAAGTTTCTATGAGTGAATCAGATGAAGCACAAAGCACACATTGGACTTTTGTAAAAACAGGACCTTTTTTTAATATTGATAGTGAAGTATTAGGAATACTGCGTGCTCCAGGTTCTGGTGGCCCCAAAGGCGCATATGTAATTTTAAGTACAGAATGGCCTTCCCCAGATAGTACACATGATAAAATATGGATAATTCATTACAACGACTCAGATGATACATTCAGGTTTGAATCCGGTAGTGGAAGATTCTTGTATCATGATCCAGATGGCAGTGTAACCCATTCTTTAGCTTCAGAAACCGATAGCAGAAGTAAGTGGAGAGCCCGATCTGTAAACGAACCGCTAAGTATTAATAAGCATCAAGTAGCTATGCCTTCAACAAAGGTTTATCCAAATCCCGCGGTGGATAGCTTTACAATTTCTTTTCAAAATATAACTGGTGTAAAAGCTATTAGTATTTACAATATTTTAGGAAAACAAGTCTATCAAACTTCAACAATAAATAATGTTTTAGAGATTAGCCATGCTAGTTTTAAAACAGGGGTCTATCTTATTAAGACCGTTTCTGAAAATAGTAAGGCTTCTTATTCAAAACTAGTTATTAAATAATTATTAAGTTTATTTAATTTTTTTGTCGGCGAAAAGGATTTAACCGTTGTTCTATGCTTCTATTTGTCTTGTTGTCAGGACTGTTCAGGATGCATATTCAACTAGGAAAATGCAAATTGCCAATAATAATAAGATTTACTATGAAGAATATCCCAAAATCATTAGTCGTATTATGTTTTTTGCTCTTGTCAGTTTTTTTGATGGCGCAACCAACACTTGAAAAGGAAGTTTATATTACAGATCTTGCCATGTATTTTACTGGGGTTAAAAATTCTAATAGCACGAACAAAGATGTAAACACTGCCTACGATTATGCTTATGGAAGATCATTAACACCACATGGCGATTGCGTAAAGGTATATGATAAGTTTGTGTTTTTAACGTGGTATCGTGGAGGAAAAGGAGATAGGCATGTTATGCTTTCCAGATACAATACAGAAACCCAAGTAATCAAAACCATTGAGTTCCCACACCAGCATACGGGGTTTAACGGAAAGTGGTGGATAGGAGAAACTCACAATACTATTGCTGTGGGTATTTGCCCAAAGGATGAAACCATTCATATGGTTTACGATATGCATAGAAATGGTCGCGTGCCCGAATTTGCTAATGATTATTTACGATACTCTTACACAACGGCTAACGCGGCAACGGTACCTGATGAGCAGTTTACAATTGATTTGTTTGTTCAATCGCCCAATAATAATTATAAACATTTAGCCTTTCCGGGCATTACCGATGTAAATACTACAAAGTTACTAACCTATCCTGCATTTTTTACGAACGACCAAGGCGACTTGTTTATGAAAAATAGATTCGGTTTTTCTGAAAACGGTAAGTTTTTATTTGCGAAGTATGATGGAAATGATTGGGAGGGATATATAGACTTTAATAGAACGCAAGCATCAAGTCATGGAAGTCCTTATAATTGGGGGTTATATGGCGATATTAAGTACGTAAATGGCAAAATAAGAATAGGTTTTCAGCAAAGAGCCAATATTAAAAACGATAAGTACTTATATCAAAATGGCTTTTATTATGCTTATTCCGATGACCCTAGTGGATTAACACAATGGAAAGACCATGAAGGAACTGGTTTTTCAAGGCCAATGGCAGTTTCAGATTTGATTAAAATTTCAGAGCCCGGTGATTTGGTAGAAACCACAGAAAAGGATAAGGTGTACATGGTGTCTGGTTTTGACTGGACAGTTACTGATAACGAAGATGTACATTTTATAGGGCGAGTTAAAGATAATAGCACTACAAGTGGTACGGCAGGGCAAACAAAACATGTGCATACTTACAAACCGGCAGGAGCTACAGATTTTATCACTTCTACAGATTTTTCGGGAGCAGAAGCCATATACGCTGCAGGTGAGAACATATATTTAATAGGTTTAAATTCATCTGGAAGGCCATTTATTGAAGAAGCCCCTGGTGGTACAAACTTATTTACAAGGGTATACGAAGCTACTTCAGGGAAACGATTTAGAAAAGGTCAAGTTTATATTTATGATGGTAAGCTGTATTATTATCTACTGGAGAATAATTCTTCTGATAACGATGATACACAACCGACGTACTTACAGATAATAGATTTAAATATTGTTACAGGCCCTCAGCCATTTGCTGTCGAGCTGTTAACACCGAGTAATAATGACTCCTTTGAAGAAGATGAATCTATACAATTATACGCTAAGGCGACTTCCGATACAGGGGCGTTAGAAAAAGTGGCTTTTTGGGTGGATGGTGCATTAGTAAATGAGGACACAACAAAACCTTATTTGTTCGATTGGAAAGCTCTAGGTGTAGGAAGCCATACTATTCAGGCTATAGCGCATAAAGAGACAGGAGAATCTATAGCCTCTTCTATAGTTACGATTGAAGTAACAGAAGTAGATCATTCAGATTTAACAGGTGATGTGTATAGGTTGAGAAATGTAGCCACAGGAAAATTTTTAACCGATGCGGGAGCAAGTGCAACAGCTGTTAGTATGAGTGATTCTGGCGATGCTAAAAACACCCATTGGACCTTTGTTGAAAGCGGAGCGTATTTTAATATTGATAGTGAAACCTTTGGTATTTTAAGAGCGACAGGCGATACATTTGAAGATGGAGCCCATCTTGTTGTTAGTACTGGGAAATCCGCACCTGCTACAGATGGCGATAAAGTCTGGACGGTTCATTATGATGAATCAGATGATACTTTTAGGTTCGAATCTAAAGATAATGACAGATATCTATATCATGCTCCAAATGGGAATGTTACCAATATTTCAATTATAGAAACAGATACAGATGCATTAAATAGAAGCAAGTGGGAGGCTATTTCTACAAGTGAAACTCTTGGTGTAAATGATAACATACAGTTGTTATCTTCTTTAAGGATTTTTCCAAATCCAGCGGAGGATACTTTTACTATCGCATTTCAGAATATTGCAAATATAGAGCGTGTTGAAATTTATAATATCTTAGGAAAACGGGTCTATCAAAATGTATCACCTAGTAATGTTTTAGAAGTTAAAAATATAGGGTTTAGAACAGGTGTTTATTTAGTGAAAGCTATTTCGGGTAACAATAAGGTGTTTCATTCCAAGCTAATTATAAAATAACCATCTATAAGATTAAGTTAAGTATGGTTTTAATTTACATGTAAGAAGGGTAGTGAATCTTCATAAATTATAGATGCTCGTTTATAAGGCTCAAAATTGATTACTAGCTTGATTACTAGCTGATGTGTTTTTCTTAGAGGCTAGTCAGATTTTGCTTAATTACTTGTTATTCAGTGGTTTGTATTGGGCGTTTTTATTTCAGGACAGTTCAGGATACAATTGTCTTTAAAATTTCAGAATTTTGAAAAAAAACAGAACACCCTATTTTATCGCTATGAAAAAAGTTACAATTAAATCCGTCTTACTTTTATTTTTAACCTTAAGCTCCATTGGTATAACAGCGCAAGGCGTACTTCCTTCTAATGACATTTTCAGATTAAAGAATGTGGCAACAGGGCAATTTTTAACCGATGCAGGTGCAAGCGCAAAACCAGTGACTATGACAGATTTAAATGAAGAGGATCAAAGTACCCAATGGACGTTTGTAGAAAACGGGGCATTTTACAACATAGATAGTGAGATTAATGGGATATTGCGAGCGCCAGGTTCTGGTGGCCCAGAAGGTCCTTATGTAGTTTTAAGTACAGGTACAACCACAAGTTCTAGCGATAAAATATGGACCGTAGAACATAACGAAACAGACGATACTTATAGATTTAAATCTAATTTGGGAAGATACATGTACCATGATGCGAATGGCACTGTAACTCATATTGAAATTGAAGCAACCGATGATAGAAGCAATTGGGAACTTGTTCCTTATGTGCAAACACCTGTAGTGGTAGCTCCAGATGAAGATACGAGTACAGACTTAAGTTGCTCGGATGAATTTAGAAACCCTACAAGATCATGCTGTGATTTACCTAATCCTGCCAATGTTGGAACTATTGATGACAGAACATGCTACTCAAATTATAGTGAAAGTTTTGTTTATGACAAAACTTGGGGTGTTTATAATATAACCGATGGTTCAAATCATTTCGGTGGCACGTTACAACCAAGAATGGAACGTTCTTTAAGCCGGTCTAAAGGGACAGGTATTGGAAGTTTTGCAAGATTTACAGGAACATTTAGAATTCTTGAGGCAGGAAAAACCAATAGTGAAAGTAGTGATGGTACATATATCGCTCAAGCCAAAGGAAAACATGATACGAGTGTGAATCCAGCTGGTTCCCCAGATCCAGCAATTTGTTTGTATTTGGCTAAGCCTATTATGGGAACTGGAATCAACGCAGGTAAGCAGGTGGCGTTCAGCATTTATGCAGAGCGTATTTTAAGTCGTGGAGGAGAAGGCTCTGGCAGAGAAGTAGTATTCTTATTGACTGTAAATAAAGATGAGGAAATTGACTTTGAGTTAGAGGTTGGTTTTGCAGAAGATCCAAACGATCCTACCAAGAAAATCCATTATTGTAATGCCGTTATTGATGGCCAACCTTTTGATTGGAATATTCCTGAGCCAGAGATAGGTTTAGAATCTGGTATTAGATATGGTGCGTACCGAGTTAAAGGCGGTAGAGGTCAAATTAGATGGACTAATACAACATATCAGAAAGAAGAAGTTTTAAGTGTTTCTGAAGCAGAACTAAACACGTCTGCGATAAAAGTATACCCTAACCCTGCCAAAGACAGGTTTACAATTACATCTAAAAATATAGCCAATATTAAGGGTGTAGAAATTTATAATATTTTAGGAAAGCGCGTTTATCAGAGTTTGTTAAGTGGAAGTAATTTGGTGGTTGAAAGTGCTAATTTTAAATCAGGTGTTTATTTAGTAAAAGCTCTTACCGCAGATAATAAAGTATTCCATACCAAGCTTGTGATAAAATAAAATATCCTATAGTTTTTATTTAATTGGAGTTTGGCGCATCATAAACAGATCGAATTCTGTTATGAAACTCATTTGCTATGTTTTGCAGTATTTTTATGTAGTTAAGGCAGGCTCCGTTTATATGTGCTTATAAGTTAAGGGTTTGTAGAATTATTCTCCCGTTTGTCTTAAAATCAGGATAGTTCAGGATGCGCTTTTTAACGATATGTGAGATATTTAGATAGTTCTAATTACACTAAAACTAAATATAAGAGATATTGTTATGAAGGTACTTCTATTAACTAAAAGCTTGATTAAGAAACGCGCAATTGTGCTAGTATTATTTCTGGTTTCTACTATTCTTCCTCTAAAAGTCGTGTCACAGGTTACGTTTTTAGAAAGTTCGCAAGTAACAGATAAAGCGCTTTACTTTTGGAAGGCAGACGACCCAAAACCATTTCATTATGGAAGAAGTATAAACCCTCATGGTAATTGTATGAAGGTATCAAACGGTTATGTATTTTATACATGGTATCGTGGCGGTTGGTCAGATCGAACTTTAATGATTTCTAGAAAAAAAATTGGTGAAGGTAACTGGGTGCATGTAGCGCTTCCTGCCAAAATGAGTTTAGTAGGAGGTAAAGGCGATACGCACTTAACAACTAATGTAGGCATTTGCTCTATAGATGGTACGGTGCATTTAATGTTTGATCATCATAATGAAGATTTAAATTATATACGCTCCAAGAAGAACATAGCTTACGGTCCAGATAGTGATTTTATAGCCGATAATTTTCTGCCTCAGCAAGATTACTTAATTCCGGGTAAAAAAGTAACTGGAGTAACCTATCCTGATTTATTTACTAACGATCTAGGAGAAATGTATTTTGAAAGACGTCTGGGTTCTGCGGTTGGTGGTGATATTATTATGACATATTACAATGGGGATACTTGGTCTAATGAGGTTAAAATTATACAAGGACGAGGTGCCGAAGTAACCCAAGGAGAGCGCAATTTTTGTTATGGAAGCGCAAAATATATAAATGGTAAATTTTACTATGTATACTCTCCCCGATGGGCTGAGTCGCCTACACGATTAAATGAGGGGGTTTACGTTATGGAACTTGGGGAACATATGGATGATAAAGCAACAACATTAGATGGAAAAAGTTATGATTTACCAGTTATAGATCATGCACCATTTTTTATTGCAGATCCGAGGAGTATACCCGATAATGAGGGTTGGGCCGGTGGACCTCAGTTGGCTATTTCTCCTAAAAATGACATTTATGCGTACATAAAACCAAAAGGTACAAACGCATACAATTATTTAAGAAGACAAGGCGAAACTGATTTTATAGAAGAGAGAAATAAAGGCTCTTTAGGCGTGTTTTATGGTAACCGCATGTATAAATTTAACTTATCTGGAGGGGAATTTGTAGTTACTAGTGCATTGGCAGGAACCTATACATGGCGAGAAGATTTTAGAACAAGTACAGGTTTAACTGCAAACAAGAGTATTACAATAATGGAAGATGGTGTTATTGCTGTTGTATTTAGCGAACATAAAAACAGTGCTGAAGTACCTATCCATTGTTTTGTGTTTCAGTTAACAAAGGAAGAATATACACCACAGACCGTAACTTTTGATGCCTTGGTAGCAAAAACGGAAGGAGATTCAGATTTTTTATTAAATGCCACTGCAAGTTCTGGGTTACCTGTTACTTTTAGGTCTGCCAATACCAATATTGCTCGTGTGGTGAATGGAAACGAAGTTCAAATTATGGGTGTGGGCTCGTGTGATATTGTTGCTAGTCAAAAAGGCAATGGTGTTTATGATGAAGCGCCAGAGGTGTTACAAGCTCTAGTGGTTAACGCAAATGCCTCTAAGTCGAATCAAACAATTACATTCAGTTTATCTCCAAATACATATACATGGGGGAACCCTGATCAAGTGTTAAATGCCAGCGCTAGTTCCGGTTTGCCAGTACAATATGAAAGTACAAATACAGACGTCGCTATTATTGTAGATGGAAAAATACAAGTAAAGCGAGCAGGAACAACTACCATAAAGGCCTTACAGCCCGGTGATGATACGTACAATGCAGCGCCAATAGTAGGTCATGAATATACCGTTCCTGTAAGGGAGCAGATAATTACTTTTCAGGATATTTCGGAGGTGGCCTCTGGAGATCCAGCCTTTGGTCTTATAGCAACTAGTAATAACCCCGACGCTAATTTAAGATTTGTATGTCCTAATAATCAGGTCGCTATTGTCTGGAGTGACCAAGTAAGACATGTTTTAGGAGCAGGTACTGCAACGGTTACAGTTTCAGATACAGGGAATGATTACTTTACATCTGCACAAGCTTCAAAAACAATTACAGTAAATCCTAAAACTCATAAAATTCCAACGGAAATTGAGGCAGAGCATTATAGGCTAAAGAATGGCGTCAATGTTACCCGTTGGAGTAACTCAATCTTTTATCTAAATTCATGGAATACTAATGATTATGCCGAATATATCATCGATGTGCCAGAGGATGGTCTTTATGATATCGAGGTTTTTGCGGCCTCTACCGGGGCTTCGAAAAAGCTTAAGATTATGCAAGGTTCAACGCTACTTAAATCTATCACGCTAAGGACAACTCCAAATCTCACAAGATTTTTGGGAACAAAATCTACAATTACACTACAGAAAGGAGTGAAAAATATTAGAGTTGTTGGCGAAATAGGTGGGTTTAATTTTGATAAAATGAAAATCACTAATGGTCAAGGCGGAACAGAAGAAGGTGTTTATAAACTAGTAAATGTAGCTACAGGAAAGTTTTTAGGGGCTGCAGCCAGTTCTCAACCTGTGGTTATGCATGATACGGGGGAAGGCGTAGATAAGAAATGGGAGTTTATTAAAGTAAATTTTGAAGAAGTCGATTTTTATAATATCGATAGTCAAGATAGCGGTATTTTACGAGCAACTGGGGGAGGGTTTGGTGCAGGACCTTATCTTGTTGTAAGTACAACTAAAGGCCCTCCCGCAACAACTGGACATACTGATAAAATATGGACGGTACATCATAATTCATCAGATAATACCTTTAGTTTTGAGGCTAAAACGAACAATAGATTTTTATACCATCACGCAGATGGAAATTGTTATAACCTTCTTAAGGGTACGGATTTTGTTGATGGTGATCCAAGAAGCAAATGGCAAGTTGTGGGTACTGGCGGTCCATTACTAAGTATTAATAAAGGTGATTTAGAAATATCTTCTTTAAAAGTATATCCAAATCCAGCCTCTAATGAGTTCACTATTGCTTTTCAAAATATAAATAACGCTGAAGTGAACATATACGACCTTTTGGGAAAAGTTGTATACAAAAGCTCAACTAGTAATGGTGTTATTCAAGTAAAACAAGCTCATGGTTTACCTTCTGGTATGTATTTAGTCAAAGCGTTAACTGATGATAATAAGGTATATCACACCAAATTGGTGATTAAATAACAATAATTAAAATTAACTCTATTAAAGCAAAGCCAGAACATATTTGTTTCTGGCTTTTTATCTTTAATACAGGACAAAACAGGATGGTTTATAAAGGTTGTTTTTTTAAATTCAACCTGTTTAAATAATTACTAAATGAAAAGACGTAACTTCCTTCAACTATCAACACTAGCAGGTGTTGGTTTGTCATTACCTATAGCAGGATTGTTAAATGCTTGCGAAAATCACCCAGAACATTCAATCGAATTTAAAAACTTAATCACAGGTTTGTTAAAGGATTGGAGTGATGGTATGTTAAAAGTACAAATTAACAATCCGTCAAATTTGGAAGAACATGGAGCTTTAGGTTGCCCATCATGTTCGCATATTCATGGGCGGTGTATGGATGCGGTGTACCCGTTTTTGTATATGGCAGATAAAACTGGTGATGAAAAGTATGTAGAAGGCGCTAAATTGGTCATGACTTGGGCCGAAAATAATGTCTCTCAAGAAAGTGGTGCTTGGACCGTGATAAGAAATCCTAAATCATGGAAAGGTATTACAGTGTTTGGAGCCATCGCTTTGGCGGAAGCATTACATTACCATGGTCATGTTTTAGACGATGAAACACATGCTGCTTGGACAAACCGTTTGGAACGGGCAGGACAATACATTTATGATACCTTTACTATAGATTTTACAAATATTAACTATCCAGGAACAGCAGTTTACGGGCTTAATTTGATAGGCAATGTTTTAAATAGAGAAGATTTTAAAGCCAAGAGTAAAACATTAGCTTCTGAAGTAAAAGCTTATTTTACACCAAACGAAGGCTTGCTATTCGGAGAGTGCAAAAAGAGTTCCAGTAAACTAAGCGAAAAAGGGTTGCATGGCGTAGATTTAGGATATAATGTAGAGGAAACCTTGAATAGCTTAGTCATGTATGCGCTTAAGGAAAAGGATGAAGAACTTTTACAAATCTTAACTAAATCTCTGAATAGTCATTTAGAATTTATGTTACCAGATGGTGCCTGGGATAACAGTTGGGGCAATAGAATGTATAAATGGAGCTACTGGGGGAGTAGAACCTGTGATGGTAGCCAACCGGCATTTGGAATGATGTCTCATATTAACCCTGCGTTTGGAACAGCAGCAGTAAAAAATACAGAATTGTTGCAACGATGTACAGCAGATGGCTTAATTCACGGAGGACCTGGGTTTATTGAGGCAGGAATTCCACCTTGTGTGCATCATACTTTTACACATGCAAAACCTTTAGCAGCCTTATTAGATCATTGGGATCATTTACCAGAAATAAATGCAAATGCAGCGTTACCTAGAACTGCGGCAGATGGTGTAAAACATTTTAAGGATTTAGATGTGTATTTGTTTGCAAGAGGCGATTGGAGAGGTACTGTAAGTGCTTACGATGCAGAGTATCACTATAAAAATGATTATCGTCAAGCATCAGGTGGTGCTTTAGGGGTTTTATACCATAATAAAGTAGGTTTGTTATGCGCCGCAAGTATGGCAAAATATGAAATGGTTGAGAAAAACAATCAACAAATACAACCTGGTAAAGATGTTTGCTTAACACCGAGAGTTGAGGTGTTTAAAGATGATGTTTGGTATACAAACTTATACGATTTACCAGCAACAGTGGTTTCTAAAGACCAAAACGGAACCATAGAACTACTAGCTGATGTAAAATTAAAAAATGTCGATAGAGAAGAAGTTACAGAAACTGCGTCTGCATTTAATATTGCTTATAATTGTACAGTAGATAAAACCGAAATTACAGTAAGTACAAAGCAAGCTATCAAAGCGCAAACTACTTTTGTCTTGCCTATCGTTTCACCTGCAAGCGAGGTAGTTACAAATATTAGCGAAAACGAAATCACTATTCAAAAGCCAGAAGGATTAGTTACTGTGAAAGCTAATGCCCCTATTAAAATAAAAGCACTCGAAGGTAAAAGAACCTTTAATATGGTACCTGGCGTTGAAGCTTTGCCTTTTGAAATCTTTTTTGAACATAAAAAGGAACTAAAAATATCAATTGTAGTTAGTTAAAATTGGATGAATTTCGAAATTTCCCAGGTGCTAACCCTGTTTTACGTTTAAACAAGCGGTTAAAATAATAGTCCGATTCAAAACCTAATTCAAAAGCAATTTCTTTTTGAGATTTATCTGTCTGTAAAAGGAGTTCTTTAGCCTTTTCAATTTTCAATAATAGAAAGTATTGCAAAGGCGAAGTGCCTGTTTGCTTTTTAAAGTCTATTCTAAATTTAGAGTAGCTAATGCCTAATTGGGATGCCAAAGCAACCAAATCTATAGTTTTGTTTATGTTTTTATACATAACTTGTTTTGCTCTAGATACTATTGAACTAAGGTGCTTCGCATTGCTACCACCGGTTTTAATATTATAAAGTTCGGCCATGAGTTGTAGGCAAATACCCGATGCTAGTCTTTGATAGCCATAAGGTTCTTCATCAAATAATTTAAAAAGGGTGTTAAAATGATTTAAAACTGAGGGTCTATTGCATTTCGAAATAATTGGGTTTTCACTATTAAAAAAACCATTCAAAAGAAATTTAGAAGCTATTTCTCCAGAAAAGCCAACCCATCTTTCTGTCCAACCTGTACTTTTTTTAGGCTTGTAACTATGCCATATCCTAGGGAATAACAAGAACACATCCCCATCATTAACGCTTATTTTCCCTGTAGCTTTACTTTGAAAAACTCCCTGCCCTTTTGTAATAAGTACTAAATGAAACTCATTTAAAACACGGCCTTCTTTCCATGTGAAATTATATTGATCTGGATGGTCTTTTGATGGGTATTCAGAATTTTTTTCAATAACATTTCGTCCTAAGTTATTTATGTAAAATCCCCAATAATCATCGGTTTGTGTGGTGATTAGATATTTTTTATAGCTATTTTTCATATCATTTTGTGCAACTAATATATCAATTTGTTAATTGTAAATCAGAATAAATTATAGGAATTTTACAAAAAGTGATAAATCATTGAAAAGTCTTATTTGGTAATTGTATAATGCAACTGTCAAGGTTTTTATTTCATTTATAGCTTGTATACTAACTAAATATAAATACCCTTATTAACATGAAACGTTTGCGTAACACCACTGCGTATCTCAATTTCTTCAGCGTCGTTTTTGCAGCTTTCAGCTTGTTTATAATTTCTTGCGAACAAGTTGCTACGGTTTCTGTAGCAGAACTAAAATGTGAGTATAAAACTAATCCTTTTGGTATTGACAACACACTACCAAGATTTAGTTGGAAGCTTGTAGATGCAAACAATACAAAAGGGCAAAAGCAAACCGCATATCAAGTTATAGTTTCTAATAGTTTTGATAATCTTAAAAAGGATTTTGGTAATATATGGGATTCTGGTAAGGTGTTAACCAATGCATCCGTTAATAATATGTTTTCAGGAAGTACTCTAGAATCTGGGAAGCAATACTTCTGGAAAGTAAAAGTTTGGGATAAAGATGATAGGGTGTCAAATTGGAGTGAACCTGCTCATTTTTCAATGGGCATGTTAGAGGAAAGCGATTGGAAAGGAGCATGGATTTACAAAAAAGACCAAAACAAAAAGGACCACAATTGGTACAGAAAGAAGGTTTCTTTAGATAAAGTACCCAAATCAGCATTCATTCATATAGCATCTTTTGGGTATCATGAATTGTACGTTAATGGGAAGAAAGTAGGCGATGAGGTTATGAATCCCGTAAGTTCCTTTATGAAAAAACGTTTGCCTTATCTTACATATGATATTAAAGAGTATTTAAAAAAGGGCGATAACGTTATTGGTATTTGGCATGCCGCTGGCTGGGCAAGGTGGGGGCGCGTAAAAGATTATTTCGATCCGCCTTTTGTATTTAAAGCTCAGGGTAATATTGATTTAGGTGAAGACACTATCGCTTTAGTCTCAGATGCGTCATGGAAATGTAAAAAAAGCTACAGTTCGTATCATAGTTCTTGGGATATACTGGATTTTGGTGGTGAAATTATTGACGAACGTTTACGTGAAGATGATTGGAATACCACTGAGTATGATGACAGTAATTGGGCAAATGCTGTTGTGTTTGATGAAGCAGAAATGCAGGATGTTGGTGTTGCTGATGTTAATTTGGGTCCAAAAGGAGCCATAAGAGCACCTAGTACCGATGCTAATCCGCCCACAAGTAAAATTACAGCGACCTTAAGTGCACAAATGGTAGAACCACAAGTGAAATTTAAGGAAGTGAAACCTATTGGTGTCGCTAAAAATGAACACGGACATTATGTGATTGATATGGGCGAAAACTACACAGGATATTTCGAAATGAATCTGTATAACGGTAAAGAGGGCGATACCGTTACTTTTGAAATTGCCGACCATAAAGAGGTGTCCACATCTTGGGAACAGCGCAGTAAATACATTTATGATGAAACCGGCAAAGGCCATTTTACCAATCGATTCAATTTGGCAGGAGGACGTTTTGTAACCATTTATGGTATTAATTATAAACCCGAATTAAAAGATATTAAAGGCTATGTTATTACCAATAATCGCAAACAAATAAGTCAGTTTGAAAGCTCAAGTGAGTTGTTAAATAAGATTTACCAAGTGAATTTGAATACCTACATCGCCAATACGATAGATGGTATTTTGGTTGACTGTCCGCATCGCGAACGCAGAGGTTGGGGAGAAGTAACTGTGGCCGCCATGTACGGTGATGCCTTACCTAATTTTGAAAGTGGCGCCTACATGATGCAATATGCGCAATTTATGCAAGATGCTCAGGCAGATGATGGTAAAATGCGAGCTGTAATTAATGGCGACGATTTTGAGTTTTTGATGTGGATGGCAAACAGTCCAATAACCATTTGGGAAACCTACCGTATGTTGGGCGACAAGCAATTATTGGAAAATCATTATCCAACGCTAAAAAAATGGATGCATTGGTTATATGAACATTCTAATTTTGATACCCAAGATGCCTTGAAAATAGGTGAACGTGGCACGTTGGAATTCCCAGGCTTAGGTGATTGGTGTACGCCACGAGGTAATTTTTGGACGTCGAGTAATTCTCCAGAATCCGAGCATTTTAATAATTGTGTTTATGCCTTTATGTTAGAATCGGCGAAGGAGATTGCAAAAACTCTCAATAAAAAGGACGATATAAAACTGTACTCTGATCGTTTAGAAGTTCAACGAAATGCAACACATAAAAAGATATATAATGAGCTAACTGGAAAATACGGAGAAGGGCATCAAGTAAATCAGGCTTTTGCTTTACTTTCTGGAGTTACTCCCAAGTCAGAAAAACAAAAGGTCTATGATAATTTGGTGGACCAAGTTTTATATAAATTCCCGTATTACGATACCGGTAGTTCGGGTCAGGCCCTTTACACGCGCTATTTTATAGAACACGGTGAACGGATGGATTTAATTTATGAATTGTTAAAAGATAAACGCCACCCTAGTTACGGCTACTTTTTAGAGCAAGGAAAAACCGTGTGGCCAGAACGATGGTCTGCTATCGGTAATAGCCAAATTCATACTTGTTATACGGGTATTGGTGGTTATTTTATTAAAGGTTTTGCGGGAATTAGACCAGACCCAGAGCGACCAGGTATGCAACAATTTATCGTGAAGCCCGCTCCTGTTGGTGATTTAAACTATGTAAATGCAAGTTACCAATCCCCTTATGGTGCCATTGTTTCAAATTGGAAAATCGCTGATGAAACAGCGACGTTTCATATAGAAATCCCTATAAATACTTTGGCTAAAGTTTATATTCCAGCAAATGAAAAAGAATCAGTTTTTGAAGGAGGAATGCCTGCTGAAAAGTCTGAGGGAATTAAATATATTGGTTCTGAGAAAAGCGATGCGGTTGGTAATTATATCATTTTTGAAGTGGTATCAGGTGTGTATGGTTTTGAAGTATCGGAATTACCAAAAGTAAGTTATCCAGAGCCTTTGAATAAACCCGATAATTTGACATTAATTGGTCGTATGAATGCCTCCTCAATGACTATCGATTCTGAAAAACTACCACTTTTTGAAGCATTTAGGGCAAATGATGAAAATCTGGAGACTTATTGGAAGGCCGTTACAAAAGCAAACGAATGGTTGGAAGTAGAATGGTTTAAACCGCAAATGTTCAACAAAGTTGTCATTAGTGAAAAAGGTAACCATATTTCAAACTATAAAATTCGATATTTTAAAAATGAAAAGTGGGTGGATTTGTTAGAAGATACTTATTGTGGTCCTAATAAAATGCATCAATTTCAGGATGTAATTACTTCAAAGTTTAGAATACTGATAGAAGGTTCTAAAGCTATACCTGGAATTTCAGAATTAGAAATATATTATTCAAATTAAAATTTAAAAAATATACATGAATACATGTTGGTCTTTAAGGAAAAATATAATTTTAATAACCTGTTTTGTAGCAATTTGCTTTCTTCTAAGCAGTTGTTCGCAATCAAATAAAAAAGATTCTGAGATTGCGTTAAACGAAGATGTATTTCTTCCAATACAGTGGGACAGCGCCAAGTGGATTGGCTATACCAAAGACCAGCGCCCAGAGGCATGGGCGGCAAGAGATTTGGTGCGCAACCAACCCCCCATGAATATTAATACTTGGAAGCCTACCGAGGAAGATTTGAAAGTAAGCCGACGCAAAACCCATCCTTCTGTGCTTCTAAGAAAAGGGTTTTCGATTTCTAAAGAAGTGGCATTAGCAGAAGTAGCCGTTTGTGGACTAGGGCTTTATGAGTTGTATTTAAATGGAGAAAAAGTGGGAGACCGTGTGCTCGACCCCGCCCAAACCTCATACAACAAGCGGGCCTTTTATGTGCGTCATGATATTACTAAGGAGCTTCGTAATAACAACAGTATGGGATTAATGTTAGGTAATGGGTTTTACGGACAAAATATGGCGTTTGCTCCTGGGCTTTCTTATGGAAAACCGAGAGCAACTTTGGTTTTAAACATCCTTTATACCGACGGAACTAAAGAACAAATTGTTACCGATGAAAGTTGGAAAGCACACAGTAGTCCTGTCCTTTTTGATAATATTTATCATGGAGAAACTTACGATGCACGTGAAGCGTTAAGTGATTGGAATAGTTATAAGTTTGATGATACTTCATGGGAACCTGTTGAAATAATGGAAGCACCAACACAAAATTTATTGGAGCAGGATTTAGAGCCTATGCGAAAGATAAGAACAGTTAAACCTATAGCGGTTTGGAAAGCAGAACGGGGTTGGATTTTAGATATGGGTCAAAACATGACGGGATGGTTAGCTATTTCTGTAAAAGAAAAGGAGGGTACTGTTGTAAAAATGCGTTTTGCTGAACATCTCATGCCCGATAAACAAAATATAGACCCAGCATCTACTGGAATTCACGTTACTGGAAATACGCAAACCGATGTGTATATCTGTAAGGGCAATGGTACTGAAACTTGGGAACCCCGTTTTACCTATCATGCCTTTCGATATGTTCAAATTGAAGGATTAAGTAAAACACCAGATTTAAGTCAATTTACGGGTTGGTTGGTTCGCACAGATGCAGAACGCATAGGAACTTTTAAATGTTCAGACCCATTAATAAATAAGTTTTACGAGGTCTCTATGTGGACTATCGAGGATAATATTCAAGGCTTGTTGAGTGATTGTCCGCACCGAGAACGTTGCGCGTGGATGGGTGATGCTTATGTAGTTGCCGAAGCGGCTAGTTTTAATTTTGATTTAAAACAATTGTGGCAAAAAACATCTGCCGATATGGAAACGGTTTTGGGGGTTTCTAAAGCACATTTTAAAGACCCTTTTCCTTATGATTCGCGAGCGCCGTCTAATATTTCCGTTGGAAAACGTCTCTGTTTACAAGCCCGACCAGATTGGGGAGCTGCCACCATTATGGTACCATGGTTTTCGTATGTGTATTATGGCGATGCCGTCATCATTGAAGGTGCTTGGGATATGATGGAAGGCTGGATGGCTTACCTAGATGAAAAAGTACAAGAAGATGGTATCATAAACGGCGGATTTGGCGATTGGTGTCCTCCTGGAGGTAACCCAGAAATGGATACACCGCCGGCGTTAACGTCAACGGCTCTGTATTATCAGTCTTTAATGTCTATGGAAAAAATGGCATTAGTGTTGGATAAAAAAGAAGCTGCCAATAGTTATGCTGAAAAAGCGAAATTGGTCAAGACGGCTTTTAATAAAACCTTTTTTAAAGAAAAAACGAAGTCCTATGGTTCCCAAACGGGTAATGTGTTTGCGTTGTATTCTGGTTTGGTTCCTAAAGGCTTAGAGCAACTGGTTGCTGATAATTTAGCAAACCTTATCATGAAAGATAAAAATGGGCATTACAGTACGGGAATTTTTGGGCATCGTCCGCTATACACCGTGCTTAATGATTACGGACATGATGCAGTGACAAAGCACTTGTGGAGTATTACCGATTATCCGAGTTTAGGATTTATGACCGAGGAACACGATTTAACCGTGTGGCCAGAAGGTGTTAGCAATTGGGATAAAAAGGAGCGGTATTATCGACATTCATTTAACCACCCAATGCAAAGTGGTTTTGCGGCTTCATTTCATGAGAGTTTGGGAGGCATAAGACCTAATGAGGATTATCCCGGATTTAAAAAGTTCTATTTAAAACCAATATTTCTTGAAGGTTTAAATTGGGTAGAAGTAACCCATAAATCGTCTCAAGGTAACATTGAAAGTTCTTGGAAAAAGGAAGATAAAGAAATTATTTGGACCATTTCAGTACCAGAACAATCAGAAGCTTTTGTGCAGTTACCATATTATCAAAATGAACAAATCACATTAAATAATACATCAGTTACAGCTAATGTATTTAATGTATTACCAGGTAAACACATCATACGAATATCAAGTTCAAAATAAAAAATATAGTGTTATAATGAAGCATCTAAGGAATTTTGGAACATATCTAATCATTGTATTGGTTATTAATCTGTTTAGCAGTTGTAATACTAAACCTTCCGAAGTAAAGGTTACAGATCTGAAATGTGAATATAAATCGAACCCTTTGGGAATCGATAATGCTACACCAAGGTTAAGTTGGAAGCTCTTTGAGGATACACAAACAAGAGGGCAGAAACAAACCGGCTATCAAATTTTAGTATCAAGCACTTTAAAAAATTTGGAAAGCAATAATGCCGATGTTTGGGATTCTGGAAAAATTGACTCCAACCAATCGGTAAATGTTGGCTATCAAGGAAATACATTAGCATCGGCAAAACAATACTTCTGGAAAGTAAAAATTTGGGATATGGATGAAGTCGCTTCAAACTGGAGTGAACCCACTACGTTTTCAATGGGCTTATTAAACCAATCTGATTGGAAAGGCGATTGGATTATGAAACCCGACCAAAAAAAGACAGATCATAATTGGTACAGAAAGAATTTTGAATTAAAAGAAAATCCGTCTTCCGCATTTGTGTTTGTCGGCTCTTTCGGGTATCACGAATTGTATGTAAATGGTGAAAAAATTACAGATAATGTGTTGAACCCTGTGTCTTCATATATGAAAAAACGAATTCCTTATTTAACCTATGATGTGTCCGATAAATTGAAAAAAGGCGATAACGTCATTGCTATATGGCATGCTGCAGGTTGGTCTAGATGGCGACGCATTAGGGAATACCGAAACATTCCATTTGTATTTAAAGCGCAAGCTGAAATTGTTGTTGGAGATGAGAATATCACTCTAAAAACGGATACCTCTTGGAAAACCAAAAAAAGCCATTCAGAATATTATGGCGATTGGGATATTTTACGTTTTGGTGGTGAAACAATAGACGATAGAAAAAGAGAGGACGATTGGCATACTCCAAGTTATGATGATAGCAATTGGATAAATGCAACCGTTTACAATCACGAAGAATTGAATGCTAAAATTCCAGAAGGGAATAATATTAGTTTTGCTTTGAATAGCAATAAAAGCAGGGAGGTACGGGCAATATATGGGCCTATAATGGCTCAATTAAGTACGCAAATTGTAGAGCCCCAGATTAGGTTTGAAGAAATAGAGCCTATTGCTATTAGAAAAAACAAACACAATAACTATCGCATAGATATGGGGAGAAATTATACTGGATTTTTTGAGATGAACCTTAAAAACGGTGTTGAAGGCGATTCTATTTTGTTTGAAATAAGTGATCAAAAAGGCGTAGTGATGAACTGGAATCAAAAGAGCAAATATATTTTTGGGCAATCTGGAAAGGGTAAATTTACCAACCGATTTAATGTGGCGGGAGGACGATGGGTAACCGTATATGGTTTAAAATATGAACCAAAAATAGCAGATGTAAAAGGTTATGTGGTTACTAATGATAGGAAGCAAATTAGTCAATTTGAATCTTCAGATTCTCTATTAAATCAGATTTATAAAGTAAATCTTGATACCTATTTAGCGAATACTATGGATGGTATTTTAGTAGATTGTCCACATCGTGAGCGAAGAGGTTGGGGAGAAGTAACGGTTGCCGCCATGTATGGTGATGCACTGCCTAATTTTGAAAGTGGCGCCTATATGGATCAATATTTACAATTTACGCGAGACGCACAATTATCAGATGGGCAAATACGTGCTGTAGTTAACGAAGAAGATCGCCCATTTTTAATGTGGAAGGCTAATAGTCCTTTAACCGTTTGGGAAACCTATAGAATGTTGGGTGATAAAAAGGTGTTAGAAGACAATTATGTATCCATGCAAAAATGGATGAATTGGTTGTTTGAGCATTCCAATTTTAGTCACGGAGGCGCTCTAAAAGTTGGTGAACGCGGTAAGCGAGAAATGCCTGGGTTGGGCGATTGGTGTACGCCACGTGGTAATTTCTGGACAAGCAGTAATTCTCCTGGAGCAGCCCACTTTAATAATTGTTTATATGCCTATATGTTGCAATGTGCCAAGGGAATAGCTAAAGCTTTGGGTAAAACGGAAGATGAAAAGGCATATGCCAAGCGATTAGAGGTACAACAAAAAGCAACACACGTCTTGTCTTACAATCCAGAAACAGGCCAGTATTTAGATGGCATTCAAGTTAATCAAGCCTTTGCTTTATTATCCGGTGTAACACCAGAAGCAGAGCAACAAAAAGTGACCAATCAGTTGGCGGATAATATGCTGTATAAATTTCCGTATTACGATACCGGAAGTTCAGGTCAAGCCCTTTATACACGCTATTTTATAGAATCGGGAGAACGTATGGATTTGGTTTACGAGTTGTTAAAAGATAAACATCACCCAAGCTATGGATACTTTTTAGAACAAGGGCATACCACATGGCCAGAACGTTGGTCTGCCGTTGGTAATAGTCAAATACACACCTGTTACACAGGTATTGGTGGCTATTTCATTAAAGGTTTTGGTGGTATTAGACCCAATCCAGAACAACCTGGTATGCAACATATGCTTATTAAACCTACTGTTGTAGGCGATTTAAAATTCGCAAATACCGAATACAAATCCATGTATGGTAATGTGATTGTGAATTGGGAAAAACAGGATAACGAGGCTTCGTTTCATATTGAAATTCCAGTAAACACTTCGGCTAAAGTCTATTTACCAGCAAAGGATAAAAATGATATTTATGAAGGCGAACAACTAGCTGAAACATCTAAAGGTGTTGAATATGTTGGTTCAGAAAAAAATGAAGCGGTTGGTAATTACATAATATACAATGTAGCCTCAGGTATTTATGATTTTAAAGTGAATGCCTTACCAAAAACAGAAGTTCCAGACCCTATAAATCCATCACAAAATTTAGCAACCATTGGTAGGATGAATGCCTCATCCATGTTTATTAAAACCGAAAAATTACCAGGATTTGAAGCCTTCAAAGCTAATGATGACAATGAAGAAACCCGATGGCTAGCAAATGGTAACACGGATCAATATTTAGAGGTAGAATGGGTGAAGCCACAAACGTTTAGCAAAGTAGTTATTGATGAACATGGGGCCCATATTTCAAAGTATAACATTGCATATTTTAAAAATGACGAATGGGTTATTTTGACTAATGGCTCAGAATGTGGTGCTAATAAAGAACATGTTTTTGAGGCGGTAACTTCTAATAAGTGTAGAATATTCATGGAAGAAGCAGGTAAAGCACCATCAATTAAAGAAATAAAGATTTATAATTAAACATTAGCAATATGAAAGTAGGATTGTTTGGTATCGGATTAGATACCTATTGGCCTCAGTTTGAAGGTTTATTAGAGCGATTAGAAGGTTACCAACAACAAATCGCAGATAAAATGGAAGGCTTTGGAGCCGAAGTTATAAACGTAGGTCTGGTTGACTCTCCAGTAGTAGCTCGAGAAAAAGCACAGGTCTTAAAAACTGAAGATGTAGATATATTATTTCTGTATGTATCTACTTATGCATTGTCGTCAACAATATTACCTGTGGTTCAAAAAGTGAAATGTCCGGTTATTATATTAAACATTCAACCTGTAGCCGCTATCGACTATAAAAGCTTCAATAAACTTGGCGATCGAGGTAAGATGACAGGGGAGTGGTTGGCACATTGTCAGGCGTGTTCTGTGCCTGAATTTGCCAATGTACTTAATCGTTCAGGTATTGATTATGAATTTGTTACTGGTTATTTGGATGAACCTGCCGTTTGGGAAGAGATTCAAGACTGGATTGATGCCGCTAAGGTAGCAGCTATAATGCGTAATAATAGATTGGGCGTTTTAGGACATTATTACTGCGGTATGCTTGATGTTTATTCAGATTTAACCAAACAATCGTCGGCCTTTGGGACTCATATAGAAATTGTTGAAATGTGTGAAGTGAAAAAATACCGCGATGCAGTTACTGAGCAAGAGGTTGAAGAAAAAATTACCGAATTTAGAAACACTTTTGAAGTTATTGATGCCTGTGAACAATCTGAACTAGTGCGTGCCGCAAAAACATCAATCGCTTTAGATAAATTGGTTGAAAACCATAATTTGGGTTCCATGGCCTATTACTATGAAGGCGAAACAGCCAATGAATATGAAAATATAGTTACTTCGGTTATTGCAGGAAATACGTTGTTGACAGGAAAAAATATTCCCGTAGCTGGTGAGTATGAAGTGAAAAATGCTCAAGCCATGAAAATTATGGATGCCTTTGGGGTAGGAGGGTCATTCTCTGAGTTTTATGCCATGGATTTTAATGATGATATCGTCATGTTAGGGCATGATGGTCCTGCACATTTTGCTATTGCTAAAGGAAAGGTACAGTTAGTACCCCTGCCTGTTTATCATGGGAAACCCGGAAAAGGCTTATCTATTCAAATGACAGTGCAACATGGTCCGGTAACCTTATTATCTGTTGTAGAAGGTAAAGATGATGTGTTTTTATTAGTCGCAGAAGGTGAGTCGGTTGAAGGGCCAGTATTGCATATAGGTAATACAAACAGCCGTTACCGTTTTTCCATTGGAGCACGCGCTTTTATGAACGAATGGTCTAAACAAGGACCATCCCATCATTGTGCCATTGGTGTGGGTCATATCGCCAATAAGATTGAAAAATTAGGAAATCTGCTCGATTTACGAGTAGTTCGGATTTGTTAGGGTTTTAAAATCAATCATGATATTACAGGATAGTTTAAACTTAAACTTTGGTTAATTTCTCAGACACAAACCAAACAAGAGTAATAAACACCAAAAACTAATGTCAACAAAACTAAATACAACTCAATTTTTAAAAAATGTAACAGCAATTTTATTCGTAACTCTTAGCGCTTCAGCTTTTTCACAGGGGTATCAAGCATCTTCGGACAACAGCGATGCCGAATTACAACTTACAAAAAACGGCAAACAATTACTAGTAGATGCCTATATTCCAAAGGGAATCACAGAATTCGAAATTAGAATTGAGTCGGATAGAAATGACCCCCTCTCTAGTGCGCGAGAAATTTACCAAAATGACCCAAATCCAGAAGCAAGGGCTCAGGGGTTTCAAAAATCTTCTTTAGACGTAAGATACCCGGTGGTAGATGTTGAATTAGAACTAGGTATGGATGGCGTTTGTGTTTTTGAGGAAGAGCCCGACGGTAGCTATATTTTCGGAGGGCCTTTTTTTAGGGACAGTTTACCTTTAAAAAAAGAAATTAAACTACCATCACACCAATTGGAGTATTGGGAAAACTCGTTGATGCTTGATCATAAGACGCCAAAAATTGAGAAAGTATATTTACGAAAAACCTATCCCGTTATACTCAGAGAATTTAGGCATACGTATACACTTTTGTCAGAAGATTGGTCAGGAAAAGTGAGCGTTTATATTTACAACAATAACACAGCAACAGAAATAGCTTCTGTGCGTATAGCCCATGAACCTGTGGTATTGCAAAAAGCTGATGAAGTTGAACAAATGAAGGGTGGCCCAGTATCTAGAGAGCGACTCATCGCAGCATTAGATTTGGTCATTGCCGATGGTTTGCGCAGACAAAACAATAATATATCCAGTCCCACTTATGGTAGCCTCTTCGCATTTTATGATATCGAAGCCAAATTGCACCGAACAACTTATTGGAATTGGGCGAGTACCCAGTATGTGAAAATGGTACTTGATGCTATAAAGGTGCAAGAAATCCAAAAATTATACAATACCCAAGATTTGATTGAGTCTGCAGACAAAATAGGGCGTAATATTATAAAATATCAATTAAAAGAGGAAGGGCATCCAAGTGATGGGTCATTTTTGGTTATATGGATGCGTCGATTCCATGGCTATTCAAAATGGATTGGTACTTCAGATTCAGGTGTCATGATTCGATGGGCATTGATGCCTTTATTTCAAGCAACAGGGGATAGCACCTATTTAGAGGCTTCAAAATATTGGTGCCTTAAAAAAGATGCCATACTCGATAAATATGATGTTTTACCGCACTTTTATCGTTACGATGATGATATTTTCAATGCAAAAATTCTAGATGAGACTGGGTGGGATCCGGAAGGCCATGCTGCGCTTTATGAGGTAACAGGAGACGAACGATTTCGAGAAAGTGGAAAAAAATTTATGGATAAACATATGAAGGTTTTTCAAAGGGAGGATGGTTTATGGCATAGAGCCTATAATTGGACAACAAAGGAGACTATTGAAACCATGCGAATGACGCGCGGTTCAGGTTGGGCGATGGAAGGCTTATTAGCCATGAACAGAATGTATCCCGATACGATTTACTTAGAGTATGCCGAAAAAATGGCTAAGCATCTTCAGGAAAACCAGAATGCCGATGGTTCTTGGTCATTTATATTTATTAAAGACCCAAAGGAAGAAAGCATTTCAGAAAAAGGTACTGCACTCTGGAGTTTGTTATTTTATCAGCTGTATGAAGCTACAGGTAAAAAAGAATATCTAAAAACAGCCCGCAAGGCCTTGTCATGGTGTTTAGAGAACCAATATACAGGTCCCGATCCTGAGGCAGTAGGCGGTTTGGTAGGTAGCACGTCTCATTCTATGGTCGGTATTCGGGAGTACTTTCCGTCAAGTTGTGCATATACCACTGGTTTTTTTGGTTTGGCGATTTTAGAAGAATTAAAAGTGTTGGATGAAGACGGAGGCAAATAATTATACAAGTAAGATTTCATTTGGTTAGTAAGCCATTCAATTTACGTTAATATTTGAAAAGCTTTTGATTTCAAAAAAAGCCGTTACAAGAAAATGGAAATTCTAAAGTTTTATGGTTGTGGCCTGTTTAAAATTAGGACAGATAAAATCTAATTTGAATGTAAAGAATAGCCCTAAGGCACGTTTAAAATTTGGTTTTTCATCCTTTTTCCTAAATAATCTCATTCATATTGAGGATAGGAAGTTATTATACTTCTTGATTAATTCTGAAAACCGTAATAAAAAGTGCATTTTTTACAGGATATCATGACATTACAGGATAATTATCATGGAAGCAATACGTAATTTTCAGTTTCCTTTAAAAGTTAAATTCATCCAATAACAGACCTATATCTAATGTTAATCAAATATCTTCAAAATCAATGTTTAACAAACATTTTTAAACTCCTTATTTTAATTATCAGTACAGCAACATTTGCCACGAATCCTAATTGGGGAAATGCCCAATGGATTTGGCAACAAGAAGACAGTCCCTCCAATACATGGATGAGTTTTAGAAAGACGGTAACATTAGAAGAAATACCAGAAAATGTTGAAGCTCATATATCGGTTGATAGTAAATTCTGGTTATGGATAAACGGTGAAATGGTAATTTTTGAAGGCGGCTTATCTCGTGGTCCAAGTCAGGCTGGAGCATGGAATCGCAAAGATAAAATAACACCTGCCAACTCTTGGTACGAAGCTTTAAACATTCAGCCTTATTTAAGAAAAGGTGAAAACACCATAGCTATATTAGTTTGGTTTTGGGGACGTGAAACCCATAAGGGAACCCACATTGACAGTGGAAATGGCGGTTTGTTATTCTCTTCAGAAATAGGAAATCAACAATTGGTTTCAGATAGCAGTTGGAAGGTTTTGCAACATCCAGGTTATGATAACACCATAGAACCAGCTAGTAAGTCCCTAGTACAATACTCAGTGAAATTTAATGCACAAAAAGCCTTAAACGACTGGACAGACAAAGCTTGGTACAAACAAGATTTTAACGATGCCAATTGGGCAAATGCTTCAGAAAAAGGTCAATTAGGTGTAGCACCTTGGTACAATGTTGAAAAAAATATAGTACCTCATTTAATCAATCATGGTTTACAGAATTATGCCAATCATGAAGATTTAGAATTCCCGTTTGTTAGTCAAGGTACAACCATTATAGCGAGATTGCCGTTCAATAAGCAAGTAACACCATATCTGGAAATTGAAGCAAAAGCAGGCGATAGTATTTTTATTAGCACAGATAACAATAGAAATAAAATTAACGCCACTTATATTGCCAAGGATGGACTTCAAAAGTTTGAAAGTTACTCATGGTTTAACGGTCATGAAGTGCAATATACCATTCCTGCAGGCGTAAAAGTAAACGCCTTAAAATACCGTTGGATGAGTGTTGGGGAAATGGCTGGTAGTTTTAAGATAGACGACCCATTTTACAACCGTTTATGGGATATGGGGAACAATACCCTATTTGTTTGTGCTCGCGATAATTTTATGGATTGTCCAGACCGCGAACGTGCGTTGTGGATAGGCGATGTGGCAGACCAAACAGGATATTTATTCTATGCTATGGATGATGCTGGACGTCAGCTCTTAAAAAAAGCTATTTTACAGACTGTATATTTTAGTCAAGATGATGTCATTGGGGCTTTAGGTCCGCTTCGTGTTAGAGAGTTAGTGTGCCAAAGTTTACAGTTTATAGCTCAGGTAGTTTGGCCTTATTATTTAAATACTGGCGATAAAGAAACCCTTGAAATTGCTTACCCTTATTTGTACCGCTATTTAGACTTATTTCCTATGAAAGAAAACGGTCTTCCAGAATATAGAAAAGGAAAAAGTCCTGATACCTGGAATTGGCTTGATTGGGGTGTAAAAGGCACTATTGATCAAGAACCCATTCAAATGGCTTTCTATTATTTGGCCTTACGAGAAGCTAAAAAAATGGCTGTGGTTTTGGGTAATGATGAGCACATTAAATGGTATGATAAGCGCATGACTTCTATGAAAGCAGCATATGACGAAGCGTATTGGAAAGATGGTTTTTATAGTACCAATCCTGAAAATCTGAAAGATGACCGCGCGAATGCTATTGCTATTATTTCAGGAATTGCAAACCCTGATTATTACGATCAAATAGTAGATAATGTTTTAATTTCAAACCGTTTTTCTAGTCCACATTTTGAGTGGATGGCTGAAGAGGCCATGTTTATTGCAGGTCGCCCAAAAGCTTCCTTGCAACGTATGAAAGAGATGTATCAAAGTCAGGTAGACCAAGAAGGCATGACTACCCTTTATGAAAAATTTGGAAACAAAGGAAGTTATAATCATGCTTGGAATGGGTCTAACACCATATTGTCAAAATATGTTGCCGGCGTTGAGCCAACTCAGTTAGCTTGGAGCGAATTTCAAATTATGCCAACATTGGTACATTTCAAATCAATTGAAAAGACCATTCCAACGGTAAAAGGAGATATTGTTATTCAAATGCACAAAAGCGAGAATACCTATGAATTAGGTTTAGAATCTCCAGAACAAACATCGGCTATTATTGGGATTCCAAAATCTGAAAAACGAATTGGTTCTGTTGAAGTCAACGGAAAAACCGTTTGGAAGAATGGAAAATCAAAAAAGAAACTTTCGGGATTAGAATTTGTTGAAGAAGATGAGCAATTTTTGAAGTTTAAGGTTGCTTCTGGTAAATGGGAAGCATTAGCAATATACAAGAAGTAATCCTTAGCTAATTTAATTTGTAATCTTTTGAATACTGAAGTGAAATAATCTTAATAAATCAATGAGATTTTATTTTTCAATCTTTTTATTACTATTTACAACATCCTATATGTCTTGTCAGTCAGAACCAGAACATGTAGATTACTTCGCTAACAATGCTTTTGGAAATCCCATTGTGGGTAATGCCGGTGAGTATTACAAAGGTGTAACCTATATAACCTATCAAGGGGAAAAGGAAGATCCTTTTGTAGCGGCTTATAATCATGCTGAAAAAAAATGGATTGGTCCTTTTAAAGCAGGAACAAGTGTATTGGGTAAAAAGCCCGGAAAAAAGATCGATAATCACGGTAAACCAACATTGATTTTAGATAACGAGGGCTATATTCATGTGGTTTTTGGTGGTCATGGCGGATCTAGAGCCTTAGGTGAAAATGCATTGGGCAATTATAATGGCGGGAAACAAATTCACGTTAAAACTAAAAATCCATTGGATATTAGTTCTTGGGAAGAAGTAGACAATATTTCGCCATTTGGCACTTACAGTCAGTTTTTAAAGATGGCTAATGGCGACATCTATTTGTTTTATCGTCATGGTGCCCACCGAAGTAATTGGGTATATCAAGTTACTAAAGATAACGGCATCACATTTTCGCCGCCGGTTTCGTTTTTAAAGACGAAACCTGTTGAAGATTCAACCATGACAAACACCTATGATTCCTGGTATACCGATTTAAAGATCGGTAACTCAAATGAAATTCTGGTATCATACAATTATCATTTATGCCGAAGTATAAATAATGTGCATATTGGAGAACGACACCATTGTTATTTTATGGTTTTTGATACTGCCAAGAATGAATGGCGAAATATAAAAGAAGAGACATTAAAGATTCCACTTACCAAAGAATATGCCGATAAAATGACCTTAGCCGTGAACACCGGAAGTCGATGGAATCATATAGGTAGCATAGGTTTAAGCCATGATGGTTTTCCAATTATAAGTTGGTATGAAGGCGCAGATAATAAAACCAGACACGGTGCGCCTAAGCAATTGGTTAACTACCAATGGGATGGATCAAAATGGATTGGTGGTAATACCAATTTACCAGTGGAAGCCAGAGGAGAAATGTACATTGATGAAGATAATAACCTAGGCTATTTATTGGATTCTAATAATAACACTGAAGGTGAACTTGCCTGGTGGAAAAGTTATAAAAGTCTGAACCAATTTGATAAAACACAGGCGTTATATAGTCATGAAGGATCAAAATTCCTGATGTCAAATTTTACAAGAAATGCCCATGATGATGCGCGCATCCTGGTTACTCAAAAAATAAAAGGCACACCATATTCCAGAATTTATCTTTTAGGAGAAAATGGACCTATAACCAGAATTAAAAACGAGGCAATTACAATAAAGTTAGATTAGTTTAATCGTCTTGAAATGAAAGAATTAAATAAATACATCAAGTAATATAAAATTATGAGAAACAAGAGAATTATTCTAGTAATATTTTTAGTTGTGAATTCATTGCTTTCTAATGCACAGCATAAAAAGAAGCATTACTATGAATAAAAGAATTAAATTTAATAAAAAAAACATGATCCGTTTACTTTTTTGTTTTCTGGTGATTATAGCTTTTGGTATGCCACAATCTTATGCCCAATCCAATCGTGATACGATTTACCCAATTTTTCAATTTCCACAACACAAAATGCCTAGAATAGATGGTGACTTTTCCGATTGGAATTTAGTGCCAAATACCTATGCCATTGGTTTAGACCAAATGAAAGAAGCTATTAACGGCATTGGCTTTAACCTTGATGCGACCGATTTAGATATTACCGTTAAAGTAGGGTGGGTAAAAGACCTAAACCGTTTATACTTTTATGTAGAAGTGTTTGATGATTTCTGGGATTTTGAACAATTAGATATCAAACAAGACATTTTTGAATTGGTAGTAGATGCCGATGTTTCTGGTGGTAATTTTATAAAAAAGTGGAACGCGAATAAAAAGAGGATTCCTATAGAAGAATTACATTTTAGAGGACACGGGTCGCATGCGCAAAATTACCATGTTTTTATACCTGCTGTAAATAAAGACTGGGCTATGGTTTGGGGAAATACCCCTTGGATTAAAGACTTTCCGTATGCTAACGCCGCTTACGAGCATGATTTAGAACAAGGTAAATCAGGCCTCCTTAAAATGGAGTTTTGGATAACACCATTCGACCACGCATCTATTGAGGGTATAAACCGTTCTGCTGTTTCAGATTTAAAAGAAAATGAAATAATTGCGATGTCATGGAGTGTTATTGATTATGATAATGATAATAAAGAAAGAAAGGATTTTACAAGTCTTTCACATGATATAGATATGATTCATGATGGCGATTTTATGAATGCTTTTAGATTAATGCCATTGATTAAGGAATTAGAACCAGAGCTTCAAGCCAATTGGTCTTTTGTTGAGGTGGATAGAGATAGGCGTGTTTTCGCCTTCAAAGATGAATCGCTAGGTAAGGTTGAAAAGTGGACTTGGGATTTTGGAGATGGAACAACTTCTAATGAGCCAAACCCTGTACATCGATATAAAACTGCAGACCATTGGACGGTTGTGCTTACTGTTGAAAGTAAAGGAGGTAAATCGATACGCTCAAAAGTTTGGGATGTGGTCACAAAATAAGTTTTGTTGCCTTTTATAATATTGAATTAAAAAATAAAATGAAGAAATTAATTATTTCCTTATTGGTTGTCGCAGGATTAATCGCATGTAAAAGTCCTGATTTCGCTGTCGATTCAGCCATAGAAAAAGCTGAAAAACAATTTACGGTATTATTAGATTCATCTTATGCTGAAAATAAAATACCAAGAAGTCTTGATGAGCATGGAGAAATAGATTGGGCAAAACGAAAAATGGATTGGACACAAGGGTTCTTTCCTGGTTCTTGTTGGAAATTATATGAGCATACTCAAGATGCAAAATGGAAAGAAGGCGCACACCATTTTCAGAATCTATTTATTGATGCTAAAGATATCAATACAACCCACGATTTGGGCTTTATGTTTTATTGTTCTTTTGGAGAGGGTTATAAATTAACCAAAAACGAAGCCTATAAACAAGTGGTTATTGATGCTTCAGAATCCTTAATATCTAGATATGACTCCATAGTCGGCTGCATTAAAAGTTGGGATTTTGGTAAAGATAGATGGACGTTTCCTGTAATTATAGACAATATGTTGAATTTAGAAATGCTATTTGAAGCTTCAATTTTAACTGGAAATGATAAATACAAAAATATAGCTATTAATCACGCCAATACAACACTAAAAAATCATTTCAGAGCTAATTACAGTACTTGGCACGTAGTAGATTATAATCCAGAAGATGGGTCTGTATTCAAAAAATTAACGCACCAAGGTTTACATAATGAAAGCAGTTGGGCAAGAGGTCAATCTTGGGCTTTATACGGGTATACCATGTGTTACCGTTACACCAAAAACCCTGCGTATTTAGAACAAGCAAAACAGGTGGCAACATTTATCCCTAAAAATTTACCAGAAGATTTTGTACCAATTTGGGATTTTGATGTAAAAGACGAAGCCATTATGTATAAAGACGCGTCTGCTGCTGCTGTTTATGCTTCAGCATATTTAGAGCTCTATACATACACTAAAAATACAGAGTATAAAGATTTGGCAGAAAATATTTTGAAGTCTTTAAGCTCTGATAACTACTTTTCTGAATTTGGTAAAAATGGCGGATTTATATTAGAACATAGTGTTGGTAATTTTCCTAGAAATGGAGAGATTGATGTGCCTATCAATTATGCAGATTACTATTATTTGGAAGCGCTTTTGCGCTTAAAACGTATTATTGAACAATAAAGAAGGTATTATCAAAAGAGCTAATATTCATGAACATTTTAAATACATAATAGCATAGAAACCTATGAAAATTAACATCATATTCATAGCACTTTTGCAATGTATACTCTTAAATTGTATTGGAACACTAAAAAATACAGAACAAGCTCCGGAGGAGTTGCGAGTTTCTGAAGGATTCCAAAATCCTTTAGGTTTTTATGATGTTACACCTTCATTTTCGTGGAAATTATCCCAAAACATTAAAAAGCAAACAGCATATACTATTGTTGTAGCTTCAAAACCTGAATTATTACCAAATCAACCAGATATTTGGAATTCAGGTAAGGTCACCTCAAATCAATCTGCTTTTGTAAAATACGAAGGGACACCCTTTAAATCAAGAGAAAACGTTTTTTGGCAAGTACAGTATTGGGATGAAAATGACAATCCATCAAATTGGAGTGAAACAGCCCAAATTGAAATGGGTTTACTATCTAATACTGATTGGAAAGCCCAATGGATAAAAATTCCAGACCCAGAAGAATGGGAAACTACCCAATATGGTACACGATTATTCAGACCACAATATTTAAGAAACGATTTTAAATTAGATATTGAAGTAAAAAAAGCGCGACTATATATTACTTCAAAAGGCGTGTTTCAAGCACAAATTAATGGACAAAAGATTGGAAATGATGTGCTTACACCAGGTTGGACTCCTTATCATAAACGCATTGAGACACTAACCTATGATGTTACTGAAAATTTACAGAATGATAAAAATTCCATAGGGATTATCCTCGCTGAAGGATGGCATTCAGGAAGATTTGGACCTCGAAGAAGATGGGATACCGTTATTGCGCCTCCTCAAGTGATTTGTCAGTTAGAGATTGAGGATTGTAAAGGAAATGTAAAAACAATAATCTCCGATAAAAATTGGAAAGCAACCAGAAATGGGCCTATTCGAACATCAGGATTGTATGATGGTGAAGTGTATGACGCGAATTATGAAATGCCAAATTGGAGTCAACCTCAATTTGATGATAGTGCTTGGGAACCTGTGGTAACCGAAAATATTGACCCTAAAACCCAACTATTTCCCAAGAAACATCCGGTTATTAAAAACAAACTGAAACTGCAGCCTGTTAAAATAACCAAACAAAATAATGGAGAAGTTTTATTTGATTTTGGTCAAAATATGGTAGGCGTCGTGCAATTAAATTTGCCTGTAAAAAAAGGCGATACCATCATGCTAAGACATGGTGAAATATTGGATGCTAATGGTGAATTGTTTACTAAAAACTTAGGTTCTGCAAAATCCATAGATTATTATATTGCAAAGAATGATAGCATCATTTCATGGCAGCCCAAGTTTACCTTTCACGGATTTCGTTATGTTGAGTTAAGTGGATTTAATTCAATCTTCAAACCTGAAAAATCTTGGGCAACAGGAATAGTACAGTATTCCGATTTTAATATGAAAGGGGAGTTTGAGACATCTCATAACAAGTTAAATCAATTGCATTGCAACATTCAATGGGGATTACGAGGCAATTTTTTTGATGTGCCTTTAGATTGTCCACAACGTAGTGAACGTTTGGGTTGGACAGGTGATGCACAAGTGTTTATACCAACCTCATTATATTTGTCAGACACACACGCGTTTTGGGCGGCATGGTTAAGTAGTATGCGAGAAGAGCAATTTGCTAATGGAGGTATTCCTGTTGTGGTGCCCAATTTTACTGGGAAATTTGCACAGGCAGGTTGGTCGGATGCTTGTACTATAGTACCTTGGGAATTGTATTTCAGAACAGGCGATACAAGTGTTTTAGAGGAAAACTATGGTATGATGAAACATTGGTGTGATTATCATTCTTCAGAATCGAATAATTATATCAGTTATATGTCTACTGTTGGCGATTGGCTGCAACCCTATTCTCAGCAAAAAGACGACAGACGCGGCGATACCCCAAATACATTAATTTCTACTGCGTATTACGCACAATCCGTTAAATTGACTATGAAAGCCGCTGATATTCTAGGTTTAAATGAAGATAAAAAGTATTATGAGCAACTTTTAGACTCAATTTCAAAAGCTTTTGAAAACGAATATTTCAATGATGAAGGTAAAATAAAACAACCTTATAAACCAACACAAACAGGCTATTTATTGGCTTTAGGGTTTGATATTTTATCACAAGAAACAGCAGATAAAGCTATTTATCATTTGTTAAAGGAGATAGAAGCGACCGATAATCATCTAAGAACAGGTTTTATTGGCACACCGTTATTAGCACCAGTTTTAGATAAAACTGGCAACACTGATAAACTATTTGAGATTTTATTCAAAGAAACGTATCCGTCGTGGTTTTACAGCATCAATCAAGGAGCTACCACAATGTGGGAACGTTGGGATGGTTATACGCACGATAATGGTTTTGCAGATAGAGCTTTATCATTTAATCATTATGCCTATGGAGCAATTGGACAATGGATGTACGAGCGCATTGCAGGAATTGCGCCATTGGAAGCAGGCTATAAAAAGATTTTATTTGCGCCTATGCCCCACTTAAAATTGAAAGAGACTTCAGGGAGTTATAAATCACAATATGGAAAAATTAAGTCGTCTTGGAAATTCATTGGAAGTGATTTTGTTTACAATATAAGTGTACCACCAAATTCATTAGCAAAAGTGATATTACCATTATTTATCAAACAACCAAACTTGATGGTCAATGGAAATGAAGTAAAATTTCGAATACATAAAAACTCTTTAATTCTAGATAATTTAGAGAGTGGAGATTATGAGTTAGTTTATTATAATGCTCGGTAAAAAAGTCAATGAACTATTAAGAATAAAAATTTAACTAAATACTAAAAATCAACCATAGAGATGTTTTTAAAAAGAAATACGCAAGTATTGACAGTATTTTCAATAATGATCTTAACAATAGTGTCTTGTAACGATTCAAAGAATTACGACATCATTAAATCAGATTTTGTTACACCTTCCGAAGAAAATATCATTTGGTGTTATTGGTATTGGATAAACGATGATATCTCAAAAGAAGGTATTACCAAAGATTTATTGGCCATGAAAAAAGCAGGTGTTGGTGGTGCACTAATTGGTAATATAAACCCGGCTCATAAAGATGGTAAAGTGCCCATGTTGAGCGAAGATTGGTGGAGCCATATGGTACACGCTGTGGTTGAAGGCAAGCGTATTGGTGTAGATATTGGTATTTTCAATTGTCCTGGTTGGAGTCAAAGTGGTGGGCCATGGGTAGATTATACCAAAGCTATGCGTTATTTAACTTTTAGCGAAACTAAGGTTTCAGGTGGTAAAGCATTAACATTATCATTAAAAAAACCAAAAGAAAAGTTTCAAGATACGCATACTTTCGCGTTTAAATCTTCAGATGTTGAAAAACGAAGTACACAATTTATTCCTACAAAAATCACTTCCAATTGGAGTGACGTTGATGTTAGCATTTTATCTGATGGTATTAAGGAAGCAGATACCAGCTTTGAACCAAAAAAAGGAGAAACTTTAGAAATTAGTTTTGACCTTGCGGAACCCATTACAGCACGTTCTATAACTGTCATTCCAAGTAGGGCTTTTAAGTGTAATATGAGTTTGTTTGCAGTTGTAAATGGTAAGGAAGAACTTATCAAAGAATTTCAATTCGATCGATTCCGAATAACGCCTAATGTAGCGTCTATAGAAACCGGTGATTTTGCAACGGTTTTGCCAGAAACAAAAGCCAGTAAATTTATTCTAAAATGCACCAATTTTAGAGATAGGAGAGGTGGATATGGCTTTGCTGAAATCAACATCTCTGAAGCTCCTGTTTTGGATAAATACATTGAAAAACAATTGGGTAAAATGCATTCTACACCAAAGCCTGATTGGGATACCTACATTTTTGGAAGACAAGAAGCATTGAAAGACATGAGTTTTACGGTTAACCCAGATGAGGTTATCGATTTGAGTGATAAATTAGATGAAAATGGTGTGCTTAATTGGGATGCACCAAAGGGGAATTGGACAATTATGCGCATGGGAATGACACCAACAGGTACAAAAAATGCACCGGCTGCTCCTCAAGGTGTAGGTTATGAAATCGATAAAATGAATAGTGGATTCGCACAATATCATTTTGATAATTTTGTAGGAGAGTTTTTAAAACGTATTCCCGAAGAAAGTAAATCTGCTTTTAAATATGTTGTGGCCGATAGTTACGAACAAGGCTCTCAAAACTGGACCGATGGTTATGAAATGAAGTTCAAAGAAAAATTCGGATATGACCCAGTACCGTTTTTACCAGTGCTTTCTGGTAGAATTGTTGGTAGTGTAGAACAATCCGAACGTTTTCTATGGGATTTACGTCGTTCCATCGCCGATGATGTGGCATACGAATATGTAGGAGGTCTTAAAAAAGCAAGCAACAAACATAATTTAGAAACTTGGTTAGAGAATTATGGGCATTGGGGTTTCCCTAGTGAATTTATGATGTATGGTGGCCAATCTGATTTAATTGCTGGTGAGTTTTGGAATGAAGGCACATTGGGTAATATTGAGTGTAAAGCATCTTCTTCTACAGCACATACATATGGTAAACCAATTACTTCTGCTGAAGCATTTACTTCATCTAGAAGAGCCTATTTAAGACATCCTGCAATGCTTAAAAAGCGTGGCGATTGGGCGTTAACTGAAGGTATCAATCATTTTGTATTACACTTGTACATTCAACAACCAGATGATAATAGAAAACCAGGAATGAATGCTTGGTTTGGTACAGAATTCAACCGTCACAACACTTGGTTTAGTCAAGCAGATACGTACTTTGATTATTTACGTCGTTGCCAACATCTATTGCAACAAGGTAAATATGTAGCCGATGTTTGTTATTTTATAGGGGAAGATGCGCCTATTATGACTGGAGGTAGAATACCAGAAATTCCAAAAGGGTATTCGTATGATTATATAAATGCAGAAGTAATTATAGACAGACTTACCGTTAAAGATGGTCGTTTTGTATTGCCCGATGGCATGAGTTATAAAGTGATGGTGTTACCACCTTTTAAAACCATGCGTCCAGAATTATTAACCAAGTTGGAACAGTTAGTTGCACAAGGAGGAACAATTCTAGGACCAAAACCAGAAAAATCACCAAGTTTATCAAATTATCCGACATCTGATAACATAGTAAAAGATTTGGCAAATAAAATGTGGAATGCCAATTATGTTGATAGCAAAATGAAAGCAACCTATGGAAAAGGAAAAATTTGGGATGGCTACGAACTAGCTGACATTTTTTCTGAACTAAACTTAGCTAAAGATATTGATGTTCCCGCAGATACCCCTGTACTTTGGATACATAGAAGCATGCCAGGAATGGATGTTTATTTTATATCAAACCAAAGTGATAAACAGCTAAACATTGCTCCAGTTTTTAGAACCGATAAAAGTTTAAAACCACAATTATGGAATGCTTTAACTGGAGAAATTAGAGATTTACCAGAGTATGAAATGACTTCAACTGGAATTAAAGTGCCATTGCAATTTGAAGGCGCTCAAAGTTGGTTTGTTGTTTTTAGTAAAGAAGTTAAAACAGATAAAGCATCTAATTTTCCAGAATACAAATCGCTAGTTACTTTGGATAAGGATTTTACTGTCGATTTTCAAAATAAAGAGATTGGGCCTAAAGATGTTGTTGAATTCAATGAATTAATAGACTGGTCAACTTCAGATAATGAACAAATAAAATTCTATTCGGGTACAGCAACTTATACCAAAACCTTTACAATTGACGAACTTCCTAAGCATCAAGAAATGTATATCGATTTAGGAAATGTATCAGTAATGGCGAAAGTAAAATTAAATGGAAAAGCTATTGGAGGTGTATGGATGGCGCCTTATCGATTAAACGTTTCAGAAGCCATTAAAACAGGTGAAAACAAACTAGAAATTGAAGTGGTAAACTTATGGCGTAATCAATTGATAAGAGACAAATCGCGTAAAGAAGATGAAAAATACACTTGGATAGTTATCGATAAAATAACACCTGAGTCTCCTTTACAAAAATCAGGATTAATTGGGCCTGTAACTATTGAGTATACGGGTAACTAGAGGGTTTTAGACTTAAAGTAAAAACAGAAATACAATCGAGTATATACCTCGAAAAAAATTAAGACTATCGTACGAAATTTAAAATATACTTGGATGAAATTTAAACAAAGAAGATTTCTTGTCTACTTAATGCTATCTTTTTTTGGAATAGTAAATTGTCAAAAAAAAAGCTTTTCTAAAAAGACAAATGTGCTACTTATTTGTGTGGATGATCTTCGTCCAGAATTAAAGAGTTTTGGAGCAACTTATATTAGCTCACCAAACATTGATGCTCTAGCGGAACAAGGCATTAGATTCCAAAAGCATTTCGTGAATTCTCCAAGTTGTGGACCATCTAGATTCACTTTATTGACCGGACAATTTGGGCCAGCAGGAAATAATGCACTTTTTCAGAGAGCAAAAAAAATAAACGAAGGTATACAGGAAATAGATAGAAGTATGCCAGAGTGGTTCAAATCGCATGGTTACACTACAGTTTCTGTAGGAAAGGTGTCTCATCACCCGGGCGGACGAGGTGGCAAGAATTGGAATGACAGTACTAAAATTGAAATGCCCAATGCTTGGGATAAACATTTAATGCCAGTTTCAGAATGGAAACACCCAAGAGGAATGATGCATGGCTTAGCCAATGGGCAAATTCGAGAAAAATCATCTAATATGGCTGTATATGAGACTGTAGAAGGTGATGATACTATTTATCCAGACGGTGCCATTATGGATGAGGCTACAAAACAATTGAGGGCACTTGCCAGTAATAATAAAAATCCTTTTTTTTTAGCTGTTGGAATTATAAAACCACACTTGCCTTTTGGTGCACCTAAAAAGTACTATGATCAATATAATAGCATGGAGCTTCCAGATATAAAGCATCCTCAAAAACCAAATGGTAAAACTACATGGCATGGTTCGGGTGAATTTATGAAGTACAATCGTTGGGGGAAAAATCCAAACAGTGATGCTAATTTTGCTAATGAAGTACGTCGTCATTATGCTGCTTGTGTAAGTTATGCTGATGCTCAAGTAGGTAAAATTCTGGCAGAGTTAAAAAGAACGGGAGCAGATAAAAACACTATAGTAGTACTTTGGGGAGATCATGGCTGGCACTTAGGTGAACATGCCATTTGGGGAAAACACAGTTTGTTTGAGGAATCGTTACATGCTCCTTTAATCATTTATTATCCAGCAATGAAAAATAAAGGTGCAACTACAAATGCTATTGTAGAAACAGTAGATATTTTTCCAACCTTATGTGATCTAGCTGAAATTGAAATGCCTGAGTATAGTCACGGTGTATCGTTAAAAACAATATTAGAAGCACCAGATACTGATGGTCACAGCGCTATTGCCTACAATAATAAAGCTTCAACTATTCGAACATCAACGCATAGAATGACGCTACATAAAGACGGATTTGTAGAATTATATGATCACACAACAGCAGAAAAAGAAACTAAAAATATTGTTAACGAACATTTAGAATTAGTCAAAAGGTTAAAGGAAGAGTTATATTCTAGGTTAGAGTCATCAAATAAAAAATAGATAAGTTTAATAGCTAAAAAATGAAAACAAAAGCACTATTAAAATTAATGGTCTTGGTTACATTCGTTATAAGTACAACGAGTTGTAAAACAAAAAATGTAGAGGAGCGAAACGAATTAACTAAAAGTAAAGAAGTCGTATCGAAACCTAACATTATTTTTATTCTAGCAGACGATTTGGGTTATGGAGATCTAGGCTTTAACGGTCAAAACAAAATTAAAACCCCAAATATTGATAAGCTAGCTGCAAACGGAATGGTTTTTACCAACCATTACACAGGGTCTTCAGTTTGTGGACCTTCACGTGCAGTGTTAATGACAGGTAAACATACAGGGCATAGTACTGTAAGAGGCAATCCAAGGTGGACCGCAAGTGGTACACCTGTAGATATTAATGCAGAAGACGTTACTGTTGCAGAAGAATTAAAACGCGCAGGTTATACGACAGGAATTGTGGGGAAATGGGGACTTGCAGAAAACTTAACTGATGGTATACCCAACAAACAAGGGTTTGATTATTTCTACGGATTTAACCAACACTCGCCAGCACATCATTATTATCCTGAGAGTATTTTTGAAAATGAAGAAAGATTAGCTTTAAAAGGAAATGATCCAAAAACAAAAAAAGGACAACACATTCATTATTTAATAACTGAAAAAGCTACTGAGTTTATTGACAAAAACCATAAAGAACCGTTCTTTTTGTATTTGTCTTATACGATTCCACATTTCGAATTAACTATTCTAGAAAAAGAAAAAGAGCAATACAAGAATTTGGGTTGGCCAAAACGAAAGATGACACCAGGGCACTATCGTCATGATGAAGATGGTCATATTACCTATGCAGCAATGGTGTCTACAATGGATAGAGATATTGGAAATCTTGTAAAACAACTAGAAAATCTAGGTGTAGCCGATAATACCTTAATTGTTTTTACTAGTGATAACGGACACGAGTATGACGATTTAAAAAATGAGTTTTTTAACAGTAATGGCCATTTCAAAGGGCATAAACGTGATTTGTACGAAGGAGGCATTCATACACCATTTTTAGCCTATTGGCCAAATAAAATTAAAGCAGGTACAAAAACCGACCACATTTCTGCCTTTTGGGACTTTTTGCCAACAGCATGCGAATTGGCAGGTGTAAAACCCACCGATAACATAGATGGAATTTCTTATGCGCCAACACTTTTAGGAAATGACAATAAGCAACAAAAACATAACTATTTGTATTGGGAGTTTAACGAAAGACAGGGGCCTATTCAAGCGGTAAGACAGGATAATTGGAAAGCTGTAAAGTTCGATAAAAAACCTGTTGAATTATATGATTTAAGTAATGATATACGCGAGCAAAATAATATTGCAGAACAGTATCCAGAGAAGGCAAATGAGCTATTACATTTTATCAAATATTCTAGAACAGAACATCCCGAGTTTCCTCTGATGAAGAAGAAACAGAAATAATTACTATTTAAAGTTTTTTATGAGAACTAAATATTCTATTTTAATCGCGATGAGTATTTGCTTTGCAGTGATGATGTTTTTTACGTCATGTATCGAAAATTCAAGCTCTACTAACGCAGAAAGCCTATTTCTTCAACAAAACTTCAAAAATCCACCAGCATCTTCGAAACCACGTACTATGTGGTTTTGGATAAACGGAAATGTAACAAAAGAAGGCATTACAGCCGATCTAGAAGCCATGAAAAACGTTGGTATTCAGGGCGCTTTGATTTTTAATGTGAATTTAGGAAACCCTAAAGGTTTTGCTGATTATTTAAGTACGGCATGGCTAGATTTATTTCATTTTGCAGCCTCTGAAGCCAAACGGTTAAAACTCGAATTGAGTTTTCATAATGGTGCCGGGTGGTCGTCAACAGGTGGACCATCAATCACCCCAGAATATGCGATGCAAGAACTGGTTTTTTCTGAAACCTCACATACCGGAAATAGTACATTTAACGCTAAACTACCTCAGCCTAAAACACACTTAAATTATTATAGAGACATCGCCATTCTTGCTTTTCCTAAACCTAAAAACGACCAGCGTATTGACGAATTAGATACAAAAATACTTTCGCATAAAGTTAGAAACCACCTAACGCCTGATAATAAGAATGTTTCTGATTTGGCAATAGTTAAAAAAGCAGAAATTATCGATTTGACAACAAAGCTTTCGAAAGATGGAGTTTTAAAATGGCAAGCACCTAAAGGCGAATGGACTATTTTACGAATTGGACATACACCAACTGGTGAAAAAAATCGTTTTCCGAGTGATGGCGGACGTGGTTTAGAATGCGATAAAATGAATAAAAAAGCGGTTGATGTTTTTTGGCAAGGTGGCATCCAACCCATTATTAAAAAATTAGATACTTTAATAGGTACTGCTGTCACAAGATGCCATATTGATAGCTACGAGGTAGGTACTACAAACTGGACAGCAAATTTCGCTGAAGAATTTAAAAACCTTCGTTCTTACAACTGTAAAGCATATTTACCTGCATTAGCTGGTTACTATATAGAAAACGGCGAAGAAACGGAACGTTTTCTTTGGGATTTTAGACGCACTATTGGAGATTTAATTGCTAAGAATTATTACGGTTATTTCGGTGAACTTTGCCATAAAAACGGCATGCAATTTTCTACAGAACCCTATTGGGGACCATTTGATAGCATGCAAGTTGGTGCAACTGCAGATATGGTAATGTCAGAGTTTTGGAGTGGTAGTTTGGCCTTTTTTGACTCGCCAAAATTTGTTGCTTCGATTGCCAAATTAAATGGAAGCCCAATTGCCGAAGCAGAATCTTTTACTGGTGTGGGAGGCTGGAACCAACATCCAGGTACACTAAAAGCCATGGGCGATTTGGCCTGGGCGCAAGGTATCAATCGCTTTGTTTTTCACTGTTATGTACACCAACCTTGGAATGTTGGACCTGGATTGACTTTACAGGTTTTTGGAACAGATTTTAACCGTTTAAATACGTGGTGGAATCAGAGCAAACCTTTTGTAAATTATATCAGTAGAGGTCAGTTTTTATTGCAACAAGGTACTTCTGTAGCCGATGTGTTAGTATTTACAGGAGAAGCATCTCCCAATGACGCCTTATTAATGCCAGAAATAAAAAAATTAGGATATGATTATGATGTGATTGGGTCTAACAAGATAAATTCATTAACGGTTAAGGATGGTTTAGTGTGTACATCGGTTGGTGAAAAATATCAAGCTTTGGTGTTACCTTCAAACGAATGGATGACACCAGAAACGGTTACTAAGATTAAAGAACTAGCCAATATAGGAGCACAAATTAGTGGTCCAAAACCAAAAAAATCGCCAAGTCTTGAAAAGTATCCTACTTGCGATGAAAAGGTTGTTGAGTTAGCTGATAATTTATGGAATTCGGGTGTTATTAAAGATAACTCGATTTTAGATGTTTTAAAAAACGGCACATTACCTCCCGATTTTTCTATTGAAGAAGAAAGTCAGGAATCCATAGATTTTATTCACAGAAAAACAGAAGATACCGACATTTATTTTGTAGTAAATTCTAAGAAAGAAAGTCGAGAGTTAGCCTGTCGTTTTCGAGTATCAGGAAAACAACCTGAGCTTTGGAATGCCGAAACCGGAGAAATAACTAAGGCTGCAATATGGCATAAAAATGATGATGGTACTACAACAGTATCAATTTCGTTTGAGCCAGAAGGTTCTGTTTTTGTGGTTTTTAGAAATCCGACACATTCAGATCAACATATTGTAAATGCTGAAATGAAGTTGAAAAATCCAGTAGTAAAGCCCCTTTCAAACTTGAAAATTATCAAAGCAGAATATGGAACATTTTTACCTGATGGCTTGGTTGATGTCACGGAGGTAGTTGCAAACAGGATTCAAAATAATGGATTAAATATACACGCGACTAGAGAACTTTCTATAGGAGATCCTGCCCCAGGTTACAAAAAAGAATTGCGCATTCAATATAAAATAGGAGAAGCGGTCTTCGAAAAAAATGCCATGGAAAGAGAATGGTTAGAAATTGACGCTCCTGCTAGCGGTAAACTAGAAATCTTAAAAGCTGTCTTTGGAAAGTTTACTAGAGGTGTTAATGGCATCCCCCCAAACAAACCAGTTTTTGATGTAACTGAAAAAGTAAAATTAATGGTTGCTTCAGGTGTATATGAAATTCCAGTAAATGATGGTTTCCTTGAAGGAAAAGAAATTAAGACAAAGAAAGCCCTACGCGTTATTTACACAACTAATAATGAAGAGAAAAAGGTTGCTGTTTCCAATGGAGAGATATTAAAATTGACTCAAGCAACATCAGAACCAAAATTAGTATTTGAAGATGATAAAGTGAATTTGGTTACACCCTTTGCGGGAGAAATAAAATACGAATCTTCAAACGGAAAAACCAAAACGTTAAAAGTAAAATCAATACCAGAGCCTATTGATTTATCTAATGATTGGCAAGTAAGCTTCCCGCTAATAAACAAAGATACTTTAGAAACTACATTTAATCAATTGATTTCTTGGTCGGATGCTTTAGAAGAAGATATTCGTTATTTTTCGGGGACAGCTAGCTATAAAAAGGAGTTTCAAATCCCTACAAAACTTATAAAATCGTGTTATTCTTTAGAATTAGATTTAAGTAATGTTAAGGTAATTGCTGAAGTGATTCTTAATGGAGAAAACCTTGGAATTTTATGGAAAACCCCATATAGAATCAATCTTGATGATGCAATATTAAAGGGTACAAATACACTTGAAATAAAAATTACAAACCTTTGGCCAAATAGATTAATTGGAGATGAGCAATTAGCATTAGATTATGAGCGCAAAGGACCACATATAAAACAATGGCCCAAGTGGCTTTTAAACAATACCAATCGACCAACAGAACGTGTAACTCTAGCTGCGTTTAAACATTATAATAAAAACTCAGAACTTTTACCATCTGGTTTAATAGGTCCTGTTAAAATTAGTGTTTCAAAAGTCAAGAAGTTATAGAAAATTAAAACAAAGTTTATTGAAGTTAATTTAAGCTTTAAATTAGCTAACAAAATTAAAATATGATGCGAATAATACTCTTAAGTTTAGTGTTACTAATATGTGTAGCTTGCAAAACCAAGCAAGACACAACCATACCCAATATTATTATTATAAATGTTGATGACATGGGTTGGAGAGATGTTGGTTTTATGGGTAGCGAATATTACGAAACACCAAATATTGATGCGCTTTCTGCTCAAGGTATAGTGTTTACCAATGGTTATGCGGCATCAGCAAATTGCGCCCCAAGTAGAGCCTGTTTAATGACGGGGTTATGGACACCACGTCATGGAATTTACACGGTAAATTCTTCTGAAAGAGGACAATCAAAAGACAGAAAACTTATTCCAACACCAAATACAACCATATTAGCATCAACTCATGCAATCATTCCTAAAGTTTTAAAAAAGAACGGTTATAAAACCTGTCATGCAGGGAAATGGCACTTGAGTCACAACCCCTTAGAATATGGGTTTGATGTGAATATTGGTGGGGCACATAACGGACTTCCCAAAAGTTATTATCCACCCTATAAAAATGTTAAAATTGAAAATGGTAAGAGCGAATATTTAACCGATTTGATAATGGAAAACACATTGAAATTTGTAGATACAATTTCATCCCCATTTTTCTTGTATTATTCGCCTTATGCTGTACACACACCCATAATGCCAGTAGATAGCTTATTACCTAAATACAAAAATAAGGTGCCTTGGAATGGTCAAGGAAATCCAAAGTACGCAACTATGGTAGATAATCTAGATAGAAATATTGGGTTGCTCATCAAAACATTAAAAGACAAAAATCTTTTTGATAAGACTTTTTTTGTATTTACCTCAGATAATGGTGGTTTGTATGGTATTACTAAACAAAAACCCTTGCGAGCAGGAAAGGGAAGCTACTTTGAAGGCGGTATTCGTGAACCTTTTTTCTTCGTTTATAACGACAAAATTAAACCTAATGCAAAAAGTGAAGTACCCATAACCAATCTCGATATTTTTCCAACAATTTTGGAGTATGCAGGGATTGAAAATGCGCAACTTGAATTAGATGGAAATAATCTTTCGTCAGTTTTAGAGGGTAAAACAGAAACACTAGAGCGACCTTTGTTTTGGCATTTCCCTATCTATCTTCAGGCTTATTATAGAAACGATAATGAAAATAGAGACCCTTTATTTAGAACACGCCCAGGTTCTGTAATACGAAAAGGCGATTGGAAATTACATTATTATTTTGAAGACGATGGTATAGAATTGTACAATTTAGCTGAAGACATTGGCGAACGTAATAATTTGGCATCAGCAAATCCAAGTAAAAAAGAAGAATTGTTAACAGACTTGAAAAACTGGTGGGGAGCAACCAAAGCACCAATTCCAACGGAGTTAAATCCTGAATACCAGAATTAAGCTTTGAATTAACTTTTTTAGTCCAAATTTTGAAAATAATTAAAGCTAAATCTAAATATTCTATGATAAACAATACAACAGAATTTGATGATAAAACACCATTTATAAGGATTTTTTTACTTGTTTTAGCTATTTGTTTTTTGGTATTATTTCAAATTGAGGCACAATCAAAACATGATACAAGAGCGTATTGGGTATCTACCATGACAAAAATTGCAGACCCAGTACTTAATAATTTGAGTAAAGAAACGCTTAAGCAAAACATGCCAGTGAGATTTGGCAATGTAGACCGTACTTCAGTAACACATTTGGAGGCTTTTGGGCGACTGCTGGCAGGTATTGCACCTTGGTTAGAACTTGGAGCTGATGAAACTGATGAGGGTAAATTACGTTTGCGATACATCGAGTTATCAAGAAAATGTATTACTAATTCTGTAAATCCTGAGTCGCCTGACTTCTTGAATTTTAACCAAGGCAATCAACCATTAGTTGATACAGCTTTTATGGCACATGGACTCTTAAGAGCTTACAATCAGCTTTGGTTACCTTTAGATGAAATGACTAAAACTAATGTGTTGAAAGCATTTAAGTCTAGTCGTGTTATAATAAAGAAAGGTAATAATTGGGAATTGTTTACAGCCATGGTTGAGGCATTTATTTTAAAGGTTGAAGGTTCTTGCGAACTTGACCAGATTGAATCTGCATTACAACATCATGAGGATTGGTATAAAGGTGGAGGCTATTACGGCGATGGTCCCCATTTTGTTTGGGATTATTACAATAGTTATGTTATTCAACCCATGTTACTCGATATTTCAAAAGTAATGGTTGAAAAAGGAATAAAGACTGAAAAGCATTATCAAAAATATTTAGGAAGAGCCATAAGATACGCGTTGGTGCAAGAACATTTTATCTCTCCAGAAGGTACTTATCCGCCTTTAGGAAGGTCTTTGGCTTATCGTTTTGGGGCGTTTCAAACTTTAGCGCAAGTGGCACTTGAAAAAGAGTTGCCAGAATCTATAAAACCAGAACAGGTGCGTAGTGCTCTTTCAGAAGTTATTTATAGGAGCATTGAAGCGCCTAATACCTTCGATGAGGAAGGATGGTTGCATATTGGAATTGTTGGTCATCAACCCGGTATTGGGGAACGTTATATCTCAACTGGAAGTTTGTATTTATGTAGCGTGGGAATGTTACCGCTGGGGTTACCTGCGTCAAATCCCTTTTGGTCTGAACCCGCAGCAAATTGGACTTCAAAGAAAGTCTGGAAAGGTTTAGACGTGAAATCATCATTTAGAAAGAAATAAATTAGGTATGGCAACAAGTTTCTAAGTTTTGTAAATATCTACTAGAGTTTTAATGTTAAACTTCTGGAGATTTACCGAAAAGAATGATATGATTCAAAAACATAATGGACTATTCCCGCACAAATTTTGGAAATTCTATTATTGGTAGTTCTTGTTTATGCAGGAAATTCAAAGTAATTTGTCGTTTTTTAAATTTAAACCCAGGACTACAGAAGATAGAGGTTTCTAATTTTTTACAATTTTCGAGAATTAATAAAATCTAAAAATTGATATTTCAAAAATGAATTTTTCAAACTCAAAAATACTTTTATTAGTTTTTGCTGTTGTTATAGTTTTTTCATGCAAAAACAAAACTACTGAAGTTAAAAATGAACAACAAAAACCCAATCTGCTCTTTATTTTTGCAGACCAATACAGGCAAGCATCTTTAGGCTTTTTAAAAGAAGACCCTGTGTACACACCAAACATAGACCAGCTGGCAAAAGAAGGTGTGTTTTTTAGTGAAGCCGTAGCCAACAATCCATTGTGTAGTCCTTATAGAGCCATGTTAATGACCGGGCGCTATTCACTTTCCACTGGCGTTGTAGAAAATTGTAACTCCCAACGCACAGAATTTGGTAACTACTTAAAGAAAGATGAGGTTTGTATTTCAGATGTTTTAGTTGGCAATGGCTATAGTGCCGGTTACGTAGGTAAATGGCATTTAGATGGTCCAGAACCTACAGCACCAGATGTAAAGCGTATTTGGGATACTTGGTGTCCACCAGATAGAAGACATGGGTTCTCTTTTTGGTATGCATATGGTACACATAACAGACACAACGATCCGTATTATTGGACAACCGATGGCGGAGAAGAGGATAAAATTTATCCAAAGCAATGGTCTGCTTTGCATGAAGCCAATGTTGTTATTGATTATTTAGAAAATACTGAAAACCAAAGAAAACCAGATGAACCTTTTGCATTGTTTTGGTCCATAAATCCGCCGCATACACCGTTTAAACAAGTGCCAGAACGATACAAAGAACGTTATGAAGGGTTAAGTTATAAGGATGTTCTAAACCGGCCAAATGTTCAATTTACTGATAATCACGAATTAAAAAGAGGAGACCATGGCGTAGAAAAACGCTTGGATCAAGCGACTGATTATTTTGCATCTGTTAATGGTGTTGATGATCAAATAGGCCGTGTTATCGAAAAGTTAAAGGAGAAAGGTTTATATGAAAATACTATTATTGTGTTTTCTGCCGATCATGGCGAAATGTTAGGAAGCCAAGGGTTAATGCATAAAAATGTTTGGTTTAAAGAGGCTTATAAAATTCCTCTGATAATTCATTATCCAAAAAAAGTTAAACCTAAACACGAAGATTTGTTAATAAGCGTTCCAGACTATATGCCAACGCTGTTGGGGTTAATGAATTTAAACACTGAAATTCCTAAAGCTGTTGAAGGTATTGATTATTCCGATGTGTTCTTCAATAAAGAGGTCATACGCCCAGAAAAGCAGTTATATTTTGGAGGAAAAAGTTTCGCTTCTAAAGGAGATGCGCGTGGTTTTAGAACAAAAGAGTATACCTACGCAGTGGTTAAGCACGAAAGTGGAGATAAATTTCATTACCTCTATCATGATACTATAGATCCTTACCAGATGACAAATATTTGGGGAAAAGATGCCAATTTAGATGCTAAGATGGAAAAAGAATTAGCGGACTTACTGACTTCTATGAACGACCCTTGGTAAAAACAATATGAAAACAAACAGACGCGATTTTATAAAAAGCATGTCGGCACTTGGTATAGTTGGTGCAACATACCCATTATTATCTGCTTGCGTAGGTAAAGATGGAACTGAATATTTGAACGAAAAGATTACTGAAATCGAAGTTTTTCGATACGATATTAATATACCTAGATATTTTTCTTGGGGGACATGGCATAACCGCCAGCATTTGTTTATCAAGATTTCCTCAGGAGAATTTTACGGATGGACAGAAACACCAGCATCTAAAAACAATCCTAACTTTAAACCAACAGACTGGGTTAAATATCTAAAACAGTTTAAAGGTTTAACAATAGGAGAGGCTCAAAAGTTATTAGCGTCAGAGCAAGTTTTGGGGTCAAAGCGCTCTCTTAAAATGTTAGAATCTTTAGATATGGCATTACTGGACTTATCAGGTAGACTTCAAAATAAATCAGCAACAGAATTATTAGGTTTATTGGGAAGTGATCCAGTTCCGGGCCTCTATTGTATTCTAGATAAGGACGAGAATAAGGTGAGAGCAGAAGCTCAAAAAAGTATCGAACAGAACCTCGGGCATCATATGAAGTTTAAAATGTATGGGGATGAAACGGTAGATATGACATTGCTTAATACCATTAGAGATGTTTTAGGTGATGAAGCGATGGTAATTTCAGACGTCAATAAAGGCTATAAAAAGTGGAAATCGCTTGACGAATTAAAGGCTATTTTAGAACGTTTTAAAGATGGTGGACTAGATGCTATTGAAGACCCAGCACATTTAAAAACAGAACAATGGATACAACTACAAGATATGGTTGGCGATTTAACTTTAATTCCAGATGCCCCTATGCGACCGGCATGGAAAGGGTTAAATACTATAGCGGCTGGAATGGGAAGAATTTACAACTTGCACCCTTCTACCATGGGAAGCCTTAAGCATACGGTTCAATTAGCAAATAAAGTTAAGGGTATGGATGCTAAAGTTATGATAGGAGACGATAGTTTAGTTGGGCCTGCATGTTCTGCTTGGCAACAAATAGCCATTGGGGCTGGTGCTACTTGGGTGGAAGCTATTGAGAAAGAAGAAGATTCTAAAAATTATATAGATTGTTTGATAAAGAAACCAACTTACAAAGAAAGTAATGGTTATTATTCGTTGAATCCAACAGCAGGTTTCGGAGTGGAGTTAGATACGAAAAGATTAAGAAAAGTATGTGAATTTCATACAAAAATATAGTGTAGTATAAATAAACATCTATGTATTGGATTAATAAAAAAATGTTATAATTGTTGTTCTTAGGTTATGTCCGTTTGCGCTAAATTGTAAAAGCAAATTTTACAAGGTAGGTTTTCAAAATGTCAGTTTTAATACTATTTTAATTTTGACGTTCTTAAATACTCATGATAGTGCAGGATGGTTTAAAATATGTCAAGAAGTAATTTAGGGCCTTAGATTAGAATTTTAAAATAGTAAATATGCAAGCATTATTAGGAGTAATATTTCATTCGTTAGGAGGAGTTGCGTCAGGTAGTTTCTATATGCCGTTTAACAAAGTTAAAGGTTGGGCCTGGGAAAGTTATTGGATAGTTGGAGGTTTAATGTCATGGCTAATTGTACCACCATTGGCGGCCTATTTAACGGTTCCAGGATTTTTAGACATTATAGCGGCTGGTTCCAGTACAATTGTATGGTTTACTTTTTTAATGGGATTACTATGGGGAGTTGGAGGATTATCTTATGGGCTTGGGGTTCGTTATTTAGGAATGTCTCTAGGTAATTCTGTGGTTCTAGGTTTTTGTGCTGCTTTTGGTGCTGTTGTACCCTCTATATACTATAATTTTAGTCCTACGGAAGGGAAAGTTTCTTTTACAGATATGTTAGGGTCTTCTGGGGGTCAAGTTGTTTTATTGGGTGTTTTGGTTTGTCTTATAGGTATTGCATTATGCGGTAGAGCTGGGATTTTAAAAGAAAAGGAGCTTACTGATGAAGAAAAAAAGAAATCTGTTTCAGAGTTTAACCTGGTTAAGGGATTGATTGTGGCCATTATTTCAGGAATTCTAAGTTCTTTCTTTAGTTTTGGTATAGAGTCTGGAAAGCCCTTAGCAGATGCCGCTGTGGAAGCAGGTTACGATCATTTATTTGCTAATAATGTAACGTTTGTTGTGATTCTTTGGGGTGGTTTGGTAACCAATTTAGTTTGGACAACCATATTGAGTTTAAAAAACAAATCTTACAAAGACTTTACAAACAAGAGTACACCTATTCGTAATAATATACTGTTTTCTGCGCTAGCAGGAACCATTTGGTTTTTGCAATTCTTTTTCTATGGAATGGGTGAAAGTAAACTTGGTAGCGGTGCTAGTTCTTGGATTTTACATATGTCTACTATTATTTTAACAGCTAATTTCTGGGGTATTTACCGAAAAGAATGGAAAGGAGTTGCTCCAAAAACTAAATGGACAATCACAGCTGGAATTGTAGTTATTCTTTTGTCTGTTGTTTTAGTAGGTATAGGAAATTCGTTATAGTCTAAACGAAAATTATTTAAGTAGGGCTTAGATAAAAATTGTAAGCCTAATATTAAAGCTTTTTTTGAATTTAAACACCAATGATTTTGGTTGCTTTATCTTCAAAAAAAGCTTTTTTTATGTCCTATGTTTACAGCGTTTTCAACCCCAAGTAGTATAAACTAGAACGTGGTATGGGCGTTTTAATTAGAGGGAAAGTGATTTTTAAAGGCTATAATGAGGGATAAACTTGCTTAATAATATTTGCAATTCCATTTTTAAGCTATTATAATTTCAAGAAACATAAGCTTTCGATTTGTTCACATTTTTTATCTTGTACAGTCATGATGTAATGGGATGCGTCATGACTGTGCAGGATATTTAATCATATAAAAAGACATAATTTTACAAAGCAAAAGAATTTTTATGATGAAGAAAAAACGTTCCTTTAAAAAAAATATCTTCTATTTGCTGTGTTTTATTTTCGTTTCAAATATTAACGCACAAGTAAAGTTATCTACAGATTTTACAAGCGAAAACGATAAGAAACTCCCGATTCATAATGTTTGGGATGTTGCTAATAGAATAAGTCCAAGAAATGGATCTAATATCCGCTCAGGTCTCAAAATGAACATTGTTAGAATGATTGGTGGCATCAATAAAGTTGTAAATGGTGTTCCTCAAAAAGATTTAGATTATGATCCTTGTATATATGATTCTATCAACAATCAATATATCTATAGGTGGGACCCGCTTATAGAACGACTAAATAAAGTAGTTAATTCACAGACTGAAATTTTACAGATAGCGTTAGATCAGCCACCTTGGGCATTTCAACATGGTTATACTTTTATTCCAGAAGGCACAAGAGATAATGTCAATTTTCGAGAAAATGAAAGAATATCCATTTATGGAAACTCTTTACCACCTGCAGATAAGCAGGCTTATCATGATTTTATAAAAGCATTAATGACCAAATTGGTAGAAACTTATGGTGAAGAAAAGGTTTTATCATGGCGTTTTAGAGTGGGTTCAGAAATTGAAACCCCAGATCATTGGTTCGGTACAAAGCAAGACTTTATAGAGCATTTTGCAAATACAGAACGTGCAGTTCGATCTGTTTTACCAAATGCTAAAGTTGGATTGCATACCAGAAATCCCGGGTTTTTGTATAAAGATGGAACCATTTTAAATTATAAAGGAGAACCCTATGCTTCTTTTATTGAAGGACTTATTGATTACAATTATGCTAATAACATAAAGTGCGACTTTTGGGGGTTATCTGATTATATTGTTATCGGTAATAGTAATTTAAGAGATATGAATGGCAAATACACCAAAAATTTTGCACCTCTTATAAACAACCCTAAGTGGAACTCTGAAACATTAATAGATATTATGGAGTATAAAACCGTAACCACTATGAATGGTGCAGATGGTAAAGGAACAATTGGCTGCGAAACTTCACATAGAGAAATCGTAGAATTAATTTTTTCTAACACGTATTATAAAAATAAAGACAAAGGCCTAGAGTTTATTTACAGATGGGGAAATAGAACTGGAAGTGAAGACCCCGACGCCATAAAAGAGTTAAATGCAATGCTAGATATGGTTCGTTATGAAACTACAGCTTCAGGGAACCCAAATATATCAACGAATGAGTTGGATGCTATCTTTGCCAAAAAAGAATCGGAAAGTGAGTTTGATGTATTGATATATAATTATAACAGCAGCTCTCTTAGCTATAGAGATAGCGAAAATGTGGATATTTCTTTTTTTACAGATTTACCCGTTGGAACAACATTATACTACCGAAGTAAGTCTTATGGAAAAGAACATAATAAACTTCAAAATTTTTTAATTAACAATTCACATTTCGTAAAAAACGGTTTTGATGAAAAAGGTGCTCCAGATCGCACGTTAACAGAGGAAGGGTATACGGCATATCAAAATTACAACAACCCAAACCCGCATCAATTTACAGTATGGAAAAGTCTTACTACCCAAGACCGAAATGATGGTAAACCTGGATCTGAAGTTAAAATATCAACACAAATTGGATCGTTTGCTTTCGAGAAATTTGAATTTAGACCAGAATCGGCTTTTGTTGAAACCATAACTCCAGCAAATTTTGTGTGGACTTCTACTGAAGATTTTTCTGCCTGGTCTGCCGTTAATGGAGGTATGACCATAAATACAGATAATGATAAATTAGACGTGGCTTTTTCTTCAGGAGCTTCTTGGCCCATGGTAGCCATAACGGGTTTAAATATAAATGCTAGTCTCTATAGTACTTTAAGAATTGTGGTTAAGAATAGTACAAATAAACCCGATCTTCAAATGTTGCCAAATGCCCCAGGGACAAGTTTTAAGTCCGGAAGAAAAAAAGAAACAGTACCCAATGATAACCAATGGCATACCTTAGATTTTGATTTAATTAATTGGGGACTATGGACTGATACAATTAATGAATTTAAATTTTATAATAATTTCAACTCTGGAAGTCTTGTTTTTGATAGCATAGAATTTATTCCAATAAATTCAACTGTTCATACGGTAACCCTGAGTAAGGATGGCCAAGGTCTTTTAAATTATAGTAGTGGTACAGCATTGCACGGACAAGAATTAAGTCTAAATGCTATCGCAAATGAAGGTTGGAAGTTTGAACGTTGGGAGGGCGATGTTACAAGTATTAATAATCCTGTAAATGTAGCAGTAACAACGGATATGAATATAAAAGCTGTATTTTCAATGGATGTATTATCTACAGCAGAACCTGATATAAATAGGATAAGTGTATTTCCTAACCCTAGTAGTAGCGGTGTGTTTGATATAAAAACGCAAACACCTCAAAATTGGGAGGTTTATACCATAACTGGAAGAAAAGTACTTTCTGGAAAAGGTAATAAAGTGAATATATCTTCATTTTCAAAAGGGATGTATATTTTAAGAATGGGAAACTCTTTTGCTAAATTGTTATATTAGTGTAATTTATCTAAAACCATCTTGAAATAGTTAGAAATGACATACGTAACAGCTTCATCTGTGTACTTTAAGGGAACTCGTTTGTTCATTTTAATATTAACTATTTTTTCTTTAAGCAGTTGTCATCGTGAAAGTCAAAACAAATCTAGTGAAGATTTATTTGGCAAATTCCAAAATCCACTTCCAGAAGCACGACCTTTTGTGCGTTGGTGGTGGAATGGTAACAAGGTGAAATCAGAAGAGCTTGATAGACAACTTGAATCTCTTAAAAAAGCAGGTTTTGGTGGTGTAGAAATCAACCCAATAGCAATGCCCGTTGCTTTTAATAAAAGCGCAGAATCTTTAGTTTGGATGAGTGACGCATGGATTGATATGGTGGTGCATGCCTCAAAAAAGGCAAAAGATTTAGGCATGATAACCGATATGATTGCGGGGACTGGTTGGCCATTTGGAGGTGAGTTTTTAACAAACGAAGAAACCTGCCAGCGTATTGTAACCGATAAAATACCCTATAAGAGTGGCGAAACTATTTCTTTAGATGAAGCGACCCTTATCGAGAGTTTTAAATCTAAGTCCAAGCAAACTAGAACACAAAGGCATTTAAGTAAAAGAACTAAATATAAATTAGCCAGTATCTCCTTGGTTCCAAAGAATTGTTCTAGTGTAGATCAAATTATCGATTTAAAACCGCATGTTAATGCCAATGGAGAGCTTATTTATACTATAAACGCAGGGGAAAATTTTTACTTAAGTTATGAGCTTATTCAGCAAAATTTTAGAGATGTTACTTTAGGAGCCCCAGGCGGAGCAGGGCCAGTAATGGATCACTACAAAAAGGAAATGACACGAGCCTATTTGTCCCGTTTGAAGAGGATTTCAGAACGATCGGGAATTCCTTTAAGCCAATTAATAAGAGCAATATTTTGTGATAGTATTGAGGTATCTGGGGCCAATTGGACTGACAATTTCAATACGGTCTTTTTCGAAACTTATGGTTATAAATTAGATAAGTGGATGCCTTTTGTTTTTTATTCAGCCCAAGGTAATTATTCCGTTGATAGATTTTCCGAGGAGTTTTCAGAAGACTTTAAAGATGCGTTAAAGCGTGTTCGCTATGATTACAACAAATTATTGGTAGAAGTGTTTTTGAAAAATTTCACTCAAACCTACAAAGATTTTTGTGAAGAGAATGACGTATTATGTAGGTATCAAGCTTACGGTACCCCATTTTTAATGGGCATGTTAGATGGGTATATGATACCAGATATTCCTGAAAGTAACAACTGGATTTATTCTGCAGAAATGAAAGACTCTCTTTGGCAATGGAAGCAAAGCCATGGTTATATGATTTGGAATATGTACGCGTCGTCTGGAGCGCATTTAACTGGCAAAAAAATAACCAGTTGTGAAACTATGACGAATACCAATGGTGTGTTTAAGACCACTTTAGAAGAGATAAAACAACATGACGACATGAACTTTATCACAGGTATTAACCATTCCATTTTACACGGTTATAATTATTCGCCAGCATCAGAACCGTTTCCAGGATGGATTCGCTATGGGGCTTACTTTAGTGAACAAAATACGTGGTGGAAACATTTACATTTATGGGTTGAATATAATGCCAGATTATCATCTGTCTTTCAAAATTCTCAAGCCGATAAATCTATTGCTATTTTAGGTCCAACAGCCGATTTATGGGGAGATAAAGGTTTAGCCAGAGAACCATTTCATATGGAACCAAAATATCTATACAAGCTGTGGGAGCCGATTAGTCAGTTGGGGTATTCTTGTGAATATATAAACCAAAATGTGCTGGAAGATGCTACAATTAAAGATGGGCTTATTTCGTATGGCAATATGAACTATAAGCTCTTGGTGTTAGCAAGTTTAAAATCTATCAGTCCAGAATCGGCTTTAAAGATTAAAGCTTTTGTTGAATCTGGAGGAAAAGTAGTAGCTATTGATGAATTGCCAACAAAATCACTACACTACACCAATTATCAGGAAAATGATGTTTTGGTAGAAAACGCAATGGGAAAATTGGTCAATAATAATCCAGAAGCCATAATTGAACTTGATAGACCAGAATCTTTAAATGCACTATTCTTATGGACCCAAAACATGCTAAATGAAACTGGGGTAAAACCAGATGTCTCTATTAGTAATCCAACAAAAAATGTGTATCAAATTCACCAATACACACCCGAAAAAGATATATATTTCTTTACAAATATACATAGGTTTGAAACCACTAGTTTCGAAGCAAATTTTTCTGTAATAGGAAAGTATCCTTATGTATGGAACCCTGAAACAGGAGAGCGAACACCATATCATTATAATACTAATTCAAATGAATTAAAGATAGTTTTAGCCCCGTTGGAGTCTTTATTAATAGTTTTTGAAGACGAAAAACCCATGGAAGTTCCGAAAGAAAAATTCAAGATAGTAAGTCATTCTAAGGTTATTGATACCAATTGGGAAGTGAATGGAAAAAGAATTGATGATAAAACATTCACATGGAATATGACTGAATTGGTTGATTTTAGCCAATCATCAGATAGTACCCAAACATCTTTTGGTGGAGAACTGATTTATAAAGCAAATTTTAAGAATAATGGGCAATATACCCATATTGATTTAGGGGAGGTAAATGGTGGTGTAACAACGGTTTATGTTAATGGTAAAAAAGTTGGAACACATTGGTATGGTAATGCCATATATCCAGTTGCTGACTATTTAAATGAAAGGGAGAATACTATAGAAATCCATTATACAACCGTGTTAGCTAATTACTGTAAATCAATAAACAATCCCAATACAAATGTATGGACAAGACGTTATAAAGATTTGGTTTCAATAGGAATACAAGGCCCAATAAAATTACTCAAGTATTAGTTGGTGTAATGCATGAGAGTACAGGATGAGGTTGTTATACAAAAAAAATACCTTCAACTGCTTGTAAAACTTATACTTTCGGTTTAATTAAGAACTTTAAAATGAACAAAAAACAAACACTATTATCACTACTGTTTTTGGCTATCTTTTGTGTGGCTTGTAATCAAGTTTCAACACCAAGAGCGCCAATATCTTTTGAAAAACTAACCCTTAATTCAAAAGAAAGTCCAAAAACTATTGAAAGTGAACAACCTCTTTTTTCATGGGTTGTTAATGCAGAAGGATTCAATAAGTCGCAATCGGGATATCAAATTTTGGTAGCATCTGCTCAGGATAAATTAAACGAAAATGATGCTGATATTTGGAATTCTTCAAAAGTGAATAGCTCTCAATCTACATATGTTAAGTTTGAAGGCGAAACTTTGGAAGCTTTAAAATCTTATGTTTGGAAAGTAAAGATTTGGGATGAAGCTGGTACCGCTTCTTCGTGGTCTGATGTGCAAACTTTTCAAATGGGGTTGATGAATGAGAGTAATTGGGGAGAAGCCAAATGGATTACCCTAAATGAAGATAAGAGAACCTCTGAATACCGATTTAGGGATTATAAGACCGGAAAAATGGATAAACCGGAACCAGTCGATGGTTTTCCTGCGAGCTATTTCAGAAAGGAACTAGAAATTGAAAAAGATATTGAAAATGCTCAGGTTTATATCTGTGGTTTAGGCTATTACGAATTGTATTTAAATGGTGAAAAGGTGGGTGACCATGTGTTGGACCCTGCACCATCAAATTACGATAAGCAGGCCTATTATGTCAATTATGATATTACAGACAATTTAAAATCAGGTAAAAACGCCTTCGGAATTAACCTAGGCAATGGCTTTTACGGTCAAAATATTTCTTGGAAACGGGACCCTGAATCCGATAGAGATTTGGCTTATGGACCTCCAACCGTACTTTGTTTGGTGAAGTTAAAATATACCGATGGTTCAAAAGCTGATTTTGTTACAAATGCATCTTGGAAAGAATCTACAGGGCCAATTGTGTTTAATAACATTTATGGCGGGGATACCTATGATGCTCGTTTTGAAATTGGTGATTGGGCAAATGTCGGTTACAACGATTCAAATTGGGGGCAAGCTAAAGAAGCTTTACCAAAAATTAAAAAGATTAGTGCACAGCAAATTCCACCGATAAAAAAGTTACAAGAGCTTGAACCTCAAAAGGTATTTAAAGGTGCAGATGGAGAATGGATTGTAGATTTTGGTCAAAACATTGCGGGTTGGATTAAGTTGAATGTAAAGGAAAAAGAAGGACAGCTTATTGAAGTTATTACCACAGAAGCGTTATTAACCAATGGAAGCGATATCTACCCAGGTTCTACCGGTGGAGGCGCTAATGGTATGCCTCAACTGTACGAGTACATTTGTAAAGGGGATGGTTTGGAGTCTTGGGAACCAAAATTTAGTTATCACGGTTTTAGATTTGCTAAAGTAAAAGGGGTTTCAACAAAACCAGATGCTAACATGATAAAGGCGGTTTTAGTAGCTACAGATATTCAAGAAAAAGGCAGTTTTACATCATCCGATGAACTGTTTAATAAAATGCATAGCATTAGTAAATGGACGATAGCTGATAATATTCACGGTATCCCCGAAGATTGTCCGCATCGCGAAAAATGCGGTTGGTTAGGTGATGCACACGCATTTTGTGAGTACGCCTTGTATAATTACGATATGTACGATTTCTATAAAAAGTATATGGAAGATATCCGTACACAAATGCGACCAACAAAGGGACATAATAACCCAGAGTTTAAGTTTCAAGTGCCTACTATGATTGCTCCAGGAAAGCGAACGTCTACCTATGCAAAAATAGATTGGGGTGTAGCAACCATGTATTTGCCTTGGTACAATTACAAGTTTTATGGTGATGACGAAATCGTAAAAGAATATTACGACGCCATGAAAGGCTTAACCGATTTCTATCTAAACTTTAAAGGTGAAAATGGCATTATGCAAGATGGTATGGGCGATTGGTGTCCGCCACTTTGGGACAGACGTAAAAATCCAAGTGCTATGGAATGTGACCCAATCATTTCGGCAAACGCCTATTTTTATGATGTTTTGGGTATTATGGAGCGATTTGCTAAAATGAACAACGATGCAGAGTATGAAGCAAGAATTAAGCAAGAGAAAGAAGCCTTGAAAACTGCGTTTAATAAGGAGTTCTTAGTTGAAATCCCGGGCACAAATCACAAATGGTATCAAAGTCAGACCGCAACAGTTCAGGCCTTACAATTTGGAATCGTCCCAGAGAATGATATTGAAACTGTGGTAAATGGATTGGTACATGATATAGTTGAAGTTAAAGGAGGGCATCATTCTACAGGAATTCATGGCAACAGATATATTTATACGGTATTGTCTAAATACGGAAAAACAGATTTGGCTTATGATATTTTAACAACGCCAGAATTTCCAAGTCAGACTTACGTTATGAATTCTGGTTTTACCACATGGCCAGAACGCCAATTTGTTTGGGAAGACATGGAAGGTCCAACCAATTCCTTAAATCATCCTATGCACACCGGTTTTGCTACGTATTTTTATGAGAGTTTAGGTGGCATTCAAACATCTACTGAAAAAACTGGTTTTAAAGCGTTTGTTGTTAATCCTCAATTTCCATCTCAACTAACAAGTACAACAGTAGAAGTGCCAACGCCTTATGGAACTATACAGAATGCCTGGGAAGTTGAAAACAATACGTTCAAAATGAATCTTAAAGTGCCATTTAATACAAAAGCTAAATTAGTTTTAAGTCAAGAAGAATTAGAATCATTAGTGATTAATGGAAAATCGTTCTCTGATGCACAAAGTGAATATGGTTTAAAGGTTGAAGATAATTCGAATGTGATTTTAGGGTCAGGAGATTATAACATTGTTTATTCAAAATCTTAACTCTACAATTTTATAATGTTGGAGTGTTTTGAGCCAGTCCTAAACTATTGAAATTGATATATTGTTAATGAAATCATTTAAACTCATATTACTAATCGTTTTTATCATTTCCTTTTTTGGATGTGCTCCTGAAATGGAATTTAAAAACATTGACAAGTCTAGAGTCATTATTCTAGCTGATATGGGTAATGAACCGGATGAGGTTCAGCAAATGTTACACATGCTCATATGTTCAAACACCTTTGATTTAGAAGGTCTTATAGCGGTTTCTAGTCCGTTTCGAGGTTTAAATCATCCGAATCCGGAATATCAAACCTTAAAACCTGAATTGTTTCTTGAGCTTATAGATGCCTATGAAAAGGTATTACCCAATTTAAAGCTACATGCCAAAGGATGGCATGACCCAGAGTATTTAAGAAGTATTGTGGTGGTTGGGCAACCTGACAACAGGCGTATAGGTATTGGAGAAGGAAAAAGTACGGAAGGTTCTAATTTGATAATTGAAGCCTTAGATAAGGACGATAATAGACCCATTCATATCATTTGTAATGGAGGTGCTGGAACCATAGCCCAAGCACTTTTAGACTACAGATCAACCCATAGTGAAGCTGAATTAGAATCAGTTATAAAGAAGCTTTACATCTTTGAAAATGCTGGACAAAGTACACTAGGCGCTTGGACCTGTAGGGAGTTTCCAGAGATTCATTGGATTAGAAGTATTTACCAAACCAAAGCCTATGGAGGGCCATGGGCACACGATTTAGGACCTCATCATTGGAAACCTTTCGATTACACAGCTAAAGGACAAGACGATTGGGCGAATGTGCATGTAAGGACAGGGCACGGGCCACTAGGTGAATTGTATCCCGTGAGAGCTTATATTAACGAAAATGCCTATTTCACCGAAGCGTTGCCCAATTTTATTGAAGGTGGCGGAACCATTCCTTGGATGCGTTTTGTGTCCGCAGGACTTACGGACCCAACTAAGCAAACCTGGGGAGGCTGGAGTGGAAGGTATACCCTTGAAAAAGTAGAGAATATTCCAGCACGATTCGATTTTGTTGCCAAAGAGGAATCACAATTTAAGCCTTGGGCGATGTATACTGATGCCAAAGACATGTGGACAGATCCTGAAACAGGCAAACAATACGCCGATAAAAATACAGGTATCTTCAGATGGCGACAAGCCATGTGGAATGACTTTAAAGCGCGAATGGATTGGTGTGTAAAGCATTTTGAACAAGCAAACCATTATCCTAAGGCGGTTATCGATGGTGACCAAAGTGATGCTATTATTTTTCTAAAAAGTAAAATAGGCGAAACTTTGAGTTTTGATGCTTCAAAGTCTACAGACCCAGACAATGATAGTTTGAGATTCAACTGGTTTATTTACGCAGAAGCCGGAAATAGACCATACAGCAAGGCGTTTCCAATAGCGGATGCATCACAGAATAAAATAAAAATAAAAATTCCAGATGATGCGGAAGGTAAAGCGTTACATGTTATATTAGAAGTTTGGGATGATAACAGTATCGTACCATTAGTAGATTATCGTCGTCTAGTTATAGATGTAAATTAGAAAGAAGACCTTAATAGTTGTAGAAGTAATAGGTTGTTATAAGCTAAAATTAGAAATAAATTAGAATAACTAAATATATTTAAATAGATGAAAACTTTTTTTATGAGCTTAATTTTGTTAACTGTTTTTTATTCTTGTCAAAGTGAAAAGAGTGATTTTGTGTCGCTTTTTAATGGCAAAAATTTAGATGGTTGGGAAATAAAAAATGGGACGGCACCTTTTACAGTAGAGGATGGCGTCATTGTGGGAACCTATGTAGGAAATACACCCAATACGTTTCTTTGTACCAAAGACTCATATTCAGATTTTATCCTCACGTTTGAAAGCTATCTTGAAGATGATGCGAATTCTGGTGTGATGTTTAGAGCCCAAAGTACACCTGAATACATGAATGGTAGGGTGCATGGTTATCAAATGGAAATGGATCCGTCCAAGCGTAAATGGACAGGTGGTATTTATGATGAGGCCAGAAGAAAATGGTTGTACAATCTTGAGCGAAATCCAGAAGCAAAGAATGCATTCAAACTTAACGAATGGAATACGTTTCGAATCGAAGCAATCGGAAACAATCTCAGAGTTTGGGTCAATGGAGTACAAACTGCAGACTTAGTTGATGATGTTGATGACTCTGGATTTATCGGGTTACAGGTGCATTCCATAGGAAAGAAGAAGGAGATTGAGGGCAGGCAGGTAAAATTCAAGAATATCAAAATATGCACAACGAATTTAGAGCAGAACCGAAAGGTGATTGAAACACCCATTGTTCAAAATAGCTACCTCACCAATCAGCTTTCCGAAAGAGAAATTGCGGAAGGTTGGAAATTGCTTTGGGATGGAAAGACAACAGAAGGTTGGAGAGGAGCCAAACTGGATGCTTTCCCCGAAGAAGGTTGGTCTATAGAAGACGGCATGCTAATAGTGGCGGACGCAGGAGGAGAAGAGTCTGAAAATGGTGGAGATATTGTAACTATTAAAGAGTACTCAAGCTTTGAGTTGCAAGTGGATTTCCTGTTGACTGAAGGTGCAAATAGCGGCATCAAGTATTTTGTAGATACAGAACTCAATAAAGGTAAGGGGTCATCCATTGGATGTGAGTTTCAAATATTGGATGATAAACGGCATCCAGACGCTAAAAGAGGGAAGGATGGCAATCGAACTTTAGCGTCACTATACGATATCATCACAGCGAATGCTCAAAAATTTAATCCCGATTTACCTTATAATAAAAAACTCGTCAGTAGACACGAGGGTAAATACATTTGGAATCGTGCAAGAATTGTAGTCAATAGAGCAGATGTTGAGCATTATCTAAATGACATTTTAGTAGTGAAATACAATCGTAGTGGTCAGCAATGGCGCGATCAGATAGCGGCAAGCAAATACAAAGATTGGCCCAATTTTGGTGAAGCAGAAGCAGGTAATATTCTTTTGCAAGATCACGGAGACCAAGTGTTTTATAAAAATATAAAGATTAAAGAATTATAATATGGCGACATCTCGAAGAAGTTTTATAAAGAAAACTGCAGCAGGTTCTGCAGGGTTAATGATTGGTGGACTTTCTATGTCTGCTCAAAGTTATAACAAAATAATAGGCGCAAATGATAGAATTAATGTCGCTATTGCAGGTTTAGGCCGACGTGTTGGAGCTATGTATACACCAATTGCTGTTAAAAAAAATAATGTGGAGCTCGTTTATCTCTGTGATGTCATGGAAAAACAACGTGAAAAAGCAGCTGCCAAAGTAGCTTCCATGTTAGATTATAAACCAAAACTAGAAAATGACATTCGTAAAGTTTTAGAGGATAAAAACGTAGATGCTTTTTTTAATATAACACCAGACCATTGGCATGCGCCAGGGTCTATTATGGCATTAAAAGAAGGGAAACATGTTTATGTTGAGAAGCCTTGTAGTCATAATATGGCTGAAAATGAATTGTTAGTTGCGGCACAAAAAAAATACGATCGTGTTGTCCAAATGGGAAACCAACAACGTTCAGCTGCGCATACCGTTGAAATAATTCAAAAGATACACGACGGCATAATAGGAACACCCTACAAAGCTTTGGCTTTCTACAATAATAGAAGAGGAGAGGTGCCTTTGCAAAAAAATGCTCCCGTTCCTCAGGGACTAGATTGGGAATTATTTCAAGGCCCTGCTGTGAGGCGCGAATATACCTCAGAAACTTGGAATTATAATTGGCATTGGTATGGCTGGAACTATGGTACCGCCGAGTTAGGTAATAATGCTACCCATGAACTCGATGTTGCCCGGTGGGCTCTTGGTGTCGATTTTCCTAATTATGTTGAGGTCGATGGAACAAAGACAGCATTTGTAAATGATGGTTGGGAAATGTATGATACGATGAATGCGAAGTTTGAGTTTGATAACAATACAAGTATTGTTTGGGACGGTAAAAGTCGCAATGGATATTCTACGTATGGTGCGGGCCGCGGTACTATTATTTATGGTAGTGAAGGTACGGTGTTTGTAGATCGCGGGGTATACCGTTTATATGACAGAAAAGGAGAGCTTGTTGAAACTGTAGAGAATGCCAGCAAAGAAGGTGGCCTAGCTTTAGGTGGCGGTGGTGGTATTTCTACGCTTCACGTTGAAAACTTTTTTAGTGCCATTAGAGATAAGGCACCTTTAATGGCTCCAATAGATGATGCTTCAATTAGTATGGCATTGGTGCATTACGGCAACGTAGCGTACCGCATTGATAAAGGTTTTAAAGTTGATTCTAAAACTGGTAAGATGTTAGATAAGGATGCCATGAAGCTTTGGAGTAGAGAGTATGCAGAAGGTTGGGAACCGTCGTTATAATATTAAAATAGAATAATGACATCAAGGAGAGACTTCATTAAACTAAGCTCGCTTACTGCAACCGCCATAGGATTAGGGTTGGTAGCATGTAAGAATAAAGAGGAGTTTGTATTAAAACAAGTGCCAGACCAAGAGCGTATTAAAGTAGGCGTTATTGGATTAGGGAATCGAGGCAAGGGTATTTTGAAAGCCTTAGATTTTGTTCCAGAAATAAAGGTAATTGCCTTGTGCGATACTTTGGAATTTCAAATGGACACTGCTAAGCAATATATTACTAATAGCGTTGATACGTTTTCAGACTTTGAAAGTCTTTTGGCATTGAAAGACATTGATGCCGTTATAATAGCAGCGCCATTACATGAGCACTTCAGAATAGTAATGGCGGCTTTCGATGCTGGAAAACATATTATGTGCGAAAAAACCTTGGCATATAATATTGATCAATGTAAAGCGATTAAGAGGCGAGGTGATCAAAGTGATAAAATTTTTCAGGTATCTTATCAGTATCAGCTGCATCCAGTGTTTAATTCCATAAAGAGTATTATTGATGCTGGCCATTGTGGAACTATAACGCGTATTGATTGTTCCTGGGACAGGCATAGTAATTGGCGCAGAAAAGTACCCACTCCAGAACTGGAGCGCCAAATTAATTGGCGTATGTATAAGGCGTATTCAGGTGGTTTAATGGCAGAATTAGGGTCGCACCTTTTGAATATGGTAGATAATTTATTGAATGCACATCCTTTAAAAGTAGTTGGTACTGGCGGTATAGATTACTGGAAAGATGGCCGAGAAACATGTGACAATGTTCATACCTTATTCGACTATCCTAATGGCGTAAAAGTAGGTTTTCACTCTATTTTGAATAATAGTTATGAGGGGTATCAAATGAAAATTTACGGAGACAAGGCAACAATTATTTGTCATGGAATGAATAAGGCAGAAATTATTCCTGAAGGAAAAAAGGTTGATGAAAAATGGAAGGATAGTGTTGACAGCGTATCTGGTGCGTCCGTTAAAATTATTGGGAATGATAACAAGCGAGAGATATATACCAAAAATAGTGACGATTTAATTTACCCAACAGATAACGATAACTTTAATGTGACATGGCATCTTTATAAGAATTTTGCTAAGGCTATAAAAGGAGAAGAACCTTTGTTTTTAGGTTTAAAGGATGGCTATCAGAGTGCTATTTCTGTACATATGGCGAACAAAGCAATACGAGAAGAAACGGTTGTAAAGTGGCTGCCAGAGTATGATGTATAACATTACATTTTTTATACAAGTTTGTCAATATTCGCATAGAGTATCAACCATAAAAGGGAGGTGGTGTTTGCCTCGTTAGTAAACTGCATTAGTCATTACAAACATGACAGTTCAGGATAAGATACCTAAAACGCTTGGTTATATTTGAAGTGACTTAGAAAACAGCCATGTTTTTTGATGATATATGGTTTCATAATACTAAATTTTAAACTAAAAAAACAGATATGAAAAAAAATATTACATTTACCTTACTCGGTCTTTTAACACTGTCACTTGGCACTTTTGCCCAGACGGCAGTTTGTGACGGTACACTTCCTTTTGAAGAAAAAGATGGTTTGCTAACTATCGAAATGGAATCTGGTATTTTACCAGCAAATTCAGACTGGAAAACTGGAATTGAGGATCCAGATCCTGATTTACCAGGAACCGCTATTACTTATATATATTGGGATGGACCTCAATCTTTTAATGCGCTTTCTGGTGCGCCTATAGTTTATAATATAAAAATAAACAACCCAGGGACCTATAAATTTGAATGGCGTATGAGAGTCGGGTTCGGTGATAAGAAAGGAGAGCACAACGATGCTTGGTTAAAAATAGATGGAGAGGATTTTTATGGCATCAAAAGTGGAAATAAGGTATACCCCAAGCCTTTATGTAATAGCGATCCTAATTTAACCTGTGCTGCAGGTAGTTCTACTCAAAATTTTATAAAGGCCTTTGGAAATAGGTTAACTTGGGGGTTTGTAACAAATACCAACGACCATGATTCTCATAAAGTATGGGTTGTTTTTGAAGAAGCAAAAGAATATACCATTACCGTAGATGCAAGATCATCATATTTATTTATTGATAAAATGGTGTTAAAAAGAAGTGATGTTTCAGATGCTGTGTCACGGAATTTAAATAACCCGGAATCTACGTGTTATGATGGATCTTTATCAACTGCTTCGAACAGGTTTAAAGAGGTTAAAGTATATCCAAACCCAACTAAGGATGTTATTAATGTTGATAATTTACCAGTGAAATCAAAGCTTGTTATTTCCAATATTCATGGTGCTATAGTAAAAACCATAGAAACAGATACCAAAAGCCAGACAATTAATATTTCTGATTTAAAAAGCGGTATTTATTTTATTAGTAGCGGTGACAATCTGTTTTCTTTTACCAAGAAGATCATTAAGTTATAAAGACAATATAAGATGAAAATATCACGATTAGTTGTTATTCATTCATTGGTATTAGTTTCTTTGGTTAGTTGTAAATCAAAGCCTGAAAATGCTAATTCTAATGTGTCTGAATCCAAAGATATAGCTCATGCTAAAGCCCAAACCGGAAGCTTTGGAGACCAAGGTGATGGCAGCTATATTAATCCTATTTTAAATGCCGATTATCCAGATTCAGATATTGAGCAAGTAGGTGACACCTATTATATGATTACATCCAAACAACATATGTCTCCAGGAATGCCGATTTTAGAATCTAAAGACATGGTAAATTGGACCAATGTGGGCCATGTTTTTGAAAGTTTGTCATGGGCCCCAGAATATAATTGGGATAGAATGAATGGCTATTCTTTTGGTACCTGGGCAGGCGACTTGGCTTACCATGAAGGGACTTGGTATTGCTATCAAATAGATTACCAACATGGGTTGATGGTGGCTACGGCGAAAGATATTAGAGGACCATGGAGCAAGCCTATTATGATGTTGCCAAAAGCAAAAGTATTGGACGACCCTGGTGTATTTTGGGATGAAGAAACGCATAAAGCTTATGTTATAATTAATACTGCGGGTAAGCAAAAAAGCCCTGATAATACAATAGAAGGTAACGAAAATAGAATTTACGAAATGAGTTGGGATGGCACTAAAATCCTAGACGAAGGTAAATTAGTGTATACAGGTATGGGCGCTGAAGCCGCAAAAATTTATAAAATTGAAGGTACCTGGTATATCTTTTTAGCACAATGGACTATGGGCGACAAATCTACTAAACCAGGTGTTAAGAATCCTAAAAATGACAGAAAGCAGATTGTACTGCGTTCTAAAGAAAGTATTTATGGTCCCTATGAAGTAAAAACCGTTTTAGAAAAAGGAACAGCTTTTAACAATCGTAGTTGTAGTCAAGGCGGTTTAATGCAAGCGCCAGATAAGTCATGGTGGTATATGCATCAATTAATTCAAAACGATGATATCCCTTTTCAAGGACGCCCGCAATGTTTAGCTCCTGTTAATTGGGTAGATGGATGGCCTATTATTGGTGTAGACGAAGATAACGACGGTATTGGAGAGCCCGTAAAGCAGTACAAAAAACCAATAGACGGTTACCCAATTTCAGCACCAAGTTCAGATGACGATTTTTCGTCGGCCAAATTAGGTTTTCAATGGGAATGGAATCACAATCCAAGAAATACGCATTGGTCGTTAACAGAGCGTCCAGGTTGGTTACGCCTTAAAGCCAGTAAAGTATTACCCAATGAAAAGGGTTATGGTCCAAATATAAACGAATGGACCAATAACGATGGTTCCGATTCCGATTTTTGGAGAGCCTGCAATACTTTAAGTCAACGTATTATGGGGATTACCACAGGAACAGCCGAGGCAAAATTCGATATTTCAGGGATGCAACCGCATCAATTAGCGGGCTTTGTGCGCTATGGGGGCGTATTTAACTTACTAGGTGTGGAAGTAGATGAAGAAGGAAAAAAGCACTTGTTTTACATGGATCCTATGGCTCAAAAGACCATGGGGCCAGAAATAAAAGGAAATAATTTATACGTAAAGACCACAAATAATAGTAATCAAGCCACTTATTGGTATAGCCTCGATGGTGAAAACTATACACGTTTTGGACCAACGTTTACGATTGCCTTTGGGAAATGGACGGGAGACCGCCTTGGTTTCTTTTCATGGAACGAACAAGAAGATGCTGGATACATTGATGTAGATTGGTTTACTTATGATTATGACGGGCCAAAGGCGGCAAAATCCTTATAGTTTTGATATTTTTAATCGTGTAGTCTGGCTGAAGTCAAGTTGGCCTTGCATAATAGGGCTCAAGGAGAAACTTCAATAAAGGTTACAATCTTTAATGTCTGATTTATCAGGACCAAAAGGTCGATTAGATTTAAACAAGAACAATTCAGGATAGTTAAAAACAGAATTATTGATGTATACACTAAGAGCTTTTGCTTGGGTTTTAATAGCACTATTTGTCTCAGGATGTCATAAAAAAGACAAATTATTAAAGGAAAATAAGAATCCGAACATTGTATTTATACTAGTAGACGATTTAGGTTATCATGACCTAAGCGTTACAGGTAGCACATTTTATGAAACTCCAAATATAGATAAGTTAGCAACGGAAGGGGTTATGTTTTCCAATGGATACGCGGCCAGTAGAGTTTGTAGTCCCTCGAGGGCAAGTATTATGACAGGTAAGTTTACGGCGCGTCATGGTATTACCGATTGGATTGGGGCAAAAGCTGGAACGGATTGGCGTAAAAGAAACCGGCATGATAAAATGTTGCCAGCTAATTATGTTATGCAGTTACCAAAGGAAGATATAACCCTTGCCGAGGCGTTTAAAGCACAAGGCTATAAAACTTTTTTTGCTGGTAAATGGCATTTGGGAGATAAAGGATCTTATCCAGAAGACCACGGTTTTGATATCAATAAAGGCGGTTTTCATCGTGGAGGACCAGCCGGAGGCTTTTTCGGACCATTTAATAATCCTATGTTGAAGGATGAGAAAGCTGGTGAAAATCTAACCATGCGCTTGGCAAATGAAACGGCAGATTTTATAGGTAAACATAAGGATTCTACATTTTTCGCATTTTTATCTTTCTATGCCGTGCATGCTCCCTTGCAAACTACACAAGATAAATGGGCGAAGTACCGAGATAAAGCCGATAGCATAGGAATCTCAGAATCAGGGTATAAAATGGAGCGCGTACTTCCTGTTCGTCAAGTACAAGATAATCCCGTTTATGGTGGTTTGGTAGAAACCATGGATGATGCTGTAGGTGTCGTTTTAAAAGCTTTAAAGGATAATGGTGTAGACAAAAATACCATTGTTGTGTTTACCTCAGATAATGGTGGTGTAGCTTCTGGAGATCATTATGCTACGAGTAATTTGCCGTTAAGAGGTGGTAAAGGTTACCAGTGGGAAGGCGGAATAAAAGAGCCCTTTTTTATTAAAGTACCTTGGTTAAATACTATAAAATCCTCGGAATTACCAGTGGTTAGCACCGATTTGTATCCTACATTATTAGATTTAGCAAACCTACCTTTAATAGAAAATCAACATAAAGATGGTATCAGTTTAAAGCCAGTACTAGAAGGTAAAGCTTTTAGTAATAGTAGACCATTGTTTTGGCATTACCCACATTATGGTAATCAAGGCGGTGAGCCATCTTCAATCATACAAAAAGAGGGTTGGAAACTCATTCATTACTGGGAAGATGGGCGAGAAGAATTGTTTAAGCTCCCGTCGTCTGAACAAGATAATGAGAATGTAATATCTCAAAACACATCCAAAGCCAAAGCACTTAGTGATGAGCTGATGCAATGGCTAAAAGAAGTAAATGCGGTATATCCAACTAAGGATAAGGAGTTTAATTTGGAGAAACGTAAACAGTATTTACAAAATATGATAAATAAAAAACTACCAAACCTAGAGATTCAAAGAGAGGCCATGTTGTCTCCAGATTTTAAACCTAATAAGGATTGGTGGGGGAGTCAAGTAACAATCGATTAATAGTTAAAAATGAAAGGTGTATATAGTTCTTGTTTAAGTGTAGTATTGCTTTGTCTCTTGATTTCATGTGGAAATAAATCAGAAAAGAAGAATAATAAGGGTGATTTTATTTCCATATTTAATGGACAAAATCTAGATGGATGGGAAGGAGATCCAACATACTGGCGTGTTGAAGATGGTATTTTAACAGGGGAGGTCACTCCAGAAACTATACTAAAGCGAAATTCGTTTATTATCTACAAAAAAGAACAGCCTGAAAATTTTGAGTTAAAACTAGAATACAGGATTACGGAGTCTGGAAATAGTGGGATCAATTATAGAAGTGAAATTATGGAAGGGCTGCCTTTTGCTTTAAGGGGATATCAATGTGATATAGATGGGAAAAACAAGTATACAGGACAGAATTACGAAGAGAAAAAGCGAACCACATTGGCCTATATGGGGGAAACCGTGACTATTCCGAAAATGCCGGATAGTATACCTAAAACCAACATTCGTAAAAATGTAAAAAAGAATTGTTGGCAAACAAGGCTAGTGAGCGATACCTTAGGTACTAAGGAACAATTAAAATCTCATATTAAATCTGATGAATGGAATCTGGTCCATATTAAAGTTGTCGGAAATAGGATGCAACATTTTGTAAATGGCGTTTTAATGAGTGAAGTCACGGATTTAGATACCATTAATAAGACTTTAAAAGGCTTTATAGGTGTTCAAGTTCACGTTGGACCACCTATGAAGGTAGCTTACAAAAATATTCTTTTAAAACATTTGTAATTTTTTTAAGAGTTTTATCAGCACACTTCAAGATACTTTTTTAAAGATTATAAAGTAATTTTGCGGCAAAACTATTAAGTTTAGTTGCTATGATTTTAAAAATGACTAAACATTGCTTATTTGTAGCAATGTTTTTTACAATTCTTATCGTTACTTATAATTGTGCAAACCCTAATGAAGTAGAGCTAGAAATTATAGAAAGCCCTGAGCCAGAGGAGCCGGAAACACCCGAAGGTCCGGAAGATCCTGCAGGAATAGATGAAAGCACGCTCGATCCCAACACAATTGCTACCATAAATACGGGGGCTGTGGTGGGGCAGTTTCATAATTTTTGGTCAACACGTCCAATGATTAATCAAACAAGGTTTAGTGCTTCTGGTTTTAGGAATTCAATTCTCTCCATAAAGGATTACGTGAAAAGCTACAACCTGGTAAGAACCATGGGAGGTAGAACAGATAACCTTAACATGTTTTATAAGGGGGTAGATGCCTCTGGAAAGATTGTTACAGATTTTAGTGATTTGCTTACTAACATGCGCGACTTCATGAGTACGGGTTTTAAACCGAGAATAGTTTTGAGTAAGGTTCCTTGGGAGATGGTTGCCAATAAAGTAGTTAATACTTATGGAAATACCAGTCCTCCAGATAATTACGACCATTGGAGGCAGTATGTGAATGCGTTTTTAACTACTTTGGTGGATGAATTTGGTATGAATGAAGTAAAGACTTGGCGATTTAGAGTAAGTACGGAACCTAATTATACCCCTAATCACTGGAATGGGACAATGCAAGAGTATTTTAAGCATTACGATATTACAGTAGATGAGGTGCTAAAAGTTATACCTGACGCTATTGTAGGTCCAGGAAATATGCTGACAGAATCTAGTGCTGCAAAATTTACTACAGAACTGATTGATCATTGTGCTAATGGCGTTAATTATGCCACTGGTGAAACTGGGACGAAAATGGATTTTTTCTCAATTTCCTATTATGAAAAAATAGATCAAAATACCTTTGCTTTACCTGAAAAAATAGAACCATACAGAAATAAATTAAATAGTATTCCTAAATTCTCTGCTATTCCTTTAGATATTCAAGAGTTTGGAATACTTAGAGATGAAAACCGAGTAAGAGGATTAAGTTTATCGGATGCTACCGAGCTTGGAGCAAGCTGGTATGCTACTGTGGCAGATAAGGTTTTTGAGTATAATATTTCTGAAGTCTATGATTGGGGGCAAGAGATTGAATCAAGCGATTTGCCTCAAGGTAGAAAGAATGTAATGCGCATGCTACAAAAGATGGAAGGAGGCAGTAGAATAGACGTTATGGATAATTTTAGTGGATACACAGGCGTAATTCCTGTGATAAAGGGTGATATTATTTATGTGCTGGTTTATAACCACAATACATCCAGAACAAGTACAAACAAGCGTACTGTTTATCCTAAACTAACAGGTGGGGTAATTTCAGGGGGCGATAAATGGAACATGAAGGAATGGACGGTTGATAAAAATCACAGTGTTATGATGCACGAATTATATAAGGATGTTAGGAATGCAGGTGTCAATGAAAAATCAAATGGACGCATTTATGGTAACCGTCCTTCTGACAGATTTGATAATGACTGGAAAAATGTGCTAAATTCGAATATGTCTAAGTATGAAAATTTAGCAAAACTGCAGCAAACAGTAACAGATTCCGTTGTTGTAAAACGGGATGGTAGCTTAATTTTAAAAGTAGATTTAGAGCCTCACAGCGTGAAATTAATAGAATTAATGCCTAAGTAGTATAAAGCGCACCAAAAGAAAAAGGCTATAAGGCAAATATTAATGAGTGATTAATAAAAGAGGTTACGATTCTGATTTTTTGAGAACTTGTAAAACATTAGGGGGATGGCTATATTTATTGAATTACTTTTTGTTATAAGATAATTGTTGCCTGATTTTTTTCTGTTGAAGGAGTTGAGATCTGTTCACTTTACCAGGTTCTAAAGACTTAGATAAGTAGCTATCAAAACGTAGGTCAACCTGTTTTTGAACCGTTTTTATATGGTTTCTCAAAGTGATTTCACATCCATTCAAAAGTTTTGAAAAGCGTTTTTCTAGCCGTAAATAGGCTTCTATTTTAATGGAGGGTATATCGGAATCTAAGATAAATGGGTTAAGTCCTTTTTTACACCGTTCAGGATTGTTTCTGTATAAAACCCATTGTCCCGAATTTACCGCGGCCTTATGATATTTCTGTGGGTGTTTCATATCTATACCATGGGATTCACTTTGGCTATAAGCAACGATAAGTGAAGGGCCGTTAAAGCTTTCAGCCTCATTAAAAGCTCTTAATGTTTGTTCTTGATCTGCTCCGATAGCTACAGAAGCTACGTAAACATTAGTATAGGTCATAGCTAACTTACCTAAATCTTTTTTTTGTTTTTGTTTTCCAGCAAAGGCAAATTTGGCTTGGGCACCAAAAGGTGTCGCTTTAGAGGCTTGTGCTCCAGTATTATCATAAACTTCATTGTCTAACACTAAAATATTTACATTTTCTCCCGATGCTAAAACATGGTCTATGCCACCATATCCAATATCATAGGCCCAACCATCACCTCCAACAATCCAAACACTTTGTTTAATAAGACTGTCAGCTGAGTTTAATAATAATCTAGCTTCTATAGTGTTTATGGACTTTAGTTTGGATTTTAACAGCGCTACGTTTTGCCGTTGTTTTATTATCTCGACTTCGTTTAGCTGCTTATTGTTTAAGATGTTAGTGACCAAATGCAGTGGTAACTGGTTTGATAATTTGTTAAGCAGTGTTTTCGACTGTTTTTCGTTTTGATTTAACGACATTCTAAAACCTAGTCCAAATTCGGCATTATCTTCAAATAACGAATTTGACCAAGCCGGACCTTGGCCTAAGGTGTTTTGAGCCCATGGGGTTGTTGGCAGAGCACCCCCAAATATAGAACTAGCACCCGTGGCGTTAGCAATTAAAAGTCTATCTCCAAAAAGTTGAGATAATAATTTTAAGTAAGGCGCTTCCCCACACCCTTCAACACCAGTTGAATATTTAAACAATGGTTCTTGCAATTGTTGTTCGCTTATTATACTAGGATTTATTTGAGACCGGTCAAACTCTGGAATGCTTTCAAAGAAATTCCAGTGGTACGTGTCATCTTTTAGGTTGTTACACGTATTAGTTTTACTCAAAGCATTAGATGGGCAAGCTTCTATACAGTGGTTGCAACTATTACATTGGTCGGGATGAATATCGATGGTATAATTTAAAAGGTTAAAGTCTTTAGATTTTGTATGTTTAAAACCAACAGGAGCGTTCGTTAAGTAGTTATCATCGTATGCTTTAATCCTCAATGCGCCTTGAGGGCAAGCCATACTACAGGCCCCACATTGCGTACATTGATCGGTATCCCATTTAGGTAAAAAAGCACCTTTTTGTGATGGATTATACATCGAGGTATTGGTTGGGTAGGTACCATCTACGGGTAATAGACTCACAGGTATATTATCACCGCTATGTTCTAGCAATTGTCCTAAGAGGGTGTCTTTAAAAGCTGATTTGTAAGTTGTTGTAGTAGGTTGTTTTGTTGTTGGGCTAGTCGTATCTACCTGATAAATATAATCTTTTAAATTATGAAAGGTATTGTTAATGAAGCCTGATTGCAATGCTAAAAAACAAGCATGAAAATGAGATATGGATGTTGGGTTTTGTTCATGGTTCATGTTTAACTCATCTGTATTTACAACATGAAGGCTCACATTTTTTGCAATAATATCAAGTTGTTCTTGTAAAGCTAAAGATTGCCAAAATGCTTTGGATGTTTGCGATGTATTAACCAAAATGATACCATGGGCTTTAATTTTGTTTATTATGGGTTTAAATGATTTGAAGTGCGCATGTTGACAACCTATAAAGTTGGCTTGGTCAATTAAATATGGTGCTTGAATTGGTGATGGACCATAACGCAAATGCGCTATGTTATAAGAATTGGATTTTTTATAGTCGCATTGTGTGTATCCTTGAACGTAATTAGGGGTTTTATTTCCTATAAATTTTAGCGTATTAAAAAGACTTTCAGAGCTCCTTTTATGTTTACTTTGGTAAAAGATAGCTTGGTAATTAGGGTGTTTTAGTTCTACGTTTTTAGAATAATCTAGACTTAGGTTTTTAACATCGTCAATTATACCAACCGTAAAGTTTGGTTTTGGTCGATTCTGTTTTAGGTTATTATAAATCGCTTTAACCATCGCAGGGGTAAACTCTTTAGAGGACAACCCGTATCTGCCGCCGATAATTTTTGGGAATTGCTCAAGTTGATTGTTTTGAAAAGCCTTAGAAACAGATTGTAGTACATCCAGGTACAAGGGGTCCCCGCTGGCACCAGGTTCTTTTGTTCTATCTAATACAGCAATGCTTTTAATCTGTTTTGGTAGTGCTTCAATGAGGTGTTTTGTACTAAAAGGTCTAAAAAGTCTAACTTTTATAAGGCCATATTTTTCACCCTGTTTATTAAGCTGCGCTATCGTGGTTTCTATCGTTTCGGTAGAAGAAGCCATGGTGATAACCAGATATTCTGCTTCTGGGTGACCAACGTAATCAAAAAGCTTATAAGTACGTCCAGTAAGCGTTTTAAAAAGGTCCATATGTTTTTGAACCAAATTAGGACACCGATCATAATGTGGGTTTATAGCCTCTCTGCTTTGAAAGAATACATCGGGTCCTTGAGACGTACCTCGTATTACTGGAGCGTTTGGGGTTAAGGCTCGTGCTTTATGTGTTTTTATATCGTTTTGATTGATTAAGGCGTTGATAACCTTATCGCTAATAGTTTCTATTTTGTTGATTTCATGGGAGGTTCTAAAACCATCAAAGAAATGAATGAAAGGTATTTGAGAGGCTAAAGAAGAGGCTTGAGCAATTAAAGCAAAGTCTTGAGCTTCTTGAACAGACGCACTACTAAGTATGGCATATCCAGATTGTCGCACAGCCATAACATCACTATGGTCGCCAAATACGGATAGGGCATGGGTTGCAAGGCTTCTTGTGGCAACATGAATAACGTTGGGAGTTAATTCTCCGGCAATTTTATACAAATTAGGAAGCATTAATAATAAGCCTTGCGAAGCGGTAAAAGTGCTTGAAAGTGCTCCTGTTTGTAGGGCACCGTGCATAGCTCCAGCTACACCAGACTCACTCTGCATCTGAAAAACAGAAGGTGTTTGTTCAAAGGCGTTAGGTTTATTTTCTGCACACCATTGTTCAACAAGTTCACTCATATCTGAGGCTGGAGTGATAGGATATATTGGAAACACCTCATTTGTTTTATAAGCAATTTTAGCAACTGCTTGGTTAGCTGTTAATATGCTGTATTTTGATGTTTTCATGGTGAGGTGTGTTTTTAATGATAGTTTACTAGAAAAAAAGACTGCTCATTTTTAAGAGCAGTCTTTTTAAAAGAATTTTACTCTTTAACTATTTCTATAGAAACAGGAGTAGGGTTTGAAATCATATCAAAAACAGGAGAGAACTTGGCTAAGGTTTCTAATTGTTCTGCAGAAGCATCCGATTTTACCTTTAGTTTGAAGGTGATACCGTCAAAACCAGGTCTTATTTCAGGATCTAAGCCTAAAAAACCTTGTAAGTCTGCGTTGCCTTCTAAGGTTGAAGAGGCGCCTTCAATATCAATACCATTTGCAGCTGCATGATAGGTCATAGCCGCTGTTAAACAAGAACCTAAAGCATGTAAAACTACTTCAGGAGGTGTAGGAGCTGTATCATTTCCTAATAGTACGCTTGGGTGGTCACATTCCATAGTGAAGGTTTCTTGGCGCGACTCATCTTCAGAACCAACACCATAAAATTCTTTGATGCTAGAAACACAGTGCCCACCGTTTATCCAGTTGTTTTTTGATCTGAATTGGAATTTTGCTAATTCAGGGTTTTGTTGTACCGCCTCAATAGTCTCAACTAATTGGTCTACGTTTACGCCGTTTTTTACATTTGCTGTTGTAATCATGTTTTCTAAATTTTAATTTGATTAATAATTGATTTTTTAAATGTTTGGTTTGTTTTATGCTATTGCTATGCCAAACTATTTAAAAAATTGATAATCAGCTGTTTAAGTAAAATATAGAAGGAATATGTTATTACGTATATTCGTATATTAACGATATTTCGTGAATTATTTAACGATATTTCGTTTTAAATAGGTCGCTCTATGTTCATGGCTTTAATTTTTGAAGCCAAAGTAGTGGGAGGTAATTGTAAAAGGGCCGCAGCGCCATTTGGACCAGAGACTTTCCATTTTGTATGCCTCAAGGCTTTTAGGATATTGTCTTTTTCTAAGGCTAAAAGTTCTTTGGATGTTAAGATGCGATCTGGTGATGGTTCAATACTTGGTTTTACTGCAAGTGTTTCATTCGGAATAATGGCCTGCCAATTAATATGTCCGTTGTTCGAAACAATTACCGCACGCTCAATCAGGTTCTGAAGTTCTCTTACATTGCCTGGCCAATTATAAGAGTCTAATAAGGCTTTGTCTGCATCTGTAAGAGGTAGATTGGGTTTATTAAGTTTTTTTGAAAACTGTTCAATCATGTCTTGCGCAATTAAAAACAAATCCTCACCTCTATCACGAAGTGCGGGAACTTCAATAGGAAATACGTTAAGTCTGTAATACAAATCTTCACGGAATTTACCTGTCTTGGAAAACTCAAATAAATCGCGGTGCGTGGCCGCGATAATTCTAACATCTACTTTAATCGTTTCAGAGCTTCCAACTGGGTCAAATTCGCCTTCCTGTATAATACGCAATAGTTTAGGTTGTAATTCTAAGGGCATTTCACCAATTTCATCCAAAAAAATAGTACCCTTATCTGCAAGGAGAAATCGGCCTTTTCTACTTGTGGTAGCTCCTGTAAAGGCCCCCTTTTCATGACCAAACAATTCGCTTTCTATAAGATTTGCAGGAATAGCACCGCAGTTTATGCGTATTAAGGGTTTATCATTTCTTAGGCTCTCCCTATGAATCGCTCTTGCCACCAGTTCTTTTCCTGTACCAGTTTCTCCATGTATTAAAACGGTGGCATCTGTTTTGGCCACCTGATGTATAAGATTTAGAGCATCTTGCATTTTTTTGTCTTTCGCAATGATGCCATAACTACTGGTAAGTTCTTTAATTTCTTCTTCTAAATATTCCGTTTGTTTTGTTAAGAGATTAATTTGGTTTTCCGCAATAATTCGGTCGTCAATACGTCTTAAGATTAATGTGTAAAAGGTTTCCGAGTTGGAACCATAGGTGCTTATGGTGCCTTCATTTAAAGATTCTCCGTTATTGGACCCTATAATTTTAACTGTGTTGGGAATATATTTATTAAAGGCTTGGTCACTGCGATTATTGGTTACTAGATCTTCTATTAATTGAGCGCTTTCTTCATCAAAAAAGAAAAGGACATTACGTTGTATAGTGTCTTCATTTTCCAGTAAATTATTGGCAGCAGTGTTTGTTAAAACAATTTTAAACTGATTATCAAACATGATAATGGCGTCCATGGCACCATTAATGAGTCCGCTCATTTTGGAGTTAGCAAGTTCCATGGCTTTTTTAGAACTTGCAAGTTGCTCCTGGATGGTATCCAATTCTCTATGACGCTTTATCATGACGGCTAATATTCCTTGGGAAAATCCGCTATCACTTGCCATTAAATCAAGAAAGTGTTGGCGCTCAATTTTTAGAACCAGAGTTTTTTCAAGTGCGGTAATGGACGCCGATCGTGTTTCATTGTCAATTAAAGCGTATTCACCAAAACAATCTCCAGAACTTAAGGTATCATAAACATGCGCATTGTCATGAACTTTTACCGAACCACTTACTATGGCATACATGGAGTCTCCTAAATCATTTTTTTTAAAAACAACTTCATTTTTAATATAACTTTCTTCTTGGGTGTTAACAATGAGTTTTTTAAGTGAAGGCTTGGAGACCTCAGAGAAAAAAGGAATTTCCGAAAGGAAATCAATATAATTATTAGGTGACAAATGGTCCATAGAACACGTATAGATTATATAAAGATATTAATTCTTTGTAAGATACCATATGAGCATATTAATAAAGACTTTTACCATAAATAAAATCATTAAGACATGTAACATTTTTGATTTATGAGCGTCATATATTTGTAAATCAATCAAAAACCATCATCATGAGACAAGACAATCAACTTATCGTTATTACCCATTTGAGCCAGTTAATTACCTTAGTTATTGGTTTCGGTAGTTTAATATTACCATTGGTACTATGGTTAACGCAAAAAGATAAAGTATACGAAATGGATACCCATGGTAAGAATATTGTAAATTTTCAATTAAGCCTTATTGTATATTGTATAATTTGCGTACCTCTAATCCTATTATTTGGCTTAGGCTTATTAGGATTTGCCGTTTTAGGTATTATTGCTATTATCTTTCCTATTATAAATGCCATAAGAGCAAGTAGAGGCGAGGCCACATCATATCCTTTATCTTTTAATTTTATTAGTTAGTATTATTTCAAAAGATAAATTGAAACACCCACTTTTTGGTGGGTGTTTTTTTATTACGTGGATAAATAAAAAAAGCAGTAACCTTAAAGATTACTGCTCTTTATCTTGAAATATATTTTCTAATAATTAGTTGTTTAACATAACGGGCATAACCAGCATGGTTACTTGTTCACCTTCATCAAGACCATCTATAGGGGTTAAAATACCTGCTCTATTGGGCATACTCATTTCTAATTGAACATCGTCAGAGCTCAAGTTGTTTAGCATTTCCGTTAAAAAACGTGAGTTAAATCCAATTTGCATATCGTCTCCTTGGTAATCGCAGGTTAAGCGTTCTTCTGCTTTATTGCTATAATCGACATCTTCAGCCGATATATTCAATTCGGCACCAGCTATTTTTAATCGTATTTGGTGCGTCGTTTTGTTAGAGAAAATACTAACGCGACGTACAGAATTTAAAAACTGATTTCTACCTATCACTAATTTATTTGGATTTTCTTTAGGTATTACTGCCTCATAATTAGGATACTTACCGTCTATTAAACGACAAATTAACTCTGAATTTTCAAAAGTAAACTTAGCATTACTTTCGTTGTATTCAATAGTAACGTCATCTTCGCTAGCCGCCAAAATACCTTTTAAAAGATTTAAAGGTTTTTTAGGCATAATAAATTCAGCTACCTGATTCGCTTTAATATCGGCTCTTGAATATTTTACTAGTTTGTGTGCATCGGTAGCCACAAAGGTTAATCCTTCGGTAGAAAACTGGAAGAATACGCCGCTCATAACGGGGCGTAAATCATCATTACCTGCGGCAAAAATAGTTTTGCTTATGGCCGTTGCTAAAACATCACCAGTTACTACCGTTTTACTTGGGTCTTCTAAGGCTACAGCTTTCGGGAACTCTTTACCATCGGCATAGGCCAAAGCATATTTACCATGATTCGAGCTAATTTCAACCGTATTATTATCTTCAACAACAAAGGTTAAGGGTTGTTCAGGAAACGTCTTTAAAGTATCTAAAAGTAAACGAGCGGGTATAGCTACACTACCTTCTGTATCACTTTCTACATCTAAAGTAGAAGCCATGGTGGTTTCTAAATCGCTCGCAGAAACGGTCAGTTGACTTTGGTTTAATTCAAATAAAAAGTTATCTAAAATAGGTAAGGTGTTCGAACTGTTAATAACACCACCCAAAACTTGTAATTGCTTTAATAAGTATGTACTTGATACAATAAATTTCATGTGCTGAATTATATTTTTTAGAGATCACATGTCACATTTATGGTAATGAACTAAGGGTGCTTTACCTGCTTAGTTATAAATGTTCCATCTAAGTTTGGATTAGTTTAATAAATGTTATTCTGTTACCTACAAATATATTCTATACGGTCAATATTTGGAAACAAACTTATTAACATTTAGGCTGCGTATTTTTTCTTTCTCAAGTAGTTAAATACAAAACCAAAAACACCTAGTAATGCCAATGGTAGCAGTATGTTTACGAGTTGCCATGTGGTTTTTTCTTGGGTTATTTTTTGCTGATTTAAGAAGGCAACGGCCAATTCCTTCGACCGAATGTTTATAAGTCCATTATCGTCCAATAAATAATTAACGGCATTCAGTAAAAATTCTTTATTCCCATAGGTTTGTCCCGTCCATCTATCGAAACCAAGTTCTTGAGGGGCATTTCTAATAACATCATTTTTAATAACGTTCCCATCGGCAATCACAATCATTTTGGTAGGTTCACTTTTCTCTAAACCATTTTTTACTTTAAAAGGTTTTATACGTTGGCTGTAAGCCGAACTAAACTCTCCCTCCAAAAGAACCGCTAAATTTTGGTTCCCTTTATTAAAATCTTGCGGGTTTTGCTCTTTGGTAACCACCTCTAAACTTACTTCTCTTGGTGTGCCTTCTAACTTGCTTAATGGTGCCGATTGCAATAAAATAGTCTTCTTAATATTGTTTTTAAGCGTGTCAATTTGATTTGCAAAATCGAACTTAACAATATTTAAATTATTTACAATAGGGTGGTTACTAATCGATCCTGCTAATGGTGAATAGGGCCACCTTAAATGCTGGAATTGCGATTGGCTGCCTTCGCCCATAGCCAATGTAATAGGAGCAGAGTACAAGGTGCTTACCATAACAGGATTAATACGCAAACCGTATTTAAAAAAGAAATCGGTTAGGTTTAAATCTCTAGGGATAGCCACGTTTAAGCCTCGATCATTATAAAGGCTATCTTTTTCTATAGCTATGGCATCTATAAGCCACAGGCTTTTACCACCGTTCATGGTATATTGATCTAAAACCAGCTTTTCTGTTTCTGTAAAGGGCTCTGTAGGTTTTGCCGAAATAATTAAATCGAACTTATTCAGGTCGTTTAGTGTTTTTTGTGCATTAGAAGCTACGCTATCAAGTGTGAATGGGGCGATATAATAATATTCACCCAATTTTTTTGCAAAGTCTGCTATATACTTGTCTTCAAGTTGGTTGTTGCCTTTTAAAATAGCTACTTTTCTGCGCTTAGGATGGATAAGTTTACTAAAACCATCAGCAAAAGCATACTCTAAATGTTGTACAGAATTACTAACCAATTCTTGCTGGTTAGCACCTATTTTATTTTTTACTAGCGGAATTGTTACCGTTTGCTCGTTATAACTAGCTAAGGCCCAAGGGAAAATAATGGCTTTTGAAGATTTTCCACTTTCGGTAACCTGCATTTGCATGGGGGTTAATCCGCGCTGTGTAAGTTGTTGAATGTTGTCCTCTTTGGTTGCTTCATCCCCTAAAGGGTTGATAAAATTATAAATAATATGGTTATTTTCGGCAGCAAACTCATCAAGCAACTGGGTAGTTTCTTTTTGAAGCCGTCTAAATTCAGAAGGAAAATCGGCACCTTCTAAAAACACATCAACCACAATGGGAGAATCAACATCTTTTATAATATTTAGTGCCGATTCGCTAAGGGTATAGCGTTTATCGGCAGTTAAATCAAAACGTTGGTATAGTTTACTGCTAATAAAGTTAACAGCTATTAAAACTATAATAAGTAGGCTTATGTGTTTAAATGTTTTATTCAAAAGTCTTTTCTAGTTGATAGGTTTTTAATGCGGCTACTTTATTGTTTTTAAACTGTAGTTCGATGCACTCTTGCATATTATTTAAGGCACCAGGTTTAAACCCAAGATTGTAATTCCACTTTTCAGGAGAATTGGCTTTAAGGCTGTCGTCCCATCCATACCATTCCGCTTTTCCTAGGAGGGGTTGTACTTCATCTTTGGTTTTACCAATAAATATACTGTCCTTTACAATGGTATGCATCATTTCAAAACGTAGTTCGGGTTTGTCTTCCCAGGCTTTGGCATTAAAACGTTTTTCATGATGATAACTACTAAATATATTTAAAATGGGGTAAAACACATAAAAGTAAGCAATGGGGGTAAGGGCTAAACTAACCAAAAGTGTTAGCCATTTTCTCTTATCTATAGTTCTTACAAACAACCATACTAAGATAAAAACGATGCTAATCAATATAATAAATGTGGGGGTTAAGATCATTTATTTTGAGGGTTCAAATTTAATTTAGTTAACCATAAAAACGATATTGTAATACTTATGAAGTAGACTATATCTCTAGTGTCTATAACGCCACGTCCCATACTTTTAAAATGAGCACTCATGCCTAATTGTTCAATAAAATTACTAGAGGCAAAATCAGCCAGCCCTTCAAAACCAATATAAAACACAAAGCATATAAAAACGGCACTAATAAAAGCCACAATTTGATTATCTGATAATGTGGAGGCAAACACTCCAATAGCCGTATAGGCGGCCACCAAAAATAGGAGTCCGAAATAAGATCCCCAGGTGCTACCCATGTCTATATTTCCCACCGGGTCTCCCAATTGATACACCGTGAATACATAAAGCAATGTTGGTACTAAGGCAATTATAATTAAAGCAAAGGCTCCAAAATACTTGCCTAAAACAATATGAAATTGCGATATCGGTTTCGTTAATAAAAGTTCTAGGGTACCTTGTTTTTTTTCGTCCGAAAAACTGCGCATGGTTACTGCTGGTATCAGGAAAATAAGAATCCAAGGCGCCAGTAAAAAGAAGGCCGATAGATCGGCAAACCCATAATCTAAAATATTAAATTCGCCTTTAAAAAGCCATAGGAATAACCCGTTTAAAACTAAGAAAATAGCAATAACTAAATAGCCAATAGGAGATGCAAAAAACGTGTTTATTTCTTTTTTTAAAATGGCAAGCATTTAGTTGTTCTTTGAGTTTGGGCTAAAGGTAAAATTTTTATCCTTAATATTTTTATAAAGATGCCACGATGCTTTCAAAATCTTTCACTTTTATTTCACCTTTTGTGGGAATCATGTTTTGCCAAACCCAGTTGTAGTGTCTTATTACCTGTTTGGCACTTAAATGAGGTCTATCTCCTGTAGTATGGCCATTGGCCACCACCGTAATATCATAATCTTTTGCTATAGCCGATTGAATTGTGGCCGCTACACAAAAATCTGTAGCACAGCCCGTAATGACCAATGCATCGACATTAAGGCTATCTAAGGTCGCTTTAAGCTTAGATTTATAGAATACATCGTTCGCGTATTTATCTATTCTGTAAGCATCACCGGGTACGTCTAGTGTGTCGAGTAACTCCCAGGCTTCCGTATGAGGTAAAAAGTTGTTATCTCTAGTGCCATCATGCTGAATATAAATAACGGGGAGTCCTTTCCTGTTAAAAAGGTGCGCAAGTTTATTCATTCTACTTACCACACCAGCCGTATCATAGCGTGGTGTTTTTGGTGTAAAAGACCCTTTCTGCATATCAATCACTAAAAGTGCTTTTTTAGCCATAATCCTTGCCTAAAGAGGTTATTTTATCCACACTCCAAGCTTCGGGAGGTCTATTAAATAAGGGTTTGGTTTGGCCCCACACACCTTTAAACAATTTAGAATGCCGGTAGGCTTCTAAATCGTCTTCAGATTCCCAATAGCTATAAGTGAAAAATATAGTTGGGTTGGTTTTATCTCTATATAACTCCAAAAATTGACACCCTTTAAAGCCTCTTATGGCCAATTTATTATCCTTAAAATGATTTAAGAAGGTTTCAATGTACTCCTCATGAAATCCCATTTTAACGATTCTAACAAACATAAAAGTAGTTGTTAAGGTTACTCAAAGTCCGATACATTATGTATTTTTTTTGGGAGCTCCATACCCTGCGGAATAACCGGTTTTGGTGTAAATTTTATACTTACAGCATCCATAAGTCCTAAACCTAAAAGGGTAGAGGCACTACCAACAGTAGCAGAATTACTTTTATAAACCGCAATCTCTAAAAAATTACCAGAGTTAAAAACAACTAACTTCCGGCCTTCATCATGGCGCTTGTTTTCTGGAATATCAAAATTCACAATATCGCTGTACTTCTTATGAATTTTTTTAAACGTGTAGTTACGTGCCGAAATTTCAAAATCACGTCCTTTTTGAATCGTTTCAAAAAAGCTTCTCTTAATGTTCGTTACTACGTTCCCATAGTTATCAATGTAAATAACACTTCCTATAATTTGTGTTTTATCGTCGTTTACGTAGGGCACAATATTCTTTATAGGCTTTATTTCCGGAATATTCTTTCCTATCACTTCTAGGGTGCCTCCACGTGCTATGTGGCAAGCTACTTTAACAAAAACGTCTAAAACAGGAAAGCTGGTTTGTATTTTATCATGAATGTTAATTTCAACTATTTTTTCTGGTGCAATTTCAGAGCAAATCATACTCATAATACCATTATTGGCACAGATAAAATAATGATCATCCAGTTTAATAGCAATATGCTTATTCTCGGGGTTTATCTCGGCATCTATCCCAATAATATGAATGGTACCTTTAGGAAAACTACTATAAGCATTTTGAATTATGTAGGCCGCTTCAGGAATATTAAACGGCGAAATAGAATGTGAGATATCAACAATTTTTACATCAGGCAGCTCACTGTAAATAGCGCCTTTTGTAGCGCCAGCAAAGTGATCTTTTTCCCCAAAATCGGTTGTTAATGTAATGATTGCCATGGGCAAAATTGTTGATATGTTTTTAAGGTTATGTCACTCAAATTTACGTATTTTTGAGTTCAACAATAATATCACACAAACCTACATAAAATTTTCGTTTTCAGTTTTATGTTTTAAATGAAATTGTCAGGTAATAAGAAGGTGTTATTGCCAATTAAAAATGCTAAATAAAACCAATGGATTGCTATATCAAAGCTTGTTTTAAGCTTTAAGCAACCAAACTTTAAAATTAAACGATAGCCTTTGAACGAACTTATTCTAGAACTTGAAGCCATTACTCCAAAAGAGTTTTTTGGAGCCCAAAACACCAATATTGAACTTCTTAAAACGTATTTTCCAAAACTTAAAATTGTAGCGCGCGGAAACAAAATAAAAGCCTTTGGCGACGAAGAATTGCTGGAGGAATTTGATAGGCGCATGACGATGCTTTTTAAACATTACGCCAAGTACAATAAACTAGATGAAAACGTTATTGAGCGTGTACTAACCAGCCAGAGTAGCGACGATTATACCACCTCAAAACAAAGCGGCGAGGTGATCGTGCACGGTGTTGGTGGTAAACTTATAAAAGCTCAAACGGCTAACCAACGTAAGCTGGTGGAGCTTATGCGAAAAAACGATATGGTGTTTGCTATTGGTCCGGCAGGAACCGGTAAAACCTATACAGGGGTGGCACTGGCTGTACAAGCCTTAAAGAATAAGGAAGTTAAGCGTATTATATTAACGCGCCCTGCGGTAGAGGCTGGTGAAAATTTAGGGTTTTTACCAGGCGATTTAAAAGAAAAGTTAGACCCCTACATGCAACCGCTTTACGATGCCTTGCGTGATATGATTGCTCCCGAAAAACTGGCCCATTATATAGAGAGTGGTACCATTCAAATAGCACCATTGGCATTTATGCGCGGGCGTACGCTCGATAATGCGTTTGTAATACTCGATGAAGGCCAAAACACCACCCATGCGCAAATGAAAATGTTTTTAACACGTATGGGTAAAAACGCGAAATTCCTACTAACAGGCGATCCTGGACAGATAGATTTACCGCGTCGTACCATTTCGGGCTTAAAGGAAGCCTTACTAATTTTAAAAAATGTAGAAGGCGTAGGCATGATATTTTTAGACGATAAAGATGTGATTCGCCATAAACTGGTTAAAAAGGTTATTGCGGCTTATAAAAATATAGAAAACAGAGATTAATTTTTTTAGTAGCTATTTCCGGCTTTCGGCAGTCGCTCTTTGCAAGGAGCTCCAACAAATGCCTCAATCCGGGCTAGGGCCTATAAACTGGTAATAAACTTAGTAGATAAAATAAAAACGCTACATGCCATAAGCTAAAAGCACAAACAGATGAGTAATACCATAATAGATACCAATTTTAAGTTTCCTGGGCAAAAACATGTCTATAAAGGAAAAGTAAGAGAAGTTTATAATATTAACGACCAAGAATTGGTTATGATTGCTACCGATAGGCTTTCGGCCTTCGATGTAGTGATGCCAAAAGGCATTCCTTATAAAGGGCAAATACTAAACCAAATCGCCACTAAAATGATGGCTGCTACCGAGGATTTGGTACCTAATTGGTTAACAGCCACTCCCGACCCTAATGTGGCGGTAGGGCATTTATGCGAACCTTTTAAGGTAGAAATGGTAATACGAGGGTATATGTCTGGGCATGCGGCCAGAGAGTATAAAGCAGGTAAGCGTATGCTTTGTGGGGTGCCTATGCCAGAAGGCATGCAAGAAAATGATGCCTTTCCCGAGCCTATTATTACCCCAGCCACCAAAGCCGAAATGGGCGATCATGACGAGGATATTTCGCGCGAAGATATTCTTGCTAAAGGTATTGTAAGTGAGGCCGATTATCTGGTTTTAGAAGATTATACCCGTAAACTATTTAAGCGAGGCTCGGAGATTGCAGCTTCTAGGGGGCTTATTTTAGTAGATACCAAATACGAATTTGGTAAAACTAAAGATGGGCAGATAGTATTGATAGACGAGATACACACGCCAGATTCCTCACGTTACTTTTATGCAGAAGGCTACAAGGAACGCCAAGCAAAAGGGGAGGCCCAAAAACAACTCTCTAAAGAGTTTGTGCGCCAATGGCTTATTTCGAATAATTTTCAAGGGCTGGAGGGGCAAACCGTACCCGAAATGAGCGACGCATATATTACCAGCGTATCCGAACGGTATATTGAATTGTATGAAAACATTACAGGCGAAACCTTTGTAAAAGCAGATGTTTCTGATATACAAGCACGTATAGAAGCGAATGTCTTAGAATACTTAAAATAAGTGTTTTAACACTTGTTTTAAATTAAAAAAGACCTTGATTTTCATGGTCTTTTTTTTGTGGATTTTTTTAGTTACGCTTATACGTTGTTGTACATAGTGCTTTCGCGTTCAGTTTGTAGCGTTGGCAGAGACATACTCTTTTACAGTTTTGGTTGTGCGTTGGCTGAAGCGACTGTAAATGTGTATGGCTCGTAACGTTGGCTAATTCTGCGTTTCATTTACTCGACTAACAAATTGTTCCAATATCATTATATCAGCTCTATGTTCCGGTGGGAAGCTCGATAAATATGCTTTTGGTACTACCAATTGCACGTCATATTGTTTCATTTCTGCAAGTTGATTTTTTGATATTCCTTGTTGAAGGGTAAACAGGTGCTTTGTTTTTATCCTGTCTGCCTCGTTCAAAATCTGTCGCCACCTATCTTTACAAGTCGTTTTTGATGCTAACAAAATCAAATTATTCTCATTAAAGTTAGGATTGTGGTAAGCCTCGATATTCGGAAATAAGAAGTCAGGTTTTTTATTGTTTTCTGTGGTTACTTGAGTTTGAAAAATAAGTTCCGATATCCTAAATATCTCTTCCAAGTGGTGTTCGAGAGATTTTCCTGCACGACTTTTTCTGCGATTAAGGATTGTGTTAGCAGAAATAACCAATTCTTCAACAGATGGAAAAGGATTTTTAATCAACTCGGCATATCTGTCATTTTCCAACGTTTTGAAAAGGTCGTATTCTGTTTCAAGCCATTTTAAAATTTGTTTATCTGGGTTCGCCTTAATTTGACTTGGCGTTACACCAAAGGAATTGATGTAACAATTTCTCGCATTTGTTGCTATTTCTAAAGTTGGTGGAAAATCGACAGCCAAAGCTTTTATATATTGTAGAAAGCAACCAATTAATTGTTCTTCAGCTGTTTGCTCAAATTGCTTAGGTATTATTCCATTGGTTTCAGTAGATGAAATGTTTAGAGCAGTAAAAAAGTCCTCTATATCTTCATCTGTACTTAAAACAAATGCCTCAAAGTAGTCGCTAGACCTTTTGGAAATTACAAGCAAATCGCCAACATTGTCGTCTGTTAAGTACGGAAAACCTCTTCCAAACCGAGTTAAGCGATACTCATTCCTCGTGCCTTTTCCGTAATAAATAAATCTGCTTGTCGTTTCAAAATCATCTTGCCATTTAATAGTGGCAAAATGGTCTTTGTTCGAGCCTTTTTGTCCCTCTGTTTCAAAAAATAATGGCCAAGAGCTTTTATGCAAGTGAAAACCAGCTTGATGTCCTCCAGTTGAACCTGTGTCGTTAGGCTTAATGAATTTGCTAAATGCTATTTCAGACTGCTGTGCTGATTGAATTGCTTTCTCTAATATGCTCATTTAATTTTGAAAGTTCTTTTGCAATGTTATTGCCGACTGCTTGTATCAAAGGCATTACAACAGAGTTGCCAAATTGTTTGTATGCTTGGTTGTTTGAAACAGGAATTATGAAATTATCTGGAAACCCTTGAAGCCTTGCACATTCTCTTGGTGTCAATCTTCTTGGATTTTTACCTCTTTGTGGAATTAATATTTCTGCTCCGTCTTTATAATACCGTGCGCTCATTGTCCTCGATATTCCATTGAGGTCAGTTAATCCAAATCCAAATCCGTTACCTTTCGCTTGGTGCTTTTTCTTGTATTCTTGAAGATAATTCCACAATTTGTCTGAAAGTGTGTATTTATCGTCCACTTTTCGTTGAAGAATTTCTCGAATGGCAAAATTTGCATCTTCGGGCTGTGGAAATTCAAAAGTTTCTTTGCCTTTGAAAACCGATTTTTTGAAACCAACAATGATTATTCGTTCACGGTGTTGTGGAACATAATATTTGCCGTCCAAAACTTTGTAATGCAAAGAATAGCCTAATTCGGTCAGAGTTTCGGTAATAATTTTGAATGTTTTTTTCTTATCGTGCGAAACAAGATTTTTAACATTTTCGAGCATAAAAGCCTTTGGCTTTTTATGTTTTATTATTCGAGCAATGTCAAAAAATAATGTTCCTTGCGTTTTATCCAAAAAACCGTGTTGTCTTCCAAGAGATTTTTTCTTTGAAACGCCAGCAATTGAAAATGGTTGGCAAGGAAAACCACCCAATAAAATATCGTGGTCTGGAATTTCTTTTTCTGAGATTTTAGTTATGTCTCCAAAGGGCACTTCGCCAAAATTCGCCTCGTAAGTTTGTTTTGAAAACTTGTCCCATTCACTTGAGAAAACACACTTTCCGCCATTATTCTGATATGCAAGTCGTATTCCTCCAATTCCAGCAAACAAATCGATAAATTTGAAAGTTGGATTTTTCGGTGGCGGAAAAGGAATATCCCATTCGATTGGCAAATAATATTGAAAATCAGGTTCTTTGAGGATGTTATTTTCCTCGTGAAGTTCTGTGAGATATTCTTTTGCAGTTGGCTTAAAATATTGAGAAACACCATTTTTATGGTTCTGAAAATAGTGTGTTAAGTACGCCAAATCGTTGTCAACTATTTTGTCAACTTTGATTTGTAACTCCTTTTTTATTTTCGAATATTTCTTAGCCATACTAATTTGTAAAGAAACAAAATTCTGAAAGCAATTCACAACATATTCAGTCGTGTTTGTTCACAATCTTGTTAACGATTTTTCGAGTGCAAAGGCAGAAAACAGCTCTTTTATTTTTCAGCTTGGGATGATGCGTTTGGGGAAAATAAATGTGCTGTTTTAGCGGTGGGATTGCATTATGTACAACTTTATGATATACGTCTGTTTTAATATTGAAACCAGTTCAGCACAGGTGGCTTATATTCTTCTTATGGGTAAAGTTAATTCTAAAAAAGAAAAATGTAGTCTTTTACAACCAGAAGTTAAGAAAAGTTATTAACCAAAAAAACGCTCAGCTTTTGAGGTCACTAAGTGGTTTTTAAACTAACCAAACTAACCAAATGAAAATCTTACTATTATCTGCCATTTTATTGAGTTAGGCGTCTCTTTTATGCTATTAAATACTCTTTTTGTTTTTATTTCTATTCAAATATACATCGGGTTAGGTTTTAGTTTTGGGTGAAATACAGGGAAGCGCCCTAAATGTGTCTTGAAGCGGCGTTCTGGTATACTAAAGTATGAATTAAAGTGATAAGAATGAAAAAAGACCTTGATCGATCAAGGCCTTTTTTGTATGTGGGTTTATTTGAGTTGCGTATAGGTGTTGTTAGCCTTTGTTTTTTATATTTCTTATGCTCTAAAAATTTAACTATTGCTATTCTCCAATGTTGCACTAATGTAATCATCTATAATCTTCTCCAAAACGGTTAAAGGAACAGATCCATTTTTCAATACTGCATTATGAAATTTCCGTAAATCGAATGCCTTACCGAGTTCTTGTTTGGCCTTTTCTCTTAGCTCTAATAGTTTCATCATACCTACCTTATATGAGCAGGCTTGACCTGGCGTAACTATATAACGTTCTACTTCTGTAGTAATTTCATTAGTAGGTAAGCCTGTATTGGTAACCATGTAATCAATGGCTTCTTCCCGAGTCCATTTTTTGTAATGTATACCAGCGTCTACAACCAAGCGCACAGATCTCAACATTTCGGCTTGCAGCCGTCCTAAATTGCCGAAAGGGTCATTTTCGTAGAAACCCAATTCCCATGCGAGTTGCTCTGTATATAACGCCCATCCTTCGCCATAAGCTTTAAAGGGAATAACGTTTCTGAAGGTGGGTAAGCCCTCTAACTCATTTTGAATAGCTATTTGAAAATGATGACCTGGAATGCCTTCATGATAGGCTAATGTCTTCATGCCAAATTTCGCAACTTCATTTGGAGCTCTTAAATTGATATAAAAGATACCGCCGCGAGAACCATCCATAGCAGGACCTTGGTAATAAGCCAGCGAAGCCCCCGCTTCTCTAAACACTGGCACACGCTTTACTTCCAGCTTCGCTTTTGGCCTTATGCTGAAGGCAAGATCTAAACCTTGGCTAATATCGATTAATATACTGTCAAAGTCGCGGAGAATCATTTCGTGACCTTCATCGTTATTCGGATACATAAAGCGCTCTTCCTGATTAAGTTTCTGGATAATTTCACCAATGGTTTTTGTGGAGTCGGCATAGCCCACTGTTTCTAAAATGGCATTCATTTCTTGTTTTATCCTAGCGACTTCCGAAAGTCCAATGGCATATATTTCTTCGGGATCAAGGTCCAAGGTAGTCGCCTTTTTTAATCTATAACGGTAGTATGCCTTACCATTAGGGAATTTCCATACACCGGCGTCATTGGTAGCCTTATGATTTAGGTTTTCAAAATAGACAATAAGACTCTGGTAAGCAGGAAATACGACGTTTTCAATGGTATCGAATACTTGTTTTTTATAATTCGACTTTTTATCATCCGAGATATCTATTTCTGCTACTTTCGTTTCGAAATTTGTGTAAAGAATATTGGATGTTATCGCCATGGAAGTATCGGGAAGATTTCCCAGCGAGTCTTTTTGCAGCCCAATAAATCCCTTCAGATCTTCCAGTACTAACTTATTTATAAACCTGGGGGGTATGATGCCTTTTGATTCTCGGATTCTGAGATTTTCAATACGCTGCGAAAATTTCGTGTCGAATTGTGATAAACGAGAAATATAAGCTTGGATATCACTTTCGTCATTGAGCTTATGACTGCTCGACATCATACTAGGCAGACTACTATGCGTTCCAAATAATTGATTGACCGGATAGCCATAATAGGAGAAAGGCTCTGATTCTATCACATTAATTTTCATGTAGTATGCCAGAATATCAGTATTTAATTGATTTTCTGGTGATTGCTTGTCATAATCGTAGCTCAATAGAGTTTCATAGTCCTGTTTTGATTTATTGAAGCTTTCCCACTGTTTGGCATCAGAAATATCATCGAGCTCATCTTTAGACCAGTTATAAATGACAGGAATACCCAATTCTGTAGTTAATTCTGGACTGTCTAATACAAGTTCGATGAATACTTTTTCATAAAAATGATTGATGCTGAAGGGCTTAAACCATATAAGGTTGGTAAGCCATAGCCCTCCAAGGACTAGAAGTAAGAGCAAGGCTCTTCCAGTCCAAAATTTCCAAGTACGTTTTTTGTTATCCATGGTGTTTTAATCAGTTCTGTAATAAAGGCTAACTTTGATGATATCCTTCATTATGAAGGATTTATATAAAGTCGATAAGCGAAGTTAAAGGTTGTTTCTGATAAACATGGTCTTTTAACCTTAAAGTTGCAGATAGTTATTAACCAAAAAAAACCGCTCAGCTTTTGAGATCACTGAGCGGTTTTCAAACTAACCAAACTAACCATATGAAAAACTTACTATTACGACTTGTGTTATAGAGTTAAGCCTCTCTTTTTAAAAACTATTACTATTTGCGTTTTATTTCTATTCAAAGATACATTGGCTGTGCCTGTTTTTTGAGGTAAAACTTAGTGAAGTAGCTTTTTTGCCAAGTGAACTGTCTAGAATATCAACTAAACTTTTTGTTAAGGTTACGAAATAAAAAACCGCTCAATCTTGGGGAGTTATTGAGCGGTTTAAACTAACCAAAACTACATAGTAATTTATATTACCTAGTGTTAAGACACCAAATTGTTTAAAAAGTCACATGGTTTAATCAAACCAAAGCAGGCCTCTTTATAAATTGTGTTGTTTAGTTTGACTGATAGGCCGTTTTAAAATCTTGAAACATGGTGCTAACAATCTCTTTTGGGTCACCTTCGGTTAAACTTTCAAAAGAAATATAACCCTTATAGTTAACCTCTTTTAATATGCTGGCAATCTTGGTCATATTTACAGGTTCTGGCACCCCATTTACATAAACCAATTCTTTTATAAACCAGTAGTTCGCGTAGGGTGCTAATTTTTTAATCTCGGCATAAGGGTCGCCTTGCCTTAAACTACCAGTATCTAATACCAATCCAAACCACTCAGAGTCCACACGTTTTAAAATATCGATAACTTCATCGGCATGGTATAAAAAGTCATTATGATGTTGCATAGCGGCAATAACACCTGTATCCTCGGCATATTTGGCACAGGTTTTAAAGTCTGCTACCATCCAAGTTTTTACTTGGTCTTTTGTATACCCTTTGTAAGCCCCCTTACCAGCAAAAATGCGCATAATGGAAGCCCCTAGTTTTGAAGATACTTGCAGCCAGTCTTTTATCATGGTAATATCAGCATTTCTGGCTGCCGTATCTGGGCTCACAAAATTATTTCTAACCCCCGTCCATGAAATATTTAAACCTAATTCTAGAGCTTTTTTCTTTAAAGCAAAAAGCGTTTTGTTATCGGGTATATTAGGGTAACCAGAAAAGTAATAGCCTGTTAAATCAACGGCGTTTAGTCCTAGATTGGATGCAAAATCCATCATGTCAAAAAAGGACATCTCTCCATTTTTTAGCTGTTCATTAAAAGTAAAAGCATTGACACTATATTGTACGCGCGAACTTTTTTGAACAGGATTTATAAAAGTATTAGCGACAATATGTTGTGCTCCTAAGGCCATAGGAGCTAGGACCAGGCTTTGTAAAAAGCGTCATCTTTTATTATCCATGGTATGGTTTTTTTTGAGTTATTAAGAATGGCTAGCCTCGTAAAGATAAGGTTTGAAAAAATAATACGTTTCGATTTAGTCTTAAGGACTCATTTTTAATAAAATGTTTTGAGGGCAGCAGCTCTTTTTTGTAAGATACTTAGTATCTTTAACAAATAATTTAATCCTATAAAGAAATGAAAAAATCACTTTTACTTATTGCTTTCCTATTCGTAGGGATGACTAATTTTGCCCAAACCAATGAATATGTTGAACTGGTTAGAGCTGTTTTAGAAACTGAAACTAAAGAGGCTATTGCCGAGGTTATGGAATTAGATGATGCCCAAAGCAAAGAGTTTTGGACACTTTATAATGAGTATGAAGGCCTTAGCTATTTTGTTAAAGATAAGCGCATAGCATTAATAAAGGACTACGCCAAAAATTATGGTGATATGACTGATGAGAAAGCTGATGAAATGGTAAAAAGGTTTTTTGCCTTTAAAAAAGAAGACATGAAGTTGCTAAAGAAGTATTACAAAAAAATGAAGAAAGTAATACCAGCAACAGAGGCTGCAAAGTTTCTTCAGGCCATTAATAAAATTGACGATTTGGTTGATGCTGAGTTAGCTTTAGAAATTCCGTTAATACAGTCTTAAAACAAGGAATAAGAAGTTAAAAAGGTCTTTCTTTTTTAGAAAGACCTTTTTTGTTTATTGATGAAGTAGGCGCTCTTATTTTTAGTGCCAGTCTTATTTAATAGCGCTTTTATTTCTTATATTTCAACAACGTAAAACCGCTCTTCAAGCTAATACCATTAATTATCAATAATGAAGATTTATAAGCTTACTCAGGTAACCAATCAAACCATTAAGGCCTTTGATAGTTTGATTCCGCAATTATCATCAAGTTGCACATTACCATCGAAAAAAGACCTTGAGGATATCGTAAAATCAAATGCTACCGAATTGTTTGTTGCTCAAGAGAATAATCAAATTTTGGGAACATTAACCTTGGTGTTTTATAAAATACCCACCGGCGATAAGGTTTGGATAGAAGATGTTGTAGTTGATGCCAAAGCCAGAGGCAAAGGGGTAGGTAAAGATTTGGTGTTGTTTGCTATCGATTTTGTGGCAAAAAGACAAATAAAGAGTATTAATTTAACCTCTAGTCCAGAACGTGTTGCGGCAAATAAATTATATCAGAAGTTAGGTTTTGTTAAAAGAGAAACTAATGTATATAGATTATCTCTAGTCTAAGACTCGTGTTTTATTTGGTAGCCAGGATGTCATGCAATAAAAAAAACCACCTAAATCATAAAAAATAAGCGGTTTAAAAGAATCAATACATTCTTTATAATTTTTCTTTTTCTTGTTTTATAAAAGCGTACTATTTTTAGCACTCTTATAATAATTTACGTAGCTCAATGCTACCTGTCTAGCGCTTTCTCTCCCACACATCCGATTTGGGATGTATATCTTGGCTATGCTGCTGTTGTTGTTGTTTACGATTTAAAATAAATACCAACATCTCAAAACCAAGAGCCCCAAATACAATGCTTAGTACCAGTATTATTATAAAATCCATAGTATATATTATTGATTCTATATTAAAGGTACCGTTTATAACTCCTTAAAACCGCTGTTTTTTAGGTGAAGCCTACTAAAACTATGTTGAAATAACCTAGTTTAAAATTGAAAGCGTAGCTAGTGTATTAGATTATTATCACTATGTTATAAAAGTGTAGTATTACATTTAATTTCTGGTATGTTTTATGGCTACGAAATTGTTTACTCAAGGTTTTATTCTATGTTTAGCCAATAACAGTCATTTCTTGCAACTCGAAGTTTTCTATGGCGCCTTCTGTGGCTTTTGAATAATCCGCAATGTGCTTAGTTTTCATGTGTGCTTGCCAAAGCTGTCGGTTCTCCCAGTTTTCATAAAACAGAAAATGTGTTTTATTTTGATTGTCTTGATGTAAATCGTAGTTAATACACCCGGCTTCTTGCCTTGTCGTATGGATAAGTTTTAATAATTCTGTTTTTACTAGTTCCAGTTTTTCGGGCTTTGCAATTATTTTTGCAATAACCGTTAGTTGTTGATTACTCATAATTACTTCGTTAAATAGTTTCTATTATTTTGTCTAGAGATCGTCTGGATTTAGGTTGTTTACTTTAAAATCGTTTTTTTTCTATAAGCAATGGCTAGGCCTACAAGGGCGTATGGTTTTCAATCAAAACAGGACTGTAAAGATACTTTAGATAGTGGTCTAATAAAAGGATTAAAGCAGTTTACCCAACCTTTAGATGAATCAGCCTCAATTTTGCTCTTTAAACAAAGTTATACCATTTCATCGAACGAATCTTAAGTTTAAAATGAAAAGCTTTAGAGGCAGATGGGTTAATAAGGCCCTAGGTGTATACTTCTAAGCCGCCATTAAAAGTAGAATACACCCTAACAGATTTAGGGAAAACACTAATTCCGCTTATTCATGACATAGCCGCCTGGGGAGACTTTGCAGTTAAGAATCATTCAAAGTAGTGGTGCTACACGTTGTTTATTCTTTAGATAAGATTTAGCATAAAAAAACCGCTCAGTTTTTGAGATCACTGAGCGGTTTTCAAACTAACCAAACTAACCATATGAAAAACTTACTATTAATCTAATTTTATAGAGTTAAGCATCTCTTTTTTCTTATTCTTTTTTTATTTCTATTCAAATATAGTTCGCTTATCGTTGGTTTTAGGACGTATAGTTAGTGAACCGTCTAAATAGTTTGCTGAAATAGCCTGATATCTAACTGGAGGGTTTTAACTTAATTTATAAAAGCTTCAAGAGGTCTTTAGGTTGCTCTAAAATCAGGTCTGCACCACATTCTAAAAGTTCTTCTCGATCTCTAAAACCCCATGGAACACCAACAGCTAGCATATTAGCGTTCTTGGCAGTTTGTATATCGATTCCTGTATCGCCAACATAAATGGCTTCTTCAGGAGAAATCCCAAGGGTATTGCATATTTCGAGCGCTGCTATCGGGTTAGGTTTTTTATGAGCTTCAATTTTTAGACCTAGAACCGGATTAAAATAATCTGGAAATATGCTGGCCACCACTTTCTTTGTAAGTGCATCGGCTTTATTAGACAATACACTCATTTTTAATTCTCTTATTCTTAGTTCTTCTAGGAGGTCTTTAATGCCTTCGTAAGGTTTTGTCTTTTGGGTACATTGGTCTTTATACACCGTCATCATGGCCTTATGGCACTTATTAATCTGTTCCTCATGGCTATGAGCTTCTGGTAAGGCTTTAATAACCAGACTTTTTACACCACTACCAACAAAATTTTTATAGGTTTTATAGTCATGTGTTGGGTAGTTATAACCTTTAAGAACGGTGTTCATGGCATCGGCAATGTCTTCAATGGAGTTTACTAGTGTTCCGTCTAAATCAAATATTACGGCTTTATATGTCATATTGTACAAGGTGTTAAATGTGCGCTATCTTAAATAAGATTGGATAGTTATAAAAATTGAAAGTAAACAAAAAGCTATAGTTGAGCATCCTGTTTTTCTATATAATTATTAAAAAAAAACCGCCCAGCTTTTGAGATCACTGAGCGGTTTTCAAACTAACCAAACTAACCATATGAAAAACTTACTATTATGGCTTATTTTATAGAGTTAAGCGTCTCTTTTAAGTATTATAGTTTCCTTTTTTATTCTATTCAAATATAGTGTGTTTGCATATTGGTTATGGCTGTAGAATGGGCGAAACATCTCATTTCGATGGTGAAATAACCAAAATGCTATTTGAAAGTGTTTTTAGGTTTTAATGCACCTTCATATAATAAAAACTACAGTATTTATTCTTAAATATTTTGTTAGTGAATAAAACCGTATATGAGTATATTTGATAAAACTAAAAACCTTCAAGAATGAAAAAACCACTTTTACTTATTGTATTGCTATTTATTGGTTTAGCAAGTTATTCGCAATCTAATGATTACATTGAAATGTCTAGAGAAGTTATTAAGGTTGGAACTAAAGATGCTATTGGTAGTGTTTTGAATTTAACTGATGCTCAAAAAACGGCGTTTTGGGAAATGTACAGCGAATACGAAGCAGAAAATTATAAAGTGCAGAATAAGCGTATTGCCATTATTAAAGATTTTGCAGATAATTTTGAAAATCTTACCGATGAAAAAGCGAGTACCTTAGTAGCTCAATCCTTTGGTTATAAGGAAGATGTGTTAAAGCTAAAAAAGAAGTATTATAAAAAGGCTACGAAAATAATTCCAGCTACAGAAGCTGCTAAATTTATCCAGGCACTAAACAAAATCGATGATTTAATTAATGCCGAATTAGCACTTGAGATTCCAATGCTAAAAACGGATTAAATATTAGCATTGTAAAACAATAAAAAAAGACCTTTGTTAAAAGGTCTTTTTTTATTGTTATTGGTTATCTAGAAATTGTATTTAACCACGCGTCCATTTAAGGGCTGCTCAATCCTATAATTATTGATAGGCATATTGCTTTTTAAAGTTAATACTTCTTCAACAGATAAAATAAAAGGTTCCTTAAATACTACCCAATGCACACTTTCCGAACAGGGTGGTGTGGTTAAAGAGCCTTTATAGGTATAATAAGTTTTTTTGTCGAGCTGCAGGTACGATAAATCAATTTGTTCATCGATGTCTTTGGTTTCACCATTTTCAAGAGGCAAGAAACTTTGAAAAAATTCAAATAAATCACTTTCTGCCCCTTCTTCGCCTAAAATGCCTAAAACGGTAAATCTACCACTTTTACTTTGGTGTACTAAGTGCATTTCGATAGGGTAAATAAGGCCATTAATTTTATGTTCGGCAGGCTCATGAAAATGAATTTGCTTTAGGTAGTAGATGTCATTTTTATACCGTATTGAATCTCCCGATTCAAAAGCAAATTTTATGGAGTGTCCATCATTCTTCACTTCACTTAAAAACGTATTAGGTGTATAGAACATTTCAAATTTATTACCAATTTTAATAGAATCGGCACTTCTGTGAATAATGTTTATGGGTGATTGCAATTCTCCGTCACAATCGGAATATTTTTCAATTTCCGCCCAATGTTTAGGAGAGGTTTCTCCGGAATAACTCCAATGAACTTCGTGGTTAGCTGTTTTACTATCAAGATGTTGTTCTTTTTTTACTGTTCTCGGGGCTTGAATGCATGCACTTAGTACCAAAAGGGTAACACCATATAGTACCACCGTTAGTTTTGCTTTCATGATTATGTAGTTTCAATAGTTTGTATGCACAAATTTACTTATCTCAGCACGTCGAAAACCTTACATTTATCAGTTTTTAAATAATGAAGTATATTTTTATTAACTATTTCGTTTTCGGTGCAGATTCATAGGGCTTTATCGGCAAGAAAATTACCTTAGCATTTGAGTAATTTTTTATGGTATCGTTTAGCTAACGTCTTCTTCCTGAAAACTGCATGGCTTCACCTTTTCCAAATCCATAACTAATACCAATGGACGTAAAACGACCACGTTGCCTACTATTGTAGATAAAAAACTCTGGTTGGGTGGTAGTACTTTGGTCAATTCTTGAGGCAAAGACATCTCGAATACTCAAGTTTAAAATGAGTTTACCCTTAAATACTTTTTTTCTTAGCCCAAAATCTGCAAAAATATTATCCTCAATGTCGCTCTGCACATTTTGATACTTCGATCTATAATCACCAGATAATTCTAAATCAAAATCAGCTGGTAATTTAATCTTAGACGTTAGTCTTGTCGACCATCGATTACCCTTAAAATCAAAAGAAGTACCTTCAAATTCACCATCTCTATTAAAATAATTGATATTAAAGTCGCCGTTTATTGAAAGCCAATTAGTGGGGTTATATTTGCCGTTCATTTCTAAACCTGTGGTTAAATTAGTTCCAACATTTTCCGGTCTCGTAATACTTCTATTATTTTCAAAATACGTGATACGTTCAATAACACTTGTGGTATAACGGTTATATAGACTGAAGTTTAAAGATGCTTTGCCTATTTTGTGTATGCTCGTTATTTCATAGGAGTCGGTGAATTCGGGTTGTAAATTAGGATTTCCTGTGCTGATGCTAAAGTTATTCCTAATGTTTGAAAAAGGGTTTAATTCACGAAGTCTTGGTCTCCGTATACGTTTAGAAAACCCGGCTTGGATTGAAAAATTCTCATTAATCTTATAAGATAAATGACCGCTAGGAAAGAAGTTTGAATAATTATTCGTGTTTTTTTCGTTTGTGTTTTCTAGAAGGGTTTCAAGGTCTGTATTTTCGAGTCTTACACCTAGTTTAACACCCCATTGAGTACCTTCATAGGCCACTGTGGTATAAACGCCTAATACGTTCTGATTAAAGTCAAAAATATTGGTTAGGTTCGGGTTATCTATCCATTCTCCATTAACAAAATCACTTACGGCAAAGTCATTGGTAACACTATTTATTACATATTGTGATCCGGCCTCCAAAGTGTACTTTTCTAAAAAGGGGTGTGTATAATCTAATTTAAATGTGTAGTCTTCTAAGGCGTAATCTGTTCTTGTTTTTTGCAAGAAATCTTCCATATCGCCAAAAAGAGTGGTGTTTTTAAAGTTTGAGGATTCGTCTTTTTTAAAAGAACTGCCTAAAGCACTAAATAATAAGGTTTGGTCTTTATGTCTTTTAAAGTCCTTTTTATACTGAAGTTCATAGCGTAACTTGGGGTTGGTAGCTTCCGTTCGTTCATCTCTTAACCAGCTGTCTGTAATGCTATTACCCGCGTCACTCTGATTGAAGTTAGCTAGTGAATTCCTGTCTTCTACCTCATATGCAAATGATGCTGAAAGCGTTATGATATTCCAATCATTCAAATGATAGTCAGTACCTAACAAGATATTACTAAATTTTTCATTAAACTCACCTTCTCCAGAGCTTCGAATGGTGATATTGTTGCTGAAATCCCTGTTGATGTATTCGCGTTCATCAGGAAATGTTCTCAATCCGAATCCTAATTGACTAAATAGATTAAATTTTTCTGTTCTTTTATTCATACTTAATCCGAAGCTGTTGCTGTTTGGAATACCAAAATTTAACGTAGCTGATCCATTGAGACCTTTTTTTTCAGATTTTTCAAGCACAATATTTATTATTCCAGAAGTGCCTTCAGCATCATATTTTGCAGAAGGATTGGTAATGACTTCAATCTTTTCAATCATATCGGCCGTAATGGTGCCTAAGGCATTACCATCTGCTGCAGCTAATACAGAAGGTTTGCCGTTAATAAGAATTTGAACCCCTTGATTACCTCTTAAACTCACTTCACCTTCAATATTGACATTAACAGAAGGTACATTATTTAAAACTTCAAAAGCGCTCGCACCTGTTGAACTAATATCGGCACCTACATTAAATACACGCTTATCTAATTTAAATTCTAGCTTTGATTTTTCAGCCTGAATAACAACTTCATCGAGTGTTTCATTATCTTCATTGAGAATAATAGTTTTTAAATCAACCGCATTATTAATTATTTTGAAATCTTTAAAACTTCTTGTTTTAAAGCCAATAAAGCTAACTTCAATATAGAAATTTGAAGCATCTGTTCTAATTGAAAAAGATCCGTCCTCGCTGCTTATTGTTCCCGTGATAGGTTCTTGAGATTCGGAATTTAAGATGGATATAGTGGCATATTCAATAGCTAAGTTGTTGGTACTTTCTATAACCTTTCCTTTAATTTCAATGTCTTGATTCTGAGCAGAAACATAGTTTAGATTGAAAAGTAATATAATAAGGAGTAAAAGGTGACGCATATGGGGATTCAGTTTAATCGAACTCCGCAAAAATAAGGATAATTAAACCTGGCCTATTAGCGCTATTTATTAAAGTATTCTTAATTTTTCTTTCTACTTGCCTTTGCTAAAGGGTTAAATGCAATGCATAAATCTAGCCAATAGGATAGGTCTTTTTCAGTGTCAAAACCCTCGGGTGTTATAAAAATATAGCCCTTCATTGGACGACCAGTAAAATCCATGGGTAGGCAAACAGGTTTTGTAAGTTCATCCAGGTATACATGTTGACCAATACGGGCCATTAATAAGCTATCACCGTATTTCTTGTCAATGTGAATTCCACAAAGCATTTTATTATCTAGTTTAAAGCATAAGCCTCCCATCATTTTTAGTTCAGTGAAATGTACTTGTTTTTCATTTAACTGTTGCCGAATTCTATCGGCTAAATATTCGTCATAAGCCATGATCTTATTTTTTTATTTTATCTGCCAATTTTCTTATTAAATTATATACAAAATGGTTGGTTTTCGCATAGTGAAATGAAATAAAACAAACCGCTATCATAAATATAATTGCGCCAGCAATAGCTTGGTAGGGTTCTAAAGATTTATACAGAAAACGTTTTATACCGTAACCTGTAAAGCTTCCATAAAGTAATATGAAATGAATAACATAAATAGATAACGTTTTTTCTCCTATTCTTGCTATTATAGATTTCTTTAAGAAGCGTTCAAAAGCATAAAAAAGTCCAAATAATATGATAACATCTCCCAGTCTTGTAAAAAGGTAATTGTAATCGGCACTACGTTTTAACAATTCAATTTTAGTCATGTCATAAAGTTCCAGTAGAAACCAAGAAGAGCCATAAATGAGTAAAACACCAATAATGAAAAAGGACGCTACTACCAGTGGTTTAAATCTGTTTTTATGAACATGTCTAAAAAATACTGTAGATATAAACGCTCCAAAAGCCGTATACCCAAACCATGGCAAAATGGTAAATACCGAACCATTGCTTTTGGTCATGTAATTTGCAATTACAGCAGGGATATTATCTAAGGTTAGTGTTCTGTATAAAGGTTCGGTAATGAAGCAGATACTACCAATTATAAAAAGAATGATGGAAAAAATATAAGTATGTTTTTTTAAAAGGATGTGCAAACCGACCAATAATATAAGAGATAAACCAATACACTGTAAAACATCGATAACAAGAAAATAAGGATTGAAATAACCGCTAATCCATCCAAAAATATTAATGCGTAGGCTGTAACCTATACCAATAAGTAAGAGGCCTCTAAAAACCCCTTTTTTAATTCTTGGCTTATCATTGCCTTTGGCATAAGCTCTTAACAGCAAATAAGTAAAAACTAAACCAGAAATTGTGAAAAACACTGGAGCTGTAATACCTCTAAAATAGGACCATGTAGTGTAAATTACATTATTCTTGTCTCTATATATTGGAGAAAGAAGGGTATCAATAAAGTGGCCCTGAAGCATCATTAAAATAGCAAAGGCTCTAACGGCATCAATGAAATAAAGACGATTAGATTTAGGCATGTGGTGGTTTTGCTGGTATAAAGATACCTTTAAATAATTTAAACAGAATGTTTGTAAAGTGATATATTTATAAAATCATAAGGATTTAAATGGCCAAATTTATAGAATCATTTTCTAATCATGCCTGGGGTTTACCGTTGGTGATTTTGCTCATAGGAGGAGGATTGTATCTTTTAATATTATCGAAGTTTTTACCCTTTAGGTATTTTGGTCATGCAATTCAAATTTTAAGAGGGAAGTACAATGATTCGAATCATTCTGGTGAGATTTCACATTTTAAAGCGCTGACCACGGCCTTATCATCTACCATAGGCATGGGCAATATAGCTGGGGTTGCTGTGGCTATTTCGGTGGGAGGGCCAGGGGCTATGTTTTGGATGTGGGTAAGCGCCATTGTAGGAATGTCTACAAAATTCTTCACTTCTACATTGGCAATTATGTACAGAGGTAAAGATAGCTCTGGAGTTTTACAAGGAGGCCCCATGTATGTCATTAAAGAAGGTTTGGGAACTTCTTGGAAACCCTTAGCCATAATGTTTAGTCTTTTTGGAATGATAGGTGCACTTCCTGTTGTAAATGTTAATCAATTAACACAAGCTATCAATGATATTGTTCTAATCCCAAATGGTGTGGAGGTAGGATTTAAGTCTAACTTAATTCTGGCTTTTGTTCTCGTAGTTATTACCGCAGCTATTATTCTTGGGGGATTAAAACGTATTAGTAATGCAGCCTCTAAGCTAGTGCCTAGTATGGTATTGCTTTATTTTGGGTTGGTACTCTTTATCTTACTGGCTAATTATGAACAGGTTCCAAAATATACCATGTTAATTTTTACGGATGCTTTTTCGGCAAATTATTATAAAGGCGACCCTTTTTTAGGTGGTGTATTAGGAGGTTTAATGTTATTGGGTATTCGTAGGGGCGCTTTTTCAAATGAGGCTGGTATCGGCACAGCTCCAATGGCTCATGGAGCAGCAAAAACAAATGAACCTATTCGGGAAGGGTTGGTAGCCATGTTAGGACCTGCTATTGATACGCTAGTGGTTTGTACATTAACAGCATTGGCCATTCTTGTAACTGGTGTATGGCAGTCATCATCCTATGATGGTGTAAGCTTAACCGCCGCCGCTTTTAATCAGGTTATGCCCCAATATGGGAGCTATTTATTAATGATTTGCGTGATTATTTTTAGTGTGTCTTCTCTTTTTTCTTATGCTTATTATGGTACAAAATGTATGTCTTTTTTATTCGGATCCCATAAGAAACACTATTATAACTATATTTATATTATCAGTATTGTAATGGCTGCTACTATGCCATTTAGTATCATACTAAATTTAATTGATGGTGTTTTTGCCCTTATGGCAATTCCAACCATGGTATCAACCATCATATTGGCACCTAAAGTAGTAAAAGAGATTAAAGCATATAAAATGAAATATGACTAAACAAAAAGCAACAAAAAGAGCGCATGCTAAGTCTTATTGGAAAGACAATATCAAATACGTACTTATACTTTTGAGTATCTGGTTTCTCGTGTCTTTTGGAGCCTCTATTATATTTAAAGATGCTTTAAATGAGATAAGGTTTGGTGGGTTTAAACTGGGGTTTTGGTTTGCCCAGCAGGGGTCCATGTATGTTTTTGTGATCCTCATTTTCGTGTACGTTCGATTAATGAATAAACTAGATAAAAAATATGGCTATGATAAGTAGCATGGCGGAGCCTATAGGAGTTCAAAATTGGACTTATATTTTGGTTGGGTTAACATTCGCATTGTACATAGGTATCGCTATTTGGTCTAGAGCAGGTTCAACCGAAGAGTTTTATGTTGCAGGTGGCGGGGTATCGCCATGGGCCAATGGCATGGCAACTGCTGCAGATTGGATGAGCGCAGCGTCGTTCATTTCTATGGCAGGAATCATTTCTTTTGCAGGTTACGATGGTGCTGTATATTTAATGGGATGGACCGGCGGTTATGTATTATTAGCTCTATTATTAGCACCGTATTTAAGGAAATTTGGAAAGTTTACCGTACCCGATTTTATTGGAGACAGGTATTATTCTAAAACAGCTAGAATAGTAGCCGTTTTTTGTGCTTTATTAGTATCATTTACCTATGTGGCTGGACAAATGCGGGGTGTGGGTATTGTGTTTTCAAGATTTCTTGAAGTCGATATAAACACAGGGGTTATAATAGGGATGTTAATTGTACTTTTTTATGCCGTTTTAGGAGGGATGAAAGGCATTACCTATACGCAGGTGGCACAGTATTGTGTGCTCATTTTTGCTTTTATGGTTCCCGCCATATTTATATCTATTCAAATGACAGGGCAAGCCATCCCACAATTAGGATTTGGAAGTGAATTAAATGATGGCTCAGGAATCTACCTTTTAGATAAACTAGATGGCTTAAGTACGCAATTAGGCTTTGCAGAATATACAGAGGGATCTAAATCGAGCATAGATATTTTTGCTATTACCTTAGCACTTATGGTCGGTACAGCCGGTTTGCCTCATGTTATAGTCCGTTTTTTTACTGTAAAAAAAGTGAAAGATGCTCGGAAGTCTGCTGGTATTGCCTTGTTGCTTATAGTGTTATTATATTCCACTGCACCGGCAGTGGCCGTATTTGCACGTACAAATATGATTGAAACGGTGTCAGATAAGCCATATAATTCGGTGCCAGATTGGTTTAAAAAATGGGAGACAACAGGATTAATTAGTTTTACAGATAAAAATGGAGATGGTACCATTCAATATCTGGCAGACTCTAATAAGAACGAACTAACCATAGACAGGGATATCATGGTTTTAGCAAACCCAGAAATTGCCAAACTTCCCAACTGGGTTATTGCGCTTGTAGCAGCAGGAGGGTTAGCAGCGGCGTTATCTACGGCAGCAGGGTTATTATTGGTAATCTCCTCTTCTGTGTCTCACGATCTTATAAAAAAAATAATGAACCCTGGTATCTCAGAAAAAGGCGAGTTGGTTGCCGCACGGTTGTCGGCCGTAGGAGCCGTATGTGTTGCTGGGTACTTTGGTATTAACCCGCCTGGGTTTGTAGCAGCAGTAGTGGCGCTAGCTTTTGGTTTGGCAGCCGCTTCTTTTTTTCCAGCTATTATTTTGGGAATTTTTTATAAGAGAATGAATAAGGAAGGAGCCATTGCAGGCATGTTGGTTGGGATTATATGCATGCTTTTGTATATGATAAAATATAAATTGGGATGGTTTGATGAGGTGCTACCCGATAAGAGTGAATGGTGGTTTGGTATCTCGCCCGAAGGATTTGGATCTGTAGCCATGATTCTTAATTTTATAGTTTCGATAACAGTTATGATGTTTACAGCATCGCCGCCAGAAGACGTGCAAGACATTGTTGAGAATATAAGAATACCAAGCGGAGCAGGAGAGTCAACACACTAAGAGGGATATTTATGAATTCTGCAGAAAGAATGCAGTCACTCGTAGAAAAAGTTTATTCCAAAATCAATTATTTGCTATTTTAGAACACCTTTTAAACTTAAATAAAACTAATAACGCATGAGTAATTACCACATAAAACATTTAGAAGAATACTATCAAGTTTATAGAAAATCTGTAAGAGAACCTGAAAACTTTTGGGAAGAGATTGCTGAAGAGCATTTTATGTGGCAGCGAAAGTGGGATAAGGTATTAAGCTGGGATTTTTCAAAACCTGAAGTGTCTTGGTTTGAAGGGGCAAAGCTAAATATTACAGAGAACTGTATAGACCGACATCTAGCAACTAGAGGAAACAAAACGGCAATACTCTTTGAACCTAATGATCCTAAAGAGGAGACTGAACATATCACTTATTCTCAATTACATGAGCGCGTTAATAAGTTTGCCAATGTTTTAAAACTAAAAGGCATAAAAAAGGGAGATCGGGTATGTATTTATTTACCTATGATTCCCGAATTGGCCATTTCGGTTTTAGCTTGTGCTAGGATAGGCGCCATTCATTCTGTGGTATTTGCTGGGTTTTCTTCAACGGCTTTATCAACCAGAATAAACGATAGTGATTGTAAAATGGTGATAACTAGCGATGGGTCATACAGAGGTGCAAAAACTATCGATTTAAAAGGTATAGTGGATGATGCTTTAAAAGATTGTTCCTGTGTGCAAAGCGTTTTAGTGGCAAAGCGTATTCATTCAGATATCAAGATGAAAGCAGATAGAGATGAATGGTTACAGCCTTTACTAGATAAGGCTTCTCCAGTATGTAAGGCTGAAGTTATGAATGCGGAAGATCCACTATTTATATTATATACGTCTGGATCTACAGGAATGCCCAAGGGGATGGTGCATACCACAGCTGGGTATATGGTGCATACAGCTTATACATTTAAAAATGTATTTCAATATCGTGAAAACGATATCTATTGGTGCACGGCAGACATCGGTTGGATTACTGGGCATAGTTATATCGTTTATGGCCCTCTAGCTAATGGAGCTACCACCGTTATGTTTGAAGGAGTTCCTAGTTACCCTGATTTTGGTCGTTTTTGGGACATTGTTCAAAAGCATAAGGTCAATCAGTTCTATACAGCCCCTACGGCTATTAGAGCATTGGCTAAAGAAGGAGTAGGTCTTGTTGAAAAATATGATTTATCCTCACTAAAAGTATTGGGCTCTGTTGGAGAGCCTATAAATGAGGAGGCATGGCACTGGTATAATGATAATGTGGGTAAAAAGAAAAGTCCCATAGTAGATACTTGGTGGCAAACAGAAACGGGGGGTATTATGATAACACCCATTCCATTCGTAACACCAACCAAACCAACATATGCCACGTTACCATTTATAGGTATTCAGCCTGCTTTAATGGATGAGCAAGGAACAGAATTAAAAGGGAATCAGGTGGAAGGACGCTTATGTATAAAATTCCCTTGGCCAAGTATGGCAAGGACTATTTGGGGTAATCATCAGCGTTATAAGGATACTTATTTTTCAGCATTTAAAAACAAGTATTTTACAGGAGATGGTGCATTACGCGATGAGGTTGGTTATTACAGAATTACAGGTAGGGTAGATGATGTGATTATTGTTTCTGGGCATAATTTAGGAACAGCGCCTATAGAAGATGCTATTAATGAACATCCTGCAGTAGCCGAATCTGCTATAGTAGGATTCCCTCATGAGGTTAAAGGCAGTGCTTTGTATGGTTACATAACTTTAAAAGAAACAGGAGAGTCCAGAGATCAGAATAACTTACGTAAAGAGATTAATCAAATAATTACCGAGCATATTGGACCTATTGCCAAATTAGATAAAATACAATTTACCGGAGGCTTGCCCAAAACGCGATCCGGAAAAATTATGCGACGTATTTTAAGAAAAATAGCTTGCAAAGAAACATCAAATCTTGGAGATACATCTACATTACTAAACCCTGAGGTGGTTAAGGAGATTATCGATCAGTCTTTATAATTTGATAAGCAGTCCTAAAGAGGGTTAAGAATGCAATACTTTAACCCTCTTATTAAACGAGTTTTTAGATTATATCAATTTAAAATCAAGAAGCAGTTCGTCTTCAATAAAAGCTTCTAAATGATCTCCTTTATAATTTAAACCAGCACCTGTAGCAGGAGTACCAGTAAAGATTAAATCACCGGGTTCTAAGGTCATAAACTTGGAGACATAAGCAATTATTTCGTTAAAATTATATATCATATCACTGGTGTTTCCAGTTTGAATGTTATTACCATTGATATTCAAGCTAAAGTTAATATCGTTAATATTTTTAAAATGAGATATGGGTTTAAAGCCATTTACTGGAGAAGCCCCATCAAAGCCTTTAGCTAAAGCCCAAGGTCCTTTATTGGCTCTACTAGGTCCTAACACATCTTTAGCCGTATAATCAATACCAATACCAATTTCGCTAATGTGTGAAGCAGCCTCGGCTTCAGAAATGTTCTTACCTGTTTTTCCAATTTTAGCTACGAGCTCTACTTCAAATACCAGCTCGTTTGTAATTTCTGGAAATGTAATATCCTTATTATCGGTTACCAAAGTACTTTCCGCTTTAATGAAAATGAGCTGATTCCCTGTTTTTAATCCTGGGATGTCATTTTTATCGTTTACATAGTTCTTTCCGATACCTATAATTTTCATGTTTAAGATTTTTTAGATTAACTAATTTTAAATGCATAAAAGTACATAATAATGCCCCTCGTCTCTTGGATTTTTCATGGTTTTTTTGATGTCAAACCAGTATTTCTTTGTTTGGATTACTAGGTAGGCTTCCTTAAAACACCTACCTTTCACGTAAAAAACATGAGGCAATATAAAGAAGCCACTAGCGTGAAATCTAAGGTTAGTATTCTACAAGCTTTTAAAACTATTATTTGGCCAAGAAGAAATTTGGTTTTTATTGGGCTTGTCCTCATAGTAATAAGAAGTTTGGCAGGACTAGTATTACCTTGGCAAAGTAAAGTGTTATTAGATGAGGTTGTACCAAGTAAAGATCCTTCTCAATTATGGAATTTGATTGTAATTGTTCTTATAGCCATATTAATTCAAGCGGTGACCTCATTTTCGTTAACTCGGATTTTAAGTGTGCAAGCCCAGTTTTTAATAAGTGAATTAAGAGCACAAGTTCAGAAAAAGGTCTTGTCATTACCCATTAGTTTTTTTGATAACACAAAATCTGGGGCACTCGTTTCAAGAATTATGAGTGATGTTGAAGGTGTTAGAAATTTAATTGGCACTGGATTGGTACAGTTAGTTGGGGGCTCTTTTACCGCTATTGTATCACTTATTATTTTAATTAAACTTAATCCTTGGATGACGCTCTTCGTGTTTGTTCCACTCTCTATATTTGGATATATTGCCCTGAGGGCTTTTAAGTATATAAGACCCATATTTAGGAAGCGTGGTAAGATAAATGCTGAGGTTAAGGGTAGATTAACCGAAACCTTAGCGGGAGTTAGAGTTATTAAGGCTTTTAATGCTGAAGCCCAAGAAAACAAGATTTTTGAAAAAGGAGTTAATAAACTATTTCTTAATGTAAAAAAAAGCCTAACAGCTACGGCATTTATGACGAGCTCTTCAACCTTTCTTATTGGGGTTGCAACTACTGGTATCATGGGGATTGGCGGCTATTATATGATTCAAAGTGAGATGACTACAGGGGACTTTTTATTTTTTACGCTTGTTTTAGGTTTTATGATTGCGCCTATTGTTCAGATGAGTAATATTGGGAGCCAGCTTACCGAAGCACTCGCAGGCTTAGATAGAACCGAAGAGCTTATGAATATGACCGCCGAAGCCGATAATGAGAATAGAACCATAGAACTTAATACCTTAAAAGGTGAGATTGAGTTTAGTAATGTATCATTCTCATATGAAGCAGGTAAAGAAGTATTGCATAATATTAGTTTTAAGGCACCCGCTGGTTCTGTAACAGCATTGGTAGGTAGCTCCGGATCTGGGAAATCTACAATAGCAGGTTTATCGGCTACTTTTCTAAACCCAAATTCGGGAAAAGTAACTATTGATGGCCAAGACTTGTCCAGAGTAAAGTTGACTAGTTATAGAAAATATTTGGGTGTAGTGCTTCAAGATGAGTTTTTGTTTGAAGGAAGTATAAGAGAGAATATTATGTTTCCAAGACCTGATGCCACTGAAGACGAATTATTAAGTGCTGTAAAGGCCGCTCATGTTAATGAATTTACCGATAGGTTTGAAGAAGGCCTTGAGACTTTAATTGGTGAACGCGGCGTGAAATTATCAGGAGGACAAAGACAGCGTTTGGCAATAGCAAGGGCTATTTTGGCAAACCCTAAGATTATTATTCTAGATGAAGCGACTTCAAATTTAGATACCGAAAGTGAGGCTTTAATTCAAAGGAGTTTAAACGAATTAGTCAAAGATAGAACAACCATTGTAATTGCCCATAGGTTAAGCACTATTAAGAAAGCAGACCAAATTTTAGTCATAGAGTCTGGAAATATTGTAGAATCTGGAACCCATGATGAGCTCATTGCCTTAAAAGGACGTTACTATGAGTTGTTTACTTACCAAGCAAAAATATAACGTAATAAAAGTATGATCAAAGCAGAATTAAACCCGAATGAGTATGATGTATTTTATAGTACTTATATAGATAAACTACATGAAGAAAGTGTGCTTTTAGAGCTTTATGAGCGGGGTATGACACAGGTTGTCGAGTTTTTTAAATCCATACCTAAAGAAAAAATAGCATACAAGTACGAAGTTGGAAAGTGGAGTGTGAAGGAGGTTTTTCAACACATTATTGATACTGAACGTGTGTTTATGCATAGATGTTTCAGAATTTCTAGGCATGATAGCGCCCCTTTAGCGGGTTTTAACCAAAATGATTATATACAACCAGCTCAAGTTCATAAAAAAACATTAAATGCTTTAATAGAAGAATATCGGGCGGTTCGAAATAATTCTATCGTTTTTTTAAAGAGTGTATCCAAGGAAGACTTGACGCATATAGGAAATGCAAACGGTAGTGCCATGTCAGGTCGGGCAGCTGCATTTGCAGTTATAGGGCATGAACGGCATCATATTCAGATATTAAAGGAACGCTATCTTCCTTAAAATTAGTTTGCTATTTGATGTTGAGATTTTTCAGAACTTCTATAACGTTTCATATAAAGAAAAACCATTACTGATAAAAGGCCAAAAACAGAAAACCCAATAAATAGAGGAAGCACAGAATTAACTACATACCGTCCAATATAATTAGCAATAGGTACAGCCATAATAGTAGATATGCATCCGTTAAGCGCTGCTCCAATGCCAGCAATATGGCCTAGTGGTTGCATAGCAATAGCTCTTAAATTTCCAAATAAGAATCCAACGGCGAAGAACTGAAGTGCGAAAAATGTTAATAGAACGTATATACTTGGGTTAGTGCCAGACCAGAATAATATGGTATATAAAATAGAAATTGTAGCGTAGGCTATGGTAGCTAAATAAGCAATGCGCCACATGCCAAACTTAACAACTAGTCTGCTATTCATAAATGTAGCCAAGCCAACAGATATGGCTAAACTTGCAAATATGTAGGGAAACATATCCGCTAGTTTATACTGTTCTTGAAATATCTGTTGTGCTGTGCTTAAGTACACCATAAATGATCCTGTTATAAAACCTGAGACCAATGTAAACGCAACAGCCTCTTTGTATTTAAAAAATTCTTTAGTCCCATCAATAAAAATATGGGAACTAAATTCTATACGTTTGGATTTAGAAAGCGTTTCAGGTTGGCGTAGCCAAAACCAAAACATGATAACTACGCCAAAAATAAGATTGACATAGAAAATAGATTTCCAACTAAAAAAAGTAATTAAAAGTTGCCCCATAGAAGGTGCAATTACAGGAACTAGAATGAAGAACATCACTACAATAGATACTATTTTAGCCATGTAGTCACCACTAAAGGAATCGCGGATCATGGAAAGTGCTAGGCTTCTTGGAGACGACAGGCCAATACCTTGTAAAACCCGCCCCAAAATCATCATATTAAAGTTTTTGGTGCTAACACAAATAATACTCCCCAAAATAAACACCCCAAAACCAAAATAAACGATTGGTTTTCTACCAAAACTATCTGATAAAGGACCGAAGATGAGCTGCCCAAACCCTAAGCCCAAAAATATCATAGTAATTAACAGCTGGTTATTTGTTGTGTTTACAACGTTTAAATGCGCACCTATTTGAGGAATAGCTGGTAACAGGGCATCTATAGACAGTGCTACAATAGACATTAAAGAAGCCATTAAAGCAACAAACTCAAATTTGAAGTTTTGTGGTTCTTTCATGCCGCAAAAATAATTTAATTTAATTCTAGAGAAACTTTTTAATCATATAATAAAGCAATCTTATTATTGTTAAATTTGATGTTTACAGAACTAAAATGTACACAGAAACTTTAATCAAGATATTTACTAGAGATTTAAACAGCCTTAAGAAAGAGATTATGCTGTATAGCAATGAAAATAATCTTTGGGTTTTAGATAAGTCTATTGCAAATTCGTCGGGTAATTTATGCCTTCATCTCATTGGGAATTTAAACCATTTTATTGGTGCTGTACTCGGAAACACAGGTTATGTAAGACACCGCAAATTAGAGTTTAGTAAGAAAAATGTTGCTAGGACATTACTTGTTCAACAAATTGACGAAACTTTTATAATGGTAGAATCATCTTTAAGAAAACTACAACCTGAAGACATTGCAAAACTATACCCCATTGAGGTTTTTAATGAACCCATGACGACTGAATATTTTTTAACACATTTGGTACACCATTTTTCATACCATCTTGGGCAAATTAATTATCACAGGCGTTTATTAGATGTTTAAAAAATGAGTCAGCAACTACTTTTAAATTACATTTCAAAATATATAAGCCTTTCTAAAGAAGAAGAAGCTATTTTTCTCTCTAAGATCTCCTTTCGAAAATATCTAAAAGGGCAGTATTTGGTGCAACAAGGTGATATTTGTAGGTTTACAAATTTTGTTGTTTCGGGTTGTACAAGAACCTTTTTAGTAGATGACAAGGGGCAGGAACATATTATTATGTTTGGTATTGAAGATTGGTGGGTCTCAGACATAGGGAGCTTCATCACCCAAACCCCAGCAGATTATAATGTACAATGTTTAGAAAATACAAGTGTTTATCAGTTTTCCTATGAAGATCAAGAAGCTATGTTTGAATCTATTCCAAAGCTAGAACGATTATTCAGAAAACTATTAGAACGGCATTTAGTGTCGTCGCAAAAAAGAATAGTAAGAGGTTTAAGTCTTAATGCAAAACAACAGTACCAATACTTTAAAGATCAATACCCAAACATAGAGCAAAGGGTACCTCAATACATGATTGCCTCCTACTTAGGTATTACTAAAGAATTTCTTAGCAAGCTGAAGAAACAATTATTGCAAGAGTAATTAAAAGTTAATCTAGTTTAACTTTTTTTTGTAATCTACTTTATTTTATCACGACCTTTTATGCAAGATATTTGTAGATATAATTTAAAAACGAATTTAAAAACAATTAAAATGAAAAATACATTAAAACAGTCGGCTATAATGGCCTTAGTAGCTTTTTTTACCTTATCGTTTACAACTATTGAAGGAGACAAAAAAACGGTAAAAACAGATAAAAGTAAAGTTGTTTGGAAAGGATATAAAGTAACTGGTTCTCATGAAGGAACTATTACATTAAAGTCGGGTACATTAATTTTTGATGGTAACCAATTAACAGGAGGAGAGTTTGTTATTGATATGACCACTATAAATGCTACCGATTTGGACGGAGAATACAAAGATAAGTTAGATGGACATTTGAAGTCAGATGACTTCTTTGGAGTTGAAAAGCATCCTACAGCGACATTAGTATTTAAAGAGGTTAAAGCTTCTGGTAAAAATGCTTTTGATGTGACTGGAGATTTAACTATTAAAGGTAAAACAAATCCTGTGTCATTTACTATTTCAGTGTATGGAAGTAAAGCAACCGCCTCATTAAAAGTAGATCGATCAAAATATGATGTACGTTATGGTTCAACAAGCTTTTTTGATGATTTAAAGGATAAAGCGATATACGATGAATTTGACTTAGTAGCAGATTTAGAGTTTTAATTAAATTTGATTAATAGCTGAACAGGGCACCTCTTTTAGAGGTGCCTTGTTGTTTTATAACTTTAAAAGAATCATTTCATTTGTGTAATTTGACAAAAGCTTGATAATTTGAGTATTTTTACTATTGAATTCGTTTTTAATTCATTTAGTATTCAGCTCTTAAGAATCATATGGTGCGTTGTTAGCTTTGCTTGGTTTTTACCAGGCAATTGCCAGGATTATTCAAAATATGTGGATTCTGCCGATTCCAATATCGATTACAACTCCAAAAAGGCGTTAAGGTTTTTAGATTCCATTCCAATGCCTTTAGAAAAATCAATAGAAGGCAAAATTGCTGATTACTATGCCCTCAAATCAATTATTTATGATGAGTTTGAGGATTACCCAACATCTTATCAATACAATATTTTAGCGCTCGAATATGCTGAAAAAGAAGAAAATTATGAAACAGCAGGCGATGTAGCCCTAGCCTTGTTCAAGAATATTTATTTTAAGAAAAAAGATAGTACGGCTTTTAATTATTTAGATAAAGCGAGATACTACTATAACAAGTCTAATTCTCGATATGGAAAGATTGACGTCTATCAAACGGAAGCTTATACCGCCTTTTTAAATAAGGAATATAAACAGTGCAATGCGATGTTATTGAGTCAATTAGATGATTATGCGAAAATTGATGAAGACGCTTATTATAATATGTTTGCATTATTCATGATAAGCACCAATTATATTCACCTAGAGGATTTTGAAAAGGCCCAGTTATACTACGAAAAATTTCTAAAACTCTTGAATCACCCAACTGTAGTGCCTTATAATTATTATTCTTTTAAGGGAGCGCTTAATGTGTGTTTTGCTGAGGTTTTTGATAAGAAAATGGTATTGGACTCCGTTGAAAAGTATCTTGTTGCTTCAAGTTCGCTCACAGATTTTATGGGGGAAGATACTAAACGAGATTATTTTAAACTATACTCTAATTATTATGCAAATAAGGGAGAATTTAACATATCAAAAGCATACATTGATTCTTTAAAAGTTTTTGAAGATAAGATGTTTGAAAATGTTATGGATTCTAGTTTTGATATCAATAACAGATTACTTCTCGCTAGGGAGGCGCTTGATAAAGAAAGTGATAGAGGGTATTTAAAAACGATTGCCTTAAGTATATTGGCTTCCTGTTTAATCTTTTTCTCTATTCTATGGATTTGGAATTACAAGAAATTAAAACTAAAAGTTTTAGACTACAAAAATCAGCGAACAAGCCTAAATTATCTAAAAAGTAATCATGAGAAGTTAAAGGTTAAAGTAAAGGGGTTGGAGGATTATATTGGAGAAGTTAAAAAAGAAGTAAAAGCTATAAGTACAGTTGATGAAGTAAGTGAGCAGCGAAGTAAAATAAAAGAGTTGTATAAGAATGTAAGGTTAAATTCTTCAATGGTTACCTCTCAAAATGAAAATCATTTGGAGCTTATAAATGATTTGAATGTTGAGTTTTTTAGCAAGCTGGCTAAAAAATATCCACAACTTTCAGATTCAGAGGTTATTATATGCTATTATTTGTATACAGAGTTTAAGAGTAAAGAGATTGCAATATTCCTAGGAACATCAACAAGAGCTATTGAAAGTAAGCGTTACAGAATACGTAAAAAACTAAATATTCAAAACCGACAAATGAGCATGTTTGAATTTCTGGACGAAGCTTTGAAAGATAAAGACTAGGTTAATAAAGGAAATACTTACTAACTCCCATTATTTTCCGAATTTTATTCATGTGCGTAGTCGTTGCGTATAGGTTTTACGCATTACTTTATAAAAATATGAGCATCTTTGTTAAGCTATTAATCTTTTTATACGCCTAGGTTGGTCCTTAGATTGACCAGGTCTTATTTGATAGATTTATAATGGATAACAGAATTGGTTGGTTTTAGGATGTTATCAAACATATTATAAATTATAAATGTCAAATAGTTTTTTAAGGGCAAAAGGAAGTTCAATTTTGAGCTTCCTTTTCTTTTTCTATAAGGGGATATTTCCGTGTTTACGTTTTGGTCTATCAACTATTTTATTTTCAAGCATAGAGAACGCTTTTAATAATTTGCGCCTGGTGTTTTTGGGAAGAATGACTTCGTCAATAAACCCTCGTTTTGCAGCCGCATAAGGATTGGCAAACTTGTCTGCATACTCCTGTTCTTTTTCGGCAAGTTTTTTTGCCGGATCATCTGCACTAGCAATTTCTTTTTTAAAGATAATTTCACTGGCTCCTTTTGCCCCCATAACAGCAATTTCTGCTCCGGGCCATGCAAAATTCATATCAGCACCAATATGTTTCGAATTCATAACATCGTAAGCACCACCATAAGCTTTTCTCGTAATTACAGTAACTCTTGGTACGGTAGCCTCACTCAAGGCATAGAGTAATTTAGCACCGTGTACAATAATACCATTCCATTCTTGATCGGTACCGGGTAAAAAACCAGGAACATCAACTAAAACTAATAAAGGAATATTAAAGCAATCGCAAAACCTCGCAAACCTTGCTGCTTTTCGAGAACTATTAACACCTAAAACTCCTGCAAACGACATAGGTTGATTTGCAACAATACCAATGCTACGACCACCTAATCTTGCAAATCCTACAATAATGCTCTCTGCATAATCTTTATGGATTTCGAAAAAGGAATCTTGATCGATAATACCCGAGATTACCTTATGCATGTCGTAGGGTTTGTTCGGATTATCGGGTACGATATCTGTTAGTTCTTCTCGGATCTCATCTTTAAATTCGAAATCTATTTTTTTTGGAGTTTCTGTATTGTTTTGAGGCAAATAACTCAGTAACGTTTTAACATCTTCAAGACATTGGATGTCGTTAGTTGAGGTCTTGTGGGCAACCCCAGATTTTGACGCGTGTGTATGTGCGCCTCCTAGCTCCTCGCTAGTAACTTCTTCATTAGTTACAGTTTTCACCACATTGGGCCCTGTTACGAACATATAACTAGTGTTTTCAACCATAATGGTGAAATCGGTGATGGCTGGGGAATAAACAGCTCCTCCTGCACAAGGTCCCATAATAGCTGATATTTGCGGAATAACCCCCGATGCTTGAACATTTCTAAAAAAAATGTCTGCATAGCCTCCTAAAGAACGAACACCTTCTTGAATTCTTGCTCCGCCAGAATCGTTTAAACCTATAATTGGAGCTCCAGTTTTTACAGCCATATCCATAATTTTACAGATTTTTTCGGCATGTGTTTCAGACAAGGCGCCTCCAAAAACGGTGAAATCTTGGGCATAGACGTATACCAATCTGCTGTTTATAGTTCCATAGCCTGTTATAACACCATCACCATAATAAACTTGGTCTGCCATTCCAAAATCTGTGGTTCTATGCGTTACCAAAGTGCCAATCTCTTCGAAAGATCCTTCATCCATAAGGTAGGTTACCCGTTCTCTTGCAGTTAGTTTTTTCTTATCATGCTGTTTGTCAATTCGAGCCTGCCCACCACCTAAATAAGCTTGTGCCAACTTTTTGTTTAATTTGTCTGTTTTCTTATTCATGGTTCTAGTTTGGAAGTCTAAGTGTTTTTTGATCTTTTATGTATTGATTAAGCGCAATAAGAGCTGCTAACTTTGATTCGTCCTTTATTTGCTCCTCCAAAATACTTGGAGAATAATAGTTTTTTACAAAATGAGTATCAAAATTGCCGGAGCGAAAGGCTTCATGCTCGCATACAAACTTGCCAAATGCTAAGGTAGATTGTACTCCCTTTATTTGATAATTTTCAATAGCCTGTATCATTAATTCAATAGCTTCCTCCCGTGTTTTTCCATAGGTGATTAGCTTGGCTAGCATAGGATCATAATAAATAGGGATTTCCATATCTTCCTCAAAACCGTTGTCCACCCGAATACCTTTACCTTTTGGTACTTTATAGACTTCGAGTGTGCCTACGCTAGGTAAAAAGTCATTCATAGGGTCTTCGGCATAAACTCGTAATTCAAGCGCATGTCCGTTAATGGATAGATCTTCTTGCGTTATATTTAATGGTTCTCCTCGTGCTATTTTAATTTGAAGCTCAACAAGATCAACACCTGAGATGAGCTCAGAAACTGGATGTTCCACCTGTAGGCGTGTATTCATTTCAAGAAAATAAAAATTATGATCTGCATCTAAAAGGAATTCTACCGTACCAGCTCCTAAATAGTCACAAGCCTTAGCAACACGTATAGCTGCTTGCCCCATATCGTTCCTTAATTCTTCTGTTAGTATGGAAGAGGGAGCTTCTTCCACAACTTTTTGATGCCTCCTTTGGATACTGCATTCTCTTTCAAAGAAATGGATCACGTTGCCATAGCTATCGGCCATAACTTGTATTTCGATATGGCGTGGAGACGCTACGTACTTTTCAATAAAAACAGAGCCGTCTCCAAATGCCGATGTTGCTTCGCTAATGGCCCGATTCATTTGCGATTCTAAGTCACTTGCTTTTTCAACAATACGCATGCCTTTTCCACCACCTCCTGCCGAGGCTTTTATAAGTATTGGAAAACCAATATCTGTTGCAATAGCTTTTGCTTTATTAACATCGGTTATCGCTTTTTCAACCCCTGGGACCATTGGAATATTATAAGCTTTTACCGCTTCTTTAGCCGCCAATTTGCTTCCCATAATTTTAATGGCTTTGGGTTTTGGTCCGATAAAAATAATGTTGTGGGTTTCGCATAATTCTGAAAAACTGGCATTTTCACTTAAAAAGCCATACCCAGGGTGAATAGCATCTACCTGCAAGCTTTTCGCAACCTCAATAATCTTATCGCCTCTTAAATAGGATTGATTGGAAGGCGCCTCTCCAATACAAACTGCTTCATCTGCATATTTAACATGGGGTGCATCTCTATCTGCCTTCGAAAAAACAGCCACGGTTTTAATACCCATTTTTTGAGCTGTTTTCATAACTCTTATGGCAATTTCTCCGCGATTGGCAACAAGTATTTTTTTCATAAATTATTCAAATTCAATAAGTAATTGATTCTTTTCAACAGCTTCTCCTTTTGAAATGGCTATGGTTTTTATGATACCATCTCTTGGAGATGTGATAATATTTTCCATTTTCATAGCTTCTAAGATGAGTAAAGTGTCATGCTCTTTTACATTCTGACCTTCTTTTACATGAGTTTCTAAAATGAGCCCTGGCATGGGTGCCTTAATTGAATCCAGTTGTTTTGCTAAACCAGAAGCAAAGCCCATTTTGTCAATTAACTGATCAAGACTATCCTTAATCTCAATAAGAAATTCTTTATTGTTAATTTTTATTAGGTAGGTCTTTTTATTAAAATCGGAACTTACAACCTCTGCTTGAACTGATTTATTTTGGTAGAGTATATGGTATCTATGGTCCCCTTCGAGAATTAAATTAGCGTTTATTATCTGATCAGTATCTATTTGGAATTCTAGTTTTGAATTCACTTTAACCTTAAAGCTTTTTTTCATAACAGGAAATTGTTCTCTAAAGATACATAAATTTAAAAGGTGTTTCAATGCCGTTTTATAGATTGTTTGATACTATTTATTTAAAATGTATTACAGTGAATGTAAAGTGCATTGATATGGTGGCGTTCTATTAAACTTTGAATTTTTTAATTATGATAATCTCGATATAAATCCATAATCATGATTATATGATAATTTTGATATTAAAAAACATTCTAAAATTATTGAATTAATAATAAAAACATGATTTTGGTCATATATTAATAATTTGTAAAGATTGACTTTTGCGGTATAATTTTAACTATTTATGTCATGAAAACTAAAGGTATTTTTTTTAACAAATTAACGATTTGCTTATTAGCAATTGCTTTTACATTTAGTAATGCACAAGGTCAAGTATTGCAACTTGAAAATGATGCATCATCCTTAACAGTTTTTGGGACATCTAATTTACATGGTTGGAAAATAGATGCTCAAACACAACAAGGAACAATACGGTTTAATAATTTGCAAACGTGTGAGATAGCACATTTATCACTCACTGTGCTTACGGAGGGCTTAACAGGAGTAAAGCCTGGTATTACAGAAACAGTTTCAGAGACCTTGAAATCTAATGAATACAAATTCATTTTATTCACTCTCTCCGAAGTGACCAACATTAAAGATATAGGTAACGGGATTTTTGAATTAAAAGCCATGGGCGATTTAATTATTGCAGGAACTAAAAAGGAGGTTCCAATAGCGTTTAACGTGAGTATCGCTAATAATAAAGTTAAGTTGCAGGGTAAAGCGACCCTTAAAATGACAGCCTTCAATTTAACGCCTCCAGAAGCATTAATGGGTACTATTCAAGCAAAAGACGATATTGTTTTAAGATTTGATACTAGTTTTGTGCAATCCACAATACTCTAGAGTTTAATTGAAAATAAAAACCTCCTTACTAACAACACCAATTATGTTATAAGTACGGAGGTTTTTTTTGTGCTTGAAAATGAAGCCTAAACTAAGAATTCAGGATATGCGAGATTTTATTTGCCCCAGAATATGCAGATAGTAATCTTTGTTTGAAGGAACAAAATGATTATGGTTGTTTCCAATAGTCTCTAAAAGTATTTCAAACTCTGATATGGATACTAATTTAAGATTTTCAACTTCATCTTCTTGAGGTACAAGCTTAGAAATTGGGACCCTTAATTCAGCTAAAAAGGTGTTGTGAAACTCGTTATCAATAATGCCTGATTCATAAGATTGAAAACAATTAAAAACACCAATTTTTATTAAATCTGTTTCATTTATTTGCAAACCTATTTCTTCCTTAGTTTCTCTAATACTGGCCTCTTCGGGTGTTTCTCCGGCATCAATATGTCCTGCAACCGAAACATCCCACATAAGTGGACAGATTATTTTTTTTGCCGAACGTTGGGAAAGTAGAATATTACCTTGCTTGGTATAAAACCAAATATGAGCCGTATGGTGGTAATAACCCTTTTGGTGAATAATAGATTTCAACTCACTTTTCCCCAGTAGTTTGCCGGTTTTGTCGGCAATATCAATACGTTCGTCCACTTAATATCTCATTAAAAAGCCTCAAAAAGATGAGGCTCATTGTTTTTATTCAAAATAGCTAAAGGTTTCTCCATCTTCAATTTTAAGCAGTGTTTCATAGATTAATTTAATAACGTTTTCAACATCATCTCTGTGCACCATTTCAACGGTTGTATGCATGTATCTTAGAGGTAATGATATTAAGGCAGAAGCAACGCCACCATTACTATAAGCAAAAGCATCTGTATCCGTTCCAGTAGCTCTAGATAGTGCAGAACGTTGAAAAGGAATCTCTTTAGTTTCAGCCGTATCGGTAATTAAATCTCTTAGCTTTTGTTGTACGGCAGGCGCGTAGGCCACGACAGGACCTTTACCAAGTTCTAAATGACCTTCTTTTTTTTGTTCAATCATAGGGGTGGTTGTGTCGTGCGTCACGTCGGTCACAATGGCCACATTGGGTTTAATGGTATGGGTAATCATTTCGGCACCACGCAGGCCAATTTCCTCTTGTACAGAATTGGTAATATAGAGACCAAAAGGTAACTCCTTTTTATTCTCTTTTAGGAGTCTGGCAACTTCGGCAATCATAAAACCACCCATACGGTTGTCGAGTGCTCTGCAAACAAATTTATCATCGTTCAAAATATGAAACTCATCTGGGTAAGTGATTACACAACCTACATGAACGCCTAATTTTTCAACTTCCTCTTTATTCTTACATCCGCAGTCAATAAAAATATTGTCTGGTTTTGGGGCTTCTTCCTTAGCTCGGTTTCTCGTATGAATAGCGGGCCAACCAAATACACCTTTAACAATCCCTTTTTTGGTATGGATATCAACAATTTTACTCGGTGCAATTTGGTGGTCGCTTCCACCATTTCTAATAACGTATATAAGGCCGTTGTCTGAAATATAATTCACATACCAACTAATTTCATCTGCATGGCCTTCTATAACCACTTTGTATTTAGCTTTGGGGTTTATAACTCCCACAGCTGTGCCGTAAGTATCTGTTATAAATTCGTCTACATATGGTTTTAAGTAGTCCATCCATAGTTTTTGTCCTTCCCATTCATAACCCGTTGGGGCCGCATTATTTAAATATTTTTCTAAAAAGTCCATGGACTTTTTGTTAAGAATACGCTGTTTTGCCATTTATAAAAGTTTTGCACTAAAATAATAATATAAATAAAATACAACATGTTTAAACCCATGTAAATTCTTAATTTTGGCATGTTATATGCTCCAGTCTTTTTAGGATGAAAATTTTAAGGTACATATTTATTTTTTTTCCTGTTTTTATGCTTGCTCAGGTTCATGAAATAGAACAGGATTCAATCTCAATCGAATATTTAATAATCGAAGGGGATTCTATTCCAAGACGTTCTATAGATTTGGATGAAGTTATGCTTTTGCATAAGTTAGAGTTTGGAAACAGGGAAGAGCGCATCAGGTATTTAATACTCAGGAGAAAAACCATAAAAGTGTATCCTTATGCAAAAATGGCGGCAGAGCGATTAGACTCTATGAATACACATTTAAAAAAGCTTACCAAGAACCGCAAAAAAAAACGTTATACTAAAAAGATACAGAAGTATATAGAAGGCGAGTTTTCTGAAGAATTAAAAAAGTTAACACGTACCGAGGGTCAGATTTTGGTTAAGCTTATACACAGACAAACCGGCGAAACAGCTTTTGATTTGGTTAAAGAATTGCGCAGTGGATGGCGGGCGTTTTGGTATAATACTACGGCTAGTATGTTTGATATTTCTCTGAAACGGGAGTTTGATCCGGAGGATGTAAAAGAGGATTATTTGATTGAAGATATTCTACAACGCAGTTTTCAGGCGGGCCGCTTAGAACGTCAAAAACCAGCAATTGAGTTTGATTTTTATGATTTAACCGATAAGTGGATTCATCAAAAAAGCAGCAAATGATATGCGTTTACAAACGCCATTTGAAGAAAAACTAAATGCCTATACCCATGGTCTAGGTGCCATTTTAGGTGTTTTTGCCTTATGCTTATTGGTTTTTTCAAATACGAATAAAACACCGTATGCCTTGCCAAGTGTGGTGGTATATGGAGTGTCTATTGTAATACTTTTTACTGCTTCAACACTTTATCACGCTATTCATAATAGGCGCTATAAGCACTACTTTAGAGTTTTAGATCATATTAGTATTTATTTACTTATTGCAGGTACTTATACTCCAGTAACATTAATTGCCTTATCTCATAGTAAAGGATGGGTCTTGTTTTACGCGGTCTGGATTATTGCTCTGGTAGGTACGGTTTTAAAAATCTTTTTTACTGGTAAATTGGGTTGGTTTTCTACTTTACTTTATTTGGTGATGGGTTGGCTTATCGTTTTCGACTTTGCTAATTTATCTCAAGCTATTGGTCCCAATGGTGTTTTGTTGTTATTTGGAGGCGGGTTATTCTACACCGCTGGCATTATTTTTTATGCCATAGAGCGCATTCCCTATAATCATGTTATTTGGCATGTATTTGTTTTAGCAGGGGCTATTTGTCATTTTTTTATGGCGTACTGTTATGTCGTGTGAAATGGTAACTATTAGTGAAGCACATCTAGAAATGCATTTTAAGGAAATACAAAGGTTGGCAAGTAGTATTTGGAAAGCGCATTATACACCGATAATAGGAGAGGAACAAGTACTTTATATGCTAGATAAGTTTCAAAGTGCCAAAGCCATTGAAAGCCAAATAAAAGGTGGTTTTAAATATTATATTCTAAGTTTTGAAAATCTACCTGTTGGTTATTTAGCCATTAAAAAAGAAGAGGATTCTCTGTTTTTAAGCAAAATTTATGTTTTAGATAAATACAGAGGGCAAAAAATTGGGAAGAAGGCCATGGCCTTTATTACTGAAAAGGCCTACCATTATAAGCTTTCTAAGATTAGATTAACTGTTAATGTTAACAATATAAATGCCATATTGGCTTACAAAAAAATGGGATTTTTAAATAATGGACCCCTCGTTACAGATATTGGTAATGGGTATATAATGGATGACTATGAAATGATTAAGCAGATTAATTAAGCATCTATAATCTCTTTGTATTCCTCAAAAAAGGCCTCGAACAAAGTCATTTTTTCATTAAAAAATTCCATAACCGCTCGCCAGGAGTTTTTGTTATGGATAGATACTTTGTGTTCTAAGGGTATATAGATTCTAGAAATCTCTTTTTGGTTATCGAGAAAATAAGTTTCGTCAAATATAGCCTCTGGTAGATAGTCGTCTAATAAAATGCTTTTTAGGGCTAGAAGTTTCTCCCAATATTTTATTCTATACTCAAGATCATCTTCTAAATCTAAGGCAACAAGTGCAGTTTTGTTATCAAAATAAAATTTAAAGCTAACACCCTTAAGTTTCGTGTTGTACAAGGTCCATTTTCTAGGAAACGATTTTCCAAAGCTGGTCCAAAATTCTTGTCTTAGCCTTCTAGATTCTTCCATACTAAACATGGTCTTAAATAAAATAGGCTATGCTAACCCCTAGAATAATTGAGATAAACTTTGAGAAGTTAAATTTATGTCCCTCTCCACTTTCAAATAAAATAGTTGTAGAAATATGGAAAAAGATACCAATAACGATGGCATTTATACTGTGGGCTAATTTAGTCCCTAAAGGCGCAGTATTTGAAATATAAGTACCTAGTGGTGTCATGGCTGCAAAAACAACTAAAAACGTCATAATTTGTGAAGTACTAAACTTCGACTGAAATAAAAACATGCTCACCAAGGCCGCAATAGGAATTTTATGTATTAATACACCGTATACCATGTCGTTATGCTGGTGTATCGGGAAGCCTTCTAAAAAACTATGAATACATAAGCTAATAAACAATACCCAAGGGAAGGCTGTTGTGTTTTTGTGAATATGTACATGCCCGTGTTCTGCACCTTTTGAGAATAACTCAAGAATGATTTGCAGTAAAATTCCAAGCATAATGAATAATCCTGTTCGCTTCGTATCTAAATGTTCGTAAACCTCTGGTAAAAGTTCAAATAACGTTAACGCTAATAAGAATGCACCACTAAATGATAACAGCAGCTTAGTGTTCCAGTTTTTTTGGTTTTTTGATACTTTAGCTATTATAACTCCAAGGACAACAGCGTATATAGGAAAAAGAAATTTATTCATTCAAAAAAATAATAGTCACAAAAGCGCCAAAAATAAGGTATTTAATCTATTTAAAAATCATAACGAGCCTTTCAGACGATTTGGGATTAAACTTGTTAAGTTTATAATCGCCGAAAACGTCAAGTAAATAAACGCCTGCTTGTTCAAAAAGCAATTCAAAATCTGCTAAAGTAAAACCTCGAACACGCTCCTGAAAGTTATACAACCTATCATTGGCCTTAAAGGTAATGTCTTTTATAACGTAACCTTGTTCTACATAGCGTTTTAATTTAAAGGTAATATCATCAACCGTTTTAACCTCTTCAGCAACCAAATTATCAATAACATATTCACTGTTCATAAAATCGATAACACCAAATCCGGTTTCATTCAACTCAGCCTTTATGGCCTTTATGGTTCTAAGATTGTCTATATCGTTTTCAAAATAGCCAAAACTGGTAAATAAGTTAAATACGGCATCAAATTGTTTATGGTAAGGGTTACACATATTATGAACCTCAAAATGCAATCTGTGGTTTTCAAACTGCTTAGCAAACTCAATGCTATTTTCGCTTAGGTCAACCCCAGTAACATCATAGCCAATTTTATTTAGGTAACGGGCATGGCGGCCTTTACCACAAGCCAAATCTAGAATACTCCCATGCTCAGGAATATTCAAATAATCTGTAAGCGTATCCATAAAGGCATGGGCTTCGGTGTCATCTCTATCCTTATATAAAATGTGATAAAATGGCGTGTCAAACCAGGAAGTAAACCAAGATGTTGTTTTGCTAGTCATAAATTGTGTTGGGGGTTACCCCCTTAAAGCGGGGGTCAGGCTTTTTGCTGTATCTTTTTTTCGTGCCTCAAAAAAGGATGCCGCTTCAATCCTTAACCCATTATCTGCTATTGCTGGTTAATTTGCACAAAATTACATTATTTTTGCAACCTATCAGACGAAAAAAATGGGAGAAAATTTCAATATGTTGGCCAAAACGCTTTTTGGTTTTGAAGATTTATTAGAAAACGAGTTAAGACAGTTAGGAGCACAAAACATCAAGAAAGGTGTACGAAACGTTTCTTTTGTTGGAGATAAAGGCTTTATGTATAAAGCAAATTTGGGACTGCGAACTGCTATAAAAATTCTAAAACCTATAAAAACCTTTACTGTACATAGTGAGCAAGACTTGTATAATAAGATTTATGCTATGGATTGGTCAAAATACTTAAAGCCGACCGGGTCTTTAGCAATTGATGCCACTATTTATTCCGATTTGTTTTCACACTCACTATTTATTTCGCAAAAAACAAAAGATGCCATAGTAGATAAATTTAGAGATACCGATGGGCAGCGACCTAATGTCGATTTAAAGTTCCCCGACCTAAAAATAAATGTTCATATTGATAGACGAAAATGCACCATTTCCTTAGATTCTTCGGGCGATTCGTTGCATAAAAGAGGGTATAAAACAGCTACCAATATAGCACCTATTAATGAGGTGTTGGCAGCAGGGCTCATTATGCTTTCAGGATGGGATGGGCAATCCGATTTTATGGATCCCATGTGTGGTTCGGGTACCATGCTTATTGAGGCTGCAATGATTGCTTGTAACATACCACCAAACCTTATGAGAAAAGAGTTTGCTTTTGAGCGTTGGCAAGATTGGGATGTTGATTTGTTTGAGAAAATTGAAGAGTCGTTATTAAAAAAAACGAGAGACTTTCATTATCAAATAACAGGATATGATAAAGCCCCTAGCGCAGTTAAAAAGGCAAAAGAGAATGTGATAAATGCGCAACTTGAGGATTTTATAACCGTTAAACACGAAGATTTTTTCAAAACTCAAAAAGCAGGAGCAGGCAAGTTGCATATGGTTTTTAACCCACCTTATGGTGAGCGTCTAAACATCGATATGCAAGAGTTTTATGCCAATATAGGCAATACGTTAAAGCGTAATTATCCGGGTACGGATGCTTGGTTTATAACCTCAAACATGGATGCGCTTAAGCATGTAGGTTTGCGTCCTTCAAGGAAAATACAATTGTATAATGCCAAACTAGAGTCACGTTTGGTTAAGTATGTTATGTATGAAGGCAGTAAGAAAGGAAAGTATATGAAGTAATATTGCTTTCTGGACGATATCCTATAAATGTTCTTTAAAAAAAGCAATGGTTCGCTTCCACGCTAAATCAGCTGCAGAGGCATCGTATCTTGGCGTTGTATTGTTATGAAAACCATGATTCACTCCTGGGTAAATATATGCGGTGTAAGTGATGTTAAATTTTTTGAGTGCAGCTTCATAGGCAGGCCAACCAGCATTTACTCTTTTATCTAACTCCGCATATTGAAGTAAAAGAGGCGCTTTAATTTTTGCGGTGTCTTCTTCGGAAGGTTGCCCACCATAAAAGGGTACAGCTGCAGATAAACTAGGAATATTTACGGCCATCATATTTGAAATCCAACCACCAAAGCAAAATCCAACAACCCCCACTTTACCATTACAATTTTCATGATTTAATAAATAGTTATAAGCGGCAATAAAATCTTGAAGCATATCAAAGCGGTCTCTTTTCTTTTGCAAAGCTCTGCCATCGTCATCATTTCCGGGGTACCCCCCTAAAGGACTTAAAGCATCGGGTGCTAGTGATAAAAAACCATCAAGAGCAGCCCGTCTACCCACATCTTCAATATATGGGTTTAATCCTCTGTTTTCGTGCACAACAATAATACCAGGTAGTTTTTCTGTATTATTATCAGGTTGCGATAACAAACCTTTTATGGTGCCACCGCCTTTTGGGGAATTGTAGGTAATATAATCTGAATTCAATCTAGTGTCGTCAGGTTTTACCAGTAGGTTATCAATGTAGTTTGGTGTTATAAAACTTAATAATGTAGAAACCGTTAGGCCTCCAATGGCATAAACGGATAGTTTTTCAATAAATTGGCGTCTTCCTAGTTTATTATGGGCATAGTCATCATACAGATCAAAAACTTCTTGATTAATATCCTCTTTCGTTAATTTTTTCATTTTTCCTATGTTAAGAACCAGTCTTAAAGGTAATCAAAATTTAAACAAACTATGCAGACAATACTGAATCAGGAACCTTGATTACTCCGTTTTTTCAACCTTATCTTTCTTAAAAAAGGGTATTCTATAGGACAGTGTATAGCTATAACCAACACCAATAATACTACTATCGTAGTTTTTATGATATCCAGGTATGTACACATTACCGAAGTTATCAGGGACTTTTTCTGTTCCTAAAAACTTAAGCTGAACATTTAAGCCCATATAAAGGTTATTAAATAATTCTGCTTTAATTCCTAAAAGGATTTCTGCCCAGATGGCATTTAATCCAGAAAATTCAATTTTTTCTCGGGAGGTAAGTTGTGGCGACCAGTACTGGTTGGTGGTATATACGGTGGCACTATTTAAATCGTGGCTAAATGTACTGGCTCCTATTCTAAACCCAGCGAAAATCATGTTATCCATGTCTAACCAGTTTTCATACATGTTATAATCAATACCTGCTTTCAGGTAAGTGCCCGTTGTGGTAATATCCATGTAATTTGTAATGGTGCTTTTTTCTTCAAACCCAATTTCACCAGCAATGTAGAGCTTTTGCGTGAGTCTAAAATCTCCAATAATTTCAAATCCTGAATACTCATCATCTAAAAATGTACGTCCTAATTTGGCAATATCAGCCCCAATTCTTAAACCATATTTTAGCTGAATCTTGGTGTTAGTAGTTTCCAATTCTGTAATACTGTCGTTCTGCCCGTAAAGCGAAACACAGCAAAACAATAAGACTAAAAAACAATTAGTGCGTAACATTAAAGTGTGTTTCAAATTCATCTTCAACAGATTGATTATCATTCATAGGTTGCCTTGTTTTCATCCAATTATCGTCATCATCTTCAATAGTCAAGGTCACATTTTTATAAACCGTTTTATATCCACAAGCTCTAGATACATATACTAACTCTCTACTATAGTTAATGGTAATAGTGTCTGCGTTACCTTCAATAAAGTCATCGCTAGGATCATCTGGTGTGTCATTGTCATTTATACTAGCTTCCTTTATTAAGGTATATTGGGTGGTATTTTCATCGGTTTTTAGAGGGAGCAACACATTGTCGGTATCTTGAAAACTATAGCCTTCCAGTATACTTTCATTTCCCACACCAACAACCACGATATCAAAAACGTTTTTTTTGTTTTCTGGACTATTCACGTCATAAAAATCAATTATTAATCTTGGTGTGGTAGGTGTTGATTCTGGACAAATATCATCTGGTTCACAGGCAAAAACAATAGCAACAATTATTACCAAGGGAATAAAAAGGAGTTTTAAATACTTCATTTTCATAGTTAGGGTCGATTTATCGACGTTCTAAAAGTACAACATTTTCTACATGAAATGTTTGCGGAAACATATCTACTGCTTGGGTTTTAATAACTTTATATTGCGCATCCATCAAGGCTAAATCTCTGGCTTGAGTGGCACTGTTACAACTTACATATACAACACGTTTAGGCGCTATATTTAGAATTTGACTAACCACATCTTTATGCATGCCATCTCTAGGAGGGTCTGTGATAATAACATCTGGTTCGCCATGTGTATTTATAAACGCTGCATTAAACACGTTTTTCATGTCTCCAACAAAAAACTCAACGTTTTTTATATGATTTAATTGTGCGTTTTCTTGGGCGGCTTTAATGGCATCGGGAACAGATTCTACACCTATTACTTTTTTTGCTTTTTTTGAAACAAATTGTGCTATGGTCCCAGTGCCAGTATATAAATCATAGACCAGCTCATGCCCAGTTAATCCTGCAAAATCTCGGGTGATTTTATAAAGCTCGTAAGCTTGATTAGAATTAGTTTGATAGAAGGATTTGGCATTAATTTTAAATTTTAAACCTTCCATATTCTCAAAAATATGATCGCGTCCTTTATAACAAATCACATCTTGGTCATAAATAGTGTCATTTGCCTTGTTATTGATAACATATTGTAAAGAGCTTACCTCCGGAAACGTTGTAGCAATATAATTAAGAAGCAGCTCCCGTTTGGCCTTGTCTTCTTTAAAAAATTGGACTAAAACCATAATATCGCCCGTACTAGAGGTTCTAATCATCATAGTCCTTAATAAACCTGTTTGGTTTCTGGTATTAAAGAACTCCAGCCCGTTTGCAATAGCAAATTCTTTTACACCGTTTCTAATAGCATTTGATGGGTCTGCTTGTAAATAACATTGTTTTACGTCAAGAATTTTATCCCACATGCCTGGGATGTGAAATCCTAGAGCATTCTTATCGTCCAGATGTTTATCAGATTGAATTTCTTCTAGCGTTAGCCATCTACTATCACTAAAAGAAAACTCCATTTTATTTCTATAAAAATACTGATCTTTAGAACCAAGAATAGGGGTTACTTCAGGAAGTTCAATATGCCCTATTCGGGTTAAATTATTGGTCACTTCCTTCTGTTTATAATATAGCTGATGTTCGTAGGCCATATCTTGCCATTTACATCCGCCGCATGTTCCATAATGTTTACACTCTGGGGTAGTACGTTTTTCAGAAAGCTTATGAAATACGGTAGCCTTACCTTCATAATAAGCTTTTCGCTTTTTAAAGGTTTGTACATCCACCACATCTCCTGGCACAGCGTTTGGAAGAAAAATAACTTTACCATCTGGTGCTTTGGCTATGGTCTTCCCCTTGGCACCAGCATCAATGACTTCTACCTGTTCAAAAATTTGTTTTCTTGATTTTTTTCTTGACATGCTGCAAAAATAATAATAGCCGTAAATAAAATGCTTTTATTTCCATTAACTTTAAATTTTTCATTTTAAATATTAATAAAATGAACCTTTTTAACTTTTAGGTGTCTTTATAGTGTAAGTAGCGAGATGTTAATGAATAAGAAGCAGCAAATAAGAGATGGTAATCTGGTGTTAGCGTATCAATCTGGTAACAAAACAGCATTACAACAGTTAGTAAAGTATTGGCATAAAAGTTTTTGTGAAAAAGCATATTGGTTGGTAAAGGATGCCGATGTTGCTAAAGATATTGCACAAGATAGTTGGAGCGTAATAATATCTAAAATAGATAATCTGAAAAAACCTGAAAGTTTTGCTAGTTGGGCTTTACGGATTGTTTATCACAGATCAATAGACTGGATAAAAAAAAACAATAAATCAAGGTTGTCTTTAATAGACTATGCGTATAATCAAGAACAGATTGAAGTAGAGGAGCAGACTAATAGTCAATTAAAACAGCAGTTGCTATCTACAATAAATAAATTGCCTAGAAATCAGCAAGTGGTTATTAGAATGTTTTACGTTCAGGATTATTCGCTAAAAGAGATAAGTAGCATATTAAATATAACTGTCGGAACGGCAAAGTCTAGACTATTTCATGCTAGAGAAAAAATGAAGTTAATATTAAATAATAGAAATTATGAAAAATAATATGGAAGATATTGATAAGTTAATTAAAGAAACTTTAAACGAAGAAGAAGCCAAGTTTTATGATAAACTTGAAGAACAAAACTTACTTGAACAAGTAGGAGGGTTATTTCAAGGTAAAATTAAATGGATTTTGATTTTAATGAATATTGTTAATTTGGTTGTTGTGGCCTTGTTCTTTTATTGTTTGGTGCAGTTTTTAAATACAGAAAGTACCAACCAATTAATAAAATGGGCCTCGGCAGGTTTTGTATGTTTAATTTTTGCAGGAATGATAAAGTTGTTTGTTTGGTTGCAAATGGACAAAAATGCGCTGTTACGCGAAATAAAACGGTTGGAGCTTCAGGTATCATCGTTGTCTGGGAGAATTTCTGAGTAAATTTTTTGAATAGATTTTTTTAGTTAGATTTGTAGCTCCTAGGGATGATTTCTTTCCCACGCTGAATTTTCGACAAACTTCGAAAGGATAAAGGTAGATAAGGAATGGTTATTTATTAATTTAAAACTAAATTAAAATGGCTGTTTTAGACCAACTCACCTCGCAACAAGCGATAGATTTAGAAAACAAGTATGGTGCACACAATTACCATCCGCTACCAGTAGTATTAAACAAAGGAGAAGGTGTGTATGTTTGGGACGTTGAAGGTAAAAAGTATTATGATTTTTTATCGGCTTACTCTGCTGTAAATCAAGGGCATTGTCATCCTAGAATTGTTGATGCTATGATACAGCAAGCTCAGACATTAACCTTAACCTCAAGAGCTTTTCATAATGATGTACTAGGAAAATTTGAAAAATTTACTTGTAATTTTTTCGGATTTGATAAGCTCTTACCCATGAATACAGGGGCAGAAGCTGTTGAAACGGCTTTAAAACTTTGTAGAAAATGGGCCTATGAGGTAAAAGGAATTGATGAGAATAAAGCAGAAATAATAGTTTGTGAAAACAATTTTCATGGAAGAACAACAACTATTATTTCATTTTCTAACGACCCAATAGCACGCGAAAATTTTGGGCCGTATACACAAGGATTTATAAAAGTTGAGTACGATAATCTTTTAGCCTTGGAAGATGCTTTAAAATCAAGCCCAAACATTGCAGGTTTTTTGGTGGAGCCTATTCAAGGAGAAGCCGGAGTTTATGTGCCAAGCGGGGATTATTTAGTTAAAGCAAAAGCGCTATGCGATAAGTATCATGTTTTATTTATTGCAGACGAGGTGCAAACAGGAATAGCAAGAACGGGAAGGTTATTGGCTACTTGTGGTAATTGTAATTGTTCTATTAAAAGTTGCGAAGGAAAACCCGAAGTAAAGCCAGATGTACTAATTTTAGGTAAAGCTATAAGTGGAGGTGTGTATCCAGTTTCTGCCGTTTTAGCGAATAATAACGTAATGGATGTTATTAAACCTGGTAACCATGGAAGTACCTTTGGAGGCAACCCTGTGGCCGCGGCTGTGGCTATGGCAGCATTAGAGGTTATCAGGGACGAGAATCTGGCTCAAAATGCTTTCGAATTAGGTAATATTTTTAGAGAAGAACTAAATAAATTTATAAAAACAAGTTCTATCGTTAGGCTTGTAAGAGGCAAAGGATTGCTTAATGCCATTGTTATAAATGATGATGAAGGTAGTAATAAAGCTTGGGATATTTGTTTGGCTCTTAAAGACAATGGGCTATTAGCAAAACCTACTCATGGTAATATCATTAGGTTTGCACCACCCTTAGTTATGACAAAGGAACAATTACTCGACTGTGTTTCTATTATTATTGAAACCCTTAAAGCGTTTGAAGCATAGGAGGCAACAATAGATAAATTAAAAAAAGCGACCAAAAGGTCGCTTTTTTTAATTGTTTGTATAAGATATTACTGTTCTAATAATTCTTGTATCTTTTCTTGCATTAACTCTTGATCCTGTAAAGTTTCCCAGCCAAACATTGAAATCATTGAAATAAACATAATTAGGTATAAAACGGATAGTACGATGCCTATTATGGCTAATACTTTACCTGTCTTCACGTTTTGAATACCCGTATAAATCTCTGGGTTTTCTGAATATACTTTTGATGCCTTATTTGCTAAAACAATGGCAATTATTGCAAGAATTAAACCAACTACGCCATAGCAGCAGCATGTAGGTATTGATAGTATTCCTAAAACAAGAATAAGCGTTGAGTTTGGTATTTTTTGTTGTTCCATTTTTAAGTAATTAGAAAGGTTTTTATAATGAAGCTTGAAACGATTATAACAGCATTGAGTATGGCTAATATAGCAATTAGTTTGGTACCCAATTTTAAATTTTTATAGGCATTAAAAATTATTAACCCGAAAAGCATGACAAGGGTGTAAATAGCAGGATACATAAAAAAAGCATCCACAAACTCTCCCTTTAATATTAGAGCTAAAGCCCGTTGCATACCACAACCTAAACATTCAAAACCTAATAGTTTTTTATTTAAGCATGGTAACATGTATTCCTCCATAAGTACGATTCAATGAAAGTTTAAAAATAATAAAAGAAAAATAAAAACAATCTTTAATTTCAAGCTGATAATAACTTCTTGGAATCTACTTTTTTTAGAGTTCCAAGAAGTATTTTTTTTAATGTAATTTGCAATCCATAAATTTTTAAGTACGTCTATGAAATATTTAAACTATATTCTTATCATAATAGGAGCATTTATTGCTACCTATAGCAAAGTTGGAGAAAAGCAAAATCAGTTTTTGTTGATTGCTGGAATTGTACTTTTAATGTTGGGGATTTATAGAATTGCCAGAACCATTCCAAGTAGAGGGGATGGAGAAGACGAGAACCATAATGCCAAAGAAGAGTTATGAGTTTTAAGGTTGGGGATAAGGTTTTAGTTTTAGATGAAGATTTGTCAGGCGTAATAAAACATATGGATGGAACCACTATTACTATTGAAACAAACGATGGGTTTTTACTACGTTTTGCTAAACATGAACTAGTTAAGAATGGGGGAGATGGTAAAATAAATGCTAACCTTTTTACAAATGCAAGTGTGGGATCCGTTTTAGCCAATAAAGAACCCCCCCCAAAAAAACAATCTATAAAAAAGCGTGCTAAAGATAGATATGAACCGACTTTAGAGGTAGACTTACACATTCATCAATTGGTTAAGTCTTCCCGAGGTATGAGTAATCATGAGATGCTTACTTTGCAATTAGATACCGCAAGAAGGCAGTTAGAATTTGCTATGTCAAAACGAATTCAAAAAGTAGTTTTTATTCATGGGGTAGGGCAAGGCGTATTAAAATTAGAGCTGGAATACTTGTTTGGTAGATATGAAAACCTGAAATATTATGATGCTAATTATCAAAAATATGGTTTAGGAGCTACCGAAGTTTATATCTATCAAAATACAAGAAACTAGTTAAAAATAGGCTCTCCTTTTCTTGTTTTAGATAGGGCAGCATCAACCAGTTTTCCAAAGTCTAGAAGATCTGCTGAAATAACTTGTATATCAATATCTCTCAATATTAGAGTTACTTCAAAGGTTTGGGAAATACTATGATCTCTGTATCCAGTGGCAGGAACAGTATTGGCTACTTCGGGATTTAAAAAATCGGCACCAACCTCTGGGTTAGTAATATCGTTAGCAGGGTTGTTGTCTTGAGAATCATTTTCTTCGTCTCTTGTTTTTACACCGTCACCGTCATCATCATTATCTAAATAATCAGGAATACCATCTCCATCTGTGTCTTGGGCACCATTGAGGCTTCCGTCTTCATTAGGGTCTGGATTTTCATCTTTTGTAAGGATATTGTCGCCATCGTCATCAGCATCAATATAATCAGGAATGCCATCACGATCGGTATCATCGTCTTCCAAATCACCATTATTATTTCTGTCTTCTAATAAGGCTGGAACCCCATCGTTATCATCTTCTGTAAGTACGGTTTTAACATCTGCCTGACCACTTGTACTCGCAATATCTTGAGTTATACTAACTTCTGAATTTGGAATATCACTACAAAATAAATCACTAGGTAGGTTTGTATTACTGTAAGTTCTATAATTAAAAGGGTTTGAAGAATTTATGGAATAGGTTTTCTCGAAAAGGCCATTATCATCAACTTTTAAAATATCTTCTAAAGTGACACCGCTTAGCTTTAGTGACAGTGATTCAGAAGGGTCTTCTTTTGTTTTAAATAGCACCAGGTTTGTTGATCCACAAGCTTCAAAGGTATCCTCAAAATCAAGTTCTACAGTAATAATATCCCCATCATTGCAAGATTGTATGAAAACAAAAAAGAAAGAAATAAGTACTAAAAATAACCGACGCATACCATTTGTTTTTGGCAAAAATAAACGAATTGATAATTATAACGTATCATATTGATAATAATTTTATTTCAAGTATTTTTGGGCTCCATAAGAGACCTTATTTTGGTTAAAATTTGGAAATAGCAAGATGAAACAGGTATATTTTGATAATGCAGCAACAACTCCAATTCGCGAAGAAGTGGCGCAGGTTGTGTTTGATATTATGAAAAGTAATTTTGGAAATCCATCTTCATCACATGCTTTTGGACGTTCTTCAAGGGTTTTATTAGAGCAGTCTAGAAAATCTATAGCAAAGCATTTAAATGTATCGGCAGGAGAAATTATATTCACCTCTGGAGGAACCGAGGCCGACAATTTGGTTTTAAAAAGTGCTGTAAAAGATTTGGGGGTATCTAGGATTATTACATCCAAAATTGAGCATCATGCTGTTTTACACACAGTTGAACAGTTACAAGAGCGCTTTAATGTTGAGGTGAATTATTTAGAAATAAATGCTGAAGGCGAATTAGACTTGATTCAGTTAGATAATCTATTACAAAATGAGACGCGCTACACGCTGGTAAGTTTAATGCATATTAACAATGAAATTGGAACCATTTTAAACTTAAAACAGGTAGCTGATTTGTGCCATTCGCATAATGCCTTATTTCATACTGATGCTGTCCAGTCTGTAGGGCGTTATAAACTAGACTTACAGAATGTGGGGGTCGATTTTCTTGCCGCATCGGCTCATAAATTTCATGGTCCAAAAGGTGTTGGTTTTGCCTATATAAAAAAGAATTCTCGGTTGAGGCCTATGATATTAGGTGGAGAACAAGAAAGAGGTCTACGAGCAGGAACTGAAAACATTCACAGTATTGTTGGTATGGAAAAAGCGCTTGATTTGGCCTATCAAAACTTGAATTCTGAAAGCAAATACATTAAGGAACTCAAAGCTTATTTTATTAAGCAACTAGAGCGTTATATATCCAATTACAAACTAAATGCTGCATCAGGAAATGACGAAAAAAGTACTTATACTATGGTTAATGTTCAATTACCCATCCCTCCAGAGAAATCGGCGATGCTTCTTTTTCAGTTGGATTTAAAAGGTATTGCTTGTTCAAAAGGAAGTGCTTGTCAAAGTGGCAGTTCACAAAAATCGCATGTTCTAACAGAAATATTGAATAAAGAAGCATTAGAAAAACCGTCTTTGCGTTTCTCATTTAGTATTAATAATACTAGAGAAGAAGTTGATTATGTTGTTGAAACTTTAAAAACTTTTATACAAACACCTTAAAACCTCATGGTTGTTCTTACATTAAAAACTCGAGGTGTTAAATAATTAGGTATAGCTATTTGCCTTTTGTTGCTTACGTCTCTAACCCAAGTATTGGTTATGGAGTTTTGAGCATCAAACATATTATATATTTCAAATCCGAATGAGAGGGCTTTGAAGGGTTTTCTCCATCCTCTCGAAAATTGTTTGTTAGCATCGACAATTACATACTGAAGGCCCAAATCTGCTCGTCTATAATCTGGGAGTCTACTTTGGTATTCATAGGGGTCTGCATAACTAGGAGAACCTCCAGGTAAACCTGTATTATATACCAAATTCAAATACACTTTTAAATTAGGCATGGTAGGTACATAATCTTGAAACAGAGCTGCAAATTTAAGCCTCTGATCTGTTGGCCTGGAGATATATCCTCGGTTATCAATATTCTCTTCAGTTTTTAGGTAGCCAAAACTAAACCAAGATTCGGTTCCCGGCACAAACTCACCGTTTAATCTTAAGTCCAATCCGTAAGCATATGCAGTAGCATTATTTTTAGCCCGATACCTAATACGAACATTTTCTAGCGTATAGGGGTTTACATCCCATAAGTTTTTATAAAAAATTTCGGAGGTAAGTTTAAAGGGTCTGTCCCACATTTCAAAACTATAATCATTTCCTATAACAGCATGAAACGATTTTTGCGATTTAACTTTGGGTTGAACAACACCACTGGAATCTCTAAGTTCGCGGTAAAATGGAGGCTGGTAGTAGAATCCTGCAGCTACTCTAAAAAGCATGTCTTTTTCCCAGTCAGGCTTAATAGCAAACTGCGCTCTTGGTGTAAAAACGCTGCTGTTATTAGAGGCTATACCTTCTCCCTTAACAGACCAGTTATGCATCCTAATACCTGCATTATACCAAACATCGCTTTTCCCGAGCGTACTGCGCTTACTCCATTGAGCATAAGCTTGAAGCCTATTAATTTGCGTATTGTTTTTTGCTCTAACATTTTGAAAAGGTTCTAAGGGCCCTGTATAAGGCTCATAAGGTTGTTCATTTGCAGGTAAGCTAGGAGGTCTAATAGAAAACCCTGCCGAATCAATAACTTCCCATTCAACTAAACGGTCGCGAATATCTTCGTTGGTGTATTTTACAGACCATTCAATACGGTTATCGTCAACTTTAAAATCGCCTTTATGCTCAATATTCGTTATTAAAGCGTCAAGGTCATTTCTACCGTGTGTTAGCTGACTTCCTATACCTTCAGAAAATGCTACTTCTCCAAAATCTTCATCTCCAATATTAGCATTCACTTCTCCTAATCTGTACTGAGCAAAAATATCAAAGTATTCTTCTTCTCTTGTATGATAACTTGAGGTAATAAGATGTAGCGTTAAATCGTCGCTCGCAAAATAGGATCCTTTTAGAGCTCCAAATAATGTTTGGTATCTGTCTTTTTCTTGTCCTTCATAAAAGACTATAAGAGCGATAGGCTCTGCTAAGGTTCCAAAATTAGTTTGCCTTGAAACTGGTTCGTAGTTGTAGGTGTTTATCGAGGCGTTTCCTAAAAAACTTAAATGAAATTTATTTGTAAATCGGTAAGTAAAAAAACCTTGAATATCGGCAAAAGTTGGTTGAAAATTTGTTTCGGTCTCTCTTGCATTAACTAATAAACTATTATCTCGATACCGCCCTCCAACAATTGCTGTGAACTTAGAATCTTTACTAATATTTTCAACCGATAGACTGCCTCCAAGTAGGCTCAAGTCGGCATTAACCTCAAACTGATATGGGTCTTTATAGGTAATATCTAATACAGATGAGAGTTTATCTCCATATTTAGATTGAAAACCACCAGCAGAAAACTCTACATTCTGAACCATATCGGTGTTCACAAAGCTTAAGCCTTCTTGTTGACCAGAACGAATTAAAAACGGTCGATACACTTCAATGTCATTTACGTAAACGAGGTTTTCATCAAAGTTTCCACCACGAACCGAATATTGTGTGCTTAATTCGTTATTGTTGCTAACTCCAGGTAGTGTAAGGAGCAGATTTTCAACTCCAGCGTTAGCTCCGGGTATTTTTCTAATCGCTTCAGGCTTTAATGTAATAATACCTTCAACATCTTTTCTTCTATTTCCTGTAATAACCACAGTAGTAATCTGCTCTACAGATGCGCTCATAACAGGATTAAATTCAAAAACTTCGCCTTTTTTAAGGTTAAATACGCTTGAAATCTTTTTATGGGAAATATGAGTGAATTCTACGGTTACATCTTGGTCTGTTGGTATAGTAAGATTATAAAATCCATTTTTATTAGACGTGGTTCCTGTGTTATTGGCTTTTATATTTACCTCATCAACGGGTCTGTCGTTCTCATCTAAAATGATTCCTCTTATGGTTGCTGTTTGAGCAAAACTTATGGTTGTAAATAAAAATAGAAGTATAGTGGTTCGTAAAAGTCCTGCTCTCAAAAGTAAAAAAGTTTATTTTTTGTAAAATAACGTTTCAAATGTAGAATTATTTCCAACATTATCAGTAACAATAAGCTTTAAATTATTCTTTGTATCAAGAATCATCTTATCATTAAAATCATAAGATAATGTTTTAGTTTTGTAATCATACTCCATAAGAATCCATTTCCCGTTTACCGTAGCTCTAAAATTGGAGATACCAGAAGCGTCATCATCAATTTTAATTTTTAGAAACCTGTAGTTTTTTAACCACTGTTTGTTTTTAAAATTTACCGGCTTTATAGAAGGTTTTACGGTGTCTAGCGCCAGCGCATAAGTGCCTAGCTTTTTCGTATTTGTGACTAATTCGTTGCCTTTTCTTTTGGTACTTGTATAAGTCGGATACTTTTTTTTGCCTATTAGACGAGCAATATAAAGTTTGTTTCTGTCTTTTTGGTTATAGTGACTTACGTCAAAAGCAACACGAAAGTTTTTTTTAGCCGCCTTAGTGTCATCATGTAAAAAAAGCGTGTCATTTTTAACGTCAAAATCAATATAGAAGTTTTCGTAGAATGTGTCTTTGTAAAAATCAACAGATACGCGCCCTTTTTTAAGATTAATTGTTTGTTTTGAGTTAACAAAATAAGGGGATGCAATCGTTTTTATAGCTTCTCCTTTGGTTAAATTTGTTCCGTTAATGTGCACGGTTACCCAAGCTTCATTATTTTTATAGTCGGCCACTCTTATCTTGTAAACAACGTTAGTGCTATCTTCAATGGCTATAAATCCATTATTTGCAGACGACTTAATTATACTAAGAGGATTGTTTTTTTTGAATAATTTCTGAACTCTAGACTTTTTGCTAATGTAGTTTTCATAATCAATGAGTTGATTTATGTGCTTACTTTCGTTAAAAGAAAACCGTTTAAAATCGAGCTCAAAATTTCTACTACCATTAACAAAAGTTTGAATATTAGCAACACCATTGGCGTTGGCTCCTAGATCTTGCCTATCTATTGTTTCAATACCGAAACCTATGGAACCAATGGCATCAATATTTTCAACTTTATAATCGCCGTTTAATAAAGGTATTAATCGAAGCTTTTGTTTTGTGTTACTTTGGTTTATAAAGGATTTAGTATCTAAAGGATAAGCATAGATAGATTTAACAACAGGACTTGTAGTATCCTTTACATCTAACCCAAATAACATTGGGTTCATGGGGTGTTCATTTTTATCCCTTATTTCAAAATGAAGATGTGGCCCTCCCGAACCTCCAGAATTCCCACTATATGCAACCAAACTATCTTGAAAAACGGGCAATTCTTCTGCTTTTGGAAAGAGTTCTATTTCGTAGGACTCTTTTTTGTATTGAGCCTTTTTAACATAAGCTTCAATAGTGGGGGCGAACTTTTGTAAATGTGCATAAACAGTTGTGTAACCATTGGGATGAGTAATATATAAAGCTTTACCATAGCCAAAATGAGATACTTTAATTCTACTTACAAAACCATTCGCAGATGCAAAAACCTTTAAACCTGTAGTTTGCTGAGTCTTTATGTCTAAACCCGCATGGAAATGATTTGAACGTAACTCACCAAAAGTACCAGATAATACTAAAGGAACGTTTAATGGCGGATTGAAATAATCTTGTGGATACGAAGTTTGAGCTTGAGTTACAATTGATAAAAGAAGCAGTAAATAAAGGGCAGGTAAAAATCGCATATCTAATAATGTGGGGCTAAATTATTAATTTGATACTAAAACGCAAAGCTGTGAACAAAAATCAAGCCAGTATTTTCTTCGCAGTATCGAGGAATAGCATTTTTATTTTTTATGAAAAAACAATTGTTATTTAAAGCAAGTAATGTTAACTTTGTGATGTAAGTATTGAATTTTGTAAATGAGTAATATTGAAGATATTGTAGATTCATTAGAAAACAAGATTAGTAAATTATTACACAAACTAGAGCTTTTAAAGCATGCTAATTTGAAATTAAATGAAGAGTTAGAGGTTTCAAAGCGTTTAAATTCTTCTCGAAAAACTGAAATTAGTGCTTGGGAAGAAAAGTATGAGGCTCTAAAAATGGCAAATTCCATACTTGGTAGTGACGATAATAAAAGAGAAACTAAGCTTAAAATAAATGCCTTAATCAGAGATATTGATCATTGTATAGCGCAACTCTCGGATTAAAGTAGAAGATTGTAATGGCCGAAAAGCTTAAAATAAAGCTATCTATAGCGAATAGAGTATATCCTTTAACTATTGATGCAATTCAGGAAGAAGGTTTACGAAAAGCAGCTAAGAATATTGAGCTAATGATTAAACAGTTTGAGCAAAGTTATTCTGTAAGAGATAAACAAGATGTTTTAGCGATGTGTGCGCTGCAGTTTGCCTCTCAAGTAGAACAGAAAACAATAGATAAAGCAAATGTTAGTGAGCATGTTGAAGAAAAGCTTAAGGCTTTAGACGAATTACTCACAAAACATTTAGTTTCTTAAACGTTCTTTAAAATAGATAAAAGTTACTGCCTGCATTGGTTATTTTTTTTGATAAACTCAACGTTAATTCTTTAAAAAGGGTGAGTTTAAGTTGTAAAAGCATGCTGCCTTAGTCGCAGATCCTTGATCAATTTGTTAGCCCTAAACTTGTTTTTAAGGAGTTTATACAAAACTTTATACTAGTGTAGGCTTTTTTTATATATATAAACCACTAAATTAACGATGGATAACTCAATTATATTTGCAGTTGGCGGTGTCATATTAGGCTTAATCATAGGATTTATTATAGCCAAGACATTAGAGAAAAATAATGCTTCAAAACTTGTTAAGGAAGCAAAAAAAAGTGCTTCATTAATACTTAAAGAAGCGAAAAGCGAAGGTGAAAACCTTAAAAAAGATAAGATTCTTCAAGCTAAGGAGAAGTTTATTGAACTAAAAGCAGAACATGAAAAGGTCATTCTGGCAAGAGATAAAAAAATGGCCGAAGCTGAAAAGCGCACACGGGATAAAGAGTCTCAGATTTCCAACGAACTCTCTAAAGGTAAGAAGCTCAATGAGAGTCTTGACAGAAAAATCAATGATTACAATCACAGGCTAGATGTTCTTGAAAAAAGGCAAGAGGAGTTAGATAGACTGCATAAAAGTCAGGTACAGCAATTAGAAGTTATTTCTAGTTTATCTGCTGAAGAGGCTAAAGAACAATTGGTTGAATCTCTCAAGGGTGAGGCTAAAAATGATGCCATGGCTTTTATTCAAAGTGCTATGGAAGAGGCTAAGTTGACGGCAGAACAGGACGCTAAAAAGGTTATTATTAATACCATTCAGCGCATTGGAACCGAAGAGGCTGTTGATAATTGTGTGTCTGTATTTAATATTGAATCGGATGACGTAAAAGGAAGAATTATTGGTAGAGAGGGAAGAAATATTAGAGCGATTGAAGCGGCGACTGGTGTTGAGATTATTGTAGACGATACGCCTGAAGCGATTATTTTATCATGTTTTGATTCTGTAAGACGAGAAGTAGCTCGTTTATCTTTGCATAAGCTAGTAACCGATGGCAGAATCCATCCAGCAAGGATTGAAGAGATTGTAAAGAAAACTCAAAAGCAAATTGAACAGGAAATTATTGAAGTAGGTAAACGTACCGTTATTGATTTGGGGATTCATAATTTACACCCAGAATTAATTAAAATGGTAGGTAGAATGAAGTACCGTTCTTCTTACGGACAAAATTTGCTTCAGCACTCTCGTGAAGTAGCTAAGCTTTGTGGTGTTATGGCGGCCGAATTAGGGTTGAATCCTAAACTTGCAAAACGAGCAGGTTTACTTCATGATATTGGAAAAGTGCCAGATGCAGAAGCAGATATGGAAACGCCTCATGCTATTTTAGGGATGCAATGGGCTGAAAAATATAATGAAAAAGGAGAGGTGTGTAATGCCATTGGAGCGCACCATGATGAAATTGAAATGAAATCTTTGTTAGCTCCTATAATTCAAGTTTGTGATGCTATTTCGGGAGCAAGACCAGGGGCAAGACGTCAAGTATTAGACAGTTATATACAACGTTTAAAAGATTTGGAGGATATCGCTTTTGGGTTTAACGGTGTAAAAAAGGCCTATGCTATTCAGGCTGGTCGTGAACTTAGAGTCATTGTTGAAAGTGAAAAGGTCGATGATCAAAAAGCAGCAGATTTATCATTTAATATTTCTCAAAAAGTTCAAACCGATATGACATATCCTGGTCAGGTTAAGGTAACAGTAATAAGGGAAACAAGAGCGGTTAATATTGCAAAATAGCTTATTCTCTCATGTTCAAAATATTAAATCCAGCTTTATGCTGGATTTTTATTTTCTAGGATGATATTTTTCTACAACTTTAGTTAGATGACTTTTATCTAGATGTACGTATACCTCTGTGGCAGTGATGTTTTCATGTCCAAGCATAAGCTGTATGGATCTCAAATCGGCATCATTTTTTAATAGGTGCGTTGCAAAAGAATGTCTAAAAGTGTGGGGAGAAACTTTTTTCTTTAGCCCAGTCTTTTCAGCAAGTTGTTTTATTATTGTAAAAACCATAGCCCTAGTAAGCTGTTTGCCTCTTCTATTAAGAAATAATGTATCTTCAAAGCCAGCTTGAATGTTTAAATGAGTTCTAATCTCATATCGGTAAAGGTTAATATATTTTTGAGTAATGTCAATAATAGGAACAAAACGTTGTTTATCTCCTTTTCCAGTTACTTTTATAAACCCTTCTTCAAAAAACAAATCAGAGATTTTAAGATTTATAAGCTCGCTTACACGCAAACCACAGCCATACAAGGTTTCTAGCATTGCACGGTTTCTTTCGCCTTCTGGTTTGCTTAAATCTATAGCTTTAATAAGAGTATCAATTTCATCTTCAGAAAGGGTGTCCGGAAGCTTTCTTCCTATTTTAGGAGATTCTATGAGCTCTAAGGGATTACTGGTTCGGTAATCTTCAAAAATTAAGTAGTTAAAAAAGCTTTTAAGTCCTGAGATAATTCGAGATTGAGATCGAGCATTCACTACCTGAGCAATTTGATAGATGAATTGTTGAATGGTATCAGATTCAATTGAAATTGGGGATTTCGCTATATTATTAGCTTCCAGATGGTTCATTAATTTTTTAATGTCTAGAACATAACTGTTAATAGAATTTTGAGATAACCCGCGTTCTATTTTTAAATATAACTGGTAGTCTTTAAGTGCTTGTTGCCATTTCATGATAAGTAAAAGTACGAATAAGGTTTTTATCTATACAAGCATATTTGGGTTTAGTTATATTACTAAATTTTAAGATATTTTGTATGAATAAACCTCAAATATGTGTGGTAAAATACTTTTTTTGTTATTTATTTGCCGCATCCAAATTAATAATAAAATATTATGAAGAAATTATTTTTGATACCCATTATGGTATTAGCTTTTTCTATTATGAACGCACAGAATGAAAAAGGGGACTTCACAGTAGCTCCTCAATTGGGTTTAAACTTTTCAAATTATTCGAGTTCGGAAAGTTTAAATAATAAAATTAGGACAGCTTTTAATGTTGGCGCTACTGTTGAATATTATTTGAATAACCGTTGGAGCTTTCGTTCAGGTCTTATCTATGACTCTAAAGGAACTAAAATTACTATATCTGGTCAAGACTTTATTGATAAATTGAATTACATAGCTATACCTTTACATGCTAATTGGCATTTTGGGTCAAGAAGAAATTGGTTCTTAAATTTTGGTCCCACTATTGGATTTTTAGTTAGTGCTAAAGCAGATACCCCAGAAGGGAACGTGGATGTTAAAGACATGATTGAAAGTTCTTTTGATGTAGGTTTGGGAGTAGGTATAGGCTATAAATTTGATATTGCCAATGATACACAATTGTACATTCAATATCAGGGGTATAATGGTTTCGTTGATTTGTTTGACGAAGATTTTAGTGTATTTAATGCTACCTCTGCTTTTAACGTGGGAGTTATTTTTGACATTTGAAAACCGTTAAATACGAATATTTTAAACCGAAGTTTTGAACTTCGGTTTTTTTATAGCTTTTTTATATTTTTGAAATATGAAAAAACTAATTATTATCAATGGACCTAATTTAAATTTATTGGGCAAAAGAGAGCCAAATATTTATGGTAGTTTAACATTTACAGAGTTTTTTGATAAAATCAAAAATAAGTATCCCACTGTTGAATTGAGTTATTATCAATCAAATATAGAAGGAGAGATAATTAATAAACTACATGAAATAGGGTTTAGTTATGATGGTGCTATTCTTAATGCAGGTGCCTATACACATACAAGTATTGGTATTGGAGACGCGATAAAGGGTATTGAAACTCCAGTTATAGAAGTTCATATTTCAAATACTTTTGGTAGGGAGGAATTTCGTCATCAATCCTATATTTCTCCAAATGCAAAAGGGGTAATTCTTGGGTTTGGACTTCAGAGTTACGAACTAGCCATTCAAAGCTTTCTTGATTAAATTTAAAAAACAGACATAAATAAAAAAGTCCCAGATTTCTGGAACTTTTTTATTTTGGAATTTATTATAGCTCTTATATATGGATACATTCGTCATAAGCATCGGCAACTGCTTCCATTACTGCCTCACTCATAGTAGGGTGTGGGTGAACAGCTTTTAGAACTTCGTGTCCAGTAGTTTCTAGTTTTCTAGCAACCACAGCCTCGGCAACCATATCGGTAACTCCAGCACCAATCATATGGCAGCCTAACCATTCCCCATATTTAGCATCAAAGATAACTTTTACAAAACCATCTTTATTTCCTCCTGCACTCGCTTTTCCAGAAGCCGAGAATGGAAATTTACCAACTTTAATATCTAAGCCTTTGTCTTTAGCTTGCTTTTCGGTTAAACCAACAGAAGCTATTTCAGGAGAACAATAGGTACAACCAGGAATATTGCCATAATCCAAAGCTTCAACATGATGTCCTGCAAGTTTTTCAACACATAAAATGCCTTCAGCAGAAGCTACGTGTGCCAACGCTTGACCCGGTGTAACATCTCCAATAGCAAAATAACCAGGGATATTAGTTTGATAAAAATCATTTACTATAATTTTATCTCTATCTACAACAATACCAACGTCTTCTAAACCAATATTCTCAATATTCGTTTTAATACCAACAGCACTCAAAATAACATCAGCTTCAAGAACTTCCTCGCCCTTTTTAGTTTTAACAGTGGCTTTAACACCATCACCAGAAGTGTCAACCGACGTAACTTCGGCAGAGGTCATAATCTTCACACCATTCTTTTTAAACGAACGCTCTAATTGTTTCGATACGTCTTCATCTTCAACTGGCACAATATTAGGTAAATACTCAACAACAGTTACTTCAGTACCCATTGAGTTGTAAAAGTAAGCGAACTCAACACCAATTGCTCCAGAACCAACAACAATCATTTTCTTTGGTTGTTTTGGTAAACTCATGGCTTCTCTATAACCGATAACCTTTTTACCATCTTGAGGTAAGCTAGGTAATTCTCTTGAACGCGCTCCTGTAGCTATAATGATGTTATTAGCGCTATATTCAGTACCATCAACGTCAATTTTCTTCCCAGGTTTAAGTTTTCCATAACCTTTTATAACGTCAATTTTATTCTTTTTCATTAAAAACTCAATTCCCTTGCTCATTCCATTTGCAACACCACGGCTGCGTTTTACAACGGCATCAAAATCGTGTTTAGCATCATTTACTTTAAGTCCGTAATCTTCTGCATGTTTCAGATATTCAAACACTTGGGCTGATTTTAGCAAGGCTTTTGTTGGAATACATCCCCAATTTAAACATACACCACCTAAACTTTCTTTTTCAACAATAGCGGTTTTAAAACCTAATTGAGATGCTCTAATAGCTGTTACATAGCCACCAGGACCACTTCCAAGAACAATAATATCGTATTTACTCATGTGTTAAATTTTAGGGTACGAATTTACAAAATCGAATTCGAATAATGAATTTAGAAGCCCTTAAATTTAGGTCTTAAATCTTACCTTTGTGGAACAAGTTTGATTTTATGAACATACCTAGAACTAGTTATCCTAGAATAGTAATTATAGGCGGTGGATTTGCTGGAATTGCTCTGGCAAAGAAATTATCAAAGCAAGAAGTGCAAGTTGTACTTTTAGATAAGCACAATTATCATACATTTCAGCCCTTACTATACCAAGTGTCTACGGGTGGTTTGGAACCTGACTCTATAGCCTATCCTATTAGAAAGATATTAAAGGATTTTCCTAATTTCTTTTTTAGATTGGCCAATGTAGAAGAAATTGATATTAAAAAAAACAAGGTACAAACAAACATAGGAAAGCTTAAGTTCGATTATTTAGTAGTGGCTTCAGGTTCTACAACTAATTATTTTGGGAATTCTGAAATTGAGCGCCATAGCATGGCAATGAAAACGATACCACAATCTTTGAATTTAAGGAGTTTGATTCTTGAGAATTTTGAAGAAGCTCTTTTAACATCAGATTTAAACGAGCGAAATGCCTTAATGAATTTTGTGATTGTAGGTGGCGGTCCAACAGGGGTGGAGTTAGCTGGTGCATTGGCTGAAATTAAGAAAGGTATTTTGCCTAAAGATTATCCAGATCTTGATACTAGGATGGCCCAAATACATATTATACAATCTGGAAACTGCTTATTAAAAGGTATGAGTGCCAAGGCATCGGAGAAAGCAGAAGTTTTCTTAGAGAAATTAGGTGTTAATATATGGAAGAATGTTAAGGTTACTAATTATGATGGCCGAACGGTTACAACAAATTCAGATTTAACTTTTGATACGGCAACTTTAGTTTGGGCCGCAGGAGTAAAAGGCGCCACAATTAAAGGCCTGGATGCCCAGGAATTTGTTAGCAGAGGTAACCGCATTTTAGTTAACGAATTTAATCAAGTAAAGGGTTTCGATCATATTTTTGCCATTGGAGATATTGCTTGCATGGCCACTAAAGAAAGCCCGAACGGATTACCTATGATGGCACAGCCTGCCATGCAACAGGGAGACCAATTGGGCGACAATATTTTAAACTTGATTGAAGAAAAACCTATGCGCCCTTTTGAATATACTAATAAGGGGGCCATGGCTACTATAGGAAGAAATAAAGCCGTGGTAGATTTAAAACGTTTTAAGTTTCAAGGAGTTTTTGCATGGTATGTATGGATGTTTGTCCATCTATTTTTTCTTATCGGTTTTAGAAATCGAATGGTCGTTTTTGTTAATTGGGTATATAACTATGTTAGGTTCGACAGGGAAGCTAGGTTAATTATAAGGCCATTTAAGAATAGGGTGGAGGATTGATTTACATGTCATTCGTATAGTGCTTTCTTTTTTTCTCTTGGCTGAATTTATTTTGGTTTATGAGTAGCACGCTATTCCATAATGATAGAGCCTTAAACTTATGATTTCGGAATAAATTTTAGAGCAATGCCATTAATGCAATGGCGTTTGCCTGTAGTGTCTCGAGGGCCATCATTAAAGACATGTCCTAAATGGCTACCACAGGTGGCACAGTGCTCTTCTGTTCTAGCATAACCTATTTTATAGTCTGTTGAAAAGGCCACATTGCCCTTTATTTCTCTATCAAAACTAGGCCAACCACTTCCAGAATCATATTTGTGATCACTTTTAAATAATGGAGTTTCACAGGCTTTACAAACGTAAATTCCTTTCTCATAATGTTTGTTTAGCGGACTCGTAAACGCACGCTCTGTGCCTGATTTTCTTAAAACGTAATATTCTTGGTCCGATAATTGTGCTTTCCATTCGGCCTCGGCCTTCGATACCTTGTATTTATCTGTAGTTTTTTTTTGACTATTACCTTTACATCCTATCACGAGTAAGCAAAGTATTATTAAATGTTTCATAGTTTTTCTTTATCCAGTCGTTTTGTAAATTAAAACATTACAAAGAAAATATGGTTTTAGTATTAAAAATGTGACCAAAAAAGTAGAACGTGTCTTATAATTGTAAAGGAACAAATTTGTATTTTTAGAACGAATTAAACAGACTTTTATGAATTTTAATAAAATTGGAGGGTTATTGGTTTTGGTATTGGTAATATGGTCTTGTGCCACCAATCCATTTACTGGCCAAAAGACTATGGCTCTTGTGCCAAACTCACAGTTATTTCCAACGGCTTTTGCTCAATATGATCAATTTTTGTCAGAGAATAAAGTAGTAACAGGAACTAAAGACGCTCAGATGATTACTAGGGTAGGGCAACGAATTGCTAGTGCAGCCGAACGGTGGTTAACTGCTAATGGGCACCACAGTTATTTAAATGATTACAAATGGGAATATAATTTAGTAGATGACGAAACGGTGAATGCTTGGTGTATGCCAGGAGGTAAAATAGTGTTTTATACGGGGATTCTACCTGTTGCGAAATCTGAAACAGGGGTTGCTGCTATAATGGGACATGAAGTAGCACATGCGTTGGCTAATCATGGACAGCAAAGAATGAGTGCTGGTATGCTCCAGCAAGTTGGAGCAGTAGCGGGTAATATTGCATTAAATGATCCAAGAGCAAGAGATGCATTTAACCAGTATTATGGTGTTGGTTCGCAACTTGGGGTTATGCTTCCTTTTAGCAGAAGCCATGAAACTGAGGCAGATAAAATTGGACTGTATTTAATGGCTATAGCGGGCTATGATCCTGCTGAAGCAGCAGAATTATGGAAACGCATGAAAGCTAATAGCGGGAGCGGGCAAGCGCCTCCAGAAATTTTAAGCACACACCCCTCTAATGATTCTCGCATCGCTAACTTAACAGCATTGGCACCTGCGGCGGCTGCCGAGGCTCAAAAATTTGGTGTAACAAAATTTAGAGAATACTAATTTTCTACTAACTAAAAATATTTGATTACTTTAGAAGCTGCTTACAAAAGAGCAGCTTTTTATATGTCAGAACTTAAAAAAGGTAGTAAAAAGCTACTAAATGCTTGGGCGTTTTACGACTGGGCGAATTCCGTTTATACACTTACCATAGCATCTTCTATCTTTCCCATTTTTTACTCGGCACTTTTTATTTCTGAGATTAAAACGGTATCTGCTTTTGGGTTTGAATTTAAAAGTACCGCTTTAATAACGTTTGTTACGGCCTTTACGTTTTTGGTGGTGGCTTTAACATCTCCAATTCTATCTGGCATTGCAGATTACGTGGGTAATAAGAAAGCTTTTATGAAGTTTTTTTGCTATCTGGGAAGCTTAGGTTGCATTGGGTTATATTGGTTCAATCTGGAGCATATTCATGTTAGTTTGCTATTTTATTTTATGGGGCTAATTGGTTATTGGGGGAGTTTGGTATTTTATAATTCTTACTTACCAGACATTGCTTTTGAAGAGCAACAAGATAGGATAAGCGCCAAAGGATTTGCTTGGGGATATATTGGTAGTGTTTTGTTGTTAATTTTAAACTTAGCTATGGTTATGAAGCCAGAGTGGTTTGGTTTCGAAATATCAATTTCTGAAGCCTTGTTAAACTCAGGAAATGAATCAGCCGTAAACCAAGCTCTAGAGGCCGCAAAGAATAACGCTTCTATCAAAGCTATGAGAGTGTCTTTTGTTACGGTTGGTGTCTGGTGGGCCTTATTTAGTCAGTATTCCTTTTATTATTTGCCAAAGGGTGTTTCTTCTGGTAATAAAGTAACTAGAGCTATAATTTTTAATGGGATACGAGAACTGAAACAGGTATGGGTTCAATTAAAGTCAAATTTAAGATTAAAAAGGTACCTGTATGCTTTTTTCGTGTTTAGTATGGCTGTACAAACTATTATGTTAGTAGCTGTATATTTTGGAGAAGAAGAAATTAATTGGGGAGGTGATTCTGAAAAAACTGTTGGCTTGATTGGAAGTATACTAATTATTCAGCTAATAGCCGTTCTTGGAGCATATTTAACCTCATTGGCTTCTGAAAAGTTTGGTAATATTAAAACCTTAATAGGTATTAACATGATTTGGATGGCTACTTGTTTCTATGCTTATTTTATGTTTACCCCAACACAGTTTTATATTGCTGCTGGGGTAGTTGGTTTTGTTATGGGAGGTATCCAGTCATTAGCTAGGTCTACCTATTCAAAATTTTTACCGGAAACAGAAGACACAACGTCTTATTTTAGTTTTTATGATGTTGCCGAAAAAGTTGGTATCGTAATAGGTATGGTAATCTTTGCTAGTATCGATCAAATTACTGGTACTATGCGTAACGCCATATTGTTTCTGTTTATTTTCTTTTTGCTGGGGATCGTAATGCTACTTAGAGTTCCTAAGGGTAGCGCTGAAGTATAATGCTAAAAAATCTCATGACGAATCATGAGGTTTTAAACAGATTATTGATTGATGAAAATTTAGTTGCTAATACTTCCTGACCCTGAAACCTTGGTGTCTTCTTTTTCAGGAGAGCCATGATATGCAATATCACCAGATCCTGAAACCCTTGCTTTTAAAGTTTTGTTACCAACTACTTTGGCGTCTCCAGATCCAGCAACGTAAACTTCAGTGTTATTAGCGTCTAGCTCAAAGCCATGGAAATCGCCCGACCCGGCAACTTTCGATTCAAGGTTTTCGGTTGTACCTTTTAAAGTAATATCGCCAGATCCTGATAGTGCACTTTCTACAGATTCCGTTTTAATATCTAAAGTGATATCTCCAGAACCAGCGAGAGAGACATCTAAACTAGAAGTGTTAATTACGTTTTTGCTATATAAATCTCCAGAACCTGCCAAAGCTACCTTATTAATACTTTCAAAAGGAATGGTTATTTTTATAGAGCTACCATTCCTTGTTTTTAGGCTCACGCCATCTTTCACTTTTACTTTTAAGATATCTCCTTTTACTTCAGTAATTATAAAATCTAGTAAGTTCTCGTCGCCCTCAAGCGTTAAGGAACCTTCTTTGCCTTTAACTAAAATATAGTCAAAAGATCCAGCACACTTAATGCCACTGTATTCTGGCGTAGACCTCATAATAGAAACCTTATTGCCATTGCCTTTAATTTTTTTCCATTGTGCTTGAGTGGTTGAAATTAGTAAGCAACTAATAATTGTAAATGCGATTTTTAAGATGCTAATAGTTTTCATAAATTTTGATTTTGATTAATGATATTAGTATGGTTTTAATGAAACACTGCCATAGTCCGATGTTATAGATATTAAGTTGCCTGTAGATTGTGTTCCTCGATAGCCACTATAATATTTATCACTTGATTGTATGTTCTTTTTAATAAATGTTAAACCATCACTTTCCCTTAACGAGCCATAATCTAGTCTAATATTAAAGTCGAAATAGTAATCTTGCGCGTATCCAATGTTAATTCCAACGTAATCAGATTTAATATCTACATTTCCAGCGCTTTCTGTTAGATGTTTTATTTTTATAGATCCATAATCGGCTCTTAGAGTGACGTTGTTGTAAACATCTCCAATTACGGTTGTTAGGTAATCGCCATTGCCGTCAATATTGTTTGCGGCATCTATTTTCATATTTCCATAGTCGCAGGTATACTTTACGTTTTCAGCAATTTCTATTTTGGAGTTGGAGTAGTCTGCAGAAATATGAATATCCTTAGTTTTTGCTATGGTAAAATCACTATAGTCCGCATTAATTTTACCACTGTTAATATACTCAAAATAACAGCCTTTAGAATAATCAAAACTTATAGCATTATCTGCAGCCATAAGCTCTTTAGTAGTAATCTTGCCATAATCACAGCTCAATTTGGCCTGTCCCTTTAATTTGTCAACGTTAATATTACCATAGTCATTACTTAAGTTTATCTTATTGGTTATTGGCATTTTGATGAGATAATTAATCTTCATTTTAATTTTTCCACTATTACCCCAATTCCACCAGGAGCCAGATTTTTTATTGCCAAACATGGTTCTTGCAGAGACGGCATCAGAATTTGCAGAAAAATTAACCGTTATTTCATCAAGTTTTTCTTGAGTTTTTTCCTCATTGTTCCCTGAGGTGGTTATGGTTATTTCAAAAACAATTCTGTTTTCATCCCAAGTGACTACATCAAGGTTTCCGTAGCTATTGTCAACTTCTAAAGAGGCATTTTTATTTACAGAAAACTCCTTTTTAATAGTCTTAGTTTTAGTGTGCTTAAAATCTGTCTTACTTGAAGCTGAAATTAGTAGAGGAAGTATAAGCAAGCTGATTACTATGCCAATGTGTATAATTTTTTTCATGTGTTCGTTTTTTAATAGGGACGATCGATAAATTTTTATTTAATCATTTTTTGCTATTAAATATTTGATTCTAATAAACCGTCTGATGAATAATTTAATTGTTTAACTATTTCAATTTGCTCTAGAGTATTTTGTAAAATGTCGATTCTATTTTGAAAATTTGAGATCATAGCATAAATAACACGATTGTCTTCACCGCTTTCCTTTAAGTCTATTTTTAAACCAGCATAGTCATTTTCTAAAACCTGAATACGCTTTAGTGCGTCTTGTATTAGTACTTGAACTTCGGGAGAGGATTCAGCTTTTAATTTTCTCAATTCTTCATTAATTGAAGCAGTGAAGAAGTCCTGAGTTTTTGCCATTTCGGGAGATACACTGGCTAAATCTGACTTTTTATCACCTCCATTCAAATTAATAAAAACAGCAAGTAGCATAACTATAGATGCTGCTATAGCAAATATGGGTTTCCATATGCTGGGCTTAAGTTTTAGGACTTTTGCAGCACTGTTATTCTGTGTTTCTAGTTTTTGTTGAAATCGTAATTCGTGTGCGGATTTTGGAGAATCAACATCAAATTGATTCTTTAAATTTTCAAAAACTTTATCTATATTATTATCGTTCATATTTTTTTATTTTTAAATCCTTGCTACTTGATTTAATTTTTGCCTTAAGCTCATTTTAGCTCGAGACACCATGGTTCGTGTATTTTGATAGGATATATTCAAAATTTCACCTATCTCCTCGTAATCATAACCTTCTATTAAGTTTAGCGTTAGCACAATTCTGTAATTATCCTTTAAAGTTTTCATTGTGTCTAATACTTGATTAGCTTTTAAATTATTATAGTTATGATCTTGTTCAGATTCATATGTGCTTTCTTCAATTTTATATAAAACATCATCAATAGAGGTTTCGTTCTTTTTTATTAATTGCCTGTAGTGGTGTATACTTTTATTAACGACTATTCGTTTTAACCAAGCACCAAAAGTACTATCGTCTTTAAGTGTTTTAAGTTTGGTAAAGGCTTGTAAAAAAGCATCTTGCATGATGTCTTCTGCTTCAAAACTATCCTTTACAATTCTTATTGAAGTATTATACATAGCCTTGTAATATCTGTTGTAAATTTCCAATTGGGCTGATTGGTTTTTAGATTTACAAAGTGTGATTAGTTCTTCAGTATTTAAGTTGGTTAGCGTCACTAATAGTTTTGTTGTTATTATATAGATTGTAGTTATTTGCATTTGTTACAGTTTATTCAAAAAAAAAATCCCACATTCGAATGAAAGTAGGATTTTTTTTCTTCAGATAAACCAAGTTGTTATGATTCTGTGGGCTTTTCGGCCTTTTCAATTGTGATTTTTAATTCATCATTTTTCTTATCGTAGTCAATCTTAATATGGTCACCTTCTTCTAGGTTTGAAGCAACAATTTCTTCCGCAAGGGAATCTTCCACATATTTTTGAATGGCTCTTTTTAAAGGTCGCGCTCCGTACTGCTTGTCAAAACCTTTCTCTGCAATATAATCTTTAGCGCCATCTGTAAGTTTAAGATTGTATCCAAGGTTTTTAATTCTACCAAGTAGTTTTTCAAGCTCAATATCGATAATCTTATTGATATCTTCTTTTTCTAAAGGATTGAAAACAATAACATCGTCAATTCTATTTAAAAACTCTGGTGCGAACGATTTCTTTAAGGCATTTTCAATAACACTTCTGGCATTAGCATCTTCCTGTGCTTTTTGAGAGGCCGTTCCAAAACCAATACCTGTTCCAAAATCTTTCAGTTTTCTAGCACCAATATTCGAAGTCATAATAATGATAGTGTTTCTAAAGTCAATTTTTCTACCTAAACTATCGGTAAGGTAGCCATCATCAAGTACTTGTAACAACATATTGAAAACATCTGGATGCGCCTTTTCAATTTCATCAAGTAATATGACTGCATAAGGTTTGCGTCTTACTTTTTCGGTAAGTTGACCACCTTCTTCATAGCCCACGTATCCTGGAGGAGCACCAATAAGTCTTGAAATGGCAAATTTCTCCATGTATTCACTCATATCAATTCTAACTAAAGAATCTTCGCTGTCGAATAATTCTCTTGATAGTACTTTTGCTAATTGGGTTTTACCAACACCAGTTTGACCCAGGAATATAAAGGAACCGATAGGCTTATTAGGATCTTTTAAGCCAGCTCTATTTCTTTGAATGGCCTTTACTACCTTAGCAACGGCGTCATCTTGGCCAATAACTTTTCCTTTTATAAGATTTGGTAACTCCGCAAGTTTATTAATTTCGGTTTGGGCAATTCTATTTACAGGAACCCCCGTCATCATAGACACGACATCGGCTACGTTATCTTCTGTAACGATTTCACGATGTTGCTTTGTGTCTTCTTCCCATTTCTCTTGAGCGCTAGCAAGTTCTTTTTCTATGCGCTTTTCATCATCTCTTAGTTTTGCAGCTTCTTCATACTTTTGTTTTCTTACTACCGCATTTTTAGTTTCCTTGATAGCTTCTAACTGTTTTTCAAGCTCGATAATTTGCTTTGGAACATCAATGTTAGTTATATGAACTCTCGATCCCGCTTCATCTAATGCATCAATCGCTTTGTCTGGAAGAAACCGTTCGGTCATATATCTATTGGTCAATTTCACACAGGCAGCAATAGCTCCTGGTGTATAATCAACATTATGATGTTCTTCGTATTTGCCTTTTATATTGTTAAGAATTTCAATGGTCTCTTCAACCGAAGTAGGCTCTACGATTACTTTTTGAAAACGTCTTTCAAGGGCACCATCTTTTTCAATGTATTGCCTGTATTCGTCAAGGGTTGTAGCGCCAATACATTGAATTTCTCCTCTTGCAAGGGCCGGCTTAAACATGTTTGAGGCATCCAAGCTTCCAGTAGCGCCACCGGCACCAACTATGGTGTGGATTTCATCAATGAATAGAATAACGTCGTCGTTTTTTTCTAATTCATTCATTACAGCTTTCATGCGTTCTTCAAATTGACCGCGGTATTTGGTCCCGGCCACTAAGCTGGCTAGGTCGAGCGTCACCACACGTTTATTAAACAAGATGCGAGATACTTTCCTTTTTACGATCCTTAAGGCTAAGCCTTCTGCAATAGCCGACTTACCAACGCCAGGCTCTCCAATTAAAAGCGGATTATTTTTCTTTCTTCTACTTAAAACTTGAGAAACACGCTGTATTTCCTTTTCTCGACCAACTACAGGGTCAAGCTTTCCTTCTTCGGCTAAAGCCGTTAAATCACGCCCAAAATTATCTAAAACAGGTGTTTTAGACTTTTTATTAGACTTGCCTGCAGGCGCATTAAAAATATTGTCTTTTGAAGCGTCCTCACTTGAGGCGGTATCGTCATCTTGAAATTCCGCTTTCGGTTCTATATAATCGTTATCGTTTGTTATCATAGATTTAAATTGTTCTTTAACATTATCATAGTCAACTTTTAACTTATTTAAGAGTTTGGTAGTAGGGTCGTTTTCATTTCTCAAAATACACAGCAACAAATGCGCTGTATTTATTGATGAGCTCTGGAAGAGTTTAGCTTCTAAAAAAGTGGTTTTTAAAGCACGCTCTGCTTGCCTTGTTAGGTGTAGATTCTTTTTTTGGTTAGACATTACACTTATGTTAGGGTTGGCAGGACTTAAAATCTCTACTTTACGCCTTAAATGATTTAAATCAATATCAAGGGCACTTAAAATATTTATTGCTTTTCCACTTCCATCTCTAAGTAGCCCAAGCATGAGGTGTTCGGTGCCAATAAAATCGTGTCCCAAACGTAAAGCTTCCTCTTTACTGTAAGCTATAACATCTTTTACTCTAGGTGAAAAATTATCATCCATAATTATATCCTTTCTGCATTAAAAATAGTAAAACATTTTACTAAAGACAAAAACTGTTCCTTAATTAAACGCTAAAACGCTAATTGACGAAAAAATCTTTATTAAATCAAAATTTTAGGGTTCATACTTATTAACCAAACTAGTCGTAAAAATTGTTAATAAATTACACGAAAAACAAGGCGTGATAGTCTTACTATGACTGCTGAAATACTTATATTAGCATGTTTTGAAAAACACTGAAAAATTAAATTAAATTATATATGGCAGAAGGAGAAAAATTGATTCCTATTAACATTGAGGATGAGATGAAATCGGCTTACATAGATTACTCTATGTCGGTCATTGTGTCACGTGCTTTACCTGACGTAAGAGATGGTCTAAAACCAGTTCATAGACGTGTGCTTTATGGTATGCATGAACTTGGTGTTAGAGCTAATTCGGCACATAAAAAATCCGCAAGAATAGTTGGAGAGGTTTTAGGTAAATACCACCCACATGGGGATACATCTGTTTATGATGCTATGGTGCGCATGGCACAAGAGTGGAGTTTGCGTTATATGTTAGTTGATGGTCAAGGAAACTTTGGGTCTATTGATGGAGATAGTCCTGCAGCAATGCGTTATACTGAGGCAAGAATGCGGAAGATTTCTGAGGATATGTTAGCGGATATTGAAAAGGAAACAGTTGATCATAAATTAAATTTCGACGACACCCTTCAAGAACCTACTGTTTTGCCAACCCGTATTCCAGGATTGTTGGTTAATGGAGCTTCGGGTATTGCTGTTGGTATGGCTACTAATATGCCGCCTCATAACCTTGCAGAAGTTGTAGATGGAACAATCGCCTATATTGATAATAATGATATTGAAGTTGATGACCTTATAAAGCTTGTAAAGGCGCCGGATTTCCCTACGGGCGGAACAATTTATGGCTACGATGGTGTAAAAGAAGCATTTCAGACAGGAAGAGGGCGCATTGTAATACGAGGAAAAGCAAATATTGAAGAAATAAATGGCAGAGAATGTATTGTGGTAGATGAAATACCTTATCAAATTAATAAGGCAGATATGATTAAAAAAACTGCCGATTTAGTTAATGATAAGAAGTTGGAAGGTATCTCAACAATTCGTGATGAGTCAGATAGAAACGGTATGCGAATTGTTTATGTTTTAAAACGCGATGCAATACCAAACATTGTTTTAAATAAATTATTTAAGTATACAGCTCTACAATCCTCATTTAGTGTTAATAACATCGCGCTTGTAAATGGCAGGCCACAGCTATTAAATCTTAAAGATTTAATTCATTATTTTGTTGAGCACAGGCACGAGGTTGTTGTAAGAAGAACAAAATATGAGTTGCGAAAGGCTGAAGAGCGCGCGCATATACTTGAAGGTCTGATAATTGCATCGGATAATATTGATGAAGTCATTGCGTTAATTCGAGCTTCAGCAAATGCTGATGAGGCCAGATCAAAGTTAATTGAACGTTTTAAATTAACAGAGATTCAAGCTAAAGCGATTGTTGAAATGAGGTTGCGTCAACTTACTGGTCTAGAGCAGGATAAGTTAAGAGCTGAATATGAGGAGTTGATGAAAACAATAGAAGACCTTAAAGACATTCTTGATAAGAAAGAAAGAAGAATGGATATTATTAAGGAGGAGTTAGTAATCATCAAAGATAAATATGGTGACGAACGGCGATCTACGATTGAATACGCTGGAGGGGATTTAAGTATAGAAGATATGATTCCTGATGAAAAAGTAGTAATAACTATTTCTCATGCGGGTTATATTAAGAGAACTTCCTTAACTGAGTATAAAACACAAAATAGAGGAGGTGTTGGACAGAAGGCATCGACTACTAGGAATGAAGATTTTCTGGAACACCTCTTTGTTGGGACTAACCATCAATATATGCTGTTCTTTACCCAAAAAGGGAAGTGTTTCTGGATGCGTGTTTATGAAATACCAGAAGGAAGCAAAACATCAAAAGGTAGAGCGATACAAAACCTTATAAATATTGAGCAAGATGATAAGGTGATGGCCTTTATTTGTACTCAGGACTTAAAAGATGAGGCTTATATTAATAGTCATTATGTAATCATGGCTACCAAGAATGGACAGGTTAAAAAGACATCGCTGGAGCAATATTCAAGACCAAGAACTAACGGGATTAATGCCATTACAATTAAAGATAATGACGAGCTTTTAGAGGCTAAGTTAACCACTGGAAACAGTCAGGTTATGTTAGCGCTTAAATCAGGAAAAGCTATTCGTTTTGAAGAGGCTAAAACACGTCCTATGGGAAGAGGGGCTTCTGGAGTAAGAGGCATTACATTAGCTCATGATAAAGATGAGGTAATTGGTATGGTTACGGTTGAAAATCCGCAGGAAGAATCTGTATTGGTGGTTTCGGAGAATGGATATGGTAAGCGCACCTATATTGATGATCCAGAAGATGGAGAGCCCGTTTATAGAGTAACTAACAGAGGAGGTAAAGGTGTAAAGACGATTTCCATAACTGAGAAAACGGGGAATCTAGTTGCCATTAAGACTGTAACAGATAATGACGATTTAATGATTATCAATAAATCCGGAATTGCCATTAGGATGGTAGTCGAAAACTTAAGAGTGATGGGAAGAGCGACTCAAGGGGTTAAATTGATTAATTTAAAAGGGAACGATTCTATTGCGGCTGTAGCTAAAGTGATGCATGATGAAGATGAGGTTGAAGACATAGAAGCGGCTGAAAACAGTAGTGAGTCTAAAGATGGCACAGCTCTTGATAACAACGACATTAACAATAACACTGAAAGTTAAATTAAATATTACAAAAAATGAAAAAACAAATTATTGTAGCTTTGGCAATTGCATTAGGAGGTTTCTCTTTTGCGCAAAAAAAAGAGTTAAAGGCTGCTGAAAAAGCTATTAAGAGCAAGGGGTTTGCAGATGCTGTTACCGCGTTAAATGCGGTTGAGCCAATGCTTGAATCACTCGATCCTAAACTAAAAGAGAAGTACTACTATTTGCACAGTTTAGCTTTGTTTGCGGACGGCCAAGGAAAGGATGCGGATATTGATGTAGCTCTAAAAGATCTTGAAAAGTTAGAGGATACATATCAAAATGAAAAATCGGAGTTAAAAACTCAGATGACTAACGATTTCTTGCAAAAAGGGAATAAGCAATACGAACAGAAGAACTATGGAGAAGCTTCAAAGTATTTCGAAAAAACCTATGATTTAAATACAAAAGATACTGTTTATCTGTATTATGCGGCTGCTACGGCTGTAAGTGTACCAGATTACGATCGTGCATTAGTTTTATATCAGAAACTAAAAGATTTAGGTTATACCGGAATAGTAGAGGAAATTGTTGCTACAAATAAAGAAACTGGAGAGGTGGACACATTTCCAAGTGTTAGTATGCGCGATCTTTCTGTTAAATCGGGTACGCACGAAAATCCTGAAATTAGAAAAACAGATTCTAAACGAGGAGAGATTGTGAAAAATGTAGCGCTTATTTATGTAAACAATGGCGATAATGAAAAGGCTATTGAAGCTATGAAAGATGCTAGAGCTGCGAGTCCAAATGATGTGAACCTAATATTGTCTGAAGCAAATGTTCATTTTAAAATGGGTAATATGGAGGAGTTTGGAAAGCTTCTGGAAGAAGCGGTAGAGATTGATCCAAATAATGCCGAACTAAGATACAATCTTGGTGTTATAGCAGCTGAGGCAAACCACCCAGAAGAGGCAAAAGCCTACTACGAAAAAGCCATTGAGTTAGATCCAAAATATGTTAACGCCTATATTAATATATCGGCTTTAATTTTGTCTGGAGAGCAACCATTAATTGAAGAGATGAATGGTTTAGGAAATTCTTCTGCAGATAACAAGCGTTATGATGAGTTGCGTGAGCAACGTGAAAAATTATATTCTGATGCTGTGCCGTATCTAACTAAGGCCCTTGAAATGGCTCCTAAAAATATTAACGCTGCCAAAACCTTAATGAATATTTATAGTATTCTTGGAGAAACTGATAAATTTAAAGAGATGAAAGCTAAGGTTGAGGACATTGAAAGTGCTCAATAAAAGTATTCAACTTTTCTAAGTGAGTCGTCCTAAAATAGGTTGACAGATTATTAAATAAACTAGATTAAACCTGTGAAGTTAACTTCGCAGGTTTTTTTGTTAGAACAAAGTTTGGAGTTTTCAAGTTAGGGGCTAAATGAGGTCCTAGGTTTTTATAAGTTTCAATAGACTCTTTAATTAAAAGTGTAGCTCTTATTTGGTATTACATTTACAGATTAAAAATTTATTTTTAAACTATCTTTTTAATAACACGCAATTTGTGAGTATGTGTTTTTTTGTCCACATTATAAATCCCAGAATGATCTAATCTATCAATTCTTACCTTACCATGTGCATGAATAATATAATTATCTTTCATAATTATGCCTACGTGCACAATTTGGCCTTCGCTATTGTCAAAAAATGCCAAATCGCCTGGTTCACTTTCTTCAATAAAACTTAATGGTTCGCCTTGCGTGGCCTGTTGCGATGCATCGCGAAGTAGCTTATAACCATTTAATTTATAGACCATTTGAGTAAAGCCAGAGCAGTCAATTCCAAAAGGCGTTTTTCCTCCCCACAAGTAAGGAGAATTTAGGTAGGTAAATGCAGTATGTACTAAGTTGGATTTAACACTCGCTATATTGGTTTCATTACCGTCATACTTATGGTTTAGAAGTTTTATTCCATTAAGTGATGAACCTATAGAAATAGGGGATAGTTGGTTGTTCTCATCTTCAATAAATTCAACCAGGTCTGAGGAAAGTCTTGGTGTTTCTTTGTTTAACGCTTTATAATTGGTTTCTGAAATAAAAACGAACTGTTTATTGTCTAGCCACCCTTCATAATTATCAAAGGCTAATCTAATTCTACTCCAGTTTTTGCGATGCTCTATTACTTTAAAAATTTCACCATATAGCACTTGCGATACTAGCTCGCTCGTGTCTGCTGGTTCATTTCTCAGAGGGACAATGCTTAAATTACAAATTCCGTATTGCATTAAAACCTCTTAATTACGTTCTACAATAATTGCCGATGCACCTCCGCCACCATTACAAATAGCTGCAGCGCCAATTTTGGCATCGTTTTGTTCAAGAACATTTAATAATGTGGTTATAATTCGAGCGCCAGAGCAACCCAAAGGATGCCCTAAAGATACAGCGCCCCCATGAACGTTAACCTTGTCTTCATTAAGGCCTAAAATTTTCATATTAGCAAGTCCAACAACAGAAAAAGCCTCGTTTAGTTCAAAAAAATCTACATCAGATAGGTTTATATTAGCCTTTTTTAAAGCTTTTGGTAAAGCTTTGGCAGGTGCTGTGGTAAACCATTCTGGTTCTTGGGCTGCATCTGCATAACTTTTTATGGTTGCCATGGGTTTTATACCAAGCGCAATTGCTTTTTCTTTACTCATAAGTATTAAGGCAGCAGCACCATCGTTAATTGTAGATGCATTGGCTGCCGTAACGGTGCCATTTTTTGAAAAAGCTGGACGCAACAGTGGTATTTTATCCATTTTTACATTTAGAAACTCTTCATCTTGAGTTATCGATATAGGGTCTCCTTTGCGCTGAGGAACTTCAACTGGGACGACTTCATCATTAAATTTATGATTATCCCAAGCGCTTTTGGATCGCTTATACGATCGAATAGCAAAGGCGTCTTGGTCTTCTCTTGTAAACTTGTATTTTCCAGCACAGGCGTCAGCACAAATTCCCATGGCATTGCTATTATATGCATCAACAAGTCCATCTCGTTGCATGCCATCAATTAAAGTTGAAGATCCAAATTTAGTTGCTGTTCTTATATTTGTATAATGAGGAATTAAACTCATATTCTCCATGCCTCCTGCTACTATTACATCGGCATCTCCTAAAGCAATGGATTGAGCAGCTTGCATAACGGCCTTCATGCCAGATGCGCATACTTTATTAACCGTTGTGCATGGTACGGTATCAGGAATACCTGCATAAATAGCTGCTTGTCTTGCGGGGGCTTGACCAGTTCCCGCTTGCACAACGTTACCCATTAGAACCTCTTCGACAAGATCTGGTCTAAGGTTTATCTTGTTCAGGGCACCTTGAATAGCTATGGCACCAAGTTTAGGCGCAGGAATAGTGGATAAAGCACCTAAAAAACTGCCTATTGGCGTTCTGGCTGCAGAGACGATAACAACTTCCTTATTCATCTATTAAACAATTTAGTTTAGTACTTGCGAAAATAACGATTTTTTAGTTTATAAATGTATGATTCCTTCAGTATAAAATAACGCTAGAAGCTTATAATTTTATTATTTTTGGTATCTACATGAAAGACCTTATTAATAAATTATACAGAAATCATTCCTTAATTTACAAGGCTCTGCTTTTTATTTGTACTACCATTTTAATTGTTTATTTATTTCCTAAAAGTGGTAAGTTTAAGTATAGTTTTGAAAAAGGCAAACCTTGGCAATCTGAAAACTTGTATGCGCCTTTCGATTTTGCCATTAAAAAGACCGATTTAGAGATTGCTTCAGAAAAAAGGGCAATCACTTCAAATTCTGTGTTGTATTTTAATATAGATAAGAGTATTCATTCTAAAGTAAAGGAGGATTTTATTGTTCAGTTAAAGAGTCAGTTTTTAGATTCTATTCCAAAATCGAAGTTTCAGAAGTTACAGCAAGCAGGTGAAAATATTATTTCAACCCTTTATGCATATGGAGTGCTAAATGAAAAATTGAATTATAGCAAAGAAAGGAGTATTGTCGTTATTGATGGGCGAGAAAAGTTCAAAGAAGGTTTTTTTAGTAATTTAATTGCGCAAGATGAATTGGCTCCAATAATTGAAAACGAGTTTGTTGGAAGTAGTTTACTGGATTATAAAGAAGATTTTATTGCATTATTTTTCGATTTGGTTGAGCCTAACCTAGAGTTTAATAAGGCTTTTTCAGATAATTTATTAAAGGATGAGTTAACTAAAGTCGCGTACACCAGAGGAAGTGTGGCCAAAGAAACCCTTATTGTCTCTAAAGGAGAGGTGGTTGAGGGCGATAAGTTTCAAATACTAAAATCACTTCAGTCAGAATACGAATCTCAAGTATGGAATGAGTCTAACTACAATTGGATTCTCTTTGCTTATACGTTACTTGTGTCATTAGCATTGCTCATGCTTTTACTTTTTTTAAGGAAATATAGAACAAACGTATTTGAGAATAATACTAAAGTAACATTTATTTTCTTCAATATTTCCCTATTAATATTTATAACTACTTTGGTAGTAAATTATAATTCTAAGTACATTTATGTGGTCCCCATTTGTGTATTACCTCTAGTTTTTAAAGCGTTTTTTGATGCTAGGTTAGGGCTGTTTGCTCATGTTCTTACAGTGCTTCTTTTAGGTTTTATTGTACCTAATAGTTATGAGTACGTATTTTTGCAAATTATAGCAGGAATAGTAACTATACTTACCGTGTCTGAATTATACAAACGAGCTAATTTGTTTATTTCTGTAGGGCAAATAACACTTATATACATTATTGCTTATTTTGCTTTTTTTGTTATCCATGAAGGAAGTGTAGAGGCACTTAAGTGGGAAACTTTTATATGGTTTATACTTGGGGGGGTTGCTACTTTGTTTGTTCAGCCTTTAATATATGCCTATGAAAAACTTTTTGGACTAGTTTCCGATGTATCCCTATTAGAATTATCAGACACCAATACCAAATTGTTAAAGGAATTGGCTAATAAGGCTCCAGGCACGTTTCATCATTCTTTAAACGTGGCGAATTTAGCCGAAGCCTCTGCTAACGAAATAGGAGCGAACGCCATGTTAGTTAGAGTGGGTGCTTTGTATCATGATATAGGTAAAATGAAAAATCCAACTTACTATACTGAAAATCAATCTACAGGTATTAACCCTCATGACGAGCTCTCATCAAAAGAGAGTGCTAAAATTATTGTAGATCATGTTATTAATGGTATTGAAATAGCCAGGAAAAATAATTTACCAGATCGCGTTATTGACTTTATAAGAACGCATCATGGTACTAGCATGGTATATTACTTTTATATGCAGGAAAAAAATGCGTATCCTGATAATGAGGTAGATAAGTTAGATTTTAGTTATCCTGGTCCAAAACCGTTCAGCAAAGAAACGGCTATTTTAATGATGTGCGATAGTATAGAGGCCGCATCCAAAAGTTTAAAAGAACCAACCTCGTCAAAAATTGAATCCTTTGTAGAAAATATCATTAACAAACAAATTGAAGAGGATCAATTTTTAAATGCTAATATTACTTTTAAAGAAATTCAATCGATAAAAAAAGTGCTAAAACACAAGCTAGCAAACATTTATCATTTAAGGATTGAATACCCCGAATAAAAATTAAAAAAAGTAAATAAAATAGTTGCGTTCTTATTGAGTTTAGGCTACATTTGCAACCGCAATTTTATTGCAGAAGTTCTTATAGAATTTTAGGAGAGGTGCCAGAGTGGTAATGGAGCAGATTGCTAATCTGTCAGCGCGCAAGTGCTGCCCGGGTTCGAGTCCCGGTCTCTCCGCAATTTTTAGATAACCAGAATCGGGGTGTAGCGTAGCCCGGTTATCGCGCCGCGTTTGGGACGCGGAGGTCGCAGGTTCGAATCCTGCCACCCCGACGAATAGTTCTTGAAAGCCTCAATTCATTTGAATTGAGGCTTTTTTTATTTTAATAAGGAGTTATTTGTTTAAAATGGAAGCCCATTAAAAAAGCTTAATATATAAGCTTTTCTATTAACTTTTAGTTATTCCAGTAACTTGTTATCCAAAATATAATAGCGCATTCTAAAATAAGCTTTTGCGTCTAATAAACCCTATTGATGGGAGCACCTTGTAGGAACGCTTTAATATTGTTTAAGGCCGTATCCATAAGTCTTTGACGAGCTTCTTTTGGAGCCCAAGCAATATGTGGTGTTATAATGCAATTTTTTGCCTCTAATAGAGGGTTATGCTTTCTCATGGGCTCCTCAGAGATAACATCTAAGGCTGCGTACGCTATCTTGTTTGCGTTTAAAGCCTCCTTTAAATCGTCTTCCACTATTAATGGACCTCTAGAGGTGTTAATTAGCATAACGCCATCTTTCATTTTGGCGATATTAGTTTTGTTAATGATTCCTGAAGTCTTTTCAGTAAGAGGACAATGCAAACTAATAATATCTGAATGTTTTAAAAGTTCCTTGAAAGAAACAAATTTGCAGGTTTCACTTTCAAATTCTGGTTTAATGGTTCTGCTGTAAACAAGTACCTTTAGCCCAAAAGCCTGCGCCATTTTCGCTGTTGATTGTCCTATATTACCAAAGCCTATAAGTCCAATGGTTTTGTTTTGTAATTCAATAAGTGGGTATTTCCAGAAACTAAAATCTTTACTGTTAACCCAATCTCCTTGTTTAACAGCTAGATTGTGCCCCCCAATATGATGACACATTTCTAACAGGAGTGCCATGGTAAATTGTGCTACAGATATGGTACTGTACGCTGGTACGTTGGTAGCTACAATATTGTGTTTTCGAGCCGTTTCAACATCTACAACATTATACCCAGTAGCGAGCACACCAATGTACTTTAGGTTGTTTGATTGTTCTATAACCGCTTTATTAATAGGCGTTTTGTTGGTTAACACTATATCGGCTTCGCCTATATTAGTCAGAATATCTGACGTATTAAAAGGGGTTCTGTCAAATACCTTTAATTCGCCAAACTTTTTGATGCCTTCCCAGCTTAAATCTCCTGGATTAAGGGTGTAACCGTCAAGAACTACTATTTTCATTATAATAGGGTTTAATCACAGGGACAGTTCATTATAATTTCAGAACGATTCCTATGAAGAAGAATTCAATAAATGTTGGTATTATAATTATTTTAAACTTTCTAAAACAGCTTTAGCATAATTGTTGGCTAAATTATGCGAGGTTTCAACATTTTCAATTTTTGATGTTACCACTGCAACAAGCTGCTCTTTTTCAGGTAAGTCTAGATTGTATGTTCTGGTTTCTAATACATATATTTTTGCAGTTTGTATGTCATAGGTAGGTTCCTCATATACGCCTTTAAAAGCCGGTGTAGGAATAGGAGAGGTGTAAAAACCATAAAATCCTACAGTGTTTATGTACGGATGAGCTCCTAAAGTAGTTCCTGCCTCATATCCTCCAGAAACCGATGTTTTAGAAAGCGTCTCAACTCCAATAACAGCGCTATAAACTACCGCATTGAAGCCTTCTTTTTTGAAAAGTGCTTTTATTCTGTCTATATCGGCTTCGGAAATAGAATCGTTAGGATTTAATTCAGGAAATTTTGAGTAGCTCTCAATAGCATTAAAATTAGCACCTCTAAGCTTTTTTGCAATTTTGGCCTCATACGTTTGTCTGAGTTGGTCTTTTTTTGCCTTTACTATTACCAATATATTTTTGGAAGCTATTGTTTCTATATTATCAGAGGACCATGAGTTCACAACTTTCACGGTTGAGCAGTTTGAAAAACATATGGCAAGAACAGCTACTAATAAAAGTTTTGCAAAAGGCGTATTTTTTTTAGACATAAAACAAGTTTAATTGAATTTAGATTTAATTACCTAATCTATAATTAGGCTCTTTGTATTAAAGACAAATATAAATGAATCAACTTATTATAGATAGGCGAGGGTAAAAAAAATATTCAGAACATACATGAACCTTTTTCAGTACTTTTTAAGTGGAGAAAGAAAGTCTCAGTCTTGTTAAAGTATTTGCTCATGTTAAAGTTATATGAACAAAAAAAAGCTAGAACAAAGCCTACGTTTTTTATATGTCAAGCATAGCGCTTGTTTGGTTTTGCATTTTCATACGCTTATGAAAGCAAACTTTCAACGTATTCTGAAAATACAAAACCCGAAACGAAAGTTTCGGGTTTATTTTGCGGAGAAAGAGGGATTCGAACCCCCGGAGGTGTGACCCTCAACAGTTTTCAAGACTGCCGCATTCGACCACTCTGCCATTTCTCCAGTGTCTATTGCGTTTGCCTTTTAGCGGGCTTGCCCGCCGGAGGGAAATTCTTTTCCCGTAGGCGGGTGCAAATATAGAACCCTTTTTCAATTCTTTCAAATAATTCGTCATTTTTTTAAAAATAATTTTCATTGATTTTGCTTCAAACTATATTTTTATTCCTTTGTGTTTAAAATCACATCCACATCCCGTATTTTTGCATTCAAATAATCTTAAGATGGAAACCATAAAGAAGCTACAATGGCGTTATGCAACTAAAAAATTTAATGCCTCCAAAAAGCTTTCAGAAGATAAATTAAGTCTTTTAAAACAAGCTTTTAATTTAACGGCAACCTCATTTGGTTTGCAAACAATTAAGCTTTTAGTGGTTGAAGACAAGCTTTTACGAGCAAGTCTAGTAGAGCATTCTTACTTTCAAAAACAGGTTTTAGAAGCCTCGCATTTATTGGTTATATGCATTCAAAAGGATATTGAAAAAAAAGATGTTGAAGCTTATTATGACAACATTCAGGATATAAGACGAACTTCAAATGAAATACTAGATCCTTATAAAGACGATTTAATTAAAATGATGGCGAGTATGTCTGTTAGCGAACGTCAACAATGGTCGACCAATCAGGCATATATAGCATTAGGTAATTTAATGACCGTGTGCGCCATTGAAGGGATAGATTCCTGCCCTATGGAAGGCTTTATACCAGCAAAGTACGATAGTATTTTAAATTTAGAAGAAAAAGGCTTAAAATCGGTGTTGCTATTACCTATTGGCTATCGAGCAGATGACGATATATTTGCAGATTTCAAAAAAGTAAGAAAACCAATTGCGCAAGCAGTAATTGAATTATAATGAATAAATTGGGCGTTACCTATATCCTGAATTTAGTTCAGTATATAGGTCAGGCTTTCGGCAGTCGCTCTCTGCGAGGAGCTTCAACAAATGCCTCAATCCCTAACGCAAGAATACGATCAACATATAATAAAATATTAAAATTATGCCAGGATTTGAATTAATTGGAGATTTAGAGAGAAAAGAAGTAAACGATGTTTTAGATAATGGTGTCTTTATGCGCTATGGTTTTGATGGTATGCGCAATGGCCATTGGAAAGCTAAAGAATTGGAAGCCGAGATTGGACAAAAATTACAATCTAAACATGTACAATTAGTTTCTAGTGGTACAGCTGCCGTAACCGTAGCACTGGCAGCGGCTGGTGTGGGAGCCGGAGACGAGGTGATTATGCCAACATTTACCTTTGTGGCTAGTTTTGAATCCATTATGCTTTTGGGTGCCATTCCTGTTTTGGTAGATATTGACGACACCCTTGGATTAGACCCTAAGGCTGTAGAAGCTGCTATAACCCCAAAAACTAAAGCTATAATGGTGGTACAGATGTGTGGCAGTATGGCCAGAATGGGAGAGTTACAAGCTATAGCAAAAAAGAATGATGTTTTGCTTATTGAAGATGCTTGCCAAGCTATTGGAGCCACTTTTAATGGGGTTCCTCTTGGTAGTATTGGCGACTTAGGGTGTTTTTCATTTGACTTTGTAAAAACTATAACTAGTGCAGAAGGCGGTGCGGTAATAACCAATAATGAGGATTATTATTTAAATGCAGATCATTACACCGACCATGGTCATGATCATGTTGGTAACGATAGAGGGGCCGAAACACATCCGTTTTTAGGATACAACTTTAGGATTTCAGAATTACATGCAGCTGTGGGCTTAGCGCAAGCCAGACGTTTACCTGAGTTTTTGGCAATTCAAGAAAAGAACTTTGGTATTATAAAGGAGGCGCTTTCAGAAATTCCAGAAGTTGCTTTTAGAACAGTACCAGAAGGAGGTGTTGAAAACTATGGGTTTTTAAGTTTCTTTTTGCCGAGCTTAGAAATAACAAATAAAGTGTCTGCAGCGTTTAAAGAAAATGGTGTTGATGGATGTTTTCATTATTATAATAATAACTGGCATTATATTAGGAGATGGGATCATTTAAAAGAGTTAAAATCTTTATTTCCAATATCTAAAGAAGTAAAAGAAGGCTTGGCCTATCTTAAAACGGCTGAATTCCCGCAGTCTGATGCATTAATAGCGAGAAATATTTCTTGCTTAATAAAACTATCTTGGACAGAAGAGGAAGTTAAAGATAGAGCAGCTAAAATGGTTATGGCTATAAAAGCTTGTCTTTAAAATATAAGAACGTAGATTCGAAATATGCCCTAGGAGACCGCATAACCTGGTCTGTTAGGGTATTTTTTTTACTTGTACTTTTTTGGCTTTTTCTTATGTCATTTACATGAGATGGTGTTTTAAACACATCTATTACAGTTAGTTAAAGTCTTTTTGTGTTTGTTTAATTCTTTTAAATCATAATTTAATTTTGTATCTTTAATCAAATATTTTAGATTATTCTCTCTGCAAAGTAAAACGTTAAGAACTTCTGTCGTTTTACGTATAAGCAATTAATTAGTAGCAAAAAGGTAGTTGCTAAATATATAAGGTTTTAAATTGCTTCGTTTTTTTTCTAGTTTTTAAAGGATATTGTATAGGTAGTAACGGCTTATTTCAACATATTTTAATTTAAAGCTATTAATCATGAAACAATTCTATTTTTTTTCAGTATTTATTTTCTTCTCGCTCTTTAGTTTTGCACAGAATTACAAGATAGAGACGAAAAAAATTTATTCTTGGGATACAAGTTCGAACCCTTCAGAATGGAAACACGATGTTACCGAGCAATATACTTATGATAACGGAGGAGATAAGGAAACGAAAATACTGGCATATCAAGTGCCAAGTATGGAAACGATTTATCAGATTACAAAGACTTATGATGCTAACAATAACATAACATTAGCGATTCAGCAGTTTTGGGATAGTTCTTCAATGGAGTGGTTAAATGGCTCAAAAGTAACCTATGTTTATTATAATGGATCAAGTAATTTAAAGGAAGAAACCAGAGAGACTTATAACTTTTTAACCATGAGTTACCAGAATAGTTCTAGAATTAAATATGAGTATGATGGTTCTAACTTAACTGTTCAGATTGACCAAAGATGGGATATCGGTATGAGTAAATGGGTTAACGAAGATAAATTGGAGTTATCCTACTCTTCTGGACTCGCTTCTCAAGGGGTGTTTAGCGAGTGGAATGAAAGCAGCGAAATGTGGGAACTAGACGAACGTATCCAAAGAAGTTACAATATGAATGATTTACCAGAAGAAGATTTTGGGGAAACATGGAATGGCAGTGGATGGGATACATCAGAAAGATCTTTATACTCATATATGGGGACACTTCAAACTGAGCAATTAACGCAAACGTGGAATGGTAGCAGCTGGGAAAACAGCGATAGAGCCTCGAGCGAGTATGACAATGGAAATAGAAGTGTTTTTACTTATGAAAATTGGGATTCTGGAACGGATAAGTGGCTTCCTGAATATAAAGAGGAAGCTACTTATAGTATGATAGGATTAAGTATAAGTACTTTTGAGGAAGATAGTTTTAAGGTGTTTCCTAATCCTGTTTCAACGGTGCTTAATATAAAATCTGCAGGAACCATTAATACTATAGAACTTTATAATTTACTAGGTAAAAAAGTACTGTCGTCAAATAAAGTCAATCAATTGAATGTAGAAGGCCTTAAATCGGGATTATATATTTTACGCGTAGATATAGAAAACAATAAATTTTCCAGAAAACTAGTAATTAAGTAACAATTAATAATTTACATAATCGACAATCTCTAAACCATAACCAATCAAACCAACGCGCTTGGTTTGTTTGGTGTTTGAAATGAGACGTAACTTATGGATGTTTAAGTCGTGCAATATTTGTGCGCCAATACCAAAATCTCTGTTATCCATATTAACCTTAGGAGCTTTAGCTATTTGCTTATTAGATTGATTTTCTTTTAAGTAGGCTAGTCTACTTAAAATATTCATAGATTGAGATTCTTGATTTATAAAAATAATAGCACCTTTTCCAGCATCATTAATGACTCTAAACATATCGTCTAGTTGCTTATCGGCATTATTGGTTAGTGTTCCTAATATATCATTATTAACCAAGGTAGAATTAATGCGGGTTAGTACCTCCTCATGATCTTTCCATTGTCCTTTAGTAAGAGCAATATGTATTTGATTGTTAGTGGTTTGCTTGTAGGCTCTTAACCTAAAACTTCCAAATCTTGTTGTTATTTGAAAATCTTCCTTTTTTTCAATTAAGGAGTCATGTTGCATTCTGTAAGCAACCAAGTCTTCAATAGAAACAATTTTTAAATCCAGTTTATGGGCCACCTCAAATAATTCAGGGAGCCTAGCCATACTGCCATCTTCATTCATAATTTCCACAATGACTCCAGCTGGATTTAAACCTGCTAATCGAGCAAAATCAATGGCGGCTTCAGTATGTCCTGTTCTTCTTAAAACCCCACCTTCTTTTGCTACCAGAGGAAAAATATGACCTGGACGTGCCAATTCAAAAGGTTTGGTGTCATGGTCAATGAGAGCCTTAATTGTTTTGGCTCTGTCACTAGCAGATATACCTGTTGTTACTCCATTTCCACGCAAATCTACAGATACTGTAAAAGCAGTTTCCATGGGATCCGTATTATTACGAACCATCATATTTAGTTCCAATTCTTTGCATCTGTTTTCGGTAAGTGGCGCGCAAATAAGCCCTCTACCATGGGTAGCCATAAAGTTTATCATTTCTGGGGTAACCTTATCGGCTGCGGCCAAGAAATCACCTTCATTTTCACGGTTTTCATCGTCTACAACAATAATTACTTTTCCGTTTCTAATGTCATCAATAGCCTCATGAATGGTATTTAATTTCAAAGGTGTACCGTTTTTTGGTGTCATGGTGTTTACTGTCATAATGCAAAGATATTGCTTATTTTAAAGATTCTAAACTATTAGGGCTTTAGTCTTTGTTTGTTTAAGGTAGAGATTTAATAGTTTAGATAAATTGAGAGACCAATGAGAGCGTATTTTTCTAAATTTATAGAGTGGCTTAATCGGTAAGATGTAAACTTTTGTCAACTTTTTTCTTCTCATATAAGTACACTAAAAAGTATGCAGGTAAGCCAATAAGAATAAAAACTATAGATCCAGTTAACGACTCCTTACCAACATGCTTATTAAAAATAGAGCTACTTATAAAAGATCTAATTAAAGCGAAGAAATACAAGACTCCAACCAAAACTCCAAATATAAACAACGGATTTCCAATGCATTCGTAGCCATTGTTTTCTAAAATCCTACCAGTTAAACTTAACACTGCAAAAATGATATAAAGTATAAATGCTAGTTGTGAATCTTCCGTAAATCTATTTCTTAATCTAAAAGCTTCTTCAAATTTTTGATTGGTAAAATGCCCTGCAAATTTTAACTGTTGATTCGTAATACCTCTATTATTTAAAACAGAAAGTGCGGTGTTTTTGTAAGTTATGGAATAGTCATACTCCCTGTAATTTTTAATTATGTTAATAAGTTTATTGTTGTCGTAAGCATTTAAGGTTTCGTACTCTTTAGAGGAAACATCATATTTAGATTCGTCAGGATCGGTACTTGCTTGCTTAATGCCAAATACTTTCTTAAGAGGTTCTAAAATCCCTTGACCTTCAAATAGGCCTCTATCGGCTGTGGCGCGCTTGGTTAAAAAGAACCCAAGGGGCAACATAACTAAGGTAGAAAACCAGCTGGCTAATATTGGATTAAATCCGTCACTTTTTGCACTATTGGTGGCAAAAATACCAATAAAATGATACGTTAAAAACAACAGGATGGCTATAACCATAGGTAGACCAATACCTCCTTTTCTAATTAAGGCTCCAAGAGGTGCTCCAACAAAAAACAGAATAATACAGGCAAAGCCTAAGGCAAATTTTTCATGAAACGAAATGATGTGCCTATTTAGCCATGCTTTCGCGCTTTTTACTGTGGAGTCTTTAGATGTAATAATCTGTTTGGAACTTTTCAATGATTTTGTCGCAAAATCGACAAGCTCAATTTTATCTTTTGTTTTATAAATATCTAACAGGTTGCCAGAATATTGAACGCTATCTGGCTTGCTTATTTTTTTATTTTTAACGGGACGAATGGAATTTCTATTAAACCTTGTAAAACCAGACCGTTGATGTAAATTTTTAGAAAAAGCCCTATGGTCAACTTCACTGCGCTTAACTAAGGAATCAATGGTTGTATTTAATCCCACTATATTAAGCATATTGTATTTGTCGGTCTGAGACTCGTCATCAAAATTTACTTCATTGAGTTTCGATAAGTCAATATTGATTACTTTTTTCTCAAAAGAGCTTTTCACAAATGGTTTCTTCTCTTTTTCTTTTGTTTTTTTAGGTGAAAGATCACTGTAATAATAACCATCTAGTAAAATTAGTTTTAGTACGTTTGAATCCTTTTCACTCGCTAATTCTCCAGTTTTAGATTTAATTACAGTCGCATTTGTTCTTCCGTCGTTACCCTTAACATGAATGGTAACATCCTTTAAAAACTGATCTCTATCGCCGTATTTGTCTATAAATTTAATGTTGTAGGTGCCTACTTCATTAAATTGTCCTTCTGCCAATAACATAGCCGGTTTTAATTTGGCTATGTTACGCCTTAGATTATAGGACTTTAATTCGGCCCAAGGAATAACATTGTTAGAAAACAAAAATGTTAAGATGCCCAAGCCTACAATAAAAATACTTAAACCAGACATAGCACGTTGAAGCGAGATTCCTGTAGATTTCATGGCAGCGAACTCGTAATTCTCGGCAAAACTCCCAAACACCATAATGGAAGCCAAAAGTATGGTTAGTGGTAAAACTAAGGGAATTAGTTTTGGCATGAAATAGACCAGAAATTTTACAATAACTATAATGTCTAAATCTTTCCCTGCCAGTTCCTTAATATAAAGCCAGATAGTCTGTAAAATAAAAATCAGCATGAGTATAATAAACACGCTGAGGAAGGTTTTAAGATAAGAGGTTAATATGTAGCGATCTAGAATTTTCACTTATAAGCTTAGTCGAGGTTATTGATGTAATAGTCTTTATACTTATTAGCATCAAACACAAATAAAGTTTTTGATAAAGGCTGGTTGGTTTCAAAAGTGCTTACCGTAAGAGTCGTTTTAGTACCGTTTTTGCCAGTTTGAATTAAGTTATAAATATGTTTGGTTTGAGCGTCAATTCCTAAAAGGATATTCTCTATTTCTGAATTAGAATCAATAGGAATTAATTTGACATATTGTATTTTTCTGCCTTTTATGTTTTGCTCAATATCTAGTTTATATGTGTATCCATCTTCATAAAAAGATAACATTTTACTAGGTGTAATACTATTATTATCTTCATCAATATTAGAAGTTATAGAAACTTCTTCATCTTCAGCACTTATGCTGTATAATGCTTTGCCATCAAAAAGCCGTGTCACTCCAAGAATATTCAATCGGTATTTATCGCCCTGCATAACCACATCTCCTTTGGTTTCTTGTTTAATATGCTCTGAAGTGTTTTCTAAAACATACTTAAAATCTAGACTTATGTTGTCATAACTCTTTACTTTCTCCGACACTTCTTTTAGCAAAGTTTCCGCATTGATTTGGGCAAATGTGTGTATACTAAAGGTCAGTATTAATATGGTAATGATTCTTTTCATGCTCTTATAATTATATTTCATTTTCTAAGTGTTGATCTAAAGCTTGTAAATCTGGAATTAAAACTTGTCGCGCTTTACTTCCTTCAAAGGGACCTACAATACCAGCAGCTTCTAATTGATCTATGAGTCTTCCGGCTCTATTGTACCCTAATTTAAGTTTTCGCTGCAGCAAAGACGCCGATCCTTGTTGTGCAGTTACAATCACTATGGCGGCATCTTTAAACAATTTATCTCGGTCCGAAATGTCTATATCAAGACTTGTGCCACTCTCTTCACCAATATATTCTGGCAACATATAGGCATCAGGATATGCTTTTTGAGATCCGATGTAGTCTGTTATTTTTTCGACTTCGGGGGTATCTACAAAAGCACATTGTACACGAATAAGGTCGTTGCCCTGAGTGTATAACATATCGCCTCGTCCAATAAGCTGGTCGGCACCAGAGCCATCTAAAATAGTACGTGAGTCAATTTTAGAAGTTACCCTAAAGGCTATTCTTGCCGGGAAATTGGCCTTAATAATACCAGTAATAACATTAACAGAAGGGCGTTGCGTGGCAATGATTAAATGAATACCAATGGCGCGTGCCAATTGTGCTAATCTTGCGATAGGCGTTTCCACTTCCTTTCCGGCCGTCATAATCAAATCGGCAAACTCATCAACCACCAGTACTATGTATGGCAAAAATTGATGCCCATCATTAGGATTTAATTTTCTAGCCTTAAATTTTGCGTTGTACTCTGCTATATTTCTGCACATGGCATTTTTAAGCAGTTCATATCGATTATCCATTTCAATACAAAGCGAATTCAAAGTATTAATCACTTTTGTATTATCTGTAATAATGGCATCCTCGCTATCAGGCAATTTTGCTAAATAATGACGTTCAATTTTATTGAATAGCGTAAGCTCAACTTTTTTAGGATCAACGAGTATGAATTTAACTTCGGCCGGATGCTTTTTATAGAGTAAGGAGGTTAATACAGCGTTTAGCCCAACCGATTTACCTTGCCCTGTTGCTCCTGCCATGAGTAAGTGAGGCATTTTTGCTAAATCAACAACAAAAGTTTCGTTGCTAATAGTTTTACCAAGAGCAATAGGTAACTGCATATTGGAGTTTTGGAACTTCTTTGAAGCAATAACAGAGCGCATCGAGACAATGGTAGAGTTCTTATTAGGGACTTCAATACCAATGGTTCCTTTACCTGGTATTGGTGCAATAATACGAATACCTAAGGCAGATAATGATAAAGCAATATCATCTTCCAAATTCTTTATTTTAGATATTCTAATCCCAGCTTCAGGAACAATTTCATATAGGGTAACCGTAGGGCCTATGGTTGCTTTTATGCTTGCAATACCTATTTTGTAATTATTGAGGGTTTCAACAATTCTGTTTTTGTTTTCTTCAAGTTCTTCTTGATTTATCTTGATGCCTTCGGTATCATATTTCTTTAAAAGATCTAATGTTGGGAATTGATATTTTGCTAGTTCTAAAGTAGGATCAAATTGCCCAAAATCTTCAACTAGCTTCTGGGCTAAATTGTTAGATTCGGAGACTTCCTCTTTTAAATCTTCAACTTTTATTTCAAGTTCAGGAGTCTCTTCAATTTCAGGTTCAGTAACCTTAACTTGAAGAGGGGCCGTTTCAGCTTTTATTTTTTTCTCAACTACTTCTGCTTCAGGTTTTTTATTTTCTAAAGGAATTTCAAAAGCGGTTTTTATAGCTTCAGCTTCATCAGACAAATTGTTATCAACAGGAATAATGAGGTCCTCCTTGAGTTCAGAAAGATCACCTTGTATATTTTTCTTCGTAGATTTAAATAATCCAGAAATGCTTTCAAAAGTAACCTGAAACCTTATAGCTAGATAGGTTATTAGCCCAAATACTAATAAAAGTAAAACACCAATTTTTCCTATATAATCTTGAAGATACGTATTGGTTTCAAAACCTATAGTACCTCCAAGTATGTCATATTGTTTATTAAAAAAGCCTAAAAGAATTGAAAACCAAATCACAATAAGAGTACCCCAAAACCAGTGTTTTGCTAACTTAGTTTTACTCAAATCCATTAGCACATAAACCCCTGATAGAAAAATCAAACCAGAAAAGATAAAAGAAGGAATTCCAAAACCTCTTTGAATAAAAAGATCACTTAGCCATGCCCCAGACTTGCTCAACCAGTTTTTTGTTTTTACTTCTCTGGCAGCAAATTCTGAGAGGGCACTTTGGTCGGCCTCACCTGTAAATAAAAAGGAGATAAACGCGATAGCCAGTAATATGCCCAATATTACCAAAAAACTACCAAGCACCAGCTTTTGTTGATTTGACAACTTAAAACTGGGCATTTTTATTTGTTTTTTAGGTGCTTTTTTAGTTTTGGGTTTGCGTTTAGCCATTAATAGCTTGTTGGTTTAATTTCAAACATTAAAAAATTGCTTGTACTGAATTGTTTTCACAATGCAACAAAAATACAAATTACTAACGTTAACGAAACTTTATTTTGAAAAATTGCACCAGTTACATATTATGAATATGTGCCAAGCTTTTTACATAATAAAGGACTCTTAGGCGGGGTTAAAATACTTTCGGAATATATATGATTAATCCAGCTATTGAAGCAAAAACGGAAGCAATAAATACAGCTCCTGCGGCAAGATCTTTAATCAATCCAATTTTTGAATGTCTTTCTGGATGAATAAAATTTGCAATTTCTTCAATAGCTGTATTCATACCTTCCATACTCATAACCAGTCCAATAGCCAATGTTTGTAAAATCCATTCATTAGTAGAAATCTTGAAATAGAATCCAGCTATGGTAACAATTACACCAATGGCGCATTGCACCTGAATACTCGCCTCGGTTTTTAATAGTAATAATGCCCCCTTAAAAGCATACCCAACACTTTTTATTCTATTTTTAAAAAAGGATTCCTTTTTATTCATTGTAAAGCACTTCTAAAGCTGCTTTATAGTTAGGTTCTTCTCCAGTTTCAGAAACTTGTTCAGTATAAATTATTTTGCCATGTGAGTCTGTAACAATAATAGATCTCGAAAGTAGTCCAGAAAATTTACCAGTTTCAAAAATTAAACCGTTTGCTTTTCCAAAGGCGCCTGTTTTAAAATCAGATAGCATAATTACATTTTCTAAGCCTTCAGCAGCACAAAATTGATCTTGTGCAAAAGGTAAGTCTCTGGAAACACACAGAACTTTAGTGTTTTCCAATTCGCTTGCTTCAGTGTTAAATTGTCTTACAGAAGCTGCACATACTCTAGTATTTACACTAGGAAAAATATTTAGAACTAACTTGTTACCAGCAAAATCATTAAGTGTTTTAGAAGATAGGTCTGTTGCTACCAATTCAAAATCTTGTAATTGAGATCCAATTACTGGTAAACTTCCGGAAGTTTTTACTGGGGTTCCGCCCAAAGTGATATTAGCCATTTTTTGTTTTTTTTAGAACGACTAAAATAAGCATATTTAAAATGTAAAGACCCGAAAACATCATCTTTATGAAATAATTATGACGAAGATATTACAAACTCTAAAAACACAAGTATTAGTTTAAATTATGGTTTTTTGACCAATAATAAGTTTTTTCAATGAAAATATAATATATAAAGATATGTTGGTTGTATTTTGAATCTATACAATCCTTAACTTTATGGGAACTAGAGGAAGGATATTAATTAAAATAAAAGACTATGCACAACTCAAACAGCAACGACATTAGCAAGTGCCCATTTATGAGTGGTACTCAGAAAGAAACAGCAGGAGGAGGAACCAAGAACAGAGACTGGTGGCCCAATGAACTTAAACTTAATATATTAAGACAGCATGATAAAAAGTCGAACCCCATGGTTGAAGATTTTGATTATGCTCGGGCGTTTAATAGTATAGATTACTACAAGCTTAAACAAGAAGTTATAGATTTAATGACCGATTCTCAAGATTGGTGGCCTGCAGATTATGGGCACTACGGACCACTTATGATACGTATGGCTTGGCATAGTGCGGGCACCTATCGGGTGGGAGATGGTCGAGGAGGAGCAAATACTGGTAATCAGCGTTTTGCACCACTTAACAGTTGGCCTGACAACGGAAACCTAGACAAGGCACGTTTACTGCTGTGGCCTGTTAAAAAGAAGTATGGCGCAAAACTATCATGGGCAGATTTAATGATACTTGCTGGAAATTGTGCTCTGGAATCAATGGGTTTTAAAACCTTTGGTTTTGCTGGAGGGCGTGTAGATGTTTGGGAGCCTGAACAAGATGTTTACTGGGGGTCTGAAACAGAATGGTTAGGAAATAGGGAAAGGTTTGAAGAGGAAAAATTAGAAGGTCATTTAGGCGCGGCGCACATGGGGCTTATCTATGTAAACCCTGAAGGACCTAATGGATCTTCGAATCCGCTTGGTTCAGCGCAATTAATGCGCGAGACTTTTGGTAGAATGGCTATGAACGATGAAGAGACTGTAGCGCTAACGGCTGGTGGTCATACTTTTGGGAAAGCCCATGGTGCGGCTAATCCCGACAAGTATGTTGGCGCTGAACCTCAAGGAGCTCCCATTGAAAATATGAGTACAGGTTGGAAGAATAGTTATGGTTCTGGCGTGTTGGATGATGCTATAACTAGTGGCTTAGAGGGAGCCTGGACGCCAAACCCTATAACATGGGACCATGATTACTTTGACGTGTTATTGAATTATGATTGGGAATTAACAACGAGTCCAGCCGGTGCGAGTCAATGGACACCAACCAAAGCTTCCCAGGCTAGAATGGCTCCAGCCGCGGGTGATGCCTCAAAAAAACAGGCCTTAATGATGACAGATGCCGACATGGCTTTGAAATTGGATCCTGAATATTTGAAAATTTCAAAACGTTTTTACGAAAATCCGAAAGAATTTGAGGATGCTTTTGCAAGAGCGTGGTATAAATTAACACATCGTGATATGGGACCTGTAGACCGGTATTTAGGACCCGAAGTGCCACAAGAAGAGTTGCTTTGGCAAGATCCAATACCAAAGGTGAATTATACTTTAAGTAGTGATGATTTAGCACAATTAAAGAAGATGGTTTTGGCGTCTGGGTTAAAAATATCAGAACTAGTAACTACCGCTTGGGCATCTGCTTCTACTTATAGAGATTCAGATAAGCGAGGTGGAGCTAATGGTGCAAGAATTCGTTTAGAACCACAGCGAAGTTGGGAGGTGAATAATCCAGAACAGTTAAATAGGGTACTAAACGTTCTTGAAGGGATTCAAAAGGATTTTTCTGGAGACGTATCCATATCAGATTTAATAGTACTTGCTGGAAATGCAGGAATTGAAGAGGCTGCTAGAAATGCTGGGCATGCTATTGAAGTTCCTTTTACTCAAGGTAGAGGAGATGCATCACAAGAGCAAACCGATTTAGAGTCTTTTGGATATTTAGAACCTTTGGCTGATGGCTTTAGAAACTATAAAAAAGAGGGTTTAAAAGTTGCTGCTGAAGACTTATTAGTAGATCGAGCTAATTTGATGTCTTTGTCAATTCCTGAAATGACTGTTTTAGTTGGCGGAATGCGAGTGCTTGGAGCAAATTTTGATAATTCGGATTACGGTGTGTTTACAGAGACACCAGGACATTTAACTAATGACTTCTTTTCAAATGTTTTAGATTTTGCCTTGACTTGGAGTGCTACTTCAAATGATAGTACGCTATTTGAAGGGCGTGATCGAAGAACCGGAGCGGTTAAATTTAAAGGAACTCGTGCCGACTTAATATTTGGTTCGAATACGGAGCTTAGGGCTGTAGCCGAAGTTTATGCCGCGAATGATGGTGAAGAAAAGTTTATTACGGATTTTGTTGCGGCTTGGACTAAAGTTATGAACTTAGATCGATTTGATTTAAAATAAAATAAATGTAAGTACTAAAGGAAATGGGATGGGTTTTAAGCTTATCCCTTTTCTGTTTATAAAATCCTACCATGAACGAAAACGAATTATTTTTTAAAACCATACAAACGGGTAATATTGAAGCCCTGAAAGCTCAATTAAACAGAAATCCAGATTTGGTTAATACTAAAGACGCAAGAGGTTTTACACCGCTTATTTTTGCGTCTTATTTTGATAAAGTTGAAGTTGTTAAAACTTTAGTGGAACATCAAGTAACGATTGATGCTACCGATACCCAAGGTAATACCGCGTTAATAGGTGTTGCCTTTAAAGGGAATACGAGTTTAGCAGATGTACTAATAAAACATGGCGCACATGTTAATGCCAAAAATAATAATGGCGTAACACCTTTGATTTTTGCAACCATGTATAATCAAGTTGGTATGGTCGATTTATTGTTAAAACATAAAGCAGATAAACGCTTAAAAGATAATGAGGGTAAAATAGCTTTAAACTATGCTGAAGAAAAAGGGTTTAAGGGGATTTTAGAGTTGTTGCATTGAGTTATCTATAAACCATTTTCATGGGTTTTTCGTTTACTAGTTGGTTACGTCGTTTTAGTGAGGCATTGCAGATAGGAAAATAGGTGGCTGAATATTTTTGCAAAGTCAATATTTGAGAATAAAAAAACCACTTCAATTGAAGTGGTTTTATAAACTAATTTTTCTTTTTCAATTATGTGTCAATAGAACCAAGAACCCGCTGCATAAAACTATTTAAAGCGTCTTTTTTAGGCGTACCTTCTTTAACCATGTTATTAACCTCAATGGCACCATACATATTCGAAATCAATTCACCTATAACATCTAGTTCTTCATCTTTAAGTGAAGGCACTTCGGTTAAGGCCTCGAGGGTCTCAATAGTTTCAACAACGAAATCCTCGTCATTGTCTTCAATAAATTGAGTTAAATGCTTAATTACTGGTAACTTCATTTACTAAGTCTTTTAAAACATCAAATTTATTAGTCTGCACTTGGTTCACAAATGCCCCATTTTTAAAAGTGGCAAAGGTTGGTAAGTTATCTACGGTAGCCAATTTTCTGCTTTCAGGGAATTTTTCCGCGTCAGCAATAATAAAAGTAACGTCTGCTAACTCAGATGCTAACTTTTTTACTTTTGGTTTCATGATTCTACAATTACCACACCAAGTTGCTGAATACTGTACAACAACCGTCTCATTATCAGAGACTAAACTTTGCAGATTATCTTCACTCAATTCTTTTAACATGACATTTTTTTTAGTTGAATCATTCCAAGTTCTAATCATGACATTACATTAGAACTTCGAACTTATCTATTGAAGTTTTTAGTTTACGTGAGCAGCTAAATATTCGGCAGTAGCTTTTGCGTTTGCGTTCATAGCTTCTTTACCATCTTCCCAGTTTGCAGGACAAACTTCTCCTTTCTCTTGTACATGTGTAAGGGCGTCAACAATACGCAAATATTCTCCAACATTTCTTCCTAAAGGCATATTGTTTACACTTTCGTGTTGAATCACACCTTCTTCATCAATAATGTAAGTAGCTCTGTAAGTAACATTGTCTCCTTCTACCTGAACAGTACCTGTTTCTTCGTCGTAAGTTTCATTGGTAATATCTAAAATACCTAAAACACTAGATAAGTTTCTGTTGCTATCAGCTAAAAGCGGATACGTTACGCCTTCAATACCTCCGTTGTTTTTTTCAGTGTTTAACCAAGCAAAATGAACTTCTGGTGTGTCGCAAGACGCTCCTATTATAATGGTATTGCGTTTTTCAAATTCTGGTAAAGCTGCTTGAAAAGCATGTAATTCAGTTGGGCAAACAAACGTAAAATCTTTTGGGTACCAAAAAAGAAGCACTTTCTTTTTGCTATTTATTGCTTCTTCAAGAACGTTTACTTTAAAAGTATCGCCCATTTCGTTCATGGCGTCTACGTTTAAATCTGGAAATTTTTTTCCTACTAATGACATCTGAAATATGTTTTAATTATTATTGATTTTAAGTCGCAAATTTAATATTAACACAGGCTTTTAGAAGTAAATAAAATTTTAATTTCTTATTTAAACATAGATTTTGTTTATCTCAAGCGAAGACACCCTGAGTATACTATTTGCTGGAGTATTTTCCAACCAAAATTGCAACGATTACAGCAACATAAAACTGCCCGGTTACGGCTATTAGCATTGCTAAAGATTGTGTAATAGGGAGTTGAGGTGTTATATCGCCATATCCAATGGTGGTTAATGTAATCATGGTATAATAAACTAATTCCATGTTACTTTCTGCAGAGGCATTATAGGCCCCAGCTAAATATTGATTACAAAACCCAACTAGACTATAAAACATAAGACCTAAAAGTAAATACCCGTTTCCTGCATCTATAAGGGTGTATATATTAACATCTTTTGTTTTCATTAGGGTTTTTATGAGATGTCCTACGATATAAATTAAAAAGAGATTAGAAGTAATTTCTGCGAGATAATTTAGATATATAAAATCTGTTGCTCTGGTAGATAACTCAATTAAAACAGTTGCGATGCCTATTACGGTTACTTTTATGCTTATGGAGTATCCCGCTAAAATTATAATAAACGATAATAGTATAACGGAAATGAATTTATTATTATACTCAAATACAGGTAGTAAAAAAATGAAAATTAATGATAGCACAAGCAAAAGCACAGAAGCTACGGGCTTATTATTCATTATGTTTAAAATCCACCTAGTCATTTTCAATACATTTATTTAGATACAATTTGCTTAATTTTAATTCTAAAAGCTGCAAAAAGTAGGGTTGTAAAAGGACTTAACCAGTTGAAAATAGCAAAAAAGAAATAGTCTGCTACAGGCACTCCAAGCACTCCAGATTGATAAGCACCACAAGTATTCCATGGAATTAAGACAGATGTAACGGTACCAGAATCTTCTAGAGTTCTACTTAGGTTTTCTGGTGCTAGCCCTTTGTCTTCAAAAGCCTTTTTAAACATTTTTCCAGGAACTACTAGCGCTAAATATTGATCAGAAGCTGTCACATTTAGGGCTAAGCAACTAGCTACGGTACTTGCAAATAGGCCAAAGGTAGTAGAAGCTAAGCTAAGAAGTGCTTGGCTTATTCTAGATAAGGCACCTATGGCATCCATAACCCCACCAAAAACCATGGCACAAATAATTAACCAAATAGTGCCTAACATACCAGACATGCCACCCGATGAAAACAAATCATTAAGTTCTTTACTAGAGGTCTCAACAGCACTATCTACGGTAATTGCTTTCATTACCCCCTTATATGCAGATTGAAATGTTAAGTTATCGGCTCCTGAGATATTAATAACGATATTAGGTTGCGCTATAATTGCCGCAATACCACCTAACAAGGTTCCAATTAGCAAAGCAATAAGTGGCGGTGTCTTTTTAATAATCATGAAAATTACCGCCATAGGAACTAAAAAGAGCCACGGTGAAATATTAAAAGCATTATCTATGGCTATTAGTTTACCAGAAATATTGGGTATTCCAGTAGTGTCTATATTCAATCCAATTATTATAAATACCACCAGAGTTACAACAATAGTAGGAACTGTGGTTAACGACATATATTTTATATGAGAAAACAGTTCGCCCCCAGCCATAGCTGGTGCTAAGTTAGTGGTATCGCTAAGAGGTGACATTTTATCTCCAAAATAAGCACCAGACAAAACAGCCCCCGCTGTCATACCAAGAGAAATCCCTAAGGTTTCCCCAATGCCAATCAAGGCTATACCCACTGTTGCCGAGGTGGTCCATGAACTTCCAGTTGCAATGGATATAATGGCACAAATAACTACCGAGGCGGCTAAAAATATAGTAGGATTAAGCAATTGTAATCCATAATAAATCATGGAAGGAATAATTCCACTAATTAACCAGGTGCCAGCTAAAGCACCAACCATAAGCAATATAAGAATGGCACCACTTGTAGATTTAACGTTTTCGGCAACTTCATCTAACATTTGTTTATAACTAACGTTGTTGTAAAAACCAACAACCGCTGCAACCGCCGCGCCAAGAATAAGTATAAACTGATTGCTACCGCTAAGGGCGTCATCTCCAAAGACAAAAAAAACATTGTAGAAAAGCATCCCTACCAAAACGAAAACGGGAATTAACGCTTCCCAAATATTAAGCGCTTTATTCTCAATAATAGTATCGTCTTGTGGTTGATGAGGCTTAATATCTTTGCTTTGCATATTCAAGGTTGAATTTATACGTAATGTTACAATTTTCGGGTCATCTATGCAAATAGAAATAGTTCATTACTTTTGCGAGTCAACAAAGAAATTTATGGACTCATTAACACAAATTGTATTAGGAGCAGCCTGTGGAGAAGCGGTTCTAGGAAGAAAAATAGGAAATAGGGCACTTTTGTTTGGGGCTATTGGTGGAACCATTCCAGATTTAGATGTTTACGTGGGAAGTCTAATTTATGGAAATGAAATTGATGCGATGCTGTTTCATAGAGGGTTTATGCACTCTATTTTGTTTTCGGTACTGGCAGCCTTTATTTTAGGATGGGTTGTACATAAGTTATATGATTCTGGAAAACGCAAAGGCACGACTTCGGTAAGAAACTGGATAAGTCTGTTTTTTTGGTCTTTATTCACACACCCCATCCTTGATTGTTTTACTCCTTATGGTACCCAATTATTTGCGCCATTTACCAATTATAGAGTGGCTTTTAACAATATTGCTGTTGTAGATCCTTTATATACCTTGCCATTTTTAGTCTGTATTATGGTGCTAATGTTTTTTAAAAGAACCTCTTTAAAAAGAAGGCTATGGTTGAAGTTAGGTATTAGCATCAGTTCAGTTTATATGCTGATGACTGTTTGTAATAAACTATATGTTGACTCTATTTTTAGAAAATCTTTAAAAGAAAGTGAAATTGAGTATACTCGATTTAGCAGTCAGCCTGCTATTTTTAATAATATCTTATGGTATGGTATAGCCGAAACATCTTCTACATATTTTGTTTCTGATTATTCCTTATTCGATACCAAAAACAGGTTTTTGAATTTTAGAAGCATACCTAAACAAAGAGACTTAAAACCAGAAACTAGTAAGGATGTTTTAAATCTATCATGGTTTAGCAACCAATATTATAGCATTTATAAACTTGATGATGGTACCTACAAATACAATGATTTACGCTATCCTTTAATCGATCTAGACAACCCAAAATCATCTGTATTTAGTTTAAAGTTATATAAGGACAAAAACAGGTTTAACATGAAACCTTTCGAGCCAGAGTTCGATAGTATGAGTAATGTTTTAATGGCTATGTGGAAGCGTATTAAAGGTATTTAATGAAAGCATCCTTGGGTGATACTATGTCAAGTTGCTGCATACAATTTCTCATAACTTTGTACGTACGTTCAATATCTGCATCTAAACCAATAGAAAACCGTATTAAGCCATCTGTAAGCCCCATTTTTGCTTGCTCCTCTTCTGGGATTTCCGAAGAGGTAGAACTACCAGGCGCACTAAACAACGTTTTATAGAACCCCAAACTAACAGCCAAATATCCTAAGTTTTCGCCCTGCATCATTTCCATGAGCTCATTTGCTTTTTCTAGCGATCCTACATCAATAGTGAGCATCCCTCCGAAACCATAAGCGTCGTGCATCATACTTTTAAACAAATTATGGGAGGGGTGCGACTCAAGTCCCGGGTAAACGGTTTTTAATCCATCAGCCTCAAATTTTTGAGCTAAATACAAAGCATTTTTGCTGTGCTGTTGTATTCTTATATGCAGGGTTCGTAGATTTTTTAAAACGGAAGCAGCTCTTAGGCTATCCAATGTAGAACCTAGAAGCATGGACGCGCCATCATTTACATTTCTTAGCGCGTTAATAAATTCTTGAGAGCCGCAAATCACACCACCAACCGTATCGCTCGATCCATTTATGAATTTGGTTAAGCTATGGATAACCACATCGGCCCCTAAAAGTGCAGGCGCAATAGACAGTGGAGAAAAGGTGTTGTCAACTACCAGTTTAAGATTATACTTTTTAGCAATCCTAGAGAGTCGAGTTATATCGGCCACTTCAAGCAATGGGTTGCTAACAGATTCGCAATAAATAACTTTGGTGTTTTCATTAATTAAGGTTTCTATCAGATCGAGCCTATTTATATCAACAAAACTTGTAGTGATATTAAATTTTGGAGCAAAATTTTTTAAAAAAGCGTAGGTGCCACCGTATATGGTTCTGCTAGAGATAATATGACTACCGGCATGACATAATTGCATTAAAGTGGCTGTAATAGCTCCCATTCCAGATGCAGAGACATTAGCTGTTTCTGTTCCTTCCAACGCGGCCAAGGCTTCGCCTAAATATAAATTGGAGGGAGAAGAGTGCCTGGAGTACAAATAGCACCCATCGGCATTTCCTTCAAAGGTATCAAACATGGTTTTTGCCGATAAGAATGTATACGTAGAAGAATCAGAAATGGACGGGTTAACACCGCCAAATTCACCAAAATATTGTAAATCTTGAATATTATTTGCTGGTTTAAAGGCCATGATTATAATTTTATTAATGCTAAGTAAAATTATGATATTTTAGAATTATTATCAATTTTTATTTACTTTTATAGAAAATAAAACTATATATTATGGTAATTGTTGTTTTTATTTTGTGAATCTTTCAATTTAACCTTTTAATTTAGAAAAACCTTCTGTTATGATTTTCGATAGTATAGATAAGCGCCTCCTGGAATATTTACAGCAAGACAGTAAGCAAACCCATAAAGAATTATCAAACAAGCTAGGACTTTCTGTAACAGCTGTTTACGAACGTATAAAGAAACTGGAAAAAGAAGGGTTTATTGATGGCTATACAGCCGTTTTAAATAAAGCACGTATTGATAGAAATTTTGTAGTATTTTGTCATGTTAAGTTAATTCAGCACAGCCAAGATTTTGTAATACGTTTTGAGCGTGAGGTGAAAAAATTAAATGAAGTATTGGAGTGCTATCATTTGAGTGGTGATTATGACTATTTATTAAAGGTAATTGTCAAGGATATGACAGAATTTAGAAGTTTTATGGTTGACAAATTAACTACGATTAATCATATTGGGAGTACGCACAGTATGTTTGTTATTAATGAGGTAAAGCAAACTTCAGTTATTAATTTCTAGTATGAGAACACCCCTGTATAAATACATCGAGTTATTCATATTGTTTGTCTTTACTCCCATTAGTTTTCTTTTTGATTATGCGCCTTGGGTTAAAATACTCCTAGGTCTTAGTGGCTTTCTTTATGTTTTGTTTGTTTTAATTAAAGTTGAAAAACAAAAAATAAAAATATCAAAAAACATAAATTGGATGTTATTTTTAAAAACGACGTTGTTTAAACTTTTAGTCATTGCGACGCTTACAACTCTATTTGTTTGGTTGACCAATAAAGCGTTTTTGTTTCATGTGTTATTAAATAAACCCCAGCTTTGGGTCGTTATTTTAATTATTTACTCGTTGTTTTCAGTTTATCCGCAGGAGTTAATATTTAGAACTTTTTTCTTTAAGCGTTATGAAGCCTTATTTAATACCTCTGCTGTTTTAATTGTTGTAAATGCTTTTTTATTTGCATTGGCTCATATGCTGTTTAAGAATACATTAGTTTTAGTTATTACATTTTTAGGAGGGTTCCTATTTGCTTTTTCTTATAATAAAATACGATCAACTCTTTTAGTTTCAATTGAGCATGCCGTTTACGGCTCATGGTTGTTTACCGTGGGTATGGGGAGTATATTGGGATTTCCTTCTTGATTTCATATAAAGTCTTGCAATAAAAAACTTTCACTATTTTAGAAGTCTATTAATCAAACTTATTAATCATGAAAAAATTAATCTACGTTGTTTTGGGCTTTATTGTTGGAGCTGTATTAACCTATTATTTTTGTCCACGTCCTGACGACTCAGGGGTTACAGAAATATCAGAAAATAAAATGATCAAACCGAAGGGTGTGATAACTGTTACTGAAGCAAAAGAACTAAGTGAAAATTGGACAAAATTCAGAAAGCCTGCCGTTGATTCTGCTGCTGCAAGACAGGGTAGGAAAATAGATAAACGCTCTGTGGGCTGGTCTGTAGCCGATGTTAGAAATTACTTAGATTGGGCAGAAGTTGAATCTGAAAAACAAGGTTATAGCATGGACAGTATTCGTGTCTATTTAGGAGTTTATGGTGATAAACAAGGCAAGGAAAATGAAGGTTTTACTACCATGTTTATTGCTCCAATTGGATCTAAGTTAAATGCGGAGGCAGGATTTTCTTCTTCTAGTTTTATTCAAAGTGGTACTGGACCGTTGAATGAAGGTGGAGGTGGGCAAGAACCATATTAAGTACTTTTGATGCTAATCTATGAATGATTTTTTATTAGAGTATTATAATTTAATTACTTACTGTTTTGAATTTTTAGCTGCTGCTACAGGAATTATACTTTATAAAAAGTATAAACATACAGCTGCTAAATTTTTTGTAATATTTTTAATAATGGTTTTTGCTTGTGATTTAGCAAATATGTATATTTTTTTGGTCAAAGATAATGGGATTTTAAGTTTTTTAGAAGATACTGTATTAAGAAGAAATTTTTGGTGGACTACGCTTTATTGGAAAATAGGAGCAATTATCTTCGTTGTATTTTATTATAATAAAGTACTTAAAAGACCTCTTTTTATAAAGATTATTAAGATTTCTGGGTATAGTTTTGTTTTATATTCGGTATTACTCGTACTAATCAATTTGGATGAATATTTTGTCAAATTCTTTCCTTCTATAAGTGTTTTTGGGGCAGTTATAATTTTTATGTGCACGGTGTTTTATTTTATTGAGACTCTTATTAGTGATAAGATATTAACCTTTTACAAATCATTAAATTTTTATATTAGTGCAGCTATATTTATATGGTGGTTAATCATTACACCCTTAGTTTTTTACGATATTTATAATTCTCATAGAGATTGGAATTTCATTTTCTTAAAATGGCAAATTTATTTATTTGCAAATATACTTATGTATTCAACTTTTACCTTTGCTTTAATATGGTGCAGACCGGAGAACGACTAGCAAGTACAGCAGCAGAACGATATCTATTAGTATACATGATAGCTGTCTTGGTTATTGTAACCACGCTAGTTATTATGTTTTTTATCATGTTTTTAAAACGAAAAAACAAACTACTTCAAGAGAAAATGCAGCAGCAGCAGGTTTTTGAATCGGAAATAGCAAAGGCGCAGACAGAAAGCCAAGAGCAAACGTTAAAAAATATTGGGTGGGAACTACATGATAATATTGGACAGTTGTTATCTTTTGCCAATATGCAGTTAAGTATTTTAAAGATGAGTGTTGATAATGATATAAAAGAAAAGTTAAAAGACACATCGAATGCTTTAAAGGAGAGTTTAGCAGAGGTAAGGGCGCTGTCAAAATCTTTAAATAATGAGGTTGTACTTAATTTAGGCTTCGAGAAATCTATTACTAATGAGTTAAATAGATTAAAGAAAATGAAGTTTGATTCAGCTGAACTTGAAACCTTTGGAAACAGAGTGCCTTTTCAAAACAGAAAGCATGAAATTATAGTATTCAGAATTGTTCAAGAGTTTTTGTCGAATTCTGTAAAATATTCGGAAGCAAAAAATATCAATGTTGCTTTAAAATATACAAACGAAGCTCTTATTATTACAGCCAAAGACGATGGCAAGGGGTTCGAAATTGATCACGTTGAAAAAGGGTCTGGTTTAATAAATATGAGGAGCAGAGCCGTATTAATTGGGGCGCAATTAGAATTAACTTCTAGAGTAAATCAGGGCGTTACCTTAACACTGGTTTACCCACTCATATAGTATTATCCAAGCCATTTAAAGATTTTTTTTAAATGGTTTAGTTTTCCAGCGTATGGTGCATATCTTACAGAAGGATCGGTAGATATGCCTCGTTTAATTATAGATTTATCATGCGAAAATGTATCAAAACCATATTTACCATGGTATTTTCCCATACCACTATGTCCTACACCACCAAATGGTAAACGTTGATTGCCAAAATGAATAAGTAAATCATTAATTACACCTCCTCCAAAACTAAACTTTGAAAGTATGCTTTCTACAAAAACTTGGTTGGTAGAAAATACATAAAGCGCCAATGGGGTATCTAGGCTCCAGATAATTTTTTCTATATCTTGTTCATTGTCGAAAGCTATTATTGGTAATATAGGGCCAAAGATTTCTTCTCTCATTAGGGGGTGATGTAAAGGGGGATTATCAATAAGAGTAGGTGATATATAGGTCTCTTCTAAATTTATATCACCTCCAAAAGGAACATTTAAACCACTAATTAAATTAGAAAGCCTTTGTGTGTTTTTTTTATCGATAATTCTTGGGAAATCTGGTGATTGTATTGGTGTACTTGTATAGCGTTTAACAATTTCTGCTTTTAAAGCTTCTATAAGATGCTTTTTAATATTAGATTTAACTAAAACATAGTCTGGTGCAATACAGGTTTGCCCTCCATTTAAAAATTTACCCCAAACAAGCCTACGAGCAATTAGTTTTAGATTAACCGATTCGTCAATAATACAGGGCGATTTACCACCAAGCTCGAGTACAACTGGAGTTAATGTGGAAGCGGCAGCTTGAGCAACCCGCTTTCCCACTTTAGTGCTTCCAGTAAAAAATATAAAATCCCACTTTTTATTTAATAATTGTTTAGCTACTTCGGCATCACCTTCTATACATATCGCTACAGCCTCCGGAAACACGTTGCTAATAATTTGGGTAACTAATCTCGAGGTATTTGGAGTTAATTCACTTGGTTTTAAAACTATGGTATTACCTGCAGCAAACGACATAATTAATGGCTCCATTGCCAATAAAAAGGGATAATTCCAAGGCGCTATTATTAGCGTATTTCCGTATGGTGATTTATATATGTAGTCTTTTGAAGGAAAGGTTAATAACGATGATTTTACTCGTTTTGGTTTAGTCCATTTTTTTAGATTTTTAATCACTAAGTTTAACTCAGACAGCACTAAGCCCAGTTCACTTAAATAAGATTCAAACTCAGATTTTTTAAAATCTTTATTTAAAGCATCAAAAATAGCTTGCTCATTAGATTCAATTTCAGTTTTAAGCGACTTAAGTAACTGCAATCTAAATGCAACATCTTTGGTTTGCTGAGACTTAAAAAAGGCTCGCTGCTTGTTAATAATGTTAGTAATAGAATCCAAAGTATGATAATTTTATTAAAGATATTTAAAATTATTACAAGCAAGCGTTCCAAATAGAATCGCTGGGTAGCGCCGCGTTTATTGAAATTTTTTCCTTTTTTACCGGGTGAATAAATTCTATATGTCTAGCATGCAGGCTAATGCTTGCATCTTTATTACTTCGTTCAAAACCATATTTTAAATCACCCTTAATTGGGCATCCAATAGAAGCTAATTGACTACGAATTTGATGATGCCTGCCTGTTTCTAGATGTACTTCAAGTAAATAATAGTTGTCTAGCGTTTTAAGAAGCTTATAATGCAGAATCGCTTTTTTACTTTCTGGAACTTCTTTACTATGGGCTTTAGATTTGTTATGCTTTGGGTTTTTCTTTAACCAGTGTACTAAGGTGTCTTGGTTTTTGGGTGGTTTAACTTTTACCAGTGCCCAATATGTTTTGTGAATATCTTTGGATAAGAATAGTTTATTAAGTCTTGGCAGGACTTTGCTAGTTTTAGCGAAAATAACAAGCCCTGTGGTAGGTCTATCTAATCGATGCACAGTCCCTAGAAAAACGTTACCAGGTTTATTATATTTTTTTTTAAGAAACTCTTTAACTACGTCGCTTAGAGGCTTGTCCCCAGTTTTATCGCCTTGAACTATATCGCCGGCACGCTTATTTACAATAATAATGTGATTATCCTCATAAAGAATACTTAAGTTATTCTTGTTGGAACGTATTTTGTTTGACACAGCGTTCTATTATTTAAACCAACAAACTAGTACTTTTCACTCTCATTAGGGAAATCCTGCGTTTTTACATCGTCGACGTATTGAGAGATAGCATCTGTCATATCATCGTATAAGTGGAGATACCTTCTTAAAAATCTGGGGTTAAATTCATGAGTCATTCCAAGCATGTCGTGTAGCACTAAAACCTGACCATCAACATCTGGTCCAGCCCCAATACCAATAATTGGAATACTAACACTCTCAGCTACTTGTTTCGCTAATTTGGCAGGTATTTTTTCTAAAACAATAGCAAAGCATCCAACACGTTCTAAAAACTTGGCGTCCTCAATAAGGCGCTCCGCTTCTTCTTCTTCTTTAGCTCTAACAGTATAAGTTCCAAATTTGTAAATAGATTGTGGTGTAAGTCCTAAATGCCCCATAACTGGTATTCCTGCATTAAGGATACGCTTAATAGATTCTTTTATTTCCTTACCACCTTCAAGTTTTACCGAATGCGCACCACTTTCTTTCATAATTCGAATAGCCGAACGAAGTGCTTCTTTAGGGTCACTTTGGTAGCTTCCAAAAGGTAAATCGACCACAATCAAAGCTCGGTAAATGGCCCTTACAACGGACGAGGCATGATAAATCATTTGATCTAAAGTAATGGGCAAAGTAGTTTCATGCCCTGCCATAACATTACTAGCAGAATCGCCAACAAGAATAACATCAACACCTGCACCGTCAACTATTTTGGCCATGGTATAATCATAGGCCGTAAGCATAGATATTTTCTCACCATTGGCTTTCATATCTACTAAAGTTTTTACGGTTACGCGTTTGTATTCTTTTTTGGCTACAGACATTGGTTCTTTATTTAATTTAGCAAGTAAAAATACTAAATAAAGGCTTATGCTGTTACTATTTTCTTTAATGGAGGGTAGGAGGCTATATATCAGTTAGTTTAGCCCTAAAATTGAACAAGTTGCTTACATATAGTTCTATTTAACCTTTTTTAATCGTGAGTTCGCTAGTTGTCGTAGCAGAAAAAAACAGTTAGTATTTTATCTATTCTCAAACTCCTTACAAAGTCTTTCTAATAATTCGGCAGCACTAGGAATATCATTTATTTTATCTACGCCTTTCCCAGCATACATAATCATTGCTTCTAAATTGCCTGTTGCACCTTCAAAAGGGCCCGCTGTAGAATATCTATAAATGTCTTTGCCATTCTCCTTTTTACCTATTACGTCACCTTCTCCCGGCTTATTTCCTAGTAACGGGCAACCTGCGGCCTCCCAGTTTAGGAATGTGCTATTTCTTAATACTCTGGTCATCGCGTTCCATTTGTCACTAAAACAATTGGTATAGACAGTGCTGTTTTCTTGAGCCTCAACAAGTTTTTGCCTATAAAAATCAGAAATATCACTTTCTATTGTGGCAATTAATCGGGTTCCCATTACGGCTCCAGCGGCACCCATATTGATTACATTTCTAATGTCATGACCTGTAGAGATTCCTCCTGAAACAAGAACAGGTACAGAACCAGCTGTTTCTATTATTTCATGTAATATATCCTTCACATATGAAGTCCCTTGAACATGACCTCCTGCTTCAATACCTTGGCATATCAAAAAATCTGGGCTATGTTCTAATGCTTTTTTTGTGTTTAGCGGGCTTGTTACTTGAATACCTAATGTTCCTTCAGCGTTTCTAATTTTATCCACAATACTTTTTTCTGGAGTACCCCAGGAAAATTGAAAATTTTTACAACCTGCTTCCAAGGCCTTATCAAGTGATTTAGTTCCACGATGCAATACATAATTTGCATAATAATTGCCTTTGGTTTCATTATTTAACCTCTTGATTATTTCGTAAGCATCTTCTGGTTTCTTCCAGGCTAATTGAATACTTCCCATACAACCAGCATTGGCAACAGCAATAGCTAACTTTTCACCACCGGGAGCAGCTTGAAAAAATGGGTATTTTAAATTGAACAGTTTTAATAATCTTTTACTGCTCTCATTTAATTTCCCTATTTCTTTTTTGGTTTCTTTGAGTTGTTCTGATTTGTAAGAAGAAAAAATTGTAGTGGATAATCCTAATCCAGCTAATGAGCTTAGTTTTAAGAAATTCCTTCTTGAAGAATGGTCCTTTTTTTTCATTTTTATTGGTTTTTCTGGGAGTAGGTTTGTTTGACAATAGCTTTAATCTCGTGGTTTAGCTGTTAAACTCAGTTAAAGGAACAATTGCAGGACTAAATTCAATTTCTAAATCCTTTTGTGCTTCATCGTTTTTATAAACTATTCTAGTTTGCCCACTTGGTTTTTCTCCGTTCAGCATGGCAGATATATCTGAAACCTTCCAGCTTTCAGCACTTAGTAAGTAATTTTTACCGTTTAAGCCTTTTTTATTACTTGCACTATAAATACCATTGGCGACATCCTTCACGTCAACAACTGCAAATTCAGCATCTGTGTCGAATAGCATTTGCACAAACGGATTTGGTGCAATCTTATTTTTAAATAAAAACTGTAAACCTGAAGATGTAGAATCCTCTCTGCTTGATAATGATTTTCCCATAACTGCTACAGGAGAAACACTTGTTATCTCAAAATTAGTATTTGGATGTTCCTTTATAAATTTTTCTACGGTTTGGTTAGCAATAAACTTAGCCTGAGCATAAGGGTGGCTTTCTTCACTCATAAAAGGCGTGTCGTTCTCGTCAATGGTGTCATCTAAGTTTTTTCCGTCTGGAAGCATTGGGAAATTGGTGTTATATGCCGCAACAGACGCTACGAAAACGACTTTTTCAATGCTTGGGGTTTCGTTAACGATTTCAAGAAAGTTTTCGGTACCCTTAATAGTAGGATCAAATAGCTCCAATTTAGGGTCTTGCACATCTAACTGAAACGGGGTACCACCATGTACCACGATGTCACAGCCTTTTACGAATTCCCTTAATTGGCTTTTGTTTTCAACTTTTAAAGGAAGAATTTCAAGATTCTCAGCATTGGGCAACGCTTTTAGGTGGTTGTATTTTTCGGTTTTAGAAATATCTGTTGCCGAAACTTTTACCTTATAACCTTCTTCTAAAAATTTTAATGTAGTATGACTTCCTATAAATCCTGAGCCCCCAATAATTCCAACTGTTTTCATATTTTCTGGTTTTTTGATTAGTTATGCCACTATAAAACAAGAGGTAATATAAAGACCATGTGACATAAATAAGGGGAGCGAATCTTCAATATGATTGTTTTTAAAGATAGCTGAAAATTAGTACAAAATCAAGAAATTCACCCAACATTGCAGAAAACAGCTTTACGGATGCTGTATTTGGTAGGAATAATAGATTAACAATCCGTTAAATGAACTCCTACAGCTAAGCCACCTTTACTGGTTTCTTTATACTTAGAGTTCATATCCTTAGCGGTTTCCCACATTGTGGTCACTACCTTGTCTAACGGTACTTTAACATGATGGGCATCTGTATCTAAAGCTAGTTCTGCTGCGTTAATTGCTTTAATGGCTCCCATTGCGTTACGTTCAATACATGGTACTTGAACTAATCCTCCAATGGGGTCGCAGGTTAAGCCAAGATGATGCTCCATAGCAATCTCTGAAGCTATTAAAACTTGTTCAGGGCTTCCACCAAGAAGTTCACATAAGGCGCCTGCAGCCATGGCCGATGATACACCGATTTCTGCTTGACAACCACCCATGGCTGCACTAATAGTTGCACCCTTTTTAAAAATACTTCCTATTTCGCCTGCTACTAGCAGAAATCTTTTAACATCCTCAAAATTACCATCATGGTTTTCTATGACTAAATAATACATGAGTACTGCTGGAATAACGCCAGCACTACCATTTGTTGGTGCCGTAACAACGCGACCTAAATCGGCGTTAACCTCGTTTACAGCAAGGGCAAAACAGCTAACCCATTTTATGATTTGGCGAAATTTAACCTCAGTATTTCTTATGGCTGCAATCCATTCAATCGGGGTAGAATATTCTGCATTTTCAATAAGCTTTTTATGTGTGTCAAAAGCTCTACGGCGAACCTTTAAACCACCAGGTAATTCGCCTTCGGTATGGCAACCAAGATACATGCTCTCAAGCATGACGTTCCAAATTCGTTTTAGTTCATAATCTATAGAACTTTCATTTCTTATAGATTTTTCATTTTCTAAAACAATTTGTGAAACCGATTTATCATATAACTGACAGTAGTTTAAAAGGTCAATTCCTTTTTCAATTGGGTACGGAAAAAGGCATTTAATTTCATAGTTTCTTTTTGAGTTTTTAAGTTCTTTTTTTACTACAAAACCGCCCCCAATGGAGTAGAAGGTTGAAGTTTTGATTTCTTTTTTTAAATGAGCCTGAAAACTAAGTCCGTTGGCATGAAAAGGTAAAAACGTTTTATTGAATACGATATCTAAGCCGTAATTAAAAGGAAGTGGTTTTTCGCCATTTAAAAGTAACGTTTTTGTGGTTTTAACTTCATTAATTAGTTTGGGAATGCTACTGGTTGATAGGGTTTCAGGATCTGTGCCTAATAAACCCAATACAATAGCTTTATCTGTGGCATGACCTTTACCAGTAAGCGATAGTGAGCCATAGAGTTGTATGGTTATGGTATTGACGGCGTCAAAAGATTGATCTGTTTTTAGTTCTTGAATCCAGCGTTGAGCCGCGCGCCAAGGGCCTAATGTGTGCGAACTTGAGGGACCAATTCCAATTTTAAGCATGTCAAAAACAGAGATACTTTCCATAGTTTACGAAAACGTTATAGTTAAACAAATATAAATATTGTTTTTTGGCTTACAAATGGCGTTTAGGTAAAGTTTGTCAGTTATTACCATTGCTTAATAGAGCCTTCTTGGTTGCGCAAAGGATAGTAGTGAAAAGCCCACAGCGAAGTATGAGCGCGGACTTGTAGCGTATAGCCTGACCCGATAGGGATGCGCCATTAGAATAATAAAAAATTGTTACTTACTGAATATGACACTGTGTCATACTTTTGGGGTTGGCATAATGATTGACTTATACAACTAGAATTTAAAAAAGAATATTCAACAATATAAATAAACAGTTATGAGTAAAATTATTGGAATTGATTTAGGAACAACCAACTCTTGCGTTTCTGTAATGGAAGGTAATGAGCCTGTAGTTATTCCTAATGCAGAGGGGAAAAGAACAACACCTTCTGTAATTGCCTTTGTTGAAGGCGGAGAAATTAAAGTTGGTGATCCAGCAAAGCGTCAGGCGGTGACAAACCCAACAAAAACAGTTTATTCTATTAAACGTTTTATGGGTAATAAATATAGTGAGTCTCAAAAAGAAGCAGATCGTGTACCATATAATGTTGTGAAAGGTGATAATGATACACCTAGAGTAGATATTGATGGACGTTTATATACACCACAAGAATTATCTGCAATGATTCTTCAAAAAATGAAGAAGACTGCTGAAGATTATTTAGGAGTCGATGTAAGTAGAGCGGTAATTACTGTACCAGCTTACTTTAACGATAGCCAACGTCAAGCAACTAAAGAAGCAGGTGAAATTGCAGGCTTAAAAGTAGAGCGTATTATTAATGAGCCTACCGCCGCAGCATTAGCTTATGGTTTAGATAAAAAAGGGTCTGACCAAAAAATAGTAGTATTCGATTTTGGTGGTGGTACCCATGATGTATCGATCCTTGAATTAGGAGACGGTGTATTTGAAGTATTGTCTACAGATGGAGATACGCACTTAGGTGGTGATGATGTAGATGAAAAAATTATTAACTGGTTAGCTGAAGAGTTTAAGGCTGAAGAGTCTATGGACTTAAGAGAAGACCCTATGTCTTTACAGCGTTTAAAGGAAGCAGCTGAAAAAGCAAAGATTGAGTTATCATCTTCTGCGCAAACAGAAATTAACTTACCTTATATTACTGCAACAGCGAGCGGACCTAAACACTTGGTGCGCACTTTAACACGCTCTAAATTTGAGCAATTGATCGACGATTTAGTAAAGCGTACGATTGAGCCATGTGAGTCTGCTTTAAAAGCGGCTGGATTAAGTAAGAGTGATATAGACGAAGTTATTTTAGTAGGTGGTTCTACACGTATTCCTGCGGTACAAACAGCAGTTGAGAAATTTTTCGGAAAAGCGCCAAGTAAAGGCGTAAACCCAGACGAAGTAGTATCGTTAGGAGCTGGAATCCAGGGAGGTGTATTAACAGGAGATGTAAAAGACGTTCTTTTATTGGACGTAACGCCGTTATCTCTTGGTATTGAAACGATGGGTAATGTATTTACCAAGTTAATCGAAGCCAATACAACCATTCCTACCAAGAAATCGCAAGTGTTCTCTACAGCAGCCGATAATCAGCCTTCAGTAGAAATTCACGTATTACAAGGTGAACGTGCAATGGCAGCAGATAATAAAACAATTGGACGTTTCCATTTAGATGGTATTCCACCAGCAAGACGTGGTACGCCTCAAATTGAAGTGACATTCGATATTGATGCTAATGGTATCATTAAAGTGTCTGCAGAAGATAAAGCGACTGGTAAGAAACAAGATATCAGAATTGAAGCCTCTTCTGGTTTAACTGAAGAAGAAATCGAGAAAATGAAAGCAGATGCTGAAGCAAACGCGGAAGCAGACAAGGCTGCAGCTGAACAAGCACAGAAATTAAACGAAGCGGATTCTATGATTTTTCAAACTGAAAAATTATTAGAAGAGTCTGGCGATAAATTATCAGCTGATAATAAATCGAAGATAGAAGCTGCTTTAGAAGAATTGAAAAAACAATTTGAAACTAAAGATTTAGCTTTAATTCAACCAGCTTTAGATAACTTGAATGAGATTTGGAAAGCGGCAAGTGAAGAGATTTACAAAGCACAAGCAGCCGAAGCTCAAGCAGGTGGTGCACAGCCAGGGCCAGATGCTGGTGCAGCTGATCAAGCACAGTCTGAAGGAAGTGATGTTGAAGACGTAGATTTCGAAGAAGTAAAGTAATTGAACAATACTTACTTTGCAGGTAATGCATAAATTAAAGTAAAAAACGCAACCAATTTGGTTGCGTTTTTTTTTAAACCTATCTTCACAAAAAAAAGTATGAAAAAAATAAGCTTATTTGTATCCATTTTATGTCTTGTTATGTCAGCTTGCTCCAGCGACGATGATGGAGGAAACACTATAACGGGTGATATAGTTGGCACTTGGAATGTAACTAAATTAGATTTAACCGGAGAAATTCAAGCGGAAGTATCTGGGACACCAATATCCTCAAGCGTTACAGGCGAAGGGTTTGATTTGGATAATAGTTTGGTGACCTTTAATGAGTCTCCAAGTTCTATTGAGTCTGAAGGCACGATTAGTATGAGACTAACCTATTCTTTAAATGGAACAGAATTGACTGAAGAAATTGAGGATTTTGAATTTTTAGAAGGAGGTACTTGGGAATTAAATGGTAATACCCTTATTATTACCGAAGCAGGTGAGGAAACCGAAGTCGAAATTTTGACACTAACTGATACCGAACTTGTCATTAAAGTTTATGAGGAGGAGACAGAGATAGAAGATGATGAGGCTATAACAAGTACATTTGTGTTGGAAGCCTCTTTTAAAAGAGTTTAAACGATTATACCATATTAGAGGAAAGCCACTTTTATATAAGTGGCTTTTTTTTGCTTTAAGATAAATAATAAGGTTTAAAACAATACATTTGGGTAAAGAAAATTAGTAAATGTCATTCTCTTCAAAACTAACATATTTCGATAGACCAAAACGTCTCGCAGTCAAACTTAATGCTAAAGGAGAACAGTTCGTACAGAAAGGACATCCATGGGTGTTTTCAAATAATATCACGAAAGTAAGTAATGATGGAAAACCTGGTGATCTGGCCATTGTTTTTAGTAAGAAGAAAAATAAAGTCATTGGGTTGGGCTTATTTGATTTGAATTCCCCTATTCAAATTAAAATGATACATCATGGTTTTGAAAAAGCCGACGTAAATGCTGAGTTTTTTCAGAGGAAAATAGAAAACGCCTATGATAAAAGGACACCTCTATTAAAAACAAATACCAATAGTTATCGTTTACTTTTTGGAGAAAATGATGGATTCCCGGGCTTAATTGCCGATGTTTATGCCTCGGTACTTGTGGTAAAGATTTATTCTGAAATTTGGTTTCCTTATTTAGAGGATATTGTTCTTAGTCTACAGAACATTTCAAAAGCATTGTCGGTTGTAATTAGGTTAAGCAGGCAATTAGAGCAGTCAAAACTTCATCAATTAATTAACGGCGAAGTCGTTTATGGAACACTTGAAAATGAAGTTGTGCAGTTTATAGAGCATGGCGTAAATTTTTCGGCAAATGTGATTAAAGGCCACAAAACAGGGTATTTCTTAGATCATAGAGCCAATAGAAAGCAAGTAGGAGCTTGGAGTCAAGGAAAAACAGTATTGGACGTGTTCTCCTATGCGGGCGGATTTTCAGTGCACGCCCTTGCCAATGGCGCTAAAGAAGTGACGAGCTTAGATATTAGTAAACAAGCTCTAGAAATTGCCGTTCAAAATGCAAAGCTAAATAGTTATACGGGGACTCATAAAACCATTGCTGGTGATGCCTTTGAAGAGCTTAAAAAATTAATAATAAACAAAGTTAGATTTGATGTTGTTGTTATCGATCCACCAAGTTTTGCAAAGCAATCCTCCGAAATTGAACTGGCTAAGAAAAAGTATAAGCAATTAGCTGAACTAGGGCAAAAACTTGCGGCTACAAATGGTTTGTTGGTTTTGGCTTCTTGCTCATCCCGAGTATTGGATACCGACTTTTTTGAAATTAATCATAGTGTTTTAGTCTCCAACCAGCGACGGTTTAAGACTATACAAAAAACGAAACACGATACCGACCACCCAATTGGTTTTCCAGAAGGCGCTTATTTAAAATGTGGGTATTATCGTTTTTTAGATACTTAAAGACTTAGAGTATATCTCCTTTTTCGTTTGTTTTAATAGACATGGTTTTATTGTCTTTTTCAAGTTTTATTTTGTAGATCTGAACTAATGATGGCGCGTCTTTTGTATAACTTAAGTAATATTGGTCTTCTTTAATGTTCCAATCTGGGTATTGTTTCAATATAGTGTTCAAAACACTTGTTGGTAGTTTTACATTTTGGTAATTTTCAACGGTCTTAACAATACGCCCATCTTTATCATAACTGGCTACTGCTTTGCCTTCAGGTAATCTAAAAGTTACAGTGTATACGTCGTCATTATTATCATACAATGCCTGAAGATTTTTAAAATCGTAAGTTAATATTTTGCTTTCTATTTTTTTTATCGAAGGTGGTAAATCGTCATTTTGTGCAATTTGAGAATAACTGATATTGGAGTTTATATAAGTTTCTTGAAGCTGAATAGTTTGTCCGTTTAACAAGAAAGAGCATACTAACGCTACAGGCAGGGTGTAAAAAGATTTCATGGAATTAAGGATTTAGTTTATTAGACAAAAATAACTATGCGTGCATAGTAAAAATATGATAATAGTCATAATATCAGATTTTTATCTCATAGCTTCAGCGTGGCTTACTTGTTCTAGTGTTATGCGTGCATAATATTTACTATATTTGTTAAACTCAATTACAAATCATGGAAACTAAGCTTACAGCATTGCTAAATATTCAATATCCAATTATCCAAGCTCCCATGTTTTTAGTGTCTAATGTAGCTATGGTTAAAGCGGCCATGGATAGTGGAATTGCGGGATGTATCCCAGCACTCAATTATAGAACGTTAGAGGAGTTAAGAGCCGCTCTTATAGCGTTAAAGGAGGCAAAACCAGAGGGAGGTGCTTTTGGTTTTAACCTCATTGTAAACAAGTCTAATGTTAAATATAAAAGCCAATTAAAAGTTATTTGCGAAGAGGGGTGCGACTTTATTATAACCTCCTTAGGAAGCCCTGAAGAGACAATTAGGCTAGGGCATCAAGTTGGGATTAAAGTATTTTGCGATGTGGTCGATTTAAAGTTTGCTAAAAAGGTAGAGAATTTAGGAGCCGATGCCATTATTGCCGTTAACAATGAAGCTGGTGGGCATAGAGGAGATAGGTCTCCAAAAGACTTGATACAAGAATTGAAGACGCACTGTGAGATCCCAATTATTTCGGCTGGAGGGGTAGGTAGAAAAGAGGATGTCGATAGGATGTTAAGCTTTGGTGCGGATGGTGTTTCTGTGGGTAGTCCTTTCATTGCTTCTACAGAAGCGCAAGTAACACAGGAGTATAAGCGAGCCTGTGTTGATTATGGGGCTAAAGACATTGTTATTACCGAACGTATATCTGGAACCCCATGTACCGTTATTAATACACCTTATGTTCAAAAAATTGGGACCAAGCAAACTTGGTTAGAATCAATTTTGAACAAAAACAAAAAACTAAAGAAGTGGGTAAAAATGATTCGCTTTGCTATTGGCATGAATGCCACAAAAAATGCTGCTACCAAAGCTACGTATAAAACAGTTTGGGTAGCAGGACCTAGTATAGAACATACAAAGAATATATTACCTACTAAAGACATTATTAAAAGGCTAATAGAGCGTTAGTATTGTAGTTTTATATCGCCTTTAGTACAATTTAAGTGAAATATGTTTAAGCCCATCCTATAATTCTGTTAAGAACAAAGCGTTTTTAAGAACCAGAATTGATGAAAATAAATAGCAGATAGACCTATTAATTTTGTATTGTTTTTTTAACTTAATATTTTTGTAAAGTTATTAAGGTTTAGCATGAGCTAATAAAAAGAAGGAATTGTGTTAAAATCACAAGCTGTCGCGCAACTGTATTTAATGGTTAGATACCATTATGAGCCAGATACTTCCCTTAATAGATAACCAATGGTGCTTTCGCGATTTGAAGCAGGTCAGGATGTTTTCATTTTCCAACGAGTTTAATTGATTAAGTATTAAACTGCTGATAGCTTTTTTGTTGCAAGCACGCAAATTTACTTAACTATGAAAACAAAACAAGGGCCGTTAAAAAGTTGGGATATTTACGCCATGTATTTATCAAATCAGTCTAAATCTTTTAGGATTAATGAGGACATTAAAACACTTTCTATCTTTAAAGATAAATATAATTGGAATTTTAATATAAGCTCCACACTTCATGATATAGAGTTTGATGCTATTGTTTTAACTTCTGCAAATAGAGAGATTGCATGGGTTAACAGGGGATTTACAAAAATGACGGGGTATCCCATTAAATTAGCAATTGGCAAAAAGCCAAGTTTTTTACAAGGAGAACAAACAAGTAAAGCTTCTTTAGGCAGAATAAGAAAGAGGCTAAAGGATGGCTCTCCGTTTACAGAGTATATTTTAAATTATAAGAAGAATGGAAGTCTTTACAAATGTGAATTGAATATCTATCCAATTAAGAATTATGAGAATACAATTACACACTTTATAGCTTTCGAAAAAGAGTTGAAGTATATATAAATTTAAACATTAAGTGCTTTTCAACTTTAAAGATTATATTTGAATTGACAGTATTTTTTGAATAATTTAAAAAAATTGGAAGCAGTTTAACCTAAATAGCTCTAATGAAATTAAATTTAGCTTTTTGGAAGTTAATTTTTCTCTTATGCTTTTTGTTCACGAATCAATTGTTTTTTGCACAGAACAAAGAAATAACACTTAATGACAGTACGGTAATCGGAATTGTTGAAAAGAAAAGTGAAAAAGATAAAATTAATGATATCCTATTACCTTATGGTTGGATAGACTATAATGCAGAATATTATACTGTTGATGCCAAGAACAGTTATTTAGATCATCACTTTATATACCAACCATACCTTAGTAAAGATCAGGTATTTCAAATTGAGTTAGGTCTCGTAAATACATTTACGGATGCTCAACAATACTTTTCGCCAAGCGATTTAGATATAACCTATCAACGAAATATTACACCTAAAAACAAAAAAGATGTAGGCTACGTCGGCATGATTGCAATAGCCAAACTTACTATACCTACAGGCAGGGAAGAATATTTTAGTGGTTCTGATAATTGGGCTTTTGAGCCACAAGTAGGAGCGCAGTGGAGTGTATTTAATCCAGATTGGTTAATTTCTGGAATTTTACGCTATAGATATCATTTTGCGACGTTACCAGAGAAGTCATTAGCGAATAATTATGTTAGAGTTGAATCGTTCTTTGGATTCGAAAATGATAAATTCTGGATTTTCGGATCCCCAGACTATAGGTATACCCCTAAAACATCCAAAAGCAACTTGTTTTTTAGTGCTTTGGTTGGTTATAAATTTTCAAGACAGTTCATTATTAAAGGGAGCTATAAACCTAGGCTAGAAGGGAATGATTTTTATCGTTCCATGTTATCTTTTGGCTTTACGCTGTTTTTTTAGTTTTTTGCTATTTAATGAGCTAAGAATAAGTTAGTATGAGATTAAGGATTAGGTTTTTGTTAATTGTGTTTTTCGTTGGAGGCCTGATTGCGGCTCAAGAAAATAATTATTGGAATTTTCATCAGGGCGCTATTGCTTCCCTTACCGGTGGTGCTGCTGTTGCAAATGCAAAAAATCAAGCGGCAGCTTATTATAATCCAGGGTTATTACCTTTTGTTAAAAATAATAGCGTGTCTTTAAACATGCAGTCTTTCTTTTTTAATAGCCTACTTATCGAAAATGGAGCAGGAGATCATATAGATTTGGAACAATCGGCTGTAGGTATTGTGCCATCTAGTTCTTACGGTGTTATAAAAAACAATGAAGAAAGCAAATGGACGCTTTCATTTGGAATTATCACGCAAGCCTTTTCCGATTATGGTTTAGGGGCATATAATGAAACTCAATTGGATGTTATTAGTAGTAATCCTGGAGAGGAGACCTATTTGGCAAACTACAACTATAATACCAGACTGAAAGAAAATTGGTTAGGACTTGCTACAGGCTACGAAATCAATAAAAACTTTGGGGTAGGCTTAACTACCTTTATAGTGGCAAAAAGTATTGATTATATTCAAAGCACCAACGCCAGCGCCATTTTAGTGGATCAGGAAAATGATTTTGTTAGAACTATAGCCAATACTTCTTTAAATGAAAACTTTGCTTATAGGTCTGCTGGTTTAGTATTTAAGCTGGGACTTTCTTATAGAATAGAAAACCTAAGGCTAGGATTAACCTTATCCAGTCCTCTAATTAATGTTGATTTTATTGGGAAAGGAAATATTAATAGGGAGTTGTTTATTACTTCAGATAACACTGATGAGAGTAATATAAGGCAAGTTGCATTTCAAGAAAAAATTAATACCATAAATAAGCTTCCTTTTGCTTTAGATTTAGGTGCGACATACCAATTTGGTAAGACAGAACTTTCTGCTAGAATTGCCCATTATTTAGGAGTAGGAACCTATGAATTAATAGAAAAGGAAGAATTCGATAATTCAAGTATGTTTAACCAATTTAGTGCTTTTGGTGTTCCGAAAACAGCCATTAAATCGGTAACAAATTTTGGAATTGGATTGGCTCAAGAATTGAATGCAAAAACAACCTTGTATCTGGGTTTTAATACGGATAATAACAGTTTTGACGATTCTAAACTTAATAGGGCGACCGATTTTGTTCCTTCCATTTCTCAATGGGATTTGATGAATGTTTCAGCAGGATTAAGCCATTATTTAAAGCATTTTCAGCTTATTTATGGGCTATCATATATTTCTGGTAGGAGCACAGGAGATTCTCAAATTATAAATATTTCAGATCCTTTAGAAGAAAACTTCCTTTTAGGCGAGCTAACTAGTAATACCAAAACCTCAATAAATCAACTTAATTTAAATATTGGCTTTGTTTATTATTTTTAGGGATACCATATGCACGGGTTTTCTAAATTTGTTTTTTGCTTGTACTATAAATATATTTCAATATTGCTTATATTTGAACGTACTATTAATTTAAATAAGGAAATCTGTTATTTTACAGATATGTAAAAACATTAAAACAAAAATTATGAGAAAAAAATTGCAAATATTTGCTGCTTTAATTCTTCTAGCCGTAGTGTATAGTTGTGGACCTTCCATTAAAGTTACAGACTCATGGTCTGCACCAGACGCTAGAGAAATGATGGATGATAAGTTTTTGATTATTGCAAGAACCGATGATTTAGCTTCTAGGCAGTTATTTGAACAGGAGTTAACCTCTAAAATGCAAGCAGCGGGGATTGATGCTACTTCAAGTTACGTGAAGTACCCCAAAGTTAAGCACAATCAAAAGCTAACAGAAGCTGATATCGATGGATTGGTTAAGAAGTTTAAAAGTGATGGCTTTACAGGGATTGCGTTAACGGTTTTAAAAGATGTAAAAACAGAAATAAGAACAGAGGAATCTGGTGGGTATACAACTGGCGGATACTACCCTGCATACTATGGTGGATATGGTGGTTTTGGAGGCTACTATGGTTCGTTTTACTCGCCTTATGGTTATGGAGGAACTTACGTACCTCGTTCTCAAAGAACTTATGAATCTGAAATATATAAGTTAGAAACAGTAATTTACGATTTAGAAAGGACTGAAAATCGTCAGTTAGTTGCTGTTGTCGCTAGTAATATTACAGATCCAGGTTCTGCTTCAGCTGTCGCTGGGCCATATGCTAAGAAAGTTTTAGGAGCCTTTGCTAAACAGGCAGAAAAGAAATAGATTTTTTTATTAAGCAATATATTGTGCCGCGTGTTACTTTACACGCGGCATTTTTTTTATGGAAATGTTATCATTTCATTTAAACACACCCAATGGTTTTGTATTTTTACAAGAAAAAAGAACCATGCAATTATCACGAGAAGAAATTTTAATTAGAGCCAGTAAAGTATGTAAAAACACTTTAATGGAAACATTAGATATTGAAATTACAGATTTCTCAGAGGATTACGTCATTGCTAAAATGCCTGTAACGCCTAAGGTACACCAACCAGATGGCGTATTACATGGGGGTGCTACAGTGGCTCTAGCAGAAACTACTGGAAGTTTTGCTGCTGAAATATTAATGAATTTAGATAATATATTTGTTCGAGGTATTGAGATTTCAGCTAATCATTTAAAAAGTGTAAGAAACGGCTATGTATATGCTAAAGCATCTTATTTGCATAAAGGAAGAACTACGCAATTATTAGAAATTAGAGTAACTGATGATTTTGATAATTTAATTTCAATTTGCAAGCTAACTACTATTGCACTTCCAAAATCTAAATAAATAAAATGAATTCAGAGGATTTTATTGCTCGTGTTGTTGAGCAATATAAAAATAAACTGCCGTTTGTTGTGTATAGAAAACCCAATGATTCAGAAGTAAAAGGCATTTTTCAAAATACAGATCAACTTTATTTTACTGAAAACTTTACTGAAAAGGGTTTTGTTTTTTCGCCATTTGATAACACTAAACCAACGGTACTTTTACCATATAATAAATCTGAAACAATAAAGTGTCAGGATTGGAACTATGCATATAATGAAGCGGATAAGAATACCTCTGTAAAGAACACGCTTTATGATGATGAAAATGGGGATTCTAAGGATATTCATATTGATTTGGTTAATAAGTGTTTAGACGCTTTGGATTCTAATAGTTTCCAAAAATTAGTTATTACTAGACGGGAGTGTATTGAGTTAAAAGAATTTGATATTATTACTACGTTTAAACGTCTTATTAGTAAATATCAATCAGCATTTGTATATGGTTGGTATCATCCAAAAGTAGGACTTTGGTTGGGAGCTACACCAGAAACGTTATTAAAAATTGAAGGAAAACGATTTTCAATGATGGCTTTAGCTGGGACTCAGGTTTATAACGGCAGTTTAGATGTAACATGGGAGGAAAAAGAAAAAGAAGAGCAGCAACTAGTTACCGATTTTATTATTGACAGTTTAGATGCTTTGACTGAAACAAAACAGGCATTAGCAACGACTACAGTTAAGGCAGGCAATCTGGTACATTTAAAAACAATGGTAACCGCCTTGTTAAAAGAACATGTTTCATTAAAAGAGGTCATTGATATTTTGCACCCAACACCTGCTGTATGTGGACTTCCCAAAGGAAAATCGAAACAGTTTATTTTGAATAATGAGGACTATAATCGAGAGTTCTATACAGGTTTCCTAGGTGAATTGAATCTTGAATCCATGGTGGCGCCAAGATCTGGCAAAAGAAATATTGAAAATAGGGCATATACTATAAATAGATGTAGTACGCAATTGTATGTTAATTTACGCTGCATGCAAATTAAAAAGAGCCAAGCATATATTTATGTGGGCGGTGGGATAACCAATAAATCAAATCCAGTGCATGAATGGCAAGAAACTGTATCAAAATCTTTGGTAATGAAAAGCATTTTATAACCATCGTATTTCTTATTTTTGTTTATTGATAAATTCTGAATGATTTACCCTAAAATTCCCCTTGCACAAACTGTTATCCAGTTATGCAAATTACAAGGCGTTAAGCATATAATTATTTCTCCAGGTAGCAGAAATGCACCGCTAACAATTGGCTTTACTAACGATTCTTATTTTAAATGCTATAGTATTGTAGACGAACGTTGTGCAGGTTTTTTTGCCTTGGGAATTGCGCAACAGTTGCGAGAGCCCACGGCGTTGGTATGTACGTCTGGAAGCGCTCTACTAAATTATTACCCGGCGGTATCTGAAGCCTATTATAGCGATATCCCTTTAATTGTTTTATCTGCAGATAGACCCAAATATTTAGTAGGTATTGGTGATGGGCAAACCATTAATCAAAAAAATGTTTTTGAGAATCATGTTGTGCTTTCTGTCAACTTAAAACTGGACTTAAAGACGGATGGGCAAATGACATATGCAAACGAACCCCCTATTATTAAGAATATTCAAAATAAACTAGAGCACACCTTAGGTTTAAAGGAAGATATACAAGCTTATAATGAGCAATCCATTAATAAGGCAATAAGCGCGGCCATTGTAGAAAATGGACCTGTTCATATAAATGTACCTTTTGATGAGCCTCTATATGAAATAGTCCAAAGCCTAAACGTATCTCCAAGGGCCATAGACTTTAAAAAGAACCACCAAAACGTTGGAACCGAATTAATAAGAGCATGTGTTGATACGTGGAATACTTCTTTAAAAAAAATGATATTGGTTGGGGTTAATTATCCTAATGAAATAGACCCTGATTGGTTGGTTAAATTAGCAGAAGACGATAGCGTTATTGTGTTGACCGAGACTACCTCTAATTTGCATCATCACAGTTTTTTCAGCAATATAGATCAGCTCATAGCTCCGCTTACGGAAAAAAATCAGAAAGAGCTACAACCAGATGTTTTATTGACCTTTGGAGGACTTGTAGTTTCAAAAAAGATAAAGCAATTATTAAGAAAGTTTAAGCCTAAGCATCATTGGCATGTGGATCCTAAAAAGGCAAACGATACCTTTTTTAGCTTAAATAAACATATAGAAACAACACCAAATTCCTTTTTTAAGGCCTTTCTGCCTAAGGTGTCTAAAACTACTAAAAGTAGCTACAAACCATATTGGTCTGGCATAAATGATTATCGAGCAAATCGACATAAAGCGTATTTAACGAAGATACCTTTCTCAGATTTTAAAGTATTTAAACATGTTTTAGATGCTATCCCAGATAACAGTATTTTACAATCAGGAAATAGCTCAACAATACGCTATACGCAATTATTTAATTTAAAATCAAATATTGAAGTATATTGTAACAGAGGGACAAGTGGCATTGATGGCAGTACCTCTACAGCCATTGGTTGTGCAGTTGCTCGGAACGAACCAACAATATTTATTACGGGCGATTTAAGTTTTTTATATGACAGTAATGCACTTTGGAACAATCATATTCCAACGTCATTTAGAATTATCGTAATAAATAATCAAGGAGGTGGTATTTTTAGAATACTACCTGGGCATAAAAACACGGAGAACTTCGACACCTATTTTGAAACGAACCATCAGTTAACAGCAGAGCATTTGTGCAAAATGTACAACCTTGAATACCAGTCTGCTTTTAATGAAGGTGAATTAAAAATGGCACTTACATCCTTTTATTTAAACGGAGGAAGACCAAAAGTACTTGAGGTATTTACACCAAAATCTATAAATGATACCATACTGTTAGACTATTTTGAGTATTTAAAATAATTGTGACGCTTAAGTTAGAGCTGTGTCTAAAAAATAGTATCTTTAAAAAGTTATCTATTAATCAAATTTCAATTCATTAAAAAGTTATTATTTATGAGTAAAAGAGATGATCTTATTGCTAAATACGCAGCAGATTTAAAAGAAAAATGTGGAGTTAACGCAGATATGGATTTATTAACAAAAGTTACCATAGGTTGTGGACCTTCAATTTACAATGCTGACTCCTCAACTGTTTCTAGTTCGGATGAGTCTGAGTTGGCAACCGTTAAAAATAATTTTCTAATTAAAAAGCTAGGGCTTACTGATAGCGACGATTTAGATGCAGGTATCGCGTCTGTTATGGAACAATATGGGCAATCTAATAGAAATAAATATAGAGCTGTTGTTTATTATTTATTAACGAAGCATTTTGGTAAAGAATCTGCTTATTAGCATCAATACAATTTTAAAGGTTTAAAGCGTCACAAGATTGTGACGCTTTTTTATTATCTAAAAAACTAATATGATTACCTTTGCGGCATGATTAAACTTGGGCAAATAAATACGTTAGAAATAATGCGTGAAACCAATCACGGAATTTATTTAATTGATGAAGAAGATAACGAGGTTTTATTGCCCAATAGGTATGTCCCCCAGTCTTTTAAGATTTGGGATAAGCTAGATGTTTTTGTGTATCTGGACAACGAGGAACGTCCAGTAGCAACTACGGAAACACCCTATGTAAAGTGTAATGATTTTGCCTTGTTACGATGTAATCAGGTCACAGAATATGGTGCCTTTCTGGACTGGGGTTTGGTAAAGGAATTGTTTTGTCCTTTTAAAGAGCAGGCTTTTAAAATGAAACCAGGAGGGTGGTATTTGGTGTATTGTTATTTAGATGAAAAAACAGAACGTCTAGTGGCATCAAGTAAAACCAATAGGTTTTTAGATAATAAAGAGCTAACTGTAGAGCCGTTTGAGGAAGTAGATTTGATAGTATCTCATCCTTCAGAGATTGGAATGAACGTTATTGTTAATAAGAAGCATTCAGGCATTATTTACAAGGATAATATTTTTAGAGATTTAAGTGTTGGCGATAAAGTAAAGGGTATTGTTAAAAAAATAAGACCAGGAAATAAGCTCGATATTGCACTGGGTCAGATAGGGTACAGAAATATAGAACCCAATGCAGAACGTATTTTAAAAGAACTTCAAGATAATAGTGGATTTTTAGGTTTAAACGATAAATCTAGTCCAGAAGATATTAAGGAAGTCATGCAGATGAGTAAGAAAAATTTTAAGAAGGCTATAGGAGCATTGTATAAGCAGCGCCAAATAGAGATAAAGCCTGAAGGTATTTATCTTGTTTCTTAAATTCACGATACCATGATTAATCAAGATACCATTGTTGCTTTAGCAACACCCTCGGGGGCAGGTGCTATTTCAGTTATTCGGCTGTCTGGAGAGGATGCTATAAAAATTGCTAACAACTGTTTTAAATCTGTAATAGCTAACAAATCCCTTTTGGAACAAGCCACACATACCATACATTTAGGTCACATTGTGGATAATAAGCGTACCATTGATGAGGTTTTGGTTTCTGTTTTTAAAAATCCGAACTCATATACCGGAGAAAATGTAGTTGAGGTATCTTGTCATGGTTCTACGTATATACAGCAGGAAATTATTCAGTTATTCCTCAGGGAAGGGTGCAGAGTGGCAACAGCGGGAGAATTTACCATGAGGGCTTTTCTAAATGGAAAACTTGACTTATCCCAAGCTGAAGCGGTTGCCGATTTAATATCAAGTGATAATGAAGCCAGTCATCAAATCGCAATGCAACAAATGCGGGGCGGATTTTCGTCAGAGATTGCAAAATTGCGAGAAGAACTTTTAAACTTCGCATCGCTAATAGAATTGGAGCTTGACTTCGCTGAAGAAGATGTAGAGTTTGCCGATAGAACGCAGTTCAAGGATTTAATAGACAGAATTATCCATGTCTTAAAACGACTTATAGATTCGTTTGCGGTAGGTAATGTTATAAAAAATGGTATTCCTGTAGCTATTGTAGGTGAGCCCAATGTTGGAAAATCGACATTATTAAATGCCCTTTTAAATGAGGATCGTGCTATTGTGTCTGATATTGCAGGTACCACAAGAGATACGATTGAAGATGAAATTAGCATTGGAGGGATTGGTTTTCGATTTATTGATACGGCAGGAATTCGAGATACAAAAGATGTTGTTGAAAGTATAGGCATCAAGAAAACTTTTGAAAAAATTGAACAGTCTCAAGTAGTGGTCTACTTATTCGAAGCCGATGCTATTTCTGGAAACAATGTTAAAGCATCCAATATTGGTGTTGAGATCGAAAAAATAAAAAATAGATACCCTCAAAAGCCACTAGTGGTTGTAGCAAATAAAATTGATAAAATTTCTGAGGCAGATAAAGCAGCATTAATAGAGGTTTTTAGGGATTTAGAAAGCGCACAGTTTATTATGCTGTCGGCCAAAGCGAATATTGGTGTGGATAGCTTAAAAGATAAACTACTAAGTTATGTAAACACTGGAGCCTTAAGAAATAATGATACTATTGTAACAAATTCAAGGCATTATGATTCTTTATTAAAGGCCTTTGAAGATATTCAAAAAGTAAAAGAAGGATTAGAAATAGGCTTGTCCGGCGATTTATTAGCTATTGATATTAGACAAGCACTTTACTATTTTGGTGAAATTACAGGTGAGATTACCAATGATGATTTACTAGGGAACATTTTTGCTAATTTTTGTATTGGCAAATAGACAGTAATTTTATTTGATGTCAATTGGTTTTAATTAACTGTAAATCAAATTGTTGTTGAAAACTTTTTGATTTATAATTTCTTTTTATATCTCATTTTTAGTACTTTTTTGTACCTCATTTACACCTCAAAATTGATTTTTACACCCGAGGTGTAAAAAAATGCGAATTATGAAATTACATCTAAGAAAGAAAAAACTAAAAAGTGGGAAGCTAAGTTTATACATTGAATATTACAAAGGTTTTAAAACTACTCAAGAAGGAAAAATTAAACATATTAGGGAATTTGAGTATTTAAACCTATACCTAACTGATGATCCTCAAACTAGTTTTGAAAGAAAGAAAAACAAAGAACAGTTAGAATTAGCTGAACAAATTTTTGTAATTAGAAAAGCGGAAGTATTACAGGGAAAGTATAAAATCCAAAATACCCATAAGGGTAAAACAACATTATTGGATTTTTATGAATTGAAGAAGGAAGAACGTTATGAAACCAAAGGTAATTATGATAATTGGGATGCTGCCCAAAAACACTTAGAGAAATATTGTCCAGAACATATTACTTTTAATGATATTGACGTAGACTTTATTAAAGGGTTTAGGAAATATCTCGATACGGTTGCTGTTACTAAAAGTAAAAAAAGATTATCGCAAAATACTAAGCATACTTACTTTAATAAATTCAAAGCTTGTTTAAATGCTGCGTTTGATGAAGGTTATTTAAAAGAAAACCTAATCAAAAAAGTTAAAGGATTTACAATGGGTGAGTCTACCAGAGAATACCTTACTTCTGATGAACTCCAAAAATTAGCTGAAACACGGTGTTCTATTCCTTTGCTAAAGCGTGCCTTTCTCTTTTCGGCTTTAACTGGGATTCGGTGGTCTGATGTTAATAAACTAAAATGGTCTGAGGTACGCGAAGAGGGGGCAGATAATTCAGGAAATGATATTTACCGTATTGTATTTCAGCAGAAGAAAACAGATGGGGTTGAATACTTGTATATATCTGAGCAGGCTAGAGAACTCCTGGGGAAAAGACAAGATTCTAAAGCACGCGTATTTAAAGGACTTCGTTATAGTGCTCATATGAATCTTCAATTATTACGATGGTGCATGTTTGCAGGTATAACTAAGCATATTACATTTCATTCAGCAAGGCATACAAATGCAGTCTTGCTTTTGGAAAATGGAGCAGATATCTATACAGTTTCTAAGCGTCTGGGACACAAAGAAATTAGAACCACAGAAATATATGCCAAAATCATAGACAAGAAAATGAAGGAAGCTGCTAATTTGATTCAAAAATTAGAACTGGAATTAGATGGGGTTGAATGAAAATTGACGTTCCTTAGAGTAGAAAAAATAACCCTATACCTTTCTAGTTGTTAATAACTCAAAAACCTTCTAAATATTGGTTCTTAGACGTAATTTATATTATAGTTAAATAACATCAAATGATTTCATGAAAAATTATACTTTACTGTTGTAATGAAATTTGTCTTAAATTAAGTTAATTTGCTGTATAAGAGATTTTTGTGAATAAATAATAAGGTTTGCTTCTTCTTTCATTAGCCTATTTTTATACTTTTATTTACATACTCCCAAAAGGGAAAACAAAAGCGCTTTTGTTCATTTTATAAATCCTAAAAAGAATAAAATGGACAATTTATTAATTCTGGAACGATTAGATCGTTTAGAAAAATTGCTCATAGGTCACAAGGAAGTATTGACCTTTGATGAGGCCTGTGATTATACAGGTATATCAAGAAGTTATCTCTATAAACTAACATCTTCAGGCAAGATTCCGCACTCCAAACCCAATGGCAAAATGCTCTTCTTTGAGAAGAAAAAACTGGTGGATTGGCTACTCCAAAACAATCGGAAATCAAAACAGGAGCTCGAAGCAGAAGCCCTGACTTACACCAATCGCAATAAATTAAGATAAGGGTCTCTATAAGAAAAATTATTGACATGAAACAGATACCATATATACGTGTGGGTACGTCCTATTATAAAAAAGTCAAGGCACCCACCATAGCAGGCCATTTTAATGAAATCTTAGTGCCTTGGAATATGGAAACAATCAAACAGGACCATGGCAAGGATCATTTAGGCAAAATACCCAAATATGATGGATTTACCTGTATTCCAAGTCATATAGAATTTAAACAGGAATATCTGGGCTTCTACAATATTTATTATCCACTAGGCAAATCTCCCAAAGCGGGCGATGTTTCTAACTCTTTAAAATTTATAGAGCATATTTTCGGAAAACACTTTGAATTGGGTTTGGATTATCTACAATTATTATATCAAAAGCCCATACAAGTACTGCCCATTTTATGTTTGGTTTCCAAAGAACGTTCCACAGGAAAAAGCACCTTCTTAAAATGGCTCAAGGAAATCTTTGAGAACAACCTCACTTATTTGACCAATGATAGCTTCAGTAGCCAGTTCAATGCAGATTGGGCAAATAAGCTTTTAATATGCATTGATGAAGTCCTGTTCAACAAAGAAGAACTGACCGAGCGTATTAAATACCTGAGCACCACCAATATCAACAAACTGGAAGCGAAAGGAAAAGATAAGCGGGAAGTTGAATTTTTTGGAAAGTTTATACTCTGCAGTAATAATGAATAGAACTTTATAAAGATTGATGCCAATGAAACCAGGTTTTGGGTTATAAAAGTACCAGTGTTGGACAAAGAAGATACCCATTTCTTAGAAAATTTGATTGCAGAAATACCTGCATTTCTGCATTTTCTAGCAAATCGTAAGATGCATTCAGAACATGTAACCCGTATGTGGTTTACCCCAAAACAAATAAAAACAAAAGCCCTGACCAAGTTGGTACAGAACAACCGCAATCGTGTAGAAAAGGAATTAGCCAGCATTTTATTAGATGTAATAGAGAAGTTTGATTTAGAAGCAGTAGATCTCTGCCCAATGGATGCCTTATTGGCTCTCAATAGAACCCGGGTAAAAACAGATTTAACACAGTTACGCCGCTTGCTGAAAAAGGACTGGCAACTGACAAATAAAGATAATTCAAATAGCTATCAAAAATTTGTAATCTGGACTGATGGCGATATGACCATGGTAGACGCCAAAGGAAGATATTTTACAGTTCAAAAGGATTTTTTAGTCCAAAATTTTGATGAAACGATGACAGAGTAGATGAAGCCCTGTATTTATTGATGCTAAGGTTGTCATCAAACAGTCATCATTCTGTCATCAAAAAAAATAATGATGACAGAATACAAGAGATAAAAACCAAAAACGATGAAACGATGAAAAAATGATGCTAGGTCAAAGCTAGTATTGATAGGGTTTTACAGAGAAAATCATCAAATCATCAAAAAATAAACCAATACACACTTGCTAATGAAAAGAAAGATAAATTGTGAAACAGCCCGTAATTTTTCCGTGCTAACGGCCCTGGAAAAACTCGGGTACTTTCCCAATCGGACAACGGAAAAAGAAGCTTGGTTTCTAAGTCCTTTCAGGTCAGAAACCCAAGCCTCTTTTAAAGTCTCTTTAACCAGGAACAGGTGGTACGATCATGGGATGGGAATAGGAGGTAATGTCATAGATTTAGTAAGCAGGATTCTAAAATGTACAGTAAAAGAAGCCCTGGAGTTTTTAAACAATGAAATTTCTCATTTTTCTTTTCAACAGCAACCCATTATTCTGCAAAGAACCACGGGCATTATAATTACAAAAGTTCAGGAGATAAAACACCCTGCTCTGATACGCTATCTACAATCCAGAAGCATTCCATTATCCATAGCAAAATTATACTGCAAAGAAGTTTGGTACACCCATAAAACCAAAACCTATTTTGCCATAGGTTTAAAAAATGATCTGGGAGGTTGGGAGCTACGGAATAAAATCTTAAAAAATAGTAGTAGCCCAAAAACCTTTACCCATATAAATCAAGGGCATTCTCAACTGATAATTCTGGAAGGCATGTTTGACCTGATGTCATTGGCAGTAATGAGTAATGTTCTGCTAAATACCTCGGATATACTCATATTAAATTCCATAGCATTTATAAAAGATGTGGAACAATATATAACCAACTATACAACAGTACGCCTCTATTTAGACAAAGATAATACGGGGCAAAACATATCCCAATACCTGACCAAAAAATTTAAACACATCAAAGACCAAAGCGCGAGTTATAAACATTATAAAGACCTAAACGAATTATTAAGATATGAAACAAAAATGGACAGAAGATGATTTCCAGTGGATGCCAAAAAAAGAAAAACCTCGGTATTTAAAAATTCCGACCGAGCAGTTACAAGAATCAGATGCCATTCCTTTGGATATAAAAACCGACGCATCGGAAACAAAATTGACGTTGGGGAGGAATTCGAGATGTGTGTCTGTGGACACAAACTCGTTTGCTCCCGAAGGTCGCAAAGCAAAAAGAGTGTTTAAGGGCAAGGGAGACCTCGTAAAATTTCGATGTACAGCCTTCGAAAAGAAACTCCTAAAAATAAAAGCCGATAGAAGTGGATTGAGCCTAAGCGAATATATAAGAAGAAGCGTACTGGAAAAAGAAATTATAGAGCGTATGACAGATGAACATATAGACATATACAAAACACTCATAAAATACCATAACAACTTTAAAGCCATAGGAAACATGTACAGGAAACGAAACCCCAAACTCACGGAAACCGTATACCAACTGGCAGCAGAAATCAAGACCCACCTTCAAAAACTACAAACATGATAGGGAAGGGGAAAAGCATATCACATACCAGGGCATCTATGTCCTATGGATGGAACCAGGAAAAAGAAGCAGAAATCATCTTAAAAGAATACCTGTACGGCGAAACCCCGGCAGAGATCACAGAAGAATTTAAGATGATACAAGACCAGAACCATCACTGCAAAAAGAACACCCTGTCATTTGTTATAAGCCCAACCATAGAAGACGGTAAAAAACTAAACACAAAAGAACTCGAAAACATTACAAGACAATTCATAAAAGAAATGGCAATAGGAGAGCGGCAAGCCATAGCCTTTGTACATCAGGACAAAGAACACAAGCACATCCATTTATACGTTAACCGTATAGACTTTAAAGGACAAGCCTACAATGACAGCTTTATAGGCAAACGCAGCCAACAAGCAGCAGAAAGAACAGCAGAACACTTGGGGCTGACCACCGTAAAACAAGTACAAATGGAAAAAGAATTCAACCAAAGCGAAATACAAGCAGAAATAAAACGCAGGCACGATCTGACCATGAAACAATTTCAACCCAAATCCTTTGATGATTACCTAAAAGCCATGGAAACCAATGGCGTTAAGGTCATACCAACCATAAACAACCAAAACAAACTACAAGGCTTTAGATTTGAATTTGACGGACATAACCTCAAAGGCAGTGAAGTACACCGCCAAATGTCACTTGGAAACATAGGCAAGCAAATAGCAGGCATAGAAGGAAACAGTATGTCAAAAGAAAATTTAAATACCATACAACTAGCAGATAAAGTAGTAGACCTTACCCCAAACATGGCATTAAAACTAACCAAGTTCATCATTAAGAAAACCGTACAAAAAGGCATAGGATATTAAACAGCAAACACCATGGGAAAACTAGAAGAACTAACAGAATTATTGGTCAATGAACTGGAGGACTTTAAGACTGGTATAGAAAAAATGGAAACAATCAATAGTCAATTACAAGACACAAAAATCCAGATGGACGTTACCGAATATAAATCCATAATTAAAGAACATCAACAGCAGATGCAATCGCATTTAAACGAGATTAAAAGTTTTGAAAGGAGGTTCAATAGTAAGATTGAGGATGCCAAGATATATCCGACTTGGGTGGTAGTTGTATTTATATTGAGTATTTTAATTAGTATAACATTAATTGTTATAAATTTTTTTGATTAAAAATCTTCTGATGTCTAAAAAAATACCTTATCATGACGAATACATATTGATTCAAAACTAACATTTTAACTTTTTTTAACTTTTAGTATTTTCTTGATTTTTTAATTTTAACAGAAATTTGTAATAGTCATAAATATGCAATTTATTAAACAAGAAAATAGCTTTTTGCCCGCATTTTTTGTTTGGTCAATTGGAAAAGTAACAGGCAAATTAGTGCCGAACAAAATTAGTAGCGGGCTTAATGAGGAACTACAATCCTCCCCAATGTCATTTCGATTAATCTTTCCTATGCTTCTTTTAGGAATAAAACTTTTTGAATTTAAGTTTTATAGATAATCACTCACTAATACTACTAAGGGACTCTTCAAATATATGTAGTCTTACTTTTTAATAAAATTATCATTCTTCGTTCTGTTTCTTTAGTCGAATACTTAGGAATATTCAAGTATAATTTAAAAAAATAGCCATGGAATCAATAAATACTATTAAAAAAAAGAATAATCAATTTAGACCTAACACTTTTTCTTCAAAGGGATTTAAAAAATTTAAAATGGATTTCGACGCCACAGGAATTCATATACTCATTTCGGCCAGTTTTCTCAAAAAGGAAAATTATAAGATAGAAGTGCAAAATGGAAGACTCCGACTTAAGATAAAATGCCCTAAAGAGAATGAAGAATATATAGATTTTGATATACTTCTACCTGATAAGCGATATCAATATATAAACTCTGCTTTATTTGAAAATGACACGTTACAAATACAGCTTACCCAAAAAGACAATATAGGTAGTTATATTAAACTAGTAGAGGCTTCTTAAGTATCAATTTAATTTGAAATATCATGAAAAAGTTAAGCATAACACTTTTAATAATTTCTTTATGGTTTAGTGCAACCACGTATGCCCAAAAAAAGGATTCCATACAACAGCCTAAGGAGAAAATAGAAGTAAATAAAGAGTTTGATGAACATGGAAACCTTATCAGGTATGATTCCATTTACAGTTATTCCAGTAGTAGTTCCAATATGGAAGCTAAAGCAATGGATTCCATAATGAAGCATTTTTTTTCAAATCGAGAATCCATGCCCTTTAGAGATCCTTTTGATAGCTTAGAATTTGGTTTTCCTAGTATATTTCCACAAAACTTTGGAAACTTCGATTCCATCTGGAAGCAAAGATTAGAAGCCCGTCAAAAACTATTTGATAGTATTTTCAAAAGGCATCAGCCCAAAAAAAAGCAATCGCCTACCAATAAAATTTAAATTATTGTTTAACCAAATAAATACGTGATATATCAATATGGATATACAAATAGAAAAACTAACCAAAACTTACGGGCCTCAAACTGCTGTAAATGATATCAGCTTTGATGTTAAGACGGGAGAGGTCCTTGGTTTTCTAGGTCCCAATGGGGCAGGTAAATCTACCACCATGAAAATGATTACTGGCTATATAGGCATTGAAAAAGGTGATATTCAGATAGGAGGAAAAAGCGTTACAGATCCTTCATATGACTTAAAAAAGCATATCGGCTACCTTCCAGAAAACAACCCGCTATACCTAGATATGCCCGTAATAGACTATTTGGAGTTTTGTGCATCCCTCCAAGGAATAGACAAACCCAACATTGACAAAAGGATTCGTGAAATGGTGGGGGTTTGTGGTTTGAATAGAGAAAAGCACAAAAAGATAGGAGAATTATCAAAAGGGTATCGGCAACGCGTGGGGCTAGCTCAGGCCATGATTCACGACCCTGAAATTTTAGTTTTAGATGAACCTACAACAGGACTAGACCCTAATCAAATAATCGAGATTAGAAAATTAATTCGGGATTTAGGAAAAGAAAAAACAGTGATACTTAGTACACACATTCTTCCCGAAGTAGAGGCCACATGCGACCGTATTCTTATCATTAATAGAGGTAAGATAGTAGCAAACGGCACACCGGAAACCTTGAGAAAACAGGCTCAAGGTAATGAAGTATTAAAATTACGTATTGAAGACGGTGATGCTGATGTAATTTTTAAATCACTGAGTGAATTAGATTCTGTTCAATCAGTAGAGTATATTCAGAAAAACCAAAATGCATTTGAAATACAGAGCCTTGAAGAGAAAACTTCCAAGCGGAATATATTTGATCTGTGTGTTCAGAATAAATGGGTTTTGACAGAACTTACACCTATGGAAACTAAGCTTGAAGATATTTTCAGAAACTTAACGGTAAACTAAATATGCAAACAATATGGATTATAGCCAAACGAGAATTGGCAACTTTTTTTGACTCACTTATAGCCTATATTATTTTAGGGCTTTTTTTAGGATTTAGTGGTTTTTTTACCTGGCTTTATGGAAACGATATTTTTTTGGTAGGTCAGGCAAATTTGCGGGTATTCTTCAGTATTGCCTCATGGAGTCTTTTCTTTTTCATTCCAGCTATAACTATGAAAATGCTAGCAGAGGAAAGAAAAACAGGTACTCTGGAACTTTTACTAACAAAGTCGGTATCCGATCGTCAATTAATATTAGGTAAATTTTTAGGTTCGGTTTTGTTGGTAGGTATTGCTTTATTGGCAACATTACCTTATGTAATCACGGTTTCCAGTATAGGTAATTTGGATAATGGTGGTACAATTTGTGGCTACTTTGGTTTATTATTGATGAGTATTACATATACAGCCATTGGGATTTTTGCAAGTAGTATTACCACAAACCAGATAGTCGCCTTTATGACGGCTCTTTTTATTGGTCTCTTTTTCCATATCATTTTTGGCGTATTAGCTCAAAACTTTACAGGTACTTTGGGACAGGTTTTTGAAGCCTTGAATCTTCAATCTCATTTTGAATCAATTTCCAGGGGAGTCATAGATTCTAAGGATTTAGTTTATTTTCTTTCTATAACCGTTTTAGGGCTTTACCTGGGAGAATGGGCCCTATCAAAAAGACATTTTTCTTAATCAATATTACAAACACATGAAAAAAACATACATAACTATTCTATTGGTTTTTGGTATTCTGCTATTTGTAAATTTAGTGTCTGAACAATATTTTTTTAGAATAGATTTAACCGAAGACAAGCAATATACTTTAAGTGAAGCAACAATAGATATCATGAAGTCTTTGGAAAACCCCATTACCGTCAAAGCCTATTTTTCTGAGAATCTTCCACCTCATATAGCTAAGACCAAAGATAATTTTGAAGAATATTTAATAGAGTACGCTAGAAATTCAGATGACAATCTGGTATACACGTTTATTAATCCTAATGAAAATGAAAAAACAGAACGCGATGCTGTTGAAGCAGGGATTAATTCGGTGATGATTAATGTTCGTGAGAAGGATCAAATGAAGCAGCAAAGAGCATTTTTAGGAGCAGTTTTGGAATTGGAAGACCAAAAAGAAGTGATTCCATTTATGCAACCTGGAGCTCCTTTGGAATACTTGTTATCTTCGTCAATAAAGAAGATAGCCGTTACCGATAAACCAGAAATTGGTTTGATGGAAGGTAATGGACAAGCCTCAATTAGAGAGCTTTCACAAGTAAAAACAGCTTTAGATGTTTTATATGATTTTAAGTCTACTATCGTAAACGATAGCATTCAGGTTCCTGATGAGATAAAGACCTTAGCCATAGTACGTCCTACAGATACTATAAATAATTCTACCCTTAATCAATTAGATGAATTTTTGGAAAATGGAGGTAACTTGTTTATTGCCTTGAATCGGGTAAACGGAGATTTAAATAATTCTTATGGAAATGGAGTTACAACTGGTATAGAAAAATGGCTGAAAGAAAAGGGATTGGAGGTGCGTGAAGATTTTGTTGTAGATGCCCAATGTGCCACCGTAGGTGTGCAACAGCAACAGGGATTCTTTAATTTTACCTCGAATGTTTCTTTTCCATACATTCCTATTGTAAGCCAATTTGCAGACCACCCAGTAACCAAAGGTCTGGAAGCAGTGGTAATGCAATTTCCTAGTTCTTTAAAATTTACAACCAAAGATTCTCTTAGCACGTTTACCCCTTTAGCATTTTCATCAAAAAATTCCGCGACATTGGCGGCTCCCCAGTTTTTTGACATTCAAAAACAATGGACAGAAAGGGATTTTAATGCTCCCAATCAAGTAGTAGCTGGGGTATTGGAACGGATTCATGATAATGGTAATAAGTCACGAATTTGTGTAGTTACAGATGGTGATTTTCCCGTTAATACTGGCCAACAACAGTTACAATCAGGAAATGTTAACCTTATGGTCAATGCCATTGATTGGTTAAGTGATGATACTGGATTAATCGATCTAAGAAATAAAGGCATAAGATACCGCCCAATAGATACCTTAGAAGAAGGGACTAAAACTACTTTAAAATATCTCAACTTTTTACTACCAATTGCACTGGTAATCATCTATGGTGTAGTTAGGATTCAGATGAACAGGAATAAGCGCAGTAGAAGAATAGAAGAAAATTATGAGTAAAAACTAAATCATATTCTAAGTTATAAAAGATGAAAAAAAATAACATATTAATAATAGTATTAATTGGATTGGTGTTGCTATTTGTAGCCACAAATTATTTTAAAAAGAATAGCAATACAAATTTTAAATCTGAAGTAATTCAATTGGATTCATCCATGGTGAATAAAATTGTCATTCGTTCATCATTAGTTACAGAGGAAGAACCAATTATTATTTCGAAAGACAATGATAGTTGGCTAGTTGAACAAGGAACTGTTAAAACTAAAGCGAATCAATCTACAGTTAAGAATACATTGGGTCAGTTGGAAGAAATGAAAACCGAGAGATTAGTGGCTAAATCCAAAGATAAATGGAAGGCATACGCACTAACCGATTCTTTGGCACAATGTGTTGAAATCCATCAGCAGGGTAAAGAACAGATAACAAAGCTGTATTTTGGGAAAACAACCTATAAACAATCTCAAAACCCCGGATATGGAGGGCGACCTTCTGTTGATGCCTCTACTTATTTTAGAATAGATAAAAACCCTAAAACCTATGCTACAAAAAGCGGACTAGCTAATACATTTAAGCGTAATTTCAATACATGGAGAAATACTGAATTTATTAAGGTTGATAAAGATTTGATTACACAATTGAAATTTGAAACCGAAGATAACAGTGGTTTTTCCCTTTCTAAAAACGAATCTGTTTGGACTATGGGCAACCTAACGCCGGATTCTACCAAAGTGGCTCAATACCTCAATACATTGCGCCATCAAAATAGCTCAAAATTCGCAAATGAGTTTACCCCAAAAAGCAAAGCAGATTATAAGCTAACAATTCAAGGAAACTCAATAGAAGACCTGGTTGTGAAAGCTTATAGGGATTCCATAAAAAATAAGTTTTTCTTGAATTCTTCACAACATCCGAATGTTTTTGTTGAGAGTGATTCTACTGGGTTATTTAAGCAATTGTTTGTGAGTCAAGATCATTTTTAAAAATAATTACTACTAAGAAACATACACTTAGTTTATTAATCATCATATTTTTTTAAACATATTTAAAAATTGTAAAATAGTTTTTTATGACAACCAAAAAATTACAACTAAACACTTTTTTATTTTCATTAGCTTTTTTATTGTTTTTTAATTTCACCGCTCAGGCAGGTAATGGAATTATTTTGTATACGCCCTATACCAATATTTCAGTTCCTCCTGGTGAGTCTATTGATTATTCCATTGATATTAAAAATTATGGAAGTCAGGTAAAGCATGTTGATATTTCTTTATCAGGGTTGCCTAAAGATTGGAATTCCACTTTAAAGGCAGGAGGTTACAGTATTAATAGAATCTCAGTACTTCCCGGAGAGAAAAAAACGGTTTCCTTAACGATAAATGTACCTTCAAAAGTAGATAAAGGAACCTATAAAATTAGGGTGATTGCCAAAAACTATGATGTACTCCCTATAGTAATTGACGTATCAGAACAAGGTACTTTTAAAACAGAGTTCACTTCCGACCAGATTAACATGGAAGGGCACTCCAAGTCAAATTTTAATTTTTCCGCACAATTAAAAAACCATACCGGGGAGAAACAATTATATTCTTTACAAGCAAGAGTGCCTCGTGGTTGGAATGTAATCTTTAAACCTAATTACAAACAAGCTACAGCTGTTGAAATAGAACCTGGAAATACGGCTAATATTACCATTGAAGTAAAACCACCTTACGGTATAAAAGCAGGAACCTATAAAATACCTGTACAAGCAACTAATAAGTATAGTACAGCTAAATTAGAATTGGAGGTCGTTATAAATGGCTCTTATGATTTAGAATTAACTACTCCAACAGGTCTATTAAGTACCAGTATAACTTCTGGTAGAGAAAAGCAAATAGAACTATTAGTAAAGAATTCTGGTTCTAGTAGGTTGAGTGATATTACTTTTAATACTTCAAAACCTAAAAATTGGGAAATATCCATAAAACCAGATACCATACCTTCATTGGAAGCTGGTGCCAGTACGCAGGTATATGCCACCATAAAGGCTGCTGACAAAGCAATTCCGGGAGATTATGTTTCAAAAATTACTGCTAAAACGCCTGAAGTATCTTCAATAGCGTCCATAAGAGTTCTGGTAAAAACATCTTTATTATGGGGTTGGTTGGGTATTTTAATAATTGCAGGAACATTAGGAGCTATTTATTATCTATTTAAAAAATACGGTAGAAGATAGTTATGGAGAAACGTATAGAAGTATCTGGTTTAACCAAAAAGTACGGAAATTTTGTAGCAGTAGACGATTTAACACTCTCTATTGAAAAAGGCGAGATTTTTGGCTTGCTTGGCCCCAATGGAGCAGGTAAATCAACAACCATACTTATGCTTCTTGGTCTAACAGAAGTTGATTCTGGACATGTTGAAGTATGCGGTATTGATGCAACACGTTATCCACTGGATGTTAAAAGAAAAGTAGGGTATTTACCTGAAGATGTCGGTTTTTATAACGACTATTCTGGACTCCAGAACTTAATGTATATAGCGCGTTTAAATAATATTCCTGAAGAACAAGCAAAAAGACATGCTTTAAACATACTTGAAGAAGTAGGCTTATTGGATGCAAAAGATAAAAAGGTTGGGAATTATTCTCGGGGAATGCGCCAGCGATTAGGTCTTGCAGACGTACTAATTAAAGAACCTGAGGTTATTATACTTGATGAACCTACATTAGGGTTGGATCCAGAGGGGGTAAGGAAGTTTCTTGAGCTTATTGTTAAACTAAGTAGAAAGAAAGGTATTACCGTACTTTTCTCATCACATCATTTACATCAAATACAACAAGTATGTGACCGCGTGGGGATATTTGTAAAAGGGAAGTTATTGGCAAAGGGGAAAATTAGTGACTTGGCAGAACAATTGTTCTCTAAAAATGCATTTACTATCGAATTAGGGGTTACTAATAAAGAGAGTAATTTAAGCTGTTCTTTAGAAGAACTCGCAAATAAGATAAATGCAATAAAAGGTGTTGGAAAAGTGACACTAAACAAGGATCATTTCTTAGTGGAATCGAAGCATGATGTTTCTGGAGAACTATCTAAACTTGTTGTGAGTTTGGGATATGGGCTTAGTTACTTAACTAAAAAAGAATATGGTTTGGACGATATTTATCATCAATATTTTCAAGAGTAAAAAATAAATATGAATACTATAGTAAATAACATAAGTTTTTCAAAACTAGACAAAATAAAATCTTTGAAATTGTTCAATTTTGAGGATTTCTTTAAAAGAAGAAATCCAGGTAATAGTTCCAATTCCCGCATAGAAGTATTTAAAGTAATGGTGAAAAAGGAAATTACGGATCATATAAGAAACTGGCGTTTCATTATCCTATTTAGCATTATTGCTTTAGCTTGTTTGGGCACTTTATTTTCAACATTGTCAGATAGTGCCAAAATACTTACTACAAGCAATTCAGATAGCACTTTCTTTTTCTTGAATTTGTTCACCAAATCAAATGGAACTTTACCATCGTTTTTTGTGTTTGTAGGCTTTTTGGGGCCATTGTTTGGAATAGGCTTAGGGTTTGATGCGATTAGTTCTGAACAAAACAAGGGAACATTGAGCCGCACCATGGCGCAACCAATTCCAAGAGATTATATTATTAATGCGAAATTCTTGGCAGGAATAATTGTGGTAAGCGTGATGCTTTTTGCATTAAGTTTTTTGGTTTTGGGAGCAGGTTTAGTTGCTCTCGGAATACCGCCTACAGCAGAAGAGTTTATGCGTATTGTTGTTTATACCATATTAAGTATTGTATATGTTTCTTTTTGGTTGAACCTGTCTATTTTGTTTTCAACTCGTTTTAAACAACCTGCAACTTCAGCATTGTTAGGGTTGGCTGTATGGTTGTTCTTTACAATTTTTTATCCGCTTATTGTGAATATAATAGTAAAAGGATTTGAGCCTGGAAAGTATGCACCCCAAGGTAAAATCTTATTATACCAAAAGTTAAAGTTTTATTTAGTTCAAATAATGCCTAATGAGTTGTTTGACCAAATTACCTCGGCTATTTTGGTTCCGTCTATACGTAGTTTAGGACCGTTAACTATGGAGCAAATGCAGGGAGCCATTCCAAGTACTTTGTCAATAGGACAAAGTCTATTGTTGGTTTGGCCTCAGGTTACAGGTTTATTGGCATTAACTTTATTATGCTTTTTGTTTTCTTATGTGATTTTTATGAAGCGGGAAATTCGTTCTAGAGAGTAGAAAATTTTATTAATTAGATTAAAAAGTCTAGTTTTTCTGGAGGAAGTGAATTGTGTAATTATTTTATTTATAATATGGGCTTCCTTAAAAATTAAATAATATTCTTCTATCTTTGTGATACTATCAAATGATACTATTATAAATGAAGCCACCTTATCAGATTACTGATAACATTTTAAAATTAGTTGTTTCCATTTCTGAGCGACTCGGAGAAATTAGCGCAACCCATTTATACAAACCACCAACCGAATTACGAAAAAAGAACCGCATTAAAACCATACAATCCTCTTTAGAGATTGAGGGTAATACGCTTACGGAAGAACAGATTACGGCGCTTTTAGACGATAGACGTGTAATTGCGCCGCAAAAGGATATTTTGGAGGTTCAAAACGCTATAAAAGTGTATGAGCAGTTACGGACATTTAATCCAAATAAATTAGGAGACTTAGAAAAGGCTCATGCTATTTTAATGAATGGCTTAATTGAAGATGCAGGAAAGCTGCGAAATAAAAATGTTGGTATTGTTAAAGGTTCAAAAGTAGAGCATCTTGCTCCAAGTGGAGATATGGTTAGAGGTCTCATGAATGACTTGTTTGACTATGTTAAAATCGATAACGATGTTTTGCTTATCAAAAGTTGTGTTTTTCATTATGAATTTGAATTTATACATCCGTTTTTAGATGGTAATGGTCGTATGGGTAGGTTATGGCAAACTTTAATTTTGATGCAACAATACCCGGTATTTGAGTTTCTACCAGTAGAAAGTCTCATTAAAGAAAATCAGGAGGAATACTATAAGGTATTAAGCATGTCTGATAAATCTGGACATTCTACACCATTTATTGAGTTCATGTTAAACATAATACTTCAAGCCTTAGAAAACCTATTTAAAACCCAGAACAGAACACTTACAACACAAGATAGGATTGAACTGTACAAAGATATCGTAAAAGAAAATCAATTTAGCCGTAAGGATTATTTGTTAAACTTTAAAGATATAAGCCAGGCGACAGCAAGCAGGGATTTAAAATGGGCAGTTATACAGAACATTTTAATAAAAGTGGGAGATAAAAGATTAACTAAATATCAATTTAGATTTTGAGGAAGCATAAGCTCATTGATTGGGAATACTATTTTATTTATTAACAATGAAAATGAAGAAAATATTACCGAGCTAAAAAAACAGAAGCTATTTTTTGTAGCATATTTACACCTCATGCCACTAATACCCTTATAAAATAAGGGAAGTTACATATTGTATTGGAAAGTAATACCTAGGAGCCCTCTTATAAAGCACCTAATCCTGCAGAAGACATAATTACCTTGTCATAGGTTGTTTTTATTTGTTCAAAAAATTAAAGACGATCAAATCTTTTATTTTGAAACTATGATAAATATCACATTTCAAATATTATTGTAGAATTAACTTTGTAGTACTTGTTTAAAAGAATAAAAGTATTAACTTTACTTTAACACTACCTAATTAGATTTGAATAGCCAGCTACTACATATTTTAATTCATAAATTTAACAAAGGTAATTCAATACAATTTGGTTCCTATTTTAAGTGCTTAAATACATCTAACTCTATATACTATTTTGAAGCGTAAAAAGGAAATATTACCACCAAAGACGTCTAGATGGCGGCCAACAGCCATATTCTTTATAGCTGTTATTATTGGTTTAGGATTGTTTATGGCAAGAGAGTCTAGAGTACTGTCTTACATGTCAGACGATCCCACAGCTTGTGTAAACTGTCATGTTATGACCCCTGTTTATAACAGTTGGATGCATAGTTCGCATAGAGAATGGGCTAATTGCAACGACTGTCATGTCCCTCATGATAATATTTTTAATAAGTATTATTTTAAAGCAAAAGATGGGCTATATCATGCGTCTGTTTTTACTCTTAGAGCAGAGCCTGATGTTATTGAAATGAAAGAAGCTTCGCAAGAAGTTGTGCAACAAAACTGTATTCGTTGCCATGTTCAGCAGGTTACTCAAACCAAGTATAGAGGTTGGATTGAGCAGCATGAGGGGAATAGAACGGGTAGACAATGTTGGAGTTGCCATAAGCTTATACCACATGGTAAAGTCCATGGATTATCAACTATAAAGTTTAATGTAGCACCAATTCCAACAGATCAAGAGGATGAACTTGTGATTCCTTCTTGGATGGAAAAACAAATAAAAGAATAACAAAAGCGTACCAGATGAAAAACAAAGTATTATTTATTGTAACCATTATTGTGGTTTTCTTATTGGGTTTATTAGCATCAAGTATTGTTAATAGAAAGTCGGAAGCCAAGTACAAGTATGTACCGCAGGTTGATATCGCTGAAAATGAGCCAAGAAATGAAGTTTGGGGAGAAAATTTTCCTTTAGAGTATCAATCTTACATGCAAACTTTAGATACATCGTTTGCTTCTATGCAAGGAGGATCTGCCATGCGCGATGTTCTTGAAGAAGATCCAAGATTAGTTATTCTTTTTGCTGGTTACGGGTTTTCAAAGGATTATAATCAAGGGAGAGGACATGCGTATGCTATCGAAGATATTCATAACACTTTAAGAACAGGAGGCCCAAAAGGAAAAGGAGATGGTCCTATGCCTGCAACATGTTGGACTTGTAAAAGTCCAGATGTTCCGAGACTTATGAATGAAATAGGTATTAAGGAGTTTTATAGTGGAAAATGGGCTGATAAAGGTGAAGAAGTTGTAAATCCTATAGGTTGTGCAGATTGTCACGACCCTAAATCGATGAAACTTCGTATTACGCGCCCTGCATTAGTGGAAGCTTTTGATGCAATGGGTAAAGATATTAATCAAGCTACGCATAACGAAATGCGCTCTTTAGTATGTGCGCAGTGTCATGTCGAGTATTATTTCAACAAAAACTTACCAGGAAAAGAAGGTACGCCTTACTTAGTTTTTCCATGGAAAGACGGTATGACTGTCGAGGATATGGAAAATTACTATGACAACCTTGAGTTTAAAGATTGGACGCATAAAATTAGTAAAGCGCCTATGTTGAAAGCACAACACCCAGGATATGAAACTTTTACAACTGGGGTGCATGCAGATAGAGGTGTTTCTTGCGCAGATTGTCATATGCCGTACAAGAGTGAAGGAGGTCAGAAGTTTACAGACCATCATATTCAGTCTCCATTAAACAATACATCCAACGCCTGTCAAGTTTGTCATAGAGAAGATTCACAGAAATTAATTGCCAATGTTTACGACAGACAGCGTAAAGCAACAGAAAACAGATTAAAATTAGAAGACCTGCTGGTAAAAGCTCATTTAGAAGCCAAAGCTTGCTGGGATTTGGGTGCAACCGAGGAACAAATGAAGGCAGTGCTTACCGATATTCGTCATGCGCAATGGCGTTGGGATTATTCTGCAGCAGCTCACGGCGCTTCGTTTCATTCACCTGTTGAAACAGCTCGGGTTATAGGAAGTGGATTGGTTATTGCTCAGGAGGCCCGCGTTAAGCTGGCAAGACTGTTAGCCGAGCTAGGACACAATAAACCTATAGATATGCCCGATATTTCTACGAAAGAGAAAGCCCAGGAGTTTATTGGTTTAGACATGGAAAAATTAGAGGCTGAAAAAGAAGCTTTTAAAGAAAATGTATTGCCAAAATGGTTAGAGGCTGCTAAAGCTCGTGAAGATAAAATGCCAGTAAATACAGTTTCGGCTGTTAATTAATCATACTAATATTTAGAATACACATAGAAAAATACCTCATTGTTATAATGAGGTATTTTTTTGATTATACACAAATACTTGCTCAATGAATCGACTATTTAAATTTTTTTCATCTCCCATATTGGCAGTAGTGCTGTTGTTTGTTTTTGGTTTAGCCATGGCTTTGGCGACGTTTATTGAAAATGATTTTGGTACAACTACAGCCTGGAAATTAATTTATGACGCCTGGTGGTTTGAAATGGTCATGTTGGGGCTTGGTATCTGTTTTATAATGAACATTTACAAGTATAAACTTTGGCGTATAGAGAAATGGGCATTATTGACATTTCATTTAGCGTTTATTGTCATATTGTTAGGAGCAGGGATTACAAGGTATGCCTCCTATGGTGGTATTATGAGAATAAGAGAGGGTGCTGCTTCTAATTTAATTATCTCTGATCAAAACTACTTGCATGTTCATTTATCTGATGGGCATACAGCAAAAACGATTAGAAAAAAAATAGAGTTTTCGCCAATAAGCAATAATTATTTTGAAATAGTTGATGAGTTTAAAGGCAAAACGGTTTCAATAGCATATGATGAATTCATAGCAGATGCTGTTCCAGAGATAAAAGATGATGTAGAAAATGGAAAGGCCATGATTCAAATGGTCGTTTCTGCCGGAAATGGCAGAGAAACAGTCTTTTTAGAGCGCGGAGAAATTGAAGCTATTGGTGCGCATCAGCATAAAATAGGTTTTGATGTGGAAAGCGAAGGCGTTATAAACATCATGGAAAATAACGGTGTGTTTAGCATTTTATCGCCCCGAAACTTATCTACGTTTGTCATGGCCACTGAAACAGCAGGAACCATCAAGAAAGATAGTGTTCACAGAATGGAATTACGCACTCTATATAGAGATGGAGATGCTTCTTTTGTACCTCTATCATACCACCCAAATGCAGAAATTCAATTAGTTAGCATTTCAGAAAAACCCAAAGATAATGACGAACAAAAAGACGATGCTTTATTAGTGAATGTTAGTATAGATAAACAGTTAAAGCCCATAAAACTATTATATCGTGAAGGTTTCTTACCAACAAAGCATGAGGTTGATTTTGATGATATTAAAGTTACAATTTCTTACGGATCGGAGCCTATTACGACGCCTTTTTCAATTCATTTAGACGATTTTCAATTGAAGCGTTATCCTGGTTCTACAAGCCCCTCGGCCTATGCGAGTGAAGTAAAAGTTTTGGATGGCGATATTACAACGCCTCATAGAATATTTATGAACAATGTTTTAGATTATAAGGGGTATAGGTTTTTTCAGGCTAGCTATGACACAGACGAGCTTGGAACGGTATTAGCCGTTAATCATGATGCTCTGGGCACCAATATTACCTACGTTGGATACTTTTTAATGATGATTGGTATGTTTTTTACACTATTTGGCAAGAGTTCGCGATTCACTCTAATTAATAAGAGTTTGAAAAAGCTGAAGAATAAATCTCTTATAACGGTTGTTTTATTGCTACTAACTGGCGCATCGGTTTACGGACAGGGTAATACCAAAGCTCCTGAAGTAACATTATCTACCATAAAGCAGTTAGCTATTGATGAGCAGCATGCCAATATGTTTGGGCGATTAATGGTTCAAGATTTAGATGGGCGTATCAAACCGATGAATACCTTGGCCTCAGAATTTTTACGTAAGCTTTCAAGGAAACCGTATTTTCAGTTTTCAAAGGAAGGAGCACGGATTAAATTGAGTGCTAATCAAGCGTTTCTTGGGATGCAAGCAGCATCAAACATATGGCAATATGTTCCGCTTATAAAAGTAGATGCCAAAAAAGGAGGTACACTTTTTAAAGGTCTGGAGATTAGTGAGGATGGGTTAGTTTCTTTCACAGGGTTGTTAGACGAAAATGGAAAGTACATTTTAGCGGAAGCTGCGGAGTTGGCTAACAAGAAAAAGCCGGCGGAACGAAGCGAGCTTGATAAGGAAATCTTAAAAGTAGATGAGCGTTTCAATATTTTATTCAATGTTTTTTCGGGAAATTATTTTAAGGTTTTCCCAAACAGTAACGATAACAACAATAAATGGCACTCACAGACGCATCACTTTAAAGACTTTCCAGAAGAGGATGGCCAGTTTGCTCAAAAAATCATTCCTACTTATTTCAGTGATGTAAACAATAAGAACTGGGTTGATGCTAGTGAAAAACTAGAATATATTAAAACATTTCAAGATGTTTTGGGTAAAGAGATTATTCCCAGCAGAAAACGAATTGAAGCAGAACTCTGGTACAATCAATTAAATTTAAACTTTTGGTTGTTTCAAGTACTTTTTACTTTAGGAGCTATCTTACTCGTTATTGCAATTCTTAAAATTTTTACAGAACCAAAGGTGGTTGATGTGCTCTGGAACTTATTAATTATTATTACTTTAGTTTGTTTTTTAATGTTTACAGGAAATATTATCTTAAGATGGTATGTTTCTCAACATGCCCCATGGAGTAATGGCTATGAAATGCTGGTATTTGTGTCCTGGGTATTATTATTGTGTGGACTACTTACGTTTAGAAAATCGGATTTTGCATTACCTCTGTCAACATTATTTGCAGGCGCCTTATTATTTGTAAGTTATTTAGATTGGTTAAGTCCAGAAATTACAAACTTAATGCCTGTGTTAAAGTCGTTTTGGCTAAAAATTCATGTGGCTACAATAGTTAGTAGCTATGCACCTCTGGCTTTATCAGCTGTATTAGGTTTTATGGCGCTTTTACTGATAATTTTTAAAACTGAAAAAACTAAAAAAGAAATAGATATTAGGATTAAAGAATTGACTTATATTAATGAAATTTCCATGACTATTGGTTTATTTGTCTTATCTGTAGGTACTTTTTTAGGAGGGATTTGGGCTAACGAGTCGTGGGGACGTTATTGGGCATGGGACCCTAAAGAGACTTGGGCCCTTATTAGTATTATTGTATACGCTATAGTATTGCATTTAAGATTAATACCAGGTTTAAAAGGTGCTTATGTATTAAATATGGTAAGTGTTTTTGCCTTTGGTTCTATAATTATGACATCGTTTGGGGTTAATTACTATTTATCTGGCCTTCATAGCTATGCTGCAGGAGATCCATTGCCAGTACCAACTTTTATTTATGTGTTAATTGCAATAGTTATTTTGGTGTCTGTATTGGCATTTTATAGAAAAGATAAGTTTAAACTAAAATCGGATTAGATGTTAGTATGGTGTATATAAAGGCTAAAGATTGATTTACAGTAAAATATAAAAATTAATTAAGAATCTAAAGTTTTACGTTAGAAAGAAAAAACTTACTAAATTTATATTATTTTAAAAAAATCGATAAAACGCTTGTTTTATTCGGTTAATTGCATAAATTTGTGGATGAAATCCTTAAATCTTAGACATGAAATCTAAAATATGGTTATTGAGTTTTAGTCTTTTTTTAATTGTGAGCGTTAGTTTTGCACAAAAAAAAGGTAAAGGACCTAAGAGTATAATTACTGATAAGTTTAGTATAAGTAAGTACCACAATAAGGAAGAGCTAGAGCGCATGGGGAAAGGAGATTTAATAGCTCTTTATACGGAGAGAAATCAGGTTTTAACAAGTACTTTGCCATACGTTGCATTTGCTACCAAACCAGGGGTTACTATGACATCTTTAGGTATTCCTGACAATAACGATAATACAAAGGCTTTAGAGGAGCAATTTGATAATACAGATGATTATTTGGAAAAAACTTTAGAGTTTCAAGGCAAGTTCTTACCTTATAGTGACACAAAAAATCTTATAGCAGCTATTCTATTTTATGAGGAGATAATGAAATCTCTTCATACCTATAATGAATTTAGATAAGTTCGAATCTCAAAACGTTTTGTTAAATCCCCTTCAGTTTTATGCTGAAGGGGATTTTTTATGAAACACTAATTTAATCCTTTAGGGACGTATACTTCATAATTTCTATAAAGACAGTAAACTTTTTTGTCGTTGATATGCGCATTTCATCGATTAAAATTTTGATAAATTTTACTAAAAAATGTATTTTATCGAAATAATTGGTATTTCATGGATAATTTTTACTATGTTTGGGTATTAATTAATTTTTACAAAATCGTAATTAGGTTTTAACATTAAAATGTTTTTATTATGAAAAGCTTTACCCAAATCGTTTTCATATTTCTTTTTGCTATTACAAGTGTTTTTGCTCAACAGGAAAAGGGAATTATTGGAACAAACAACTGGTTGTTAAACTGGACAGAATTTCAACCAGGAAATGAGGACTATGATGAGCCAACACAAATTTTAACTGGTAACATAGTCGAAGATCTTAAATTAGAAAAGAGACATGTTTATTTATTAGTAGGCAATGTTTTTGTTACTAACAATGCGGTGTTAACTATTGAACCAGGAACTGTTATTATTGGTGACTATCAATCAAAAGGTTCCTTAACCATATCTAGAGGTTCAGGTATTATTGCTAACGGTTCCGAAACAGACCCCATTATATTTACATCTAATAGAAGTGTTAAAAGAGCAGGAGATTGGGGAGGTCTCATTATTTTAGGAGATGCGCCTACAAATAGATTTGGAAATGGTTCTGTAGCGTCGTTCTACGACCAAACAGATCCATCAAACTACGCTAATACTAATTTCGGCGGTGACAACGCAAATAGTAATTCAGGGAAGTTAAAATATGTAAGAATCGAATATGCTGGGAAGCGTATTAAGGGAGGAGATTATTTTAATGGTCTTTTATTAGCAGGTGTTGGAAGAGAGACACTTCTTGAAAATGTTATGGTTAGTTATTGTGCTGGAAATTCTTTTGAAATCTGGGGAGGTAACATCAACCTTAATAAAGCGGTATCATACAAGGCTAATAATAATGATTTTAAATTCAATTTTGGATCACAAAGTGCAATAAGTAATTCCTTAGCATTAAGGTCGCCATACGTTTCAAACAGCAGTGGAGCAAGATGTATACAAATTGCGTCATATGATAAAAAGGAAGAGGTAGATTTTACAAAGAAAATGACTTCGGTATCAGCCACTAACTTAACATTTTTTAATACAAGCGATAATATTAAAGAAGATATTAAGATGGGACTTGTCAGAGAAGCCGTTTACGTTAGAGAAAATGCATCTCTTGATATGACCAAAAGTGTTATTTCAGGATTTAATCCTGCCGTTATATTTGAAGAAAAAATAGTTGTTAATCAAGAAAACTTAGAGAGAATAAAGTTTTCAAATATGTATTTCAATAATTGCAATGGAAATATTTTTGTTGAGAATAACACCAATAACGAGGATTTAGAGAATTGGTATGGAAATCATGCATTCTTCAATGTTTACTCTAAAAGTCATAATGCAGAAACTTTTATTGATATTGCAAATAACTCTAAAAGACCTGATTACAGACTTCGAATTAATAAAATTATTGCGTCAAATGAAGTTGACTCTGATTTAAAGGACAACTAGTTTAGTCTGTTATGCTATATTAATTCATCCAATTTTCAAGACAATAAATTAATGCTAATTACATGGATTACAGTGATTAATTCACACCATGTAATTAGCAATATTTATAGAGAGAAAGTCTATTCTTTAAAAACTACTGAAATAAAGGTTATATGGGAATGTTTTCAAAAGTTTATATCAAGCTATTATTCATTTTGTGTTTTGTAAATATATCTGTTGCACAAATTGTTATTGGTAAGCCTAATTTAGAGTTTAGTCAAGCTTGTGCCAGCCCTTCTTTTAATACCTATAATGTAAGGTTTTCGTTCTCACCAGATTCTTCAGTAAGTACCACAAATCAATTTATTATAGAACTTTCAGATAGTTCAGGAAGCTTTTCTGAATCTGAAGTCATTTATACGTCAGCTGCTGGGAGTATAACAACATCGCCGGCAACTATTACCTTTGCTTTTCCTAGTACCGTCTCAGGGGAGTCTTATAAAATAAGAATAAAAAGTACGGCACCTGTAGCAACTAGTACCAGTTCAGATGCTTTTCCAGCTTACTTTAAGCTTCAAGACACCCCATTTTCAATTAATAACTTAGTATCAACTGCCTCTTATTGTACCGATGGTAGTTACCTGTTAACTATAGATAATCCGGGTGGACCAACAAACGATTCACCCTTAAAGTATCCATCTTTAACTTATAGGTGGTTTAGAGAAACAAGCCCAACTACGGCCGATTTTGTAGCAGATGGGGCAAGTTTGTCCGTAAGTACGCCAGGAACCTATTTTGTAGAAACCAATTATGGGACTTGTACTTCCAATTCATTTTCAAATAGAGTAACCGTATCAGAAATTGCATCTGGTGGAGGTTCAAGTAATATCACTTCAAGTTTAGGAAACCCGTTTTGCGCTAGTGAGGGACCAACATCTTTAAGCACTGTAAATGGTATTAGCTACCAGTGGTATAAAGAAGGTATCGAAATTCCAGAGGCCACAGAACAAGTTTATGAGACTAATGAAGACGGAGAGTATTCTGTGGTTGTTGACTTAGGAGGTTGCACAACAAGTGCATCAATTGTTTTAGATAATGGACGTTTTGAAAGCACTATAGATGCATTAGAAGATAATGTTTTGGATGAAGGAGAGACCTTTTTGGTAACAGTAACCACCGAAGCTATTAATCCGGAGTACAAATGGTATTTAAACGAAAAAGAAATATCGGGAGCTACGACTGCAAGTTATATGGTTAGTGAAATTGGGAACTACATGGTAGCGGTAACTCAAACCTCAGGATGCGAGCTTACCACTCAGTCTTTCTTTAAAGTAAGTGAAGCCTTTCCTAATGTAGAAAACATTCCGAATATTATAAGCCCTAACGGTGATGGTATAAACGACACATGGGTTATTCCTAAAGTTTATGTAAACAATTCAGAAACAGAGGTTTTGATACTGAATTCTCAAGGTAAAATAGAACTAAGAACTAACAATTATCAAAACAATTGGCCAGAAAACGCTATTGATTTTAATAGTGTTAATCCGCTCTTTTATTACGTAATAACGGTAGAAGGAGGACAAACCAAAAAAGGAACCATTACAGTATTTAAGTAGTATGAAAAAATATATTTTACATATATTGATATTTGCATGCTGTTCGTCTTTTTTTTTGAATGGACAGGAAGGGGGCGTGGTAGCCCTAAATTTACCTGTTAGAAATTCTCTAAAGTTTAATAGACAGTTGGTTAATCCAACGTTTAGTTTTGTTAGAGAGCAAAATAAATATATTAGCTTTACCAATAAACGCGAATGGGGTCAATTTAATAATGCCCCATTAACTTATATTGCTGGATATTCCGGTAGGTTTAAAGAAAACATTGGAGCAGGATTGAGTTTATTTCAACAAAACTATGGGGTTTTAACAACGTTTGGAGGGGTTGCCAATTTTGCCTATAATGTGGTGTTGAGCCGCGATAGTAATCTCACCTTTGGACTTAATTTAGGGGCTTATAGTAGTGGATTGAATCAAGGAAAAGTGGTGAGTAATTTTTCGGATCCAGCTCTGGATAATGTGCCGTCAAATATGTTAGTTACAGTTAATCCAGGAATAAACTATGGTACCGGATTTATTGATATAGGAGTTTCTCTCAACAATATTGTGGCCTATAACATTTCAGAATCAAATATGCTGGAAGATAATCCTGAACAGGCTATTCAAGTTCATGGTATGTATACGGGCTACTTTAATAGTAGAGGTTTTTTCGATGAAAGTAAATTTACTGGTTTTATTCGTTCAGAGTTTAAACCAGATCAAACCATTATTTCGGGGCTTATGATGGTAAGCGTACCAAAGGGATTATGGGGGCAAGTGGGTTATAACACGTTGCATGGTTTTTCAGCAGGAGTCGGGTTAAATATTAGTTCTCAGATAGCCATTGAGTATAATTATGAAAAAGCATTGGGAGACATAAATGTACTTGGACACTCTCATGACATTACTATAGCTTACAGGTTTAAAGATAATAATAGATATGACTATAGTGGGGACGATAGGGAAGAAGCCTTGCTTATAAAAGAAAACAAAAGAAGTAAAGTAGCAAAACGAAATCCAAGAACGAAACCAGACCCAAGAAAAACTAGTAAAGCGAAAGAAAACGGTACTGAGCTTGCAGCGGCTGCTTTATTGGTACAACAAAATAAAGAGAAGGAAGCTGCTAGATTAAAAGCCGAACAAGAAGCCCAGGCTTTAGCAGAAGCAGAACGATTAAAGGCAGAGGAAGCAGCACAGCGTCAATCAGAAGATGCTACTAGATTAAAAGCCGAACAAGAAGCCCAGGCTTTAGCAGAAGCGGAACGATTAGAGGCAGAGGAAGCAGCACAACGTCAAGCAGAAGAAGCTGCTAGATTAAAAGCCGAACAAGAAGCCCAGGCTTTAGCAGAAGCGGAACGATTAAAGGCAGAGGAAGCAGCGCAACGTCAATCAGAAGAAGCTGCTAGATTAAAAGCCGAACAAGAAGCCCAGGCTTTAGCAGAAGCGGAACGATTAGAGGCAGAGGAAGCAGCACAGCGTCAATCAGAAGAAGCTGCTAGACTAAAAGCCGAACAAGAAGCCCAGGCTTTAGCCGGAGCGGAAGAAGAAGTTGTGCAAGCGCCTATAGTGCCAACAGATGAGGCTACTAAAGAAATGAATGAAATCACTCAAGAAGCCTTACAATCGGATAAAGAGCAAGATGAATTGTTGAGCCAATTAGCTGATAAGGTAAGTGCTAAGCAAAAAGATTTAGACGATTTAATTGAAGAAAACGACTTAAGTGAGCAAGGTATAATAAAACCACCTAAACCGTTTAAAAGTATTAGTGAGGAAAACCGAGAACTTGAGGCTTTAACTTCAAAGATTGATAAGGTAATTAAGTCTCAAAATAGCAATATTAGAAGATTAGATAACATCTATAAACAAAGATTAAAAACGGTATCTAATTCTGACGATCCAACTAATAAGTTTTATAAACAAAAAATAAAAGATCTGAAATCTAAGCAATTAAAGGCCATTCAATTAAGACAAAGTTCGGTGTTGAGAATTGAACAACTTAAAGAGGATATTAAAATTGAAAGAAAGCGTAGAATTCAGCGGGCTCTTTATGATAATGAAGATGATAGATATAATAAAGATAGAGCTAGTCTCGAAAGAATTAAGCAAACAACCTCGGTAAGTGTTGTTCCTTTGAAAGCAAGTGATTTTGATTCTGGTGAAACATTGGATAATATCCAAATAATTAAAGGTCTTAAGCATGTAGAAGAGGGCTACTATTTGGTGGTTGCTATCCATTCAGATGTTAAGAAAAGAGACGACTTCTTAAAAAAGGCGGTTGCGGCTGGCGAGTCCAATATTGATTTCTTCTATGATGTAAATACAAGTAAATATTATATCTATTATGACAAGCACTCAAATATTAGCTCTGCGCAGAATACGATGGCAACAAAAGGCAGTAAAGCTTATAATAACAATATGTCTATTGTAAGGATTGAAGATTAATACTAATAAATTAGTTAGTTAGGTAATAATTTATAGGTATAGTTTTTTGGTGTCCATGTTATATGCAAAATAGCACTAGTTAGAAACAATTCTGATTGGTGCTATTTTTTTGTTAATCAGTATTTAATTAAAGCGTTGAAGCATATGAATTTGGAGTTATAGAAGAACTAATCACTTTAAATGTAAGATAAGTACTTCTTTTTAGTGTTATTTTTAGGTTAAAACGTAATTATTTACCGATTAATAGTAATTTAATAGCCTTTTTACTTGTGCTTCACAAAAAAAATCCGATATTTATATCGATTAAAAGCAATAAAATCAGATTAAGTGTAAAATATTGAAGTTTAAATCTTACTTGGTTTTATGTTTTTGAATTAACAAACTAACTAGTCGTATTTCTTTTTTAGCCTTAAAAAAAGAAATATAAAAACAACCATTATGAACAAACCTACTTGTTTGGCAGTCATATTTATTTTGTTTCAAAAGATCTATTCGGTGATTTTGAAATTCCTTTCGCCAAATCAAAAGGTCGTTACTTTTTTACTGTTGGTTAGTATTTTATTATTTAGTAACCAGTCGTTTGCACAATTAGCAGTCCCTTTTTCGCCAAGATTGCCTGGAGGAAATATTAAAGTAAAAGGAGATATTGTCTTGATAGGTAATACGGTTATTACTGGTCAAGGGTTAGGGCTTCCCTTTAACGGATCGGGTAACAATAACTCCTATGATGGAGAATATATAAATGTTGCAAGTGGAGGAGATCCAAGTATTTTTAGTTCAAGTACAGCAGATTTAAACTTAAATAATCCATGTAAAAAAATTGTATTTGCCGGCTTGTATTGGGCATCAGTTTATCCAAATGAGGTAGGCACTAATGGCAGTCAACAGTTTGAAGGAACACCAAGACTAGAGGATTGGAATCAAGTAAAATTTAAGCTTCCCACAGGAGGTTTTATTGATTTGGTTGCCGATAATAATCCAGACCCAGTTGGCGAAGAGGATGATATTATATTTGATGGCTACGATCCGGTTAACATAAATAATTCATTTAAAGATTCTCCAATTGTATGTTACAAAAACGTTACTAATTTGCTTCAGGGTTTAACAGAGGCAGATGGTACATACACGGTTGCTAATTTAAGGGCAACCAGAGGGGATAGAAGAGGAGGCTGTGCTGCAGGTTGGACCCTTGTTGTAATTTACGAGAGTCCGCAACTTCCAAGTAAATTCATCTCTGTTTTTGATGGTTATGCAGGAGTTCAAGGTAGTACTACGCTTGATATTCCTGTTTCTGGGTTTCAAACCTTACCCGCACCACTTCCGGTTAATGCTAAAATAGGGGTGGCTGCTCTAGAAGGTGACTTAGGTATAGGTGGTGACACATTTAGATTCAAAGCAAGTACATCAGGTACTTATACTAATTTAAGTGATGCATTGAATTCAAATAGTAATTTTTTCAACTCAAAAATCACTAACGATGGAGCCTATATGACTAATAGAAATCCTAATAGTGAAAATGTACTTGGTTTTGATATTGCCAATGTTAGAATTCCAAATCCGAGTAATTCGGTTTTACCGAATGATGCTACAGCAGGTGATTTAAGATTGACAACTAGTGGCGATGGTTACGGGGCGTTTGTAACGTCTTTTGCTGTTGATATTATTGAACCAAATATAGTACTCACGAAAATTGTTGAAGATGAATTAGGTAATAACATTGGAGGAGAGGTTGTTAATTTAGGACAGCAACTAAACTATGTTATCGGTTTTCAAAACACAGGAAATGATGATGCAACAGGTTATACCATAAGAGATGTGCTTCCTACTAATGTTGTATTTAATTACCCTTCTGACATAGCACCTTTGCCGCCAGGAGTAACTATTGATAGCTATGATGCTGCTACTAGAGAAATTATATTTAGAGTGGATGATTCAGTAGTTACAGAATTTGGTCCGTTGCTAGAGATTCGCTTTAGTGTACGCGTTGTTGAATTTTGTAATCTTTTAAATGACGCCTGCTCTAATAGTGTTAATAATCAGGCATACGGTACCTACAGAAGTAAATTGAATCCATCTTTTATTATTTCTGATGACCCGAGTTATGATATAAATAACGGATGCTTATTGGCGCCTCAAGCTACTAACTTTCTGGCAGATATTGATAGTTGTACATACACAGAAGAGGTCATTTTATGTGGTGCAAGTGTAACCTTAACGGCACCTGGTGGATATGATTCTTATGAGTGGTCTACAAGTCCAACCTTTAGCCCAATAATCGGCACAAACCAAAGTATCGATATTACCAGTACAGGGACTTATTATGTGAAAAATAATGCATTAGCGCCCTGTCAAACAACTGACAAGCAATTTGATGTGATTACCTTTGGTGCCAATGTAGTTAATCCTGTATTCCCCTATGCGGATCAAACAGTGACTTGTCCAAATGATGGAAAACAGTTACCGAATATTTTTTTATGCGGAGGAATAGGAGGTAAATTAATTCAAACCAATCTATCTGATACGACTTCAATGATATGGGAAGTATTAGATGAATCAAGCTGTTCGACCGTTTTTGATGATCGCTGTGCAAATGAGTCTTCTAGTTGTGTTTGGAATCAAGTACAAACAGGACCAGACTTTATGGCCGATACTGCCGGCCAATATAGATTAACATTAAACTATCCAGGAGGATGTTTTAATCGTTTTTATTTTAACGTTTATACCAACCTTTTAAGTCCTAACGTATCGTCTGCAGATATTTTTTGTGATAGCAATGGAAAAATTGTTATTGGAGGTGTACCCAGTGGCTATGAATATAGTATTGACGGGACCAACTATCAAACGAGTAATACGTTCGATATTTCGACTCCAGATTTATATACCGTTTATATAAAGCAAATAGGCGTATCGCCTAACCCTTGTATTTTTACAGTTCCTGATGTTCAAATTAGGGATCGAAACTTTTCTGTTTCTACAATAATCAATCAACCTTTTTGTAATGGAAATCAAGGCAATGTTGTGATTGCCGTAAATGATGTTAGGCCACAGTATTACTACGCCATTTCTCAAGGAACTAGCTTAATACAAAGTATTGGCCCAGTTACCGATGGAGGACATACATTTTTTAATTTAAGCCCAGGGACTTATACTATTGAGGTATCCACTGAAGATGGTTGTACATTTTCAGAAGATATTGAAATAATAGATCCCCCATTGTTAGTGGCTACATCAGCTTTAACAACCCCATTAACATGCACGGACGGAGAGATTACGGTAACTCCTGTGGGAGGAACACCGCCGTACTATTATTTTGTAAATAGTAGCAGTACGTTTGAAACCATTCCAACCATTCCTGTTTCTAGCTCAGGTACTTTTGATATTGAAGTCGTGGATTCAAACAACTGCTCTGCAACAATTTCAATTACAGTTAATCAGGTAGCTGAACCAGAATTTAATGTGTCTCATAGCGATATATTATGTTACGGTGATAATGCGGGACAAATACAGTTTAATGTAACAAACGCTAATGGATATGCCATTGAGTTTAGTATTGACAATGGGCTTAACTATCAAACCAGTTCTGTTTTTTCAAATTTGACTTCGGGATCCTATCAAGCTATGATACGATATACGTTAAACACGTCTCAATGTTTAACTACCCCACAGAATATTGATATTCTTGAACCTTTTTCTACAGTAACGGCATCGGCTGGAGTATCCCAGCTAGCTGGTTGTGGGCCTTCTGGAGAGGGTGCACTAAGAATAACAAATCCACAAGGCGGGGTGCCACCCTATGAATTTAGTTTTGATAATCAAGCTTCTTGGACAACAACAAACGAAGCATTTTTAGCTCCTGGAACATATACGTTGTATGCTAGGGACTCCAATGGATGCGTGTACCCCATGCCAGATATTATTATAGATCAAGAACCATTGGCACCTACTATTAGTATCTCTGATCCAGATTTTAACTGTGATGGCTCTGCAAACACTACCGTTACTATTACAAACCCAGGAACAGATGCTTTTACTTACACTTATTTATTAGATGGGGTATTAAACCCGAATACGGCAGACCCAGAAGTTTTCGAGAATGTCCCGGATGGACCTCATACAGTTAGTGTAACCTACCAGTTAGAGACTGTACCAACTTATAGTAATTTACTTTTGGAAGATTTTGGCTCTGGGCCAGATGTAAGTTCACCAGGAATTAACCCTGCGTTTTGTTTCGAACGTCAAGTTGCAGCTACTAGTTGTAACGGGGATTTTCGTTTGGGGAATGGAGAGTATACCATTACCAATCGACTTAAAGGTAGTATTTATGGCGGGTGGCATAATCCTGTGGATCATACTTCGGGGAGTGCAAATGGCAGGTACATGGCTGTAGATGCCGGAAGTGTTATACCGAATAATGCTGTATTATACAGAAAGCGTATTAATGATATTATTCCGAATAGACCGATTCAAGTACGTTTTTATGCAACTAACCTTTTAAGAATGGGAAATACACAACCCGATGCGTCGCTTACAGTTGAACTTCAGGATATCAATGGCGTTGCATTATCTTCTGAATCTACAGGAGGCATTCCAAAAACGAATGATTGGGTAGAGTATAACAGAACCATTAATCCGGGAAACAACACATCGTTGGATTTTGTTTTGAGACTTGAAGTATCTCAAACTAATGGTATTGATTTTGCAGTTGATGATATTCAGGTGTTTCAATTACCAACAGCTTGTATTACCCAAAGAGATTTTCCAATTGTTATTGATTCTGGAAATGCTTTTTCAGCAAGAATTTTAAGAGCAACTAATGAAACATGTGTTGGAGCAGACGATGGAACTATTACCATTTCAGCCCAAAATTTTGATTCAACTAATGGATTCCAATATTCTTTAGACGGTATAAATTGGATTACAGAGATGTCGTCTCCGCATACAATTCAGGGACTATCTGATGGTAGTTATAACGTTCAAATACGCTATGATGCGGTCGAGGTAGGATGTGATTTCAGTTTTAATCAAAGTATAGCAGCGGCTAATCCGCTTGGGGTAACTACTTCTGAAAGCCCTGTTACTTGTAATGATGGTGCTACCGTTACTGCAATAGGAACAGGTGGTGTACCTCCATATTCTTACGATTTGTTAGATGATACAACGGCAACAGTTATTAATAGTTTTCCAGCAAATGGCGTATTGGTAAATGTTCCTGCAGGGAATTACTTGGTAAGAGTGACCGATGCAAATGGCTGTTTAGAAACCACAACACTTAACCTAGTCGATTCAGAACTTCCTTCTGCAACTATTATTAATGCAGATTATTGTTACGATACATCCAATCAAGCTACCCTAGAAGTTTCTGCATCTGGAGGTCAATCGCCTTATCAATATAGTATTAATGGGGGGGCTTTCCAATCAAATCCAAGATTTACAGGATTAACACCAGGTACATACAATATAACGATAAGAGACGCCTACGGATGTGAATTTACATTACCTACGGAAACTATAGAACCTAGCGTTACTATAAGCAGTGTTTTAACCAAGGAGTTAGATTGTACTGCGTCACCAGATGGTATTATTTCAGGAACCATCACAAATGGTTACTCAGATTCAAGTTCTAATTATCAATATGCAGTGTCATTTAATGGAGGCACATTTACAAGTTTGGGATCGGTGGGTACTACATTTACCTATACAGCATCCGCCAGTGGAACTTATCAATTTCAAGTTACCGATGATAATGCTTGTCAGGCTTTATCAAATATAGTTACAGTAGCTCCAATCGAGTTTCCAACAGCAACGCTCAATACGGTAAATCCATCATGTAATGGAGATACCAACGGTTCAGTTCAAATTATTCCAGCTAACGGCGTTGCCCCATACGAATATAGTTTTAACGGATCTGGTTTTTCATCCACCTCGTTATATACAGGATTGAGTGCAGGTATTAATTATTTGTATGAGGTAAGAGATTCTAAAAATTGCGTATTTGCTAGTTCATTTGCATTATCAGAACCAACAACTCTGGTAGCTACAGCCAGTGCCACACCATTTTCATGTGATGCAGGAAATGGTAAACAAGCTGCTATCGTTACTATTAATGTTCCTACTACGGGAACGGCACCGTATACGTATAGTTTTAATGGATCTGGTTATAGCTCCAATAACACATTGACCATTAATGATAATGGTACAGACCAAATTATTAATTACTCGGTACAAGATGCCAATGGTTGTTCGGATGGTGGTTCTTTAACATTAACACAATTAAATCCACCAACAGATTTAGATTTTACAGCGACCGATATTACCTGCATAAACACAACATCTACAGCAACACTTACTGCTACAAATGGTGTAGGGGCTTTAGAATATGAAACGATTGCACCATCGCCTATTATTTTTGGGAAACAATCGTCGAATGTGTTTACAGGTTTAACTCCAGGAACTTACCTTTTTAGGATAACCGATGCTAATGGTTGCTATTATAGCGAATCCACTATTATTAGTCCTGTTTCAGAAATTGTAGCAAGCGGACAAGTAGTTAACAATGTTAGTTGCCATGGCGGTTCAGATGGTGCGGTAGGTTTTAGAACAGATCGTTTTTCTACATCATATAGCTATAGTTTTAATAGCGGAGCAACCGTATCTGGTCAAACAAATTCACGCTTATTCTTTAGTGGCTTGTCAGCAGGAGTCCAAACCATTACGGTGACTGATGATGTAACAGGTTGTACGGCATCAACGTCGGTAACCATTACAGAGCCTACTAATGCTATAACTATTGATAGCGCAATAGCAACGAATGTACATTGTAATGCGTATAACTCGCAAATTACAGTGAGCGCTTCTAATGGAACACCAGGTTATACGTATGCTGCCGTGGTATTTGGTAATCCAGCCCCAGCAAATGGAGATTACCAGAATAGTAACATTATTAATATTGATACCTCTGCAGGATCAAACCTTATTTGGGATGTTTATGTGAAAGATTCTAATAATTGCATAGAGACTACAACTGTTACTGTTATTTTGGATGCTGTACCCACGGTTACAGTGCCAACATTGGCTACCAACCAGTGTTCGGTAGCTTCAGGATTTACATTTACTGCAACAGGAACAGGTTTAGCGCCATTAACATACAGCATAAACGGAAGAGCTTCCTATCAAGCAAGCTCAACCTTTACGGTTAATGCGCCGGGAAGTTATACCGTAACGATAAAAGATGGGAATGGGTGTTTGGCTACTAGTGCTAATACCGTAGACGTTTATGAGCCTATTACAGCAAGTGCTTTATTGGTTAAAGATTTAACCTGTGCACCAGTACCTACTGATGCCAGTATTGATATTACAGTATCAGGAGGAAATGCGCCTTATACTTATGAAGTTAGTGATGACGGTGGTTCAACTTATTCTAGTTTTACAGGTTTGCCATTTACTACGTCTGTCGCTGATAATTATCAATTCCGAATTACGGATGCTAATGGTTGTGAGTTTATTACAGATGTTGTTGCGGTAACTAATCCAGTTAATCCAAATATTATTTCCGTGACTCCAACGCAATCCATTTTGTGTCATGGAGAAGAAACAGGAGTCATAAGTATTGTCATAGATAATGCATTAGGTTTGGCACCATATACCATTAATGTTTTTAACAATACAGAAAGTAGAGATTATGGAACCCAAACCTCTGGCTTAGATGCCGGCGATTATACGATTACGGTTACAGATGCCAAAGGGTGTACAGATACTGAATCAGTTACTATATCAGAACCAGTACTACTTGTTTTAGATTTTGATATAGATCCAATTACCTGCGGCGCAGGCGGGGTTTCTCTTGGTAGAATAATAATTAATTCGGTTACAGGAGGTACTGCAAATTATACATATCATGTTACTGGTGTGAACGGATATGATCGTGAGTTTTTCAACCAGACCGGAGCAACACAAGTTTTTGAGGTTGTTGATTTTGGTTTGTATGAGATAATAATTTCAGACGCTAATGGTTGTAATGTTATTGAACAAGATATTTTGGTAGCATCACCACCGGACGACTTAGATATTGATATTGCTACCACTGTAGACTGTAGTTTAGGAGGCGAAGCAGAAGTCAGTATTGGTACAGCTACCACAATTACTGGTACGGGACCTTTTTACTTCGCAATATATACGGGCCCAGGAATGGTTTGGGACAGTATTGTTGGAGGGTCAGCAATTTGGCAATTAGGGGCTGGAACTCCGGTATCAACTACATTTACTGGATTGATTCCTGGTGCAATTTATACATTTATTGTATACGATGATGATTCAAAATGTTATTATTTTGAAACTGCAACCACTCCCATTCAAACAAATTCGACGCTCAGTGTTTCAGGTTTAAGTTCGCAGAATGTCACTTGTAGGGGGAATGCTGATGGAAATGTGAGTTTTGATATAAATAGTTTTTATGCTTTAGGTGTTGATGTTCGATATGAGCTTCTTGATGCTCAATCACTAGTTTCAACTGGTTTTATCGGAACAGGAACGGTTCCTGCTAGTGGGGGGCTTTCAGTGTCTAACCTTGGCACCTTGGATTTTGGAAATTATATTGTAGCTATTGAGGAGCTAACTGGTTCTAATGCAGGTTGTGGTATAACTACCTTACCTTTTAATATTACAGAATCTGCCATAGATTTAAGCCTTACCGCCTCGTCACCTAAAAATCAAAACTGTAATGAACTAGGCGCTATTTCAGCTATAGCTCAAGGAGGAACGGCACCCTATGAGTATATATTACTTCCTGATACAGATCCTATGCCTACATCTACCGATCCAAGTTGGGCAACGCCAAACACATTTACAACTAATACAGGCGCTTATACAGTTTATGTAAAAGATGCCTATGGATGTATTAGGGAAGCAGATGTGACAATTGGTTTAGACCCTGAACCAACCATTGATCCAGTAGCGCAACAATGTTTTAACGGAACACCATTAACAATTAATTTGGTTGAAGGAACAGGAACAGCTTTACCACCATTAACGTATAGTATAGGAACTGGAGGTGTACCTGCTGCATTCCAATCCAACAATATCTTTACAATGAGTACAGCAGGGACTTACGATTTATTTATTAAAGATGGAAATGGTTGTATAGCATCCAGAACGTATGTGGTTGAACCGCCTTTATTATTAGATGCCAATTTAACACAAGATTTATTATGTGGAACTGATGCTAGTATAACTTTAACACCAAGTGGTGGAGCATCAGGACCCTATTCTTTCGAAGTAAGTATCAATAGTGGAGTTTATAATGCTATACCGGGCTCTCCTTATACAACTGCGATTGCAGGAACCTATCAATTTAGAGTAACAGACGCTCAATCGTGTACTGCAGAATCTGCAGAAATAATAGTGACGCCTAACACAACACCGACATTCACAGAAACACATGCAGACGTTTCCTGCAATGGCAGTTCGGATGGTAGTATTGTGGTAACCACAACATCTGGAATTGCACCTTATCAATATAGTATTGATGGAGGAACAACCTATCAGTCCTCAAACGTTTTTAATGGTCTATCTGCTGCAGGAAGCCCATACAGTATAAGGGTAAGGGACGCTAAAAACTGTGAGTCTTTAGCAATGTCAGTAACCATCGGCCAGCCCAATGTGGTTAGTGGCACTCCAACGGTTAGTCCAGGACTTACGTGTGGCACTGGTAATGTTACGCAACCGGCCACTATAACGTTGGTTGGAAGTGGTGGGACACCCCCGTATACCTATAGTTTTGATGGAGGTGTAAATTATTCGACAATGAACACTTTTGAAACGTATTCTGCAGGAACTGTATTTACCTTTGTGAAAGATTCTAAAGGTTGTATATCGTCACAAATTGATGTACCTGTTTTTGATTTATTGCCTCCGTCAGATTTAATCTTTAATGCCACAGCAATAACCTGTGCACCATCTAATTTAACAAGCGATGTTACATTAACCGTAGTCGATGGCGTAGGAACATTAACTTACGATTTAATAGCACCGGCAAGTGCTGTTTCCAATAGTACCGGCGATAGTTCAGGAATCTATACTGGTTTAGTACCAGATACTTACACCTTTATGGTAACTGATTCTAATGGTTGTTCTTACACTGAATCATTTACAGTTAGCCCGGTTAACAATATTACAGTAACGGGATCTGTCGCCAACGATGTAAGTTGTACGGGTCAGTCAGATGGCGCTTTAGGGTTCAGAATAAGGAATTATGCATCAACATATTCATACGCCATAAACTCAGGAACACTGGTAACTGGTCAAAATAGTGGTTTTGTATTGATGTCTGGATTATCAGCAGGATCATATTCTATTTTAGTAACCGATGAAAGCACCGATTGTACTGCTACATATTCATTGACGGTAGATGAGCCAGCAAGTGCATTATCAATTGATAGTGCCACAGGAACACATGTACATTGTAATAATGATATGGCTTTAATTACAGTAAACGCATCAGGAGGAACACCTAACTATAGCTATGCTGCTGTTATTTCAGGAAGTCCTTCACCCGCGGCAGGAGATTTTATATCAAATAATGTATTAAGTGTTGATACCAATTCTGGAACAAATTTAGTTTGGGATGTTTATGTAATGGATGCTAATAGTTGTGGTGTTGGTACACCAACTACGGTTACTCTTATCAATGACGCACTCCCTACGGTAAATATTCCTGCACTGGCTTCTAATCAGTGTAATTTAAATGGCGATCCATTTACGTTTACCGCAACAGGCACCGGCGTTGCACCCTTATTGTATTCTATAGGAAATGGTTTCCAGTCTAGTCCAACCTATACTGTGTCCTTACCAGGCGACTATGTTGTAACGGTAAAAGATGCTAATGGATGTGAAGCAACAAGTGGCGTATTAACAGTATATCCTGTCTTGGATGTATCACCAAGTATTACGGCGTTCCCAACATGTACAGATGGGGATGGTATTATTACGCTAACGGGTTCTGGTGGCTCAGGAAACTATGTATACGCTATTAGTGCAGGAGGCGCCATAGTATCTGGAAATACCATTTCTAATATACCTGCAGGGACACATACACTTACCATTGAAGACACTACAACTTTATGTACACGTGATAAAGCCATAACTCTCGAAGCTGCAACTCCTGTTAGCTTTTCAACAACAGCAACTCCTGTTAGTTGTAATGGTGGTAATGATGGTACCATTACAGTAAGTTTACCATCAAGCAATAATAACCCAATATACCAATATAGTTTAGATGCTGGTGCAACTATGCAAACATCAAATATATTTACGGGTTTAACTGCTGGTAACTATAACGTTATGGTATTTTCTGGTAGAAACTGTACATCAGTATCTGCAGAGGCTATTACAGCCCCTAATGTAATTAACGTTCCTAACCCAACGGTAATAGACTATGCCTGTTCAGTGAATACAAATACCTCAAATTTTGCAACCATTACTGTTAATGGTGTTACTGGAGGTTCTTCAAATTATACAGTATACGAATTTATTAGAGGAGGAACCACAGTACAATCAGGATCCAGCAATGTGTATACGGAGACGGATTTGTTAGGGGGTAATTATACGATTCATGTTTATGATGATAAAGGGTGTACAAACTTCGCATCAGCTACCATATTGCCATTTGTAACTATGGATGGACTAAGTGTTAATGTAGATAACGCCATTACATGCACCAACAATGAAGATATATCTATAGCGGTAGCTTCTACTGGAGGTACATTATCTAATATGGAATATACTGTAGAAGATAATAACAATGGCACGACAGGTGGGGTTTACAGTCAAACCAATAACTCGGGAGTATTTACAAACTTACCAATAGGAGATTTTGTGATTTCCGTTACCAATTTAGATACGGGCTGTGCGTTGCAGACCGTGCATTATGTAAATGAGCCTAACACGTTTGATTTGACGATTGATAAAATTGTTGATGTGACTTGCTTTAACGACACAGATGGCAGTATAGAGGTTACTTTTATTGACAGAGTACCAACGCCTCTAGATGAGGCAGGCCCTTTTAGTTATAATGTTGTAGATGCCATTGGTAATTCAATAACATCTGGCTTAGTGGCTAATGCCGGACCAGTAACCTTATCTGGTTTTGCATCGGGAACTTACACCATAACGGCAAATCTTGTAAATGCACCATTCTGCGCGGTTACCAAAAGTTTCACAATTAATGCACCCATTGAGCCATTACGAATTTCTGAAACACATACAGAAATCACTTGTATGGCCGCTAATAACGATGGCACCATATCTGCAACGGCTTTAGGAGGTTGGTTTGGTGATTACGAGTTCCAGTTGGAATCTGCGTCGCAAGGGGTAGTTTCAGCATATAGTGCAGTTTCTAGTTTTACTAGCTTAGTTGCAGGAAATTATACAATACGAGTAAGAGATATAAAAGGATGCGTAGTTTCAACCACTGTATTGTTAGAAAACCCACAGCCTATTACAGCCAATATTTTGGCGGTTCCATCTACCTTATTGTGTTTTGGAAATACGGATGGCGTTATAGAAGTGAATGGCGTTACAGGTGGTCAGGGTAGTAATTATACCTATACATTAAATATGGTAGCACCAGTAGTTACGTCGTCAGGGCCTCAAAATTCAGCTAGATTTGAAGGCTTAGGAGCGGGAACTTATAATGTTCTTGTACAAGACGGTTATGGTTGTGAGTTTATAACATCTAATGTTGTAATTAACCAACCAACCAGAATAAACGCTTTATTGGGACAGGTAAGTTCTGACACATGTATAGAAGGATCTACCCTAAATTTGAGTGCCACTGGCGGAACAGGTCCGTATGAATATAGCAATGACCCATCATTCTCTACGGTAATAGGTAGCTTTACTAACGATACTAATATTCTTGCATTTAAAACAACTATTTCCACAACTTATAGATACTATGTTAGAGATGCGAACGGATGTGTATCGAACGTTTCAAACGACATTACCATTGATCCGCTTCCGGAGCTTAAGGTTAATATAGATGCAACCAATGCATTTATTAATTGTACAGGAGATAATACGGGGGTTATTGTGGCACAAGCAACAGGAGGTTTGGGTAATTATATTTATAGCTTACAAGATGGAACGGGAGTAAATATTGTTCCAGCCCCAATACAAAGTAGCCCAGGTGTTTTTACTGACTTAGCTGCTGGGACATATCAAGTTCGAGTAACGAGTGGTTTAGACTGTGATGAGGTATCGAAACAGGTGTCTATAACGGAGCCATTATTGGCATTAGAAACGACCTTTAGCACTGTGAATGTTAGTTGTGCGGGAGGGGATAATGGTCGTATTGAAATAATAGCTACAGGAGGAACAGGAGTGATTAAATATGCTATTTCTCCGCAACTAAACCAATTTTTTGAGTCTCCAATTTTTGAAGATTTAACTGCTGGCACCTATCAAGTGGTTGTTCAAGATGAATTAGGATGTTTTAGTGTCATTGATTTTGAGATAGAAGAGCCTAGCCCTGTCATGCTAAGTATTGTGCCTAACTCTATTGTACCAGAAATTTGTTCAGGTGACCTTGACGGCAGTTTTAGCGTTAATATCGAAGGAGGCATGTTGCCCTATAGTTACAGTCTCGACGATGTTACAGCAACCTATACATCTGGGAGTTTAACACAAACTCAGTTTGATTTTAATAATCTAGGAGGGGGCGACCATGTAGTCTATGTTCGAGATGCTGCTGGATGTGAATCGGAGTGGAATGTTACCCTGCCAGAATCTGTGTTGTTAGAGCCACAACTCTCAATAGATTATGGATGTACAAGTAATTTATCTACAAATACCGTTACGGTTTCTTTAGATGCAGGTGCTGTAAATATGAGTGATGTTGATTTTTCTCTGAATGGAGGACCATTTCAAGCAAGCAACGTTTTTACCGATGTGCCTGCCGGAATATCACACACCATTACAGCGCGTCATACAAATGGCTGTGAAAAGTTAAGCCCAGATTTTGATATTGATCAAATAGACCCCTTAAACCTTTCAATTGGAGAAGGACAAATGAACCAGATTGTTTCGACTGTTTCAGGTGGAGTTGGTCCTTACACCTATACATTGAATGGGGAAGATTATGGCGATGAAGAAAAGTATTTTATTTATAGTTCTGGAGATTATACGGTAAGTGTTACAGATGCCAATGGATGTGTTTCGGCTGTTAAGGGGTATTTTGAATATATAGATGTATGTATATCCAATTATTTTACACCAAATGGAGATGGAACTATTGATGAATGGGGGCCAGGCTGTACAACTCAATATGAAGACCTTATAGTAAGAGTATTTGATAGATACGGACGCCAAATCAAGCTACTACATGTAAATGAAAAATGGGACGGAACCTATAACGGGAAAGCCTTACCATCAGGAGACTATTGGTACATTCTTAAATTGAATGACCCGAAGGATGATCGAGAATTTATAGGACACTTTACACTCTACCGATAATATAGGTAAAGTTAAAACCAAAATTATGCAAAAGCTAAAACTAATCATGTGCTTATGTCTCTTAGTAATACTAAGGGGGTATAGTCAAGAGTTAAACTTGCCGGTTTTTACTCAGTATTTAGCTGATAATAATTTTGTGGTATCTCCTACGTTTGCAGGTATAGGGGATAACTTAAAGATAAGGGCTAATGGACTAACGCAATGGGCTGGAGTGGAAGGTGCACCAGATAATCAATCGCTATATGGAGATGTAAGAATAGGAAACAGGTCTGGTTTAGGTTTGTCATTATACAACGATAAAAATGGTAATACCACACAAACAGGTATAAAGTTTTCCTTTGCACACCATCTTATACTAGATTATTATTCAAAACAATATTTGTCCTTTGGAATATCTTATAATATTAATACTTTTAAAATAGATATTAGTAAGTTTGATGGGGGTACAGAAAATCCAACCTTAGATCCTTTTGTTACTGACGACAGAAGAACCGCAAATAACAACTTTGATGTTGGATTTTTATATAGAAACAAAGGACTGTTCTTAAGTTTTAATGCTAATAATATTCTTGAAAAGAATCTGGACCCAAGTATTAGAGTCTCAGAACCCAGGCTATTACTAAATTATCAAGTGTATTCAGGATATGCTTTTGAAGGAAAGAAAGGCAGTTATTTAGAGTTTGAGCCTTCTGTTTATTACCAAATGTTTAGCAGCGATAGTCGCTCAAGTACGGATGTTAGTTTTAAAGTTAGAAAATACAATAGAAAAGAGGATTACCTATGGGCTGGTGTCTCCTACAGATTTTTAAACGATCAGCTTTTTAAGCCTTTAAACGTTGGGCCTATGATTGGTTTTCAAAAGTCAATCTTCTATTTTGGTTATGCATATCAAATTACAACCAACCAAATTGCCAATTATAGTTCGGGTACCCATGTAGTTACTATTGGATTGAACTTTTTACAAGGCATAAGTAATTGTCCTTGTACACAAAGTCCGATAAGGCATTAATAGGTTTAAAGGAACTGCACTAACGGCATAACATTTTAAGAAGTTTGTTTTAAACTTAGGTTAAGATTACCCAAACAATATCAAACGTAATGGTTACTACTATTATTGTAATAGCGCATTTATTCACCTTATAATTGGTATTTATGGCAATAAATTTATCCGATGATCTGCAAAATACAAGTTTTAATTGATTGAAAAAACCTACAAAAACATCTAAATATCGGATAAAATGCATAAAATTCTGACTAAAAATACATAAATATCCTTTCCTCTTTAATTTTTTCATAAAATTATCGATATTTAAATCGTCTAAGAGCAAAATGTAGGGTTGTAATGATATTTTTAAGGTATTATTCTTACATTTTAATTTAGACTTTTAATAAGTAACGAGTACAATTTCTTTTTGTAAGCCCAAGCAAAAAGAAATACCAAAAAATAACCACCATGAAAAAACCTACTTGTACAAACTACTTGTTTGCTATTGCTTTGATTTGTCTTAGCATGCAACTGTTTTCTCAAAATCTAGTGCCATTTAGCCCAAGATACGATAGGGCGATTAAGGGGGATATACTTCAAATTGGAAATAGTAATGTAGGTCTTCATCCTACAGACCCGTATAATGGAACCAATACGAACGACGTCCTAGATGCTGCCGTATTTGTTGATATAGATGGAGATCCCAGTACCTTTAATTCAAGTAGTGCTGATTTAGAAGTGCCAAATGATGTCAATTGTTATAGAATAGTCTATGCAGGTTTGTATTGGAGTGCTGTGGTTGATGGTGATACCCCAATTTCAGATGTAAAATTTAAAGTACCCGGAGGTTCATATGTGGATATTACGGGAACAGAAATCTATTTTCAGAATGCTGCAACCGATAGGTATTCTAATACTTATGCCTATTACCATGATGTTACGACCATGTTAACAGCATTGCCAGACCCAGAAGGAACCTATACCGTAGCAAATATTTCCTCAATGGTTGGCCCAAAACCTAATAGTGAAGGGTTATCTGCTGGTTGGTCTCTTTTTGTGGTTTATGAAGATCCTTTACTTCCTAGTAAGTATATCACGTCTTTTGATGGTTTCACTAAAATTACAAGTACTATTAATGAAACCTTTCCGGTTTCAGGATTTAAAACTATACCTACAGGTCCAGTAAGAGCAAAATATGCCTTTAGTACTATTGAAGGAGACAGACGATGGACAGGAGACTACCTACTAATGAATGGTACTGCAATTAGTGCCACAAATAATGCTGGTGTTGTTATTCGTGAAGATGACAATTTTTTTAATAGTACGTCGTCTATTATAGATCCGGTTACGAATACACCAGAAATTATGACCAATCGCTTGCCTGATGGGTCTAATACCTTAGGTTTTGATTCTGGTATAATTAATGTTCCAAATGCAGGGAATAGTCTTATTGCTAATGGAGCTACCTCTGCAACTATCAGCTTAGGAAGTAATTTAGATATCTATTATTTTTATTTCAATGCTTTTGCAATTGAAATTATCGCGCCTAACATCGTGCTTACAAAAATTGTTGAAGATGAGTTAGGAAATGATATTGGTGGACAAATTGTGGATTTAGGGGACCAATTGTTTTATACTATTGGGTTTCAAAATAATGGTAACGATGATGCTACCGATTTAACAATAAGAGATATTCTTCCAACAAACATTGTTTTTAATTATCCTGAAGATATTGAATCATTACCCCCTGGAGTAGTTGTTCAAAGTTACGATCCATTAACAAGAGAGCTTATTTTTAGAGTAGATAGGGATGTGGTAGAAGAAAATGATCCAGTTTCAAATATTCGATTTAAAGTTACTGTAGTTTCTACCTGTAGTTTATTGAGTGATGCGTGTTCAAATAATATCGACAATCAAGCATACGCCACTTACAAAGGGACTATAAACCCTGATTTTGTTATTTCCGATGACCCTAGTTATAATAGTAACACAGGATGTTTATTAACACCTGGAGCCACAAATTTCTTGGCAGATATAAATGATTGTACTTTTGAAGAAGAGGTTATACTTTGTGGTTCAAGTGTTGAATTAACAGCGGGTAACGGGTATGATACGCATTCTTGGTCTACAAGCCCTACAGGAACACCCGTAATTGGAACATCCCAATCTATAACGGTTACAGAACCGGGAACTTATTATGTACACAATTATGCCATTGCTCCGTGTCAAGATACAGATCAGGTTTTTGAAGTGGTAACCTTTGGTGCCAATGTTACAAACCCAGTAATTCCTTTTGCAGACGAAGTTGTTGTTTGTCCAAATGATGGCAAAGAATTACCTAATATATATTTGTGTGGAGGCAATGGTGCCAGAGTGATCGAAACAGGAATTACAGACGCTACTTCTATGATATGGGAAAAACTTGATGAGAGTAGCTGTGCGGCTGTTGTCGATCAAGACTGTGCCAACGAAGATGCTGGTTGTACTTGGAATCAAGTAACCACTGGTCCTGATTTTATGGCCGATACGGCTGGACAGTATAGACTAACTTTGAACTACCAAGGAGGCTGTTTTAATCAATTCTATTTTAATATATATACGAACCTATTAGCACCTACAGTAACCTCCAAGGACATATATTGTGCAACACCAGGAGAGATTACTATTGGAGGTGTGCCTAATGGATATGAGTATAGTATTGATGGAACTAACTACCAAACAAGTAATACGTTCAGCATTACAACGGCTAATTCTTACTCGATTTATATTAGACAAATTGGTGTTACACCTAACCCCTGTATTTTTACAGTACCAGATGTTCAAATTGTTGATCACGATTTTTCAGTATCCAACATTATTACACAACCTTTGTGTTATGGCGAACTGGGAAGTGTGGCTATTGCAGCTAATGATGCTAGACCACAGTATTTCTTTTCCATTTCACAAGGAGGTACCTTAGTAAACAGTGTGGGGCCTATAGTTGAGAATGATTATACGTTTTCTAATTTAAATGCAGGAGTCTATACCATAGATGTTTCTACTGAAGATGGTTGTGTGTATTCTGGAGATATAGAAATAATTGAACCGGACCTATTAGAAGCTACTTCAGCTTTGACGAAACCATTAACTTGTACAGATGGAGAGATTACGGTGTACCCAGTAGGTGGAACACCGCCATATTATTATTTTGTAAATAGCTCAACTGTTTTTCAAAGTACACCAACCGTTGCAGTAACGGCACCAGGAACCTTTGATATTACAGTCGTTGATTCTAATAACTGTACAGCACAAACATCGATTACTATAGATCAAATTGATGCTCCAGATTTTAATGTAGTAAAAACAGATATTTTATGTTTTGAAGCTGGAAATACAGGTCTGATAGAGTTTAATGCTATAAATGCTAACGGTAATAGCTTAGAATATAGCATTGACAATGGCGCTACGTTTTCTAATGCCTCTGTCTTTTCTGGATTGACTTCAGGTGATTATGATGTTGTTGTAAGGTATACTACAGGTCCTGATGCTTGTTTGTCTGATCCGCAGCGTATTACTATCGATGCTGCTAGTCCTATAGAAGGAGAGGCAATTGTAACCGCACCGTTTACATGTACCACAACAGGAGAGATTACCGTTTCAGGAGTTACTGGAGGAACTGCGCCTTACACCTATAGTATTGATGGCCTAAACTTTCAAAGTGGGGCAGTATTTTCAGGATTAACAGATGGTACCTACACGGTGTCTATTAGAGATGCCAGTAATTGTACATTTATTACGGTACCAGCAACCATTAATTCAATAACACCGCCAACAGACCTAAGCTTTACAAATACACCATTAAGTTGTCCGCTTAATGTGTCTGATGTTACACTAAGCACTACAGACGGATTTGGAGCATTAACTTACGAAATTATTGCACCTGCTAGTGCTACTGTAAATACTTCTGGTGCTACAAACGGTATCTTTACGAATCTAACACCTGACACTTATACATTTAGAGTGACAGATGCATATAATTGTTCGTATACAGAGTCATACACCATAGACCCTTTGCCTCCAGTAGCTTTAAATACTGTAATCACAAAAGGTCTAGATTGTACGATATCTCCAGATGCTATTATTTCAGGATCCATTACTAGTGGAGTAGAGCCATTTACCTATGCTGTATCTTTTAACGGAGGAGGTTATGGAGCACCTGTTGCCACAGGTTCAACCTTTAATTACGCGGCTTCAGTGGCAGGAACGTATCAAATACAAGTTACCGACGCTAATAACTGTACTACAGAGTCTGCCATAGAAACCCTTGATGCACCAGTAGTTGTAACGGCTAGTTCATCAACAAATAATCCAACATGTAATGGTTATAATGATGGTTCTATTACCTTAACAGGTGTAACAGGCCAAGCTCCTTTTACCTATAGTATAGACGGAGGTAGTACATTTGTATCCTCTAATATTTTTGGTGGCTTAGCGGCTGGAAACTACAATTATATTGTTCGCGACAGCAAAAGCTGTGAGGCTTCAGGTACTGTCACCTTAATAGACCCACTACCTATTGATGCTTCGATTGTTAGAAACCCGATTCAATGTGCATCTGGAACTTTAGGTAGTTTAGATGTAAGTATTAATTCAGGAGGTGTGGCACCGTTTGTATATAGTTTATACGATAACACATTTACTCAAATTGGTGCTAGCGTTTCATCAGCGTTTGTAACGCATACGTTTAATAGTTTATCTTTTGGCGATTATTATATTACTATAGTTGATTCTAATGGGTGTGAATTTAGAAGTAGTGTTCAAAGAATTGAAACACCGCCAAATATTCAATTAGATGGAACAGCAACAACTGGTTCTTGTGCAACCGGTGCTACCGCAGATATTTCTGTGCTTTCAGGAACGCCTTCTTTTACATATTCTATTTATGGACAACCAGGTACTGCATTTGGACCAACTGCGGCAACATCGCATACATTTACAAATTTGGATCACGGTGTTACATACCAGTTCCAAGTTGAAGACGCTGGTGGTTGTATAGCAGTAATAGAAGTTACTACTCCTGTTTTATCTCCAATTAATCTTAATGCGGTAACGGCAACCGATGTGAATTGTCATGGCGGTAATGATGGGACTGTAAGTTTTACCGTATCAGATTATGATGCTTCTGTAACGTCTTTATATTATGAAATAGTAGACCGCTTAACCAACGATCCAATTATACCAGCTCAAAATGGAACGCTTACAGGCTTAACAGGTAGTCCAGCCAGTGCCTCTATATTAGGATTAGGAGCAGGCGACTATACACTATTAGTTAGGGAAGCAAATGGAACATTATGTAATACATCACAAATGTTTCAAATTAGGCAACCAATTCAACCTCTACTATCTACGGTAGCATCAAAAGAGAATGCAAATTGTAACGTGGGAGCACAAATCGTTTTAACAACTGCTGGGGGTACAGGACCCTACACTTATGCAGCTGGTGCTCCAGGATTTTCACCATCACCTTCTGATTTTGGATTAAGTAATGTTTTAAACGTAGATTATGCCACTGGGACTAATTGGGATATTGTGGTAAGAGATGCTAATAATTGTGAAACTAGACTTAGTGAAACCATAGGATTAGACCCTGAACCAGTAATAACAGCCTCAGTAAATAATCAATGTACAGTTACTGAGGGGAGTTTTACTCTTGATGTGGCCATGACAACTGCAGGTGTTGCACCTTATACCTATAGTATTGACGGCGGTGCATTTCAAACAAGAACAGCTCCTTTTACGGTTGGTAATCTGAGTTCAGGAACTCACACAGTGCAAGTTCAAGATGCTAACGGATGTGGTAATCTAGTTACTATTGATATTCAGGCACCATTAAATATAGCTCCAGAACTAACAAGTGCACCTACTTGTAATATTACCGACGGTCAGATTACAGTCGTGGGAACAGGAGGTTCTGGTTCATATACCTATGCTATAAACCCAAGCCCAGTATCTGCTACTTTAAGCGGTAATGTATATTCTGGTTTACCATCAGGAACTTATGTTATTACCCTAACCGATGCCATAACACTTTGTTCAAAGGAGGCCAGTATCTTTTTATCAGAGCCTGCGAACCCAATTGTGAGTACAACCTCGACACCAGTAACTTGTTTAACTGATAATAATGGAGAAATTGGTATTAGTGTTTCAGGTTACTCCGGTGGGTATACTTATGAGATATTTAATAGTCTTGGAAGTTCAGTAAGAACTGGTACAGGGAATACAAGTTTAAACCCACAACCAGTAACAGGCCTATTAGCTGATACTTATTCTGTAGTAGTTACAGAGAGCTTAAGTCCATTTTGTTCTGGTACTTCTAATATTATTGTTTCCTCACCAAATGAAACGCTCACAGTAAATGCTTCAGAAGCATCAAATGTGACCTGTGATAACGATAAAGGAACGATCGTTGCAATTGCAAACGGCGGTTGGGGAAGTTATGAATATGAATTGACGGGAGCAGCTACTGTTGCTTATTCATCAAATGGTACTTTTTCGAACTTAGCTGCTGGTAATTATACTGTTAATGTTCGTGATGCAGGTGGCTGCGTAGCGTCTGACAATATAACGCTAATACGTCCAACAATTATAGACGGAACTATTTCAGCAAGTACGAGTACCTTATTATGTTTTGGTGATTCTAATGCCAATATTACTGTAACTACGGTTAATGGAGGTAGAGGTAGTAACTATACCTATGTGCTCAATCAAATAACACCAACGGCTAGTTCTTCAGGACCTCAAACTTCTCCAGTTTTTAATCGATTAGCTGCAGGAACCTATAATGTTACTATAGCTGATGGGTATAATTGTGATTTCACGACTGCGGATGTTACTATTAATGAGCCTACAGAAATAGAAGCATCACTCGTAAAATCTGTTTCGCCATCTTGCTTTACAACAACAACTTTAACATTAAGTGCAACGGGAGGCTCAGGTCCATATACCTTTAGTGATTCTCCAGCATTCACCTCTGTTTTAGGATCATTTGCATCATCTATAACAATTACAGTAGGAGCTGGAACTTATATGTATTACGTTAGAGATGTTAATGGATGTGTATCTACTGTTTCAAATGAAATTAAAATAGATCCGCTTCCTCCACTAAAAGTTAATATTGATGCAACAAACGCCACAATTAACTGTACAGGTGATGAAAGTGGAGTTATTGTAGCAAAGGCTGAAGGAGGATTAGGTAGTTATACTTATGTGTTACAGAATGCCTCAGGGGCAGACATTACTCCAGCGCCAAATCAAACCACACCAGGTGTTTTCACAGATTTACCAGTTGGTGTTTATCAAGTCAGGGTATCAAGCGGATCTGATTGTGAAGAAGTTTCGGCAACTATTTCAATTACCGAACCTGCACAACCGCTAGTAGCTAATTTTACAGTTAACGACGTTACCTGTAATGGAGGTGATGATGGTATTATGGAGATAAGTGCTTCTGGAGGTACAGGTGCGATAAAATATGCTATATCTCCTCAGTTAAATCAGTTTTTTGATTCACCTGTTTTCACAGAATTAATGGCAGGGAACTATCAAGCTATTGCTCAGGATGAATTAGGATGTTTCGTAATCTTTGATTTTACAATAAAAGAACCAACACCAGTAATGTTAAGTATAGTTGGTAATTCTATTATTCCTGAAGTATGTTCGGGTGACTTAGATGGTGCGTTTAGTATTGAAATTTCAGGAGGAACATTACCTTATAGTGTAAGCTTAGACGATATTTCAGGAGTTTATACTACCGGTGATTTAACTCAGACTATTTTCGATTTTGATAATTTAAATGGAGGTGATCATATAGTATATGTTCGCGATAATGAAGGATGTGAATCTGAATGGAATATTACTTTCCCTGAATCTGTATTATTGGCTCCACAAATTCAGGTAGAATATGGCTGTGTAGATAATCTATCCGCTAATACTGTTACCGTGAGTGTTGACCCAAGTATAACAGACACTTCAAATATTGATTATTCATTAAACAATGGCCCGTATCAAGCATCTAATGTATTTACGAATGTTGTACCTGGTTTAGGGCATAGCATAACCGTACGTCATACCAATGGATGTGAAAAAACAGCATTAAGCTTTGATGTAGACGCTATAGAGCCATTAGAAATGACCTTAGAAGATGGCGAACTTAATGAGATAGTAGCTTTAACTTCAGGAGGAACAGAACCTTATGAATATACTTTAAATGGGGAATCTTTTGGAGAGCAGAATAGGTTTATCATATATGCGTCGGGCGATTATACCGTAACAGTTACCGATAGTAATGGATGTGTGGCATCTGCAACAAGGTATTTTGAATATGTAGACGTATGTATACCAAATTATTTTACGCCTAACGGTGATGGAACAGAAGATAGATGGGGCCCTGGTTGTGCCACACAATATGAGGAACTAACCTTTGATATTTTTGATAGATATGGAAGAAAAGTAGCGTCTTTAGATGTTAATCAAAAATGGGATGGAACCTATAACGGAGCCCAATTACCAACTGGTGACTATTGGTATGTTGTTAAGCTTAACGACCCTAAAGATGATAGAGATTTTGTTGGACACTTTACGCTATATAGATAATGATTAGTAGCCTTTCTATAATGATGAGAAAATCAATACTAATACCGTTCTTATTACTTTTTATTGTAACCAAAAGTTACAGTCAAGAGTTAAATCTACCTGTTTTTACGCAGTATTTGGCCGATAATAATTTTGTAGTGTCGCCTACGTTTGCGGGTATTGGTGACAATGTTAAGATTAGGGCTAATGGTTTAACTCAATGGGTTGGTATTAAAGGTGCTCCAGATAATCAATCCATTTATGGAGATGCCAGAATTGCTAACCGTACTGGTGTTGGTGCATCATTTTATAATGATAGAAATGGAAATACCATTCAAACAGGGATGAAGTTCTCTTTCTCTCATCACCTTATTCTAGATTATTACACAGAACAGTATCTATCTTTTGGTATATCTTTAAACATAAATAATTTTAGGATAGATATTAATAATTTTGATAACGGTTATGATAATCCTAGTATAGATGCCTTCGTAACTGATGACAGAAGAACTTCGAATGTTAATTTTGACATTGGAGCTTTGTATAGAAATAAAGGGTACTTTTTAAGTTTTAATATTAACAACCTTCTCAAAAAGAATTTTGATGATGTGGTTAGGGTACAGGAGCCAAGTTTGTTATTAAACTATCAAATCTTTACGGGGTATACTTTTAACGGACCTAAAAAAAGTGGTTTAGAATTTGAACCATCTATTTTCTATCAAATGTTTAGCAGTGACAAACGATCTAGTACCGATTTAAATTTTAAAGTAAGAAAGTTTAATAGAAATGAAGATTATTTGTGGGCGGGTATATCTTATAGGTTTTTAAACGACCAGTTTTTAAAACCATTAAATATAGGGCCAATGGTAGGGTTTCAAAAGTCCATATTTTATTTCGGATATGCCTACCAGATTACAACCAATGAGTTGTCCGCTTATAACTCTGGAACACATGTCGTAACTATTGGATTAAACTTTTTACAAGGGTTAAGTGATTGTCCGTGTACCCAAGGAGCTGTGCATAAATAAAGAATTTTATGTTTTGAGATAAATTCAAATAATCAATCGATATTATTTGGTTGAATTATTTTTTTTGAATGAAAAAGCCAGGGAAATAATCGTACCCTTTATGCAGACAGATAATTTTTACCGATTGAGGGCCCGTATTCTGCTTGTTTACAAGCGGATCAATGCATACATAATCTCAACCCAAAACGTACGGTGTCAATACGGTTTAGAGTCTGGAAGGATTTAAATTATATGTGACAATTTAGAGTTTCAGTTCTATAAAGACACTTCATAGCCCTGAATTTATAACTATTGTAGGTTCTAAGTCAAAAAACCAGTTTTTTTAAGTATAATTATCATGTAATGAGTGTCTTATGTTTGAATTGGTTTTTGGTTACAGTTGTTATCGGTTTTAACATTTAATTAGTAAGTGATACAAGGTTTTATGGACTATTTAACACATTAATCACTATCTTTCTTTTTACATTTGTTTTAATGTATTATTACGTTCAACGGTCAATAAAAAAGAAATATTTTATTGAAGGCTATTGGTATGTAATAGTTGTTTTTAACTAAATCCAGCATATGAAAAGAGTTTTATTATTTGCATTATTAGTTATTAGTACAAATGTATTTTCCCAGATTTTGGAACCAGTAAAATGGTCAACGTCGGTAGAGAAAGTATCCGAAACAGAATATAAGCTTATTAGTAAAGCCTCAATCGAAGCAGGCTGGCACCTATATGCTCAGGAAGTACCTGAAGATGGTCCGCTACCAACTACTTTTACCTATGATAATTCATTAGGAACTTTCAATCTAAAAGGCAAAACACTTGAAGAAAATGGACATGTGGTAGACGATCCTGTTTTTGAAATGCGCATCAAGTTTTTCGAAAATACAGCCGTGTTTGAACAATTTATAGTAATAATTGAGGATATAAAAGCTATAAAAGGAGCAGTTGATTTTATGGTTTGTGATGATACGCGTTGTCTTCCCCCTACAGAAGTTGAATTGGAATTTAATCTGTCAGGTAGCAACGGTGCGGAGGCTGGAGCGAATTTAAATAAAGAAAAAGATAGGTTGTTGGATAACGAATCGGTTAATAAGGCTCTTTACGGCATGCTTCCTAGAGATATTCATTTAATAGAAAGTACTTCGATAAAAAAGAAATCACTTTGGACCATTTTTGGATTAGGATTTTTAGGAGGTCTGTTGGCACTATTAACACCTTGTGTCTTTCCAATGATTCCTTTAACGGTTAGTTTTTTTACTAAAAAAGGAGATCATAGTAAGAGTTCAGGAATTTCGAAAGCAATCTTATATGGTTTTTTTATATTGATGGTGTATTTAATTTTAAGTATTCCGTTTCACTTATTAGATTCTGTAAACCCAGATATTCTGAATGAAATCTCAACCAATGTGTTTTTAAACATTGTGTTCTTTGTCATTTTTGTGTTTTTTGCTTTTTCTTTCTTCGGATACTATGAGTTAACACTACCAGCTACTTGGACAACGAAAACAACTAAAGGAGAACGTTCAGGAGGTTTAATCGGTATTTTCTTTATGGCCCTTACGCTTGCCATCGTTTCTTTTTCTTGTACAGGACCTATATTGGGGTCGCTTCTTGCAGGATCTTTAACGGCTGATGGTGGGGCTTGGCAACTTACAGCTGGTATGGCTGGTTTTGGTGTATCTTTAGGGATGCCTTTTGCTTTATTTGCTATGTTTCCAAATATGATGAATGCCTTACCAAAGTCTGGAGGGTGGCTAAATACTACCAAAGTTATTCTAGGCTTTCTTGAATTGGCTTTAGCTTTTAAGTTTTTGTCCAATGCAGACTTGGTGAAACGTTGGGGTTTATTAAAAATAGAGCCTTTTCTTATTATTTGGATTCTAATATTTGCTGGTTTAGCGCTTTATGTTTTTGGAAAAATAAAATTTCCGCATGATTCACCTCTCAAGAAATTGTCATTTTTTAGAATTTCAGGTGGGGTTTTAGTCATTGCATTTGTGATATATTTGGTGTCTGGTTTTCGAGTTGATGAGAAAACCAATACCTATAAATCATTAACACTGCTTAGCGGATTAGCACCTCCTGTCGGGTATAGTTGGTTTTTTCCGAGTTCTTCTACAAATAACCTTAAAACATTCAAAAATTTAAAAACGGGTATTGCCTATGCTAAAAAGGTAAATAAGCCAATAATGATTGATTTTACAGGGTATGCCTGTGTTAATTGCAGAAAGATGGAAGAGCACATTTGGCCACTTGATAAAATAGACAGCTATTTGCGAAATGATTATGTGTTAATTTCTTTATATGTAGATGATAAAAGGGAACTTCCTGACGATGAACAGTTAGAGGTTAATCGAGTTAATGGAGGGACGAGACTTCTTAAAAATTATGGGCATAAATGGGCAAATTTTCAAACACAGTTTTTTAAATCGAATTCCCAACCGTTTTATGTATTGTTTAATGCGAAAAACAATGAGGTATTAACCGAGCCTGTTGGTTATACGCCAGATGAAGATGAGTATGCCACGTTTTTACAAAAGGGTTTAGACGCCTATAAATAATTGTACAAAAACAATAGTGTTATGGAACAAAAAACAAATACTCTAGCTAAGAATCTTGAAGATTATTTTGAAGGGTTTAGAAAGAACATTATTGGAATAGATGAATATTTTGAGTCTCCCTATGGAATAAAGAAAGTAATATATGCCGATTGGACTGCAAGTGGTAGATTATATAAACCTATTGAAGATAAGTTAAGTAATGAAATTGGTCGCTTTGTGGCTAATACGCATACTGAAACAGCCGTTACAGGAAGTGTTATGACACATGCGTATCATGATGCAAGAACGATAATTAAAAAGCATGTTAATGCTTCAGACGAAGATGTTTTAATTACCGTTGGGACTGGAATGACGGGAGCTATTAATAAGTTTCAGCGCATCTTAGGTATTAAATTAAATGAAAATTTAAAGGATTATACTCAAATCCCTAAGGAGAAGCGTCCAATTATTTTTGTTTCTCATATGGAACATCATAGTAATCAAACGTCTTGGATAGAAACTATTGCTCGTGTGGAGATTATTCCATCTAATAGAGAGGGGCTGCCATGCACTAAAAAGTTGCAAGAACTTATTGAAAAGTATAAGGATTACCCGATAAAAATTGCGGCTATAACAGGTTGTTCAAATGTAACAGGTATTAGAACAAACTATTACGAAGTTGCAAAAGTTATGCATCAAAATAATGGTTTATGTTTTGTTGATTTTGCCTGTTCTGCTCCTTATGTGAATATTAATATGCACCCAGATGGTAAAGAGGCATATTTAGACGCCATTACCTTTTCTCCTCATAAGTTTTTGGGTGGGCCTAGCTCGTCGGGAGTTCTAATTTTCAATAAAAAACTTTATAATAATTTAGTTCCCGATAACCCTGGAGGAGGAACTGTAAGTTATACAAACCCGTGGGGAGATCATGATTATATAGACGATATTGAGACCCGAGAAGATGGAGGAACACCAGGTTTTATGCAAGCCATTCGTATAGCTTTGTCTATCAAACTTAAAGAGCAAATGGGGGTTCAGAATATTTTGGATAGAGAGCATGAACTCAATATAATTGTGTTTGATGAACTATCAAAAATTGAAAATTTAAAGATATTAGCTCCTAAACATAGGGAAAGATTAGGTGTATTTTCATTTTATATTGAAGATGTTCATTATAACTTAATTGTTAAACTTTTAAATGATAAGTATGGCATTCAAACAAGAGGGGGGTGCTCCTGTGCAGGAACTTATGGCCATTATTTATTGAATGTGGACCAACCAACATCAAAGTCTATTGAACAAAAAATACTTAATGGCTGTTTAATCGAACGCCCAGGTTGGGTACGCATGTCTATTCATCCCACTATGACTGATAAAGAGATTCATTTTATCTGTGAGTCTATAAAAGAAGTTGCAAGGAATTATAAGGACTGGGGAAAGGATTATGAATATAATGCATCTAAAAATGAGTTTATTCATAAGGGAAACTATAACATCGAAAAGGACATAATCAAAAATTGGTTTAAAATATAAAATAGCTCATAGGTTAATTTTAAACTAAAAGGCTAGTGTTTATAACCTGATCTTGTCTGTTATTACCTATTTTAAGCTATTATTTTTCTATAATTTCAACCTCAAACAATTTGTTCCAGCGTTTTCCTGTTACAAAAATTGTTTTTGTTTTTGGGTTGTACGCAATACCATTTAAAACATCTAAACCTGCATGTTGTTTTATCAATTTTTTTAGGGGTGAAAAATCTACTACACCCACAACAGCTCCGTTTTCGGGGTTTATAATAGCAACGCCATCTTTTTGATATCTATTGGCATATATTTTACCATCTATCCATTCCATTTCGTTAATACCAACAATTTTGCCTTTGTTTGTATATACTTGAATGTAATCTTCTTCGGCTAAAGTATCTTTATTTAGTAGCCAGATTTTTTCGGTTCCATCACTTTTATAAATAATGTCGTTATGGTTACATAATCCCCATCCTTCCTTACTGTTCCCATACTTAAAACTGTCCAATTTGTTAAAACTATGTACATCATATATAAATCCTGTACCTTTCTGCCAAGTAAGTTGATATACTTTATCGTTTAAAATGGTGAGTCCTTCTCCAAAGTATTCGTCAGCTAGGTTCATATTCTTAATAACCTCACCTGTTTTATAATTTACCTTTCTAAGTTTAGATTCTTTATACTGCCCAGTACTCTCATAAAGCGTATCATTATAAAACTCTAGGCCTTGTGTATAGGATGTTATATCATGAGGGTATTCATCTATAATATTATAGGTATAAACTTTAGGGAGTTCATTATGTAATATGGTAATAGTAGACGTTACTTTTTGCTGTTCTCCTTCAAAATAAACTACAGCTTCAAGCGTTTGTTTGCCCAATTTAAAATCACTTAATAATGTCTGGGACCCTATTTTCATGCCATTCAGCAAATAAGTGATAGAATCTATGGTGTACTTTTTTTTGTTTTCTATAGATAATTCTAGGGTTTTATTATTTGGTAAATTCCCCTTTTTAGCATTTGTAACTATAGTAAAATCACTTTTTTTTTGCCCAGTATTTGAGCCACAAGAAGTTAGTAAAACTCCTAAAAATATGATAGTGAGATATTTGATAGATTTCATTATTATAATTTAGTTCGAAGCAAGATATTTATTTAAAATCAGTTTAAAAAATCATTGTGAAAATTTTAAAAGATTGTATCTTTGCAGCCGGCAAGTCCTACACAACCAGCTCCTGTTGAATCCTCCAGGTCGGGAACGAAGCAAAGGTAAATGGTCGTAGCGGTGTGATGTAGGTAGCTTGCCTTTTTTTATGCGCTATATTTACGTTTTCTTTAAAGGTTTCAATGTTGTATTTTGGCGCTTTCATTTCTTAATTCAATGACTATGTCTAAGGTTGTTTTGATCACAGGAGGATCATCGGGTATTGGAAAATCTATTGGCGAATTTTTGTTAGAAAAAGGGTTTAAGGTTTATGGAACCAGTAGAAACCCTAATAATTATAAATCCAGTAAGTTTCCTATTCTTGAATTAGATGTTCAAAATAATCAAACTATTTTGAGAGCTGTACAAGTAGTCATTAAAAAGGAGGGGTGCTTAAATGTGCTCATCAATAATGCTGGTGCTGGGATTACAGGGCCCATTGAAGAAACTCCAGAAGATGAAATCAAGAAGAATTTTGAAACTAATTTTTTTGGCCCCATAAATGTTATAAAAGCGGTTTTACCGCAAATGCGTAAGCAAAGGTCAGGCTTAATCATTAACATAACATCAATTGCAGGCTATATGGGCTTGCCATACAGAGGTATTTACAGTGCGAGCAAAGGAGCCTTAGAGTTACTTACTGAAGCCTTTAGAATGGAGTTAAAAGGTTTCAATATTGAAATGACTAATGTAGCCCCAGGTGATTTTGCAACTAATATTGCGGCAGGAAGGTATCATGTGCCTTTAAATGATACATCTCCTTATAAGCAGTCTTACGGAAACACTTTAGACTTAATGAACAAACATGTAGACACTGGTAGCGACCCTAGCATAATGGCCCAGGCCGTTTATAAATTAATAAATACAGGAAAACCCGGAGTACACTACAAAGTTGGAGAATTTATGCAGAAGTTTTCAATCGTTTTAAAGAGAGTACTGCCTAGTAAGGTCTACGAAAAATTATTAATGAATCATTATAAGCTATAGCTATAGCTATCGGTTAATTAGGCCTAGTAGTTCTTTTTCAAAATATATAGAAAATATATTGGTATTACTGTTCACAATTTTATGATCTTGATCTATTACTATAGTTTTGGTCATAGGGTGAATAGCTAAAGCCTTTGAAGCTTCTTTTGGGTACTTAAATTGAAATTCATTTTCTTGAGTGAACTCATTGTTTTTAAGGATTTTTCTAGATTTTTCTATACCAAATTTATCTACATTAATACTTATAAAATCTACTTCAGGATATTTTTCTTTTAACTCAATGAGCTTATAATGACTCTCCTTAAAATGTTGGTAATATAGATACGACCAAAATGTAATTACCGTAGGTCTAACAATAATATTTTCAAGATCTAACACTTGATTGTTGTAATCAATAAGCGAAACACTTGGAATTTTTGATCCATCTTTTAACAAGTTAATGGATTTAGTGTATTGGCTAATCATTTCTTTATCTTTATCATTCGTGCTTTTGTTTAGATAAGATTTTAAAATGGCATTATTAGACACTTCATTCTTGCTACTGGCAAGATATTTAATGGTAAAATAATTAAGTAAATCATTCTTAATGGTTTCATTAACCACTAGGCTATCAATTAACTTTAATCTATCTAAATTGTAACAAACAGATTTTCTATTAAATGATTTGCCCATTGCATGTTCATCATGTGCCTTTAAAGAGAGGTTTCTAAAATGATGTCTCAAAAAGGTATTATAATTATGATAACTACTTAGCGACTCGTCATTATAATCAATGTTTTTTCTGTAATCATAAAAATCATTAGGTAAAGACGCTAATATTGCGGCCTTATTCTTACCATAATGAACAAAAGGATACACCTCTTTATTTGAATAATAGCTATAGTTAATGTTTGTTAAGGCTATTTCTTCAAACAATGGTGAGTAGTCATATTTTTTCTTAAACTTCTTTAATGCTTCAAGTTTTTTTAATTTTAGAGAGTCAATGTGATTCTGATATGTGTTCGGGCTGAGCTGGCATAGTCTAAGTATATGACGTTCTTCTATTTCATTTTCAAGATAATCGTTAATAAGGTAGTTATTCTTTTTATCACCAATTCCTGTAAACACCAATGATTCGTCAAAATCTAAAGTATTGAGTCTTAAAAGTAAGCTATCCGCAGGTTCGATAAGGACAATTTGGTATTCGCCACCATGGCTAAAGGTGTAAATACCTTCATTTACATTTTTAATTTTGTACAGAAATCTATTTCTTCCGTCAAGTTTTATGGTATCGATAACGCGTTCACGTTGCGATAGTATTATGTAATTTGAATTAGGATTAATTATTTCACCTCCAAGGTAAGCGTAATGTACGTCCTTTTTTTTGGAATCATTAATACATCCAAAACAAGTGAGTACTAATAGTAATATTGAGAGATAAATTTTCATAGATAATGTTAGGGTACATTCTGTATAACAAAAGTATACCTTGTCTTCAAAAACACCTGTTAAGGCGCTGTTAAAAGTTTATATATCAATACTGCTCTTGAATAAAATTTGAGAAGCTATGTTTTCGTCTTACGGTTTGATTTTTCTACTTTTGCAAAAAATTTAATAGAAGTTTATGTTATCAGTATCAAATCTTTCAGTTCAATTCGGAAAACGTGTGCTTTTCGATGAAGTAAATACAACATTTAATAACGGTAATTGTTACGGTATAATTGGAGCAAATGGTTCTGGTAAATCTACTTTCTTAAAAATTATTTCAGGAAAGCTTGAGCCAACATCCGGTCATGTATCACTAGAGGCTGGTAAACGTATGTCTGTGTTAGAGCAAAATCATAACTTATACGATGCGCAAACCGTTTTGGATACCATATTAATGGGAAATAAGCCCTTATATGATATTAAGACAGAAATTGATGCACTTTATGCCGATTATTCTGATGAGAACGCCGATAAAATAGGGGAGTTACAGGTTAAGTTTGAAGAAATGGATGGTTGGAATGCCGATAGTAATGCTGCTGCTATGTTGTCAAATTTAGGAATTAAGGAGGAGTTTCATTATACTATGATGGCAGATCTTGATGGAAAGCAAAAAGTACGTGTATTATTGGCACAGGCTTTATTTGGTAACCCTGATGTGTTAATCATGGATGAGCCTACCAACGATTTGGATTATGAAACCATTGCTTGGTTAGAAAATTTTTTGGCTAACTACGATAATTGTGTTATTGTGGTATCTCACGACAGACACTTTTTAGATGCGGTTTGTACTCATATTTCTGATATAGATTTTGGTAAAATAAACCATTATTCTGGAAACTATACGTTCTGGTACGAGTCTTCTCAATTAGCAGCAAAACAGCATGCGCAACAAAATAAAAAGGCCGAAGAAAAGAAGAAAGAACTTGAAGAGTTTATTAGGCGTTTTTCTGCCAATGTTGCTAAAAGTAAACAGGCTACCAGTAGAAAAAAGATGATTGATAAGTTAAATATTGCAGATATTAGAAGGACTAGCCGCAGGTATCCAGCCATTATTTTTGAGCGCGATAGAGAGGCGGGCGATCAAATATTGAATATCGAAGGTTTAGCAGCGTCTATAGATGGAGAAGTGCTTTTTAAAAATATTGATTTAAACTTAGCCAAAGGTGATAAGGTTGTGGTTTTTTCAAGAGATTCAAGAGCTACAACAGCTTTTTACCAAATACTTAATAATAAAGAGCAGGCAGATGCTGGTAAATTTATGTGGGGCGTTACCACAACACAATCGTATTTACCACTAGATAACAGCGAGTTTTTTGATAATGATTTAACTTTAATAGATTGGTTACGCCAATGGGCAACAACCGAAGAAGAACGAGAAGAAGTAAACATTAGAGGTTTTTTAGGAAAAATGATTTTTAGTGGAGAGGAAGCATTTAAAAAGTCTTCTGTACTTTCTGGAGGAGAAAAGGTAAGATGTATGTTATCTAGAATGATGATGATGAGGGCCAATGTACTTCAGTTAGATGAGCCAACAAACCACTTAGACTTAGAAAGTATTACCGCTTTTAATAACTCACTTAAAAACTTTAAAGGCACGATTTTATTTACAACGCACGATCATGAGTTTGCTCAAACAGTGGCTAATAGGGTTGTTGAATTAACGCCAAATGGGGTTATTGATAGATATACTACTTTTGATGAGTACATGCAGGACTCAAAAATAAAGGAATTAAGAAATAAAATGTACAGCGTTACGGTCTAGTTAATTATGCAGTTCCGATGTTAATTTCTCAATAATAGGTTCAGCTAACGCAAGTTCATCTTTATGCACATGAATTTCTTGAAGTCCCTGTATTGAAGAACCAAAACCGGCAAGTCTTCCCGACTCTGATTCATCTTTAATAATAGCAGAAATGTTCTGTGTTTCTAGGGCATTAAAAATGCGTTGTACCTCAATAAAATTTCCAGTGTAGACTTTTATATAGTTTGACATGACAATAGGTTTAAGGGTTCTCTTTTAAAGATACGAAAAAATTTCTATTATTGTACAGCTTCATTTTAATGCCTAATTTGTAATGAAAAAAGTAAGACCAATACTCACTAGTCTGTTCTTTACATTGATTATACTTTTAGTTCATGTTACAAGAGGTATTTCAACAATGGTTAATGGGGGTGGATTTGGTATTTCAAATTTCTCATTAACAGAAATTGTTAATTTGCATAGAACACATCCCGTTTTTATTAGACGAAAAGTAACCACCCTATTAATAGATTTTTGCTCAAATATTTTTAGTATCAACATTGGGAGTGCATTTGTCCTAGTTAATTTTACGTTACTTTTCTTTAGCGGAATACTAATTTTTTATCTCTCACGGAGATTCACAAATAATTATATTCTAAATATGTATAGCCTTTATGCCTATTATTTGTGTTTTCCAATTTTCTTTATGTTTTTCCCGCCCGTTTATTCATATGATGAACCCTTGCAGTTTTGTCTTATTCTGTTTAGTTTAATCTGTTATTATAGAGATAATTACCTAATTTTTGCAATAGTTTTTGGAACAAGTTTAATAGTAAGAGAAAGTGGAGTGATTTTATTGCCGGCTCTTTTTTTTGTTTTTGTATACAATTGGGGTGAATCGTTATATCAAAATATTAAATCGAAGGAGTTTTGGGTAAGATCCCTTTCAATCGTTATGTCTTTAATAATTTACTTGTTTTACCTGCTGTTTTTCATAAAAACTAATGCATCTAATCAAGCTTCAAAGGAGTATTTTTTACAACGATTCTCTTACATTAAATGGAATTTTCAGAGTGCTATTTATAGCATTGAATCAATTGGTGGGTTTTTATTGATTTTTTTAGTTCCATTGAGTTTCTTATTTATAAACAGGTTTCAGAAATCTCAATTGACGGTAAAAAATAAAAAAATGCTTTATGCATTTTTTATTACTCTATTAATAAACACCCTTGTGGTATACATGAATACTAAATCAAGAGAGGTTCGTTTATTTTTGATGCCATTATTTTTTTTATGGCCTATATTTGGCACATTATTTTACGAGAACTTCAAGCTTATATTCAAGATGTTTAGTTTTAAATCATTATTTCTCAGTGGCAGAAGAAGTATTTTTTTTGTTATAGCCTTTTTAATTAACGCAGTTCTATCATTTGGTATATATCGCACCACTATAGGCCCAAGAGTTGGCGTTTTTAATCTGTATCTTTTTTTTAGTTTTTCAGTAGTTATTTTGTTTTATTTTTTTCTTGTTGAAAAGTCAATAAAGGCTAACACTAAATAAACGGTAATTTATTAAAATGAATACTTAATAAAAAGAGGTTTCAGCTCGAAAAGAAATTTTAATTCATTGTGATACAATAAGTTGTTGTAAATATTTATCCCGTTTTAAAGGATTCAAAAAAGGCGAAGTATACAAAGTCAATTATATTAGTATATTATCTTAATTCGGCTCCAAGCTGCTTTTCAAAACTAGATTGCAATTTCTTCATGATTTTATCAATCTGTTTTTCGTTGAGCGTTTTTCTTTCGTCCTGCAAGGTGAAGCTAACGGCGTAGCTCTTTTTTCCTTTTGGTAAGTTTTTACCTTGATAAACATCAAAAAGGTTAATCTCTTTTAAAAGTTGTTTTTCGGTTTGTTTAGCAACGGTGTAAATAGATTCAAAAGTAACATTGTTATCTAATAATAGGGCGAAATCCCGGCGCACTTCTGGGTACTTTGGTATGGACTTAAATTTAATACTATGATGCTTAATAACATCTAATACAGTGTCCCAATTAAAGTCTGCATAGACAACTTCTTGTTCAATATCAAAGTGTTTTAAAACACTTTTTTTAATAATACCAAAATCGACTAGTTTGTTTTTTCCTAATGACAGAGAAAGTCCTTCAGAAAACAAATCAGATTTAACAGGCGATTCATTAAATTTTAAAACCCCTAAACGTTCAAGAATGGAACAAACAAGGCCTTTCATCACAAAAAAGTCACTTTTTTTGTTTTCTTGATTCCAGTTTTCTGCAAATTGGTTACCTGTAATAAATAGTGATAAATGTTTGTATTCTTCTCTTTTATTATCATAGGCATGGTAGGTCTTACCAAACTCAAAGAATTTTAAATTAGAACGTTTTCTATTAATATTAAAAGAAATAGATTCTAATCCCGAAAATAACAATGACTGTCTTAAAACAGAGAGATCGTTACTTAGAGGGTTTAGCATAGTAACATTATGATTCTCCTTAAGTTGCTCACTTAATTCAATGTAATTGGGTGTTGTTAAGGAATTTGATAAAATTTCAAAAAAACCTTGTGAGGCTAATTGGTCTCCAATAATGTTTTGAATTTTATAGTCTTCAAAACGCGAAGTCGTAGAAATAGAGGCATTTAGTTTTTTTGTAGTTTCAATATTATTATACCCGTATACTCTTAAAATCTCTTCAATAATATCAGCTTCACGCTGAACGTCGTTTCTGTAAGCAGGCACAGTAAGGCCTAATCCTGCTTCGGTAACATTATTTACTTTAATATCTAGAGACGTAAGTATGCGTTTTATAACCTCTCGCGGTATTTCTTCTCCAACGAGTTTTTTAGCATTTTCAAAACTTAGTCGCACCTCAAAATCCTTTATCTTTTTTGGGTATAGGTCTACAATGTCGCTAGTTATTTCCCCACCAGCAATATCTTGTATCAATAAGGCAGCACGCTTTAAGGCATATTCTGTTATGTTTGGATCAATACCTCTTTCAAATCTAAAAGACGCATCCGTGTTTAAACCGTGGCGTTTAGCAGTTTTTCTAATGCTAACAGGATTAAAATAAGCACTTTCTAAGAAGATGCTTGTGGTGCTTTCTGAAACTCCAGAATGTTCACCTCCAAAAACTCCTGCTATGCACATGGGCTTTTCTGCATCACAAATCATCAGGTCGTCTTCATGAAGCTCACGCTCAATACCATCTAAGGTTACAAACTTGGTTCCTGCTTTTAATGTTTTAACTTCAACTTTGTTTCCAGTAATTTTAACAGCATCAAAAGCATGTAGCGGCTGACCGAGTTCATGAAGCACATAATTTGTAGCATCAACAATATTGTTAATAGGGCTTAAGCCAATAGCTTTTAGTCTGTGCTGTATCCATTTAGGAGATTCTTTAACTTTAAGTCCAGTAATTGTTACGCCACAGTAACGAGGTGCCAAATCTTGATTAATAACATTAACATCAATTTTTACTGTTCTGTTTTCAACCTGAAACGCACTTACCGATGGTGTAATAAGCTCTAAATTTATTTCTTTTTGAATAAGTCCAGCTCTTAAATCTCTTGCAGTTCCTAAATGGCTCATAGCATCGGCTCTGTTTGGAGTAAGACCTATTTCAAAGACATAATCATTTTCTATATCAAAGATATCAGAAACAGGGGTTCCTGGTTTTAATTTTTCATCAAGAACTAGAATACCATCATGCGATTTACCTAAACCCAATTCGTCTTCAGCACATATCATACCATGACTTGCTTCCCCGCGTATTTTGCCTTTTTTTATAGTCCATGCTTCATCTTCTTTGGTACATAAAACAGTTCCAATGGTTGCAACAGGTACTTTTTGGCCAGCATCAACATTGGGAGCCCCACAAACAATTTGCAACGGGGATTCGTCACCTACATCAACTGTGGTTACTTTCAATTTATCTGCATTGGGATGTTTTACACAGGTTAAAACTTCACCCACAACAACACCTTCTAGTCCACCTTTAATAGACTGGTAAGATTCTAGACCTTCAACTTCTAAACCTAAATCTGTAAGTAATTCACTTGTTTGTTCTGGTGTCCAAGATGTTTTTAAAAACTGTTTCAACCAGTTGTATGAAATCTTCATAAATAAATATCCTATTTAATAGGCGGCAAAGATAAAATATTGCTGCAAGCATTCAAATAGCAAGGTGGTGAATTGTGCTATGTAAACTAAATAAATGGCAAATAATAAAAGCCTTCAATTATTCAACAAGATTTTCAACCAGTACATTAAAATCATATTGCAAATCCTCATGAAGCGAACCAATCACTTTTTTTGATAGCAGCAGCTGGCGTTCAAAGGTGTTTTGTAATTGTGTGCTATTGGAAATTGAAGGTTGAAAGTTTTTTAATTTTAAGCAAAAATAGAGTAGAAGAGTCGCTTCTGTTTCTTTGTTTTGAGAATACCTGATAAACTTCTTTACGTTTCGCAATATTTTCCTGACACTTTTTCTTATGTAAAAAAAACTCACTCTATTTATAATTTCGAACTCGGCGTCCATATATGCCTTTATGCTAAGAACATAGTCGTCTTCATTATGCGACTCAAAAAGCAAATAGGTGAGAAGCTCTTTATTTTCTTTTTTAAATCGAGATAACCTTAAGCAAATGTCTTTTATTTCTTGAGTAGACAACGTATCTAACTCTTTTTTAATTTCTCTTAAGGAAACGGCTTTCATAGAATTATGATATAACAATCAAACCAAAAGGAAGTGATCTTTGCATCATGGGAATAAACTATCTTAACTGCGGATAATGACTTGGGTTTACCTCGTGCATAACCTCATAAATAGCTTCAAAGATATCTTCCGCAGAGGGTTTTGAAAAGTAGTCACCATCATTGCCATAAGCTGGTCTATGAGGTTTCGCTGTTAATGTTTTTGGCGAGCTGTCTAAATATTCGAATGCATTTTGCTTATTTAAAATTTCATCTAAAATATATGCTGATGCTCCTCCTGGTACGTCTTCATCAATAATCATAACTCTATTTGTTTTAGCTATGCTTTTTACTATATCATGCTTTAAATCGAAAGGCATTAGCGACTGAACATCTATAATTTCGATATCTATTCCAACAGCAGACAGTTCTTTAGCTGTCTCCTCAACAATACGCAATGTAGAGCCATAAGACACTACGGTAATATCGGTTCCTACTTTTAACGTTTCAACAACACCAATGGGGGTTTTAAGAATACCCAAATTATTTGGCATCTTTTCTTTTAAGCGATAGCCATTTAAACACTCTACAACTATCGCAGGGTCGTCCCCAAGAAGCAGCGTATTGTAAAAACCAGCGGCTTTTGTCATGTTTCTCGGAACTAGTAAATTGACCCCTTTAACCAAATTTATAATACCTCCCATTTGTGAGCCAGAATGCCAAATCCCTTCCAACCTATGTCCTCGGGTTCTTATAATAACAGGCGCTTTTTGTTTTCCTTTGGTTCTATAATGCGTGGTCGCCAAGTCATCACTTATTATTTGTAAAGCATATAAAATATAGTCTAAATATTGTATTTCGGCAATGGGCCTTAACCCTCTCAAAGCCATACCAATACCTTGCCCAACAATTGTAGCTTCTCTAATGCCAGTGTCTGCAATTCTTAATTCTCCGTATTTATCTTGCAAGCCTTCCAATCCTTGGTTTACATCGCCTATTTTTCCTGTATCTTCCCCAAAGACTAAAGCCTCTGGGTACCTGTTAAAAAGAGCGTCAAAATTATCGCGAAGTATAATTCTGCCATCAACCAATGCAGAATCGTCGTTGTAAGCGGGTTTCGTTTCTGCTATTCTGGTATTAGAACCTTGGGTTTGTGAATATAAATGAGAGCTAAATTTAGGCTGTGTGTTATTAATAAGCTCGTTTATCCAAGTGCCAAGCTTTTGCTTTTCTTCGAATGTTTCTCCAATTAAATACCTCAACGCTTTTCTTCCATGGGAAAGAATGTCTTTTCTTGTTGGTTCATCAATGTTCGCAAGACTCTCTTGAATTTTGGTTATAAATACGCCATTTTTACTTTTTTTAGCGGCCAATTTCAGTAATTTTATGGCTTCCTTCTGTTCTCTTGATATTGGTTTTAAAAAGGTATTCCAGGCATTCTTTTTTGCCTCTCTAACATCTCTTTTAGCAGCTCTTTCAATTTCAACAAGCGTTTCAACAGTCGCAATACCACTTTCAATAATCCATTCACGCATTTTAGTGTTGCAATCATGATTAGCTTCCCATTCTAATCGTTCAGCATTTTTGTAGCGTTCATGTGATCCAGAGGTTGAGTGGCCTTGGGGTTGCGTTAATTCCAATACATGAATTAAAACGGGAACATGTTCTTCTCTGGCAATGCTACCTGCTTCCTGATAGGTCTCAATTAAGTTAGCATAATCCCATCCTTTAACTCTTAGGATCTCGAAACCTTGGTTTTCAGAATCACGTTGAAACCCTTTTAGAATTTCGGATATGTTTTCTTTGGTGGTATGATGTTTGGCATGGACGGAAATACCATATTCATCATCCCAAATACTTATTACCATAGGTACTTGAAGGACACCAGCAGCATTTATCGTTTCAAAAAATAGACCTTCACTTGTGCTTGCGTTACCAATAGTACCCCAAGCAACCTCATTACCATTTACCGAAAAACCAGTAGCGTTTATATTTTTAACTTCTCTAAAAACTTTTGACGCCTGGGCTAGTCCCAGTAGTCGTGGCATTTGAGCAGCGGTAGGAGAGATGTCGGCACTTGAGTTGTATTGAGTAGTTAAGTCTTTCCAGCTGCCATTATCATTTAAACTATGCGTAACAAAATGCCCTCCCATTTGGCGACCAGCGGACATGGGCTCTAATTCTAAATTGGTATTAGCATAAAGTCCTGCAAAAAACTGTTCGGGTGTTAGTTCACCTAAAGCCATCATAAAGGTTTGGTCTCTGTAATAGCCTGATCTCCAGTCTCCACTTAGAAAAGCCTTCGCCATGGCTATTTGAGGTATTTCTTTTCCATCTCCAAAAATTCCAAACTTTGCTTTACCTGTAAGAACTTCTCGTCTACCAAGTAAGCTACATTCCCGACTAATAACAGCTGTCTTGTAGTCGTTTATAACTTCTGCTTTAAAATCTTCGAACGATAAATTGTCTTTCAAATAGGACTGAATTTGCATAATAATCATGCTTTTTACGTACCTGCAAAAGTAGGTAAAGTTTGCCTTTTCTACAATTTTAGACTGTGCTATTTTCTTGCTTATTATTTAAATATTTATCTAAAAAACTATATTTATTAAATAAAACGCAAAAAAAACACGATAAATTAAAAATAATGTATTTTACTAACTAAAACCAACGTCTTCTAAACAAGCCTAAAAGCGATTTAGGATCGAGCGTTAGCCTAAATCTAATTCGTTCGGCATAATCAGGTAAGCCAACTTCCCAGCCAAGGTTTGAATACAGGGGGAAATAGATTTCAAAATAGTCTGTTACTAAATCTATTCTAACACCAGAATCATAAACGAATTTTGATGACTCGAATCTATTTTTCACAAACCCTAAATCTCCATAAAGGAGTATGTATCGCCAAAGCGTAGTACTGGCGTTTAAGGTTGTCATCCATTGATTTGCAAAAGGAGGATCTAGTTTAGATTTAAAGCCACCTTCGGCAGGTATGTATTGCTGACTAAACAAGCCAGTGTCTTCTGAGCGACCTAGATAGTTGTAATCGAAAAGGTAATCTGTTGGTCTATCCAATGCGAAACTAAAATAATCAGAATCAGAATCGGTTTTATTTGATAAAAAGGTACCAGCAAACATTCTTAAGTTCAATTGTCGGTTGTTTTCAAATAGCTTTCTAAATTCATAATTAAAGGCCAATTTGCTAAAGTTGTTTCCCAATTGAAAATCTGTATACCATCTGTGAAACGTAATTAAGTTATCATTGGAGTGGATATACCTTGCGTTAAACACCGAGTAGTTTGGTTCGTCTGAGGTTAAAATGTTATTGATATCTTTATCTCTATTGATGTCTACATACCTGAAGAGTAGGGTTTTTCTTTTATTTGACCTAAGATCATTACTTTCTCTAAATCTAAATGTTAAGCCTGGAGTTATTTTTCTTACAAACAAATCTTCGGCATACGAGTTGTATCCTCCTGATATTCCATAGGTTATTGAATACAAATCTCTGTTTTCTAGATAATGCGTGTTTAAAACAGAAGCATTGCCAGTGAGAGCGTTAGATCCAATAGAATATTTTGGTGCAATTTTATAATTAAATCGCTTTTTTAATAGGGTTTTGTTATATGCTTTAACACCTAAGGTAATACCATCATAAATATTGTTGAATTCTATAATAGGCATCAAAAACACCTGATTGTAATAAGGGTCTTCAATATCTTTAAACAGCCTAAACTGTAAAGGCTTATTATTAAAGAAGAACCCTTTTAACGATTTCCAATTATCTCTAAGGTTAAATTCTGGAATTGTATTCTCGTAGTTTAGTACTAATTTATTCGCATTGTTACGAGGAATTGTAACCTTTTTTTCTTCAAATATGTTTTCTATCCAAATTTTGGAAACTATGCTATCGTTTTTTAATGAATATAAAGAAACAGGCATGTTGTTATTTCGCTTATTCTTAATAGTAAGTGTAATGGAGTCTTCTGTTTCTGAAACGTTTTTTATTTTGAAGTCTATTTTTTTACTCGTATTGAGATAATCTGTAAAAAACCAATCAATGTTCTTATCAGTTAAGGATTTTAGGTAACTTTCAAATTGCTTGGTAGTGGTTGGTTTAAGTTTATTGTCTTTAACAAAAGATTCGATACCCGTTTCTACAACGTCGCGATTTACAAAGTCGTCTAAATATTTAAGGCCAACACCAGCCTTGTATTTGTTTGCAATGTTTCTATTGAACTTTAATAAGGAATCAGTTGGCTTCGATAATTCTTGATCCCTATTGCTTCTTGCCATAAGCATATAGGCCAGCACATATTTATCATTAAATTTCATGTCGGCTGCATGGAATGACCTAATAAGCCAGGCATCTGCTATGGTACCAAGAAATTTCATATCAGGGTAATGACTGTCTACATATTTCATGGCATAGAAAATTTGTATGCCATCAAGAAGCCATTGCTCATTTCTAGGGTTAACTAAAAGCGTATTTTCTAAAAAATTGTGCAAGGCAATTTTTAAAACTTTGAGTTCATACTGAAAATTACTTGGGTAAGGTTTAATAAATTTGGGTAAAAAGTTTAAGCCATAAATTGGATCTTTTTCATAGTCAATATGAGACAGAAGCAGCTTTTTTTGCGGGTAGTCCCCAAAATGTTCCGAGATAAATTTAGTTACCTTTTCAATGATTAGAACTTTTTCAAGAATATCTATCTGGTCATAATTAATATCTGATATAACTTCTAACTCGTTATTGTCTAAAGTTTCAAAATTGCTACGTTTACTTAAAAATAATTTATTGCTGTTTCTATCGTTTCCTTTTAATTCAATAACCTGACTGTTAGTATTTTGAGTTGTTTTAATTACATCTAAATCTGAAGTCAATGTATACCCTAAAGGAAATTCTAGATTTAAAGTAATGTCAGCTTTTGGGATGAATAAGTCATCTAAGTTTTTGTTGCTATAGTATTGCCATTCACCATCATAAATAGCGGGTGTTATATACCAATATCTAAGGTTTAAGTCTCCTTTATTAGTAATTCCATAGCTCGTGAATTTCGAATTTGGAATTTGCACCAAGTAATCAAGGTTTAATACATAAGCATCATTGGGTTTTAGAGCTTCTTTAAGCTCAACCTTTATAATGTCATTTTGATTTTCTAGGTGCTCAAATAAAACATTTTGACCATTTTGTTGTATGGATTTGATTACTGAAAATCCCCTATCTTCACTTTTAGCCAAGTGAAAACTGTTGTTATATTCTTCGGCTAAACGAATGGCTAAAGGTGTTTGTTTTGTTGAATAACTATTGTTCCAGTCGCTTAAATAAATGACTTTTAGTTCATCAGATGTCGTGTTTTCATATCTAATGGTTTGCGAAATTTTAATCTGTTTGTTACCAATATCAAATACAGCTTTTAGGTCAATTTTGTTTTGACCAAAGCTAGCAATGCATATTGGTAAGAATAAAACACAACTAAAAAAACGGATTCTCAACTTAAAAAAACAATTAGGGTTAAAAGATTCATGTAAGGCGCTGCAATATAATGAAATATAGTGGTTTTAAGGTTTCATAATGACTAGCTGGATATTCAAAAGAATACATGCTAAAAATTTGGGCTCAAACCAGAATCTTTATAGAAATTGTCTAAAATATCTATAACTTCTTCTTCGGTATCCACTAAATGTATGAGGTCTAAGTCTTTAGGACTTATATTAGAAAAAGATTCAAGCAGTGTGCTTTTTATCCATTCTAATAAACCTTGCCAAAAATCTGTGCCTACCAGAATAATCGGAAATTTTCCAATTTTATGAGTTTGTATAAGGGTGATAGCTTCGAAAAGCTCATCTAAAGTACCAAAACCGCCCGGCATAACAACAAAACCTTGCGAGTATTTAACAAACATTACTTTTCGAACAAAAAAATAGTCGAAGTCTAAATTTTTATCAGGATCTATATATGGGTTATCGTGTTGTTCAAATGGTAATTCTATGTTTAGGCCAACGGAAGTACCTCCTCCAATGTGTGCGCCCTTATTCCCAGCTTCCATAACACCTGGGCCTCCACCGGTAATTACGCCATAGCCAGCTTCAACAATTTTTTTGGCAACGTTGACGGTAAGTTCATAATATGTCTCGTTAGGTTTAGTTCGTGCTGAACCAAAAATGGAAACACAAGGGCCTATTTTACTCATACGTTCAAAACCATTGACAAACTCGCCCATAATTTTGAAAATAGCCCAAGAATCATTTGTTTTTATTTCATTCCAACCTTTATGATGAATTTCTTTTCTCATAGTTAATTTTTTGCTTAAAGTTAGTATAATGTATTCAACTAATTCAGTTCTTTTTTTAGGAACTTTGCTGTGTAACTTTTCTTGTGGTTTATAATGTCTTCAGGTGTTCCTTTGGCTACAATTTGTCCTCCACCTTTTCCACCTTCGTAGCCAATATCTATAATATAATCAACAGTTTTAATAACGTCTAAATTGTGTTCAATAATAAGAACTGTATTTCCTTTATCTACTAATTTATTTAAAACAATCATGAGTACTCTTATGTCTTCAAAATGCAGACCAGTAGTAGGTTCATCTAAAATATAAAAGGTGTTTCCAGTATCTCGTTTAGAGAGCTCTGTAGCTAACTTTATACGCTGTGCTTCTCCTCCTGAAAGTGTCGTGCTCTGTTGACCTAAAGTAATGTAACCCAAACCTACGTCTTTGATTGTTTTAAGCTTTTTATGGATTTTAGGAATGTGTTCAAAAAAGTTTACAGCTTCATTGATAGTCATGTTGAGTACATCACTAATCGATTTTCCTTTATATCTTATTTCTAAGGTTTCTCTATTAAATCTTTTTCCTTGGCAGGTTTCACATTCTACATAAACGTCCGGGAGAAAATTCATCTCTATTACGCGTAGGCCTCCACCTTGACAGGTTTCACAGCGTCCACCTTTCACATTAAAGCTAAACCGTCCGGGCTTATAACCTCTTATCATGGCTTCTGGTATTTTCGCGAAGAGAGATCTAATCTCACTAAAAGTGCCTGTGTAGGTTGCTGGGTTGCTTCTAGGTGTTCTACCTATAGGAGATTGGTTTATATCAATAACTTTGTCAATATGTTCTAAGCCTTTTATACTTTTATAAGGCATAGGTATTTTAACACCGTTAAAATAATGTGCATTAAGAATGGGGTAAAGAGTTTCATTAATTAGGGTAGATTTGCCACTACCTGAAACACCAGTAACTCCAATCATTTTCCCCAATGGAAACTTAACAGAGATATTTTTCAAGTTATTTCCAGTACAGCCTTTTAGTTCTAAAAAATTGCCATTACCAGCCCGTCTGGAATTAGGGATTTCAATAGCTTTATTGCCATTAAGGTAATCCGCAGTAAGTGTGTTATGCGATTTTAATTCTTCCGGATTTCCAAGGCTTATAATGTCTCCGCCATGCTTCCCGGCTTTAGGGCCGATATCAATAACATAATCAGCACGTTCTATCATGTCCTTGTCGTGTTCAACCACGATAACGGAGTTACCAATATCTCTTAACGATACCAACGAGTTTATAAGCTTTTCGTTATCTCGTTGATGCAAACCAATACTAGGCTCATCCAAAATATACAAGACACCAACCAGTTGAGATCCAATTTGAGTTGCTAATCTAATACGTTGGGCCTCACCACCTGATAGCGATTTAGAACTTCTGTTTAAAGCTAAATAATCTAATCCTACATCTAGTAAAAACTGGAGTCTAGACTTGATCTCTTTTATTATTTCCTCTGCAATGATTAGTTGTTTTTTCGATAGGTGTTTATGTAAATTGTTAAACCAATCGGCTAGTTCTACAATATCTGTTTCTGCTAGTTCGGCAATATTTTTTTTATTTATTTTAAAATAGAGCGATTCTTTTTTAAGCCTGGAACCTTTGCAAACAGGGCATTTAACTTTATCCATAAAGTCTTTGGCCCATCGCTTTAACGAGGTAGATTCGGCAGTTTTGTATTGATTTTCAATAAAATTTGCGACCCCTTCAAAATCAATTTTATAGTCGCGGGTAACCCCTAAAGTTTTACTTTCCACCGAAAACTTATCATTACCGCCATAAAGAATCATTTGTTTGGCTTCTTCTGGAATGCTTTTGTAGGGATCACTCAATTTAAAATTGAAACGTTGTGCTATGGTTTCAAATTGCTTAAAAATCCAGCTGTTTTTCTCAGGGCCGTGTGGCGCTAAAGCACCAGCTTTAATGGAAAGGCTGTCATCAGGGATTATTTTACTTTCATTAATTTGATATAAGTCGCCTATACCATTACAATGACTACAAGCGCCTTTAGGCGAGTTAAATGAAAAGTTGTTCGGCTCAGGGTTGGGGTATGAGATGCCAGATGTGGGGCACATTAAACTTCTACTAAAATAGCGAGCTTCTTTAGTATCTTGGTCTATTACCATTAGTACATCATCACCATGATACATGGCTGTATTTATAGTTTCGGTTAAGCGTTTGTCATTATCTACGGAATCATCAATCACTAAACGGTCTATTACAATTTCTATGTCATGAGTTTTGTAACGGTCTAATTTCATGCCTTTTACAATATCACGAATCTCGCCATCAGTTCTCACCTTAACAAAACCTTGTTTAGCTATTTGTTCAAATAATTCTCTGTAATGTCCTTTTCTTGAACGTACTACTGGAGATAATATGTTGATTCTTTGCCCCTTGAAATCTTTAAGAATGAGCGCTTTAATTTGTTCATCACTATAGCTAATCATTTTATCACCTGTATTATAGCTATATGCGTCGCTAGCTCTTGCAAATAGCAGGCGCATAAAATCATAAATCTCGGTAATAGTCCCAACAGTAGATCTTGGAGACTTACTCGTAGTTTTCTGTTCAATGGCTATAACAGGAGAGAGTCCATCAATTTTGTCTACATCGGGCCGTTCTAAACCTCCTAAGAATTGCCTTGCATAGGCGGAAAAAGTTTCAATATAGCGACGTTGACCTTCCGCATAAATGGTATCAAAGGCTAAAGAGGATTTTCCACTTCCAGATAAACCCGTTATAACAACCAGTTTTTCTCTTGGAATGGAGACATCAATGTTTTTTAAATTGTGTGCTCTTGCTCCTTTAACCTCAATAAATTCGTTGGAATGACTCATAAATTTGCAAAAGTGCAAAGGTACAATTTTAGTTGTTAAATTCTTGTGAAGGTTTATTTCAGATTTGTTATTATTGTAAGCACTAACTAAGTGTTTTGCTTTGGCGAAATAAATCAATTTAACTTATGAAATTATTAGGAATAGGATCTAGAATTAATCATGAATCGTTTGGAAAAGGCGTGGTAACTAATGTGACATCTCAGCACTAATGGGTGACCTTTATAGATAATGGACTGGAAACCATTGATCTAGACAGCGATTTTGAAGTCATAGAAGCAGCTATTGACGAGGTTGATACAATTAGCTTATTTGAAGTAGAAAGTAGCTTAGTAAAGATTTTAAAGAAGTGGAGTGACGCTAGTGAAATTGTACCTATTTCTGATAAATATAAAGGGGGAACACTTATTTTACAGCCCGCTGATACCAGTTTGAAATCTTATGATATACCAATTGATAAGTTTTTTCATAAAATAACCATGGTAAGAGATCGGTTGCGTGTGATGGAGCAGCGCATTAACGCGAGTGATTTAGATGAACAAGGCAAAATAGATTTACAACAATATATAACTAGGATTTACGGTAGTTTAACAAGTTTTAATGTGTTATTTAAATCTAAAAACCAGCAATTTGTTGGGCAAAGAAGTAAATAGTATTTTCAAGATAATTATCAGGGCTTTCAATGATAATTGCTATACTATTGATAGAGACGGATATGCTGTTGTTATAAACTACTGCAATTGTTTAAAATAATAAACACTCACCAATTCAATAGGAGCTTTTAATATCTGTAATTTCCATGCCAAAGAACAAGAATTTATGAAATGTTGGAAGTTGAACACCGGTTTCGGTAGTAGTCCAATCAGTCCATGAGGCTTCCAGACCGTCTATGGGAAGTTGAGAGGTCCACATTTTAAACGATTTAGGTTTAAAGTTTTCATCTAGTAACCATAAAAAAGAATCTCCAGTTTTATAAGTAACCAGAAGATTACGTCCACTATTTAATGTGCTAACCGTTTTTCGTATGGTTCCCTTATCAAAAACCATGTACGGCGCTAATACCCAAAAGGCGTCATTTGCGAAGTAGTTAAAGGCTTTTTCAATAAGATCTTTAGCCATGTCACTTTCATTTTTAAAGCTGTGTATATATACCTTACTATGGTTAATGTCTTTCAAATCTAAAACCACTTTATTAGCACCCCAATATACTGTGCAAACACTATCTTTTTTGTTAAGTTCATAGTGCCTTCTTTTTTTAAAGGTCCATTCTAGATTTGGAGTGGTTTTAAAAGCTGTGTAATCTAAGCTTTGTAGCATTTTTAGGGCTATGTTATCAGCCTCGGCACCGGCATTACCTTCTGGAAGCTTTTCATTGTATTTAAAATAGAAAAAACCAAATAAAAGGATACTGGGTAGAGTGCAAAATATAATTATCCCACTAATGATTTTAAGTGTTTTTTTTGATTCTTTTTTCATGCGTTTTTTGGGACCGTAGGGTTCTAAGTTATTAAATATGTGGTTTTATTAAAAAGAAAACCATTAAAAACCGACAGCCGTATCATCCCCTCGGTGATCGGCACCTCCTTCATACCGTTTATCTTGTAATACAAGTATTCCGTCTACCTTTCCAATAATGGGACTGTCCTTTTGGTTAGTCTTATAACCTTTGTCGTTAAGATCGTTAATCAATCTTTTATTAAAAGCGTTGGGTTCCATTCTAATTTCATCTGGTAGCCATTGATGATGAAACCGCGGAGCATCTACGGCTTCTTGCATACTCATTTTATATTCATGAACGTTCAATATTGTTTGTAATACAGAAGTAATAATAGTGGAGCCTCCAGGTGTACCTAAGGTCATGTATAGAGCTCCTTGTTTTTCAATAATAGTAGGAGTCATAGAACTTAGCATGCGCTTTTCTGGAGCAATACTATTGGCTTCAGCTCCTAGGAGCCCAAACATGTTTGGACTACCCGGTTTGCTACTAAAGTCGTCCATTTCATTATTTAAAAAGAAACCAAGTTCTTTACAATACAATTTAGAACCATAGGCGCCATTTAAAGTAGTAGTAGCTGCAATGGCGTTTCCAAAGCGATCAATTATAGAATAGTGGGTGGTTTCATCACTTTCTATAAAATCTATGGTGCCGTGCTCTAAATCTGAGGATAGTGTGGGTTTGTTAAACGAAAAACTTTGCATTCTTTGTTTGGCGTAATCTTCACTTATAAGATTTTTTATAGGGATTTCCACGAAGTCTGGATCTCCTAAAAAAAAGCTTCTGTCTGCATAAGCTCTGCGTTCGGCTTCTGTAATAACTTGAATGCTTTTTAAGGAATTATGCCCATATTCATGAATTGGGAAAGGTTCTATCATTTTCATTATTTGAGCTAGACAGATGCCGCCACTTGCCGGAGGCGACATAGAAATTATCTTTAAATCATCATAATTAAAAATTATGGGAGATCGCCATATGGCCTTGTATTTGGCTAAATCCTCTTGCGAAATAATACCACCATTACTTTGTATGAAACTAGAAAGTAATTTGGCGGTTTTTCCTTTGTAAAATCCATCTTTTCCATACATTGAAATGCGTTCCAATGTTTTTGCCAGTTCTGGATATTTAATAGTATCGTTAGTTTTCCATGGTCTATTGAACTTTATGGAATCCTTATTAGTTTTAAGGAAAAGTGGTTGGTATTTTTTTATTCGATCTTCTTGCTTTTGAGTAACAACCACACCTTTATAAGCTAATTCAATAACTGGTCTAAGTATGACATTTATAGGTAAGGATCCGAATTTTTCATGTATAGCAAACATACCTGCTACCGTTCCTGGAACACCTACTGCCAAGGCGCCCAAGGTGCTTTTTTCAGGAATCACATTACCAATGCTATCTAAATACATGTTTTTTGTGGCTGCTATTGGTGCTTTTTCTCTATAATCAATCGCTCCAATGTCACCACTATTTGTTCTGTAAACCATAAAGCCGCCGCCTCCAAGGTTTCCTGCGTATGGATAGGCAACTGCTAGCGCAAATTCTGTTGCTATCATTGCATCAAACACATTACCGCCTTTTTTTAGGATATCACTGCCTATTTGAGAGGCTTCGACTCTTGCCGAAACCACCATGGCATGTTTGGCTATTAAACCTACTTTTCTTAGAGCTTTGTCTTGATCTTTACATGCAATTAGGAATAGGAAAATGTAGAATATGGAGTATTTCAAGCGTATTGCGTATTAAGTTCAATAAGTTTGTTTTTTGATGACACTATTAATTCGTCAAAAAATAAGGAAAATTCATTTTCAAACTCATTATAAAACGCTTTAAGTTCTTCAACAGCTTCGTTCATAGCTGATCTATTTTGTGTTCTCCTATTCATACCATCAAGTACTTTAGCAATACCTTTTATAGAGGCATAGCTTAAAAGCCAATTATCTGCAAGCATATAAGGTATCATTTTTTGAATTCTATTAGGAAGCAAATGATAATGTGTCTCAAGTGAGTCATAAAAAGCATTGGTGTAAGATTTGAGTGTTGTTTTGGAGTATTTTTCCCAATTTTTAGCTAAAAAATGGTCGTATAAAATATCCACAATAATGCCTGAGTAATGGCCATATTTACTATGTAATCGTTTTGTGCTTTTTCTTACTGTTTTATGAGCATCGGTGAAAGTGTCAATATGCCTATGTAATAAAATACCAATTTGAATATCCTTAGGGTAGTTTTTATAACTCTTTCCTTTAATACCATCGGCAATAAAATTTCCAATAGTTACCAAATCATTATCACCAGAAAGATAAATATGGGCCAAGTAGTTCATTTGTGAAATTTACAAAATCCCTTTCAAGAAATCCGATTTTGAAACATTATATTTGCTCGATAAAAGAAACAATATTATGACTTTGATAAAATCTATTTCGGGAATAAGAGGGACCATTGGGGGACAAGTAGGCGAAAATCTTACGCCTATAGATGCTGTTAAGTTTGCATCAGCTTATGGGGTGTGGTTAAAGCAGCAACGTCAAAAAGACCAGTATAAGGTGGTGGTTGGCAGAGATGCCAGAATTTCTGGTAAAATGATACAGAATTTAGTAATGAATACCTTGATAGGGCTTGGTATTGATGTTATAGATGTAGGTCTTTCCACTACGCCAACCGTTGAAGTTGCGGTTCCTATGGAGCGTGCAGATGGTGGGATTATTCTAACTGCAAGCCATAACCCGAAGCAATGGAATGCTTTAAAACTTTTAAACGCCCAAGGAGAATTTTTAGATGCTGTTGAAGGTGGGAAAATTTTAGATATCGCAGAAGGTGATACTATGAATTTTGCTGACGTAGATAGTTTAGGGAAAATAACGAAGAACAAGGCTTATATCGATTTGCATATTATTGAAGTTCTAGATTTAGATGTAGTTACTGTTAAGGCTATTGAAGAAGAACGTTTTAAAGTGGTTGTTGATGGCGTGAATTCTACTGGAGGTATAGCTATTCCGTTATTGCTTGAACGCCTCGGCGTAGATGTTGTAAAAATACATTGCGAGCCTAATGGTCATTTTCCTCATAATCCAGAGCCTTTAAAAGAACATTTAACAGACCTTTCGGATGCAGTTAAAAAACACAATGCGGATTTTGGAATTGTGGTAGACCCAGATGTAGATCGTTTAGCATTCATGGATGAAAATGGAGATATGTTTGGAGAGGAATATACATTGGTTGCCTGTGCCGACTATGTATTGAGTAAAACCCCTGGGAATACCGTGAGCAATATGAGTTCTACAAGGGCTTTAAGAGATGTTACCGAAAAACATGGCGGTATGTACGAGGCCAGTGCTGTAGGAGAAGTAAATGTGGTTAAACTGATGAAGAAAAACAAGGTCGTTATTGGTGGAGAAGGTAATGGGGGTATTATTTATCCAGAAGCGCATTATGGACGGGATGCCTTAGTTGGAGTAGCCTTGTTTTTAAGTTTATTGGCAGACAAAAAAATGAAAGTTAGCGAGCTTAGAAAAACATACCCAAGTTATTATATGGGTAAAAAGAAAATAGAATTAACGCCAGATTTAGATGTCGATGCTATCCTAAAAGGCATAGAAGCACGGTATCAAAATGAAGAATTAACCACTATTGATGGTGTTAAAATAGATTTCTCAGATAGTTGGGTGCATTTGCGTAAAAGTAATACAGAGCCCATAATTAGAATTTATACTGAAGCCAGGTCGCAAGACGAAGCGGATGCCCTCGGAAATAGATTCATAAAAGAATTAGAAGCTTTAGCAGAAGCTTAGCAATTATTTAAATTTTTCAGGAACATTATTTCTGTGTTTCCAGCGTTTATGTGTCCATAAATAAAACTCTGGAGCTTCATGAATTTGTTCTTCAACACGTTTTAAAGAAATATCTGTAATATCAAAATTATCGAACTCGTTAGGGTTTTTTATAATATCAGTAAACGTGGCTTCATAATAGCCACGTTTTACTTTTTTAACTTTTAAAAACAGTGTGGTCATGTCTAGTCGTTTCGCCAAAATTTCTGCGCCTACATGAACCGGTACTTTTATTCCCATGAATTCTTTCCAATATATCGCTTTGTCTAGTTTTGGCGACTGGTCGAAAACAAAACCGTTAAAGGTTAATTCCTTATTTCTTTTAGCTTTTATAAGCGTTGGGAATGTTTCCTTCGTGGTAATTAAATAGCTGTTATATCTGGCTCGAATCCGTTTTACTAGCCTATCAAAATACTTGTTACTAAGCTGTTTGTAAACAGCATAACCTATATAATTTACATGTTTTTGTAGTATAAAGATCCACTCCCAGCTACCATAGTGGCCCATCATAAGTACTACACTGCGTTTTTCTTTTTCCAACTCATGTAAGTCGTCTAGGTTGGTAAATGCATATCTTTTTATGATTTCCTTCTCAGAAACTGTAATTGATTTGATGGATTCAACCAACATATCGCATAGGTGATGATAGAATTTTTTTCTTAAAACAGCTATTTCTTTGTCTGTTTTATTCGGTAACGTCATTTTCATATTGTTTGTAACGACTTTTTTTCTGTAACCAAAAATGCGATATACAAATATGTAAGCGATGTCAGATAGGGCGTATAGTACTCTAAAGGGAAGTAAAGAAATTAGCCATAAAAATGGATAAACTATGATATAAGCTAGAAATTGCATTAATTAATTTTAGATTTGTAAGAGCAAATATATACTAATTTCAAACTTAATTTCCTAAATGGGCAATTTAGAATTAATTACAGGAATATTAATAGCTGCTAATGTTATTATATCCTACAAAGGCTTTAATGACTATAGTTTTTTTGATAAATACAAGTTTCATGTAGGAGCTGTAAGGGGAGGGGAGCAAATAAGGATGTTTAGTTCAGGCTTTTTACATGCCGATGTTCAACACTTATTGTTCAATATGCTTACACTTTATTTTTTTGCCGATGTAGTGATTTCTTTATTGAGCCCTATTCAGTTTTTAATTGTTTATGTTGGAAGTTTAATGCTAGGTAGTTTGCTGTCGCTTTATTTTCATAAAAACGAATATAATTACAGTGCTGTAGGAGCTAGTGGTGCTGTAAGTGGAGTTATATATTCAGCTATTCTATTGCAGCCAGGAATGAATTTGTACCTATTTTTTATTCCAATACCCATTCCTGCTTACCTTTTTGGTATTGGTTATTTGTTGTATTCTATTTATGGTATGAAAAATAGGATTGGAAATATTGGTCATGATGCTCATTTTGGAGGTGCCATAGGTGGTTACATTATTACATTAATCTTGTCGCCAGGGTTGTTTGAAACCAACTTGTTGATGATTATATTGTTGGCTGTTCCTATTTTTATTTTATTTCTCTTAAAAAGAATGGGTAAAATTTAATTGGTTTTTGTTTTCTTGATGTTGCCTTTATTTCTTTGATCGTTCTGCGAAATACTATATTAATGTCGGACTTTGTTTTTTAAAAGATAGCAGCATACTTATTTAAATATCTTAGGAAGTATATTTCATTATTTAGTTTTAATAATGGCACAACTATTGGATTTATAATAGCAAGAAACGAGTTTAAAGGCTTGTATAGCTCTATTTACGAAAGAGTTTATAGTTTTTTTTAAAATTTAAAAATCTAGTTAGATCTGTATGAATGACAGATTGACCTAAATATGCTTATGAAAAAATCAAAATTTACAACTCTTGACAGTTTGTCACTTCAAGAATTTGATGAAAATGCAGAATTAATTCCGTTAATGACTCCTGAAGATGAGGAGGCCATTAACAATGAGGAATTACCGGAAACTTTACCTATTTTATCATTAAGGAATACTGTTTTATTTCCAGGTGTTGTTATCCCTATAACGGCGGGTAGAGATGCCTCGATAAAACTAATTAATGACGCTAATAAAGGAGGTAAAGTAGTTGGCGTGGTTGCTCAAAAAGATGAGTCTGTTGAAAAACCAAAGGCCAAGGATATTCATGAGACGGGTACCGTAGCAAGAATATTAAGAGTCTTAAAGATGCCTGATGGAAATGTAACAGTTATCATTCAAGGTAAAAAGCGCTTTAAGGTGGCAGAAGTATTAACTGAAACACCTTATATAAATGCTACAATTCGCGATATTCCAGAGGCTAAACCTGCGGTTAAAAACAAGGAGTTTTCTGCTATAATTGATTCTATTAAAGATTTAGCTTTAGAGATAATAAAAGAGAGTCCCAATATTCCAAGTGAGGCATCATTTGCTATCAAGAATATTGAAAGCAATTCTTTTCTAGTGAATTTCGTATCCTCTAATATGAATCTCTCTGTTTCAGAAAAACAAGAACTTTTAGAGATTGACGACTTAAAAAAACGTGCTTTAGCCACTTTAAAGTACATGAATGTTGAGTTTCAGAAATTGGAATTAAAGAACGACATTCAATCTAAAGTTCAAATGGACATGAGTCAGCAGCAGCGGGAGTACTTCTTGCATCAGCAGATGAAAACCATTCAAGAAGAATTAGGAGGGGTGAGTCATGACGAGGAGATTGATGAAATGAAAGCTAAAGCCAAAGAAAAGCTTTGGGATGAGAAAGTGGCTAAGCATTTTGATAAGGAAATAGCAAAAATGCAACGCATGAATCCTCAAGTTGCAGAGTATTCAATACAACGAAATTATTTGGAGTTGTTTTTAGACCTGCCTTGGAACGAGTTTAGTGATGACAAGTTTGACTTAAAGCATGCCATGAAGATTTTAGACAGAGATCATTTTGGCTTAGAAGATGTTAAACGTAGAATTATAGAGTATTTAGCGGTGCTAAAACTACGCAATGATATGAAATCCCCTATTCTGTGTTTATATGGTCCTCCAGGGGTTGGAAAAACGTCTTTAGGAAAATCTATTGCTGAGGCTCTAGGAAGGGAATATGTTAGAATATCACTAGGAGGATTGCGAGACGAAGCTGAAATTAGAGGGCATAGAAAAACTTATATTGGAGCTATGCCAGGTCGAATTATTCAAAGTTTAAAGAAAGCAGGAACGTCTAATCCTGTTTTTGTACTTGATGAAATAGATAAGTTGTCTAATTCGCATCAAGGAGATCCTTCATCTGCTATGTTGGAGGTTTTAGACCCTGAGCAAAATAGCGAGTTTTATGATAACTTTTTAGAAATGGGTTACGACCTGTCTAAAGTTATGTTTGTGGCAACTTCAAATAGTTTAGCGACTATCCAACCTGCATTGAGAGATCGTATGGAGATTATAAATGTAACAGGATATACCATTGAAGAAAAAGTAGAGATCGCCAAAAGACATTTATTGCCCAAGCAATTGAAAGAGCATGGATTAACTGCAAAGGATTTAAAAATTGGTAAACCTCAATTAGAAAAAATTGTTGAAGGGTATACAAGAGAATCAGGTGTGCGTGGACTTGAAAAACAAGTAGCAAAAATGGTTCGTTACGCTGCCAAGAATATTGCTATGGAAGAGGATTATAGTGTTAAGGTATCTAATGAAGATATTATTGAAATTCTGGGAGGTCCGAAGCTTGAAAGAGATAAGTATGAAAATAATAATGTAGCCGGTGTAGTTACTGGTTTGGCTTGGACTCGCGTGGGGGGTGATATTTTATTTATTGAATCTATTCTTTCTAAGGGGAAGGGAAATATGACTATTACTGGTAATTTAGGTAAAGTTATGAAAGAATCTGCAACGATAGCCATGGAGTACATTAAGTCGAATGCAGACGAGCTAGGAATAGATATAGGTGTTTTTGAGAATTACAATGTTCATATACATGTACCAGAAGGCGCGACTCCTAAAGATGGTCCAAGTGCAGGTGTTACTATGTTAACATCATTAGTTTCGTTATTTACGCAACGAAAAGTGAAGAAAAGTTTAGCCATGACTGGCGAAATTACGCTACGAGGTAAGGTGCTTCCTGTTGGTGGTATTAAAGAAAAGATTTTAGCAGCAAAACGTGCTAAGATTAAAGAGATTTTATTGTGCGAGGATAATCGTCGTGATATAGAAGAAATAAAACCAGAATATTTAAAAGGATTGACTTTTCATTATGTAAGCGACATGATGGATGTAATTAAAATAGCAGTTACCAATCAAAAAGTTAAAAACGCCAAGAAGATTTAAAAGCTTTAATATTTTACAAATTAAACCTCGTAGTATTACGAGGTTTTTTTATGACTAAAATAAATAGCTCATGCTACCGTTTTAAGATAGATTTATTTACTTTGCGCCGTAAATATGCTAAAAAAAATTGTCCCTGTTTGTTGTTTGTTAGTTGGTTCCTTTGCAATTGCTCAGGTTGGGGGAGAAACCACCTATCAATTTTTAAACTTGATTTCATCACCGCGCCAAGCTGCTTTGGGAGGAAAGGTGTTTACCAACGTAGATTACGATGTTACCCAAGCCATTTTTAATCCGGCAACTATAAATGTTGAGATGGATAATCAATTAGCTGTTAACTATACAAGTTATTTGGGTGGGATAAGTTATGGTACAGCGGCATACGCATATACAATAGATAGAAGGACACAAACGTTGCATGCTGGGGTAACTTATATTAATTACGGATCTTTTGATGGTTATGATGAAGATGGAAATTCAACAGGTACATTTACTGGTAATGAAGCTGCGTTGTCTTTTGGTTATGCCTTACAAATTGGATATTCCGATTTTTATTTTGGCACCAATTTAAAATTAATTTCATCTAAGCTAGAACAATACAGTTCTATTGGTGCAGCCCTGGATTTAGGATTGATTTACATTGATGAAGATATAGATTTTAATGCAGCATTGGTAGTAAGAAACGTTGGTACACAGATTACTACTTATGCCGATCTTAATGAAAGGTTACCTTTTGAAATAGCTGTTGGTTTATCTCAAAAACTGGAAAATGTTCCGATTAGGTGGCATGTTACTTTCGAAAATTTGCAGCAATGGCCGATAGCGGTTCCCAATCCGGCAAGAACAACAAGCGATTTGTCGGGTAATCAATCTAATGAAAAAATTGGGTTTCTAGGTCAAGTTATTAGACACACTATTGTTGGAGCAGAAATATTTCCTGATAGTGGTTTTAATATTAGGTTAGGATATAATTTTAGGAGAGGGGAAGATTTAAGAATTTTGGATCAGCGCAACTTTTCAGGTTTGTCTGCAGGACTATCTATAAAAATGAATAAAATGCGCTTTAGTTATACCCATGCTAAATATACAAGCGCAGGAAACTCTAACTTCTTTGGTTTGCAAATAAACTTACAGTAATATTTGCTTTTTGCTTCAGCTAGCATTGATTACTTTTACATTCTTTAATTCTATTATGGATAAGATTATCATTGCTATCGACGGTTTTTCTTCAACAGGAAAAAGTACAGTTGCAAAACAGTTAGCCAAACATTTAGGCTATGTTTACGTTGATACAGGTGCTATGTACAGGTCGGTGACCTTATATGCTTTAGAAAAAGGGCTTATTAGCAACGATGATTTTAATAGAGAAGCCTTAATTTATCAATTACCTAGTATTAATATTCATTTTAAATTTAATGAAATTTTAGGGTTTGCAGAGGTGTACTTAAATGATGTTAATGTAGAAAAAGATATAAGAACCTTGAAAGTTTCGAGTTTTGTAAGTAAGGTATCGGCAGTTTCAGAAGTTCGACAAAAGCTTGTAGAGCAGCAACAAAAAATGGGAGAACAAAAAGGCTTAGTTATGGATGGTCGAGATATTGGTACTGTAGTTTTTCCCAATGCAGAGCTTAAATTGTTTATGAAGGCTTCGGCTCAAACAAGAGCGGAGAGACGTTACAAAGAACTTATTGAAAGGGGGGATGATGTATCTTATGAAGCTGTTTTAAAAAATGTTGAAGAACGAGATTATTTAGATACACATAGAAGAGATTCTCCTTTAGTTAAGGCAGATGATGCTATAGAAATTGATAATTCTTATCTTTCTTTAGAGGAGCAATTTAATAAGGTTTTAAAATTAGCAAGAATGGCGATTGAAGATTGTGAATAAACCTTCTAAAGTAACAATATAAAAGGGCGATACTTTAACTAAAGTATCGCCCTTATTGTGTTTAAAAAGTTATTATAAATTTGGTATAATTAACTCTTGGTCTGGGTAAATTAAATCTGGGTTCTTTAAAATATCGGAGTTTGCTTTGAAAATATCTTGATATTTCGATGCGTTACCGTAATAGTGTTTCGCTATTTTACCTAAAGTTTCTCCACTTTTTACGGTATGCCTGTGGTATACACTGTCGTCAGCCACTGTAATATTGGCTAAAATATCGGACGGGTTTTCACCACCAATTTCTTTAATCTTGTCCCAAAGTACGTTTTTCTCATATTGGGTATTCGCGGTTCCTTTCACTTTAAGAACGCCGTTTTCTTCGGTAACACTTCCGTTTTGAATGTTTAATGATTCACCTAATTCTAATACAGATTGGTATTTTTCCTTTACTGCCATAATAATGAAGTTTTTGATTTTTAAGTTTGAGTTAAACAATATAGTGAATTTCCTATTCAGAAAGATTAATTTTACTTTAAGTATCGCTATACATTTAGACACAGGTTCAGTCCAAAAGTCACAAGTAATTTTTATGAATTCATTTTTAGGTAATTAGATAGATAATATGTATTTTTGCACTCCTTTTAGCGAATCGTCAGGCAGATAAAAGGAAATGAAACAAAAATAAAAATAACACTTCTGTGCGTTAAACGCTTAAATCTCCTGAGGCATACAGAATACAAACGCGATAAAAATAACATAATCTTAAAAGTGGATATTTTTTCGCAGAATGACTTAAATGGCTGAAAAAGCAAAGCAAGCTGAGGTTGAAGCAACTGAAGCAAAAACTGTTGAAGCTCCAGTAGTATCTGAAGCTCAGGCAAACCCTGAAAAATTCTTAAAAGAGTTCAACTGGCACAACTACCAAGAAGGTATTGACGAAGTTGATGATCAACAATTAAAAGAATTTGAAAAATTAGTAGCAGAAAATTTTGTTGACACTTTAGATGATGAGGTGGTAGAAGGAACGGTAGTGCACATCACAGATCGTGATGCTATCATCGACATCAATGCTAAATCAGAAGGTGTTATTTCTTTAAACGAATTTCGCTACAATCCTAACTTAGCAGTAGGAGACAAAGTAGAAGTACTAATTGATGTGCGTGAAGATGCAACAGGACAATTAGTATTATCTCACAGAAAAGCACGTGTAATTAAAGCGTGGGATCGTGTAAATGCGGCTCACGAATCTGGAGAAATCGTTAATGGTTTTGTTAAGTGCAGAACTAAAGGTGGTATGATTGTAGATGTATTCGGTATTGAAGCATTCTTGCCAGGTTCTCAAATTGATGTGAAGCCAATTAGAGATTACGATCAGTATGTTAATAAAACTATGGAATTTAAAGTGGTTAAAATAAACCACGAATTTAAGAACGTAGTAGTGTCTCATAAAGCACTTATTGAAGCTGATATTGAGGAACAAAAGAAAGAAATTATTGGTCAATTAGAAAAAGGTCAAGTATTAGAAGGTGTTGTTAAAAACATTACTTCTTATGGTGTATTTATAGACCTTGGTGGCGTTGACGGATTAGTGCATATTACAGATTTATCTTGGTCTAGAATCAATCATCCTAACGAGATTGTTGAATTAGATCAAAAATTAAATGTGGTAATCCTTGATTTTGATGAAAACAAATCAAGAATCCAATTAGGTCTTAAACAATTATCTAAGCATCCATGGGAAGCTCTTGCAGAAGAGGTGAAAGTTGGAGATAAGGTTAAGGGTAAAGTAGTAGTTATTGCTGATTACGGTGCGTTTATTGAAGTTGCAGATGGTGTTGAAGGATTAATCCACGTTTCTGAAATGTCTTGGTCTACACATTTACGTTCTGCTCAAGATTTCGTTTCTGTTGGAGATGAAGTTGAAGCAGTGATCTTAACTTTAGATAGAGAAGACAGAAAAATGTCTCTTGGGATTAAGCAATTAACCCCAGATCCATGGACAGATATTACAGGTAAATACCCTGTAGGTTCTAAGCACACTGGTATTGTACGTAACTTTACAAACTTTGGTGTTTTTGTAGAATTAGAAGAAGGTATTGATGGATTAATTTACATCTCTGATTTATCTTGGACTAAGAAAATTAAGCACCCATCTGAGTTCTGTGCCGTAGGTGATAAGTTAGATGTTGTTGTTCTTGAGTTAGATGTTGAAGGACGTAAACTAAGTTTAGGTCATAAACAAACAACTGAGAATCCTTGGGATAAATACGAAACTGAATTCGCTTTAGGAACATCTCATACAGCTGAGATTTCTGAGATCGTTGATAAAGGTGCTACGGTTCAATTCAATGAAGATATTGTTGCATTTGTACCATCTCGTCACCTTGAAAAAGAAGACGGAAGTAAACTTAAGAAAGGTGAATCAGCTGAATTCAAAATTATTGAGTTTAATAAAGAGTTTAAACGTGTTGTAGCCTCTCATACTGCTGTATTTAAAGCAGAAGAAGCTAAAATAGTTAAGCAAGCAGTTAGAAAAGCAGAATCTCAAGCTGCTGAAGCAAAACCAACTTTAGGTGATGCTAACGATGCTTTACAAGCTCTTAAAGATAAAATGGACGGGAAAAAATAATTTTTCTTAACATTATATAAATAAGGCCTCTCAGGAATGAGAGGCTTTTTTTGTCTACTTATTTTAAAGGATTTTAAGGTTTTTACTTCTAAATATTTGCATTACCTTTGTAAACCAAACACGTTTGGGTAGTATATGAGTCAGAAAGTTTTACTTAACGAAAAAGAGGTAAACATCATTCTTCATCGATTGGCTTGTCAACTTATTGAAAAACACAACGATTTCTCTAACACTGTATTAATTGGTCTGCAACCAAGAGGTGTTTTTTTGGCAGATAGATTGGCAAAAATTCTAAAAGAAGACTATAAGGTTATAGATGTTAGTCTAGGGTATTTGGATATAACCTTTTTCAGAGATGATTTTAGAAGAAGCGAAAAACCTTTAGAAGCGAATACTACTAAAATTAATTTTTTAGTAGAGGATAAAAATATAGTTTTTATTGATGATGTTTTATATACAGGCAGAAGTATAAGAGCAGCATTAACAGCTATTCAATCATTTGGCAGACCTAATGAAATAGAGTTACTAACTCTTATTGATAGACGCTTTAGTAGGCATTTACCGATACAGCCAGATTACCGTGGTAGGCAGGTAGATGTAATAAACGAGGAAAAAGTAAAAGTAAACTGGAAAGAATACGATAACGAAGATAGTGTTTACTTAATTGAAAAATAAAGAAAATAATGAGCGAATTAAGTGTCAATCACTTATTAGGAATTAAATATCTTAATCAAAAAGATATTCAACTTATTTTTGAGACTGCCGATCATTTTAAAGAGGTAATTAACAGGCCAATAAAAAAGGTACCCTCACTAAGAGATATTACCATTGCCAATTTATTTTTTGAAAACTCTACAAGAACAAAGCTTTCTTTTGAACTCGCTGAAAAACGATTGTCTGCAGATGTTATTAATTTTTCATCTGCCCAATCATCAGTAAAGAAAGGTGAAACTTTAATAGACACGGTAAACAATATCCTTTCCATGAAAGTAGATATGGTTGTTATGAGGCACCCAAACCCTGGTGCGGGCGTGTTTTTATCCAAACATGTTAATGCTAGTATAATCAACGCTGGCGATGGGGCTCACGAGCATCCTACCCAAGCTTTATTAGACTCTTACTCGATTAGGGAAACGTTAGGTAATGTTGGAGGTAAAAAAGTTGTTATTGTTGGAGATATTCTTCATAGTAGAGTGGCATTGTCTAATATTTTTGCACTACAATTGCAAGGGGCAGAAGTAATGGTTTGTGGTCCCAAAACACTTATTCCTAAGTACATAGAGAATCTTGGAGTGAAAGTAGAAACTAATCTTGTTAAAGCTTTGAATTGGTGCGATGTAGCGAATATGTTAAGAGTTCAAAACGAACGTATGGAGATTAGTTATTTCCCTTCTACTAGAGAATATACACAGCAGTTTGGAGTTAATAAAAAAATACTAGATTCTTTAGAAAAAGAAATTACAATTATGCACCCCGGACCCATTAACAGGGGAGTAGAAATTACGAGTGATGTTGCCGATTCGAAGCAATCCATAATTTTAGACCAAGTGCAAAATGGTGTGGCTGTTAGAATGGCGGTTATATACTTGTTGGCATCAAAATTAAAACAGTAATTATGATTTTAGATCAAACAGGAAATACGAATACTATTACCCAAGAAAAAGCCTCAATCATTGAATTAGTTAAAAAAATACAGACCTTATACCCCAAGTTTAAGAATAGTAATATTATTGTATCATTAAATACCTTAGGAACCTTTAGTGAACAAGATATTGCCGAATTTTTAGCTTTGTCTAAAGAACATAAGGAAGCAAATAATTCATTTGTTATAGTGACCAGTAAGGTCGATTTTAATCTCGTTCCAGATGACATAGTAGTGGTGCCAACGCTACAAGAAGCACACGATATTATTGAAATGGAAGATATGGAACGCGATTTGGGATTTTAAAATGGATTACCATCTAGCTCAAGTCAATATAGCAAAACGGAAAGCCTCATTGGACGATCCTATCATGGTCGATTTTGTAAACAACGTTAATAAAATTAATGGCATTGCCGACCAAAGTGATGGTTTTATTTGGAGAATGAAAGATGAAGATAAAGACTTGGGTATAGAAATTTTTCATGATGACTCCATCATAATTAATATATCTGTTTGGAAAGATTTAGGTTCCCTTTTTAATTACACCTACAAGTCTGGACATATCGACGTTTTCAAGAGAAAAAAGGAATGGTTTATCAACACTAAAAAGGCGCATATGGCGTTTTGGTATGTTCCAGCAGGATATAGACCAAATTTTCAAGACGCAAAGAATAGACTAGATTATTTAGATGAACATGGCGAATCTCCTTATGCCTTTTCCTTTAAGAGTAAGTTTAGTCCAGAAGATGCTTTAACATACAACCCTCTTATTTAGTATGAAGTTATCTATTTTAGGGTGTTACAGTGCTACACCAAGAACTTTTAATAACACAACCGCGCAAGTTTTAGAAATAAATAACCATATGTTTTTAATTGATTGTGGCGAAGGGACTCAAGTACAGTTAAGAAAGCATAAAATAAAGTTTAACAGAATAAAGCATATTTTTATTTCGCATTTACACGGAGATCATTTTTTTGGCTTAGTTGGTCTTATATCGACATTTAGGCTTTTAACTAGAGAAACAGATCTGCACGTTTATGGACCTAAAGGTATTAAGGAGTTGGTGACATTACACATGAAGTTGGCGGACTCATGGACTAACTACAGACTTATTTTTCATGAGTTAGACTCCAATCATTCCGAATTAATCTTTGAAGACGACAGGGTTGAAGTTCATACTATTCCATTAAACCATCGGGTCTATACAAATGGGTATCTTTTTAAAGAAAAAGAAGGTCCGAGAAAGTTAAATGTCAACGCTGCTAAAAAGGCTCTTATAGATGTGGCCTATTACAGAAAATTAACGCAGGGATTTGATGTTAAAAACGAAAAAGGAGAGTTAGTACCTAATGACAAGGTTACTACCGCTGGGGCGAAGCCAAAAAGTTATGCCTTTTGTAGCGACACCATGTATAAAAAAGACATTGTTCCTTTAATAGAAAACGTTCATGTTTTATATCATGAATCTACATTTTTAGAGCAGCATGCTCATTTGGCAAAAAAGACAAAGCATTCTACAGCCAAAGAAGCTGCAAAAATAGCAAAACAAGCACAGGCCAGAACCTTAATACTTGGTCATTACTCAACAAGGTACGACAGTTTAGAAAGTTTTAAGAAAGAAGCTAAAGTTGTTTTTGAAAATGTAGAGCTGGCAGAAGATGGAAAAACGTTTCAATTTTAATTAAATTCTTTCAAATCATTAATATATGAAATCGCATCATCCAGAGACAAGCAAGGATGAATTTCACTTTTAGAAAAACGCTTTTCTAAGGCTGCGTTTAGATACATTATATAGTTATAATAAACGATTGCACTTCCAGCCAGTATATTTCCATACTGTGCTACTTTGGCCCAATCTTGAGGATCGATGGAATAAGAATTAATTCTGTTAGAAATATACCCTAGTTTAATATCAGTACCATAAAATGCTATTATCTTTTCTATAACAGATTCAATTTTGTTCCAGTCAAAATGTATTCCGCTGTTAATTTCTGAGACTATAAATTTTTCACAGAGATAAAACTTGCCGAAGGCCATCTCTAGGCAATGGTAATTGTTGATATTACTATAATGCGAATCTTCAAACCTCATAGGTCTATTTTAAAAGTGAGCGAATTTACAATCTTTAGTAATATAATAATGTTTAGGAAAACTTAAAATTTTGTTATTTTGTATGCTATGGAAAAGGATTTAAGCAATTACAGAAAATCATATGAAAAAGGGGAGCTTCTTTTAAACGAAGTGCCAGAAAACCCACTAGAGTTATTTCAGAAATGGTTTTACGAGGTGGATAAACACTTTAATAAGGATGAAACTAATGCCATGACTCTTGCTACAATTGGTTTGGATGGATTCCCTAAAAGTAGGGTAGTGCTGCTTAAAAAATACACTTATGAAGGATTTATTTTTTACACTAATTACCAAAGCGAAAAGGGCCGTGCCATAGCTGCAAACCCTAATGTTTGTTTATCTTTTTTTTGGCATGGTGCGGAGCGACAAATTATTATTAAAGGTAAGGCGGAAAAAATTGCTGCCAATATGAGCGATGGCTATTTCGAGTCTAGACCCAGAGGTAGTCAACTAGGAGCGATTGTGTCTAATCAAAGTCAAATAATTAAGGATAGGTCGTTACTCGAAGAAAAACTAAAAGAGCTCGAGAATAAGTATGAAGGTAAAGAAATAGATAGACCTGATTTTTGGGGTGGCTATATAGTCAAGCCAGCTGAAATGGAATTCTGGCAAGGTAGACCAAACAGATTGCACGACAGGGTTCGCTATAAACTTCAAGATGATTTTATTTGGAGAATTGATCGACTATCTCCTTAAAAAATCGTTTAAACGCATCATTTGTTAGTGTTGTAACGTATTTTATCGGTTAAAAACATTTTAAATCGATAAAAAGTGTGTTTTTAATCGATTTTAACATTTCATTAACATTCGCTTCAGGTTAGGCTGCTAATTTTACAGAACCAAATCTAAATTTACTTAACCATGAAGTTATTCTCTAAGGTGTCCGCCCTGGCACTTTTGGCAGTAATGACGCTGTCATCGTGTACCACAGATAGTTTTGACGACAATGTGGAAACTCTCGAAATGAGCCTTGTTGAAACACAAGCAAAAGCTATTGAACTTGAAATCCTGAACCTTATTAATGACCACAGAAGGTCCTTAGGACTAAAAGCTTTAGAAGATATGAGCATAGTTAAATCTGTAGCTTATAGTCATACCGATTATATGGTAGACAATGATGTAGTTTCTCATGATAATTTCTATACACGCAGTAGTTTTTTAAAGTCCAATGTTGGAGCTAAAAAAGTTTCAGAGAATGTGGCCTATGGTTTTGGTACAGCCCAAGGGGTTGTAAACGCATGGATTAAGAGCGAAAACCATAAGGCTAATCTAGAGGGAGATTATACGAACTTCGATATTTCTGCCGAGAAAAATGACAATGGAAGATGGTATTTTACAAACATTTTTATAAAAAAATAATGAAGACCAAAAAGCATTAAAACCTATAACCTCTTTAATTTACTGATTAATAGATATTTAATTAGTTAGGTTATGCTTAATAACAATAGTTATTAAATTTAGCTTTAGGTATAAAGCCCTTTCGTTTGGAGAGGGTTTTTTTTGATATGGACTTTTTATAGACCACCAACAAACTAAAAAACCACCAGCACTTTCTGCTGGTGGTTTTAGCTTAAAATATATATTCTTTTCTTTCAGTAAAGCAAACTAATATAATTGGTTAATTTATAACAATAAACTCTGTTCGCCTGTTTAACTGGTGCTCTTCTTCAGAACAGGAAACCGATCCATCACAATTATTAACTAAATTTTCCTCTCCAAAGCCTTTGCGACTCAGAATACGTTCAGGTTCAACACCTTTTGAAACTAAATAGTTGTAAGTAGCTGTTGCTCTTTCTTGCGATAGTAATAAATTGTATTCAGCAGGTCCTCTTGAATCAGAATAAGACTCAATTTTTATATGCATTTCGGGGTGGCTACTCATAAGGTTTAAAATAGAATCTAATTTATTGATACTTTCAGGTCTAAGCACCGCACTATCAAAGTTAAAGAAAATGTGACTTAATTCGGGCAAAGGATTTCTAATCTTTAGTTGAGCAAGGTTCATTGGGAAATCTGCCGTAATACTAGATATACTTCTTTCAATTTCTTTAGAGCTAATCACTTTATGGTCGTCAATATAACGATCTTTTTTTACGTGCATCTTGTAGTTAGTATCTCTATCAATATCCAATTGATAAGAGCCGTTTTTGCTTGATGTTACCCGAGTAATTTCTTTTCCATCGACGTCAAACAGGGTGATTACTGCATCTGGAATGGGGGTGTTTGTAGCGTTATCATATACAGTTCCTTTTATTTTTAATTGAGGAACTCTATCGTAGGCATAAATATCGTCACTACCTTTTCCACCATCTCGATTAGATGCGAAATATCCAGAAAGTCCATCCTTGCTCATAAAAAAGGAAAAGTCGTCCTTACTTGAATTAACTGGTGTACCAAGATTTATAACATTAATTATTTCATTGTTTTTATTAGAAATAGCAGTAAAAATATCAAGCAAACCTAAGCCGGGATGCCCATCGGAAGAAAAGAACAAAGCCCCTTCATTGTTTATAAAAGGAAATCTTTCGTTCTTTTTAGTATTTATCGTATTACCCAGATTTTGTGGTTTTCCAAAAGTGTTGTTATCGTTAATGGTTACAGAATATATATCGGAACCTCCCATACCACCTGGCATATCTGAGGCAAAATATAGTTTTGTCTCATCTTCATTTAAGGCAGGGTGTCCTGTTGAGTAATCATCGCTATTAAATGGTAACTCCTCAATATTTCTCCATTTATTATTGATAAAAGAAGCTTTATATATTTTGAGTATTGAAATACCTTCATGATTACTCCCAAGAGTATTTTTAATAAACGATGTGCGAGAAAAGTACATAGTACTTCCGTCTTTTGTTATTGTAACCGGGCCGTCATGAAAAACAGTGTTGATTTCACCCTTTATTTTAGACTTATGATTAATACTATCTGTACTACTCTGTGCTACATAAACGTCTAAAAAGGGTTCATTATTCCAACCATATTTATGTTTGATAGTAACTCCTTCATCTCTTGCTGATGCAAAATAGATGCTTCCGTTATGTTCAAAAGCACCGAAATCACTAAATTTGGAATTAAAGCTTATATCTTTTAAAAAATATTGCTGCTTTGAGTTGAAAATAGCATCTATAAAATCTGAATCTCTATTAGTATTAAATTGATCTATTTGTCCACCAGCTTCTTTAAAACGCTTCATCCAAACACGAGATTCTTTATAATTTTTGGTGCCTCTTAATGCTTGTGCATAACTGTAATAATATGTTATGGGAATGTCTTTCTGTTCTTCAATAACTTTTTTATAATATACTACAGAACTATCAGGGTTTCTCATATAAGCATAGCTATCTGCTAGTTGCCTTATGGCAAAGTCTGTATTATAGCCCTGATCAATTAGGTCATGGTAAACAGCCGCAGCATCAGCAAAAGCATATTGGTTGAATAAATTATTGGCTTTTTTTTGTATTACACTTTGTGAGTAGGTTAGAGCACCTACAAGCAAAGCTGTACCAGTTATTATGCAGTTTTTTAATTTCATGGGGACTTTGTTTAATTAAAAAATCTTTACCTATCTTAGTTAGTTTGAGATTTAATACCCAAACTTTATTTAATGTATGTCTATTCCATTTTCACAACGATAAATTGTGTACGTCTATTTAGTTGATGGTCTGCTTCTTCACAATCAGAGCCATCTTCACATCCGTTAGTTAATCTTCTTTCACCAAATCCTTGATGTTCCGTGATTCGGGCAGGATCGATACCTTTTGAAATCAAATATTCATAAGTAGAATTAGCTCTATCTATTGAAAGCTTATCGTTGTAAGATAACTTACCTCTTGAATCTGTGTGAGACTCTATTCGTATAACCATTTCGGGGTAATCATTTAACATTAAGCTCACAATTTTATCTAATTCTTCTGCGGCATCTTTGCGAATGTTATGCTTGTCAAAGTCAAAATAGATGGTATTTAACTCCGCTAGCTTAATAACATTTGGTACTGGATTTAACAGTAGATTGGCATTAATTGTAATTAACTCTGTCTGGATATTTTTGGAGGTAAATGTTCTGTAATCATCTATATATTTGTCTTGACTAGCTACAATTTTGTAGTCCTTATTTCTGTCAATATTTATTTGATAGTATCCATTTTCATCAGTTTCCATATAAGCTATTTGATTACCTTGATCATCAAATAATGTAATCTTAGCGTTCGCTACAGGATTAGTATTTATGGCATCTGTTACAACCCCTTCTACATGAAGTACCGGTTCTCTATGAAAAGCATAAATATCATCGCTACCACGTCCTCCTTTTCTGTTTGAAGCAAAGTATCCAGTAATACCATTTGGATTCATGGTAAAGGCAAAATCATCTTTATTTGAATTTACAGGCACGCCTAAGTTAATCACGTCAACAATTTCATCGTCACTTTCTCCTTTTATGGTCGCAAAAATATCAAGTAGTCCTAAACCAGTGTGGCCATCGGATGAGAAGAAAAGCACCCCTTCGTTATTTATAAAAGGGAAACCCTCTGCACTTTCTGTGTTTATAGTATTACCAATATTATGCATATTAGTAAGCGAACCGTCAGGTTCAATATCAACAACCCAAATGTCTGAACCTCCAAAACCTCCAGGTCTATCTGAGGCAAAATAAAGTTTGGTATCATCCACGTTTAAAGAAGCATGCTGGGTAGAAAAGTCATCACCATTTATTGGTAAATCTTCAATATTAGTCCACTCACCATCAACCAATGTGGCTCTATAAATTTTCATATTGGTTAAACCCTTACTGTCTTTCGCTTCGAAACCTTCCGTAAAGTTATTCCTGGAAAAATACATAGTTTGACCATCTTTGGTTATCGTAGCTGGCCCATCGTGATAAATAGAGTTAACATCTCCTGAGACTTTAGCAGAATGATCAACATTTTTTTTGGTGCCAGCTTCTGCCATGTATAAATCTAAAAAGGGTTGTTCATTCCAGCCATATACGCGCTTTATACCAACGCCTTCATCTCTTGCCGATGCAAAGTAAACATAGCCGTTATGCTCAAAAGCTCCAAAATCGCTATACTTTGAGTTAAACCTAACTTTATCTAAAAAATATTGTTGCTTAGCTCCAAAAACACTGGTAATAAAATTGACGTCTTTTGAAAAATCATTGGCATTTACTACGCCACCAGAATCTTTGTATCGCTGCAGCCAAACTTGAGATTCTTTATATTTTTTCATCCCGCGGAGAGATTGTGCATACTTATAGTAATACTCAACAGGAACGTTTTCCTGCTTTACAACACTTTTGTAATATCTCGATGCGTTTTTAGGATCTCTTAAAAAAGCATAACAATCTGCTAATTTCCTTGTAGCATAGTCCTTATTGTAATTTTTTTGAATTAAATCTTTGTAAACTTCGGCAGCCTTTACAAATGAAAATTTGTTAAAAAGGGTGTCAGCACGATTCTGCTTTCCTTGTTGAGCAAATGCCGAAAAACTAAGTACCAATAATAGGGTAAATAATATGTAATTTTTATTCTTCATGGAAAATGCTGTATTAGAAATATCTTGGAGATTTTAATTTAGAGTTTAAGAACTTAAATTCATACATCAATAAGATTTCATGTGTACCGGTGGTATAACTTGCTATATCTGAAATTGGCTTTTCGTAAGCATAACCAATTCGTAATTGCCTAGATATTTGAAAGTCTACAATTCCACCAATTGCGCCTGTTTCTTCATTTATTCTATAGGAACCTCCAAACCAAAACTTCTCATTAAACAAGAAATTAGCTGTTAAATCGTAAGATAAAGGTGCACCATTTGTCGCTTTAATTAAAAAGGCTGGTTTGAATTTAAAACTATTGCTTAAATCAACTACCACACCACCGGTAAAATAATAACTCACTCGTTCGAGTGCTTCAAAGCCTTCTTCTTGGTTTAAGTCTGTATTCAGTATTCTTGGAGCCGATAGCCCTAAGTATAATCTATTTGTACTCCAATAAACTCCGGCTCCTATATTTGGAGACCATCTATCTTGTGTACCATAAATTAATGGATCATTTATATTTGCGCCATCGAATCTAAAATCTGAATCAAAACTGAACTGAGTAAACCCTCCTTTAACCCCGAAAGCTAATTTGCCATCTTGCCCTGTTGGAATAGAGTACGAGAAATCCCCATATAAGTATGTGAAATTTTGGGGCCCCAAGTCATCTTGGATAAATGATATTCCTAAACCAACTCTATCATTTCTTAATGGTGAGTGGGCAGATAGTGTTTGGGTGATTGGACCACCTTTAAAACCAACCCACTGGCTTCTGTGTAATCCAACAATGCTTAATGCTTCTCTGCTACCAGCATAAGCTGGGTTAATTGAGATTGTGTTGTACATGTACTGTGTAAATTGTGGTAATTGCTGGGCAATTCCAACCGTACAGCTTAACAACGCAATAGCGATTATATGATGTTTTAAAAGTTTCATAGGTTAAGGTTTTATTTGGTTCCTAAGTATACTGGGCCAGTCAAAGGACTCAAACCACTGTTCTTTAAATTGATTATAAAATAGTATGTACCATTTGGTAATTTCCCGGCGGTTCCTATGGACGAATTCGGGGCAGATCCATCCCAATCACCTTTAGCGCCAGAGGTTTCTATACTACCTAAGGTGTAATTGTTAGACTCATATACTAAGGCTCCCCATCTATTAAAGACTTTAACCTCGGCAACGAATCCACATAAATCGATTCCTGCAATGTCAAAGGTGTCGTTATATCCATCACCATTTGGAGTAATAGCTTTTGAGATGACAATATCGTTTTCACCACATGGAAGCACGATACAGTCTGCATGAATATTCATAATGACTTCTGTTACACTAATGCAACCCATATCTGTTGTAGTATATCTGAACTTATAGTCAATACCGCCATCTCCAGGTAGGAAATCTTCACTAAGGCTTAATTCCGTCGGATCAAAAATACTTCCGTTTAATGGAGCATCAGGATTCCCTTCAACCATCTCCCAAGTCCCATCAGTATTTAGTGAATTTGGTAAATAATTATTAAGATTAACAACGCCTTCTTCAAAACATCTATCTTCTGCAATAACTTCAGAAAATATTTCATCCAATGTCACATTTATAGTTTGCGTATAAACGGCTTCATTATTACAGGCATCTTTAACCGTCCAAGTTCTGATAATTTGATAGTCTTGTAGTACATCAGGATCAAAGGAATTATCTTCATTATATTCCTCAATAACATTTGTAGAGCAGTTATCAGCGAAATCTAATTGTGGAATCTCTGGAATATCTGTACAACTGGCGTTTACCATAGAGTCAAAAGTACTGGTAGGTACAGGAGCTGCAGTGTCTTGGACCTTTATATTTTGTGTATGGGATGTAGTTAAACCACACTCGTCAGTAGCAACCCATTTACGAGCAATATTATAATTGGACGGACAATCACCCTGAGTGATGATATCTTCAACCGTCACTATGGCGTTTCCGCAATTATCAATGGCAGTCATATTTGCAGCGGTAGGCACAGCATCACATTCTACCGTTATATCCATTGGAAGCTCTTCTACAAATTCTGGAGGCGTTGTATCTTGTACGGTGATTAATTGCGTAAAGGTTGTGGCATTATTACAATCATCAACAGCTGTCCATGTTCTTGTTATAAAATAGCTGCTTACACACTCTCCATTCGTTCTAGAATCATTGATCGTAACTGTAGCGTTGCCACAACTGTCGGTTGCAGTAAGTGTTTCTGCAACAGGAATAGCATCGCATTCCACTGTAATATTGGCCTCTGGTAATGGCTCAACAAAACTAGGTGGTGTTGAATCTTGAACTGTAATAACTTGTATATGTGTTGTTGTTAACCCGCAATCATCAGTTGCCGTGTAAGTTCGTGTTATTACATAATTAAAATCGCAATTACCATCTGTTCTAACATCTTCAACTGTAACGATCGCTATTCCACAATTATCTGATGCTGTAAGTGTTTCTTGCTCAGGAACATTCCCGCATTCTACAGTCATATTGCCAGGTAAGGTTGTTTGATCGAAAGTAGGAGCAGTCGTGTCAGAAGTTGAAATAGTTTGGTCTGCGCTTACTGAATTTCCACAAGCATCTGTTGCAGTCCATGTACGAATAATTGTAAATGTTCCAGAACATTGACCATCAGTACGAACATCATTAAACGTTACTTGAGGGTTAGTATCGCAGTTATCCGTTGCAGTTGCAACTCCAAACTCAATGGGAGTTAAGTCATCACTACATTCAGCGGTGGCGTTTGATGGCAATGTAAGCTCCGGAGGAGTTGTATCCTTTATAGTATAAGTATAAGCCCAAGAATCAGAGTTTCCAGCACAGTCTGTATAGGTATAGCTGTAAGTTCTAGTCCTCTCACAGGTTAAAGGATCTGAAGTTTCTGTAATCACTGCAGCAGAAGGCGTTAAAGTATTTCCACAGGCATCAGTTACCGTAGGTAGTGTAAACGTTTCAGTAGCATCTGCAATACATTCTACTGTACTAGTACCATCGGTATCCGCAATAGTGAATGCAGGTGTGTCAATAGTATATGTGTAAGCCCAAGAATCAGAGTTTCCAGCACAGTCTGTATAGGTATAGGTGTAAGTTCTTGTGCCTTCACAAGTTAAAGGGTTTGGATTCTCAGTAATCACTGCAGCAGCAGGTGTTAAAGTATTTCCACAGGCATCAGTTACCGTAGGTAGTGTAAATGTTTCAGTCGCATCCGCAATACATTCTACCGCACTAGCACCATCGGCATCCGCAATAGTGAATGTTGGGGTATCAATGGTATAAGTATATGTCCAATCATCTGAATTACCTGCACAATCAGTATAGGTATATGTGTAAGCTCTAGTTCCTTCACAGGTTAACGGATTTGGTGTTTCAGTAATGGTAGGCGCAGAAGGCACTAAATTCGTCCCATTAGAGTCAGTTACTACAGGAGGTGTAGGAGCTACAGCATCCGCAATACAATTAACAGTACTAGTTTCGTCATCAGGCGTGGTAAAAGGAGCTAATTGTAAAGTATAGGTATAAGTCCAATCGGCATTGTTCCCAGCACAATCTTCATAATTGAAAGTGTATACAACGGTTCCTTGACAAGCAGGATTAGATGATACAGTTGGTCCAGTAGGCACAATAGTATTTCCACAATTGTCATTTACTGCAGGAGGCGTTGGTTCAATAGCATCTGCTAGATTATCAACAATTTGAGTACCAGCTACAGGTAAAGTAAATGGTAACAAATCAATAGTATATGTATAAGCCCAAGAATCAGAGTTTCCAGTACAGTCTGTATAGGTATAGGTGTAAGTTCTTGTACCTTCACAAGTTAAAGGGTTTGGATTCTCAGTAATCACTGCAGCAGAAGGCGTTAAAGTATTTCCACAGGCATCAGTTACCGTAGGTAGTGTAAACGTTTCAGTAGCATCTGCAATACATTCTACTGTACTAGTACCATCGGTATCCGCAA
>NZ_SRWZ01000003.1 GCF_004804355.1 Cognatitamlana onchidii
CTTGTACCTTCACAAGTTAAAGGGTTTGGATTCTCAGTAATCACTGCAGCAGAAGGCGTTAAAGTATTTCCACAGGCATCAGTTACCGTAGGTAGTGTAAACGTTTCAGTAGCATCTGCAACACATTCTACTGTACTGGTACCATCGGCATCCGCAATATCCAATGGGGTTGTGATATTTATTGTAATAATCTGATCAACGAAAATAGTATTGTTACAATCATCAGTAACACTATAGCGTCTTGTTATAACTTCGGGACATGAATTATTGTCTGAGTTATCAGAAACGAATTGAATTACAGCAGGGTTACCAGAGTTGGTTGAAACATTAGTTACAACCGATGTATCTGGCGCTGGAACGTCGGCAGGGCATTGTACGTTTATTGGATTAGGAGTATCAGCGGTTGGGGGTTCGCTGATGTAAGACTGATAATCTACATCAATAATGATGGGAGCAGGAATTGGTTCTCCTGTACAAGCTCCAACTTGCTCAAAACCAATAATCAATGGAGTGTTGAAAGTATTTTGAGAAATTTGTCCAATACCGCTTATAAATCCATTTGTAGCAACCGTACCCGAAAATCCAGAGTCACTTAGTACTGTACAATCCGTTGTAACTGTGAGTTTAAAACTAATATCGGCCAATATCTTATTAGGATCAATATCTAAAGGAAGGGTTCCTAGATTCCATACAATAGCACCGTTATTTCCTATACTATCATCATATGATGGAGCAGAATAACCAATAAGTGGCGTGTAATACGTATTTGCGTTGAAACTGAGACTTGTTGGGTCTATTGAGTCTGGAATTGGAATTGTAAGCGTTGTGTTTTCTATCGGTTCTGTGCCTTGATTAGTTAATTCTATGGTGTAATCAGCAAATTCACCAGGTTCGACAGTTGGTGTAGAGCCAGGATTAGAACCATTAATAGAGGTATTACTCAAAACTCCAACTGGCTCTGGAACGTAAGCATCTACAGCAAATGTTAAATTAAATATTGCAAAACCGTCTTGACCAGATCCGTATCTAAAAGATGTTTCTTCTTGACCGTTATTGATTATGCTATTACCTGTATTAGGAATGTCAAACATCAAGATATCAACTCCAGTATTGTTAAATAAATTAGGATTTCTGTTATTCCCTCCAGTAAGTATAGAAGACGTGAAAAAGTTATTCGTTGAATTGGTTGCACCATGGGTTAAACGCTGGTAGGTTCCTGAATTTTGTACTTCTATCTCTAAATAATCACTAGTGAAATTTCTTTCACCTTCACTAGCCATAACTCCAAGCTTGATATTAACAGGACCTTGAGGAGCTGCCTCAAAACCATTTACATCAAAAGAAAAAGTTTCACTACCATTATTACCACTTACAAATGCGTGACCATCAAAAACGGTAATGTCTCTCCAATTCATTTTAGAGTTTTCATAGATTACTACCATTCCCCAGCCTCCAGTAAAACCGTTGATGTCTTGACTGCCTTCTCTTAAGGCTAAATCCGCTAGAAAATACTCTCCTACACCATTATCTTGCACATATTGCGTTATTTCTGCATATGCGGTGTAAAGATTGATATCTAAATCAAATGGAAAATAGATGTTTGTGTTAGGGGTATTAAATTCCTCTGCTGTAATTTCAACATAGTCTTCAGTAGCATCTGGACCATTAATAAGTACTTTTCGCTTATCGAAAGTCCTTGTTTCTCCATTTTTAGTAGCTGTAACAAAATACTGGTCGCCATTGGATCCCACATCTGCACGTCCAAACCAGTATAACCCTGCATAAAGGACTCTAGAACACTCTGGAAGCGCACCATTTTCTGTTGAAAAATTTAACGTTGCTGAAGATGAATTCCACGTTTCATTTACACCATTGTTATCTTGCACACCATCATTGTTAGCGTCACTATCAATATCCACATATCGCATATCTGAATTGTTGGTTGTAGTGTTACCGTAGTTAACCAAAGTAAGATTGGTATTACCAATCATTTGAAAATCTCCTTTTACCGTATAAATTGAGTTTGATGGAGGGGTGTTTGATACTCTTGGGGCAAAAGGAACACGCACTTGACCATGAGAACTCATAATTCCTATGAAAAGAAAAAATAGCAGGCCATATAATATGTTTGCTTTTACAGTAAGATTAAAATAACGTGGATATAGCTTTTTCATTTGATTACTTTTTAAATTGGATCAAATATTTCTTAGGAAGGGTTTTGGGCGAAATAAAACACTCTAATATTAGGATTAGCTGAAATAAAGTTTTCAACTTGTTGTTTGTTAGTTTTGAAAAAACACTTGATAAAAATATATTTCAACTTATTTAAGCTAGTTAGACTCATTAGATCAACAGTCTGGTTTAGTTCACTAAGGTTGTTAACCTTAATAATTATTAATTCTGCAGAATCATAATTACCTTGATTATTCGCCAATGCATCAAATGAGTTTGTGTCTTCAAATGTTATTTTTAAAATACTTCCTTCTCCGTACTGATTTCTAAAAGCATTATCTTTAAAATATGCAGTGGGCTTTAGGTTGAAGGCTAGATCGTAAAAATCAGATCTATCTCTATTATTGGATTGTGTTGTGAGTTCAAAAATATTTCTATCTTGACTGTTGATTAGATTTGATGACAAAAGAGAAATACTAAAAATTAAAAAAACAACAGAAGTTTTAAAAGTCAATTTATTTTTCATGGTTAAAGATATTACCAAATTTATATTTTAATTTTAGACACTTGTTAGTGTATATTGTCACTATATAGCATTATATAATGTCACTATTGCAAATAGTGCTTTATTTTTAAAAATAAATCAGTACCAGTTTTTGAGGGAAAAACAGTGAGGGAAGTACTTATAATGTTTTTAACTGAATAAAACATTAGGTGATTTGGGTTCATAATTTCAAAATTTTGTAGGTATAGCAAAAAAACATATATGCCATTTAGTGTTCAAATAAAAATGGCAAATCACTCATTTATTCGATTAAAAGCCCAGATTGATCTCATAATCGATGTTGTTAACTCTTAATCGGTTATAATTTATTTTAGTTAATTTAGTTTTGCTCGTTCCAAAAGCCAATTTCCATTTACATCTAAGTTTAGATACAAAGAAATTGCTTTTTATCGAAATAAACAACGTTTTGACGGTAAAATTCATCTTTTAATCGATATTTATGAAAACACTTACACTAATTAGACATGCAAAATCTTCATGGGAGTATGATGTTATTGATCATGAAAGACCGCTTAATAAACGTGGAATTAATGACGCCAAATTACTCTCAAGTTATTTGAAGCGATTGAACCCACAAGTAGATCTGGTGTTTTGTAGTGATGCTACAAGAACTAAAGCAACGGCTGCTTTTTTTATTGAGTCATTATGTATTGATTTAGAGCAAGTTATTTATAATTACGAGCTTTATGATTTCGATGGGAGATCTCTACAAAAAGTTATACAGGAATGCCCAGATGCTGTCAATTATTTAATGGTTTTTGCTCACAATCATGCCGTGACTTCGTTTGTCAATACTTTTGGTTGCAAATACATCGAGAATGTCCCTACGTGTGGACTAATAACCATAAAGTTTGACATAGATCGTTGGCAGGATTTGAAACAGGGCACTACGACTAAAACTATTTTTCCAAGGGATTTGAAGTAGTTTTTAGGTTTATTTTTTAAGATTGTAAGAATATGGTGTCTTCAAAACGCTGGTTTTGCTTTTTCTTAGCTAAGAGCTAGAAATTTTTAGAAATACCTCAATGTAATAAACCTTTATTTTTTACCTAAATAGAATATATTTGTTTAGCAATTAATATAAACACTATTTGATGACCAAATCTGAAACTTCTAAAAACAATAGTTACATAAATAGAGAAATTAGTTGGCTTCAATTTAATGCAAGAGTATTGCAAGAGGCCCAAGATGAAAGCGTTCCTTTAATAGAGCGTTTAAGGTTTCTGGGTATTTTTTCTAATAACTTAGATGAGTTTTTCAAAGTTAGGTATGCAACTGTAAAAAGAATTGTGGAGGCGGGAAAAGGAGGAAAGAACCAGCTAGGAGGAATTCGAGCCAAAGAACTTTTAGAAATTATTACTCAAATTGTAATAAATCAGCAAACGGAAAGTGTTGGTATTTTAAAAGCAATCGATGAAAAACTGAAAGAAGAGAATATTTATATTATCGATGAGACTCAAATTGATAAAAATCAACATGATTTTATTAAACAATATTTTCTCAAAGAAGTGAGTCCAGCCTTAGTGACTATTATACTTAATGATTCTGTTGTATTGCCTAATCTTAAAGATAGTGCTGCTTATTTGGCTGTAAGAATGTTAATGGCTGGTGATAAAAAACAGTTTGCGCTTATTGAAATACCAAAATCTGTTAACCGATTTGTCGAATTACCAAAACAAGGCGATAAGAGTTTTATCATTATGGTTGATGATTTATTGCGGCATTGTTTGAGTGATATCTTCAGTATTTTTGAATATAAGAGTATTTCTGCTCATATGATTAAAATTACTAGAGATGGTGAATTAGATTTCGAGAGCGATTTAAGTAAAAGTTTCATCGAAAAAATATCAGACAGTGTAAAGCATCGTCAAATAGGAGAGCCCGTAAGATTTGTTTATGATAAAACCATTCATAAAGAGACATTAAGATATTTAATGTCAAAAATGGGTATTGATGATACGGATAGTATTATTCCTGGAGGTAGATATCATAACAGAAGGGACTACATGGGTTTTCCAAGCTTGGGAAGGAACGATTTAATGTATGATAAAATAGAAGCCTTACCAATTAAGGGCTTAAGCTTACAGGAAAGTATTTTTAAAGCTATTAAAAGGAAGGATTATCTGCTTTACGCCCCTTACCAAACGTTTTCATACGTTGTTAAGTTCTTAAGAGAGGCTGCACTTGATCCTAGTGTTAGAACCATTAAGATTACTATATATCGTCTTGCTGAAATATCGCATGTAGCTAGTTCGTTAATTAACGCTGCAATTAATGGTAAATCCGTAACCGTATCCATTGAACTTAGGGCCAGATTTGATGAACAGGCAAATATTGATTATGCCCAACAAATGAAAGATGAAGGAGTTAATTTAATTTTTGGTGTTGCGGGCCTTAAGGTGCATAGTAAAATGTGCGTTGTTGAGCGTGAAGAAGGTAAAAAAATAAGACGCTATGGTTTTATAAGTACAGGTAATTTTAATGAATCTACGGCAAAAATATACACAGATTATACACTTTTTACTGCCAATCAAAAAATATTAAAAGATGTCAATAAGATTTTTGGTTTTTTCGAAACCAATTATAAAATAAACACTTACAAACATTTAATAGTATCACCGCATTACACGGAAAAAGCTATTTTTAAATTGATAGATAATGAGATTGAAAGTGTGAAAAATGGTAAAGAAGGACTTATTCGATTAAAAATGAATAGCATTTCAAGTTACCCAATGATTGATAAGCTTTATGAAGCCAGTAGAGCAGGGGTTAAGATTCAAATGATTGTTCGAGGTATTTGTTGTTTAATTCCTGGAGTTGAAGGGATGAGTGAGAATATTGAAGTAATAAGTGTTGTCGATAAATTTTTAGAGCATTCAAGAATTTATATCTTTGGAAACAATGGAGATACGAAGTTGTATATCTCATCTGCCGATTGGATGACCAGAAATATAGAAAATAGGGTGGAAGTAAGTTGTCCTATTTATGATGAAGAAATAAAGAAAGAAATAATTGAAACTTTCAACATTAGTTGGAGGGATAATGTCAAGGCAAGAGTACTAAGTGATTCACAAGAAAACGAGTATAGAACAGATGAAGAAGAAAAAGTGCGATCTCAGTTTGCTGTTTACGACTACTATCTCAAAAAATTAAAAAACTAGTATGCTTTCCATAAAAAAATATGCTGCCATCGATATTGGTTCGAACGCTGTAAGACTTTTAATTTCTAATATAATTGAGCAAAAGGGAAGACCAGTTCAATTTAAAAAGAACTCATTAGTTCGGGTGCCAATAAGATTGGGTGCAGATGTTTTCGTGAAAAATAAAATTTCTAAAGAAAATACTCAAAGGATTTTAGATACCATGTTGGCGTTTAAGCTGTTAATGAAATCACATAAAGTTGTAAAGTATAAGGCTTGTGCAACATCTGCAATGAGAGAATCCAAAAATGGAAAAGAAGTGGTGGATATGGTTTTAAAGCATTCTGGTTTGCGTGTTGATATTATTGGTGGCGAGGAAGAAGCAGCTATAATTGCTGCTACAGATTTGAATAAGTACATCGATCCTAATAAAACGTATTTATATGTTGACGTAGGTGGAGGAAGTACCGAATTCACAGTTATCCATCAGGGTAATCAAGTTGCCTCTAAATCGTTTAAGATTGGTACTGTAAGACTTTTAAATGATATGGTAAAACATGAATCATGGCAGGAGTTAAGGGAGTGGATTGGAAGTCATGCTCAAGATTACGATAAAATCTCTGTATTAGGATCTGGAGGAAACATTAACAAGATTTTCAAAATATCAGGGAAGTCTATGGGAAAACCGCTTTCTTATTTCTACATGACATCTTACTATAATACCTTACAGAACTATTCTTACGAAGAGCGTATTTCGGAATTAGACTTAAATCAAGATAGAGCAGATGTTATAATCCCTGCCATGAGAATATATTTGTCGGCTATGAAATGGAGTGGCGCAAAAAACATTTATGTTCCAAAAATTGGTCTGGCAGATGGCATTATAAAAAGTATCTATTATGATACGGTTTCTAGCAATACACAGTAGAATTTTGCACTTTACCTTTTATTATTGTTTGTTTTTGTTTTAATAATATATATTCGTAGCAAACTTATTATTAATTACTACCCAAATCTATTAATAATGAAATGAGTCCTGAATCTGCTAAAATTTAAGGGCTAATGACATCTGATAGATTTAATAAAAGTATAGACAGATGAAAAAAATTATACTACTTGTAACTATATGTTGTTTTTCAATTCATAGTTTTTCCCAAGAAATAGAAGCGGTTCAAGCTAAAGACACGGTAAAAGCTCAACCCAAAAAATATGGCTCTAAAGGAGTTAAATATGGAGTTAGAGCGGGTCTTAATATTTCGAATTTAGATTTCGATAAGCAACCTAGCTTTGAAAATAAGCACAGAAATAGTTTTTTTATTGGCTTTTTAGCAGATGTCGCCTTATCTAAAACCCTTTCAATAATGCCTGAACTACAGTTTTCAGGGGAGGGAGGCAAAGATGAAACATTGCATTTAGATTATATTCAAGCGCCTATTTTGTTAAACTTTAAGATAACCAATAAACTTCGAGCAGGTTTAGGTCCGCAAGTTGGATTAAAAGTACATAAGGAAGATGATATGGCTAAGAATATGGCTTATTCCGGTGTTGCAGGTTTAGAGTACAGAATAAATTACGCTATCTTTTTAGACGCCAGATATACATACGGATTTAGAAATGTGTTTGATGATAATGTTGGAGTTTCTGCTAAGAATACCAATGTACAAATAGGTATTGGTTATAAATTTTAACCATGAACTTGTTCAGAAGTACCAAGATTACTCATTATTTTAGCTTCATATTCAAGAAGTTGTTGCCATTTGGCATCAACTTCTGTTTTATTTCCATATTGTCTTGCAAATCCAAGAAACATGGTATAATGGTTGGCTTCACTTACCATTAGTTTTCTGTAAAATTCGGCTAGTTCTTTGTCTTCAAGTTCTTCCGAAAGCAGCCTAAATCGTTCACAGCTTCTGGCCTCAATAAGCGCAGCATACAGCAACCGGTGTACCAGTTGTGTAGTTCTACTACCGCCTTTAGGGAAAAATTTCACCAATTGTAAAACATAGTCATCTTTTCTGTCCCTGCCCAAGGTCCAACCGCGTTCAAGAATTTTGTCATGAACCATTTTAAAATGACTAATCTCTTCTTTTACAAGTGCTACCATCTCTTGAACCAAATCTGTGTATTCAGGAAAGCCAACTATTAGTGAAATAGCAGTACTCGTTGCTTTTTGCTCACAAAAAGCATGGTCTGTTAGTATCTCTTCAATGTTCTTTTCAACAATATTAACCCAACGCGGATCTGTGGGAAGTTTAAGTCCAAGCATAATTATATATGTTTTGTATGTAGGTCTTTCTTTTTTATATCAACAGTGCCAAATATATCTATAACAACAACAAAATCAATGTAATGGTTGTTTTTTAAAGATTTGAAAGTTGTGTTAAGTTCTATTTTAGAGTTTGTTGACGACTCATAGTCTATCCAGACATATTGCATAACGGCGCTTTCCAAATATTCAGAAGTTCCAAAACCTTTAAATAAGCCCTTGTTTAAGATAATCTCTTTACTTATACCTTTATTACTCCACATCTTAATTCTGGCTTCAAAATCATTGTAATAAATAGTTGTTTTCCCTTCAAAATCTTTAATTCTGTGCAGTTTTTTTAAAGAATAGTAATCAGTCTTAACTCGAAACCCGTTGCTAAGAATGGTATCTGTTATAATTTTAACTGGTTTTTCAGGAATATATAAAGTTCTACTACCGTAATCAGCTATGCCCATAGAGGATTTAAAGGCTTCCAAGTTTGTTTTTAAGTTTCGATGTCTACCATCACAACTTAGCAAGACTATTGCTGTAAAAATGAAGAATGTTAAATATTTTACAATGTGATTTTTATACATCTAAATCGAAAGTTTTTCTTAAAATATCGATAGAAGGGTTTTTCTCTTTTAACTTTTCAAATTTTTCAACTGTGGTATAGGCATATTGTTTTTCCATAATCTCATTTATGGTTATAGATAAACTAATATCAAAGTTATTTAAGGCTTTTCTAATATAACTTAAAAGTTCATATTGTTGGCGCTCAACTTCCACTTTATTGGTGGCATTAGGAAACTCTAGATGAGCTACTGTACCTTTTACTTTTGGTGTATCAATGGCGAGTATAGATGCAAGGTTATGTTTGCCATCCTTTCTAATTTTTTCAATATAACGGTTCCAAACAGTTATGAACGCTTTTTCGGTAAAGGCATCTTTAGGTAGTTCTTCTTCATTAACAACCACCTCCATCTGTTTAATTTGATGTTCTTTTTTTGCTTTTATACTGCTAAGCGATAGGCCGGAACGTCTTTTATTGTCTTGCTTAAGAATAATTTTAGGAGGTTCTTTAACCTGAAATTTTTCTGCAACTTCAGAATGTTCAGAAAGCTCTTCCTTAGTATTACTAGAAATTTCTTGGTTTTTTTTAGGGGTTTTAACTGCAACAGGGGTAATGCCCTTCTTTTTAAAGTAGGAGGCAGGAATTATGTAATGTCTGCTATTTTTTTTTTCTCCATCAAAAGTGATAGAGGCAAGTTGCATAAGACATAGTTCAACAAGTAAGCGTTGGTTTTTACTGGTTTTATATTTGAGGTCGCAATCGTTTGCTAAATTAATTCCCTGAATAAGAAATGCTTGCGACGCTTTTCTTGATTGCTCTAAATACTTTTGTTTGGTTTGGTTGCCTACCTCGAGCAACGCAATGGTTTCTTCTGTTTTACTCACCAACAAATCTCTAAAGTGCGACGCTAGTCCGGCTATAAAATGATGCCCGTCAAAGCCTTTTGCCAATGTATTATTAAATTGAATTAATAATTCAGGTATTTTATTTTCCAGAATTAAATCTGTGCTTGTAAAATAGGTATCGTAGTCAAGGACATTTAAGTTCTCAGTAACAGCTTGTCTCGTTAAGTTTTTGCCAGAAAAACTCACTACACGATCAAAAATAGACAAAGCATCTCGCATAGCGCCGTCTGCTTTTTGAGCAATGATATGCAAAGCATCGTCCTCTGCGTTTATTTCTTGCTCTTCTGCAATATATTTTAAGTATTCCTTAGCATCTTTTACGGTAATACGCTTAAAATCAAATATTTGACAACGCGACAAAATGGTAGGGATAATCTTATGCTTTTCAGTGGTAGCTAAAATGAAAATACAATGTTTTGGAGGTTCCTCTAATGTTTTTAAAAAGGCATTAAAGGCTGCTTGCGATAACATATGAACCTCATCAATAATATAAACTTTGTATTTACCAATTTGCGGCGGAATACGGACCTGATCTGTAAGACTTCTAATGTCATCTACCGAGTTATTTGAAGCGGCATCCAATTCAAAAATATTAAACGCAAAATCTTCTTCGGCAGCTTCAGAACCATCACTGTTAATCATTTTGGCCAAAATACGTGCACAAGTAGTTTTGCCAACACCTCTGGGCCCCGTAAACAATAGGGCTTGAGCTAAATGATTATTATCAATGGCATTGAGTAGGGTATTGGTAATGGCTTGTTGCCCTACAACGTCTTTAAACGTTTGGGGACGATATTTTCTCGCCGATACAACAAAGTGTTCCAAATTAACTCAGTTTTTCGCATCATTTGATGCCGTAATGTTATTAACAAAGTTAAAAATTCATCAGAATAATTTGTATTTTAAAAGTTGAATTTAGAGGGAGTTATTAACAACAATTTTTTAATTTCTATTACCAGAAAAATATTGTAAATTTATTCTTATCCGAAATATATCTTTTTATTAACCGAACTTTGTTGTGCTTAATTAAATATTTAGACTGTTATGATTAAGTTTATTGCTAAAAGGATATTCCTAATTTCTTTTGTCACATTAATTAACAATGCTTCGGCACAAAACCCGCTACAAAAAAGAATAGAGTCGGGTGTCATTGAAGGGACAATAAGTCAGCATGATAATCAAGTGGAAAAATACTTGGGTATTCCCTATGCGCAACCTCCTATTGGTGATCTTCGATGGAAAGCACCCCAGAAACCTATACCATGGCAAGGTGTGCTAAAAACACAAGAATTTAGTAAAAAAGCTATGCAGCCATTGGATAAATGGAGCACTAGGGATAATTTGAGTGAGGACTGCTTGTATTTAAATGTTTGGAAGCCTACAGAATTAGGGGAAGCAAAATTCCCCGTATTGGTTATTATTCATGGAGGTGGTTTGGGCAAGGGAGGAACTCGAGGGCCTGAACTGAATGGTAGTAACATGGCAAAAAAAGGTATTGTTGTGGTAACAGTTAATTACCGTCTTAATATATTCGGATTTTTAGCGCATCCAGAATTAAGTACCGAAACCAATTACGAAGGTTCTGGTAATTATGGCTTTATGGATCAACAATTGGCCTTACAATGGGTTAAAAACAATATTGCAGTTTTTGGTGGTGACCCTAACAGAATTACCATTGCAGGAGAATCTGCTGGAGCGCGATCTGTACATATTTTAAGTACCTCTCCGTTATCCAAAGATTTAATTATAGGAGCTATAGGATCAAGTGATGGTGTAAAGCCTGTTTATTCCTTGAAAACTGCCGAAAATATAGGTGTATTAGTACTAGAAAAATTAGGGTATAAAACCGTTGCAGAATTGAGACAAGCTTCCACCGAAGATATTATTAAGCTTTATGATTCTCATAAAGCTGGTAACGCGATTAATCCCTTTCAACCTACATTAGATAATTATGTGATACCAAATGAAATTACCAAAATCTATAAAGAAAGTAAGCAGGTTAATATTCCTTTATTAATAGGTTGGAATTCAGCAGAACATCCTGCAAAACATTTCCTTAAAGGAGCTAATTTCACTAAAAAAAAGTTTATAAAACGTACAAAAGAGGTGTTTCCAGGACACTACGAAAAGGTCTTAGACATGTACTCGCATGAAACCGAAGAAGACATTAAATGGTCTGCAACGCACTTAAGTTCACTTCGAACGGTTATGAAATCATGGAAATGGTTTGACCTACACCAAAAATACAGTAAAGCTCCAGTTTATAGGTATTTATTTAGTAAAATACCGCCACCTGCCAAAACCGTTGATTTATCCAAATACACACCGCCTTTAGGTCCTAAACATGCTGCAGATATACCCTATGCTTGGGGTAATCTTGATAAAATAAAATCTCACCATTATACCAAAGACGATTATAAGGTATCTGCCCTAATGCAATAGTATCTGGCTAATTTTATTAAAACAGGCAACCCTAATGGTGGAGGACTCCCTGAGTGGTCTGCTGTAAAACCAAATAGTCAATCGCCCATGATTATGAATTTTGATACACAGACTAAATTAATTCCAGCATCAACAGATAATAGGATCAAATATTTTGATAAAGAAGGTATTGTTTACAAAAGCTATGTAATTGATAAGTAAATTTTATTTAATTGAAAAATTCGAATTATAATTCTTGAATTTAAAACGAGTTATTAACAACTTAACTATGACAACAACCCCCGAACATGACGCTCGCATTGCTAATTTAACTTTTGCTTCAGTTTATCCGCATTATGTAACTAAAATTGAGAAAAAAGGTAGAACAATAATCGAACTGCATCAGGTTATTGAATGGTTAACAGGGTTTAGCGCTTCTGATTTGCAACAATTAATAGATGAAAACGTAACCTTTAAGGCCTTTTTTGAACGCGCAACCTTAAATGAAAATGCTTACTTAATAAAAGGTGTAATTTGCGGATACCGGATTGAAGATATTGAAACACCATTGACTAAACAAACCAGGTATTTGGATAAATTGGTTGATGAGTTGGCCAAAGGCCGAAAAATGGAAAAGATTTTACGTACGGGTTAGATATTCTTTATGAATAAGGTGCGATTATTGTACATTTGCGGCAGTAAATCGCCTTATCGCTCTAGAATAAATCTAGGGAGGAAAGTCCGAACACCATAGTGCAACATAGTGGTTAATAACCACCAACCGAGAGGTTAGGAAAAGTGCAACAGAAAGTATGTACAGGTCATGCTGTAGTGAAATCAGGTAAACTCTATGTGGTGCAATGTCATGTAAACCAGCGTTTGAAGGCGGCACGTTTGATGCTGGAGGGTAGACAGCTAAAGCGTATTAGTAATAATGCGTTCAGATAAATGATAAGGGTGTTTTTTAAAAGTATAAAACATACAGAATTCGGCTTATAGATTTACTTAAATATAATAAACCCTTCTTTGCTTTATTGCATAGAAGGGTTTATCTTGAATAGTGGTGACTAACTCTACTCTGATGCTTTTGGCGCATAATCCATATCTGGTCGCATTCTGCCAGTATAAGATTCGGTTCTTGATGTATATTTTAAAAGTTTATTAAAAACGTCCCATCTGTCAGGACCCAAAGTTTCTCTGTTCTCAACTGTTTTTTGAGCAGAATCTACCTCATCTTTTGAAGCTACTGAAACAAGGTAAAAATGTTCCATATGACCAAATCCATCTCTATAAACTCGGTAATAAACCTTAGAACCTTTTTCTTTAAACATGGTCTTTACAGCCATCATGCCCTCATGCATGTTTTTGGCGTTTTCAGGCGCATAATACATATAGTACCAATCGCGATAATTATCATCTTGCGGGGCATTTTCTTCACCTTCAGGCATGTAAGACAGCTCTGAATCTTTAACTAAGATATAAGTACCATGAGAGTCGTAATGCTTATCAAATTCTTTGAACATATTACTAAACTCATCACCCATAGCCTTAGCCATCTCAGCAAAAGGTTGTCCGTCCAATTCAGCAAAGTTCTCTATAGGTGAAATATAGAAATAGCCAAAATCAGAGGACATTGCAGTGGCCCAAGAAACGTCTATATTATGCTCTATACATGCTTCTCTAAATTTTTTAGCAACAGCTTCATATTCTTGATGGCTTGACGGGCGGACATTGTCTTGATGTACTCTAAACATTTGCTGAGCATACGAAAAGCTTACTGTTAGGCACAGAATTAATGCCAATGAAAAAGTGTTTTTGATGGTTTTCATAATTATTATCATTTTTGGTTTAATATTAGTTTAACGTTTTTCCTATTTGTTCCATGAGGCTAAGCTGATCAAAGTATAGGTATTCCTTATCTATTTTTCCCACTTCATCAAAATGTAATCTTGATAGCCCCATAATTTTAATTTTCTTACCAGTAGCTGCTGTTCCTGCAAAGTCTCCATCATGGGTGCCTGTTACTTTCCAATGAACGAAAATTTCGTTTTCATTAATTGGTGATTTATGAAGTACTTTAACATGAAAATTTGAGAAACCTTTAAAGAAGGGGGCTATATTGGCTTCAAGTTCTTTTTGTCCAGTAGCTACTTTTTCATCACAAAAATACCGCGTGTAATCATCGGTAATAACTTGCCCTAAGCCAGCTGGATTTTGCTTATTGAGAAATTCATTAACAAAGGTTTCTATATTCGATAATATAATCTTTTCATCGGCAGGTCGTTTACTTTTAGTCTCTTCTGCTTTCAAGGCAAAGGCTATTTCTGAGGGATCCCAATAACCATGTTCTTCAACAATTTTACCATCTTTAAATCTACAAGTTAAATGCACAGGAATAGTATATTCTTTCCCAGTAGCCTTTAGGGTGCCTTGCCATGTTCCCCAAAAATTAACCCAAGTTTTTCCTTTATCATCAACCACCATTTCGTATTCTTGTCCCTTTTTATTAAACCCTCTCTTTGTATAATTAAGGTCGTTTCGCTTATGGTAATTAGCTTTGGCTTTTGAGGCCATTTTACTCCTATTAAAAGTAGTTTTAGAACTATCTGCATAATAGCTTTGAGAAGTTTTCCAATCTTTGTCGTTGTAGGCTTCAATAATAGATTTTACAACATCAATTTCTTTAGAGTTTTGTGTGTATCTAACATCTTGCGTACAGCTAATTAATACAAAAGCTGTAAGTAACATGAAAAGGTAGTTTTTCATTTTTATGGTTTTAATGGTTAGTCAATTGAAACCATAAACATGTATCAAAAAAGCGATATTTTTGAGAGATTGAAGTGCTTGTAGAGCCTGGGGGCCCTTAAGGAGATTTCTAAATTACTGAAAAAAAACCAGTTATAAAAGTATTATAGTCTTAATCCTCCTGGAAAAAACTAAAAACACTACCGCCATAGCTTTTTGAATACCTACAGTTTTTTTCTTCAGAGAGCTTGGTGTGTTTAGAATGCTCTATAATTAAAACACCACCGCTAAGCAGTAACTTGTTGCTAAAAACCTGATTAGCTATTTCAGAAAATTGCTCGTCCGTGAAATTGTATGGAGGGTCTGCAAATATAAGGTCAGCTTTTAAAATTGTTTTTGTTAAGAATTTGAAAACATTACTCTTTACAGTTTGAATAGGCATATCAAACTTATTGGCCGTTTCATTGATAAATTTTATACAACCAAAATCTTGGTCCACCGCAACGATATGTTCTGTGCCTCTAGAAGCAAATTCATAACTGATATTGCCTGTACCCGAAAATAAGTCTATAACTGAAATCTCATCAAAATAGTATAAGTTATTTATTATATTAAATAAAGATTCCTTCGCCATATCTGTAGTTGGTCTTACAGGAAGATTTTTTGGCGTAATAATTTTTCTACTTTTATATAAGCCTGAAATAATACGCATTACAATGAATTTATTAATGAGAAGTGATTGTGGCTTAATTTTGGAGCTTTTAAGTATCTAAAGGAGTTTAAATGTTCTCCGAAGCTAACATGCCTAATGTATTGATAAGTAATTTCATATAGCTCATCGTTCTTATTAATATTACCTAACAATACTAGTTTAAAAACCTCTGTATCTAAGTTGAGTTGCTCCGCTGTAAACAGTAGGTAATAAATAAAGTCCTCCTTAGTTGTATATTTAAATGCATTGTAAAGCTTTAATTTACCTGAATCTAGAACTATAATTTCAAAACTACCTTTTTTTACATTAACATACACCTTTTGGTAAAGTCCATCTTTTTCTAACTTAAGAATAGTTTCTATTAGAACGGTTGAAATATGCTTAAACGTAAAAGTACCATACTTATCATAAATAAAATTATTTATGTTAATGTAGGGCACATAAACGCATACGCAATCATTTTCCTCAATGGTGTCAAACGTTATAAAATCTGATTTTAAAATTTTCGCATTGAATTTTAAATAATCAGCTACTTGATCTTCATTAAATAATGGTTTAGGTACTTGAACAGATAAATCGTTATCATGAATAATAGAGACCTTCTTAAAGTCTGAATCAAGAGCCTTATTGGTCTTAAAAAGATGCTTTAAATGATCTAATATTTCTAATGGATTTAGATTTTTATTAAAGTCCTTATTGTAAAGGCTTGTAATGGTATTTGAATCACGTTCTAGTATACAAAAAGAAAGTCCACTCAAACTTATTTGAATGGACAATTCTAGATTAGTTAGTTTATTAGAACTATTATTCGTTAGAGCCATATGTCTTTGGCCAGTTTCCAGTTGTATTTACTTCATCCATTGAACCTACCTTTAAAGCATCACCATTTACACCGTCCACAGAAACAACTTGATTTTCTTGAGCAACAAGATCTTTGTTTTGGTCGTATAAAATAACATCCTTCTTTACAGAAGCTTCAAAAACAGGAATGTTTATTTTGTTCTGCTCAATATAGCCAGCATCTAATGCAAACTTAGCACCTTCTTTTCCAACAGGAACATTCATCATAGTTTTATACCTGTCAGAAGTTTTAAATAATGAATCTTTTACAGGTACAAAACCAAGCGTATCTATAATTAGTATGTCTTTAAAAGTATCAACTCCATAAAGTTTGGTTAATTCTTGGTCAATAACACTAGAATCTCTTCGTTGTGTTATTGTAAATTCTGCCGTATCAATAAACTTTACCAAGTTATCAAATTTCTTTGCAAACTTACCTGTTACTTGTCTGTGTGCTAATTGAGAATTTCTAATATCTTTTAAGCTTTCAATAACTTGAATGTAACGTCTGTTTTTTTCTTTATTAAATTGAATCGGCTCATAAATTGACATATAGGTTTGGTAGCCTAAGTAACCAATTAATATCCAAAGCACTATGTTTAAAATAGGTTTAAGTTTTGAAGGAATAAATTTATCAACTAGCTTAACTAAGCCAATTGTAACTAATATCACTGCAACTGCAATAAGAACAAATGTTAACATAGTGTGTTATTTAATTTAAGGTTTATTAATGGTATTTAGCAAATCTACAATTTTTTTTTAATCGTAAAAACAAAGAGAGTAAAAATCATTTCTATCTTTGAATAAAATTTAAATCGTTCTTATTTTACATGAACTCCCCCGAATTTTATTCACTTATAAAACAGCAGTTTCCGTTTCAACCTACCATAAAACAAAATATTGTTCTTCAGCAACTCTCAGATTTTATATTTAGTAAAGATAAACGACTGCTTTATGTTTTAAAGGGGTACGCAGGAACAGGTAAAACTACGATAGTTGGATCCATTGTAAGTAATTTATGGAAGGCTAAAAAAAGTGCCGTTTTAATGGCTCCAACTGGCAGGGCTGCCAAGGTTATTTCAAACTACTCAAAAAAAGAGGCTTTTACCATTCATAAAAAAATATATTTTCCGAAGAAAGAAAAGGGAGGTGGGGTTAAGTTTGTTTTACAGCCTAACAAACATAAAAACACCATTTTTATAGTGGATGAGGCTTCTATGATTCCTGACACACCAGGAGATTCTAAACTTTTTGAGAACGGTTCATTGCTTGATGATTTAATTCAATATGTATATTCTGGACACCACTGCAAACTCTTACTTATTGGCGATACCGCCCAGTTACCTCCAGTGAAACTAGATTTAAGTCCAGCATTAGATGAAAACATACTAAGTTTAAATTACAACAAAGAAGTCTTGAAAATGGAGTTAGATGAAGTGGTGAGGCAAGAAGCCGATTCAGGAATATTATCGAACGCTACCTTTATTAGGCACGCTATTTCTAGTGAAACTTTTGAGAGCTTTAAATTTGATCTAGCCAATTTTAAAGATATTGTTCGCCTAGTTGATGGCTACGAAATTATGGATGCTATTAATGAGGCCTATAGCGAATTAGGAAATGAAGAAACCGCCATTGTAGTTAGGAGTAATAAACGTGCTAATTTATACAACCAGCAGATACGAAGCCGAATTCTTTTCAATGAAAATGAACTCACTTCTGGAGATTACCTTATGGTTGTTAAGAATAATTATTTTTGGATAAAGCCAACTACCGAAGCCGGGTTTATTGCTAATGGTGATATTATTGAAGTCTTAGAAATTTTTAGCATAAAGGAATTATACGGGTTTAGATTTGCTGAAGTTAAAATTAGAATGGTAGATTACCCAAAAATGAAGCCCTTTGAAACGGTTTTACTTTTGGATACAATAGCGGCTGAAACACCATCACTGTCGTATGATGATTCCAATAGATTATATCAAGAAGTGATGAAAGATTATGAACATGAAACGGCCAATTACAAGAAGTTTTTAAAGGTAAAGAGTAATAAGTTCTTCAATGCCTTGCAAGTTAAGTTTTCTTATGCCATAACCTGCCACAAATCGCAGGGGGGGCAATGGCATACTGTATTTGTCGAGCAACCCTATCTGCCAAACGGTATAGATAAGGATTATTTACGTTGGCTATATACTGCGGTTACCAGAGCCAAAGAAAAATTGTACCTTATTGGCTTTAAAGACGATTATTTTGAAGAACATTTTCGGTAAAATATGAAGTATGAATGGAGAAACCATCATTAGTATTTGCTTGGGCATAGGGCTATCAGCATCTGTAGGCTTTAGAGTGTTTTTACCATTGTTTGCTTTAAGTTTAGCCTCGTATTTTAATGTTTGGCAGCTTAATGAGTCTTGGCAATGGCTGGGTAGTACCGCCGCCTTGGTTACACTTGGTGTTGCTACCTTAGTAGAAATTTTTGCCTATTTTATTCCCTATATTGATAACTTTTTAGATGGTCTGGCTGTACCATTGGCTGCCGTAGCAGGAACAGCCATTATGCTGTCTACCGTGGCCGATTTAAGCCCAGTCATCACATGGTCGTTAGCAATCATTGCTGGAGGGGGGACAGCTGCCGCAGTAGCAGGAACTTCAAGCACCACACGTTTAGCGTCAACGGTTACAACAGGAGGTGTGGCTAATCCTTTAGTATCTGTTCTAGAAACAGGCACTTCAATACTTTTGTCTGTTCTTTCTGTTTTTTTACCAATTATTGCGGCTATTCTGGTTGTAGTAATTGTTTTTATAGTGTATAAACTTTATAAAAAGTTTAATTCACCTGTGGTAAAATAGCCTAATAATATTATATTTTTGAACCATAATTTTAACATATAAACCTTTAAACCGTGAAAATAATTTCAATGATCCCGGCTCGATATGCCGCTTCACGCTTCCCAGGAAAGCTTATGCAAGAACTTGGGGGTAAAACTGTTATTCTAAACACCTATGAAGTTGCCGTAGCGACTAATTTATTTGATGATGTGTTTGTTGTAACCGATAGCGATATTATTTATAAGGAAATAGTAAATAATGGCGGTAAAGCTATTATGAGTAAAAAAGAGCATGAATGCGGTAGTGATAGAATTGCGGAAGCTGTCGAGTTTATGGATGTGGATATTGTAATTAATATTCAAGGAGATGAACCTTTTACAGATAAGCAATCCTTAATGGATCTTATTGAAGTTTTTAAAGATGATCATGATAAAAAAACAGATTTAGCTTCCTTAATGGTTGAAATTACTGAAGCGGAGGAAATAAACAACCCAAATGTGTGCAAGGTTATTGTTGATAAAGACAACTATGCGCTCTATTTTTCGCGCAGCCCCATTCCATATCCAAGAGAAACTAATGTTGGGGCTAAGTATTACAAGCATCAAGGGGTGTACGCCTTTAGAAAAGAAGCGCTACTCGATTTTTATAGGTTACCTATGTTACCGTTAGAGGCTTCAGAAAAGATTGAATGTATACGATACTTGGAGTATGGAAAAAGCATAAAAATGGTTGTTACAGATATACAAAATGTTGAGATCGACACTCCAGAAGATCTAGAGCTTGCCAAAAAACTATGGAAGTAAATTATAAAGACATTAGAGTTATTGGTTTTGATGCCGATGACACCTTATGGGTTAACGAAACCTATTTTAGAGATGCAGAGCAGGAATATGCAAAACTCCTCTCTCAATATGAAACGCCTAACAAGATTGATCAGGAGTTATTTAAAAAGGAAATAGGTAATTTAGGTCTTTACGGATATGGGGTAAAAGCCTTTATGCTTTCAATGGTAGAGTCTGCTTTAGAAATATCTAATTATAATGTTACTTCAAAAACCATTGATGCCATCTTAAATATTGGAAAAGACATGCTTAATAAGCCTGTTGAATTGTTGGAAGGTGTCGAGGAGGTGCTGCAAGGTTTGTCAAATAATTATAGGCTCATTCTAGCAACTAAAGGCGATTTGTTAGATCAAGAACGAAAGTTAGAAAAGTCTGGATTAACCAAATATTTTCATCATATTGAAGTTTTAAGTGATAAGAAAGAAGCCAATTATTCTAAACTATTGAAGCATCTTGATATTAAACCATCGGAGTTTTTAATGATTGGAAACTCTTTAAAATCGGATGTCTTACCATTAGTAAATATAGGAGCACATGCTATTCATGTACCGTTTCACACCACTTGGGCGCATGAGCAGGTTTCAGAAAGTGATACAAAAGGTGTATCTTATAAAACACTAACGTCTTTAAAGGAGGTTTTACAATTATTAAAATAAGTTGAAAGTTATTAATATAAATACCTGGAATAGAAAGGAACTCTATGAACACTTTCTAAGGCTTCATGATCCTTATTTTGGTTTAACCCTTCCTTTTGATGTTACCAATGCTTATAGACTGTCCAAGCTAAATGGTATCAGTTTTTTTGGGAGGTATCTTCATGATTGCTTGAAGGCTTTGAATAGTATTGATAACTTTAAGTATAGGATTGAAAAGGATGAAGTTGTACAATATGATGTAATTCATGCTTCAGCAACGATTATGAGAGAAGATAAAACTTTCGGATTTTCTTTTATAGACTTCAACGATGATTTAAATGTATTTCTTAAAAATCTGGAATTAGAAAAAGTCAGAATTCAAAGTACCAATAATTTATATCCGCCCAAAAATAGTCAGGACTGTATACATTGTTCTGCACTGCCATGGGTTAATTTTTCTGGACATAAAGAACCTGCATCCAACACTATAGAATCGGTTCCTAGATTGGCCTTTGGAAAAGCTTTATACGTTGATGATAAACTGATGATGAATGTTGCTATAAGTGCAAATCATGCGCTGGTGGATGGGTACCATGTTGGATTGTTTTCTGAAAAATTTCAAATGTATTTAAACCAGTAGTAAGTAAATTAATAGTATTTTTGAATACTCTAAACATAAATCCATACAAATGAATTATAAAAATTTTCCTATGGTGTCGAATGTTATTTTCGGCAGAGGTAGTTTCGGTCAAATTAATGATGTGTTGGCTCCAAAAAGATTAAGTTCTAAGGCGCCTTTTATTTTTTTGATAGATGATGTTTTTAAAAACAATACTTCAATAGCCTCAAGAATTTCTTTGTCATATGACGATCAAATTATTTATGTGTCTGCTGCCGAGGAACCCAAAACATCTCAAGTTGATAAATTGGTCGAAGATATTATTTTAAACACCAAAGAAAAGCCGTCTGGAATTATCGGCATAGGTGGTGGTACTTTGCTTGATCTGGCAAAAGCGGTGGCCATAATGCTAACAAACGAAGGGCCTGCTAAAGATTATCAGGGCTGGGATTTAGTTAAAAACCCTGCTATATATCATGTTGGTATCCCTACTATTTCTGGAACAGGGGCCGAAGTTTCGCGTACAACGGTACTAACAGGGCCAGAGCGTAAACTCGGTATAAATTCTGATTACACACCCTTTGATCAGGTTATACTGGATTCTGAGTTAACGCAAGGCGTTCCTACAGACCAATGGTTTTATACTGGTATGGATTGTTATATTCACTGTGTAGAATCCTTAACAGGAACTTACCTAAATAAATTTAGCCAAACCTTTGGGGATATGGCTATAGAATTATGTAGAGATATTTATTTATCTGATAAGTTATCTGAAGAAGAAGCTCAAGAAAGTTTAATGATGGCTTCATGGCATGGCGGTATGAGTATTGTATATTCTCAAGTTGGCGTGGCTCACGCATTAAGTTACGGGTTGTCTTATTTACTTGGTACTAAACATGGTATAGGTAATTGTATTGTTTTTGATCATTTGGAAGAATTTTATCCAGAAGGGGTAAAAGAGTTTAAGGCCATGAAAGCTAAGCATGGTATTGACTTACCACAAGGTATTTGTGCTAGTTTATCTGATAAAGAATTTGATATTATGATTGATGTAGCTTTAAGTTTAGAACCTCTTTGGGAAAATGCGTTAGGCAAGGATTGGAAAAAAGTAATGACGAGAGACAGAGTTAAAAGTTTATACCAAAAAATGTAATATGCAATGGCTGGCTAAATTTTTATATTATCAAGTTTTAGGCTGGCGCATTGTAGGTAATACTAGTTTTTCAAAAGATACTGTTAAAAAAGCTGTAATAATTGCTGTACCACATACAAGCTGGCATGACTTTTATATCGGGGTGTTGTTAAGGGCAGTGGTGGGGGTAAAAACTAATTTTATTGGAAAGAAAGGTTTGTTTGTTTTTCCCTTTGGTTATTTTTTTAGAGCTTTAGGAGGCGCACCCATTAATAGAAAAGTTAATGAAAATAAAGTAGATGCCATTGCTAAGTTATTTTCTGAAAAGGATGAGTTTAGAATGACTTTGGCACCTGAAGGGACCCGAAAAAAAGTGGAAAAATGGAAAACAGGGTTCTATTACATTGCAAAAAAGGCTCAGGTTCCTATTATATTATTTACGCTAGATTTTAAAAACAAGGAAAACAAAGTGTCTGAACCATTTTACCCAACAGACAACATTGAAGCAGATTTCAATTATATGCATGCCTTCTTTAAAGGCATACAAGGTAAGATTTCGAAATATTCTTGATGTTATGGCATAATAATTGTTTACTTACTATTGTAGCACATGAAACATAAAGTAAACAATTCATTGTCCCTAAAAAGAAACATGAGCCAGAAATATTAAAAAGCTGTTTCTCAAGTAAGGTGAAGCAGCTTTTTTATTAAAGCAGTTCCTATTGGAAAAAGGTCTGTTAATTTTTGAAACTTAAATTTTAGAATACCCGCCGGCTCCACGTTATTATCACTATATTTAACTATTATGATAAAAGACACAAAAATTGCTGTTTTAATAGATGGCGACAATATACCGTCAAAGTACATTAGTGAAATGATGGAAGAAATTACAAAATATGGTACACCCACTATAAAACGTATTTATGGCGATTGGACCAAACCCCATCTTGCCAAATGGAAAAAAGTCTTACTTGAAAATGCTATAACACCAGTTCAACAATATAGCTATACACAAGGAAAAAATGCTACAGATTCTGCTATGATTATTGACGCTATGGATGTGTTGTATTCTGAAAAGGTTAATGGCTTTTGTCTAGTATCTTCCGATAGTGACTTTACAAAATTGGCAACCAGATTACGTGAAGCTGGAATGGTTGTATATGGTATGGGGGAGAAGAAAACACCTGATCCCTTTATTGTTGCTTGTGATAAGTTTATTTATTTAGAAATTTTAAAGAAAGACACTGAAAAAATTGAAGGTTCAAAATCTCTCCAAAAGAAAAACCTATACAATATTACTCCAAAAATTATTCGGTTGTTAAAAAACTCGGTTGAGGACGCAGCAGATGATGATGGATGGGCATTTCTAGGAGATGTTGGGTCCCTAATATTAAAGAAACAACCTAATTTTGATTCAAGAAACTTTGGATTTGAAAAATTAACGCCACTTTTTAAATCGTTGGATCAATTTGAACTCGAGCAGCGCGATCAGAATAACACACGTTTTAAACTAATTTATGTGAAGAACAAGAATTAAGTTTTTCTTGAAAGCTTAGATAGTAGGCAACCAAGAAATTACCACACACAAAATTCCAAGTCCCGGTGCCTGTTGCGATTTTTTTACATTTATGATGTCTTGGGTGTGCCGACTAAATAAAGTATAACTCCTGGTTTAGTATTTATTTTATCGATTTTCCAATTAAAAGTATCCTTATTGTCTAATCCATCAACCAAAGATTTCATTTCTTTAACGGAATAAGTTCTTAAGGATGAAACTACGCCATCCCAAAACACGAAAAGGGGAACAATTGGAATTAGGTAGGTGAACAAAACCCTGCCAAGTTTAAAAGGTTTAATAAAAGGTGTTGTAAAAAGAACACTTAAGGGCGAAAATACCATGGCAAGAATACTGGGGACACTTCGTTCTTGCGCCTCAAAAACCGCTATGCCACTTTTAGAGTTTACAGCACTTTGTAAAATTTTAATAGCATCATTAGGTTTAAAATGATGTAATGATAAAAATTGGGTACGTAACCCTTTTAGGTCATCAGGAACGTGCATGGCATTGACAGGTTGCTCTTCATAACTTATGTTATCACAAGAGTCGCTTAAGTATGTAAAAGCAGATATATTGGGATAAAAATCTGTTAACCGAATCTTTAATTGCGGAACCGTTTTTTTTAGTTCAGAATTTAACCATCCAACCGCCACCACCGGCCAGATCCTAAATCGACAATATGAGTGGTTTTTGACTGTTCTAAAGCGTCTACAATTATGGAGATAACAGGTTTATATAGCTTTGTTTTATTGGCTAAAAACTGTAAGAAATCAGAGCCGTAGTTTCTTAAAAAAGCAGGAAACCACTTCTGGTCTTCAAATTCAAAAAGATGCACTCTAGGCATAACTCAATTAAAATAAAAAGAGAGCCTTGTTTCCGCTCTCTTTATTGATATTTATTCTGTTCCTTCTTGCATGGTATGGTATACGTTCTGCACATCGTCATCTTCCTCCAGTTTTTCTAAAAGTTTTTCAACATCGGCGATTTTTTCTGCATCTAAGGGTTTTGTTACTTGAGGAATTCGCTCAAAACCAGAAGATAATATCTCAATGTTGTTTTCTTCTAGATACGCTTGAATTTTCCCAAAGCTTTCAAAAGGTGCATAAATCATGACGCTGTTTAATTCGTTACCGTCTGCATCTTCATCTGTATCTTCAAAAATTTCTTCAACACCAAAATCTATAAGTTCTAGTTCTAATTCTTCTAGGTCTAAACTATCACCCTTAATTTTAAAATTGCAAGTATGATCGAACATAAACACCACCGAACCTGAAGTACCCAGACTACCATCACATTTGTTGAAATAACTGCGTACATTAGCGACGGTTCTGGTATTATTGTCTGTAGCGGTTTCTACTAAAACCGCAATCCCATGAGGTGCATAGCCTTCAAATACCACTTCTTTGTAATCCCCTTGATTTTTATCTGAAGCGCGTTTAATAGCGCGTTCAATGTTGTCTTTTGGCATGTTTACAGCTTTGGCATTCTGTATAACAGCTCTTAAGCGGGAATTACTATCTGGGTCCGGTCCACCTTCTTTAACCGCCATAACAATGTCTTTACCAATTCTAGTAAAGGCTTTGCTCATAGCAGACCATCGTTTCATTTTTCTTGCTTTTCTAAACTCAAAAGCTCTTCCCATAATATTCTATTTCTTTAAGCATCCGTTTGGAACGGACATTGATATTAAAAATTAATCCCACAAAGTTAAAAACCTGGTGCTATTATACAAATTATTCCTCGGGTTCCACTATAAGCTCAATAGCTTCGGCCAATTTAAAATCTTTATTGGTAACACCACCGGCATCATGTGTTGATAAGGAAATAGTTAAAACGTTATATACATTTTGCCAACTGGGGTGGTGGTTTAAAGCTTCACACTCAAAAGCTATTCTACTCATGGCGCTAAAACAGTCTTTAAAGTTTTCAAACTCGAATTCGGCGTTTAAACTGTCATTGAAATATTCCCAATCCGGGAATCTTAAAAGTTTTTTTTCTATGTCTTGCTCAGAAAGTTTTTCCATGGAATTAGGTTTTTTTAAACATACAATTTAAGTAATTAACTTTTTTTAATCAATTAAATCTGCAGTTCCGTTAGTATTTCTTGGCTTAAAAGTTGTAAGTGTTTCGGGAGCTTATTGAATTTTGGCAAAACAGCCAAATACCTGTCGTTATTTGTAGTATACACCCTTTTATAAAGGGGCTTGTTTTTAAAATTAAGTACAGAAACCATTTCCTTTATAAAATCATCATGATGCACTAAATCTTCACTACCTAAGTGAAAGATACCATGTTTGTTACGATTTATGATATAATGAATTTGTTGCGTTACTTTGGTGTCTGTAGTAACATTCATTATCAAATTAGGAAAGATCTCAATAGGTTCTTTGCTCTTGTTTAGTTGAATGAGTTCTAGAATTCTAGGGGATTGTGCACCAAAAACCATGGGTAATCTCATGATGGCAACTTGTTTTTTAGGCAACCGCAAAAGCATATTTTCAATTTTTATTTTGAAATGACCATAAATACTATTGCTATAGGTTTTATCATGTTCATAGCTAGGATACTTCGAGTAGGCATCGAAAACATTTGCTGATGATACATACAAGAGTCTAATCTTTTTTGAAAAAACATACTCGCACAGATGTTGATGTAACAAAACCTGTTTAGAAAAATCGCCACGAAGTGCCGAAATTACAATGGTAGGCCTTACGATATCTAAAATCTCATAAATATCATCTTCTTCAAAATTGTACTGAAAGAAATGATTGTTTTTTTCGTAGTGTTTATTGCTAATACAATAGGTTCCAAAAGTTAAAAAGTAGGAGCAAAGCTCTTTATAAACAGCTCCTCCAATAAATCCACTCGCGCCAAGTATTAGAATCCTGTGTTTACGCTCTTTCCTCACCATCTTTTAGCTTGCAACTTTTAAAAGTGAATTACTTTTCCTATTGTTTGTAAAAGGGCAGCTTTACCACGGTAGCCAGAATAGCTTTCTTCCTTATTTGGATGCTTATTTTACTACCTACCTCACTGAATATAACGGGAACATAGCCCAAACCAATACCTTTTCCTAAAGATGGAGACATGGTCCCAGAAGTTACAATTCCTATTTTATTACCGTTACTATCTACAATATCATAGTTATGACGAGGAATGCCACGATCGTCCAACTCAAAAGCAATAAGTTTGCGTTCTGGTCCGCGTTCTTTTTCAGCTTTTAAAGCTTCCCAATTTGTAAATTCTTTAGTGAATTTTGTAATCCAACCTAAACCAGCTTCCATGGGCGAGGTGGTATCATCAATATCATTACCATACAAGCAATACCCCATTTCTAAGCGCAACGTATCACGTGCGGCTAGACCAATGGGTTTGATACCAAAATCTGCACCAGCCTCTAGCACTTTATCCCAGATTTGTTTGACCTCTGAGTTTTTGCAGTAAATCTCGAAACCACCACTACCAGTATAGCCTGTTGCAGAAATAATAACATGCTCCACTCCGGCAAAATCACCTACAATAAAATTATAGAATTTAATGGCTGACAAATCATGACGTGATATACGTTGCATGGCCTCAATCGCTTTTGGACCCTGAATAGCAAGTAATGAATAATCATCACTTAAATTTCTCATAGTCGCTCCAAAACTGTTTTTTGACTGAATCCAATCCCAATCTTTCTCAATATTACTAGCATTAACTACTAATAAATAAGTCTGATCTTTTATTTTGTAAATAATCAAATCATCAACAATACCGCCATCCTCATTTGGTAAACAACTGTATTGAGCCTTTCCAATAGTTAATTTAGAAGCGTCATTACTAGATACCTTTTGAATTAAATTTAACGCATGTTCGCCTTCAATTAAAAATTCTCCCATATGGGACACATCAAATACGCCTAATGCGTTTCTAACAGTTTCGTGTTCAATGGTAACACCTTCATATTGTACAGGCATATTAAAACCAGCAAAAGGAACCATTTTAGCACCTAAAGCCTTGTGTGTGGATGTTAAGGCAGTATTCTTCATTTGAAATCTTTTGTTAAAAAATAAATGCAAATAAGACAAATAATTAAAATGATAAATCCTGCAAGCAATGCCTTTTTATAAGTTAACGAACTAACTATATCTTGAGTAACACTTCCAAAAAATTTAATAATTCCAATAAAAAAGTCTTCCATCTTTTGAAAACAAATGTATCGAAAAAATAAAGACCTAGTATTGAATTAAGCAAAGCTTAACAAAATTATTAGGGCTCGAAAATAGCCGTCAAAAAATCATCAAAAAGTATAATGTTATTAAAAGTTATACTGCCACAAATATCAGGTTTATTCAAAAGCACATTGCTTGATGTGTAAAATCATATGATAGATTAGCTTTTCAACAAAAAAATCTTCAAATCTTCATAGTTAGAAATAGAATAGGCTTCTTTAGTTTTTCCCATAACAGATTGAATTTGTTCGGGTAATGGTTGTTTTTCTTTAATGACCTCTTCAACAACATCTAGAAACTTGGTTGGGTGTGCTGTTTCTAAAAAGACACAATGCGCACTCGGATTATTCTTTAAATACGATTTACATCCTAAATACCCTACAGCACCATGAGGGTCTGCAACATAGTTATAATTGTTGAAAATCTCAAGCATAGCTTCTTTAGTTTCATCATCTGAAAAACTGTATGAAGACAAGTTCTCTTTTAAGATCTCGAATTTATTTTTATAAATCTCTTGAATACGGATAAAGTTACTTGGTGCTCCAACATCCATAGCATTTGAAATGGTTTGTATAGATGGTTTTGGTTCGTATAACTGAGATAATAAGTAGCGTGTTACTACATTATTCGCGTTGTTTGCCGCTACAAATTGCTTTATAGGTAAACCTAATTGCTGTGCCATCATACCAGCACAGATATTGCCAAAGTTACCGCTTGGTACAGAGAAAACGACATCTTTATGGGTATTATGAAGCTGCTTATAAGCAAACATAAAGTAAAAAAGTTGTGGTAACCAACGCGCTACGTTTATAGAATTTGCCGATGTTAGCTGCATTTTAGAGGTTAAAGACTCATCTAGAAAAGCCGTTTTCACCATGGCTTGGCAATCATCAAAAGTACCATTAACCTCAAGAGCTTTAATGTTTTGGCCTAAAGTTGTTAATTGTTTTTCTTGAATGTCGCTTACTTTTCCACTAGGATATAAAATAACAACATTAACACCTTTAACACCTAAAAACCCATTGGCTACCGCGCCTCCAGTGTCACCAGAGGTGGCAACAAGAACAGTAACTTCCTTGTCATTGTCTTGATTGAAATAGCCTAAACAGCGCGCCATAAAGCGTGCTCCAACATCTTTAAAAGCCATTGTTGGACCATGAAATAATTCCAAGGTTGATATGTTATCGTTTAGTTTTACAACTGGAAAATCAAAGGACAGAGTTTCTTTAACAATCGTTTTTAAAGTCTCTTCTGGTATTTCGGGAGAGACAAATTGTTTAATGGCTTCAAAAGCTATTTCAGGATAGGAAAGATTGTCAATATTTTCAAAAAACGACTTTGGTAAAGGTGTAATACTTTCGGGAAAGTATAAACCCTTGTCTGGAGCCAATCCTTTTATTACCGCATTTTTAAATGTTGACCTAGGAGCGTTATGGTTTAATGAGAAGTAATTCATGGTATTTACTTAAGTATTTTAACACCTTGGGTGTTAATTGGTGAGACATGAATATCAAAATCAATGTCCGTTTTATTATAAACAGCTTGCATGGCATTTTTAATGGCATTGGCTGTATCTAAATCTTTACATAATGAAAAAATAGAAGGTCCTGAACCCGAAATACCAACACCTAAAGCGCCCGCTTTAAGAGCTGCAGCTTTTATATTATTGAATTCAGGAATTAATTGACTTCGGTAAGGTTCAATAATAACGTCGTTTAAAGATTCGCCTATCAATTCATAATCATTGCTATGTAACGCATGCACCAAACTACCTAAGTTAGCCCATTGTTCTATGGCTTTGTTTAAAGGAACCTCTTTGGGTAAAATAGCGCGTGATTCGGATGTTTTAATTTCTATTTGCGGATGAATAATTGTTGCATACAGTCCATCTGGAGATGGAATATTTACGATTTTTAAAGGCGATACACTTTTTACTAATGTGAATCCGCCAAATAAAGCAGGCGCTAAATTATCGGCGTGTTCGCATTTACTAGCTAAGGCTTCGCCTTTAATAGCGAATTCTGTGAGTTGTGTTTTATTGAAAGGTTTGCCTATAAGTTCGTTCATCCCAAAAACGCTTCCAACTGCACTGGCAGCGCTACTACCAATTCCGCTTCCGGGTTTTATATTTTTATAAATTTCGATTTCAAAACCAAAATCGACATCTAAAGCTTCGTACATGGCTAGCGCCGATACTCCAGCAACATTTAGCTCTGCCTTATATGGTAAGTCGTAGCCTTCAATGTGAGAAATAAAGATGCCCTTTTGTTCAATTTTACGAATAACCATCTCGTCTCCAACACTATCCAAACAAAATCCTAAAACATCAAATCCGCAAGCAACATTGGCTACAGTAGCGGGTGAAAATACTTTTATTTCGTTCATTTTATCTATCAAATAGTTCTCGGCTGCACTTGAACAGTAACTTGAACTTTTTTTATGTAACATGTTTTATATCTATATATTACTAAAAGTTTATATCCTAATCATTGCCAAGTCTAATAATATCTGCAAACAGCCCCGACGCTGTTACATCTGCACCCGCTCCAGCACCTTTAATAATCATAGGGTTGGTTGGGTAACGCTCTGTGTAAAACATGACAATGTTATCACTACCTTCTAAATTATAAAACGGATGGCCTTCAGGTATTTCCTGAAGTCCTACGCTGGCTTTTCCATTGTCGAACTTTGCAACATATTTTAGTTGACTATTATTAGCTTTAGCAGACGCGTATAATGCTTGATAATGTGCTTCATCTTGTCTTAAGGTTTCATAGAAATCGTCAACTGAACCACTTTTTTGACCAGCTTCAGAAAGAAATGAGGTATTCTCAATATCTTCTAAGTTTATTTCAACACCACTTTCTCTCGCCAAGATCAATATTTTTCGTGCCACATCAACACCACTTAAATCAATTCTTGGGTCAGGCTCGGTATAACCCTCAGCTCCAGCCTGTTTTACGATATCATAAAACTTGGTGGAATCATTAAAGTTATTAAAAACAAAGTTTAAACTACCAGATAAAACCGCTTGAATAGATTTAATTTTATCTCCGGAAGCTACTAGGTTTCCTAAGGTGTCTATTACAGGTAATCCTGCACCCACATTTGTTTCAAATAAGAAAGGTGCGTTGTAGTTAAGAGATAAACGCTTTAGTAATTTGTAATTTTCAAAATCACTAGAACAAGCAATTTTATTACAGGCAACAATGGCGATACTCTCTTTTAAATACTGCGCATATAGCTCCGAAACATTTTTATTGGCCGTAACATCTACAAAAATACTATTACGAAGGTTCAAAGCTTTTGCTTTATCAAAAAAACCTTGTAGGCTAGCAGGCTCACCTTGGTCTAATTCCAATTTCCAATTGGACAAATCTAAACCGTGTTCACCAAAAATCATTTTTCTTGAGTTAGACAATCCTATAACCCTGAGTTTTATTTTTAAGTTATCTTTTAAAAATTTCTTTTGTTGTTTAATCTGTTCTACCAAACGTTCGCCAACATTACCAACTCCTGTAATGAATACATTAAGTTGTCTTGTCTTGGCTTCAAAGAACTGTTCATGCAAGGTATTCAACGCTTTTTTGATATCTTTTTCTGCAATCACAGCAGTAATATTTTTTTCGGATGCTCCCTGTGCAATAGCCCTTACATTAACATTGTTTTTGCCTAGACTACTAAACATTTTTCCACTTATACCTTGATGGTTTTGCATTTTATCCCCAACAAGTGCGATAATTGATAAACCAGTTTCTAAACGAATAGGATCAATTTTATCAAGGGCTATTTCATTTTCAAAAGTGGTATCAATAACCTCTTTTGCATTTTGAGCATCTTTCTCCTCAACACCAATACAAATAGAGTGCTCAGAAGAAGCTTGGGTAATCATGATAATATTTATCTTTTCTTGAGAAAGTGTTTCGAACAACCGTTTAGAAAAACCTGGAATACCAACCATGCCACTGCCCTGAAGTGTTAGTAAGGCAATATTGTTAATGTTACTAATTCCTCTTACGGGTTTATTAGAAAGCACTTCTTCATTTGAAATGATGGTTCCCACGGCGTCTGGTTCCAAGGTGTTTTTAATATGTATTGGAATACCTAAACTTAATACAGGTTGTACGGTTGGAGGATATAATACCTTAGCTCCAAAATGTGAAAGCTCCATGGCTTCCTGATAGGAAATTTTATCAATAGGATAGGCTTGTTTTACCAGTTTGGGGTTGGTGGTAAACATACCACTAACGTCTGTCCAAATTTCTAACTGATTTACTTTTAAAGCTGCTGCAACTATTGCTGCGGTAAAATCGGAACCACCACGACCCAAAGTAGTTTGTTCGCCACTTTTTGAATTGGCAATAAAACCCGGTAAAATCGTAATATTTTGCTTAGCTGCATTAAAGTACAGTTGAATATTACTATTAGTAATGCCAAAGTCTACTTCGGCCTTTGTATAGTTTGAATCTGTAATAACCAGTTCTTGCGAGTTCTTTCTATCAGCAGAAAGGCCTCTGTTTTTCATGGTTTCGGCAATAATAAAAGATGATATGCGCTCACCATAACTTACTAATTTGTCGGAAGTTTTAGGCGATAATTCATTAATTAAGAAAACACCATTTAATAAATTTTTCAAGCTATTTAGCCTATCCGATACCCCGCTAACGATAGCAGTACTATTGTCTGGGTTTAGCTCTTTAATAATGGTAAAATGTCTTTCTTCTATTTCTGCAAGTGTGTCTTTAAAGGAATTGTCCTTATTCAGTGCCTGATTACCTGCTAATAGTAGTTTGTCGGTAATACCACCAACGGCAGATACAACACATACAACAGAGTCCGATTGACCATAATCGTTTAGTATACTTATAACGTTATTTATATTTTTTGCGGAACCTACAGATGTCCCACCAAATTTTAAAACTTTCATGTTTTAATGTCTTGAATAATTAAAATAAATACTTGAAGTATGCGATATAAAACATCGCAAAGATAGCCGGAAGGATATATAATTAGCAACCCCAAAGGGTCGTAATGTTTGTAGTTGTACCAAATAAAGTTGTTGTTTCTTTTGAATTAAAAGAAATTACTGTTTTAATTATTTGATTTAATAGGTTCATTTAGGCTATAAATACCTTTCAAAAGTATTACTTTTAGCCTAATAAAAAAACTAAAACAACTTTTTTACAATATTCTTAAAGGGGGGTAAATTTGATAGAGAAATAAAAGCAAACCCTTGCAAGAACTGAAAAATTCTCAATACAGTTAAAAGATGAAAGTATTCTCTAAAGAACAAATATATGAAGGAGATAAATTAACCATAGAGCGTCAACAAATATCTTCAACAGATTTAATGGAGCGTGCAGGAAGCCAAATTTTTAATTGGATGCATTTGCGTATGCAGGGAGCTCAAGTGCCAATTCATATTTTTTGTGGTATAGGAAACAATGGAGGTGATGGATTGGTACTAGCTAGACACTTAATTTTAGACGGCTATAATGTTAATACCTACATTATAAATTGCAGTGATAAACGATCCAAAGACTTTTTAGTTAATTACGATCGAATTAAGAATGTTACTAAAAAATGGCCCGTTTTACTGAGCTGCCAAGAAGACTTTCCAGAGATAGATCCTAATGATATCATTGTGGACGCTGTTTTTGGTATTGGTTTAAATAGGCCAATTGATGACTGGGTTAAAAGACTATTCGTTCATTTTAAATCGAGTAAGGCTTTTATCTTGTCTGTAGACATTCCGTCAGGTTTGTTCCCCGACAAACCAGTTACAGATAAAGATGCTGTGGTTTGGGCTGGATTTACGTTAAGTTTTGCATCACCTAAACTAGTGTTTTTTCTACCAGAAACGGCAAAATATACAGTACAATGGGACGTTTTAAATATTGGCTTGGATCAGGAATTTTTGCTAAATACAGAAACAGATATAGAACTTATAGGAAAACATGAAGTGCTACCTAATTATATGCCAAGGGATACCTTTTCTCATAAAGGCATGTTTGGTCATACACTTGTTATTGGTGGGAGCTATGGTAAAATAGGAGCGGTAACTTTAGCGAGTAAATCGGCTTTATCTGTTGGAGCTGGTTTAGTAACTAGTTATGTTCCTAAATGTGGTTATATTCCACTTCAGACGTCTTTGCCAGAAGCCATGGTTATTACAGATTCTAGTGAAGACATAATCACTTCTATCAATTTTGATATAACAGCAAATTCGATTGCCTTTGGTGTGGGAATTGGTACCGATACTAAAACTGGAAACGCATTTAAACAGTTTTTAAAAAAGAATACGGCGCCATTGGTAATTGATGCCGACGGTTTGAATCTTCTAGCAAAGAATAAGGACCTATTAAAACTTTTACCGAAATCTGTTAGTGTATTAACGCCACATCCAAAAGAACTGGAACGACTAATTGGTTCATGGACTGATGATTTTGACAAGTTGAATAAGGTAAAGGCATTTTCAAAAGAGCATAATGTTGTTGTAGTTATTAAAGGAGCACATACAATCTCCGTAATGGGAGATAAATTGTTTATCAATACAACTGGCAATCCAGGGTTAGCTACAGCTGGTAGTGGCGATGTCTTAACAGGTATAATAGCCGGATTAATAGCGCAAGGTTATAATGCCTTAGTAGCTGCCATTTTTGGCGTGTATTTGCATGGGAAATCGGCAGATATTGCCATTGAGGATTATAGCTATCAGAGTTTAAATGCAAGTTATATTTCTGATTATTTAGGTCAAGCTTTTTTAGACTTATTTAAGCCGCCAGAACAGCCAAATGAACAGGCTGAAGACCAAAGCAAGACTGAATAATTTATAGAGATTAAAAAAAGCTGCATTATGCAGCTTTTTTTAAAATGTTAAAAGTAATGCTTAAATATTTTCCGAATTTAGCAAGGTTTCTAATTTCGGGTTGGAGGGTCTTGGCGCATTAGGGTCTACTATGTTACCATTAGGATCAATTAAAATAAATCTTGGAATACCTTGTATTTGATAATCTTTTACAAATGAGGAATTCCAATCCTTGTCAGCCATAAGTTGCATACCACCTAGCTCTTTACTTTGAACCATGGCTTTCCATTTATCATGATCTGCCATTTGATCGATAGAAACACTTACAAACTCAATGTTTTTATCGTGGAATTTTTCTTCAACCTCTTTTAAAAATGGAATTTCACGCTTGCATGGGCCACACCATGTTGCCCAAACATCAATATAAACATACTTTCCTTTTAGGTCGTCAAGAGATGTTGTACCACCTTGATAGTTTTCATAGTTTACAAACTTTGGTGAAGGCTTCCCTTTAGCTAATGCTGTTAACTTTGCGTATTTTTCAGTGATAATCTCGTTATGTGCTTCATTGGTGGAGTTTGCAATAAAAGCTTCATAAAATGAATCGATATCTTTCGAATAATTCATATTAAAATTGGCAAATTCATAAAGAAGTCCATTTTTTATACTCTCGCTTTTAATGTTACTTACGGTTTTTACAAAAGCCAAGTCGCTTTCCATAGCCTGTTCCTTAGCAAGTTTTCTAGCTTCTTTAGTAAAATAATCGGTTACCAATCTTTTGTAGTTGCTGGATTCTTTAAAATCTTCCTCATTCGTATAATTAAACCCTTCAAAATCTTTTAAAAAGCTTTCAGACGGTTTGAAATCTTGATTCTTAGTAAAGTATGCATGTGCATTCTTGTAATCATTTAAAAAGCTTAAATAGATATAATTTATATCTCTAGTCTCTTTTTCAACAAATGCGTTTTCTAACCCTTTAGTATCGGCTAAAACATCTAATAAACCATTTTTTACCATTGCAGCCTTTTTTGTGAAATCTGCTTCATTTAGCAGGTATGTTTCGTTAGGGTTTCCAAACAATTCTCGTTGTGTTTTTCGTTTGGCTATCAGGTAATTATTAACTTCAAAACCATGACCTGTGATGGACAAGGTGTTTTCAAAATTATTGGCATCATATTTAATATTTAGATTAAACCCAGGTTGTAGATTTAAAAAAACAGGGTTTTTGCCATCGTAAAGTACATATGAATGTTGACCTAATGTTAGCGTATCTACAAATGTTCCGTCTTCAGCAATAACTAGTGGCTCAGAAAACGACCTATCCATACTGTTTATGGAAATCTCACCAAGAGGTTTGTTTGTAATTTTTCCAGAGATAATGGCGTAATCAACTTCAGGTTTATTGTTACAGCTTAAAAAAGCCATTGCTGTAACTATTAAGAGTATATTTTTCATTTTTTTAGATTGTGTGAGTCAAAAATAAACAATTGGGGTATCTCACTATCTGTTTTTTGTGAATTATTAACATTTTAGAATGATTTGATTTAATCGTTTATATTTTATGAGTAAGTTGTTCATATTCAAACATTTTAGGAATGATGTTTAACGTTTTAAGCTTTTTTTGTACCTGCATTATGGTGTCTTCTTTAATAAGATCTTGTGACCATTCTGTAATTTTTAGCCAATCTTGAACATCTCTTAGTTCTTGCTTATAACGGTTAGCAATGGTTTTGTCAATACTTGGAATACCTTTAAATTCCCTTGTTGTATTATTAATAATATCTAGAATGGTTTTCAACGTTTTGTTATGTCCTTCAATAAAATCTTCTCTAACAGCAATAACAAAGCACGGCCATGGGGAAGGGCAGTCGCCAATTCTTCTAAATATACCTGAATCGACTAAAGGCTTGGTTGTGAATTTTTCCCATAAGAAATAATCTGCAGTACCATTGGTGAGTCCATTAATGGCCCCATTTAAGTCTTTTATGACTTCAAAATTCAAGTCTCTTACAAGATCCCAATGATTGTTTTCTGCCTGAATATAGGCCATAAGGTGAGATCCTGAACCGTGTCTACTAATAGCAGCTTTTGTACCTTTTATATCGTCTATGCTCTTAAAAGTAGATTTATTTGCAACATGAACACCCCAAACTAAAGGAGTATCCACATAGGTTTGTACAATTTTACTGGGATTTCCTGCAATGATGTCTTTAATTATACCTTCAGTTAAAATAACGGCTATATCAATTTCACCGTTTCTTAAACCTTTACACATGGCCCCAGTACCACCAGGATAGTCTTGCCACCTTAAATTAATGTTAGCTTGTTTATATTCACCTCCTTTTAGTGTTAAATACCATGGTAGGTTAAAGTGCTCTGGAACACCTCCAATATTGACTCTCTTCATAAGGTTTAATCGATTATTCTACAAGTTTGTTTAAAGTATAGGTGATTAAGTCATCAATAGTTTTTGAAGGATTTTTACTGAAATACCCTGTAGCACGATTAGCAATAATGGCATTTAATGAAACAGCCTTATGCCCTAATAGTTTTGCTAATCCATAAATAGCAGACGTTTCCATCTCAAAATTAGTAACTTTTAAATGGTTATGGTTAAAAGAGCTAATCTTATCTATTAAAAAAGGATCTTGCACAGAGAGTCTTAAAACTCTTCCTTGTGGTCCATAGAAGCCACCAGCGGTGGCCGTAAAACCTTCAAGGGTAATATCACTTTTTAGTTTCGCTTCTAAATCTCTATTGTTTTCAATTACAATAGGTTTGGCTTTATTTGGGTTCCAGTTTGTATGATCAATAATGGCATTTTCTAATGGTGCATTCTGTATACTTTTCAGGTTATAAGCGTGAAGCATCCCGTTAATATCTAAGCCATATTTACTTAAAACAAAAGAATCTATAGGAATATCTTTTTGTAAGGCTCCAGAAGTACCTATTCTAATAAAGTTAAGACTTGTTAAGGAGTTCTTAATTTGCCGTGTTTTAAAGTCTATATTAGCAAGGGCGTCTAATTCATTTAAAACAATATCAATATTATCGGGCCCTATTCCTGTAGAAATAACACTAATTCTCTTTCCTCTATAAGAGCCTGTATGAGTTTTAAATTCGCGTTTTTGGGTTTTAAAATGGATGTTATCGAAATGTTTTGATACTTTTGAAACGCGATCTTGATCTCCAACCAAAATGATAGTGCTTGCAATGTTTTCAGGCTTAAGGTTTAAATGATAGATACTACCATCTGGATTAAGAATGAGTTCGGATTCCTTAATCACCATGCGAAACTATTTTAACCAGTTGATTTTGTTCTTTGCTGAAATGAAAATCAGACACAGAAACACCACCATATTTCATATTATTAGCTAGTTCTTTGGAAAAGTTTCGTTGCCCTAAAAGGGCTTCGTGGCCAAGTCTATTTAGGGTTAATTCATCTTTGCCTTCTGTAAAAAATATGCTTAGCTTATCAATAATACGCAGTATTTGCATATCTCCAAAACCGTAATACCCTTGGTAATTTAAGGCATAACCTAGGAGGTGGTTTTTCGATTTTATATGGTTTTCCTTTATTAATGAAAGCACATTGGTTTCAAGGACATTAAGTCCTGTTTTTGAATTTGGAAAACGTTCCAAGTGGGCCTTCAGGCAACTATTAAGATATTTGAATGACGACGGTTTTATAATAAAAGGTTTAAAAAGGTTGTGGTCTTTACCACAATAAATACCCCAAATGGTAGTAGCTAATTCGATGTCTTCTTTTTGGAGCTTAATCTTATTTTTGTAATGATTAAACAGTTGCGATGCGTTTAGTTCACTGAGACCTTTAAGGTTTTTTTCTCCTTTTATCCTTCCGCTACAAACTAAATATAAGGGTAAATTTATCTTTTTTTGTTGCAATAAATTTATAACACCCAGAAGATTAATATGACAGAACAAATCGTACTCAAACCATAGGATAATTTCAGAGTAACGATCAGGGTTACTCAGCTGGCCTAATGCAAATTCTACTTTGTTTAAATCCAGTTCTACATTATAGAAATTGCTCAAAAATTCACTTCGCAAAGCAATAAAATCTTCCGTATGAATAACTTCCTGTGTAGGGCCTTCACATAAAATTTCTTGCCAAGTTAGCTTTTCGCCTTCAATTTTTAGCTCATTTAAATAAGAGGTTAATACCCCTCCATTGGTTATATGTAATGGTTCTTTCTTCATATACTAACCACCTACGCGCTTAACGTTAAAGCCTTTATCTGTTAATATTTGCATTATTTTATCTCTATAGTCCCCTTGAATGATAATCTTATCATTTTTAAAACTTCCTCCAACGTTAAGCTTAGTTTTTATTTCTTTCGCTAATATCTTAAAATCTTGCGTAGCACCAGTATAACCCTCTAGAATAGTAATCGGTTTCCCTTTACGCTTTTCATACTTGCAAATAATGGGGGTGTCCTGCATCCAAATATTAGAATTACTGTTATCGTTAGAAGTATCTTCTTCTTGAACATGTTCAGGAAACAAATTTTTAAGTTGGTCTTGCAAATCCATGTTTTGTTATTTTTTAATAAGCCCAAGCTCTATTAGTCGTTCATTTAAAAACTCTCCAGCCGTAATATTATCAAATAATTTAGGGTGTTTAGCATCAATACAACTTTCTAAAACATTAAGCTTCATACTACTTATAGGGTGCATAAAAAATGGAATAGAATATCTCGATGTTCCCCAAAGTTCTTTAGGAGGATTTACCACGCGATGTATGGTAGACTTTAGTCTGTTATTAGTATGTCTTGACAACATATCCCCGACATTAATCATAAGCTCATCTGGTTGTGCTATGGCATCTATCCATTCCCCTTTATGGTTTTGCACCTGTAACCCTTTTCCTTGAGCTCCCATTAATAAAGTTATTAAATTAATGTCACCATGAGCTGCCGCTCTTACAGCTTCTTTGGGTTCTTCTTTAATAGGTGGGTAGTGAATGGGTCTTAAAATAGAATTTCCATTATGAATATAAAAATCAAAATACGTTTCTTCAAGGTTTAAGTAAAGGGCTAAAGCCCTTAAAACATATTTTGCAGTTTTTTCAAGCATTTTATAAGCCTGTTTTCCAGTCTCATTAAAATTAGGCAGCTCTTTTACCATTACATTGTCATGGTATTCTGCCTTTAAAGTTTCGTCATTTTCAACATATTGACCAAAATGCCAAAACTCTTTTAAGTCACCTTCTTTTTTGCCTTTAGCACTTTCTTTTCCAAAGGATACATACCCTCTTTGTCCTCCTATACCTGGGATTTCATATTTCTGCTTTACATCGATTGGTAAATTGAAAAAATTTCTAACCTCCTTATACAAACTGTCTACTAAAGCATCGTCTAGAAAATGCCCCTTAAGTGCCACAAAACCAATATCTTCATAAGCTTTCCCAATAGCCTCAACAAAGTTTTGCTTTTTACTTTCATCGTTCGAAATAAAGTCTATTAAATTGACACTGGGTATGGCGTTCATTGGATTTATATTTTATATGATGAGATAAAAACAAATGTACAAAAACCATATAATTTGCGCAGGATTAAAGGTTATTTAGTTTGGTATGCTTCTGTATTTATTATGCTATATTTGATAGATGCATAACTCTTGTTTTTTGTGAATTAAAAGTCCTTAAAATGAATTATTTAATAGAAGATCTTGATAAAAATATCTTAATTGACTTGTATGAAAACATGCTTAAACCACGAATGGTTGAAGAGAAAATGTTAGTTTTATTAAGACAAGGTAAGATAAGTAAATGGTTCTCTGGAATAGGGCAGGAAGCTATCGCTGTTGGGGTAACCATGGTGTTGAAGCCAGATGAGTTCATACTTCCCATGCATAGAAATTTGGGAGTTTTTACCACCAGAAAAATTCCCTTATACAGGTTGTTCGGACAATGGCAGGGTAAGGCTTCTGGCTTTACAAAAGGTCGAGATAGGTCTTTTCATTTTGGTACGCACCAATATAAAATTGTGGGTATGATTTCCCATTTAGGTCCTCAATTAGGTGTTGCAGATGGTATCGCTCTGGCTTCAAAATTAAAAGACCGAAACGAAGTTACGGTGGTATTTACAGGTGAAGGAGGTACGAGTGAAGGTGATTTTCATGAAGCGCTTAACGTAGCTTCGGTATGGCAGTTACCCGTTCTTTTCTGTATTGAAAATAACGGGTATGGTTTATCGACACCAACTTCGGAACAGTATAACTGCCAAAACCTTGCCGATAAAGGAATAGGTTATGGCATGGAGTCTCATATTATTGATGGAAATAACATTATTGAAATCTATAAAAATATGAGTGATATCGCACAATCCATTAGGGAAAACCCAAGGCCTGTTTTAATCGAGTTTAAAACGTTTAGAATGCGAGGCCATGAGGAAGCGAGTGGTGTTAAATATGTACCAGAGACACTCTTAGATTTTTGGAAAGAAAAAGATCCGATTATAAATTACGAACGCTTTTTGTTAGAGCAGGATATCATAGATTTGGGAGAAATTGATACTATTAGGCAGCAAATATCTGATGAAATTAATGAACATTTGGCAGCGGTAAATGAGGAACCAGTGATTGATTTTAATGAATCTTTTGAATTAGATGATGTGTTTCAAAAGTTTGATAATGTTAATATTAGACCGTCCAATGAAGTTGTTAAGGTAAGGTTTATTGATGCTATTTCTGAAGCTTTAAACCAGAGTATGCACAAGTATCAAGACATGGTAATAATGGGTCAGGATATCGCTGAATATGGTGGCGTGTTTAAAATTACCGAGGGGTTCGTTGATGTCTTCGGAAAGGAACGTATAAGAAATACCCCTATTTGCGAATCGGCCATTGTAGAAACGGCCATGGGGCTATCTATAGCAGGGATAAAGAGTGTTGTAGAAATGCAATTTGCCGATTTTGCCTCTTCGGGGTTTAATCCAATTGTAAATTACTTGGCTAAAAGTCATTATCGCTGGGGGCAAAATGCCGATTTGGTTATAAGAATGCCTTGTGGAGGTGATTTAGGAGCTGGTCCTTTTCATTCACAAACAAATGAAGCATGGTTTACCAAAACACCCGGACTTAAAGTTGTTTATCCTGCCTTCCCTTATGATGCTAAAGGACTGCTAAATACTAGTATAAATGATCCTAACCCCGTACTTTTTTTTGAACATAAAGGGTTATACAGAACCGTATATCAAGATGTCCCTAAAGATTATTATACGTTGCCGTTAGGTCAGGCGGCTATACTAAGCGAAGGAACAGATATTACCGTGGTAAGTTATGGTGCGGGGGTACATTGGGCCACGAATACACTTGGTGAAAACCCTGAAATATCTGCAGAACTTATTGATTTAAGAACGCTACAACCTCTAGATACTAAAACTATCTATAATTCTGTAAAAAAGACCGGAAAATTAATAATTCTGCAAGAAGATTCACTTTTTGGAGGGCTAGCCAGTGATATTTCGGCTTTGGTGGTAGAACATTGTTTTGAGTATTTAGATGCGCCTATTAGGCGCGTTGCCAGTTTAGAAACTCCTATTCCTTTTGCTAACGAATTAGAAAAAGGCTATTTGCCAAAAGATCGATTTGAAATCGTTTTAAAAGATATATTACTGTATTAATTAGTTATTTGTGGCGTCATGAATAAACAAGTTTACTTGATTACGTTACTTATTTTTACTTTTGGGTGTAAACACGATACATCTAAGACTTTAAAGGAAGACTATATATGGAATTCTAAGAAAGTGACGGCAACAGCTTATAATTCGGTAAAAAGCCAAACAAGCGGCAATCCCAATATAACTGCTTTTGGTGATACTTTAAAACCTGGTATGAAATGCATCGCCGTTTCTAGGGACTTATTAAAACTTGGCTTAAAGCATAATACCCCTGTTGAGATTGATGGACTTGAAGGGGTATACTGGGTAAAAGATAAAATGCATTCTAGATGGAAAAACCGCATTGATATTTACATGGGGCTAAATATCAAAGCTGCCAAGGAATGGGGTAGAAGACCAGTACGCATTAGCTACGGCTTAGCAAAATACTAGGTTTCACTTAGTTTCGGCCTCAGAAATTTTCATTGGGTAGGCTTTTTTTACTTTTTGCTTATCACTGGCTTCTAGTTTGTGGTAAGACTTATTAAACATAGTCATACTGTAACGATTTCTTAATTGATTGTAAGCTTTTGTAATCTCGTTCTGTACAGAAATATATGTCTTGTAATTAGTGAGTTTCCCGCTTTTCAATGAAATAATGGCGCTATTAGGGTTATCAGAATCCTTATTATTTTTTTTACCATAACAATAATTGCAGGTCCCATCGCCATTATTGTCTAAAAAACTTAAGGTTCGATTCTTAAGATGGCCTATATCAGTCAAATTATTATTTACCATTATTTGATTTTTGTTATTAATTAAAATTCTCATAATGTTTCTTTCGTGTATGTCTGCAAAACAATCCTCTACATTTGGACATTCTCTGGGTAGCACTCTATTTATCCCCTCATCTGAAGAAATAGTTGCAGTTACTAAAAAGAAAATAAGTAATAAAAATGCGATGTCTGCCATAGACCCCGCATTTACTTCTGGAATTCGATTTAAATGTCTCATAAGTTATAGTTTAATGTTAATATGACTAAGAATCACAAAAACAATACCATAAGCTTATATTTAGTGCGCGTAACGTTTACTGCCTCTCCAAATTTCTATATTCGAATCAAAGCAGTTTATAATGCGTTTAGGAGAAGTTAGGTGATTTTGAGTAATCGTATTTACACGTTTTGATATTTTAATAATAGGTTGCATTGTTATTGTTTTAATAATTGAACAAGACGTAGTTTAGAGGCGCTACTTATCTGTAACGCCTTTTTGTGTTCCATTGATGACTTTTTGTGCCATGTAGTTTTTCTGAAATTTGATTGCTATTTAAAGTTCTCATAACGTTTGAATTTTGATTGATGATGAAAAAATAGATTTTATGGATTATCTGTATCGTCTTTTAGAGTTCCATTTGTTACTTTTAGTTCCTTTTGGGCTTGCTGTTAATTGATTGTTGTTTAAAGTTCTCATAATTTTTGGTTTTAATTAATAACTGTTGTTTTTTGATTGTTATATTATGAAGACGAATCAAAAATTACTTTGTTACAGTACTATGCATAACAAAGTAGCTATTTAACAAATTTTAACATTTTTTTATTAAAAACTAACTTAGCTATAGAAATGATGCCTGAATGAAAATCATGGAACAGTTATTGTTAAACCCTTATTAAAAAAATGAAGCTAATCCCAGGTATTTGAAAGAAACAAATATCTTTGTAGAATATTAAGTGATTCGCTTAAAAAATGGACAAAAAAATGATGAGACCTACAATAGCGTTAATAATATGTATGCTGTTCTCACTAACTATTGCGGCCCAAATTGATAGTAAGAATAGGTCATTTAGTATTCCCGCTTCAGAAGTTCCTGAAGCACAACCAGAGGTAAAACCAGATTTACCAGAAGCAAAGGATAATCCTAACCTAGGATTAAATTTCCCTAAAACAGCAACAAACCTCGATTTTGATAAAAAGGAAATTTCAATGTTTCCTGAGGAAGAATTTGCCAATCCTGGCGAATTATATATCGACAAAATAAATAGATCACTAGATAATATTAGATTAAGTAAAGAAGAGGTGGAAAAAAGAAACGGGAGTACCACCGATCAATACCTTGGCGATTTTAAAAGCTCGGCGAGTAAGGTTAACGTTGTTTATCGCGATCATGGACATACTGACGGCGATCTTATTCAGGTTAAAGTAAATGATGATATCATTTATCCTAGGGTATATTTAACTGGTGGTTTTAAGGGGTTTACACTTAATTTAAAACCTGGCTTTAATAAAATTGATTTTGTGGCATTAAATCAAGGAGAATCAGGACCCAATACGGCAGAGTTTAAAGTGATTGATGATCAAGGAACTATTATAACCCATAATCAATGGAACTTAGCTACAGGAGTTAAGGCTACCGTAATTGTTGTTAAAGAAGAGTAAGTTTTTTTGTTTGCTCGGCATGACAGATTGAAACAGGCCATGCACTAGAATTTTCTCTTTTGGACTTAGACCTTAAATAGGGGGCAAAAAATAGTAAAGAAAGGTTTTTATTTAATATAAAAACTGTAAATAACGTCGAGTATCGTAATTAAAAAAAGCTTAAAAATAGTACGCAACAAATTTAAGTAATGATGTCTTCGATAACTTTTAATTCTTCTGATGAAAATTCTAAATTATCCAAGGCCTTTACGTTTTCTTTCAATTGATTAGAAGAACTAGCCCCTACCAAAACTGATGCTACTTGCGGTTGTCTCAAAATCCAAGCAATAGCCATTTGTGATAATTTTTGCCCTCTTTCCAATGCCAAATTATTTAAAGACTGAATTCTTGACAAGTTATTAGAAACCGTATCAGAATTTAAGTAACTTAAACTTTTGGAAGCTCTTGATCCTTCTGGAATGCCATTTACATATTTATCAGTAAGCATGCCTTGCGCTAAAGGTGAAAAAGCAATGCATCCCACACCGTTTTCGCTTAGAGTATCAAGAAGACCATCCTCAACCCAACGATCAAACATGGAGTACCTAGCCTGATGCAGAATAAAAGGTACCTTCAAAGCTTTTAAAATTTCAGCCGCCTGTTGTGTCTCCTTGGGCTGGTAATTAGAAATTCCAACATAGAGCGCTTTACCCTGTCTTACAATATCGGCTAAGGCTCCCATGGTTTCTTCAAGTGGCGTATCGGGATCAGGTCTATGGTGATAAAATATGTCTACGTAGTCGAGCCCCATACGCTGTAAACTTTGGTCTAAACTTGCTACTAAATATTTTTTAGACCCCCAATTTCCATAAGGCCCAGGCCACATGTCAAATCCGGCTTTGGTTGCAATAAACAATTCGTCTCTATAATTAGCGAAGTCTTTTTTAAAAATAATTCCAAAATTTTCTTCGGCCGAACCGTAAGGAGGACCATAATTATTAGCTAAATCGAAATGTGTAATGCCCAAATCGAAAGCAGTCCTTAAAATATCACGTCCATTTTGAATTGGGTCTACAAACCCAAAGTTATGCCATAACCCAATAGACATGGCAGGTAATAATATACCGCTTTTACCTGTGCGATTATAGGTCATGGAATTATATCTGTCAGAATTAGCGGCATAACGTTCAACACCAGATTTATCATTAATGTTCATAAGTGATAATTTTAAACGATAAAAGTATGAATTACTTTGCACTCCATGAATGTTTTCAAAATTTAATCCTTGTGAAAGGCGGAAACCAGATCTAAATAGTACGTGTCATCATCTTATAATTAAAAATACAGCATTACATGAGCTTTATGAAATGAAAATTTAGCAAATAACAGGAGCTAAATATCCCATTTCTTTATTTGTTAATATTCCTTTACAATTTTCCAAGTTAAGATTACCTATAAACCTTTTAAAGATGTTATTTTTGCACGTCACAAAAAGTTAAGTATGTCTATCGTAAAAACGGAATTAGAATTAGAAGAAAGGAAAGAAGGTAAAGATTTATATAGCTACCAAAAAGGAGCCATTAATAAAATATTCACAGCCTTTGAAGAATCTCCTAGTGATTACCATTTGCTTTATCAGTTACCTACTGGCGGGGGTAAAACAGTTATATTTTCTGAAATCGTTAGGCAATACTTAAAGCATCATAAAAAGAAGGTACTGGTTATGACGCACAGAATTGAGTTGTGTAAGCAAACTTCTAATATGCTTACAGAGTTTGGTGTTCATAACAAGGTTGTTGATAGTAAGGCAGATTTAAGCGACCAAAATGAGTATAGTTGTTTCGTTGCCATGGTGGAAACTCTTAACAACAGGCTTAATGATGACAAATTGGATATCTCTGATATAGGTTTAGTTATTATTGATGAGGCGCATTATAATTCATTTACAAAGCTTTTTAAATTTTTTAGTAAGTCCTTTATTTTAGGAGTAACAGCAACGCCTTTAAGTTCGAGTATAGAGCTTCCTATGACTGATAATTACGACGAGCTAATTGTTGGGGAAAGCATTGAATCACTTATTGAAAATGGCTTTTTAGCACGAGCTGAAATGTTTACCTACAATGTGGGTTTAACCTCGTTGGTTGTAGGAGCTAATGGTGATTATACAGTAAAATCGTCTGAAGATTTATATACAGATAACGATATGTTATCCAAGTTGCTTCAGGCCTATGAAGAACGATCTAAGGGTAAGAAAACTTTAATTTTTAATAATGGTATTAACACCTCTCTTCATGTGTATGATACCTTTAGGCGTGCTGGTTATAAAATTGCTCATTTAGATAATACCAATACAAAAAAAGAGCGTGCGCTTATTTTAGATTGGTTTAAAAATACACCCGATGCGATATTGACCTCAGTAAGTATTTTAACAACTGGGTTTGATGAACCCTCTGTTGAAAGCATTATTTTAAATAGGGCGACAAAATCATTGACCTTGTATTATCAAATGATAGGTCGTGGATCTCGTATTTTAAAAGACAAGAAAACGTTTTCAGTAATTGATTTAGGAAATAATTTTCACAGATTTGGTCCTTGGGGAGATGACTTAGATTGGCAGCGTATTTTTAAATCGCCTACCTATTATCTCGATTCTATTTTAAGTGATGAAGACCTAGAAAGTAATTTTAGGTATGAAATGCCAGACGAATTGCGCGCTGAATTTGGAAAATCGAAAGACGTTCATTTTGATATTCAAAAGACTTATGTAGATTCTATTAGAAACGGGGAGTCTTCAAAAGTTGTTTTAGAACGATCTATCGAACAACATGGAAAGATTTGTATTGAAAATAGCGAGGACGTATATGATGCATTGGCTTTAGCCAAAATGCTAGGGGATGATATTGATTTCAGGATTAAGCGTTATACTAAGTGCATTAGTAAAAGTACGTACAATTTCGTAGAATGGTTAAAAGGCGATTATAGGAAAAAACTAAATTCTTATTTAAGAAGTAATTTTGATGAGGTTTTTGAGCAGATTCATGGGTATCCGCCAGAGGATTAAATTGATGCTTTCGGTATCTTTTTTCTTAGCTAATTATGCTTTCATAACTTTTATTATCCTTAAATTTTAAATACTAACGCTTATTAAAGCTACTTATTTAGGTTTATATAATCCTTTGATTATTATAGCATGCCAAATATTAGGCGTATCTTTACGCTAATATTAATTCAAATAAAAAAGCAGGATATTTTAAACTATGGCAAAATCGCAAGTGACATTTAACAAAATTGAAAAAGAGAAAAAACGATTAAAAAAACGAGAAGAAAAGCAAAAAAGGAAAGAGGCTAGACGCGCGCAGGCCAAAGAAAACCCTCAAGGAATTCAATTTGCTTATGTTGATTTTAATGGAAATTTAACCGACACGCCGCCAGATCCTGCATTAAGAGAAAAAGTTGAAGCCGAAAGCATTGAATTAGGAATCCCTAAAAAAGAAGATAGAATAGAAGAGGAGCCAGCCGCTAAAGAAGGAAAGGTTTCTTTCTTCGATCACTCAAAAGGTTTTGGTTTTATTATTGATAGCGTTAACCAAGAAAAGTATTTTGTTCATGTTAGTGGTACTTTAGAGCCTATTGAAGAAAATGATAAAGTTACTTACGAGTTAGAGCGTGGCCAAAAAGGAATGAACGCCGTGAAAGTAAAAAAGCTATAATTCTTTATAGTAATTATATTATTTTTTTGAGTCGACACTTATGAGTATACCTAGGAAAACCATTCTAATTGTCTTAGCTTTTTTTGCTATTTACGTTATATGGGGCTCTACATATTTATTAAACAAGATAGCGGTAACACAGTTGCCGCCTTTTTTTTTGGCCGCTATTCGGTTTACCGTTGCTAGCGTTATTATTTTTATTATTGCCAAGGCATTAGGGATAAAGTTGTCAATCAGCTTAAAACAACTAAAAAACACCACTATAGCCGGTTTTTTATTTCTAACCTATGGAAATGGGGCTGTGGTATGGGCACTAAAGTATGTAGATAGTGGGTTTACCGCTTTAGAAATTTCTGCACAACCTCTTGTGGTCTTAATCATGATGCGGATTATACAAGGTAAAAGAATAGCTACCATGTCTTATATAGGGGTTATACTTGGCTTTTTGGGTATTTTTTTACTTGTAAGCCAACAAGAGCTTATACGTCAAGAAGGACAAGTTATAGGTATGATTACCATTTTTACTTGTATGTTAAGTTGGGCATATGCCAGTATTTTTGTTGGAAAAGCAGATTTACCAAAGAATTATTTTATAAATACGGGATACCAAATGTTAACAGGGGGCATAATGCTTGCTGTTGTTAGTTTGTGTTTAGGCGAATCTTGGTCTTTGCCGAGTACCTGGAATCAAGAAGTTCAATGGTCTATGCTAGGACTCATTATTTTCGGAAGCATTATTGCATTTACATCGTTTAATTACCTTCTAAAAGTAGTTTCACCAGAAAAGGTAGCCACGTCCACCTATGTCAACCCAATAATTGCAATGGTGCTTGGATGGTGGATTTTAGATGAATATATTTCAATCCAATCCATAGTAGCGGCTATCGTTTTGCTGACAGGTGTTTATTTTATTAATACCAAGAGGACTTTTAAACTAAGAGGCTATGGGCGTTAAAACAGCCATTAAGTTCATGTTAGTAAGTACTTTGGCATTTGCTTGTATGAACGGTATTGTTAAGCACTTAACGCATTTTGGAGCCTTTCAAATTGTGTTTTTTAGGGCTTTGGGGTCCTTGTTTTTTACCTTAGGTTTTCTTCTTAAAAATAATATCCCAGTTTTAGGAAATAATAGAAAATTATTGATTATTCGCGGTTTGGTTGGTGTTACTTCCATGTCTTTCTTTTTTATGGCCACCAAGTACTTGCCTATTGGCACGGCCGTATCATTACGCTATATGGCGCCTATATTTGCCTCTGTTTTTGCTATTTTGTTTTTAAAAGAGCAGGTTAAACCCTTACAATGGCTGTTTTTTGGTGTTGCTTTTACCGGTGTTTTAATTTTAAAAGGGCTTGATGGTCAGTTAAGTATATTGGGCTTAGTGCTCATTTTTATTTCAGCTATTTTTAGTGGCTTAGTTTATGTGGTTCTTAGTAAAATAGGAAAGGGAGACCACCCAGTGGTGGTGGTAAATTATTTTATGATTATTTCAGTTATTGTAGGAGGGATGGCTTCTATAGGTAGTTGGATGAAACCTATGGGATATGAATGGTTTATGTTATTTGGACTTGGAGTGTTTGGATATTTCGGACAACTGTTTATGACTAAAGCTTTCCAAGTCGCTTCAACCAATCAGGTGGCTCCATTAAAGTACTTAGAGGTTATATTTACGGTCTTGTTAGGTGTCTTTCTTTTTAGTGAAATATACACCGTCTGGAGTGTTTTAGGTATAGCCCTGATTATTGTGGCACTTTCTTTAAATGCCTTATACAAAGGAAAACAGAGTAAAAGCGCAAAGCCAGCACTTAAAAAGTAGCGTAAAGGTTTTGCACTTATGAGTTTAATTCATTTTTCTGATTTTTGAATCTGCTTTTAAGCGTTTATGTATAATGGATGCATGGCCTCTGTAATTTAAGGTGCAATCGGCAACAGCATCTATACTAATGGTATGGCTAACCGTTAAATTAGCTACACAGTCCGCTGTCATTTTGAGCTTTAAATCATGGACTTTTAAGTCATAATCTATGAGTGCTGCGTCAGCCGAGAGAAAGGCATCTAAATAATTTACGTCGCCATATAAATCCGCTTGCGCGTCGGCCGTTGCCTTTAAATTTAGTGTATTTACATCTATTGGACCTGTAAAATTACTATCTGCCGTAATATTAATGTGAGCTTCATTTGCAATCCAAGTATTCTCTAGTTTAATATTAGAGTCGGCTGCAGCCTTAATGTTTTCAATTGATTTAGTTGTAATATAGACGTTTAGTGTAGGTGTACTTTTTAAATGGATGTTATTTTTAAGTTTCACTGTAAGCGTATTGTTAGCGATTTTTGCAACAATCAAGTCCTGAAGGTTGGAATTGCTTTCAATAGTAATCGATTCTTCGGTATCAGAAAAAGTTATAAAAGCACTAACGTTATTTGCAATTTCTATTGAGTGATAATTTTCAACTACAATATCTTTAAAGCTTATAGAATCGTCTGGGTAAACTCCAATATTTTCCTCGTGGCATGAGCATAAGAAAAATGAAATGACAATTAAAACGATATAATGTCTGTTCGTTTTCATGATGATTGATTTTGATGATGATGAGCGTCTCTAATGATTTAAGGTTTCTTCAAGTTTATTTACAGGAATCCATTGAAAATTAATAGCGTACCATTCACTGCAATTATTACTTGATTTTATATAAACAGTGTTATTTTTAGAAACTACATGAATGGCATTTAATGCATTTTTATGATTGTTCATTGTTTTTATTTTATAGTTTTTGCTTGTATCTATTTCTTCCCATATTAAAGACTCCAAGCTTGACACCTATACCAACAGAAAACCCGTTTATATTATTAATGTCATATTCGGGTCTAAAATTCAAACTACTAGAAATTCTATATTTAAATCCGGCTTCGATTTGAATGTATCTGGAAGGATTGTATAAGAGACTCGCTCCAGGTTCTACAACAAAGACACCTTTCAAGTCGTCATCGTCTACATCATATTCATTATACCACTTATTTGAGAGTAACCCAACAGCACCACCTCCAACAAGAAGAGGTAAGGACAAACTAAATTTTGATTTTCCAAAAAATATTGGTTCTAAATGTAGCCCTCCATAAAAACCAGCCATATCCCTATCATGGTTATCAAGACCTTGCCTGTTTAAATCTGTATAAAACCCGTTTCCTATTAATCCAATTTCAAATTCCTGATTGGCAACATAGGCTATTTTAAAGCTTGTTAAATACGTGTCTGCCTGGTCAATTTTACCATAGTGCAAACCCAAACCGAGATATACACCATGTACCGTGTTATTGCGGTCATTAAACTCAATGTAATCTGTTTCATTTTCCTGCGCTACAACTATTTTAAAAGTTATGAGCGCGATTATTAATAAGGTGTAATGAAATTTCATTAGTGTTCTTTTTTTGATGTTAGTTAATAGTATAGACAACTTAATGATGATAGAGTTGCATATTTTGGCGCATTTATTTTTTTAAGCCTCATTTTAGGTTTGTTTTTTTTGAATAAAATATGAAGTTATCGTAAGTATAAAAGGCTCTAATCATCTAGAATGATAACTCCTTTTTCACCCTTAAAATCAAATGTACCGCTTAAGTCAAGACCATAAGTAGCTGTGATTTCACGAATTCTATCTCCTTTATCAATTAAAGTACTATTAATATTTTCAAAGGTTTTAGGAAGTCTTAGCAAGCCTTCCTCCAAATAAGCCCTAAATTTAAAAGAGGCATTAGCTATATTTATGTGGATATTTGAAGATTCCTGAATGATTTTTACATCGGCATCTGAGGACATAATGCTATTAATGCGAAATTCGGATACGCTCATGTTTAAATCTGTTTTTGTTTTTAGAGCGTTTATGGTCATGTCAGAATATTTTAATTGTCCAATTAAGTTATTAAGAGTGTCAATAGAAACTTCATCTTTACTGGAGTGAATTTCTAAATCATTAATTGATTCCAATTCAATCGTAGAACCGCTTGTATTGAGAAGTAAATTCTCAGAATCGGATAAATCCATTTCGCCATTCTTCAGGTTAACAACACCGTATGATATGACATTGGCACGCAGTTTACCAAACTTCATAGCAATTTTTGCATTAGTTAGATTCTCCAATATCCAAAGGTCGCCATGTTCAACGTTAGCTTTTAATTTACCAGTCCAATTCTCAATTAAAACATCCCCGAACTTATTAGTAATATCGATTTCAGTATTTGTAGGTAAATAAATAGTGTAGTTAATATCTAGGTTACTTTTATCAAATTCAAATGGGTTTACCTTTTTAAAATAACTAGAAATGGTACTTTTATTTTTATTGGATATTAAGGATGTAATACTTACAAAATCTCCAGCTTCTTTAATGTCGGGTTGAATACGGTCTAAAAGCTCTTGAGCACTTTCCTTTTTTTTATGAGAGACTTTAACCTCAATAGAAACTTTTGCCCTGTTTTCCTTCCATCCTTTAAAAGATACGTTTCCGTGTTTGTTATCGATATGCAATTCTCCTGCATTAGATAACTTAAATGATTTTTCAATGGTTTTAGATAAAGTTTCCTGAGAATATAGAGTGCCACAAATAAGCACCATTATAAGCCATATTGCTTTTTTATAAAGTGTATACATCGGTGTCGTTTGTTTTATTCGTGTTATTAAGCTGTTTTAAAAGTCTTTCAATTAACTCAATTCGCTTTTTGTAATTAATTACAATTGCTTCTAAAACACGTTCATTATCGATATTTTCCCCAAGTTCTTGTTTAAGGAGATCATATTCGCTATCTAGATCATCCATAAACGATAAAAATTCATTTTTTTGAGCATCGGTTAATTTCGAATTCTTTTTTACTAACGCTACTTGATAAGCTACTAGCCCTTGATAGTGCGTGTCGATATCTAATAGTTCTTGGGAAACAAATTGATCTTTGGTTGCAGTAGAAGATGATACAATAGTAAACAATGAAAACACCCCTAAGGCAACTACTAGAACTGCGGCGATTTTAAAGATTTTGCTTTCCCAAAGTTTTATGGCTTTAGGCGGTGCATCTGGTTTTTCCAATTTGGCTTCAATATTTGACCAAAGCTTATCTCTATTGGGCCTGTGTTTATCAAAAGCGCTTTTATTTTCTCTTACATATGTTTCAAAATTTTCCATCATAGCGTTTTTATTATGTCAATTAATCTTTTCTTTGCTCTATGGTATTGTGACTTCGAAGTAGAGGTCGATATTCCTAATACTTCTGATATTTCAACATGGTCAAAGCCTTCAACTAAATACAAGTTTATTATTTGTTGGTAACCAGCTGGCAAAAGCTCTATTGCCTTAATTACCTTTTTTATATCGTAAATAGAAGTGTCTTCATCTTTAACATCGTTTTTTATGTGATATATTTCGTTTTCTATAGGTACAGCCAGAATCTTTTTCTTCTTCAATTGATTAATACTCTTATTAATCACAATACGTTTTAACCAGGAACCAAAGGTGCTATCATAGCGAAAGGACGACATATTATTAAAAGCCTCAACAAAACTATCCTGTAATACATCTTCGGCATCTTCTTTAACTCGCATCATTCGCATACTTACATTATACATAGCATCAACATAAAGTTCATATAACTCATATTGCGAAGTCCTATCACCTAACTTACTTTTTTCAATAAGTTCTTTGTGTGTATATAACATGTTGGTTTCCAATCGAAACGGCTAGCTTTTAAATAATCTTAAAAATAGTTTTATTATTTAAGTTATTATTATAGACAGCGGAAAAACTCAAGGGTTGCACAGAGAATAAAAAATCTTAAAAAAAACTAAGATTTATTGATGTTTAAGATTGGTTGTTAATTTGTAATTTTGCGTCACTTTATTCAAAATTTATATTTAAATGTCTTTTAAGTCACAGATTAACCAAATTAGAAGAACGGTAATATGGAGTCTCGCCAAAAGTGTTGGTGGATCTTACAAAGAGCCAGAGTATGGTTCATGCGATGTGACTAAAATTAAGAAGGTACTAATAATAAGGCCCAACCATAGGTTAGGAAATCAATTGTTGCTAACCCCTTTGGTTCAAGAAGTAATCGATGTATTTCCATATTGTGAAGTGGATCTTTTTGTTAAGGGAGGAGTGGCGCATCCCGTTTTTGAGAACTATAAAGAAGTGGTAGACATTATTAAGTTGCCTAAAAAACCATGGAGTCATTTGTTTAAATATATAAGTTGTTGGTTTTCTATTAGAAAAAAAGCCTATGATTTTGTAATAAACGGCGACAGAACTTCTTCCTCAGGAAGACTGCTCACACAGTTGGCTAAGGCTGAATTCAAAATTTTTGGTGACGTTGATGAGGCCCGGTTTAAAGGCATGAAAGATTACCAACATATGTCTATTTATCCCGTTTATAATTTGCGCTTGTATTTGAAAAACTTGGGAGTAGATCTTGAAAATAAAGAGGTTCCTAGGCTAGATATTAAATTGAGTGAGGAGGAACTTAAAAAAGGAAAAGAGGTTTTAAATGATGTTGTGGGAGATAATAGTAAAAAAACAATTTGCATTTATACCAACGCTACAGGCGATAAGTGTTATTCTGAAACATGGTGGAATACATTGTATTCTAGACTGCTTAAAGAATACCCCAACTATCATATTATTGAAATGCTTCCGATTGAAAATATTTCAAAAATAAATTTTAAAGCCCCCAATTTTTATAGTAAGGATCTTAGAGAAATGGGAGCCATTATAAAAAACACAAGTATATTCATAGCCGCAGATAATGGTGTTATGCATTTAGCAAGCGCTTCTTTGGCTCCAACTCTTGGATTCTTTTCTGTAACCAACTTAGAGATGTACAAACCTTATGGTAATAAAAACTTAGCGTTAGACACTAATAAGACCAGTATGGATGATTGGATAGGGGCTATTAGTAATATTCTTAATGAGTAGCGTTATCATTCTATAAAGTCAAAGGGGTTTTAACATAATCTTCATATAAATTAAACTCAATTTTTATACCTTCGTGTTAAATTGGTATGCTATGAAACCTCTTCAGTATCTAGTGATTATGATATGCTTTATATGGTCTTGCAAATCTACCAAGGATCAAGTAACGGAGTCCGAAACAGATCGTTTAAATACTATAATTGAAAGTAAGCAGTTTAGAATTGAATCGGACTGGGCCTATCCAATGGTTACAAATGCCATGCAACAAATAGGAAATGCCTTCTTAACTCAACAAGGTAGTACCGCTAGTTCTATTAGTTTAATAGGAAACTCTAATTTTTTAGAAATTAATAAAGATAGTATTACTTCATATTTACCTTATTTTGGTGAGCGACAAATGAACATAGGATATGGTGGGAATGATACTGCTATTGAGCTTTCGGGTACCTATAAAAATTTTCAGCAAAAAGAAAACAAGAATAAGGGGTACGATATTTATATGGAAGCGAAAAACAAATCTCAGGGAGAACTTTTTGAAGTAAATATTACGATTTACCCTAATCTAAATACCTATATTACTGTTAGAAGTGGTTCAAGATTCCCCATACGTTATTCTGGGGTTATAGTACAAGATTAAGCTAATAACTTGCCATAGTTAGGGTGTTACAGGCTATTTACGTGTATAAAGATAGGTAAGTTGGTAGTTGGTCGTCGATTTTTGCATCCGGTTTCATTTCAACGTTTTATTTGTTTGTTCATAAGGTTTTTTATTCTACTTATTAAGTAATCAATTAGTTTTGAATCGATTAATAAAACAAAGCCCCATGAGAACATTTAGTTTTATATTGTATTTAGGATTATTATTATCATTTAATAGTACACTTTTAGCTCAAGATATAGCATCGAGTGTAAATTCCAAGAATCCTTTTTATGACTACGCAAATAAGACCTTAAGTAATATTGGTACTATTCCTGACTACGATACAAAGGAAGACAAATTAAAAATTACTGGAACTATTTACCTAAGTGATGGTGTTACGCCAGCAAAAGATGTTATATTGTATATAGAGCAACCTAATGAGAGAGGGAGCTATGAAATGGTTAAAGAAGGTAAAAAGCGCTATGTTCACCATAGAACATGGATTAAAACCAATAAAAATGGGCAATATACGTTCTATACTTTTGTGCCAGGAAAACGTTTATCTCAAAGAAAACTAATGCACATACACCCAGTTGTTAAAGAGCCTAATAAAAAAGAATACGTTTTACCTGTGTACCTTTTTGACGACGATCCAAAACTTTCAAAAATTTGTCGTAAAAGAATGGTTAAACAAGGAATTACCAATAACATTCTTAAACTGGAAGAAAAGAAAGGAGTATTTGTAGCCAAAAGAGATATTATCTTAAGTCAAACAGAGAATACACTGTAAACAAAATTCAGAATACATAAACATAATAAAAGCACCTTTTTGAAAAAGGTGCTTTTATCGTTTTAAGGGTTGTTATTGACTAAAATGCTTAAAATAAGGATTCACATTTGCTTTTAAACTACAATTTAATTTCTATTTATTATTTTCATTTCTTAAAACTGGTGATTAACTGCTTGTTATTATTAGCATAAATACTAAACTATTTGAATTTGAGAGTTGTTGTAAATATAATGTCTTTTCTCTTTGTTCTGTTTATTCAAGCACAATCAGAGCATCATCTATTTAATGTGATCTATCAGGACAAACTTTTAGGTACCTTAGAAGCAACAAAGGTTACCAAAGGCAACGTTATAAACTATAAAAGTCATACTAATATTGAATACAGTTTCCTGATCAACTTTTCCATTTCTTATAAATACGATGTTTTGTATGTTGATGGTATTTTAAAAGACGCTAATGCACATATTACTGTTAGGGGAAAAGATAAGACAAAGGTTAGAACGATACTAGAAGAAGGGGTTTATAATTTTTACTCAAATGAAAAGCTATCAAAAACGATTGAAACAGATATTAAAAATAGTGTAATACAACTTGTTTTTCAAGAACCGGTTGCAGTTAAAACAGTGTATGCAGAGGAGCATGCTGAGTTTCATCAAATGGAAAAGATTTCTGAACATGCCTATAAAAAAAAGTCTCACACAGGCAAAGAGAGCTATTACTATTACCAACAAGGAATACTCCAGAAATCTGAGGTTGATGCAGGAATAATAAGGTTTTCTATAGTAAGGGTGGACTAAGTTTACAGATAGTTTTGCGTGTGGTTAAAATAGTCTATAGAAAGAATAATAATGATGTTTTTAATACTACCAAATAAAGCTATTTTTGCTTTGGTATAAGTTTAAAATGAAACATAAAGTAATTGGTTCTTTGCTAGCCATTAAAAAGAAACATTTATTCAGTACTTTTACTATAAAAGCCCTTTTTTAAAGGGCTTTTATGTTTACTTTTCAATGTATGGGCTTTTTGAAGATTGTAAGACAGTTCTAATGGTTTCAATGTCTGTTTGAATATCATTTAACGTTTTTTGAGAGGTATTAAGTTGTTTTATCACTATGTTTAATTGTTCTTCATGCGTGTTTGTAGGGCCATATGTAGAACGTTCTAAACCTCTGTAAATTGAAGATAATCTTTGACTGATTGTAGGCTTGGTTTTTTCACCTACTTCTTTCTTTGCTGAATTTCCATAATGAGAAACCTGTAATATGTTTAATTTATTATCGACATCATTTAATTGGTTTAATATGGTCTGAGACTCGGCATGGCTGCGGGTAACACCTAACTGAAGGGCTTTAATTTGTTTTTTGGTTTTAGACATTTTTAAATCGAACTCATAAATTTGTCGTGCTATATCTTCGTATAATCTCCAAAACTTGAAAGTTTTTTCTTGATTTGTTTCATTTAGATATTCCTGATACAATGGTTTAATAGTAAATTCAACAGGTTCAGAAAGCGCTTTAAAACTACCGTTATTTGAGACGTACATGGTAACATTATATGCTCCTGGCGGGGCGAGAAGCCCAGGCTTGCTTTTATCGGTTTTTGGGTTCAATAGTACAGGGGATAAGTTGGGATATCTAAGATCCCAAGACACACGGTTAATACCGCTTTTCGCTTTACTTAGTATATTTCTAACTATATTACCTTCGCCGTCCTTAATAACAAAAAGTATTTGCGAATCCTTTTCAAGCATTTCATCAGATAAGGCTTCCCAGTTAGGAAAAGGGACATTGCTATTTTTTAGCTGGTTTTCTTTTTTTTGCTTGGTTTTTTTTAATGCTGCAGGCACCTCATTTAAATAATATGTAAATACCGCTCCAAAGTCAGGATTAGGCGCCACAAAGTGAGAATCTCCTTGACTTCCTTTGTCCTTATCAAAGCCTAAGTGAGAACGCGGAATATACCACCATGCGTCCCTTACAGGAAAAAGAACCGATTTATCTTCTAATTCGTTACCAGAAATATATCTTAAAGGGGAGTAGTCGTCAAGGATATAGAATCCTCTTCCAAAGGATGCAGCTACTAAATCATTTTCGCGTTTTTGTATGGCCAAATCTCTAAATGAAATGGTAGGGACATTCCCTTTTAACGGTTGCCAATTAGAACCGCCATTAGATGAAAAAAACAACCCATACTCAGTTCCGATAAAAAGAAGATTTGGTGAAACATGATCTTGTACCAATCGCCAAACTAGGTGATTTTCGGGTATACTGTTACTAATGGAAGACCAGGTTTTACCGCGGTTACTACTCTTATAAAGATAGGGTTTAAAATCACCATATTTATGATTATCTAAAGCAACATAAACGGTATTTACGTCGTGTAGATCTGCTTTTATGTCGTTCACAAATGCCGTTTCGGGAACACCAGGTAGTTTAGATACTTTAATTTGTTGCCAATTGGCACCATCATCTTCGGTAATATTTATGTAACCATCATCGGTACCTGCATATAATAAGCCTTTTTTAAATGGAGATTCTGCTAAGGATGTAATTGTATTATAATTAGACATGGCATACACATCCCAAGCATTATCAAAAGATTGTTGCTTACCCATAATTGGCAACCTAAATCGTTCCTCATTTTTAGTTAAATCTTTAGATATTGCTTTCCAGGTATCACCTCTGTTCTCAGATTTCCAAATGCGCTGTGAGGCAAAGTAAATGGTTTTTGGGGAATGCGGACTTACCAAAATAGGGGCATCCCAATTAAAACGTTCTACTTTTTCGTTAGCATCTGGTTGTGGTTGAATGTCTACTACTTCACCTGTATGCATATCTATTCTAGATAATGTACCTTCTTGTCTTTCAGCATATACAACTCTTGGATTCCCAGGTTCAACAGCTGGTTGATGACCATCCCAGTTTAAAATGACGCGCCAGTCACTGTTTTGAATACCTTGTATACTATTAGTTCGCGAAGGGCCTCCCTGAGTACTATTATCTTGAGTGCCTCCATATATATTATAAAAAGGTTTTGTATCATCTACAGCAACCTTATAGAACTGGGTAACAGGAAGATTTTCAACGTATTTCCAAGATTTGGTTAAATCAAACGATTCATAAAGTCCTCCATCGGTGCCTACAAGAAGATAATTAGGATCATTTTTTCTAAAAGCAATGGCATGATTATCTCCATGCTTGTTTTTCCTATTCATTCGATAAAAGGTTTTACCACCGTCTTCAGAGATTTGCATAGTATTATCCATGAGATATAGACGGTTTTTGTGATGCGGTGAAACAAATAATTCCTGATAATAATGAGGACCTGTTCCGCCACTAACAACGTCAGATTGTTTAACCCAAGAATGGCCTTGATCTGTCGATTTGTATACAGCTCCCTTACGACGTTCAAGCTCGATAGCTGCATATAATACATTGGAGTTATGCGGAGATATGGCGAGGCCTATTTTCCCCATGTTCTTATCTGGTAAACCATTAGAAAGCTTTAACCAAGTGTCGCCGCCATCGTTACTTTTATAAAGTGCTGTTCCAGGACCTCCTCCCATGTAGGCTGCAACGGTGCGATGCCTATCCCAAGTTGCTGCATACATAATATCGGGATTCTTAGAATCGTAAACTAATTCTGTAGCTCCAGTCCATTGGTCATTTCCTAAAGTTCTTTTCCATGTGTTACCCCCGTCTGTACTTTTAAAAACACCACGTTCTCCCCCTTTATTCCATAGCGGCCCTTGTGCCGTAACCCAAATAATATTACTATTATTCGGATGTATTATAACCCTTGAAATGTGTTGGGAATTTTTCAAGCCCATGTTCATCCAAGTTTTTCCAGCGTTTAAACTTTTATAAACACCATCCCCAATCCCGACATGCCTACCACCAACATCCTCACCTGTTCCAACCCAAATGGTATTGGTGTTATTAGGGTCTATTGCAACGCACCCAATTGAATATGAGGATTGCTCATCGAAAATAGGGCTCCAGGTGGTACCAGAATTTATTGTTTTCCATACGCCTCCAGAACCAACAGCTACATACCACATGCTTTCATTATTTGGATTAATAGCAATATCGGCAATTCTGCCACTCATAAAAGCAGGGCCAATACCTCTTAGTTTTAGCCTTGAATATTTGGTTTCGCTGTTCTTGTTGGTTTCTAAATGTTGAGCGTTCTGTGTTTGAATACTAATTACAAATAGCAGGAGTGTAATTAACAATTTACTAGGGTATTTCATAAAACGAGACGTTAGTTTTGTCTCATAAATTTACGGATAAAATGATATTTGATACTGTTAAAATGTAAGAATTATTTACTACTTCATTTAATCATGTAAATAACAAATAAATAATTCTGAATACAGACTATTTTGGATATGGACCTATAAATACTGTAAAACTATTTCTTGTTGTAAAAACCTAAATTTCTTTTAATATTTTTTGAATAGAACTTCCAGTAGGACGACACATAGTTTATAGCACTCTCCAGACGCCATTTATTAACGGGAATAGCTTGTTTTTGAATAAAATCTTGTTGGGGTTTTGAAATTACAAATTCATTAAAAAAATCATCTAAATTGGTATGACCATACCCGGTAAATTCGTTAACCTTATTTTCATGATGAATTACGGAGGACCAAATTCTTACGCCATGTATTTGAAGCACATTCTTTTCTTTTTTCCAATTTCTATGTGATCTATCCTTAATCGTTTTAGGATTATTATTTATTTCAAATAATGATAAGAAAGGATTATATTGATGCAGTTTCTTTCCAACTTTAATTTCAGATTGTGTTTGAATAGTATATCCATCTATGAAGTCAAGACACATAAAATATTGATTATTAAACCTTTTTTGAATCTCCTCAATAAAATGTTTGCCTATACAATCATCATTGTCAATACCAGTGGTAATTATGTACTTTTCTTTAAAGTTACTTATGTAGGTTTTAATTGAAGGTAAAAACTGAGTCATCCCATCAATAAAAATAGGCTTAAAGTTTAAGAATTGCTCATCTAACTTCGATATGATTAATCTGTATTCTTTTTTAGTAGAACTGTCAAAAAACACGATCCATTCAAAATTAGTATTTGTTTGTGACATCACACTAGGAAAACAATAATCTGTAAATAATTTAAAACGATTCCTATGCCATTCGTCTGTTAGAATGGGTTTATTGTGCTTATTGGTGGTCCAATCCTCCTTTCTAAGATTAAATCGAGTAATTAAAAAGTGTTTGAACATAGACGCTTTCGATGAATAAAATTTAGAACGAATATACAATTTCATTCAAAGCCAAGGAAATTTACCCAAACCCTTTTTGAAATACATATTTCTAATAAAACTTAAACTTTAGTCTCTTATTTTACAAGAATAAAATCATACATTCGTGCTTTTTAAAAGACATGATTAAGCGTCGCACATCACTTATTAAGCCCAATAGATTTCCCTTTTTTTATGGTTATGTGATTCTGCTTTTTGGCACTGTTGGAATTTTGTTTAGTATTCCGGGGCAAACGGTTGGTGTTTCGTTATTTACAGACCCAGTAAAAGATGCTTTAAATTTAAGTAGAAACGAGTTTAGTAGCGCTTATATGCTTGGTACCCTACTAAGCGCATTTTTCGTAACAAAAGCAGGGGTGTTATTTGATAGGTTAGGGGCTCGATATGTTGCTTTTTTGGCTGCTTTAGTTTTAGCATTGACATTATTATTGTTTTCAATTTCGGAATACATAGTTGATACTGTTAAGCAAATACTGAATATAGAGAGTAACCTTGTAACCCTTATTATTATTACCATCCTTTTTTTTATTCTACGTTTTAGTGGACAAGGGGTTTTAACCATGGCTTCGCGTAACATGATTATGATGTGGTTTGATAAAAACCGTGGAAAGATTAATTCCATAAGTAGCATAGCCGTTTCATTTGGATTCTCCAGTTCTCCCTTACTTCTTAATAGTTTAATAGAATCTTATAACTGGCAATATACATGGCAAATCATGGCTTTTTCAATACTGGGGTTTTGTATAATCATTCTTATATTTTACAAAAACAAGCCTGAAGATTACAATTTGAAAACCGACGGAATAACAAAGAAAACGGCTTCCAAGAAGCAGATGGTAATAGAGAAACCAAAAGACTTTACACTTGCAGAAGCTAAACAAACCCGAGCTTTTTGGATTATCGGCCTTATCTTGGCTTTTAATAGTTTTTTTGTTACTGGGCTAACTTTTCATGTCGTATCAATCTTTGAAACCCATGAATACACTAGAACAGAGGCGATATCAATATTTATTCCAATTTCTATAATTGCAATTGTGGTTTCTACCGTAGCAAATATAGCCAGCGATTATGTGCAGCATAAAATTTATATTTATAGCATGTTAATTAGCGGTATCATGGCTTGTGTTGGCCTATGGTTATTAAATTATACGTTTGGTGTTTATTTGCTCATTTTGGGGCTTGGGGTACTTGGAGGTTTGTTTGCTGTTGTAAATGCAGTAACGTGGCCAAAGTATTATGGAAGAAAACATTTGGGTGCCATTACTGGTAAGTCCATGAGTTTTTTGGTGCTAGCAAGTGCAATTGCGCCAGCCTTATTTAGCCTATCTTTTACGTATTTAATGGATTACAAGTATGTTGCTATTATTGCCTTAATATACTTAGCAATCTTACTTATTGGAGCTATAAAGTTTAGAAAACCTGCTTAGGTGAGCTAAGTAGATGTTTGGTCATAGTACGCTTTTTTTAAGGGGATTATAATTCAGATTAAACCTTTCCAACTATTTAAGGTCTTAGTGTTAGTTAGTTCTAAAATCTTCTACATTTAAACAATTTAAATTTATGATGTTAAAGTTTTTTTTCGCGTTTACACTTGCTTGCTTCTTTCATGGTAATAATATTGCTAAATTTACCATAACAAAAGATGCTACAGGACTGTATATTATAGCAAATTTAGATGCTTCAGATTTGGCCTTAGACTTAAACGGTGAGGCACAAGATATTACAATTGAAGATTTGCAAACGTACTTATATAAACATACAGTCTACGTTGTAAATAATCAACACTGTTCTCAGAGTATAACAGACTTTAAGATAGAACAAGACCATTTTATAGTGACTTCTAAATTGAGTGGAGAATTTAATAAAATTCATACACTTCGCATCAAAAACACGGCACTCATCAAAGTAAATACTAAACAATCAAATATTATAGAACTCAGGTTTGATGGTTTGTATCGAGATTTCTTAATAGATGAAAACCAACCTATTCTAAATATTACACTTTAACCCAAATAACATGTTTAAAGCAACTATTTTAATTCAAAAAAAAATATCCAGTATTTTAACCGCATTATATATTTTAAGCTTTACAGGGGCTTTAGCTCAAGTGGATTCTCCTCCTAATATACTTATAATAGTAGCGGACGATTTAGGCATTGATGCTTTAAACTCATCAGACTACGGAATATCTGGTACAACGCAACCCATAACTCCATATATTCAATCATTAAAAGATAACGGTGTTTCGTATTTGAATACTTGGGCCACCCCACAGTGTACTACAACAAGAGCCTCCATTATAAGTGGTAAATATGGAATAAATAGCGGTGTTAGAAATGTACCAGACAATTTAGACCTCTCGCACGAATCGTTATTTAATTACTTGAATAATAATGTATCAACACCCTATGTAAAAGCTTTAATAGGTAAATGGCATATTTCAAGACCAGTCGATTTAAACCATCCTTATGCACATGGTTTGGATTATTTTGAAGGTATCATTGCTGGCATTGTTAATGACTATTACAGTTGGGAAAAAGCTGATGAAAATGGACAAACAGTAAGCGTTGATGAATATGTTACAAAACATTTAACAGACTCTGCAACAAAATGGATTTCAGAACAAAGCGATCCATGGTTTTTATGGCTCTCCCATATTGCACCACATAATCCGTTTCATATTCCACCCCAAGGCACCTATTCTCAAACAGATTTATCTGGAAATAGAGGTAAATACTTAGCTTCTATTGAGTCTATGGATTATTACATCGGGGAGTTGCTAAATAGTATGACGGAAGAAACGAGGGATAATACGATAATAATATTTTTAGGAGATAATGGCACGCCAGGTCGTATTTTGGAGTATTTCCCGAATGGTCATGGAAAAACATCTATGTATGAAGGAGGATTACGAGTACCTATGATAATTAGTGGTAAAGGCGTAACACGTAGGGGGGAATTAGAGGCAGGTCTTACCCAAGTAAATGATGTATACGCAACTTTAGTAGAATTATTATCAGAAGACTTGGAAGGTGGCATCTATAACAGTTATAGTTTGGCACCATCCTTAACTATGGAAAATACTATTACTAGACCTTACATTTATTCGGACTATATAAACGGAGGTGTAGAATATTGGGCTATAAGGAATAATACTTACAAACTAATTGAAAACGAGAATGGGGAGGTGGAATTCTACAACCTCGGAAATGATTTAAAAGAGGAACATAACTTAGTCGATTTTTTAACAAATCAGGAAGCAACTGTATTAGCGCGATTAAAGTTAGAAGCGCAGAATATAAGAACTGGTTGGTCTTGTAACGATGCTATTTTAAATGGTGAAGAGCAGGCTATTGACGACTGTAACACATGCGCTACCGACAATTTAAGCTTTTCTAATATTGGTTGTTGCGACACTCCCAATAGTCCTAATGTATATTATGAATATCAAGAAGATACAAATAGGAAAGTGTATAGTAATAACTATCCTAATCATGATTTTTGCTACAATCCAAGAAATATACCCTCTCAAAGCTATCATGATTTAGAGATGGATTTAAATCCCACTATCACTGGAACCATAACGCCTCTTATTAACCAAATTACGGGAAGACCGGCGACTACATTTGGTGTAGCATTGAACGGTGTAATGTTTTCTCCAGGTCCAGCACTACCGTTTGTATATAGTAACCCAAACACTAATGAATATAACTGGGATTGGGTTTTTGAACCTACAAACAATCAAGGTAATGAGGTCAATCAAGTTAAACTCGATTGCGCAAGTGCTCATACTAATACAAAACATGGCTATCATTATCATGGTGAGATGTTTTCATATTTAGAGCATGAGATGGAAGGCATTACTTCCGCTAGAACTGTAGATGAAGTGATTCCTATTGGTTGGGCGGCAGATGGCTTTCCTATTCTATACAAATTCGGACCAGATAGCTCTGGAAATATAAAGAACTTAAAACCAAGTTATAGGCTCAAAGAAGGAGAGCGCCCTGGAGATGGCACCGATGCGCCTTGTGGTGTGTATTCAGGAAAATATACAAACGACTATGAGTATGTTATGGGTTTGGGCGATCTCGATGCCTGTAACGGAATGGCCTCTGCAATTACTTTAGATACTGCCTTAGGAGAACAAACCTTCGATTACTTTTATGTGATAACCTCTACGTTTCCGCAGGTACCTCGTTGCTTTGTTGGGCAAGTGAACGAATCGTTTTCAGTAGGAAAAATTTCTGGAATGGATAACGACGGGGATGGGTTTATTGCGGAGTTTGATTGCAATGATAATAACCCTAGCATAAATCCACTTGCCACAGAAATCCCAGGAAACAGTATAGACGAAAATTGCGATGGCTTGGATACATTGAGTCAAAGCAGCTCTGATTTGCCTTTAATTACGATGTTACCTAATCCGAGTACTACCATGGTAAGGTTAATAAATAACTATGGTTTTAGTTACCAAGTTCATCTTTACGATGTACAAGGGAAAGCACTCTTTTCAGTTCATAATAGTCCTGAATTTGTATCTGTTGAAAACTTACCAAATGGCATTTACCTGCTTAAAATTGTAAATGAAGAAACAGGGGCTCATGAGGTTTATAAACTAATCAAAAACTAGTGGTGGTTTTTTAAAAATGAGTCATACAATAAAAGCATGATGCATTTATAGATGAAAACGTTATAATAAATAAAAACAGTTATTAACTACAGGCTATTAGAATGCTTAGCCTGGGTTTTTCCCTTTCTCAATTTTCTGTTACTTAATCGTAATTTTCCTTTTACTCTGCGTTTTTTTTCTTTTTTATGATTGATGTCTTGCGAAATATGGTAGTAAATTTTAGAACCACTATGGTCATAACTTACTTTATCAGGTAATTCAATACCATCTGTATGCTTTAAATTACTAGTTGGTATTGAAATCCATATGTCTTTAAACGATTTAGGTTTTAAAGCACCTTCTACATAAAAATGAATGGCAGAAGATTGAATTTCTGTTCTTGGTAGAGAAAACATCCCGTTTTTAATTTTGATTTTTGCGTCTATTGGCTGAAAAGACATCATTTTAAAACGTTCTTTTTTTAAAACCTTAACATGTTCAATAATAGGCCTAAATTCATAGAGTTTTAAGCTATCTATTCTAAAATTTAAAAAACCATTTAAAGCACTAAAGTCAAGTTGATCTTTTTCATCAAAATATCCTGAAACATCTAAATCTGAATTTAAAATAGCCTCAAAAGTTTTTGCTTCTTTCAAGGATTGTATCTCAAAATAGTCCAAAGCCTTTGCTGCTTGTCCAATATTTAATTCATGAGTTTTAATTTTAGTTTTAAAGAACGTTTTTTCTGTTTCATTTAGGGCTAAAGACATTCCTAGTTTTAAATCACCTTCTTTATAAGAAACCCCTGTGTTTTTTAAATGAACTTGTTGTTGGTTATCAAAGAGTAAGTCGGTTTCAAAATTTTTAAGTAGTATATTTTGATGTTCAAACCTATCAACTTTAATGACTAGTTCAGGATTAAAAGAGGTTTTTAAATCTAGTAGCGATTTTTTAAGGAGTTTTAAATCTTTCTTCTGTTTAGTAGTTTTATTTTTTAATGTATTGCCTGGTGCACTTTCTAGAATTTCATTAATGTCTGTAAGGGTTAAATGTGGTGAATACACGATAAAGTTACTCTGATGATTGTGATTTTCGGCATTTTTACTAATTAACCCCGAGAAGTTATCAATTTGCCCCGAAACACGAACATAATTATTGCTTTTTAAGCGTAACTGTAAGCTATTTACAGTGGCCTCATTGTTTTTTATTGCTAGATCTAAAGTATCTATAGGAATAAATAAACCCGCCGACTTGAATTCAATAATAGAGGGGGTTAATTGTAATCGTCCAGTAGCTTTCGATTCTTCCAAAGAAAAGTGTTGCGACTGCCCGCTATAGGTGCCGGTAAACTTGTATTTACCGGAATCGAATAAGAAGTTCGAATTTCCAAAATAATCATTTAAATCGGTATTGTCTCCTTGTGAATCTAGACTAAATAAAAAATCAAACTTATTCTTTGGGGATAGAGGCTTACCTTTATTATGCGCTTTAATAGCTCCGTTAACAACCGTATTTGAGTTTTTGTAGTCTACGCTTAGTTTATCAATTTTTAAAAGCGATGCGTTCTCAAAATATATCTGTGCACTTACCTTTTGGGTAGTTAGATCCTGATATTTTAAAGCGCCAATTTCTATATCTAGAACTGGGTTAAAATCGTAAATATCTTTAAATGATTGATATAAATCTGATTTGTTATGATGAATCTGTGCTTCGTGCCCTTTTTCAATTTTATCCAGAAGTTTTAATAAGGCATCCAGATCTATAAAGTCACTTTCAACCAATAAATAGGTACTAGAATTATTGAAAGCTTCAGGAACCATAAAACTTGGAAAATCTTTTACTTTGGCAGATAATTTTAGCTTATGGTTATTACCAATATCAATCTCAAATTTATCAAGAGAGGCTTGTCCGTCTTCAATATGCAGTAACATATTATCAATGATAATATCTAATTGGGCTGGTTCATAATGGAGTATGTTACTATCAATTATTAAAGTTCCAGAAGCGTTATTGAGTAATTCAGAAAACTTATGGATATTTCCGCTAATATGTCCATTGAATGAAAACGCTCCTTTGTCAAAGCGAAACAAGTCGGTTTTAAAAATATTATTAAATGCTTGGGAGACTCCATTGGCCTTTACATCAAAATTAATAAAAACGGGCTCTTTAATGGCATCTTTGGGAATCGGTATTTTTATATCTCCATTTAGTGTTAGTGCAGCACCTTCGTGAGTAAAACCAAAGCTGTCTATATTGAGAGTTTCTTCATTTAAAAAGGATACCTTACCGCTAACATTTTGCATGACATGATCTTGGTAAATAAGTTCTTCTAAATTTATAGCAAAAGACGGGTGAAATTGCCGATATATTTTGGCTAAAGATGTATGTAGATTTTTTCTAGCCGCCACACTCGATTTTTGTTTAGGAGCAAGTTTAGTTATAAGTTGTAAAAACTGGTCTACATCTATTTTTTTAGAATGTAGTAAAATATCGCTTTCTAAAGGTAAATTACGATTTGGTTTTACGAGACTCGATAAATGCTTTAGTCTACCTTTTAGGCTTATGGTATTTCCTTGTGGCATGGGAATATCGAATGCCATAATTTCTGCAAACTCGTTATTTAATTGTAGGTGAATATTATTTATAGGAAGCTGTGCCTGAGTAGGCCTAAAAAAAACAGCTGTTTCACTCATTTTAAAGTTGCCAATGCTATGATTTAGCATAAGCCATGGTTCGGCAATATCACCTTCTACCAAGGCATCAAGGGAAAAGTCTCCATTTTGAAAATAAAAATCGGTATTATTCAAAGCATTTGCTAAGTCCTCATTTTTGCCTTTAAGCCTAACATGCCCCTCTACATAGTTTTTAATGACGGGCGTACTTCTAAAAACAGCGTTATCTATTAAAACATCAATGCCTTTTAAATCCCCAGAAATTAAATTGAAGTTTATTTGAAGATCCTTTTTGTCTCTCGTTTGGGGGCTAACACTATCTTTACTATGGATGTTATTGGTAAGGCTTCCACTAAGATTAAAATTTGTTAGCGTGGTAGCGTCTTTCAGTGTAAATATGTTGTTTTCGGTAGAAAAATCTATGGCAATGTTAGGATTGTTTCGGTATGAAAAAAAACCTTTTAAAGTTAGATGTGTTTTAAGCGTTTTGTCGAATGCATAATCATTAAGTTTAGAGGCAATGTTATCTGGGAGTAGCGCCCTTGTCGCACTAAAGTCTGTAGTTTCATTTACTAGGTCAAACTGGTATGCTGTTTTGTTAGAGAGTTTAAATTTGGCATGAAATAAAAAACGTTGCTTATCGATAAGTAGATCAAACGGAGATACAAGAATTTCTTGAGAGTTTAAGTCAAAGTTAAAATCATACGAACCTTTTATAAGGGCATTATTAAGATAGCTACCGTTTTCTAAATTAAAACCTAATTGATGAACCGTAACGTCCATATTGTTTCTTCCTGAAATAAGGTTTTCATCTGCATTTAACCGACTCCTAAAATTGTTAATAGTAAAATGAATATTTTTATTAAGAACCTGATCTTCTATTTTTACAGATACATTTTGTAAGTCTACCTTTAAGCGTTCTTCATGAAGCCATGCTGGTAAGGTAAATGGGGAATAAGGCCTGTTTTGCCGAGCCATTTTTATATTTTTGTAGAACAACTCAGGTTTGCCTTGTTCTATGGTTGAGCTATACTGTACATCTTTTAGTCTTATTTTTTTAAACTTCAAATTCTTTTTGAATACATCGGTTAAGTTAAGAACGATTTCTGCTTCTTGAGCTTTAAAGCCTGTTCTATGGTTGGTTAATGTATCAAAGTCTGTATGTTTAAAACCTTTAAGTTTAAAATTTAGATTAGGGAAATCTTTTAGTGCATTCACTTTAATATCATCTATGCTTAGGGTGCCTGTATGATGCTCTTCATAATAATTCTTAATGAGGTTAAGGACTTCATCCTTATTATAAGCACCATAAATTGTGAGTAGGAGTGGAGCTAGAACAAACGAAATTCCTATCCAAACCCATAGTTTTCTTTTGGTTTTACGACTGTGTTTTTTTTGAGTTTTTGTCATTCAGAGCTATTCACATCAGGTAACATAACATGATAAATATAATAGATAGGTCTAAATATTTTAAGTTTTACACGGAAAGTTTTTGGCAAGCTGTAGTTTGCTGCCTTTAGTTTTCATGACTTATATCATGAAAGGTTGCGGTTCATTTAATTAATTTTATGTATTGAAATCGTTAAATCTTAATTATGAAACATTCAACCCAATTACGCGTTCAAGCTATTTATTATAAGCTCTTTATTCTTGGTTTTGTACTTTTATTCGTGGCCTGTAAGAATGGTGCTTCAAAAGAGAAAAAGAACGAAGCTACCACCGATGATATTGTAAAAGTTGAGGAGATTTATTGGAATGTTAAAGCCATTCAACCAGATGGTAAAAGTCTAGATATCAAAGCTTTTAACGATCAGGAAAAGGCTTTCGATGTTAAAGGTATTCAAAACTCCGATCAAGATAACTTAATAGACATTAAAGCTATTGTAGATGGTAATAACTTACCTGTTAAGATATTAGTTAGCAAAGATCAATTCACTCCTGTAGTAGCCATTACGCCTAAAGGTGATGCTTATAAGCTTCAAGCCGTTACTCCAGAAGGAGAAAAACTACAAGTTATAGGGGTAGTTAGATTTGGAAATATAGTTATCATGAAAGCCATGACAAAAAAGGGTAAGTTTTATGGCGTGAAAGCTATTTCGCCAAATGGCAAACTCAATGATGTTAAAGGTATAAAAATAAACCCTCAGGATAGAGAAATGAGCTCGCGAGGGCATGAAATCTATGCACATGTAAAAGCCATGCACCCGTCGGCCAATGAAGATGAGTTTGAATTACCTAAAAAAAATGTCGCTAAAGCTGATTACAAAAGTGATTTTAAAAGAATTATTTGGAATATAGAAGCGGTAACCACCGATGGTAAAAATCTTGATGTAAAAGCTTTTGATGCCGATGGTAATGCCTTTGATGTAAAAGCCACACAAGATTCCAAACAACATAGTTTTATGAATATTAAGGCTTTTGTTAACGAGGAAGAATTACCTGTTAAAATAATGCATAGTGAAGAAGGGCATGCACCCATCAAGGCGATCGGATCGGACGGTAGTATTTATGATATAAAAGCGATTGCAGATGGCGGTGCAAAACTAGATGTAAAAGGTATTAGCAGATCAGGTAATATTATTAATGTAAAAGCTGTAAACGAAAATGGCGAGTTGTATGGTGTAAAAGCCTTTGCCCCAGATGGAAAACTTAATGCTGTAAAAGGGGTTAAAATCTTTCAAAGAGATATAGAAATGAAATTAAGAGGAAATCCAGTATATGCGCATTTAAAAGCTATCGTACAATAATTATTGCAAAATTTATAAATTACAACAGCTATTATATTATACAAAAGCGAGGACTTATTTAAGTTCTCGCTTTTTTAATGGTAAAAAAATGGCCTTATAATTAACATGTCATGTATACATATATCTTCATAGTCGAGATAGCTTTTAAAGGACTCTTAAAAAGGTAACTATTGTAAATAGCGTGTTATATGTCCGAAAAAAACTTTCAGAGAATATTTCGGAACATCTCAGAGTAAGAATGGGTTAAATTTAGAGAACAGTTTAATTTTCAAAGCTTAAAACCATGAAACTAACTCTATTCAATCCACAGTTTTTCTACCAATTTTTTTATTCATTGGCTTTTGTATTTATGTTTTGTTTGGTCCTCTATAAAAGTTTGAAAAGAGGATACCATTTACGCTCGGTGTTATTAATGCTAACCACCATTTCACTATGCACTGTTATAGGCACCAGAATATTTACAATACCCATAGAGGATTGGAGTGCCGCTCTGCAATTAAAAGCACCAGAATTTAATAATAGATCATCCATTGGAGGGCTTTTGTTTGGTTTAATAGGACTTATTATTTCAACAAGAATATTTAGGTTTAAAAGACCTATGTTAGATCTATTTACTTGGTTAGTACCCGTAGCAATTGGTATCACAAAATTAGGGTGTTTATATAATGGTTGCTGTTATGGACTTCCCTTCAATGGGTTTTGGGGCATACAATACCCTGTAGGAACCCATGGGCACTTTAATCATTGGGTTTCAGGTGCTATTGGAAACAGTGATAAACTGTCATTATCAATGCATCCTGTTCAACTTTATGAAACCCTGCTGTTATTTATTATTGGTTATATTATTTGGAAAACTCATAAAAAGTGGAGAAAAAATGGAAGCGCTATGCTATTTGCTTTATGCTTAATTTTTTCATTGCGATTTGGAGTTGAATTTTTTAGAGATCATAGCGTATCCCATTTTAGCACGACTCATTATTTGGGTATATGGTCTATTCAATGGGGTATGTTAGGTATAGGCCTTATATTAGGTGTCATTTTATGGTTTTACGAAAAACATTTTAGGTTAACTATCACAAAAAGTTTTCCAAAAATACTATATATCCATGCCGAGTTCATTTACATAATTATCCTAGCATTTTTTATATACGTATTTAGGAATCTGCTAGTAGCCTTCGAGCTTAGAGTAGTTTGGATTATGTTCATTCCTGCCATTATAATGTCTTTTTATTACCTTTTTACAGAAGTTCGATTAAGGAACCATCGTAAACTAGTTGCTCTATGGCTGCTCACCCCGTTCTATGTTCTGGCTCAAACAATTCCAGACCAAACGCCAGTAATTAAAAAGTATAAACGTATCGATATTGGCGGCTCTTTTGGTGATTTTTCAAATACAATTAAATATAACCCACAGCAAGTAGTAGCACAGCAAGGGCAACCACAAACACTGGGTGGATGTGGCCCTGCAACTGGAACTACATACACAACAGCTTATTCCTATGAGTTCTTTAAGGAATCTTATCAAGTGGGTGGCGCCGGATATTCTCAGGTTATCATAAAAGGGAATAAAATAAACACTTATGGTGTTAATATTTCTGGAGGGTCTATAAAAAGAACTAACTTAAGCACTAATTATTCAGAGTCGGAATTTATTTACGCTATAAACCCCTATGCAAAGTGGGATTGGAAATGGCTAGGCGTGGGCGTGGGGTTTCAACTAGGTAAATTAAGGGTTAATAAGAATGAAACTATAACTATAGGCGAAGAAACTATAGCTATAGACAATGAAAATTTAGATGATCTAACAAAACATCATACGTTCTTACCTGAATTCCATATTAGGGTTGGTCCTAAAAAATACTTGGATATAGATTATAATTACGGTTTTATAATGCCGTCAGCTTATCCTACACTATATTCTAGATCAAGCATAGGAAGTGCTTTTGGCCTCAGTCAAGATTATAGTTTAAGATTCGGCCAAATATGGAACTTAAAAACGGGTTATATGTCTGCAGAGGCATTACTTACTAATAAGATAGGTGTTAACCTTATGTATGTCTTTAAGAAAACTAATAATGAAATTGATAAGGATGACATTTCAGGAAAATTTTTATTTTCTTTAAATTATCGTTTTGGGCATCAACAAAAATAAGGTTATGTTTTAAGTACTCATGAAAATTCCTTTTGTTTTAATACTATTCAGGCTATTGCTAGCTCCAATAATACTGGGGCTGGCTTATTTTATTGGAGACGATTCCAAATTTATTATTATAGTTTTTATGTACTTAGGATTGTTGTCTGATATTTTAGACGGTATCATTGCAAGAAAGCAAAACATCTCTACACAAAAATTAAGGCGCATGGATAGTCAAGTAGATATACTATTTTGGTGTTCTATTGGTCTTGCAGCTTGGATATTAAATCCTAAATTAATTTCAGATAATGCTCGCGTAATTGTATTTATTATTGCAATGGAAATAATATGTTATGTTACGAGTTTAATAAAGTTTAAAAAAGAAATGTGTGCCCATGCTTTTTTAGCTAAAATTTGGGCCTTGTCTTTACTTATAACGTTTACATTTTTAATTGGTTTTAATTATGCCGGATTTCCGTTTACCATAGCCGTAGTAATTGGTTTTCTATCTTATTTAGATATCCTTTTAATAATTTTAATTTTACCAAAATGGACACACGATATTCCAAGTGCCTATCATGCGTATCTTATAAGAAAAGGTATTCCATTCAAAAAAAATCAATATTTAAATGGATGATAATTTGTTCTTTGTATGTATTAGTGGTTGCTTTATAAAAAACATTTAGCGTGCGGAAATCTTAGAATTATGGCCAAAAGGCGTAACTTAAGATTTGGATACGTCTAGATGAAAAAGATTTAGGAGGCCTTTAGAAGTAATAGCGAGGTTGAACACATAAAAAGACCTTTAACCTTCTTTATAATGTTAAAAACCGCTTATGGTTTGAGAGCTCTCAATTTATTAAACTAGGAGTGGACGAGTACATTTTTTATACGAAACAATGTCTAAGGCAAGGGCAATATGTGTCACAGAGATTAAACTTTATAGGCTCAAATAAAGGTAATTACATGTTCCTTTTTACCTTTTTAATGGAATTGAAAAAGATGAATGAAATATTATTTTAGAAATAGCAAAAAAAAACTTTTTTTATTTTTTTATTCAATATTTTGTTTTTCTTTTGCACCAGAAAGTTTTTAGTATAGAGACTTTTTAGCTGAACAAAGTGATACCTGTTTTTACGTTCGGGCTTTTGAGAATTAGGAAGTCAAAATCAAAAGCAGCTTATAGGATAAGCACCCGAAATTTAAAGCTAACTTCCGTTACCTTTACATTATATATGAATCAAATTTTGTTTGGATTCATACCTACCACTATAAATCAAATACGTATTTGATATAAATTCTTTTTTGAAGTTTTTTTTTATTGAGCTTGTTAACAACTAACTAAGTTCACTACATCTTATTTCTCAAAATTGAATTTTTATATAATGAATACTAAGTATATTGATTTAATCAATCAAACGTTTGATTTCCCACAACCAGAGTTTGCTCTGGAAAACGACCAATTATATTTCCATGATATTGACTTAAACAAATTAGTTGAAATTTATGGAGCACCACTAAAATTTAACTATTTACCGCAAATATCAAATAATATAAGCAGAGCAAAAAAGTGGTTTGAAATTGCGTTTAAAAAACATAATTATAAAGGCGATTACAATTATTGTTATTGTACTAAAAGTTCCCATTTCAAACATATTTTAGATGAAGCTTTAAAAAATGACATCCATATTGAAACCTCATCGGCTTTTGATATAGATATTGTTGATAACTTAAAAAAGACTGGTAAAATAACTAACAACACTTATGTTATTTGCAATGGTTTTAAAAGGGAGCAATACATTATTAATATTGCTAGGTTAATAAATAAAGGACATCAAAACTGTATCCCCGTAATAGATAATTATGAAGAAATTAACCTGTTATCTAATGAGATAAAGGGCAATTTCAATATTGGTATTAGAATAGCTTCAGAAGAAGAGCCTAAATTCGAATTTTACACCTCGAGATTAGGTATTGGCTATAAAAATATTGTGCCATTTTATAATTCTGAAATTAAAAATAACCCCAAAGTTAAGCTTAAAATGCTTCATTTCTTTATCAATACAGGAATTAGAGACAATGCCTACTATTGGAATGAGCTATTAAAATGCTTGAAGGTATATACAAGTTTAAAGAAGGTGTGTCCTTCATTGGATAGTTTAAATATAGGAGGCGGGTTCCCTATAAAAAACTCCCTAGCCTTCGATTTTGACTACGCATATATGGTTGATGAAATTGTAAATCAAATCAAGCAAGCTTGTGAAGAAGAAGGGGTGGATGTACCCAATATATTTACGGAGTTTGGAAGTTTTACTGTTGGCGAAAGTGGAGGCGCTATTTATGAAATACTATATCAAAAAAAACAAAACGACCGTGAAAAATGGAATATGATAAACTCTTCGTTCATTACCACATTGCCCGATACTTGGGCGATAAATAAGCGTTTTGTAATGCTACCGATAAACAGGTGGAATAGTTCTTACGAGCGTGTACTGCTGGGTGGCTTAACCTGCGATAGTGATGATTACTACAATAGCGAACAACATATGAACGCTATTTACTTACCAAAGTATGATAAGGATAAACCATTGTACATTGGTTTTTTTAATACTGGAGCATATCAGGAAACTATTGGTGGTTATGGTGGTTTACAGCATTGTTTAATACCGAGTCCAAAGCATATACTTATCGATAAGGATGAGCAAGGAAATATAATTACCACACTTTTTAAGGAACAACAAAAAAGTGAAGACTTATTAGGAATTTTAGGCTACCATAAAGAGCCCATATTAGAAGAAAAAAATCAAATTACAGAAACAGCAAACAATTTGCAATTAGCAGATAAATAAAATGAACACAAAAACTTATGCCGGCATCCCTGAAAAGTATGCCAAACTAGAACAAGCTAAAATTGTTTTAATTCCAGTACCTTACGATGGCACCAGTACCTGGCAAAAAGGAGCAGATAAAGGCCCCAAAGCTTTTTTAGAAGCTTCAGAAAATATGGAGCTTTATGATATTGAAACCGATTTTGAAGTCTACAAAGAGGGGGTTTATTTAGCCGAAGCAATCACTGAGAGTAACTCGCCAGAATCTATGGTAGAAGCTGTTCATCAAGTGGTTAAAAGCTATATAAAGAAAAACAAGTTTGTAACTATTTTTGGTGGCGAACACTCTATATCTATTGGTACTATTCGGGCTTTTAACGAGGCGTTTAACAGCCTTACCGTATTACATATTGATGCACATGCCGATTTAAGGAAATCCTATGAAGGTAGTTCCTGCAATCATGCTTGTGCTGTTTACGAAGCCAGTCAGGAAACCAATTTAATTCAAGTGGGCATTCGTTCTATGGATGCCATAGAAAAATCTGTAATGGATTTTGATAAAACCTATTTTGCTCATGAAATGGCAACAGATGACTCTTGGATGGAATCTGCCATAGACCAAATGACCGAAAATGTTTTTATAACCTTCGATTTAGATGTCTTAGACCCATCTATATTACCTAGCACAGGTACTCCAGAACCTGGCGGCTTATTATGGTACGAAACGTTAGACTTTTTAAAGCAAGTGTTTGAAGAAAAGAATGTGGTTGGCTTTGATATTGTGGAGCTTTGCCCCAATGAAAACGACAAATCATCAGACTTTCTAGCGGCAAAACTTTATTATAAAATGCTTAGTTATAAGTTCCAAATTGATGAAAATGATGATTATCAAGATATATACGACGACTCAAATCGATTAAATAAATCTATAAAATTTCACGAAGAAGATGAATACTAAAGGCGCAATTTCAAATTTCATAGAAAAGTACTACTTGCATTTCAATGCAGCTACAGTAGTAGATGCTGCCAAAGCATACGAAGCCCAACTCAATAAGGGCTCTAAAATGTTAGTGTCTTTGGCAGGAGCTATGAGTACTGCCGAATTAGGCAAAATATTTGCAGAAATGATACTACAAGATAAAGTTCATATTATTTCTTGTACTGGGGCTAACCTTGAAGAGGATATTATGAATCTAGTTGCACATTCGCACTATAAGCGTATTCCCGACTATCGTGATTTAACACCTGAAGATGAATGGGATTTGTTAGAGCATGGTTTAAATAGAGTGACAGATACATGTATTCCTGAAGAGGAAGCCTTTCGAAGACTACAAAAACACATTTATGCCATTTGGAAAGAGGCCGATGATAACGGTAAACGCTATTTGCCTCACGAGTATATGTACAAGATGCTATTATCGGGTGTTCTTGAGGAGTACTATGAGATAGACCTAAAAGACTCTTGGATGTACGCCGCAGCAGAAAAAAACTTACCAATTGTTTGCCCTGGATGGGAAGACAGTACTATGGGAAATATTTTTGCTAGCTATGTCCTTAAGGGAGAATTAAAAGTGAGTACCATGAAATCTGGAATTGAATACATGACCTTTCTGGCAGATTGGTATACTAATAATTCGAAAAATGGTATTGGATTTTTTCAAATAGGAGGGGGTATAGCTGGAGATTTTCCAATATGTGTAGTACCCATGCTATATCAAGATATGGAGCGTACAGACACACCGTTTTGGAGTTATTTTTGCCAAATAAGTGATTCTACTACAAGCTACGGCTCGTATTCAGGAGCTGTTCCTAATGAAAAGATTACATGGGGAAAATTAGATATTGACACCCCAAAATTCATTATTGAAAGTGACGCGACTATTGTTGCTCCTTTAATATTTGCTTATTTATTAGACATGTAGCCATGAAAAGTAAAAACAATCCCAACTTAAAACGAGTCATTGTTGATTTTAAAAAATTAACCCCCGAAATTTTAGTGTTGGTTGTTGAAAAGTACCCAGATGGTTATAACGACAGCGATATCATTCAATTTAGAAATGCCAATTACGAACTCATTGAAGCGGTTGAAATTATTACAGAAGATACCAAGTATCTTGTAAAAGTTAGTGCTAAACTTGAAAAAGTTATGGAAGATTATGACGAGGATGCTTATGAGGATTTTGAGAATGATGACCCAGAAGCTATCCAAAATCCTTTTGAAGACGACTAGTAAAACTTATACGATAACCAGCACAAAAAAATAAACAATGAAATCACAATTTCACTTAGCATTGCCCTGTGAAGATATAAAAGAAACAGAGAAGTTTTACTCAGAAGTTTTGGGAATGCCCCTAGGGAGGCAAACAGATACATGGGTTGATGTCAATTTATTCAACAATCAACTTACGTTTACCCAATCTGGTACTTTCGATTTTAAATACAAAAACTACAAACTGGATGATAATGTTTTACCATCTTTTCATTTTGGAGTTATTGTTAGTATAGAAACATGGGGTATGCTGTACAAAAAGCTTTTACAATCAAACCAAGAAGTAACCACCGAAGTAACTTTTATGGAAAACAAAATAGGAGAGCACCTTTCATTTTTCATAACAGACCCTAATGGTTACATGATAGAATTTAAAAGTTTTAAAAGCAAAAAAGAGATTTTTGAAACCTAGCCATGAACTTAAATAAATCAAATGCTGTTGCTTTTAAAGTATCAGAAAACATTGATATTGGTTCATTAAGAACCATTTTTAAACAATCGCCATTGTTTTATGATAACGATGAACTGTTTTATAGTCTTGAGGAAGAGAAATATTTTTATGTTTTTAAGTACGGTATTATTTGCTTTTTCAATTGTTCTTCAATGGAGATTAACACCTTAAAAAGAAAAATAGCTTTTGCACTAAAAGGTACAATTATAAAAAAACCTGTTTCAGAAAGTGTGGATGTTATATTAAACTCAAATGAGACTAGCATTGACTTTGACAACATCAAGTTAAGAGATAATAATTCTGAAAAAATTAGACTTATCATGCTTAATTTATCACAATCTGTAGCACTAAATTTTTATTATAATATCTCAGAACAGATTTTGGAGGATACAAGGAGGCATACTAACATTCTTGAGGAAAAGGGAAAACTAAATATTAGTGGTAAAAAACTAAAGCGCTACATTGGTAGTGTATTGAACGTAAAGAATAAGATTTCTGAAAATCTTTACATTTTCGAATCTCATGAAGTTGCAAGCGACGATAAAGTTTTAAAAAGATTAAATGCCGAGCTTAAGAAAAAATTCGATTTAATAGATAGGCATCATATCATTCACCATCAAATAGATATTGTTAAGGAAAACCTCGATCTGTTCAAAGACATTATGTTCCATAGAGAGAGCAGTAGATTAGAACTAATCATCATTATTTTAATCGTTATTGAGGTTATAGACCTATTTATTTTAAAATTCAACTAAATCAAAACATCAAATAAAAAATTGAACTCAATACAATACAAAGTAGTTGGCAGCGAGGAGTGGTGTGTCTTTAAGGAATTTGGAATTCCAGCTATTAAAGCGCGCATAGACTCTGGAGCTAAAACATCATCAATACAAGCCAATAATATAAAGCCTTTCTCAAGAAAAGGCGAGGAATGGGTAAAGTTTGAAGTAAACCCAATTCAGGAAAACCGAAGCATAGCAATTAAATGCGAGTCTAAAGTTATAGCAAAACGAGTTGTTAAAAGTTCCCTTGGTATTTCAGAAGAACGTTTTGTAATTAAAACCGCTCTAACCCTTGGAGACGATACATTTGATATTGAACTCACACTAGCAAATAGGGATTCCATGGAATTTAGAATGCTTTTAGGCAGAGAGGCTTTGGCAGGACGCTATGTAGTTGATACGGCTTCTTGCTATTTACAAATAAACTTCACTCAGGAGGAAATAGATAAAAAATATGCACCGTTTATTCCAGAAAAAACAGGTTTAAAAATTGCTTTGTTAGCCAGTAATCCAGACTTATACAGTAACAAGCGCTTAATGGAAGCAGGGCAGGCTAAAGGACATGACATGGTATTCTTAAATGTACAACAGGCGTACATGAAGTTTGATGCAACAGAACCACAAATTCGCTACCGAGGTGGAAATGTTATTGATGCTTTTGATGCTATTATACCTAGAATAAAACCATCTATGACGTTTTATGCCTGTGCTTTAATACGACAGTTTGATGCTATGGGCGTTTATTGTTTAAATACAGCCGAAGCCATTACACAATCAAGAGATAAGCTTTTGGCTACCCAACTATTTGCTAAAAACGACATCCATATACCAACAACTGGTTTTGCCAATTCTCCATTAGACACCAAAGATTTAATCAAGATGGTAAACGGGGCACCATTAATCATCAAGTTGTTAGAAAGTACTCAGGGTAAAGGTGTTGTTTTAGCCGAAACCAATAAAGCAGCAGAAAGTGTTATAAATGCCTTTAAGAGTGTTAACACCAATATACTAGTTCAGGAATTTATAAAGGAAGCTAATGGTCAGGATATAAGATGTTTTGTAGTAAACGGTAAGGTAGTAGCTTCGATGCAACGGCAGGCCGCTAAGGGTGAGTTTAGAGCAAATATTCATCAAGGAGGACTAGCATCTAAGGTGAAAATTACCGCTGAAGAAAGAAAACTAGCCGTAAAAGCAGCAAAAATATTAAACTTACCTGTAGCAGGTGTAGATATTATACGTTCTAATAAAGGGCCACTTTTATTAGAGGTAAACTCCTCACCAGGATTAGAAGGAATAGAACACGCTACAGGATTGGATATTGCAAATATTATGATAGAAGCTATAGAGAAGAAGTTGAAGTTTAAATAGTGCTTGTTAAACCATCAGTATTAGTGCAAATTAACGTTTACATAATTACTATCGATACAAGTCTAAAGCCATTATATCTGCAATTATGTCAAATATCGCCCAAAAGCGCTATTAAGCTAATTGTTATAAATGTACTATAATTTATATTATGTAAAATAGAATCTGGATTTACCTGTATCAATATACCACTCTTCTAACAAAATAATCTATAACGAGATATCCCATTGTATGCGAAATCGTAATCCACTAGAATCAGCTAGCGCTTCACTTTCTAATTCAAAATAAGTAACTTCTGCAGTTAGCTTGTTTCTATGTCCGCCTTTAAAAAACCAATTGAATGCTAGCGCATATTCCTGTTCTAAATTTCTAGACACATCAGCATTAGGATTATAAGATGCAAATCGTCCAGCGATTTCCAACGGTTTGGGTATAAACCCTAAAGCATTCGAAAAGAAATAGCCAGCTTGAAAATAACTACCTCTTAACTTTGTTATTTGGTTATTAACCCGATCATCAATGTTTTTAGTGTGTATTTCACTTTGCCATGAAAACCCTTTGTATTTAAAGGCTGTTTCTAGCATCATTTGATTCACTTTATACTGACCAGAAACTCCCTCTTCAAACCCCTCTAACTGTCCACCTCCATCTTGAGAAAACCGCGTATACGGACTCGTATTGGTAGCTCCAGCAAATGCTAATAATGCGGTTGGCTTCTGGGTAAAATCTAAATCAGATCCCGACATGCCTACAGACCTTCCTAGAAAATTCCATTGTAAGCGCCCAACATACATTAAGTTATTATCATCATTTTCAGCGGCGCCACGTCCTGTTCCTGTAAGCACCGAAACATGATAGTTTAAATCCGCCAAAGAGCCTTCAAAAAGATGTCCATAAAACTCTATACCTTGTTGCCTATCTAATGTAAATGGTCTGGTAATAATAGAGCGTTCTGCCAGTTGTTGTTTCCCTGATGAAATAACACGTTCACGGTTGTAATAGGTTTTCCACTGCCCCACTTTAATATTAAAGGCTTTCCATTTGGTAAACATTAGTCTAAAATCTAATAAGTTGCCTTGTGCAAGTTCGTATTCAAAGTAATACTTCATGTAAGGCTTAAACGCATGCCCTCCTACTTTCAATCGGGCTCTATTAATTTTAAAAACGGTATTATCTGTGGCATAAATATCATCAAAATTTAAGGGGTTCTGGTCGCCAGGGGTTGCAAACCTAAACTGTAAACGCGATTCAATGTGTAGAAGATGTTTATTGTCTAAGGTTTTAAACTGAAACCCTTTGTTGGTATAGCGAATATCTATTTTATCCTTAGATAAAGCGTCTTGTTGTTTTTCTTGGGCATTTATAACGTTTATAGAGCTAATAAATAAAATACACAACAACGTGAAAAAAACACTTATTTTCTTAAAAAGAAAGCGGTTTGCAAGCATATACAAGATTTATGACATGTGAAAATATAGATATAAATTGACATATTCAAATAGCCATTTTGCGAATAATAAAGTTAAGAAGAAGGTGTTTAATAGCCTTCGTTAGAGCATACATAGTAAAGGCTTTGTAAAATGATATCGGATAGGGTAATTTTAAGAAAATCAATGGTTTATATTGTTGAATAAATTGTAAATTAGAAGAACTTCATTGATAAAAATGAATTAGATATGCCTTTTAATCGCTTTCTTGTTTTATTAATCTTTTTTGTTAACGTATCTGCTCAAGAAGCTAATCGGTTTCAAGACATGTTAAAATACCTAAGTTCCGCAACCACAGAGCAGGTCTATATACAAACAGATAAAGACCTTTATACTCCAGGGGAATCTATTTGGATCAAGGCATATTTGGTAGATGCTAAAACACACGCACCAAGTAACATGAGTAGAGTGATTTATATTGAAATACTTAATTCAAAAGATAGCATAATAGCGCAACAGAAGCTTTATGCGCCATTTGCAAAGGCATCTAGTAATATCACCTTGCCCAAACAAGTTTCGTATGGTACTTATACTTTAAGAGGCTACACCAAGTACATGTTAAATAATATGGCGCCTGTAATCTTTCAAAAAGAACTATCAGTTTTACCAAAGGATAGTATGTCCAACATTATTTCAGAAAATTTTGAGCAAGACACATCAGTTCTAAATAAAACGAACTTAAATGATAAAGCACCAAAAGTTCAATTCTTTCCAGAAGGCGGTGACCTAGTTATTGGCATGGAGTGTGTTTTGGGTGCCATAGTTAAAGATAGCGAGGGCAATGGTCTAGCACTTGAAGGTAAAATTGTAGATGATAATGGCCATTTAGTAACTTTTTTTAATAGTTACAAATTTGGATTGGGCTGGACCTCTATTTTAGTAAAACCAAATACACAGTATTATTTACAAATCCCTTATAACAATACCTTATTCAAATATCCACTACCCGATGCTATTTTAAAAGGGTATACCTTCCGGGTTACGAATTTTGGTAAGCATGTTAATATAAATGTTTCAACGAATATTTCTAACGGCCTTCAAGGTGCTCGGTTAGTAGGTCACATTAGGGGGCGAATTATTCTTAATCAGGTCCTTAAAAGTCATGAAATGAGCCTTAACACCATTAAACTCATTACAGACAAGCTACCAGAGGGCATCGCTCAATTTACATTATTCAAGCCTAATAGCGAGCCCATATGTGAGCGCTCAACGTTTATTGAAAACGCAAGCAAGAATTTAGAGTTACAGATTAATACAGACCGAACGCACTATGGACTGCGAGAGAAAGTTAATGTGGAACTTCAATTGTTAAACGATGACGGAGAACATCTTGAAGGAAACTTTTCGGCAGCTGTAGTTCCTAAAAGTGAAATTAAAAGTAATACAAATAATATAAAAAACTGGTTATGGCTAAATTCCCATTTCGGTGGTTCTGTCTTGACCTCTAATTATTTTTTTAAAGAAAAATTTAATGGACATAATTATATGCTAGACTTGTTAATACTTACACAGGGTGGAATGAAGTCTTGGTCGTCTTTTATGGCAAAAGATACGCTAAGTAAGGATTATGCGGCGCCAGAGCTTGGTATAATGATAGAAGGAATTACAACAGCCTACAAGAATCAAGACCAGCCAAGGCAAACACTTACAACATTAAATGTTTTATCCAATGAATTGATTCAAGAAAAAATGACGACTAATGAACAAGGTAAATTTAGCTTTGGGCCGTTTGTTTTCGAAGACAGTTTAAGTACCGTTATTATTGCAAATAAACCCTCTGGGGCATCAATTACTAAAGATGACATATCAATATTTCTAGAACCTTACTTCCCTAAAGTTGAACCTCTCAGAAGAGGTAAAAGACATTCAAAACAGGTTGTTAACCCTATTCTTAAAGCTAATAATGTTGATATGATAGAATTGGAACCCATTTCCAATATAAAACATGATTCTGCTACGGTTCACTTAGAAGAGGTTATATTAACCCATAACAAAAAGAAGACATCATTGCAGCTTCTAAATAAAGAGCTTAATGCAAGAACCTTGCATGGAACGCCATCAAAACGTCTTATTCCTGATTCAATACCAGGATTAGAACGTGGTCCATCCAATGTTTTCAATCTTTTAAGATATGTGCCTGGTGTTCGCGTTTCTGGTAGTTTTCCAAACCAAGAAGTTTTCATTAGACCAAAGTTTGGTCGTTTTGGAGACCCTCCTTTTTATTTGTTAGACGGCACCCCTGTTTCAAAGGAATACATTAAGAATATGCCAATATCAGATATTCTTTTCGTTGATGTATTAAAGGGAGCCGATGCATCAATATATGGTGGTAGAGCCTCTGGTGGTGTGGTGGCCGTTTACACTAAAAGAGGTGATGATGTGAATGAGACGGCAACGGCCCGTGAATTTTCAGGCATGAAATATGTTATGATTCCTGGGTTCCACAAGACGAGTTCGTTTTATAAACCTAGTTATGAGGATTCTTTAACAAATTACGGGAAACCTGATTATCGTAAGACTTTGCACTGGGAACCTAACATTGAATTGAGTAGTGATTCTTCTCATAGTTTTTATTTTTTTACTGGAGATTTAGTTAATAACTACGTAATTCGTATTGAAGGCATAACTAAGCAAGGTGTGCCTGTATTCGAGGAATTCAATTTTTATGTAACAGATTCTGGGAAACTCTTGGGGCATTAATATGTCTTAACCTCAGGACGCTACAAAAAAAAACTTATGCCCAAAAAGCACGCGTACTATAACCCTTTTTCCAAAAAATAATTTTACAAATAAAAGTCTTATATTTATCTTTGTGCCTTTAATGCCCCAAGAATGAAAAACACCCCCAAGGCCAAGAGTGGGAAATCACGCTTGCAATTACTTCATCAATATTATCAATATACAGGCTTTTATCAGTTTGTAGGGCGTGCCGTTATAAAGGCATTGCCATATATTTTGGGAGCAGTTGTGATTATATATGGCTTAAACCAAATTTTTAATATCAATGCAGGGTTGGTGAGGCTTACTCAAATTTTGCCAGCCTATGGTGTTTTAAGTTTCTTTTTTGTTTCTGAGACCTTATTGGGGTTAATACCGCCAGAAATATTTATAGCTTGGTCCGATAAAACTACAGATCCTTGGTTTAATTTAAGCCTACTGGCCCTGTTATCCTATGGTGGCGGATTATTAGCCTATTGGATGGGACGTTCTATTACCAAAATAGAATCCGTTCATAATTATTTAGAGGTTAAAATGGCAAAGCAGTTGAAGAACTCCAAAAAATGGGGTGGTTTCTTAATTGTTGTAGGTGCCCTATTACCTCTACCCTTTTCTATATCTTGTATCGCAGCGGGGATTATAAAATTTCCCTTCCGAGGTGTTGTACTTTATGGATCTTTAAGATTGCTTAGGTTTGCTATCTATGGGTTGATTATTTTCAATGCCATTTAAAAAACACCTTATCTTGTAGCGTTTTAGATTTTTGTGTTCTACTTTTGCACTTAAATCATAAGGCATGTTTTCTTTTAAATCTATATTTAGAATTGTGGCACTTTTAGAAGGTGTCTCATATATCCTTCTTTTATTTATTGCAACACCTATTAAGTACTTGGGTAACGATCCGCAATATGTCAAATTATTAGGCATGCCCCATGGACTCCTATTCATTGCTTATATTGCCTTGGCCATAATTTTAAAAAATGATTATCTATGGAATACAAAGCAATTTATAGTTGTTTTAATAGCCTCTATAATTCCTTTTGGAACATTTTATATTGATAAAGTTTATCTTAAAAATACGGTCGTGAAATGAATACCATTAAGCACTACATTTATGACTACTTAGTTTCTATTGGTCTTTCTGATGCCTCTGCCAAATATTTAAATGTTTTCATATTACTTATTGGCTTAGTCGTCATTATTTTTCTAATAGATTTTCTAATAAGGAAACTTCTAATACAGGCCTTTGTTCAATTTGCAAAAAGTACTAAAACACATTTTGATGACTTTTTAATTGCTAATAAAGTACCAAGAAATATTGCGCACATAATACCCTTTTTGATTGCGCTAGAGTTTATCCCTGACATCTTTGAGGATTTTTATGATTTAGAAATAATTGTTGAAAAAGGACTAATCGTATTTTCTTTAGTACTTATTTTATGGATGGTGAGAAGCATTTTAAATACTGTTGAAGATTACCTTAAAACCTTGCCGCGATTTAAAGACAAACCTATAGATAGTTACATACAAGTCTTTATGATTTTTGCCTGGTTAGGTGCCTTTTTATCTGCTATAGCCATAATTACAGGCATTCCATTTATAAAATTCTTAACAGGTTTAGGGGCTATTTCGGCTGTTGTGTTGCTTATTTTTAAAGACACCATTTTAGGCTTTGTGGCCAGCATACAAGTGGCTATCAATGATATGGTTAGAATAGGTGATTGGATTACTTTCGAAAAATATGGTGCCGATGGAAATGTAGAAGAAATTAATTTAGCAACCGTTAAAGTTCAGAATTTTGATAAAACAATAACAACCATCCCTACTTATGCTCTAATATCCGATTCCTTTAAGAATTGGCGAGGTATGACTAATTCTGAGGGAAGGCGTATTAAACGAGCGCTCTTTATTAAACAAGACGGTGTTAAATATTTAAGTGAAGATGCTGTTGAAAATTTAAAAGGTATCCAACTTATTTCTGAATATCTAAATAGCAGACAGAAAGATATTAAAGCTTATAATGCTTCAAAAAACATCGATAAGTCCTTATTGCTTAACGGAAGAAACTTAACAAACCTTGGTGTTTTTAGAAAGTATATTGATAGCTATTTAAATAACCATTCTGCTATTAATAAAGACATGATTATTATGGCGAGGCAACTTGCGCCAACAACACAAGGAATCCCTCTAGAGATTTATGCTTTTAGTAGTGATAAGCGTTGGGAGAATTACGAATATATTATGTCGGATATATTCGATCACCTAATTGCGGCACTCCCCTATTTTGAATTAGAGATTTTTGAGCTTCCTAGCCATAGCAGTTTAAAGCATTTAGCATAAAAAAAGAGGATTTAGCAAAATGCTAAACCCTCTTTTTCTTTATCAACTAAGTTCTTCTTAAATATTCGCAGCCAACCAATCACCTACTTCACTGGTTCCGTAAGACTTGCCTCCATCGGCTAAATCCTCAGTTACCATACCTTCATTTAGTGCTTTATTAACTACATTTCTAATGGCTTTTCCTTCTTCTTGAAGTCCAAAATTTTCAAACATCATTGCAGCAGATAATACAGTGGCCATTGGATTAGCTATATTGTTACCTGCAGCTTGTGGATAAGAACCGTGAATAGGCTCGAACAATCCTATATCCGATCCTAAAGAAGCAGAAGGCATTAGTCCCATAGATCCTGAAATTACAGAAGCTTCATCGGTTAAAATATCTCCAAATAAGTTTTCTGTAATTAGCACATCATAACTGTTTGGCCATTGCACCAAACGCATGGCTACAGCATCTACAAACTCATAAGACACTTCAACCTCTGGGTAATCTTTTTCCATAGCTTGTACCGTTTCTCTCCAAAGTCTTGATGTTTCAAGTACATTAGCTTTATCAACACAGCATAACTTTTTTGAACGCGACATCGCTAATTCAAAACCTTTTTTAGCCAAACGTTGTACCTCTTCTCTTGTGTAAACACAATTGTCATAAGCGGTTTCTCCTCCGTCTCTTCGCCCTTTTTCACCAAAGTAAATACCGCCTGTTAATTCACGTAAAAACACCAAATCGGTGCCTTCAATACGCTCTTGTTTTAAAGGCGATTTATCCAATAAAGATGGGAATGTAAAGGTTGGGCGTACATTAGCAAAAAGACCTAAAGCCTTACGCATTTTAAGTAAACCTTGCTCTGGACGAACCTTAGCAGATGGATCGTTATCAAATTTTGGATGACCAATAGCACCAAATAATACGGCATCGGCATTTTTACAAATGTTGTGGGTTTCATCTGGGTAAGGTTCACCAACGGCATCTATGGCCGCTGCCCCTGTTAATGCTGGTTGCCAGTTAATATCATGTCCAAATTTTTTGGCAACAGCATCACTAACTTTTACTGCTTGATCAATAACCTCAGGTCCTATACCGTCTCCGGCTAAAAGCGCAATATTAAATTTCATTCCTTTTATATTCTAATTAATAATAATGTTTAGCATTTTTTCCGTGGCTTTTATGGCCGATACTGTTTGATCTGAATCTAAGCCACGTGTTTTAAATTCTTTTTCAGCGTTCTTCCAAGTAATAATGGTTTCACACAAGGCATCAGAGTTACTCCCAGGAGGAATTCTAACTGCGTAATCAATTAAATTGGGTAAGGTGATATCCTTCTTTTTAAAGATTGATTTTAAGGCATTCATAAAGGCATCGTACTGTCCGTCACCTTGCGCATGTTCCTCAAAGGTGGCCCCTTCTATAGTGATAGACACCGTTGTTGAAGGCTTTAATCCTTTAGAATGTGTAAGTACATAGGAGTTTACCGTTACTTTTTCCTCATATGTGGTATCTAAAACATCCGAAATAATATAAGGTAAATCTTCTTTAGTAACCACTTGCTTTTTATCGCCAAGCTCTATAATCCTTTGGGTAACTTTCTTTAAGTCTTCATCATTTAATTGAAGCCCTAACTGCTGTAAATTTTTTTGAATATTTGCCTTTCCAGAAGCTTTACCTAAGGCGTACTGTCGTTTTCTACCAAAACGTTCAGGCATTAAATCACTAAAATAGAGGTTGTTTTTATTATCGCCATCAGCATGAATTCCTGCAGTTTGGGTAAATACATTAGCACCAATAATTGGTTTGTTGGCTGGTATCATGACTCCAGAAAAATTTTCAACAAGCTTACTTACTGTATATAAAAATTGTTCGTTTACACCAATTTCTATATTAGGTAAAAAGTCGTTTATTACGGCTATTGTGCTCGACATGGGGGCATTACCTGCACGTTCTCCCATACCATTAACTGTAAGATGCAATCCATCTGCACCAGCTTTTAGACCTGCTATGGCATTGGCTACTCCAAGATCATAATCATTATGTGCATGGAAATCAAAGTGTAAACTAGGATATTTGTCTTTTATCTCCTTAACAAAAGTATAGGACTCCTCTGGTGTTAAAACACCCAGAGTATCAGGGAGCATAATGCGTTTAATTGGTTGAGACGAAAGAAAATCTAAAAACTCGAACACATAGTCCTTAGAATTTCGCATACCATTACTCCAATCTTCTAAATAAACATTGGTATCGATACTCTTTTCTTCTGCCAGAGCAATATTATCGGCTATTTCCTTAAAGTGTTGTTTAGGCGTTTTTTTAAGCTGATGCGTTAAATGATTTAATGAGCCTTTGGTAAGGAGGTTCTGAACCTTTGCTCCAGCTTCTAGCATCCATTTAATAGACACCCCATTATCAACAAAGGATAATACTTCAATTTTATCTAAATAATTATTTTCTGAAGCCCAGTCCGTTATATCTTTTACCGCTTGAAATTCTCCTTCAGAAACTCTGGCTGATGCAATTTCGATACGATCAACCTTAAGTTCTTCAAGTAAAAGTTTGGCGATAGTTAGTTTCTCTGAAGCAGAAAACGACACCGTAGAGGTTTGTTCACCATCCCGTAAGGTCGTATCCATTATTTCTAGCTGTCTTTTACTCATTGAAGGCTTTGTAAATTCACAAAAAAGCATTTCATAATTAAATGGAATGCTTTTTCGAAATTGTTATATGTTTAATTGTTTTACCACTGTTTAAAATGGTCTTGTTTCTGCAAATGTTTTGACCTCATCTTTCATGTTTTGAAGATAATCAATGTCATCAAAACCATTGAGCATATTTCCTTTCTTATAACCATTAATATCAAAAGATTCAGAAGCTCCTGTTGCAACTAAGGTAACTGTTTGATTTGGTAGATCAACTTTTATCTCAGTTTTAGGATCCGCTTCAATAGCGTCAAATAATTGTTGTGCAAATTCTGGAGATACTTGAACTGGTAAAACCCCAATATTTAAACAGTTATTTCTAAAAATATCTGCAAAGAACGATGAAATTACGCATCGTAATCCAAAATCATAAACAGACCATGCAGCATGCTCTCTTGAAGAACCAGAACCGAAGTTCTTTCCTCCTACTAAAATTTTAGAACCAGCATATTTAGCATCGTTTAAAGGAAAATCGGCAATGGGATTACCCTCAGAATCATATCTCCAATCACGGAAGAAATTATCTCCAAATCCTTTGCGCTCTGTTGCTTTTAAAAAACGAGCCGGTATAATTTGATCGGTGTCCACATTCTCAATAGGTAGCGGATATGCTGTACTTGTTAATACTTCAAATTTATCGTAAGCCATATTATTTTTGATTTTAGCCAGTAGCATTTCGCCATTGGCAATATCTTTTATTTAAATTAAATTAAGCTATTGGTAAAACCAAAAGCCATTGCCTTTTAGGCTGTTACTTCTATTAATGTTCTTGGATCTGTGACTACACCTTGAACCGCTGTAGCAGCTGCCACAAGAGGTGATGCCAATAAGGTTCTAGACCCTGGTCCTTGACGTCCTTCGAAATTACGATTCGATGTTGATACCGCTAATTTCCCAGCAGGTACTTTGTCATCGTTCATAGCCAAACAAGCAGAACAACCTGGTTCTCTTAATACAAAACCAGCTTCATCTAAAATCTTGTCGAGACCTTCTTCTTTAATTTGGTCCACCACTTTATGAGACCCAGGTACTAGCCAAGCGGTGATGTTATCTGCTTTTTTACGACCTTCTACAATAGAACAAAAAGCTCTAAAATCTTCAATACGGCCATTGGTACACGATCCTAAGAACACATAATCTACCTGCTTGCCAATCATGTTTTCCCCTTCATTAAACTGCATATAGCCTAATGATTTCTTATATGTTTCAACACCACCTTCTACCTCATCAGCATTAGGAATTGATTGTGTAACCCCAATACCCATACCTGGATTAGTTCCGTAGGTAATCATAGGTTCTATATCAGAAGCATTATAAGTAAACTCTACATCAAACTCGGCGTCGTCATCCGTTTTAAGCGTTTCCCAATAAGCCATAGCTTTATCCCAATCAGCGCCTTTTGGTGTGTGCTTTCTTCCTTTTATATACTCAAACGTCTTTTCATCTGGAGCAATCATACCTCCACGAGCACCCATTTCAATAGATAAGTTACAAACTGTCATACGGCCTTCCATAGACATATTTTCAAAAACATCGCCAGCATATTCTACAAAATATCCGGTGGCTCCAGAAGTTGTTTGTTGAGAAATGATATATAAAGCTACATCTTTAGGTGTTACTCCAAAACCTAATTCACCATTAACATTAATACGCATTTTTTTTGGTTTTGGTTGCATAATGCATTGTGTAGACAATACCATTTCAACCTCAGAAGTTCCAATACCAAAAGCAATGGCCCCAAAAGCACCATGGGTAGAGGTATGCGAATCTCCACAAACTATAGTAGAACCTGGTAATGTAATACCATTTTCAGGACCTACAATATGAACAATACCATTGTTTCTATGTCCTAAGCCCCAGTGTGAAATTCCATATTCGGCAGCATTGTTCGCTAAAGCTTCCAATTGATTTGCAGATAATGGATCGGCCACTGGTAAATGCTGATTCCATGTAGGGGTGTTATGGTCGGCGGTAGCAAAGGTACGCTCTGGATACATAACCCCAATTCCTCTTTGTTTTAAGCCAACGAATGCTACTGGACTCGTTACTTCATGTATAAAATGACGGTCAATAAAGAATACATCTGGTCCATCTTCAATATTGCGAACCACATGCGAATCCCATACTTTGTCAAATAATGTCTTGCTCATAAATAGTTTAAATTTTCGTATTTGTCTTCAATTTGCAGGTTTTACCTAGCATAGCGAATCATAAAAGTCTACAAATTTATAGTTTATTAGAGTTATTCAAAACTTAAAAGCTATTTGTTATTTATTTTTTATAAAATAACTAATGAACACCATAATAATTGCATTTTATGCAATGAAAACATTTTTTTGGCTATAATTTTTAAAGAGGAATTTTAGTTGTTTTTTACAATCGGTCTTTTACGTACTCTACCTTGGTTTTTCCATGTGGTAATGGCTTACCATCTTTTCCAACATTTACCATCACGATGTTAGAAATTGTTATGATTGTTTCTCGTGTTCTCATATTTCTTACTTCGCAACTTAAGGTTAAAGATGCACGTCCAAATTTCGCAGCTTTTATACCTATTTCAATAACATCGCCTTGTTTTGCTGAAGCCTTAAAATCTATTTCGCTAATGTATTTTGTAACTACTTTTTGGTTTTCTAATTGTACAATACTGTAAAGAGCTGCTTCTTCGTCTATCCACTCTAATAACCGTCCGCCAAAAAGTGTACCGTTAGCATTTAAGTCTTCTGGTTTAATCCATTTTCTAGTATGAAATCGCATAATTTGGTTTTATATTAAAATAGTGTTTTTTGAGTTTCTTGGTTAGGAATGGTAAGATTACACCCCAAAGCCGCATTTACTTTTTTTAAAAAGTAAGCGGATAGTAAGGGAGACTCTTTTTCTATATTTTGATGAATAAAAAAATCAATTTCTTTAATTCCCTGTGCTTTCCATAATTTAAGACGCTCTACCCAATCATCCAATCTTGAATAATCTGATGCATGATTCGCTCCAACATACCTAACAAAAGCTGTGGCGTTAGTTAGCCTCATATGCATTAAGTCGCGCCTACCAGCAGTATCTACAATAATATTAGAGATATAATGAGATTCAAGAAGTTGGTACAACTCATCGGATACATTACTATCATTATACCAATTGGGATGTCTAAATTCAACAGCCAAAGGAATTTCCTTTGGCCATGATTCAATAAAGTTAACTACCCTATCGAAATCTTTGGGCGCAAAATTAGAGTGCATTTGTAGAAAGACAGTGCCTAATTTTTCTTTTAAATTTGAAGCATTATATAAATAGTTGTCAACCACTTGAGTAACTTCATTTAAACGCTTCCAATGACTAATTTCTTGATTTAATTTGGGAAAAAACTTAAATCCCTTAGGCGTTTTATCGTACCATTTTGAGAATTGTTCAGCAGGAAAAATCCTGTAAAACGTGGCGTTTAATTCTATTGCATTAAACTGGGTTGCGTAATACCCCAATTCATCTTTTGTTCCTCTGGGATAAAAGCCTTTAAGGTCTGCTCTATTCCACTTGGCACACCCAACGTATATTTCAGGCGTATTAGCACGCTTATCTCTATTTAAAACCGCTTTAGTTTCAGGATGATCTTGTGGTAAAGTAAAATCAATATCTTGAGGGTTTTCTACGCTGCCAAATTTCATTTAATTCCTTTTTTCCAAAAATAACTAAATTTTAACATTAGTATTCTAGATATTTTTTTAATTTTGGAACGTTCATTTCAAATAAAATGCCAAAAGTAGAAACATTTAACAGAGATTTAGTTATTGAGCAGGTTACCAATGTTTTTCATGACAAAGGGTTTAATGCTACATCTATGCAAGATATTGTGGATGCCACCGGGCTAAACAGATCCAGTATTTATAACTCATTTGAAAACAAGCATAACCTTTTTTTAGAATGTTTAAAAACCTATAAGAGTAGATCCAACAACCACCTTTCGGATAAGCTAAGTACAGCGTCAAATTCTTTAGATGCCATAGCGTTAATTTTTGATGTTTACATTGAAGAGATAATTAAGAATGTACATGATAAGGGGTGTCTTATTGTTAATTGTGCGTCCGAAATGGCAAATCATGATGTGTCTATCACTGATTTTTTATTCAAAAATCAAAGTGATATGCTCACATTTTTAGAAAATTTAGTTAGCAAGGGTCAAAAAGAACAGCTTATAAACACAAATAAGTCGTCAAAAGAATATGCCTTATACCTTTACTCCAGTATACAAGGATTTAGAATGACTGGTATTTTAATTTCGGATAAACCTGAACTAGAAAGTATTAAGAACACGATTATACAAACATTAATTTAATTTTTTTTAATTCAATTTGAAACGATTGTTTCAAATAAATATTTATAATTATGAGTAAACTAGAAAACAAAGTAGCCGTTATTACAGGAGCCAATAGCGGTATTGGGTTAGCAACCGCTAAATTATTTTTAAAAGAAGGAGCTAAAGTGGTAATTTCTGGAAGGCGTGAAAATGCTTTAGACGAAGCTACCAAAGATTTAGAAGGAGATTTTATAACGGTTGTAGCCGACGTTAGTAAAACAGAAGATAATAAGAATCTTATTGACCAGGCTGTAGCAAAATATGGTAAAATTGACATTCTTTATCTCAATGCAGGTATTGCCCCACCAACTCCAATCGCAGATGTGACTGAAGCACATTACAATATTCTATTTGATATTAATGTAAAGGGCCCTATTATGGCGTCTAAATTAGCTTTACCGCATTTAAATGACAATAGTACCATACTATTTACAAGCTCTATTGTAAGACAAAAAGGGTTTGAAGGCTTTGGTGTATATTCAGCAACTAAAGGCGCCTTAAGCTCTTTTGCAAAAGTATTAGCGACCGAAGTAAAATCAAGAGGTATTAGAGTGAATACCATTTCCCCTGGTCCAGTTGAAACTCCAATTTATGGAAAAATGGGATTACCGCAAGATGTACTAGATGGATTTGGAAAAGACATGAGTGCTCAAGTACCTTTAGGACGTTTTGGTGCCTCAGACGAAATAGCTACTACAGCTCTGTTTTTAGCCTCAAGTGATGCTTCATATATTAACGGTGTTGATTTAGAAGTAGATGGCGGCTTATCACAACTTTAGAATAGCTTAAATAAAAGGTCGAAAACTTGAATTTTCGACCTTTTATGTTAATAACCTGGTTAACAACTATCAGTAAATTGTTAATATAGGTTGTAATTATTCGATAATTTTAAGTCCAAATCTTCTATATATGGACTCTAGACAATTACACATTAAAGGTATTAGACCCGAAATTTCAAGTGCTACAATTAATGACAACATGAGTAATGACGAGCGTTTTCAAAATTCTGTACTACGCCCAGTTATTAAATTTCAAAACGATTTGTTGATTGAAGTTTTTAGAAACTATGTAGCAAAGCATAAAAATGTTTTTTACGAATTGACTTTAGAAAAGCGTATTGACTATATCGAAAATGCGGTTCAAAAAGATATGAAGTTTCGAAATTCTATGAAAGGGATGATTATTGGATTGTTCTCTGTTGAAGAATACTTAGTGTATATTGAAAACTCTTCAGCTTTAAACAAACGTATGATGAATATTGTTAAAGAACGTTTGCTTAGTCAGATTCAATTATTTGAAACTCCTAAGTTACTGGCTGCAGTTTAGTCTATTAACGACACCCCATTCAAATCCGTAGTAAGCACATCGCTCATATAATCAAAAAATGGACGAATGGCTTTAAAGGATGCGTTAACATCATCTAAAAATCCAGCATCTAAAACTTCTTTATCTGTATACTTTTTAGTAAATATATATTGCTTTTTCTTTATTAAATCTATGGCCTTATGCTCTTTACTAAAGCCTTTGGGAGCTGTTTTTACCTCATCTCCAACAAAGGAATCACCCCAAATAGTATTAAATCTTTTGTTCGCTAAAATCTCACGGATTTCAGAATCATCCATCTCAAACTCCTTACGTATTCTTAGCAAATCTTCTTTAGCTGGTTCCCAAAACCCTGTAGCAATAAAACTTTGATTATTGGGCTGGATATGCAAATAGTAGCCGCCTCTTAGTCGCGGTTTTGTTCTGTGAAAAGAACCTCCAAAATGTGTTTTATATGGTAGTTTATTTTTTGAAAAACGCACATCGCGATAAATTCTAAAGATTTTTAATTTATCGATATCATCGTGCTTGCTTAAGCCTTCAAAAATAGTATTATAAAATTGCTTTACTTCTGCTTCAATAGCTTTAAACTCAGGTTTGTTTTCATTAAACCAGTCTCTATTGTTATTTTTCTCTAGTTTTTTAAAAAAAGTGAAAACGGATTTAGGGAGTGTAGGATTCATTTTAAAAAGTTATGATTGATGAATTTGTGAAATTATGTCGACAACAAGACTTCTAAATTACAAAACAAAACTATTCAAAATCAATTTTATTTAAAATCAATCCAGAAGCTGGAGCAATGTAATCCATTTTAATTTTACTATCAGGCACAAGACTATCTTTAATATCTTGGAGTGTTAATTTGCCTTTGCCCACATCAATTAAAGTACCCATCATCAGTCTAATTTGATTACGCATAAAACCTTTACCTCTCACCTTAAGTAGGTATGACTTTTTTGGAAAGTAGTTAGCCGTATAAATTGTATTTTCAACCAACTCACACTTTAATATCTCGCGTGTATAAATGCCCTTATCGGTGGGTTTAAAACAGTAAGACCATAAATAATTTTCGCCCTCAAATAATTGAGCGCCTTGTTTCATCAACTCAATATCCAAATCATCAAGAATAGTAGTCATGATGGGCGCACAAAACGGGTGGCACTTTTCTCCGTTGGTAAATAGGTAGAGATATTCTTTTATTTTTGGGTTATTGATGATATTAAACTTAGCATCAACTTCTCTAATTTTTAAAGCCCTAATATCTTGAGGTAAATTATAATTAAAGAGTTCTAAAAAAACGTCTTGATCTTGAATTGGGTCTTCCAAAAACAATTCGAACGTCGCCTGTTCTGCAGACACCATGGCATCAGTTCTTCCGGAACTTAAACTTTTGAAAGGCTTACCTTCCAAAATAAAATTTAAGGTTCTATCAACCATAAGATGCAATGTTTTCACATCTGGTTGTTTTTGCCACCCATGAAAACGATATCCTAGGTATTGGATATCAATCACATAGAAATATTTTTTAGCAAATCCCACAAATATTTATTTGTGTCGTCCTTTTAATTCGTTTTCAATATCTTTTAAAGTAAATCCTTTAGCCTGGAGCAGCATGAGGTAATGAAATAGTAAATCGGCAGACTCATAAAGGAATAATTCATCATTATTATCCATTGCTTCAATAACTGTTTCCACAGCCTCCTCTCCTACTTTTTGAGCGACTTTATTAATACCTTTTGAAAACAAACTCGCTACATATGATTTTGTAGTATCTTTATTAGCAACACGCTCAGTAATCACATCTTCTAAAGTTGAAAAGAATCCGTAAGATTGCTCATTTTCTTCTCCCCAGCAATTACCCGTTCCCTTATGACAAGTAGGACCCACAGGATTTACAGTAATTAATAACGAATCATTATCACAATCATTTTTTATTGAAACTAGCTCTAAAAAATTACCGCTTTCTTCTCCTTTGGTCCATAAACGCTGTTTACTTCTACTAAAAAAAGTTACTTTTTTAATCTCTAAAGTTTTTTGATAAGCTTCTTCGTTCATATACCCCAGCATCAACACATTTCTTGTTGTAGCGTCTTGAATGATTGCTGGTACTAGTCCGCTTTGATCGTATTTTATTTCCATAATCTTTATTTTGTTTATGGCTGAAATCATTTCAGCAAGATGACTAAAGTCGCACTTCTATATTATGTTTTTTCAATTCTTTTTTTAGTTTAGGAATGGGAATTTCTCCAAAGTGAAATACACTAGCTGCTAAAGCGGCATCAGATTTACCTTCTTTAAACGTATCTACAAAATGTTGCACATTACCAGCGCCACCAGAGGCTATAATTGGAATATTAAGCATCTCTGATAGTTTAGCAAGTGATTTATTGGCGAACCCATTTTTAGTACCGTCATGATTCATTGATGTAAATAAAATTTCTCCAGCTCCGCGCTTCTCCACCTCTTTGGCCCATTCAAATAATTTGATATCTGTTGGAATGGTGCCTCCAGCAAGATGCACGAACCATTCAGCATCTATTTCTTTGGCATCAATAGCAACTACCACACACTGACTTCCAAATTTATCCGCTAGCTCATTAACTAATTCTGGACGTTTTACTGCGGATGAATTAATAGATACTTTATCTGCGCCATTTTTTAATAAAGCATCTACATGTTCTACACTCGATATGCCGCCACCTACCGTAAAGGGAATGTTAACTTGTTCCGCCACACGAACCACCATATCTAATGTAGTTCCTCTATTTTCTAAAGTGGCTGCAATATCTAAAAACACCAACTCGTCGGCTCCTTGGTCGGCATATTGTTTTGCCAATACTACTGGGTCTCCAGCGTCGCGTAAATCTACAAAATTGACCCCTTTTACGGTACGTCCGTTTTTGATATCCAGACAGGGTACTATTCGCTTAGTTAACATTTACAATATAGTTTTCAAGTTGTTTAAGACTTAGTTTGTTTTCATAAATGGCCTTGCCTATTATGGTACCTTCACAGCCCAATGCTGCTAATTTTGGTAATTCGTCAAATTTTGAAATACCTCCGGAAGCTATAAGTTTTACACCATTTAATGCTTTCAACATCTTTTTATATAAATCAAACGACGGACCTTCTAACATACCATCCTTAGCAATGTCAGTACAAATTACATAAGACACCCCTTCCCTCATATAGTTCTCTACAAAAGGAATCAACTCTTCATTAGATTCTTCTAACCAACCACTTATGGCAATTTTTTCATTGTTAGCATCGGCACCTAAAATTATTTTATCTGCTCCAAATTTTGATAACCAACTTTTAAAAATCTCTGGTTTCTTTACGGCAATACTTCCTCCTGTAATTTGACCAGCTCCAGACTCAAACGCAATTCTTAAATCTTCATCCGTTTTTAGTCCACCGCCAAAATCAATCTTTAAATTGGTTTTAGTTGCGATGGTTTCTAAAACTTTGTGGTTTACAATATGACTTGCTTTTGCACCATCTAAATCCACTAAATGTAAATACTCAATTCCGTGATCTTCGTATTGCTTTGCAATTTCTAGTGGATTTTCGTTATATATTTTCTTTGTGCTGTAATCACCTTTGGATAACCTTACACATTTTCCTTCAATAATATCTATTGCTGGTATTATTCGCATTGATTAACTTGTTAATCAACCCTAAATTTATTTCAGGGTCTTTTTATTAATTTCTATTCTTAAAAGATTTGGATTTGATGCTTTAATCAAACTCCATTTCCATTGTTTATGCCAATTTTTTAATTGTTTTTCTTTACTTCTGGCTTCCTGCATCGCATCAAACTCTTCAAAATAAATCAAATCTAAAACATTATACTTTTAAGTAACTAAAGCTCCTTTTCCGTTTAAATGTTCACTTAATCTTTGTTTTAGGTTTTCGGTATATCCAACATAATAATACCGTTCTATTTTTATTTGATAATTTGTACCATTAATATTTAGCCATTTGCAAAGATCCTGAAAACAAGTTCAGGACGATTCTAAAGGTTCAAAAAATTCTCGAGAATTTTTGCTCCCTTAGAACCACTCTTCTCAGGATGAAATTGCGTTCCATAAAAATTCTCATGTTGCAACGCCGACGCATAATTAATACCATAATCTGTTTTTGCTATGGTTTCATTACAATGTTCTGCATAATAGCTATGTACTAAATACATATACTCACTTTCCTTAATGTCTTTAAATAAATCTGACTTTAAATCTTTAATAACATTCCACCCCATTTGAGGTACTTTCACATCATCTGAAAACCGTTTAACGTTGGTTTGGAAAATACCTAAACCGATGGTGTTACCTTCTTCAGTATGTAAACACATTAATTGCATACCTAAACAAATACCTAATACTGGTTGTTTCAAATTAGGAATCAGTTTATCTAAACCACTTTCCTTAAGCATTTCCATTGCAGAACTTGCTTCTCCTACGCCTGGAAATATTACTTTATCAGCAGCTTTAATTTCTTCTGGATCGTTTGACAGCAAAGTATCATACCCTAAACGTTTAAAAGCAAATTGAATGCTTTTTATGTTTCCTGCGCCGTAATCTATTATAACTAATTTCATTTATAAGCTCTTGGCTTTTTGCTCTCAGCTATTAGCAAAATGCTAGTAACTAAAGGCTAAAAGCTATTTTACAACATTCCTTTTGTGCTTGGTAAAAACATCTTGTTGGTATCACGTTTTACCGCCATTTTCATCGCTTTAGCAAAGGCTTTAAAAATACCTTCAATTTTATGATGCTCATTAACGCCTTCTGCTTTTATGTTTAAGTTACATTTCGCACCATCGGTAAACGATTTAAATAAATGAAAAAACATTTCGGTAGGCATATCTCCTATCTTTTCGCGTTTAAATTCTGCATCCCATTCTAACCAATTTCTCCCTCCAAAATCTACAGCTACTTGTGCTAAGCAATCGTCCATTGGTAAACAAAAACCATAGCGCTCGATACCTAATTTATCACCTAAGGCTTTATTAAATAATTCACCAAGAGCTATCATGGTGTCTTCAATGGTATGATGTTCGTCAACTTCTAAATCCCCATCAACTTTAATGGTTAAATCCATGGCACCATGGCGCCCGATTTGGTCTAGCATATGATCGAAAAAAGATAAACCTGTGTCGATATTATTCTTACCAGACCCATCCAGGTTTAATTTTATATAAATCTGAGTTTCATTAGTATTACGTGTTATTTCCTTAACTCTTGATTTAAGTTTTAAAAACTCATATATTTCTTTCCAATCTGTACTTGTTAAAGCAATACAGTCTGTAATATCTTGTTTAGATGTTTCAATTTCATCGATTCCTAATTCTGGGTCTTTGGCCATAAAAACACCTTTAGCTCCAAGGTTTTTTGCTAACTCCATATCGGTAATTCTATCACCTAAAACGAAGGAGCTCTCTAAGTCATAGTCTTCAGAAAAGTACTGGGTTAACAATCCAGTTCTTGGTTTACGTGTATTCGCATTTTCATGTGGAAACGTTTTATCAATATGAATTGCAGAAAACTCCACTCCTTCTTTTTTAAAGGCATCAATAATTTTATTTTGAGCAGGCCAAAACGTGTTTTCAGGAAAACTATCTGTCCCTAACCCATCTTGATTGGTAACCATAACCAATTCATAATCCAACTCACTGGCAATTTTCGCCATGTATTGAAATACCTTTGGGTAATATTCTAACTTCTCTAAACTATCTAATTGATAGTCTACAGGTGGTTCTAAAACTAATGTTCCGTCTCTGTCTATAAATAATACTTTTTTCATTGCTTTATAGCTTTTGGCTATTGGCAGTTAGCTATTAGCTAATTTCCAACAGCTATAACATTTTCATAACTTCAATTAATTTTTCATTTTCAGCTTCAGTTCCAACTGTAAAACGCAAACAATTTTCACAACCAGGTTGAGTTGTTCTATTTCTAATTACAATCCCCTTTTCAATCAACTGATTGTAACGTTTCGTGGCATCATCAACTTTAGCTAAAACAAAATTCGCATCGGTTGGATAAATTTTAGACACAAAATTTATCTCTTTTAACTTCTCAGTCAAAACATCACGTTCCCTCAAAATATCTGCAACTTGTTGTTTTGTAATTTCATTTTGCTCTAATTGAGCAATCGCTTTTTTTTGAGTTAATTCGTTGACGTTGTAAGGGGGTTTAATTCTATTTAAAATAGATATGATTTCTTCTGAAGCATAACAAATACCTAATCTAATTCCTGCCATTCCATAGGCTTTAGATAAGGTTTGAGTCACAATTAAATTTGGAAATTCTTCTAATCTACTCGCCCAACTTTCTTCATTCGAAAAATCAATATAAGCCTCATCAATCACTACAATACCTTTAAACTCCTTGATTAGCCTTTCAATGGATTTAGCCTTAAAACTATTGCCTGTAGGATTGTTTGGTGAACAAAGGAATAACAATTTGGAATTAGCATCTGCTATATCCAATATAGCGTCGACTCTTGGCTCAAAATTAGCATCTAATTCGACACGTTTTATACCAATAGCATTAATGTTGGCCAATACGCTATACATGCCGTAAGTTGGTGGCAGTATGATAATACTATCTTGATTTGGTTCACAAAAGGCACGGTAAATCAAATCTAATACTTCATCGCTTCCATTTCCTAAAAGTATATTTTTTTGGGGAATAGACTTGATTTTTGAAAGCAAGGATTTAACTGTACGTTGTTGCGGGTCAGGATACCTGTTCACACCATTCTCAAACGGATTTTCGTTTGCATCCAAAAACACCATATCGTCGCTATTACCCTGATATTCATCTCTTGCCGATGAATAGGGTTTTAGTGCCTTTACGTTTGGTCTTATTAAATCTTGAATATTCATGACTTCAAATCCTTTAATCGAATGCTTACCGCATTTTTGTGTGCCTGTAAACCTTCTGCTTTCGCCATTAACTCAATAGTTTCTCCTATATTCAAAAGCCCTTCTTTTGATATTTTCTGAAAGGTCATACTTTTCATGAAACTATCTAGATTCACTCCAGAATAAGCTTTTGAAAATCCATTTGTTGGTAATGTATGATTGGTTCCTGAGGCATAATCTCCAGCACTTTCAGGCGTATAATCACCAATAAATACAGAGCCTGCATTACATATACCATCAATATATAAATCTTCATTTTTACAGCAGATGATAAAGTGCTCTGGTCCGTACTCATCAATCATATCCAATGCTTTTTCATCAGTATCAACATAAATCAATTTTGAATTTGCAATTGCTTTTTCTGCTATGGCTTTACGTGGTAAAACAGCTAATTGCTTTTCAACTTCTTCTTCTACTTCATCTATAATGTGCTTTGAAGTAGACACTAAAATCACCTGGCTATCTGTACCATGCTCTGCCTGACTTAAAAGGTCTGATGCTATATAAGCCGGATTAGCAGATTCATCAGCAACCACCAATAATTCGCTAGGGCCAGCAGGCATATCAATTGCTACACCATACTTAGTAGCAATTTGTTTAGCTACGGTTACAAACTGATTTCCTGGCCCAAATATTTTGTAAACCTTAGGAATGGTTGTTGTCCCGAAGGTTAAACCTGCAATGGCTTGAATACCACCAACTTTAATAATTTTTGTTACACCACACAGTTGTGCAGCAAATAAAATTTCAGGAGCCAATGCGCCTTGTTTATTGGGTGGCGAACACAAAATAATTTCCTTACAGCCCGCTATTTGTGCAGGGACAGCCAACATTAATACCGTTGAAAACAATGGTGCCGTTCCTCCTGGAATATAAAGACCTACCTTCTGTATGGGTCTTTTCTCTTGCCAGCAATCTACACCATTCGTTGTTTCAATAGTTACTTTTGATGTTTTTTGGGCAGCATGAAACACTTCAATATTTTGCTTTGCTTGCTTTATGGCATTCTTTAATTTCTCAGGAACTTTTTTAACAGCTTTTTCAATTTCTATGGAGGTAACAACATGAGATTCTAAAACAATTTCATCAAATTTAGCAGTGTATTCGCTAATAGCCAGATCTCCTCGTTCTGAAACATCATTAAAAATTTGAGTCACTATACCTTCAATATCCCCAACAGTTTGTGTTGGACGCTTTAAGATTTTAGACCAGCTGTTTCTATTTGGATTTTCAATTTTTTGCATTTAAATAGGCTTTTACTAATAGCTATTATAACACCATTTTTTCGATAGGACATACTAAAATACCTTGTGCGCCTTTAGCTTTTAGATCGTCAATAACATCCCAAAACTGGTTTTTGCTTATTACCGAGTGAATGGAGCTCCAACCTTCTTCTGCTAAAGGTAAAACAGTAGGACTCTTCATTCCTGGAAGTACATCAATAATTTCCTTAACTTTTTCATTAGGTGCATTGAGCAACACATACTTAGAATTTCTTCCTTTTAAAACCGATTTAATTCTAAATTGAATCTTCTCTAAGATAACTTGTCTTTCATCATCTAATTTGGGAGATACCGCCAGCACAGCTTCAGATTTTAAAATCGTGTCGACTTCTTTTAAATTGTTTTTAAACAGCGTACTTCCACTAGACACAATATCGCAAATAGCATCTGCAAGTCCAATATTTGGTGCAATTTCAACAGAACCATTAATAATGTGCAAATTTGCATTGACGCCATTTTTATCAAGAAACATTTGTACCGTATTAGGATAAGAAGTTGCAATACGCTTACCTTCCAAGTCTTTTATACTATTGTAATTATAGGCCTTTGGTACTGCAATACAAACACGACAGGTGGAAAATCCTAGTTTTTCAACCACACCAATACCTTCTCCTTTTTCGATTAAAACATTTTCTCCAATAATGGCAGCATCTACTACACCATCCTTTAAATATTGAGGTATATCACCATTTCTTAGATAAAACACTTCAACAGGAAACCCTTTAGCAGAAGCTTTTAATTGGTCTTTTCCGTTTTCAATAGAAATACCAATATCCTTTAATAGTCTCATCGAATCCTCGTTTAATCGACCCGATTTTTGAACTGCAATCCTTAGTTTACTCATTTTGTTCTTTTTATGAGTTTGAAACAATCGTGTTAGATTTTAAAAATAAAAACCCGCTTGATTGTCTCAAACGGGTTTAAAATATATGTTGATTTTATTCAATACATTTTCACTTCGCTTGAGAGCAAATTTGAGAATGATGATGTAAATGAATAAAAGTCATAATCTTGTTTTACGCTGCAAATATCAATAAAATATCTAATTAAATCCAAATTATAAATAGAAATCTTATCACATTTAAAAATTATTTGATATTCTTTTTAAAAAATTCAATTATCATCAAAATATGAAGATAAATACTAAATAAACTACGTTCTATTGATTCCCTAATATAATAGGCATGCCACTTTCACCAGAACCAATAACTATAACTTTGCTGTTTGGAGATTCGGATAATTTAATAGTAGCTTCTATACCTTTATCTTGAAGAATTTTATCTGTTAAAGAGGCACTTAAAATTTTATTAGCGTCTGCTTTTCCTTGTGCTTCAATTCGCTGTTTTTCAGCTTCTTTCTGAGCTGTTACTAGCCTAAATTCATATTCTAGAGATTCTTGCTCCTGTCCTAACTTACGCTCAATCGCATCCTTAATTGCCGTTGGTAAAGTTACATCTCTTACAAGTACTTCCACCAATTCGATATATTGATCATTTACAATTTTTTTTGTCTCATCAAATATCTCTTGTTGAATAGCATCTCTTTTTGAAGAGTATATTTGCTCAGGCGTATATCTACCCACAACACTTCTTGTTGCAGAACGAATAGCTGGTTTTAGTACGCGTTCTAAGTAATTGGCTCCTTTTTCTTGATGGAGTTTCCCTAAATTTTCAGTTTCTGGCATATACCATGCTGTTGCCTCCAGTTGAATATCTAGTCCATTGGATGATAACACTTTCATACGCTCCGTTAACTCTTGTTGTCTCACCTCATAAATAAATACTTTATTCCATGGAGCAACAATATGAAACCCTTCACCTAAAGGGGCTTCTTCTGTAACAACTCCACCTCCAAATGTCTTGTACAGCACTCCCGCCTCACCAGATCCAATGGTTACTGCAGATTTGGTTAAAACAATGACTAATACAATTCCTGCCAAAATAAAAGGCAAGGCTACTTTTGGTAATTTTTCCATAGTTACTTTTTTTAATTTTTTTTAAATTTTACCTTGATTTACCAACTGCCCTCCATCAATGGTTAACAGTTGCCCACTAGTGGTTTTGGCATCTATTGCCAAATATATAATTCCTTTTGCTATATCTTCAGGTAAAGATGTCTTATTTATGAGTGCTGCTTTTTCGAATTCTTTTTTTACAGATTCGTAGCGCTTACCCAAAAAGTCTTTTGTCCACCTAGTTTGAATGAACCCGGGGCAAATCCCATTTACACGAACATCTGGTGCTAGAGCGTGCGCAAGCGATAGTGTCATAGTAGACAAAGCTCCCTTTGAGGCAGAATACGCAATTGAACTTCCAACACCTGAAATAGCGCTCATTGATGAAATATTTACAACAGACCCCTGTACTGATTTTAAATGTGGCGCTGAATACTTTACCATTTGATAGGCTCCAACTACATTTACTTGATAGACATCATAAAAATCTTTTTCCGTTAAGCCATTTAAGTCGTTATAGTCACAAAATTTGGTGGTTCCAGCGTTATTTACCAGAACGTCCACCCTACCAAAAGTATCGATTACTTTACTAACAAGTTGTTTACATTCTGCATCAATACCAACATTTGCTTGGCAAACTAAAGTGTTTACTCCCAAACTAACACATTCTTTGGAAAGTGCCAAAGCTTCATTTTCACTTCTCGAATAGTTAATAACAACATTCCAGCCTCTCTTAGCAAACTCAATTATAGCAGCTGCCCCAACTCCAGTTGCCGAACCTGTTATTAAAACAGTCTTTGATTGTTTTTTTAAATCCATTAAATTAATCCGTTATATTTTCTTAAAATCCATTCTGCGCTTAAAGAAAGTGTTATTATACCTAATAGCAACTTCCAGTCTATCAAAGGTATGCTTTTTTTGTTGCTTTTTTGAATAGCCACAAAGCGTTTATCATTCATTAAGTGGGTAACTAAACTATCCGTATTAGATATAAAATATGCTTTACCTGAAGATAACTCAGCAACCTGTTTTAATTTAGCTGTATTTGCATTAAGAAATTGTTCTTCTACCTTAAAATCTAAAATTTGAAACGACCCAGATTTGGCAATATTACTTCTAGAAGCTTTAATTGTAAAGTTATATTTTGAAGGTTTAAGCCCGCTCAAATCGACTTGGTAATACTTGTTTTTAAGAATCACAGGAAACTCTCTACGCTCCTTGTCGTCACTATTTACTAGCTCTATGCTTAAAACTTCCCTTGAATCAAAAACAAAATTTTTATCAAAATATTCGGCCTTGATTAAAACATTTGAGTTACCATTATAAAACGATTCATAATCAATATTTAGTCGCGTCCTTTTTTGTTTCGATGCTAAATACTGAACTATTTTACCAATAAAACTATCAAAATCGTTAAACGATTGATTTTGCAAGTAGCTATGTGCGCGCCATTGCCAAATATTCTCTCCGAATAATACAATTTCTCGCCTTCCCGCATCTTCAAGGCTAACCAATAAGGGTAATTCTGTGGGTATCCCATTTAAACTTTTAAACAAAATAGTTTCATAAGCATTATTAAATATGATGTCTCCGAAATTTGAACGCAATGGAGGAAACGAACTAAACCCAATATCATTAATAATAAATGGCGAATAATTCTTGTTTAAATTGGGCTGATAAAACTCCTCTTGATTAGTAGTTTCAAGGCTATAGTATTTTGAAGTTGCATTTAAAAACCCAAAATCTGTTTTAGGTCCTACAACAAGCCAAATATTTTTATTTGCCTCTATTATACTATTATAAGCTTCTTTAAACTTATAGTTTGGTTGATATATTATAAATAACTCAAAATCATTTATTTGACTCTCAACAGACTCAGGGTCTAGAACCTTAACAAACCGCTGTTCGTTATGCTCAATGCTCTTTTTTAACATTCCTAAATCTGGATGAGACATGTTGGCGACCAAGGCAATATTAGTTTTTTGATCTATAACTTCAACAGCGAAGTTTTTTATATTATTAGTCTTGTTTTTCTCATTATCTATGGGTACAATTTCAGCTTTGTAGTTTAAAACACCTATTTGATTTGCAGGTAATGTTAAATTAATGATTTGAGAATTATTAGTTTTAGAAAAGTTTAGTGGTTTTGAAAAAACGATTTGACTCTGACTGGTAATAACAAATTTTGAATTAAGCTCTTTATTTCCGTTATAAACTACAATAACTTCTACAGGGAATTTATTCTTGAGAAAAGCATATTTGTTTACATTTAATTCTTGAATCTTAATATCGGTATATGTAATTGTGTCCCCTAAAATAACTGGGTATATAGGTTCTTCGTAATTACTTGAAGTCCATAAAAAATCGTTACCCAATGTTTGATTACCATCTGTAATTAAAATGGTTGGAGCTATTTTATTTTTATTAATCTGTAATAACTGCTTGAAGACCTGAGAAATATCCGTTTGATTATCAAGAAATTTTAGAGAGTCTTCTAATAACTTGAATCTTTCTCCAAAACTATACGTCGAGATATTAAACCTATTGTTAAGGTCTTGGTTTTCTTTTAGTTTTTTAACTAGGCTTATAGCCTCATTACCATAGCCTAAATGCTTGATGGAAATTGAATTATCGACCGCAATAACTAAATCGGGATTTTCAATGTAAGTTTCGTTCTGTTTGAAACTAAGATTTAAAAGTAGAAGTAAAACAGAAAATATAGTAATAAACCTTAAAAAAGAAAAAAGCATGCTCAATCTTGTCATGCTTTTCTTCTTGTTAAAATACTGGAAAAGTGCCAATAACAGGGCTATAACTCCAGAAATTATAATGTACAATATGATTTCTATTTGCATTTACGATTTTTTAATTATGAGCTCTTTTCAGAGTAATAAATCGCAATTTACATATCCATTTCAAGTTATGTAAGCATACCTCCATCAACATTTAATGTTTGACCAGTTACGTAAGCACTCATATCACTTCCAAGGAATACACAAACATTGGCAATGTCTTCGGGGGTCCCGCCTCTTTTTAATGGAATACTGGCTCTCCACCCCTTAACCACTTCTTCGTCCAATTTAGCGGTCATTTCTGTTTCAATAAAGCCGGGAGCCACAACGTTACTTCTAATATTTCTTGAGCCTAATTCCAAAGCTACAGATTTTGAGAACCCGATTATACCAGCTTTTGAAGCCGCATAATTAGTCTGACCTGCATTTCCTTTAACACCTACAACCGAGCTCATATTTATAATGGATCCTTTGCGTTGTTTTAGCATAGTGCGCTGCACCGCCTTGGTCATGTTGAAAACAGATTTTAGGTTAACTTCAATGACTTTATCAAAATCTTCTTCAGAAATTCTCATTAATAGGTTGTCCTTGGTAATACCTGCATTGTTAACCAAAATATCAATGCTTCCAAATTCACTAGCTACATTCGCTGCTAATTCTTGTGCTTCGTCAAAACTAGCTGCATTACTTTGATATCCTTTGGCTTTAACACCTAAAGCAATTAATTCGTTTTCCAATTCATTAGCAGCTTCCACAGAAGAACTGTAAGTAAAAGCAACATTGGCACCTTGCTGAGCAAAAACCTGAGCAATACCCTTACCAATCCCTCTGCTAGCCCCAGTAACAATTGCTGTTTTTCCTTCTAATAATTTCATATCTATTGTCTAGTTAGTTATTATATGTTGATTTATTCAAATATAGCAAATACAAATGGCATGAAATGAAAAAACCTCACAAGACTTGCAAGGTTTTTACATTCAAAATATTTAATTTAAGCTAAAACTTCAGCTATTTTCTTTCCAATTTCAGCAGGAGAATCTACTACATGAATACCACAGGCTCTCATGATTTTCTTCTTGGCCTGAGCTGTGTCATCACTTCCTCCAACAATGGCTCCAGCATGACCCATAGTACGGCCGGCAGGAGCAGTTTCTCCAGCAATAAACCCAACAACAGGCTTCTTGCTTCCACTTTCTTTATACCAGTTTGCAGCATCGGCTTCTAATTGCCCTCCAATTTCACCAATCATAACAACGGCTTCTGTTTCAGGATCATTTATTAATAACTCAACTGCTTCTTTTGTAGTTGTTCCAATAATAGGATCTCCTCCAATACCAATAGCAGTAGTAATACCTAAGCCTTGCTTTACCACTTGATCAGCAGCTTCATAGGTTAAAGTTCCAGATTTTGAAACAATTCCAACTTTACCCTGTTTAAAGACAAATCCTGGCATAATACCTACTTTAGCCTCTCCAGGTGTAATCACTCCAGGGCAGTTAGGTCCAATTAATCTACAATCTTTGCCTTTAATATAATTTGAAGCAGTTATCATGTCTGCTACTGGAATACCTTCAGTTATGGTAATAATCACTTTAATACCCGCATCAGCAGCTTCCATAATAGCATCGGCTGCAAATGCTGGTGGAACAAAAATTATGGTGGTATCTGCATTTACCTGTTCAACAGCCTCTAATACTGTATTAAACACAGGTTTTCCTAAATGCGTCTGACCCCCTTTACCTGGTGTTACTCCACCAACAACGTTTGTTCCATATTCAATCATTTGACCAGCATGAAACGTTCCTTCACTACCTGTAAAACCTTGAACTATAATATTTGAATTTTTATTTACTAAAACACTCATAAGAGATTATTTTTCGTTATTAATTTTATCTAGCAAATGTAATTTTTTGCTTCAAAATTTTAAAACAAAAAGCTACATTTATTTATTGTAATAAGAGAAACGTTTATTCCTTTTTCCTTAATTCTCTTAAAATTTCAGGGATTTTTCTAATATAAGCCATTTCCTTAAAACGTTCCCGAGCTTCTGATGCTGGAGAACCAAAATATGTTTTACCCTCGTCGGTTGAGTGCCCCAAACCTGACTGAGCATACAATTCGGTACCCTTTGCTATGGTAATACCACTTTTAACACCAACTTGACCCCATATAACAACTTGGTCTTCAACAACCACACAGCCCGCAATTCCTGTTTGAGAGGCTATTAAGCACTTTTTGCCAATAACGGTATCATGACCAATTTGAATCTGGTTGTCAAGTTTTGAACCTTCTCCAATAATGGTGTCTGCCGTTACGCCCCTGTCAATGGTACATGCAGCTCCAATGTCAACATGATCTTTTATAACAACTCTACCTCCCGATTTTAACCTATCATAGCCTTCAGGCCTGTTTTTATAATAAAAGGCGTTAGCCCCCAATACGGTAGCTGAATGTATAGTTACATTATCCCCTATTATAGTGTCATCATAAATACTAACATTAGAATGTATAATGCAATTATCACCAATTTTAACGTTATTTCCAATGAAACAATTTGGCTGAATAATAGTGTTTTTGCCAATTATAGCGGAATCTGCTATGTGCTTACCGCAAGAATTAAAAGGCTTAAAATGTTCTGTTAGTTTATTAAAATCTCTAAAAGGATCATCGCTAACCAATAATGCTTTGCCTTTTGGACAATCCACTTCTTTGTTAATTAAAACAATGGTTGCTTTTGAATTTAGCGCCTTATCATAATACTTTGGATGATCAACAAAAACAATATCTCCGGGCTCTACCACATGAATCTCATTCATGCCTAATACCTGAAAGTCTGAATCACCAACAAATTTACAGTCAATTAATTCCGCAATATTTTTTAAACTATGTGGTTTGGGAAACTTCAAAAACTATTCTTTAATACGTTCTTTATAAGTTCCTTTTGCCGTCTCTACTTTTATTTTATCTCCTTCATTAATAAATAACGGAACATTAACAGTAGCACCAGTTTCTACAGTAGCAGGTTTGGTAGCATTAGTTGCGGTATTTCCTTTTACACCTGGTTCTGTAGCTGTAACTTCCAAAACAACACTGGCTGGCATTTCTACAGAAAGCGGTAGGTTATCTTCTGAATTAATAATAACCGTAACTACCTCACCTTCTTTCATTAAGTCTGGACTGTCTAAAGCAGATTCTAATAGTTGGATTTGAGAATAATCTTCTGTATTCATAAAATGATAATATTCACCATCATTATACAAATACTGAAATTTATGTGTTTCCACCCTTACATCATCCAGTTTGTGTCCTGCAGAAAATGTATTATCGATAACTTTTCCGTTCGTTACACTTTTTAATTTAGTTCTAACAAAAGCAGGTCCCTTTCCTGGTTTTACGTGCAAAAACTCTACTATTTTGTAAATATCGTTATTATACCTAATGCATAATCCGTTTCTAATATCTGATGTTGAAGCCATTTATTTAATTTGATTTAAAATATCCTTTCATAATTCCACGATGCGAATTCTTGATAAATTGAAGAATTTCGTCACGCTCCGGAGTTGCCTCCATTTCTGCTTCTATAATTTCTGAAGCCTGTGTGTTATTGTAATTTTTTTGGTAGAGAATTCTAAATATATTCTGAATCTCTCTAATTTTTTCAGTAGTAAACCCACGACGTCTTAAACCAACTGAATTAATCCCTACATAAGATAGAGGTTCCCGTGCAGCTTTTACATATGGTGGTACATCTTTTCTAACTAAAGACCCACCTGTTACAAAGGCATGGTTTCCAACAGAAACGAATTGGTGAACGGCTGTCATTCCAGCCAAAACGACATAATCACCAATGGTAATATGTCCAGCTAAAGTACTATTGTTTGAGAAAATACAATTATTACCAACAATACAATCATGGGCTATATGGCAATACGCCATGATTAAACAATTGTTACCAACAACTGTTTTCATTCTATCTGCCGTACCTCTATTGATGGTAACACATTCTCTAATAGTTACATTATCTCCTATTTCTACAGTCGTATCTTCATCGTTATACTTTAAATCTTGTGGAACGGCTGAAATTACAGACCCCGGAAATATATTGCAATTCTTTCCTATACGCGCCCCTTCCATAATGGTGACATTACTTCCTATCCATGAACCTTCGCCAATTACAACATTATTGTGAATGGTGGCAAAAGGCTCGATTACTACATTTTTTGCGATTTTTGCCCCTGGATGAACGTATGCTAATGGTTGGTTCATATTATTTTACTTTAGATATTTGAGCCATTAATTCTGCTTCTGCGCACAGTTTGCCATTGGCATAGGCATAACCCTGCATATGACATATACCGCGACGAATAGGAGAAATTAAAGTACATTTAAAAATTAAGGTGTCACCTGGAACAACTTTTTGCTTAAACTTTACATTATCCATCTTCATGAAGAATGTTAAGTAGTTTTCAGGGTCCGGAACTGTGCTTAAAACCAAAATACCACCTGTTTGGGCCATAGCCTCACAAATTAAAACACCAGGCATTACTGGAGCTCCAGGGAAATGACCTTTGAAAAATTCTTCATTCATGGTGACATTTTTCATCCCCACTACATGGTTATCAGAAAGTTCAAAAACTTTATCAAGCAACAAAAACGGTTGTCTGTGCGGTAACATAGCCATAATTTGAGTCACATCCATAAGTGGTGGTTGACCCAAATCAATATTTGGCACATTATTACGGCGTTCGTTTTTAATTAATTTAGATATTTTTTTTGCGAACTGCGTGTTTATATAATGCCCTGGTTTATTTGCTATAACTTTACCTCTTATTCTTGTGCCTATTAAGGCTAGATCCCCTAAAACATCCAGTAATTTATGGCGTGCTGCTTCGTTTGGATGATGCAACGTTAAATTATCAAGAATACCATTAGGTTTAATAGCTATCGCATCTTTTTTGAAAGCTACCTTAAGCTTTTCCATAGTGTTAGGAGAAATGGCTTTGTCTACATACACAATAGCGTTATTTAAATCACCTCCTTTTATTAAACCATGTTCAAGCAACATTTCTAACTCATGTAAAAAACTAAAAGTTCTTGAGTCTGCAATATCCTTTTTAAAATCGGCTATATGGTTTAAAGTTGCATTTTGAGTGCCTAGTACTTTAGTCCCAAAATCTACCATAGTAGTAACCTGGTACTCTTTGGCCGGCATTACTAGTATTTCGCTTCCAGTTTCCTCGTCTGCGTATGAAATGACATCCGACACCACGTATTCTTCTCTAAAAGCATCTAGTTCAGTAACCCCTGCCTTTTCTATAGCTTCAACAAAAAACTTAGAGGATCCATCTAAGATTGGAGGTTCAGACGCATTTAATTCAATTATTACATTATCAATATCTAAACCTATTAAGGCTGCAAGAACATGTTCGGAAGTTTGAATGGCCACTCCATTCTTTTCTAAGCGAGTCCCACGTTGTGTATTAGTTACATAATTAGCATCAGCCTCAATAATTGGTTCTCCTTCCAAATCTACTCTTTTAAAAGCGATGCCTGAGTTAGCTTCAGATGGTTTAAAAGTTAAGGTTACGTCTTTTCCTGTGTGTAAACCTACACCATTTAAAGAGACAGCTTCCTTAATTGTTTTTTGATTGATTTCAGTATTAACTATTCCCATTTACTTTCTTTTCTAAATCGTTTAATGTTTTTACAATGGTTGGTAGGTTTTTAAAATGCACATAAGACTTTACATAGTTGCCATAATCTATGGATGGTGAGCCGTAAAGTTTTTCTCCATCCTTCACATTATGACCTATACCAGATTGCGCTTGTACTTTAACTCCATTACCTATAGACAAATGACCCGCAATACCAACTTGCCCACCAATCATACCATATTGTCCTATTTTAGTGGATCCTGCCACACCTGTTTGGGCAGCTATAACAGTGTTCTTTCCAATTTCTACGTTATGTGCAATTTGAATTTGATTATCTAGTTTTACACCTTTTCTTATAATTGTAGAACCTAATGTAGCTCTGTCTATAGTGGTTGCAGAGCCAATATCTACATTGTCTTCTATAATGACATTCCCTGTTTGAGGTACTTTTTGAAACTCGCCATTCTCATCCGGTGTATATCCAAATCCATCGGCTCCAATTATAGCTCCACTATTTATTATGCAGTTGTTACCTACTTGAGTTTCAGAGTATAATTTAACACCAGAGAATACCGTAGTATTATCGCCAATTTTAACATTGTCTCCGATATAAGCTTGTGGGTAAATCTTTACATTATTACCAAGAACAACATTTTCACCTAGATATGAAAAGGCACCCAAATATACATGCTCACCATAAGTAGCAGAATCCGATTGAAAACTTGGTTGTTCTATTCCAGACTTATTGTTTTTAACTTGGTTATAATATTCAAGCAGTTTAGAAAAGGATTTATAGGCATCATCTACCTTTATAAGTGTGGTATTAAGATCGTTCTCTGGGACGAACGTTTTATTTACTATAGTAATCGAAGCCTTAGTGGTATATATAAAAGACGTATACTTAGGATTTGCTAAAAATGTTAAAGACCCTTCAAACCCTTCTTCTATTTTAGAAAGCTTCGATACTTCAACATCAGGATTCCCAACTACATCACCTTCTAAGATTCCTGCAATTTGTTGAGCTGTAAATTTCACAAGTTAAATGTTAGTCGTTTTTTGTTTGATAATCGCAAAAATAGGAAAAATGTACTAAAGTCTCTCCTTAGGATAACATATAAAATATTTAGTAACGGGTTTTGATAATGCTTTTAAATTTAGTTGGTCTGATGCTTTTACAATATCTTGAATTTTTCCAGATTTATTGAGAATATTGATTCGTTTGGCGTTTAATTGATAGGCCTGATTTGATATACTACCAGAGAAAACAAAATAATTGGCTTCTTCTTTTGTAATTCCATGATCCGATATAATACTGTTTAAATGCTTGTCTAAACTTTTTGCCTTAATCTGTTTATTTTTCAGTTTAATTTTTAGCAAGTTTCTATTTATAATCATATTACAAAGCTTGCTCAACACAAAATCATCATGATATTGCCAGTCTTTAATTGCGGAAAGTATATCATAATCATCAAGTTTTGAAAACGTATCAATAGTATACTTATCAAAATTAGAAATAGAAATTTTATTGCTAAAAAAGTACATGAGCGCACTAGATGCTTTAAGACTTGTGCCTAAATCATGAAGTTCTTTGGCTCTTTTCAATACCCTAATTAGCAACTGTTCTGCTACTAGTCCAGTTTTATGAAGATAGACCTGCCAATACATTAAGCGTCTGGCAATTATAAATTTTTCTACACTGTATATCCCTTTTTCTTCAACCACCAAATCATCATTTACCACATTTAACATGGTAATTAAGCGTTCACTATTTATATTGCCTTCAGCAACTCCTGTATAAAAGCTATCGCGTTTTAAATAATCTGCTCTATCCATGTCTAGTTGACCTGAAATAAGCTGACACATGAACTTTCTTGGATAATGGCCCTTAAAAATTTCAATGGCTAACGTTAAACTTCCGTTAAATTCGGCGTTTAACTTTTCCATAAATAACAAGGAAATCTCCTCATGAGACACATCATTTACTATGCTATGTTCCATGGCATGAGAAAATGGACCATGCCCTATATCATGTAACAAAATGGCTGCATACAAAGCAGTCTCTTCATTATTTGAAATCTCAACTCCCTTAAAACGAAGCACATTCACCGCTTGTTGCATTAAATGTACACAGCCAATAGCATGATGAAATCGCGTGTGATGCGCACCAGGATAAACCAAATAAGACATTCCCATTTGAGTAATTCTGCGCAAACGCTGAAAATATTTGTGTTGTATTAAATCAAAAATCAGAGAATTCGGAATAGTAATAAATCCGTAAATTGGGTCGTTTAATATTTTAAGTTTATTCAAACTTTCACGTTTAGCATTTAACATTTACAAATATAATATATGAATAGAATAAAAGTACTTTGGGTTGATGATGAAATTGATTTATTGAAACCTCACATTTTATTTCTTGAAAAGAAAAATTATGAGGTTATGACCTGCCAAAGTGGAACAGAAGCAATAGATATATTAGATGAAGAAAATTTTGATATTGTTTTTTTAGATGAAAACATGCCTGGTCTTACAGGGCTAGAAACACTTCATGAAATTAAGGAAAAACAAGACAGCTTACCAGTTGTGATGATTACCAAAAGTGAGGAAGAATATATTATGGAAGAGGCCATTGGAAATAAAATAGCCGACTACTTAATAAAGCCTGTAAATCCCAACCAAATACTTTTAAGTTTAAAGAAGAATTTAGATCATTCTCGGTTAGTATCGGAGACAACAACCTCAAATTACCAACAAGAATTCAGAAAAATAGCTATGGATTTGGCTATGGTTAATAGCTTTGAAGCATGGGCTAGTTTGTATCAAAAACTTATTTATTGGGAAATTCAGCTAGAAGATATTGAAGATACAGGGATGTTTGAGATTTTAGAGTCTCAAAAAGTCGAGGCTAATATTCAATTCGGGAAGTACATTGAAAACAATTATGCCGATTGGTTTAAAGCGCATAGCGATGCTCCAATTATGTCTCACACCTTGTTTAAAGAAAAAGTAGTCCCAGAAGTTAGTAAGAAGCAGCCAACCTTATTATTGGTAATTGATAATTTAAGATATGACCAATGGAAAGTTTTTGAGCCTATAATAAGTAATTATTTCAAAAAAGAAAAAGAAGAAGCGTTTTATAGCATACTCCCTACAGCAACACAATATGCTCGAAATGCCATTTTTTCGGGGCTGATGCCAAGTGACATGGAAAAATTATTTCCTGAGTATTGGAGAAATGACACCGATGAAGGAGGTAAAAATTTACATGAAGCCGATTTTCTTAAAGCTCAAATAAAACGTTTAGGGTTAAATGATATTGTTTATGAGTACTATAAGATTACCAATTTAAAAAATGGTAAAAAGCTAGCCGAAAATTTTAAATCCCTAAAATCCAACGACCTAACTGTGGTGGTGTACAATTTTGTAGATATGCTATCGCATTCAAAAACAGAAATGGAAGTTGTTAAGGAATTAGCCTCGAACGATAAAGCATATAGGTCTTTAACCTTAAGTTGGTTTAAAAACTCACCACTTCTTGAAATGATTCAACAAGCGCAGCAGTTAGGTTTTAAACTTATATTAACAACCGATCATGGTACAATTAATGTTAAAAATCCCTCTAAGGTTATTGGTGATAAAGACACGAGCTTAAACCTTCGTTATAAAACAGGGAGAAGCCTTACATATGAAAAGAAGGATGTCTTAGTAAGTAAAGAACCAAAGGAACTCCATTTGCCTTCTATAAATATGAGTAGTTCTTATATTTTTGCCAAAAGCGATTTGTTTTTTGCCTATCCTAATAATTACAATCATTATGTAAGCTACTACAGGAACACTTATCAACATGGAGGAGTTTCACTGGAAGAAATGATTATTCCATTTGTTGTTTTCAACCCAAAATAGTCTATGAAAAACACAAAACATCGATGAAATGCATATATTTTTAGGAATTTAAAAAAATTATGCTTAACATTGCCAGTAAAATATAGGTTTCAATATTGGAAATTACTTATAAATTAAATGATGTTGAGGCAGTTGCTCAGCAGCTTATAAAGCATGTAAAAAGTAAAACCCTATTATTCTATGGAGACATGGGAGTAGGAAAAACCACTTTAATAAGTGCTATTGTGAAAGCTTTGGGTAGTAAAGATGATGTAAGTAGTCCTACGTTTTCAATCGTCAATGAATATAAAGCTAAAGACGATGCTATATATCATTTTGATATGTACAGAATTCAAGATGTTGAGGAAGCTTATAATTTTGGAATTGAAGATTATTTGAATTCTGATTATTGGAAATTAATTGAATGGCCAGCTAGGATTGAAGACCTATTGTTTGGTAATTATGATACAATTAAATTGGAAATAAGAACTCGCAATTCAAGGATTGTAGTTCTTGAAGCTTATACTAAATAACTAAAAAAATAAAGGCAAAATGAGCAAATAAATAACATGGTTTACCTCCATATTTAAAGTTTTACGGGAAACCCCTACCGAAAATTTAAAGAATCCTAGTTTTTAACATTTCTTTAACATTTTTAGAAAAACTGAAGTATAGGCTTTAGTTACATTTGGGTAATTAATTAATTAAATCCCTTATAAAATGAAAACTAAAAAGTATGTAATCGCATTAGCGTTATTCGGAGGTATGTTATTTTTGGCTCAAGCAGCTACAACCTACAACCTTGATGCACAAGAAACAGCAATTAGAAAAGATAGAATCAAAGTTCCTGGACAAGAAAGGTAATAGGAAAAGTTTGGTTATAGGTAGTGTTATTGCAACATTAATTGCAACAACACCTTACTTATTCAGTCTACATGAAAGTGTTCCCGACATTAAAGTTGTGAACACTTTTTTTGGTAAATATGAGAGTAATTATTATGAGAGTCTTTTTGTACTTTCTTGGACTCTAACGGGTAAAGTCATTCCCTTATTCTTATTGTTTATTTGGATTTTCACTTGTAAGCACTGGTGGTATCATACCATTTTAGTTCCTATCGCCATGTATTGTTACCAAATTATAGTTGTACTAAACGATGATCTTGTATTTGCTGATAATGACCAAATACTGTACTTGATTCCTGTAATGGCTATTATTATTCCTTCCATATACTTAATAAGGGCTCGTATTTTTAATAGAATCAATGAGGCTAATAAATCTTTAGAAGAACTTGAAGAGGAACTTATGCTATCACCAAAAAACTTTTGGGGCAAAATTAAGGATTACTTTTAATTGGCATTTCCTAGTCGCTCCCTTTCTTGCAGTTCAATCTTTTTGCTGTTATTCTTTAAATTAAAGTTACCGAACTTATAATTAAACCCAACTATCAACAACCTATTCTCCATATTTGAGCTTAAATAAATATCTTGGTTTAAATACTTTGTTGTTTGGGTGAAGTTTTGAGTATTAAACGCATCATTAATACCAACATTAAAAGAGGCTCTATTATTCCAAAGTGCCTTCCTAAGATTTATATCGAAACCAAATCTATTACTTATTATAGAAGGGCCATCGGCAATCCGAGATATAAATGTAAGTCCCACATCTAATGTTAAACTCTTGTCTTTCAAAAAACTAAAATAATTTATAGCTTGACCATAAAACGACCACTGATCATTTTCGATAAGGCTATTATCACTCTCTAAGGCAAAATACTGATTGTTATAGTAAAAAACCGATGATAGCACATATAGATTCCAAATATTCGTAATACCTGTATAAGTAGTAAAATCAAGGCCATACGATATACTTCTATCGATATTTGTGCTAACATACTTAAGAAGTTTTTCTTCGTTATCCTGAAAAACTATATCTAAAATAGGATCGTTTTCTATTCGGTAATAAATTTCAAAGGTATAATCCGTGTTAAAAGTATATCCTAGTGTAATAACATCATCTATTTGTGGTTGCAGGTTGGGATTACCAGAAACATAGGCATTATCATTAAGGAAATACTTAAACGGATTTAGTTGCGTATATTTTGGGCGGTAGATTCTTCGGTTATAGTTAACATAAATCTCATTCTCATCATTGAGTCTATTTAAAATATTAATAGATGGAAAAAATTTTAAGTAATCATTGTTTGTAATAGCCTTGTTAGATAATGAATTACCTTTAATATTGGTATATTCCGTTCTCAAACCAGTTTTTAGACTCCAAGCACCCCAATCATTGGCATAACTCATGTAAGCAGCATAGTTCGTCTCATCATATATAAACACATCAGAATTCTCTAAATCATTTTTATTCACTTCATTTTCAAAACTATACTGATCTAAAACACTTTCAGATTCTATTTTAGATACTTTCATACCAGTCTCGAATTGTGCACCATTATCAAACGGCAATTCATAATCTAGCTGTCCAGTATACAATTTAATTTTCTGGTTTGAAAAGGTTTGGAACCTATTATTCCTAATTAAAACGCCATCAGGAAACAAATAATCCGTATCGACATTCTGAAAACTTGAAAACTCATAATCAGTATAATGAGCACTAACGTTAATCTTTTCTCCTGCTCTATCGAATTTATGAATATAATCTGCATTGAACGCCATATTATACGTTTCATCAACAGAGCGGTTTTCAGTATTAAAAGTTGAATCCAATACTTTAGACGCACTAAAAACTTCAGTATTTGAATTTACATTGGTTTTGGTATAATCTCTCGGAGCAATTAACACGTTTGAAGAAAACCCTAAACGGTTGTTCTTATCAAATTCGTAGTCAAGATTAACATTAATGTTTTGATTTGCAGTTTTGCGAGTTCTTTTGTAATCTGTTTCCCAACTAGAAATTATTTGTTCATCTTGAATGAAGTTTATCGACTCCAAATTATTCCTAAAGTCTTTTCTAGGACTAATATTATAGTTAATATATGTACTTAATTTTTTAGTCTTAAAATAATGACTTGTACCAAGGGAATACTTCGGGAACTGAAACCCCTGTTTATAATTACCATATATACTACCATGGTATCCAATAGCAATATTTTTATTAGAAATAATATTAAGTACAGAACCACCTTCAGCATCATATTTAGCAGGAGGGTTCGTTATAACCTCAATCGATTTAATATCATTAGCCGTAGTTCCTTCTAACAATTGCACAACTTCTCTTTCAGAAAGATAAACACGTCTATCGTTTAAATAAACGATAGGCGTTGTCTGCTTAACGGAAATTGCCCCATCATGTACGATAACTCCCGGTGTATGCTTTAAAACATCCAGCACATTGTTATTGGATAAAGTAGAGTTTTCAACATTAAAGACTAAGCGATCAACATAGCGCTTTACAGTTGGCCTTTTAGCAACTATGGTGACATCTTCCAACTCCTCACGGTTTTCCTCTAAAATTACTAGTCCTAAGTCAACCAATGTATTAATGTTAATTTCCTTCGAAAACGGTTTAAAACCAAGATAGCTTATTTTAAGTGTGTAGGTGTCTTTTACAACATCTTGAATATAAAACGTTCCAGACTCATTCGTGGTAGCGCCGTATTGTGGCTCACTGTTTTTAGAGTCTAACAAAACAACATTCGCATAAGGAATAGGAACCTTGTTCGTGTCTGTTAACATCCCTTTAACACCTAGCTCCTGCGAAAAACTAAAGAACTGAATCAAAAAAATAAAAGAGAAAACTATTTTATAGGTCATGGAGCTATTTCTACTACAAAACTAAAATAATATATTTAATACGGACTACTGCAACGCATATTAAAAAAATCAGTTTTTTCCTATGTTTTAAGAAATTTGAACATTTGAAATTACAAATTAATATGGGCTTAAATGTTCATAATTAAAATTTATTTGTAATTTCATGTTTCTATAAGACTTCAAATATGTCCAAACCACTATCGCCTTTTACTAAACAACAACTTTTACCCCAAGAAGAAACATTAGAAATCTACAAACAAAAGGGTGAGTTATTTATTGGCCTGCCAAAAGAAACAGCATTTCAAGAAAAACGTATTTGTTTAACCCCCGATGCTGTGTATGCATTGGTAACTAACGGACATAGAGTATTATTAGAATCTGGAGCCGGTAATGGTGCTAATTTTAGTGATAAAGATTATAGTGAAGCCGGTGCTGAAATAACAAAGGATACTGCAAAGGTGTTTTCTTGTCCAATGATTTTGAAGGTAGAACCTCCTACCCTTGAGCAAATAAAGTTAATGAACCCTCAAACTATTCTAATTTCTGCGCTTCAAATAAAAACGCAAGACAAAAAGTACTTTGAAACATTGGCCACAAAACGCATAACAGCACTAGCCTTTGAATTTATTCGCGATAGTGAAGGTAGTTTTCCTGCTGTAAAATCTTTAAGTGAAATTGCTGGAACAGCCTCTGTTTTAATAGCCTCTGAACTGTTGTCTGATACAAAAAATGGCAATGGACTCATGTTTGGTAATATTAGTGGCGTGCCTCCACTAGAAGTAGTTATTCTTGGCGCTGGTACGGTTGGTGAGTATGCTGCCAGAAGCGCTATTGGGTTAGGAGCAGGTATTAAGGTTTTTGATAACTCCATAACTAAGCTTAGACAAATTCAAACCAACTTGGGACGTCCCATTTTTACTTCTACCATACAACCAAAAAATCTTCTTAAAGCTCTTAAACGTTGTGATGTTGTTATTGGTGCTGTACGCGGAACAAATCGGGCACCTATTGTTGTAACTGAGGCTATGGTGGAACATATGAAAAAGGGAGCTATTATTATAGACGTCAGTATTGATATGGGCGGTTGTTTTGACACCAGTGAAGTCACCACACATAAAAACCCGACGTTTGTTAAACATAACGTCATCCACTATTGTGTCCCAAATATTTTAGCCAGATACCCCCGAACAGCTTCTGTTTCCATTAGTAATATTTTTACGCCTTATCTTCTTAAAATCGCTGAAGATGGTGGGATAGAAAATTCCTTAAGATTTGATAAAGGTTTAAAAAATGGGTTGTACTTTTACCACGGAATTTTAACAAGTAAATCTGTGGGAGAATGGTTCGATTTAAAGTATAGCGATGTTAATTTGTTACTTTTTTAAACGCTCCGTACAGACTACCTCTAAACTCTTTCGATGAAACTTATTCAACGCATTGGCTATTACCTTGGCGGATTTTCAATGGGATTAATTATACTAGCTTTTTTTCTTAACGGAAAAAAAACATCATGTAGTTATGGTCCCGAATCAAGAGTTCTAAAAAACATAACAACTAAAAAGATGCTATTCAATGAAGTTAGTCAAAGGTGTATTCATGAACACGCCTTTGACACTGCTACTATTCGAACTTCAATAAAAAAAGGAAATATTAATTTCTCAAAAAGCAGTCCAAGAAATAAGCCTTGTGGTATTTATTTAGTAAATGCGCAAATAAACGAATACGACGTTTTACTAACTATTGAAAATTGTGATAGCATTGCCAATATTACCAACTTAAAACTCAAATAAATGTTGCTAAAACGTTGTTTTGATTTGTTTTTTTCAATTTTTGGTCTTTTAGTGCTACTTCCGGTATTACTGGTGATAGCAATTATCATAAAAATAGACTCTAAAGGTCCTGTTTTGTTCGTGCAACCCCGCGTTGGAAAGGATAATGTAGATTTTAATATTTATAAATTCAGAAGCATGCGTATTCAATCGGATAAAAATGGTCTACTAACTTTAGGAAATAATGATTCTAGGATTACAAAGGTTGGATACTTCCTTAGAAGATATAAAATTGACGAATTCCCTCAATTAATAAACATTATACAAGGTGATATGAGTTTTGTTGGACCTAGACCAGAATTAAGGCATTATGTCAATTATTATTCCGAGGGTGATATGGCAATATTTAAAGTTAGGCCGGGCATAACAGGGCTAGCTTCGTTAAAGTATAGAAACGAGGTTGAACTATTAAAAGCTGCTGAAGATCCTGAAAAGTTTTTCATTGAAACCATTATTCCTGATAAATTAAAATTCAACAAGGAGTATATAAGGAGGCAAAATTTTGTTTTTGACCTTAAACTTATTGGACTTACCATAATTAAAGTTATAACGAAATAATAGCATACTCTTATTTTTCATATTTGGCATAGAAACGAATTATTCATATTTTGGAGCCTTAGAAACAAATCCCCAAAGGCCCCAATATGAATAAAGTCAAGGCTCAATATATAGATGAGTTGCTAGACGAATCTCAACTGTTTTCGACTAAAAATCACTTGAAGGCCAATATCGAGTTGTTTGATTTTTCTGAAGAGACCATTCTTGTAACGGGCGCTGCTGGCTCTATTGGGAGTGAATTATGCAACCAATTAAAGTATACACCATTTAAACAACTTATACTTGTTGATATTGCAGAATCTCCTCTATATAGTTTGATTAAAAATTTTGAATTTAATAATTGTAACAATATTAAATTCTTGGTTTTGAACATTACCGATAGAATTTCAGTTACTCATTTGTTTGAAACTTATAAACCTACAATGGTTTTCCATACAGCAGCCTATAAGCATGTTCCCTTAATGGAGCAAAACCCTTACGAGGCGGTAAAAGTTAATGTGTTCGGGACAAAGTCATTGGCCGATTTATCAGTAAAATACCATATTAAAAAGTTTATTTTTATTTCTACAGATAAGGCTGTAGACCCTGTTAGCATTATGGGAATGACAAAAAAAATTGGTGAAAATTATTTAAGAAGTTTGAGTAAGAGCAAACAGACTTTATTCCTAATAGCCAGATTTGGAAACATTATAGGGTCCAACGGCTCTTTAATTCCTTTGCTAAAAAGACAGATAGAACTAAAGTTACCTATCACAATTACTGATAAAAACATGACGCGTTTTTTTATAGGTAAGACGAGAGCGTGCCATTTAATTATCAAACTTAGTACTCTTAAATCTTCTGGAAGGAACTTATTTACCTTTAAAATGGGGGACGCTGTTAATATTATGGATGTTTTGGATAGGTTGTTATTAAAATACAATTACGAAAGAGAAGATATAAATATTAAGTATATTGGGCTAAGACCGGGAGAGAAACTTCACGAGCAATTAACATCAAAAGAAGAAAGTTTAATCCCAACACATCTTAGTGATATTTTCAGTGTACAGATACCTGAGACAAATACAAACACACCAATGGATATTAACAAACTAGATAAAGCGTCTCCTTATATGTCTAATTTAGAGATAAAAACACTTCTAAAAAAACATTTAAAATTATAAATGTTTTCTACGTTTTTTTTCTTTTGAAAGTAAGGCTAGTTCCCTCCCAGTTTGTCCAGCTACCGATGTGTTTTCTTCTGCCCTTCTAATAAGATATGGCATGACATCCTTTACTGGACCGAACGGCATATACTTAGCTACGTTATAACCTTGATTTGCTAAATTATAACTTATGTGGTCGCTCATTCCGTACAATTGACCAAACCAAACCCTAGGATCGTTGTTTAGAATCTTCTTTTCTTTCATTAAATCCATTAGTAAATATGAACTATCTTCGTTATGCGTTCCTGCAAACAAGGCTATTTTATTAAGGTGATTTATAATGTATTTAAGCCCTTCATCAAAATTTTCGTCGGTTAACGCTTTAGTTCTGCAGATTGGGGACTCATAGCCAAATGTTGCTGCTCTTTCATTTTCTTTTTCCATATAAGCGCCTCTTACCACTTTAAAGCCAAGAAAATAATTTCCTTTCAAAGCATTTTCATATTCTTTCTCTAGAAATGCTAACCTATCATGCCTATACATTTGCAAAGTGTTAAACACAACAGGTTTTTCCGTATTATACTTTCTCATCATTGCAGTAACCAAGTTGTCAGCTGCCTCTTGCATCCAACTTTCTTCAGCATCAATAAGTACAGAAACATTATAATCCCGTGCCTTAGAACAAACTTGCTCAAACCTATCTGCTATACGTTCCCATTCTCGATCTTCAAGGTTCGAGAGCTTATCTCCTCTGCTCACCTTTTCATATAGTTCAAAACGACCAAATCCTGTCGGCTTAAACACCGCTATAGGAATGGCATCAAGATCTTTGGCAAACTCTATAATATTTAAAATTTTGTCTTTTGCAGCATCAAACTCTTTTTCATCGTTCTTTCCTTCAACAGAATAATCTAAAACTGCGCTTACTCCTTTGGCATACATCCTTTCAATAACAGGTAAACAATCTGTTTCGTTAACACCTCCACAAAAATGATCAAAAACAGTGGACCTTATTAGCCCTTCAATAGGTAAATTAGCTTTTATTGCAAAATTAGTAGCAGCTGTACCAATGCGAACTAACGGTTCTATGGAGATCATTTTAAATAGAAAGTATGCTCGTTCTAGTTCGGAATCCGATTTAAGAGCAAAGGCAATTTCCGTATTATCAAAAATTAATGCTGTTTTCATTTAAATATTTTAAACAAAGATAATTATTGGGATTCTATCATATTATATAAAATCTCCTTAATTTCACAGCCGAAAATTAATATTGATTTTATGGACTCTATAAAGGCAAATGATAGCATTATTCATTTTAACGAAAACTGCTACATTGGGATAAATAAGCATTTAGAAAACAAGAATTTTTCTAAAATTTTCATTTTGGTTGACGAAAATACGCATCAATATTGCTTATCGCAATTTTTAGAAAAGTTGCATACAACGGTTTCTATTGAAATCATTGAAATAGAATCAGGAGAAGAAAATAAAAATATTGATACCTGCATGGGAGTCTGGAATACCCTTTCAGAATTAGATGCAGATAGAAAAAGCCTTTTGATTAATATTGGGGGTGGTGTAATTACTGATTTAGGAGGTTTTGTTGCTTGCACTTTCAAGCGTGGAATTGCTTATATAAATGTACCCACTACCCTGCTGTCAATGGTAGATGCCTCCGTCGGTGGTAAAACAGGTGTAGATTTGGGGTCTTTAAAAAATCAAATCGGAGTAATCAGTAATCCTGATTTGGTTCTTATTGATACAAAATTTTTGAATACATTACCAAAAAACCAAATGCAATCTGGCCTTGCTGAAATGCTTAAGCATGGCTTGATTACGGGTGAAAAATATTGGGGCAAATTCAAAGATTTGTCTGAACTATCTCTTGAAGATTTAGATGGATTAATTTATGATTCCGTTGTCATCAAAAAAAATGTTGTTGAAGCAGACCCATTTGAAGATGGATTGAGAAAAACATTAAATTTTGGGCATACATTAGGTCATGCTATTGAATCCTATTTCTTAAGTAAAGCCGAAAAAACTTCTTTATTGCATGGTGAGGCTATAGTAATTGGTATGATCTTAGCCTGTTATATTTCTTCTGAATTAACTGAGTTCCCAAAAGAACTTTCTAATGAAATTAAAGAGCTTTTGACTAGTTACTATGGGAAAGTTGAGATTCACCAAAATGATTATGCCCCTATTATTGACCTTTTAAAATATGACAAGAAAAATAATCATGGTAACATAAACTTCGTCTTGTTAGAAGCTATAGGCAGATGTAAAATCGATTGTATTGTGCCTGAAAAGACTATACTAGATGCTTTTAAATATTATTCTGAATAAAATTAGGGTGTTTATGTTTAGTTTATTATTCAAAAGTTTTTGCAAATATAAAAAGCTATATAGCTGTTTCGTTTTAGCGAATACTATAACGCTAATACTTTTTTAAATAATAAAAGTGCAAGTGCTAACCTCAAGAGAAGTGGAAGAAAACTGATTTACTTTTTTACAGAAAATCTACCAAAAAAACTTTTTCTCTCAGGTTTACCATAGTAGCCGTATTTTGCGCCATATCCAAAATTAGACTCCTTCACATCGTTTACAACAAACATCATTTTATTTAGTTTATTTTCTTGATGCAATTCTTTAGCAAAATTCAGAATACGTTTTTCAGTATACCCTGCTCTTACAAGATAAATTGTATACGACGCATATTCACTTATCAACAAGGTATCAGTAACTAGCATTGATGGAGCGGTGTCCACTATTACTACATCATACTGATTGGACACTACGTCAAATAGATTTTTCATTCTATCTCCCATAAGGAGTTCAGCCGGGTTAGGGGGAATTTTACCAGACAACATAATGTCAATTTCTATATCATTTATTTTATAGGTATTAATGATTTCATCAAGTGAAAGATTGGTATCAGCCAAATATTCAGATAAGCCGAATTTAGACTCAACTTCAGTTTTTGTTTTAATTGCTGAATATATCTGAGGGTTGCGCAAATCTGCACCAATTAATAGAACTTTATTTCCTGAATTTGATGAAGTCAACGCTGTATTCAAACTTACAAAAGACTTTCCTTCTCCATTTATCGTTGATGTAACAAAGAACACGTTTCTTTGACTAACAGATTCTTTGTTTGTTTTTCTAATAAAATCAAAATTTGTTTTAATAATTCTAAAAGACTCAGACAGAATCGATCTATCGTTCTTTTTTATAAGATTTTTATCGCCTCCTTTAACGTTAGGAATTTCCCCTAGAACAGGTATGGTATAAATCTCATTTTGCAAATCTTCTTTGTTATGGATTTTTGTATCCAGTAAGTCAACAATATATATCACGAGGAAAGGGATGAGAAAGCCTACAAAAATAGCTCCAAAATAAGTTACCATTTTGTTTCCAGAAACTGGTCCCAAATCATAAGCTGGCTCTATTATTTTTGCACTTGGTAGTGTTGTGGTTTGAGATATTTCAGCTTCTTCTCTTTTTTGAAGTAGATATAGGTATAGTTGTTCTTTTATACTTTGCCTTCTTCCTATTGATAATAATTTGCTTTCCTGAACAGGAACAGATGATATTTTAGAATTAAGAGCACTAAGTTGATTCTGTATTCCTCTAATTTGAATATTTAGAGTATTAATGTTATTATCAATGCTAATAGCCAAATTGTCTTTAATAGAATTTAAGGTTTCATTAAGCTGTAAAACGACAGTATTGTTTTCACCAGCACTTTTTAAAACTGATCTCCGCTGCTCTAAAAGTTCATTATACCTAGTTGATAAACCAATAATTGTAGGATCTTCTCCCCCCAAATTTGAAGGCAAGTTTTCATAATTATTGTTATTCAGTTTATTTTTCATGTAATTCAACATATTCAGTTGAATTTTCAATTGTTGAAGCTGTTGCTCTCCTGTTAGGCTAGAGGATGCCAAGTTTCCGCTCTTCGAAGATATGTCAGTAATTTTATTGGCTGATTTATACCTAACAATACTGTCTTCAACGTTAATCAAGTCTTGTGCTATTGATTGTACCCTCTGATTTATAAAATTAGCCGTATTTTGAGATCTTAATTTACTTTTCTTTAAAGTTGATAAGTTGTACTCATCAATAAGCGTATTTATTATATCAATGGCCTTTTTTGAAGTATGATCTTCTAGATATATATCAACGACTTTAGATCCTTTCGATCCAGAAGGAAATACGGCAATTCTATTTTTAAGTGATTCAGCAAGTAATTGAACTGGTGTTATTTTTACCTTAAGATTAGAACCAATAAACTGAAATACCCCATTATTATTATCATCCGAAATAATCATCCCTCCAAAATTTGTAGGAACAGTATCATTAATCTTATAGGTTTTATAATCATCACTTTCATCAACTTTATACCCAAAGCTTTTATCAGATATAACATTTAAATAAAATTGGGCATTCGTGCGTTCAATAATTGAATCGGACTCAATAAAATTTATTTTAAGTCTGTTATTTCCATAAATTTCAGATTCATTAATGTTACCAACAGCAAACACCTGAACATTTAAATTCAGTTTTTTTACAATGTTTCTCATGAAACTTCTAGAACGAATGACTTGTATTTCATCTTCAACCTGAGAATTATCTTGCTCAGACAAAATTGATAAATCTTTAAGAACAGAATTACCGGAGTTATTTTCATTGTCTAAAAGTAAAATTTTAGCCGTGGCCGAGTAAAGCGGAGTTGTATATCGTTCTTTTAAATATCCTAAAGCAAAACAGAATAATATACTAAAGACAAACCATTTCCAATGTTTTAAGTATAGTAGAATACTTTTTTTTAAATCAAACCTTTCATGTATTCGTCCACCTGAATTTGTTCTATCATTCATAAAAAACATTTCAACTTAATTATCTTGTAAACAATAACCCAATGGTTATAGCCAATCCAAGCAATGATGCAAACACCCCAATTCTAGCATCACCTGATGCTCTACTTACCCCAAAACTATTGGGTTCAACGTAAACTACATCGTTCTGTGTTAAATAATATACAGGAGAATTAAAAACTTCCTTGCTTGTTAAATCAATACGTGTGTAAGTCTTAGCACCATTAAAATTCCTTATCACTAATACGTTATCTCTCTTCCCCGTAATATCTAAGTCTCCTGCTGCTGATAAAGCTTCTAATATTGATATCCGTTCTCCTGTTACTGGGTATACTCCTGGATTATTGACTTGCCCTAGTACTGTAATTCTATAATTACTTATTCTTAAAATAACCACTGGATCTTTCAGCAATTTACCCTCTTCAAACTTCTTTTTAAATAGTTGCTTTGCCTCTTCAACGGTCAGACCTTCCAATTTAACTTTTCCTAATACAGGATAATCAATGTTCCCTTCGGAATCAATAAGATAATTAATTAATGAGCCTGTTCCATTCCCTATAGATTCAACTAGGTTATATGGCTGTGTTACAGATAAATCAGGCGTGGATATGTAAATATTGACGATGTCTCCAACTTTTAATCTGGCATTAAAAGTCTCTGTGTCTACTATAGTTTCAGAATCTTTTACATTTTGGAAGTATAGTATATCCTTCTTTGTTGAACATGAAGTAAAAATTGAAAACAAAACTATTGCATATACAAGTTTGGTCAGAGAACAAAATATTTTCATTCTAATTTATGATTTGGGAGGGAAGTTACTAAAATTTTCGATTAATTAGATGTTACCATAATTCTTTTCAACACTAGACTGCGTTAAGCCTTTAGCCTTTTTATAGATTTGAACACGTTTGTCAAATTTTTCGTAACTAGAATTATTGGACTTATATTCTGGGATTAACCGTTTCATTTTCATAACAATATTATTGTTTTGAAAACGATTCGTGATACATAATTCTTCTATATCGGCCTTAACCTTGGCATGCTCTAATTCTCTTGTTTTGCTAATCATAATTTTTTTATGATATGTGGACAATGTGTTTTCTCCATTAGCCAATAACTCTTCATATAGCTTTTCTCCTGGTCTCAATCCAGTTATTTTTATATCAATATCTTCTGGGTATCTTAACCCAGACAGCTTAATCATGTTTTTCGCTAAATCAAATATTTTTACCGATTCGCCCATATCGAAAATAAATAATTCACCTCCTTTGCCCATAGTGCCTGCCTCCAAAACTAACTGGCATGCCTCAGGTATGGTCATAAAGTACCTAGTAATATCCCTATGAGTTAATGTTAGTGGTCCTCCATTTTCAATTTGCTTTTTAAATAAAGGAATTACAGAGCCATTAGAACCTAAAACATTTCCAAATCTAGTCGTTATAAACTTGGTCTTACTCTCTTTTTGAAGACATGTGATATACATTTCAGCCATACGCTTTGTTGCCCCCATAACGCTAGTTGGATTTACAGCTTTATCAGTAGAAACAAATACAAATTTCTTTATATTATATCTGGAGGCGGTATCGGCTAGCAATTTAGTACCATTAACATTAATCTTAATAGCTTCATATGGCGTTTGTTCCATTAACGGCACATGTTTATATGCCGCAGCATGAAAGACCATACTTGGCTTGTAGTCTTGAAAAATAGCGTCAATTCTCAATCCATCTCTTATATCGGCAACAATAGCTTTGAAATTGAATTTTCCTGAGCGCTTTAAATCTTGTTGAACATCATACAAAGGAGATTCTGCTTGATCAACTAATATGAGTTGCTTAACATCTAAATTGGATAATTGTTTTACAATTTCACTTCCTATGGAGCCTGCAGCACCTGTTACTAGTATTGTTTCTCCTCTAAATTCATTATACAAGTTAGGATTGTCTATCTCAATGGGTGCTCTGCCTAATAAATCTTCAATCTGAACATTTTTTATTTGTTTAGTATTCAATTCGCCCTGCACCCATTCCTCTACAGGCGGTATCTTGGTAATTTTTATATTACTTCCTTCTAATAAATCAACTAGACTCAATAATCGTTCTGGAGCTAATGTTTGAGTTGCTACAATAATTTCTTCTAGTTTATTTTTGATGGCAAACTCCAATGAAATCTGTTTGCTACTTAAAATAGAAAGACCATTTATTTTTTTTCCTTTTTTTAATGGGTTGTCGTCAATAAAGCCCACAACATCATAAGCCAAATTAGTATTGTTAATAAGGGCATTGTAAGTAATTATTCCTGAGTCTGCTGCACCGTAAATCAAAACGCGTTTCACAGCATTAATTTTACATTTTAAATGCTTGTAAATCATTTTAAAAGCAAGTCTACTTGCGCTAAGCAAAACAAAACTCAACAAAGCATGCATAATAAGAATAGAAAGCGGAATAGTAAAACTAGGCACAACATTAAATATTCTATTTAATAGTACAAACAGGGTACATAATATAGTCATCAAGCCGACCGCTTTAAATAGATTTACAACATCTGTAAATCCAGTATGTCTTATAACACTTTTAAAAGAGCCAATTAAAAGAAAACTAAACGAAGCAATTACCATAAGAAACGGTATTTGCAATATAAAATGGGTCAACTCAAAATTTAAAGTAAAATTAAACCTTATTAAATATGCAAGTAAAAAAGTAAATATTATAATATTTAAATCTATCGCAAAAACAAGCCATTTGGAGGCGTATTTTTGCGTTATAAGTGTAAAGTACTTGTTCATCATAAATTTGAGGTTTTTCTTATTAAATCAACAATTCTTTGAAGTTGATTCTCTGTTAAATTAGAACCACTAGGCAAACAAAGTCCTTTTTCAAACAAATCTGCTGAAACATCATTAGTATAACTGGTATTGTCTTTAAAAACAGGTTGCATGTGCATGGGTTTCCATAAAGGCCTGGACTCAATCTCATCTTGTTGTAATAGTAAACGAATCTGCTCTCTTTGTTCAAAGGACTCAGTGAGGATACAAGTAATCCACCTATTAGAGAACATGCCATTTGGCTCATCTAAAAACCTTATGGATGATATATCGGATAAAGCTGCTTTATAAAACTCATAATTAAATCTTCTTGCCTCAACTCTTTTACCTAAAACCTCCATTTGCCCTCTTCCAATGCCTGCTAAAACATTGCTAAGTCTATAATTGTAACCAATATTAGTATGTTGATAATGAGCAGCCTTATCGCGCGCTTGCGTAGCTAAAAACACAGCTCTGTCTTTATCGTTTTCATTATGTGCTATAAGTGCACCTCCTCCAGAGGTTGTAATAATTTTATTTCCATTAAAGGATAAAACACCATATTTTGATAAGGTTCCACAGGCTTTCCCAAAATAAGTGCTGCCTAAAGCTTCAGCACTATCCTCTATTACTGGTATATTATACTTAGCCGATAAAGCATTTATCTCTTTAACCTTGTAAGGCATTCCGTATAAGTGAACAGCTATTATAGCTTTTGGTTTTTTATGATTTTCAATTCGATCCTTTATCGCTAACTCAAGCAGTTCTGGACATATATTCCAGGTGTCTTTTTCACTATCAATAAATATTGGTTTAGCTCCAAGATATGTAATTGGATTAGCCGAAGCAGAAAATGTAAAACTTTGGCATAAAACTTCATCGCCTCGCGAAACACCGCATAGCTCCAGTGCTAAATGTATAGAAGCTGTTCCCGAACTTAGCGCGGCTACATGCGCTCCTTCTCCTAAAAACCTTTCTAAATCTTGCTCAAAACCGATAACATTGGGGCCTAAAGGAGCAATCCAATTTGTATCAAAAGCTTCATTTACAAATTTTTGTTCTGAACCTCCCATGTGAGGAGATGATAAGTATATCTTAGTTTTCGTTAGCATTAGTTTTTGTTACTTTACGACATGACCCATCTGTCGAGTTCTTTCACTCAATCCTAGATTTATCAAAATATCTTTGGTAATTTTATTTTTCCCTCTAAACATAAAACAAAATCAATTGCTTTTTATAACAAATACCCATATCTAACCTTTAAAAAAACGATATCAACAATCTTGATATAATTTGAGAGTTTTAAATAATTTTTAAAGCTTAAATACAATTAAATTAATATGCTATTAATCAATTCAATTTTGTTTTCACCCTGTAAATTTAATAATTGTTTTAATCCATGAGATCTTCTTAACTTATAATTCGCTAAAAGCATGGTTAAATTCGGTTAAATACATGCCATATTTTGCATAAAGGTAAAAAAGACCGATAATCGAAATTTACTAAGGCATATTAAATACACTGGTTAAGTATGTGCTTCGCACTATTTGGGTGAATTGTAAGGGAGCTATCTTTAAGGTTGTTAATTGTTTTATTCGGCTCTGCATAAAGTTATAATCTTATAAGTAATGAAATTTTGAAAGTCAAAAAAACATAAAACATTGATTATGTGATTTTTAAATAAAGTTATATTATTGATTTATTCACATAAAAGTTAATTGTGCAATAATGACATTTATACAACAATACTTGCTGAAGCAAGACATACATTTTATCGACACTTCTTGCAATACCCTCAAGTTTATCGGTAAAAACAAAAACTTAGTATATATCCTTGATTTTTTACAATTTAATTTCACATATTTGCGAAACGATTAAAACTACTACTAATAATACCTGCTCATGGCTTTTCAAAACGAAAAAAATCATAATAAGAAAGTTCTTGTTACAGGTGCAGCGGGCTTCATAGGGTTTTATGTTACTAGGCTTTTATTAAAACAAGGCTTTAAAGTTGTAGGCCTCGATAACCTCAATGATTATTATGACGTAAACTTGAAACTTGCTAGACTGAAAGAATTAGGGGTTATTGATAATACTGTTGCTTTTAATCAGGTATATAAAAGTGCTAGTTATTCCAATTTTTCATTTGTAAAAATGAATTTGGACAATCGCACAACACTCCCGCAACTGTTTAAAGATAAAAATTTTGATATTGTTTGTAATCTTGCTGCTCAAGCGGGTGTAAGATATAGCCTGGAGAACCCTGAGCCTTATGTTGATTCGAATGTTGTTGGTTTTTTGAATTTACTTGAATGTTGCAGACACTTTAATATAAAGCATCTAGTTTATGCCAGTAGTTCAAGTGTATATGGATTGAATAAGAACGTACCTTTTTCCACTAAAGATAATGTAGATAATCCGATAAGTTTGTATGCTGCAACAAAAAAGAGTAATGAACTCATGGCCCACACGTACAGTCACCTATTTAATATCCCAACAACGGGTCTACGCTTTTTTACCGTATACGGACCCTGGGGAAGACCAGATATGGCTATGTTTTTGTTTACCGATGCCATTGTGAAAAACAAAACTATTAAAGTTTATAACTACGGAAATATGGAACGTGACTTTACTTATATTGACGATATTGCAGAAGGTATTGTTCGCGTTATTAATACACCCGTTATGCTAAGGCGGGATAGAAAAGAAATTTATAAGATTTATAATATAGGAAATAATAAGTCGGTAAAATTACTTGATTTTATTAAGCAGATAGAGTTAAATTTAGGTAAGGAAGCTAAGAAGAGTATGCTTCCAATTCAACCTGGGGATGTTGAGCGTACATGGGCTAATGTCGATGACTTGATAAGAGATTATGATTACCACCCAGACACATCTATAGAGGAAGGCGTAAAGAAGTTTATAGATTGGTATAAGGGCTATTACACAGTTTAATTTTATAATAGCGCGAAATGATCTTTATCGTTCAAAACATTCATTTAGTATAATAAAATATGGTTTTAAGCAATTATTTTTAATATTTGCAGAAGCTATTATGAATAAACCCCAATTAAATGTTCGAACATCTACAAAATAAGACTGTACTGGTTACAGGAGGTGCCGGTTTTATAGGTTCAAATCTTTGTGAAACATTACTTGTTAATAAAGTTAAAACGGTTTGTCTAGATAATTTCTCCACAGGTAAGAGAGAAAACATACTACCTTTTCTTGATGATAATAATTTTAAACTGATAGAGGGTGATATTAGAAATCTAAAAGACTGTCATGAAGCATGTAACGATGTGGATTATGTTTTGCATGAAGCTGCCTTGGGGTCTGTCCCAAGATCGATTAAAGACCCGATAACAACAAATGATGTTAATGTTTCTGGGTTTTTAAACATGTTGGTGGCCGCTCGTGATGCTGGTGTAAAGCGCTTTGTGTATGCTGCTAGTTCTTCAACATATGGCGATCATGAAGCCTTACCCAAGGTCGAAGAAGTTATTGGAAAACCACTTTCTCCATATGCGATTACAAAATATGTAAATGAACTTTATGCTGATATATTTCAAAAAACCTATGGGTTAGATACCATTGGTTTGCGCTATTTTAATGTATTTGGTCGTCGACAAGATCCAAACGGGGCTTATGCGGCTGTTATTCCTCTTTTTGTTAAACAGCTTATAAATCATAAGTCACCGATTATAAACGGTGATGGTAGTTATTCTCGGGATTTTACGTATATAGATAATGTGGTTCAAATGAACATACTTGCCTTAACAACAGAAAATCAAGAAGCATTAAATACAGTATATAACGTGGCCTATGGAGAAAGAACGACATTATTAGATTTAACAGATTCTCTTAAAAAACATCTTTCTAACTTTGATGAATCCATTCAAGGAATCTCGATTAAACATCGTGACAATAGAGTTGGCGATATCCCCCATTCATTAGCATCAATTGACAAAGCAAAAAAATTATTGAACTACAACCCTAAATACAATATTGATAAAGGCTTAGAAGAAGCTATTAGCTGGTATTGGAAACACTTATAGAAAAAAAATGGAAATAACCAAAATATGCTGTATCGGTGCTGGTTACGTTGGTGGTCCTACTATGGCTGTTATTGCAAAAAAAAATCCAAACATAAAAGTAACCATTGTAGATATAAACCAAAAAAGAATAGATGCATGGAATGATTCAGACGCTTCTAAATTGCCAATTTACGAGCCTGGTTTAGCTGAAATAGTTAAAGAAACCAGAGGTAAAAACTTGTTTTTTTCTACTAATATAGATCAGGCAATTAATGAATCTGAAATGATCTTTATATCTGTAAACACACCTACCAAAACCTATGGAAAAGGAAAAGGTATGGCAGCAGATTTAAAATATGTTGAACTTTGTGCAAGAAACATCGCCGATGTTGCAAAGTCTGATAAGATAGTCGTTGAAAAATCCACATTACCTGTTAGAACCGCGCAGGCTATAAAAAGTATCTTAGATAATACGGGAAGCGATGTGAAGTTTGATATATTATCGAATCCAGAATTTTTAGCAGAAGGAACTGCCATAAATGACTTATTAAACCCTGACCGGGTACTCATTGGTGGAGAGTCTGAAGAGGCTATAGAGCATTTAGCAACTATATATGGTAGTTGGGTAGCTCAAGAGAAGATTTTAAGGACGAATGTTTGGTCCTCCGAGTTATCCAAACTTACTGCAAACGCTTTTTTAGCACAACGTATTTCTTCAATCAATGCGATATCAGAATTATGTGAAAAGACAGAAGCCAATGTTAATGAAGTAGCAAAAGCCATTGGGATGGATTCTAGAATTGGTTCTAAATTCCTAAAAGCATCAGTTGGTTTTGGTGGCTCTTGCTTTCAAAAAGACATATTGAATCTAGTATACATTGCTAGAAGTTATAATTTGGAGGAGGTGGCAGATTATTGGGAACAGGTTATAACACTAAACGATCATCAAAAAAAACGTTTTGCAGATAATCTAATTAGTACGCTCTATAATACCGTCTCAGGAAAAAAAATTGGATTTTTAGGCTGGGCTTTTAAAAAAGACACAAACGATACTAGAGAATCCGCAGCCATATATGTTGCAGATTACCTTTTGAACGAACAAGCAATTATTACGGTCTATGATCCTAAAGTTTCGAATGAAAAAATACAACAAGATTTGAATTATTTGAACACAAGATCTGAAGCGGAAAACAGCAAATTGATTCGAGCCGCTGAAACACCCTATGAAGCTTTAAAAGATGTTCATGCTGTGGCTATAATGACAGAATGGGATGAATTTAAACGCTATGATTGGAAAAAAATATACAAAGAAATGAAAAAGCCTGCTTTTATTTTTGATGGTAGAAATATTCTGGATAAATCAGAAATGCAAAAAATAGGCTTTAAATATGCTTCAATTGGACAATAAAATACCATGGAAATAAAAAAAATAACTATTATAGGCTTAGGGTATGTAGGCTTGCCTTTGGCTCGTTTGTTCGCTACAAAATATGCAGTAGTTGGTTTCGATATTAATGAAAAGAGAATTAGTGAATTACAACAAGGTAAAGACACGACGTTGGAGGTTGAAGATGACGTTTTAAAGGCTGTATTAAAAGATACTGACGATTCTAATAAAGGTTTGTATTGTTCGTCTAATATCCAAGATATCAAGGATTCTAACTGCTATATTATTACGGTGCCAACGCCCATAGATAAAAATAATAGACCAGATTTAACACCGTTGTATAAATCGAGCGAGACTGTTGGAAAAGTTCTGAAAAAAGGAGATATCGTAATTTACGAATCTACCGTTTATCCTGGGGTAACAGAAGATGAGTGCGTACCTATTTTAGAAAAAACAAGCGGACTTAAATTTAATACAGATTTTTATGCAGGTTACTCTCCAGAACGAATTAATCCAGGCGATAAACTACATACTGTAGAAAAAATACTAAAAGTAACAGCTGGTTCCACTCCTGATATTGGTAAGAAGGTGGATGCTTTATATAATAGTGTGATAGAAGCAGGCACTCACCTTGCTCCTACTATAAAGGTTGCCGAAGCAGCTAAAGTTATTGAAAACTCACAACGCGATATTAATATTGCCTTTGTTAACGAATTGGCTAAAATTTTTAATCTTTTAGAAATAGATACACATGCTGTACTGGAGGCAGCGGCAACAAAGTGGAATTTTTTACCATTTAAGCCAGGTCTTGTAGGTGGGCATTGCATTGGTGTAGATCCTTATTATTTAGCGCAAAAAGCTCAGGAAGTTGGATACCACCCTGAAATAATCCTTGCTGGAAGACGTGTTAATGATGGTATGGGGCAATATGTGGCATCCGAGGTGATTAAATTAATGATTCGAAATGACATCCAAATAAAGAATGCTAATATTTTAGTGCTTGGGGTAACGTTTAAGGAGAATTGTCCCGATGTTAGAAATACTAAGGCTGTTGATGTTATTAATCAACTTAAATCCTATGGAACTAATGTAACGATTTATGATCCATGGGCTAACTCTGTTGAAGTTGAACATGAGTATGGCTTATCAACTCTCAATGTATTACCAAACAGCAAGTTTGATGCTGTCGTACTTATTGTTTCCCATAAGGAGTTTTTAGATGAAAATTTAGAATCCGTATTAAATCCTAATGGCGTTTTATATGATGTTAAAGGTGTTCTTAGTGGAGTAATAAATGGAAGATTGTAATAAATAATTTTAACTAAAAATCAGCTATCTTGAGTCAATTAAAGAAAGGGGCTTTTCTTAATTATGCAACCATTATATTAACTAATGTCGTTGGACTTCTACTTACACCTTTCATATTGAAATCACTTGGAGATGCTGAATACGGTGTCTACACCGTCATTGGGGCGTTAGTTGGCACAATTTCTCTTTTAGACCTAGGTTTAAATAATACTATAGTAAGATTTGTAGCAAAATACAGAGCAGAAAAAGATCGAAAGGGTGAAGAGACATTTTTAGCGACAACGATGCTGATTTACGTGATGATTTCAATCGCGATTATTGTGATTGGAATTATATTTTACAGATATATTGAATCATTCTTCACCAAAATGGATGCTCATGAAATAAAAACTGCAAAAACGATATTTATTTTATTAATTTTCAATCTTTCAATTGGAATACCTGGAGGCAGTTTTCAAGCAATTTGTTACGGTTATGAACAATTTGTTTTTCCAAAATCGCTAAATATTATCCGTTACATAATCAGATCGTTGGTTGTGGTTATCGTTCTTCTTGCTGGGGGTAAAGCTATTGCTTTAGTCTTGATTGATTCGATATTCAACTTAATAATAATAATAATTTTTTTTTATTATATCCATTATAGGCTTAAAGTAAAAATTAAACTTCATAGTTTCAGTAAAACTTTTCTAAAACATATTTTCAGTTATTCAATTTGGATTTTTGTTTATGGAATAGTGGCGCAATTCCAATGGAAAGTTGGTCATATTATACTAGGCAAAATCTGCACTCCCGAAATTTTGGCTATTTATGCTATTGGAATTATGTTGGGTGGTTATTATGGAGCCTTTTCTTCCGCCATAACAAGTGTATTTTTACCAAGAGCTACCCAGATGACAGTTAACAATTCATCCCATGAAGAATTAACCGATATGATGATCAAAATAGGCAGAGTGTCTTTTATTTCACTTCTTTTTATTTTGGGAGCATTTATGCTGTACGGGAAGCAATTTGTTTTTTTATGGGTAGGAAATTCTTATTTTGATTCTTGGCTTATTGCTTTGGTCATTATGTTAGCTTATACTATTCCATTAGTACAGGGGTTTACAGGAGCTTTAATCGAGGCCCAAAATAAAGTAGCATTTAAGTCAATTACCTATTTAATATTTATGATTGTTGGTACAGTTATAGGCTATTTTTTAGCACTAAACTATAAGAGTATTGGAATGATTTCTGGAACAATAATTGGCTGGTTTTTTGCGCAAAATGTAATGAATTATTTTTATTATAAGATACTAAAATTAAATATGCTGAGGTTTTTCAGAGAATTGTTTCAAAGAACTTTAGTCGCTTTCATTATTATTTTGATATTTGGCTATTTATTTAAATTAATACCAGGTGCAGGCTGGCTAAATTTTACTTTAAAGTGTAATTTGTATGCTGTCATATTTGCTCTAGTAATATATAAAATTGGAATGAATGAGTACGAGAAAAACTTGTTTCTTAAAACTTTTGTTAAAATTTTTAATAGAAAATCATGACAACTACTATTCGAAAGATACTTTGGAGAATATTAGGTATTGATTATAATCAAACCCTAAAAATCCACGATTATGTTTTCCTAAAGAATGATAGATATACTAAAATAGGAAAAAAAACATATGATAACGGTGCTTTAGTTTGGAGGTGGACAGATGCAAAACTTAAAATAGGTAAGTATTGCAGTATCGCAAATAATGTAAGATTTATAGTTGATGAGGGGTACCATACTGCACCTAATGTGACTAACTTTCCATTATTCAACAATCTTTTCAAAGAAGAGCTATTGAGGAAAGATTCAAGTAAATATAAAAGCATTCTAAATCAAGTAAAACAAAAGGAAGGCATTACCATAGGCAATGATGTTTGGATTGGCATGGGTGCGTTAATTATGCCTGGCGTTATTATTGGAAATGGAGCAACTATTGGTGCTAATTCAGTAGTAACAAAAGATGTGCCTGACTATGCAGTTGTCGCTGGTTCACCTGCCAAATTAATAAAGTTAAAGTACAGCGAAGAAAATATTTACAAACTTAATAGAATTTGTTGGTGGCACTGGGAAGATCGGCTAGTCAAAGAAAGAATAGAAGATTTCTACATTTCTTCAGATGAGTTTATAAACAAATACTATAATAAAATTTGAAAAATATTGTTTTGTCATAGAATCGCTACAATGCACATTATTAAATTTATTGGATTATGATATGTAAAACATGGATTTGATTTTTTGATTAACTCTGATTTAATCAACAAAGTTACAGTAATCTATCTAGAAAAAAGAATAATCACAAAGAGGCATCTTTAAGAAAATTCAATGAATTAATAAATATTAAATAATGAAAATAAAAACCATAACGTGCCACGAAGTTTATAATCACGGAGCAAGTTTACAGGAACATGCTTTATTAAAATATCTTGATAGCTTGGGGCATCAGTCTGAAGCTATTCATTATAAACCTCCATATTTAGACAAACACCTAAGTTTATGGAATATCTCAAATAATAGATACAAAAAAAATCCGATAATAAAACTAGCATATATTTTAGCAAAACTACCAGTAAGGTTAAGAGACTTAAAACGAAAGAAAGCTTTTGATCGTTTTTCAGAAAACCATATTAAATCAGGAAAGCGTTTATACCAATCAAACCATGAACTCAAGGCAACGTTACCTGAAGCAGATGCTTACATATGCGGCAGTGATCAAATATGGAATTCATTATTTGAAAACGGGAAGGATCCAGCTTTTTATTTAGATTTTGTACCAGAAGACAAATTAAAAATCTCTTATGCTGCTAGTTTTGCTATTGATGATATTGCAGATAACTTGAAGCCCTTTGTGGAAGAAAAAGTCAAACATTTAAATCATGTTTCAGTCCGAGAAACTTCGGCCTTAGATATTCTAAAAAGAATAAACATAGATCAAGCAACACAAGTTCTGGATCCTGTATTCCTATTGGATAAAGAGTATTGGTCTGATAATTTCGTTTTTCCTATTAATGAGAAATACATTTTGATATACGATTTTGACAGTAACGAATTAATTAAAAAAACGGCCCTAAAACTGGCAAGTAAGAATAGGCTCAAGATTTTTACTGTTAATAAGAACATTAATTATGCTGATTCTAACTATTGGTTAAAAGGGCCAGAACATTTTTTATCATTATTAGCAAATGCTCAACTGGTAATTTCAAATTCTTTTCATGCCGTAGCTTTTTCTTTAATTTTTAAGAAGCAGTTTTTGGTTTTTAACAGACAGGAAAAAATAAATACACGTATGAGGGATTTATTATCTCTTTTGAGTATTTCTCATTTAATGATTAATGAATCAAATGCTGACGAGGCTTCTTTACAACCTATTGAATCTTATAAAACCATTAATGAAAGTATAAACAGATCAATTGATATTTCTAAAAAATTTTTAGACGAAGCCTTAAACTAATGTATGAAAAAAGTTGCATTCATAATTGAATCGTTGTATCATGGAGGAGCTGAAAAGAGCTTAGTAACATTGTTAAACCTGTTAGACTACTCCAAGATGGAGGTTGATCTTATTTTGTTTAGAAAAGGGGGTGAATTTGAGAAATTTGTTCCTAAAGAAATCAATATTATTTACACTACTTCATTTCAAAGAATTAGTTTTCCTCGCAAACTATACGGTCGGTTTAAGTACTGGATTATCAAAAAAATACTAAACGACAAAAACTACCACCATGCACAAATATATTGGAGTATCTTTGGAGATTTAATTTCTTCATTCAATAAAAAATATGATGTTGCAATAGCCTATAATCAGGGATTTTCAACTTATTATGTAGCGCAAAAACTCAATGCTGATAAGAAATTCGCATGGCTGAATACTGATTATCAAAAGGCGGGATATGCTATTCAATTTGATTACAAATTTTATACAAGCTTCGAAAAAATTATTTGTGTATCCAAAGAAAACGAATCTGCTTTTGCAGAAGCAAATAAATCAATCGGGAAATCCTTATATACAGATATTATCAAAGATATATCTGATGAACTTCTGATTAAACAAATGAGTAAGGAAAAATTAGACATTGTACTGAGTAAAGACTGTATTAATATTTTAACTGTTGGCAGATTAGCGAAACCTAAAGCTTTGGATTTAGCAATTGAGGCTTGTAGTATCTTAAAAAACAAAGGAGTCAAGCTTAAGTGGTATGTTATAGGTGAAGGATCTGAACGTTCAACTTTGGAAAATGCCATTAAAAATCATCAACTTGAAAATGATTTTCACTTATTAGGATATCGGGATAACCCTTATCCACTCATTAAAGCTTGTGACATTTATGTTCAAAGTTCATTATTTGAAGGCTTAGGCCTAACTGTAATTGAGGCAGCGATTTTACAAAAACCTATAGTTTCTACCAATTTTCCAACGGCCTCTTCCATTATAACACATAATGAGACAGGTTTGATATGTGAAATGAATGCCAATGCCATTGCCGATAATATCAGCATATATATTGAAAATCTAGAATTTAAAGAACGTATAGTTGATGCATTGTCAAAATTAAAAAATAACGATAAAGAAAAGTCTTTACTAGCTTTTTATGATTTACTGCTAAATTAGTGGCAAGGTGTTTTCACCATATTTAATAATGTATTAAAAATGAAAATTCTATATATAACAAACGGTATTAATGGATCTGGTGGTTTAGAACGTGTCTTGTCAATCAAAGCTAGTTATTTGGTTGATAAGCTAGGTTATGAGGTTCATATCATAACCCTAAATCAGAATGATAGCCCTTTGTTTTATGAGTTTAGTAGTAAATTGAAGTACCACAACATCATTGCAAAAGGAAATCCTTTTAGGTATTTTATGGCTTATGTGTCAGGGTTAAAGTCAAAAATCAAGGAATTAAGCCCAGACATCATTTCAGTTTGCGATGATGGCTTAAAAGGTTTTTATGTACCTTATATTATTGGAAAAAATTGTCCTTTAATTTATGAAAGACATGCCTCCAAGAATATCTTTAAAGCACAGGATTATCTCAGCATACTACAAAAAATCAAATTTGGTGTATTACATTGGTTAATGCACATAGGTGGTCGCAGATTTGACGCCTTTGTAGTACTTACCAAGGATAATTTAAATGAATGGAATCTCAATAATTTAAAGGTAATCCCAAACCCTTTATCCTTTTACCCAATAGATAAATCAAATTTAAAGAATAAAAAAGTCATTGCTGTAGGCAACCACGGTTTTCAAAAAGGTTATGATAGATTGATACAAAGTTGGAAAATGGTGCTAGAGAAACACCCGGACTGGCAATTGGAGATATATGGAAAAATAGACAGACAACAGAAACATTTAAAACTGGCTAAAAACTTGGCAATTAATCATAATATACACTTTTACAAGCCTGTTAAGGATATAGATAAAAAGTATAAAGAGGCTTCTATTTATGCTATGTCTTCGCGGTCAGAGGGCTTTGGCATGGTTTTAATTGAAGCAATGGCTTTTGGACTTCCTTGTGTATCTTTTAATTGCCCCTGTGGGCCAAAAGATATTATTTCTAGTGAAGTCGATGGTTTTTTAGTAGAAAACGGTAACATCACTGAGTTTACTAACAAACTTAATCTTTTAATTGAGAATAGGGCGTTGAGACAAAACATGAGTGAACAGGCCAGAATAAAAGCAAAGACTTATTTACCGGAAATAGTAGTTCCCATGTGGCATAATCTTTTTTTATCACTAAATAACATAAACAATTGATGAAAAATATACTATTAATAATGCCCTATGGAAGTGTTGGTGGTATGGAACGTCTGGCTTTGTCTTTTTATAAACATTATAAACTAAAAGGTTATAAAGTAAAGGCTTTAAAATTTATTAAGCTGGATACTGATATCATAAATTTTGATGAGGACGAGTATTATTTAAGTGAAGTAGATTTTCACGGCATGCCAAAACTAAAGCGATTGTCTTTTTATTTTAATGCAGCTAAACGTATCAGGAGAATTATAAAAAAAGAAGAAATAACGCACAGTATTTCATTTGGAGATATGGCCAATTTCTTTAGCGCATTAACCCTTAGTAAAGATTATAAGATAGGGAGTATTCATGCACTGAAAAGCGTCGAATTTACTAGCAAATCATTGCTCAATTCGCTCTTTAAATTAAGTTATAAAACAAGTTATAGGTATTTGGATAAAGTAGTATCTATCAGTAAGGATATCAAAGAAGATTTAGTAAAACATTGTGGTTTTAAATTTCAAGATAAACTAAAGGTTATATATAACCCTCATAATTTAAGCGAAATTAATAGGTTGGCGAAAGAAGAGATAGACAATATGCAAGAGTCTTCTCTCTTCACGGGGCAAACAATCCTGTTTTTAGGACGCTTATCAATTCAAAAATCGCCGTGGCACCTGATTAAAGCTTTTTCTATTGTATTAAAAACACAGCCCAACTCTAATCTGGTTTTTATTGGAGATGGAGATCCCCAGGTTGAAGTCTATTTGAAAAATCTTGTAGATAAACTCGGAATCACTGATAAAATATCATTTTTAGGAAGAAAAAAAAATCCTTATAAATACCTAGCGGTATCAAAAGTACTGGCGCTTTCCTCTCATTATGAAGGGACACCTAATGTAATTGTTGAATCTATTTGTGTTGGCACCCCTATAGTATCATCCTTTTGTACCAGAGGGATAACAGAATTAATGAGTTTCGATAACTACAATGAGATCTATGAGAATGTGACCATGGAATCTGGTATTGTAACGCCTAATCTTTTTAAAGGTCAATTGGGCATTCCTGATAATGATAATTTTACAATTGAGGAAGAGCTATTTGCTGAAGCTTTAACCTCAGTTTTGAGCTCAAATGTATATAAAGATATGTTAGTGCAAAACAAATCAGCTTTACTATCAAAATTTGATATAGAAAAAGTAACCGAAGCCTATCTAAAATAATTAATAAAGTATAATAATGTTATTTAATTCCTTTGAGTTTTTAGTTTTTTTACCAACAGTCTTTTTACTGTACTGGTTTGTTTTTAATAAAAAATTAAAAGTACAGAATTTACTATTATTATTTGCTAGTTATACATTTTATGGATGGTGGGATTGGCGGTTTTTGTCTTTAATTGTTTTTAGTTCTATTTTAGATTATAGCTGTGGCTTACGTATTGAAAAAAACGTTGAAAAATCTAAACGCAGATTATGGCTAATCCTTAGTATGGCCGTAAACCTTGGGTTTTTAGGGGTTTTTAAATATTTTAATTTTTTCTCAAACTCTCTCTCTGAAGCATTTGCCAAGTTTGGCTATCAGCTCGATGCGTTAACGCTTGATATTATACTGCCCGTTGGAATTAGTTTTTATACTTTCCAGACTATGAGTTACACCATTGATATTTATAGGGATAAACTTAAAGCCACAAAAGACCCTATTGCTTTCTTTGCTTATGTTAGCTTTTTTCCGCAGTTGGTTGCCGGTCCTATTGAACGTGCTACTAATTTATTGCCTCAATTCTATAAAAAGCGGACTTTTAGTTATGAGAAAGCGGCTGATGGCCTGCGCCAAATACTATGGGGTTTGTTTAAAAAGATTGTTGTCGCAGATAACTGCGCCATAATTGTGAATCAGGTTTTTGAAAATTATACAGAGGTAAATTCCAGTGCCCTGGTAGTAGGCACTATTTTCTTTGCCTTTCAAATCTATGGCGATTTTTCAGGGTATTCAGATATAGCTATAGGTACTGCCAGATTATTTGGGTTTAATCTTATGCAAAATTTTGCTTTTCCTTATTTCTCGAGAGACATTGCAGAATTTTGGCGTAGATGGCATATTTCATTATCTACATGGTTTAGAGATTATCTTTATATACCTTTAGGAGGTAGCCGTGGGGGCACTTGGATGAAAGTTAGAAATACCTTCATAATATTTATCGTTAGTGGTTTTTGGCATGGAGCCAATTGGACATTTATTATTTGGGGAGCACTCAATGCCCTATATTTTTTACCGCTCTTGCTTTTAAAAAAGAATAGACAATATACCAATGGTGTTGCCGAAGGGCGTTTATTTGTTAATGTTAAAGAAATATTTCAAATAGCTTTTACATTTGCAATAACCCTTCTGGCATGGGTGTTTTTTAGAGCAGAAACCGTAAGCAAGGCTATTGGGTATATTAAAGCTATTTTTTCAAGTTCCTTGCTTGGGCATCCGCGAATTGATTTAAAACCATTTATTTTTATAGTTATTTTGGTATTCGTTGAGTGGCTTCAAAGAGAAGAAAAACATGGGTTGGCTTTGTCTAATTTAAAATATACCGCGATACGTTGGAGTTTATACGCAATATTATTTTGTATTATCCTGATATTTGGGGCGCAATCGCAATCGTTTATTTATTTTCAATTCTAAATGAAAACATTTTTACTTAAATCTTTGTTGTTTTTTATATTGGTTACCAGTATTACGACTATCATCTTGATAACTTGTGGCGGATATGTGGATTACTTTTATGAAAAATTCACTACTCCAAAATCGAGCTCGTTTATCTTGGGCGACTCCAGAAGTATGCAGGGGATTCAACCAAGGGTAATTGATGATTACTTCAAACAGGATACCTATGAACTTCCAATGACTAATTATAGCTTTACTATTTCTCAAATTGCCTATGGCCCTTCATATGCTGAAAGTATTAGGAGAAAGCTTGACCTCAATACTAAAAACGGATTATTTATTATAACTGTTAACCCCTGGGTACTATCATCTAGGCCTGGTTTTGATGAAACGAAAGGTGAGTTTTTTGAAGAAAACATGCCGCCTCATAATATGACATTTGTTGATCATAATCCAAATTTTGAATACCTTTTAAAGAATTTTAATTATTTTCATTTCAAAGCCATTATTCGAAGAAGTTCCAAAATGCATAAAGATGGCTGGTTGGAAGAATCTAATTTACCAAAGGATGATACAACACTAAATTTGTGGAAAGAAAAACAAATATCCATCTATGAATCTTTTTCTGAACAATGGAAAAAGTCGCAATTTAGATTAGACAGCCTGAAAGAACTGGCCATGCTTTTGGATGCCCATGGAGATGTGGTCTTTTTAAGATTGCCTATTGACACAAAAATTTTGGAAATAGAAAATGTATATTGGGAACAATTTAACAAAGATATAATAGAAATTTCTAAAAAATCAGAAGTGGATTATATTGATTTTTCTAAAAGTTCAGGAGTATATAAAACCTATGACGGGAATCATTTAGATAAATATGGAGGAGTGGACTTTACTAAAGCTCTTTGTGACTCAATTGTGAATAAGTTCAATAAATAAAATGGCTCCTATTTTATGATAGATTTTTTTCCAGTAGAACTTTACTATACTTATTACATTAACTTTCTGTTATTTGTTATATTATTTACAACTCTACATACAGTATTGCTAAGAATGGATGACCCGAAGAATATAAAGTATCTTAATTTTTTTGGAATTTTATGCCTTGTATTTTCTATTATTTATATGGGTCTGAGACCAATACATGGTATATTTACTGATATGATGACCTATGCCTCACACTATAATCGATATGCCCATGGCATGCCAATTATAGTTAAAAGTGATATTTGGTTTCATCTATTTATGAAGTTTTGTTCCCAAATTTTCTCTCCCAATATGTTCTTTTTATTATGTGCCTTTTTATATATCTACCCCATGTATGTTATATCGAAAAAGTTCTTTCAAAAATATTGGTTTTATTCTTTTATTATGTTTATCATTTCGTTTTCATTCTGGGCTTATGGCGTTAACGGCATTCGAAATGGTATAGCGACGTCATTTTTTTTACTCGCTTTTGCTTACAACAATAAAAGAATGGTAATGATAACATGCATGATTATTGCTAGTATGTTTCATAAAACATTATTATTACCAACGCTGGCTTATATTATAACGCTATTTCATGACAACCCTAAAACCTACTTGAAGCTATGGTTTTTAACAATACCCTTGTCATTAACATTAGGAAGTATATGGATCGAGTTATTTTCGAGTCTGGGCTTTGCTGATGATCGGTTAGGGGCTTATCTATCAGGTTCAAAAGACGAGAAATTTGAAAGCCTAGGGTTTCGATGGGATTTTTTGTTTTATAGTGGTTTTGCTGTCTTTGCAGGCTGGTATTTTATTTTTAAGAAAAAATTTGTAGATATTTATTATAACCGATTATTCAGTATTTATTTGATAGCAAACTCATTTTGGATTTTGGTAATTCGCGCTAATTTTTCTAATCGCTTTGCCTATATATCATGGTTTATGATGGGTATTATCATTATATATCCCCTGTTAAGACAACGCCTTTATCAAAATCAAAACTTAATTATAGGGCGGGTATTGATGCTATACTTTTCCTTCACGTACTTTATGTATTTTATTTACTACGCCGATAAACATTAAAAAATGAAAAGAATAACTGTTTTTACCCCCACATTTAACAGAGCCTATTGTCTTGGACAATGCTATGAAAGTCTTGTAAGACAAAGTAATCTGGATTTCGTATGGATGGTTGTAGATGATGGTTCCTCAGACGGGACTATAGATCTAGTACAATCTTGGATTGCCGAAAATAAAATTGATATTGTATATCTATATCAAGAAAATCAAGGGATGCATGGTGCCCATAATACAGCGTATAAGAATATAAAGACCGAATTGAATGTGTGCGTGGACTCTGATGACTTTATGCCTGATGATGCCATTGAAAAAATACTGAATCTTTGGGACACTTATGGTGGTGAAAAATATGCGGGAATTTTAGGCCTTGATATTGACAGAGAGGGTAAGATTATTGGAACGTCTTTTCCTGACGGACTAAGAGAATGCAAGTACTATCAGTTAAAAAGCAAGTACGGTGTTATTGGAGACAAGAAATTTGTATACCGCACTGATATTATCAAAAAATACCCCGAATATCCTATCTTTAAAGAAGAACGTTTTGTTCCTCTGGGATATAAATATATGCTTATTGACCAGGACTATTGGCTCTTATGTTTTAATGAAGTGTTTTGTAATGTCGAATATATGGCAGACGGTTCTAGTTTGAATATTTTTAAACAATATAAAAGACATCCGCGAGGGTTTGCTCACGAACGTAAGCAACGTATGAAGTTTTCTTATACGTTTAAAGAGCGTTTTAAAAATGCTATTCATTATGTTTCCAGCAGTATTATGATAAAGAACTGGAGATTTCTATTTGAATCCCCTAAAAAATTAATGACTTTCTTCGCCATACCATTTGGGCTTGTTTTATACTTCTATATTATGAACACGACAAAAAAAGGCGTAATGCAAAAAGATTAAATATTAAACATGAAACCAACAGGAAGAGATCGTATAAAAAAAATCAAAGGATTAATTAATTTGCTTGTCGCTTTGAATCGGGTTATTCCCTACAGCATCAACAAGAGATTTTTTGTGATGAGCAGAAATATAAGTGGAAATATTGGATTACTTATACGTTTTATAATGTTAAAAAATCTGGCAAAATCATGCGGTGACAATGTTTCTATTCACGAGGGAGTATTCTTAAAATCTATTAAGACCATATCTTTTGGTAATAATATAAGTATTCACTCCATGTGTTATATAGATGGCAGTGGTGTCCTTGATATTGGTAATGATGTATCGATTGCTCATGCAACCACTATTATGACCACCAGTCATACCTGGGAAGATCAAAACACGCCTATCAAATACAATCCTGCTCCAAAAAAATCAGTACTAATAAAAGATGATGTATGGATTGCTTCAGGATGTCGTATCCTATCAGGTATTACGATAAACTCAAGAAGTATTGTTGCCGCTGGGGCGGTTGTAAATAAAAACGTACCTTCTAATTGTATTGTTGGAGGGATACCTGCAAAAGTTATAAAACAAGTTTAAAATAAAAAGAGCAGAAAAAAACAAACTACTCTTTTTATTTTAATCATGAATGATCTAATAATATTTTAGTTACACGAATTGTTTTGGTCAACAATTGTATTAATATTGTTAGAACTTAAAACAACAATACACTCCGAGTTTGACGTAGCACTAATATTGTCCTTCATAACAATATTAGAATTCACATTTCTCAAATAAATGGCTGGTCCACTATCTGAGGTAATCGAATTTGAGAACAAATTAATATTGGTACAGTCAAAAAACAACATTCCGTTATAAAATTTGTTTTCAAGGAAGTCAATACCATGAGCTTCACTGAACAAAGAAGCCTTTCCTCCCTCTAAAACATTCTTGCTGAATACAATTTTATTTGTTTTTGTCTGTGAATTTAAACCTTGTAGTCTTAACGGAAATCTAGTTACGTTAATATTGTTATCAGATAGTGTTAAAACATCATTTGTAGTGTTACCATAGATTCCATCACTATCGAGTCGATTACTATTGATTATGTTTTTATATGCCTTAGCGTTATTTACACTACCCAAAGCAATGCCGTTTTTACAATTTAAAATTTTATTCTCATATACTTCTAAATCTGTATTTGACATGGTAATACCAGTTGCGAAACCATTAACAGTATTACCGTAAACCCTGTTTCCATGAACCAAATCTCCTCTATCAGCTCGTCCACAATTTAAGCCACTACCATTCGACTTAGAAATATCGGTGACGGCAACAACTTCGTTATATCTTACAACACAATTAGAAGCACTTGCCAGAGAAATACCGGATTCAGAATAAGTGTTTTCTATAGTAACGAAATCTCCTATTGCAACAAGAAATCCTCCTCTACGACTACCACTTTCTTTACAATTTTTAATAAGAATATTTACTGCAAGTTCATTAGGCTTCAAAGCCTCAACATCTAGAGCTAAACTAGGTGGTGTTCCTTGAGACTTTCCTGTATGTATACCTGCATCTATAAACTCGCAATCATCAATAACAACACCATCACATGAAGTAATTGAAACATTATTTCTTCTATTTCTTATGAACGTACAACCTTCAACTAAAAGATTTCTTGTAGGAGCATATCTTGGGTCAGTTGCATGATATTCCCCTTGAACAGTTAATCCATCACCTGTTCCATCCATCATAACGACATTTCTAACTGTCAAATTAACACTTCCCCTAGATGTTAATAAGTGTCCCCATTCGTGTGTGCCTCCAGAGGAATAATTATGGTTATCGCGCTCTCCATGTAAATACCCTCCTTCTATTACCACATTTGATTCCATATACACTGAAATCAATGTAGTTGCATAATGAGCATTTGGTTGCACTCTTAGATGAGTATTCTCAGTCATTACAAAATTGAAATTACCAGGAATTCTCAAGGCTTGTTCTACAGGGCTGGAATTATTATTAGGGTCGTGAACATTAAAATAGGCATCCATCTCATCTATTTGGAATGTTTTTATTCCCATGGACTTAGTTTTCTTCATAATGTCATTTAGCAAATTCTTATTATTCATCGCTACGGCATCTGAAACTAAACCCTCAACAATTCCCCATCTACTTGGAACAAATTTAAATGTAGGATCTTTCAATTGAGGGCTTGCCCCCTCCAAAGACAAACCATCATTTAAAAGCTCACCCTCTATTACAGTGCCCTCAGAGAGATTAAGCGTTCCATTAATAATTTCACCTCCATCATATTCTATATTAACATTGGGCGGTAGGTTTACTATTTTTCCTTCTAAGTCTAAAAAGCAGTCAATAATTACTGTTGTATTGGGCTTTAAATTGTTTAAAGAAAATTCACAGGGCAAACTATTATCTACTGTTTCACCTGTATCATCAGCATTGTTCTTATCATCGCTTTCTTCTTCCTTTTCTTCTTTCTCAACCACTTCGGTAGTCGGTTCAATAAATAATTCTTCCTTATTACAAGATGTAACAGTAAGGCTAAAAACGAGTATGAAAGAAATCAGCATGTAAATAAATATCTTTTTCATAAAATCAAAATTTGGGGGAGTTAAACTTGTTCAATATTATATTAAATTTTTTAAAATAATCGCCTAAAATCGTATTTATTCGACGAATAGCAATGATTAAATCGAATACATCGATTAAATGTTGCTTTTTTACGATTAAAAGTTTGGCTTTTAACAATTTAAAGACATATACGAACTTTTTTTCATTTTGGTTTTCCTCAACCCCATTTTTTTCGAAAGCAAATTTAAATAATATACTTATTAATGAAGCCCATTGTTAATAACATTTGGTAACTTACTGTCATATAAGTATTTGCTAAATAATATTTCGTTCTACAAAAAGGTATACAAATACTAAATATTCATTTTCTAATGATCATGTTTAACAGTATTTGACACGTCACACCATTAATATCTTCAACTAACCCATAAATGTTAAAAATTTATTAGTTTATTTACACTTTAAAATATGTATTCATACCACTAAAAAACTGATAGTAGGTCTTTATGAAAAAAAAAATTATAAGAGTGACCACAGTTCCTGGCTCCTTGGGCGGGTTATTGAAAGGACAACTGAAGTATATGTCAACATATTATGAAATCATTGGTGTGAGTTCATATGGTCCCAATGGCTTATTACAAAAGCTCTCTGAACAAGAAGGCATAAAAGTGCATGCTGTGGAAATGACCAGAACAATCACGCCCTTTAAGGATATTAAAGCTGTTTGGAAACTTTATAAGGTTTTTAAAAAAGAACAACCTTTTATAGTGCACTCTCACACCCCAAAAGCAGGCACATTAAGCATGGTTGCATCTTGGTTGGCCGGTGTACCGCATAGGCTTCATACCATTGCAGGCTTACCACTTGTAGAAGCCACAGGTTTTAAACGTTTTGTTTTAAACACAGTTGAAACTCTTACCTATAGCTGCGCCACGATGATATACCCTAATTCTTATGGGTTAATGGACATTATATTAAACAACAAGTTTACTACTAAGAAAAAACTCAAAGTAATAGGTAATGGTAGCTCAAACGGCATTAACACCAATTATTTTAACCCTGCATTGTATGCTGATAAAGATAAAGTAATACTGAGAAATAAGCTAAATATTCAATCACGTGATTTTACCTTTATATTTGTTGGCAGACTAGTTGGAGATAAGGGAATTAATGAATTAATTAGCGCCTTTATAAAGCTAAAAAACCATCAAAATCATATTAAGCTTGTTTTGGTTGGTATATTTGAGGAAACCCTTGACCCTCTATTGCCAAAAACAATACATCGAATAAAATCCGACAAGGACATTATTGAGATTGGTTGGGCTAATGATGTAAGACCTTATTTAGCCATAGCAGATGCTCTAGCTTTTCCAAGTTATAGAGAAGGTTTTCCTAATGTAGTGATGCAGGCAGGATCCATGGGGCTTCCTTGTGTTGTCTCTGATATTAATGGTTGCAACGAAATTATAGAAAACAATCATACAGGCATTATTATTCCTCCAAAAAACACTAACGCCCTTTATCAAGGCATGCTTAGTTTATTAAATAATAAAGTTGAAGCTCAAAACATGGGAAACAGATCGAGAGAGCGCATACGTCAACGCTATGAGCAAAGCTATTTGTGGAAAGCAATTTTGGAGGAATATAATACGTTAAAATAGATTTAAGTTTTAATTAAAAATTTGTTTTACAAAGTCAAATCCTGAAAATCTTTTGAAATTATTATTTTTTTTATTGGAGAAAAACTCTCTTGATAGGTTTAAGAAATGTTTATACCAAAAAGATGTTTTTAAATATCACAATTGTTTGAGTTTAAAATAATATTCAGATGAATTGTAAGCTTCCCTTAATTAGAACTGCTTAGTTTTCCAAAATTACGTTATTTAATTTGTTTTTAATTCCTCTGGGGCTAGCCCCAGAGGAATTGAGCTTTGCATATTTCACGGGTGATATTTTCCCCAAGCTATCATGTGGTCTGTTATGGTTATAATCATCCATCCAGATTTGAGTTTGCTCACGTACTTGATGTAGGTCTTCAAAAATGTATTTGTTTAAAACCCCACGTCTGTAAGAACCATTAAAGCGTTCTATAAATGCATTTTGTGTGGGTTTACCTGGTTGAATATACTTAAACTCTATTTCGTGCATTTGACTCCAATCATTTGTGATATGTGCTATAAACTCTGGACCATTGTCCATTCGTATTCGTTGAGGCTTCCCTTTTTTATTAATTAAATGGTTCAGTACCCAAACAATACGATTACTCGTTAATGAATAATCAACTTCAATATGAAGTGCCTCTCTATTAAAATCATCAATGATATTCAATGCCCTAAAGCGTTTCTTGTTATCTAAGACATCTGTTATAAAATCCATACTCCAAGTATGGTTCATTTCATTTGGAACCTCTAAAGGCTCTTTAACTCTAGCAGGCAGACGTTTCTTAACCTTTCTTCGCAATGGAAGTCCTAATGCTACATTAACACGATGCACTTTTTTATGATTCCAGGGTTTACCTTCCTCTCTTAAGCGATTATAGGCCTTCCAAAATCCCTCTTCTGAATGATCTTTTGCTTTTTGTTGTAAAGCCTGTTCTATAGCTGTATCGTCCTTGGGCAATGGCTTGTAGTAATAGACACTCTTACTCATCCCTAAGACACGGCACGCCCTGCTAATGCCGTAATGAATAAGTTCTTTCGTGATGCTTCTTTTACGGCAGGGCTTTATAGCTTTTTTTTAATAATCTCCTTAGCCATTTGATGATCAAGTGCCAGAGTAGCATACATCTGTTTAAGCTTACGGTTTTCTTCTTCAAGCTCCTTGAGTCTTTTTAGTTCCTTAGAATTCATTCCTGCATATTTGGAACGCCACTTGTAAAAAGCCGCAGAACTTACACCGTGTTCTCGGCTAATTTCATCGACACTTTTACCATTGTCGAACTCTTTTAAAATCTTTGCAATCTGTTGCGGTGAAAATTTACTTCTTCTCATAATTACTGTTTAAAGTTAAAACTATTTTTCTTCTTTTAAACAGTTCGATTTTTGGGGAAGCTTACAGAATAATGTCAATTAAAGACAGTTTTCCATGAAAGAATAACTAACCAACAACTCAAAAAATTGATTCATAAAGAATCTAGTAGTTGGCAACATTCAAAATTGAGCATTATCTAATGATTTTATCAATGTCATTAGAGTTGATTTTAGAGTTTGAATTAGTAACTACTCTCAGTATCATATTTATTTCTAAAAATAATATGTCGTGAGATTTTTTTATTTCCATGACTGCAAAAATCAGTAATTAATGCGAATAGATATAATAGGCTTAAGACTTATCAAAAAAGAGAACATCTATAAATGAGTTTAAGATAATTAATATAAATGAAACTACTTATAAGGTACTTCGCCCCTCATTTTTTTTAGATTAACTAGTAAATTTGATGAGATCAATAATTCTTTCTTATTTTATTGAGAATAAGTTCGAATTAGTCTTATGAATTATTTACACCACAAACTAAATGATAATTATTTAATATAATGTTTCTTGAAAACCTGCGATATAAAGCCTTTTGGTTTATTGATTTAGTTAAAGGTTCGAAAATCAATAAACATTATAAAAATATTGAATATGTTCTAACAAATTATAATTCTCAAAGAACTAATTCAATACAATCACAACACTTAAAACATATATTGCGCCATGCAATTGAAACCACTGCTTTTTACAAAAACTTAAAAATTAATGCCGTTTTAGAAGACTTCCCCGTAGTAAATAAAAATATTTTGCGATTGGAATCTGAAAAGCTTATCTCCAAGAATTTTAGAAATAAAAAAAAATATTCCGTAACAACAAGCGGATCTACAGGAACACCTCTTACAGTAATTCAAGACAAAAATAAAAGATTAAGAAACATGGCTGATTTAATTTATTTTTCGAATCTCGCTCACTATAAGATTGGTTTTAAGCTTCTATTTTTGAGACGCTGGAGCGATGACCTTAAAAAGAGTAAATTACTTTCTTGGATGCAAAATATATCAGCTATAGATGTCTTAAACCTTGACAATCAAAGGGCCTCTAAAATTATTAATAACCTATCAAAAGATAAGTCAAACAAGGTATGGCTAGGTTATGCTTCCGGATTTGAAGTTATGTGCCGTTGCATTAAAGATATGAATGCCAAGCCAATACACGCTAAGGTTCAATCTGTTATTGCAGTAGCTGAAGCATTGACACCTTTTACAAAAAAGAGTATGCAGTACTACTTTAATGCACCTGTAGTCTCTAGGTATTCCAATATGGAGAATGGAATACTTGCTCAACAATTACCATATAAAGGCGAAGACTTTGTAATTAACTGGGCCAGTTACCATTTTGAAATATTACAGCTAGATAAAGATGTTCCTGTAAAACCTGGAGAATCTGGAAGAATTGTACTTACAGATTTGTTTAATTTTGGAATGCCAATAATTAGATATGACACAGGTGATGTTGGTTGCATGGATCATAGTGTTTCCCCTCCAGTATTTAAACATATCGAAGGTAGAAAGTCTGATTTGATTTTTAATACAAAAGGAATTATTGTACCTTCTATGATTATTGCCAGTGTTGAAGATTTTAGAGGAATTATACAGGCGCAATTAATCCAAGAAGATAAAATGTCCTACACTTTAAAACTTAATTGTGATGAAGTATTTAAACAAGAAACAGAACTGATACTTGAATTTAAGAATTATTTAGGAGATGATGCTTTGATAAATATTGAATATGTTGATGAAATTCCTCTACTGAACTCTGGAAAAAGAAGAGCAACGGTAAATAACTATATCAAGTAGAATCTATTTCCATAAACTCAGATAAATGTAGGCAAATCGATACTTATCTCAAATTTTTAACAATATGCTCAAAATGCGATTATATAATTTAGAAAACGATATAAATGAAGTCCCAGAATGGGTTCAGCAAAGTTTTGAAGGTTTTAGAAACACTATGAGTGATAACTCCAATCCTTTTCCTTGTCACTTTGCTAAGACTGGTATAGAGAAATCCTCTTTTCGATATACCTATATTAAGAACGGTGAATTAAAAAAGCCCGAAATCTTTAAGGAGGCTTTAGTTGATTATTTAAATCGATATAAGTCTTTTGGATGGCCATCTGTTCTTGTTGTTTTCATTGAAAACAATGGAGAGGCATCATTAGATGTACATGAATCAGCCTTTTGGAATATATTACAGTACCTTGTTAGTTCTGATAATCGACCCTGGCCAATTGAAATTCCAAATAATCCTGAGAATTATAAATGGCAATTTTGTTTTCATGGTACTCCTTTATTTATAACAGGACACAGCTCAGTCTATAAAAAGCGTAGAAGCAGACATTGTTCATCTGACATGATGATGGTTATTCAGACTATGGAAACGCTGCAACCAGTTACAGGAGGCTCGAAACGTGCAGATTTGGTTAGAAAAACAATCAGGAACCGAGTAAACGAGTACGATGAAATCCCTGTTTCACCGCTCATAGGCGCTTATCCAGACAGACACTCGAGAGAATGGAAACAGTTTTGGCTACCTGAAGAAAATAACGATAAGAAACAATGCCCTTTGCATTTTTCCAAATAATACCAAAGAAACCAAACCGATTAACCACCATTTTATGGTTGTTATTTGATTAAAATGAATACAAAATATTATTAAGACCTTGTAATTATTTGGTATCTTTACTTTAAAGATCATAGAAAGTCAGAAACGTATCTTGGTACCCTTAAACATGAATTATTATATGAAACCTCATAGAGATAGGTACTTATTTTCAGCTTTAGCCCTATGGTTCTTGGTAATAACACTAAACGGCTTTTCACGATTTTTTTTTATATCTGGTTATGAGTACCAATTAAAATTTCATTTAAAACTGCATGGTATCATTTTTTCAAGTTGGGTATTATTGTTCTTCATACAATCCTGTCTTATTTGGAAAAAAGCACACAAAACTCATAAAATATTAGGTATTAGTGCCTTACTTGTTGTGCCATTAATATTTGTAAGTGGTTTTTACACAAGCTTTGCCAAAACCCCTACAACTCCTTCGGAGATTGGAGATAACCTGAGCTATTTATTTGCTTTTACCATATTTTCTTTACTCGGCTTTAAAAAACGTAAAGTTGCATATAAACATAAGCGCTTCATGGTTTTTGCATCTTCAATGTTATGCAGTGCTGCAGTAGCAAGACTTAATTTTATGGGAGTTGAAATAGGGCGTATCCCGCTTGTTTTTTATTCGCTTATGTTATTACCAATGATGGCGGTAGGATTTTGTGACTTGCTTTTTTTAAAGAAGAGGTTTCAATTTAATTTTATAAATATTTTAGCTCTAGTTGTGATTCTTTATGCTTCAAATATACTTTGGGAATCCAAAACTTGGTCTCAAATTTCAGAATATGTAATAGAACTCATAAGCTAATAGCAACAATCAAACCTCCTAAAATCAATTGAGTAAAAAGGTTTATGTTCTTTATTTACTACAAACGATATAAAGCATCCCCTTTTTCTGAGTTGGCTTTGAAGCCTTAAAATCGCTTTGGTTCTTAACCTCTAAAATATCATACCCCAGAGTTTTCAATTGATCTATAATCTCTTTTTCTTTCACCCAATAGGCACATGCCTGATTTTTATTAAACAGTTTCCAGTTAAACTTACCATTAATCTTTAACCATGGTAATCTGTGTCTTAAAAGAGTCTCATTCCTAACCCTTCTAATCAGGTTAACAAAGGTATTAAGTAGAGGGTTAAATCTTCGAGAGTCATAATCCAGAAAAGAAAAAAATACTATACCTCCAGGTTTGAGAATCCTATAGGATTCTTTTAAAGCATTTTTAAAACCGCTTTCTGTAGGAATAAAATTGAGAACCTGCTGCATATATAACGCGTAATCAAATGATTCTGAACTATACTGGAGCAATTCTGTAGCATCTCCAACCTCAAACTTCACCTTTGAATTTAAAGTTTTACCTCGTTCAATAGCATAATCAATCATGCCCGGAACAATATCAAATGCCCTAATACTGTCGAAACCCAAATTCTCAACATAAAAAGCCAAACGCCCCCCTCCTGTTCCTACATCAAGAACATTTTTGGAAGTATTTACCAGGTACTTCTTAAAGAGCATTTTTTCTGACAATAAGAGATGACTCTTTTTTGACCAGACTTCTAATAACTCATTCGAATATAATTCAGCATTTAAGTTTTTCATCATTTAAGAAGATAGATAGTATGTTGTTATTAGCGCTATTACCTGAAATTACTTCCTAAATGTAAACTTTTTCTACTAATTCGACATATCAATTTATGAATTTTTAGAGGTAAATAGATAATTTCATAACTTGTATGTCCTTAGAATATGGGATTAAATGGAATTTTTTAAGAGCCCCTCTCATTCCAGTTTGCTGAACGCTTAAAACAGACGTGGATTGTATAGAACATCTAAGTCAAATTAAGTAGGGCGAAGCTGTGTTCCATTGAGTTTCAGTTTTTCGGTGTCCAACTTGCTCACCTGTATTCCCCGATAGGTTTGAAACATTTATTTAAAAACGCCTCTTTCACTCCATTTGCGGTTATAGTAAAAAACTGTTTGCTTAGAAAAGCGAGGTATACAGGCCTCTTCTATATCAACAAATAAAAAACTCCATTACCAATCCGTATTGAGCTTATGAACATAACATTTAAAAATATTAACCATGTCAAAACTAGTGGCAAACGCTCTCGTGTTATTCCGAACAAAGCACGAAATAAGATTTTCTTTTGATTTTTTTGCAAACTTGTTGTACTCGCAGCTCTTTCGACTATGATTTATTGGTTTCCAACTCAAAATTACTACTTTTTAACTGCTTGAATTTTTAGAAAAAGTTTAAATCGCTCCAATAACTTAAAAGACAATATTGCCTTAATGCACAACAGGGTGATGTTTTTTCTTACCATCTCGAGTCTCTCACCAGGTTTGGGACTAAAAATCGCCATATACCGACATATTATCGATTAATCCTTTATTGACTAAATATTTTGCGGTCCATAATTCAATTTTGTTTTATTTTTGGGTTTTGCTCTCATAGGTATAAAAAAATTGAAAGCCATGTATAAATTCTTTTTAAAAAGACTTTTAGATTTCTTAGCAGCCTTTTTCGGACTCATTATATTATCGCCTCTAATTCTGATGCTAATTATTATATTAATGTTTATTAATAAAGGACGTCCGTTTTTCTTTCAAGAACGTCCTGGTAAGAATGAGAAAATATTCAAAATAATCAAGTTTAAATCTATGTCAGACAAAAAAGATGCTTTAGGGAATTTGTTGCCAAATGCCGATAGAATGACAGGATTTGGATCCTTTATTAGAAAAGCATCTCTAGACGAAATCCCGCAACTCTTTAACGTTATAAAAGGTGATATGAGCTTTATAGGCCCTCGCCCATTACGGGTGCATTATCTACCCTATTATACTAAGGAAGAATCTATAAGGCACACCGTTAGGCCTGGCATTACCGGACTAGCACAAGTATCTGGAAGAAATAATTTAAGTTGGGATGATAAATTAGCTAGGGATATTGAGTATGTTGAATCTCTATCTTTCTTCAATGATGTTATTATTTTTTTTAAAACCATAAAGAAAGTTTTTAACACCAATAGTATCGAAATTGATCCGGATATGTTGGATTTGGACCAGTTAAGAAAAAATATGAACTAGTTTACAATACTTTATATCCATCTCAAGAAGCAATCTTATATAACATGATTCACAATATTCTTTTCACCTGTGCAGGTAGACGCAATTATCTCATAAATTACTTTAAAACGGCACTTAATAATTCAGGAAAAGTCATAGCAGCGGATAACGTTTTAACAGCACCATCAATGGTGGACGCTGATATTGCCGTTATGGTTCCTAAAATTAATGATGTAGACTATATACCCAATCTGGAACAAATAGTAAAAACGTATAAGGTGACTGCAATTATTTCGTTGAATGATCTGGAATTACCTGTACTTGCCAAGAATAAAGAGCGTCTGGAATTACATGGGTGTAAAGTTCTCATTTCTAATGAAAACATTATTGATATTGCCTTTGACAAATGGAAAACTTATAATTTTTTTAAGGAGTTGAACGTAGATACTCCAAAAACTTATCTGGATATAGACAAGACAATTACTGCCATTGAAAATAACGAACTTAATTACCCTCTTATTGTAAAACCCAGATGGGGAAGCGCCTCGATTGGTATTGATATTGCAAACAACGAGGACGAATTGAGGTTGGTTTATAAACTGCAGCATATCAGAATACACAAGTCTATTTTAAAAGATGCTAGTTTGAAAGATATGGATAAATGTATTCTTATTCAGGAGAAAATCAATGGAGAAGAGTATGGTGTGGATATTTTAAATGATCTGGATGGTAACTATTACGGAACTTTTGTTCGTAAAAAAATAGGCATGAGGTCTGGCGAAACAGACAAGGCGATTTCCATTGTTGATGACAAGTTTACCAAAATAGCAGCACTTATTGGATCAAACACTGGTCATGTAGGAAATATGGACTGTGACTTTTTTGTTGCAAACGAAAAAGTTTATTTCCTGGAAATGAATCCCAGATTTGGTGGCGGCTATCCTTTTTCACATGAAGCAGGCGTGGATACACCTTCCATATATTTGTCATGGCTAAATGGTAAGACCAATGTTGAAGAATTCAATAATTTTAAAGCAGGAATGATGTTTTCAAAATGCGATAGAATCGTCCATATTCCACAAAAGTAACATCATCTAAAAAACTTATAAAATAAAAAGTATTATTTTCTATTATTCCTACCCTTGCTCTTTAGAACATTTCTTATGATTAACTGTCGCACAGAACAAACGTTTTTAGATACAGATATAGAGAATTAATAATAATCATTTTTTCAAGCTGATTCATACCTTTTCTTTCTTAAATTATTAATCATAACTTCAGTCATGCTCTGCAAATCAAAGTCCGGAGACCAACCCCAATCTTCTCTAGCTCTCGAATCATCAATACTTCTAGGCCAACTATTTGCAATTTCTTGTCGAAAATCAGGTTTATAATTTATTTTAAATTCAGGGTAATACTTTTTAATAGACAAAAACACCTCTTCAGGTGAAAAAGTCATTGAAGACAAATTATATGAAGTTCTAATCTTAACACTCTCAGATTCAGCATTCATTAACTGCAACGTTGCTTTTATAGCATCATCCATAAATATCATTGGCAAACTACTATCTTTCTCTAAGAAACAATCGAACACTTCTCCCGAAATAGCTTTATGATAAATATCTACGGCATAATCAGTAGTACCACCCCCTGGTAATGATTGATAACCAATAATTCCTGGATACCTTAAAGACCTTACATCAATATTATATTTACTGTAGTAATATTGTGCCAAATTTTCTCCAGCTACTTTACTGGCTCCATAAATTGTTGACGGATTCAAACTAGAAAATTGGCAAGTCTGGTCTAAATCTGCATGACTTCCAAAAACTGCAATTGAACTAGGATAAAACACTTTTTTTATGTTATGTTTTCTTGAAACCTCTAATACATTAAAAAACGAATTCACATTAACCTCCCAAGCTTCCCTTGGACTTCTCTCTGCTTTGGCTGAAAGAATTGCTGCTAAATGATAAATTTGACTAATTCTATATTTTTTAACAATTTTTTCTAGAGCATGGTAATCTGTAGCATCTAGGATTTCAAAATTATTTACAAATTTATCTTTGTAATAAATATCAGATGCAATTATACATTTTTTCCCAAAGGTATTTTCAAGAGCTGGGGTTAAAACAGAACCTATTTGACCGTTAGCCCCGATAACTAAAATATTATTTATTTCAATTGCCATTTTAAATAAATTTAATGTGTTGTAAAAGTAGAGGTAAATTTTTTAAAATCTTGATTTCGATGAAATATTAGACCAACCTAACGAATATTTAGATAACCAGTGAGATAAGCCTATTTTTATCGGTAAAACATCTAAATCAAATTTAATTAGCTGTCATTTCATTTACCACAAGTTTTCGTTTACCAGATGACAATAATGGAATCTCGTTAACATACTTCAAACTTATTTGAGCGTCCTTTCCAAAATACCCTTTAAACTCACTAAGAAGTTCTTCCTCTCTAGAAAAACCTTCCCAAGGATTTAATCTAAATTCATATTCTTTTTGCCCTATCTGCGCAAACTGATATTGCTTTAATTCTGAATACTTCCACATATTAACAGTAACAATATGCGACGTAATTACTCTGTTTTTTGTATCTAAAACCATGTCAACTTTCCTACCATCAATTCTATTCAATACTAGTCTACCATATTCATCTTCTCCCATAACACCTATATCTCCAGTATTATATCTTATCAGAGGCATACAATAATTAAACAAATCTGTTATTACTATTCTTCCCATCTCACCATTTTTTACTGGTATATCTTCAACTAAATCCAACAATTCTATTTTAAAGCTTGCGTGGTTTATCTCATAATCATAACCTCCAGAAACTTTTTGCTGAGCAAGCATCCCGCATTCCATGTTGGAATACCTTGCCAAAACAGGTACTTGAAAATACTTCTCCATTTTATCCTTAGTAGACCTTTTTAGTTCATCTGAATTTGTTATGATAGACTTAACTTTATAGTTTAATTTACGGCTTCTTATTTTATCAAGATAATTTACAATAATATCACATGTAGATGCAAAACAAAAAATGCTTTTATCAGATTTATCATTTTTAAGGTCTTCTAAAAGATTTTGAACATCTTTATCCGTATAATTCAAAATATTATAAGGTTTTATATTTTCTAAAAACAGTTTCAATTTGGATTTTTTGTTGATATCATTCCAAACTTTCATAAAAAGCAACTTAGACCCTATTTCAAACCCCCCTCTTTTGGTAAAATATATTATATCAGCATTGTTTCTTAGTCTTTTGTTTTTATTATGATAAAGCCTGAATGGAGTCCCGGTTGAGCCACTTGTTACAACCGCTGTATTCTGTTTATCGATAAACTTAATGGACTTAAAACTATTAAAATTATCCCTTATTATACCTTTATCTATAACTGGAAAATCTTTAAGCGAATCACTTTTAGCATGAGTACTATAATAAGGAACAAACTCTCGTGCATTACTCAATACAGATTTCAAATGCTGATTCTGTAGCAATTCTGCTTCAGGTGAATCAAAATTTTCAATTATATATTTAATATCATTATAGTGCTTTCTTATTGCACCTCCCTTAATAAAATCCAAAAGCCAAAAGCCTTTTTTTCTCAGCAACTCTAATAATCTCATTTTATCTATGATATATAACCAACATTACCCTGTAAATATCCTATGAGATATTTTAATCCACAAAATTATTCTTTAAAGTGCTTCAAAAACACTACTAATTATATTAATAGCAACTCTCAATTTCTTTTTTTAATAACTGAAAGACGTGTTCTAATGCATTTATATAAGCATTAGGACTAAATTATATGAAATTGAAAGTCTTTTAATAAAGTCAATAAAGAGAAGTAAATCAGTGAAATAGACATTTATTCTAACTTAGTTTTTTCACTCTCTATGATTTCAAAATAGTAAAATCCCTATATTTGAGGAATGATCAAAACTAAAATTCTATTTAACGGGTTGAAAAACAGATTACCCCCTAGAACACGGAGTTTTCTCTTAAAAGGAACTGGGTTAGTCATTTTATGGAAAATTTTGCCAAAAATATTTACTATTGATTTATCATTTTTACATTTTCCGTTAACAAAGCATGTTGCAAATTTATCGGTTTTTACACTCAATTACTTTACCCCATTATCTGGATACTCAACTTCCAGAGACATCTTAAGCTCTAATTTTATTCTTTCAAGAATATATCATCATGACAAATTTCTTCTAAATGTAGCTGACGGATGCAATGGTTTGAATTTATTTGCGCTATATATTGGTTTTATTCTTTTGATGCCTTCCAAATTTGGACGTAAAATAAAGTATATTTTAATTGGGGTAATTATAATTGATCTTATGAATATATTAAGGTCTTCAATACTTATTTATTTGTATGAATACCACAATGTATTCTTTGATTTTGCGCATCTCTATTTCTTCAGAGCACTTCTATATTCTTCTGTATTTTTGCTTTGGGTATACTTTACCAAAAAGATTAATGCAAAAAATAAATGAATCTAGGTTTTACTTTAATAAAATGTATGTCACATTTACCTTTTGCTAGTAATTCCTTTTTAAAAATAACATTTCAAAAGCTGTTTAATTACTTCCAACTGTAAAGAGTATAAAAAAAGCCCATAAATGGGCTTTTAATTTCTTTCAAATCAAGTAAACTTTTACAACCTAGTTCATCTCATTAAAAATAGAATGCATTAAACGCTTTTTATCATTAATACTTTCTTCTAATGATATCATAGTTTCTGTTCTATAAACCCCTTCTATATCATCCAACAAGAATATAACTTCTTTAGCATGCTCTGTGCTTCTAGCTCTAATTTTACAAAAAATATTAAACTTACCAGTTGTAATATGGGCCACTGTAACATAGGCGATTTCGTTAATACGCTCAAGTACAAATTTGGTTTGAGAGGTATTGTTTAAATAGACACCCACATATGCTATAAAGGAATAACCCAGTTTTTTGTAATCCAACATCAGTGAAGATCCTCTTATAATTCCTGATTCCTCCATTTTTTTAACACGTACATGAACGGTACCTGCCGATATCAATAATTTTTTAGCGATGTCTGTAAATGGAATTCTTGTGTTATCAATTAACATGTCAAGAATTTGATGATCGATTTCGTCTAATTTAATTTTACCCATAATTAACTATTCTTAAATATCAAGCAAAATTAATACATTTTCACTAAAAAAACCTTATTATTGATATGCTTTATTTCGATTATAACAAGATTTTTTCATTATTCAATATTACGAAAACGTTTTCGTAATTAACTTTCAGCTCTTCTCCATTTTCACCACTAACCTCCGAGCCCTTTGCATCATATTCCTTGTGTCCATAAAAAGCATGTAACGATTCCACCTTAACAATCACAGGAACAAACTCTAAAGAATCTGTGTTCAATTTTTCAGTATACTGAATACCAACATCAACTACATCGTCACCCATTTTGACATTTCTAATAATAATATCTAAAAAACATTTTTCATTTTCTGGTATATTAAAATATTCTTTGTAAGCAGAGCCATCTACATTGTTTTTAGATATGTAGCATATTGATGTTAAATAAGATATATAGATTAATTCACGAGTTACTTCACGGTCATAATCCCTATCATAATGCCCTGCTTCGAAAAGTATAGTGGGAACATTTTTGCTTTGAAATGTATCACCAACGCAGTTAATATTAAACGAATCATCATACACACCAACCTGATCTGGAATTATTTCTTGAAGTCGTTTATTCATTACATCAATAATTTCCATAGCTTTTTTCCTTGTTAAGGTTACCGAGCATTCTTTATCTTGAGCGGGCGCTAAAAACGAAACCGTTGCTGATTTATTTACAGGTCCAGCACTGAAAATGGTTCGCTGCCCATGTAGGTTATAGCAAAAATGCGGTTTAAACCTTTCAAAAACCTCTTTTAAAACAAGGCTTTCTGGCTGACTTAAGTCCTGAGCATCTCTATTTAAGTCAACAGAGTTCGCGTTAACTCGTGTATAAGCCATAGCACCATCAGGGTTAAGAATAGGAATAATACACAGCTTGCAGTTATCTAAAACCTGAACAACATCTTGATTATCACTTAAAAGGGTATTAAGCAAATCAAAAATGGCCTTTGTGGTTGTAGATTCGTTTCCGTGCATTTGAGACCACATAAGAATCTTCTTTCTACCACTTCCAATCTCAATACTATGTATCGGGTTTCCTAACACAGATTTTCCAACCTGGTTAACAATTGTAAAAGACTTTAATTTTTCAATTAGAGGCGCAATGTGTTTATGCGTAATATACCTACCTGACAAACTCTCTTCTTTGTATTTTGAAAATAGAGTTCTAATTTCTTCCGTTTGCATGTTTCATGTTTATTTTACAAATGTAAACAATTCAATATTTACAAATGTAAACACCAATTATCGGTGTAAAGTTTACGTTTGTATACCATTTAAACAAGTCCAGGTGTTGGTTTTTAACAATTTCTCAACGTTACTAATTATATATGTACAGTTAACTGATATTCAATATAATAAATATTTTTATTTAAACTTAATATTCACTATTAACATAAAGGTTTAAATCATTATCAGTACACTTTAAAATATTAATGTTACATTTGTATCAATTAATTCACAAAAGACTTGTTTACAATGATAAACAACGAGGATTTTAATAGAAGACTGCATAAAGTCATTAACTACTACGGAGAATCAGCCTCCTCTTTTGCTGAAAAAATTGGAGTTCAACGTTCCAGTATTTCGCACATCCTATCTGGGAGAAATAAACCTAGTTTAGATTTTATATTAAAAGTACTCTCTGCCTTTCCTGAGGTAGACTTATATTGGCTGTTTAATGGTAAAGGATCCTTCCCTTCAAAAACTGAAATGATTCAAGAAAACAAGATTACACAACCTCAGAAGGAAATCATTGAAGAGAAAAATACATCAATAAATTCAAAAGAGATTGAACGGATAGTTATTTTTTATTCGGACGGTACTTTTGAAAACTTCAAAAATTAATCGTGGTATTTAGTAGCTTTGCAAAATTAAAAGAAACGACATGCGATTCACATACCTTCTACTTTTTTTATTCTTGCTTAATTGTTACGAATCTACTAGAAACTGTAAAGATTATAAATTAGGAACATACACGAGTGAAGTAATAATAAACAACCAAATCTATAAATCTACTTTTACAAGAAGTAATACGATTCAAGTTGAAACTTATAACAATAAAATCGATTCTTCTCAATTAAGATGGATAAATGATTGTGAGGTTATTTTTAAGACCATAAACCCCAAAAACATGGCAGAGCATAAAGATATTCACCTAAAAATACTTACTACTACAGATTCTTCATACACCTATGAATATTCCTATGTTGGTGAAACAGTGAAACAAAAAGGTGTAGCATTTAAGGTAGATTAATCAAAAGGATATAGAAAATATTCTACCAAGTTAAAAGTCACTGTTCTATCCGGAGCTATCTCATAGGTAAGAAATATTTCACCCCAATATTCTCCGTCTGAAAAGTCGGCAATAATCCATTTATGGTTTAACAATTTGACGGTATTAACCATCATTTTTCTTCCCTCGCTTGATGCATAAGGTACAATAGGGTGTTCTCCTTTTTTCTCGTTAGACTTATAAAGCTCATCTTTTATAAAAGGAATCAATTCAGACACATCGTATCCTTCTTCTTCAAAATAACTAATAGCATCTTCATTTCTACTTAAATTAAAATGAGAAACCTCTAAAATATCATTCTGCAAAATAGATACGGAATCCTTGTACTTAGAGAGTTGGGTTTTATAGCCTTCAAGTTTATGGTTCATACCCTCAAACACACGCTTAGCATTGATATATTGAAAAAGCACCAATAAAATGGTAAACACAAACAAATAGATAAATATTTTTTGCTTCATTTTTGTAATTTAAATTGTTATTTCTAATTCATCGTAGGCCAAGTATACATTTTTAGGAAGTTTTTTTTCAACCTCTTCATGAAACCCTAACAAGTGACTAATATGCGTTAAATAAGCCTTTTTGGGATTAACTTGTTTAATAAACTGCAAGGCCTCATCAAGATTAAAATGTGATCTGTGAGGCTGTATGCGCAATGCATTAACCACTAAAACTTTAACACCATAAAGTTTACTTATCTCTTTGTTTTTTAAAGTTTTCATATCGGTTAAATAAGCAAAATCGTTAAACCTATAACCAAAAACTTGAAGCTTATCGTGTAAACCACTTATAGGTACAACCTGCATATTCTTAATTTTAAATGGTTTGTTTTTTACTCGATTTACTACTACTGTTGGAGCCCCCGGATATTTGTTTTCAATTTGAAATATATAATCAAAGCGTCTTTTAAGTGTTTTTAGTACACGCTTATGGGCATAGATAGAAATATCGCCTTGCCTAAAATAAAAGGGTCTTATGTCGTCAAGGCCAAGAACATGATCTGAGTGCTCATGCGTAAAAATTATACCATCAATTCGTTTACATCCAGCACGCAGCATTTGATACCTGAAATCTGGACCGCAATCAATTACAAAGGTGTAGTTATCCCACTCCACTAAAACAGAAACACGCAACCGCTTATCTTTAGGGTTTTTACTTAAGCAAACAGGATGGTCACTCCCAATAATAGGTATTCCTTGCGATGTCCCAGTACCAAGAAACGTAATTTTCACAATTCCGCAATTTTTAATCAAAAGTAAGCTTATTTTTTCGTTTGAAATAGTTATTTAATATCTTTACTCTTTCTTGAATTTAACCAGATACGAATGGAAATTACTATAACTGGAGACAAGGAGTTTGATGATATTCCTTCTTTAAAGTCGAAAGCACTTCGCATAAATCTCAACCAAAATATTTATGGATCTTTTGCCGAAATTGGTGCTGGACAAGAAACTTGTCGACATTTTTTCAGGGCTGGTGGTGCTTCTGGAACAATAGCCAAAGCCATGTCTGCCTATGATAAAGATTTTAGTGATGCCATTTATGGTGCTGAAGATGATGGGAGGTATGTTACGGAAGCGCGACTAAGAAAAATGTTAACACACGAAATGGATTTGATGGAAAATCGATTAACGCGTGAAAAAAATCCAGACAAAATCTTTTTTACCTATGCTAATACTGTTGCAACTATAGATTTTGCAAAGCAGTTTAAAGGGCATGGATGGGTAGGTATTAAATATCAAGTAGAATCTCATGGAGATTATAACGAGATCATCTTACATCTAAGATTTAAAGAAACAGATGCTAGGTTACAGCAAGAAACACTTGGGGTGCTTGGCACAAATTTGATTTATGGTGCTTTCTACAAATATAATGAGCCAAAAAAATTGCTCCGCTACCTTTATGACCACTTAGATAAGGATCAGGTTGAAATTGATACTATTAATTTTTCTGGCCCTGTATTTCAGAATGTTGATAACAGATTGATGAGCTTACAGCTTGTTAAAAATGGCATGACAGATGCGGTAATGTTTGGTCCAGATGGTACTAATGTCTTGCCTGCAAAAGTATTTTACAAGAAAAATATCCTTGCGCTAAGAGGAAGTTTTAGACCTGTTACCAAAGTGAATATGGAAATGTATGAGAAATCATATAATATGTTCATTAAAGAAAATAAAGTTGACGAAAAGAAAACAGTAGTTGTTTTTGAAATCACTTTGTCGAACTTAAGGTCTGAAGGTAAAATAGATGAGCAAGACTTTATTGATAGAGCTGATTTGTTATGCTCGTTAGGGCATTCAGTAATGATTTCCAATTTCCAGGAATACTTTAAAGTTGTTGAATATTTTTCAAACTATACAAAAGCAAGAATGGGACTCGCTATGGGCGTGAGCAATCTAGTAGATATTTTTGATGAAAAATATTATAGACATATTAGCGGAGGGATTTTAGAAGCCTTTGGAAAATTGTTTTTCAAAGATTTAAAAGTGTATTTATATCCTATGCTAGATCCAGAAACTGGAGAGCTCATAACTAGTGAAAACTTAAAAGTTTATCCTAGAATGAAAGAGCTTTACAAGTTTTTTAAATACAATGGAAAAGTAATCGATATTACCGACTACGATGAAAGCATTATGAATATTTTCTCTCGAGAAATACTTAGAATGATTGGTAGCGGTGAACGCGGTTGGGAAGAAATGGTTCCTGATGGCACGGCAGATTTAATAAAGGACTATAGGTTATTTGGGTACACAAGAAAACCTCTAACCCTTAGTACTAGGCGAAAAAAATAAAAAAAAGCGGTAATTTAATTACCGCTTTTTTTTACTCTAATATTTGTGCAGCGTGCTCTTTGGTTTTCACCTTGCTAATTACCCTTTCAACAATGCCATTTTCGTCAATTAAAAATGTGGTTCTGTGAATACCATCATATTCTTTACCCATAAACTTTTTTGGGCCCCAAACTCCAAACGTATTTATTACAGTTTTGTCTTCATCTGCTAAAAGTGGAAATGGAAACTCATATTTCTCTTTAAAATTTAACTGGCGCTTTTTAGAATCTGCACTAACCCCCAATAGTTCATAGCCTTGATCTTTTAAAGCTTGATAATTATCTCTTAAATTACAGGCCTCTACAGTACATCCGGGCGTACTTGCTTTTGGGTAGAAAAAAACAACTAATTTTTTTCCTTTAAAATCACTTAAAGATACGGTATTGCCCTGCTCATCCACCGAAGTGAAATTAGGTACTGCGTCACCTTGTTTTAACGTTTTCATAGTATTAACTTTGATTTTTAACAAAAGTACGATTTATGAATAAAACAGAACGGGTTCATTTTGTTATAAAAACCTTAAATGAATTGTATCCTGAAATTCCCATTCCACTTGATCATAAAGACCCATACACCCTATTGATAGCAGTTTTAATGTCTGCGCAAAGTACAGATGTTAGAGTGAATCAAATCACCCCTTTATTGTTTGAGAAGGCAGACAATCCATATGATATGGTAAAACTTACCGTTAATGACATAAGAGAAATAATAAAGCCGGTTGGACTGTCTCCAATGAAGAGCAAAGGCATTCATGGACTGTCTAAAATTCTTATAGAAAAGCATCAAGGTGAAGTACCACAAAGTTTTGAGGCTTTAGAAGAACTTCCTGCTGTTGGCCATAAAACAGCTAGTGTTGTCATGTCTCAAGCCTTTGGCATTCCAGCTTTCCCGGTAGATACTCATATTCATCGGCTAATGTATCGATGGAATTTAAGTAATGGAAAGAATGTAGTACAAACTGAAAAAGACGCTAAACGCTTATTCCCAAAAGAACTCTGGAATGACTTACATCTTCAGATTATTTGGTATGGAAGAGAATATTCGCCAGCAAGAGGCTGGAATCTTGACAAAGATATTATTACCAAAACTATTGGGAGGCAGTCTGTTTTAAAAGACTACCAAAAAACAAAAAAGTCCTAATACATTATATTAGGACTTAAAAACTCAATTTAGAAGCGCTTCAAACTTCCATTTATTACTACTTATAACACTTAAAGCCTTAGAATAATTTAGAAGAAATTTAACCGTTTCTTCTTTCGGTTGTAATTTTTCTATTCCAGAAATAGAATCTTCAGAGTAAAGTTTTGCCATGTATTATGAATTTAACAATTATAAACTCATAACGCATAGTAAATCACTTTATTGTATTAATTGGTTAAAACAATATTATGCTTATCAATAATCTTGCGTAAATTAATCAGCGCGTAACGCATTCTGCCCAATGCTGTGTTAATACTAACACCCGTTCTATCTGATATTTCCTTAAAACTCATGTCATTATAAATGCGCATCAAAAGTACTTCCTTTTGATCTTCAGGGAGTTCGTCTACCAGACGCCTCACATCATTTTCAACCTGCTCTTTGATAATTGTTTTTTCTGCATTTAGAGAAGCATCACTTAAAACAGAAAAAATGCTAAATTCTCCTGTATTATCAAACTTTGGCATTCTATTATTTTTTCTAAAAAAATCAATAACAAGGTTGTGTGCAATTCGCATCACCCAGGGTAAAAACTTACCTTCTTCATTATAAGCACCACGCTTAAGCGTTTTAATAACCTTTATAAACGTATCTTGAAAAATGTCTTCAGCGACATCTTTATCATATACTTTAGAATAAATAAAACTGTAAATTTTCTGTTTGTGTCGAATAATCAAACATTCTAGAGCACTTTCATCTCCTTTAATGTAACTACTAACCAAAGTAGAGTCCGTAATAAGTTCGTATTGCATAATAATTACTTTTTATCGCACAGAAGAGAGGGCTTCCTTGCTTGGGGTTACATGTTTAAAAGTAATTTTATGCTATAGGCGTAGTTTGTTAATTGTTTGATTAATATTCCAAATATAACAACAATCATTCCTAAAACGAAAAATTTTTTGGATTTTTTTAGAGACTTCATGAAATACAAGGCATTTTATCGACTCAAATACTTGTGGTATCTTTGCAAAATTATCTTCCAAAAAAGCCTATGAATAAAGCAATTGACGACGTAAACGCTAAAGAGAACATCATAATTAAAGGTGCCAAATTACACAATTTAAAAAATATTGATGTGGTAATACCAAGAAACAAACTAGTTGTAATTACTGGTTTATCCGGCTCTGGCAAATCAAGTTTAGCTTTCGATACGTTATACGCAGAAGGTCAAAGGCGCTATGTAGAAAGCCTTTCAAGTTATGCTCGACAATTTTTAGGAAGACTTAATAAACCAAAAGTAGATTATATAAAAGGTATTGCGCCGGCCATTGCCATAGAACAAAAAGTTAACTCTACAAATCCGCGTTCTACTGTAGGTACAACAACTGAGATTTACGACTACCTTAAGTTATTATTTGCCCGAATAGGTAAAACGTACTCCCCTATTTCTGGAAAAGAAGTTAAAAAGCACACTGTTTCAGACGTTGTAAACTATATTAAACAATTTAAAGAAAGAGAAAAATTACTGCTTCTTGCTCCCATCCATTTAGAAGAAGGTCGTTCCATAGAGGATAAACTTAAAACCTTACAACAACAAGGTTATTCCCGAATAAAGACTAAAGATAGTGTTATTAGAATTGATACTACTGAACCTGTTTCTAACAAAGAAGAACTCTTTCTTGTAGTTGATAGAATTGTTACCAAAAACGATGAGGATTTTTATAACAGGCTTGCTGACGCTGTTCAGACAGCTTTTTTTGAAGGGAATGGAACTTGTATTATAGAAGAACTTAAAACGAATCACCAAAATCTATTCAGTAACAAATTCGAGTTAGATGGTGTTGATTTTCTTGAACCTAATATCCATCTTTTTAGTTTTAATAATCCTTACGGTGCTTGCCCTAAATGTGAAGGTTACGGTGATATTATAGGAATTGATGAAGATTTGGTAATCCCTAATACAGGACTTTCGGTTTTTGAAAATGCTATTTTTCCATGGCGCGGTGAAAGTATGAGTTGGTATAAAGACCAGTTAGTTAATAATTCTCATAAATTTGATTTCCCTGTACACAAACCTTACTTCGAATTAACCGAAGAACAGAAAAAACTTATTTGGACCGGAAATAAATACTTTGAAGGCTTGCATTCTTTTTTTAGTGAATTAGAAGCTAAAGCTTATAAGATTCAAAACCGCGTTATGCTTTCTCGCTACCGGGGAAAAACTAAGTGTAAAACATGCAATGGTAAGCGATTAAGACCTGAAGCAAATTACGTTAAAGTTGCTAATACCACCATTACAGACCTTGTTGAAATGCCTCTAGAAAAATTACGGATATTTTTTCAGCAGCTAGAATTAAGCGATCACGACGCTCATGTTGCCAAACGTCTTTTAAAAGAGATAAATAACAGACTTTCTTTCTTAACCAATGTAGGATTAGATTACCTTACTTTAAATAGAAAGTCCAATACCTTATCCGGAGGAGAAAGTCAGCGTATAAATCTGGCCACATCACTAGGTAGCAGTCTTGTAGGGTCTATGTACATTCTAGATGAACCGAGTATTGGTCTGCATCCAAAAGATACAGAGCGACTAATTTCAGTATTAAAATCGCTTAGAGACCTTGGAAATACGGTTATTGTTGTAGAGCATGACGAGGATATTATGAAAGCGTCTGATACAATTATTGATATAGGACCCGAGGCCGGCACTTTTGGAGGCGAGGTGGTTGCAATTGGAACCTATAGTGATATTCTAGATTCACAATCCTTGACTTCTAAATATCTTAATGAAGATTTAAAAATTGAAATCCCAAAAAAAAGAAGAACCACCAAATACCACGTAGATATTGTTGGAGCTAGAGAAAACAATTTAAAAAATATTGATGTTAGTTTCCCACTTGGTATGCTTACCGTAGTTACCGGTGTATCAGGGAGTGGTAAAAGTACACTAGTAAAAAAAATATTATTCCCTGCCCTGCAAAAGAAACTAACCGATTTTGGTGATAAACCTGGACAATTTTCAAGTTTGGAAGGTAATTACAGTAACATTAGTCAGATTGAATTTGTAGATCAAAATCCCATAGGAAGATCATCTCGCTCTAACCCAGTAACCTATATAAAGGCATATGATGATATTAGAGCTCTCTATTCCAAGCAAAAACTTAGCACCATTAGAAACTATCAAGCTAAACACTTTTCTTTTAATGTAGATAGCGGTCGTTGTGAAACTTGCAAGGGAGAAGGTGAAGTAACTATTGAAATGCAATTCATGGCAGATGTTCATTTAGAATGCGAAACATGTAAGGGAAAACGCTTTAAAAAGGAAGTTCTAGAAGTAACATTTGCAGGAAAAAATATTGATGATATTTTAAATCTAACCATAGATGATGCCATTGACTTTTTTGAAGCAAACGCACAGACTAAAATTAAAACCAAATTACAACCACTTCAAGATGTTGGACTCGGCTACGTTAAATTAGGACAAAGCTCCTCTACGCTTTCGGGTGGTGAAGCACAAAGAATAAAGCTTGGATCATTTTTAGGCAAAGGGAATAATAAGGAAAAAGCCTTGTTTATTTTTGATGAACCAACAACAGGGCTTCACTTTCATGATATTCAAAAACTACTAACCTCATTTAACGCGTTAATTAAAAAAGGGCACTCTATTATAGTTGTTGAACATAATATAGACCTCATTAAGTGCGCTGATTATATTATAGATTTAGGCCCATTTGGAGGCGAATCTGGAGGCAGGGTCGTAGCGACTGGTACGCCAGAAGATATCATTAATGAAAACAACTCTGTGACAGCTAAATATTTAAAAGGTAAGATTTAAACATCTTAACTAAAACTTGAGTTTTTATTTTAATAAAAAAGAAAAGCAAATACTACTAAAACAAAAACTGCTAGAGGCGCAACAAACATCAAAAAAACCAATGAAGTAACGGTTGACTTCAAAAAGCTTTTCAGCCAACTTTGTTTATAAAAATATTTAAGTGCCATAAACAAATAAATAAAGGTAGATAATATTAGCAAAATGTCAATCCAGTCCGGAATATCTATTAAAAAATTAACTCCAAGGATTATGCTAAATACTGTAAAGAGAAAAGAGAAGTAATAAAAGCTAAAAACCAGATGATGAGCGTAAACACCTTTTTTTAAGTAAAGCAATTTTAGTATTAAAGCAAAAATTGGTAATAGAAAAAACATAGCTATAGGGATAGCATCAAAAAAAGCTTGAAGAATACTCCCTCCTTTTCTTGATTTATAAAGCTTTAAGGCCTGAGCGTAAACCCGCTTTTCCAAAAAACTTGCATCATTACTCATTCCCATCTCATTAAACACCTGATTATCGGGGGCTTCTATAGCTATGAGTGAATCTATTTTTTTAGCATTACTATCAAAATTGAGTATACTGTTATTTTTATCAGACTGAGACTTCGATGTTGTTTCTAATTCTTTTTGTAACACATTAGGTTTTACACTATAATTCTTTTCAACCTCGTTGGTAGAAATTTTAATCTCAGTATCTAAAGAAATATTACTATCCGTACCAACAGCTACAAGTGGTTTTTCAAGTTGAGCATCTAAATTCTGCACCTGCTCTCGTTGTACAAAGGAAAATAGGAAGAAGAAAATCACCGCAACAAACAAATACATCTGGGCAGGGTGTAAATACAATAGGCGCTTTCCTTCTATAAATCTGCTAGCTAAATAACCAGGTTTGAGCATTAAAGGAAAGAAACTTTTTAAAAATCTGGCATCAAAAGAAAAATAGTTACTAATGGTATTGTAAAACAAAACTTTAATAGTCAACGCATCATTAACCTGCTGTCCACAATACGGGCAATAATTGAATTTCTTATTGAATTCTTTATTGCAATTTTTGCAAGTTTCCTTTGTCTTTGGCATACCATCGTTTTTCTTTCATAAAAATACTGTTTTTTAAAACATCAATTTAAGCACAATTTTAAGTTAAATATTATGCCTCTCGATTAGGATTTGTGTAAATAGGAAAACCATGAAACCCCTATACTATATGGAGAAACGAAACAGAAGCGGCCCTGTGAAACGCGTCCCTAATTATTTATGGCATGCTGTTTGATAATCTTATTACAGAACCTTAAATCTATATATTATGAATATCTCTCAAAACTATCATGCACCCCTGCTTTCATTAACAGGTTTAAATAAAAAAAATAGAGTTTTATTAACCTTTTGCTTGTTAATTAGTTTTTATTCTTTTGCTTCTATAAAGGTAGGAAGTAATTATGTATCCCCTCTTACAAACAATGGGTATGGAAAGTCATATATTTTTGTTGAAAATGGTGTGGAATTTTCGGTTTTCCCAGATGGTCAGTTTGACTTTAACATCTTAAATAACAATTCGAGCTTAAACATTTCATACGGATCACCTAACGTAAACATTAGTTTTAATGCTGGTTATAATTACAATAGTTCTGTACAGTATGATGAATTTGGAGCTATTATCCAAATAGAGCATACGCCTGTTTACTATGATAATTATGGACGTGTTATTCAAGCTGGTAACATTAATATATTTTACAATAACTTTGGATATGTATCTCGTATTGGCGGTTTAAATGTTTTTTACAACCGATACAATACTTTCACGCATTGCACTGGTTATATAAATATTTACAACAGGTCTTATGTTTACAGACCATGGCACCGTTATTATTGTGCCCCTACCTATAGGTACCGCGTAGTTTACAATAGGCCTTACAGGAGATATTACTATCCTGTCCGTTACAACTACTGCCGCCCATTCTATAATAATTACAGACCTAGAACAGCTGTAGGAGTTAGAAGAGGACATACAATTTACAGAAATAGTGTTTATGCTACGGCAAATAGAAACACAAGAAATAGAACCACTATTAGTAATAATCATTCTTCTAGACGATCTTATGCAAACAATAAATCTAGATTAAGAAATAACACAACAATAAATCGTAAAAACTTAAACAATAATAATAGAAGAAATTATACAAATAGTAACAAACAAGTAAAATATAATAGAAAACAATACGCCAGTAGGCTAGATAAAACAATTGTAAAACGAGAAAACTATAATAATAGCACAAGAAGAATACATGAAAAAAACTCATCCCCTTCGGCTAGAGCAAAACATGTTTCACAGCAAAACAGGATTATATCGAAAACTAGGTTAGACAAAAAACCAAAACATTCAAATTCTCGTACATATAATAAAAAGCAAAACAGTAAAATTAGCACTCCGAGTAAACGTATTATTAAAACATCAGAACATAATACTAGACGAGTAGCTTCTCATAATAGAAATAGTTCGAATAACAATATAAAATCTTCTTTAAGAAGAAGATCTTAAAAATTTTGGTTGGTTAGTTTGGAAAGCCCTGCGATATGTATGCCTCAAAGCAACATTGCGGGGTTTTCTGTTTTAAAAGATTTTAACTTACTTTAACTTGAAATATTTTTTTGCAAGAAATGAAAGGTCTTCTGAAAAATTAAACCTGTAAACCGCAAACAAGTAAATTAAGGACCCCAAGAGCGACTTTAATACTATATTAACTAACGGATTAAATGGGAACTCCCAAAAATAAAGAGCTAATACACTTGCCCAAATTAATACTACAACTTTTAAGGTTTTAATGGTAAAAGGAAATATTTTAAGCTTATTATAAACTACATACAATTTTATGCTATTGTACAAAAATACAGCAAAAAGAGTAGCCAAACTAGCACCGTTAATCCCCAACCAAGGAATAAAGACAATATTTAAGAGTATCATTAAAACAGCTAAAAACACGCCCAAAGCTAGAACCATTCTATAATAATCGCTATTAAATAGAATCGCATTATTACTCCCTAAGGCTGCATCGAACAACTTAGATAAACCTATTACAAAAACAACAAATAGCCCACCACCAAACTGCTCAGGAATCAAAAAATATAACTGGTTAATGTTAGTAAGGATAAGCAAAAATATAAGACCTCCTACTATTAATAAATTTAACGAACTACGCTTATACAAATCTTCTAAAGAATCAAAATCTCTTTCATTTAAATATTTAGCAGATAAAGGCATTAAAATTTGATGCATAGATCGTTGAGGCACCGCTATAACCGCTGCAATAAAAATAGCCACATTATAATAGGCTATTTGCTCAATTTCCACATAATAACCTAGCATGACTTTGTCAACATCTAAAAGAATAGTGGCTACCGAAGCGGCAATAATAATAAGGAAGGAATACTTTAGTATCGCGGTAAGATTGTTCAAGCTTTTAAAGGTAATAATAGGCAGTTTAATGCTAAACGCATAAACCTTCATTATCAAGGTTCTTAACAAATAAACAATTACTAGACCCAACATAAATTGGTCGACATCTATTACCTCTAAATACAGTAAAAAAAGTAAAATCATGGTTGCTGCTCTATGAAAAACCTCTTTCATAAAATTCCCAAAAACTGTCTGCATTTGAACTTTAACCCAAGCAAAAAACACTTCAAAATACGCTAGTGCTATCGCGGCAAAAATAGTATGCCATAAATACCCTCCTATGATGTCATTTTTCTGAGCAAGAAAACCAACAATAACATCGCTGCTTATGTAAGTAATTGCAATTAAAGGTATTATTACCGCTAAGGGTAAGAATAACATTAATGTTAAAAAACTATTCAATGATGTCCTTGTTTTGAATGCAGAATAAAATTTCACAAGTGTATTATGTACACCAAATGACATAATGGGCATCAAAACATAAGCAAGTGATAACATATAACCTACCATTCCATAGTAGGCATCACTTAAAAACTCTGTATACAGAAAAAGAGTATTTATTGCCCCCATAGCAAAACCTAGATATGTAGAAACAATATTTTTAAAGGATTGTGATGCAACTACTCCCATTATATTAAATGTACCAGTGATTGTGTAAGTGACCGTCTGTGATATTTTTGTAAACCAATTGGAGATGATTTTAATGAGCCTTGTTTATAAGCTTTATAATAATCCAATATAGTGCTTTTTAATATGTCGTAATCAAAGTAATTAAAATAACAGCCCGTGTTAGTTTCCTTAATAATTTTTGCAACATCCGAACCAGCTGGTCCAATAGCAATAATAGGTCTATTAGAAACCATATACTCAAATAGTTTTCCAGGAATAATACCCGCTGTATCTATAGAATTAATTTCAATCAACAATAATACTTGTGACTTTTTCTGATACATAACAGATTCTTTATGTGACACATATCCAATATTATTAATATAAGAACTTAAACTGTTTTCTTTTAAAGAGTTTAAAACGTTCTCACTTGTTTCTCCGATTAAATTAAGTTGAAAATCCTTGGAAAACGCCTCAGACTCATCTGTTAAATCTTTTAAAACCTTCCATAGTACCTCTGGGTTTCTTTTAGATAGCAAGGAGCCTATGTGAGATAACGTAAATTTAGAATCCATTTCAAAATCAACAGCAGCTTCATCATCATAACCGTTAGTAATAACCTCAATAGGCTTTTTAGTTATATTCTGAAACTCGCGTTTAGTTACAAAACTAGTTACCACAACTTGATCAGCGGTATTTAAAACCTGTTGCTCTAACCGCTTATGTTTCTTTTTAGTATTTGCATTTAATTTTAACTGTTTATGATAGCCAATAGTAGTCCAAGGGTCTCTAAAATCGGCTAACCACCTCAAACCGGCTTTTTCCTTAATCTTAAGCCCTATAAGATGAACACTATGCGGGGGACCAGTCGTTATAATTGTTTCAACCTCTTCTTTTTTAATGTATTCTAACAAAAACCCAACTGCTGGTTTCACCCAGCCAACTCTTGCATCAGGAACAAAAAAATTCCCTCTAATATAAAGCAGTAGCTTTTCTATAAAGGATTGTTCTTTCTTATTTGAAATAATTCCTTTACTAATACTCTTTGAAGTGTTTTTAGAAAAAAAACTTGCTAGCCGTGAAGGTTCCTTTATGGAGTGACTAATAATTTTAACGCCTGCGGACACCTCTGAAACCAGACTGTCGTCAACAATAGGGTAATTAGGGTTTTCTGGGATAAAAACTATAGGATCAATTCCTAATTCAGGCAAGTATTTTACGAATTTCAACCAACGTTGCACTCCTGGCCCACCAGCAGGAGGCCAATAATAAGTAATTATGAGCGCTTTTTTAGGCACTTTTTTGTTTCTTAAACTCATAAAACAAACCCCCAATAACTAACAACCCGAATAAAATGGAACTAGCCAACGTTATTTTGCTTCCGATTTCAACCACTTCTGGCTCAAATTTAAATTCAATAGTATGTGTTCCAGCAGGAATGGGCAACCCACGTAATATATAATTTACCCGCATATGACTCACTTCTTCCCCATCTATAAAAGTTTTCCAACCGTGAGGGTAATAAACCTCAGAAAAGACAGCAAACCCATTGTTTTCGTTTTTAGACTGATACTTTAGGTAGTTAGGTTTTACCTCTGTTAAACTGATAGTTGCCAAAGAGTCTAACACGTAATAATTCTGAATATTCGATACAGATTCAACGGCTTTATGATTAGAATAAACAGCCGTATTCTTATTGTCCAAACTATCTATTCTTTTAATTTCTTCATTCGCCGACCCCACCTCGTGTACTTGTTGTACAAACCAAGCATTTCCATTAGCATTATCATTTTCATAAGGGAATGGAGTGCCTTTCTCATCTGGAACTACAATATACTTCGTGTTTAGCATATTAAGCACATTAACGTTATTTTCCGCCAAATAAAAATCAAAAACCTCCCTATATCTTCTTAGCTCTGCAGCGTTATATCCATTTAATGAATTATGAAAGTATGAAGGTTTGGATGGTCCTGATACTAAGTCAAAAACCCTGTAATGCCCTTTATCCTTTAAGATGTACTTGTCAACATCGGATGCTTGAAAAGGCTTATCCATCTTAATACCAGAAACAAAATCATCATTGTTAACATAACGCCTATCTACTCCAACCAAGTCAAAAAGTATTAAAGCTGAAAAAGCAATAATTACAGCCTTTTGCTTTAATTTGTCTTTTAAAAACACGTAAATAACTCCAGCTGATAAGCCTGCTAAAATGAGCGTTCTTATAGTGTCTTGTGTAAACAATGCTTTTCTGTCAGCTTTCAATGCGTCTACGAAGTCCTGACCGTAATTTTGACGATAGAATCCATCATTAGCACCTACAAATTCAAATAAAGACGACTTGAACAGTAAAAATATTATAGCTAAGCCACCTGTAATAAGGGTTGTATGTTTTAAAGCATTAAGCTTATCTTTTTTTGTTTCAAACTCATTAAATAATCGTACCAAGCCAAAAACTGCTAATGTAGGAACACACAATTCTAAAATAACCTGAATGGAACTAACTGCTCTAAACTTATTATAAAGTGGCACATAGTCAATAAAGAAATCTGTCAAGAAGCTAAAATTCTTCCCATAAGACAAAAACAACGATATTAAAGTTCCACCCAAAAGCCACCATTTTAAACGTCCTTTTACCAGAAACAAAGCAAATACGAATAAAAACAAAACTACAGCTCCAACATAAGCAGGAGCTTCAACAATTGGCTGATCCCCCCAATAAGTTGGTGCTCGTTGTGCCTGCTGTGCCGCCTGGGTAATCGATGCTCCGAGCTTTCTAAAAAATTCATAAGTTGCCGAATCTTTACCAACGTCTTCAGCATTTCCGCCTCCCATAAAGCTTGGGATAAACAAGTTAAATGTTTCTGTTATTCCATAACTAAATTGAGTAATATATTCCTTATCCAATCCATTAGTTACTTCCTTTGGTGAACCATCTGGATTAACAGTTAACTCACTTTTACTCCGCTTACTCTCCTTTACATACTCTTTGGTGGCCAAAAAATTAGTAGCATTTAATGCAACAGATAATATTACGGCAGCTGTTAGCACAGAAATCGATTTAAAATAGTGTGGCAACAATTGCTTTTTATAAGCATCAACCAAATAAACTATACCTAAAACGATTACTAAAAACATTAAATAATAGGTCATTTGAAAATGATTCGCCACCAATTCTAAACCCATGGCAACCGTTGTTAGTAAAAACCCAAGAACGTATTTTTTTCGAAACACGAGCAGAATGCCACTCAAAACCAATGGCATATAAGCAATAGCATGGGCTTTACTGTTATGCCCAACACCAAGAATAATTATTAAATATGTTGAAAAGCCGAATGCTAATGCTCCTAAAGCTGCAAGCTTAAAATCAACTTTTAAAACCAATAAAAAGATATAAAAACTCAATAAATACAAAAACAAATAGTCTACAGGTCGGGGTAAAAACCGCAATGCCAAATCTAGTTTTTTAATATAGTTATGAGGGTATCGAGCACCAAGTTGATACGTTGGCATTCCGCCAAATGCACTATTAGTCCAGTAAGTTTCTTCTCCTGTTTCAGCTTTAAAATCTTTTTGCTGCTTGCTCATGCCTATAAACTGAACAATATCGTTTTGATATATAGCTTTACCTTTTAAAACGGGATTAAAATACGCAAGAGACACAACTATAAACCCCAGTAGAATAAGAATGTGAGGTAAAAGTTTTTTAGGCTGAATGGTCATGAATAGTTTTTAAAATGATCTCGAAAATTAATCAATTTCTTCGAAATCAACGTAGTCGCCAACATCTTTATTTGAAGATTTTGTCTTTGGTATTTTGTCAATACTAACCTCCCCCTCTGGTCTTTCTTTTTGTTGATGTGTATGTTTCTGAAATCCACCAAATTGCTCCCCAAAGCGCTGTTCTGCTTTTTTAGCAACAAACTTTAGAAGAAATGGCATAAATAACCGGGCTAAAATTTTAACACCAAAATACACCAAAAGTATAATAAGTATCATCCTAACAAGACCTGTTGCAGATGCGTATTGTATCATAACTTGAATTTTGAACAAAAATACAATTCCTGATGATTAAAAAACGTTCCGAAACCATAAAAAAAGTATAAAATATCTATATTTGAAAGCTTAAGTTCATAGTGCTAAAATCACCAAAACGTTATGACCCCAATTAAATCTTGTTTGTTTCTAACAATTCTCTTAAGCAGTCTTCAAGGGTTTTCTCAATATACAGATGTTATTAATTCAAACAGACCAGGCGTATCGAGAAGTGCTTTTTCTGTTGGAACCAATGTAGCCCAATTTGAGATTGGCCCATATTATGTATCAGAAAAGAGAACACCGGCCGTAGGTTATCAGGTTTCAGGGTTTGGAATTGACTTTGCGGCACGTTATGGGCTATTATTCGAAGAATTAGAAATCAATATTGAAGGGAATTATCAAAACGACACTAAAACTTTTGTTTCTAATATTTCGCCAAAAGAAAATAGAGCAAATTTTAAATTTTTAGCGTTCGGAGCAAAATATCTAATTTATGACCCTTACAAAAAAGCAGCATCCGAAAAACCAAACCTATATAGTTGGAAAGCAAACCACTCTTTTAAATGGAAGCATTTAATCCCAGCTATATCAATATATTTAGGTGGCAACTATGATACGGACATTAATCCATTTACTGCTGCAGGCATAGAAGGTTTTAGCCCCAAAATTATGATTGCAACGCAAAACAACTTTGCTGGAGGCTGGGTGTTTGTTATGAATTTTATAAAGGATAGAATCGGTACAGACCAATCTGATTTTCAATATATTCTTACTTTAACACATTCTTTTAACCCACAATGGGTTATTTTTGGAGAAACACAGGGTATTAAAAGCGATTTCTACGCAGACAATCTGTTTAGGGTTGGAGGCGCTTATTTGGTTGGAAAAGATTTTCAGCTAGATACTGCTCTTACATTTAACACTAAAGATACCCCTGCGGTTTTAAATATAAGTCTTGGAGCCTCTTATAGGCTAGATTTTCATAAAGACAAAGAAATAGACAATGATAATTCTGTTGAGGACGAGGCTGAGCGTCAAAATAACAAAGTGAGTAAAAAAGAAAGAAAGGAAGCAAAGAGAAAAAAGAAAAACGCCGAAAAAGAAGCAAGAAGAGAAAGAAAACTCAAGGACGACTTGAAAACTAGCGAAGACCAAGTTCAAAAAACTAAAAAGCGAGAGATAGATTTTGATGAAGAATAACGGATTAGAAATCCGCTAATAATTATGGTAATACTTAAGGAAGTTAAATCAAAAAAAGACTTGAAAAAATTTGTAAAGTTACCCTTTAAACTTTACAAAGACTCTAAATACTGGACACCTCCCATAATAAGTGAGGAGTTAAGCTCCTTTAACACAAAGGAAAACCCTGTATTTAATGATGCTGAAGCCAGACTTTTTTTAGCATACAAAAACAACCAACTAGTAGGAAGAATTGCGGCCATTATTAATTGGGTTGAAATTAACAAACAAGAAGTGAAGAAAATGCGTTTCGGTTGGTTTGACTTTATTGATGATTTTGAAGTATCCCAGACTCTTTTAAACAAAGTTGAGGATATTGGAAAATTAAACAAACTGGAATTTATGGAAGGGCCTGTGGGTTTTTCTAACTTGGATAAAGTAGGGCTTGTTACAGATGGATTTAATCATATAGCCTTAATGGTTACGTGGTACAACCACCCATACTATGTGAAACATTATGAAAAAGCACTCTTTAAAGAAGAAAAGGTCTATGTAGAAACTAAGATTCCTTTTAAAAACATTAATAAAGAGGTTTTTGAAAAAGCCCAAGCTTTAATAAAACGTCGTTATCAATTAAGAGCATTAAATTTCACCAAAACCAACCAGCTAATGCCTTACGTAGATGACATGTTTGAACTGTTTAATGAATCGTATGCCTCCCTCCCTTCTTTTGTTCCTATTAGCAACGAGCAAATTGCTCATTTAAAAAAGAAATTTATCAGTTTTGTAAACCCAGAATATATAAAATTTGTGGTTGACAAAGAAGATAAATTAGTTGGTTTTGCGGTTGTAATGCCTTCTTTTGCAAAAGCTCTTCATAAAATAAAAGGAAAGTTATTCCCTTTTGGATTTATAAAAATACTGCAGGCGAAGAAGCATAGTGATGAAGCTGTGTTTTACTTGATAGGCGTTAAACCAGAATATCAAAATAAAGGTATTCATTCAATTATTTTTAATGAATACTATCAACTGCTAACTAAAAAAGGTATAAATAATTGTTATAGAACACCAGAACTTATAGAAAATGATTCCGCCAGAAAAATATGGAGACATTTTGATTCTGAAATATATCGAACCAGAAAGACCTTTAAGAAAGAGCTATAAAAAAAATCCGATTCAATTAATTTTGAATCGGATTTTTTTTATTTCATGTATTTAAAATAAACACTATTCTCCCATAGCTGCCATAACAGCCGCAGACAATCTTTTGTAAGTGCCATTATGCAAACGCTCCCTTATAGCATCAAAAGCATTTAAGGTTTCTGATACGTCTTCTAAGGTATGCGTAGCAGTTGGAATAAGACGTAATAAAATCATACCTCTAGGGATTACTGGATATACCACTATTGAACAGAATATCCCATAGTTTTCACGTAAATCCTTCACCAAGGCCATGGCCTCTGGAATACTTCCTTTTAAATAGACTGGTGTTACACAACTTTGAGTCGTACCAATATCAAAACCACGCTCTTTTAAACCTGACTGCAAAGCATTTACATTTTCCCATAGTTTATTTTTTAGCTCAGGCATGGTTCTAAGCATATCTAAACGCTTAAGAGCTCCTTCTACTAGTTGCATTTGCAAAGATTTTGCAAACATTTGAGAACGTAAATTATATTTTAAATAATCAATAATCTCTTGGTCTCCCGCTATAAACGCTCCGGTGCTGGCTAACGACTTTGCAAACGTTGCAAAGTACACATCAATATCGTCCTGAACGCCTTGCTCTTCTCCTGCTCCAGCTCCTGTTGCCCCAAGCGTACCAAAACCATGAGCATCATCAACAAAAAGTCTAAAATTGAATTTTTTCTTTAATGCTGCTATCTCTTTTAAACGTCCCTGCTCACCACGCATACCAAATACACCTTCAGAGATAACTAGAATACCTCCTCCTGTTTGTTCTGCCATTTTCGTAGCTCGCTCTAAATTTTTCTCTAAACTAACAACATCATTGTGCTTGTATGTGAAACGTTTTCCCATATGTAAACGTACACCATCAATAATACAGGCATGGGCGTCGACATCATAAACTATAATATCATCTTTGGCCACTAAAGCATCAATTGTAGACACCATACCCTGATAACCGAAATTCAACAAATACGCCGCTTCCTTTTTAACAAAAGCCGCTAATTCGTTTTGAAGTTTTTCATGTAAATCTGTATGCCCAGACATCATTCTAGCCCCCATTGGATATGCTGATCCATATTTCGCAGCCGCCTCAGCATCTACCTTTCTAACTTCAGGATGATTTGCTAGCCCTAAATAATCATTAATGCTCCAGGTAATTACATCCTTACCTTGAAATTTCATGCGGTTTGAAATTTCTCCTTCTAATTTTGGAAAAACAAAATATCCCTCGGCTTGCGAAGCCCATTTACCTAACGGTCCCTTATCTCGGTAAATTTTATCAAATAAATCTTTCATTTATTGTAAATCTTATTGCTATTAATTTTGAGACTAAATACCCCTTACAACCTGCCATATACTTCATTTTTAAGTATGTTGTAGATAGCGAATAATGGATTAAAAACGTCTCAAGCTAATAAATGCAAAATTAATTATTTATATGTATTGGACATAATTTTTAAGCCTCAATTATTGATAAAATAAAAAAAGAGATTAATTTTTACTATGTAAGCAAAAACAACCTCTTTCTGTATAGTTTATTTCTTCTATTTTATATACTGGATCCGCTCTGCAGCAGCTTCATTAACACTATCAAAGAAGCCTTGATCTTCCATCCATTTGTCACTGTAAACTTTACTCATATATCTTGCTCCATGGTCTGGGTAAATAACCACAACAAAATCATCTTTCTTAAAACGGCCTTGCTCCCCTAATTGCAGTAGTGCTTGCGTTACAGCCCCTGAAGTGTATCCAACAAACATACCTTCTGTTCTTGCTATTTCTCTGGCCGTATGAGCACTATCTTCATCCGATACCTTCACAAACTCATCTATTAAATCGAAATCTGTGGCCGTAGGAATTAAATTTTTTCCTAATCCTTCAATTCTGTAAGGGTAAATCTCCTTTTCATCAAACTCTCTTGTTTCATGATATTTTTTAATTACCGAACCAAAAGCATCCACTCCTATAATATTAATATCTGGATTTTGCTCCTTTAGATATTTTGCTGTTCCAGAAATAGTCCCGCCGGTACCACTACACGCTATAAGATGCGTTATTTTGCCTTCGGTTTGCTCCCAAATTTCTGGTCCAGTTGACTTATAATGGGCATCGATATTTAATTGATTGAAATATTGATTGATATAGATAGAGCCTTTAATCTCACTGTGCAAGCGCTTAGCAACCTCATAATAAGACCTAGGATCGTCGGCACTAACATGAGCAGGACAAACATAAACCTTTGCCCCCATGGTTTTTAACATATCTATCTTATCGGGAGATGATTTTGAACTCACCGCCAAAACGCAGTCATAACCTTTTATGATGCTTACCATAGCAAGGCTAAAACCAGTATTTCCTGATGTAGTTTCTATAATGGTATCTCCGGGTTTAAGAATACCTTTTTTCTCTGCTTGTTCAATGATATAGAGTGCTATTCTATCTTTTGAAGAGTGTCCTGGATTAAAAGATTCTACTTTGGCGTAAAAATTACTTTTAAATTTGGAAGCTATTTTATTAAGTTTAATAAGCGGTGTATTGCCCACTAAATCTAATACATTATCAAATACTTGATTTCTGTGTTTCATAAAAGCTTTTTTAAACCATCATATTTATTAGATATAATGATGCTTAAAACCGCACAAAAATAAAACATTTTTTTTTATTAGCCATAAATTCCTTCTAAATCTAGAATAAAGGCATATTCCATGGCCACCTCTTTTAAGCTTTCAAATCTCCCAGATGCTCCACCATGTCCAGAATCCATGTCTGTGTGTAACAATAAAAGATTATTGTCTGTCTTTTTCTCCCTTAGCTTTGCAACCCATTTTGCTGGTTCCCAGTACTGAACTTGAGAGTCGTGTAGTCCGGTCGTTACTAACATATTTGGATATGGTTGATTCCTAACATTGTCGTATGGAGAATATGATTTCATATAGTTGTAGTATATTAATTCATTTGGATTACCCCATTCGTCATATTCCCCTGTTGTTAAAGGGATTGTATCATCAAGCATGGTTGTTACCACATCAACAAAAGGAACAGCTGCTATAACACCTTTATAAAGCTCTGGATTCATATTAATTACTACGCCCATAAGCAACCCTCCTGCAGAACCTCCATAGGCATATAAATGATTTTTCGACGTATAGTGCTGTTTTATTAAATGTTTAGAACAATCAATAAAATCGGTAAACGTATTCTTTTTTCTTAGCAACTTACCATCTTCATACCAAGCTCTTCCCAAATACTCGCCGCCTCTTACATGAGCAATAGCATAGATGAATCCTCTATCCAATAAACTTAATCTAATAGTCGAAAATGATGGGTCGATAGTTGAGCCATAAGAACCATAAGCATATTGCAACAAGGGGTTGGTTCCATCTAATTTTATCCCTTTTCTATAAACAAGGGAAATAGGCACTTTTACGCCGTCTCTTGCAGTGGCCCAAATACGTTTAGATTCGTAATTCTCTTTACTAAAGTTACCCCCTAAGACTTCCTGTTCTTTTTTTATTTCAAATGCTTTTGTTTTAAAGTTATAATCAATTACCGAGCTTGGCACTGTAAGACTATTGAAGCCATAACGCAAATAATCACTTTCAAAATCTGGATTATTGCCAATATAGGCCGTATATGTTTCTGATTGGAATGGCAAATAGTAATCTTCCTTTCCGTCCCAGCTCATAACCCTTAACTTGTTCAAACCGTCTTCACGTTCGTTAACCACCAAATAATCTCTAAAAATCTCAATATCTTCAATTAAAACGTTCTCTCTATGAGGAATTACATCTTCCCAAAAATTTAACGTCGTCCTATCAATATGGGTTTTAGAAATCTTAAAATTAGCAGCTTTATTTAGGTTAGAAATGATATAAAAATGATTGTTATAATGGGCTATATTGTATTCAAGTCCGACCACACGCTCTTGAAACACCTTAAATATATCATCGGGATTATCCGCATTTAAAATTCTGTATTCAGATGTAAGCGTACTAGAAGAACCTATTACAAGGTACTTTTTTGACTTTGTTTTATAGACAAAAGTGTTGAAGGTTTCATCGTTCTCATGATACACTTCCTGATCTAATTCACTATTAGTGTGCAATCTATGCTTAAGGATTTTATGAGATCTTAAAGTCACCTCGTCTTTTACAGCATAGAATAAGGTTAAATTATCATTTGCCCAAGTTGCCCTGCCAGTAGTATTTGTAATCTTATCTGGATAAACTTCACCTGTAACGAGGTTTTTTATTTGAATAGTATATTGTCTTCTGCTTACTGTGTCTGTGGTAAAGGCCGCTAGCTTATTATCTGGACTTATAGAGATGCTTCCTAGGTTAAAATAAGCAAAGTCCTTGGCCATCTCATTACAATCGAATAGGATTTCATCTGGAGCTTTTAGGTGTTCTTTTTTTCTTAGATAAATGGGGTAATCTTTTCCAGATTCGTATCTTGTAATATACCAATAACCGTTTAACTTATAGGGCACTGTAGAATCATCTTCCTTAATTCTGGACTTCATTTCCTGGAACAAGCTGTCTTGAAAAAGCTCTGTATGACTTAAAACATTTTTAGTATAATCATTTTCAGCATTTAAATAATCTATAACATCTTGGTTATTTCTATCATTCAACCAATAATAATCATCAATCCTTATGTCGTTATGTGTATTTAAGACTTTTGGTTTTTTCTCTATTAATGGCGGGTTTATACTAGTACTATTTTTTGTCATTTTGGAATACTCTTTGCAAGAATTGCCAAAAATAGTGCTTAGTTCCAATAAATCTAGATATTTTCATGTATAATCATCAAAATTTCAACTGACTAAACATTTTTATTTAATAATTTTGCGCCAATATAAAATTTAGAGACATGTTTGGAGATATGATGAATATGATGGGTAAACTTAAAGAAACCCAGCAAAAAGTTGAAGACACAAAGAAACGCTTAGATACTGTAATCATTGATGAATGCAGTAACGACAAACAACTTAAAGTATCACTAACCGCAAACAGAACCATAAAGTCCATAGACATTTCGGATAGTTTAATGGAAGATAAAAAACAGCTGGAAGATTATTTAATTATTACACTTAATAAAGCCATTGAGCGCGCTACTCAAATAAATGATAGCGAATTAGCAGCTGTGGCCAAAGAAGGAATGCCTAATATTCCGGGAATGGATATGTTTAAATAGCATTAAATGTCGTGTTTTTTAAAATATCATACATTTTTTCATGCATAAGGTTGGTATAGTCCATGTGAGTAACCATTCTTAACTTATTACTTCCCATACTAATAATATGAACATGATGTTCTTTTAGTTTATTCAAAAATAGTTGTTCGTTCACTTGATCGTGAAGTTCAAAAATAACAATGTTGGTCTCAACAGGCTCCACCCTTTTTACCACATCAAGGGTTGTTAATACCATCCCTAAGCCTTTTGCTTTTTTATGATCATCACTTAAGCGCGGCACATTGAAATCTAGAGCATAAAGACCTGCTGCGGCAAGGTATCCTGCCTGCCTCATATTGCCTCCAAAAATTTTTCTTATCCTAATAGCTTCACTCATTAGATCCTTATTTCCAACCAAAATGGATCCAACAGGACTGCCTAAACCTTTACTTAAACAAACAGATATGGTATCGAAAACATCACCATATTGCAGAGTAGTTTCATTCTTTTCTACCAGGGCATTCCATAAGCGAGCTCCATCTAAATGAAGCCCTAGATTATTTTCATTACAAACAGTTTTTATTTTTCTTATTTCATTAAAATCCCAACAGGCCCCGCCTCCTTTGTTAGTTGTGTTTTCAATTTCTACCAAACTTGTTTTACTGTAATAATAGGCTTCAGGATTTATGGCTTCTTTTACCTGATTTGCATTAAACATACCTCTCTCTCCGTCCAATAGATTGCAAGAAACACCACTGTTAAACGACGCACCACCAGATTCATAATTAAATATATGAGCATATTTATCACAAATCACTTGATCTCCTGGATTAGTATGAAGTTTTAACGCTACTTGATTGGCCATGGTGCCACTAGGAAAAAACAAAGCAGATTCCTTATTAAACATTTTAGCCACTCTAGACTCTAACTCGTTAACAGTCTCATCCTCTCTAAAAACATCATCACCAACATGAGCTTGCATCATTGCTTCAAGCATATCCTTTGAGGGTTTTGTTACGGTATCGCTTCTTAGGTCAATTAGCATAGACTTATTTTTTCGAAAAGTAAAGCTATAAAATTATATCAAGATTTATTTCCTACTGAATCTTTAAATTCTATTTTTGTTCAAAAGACATTTATAATATGATAACTACCGATCAAATTAAAGATCTGAAAACCCGCCTAGACAAGCTTAGGCACTACCTTTGACATTGATGCCAAACTAATAGAAATACAAAACGAAGAAGAACAAACCTTTGATCCTAATTTCTGGAACGACCCAAAAGCCGCCGAAGCCACCATGAAGTCTTTGCGTGTAAAGAAAAAATGGGTAGAAGATTACAATACAGCTAAAGCCTCTCTAGAGGAACTAGATATTTTATATGAATTTCATAAAGAGGGTGAATATTCTGAAGAAGAAGTTCAGGAACAATACGACTATATAAATACTTTTTTAGAAGACATAGAATTTAAAAACATGCTTTCTGAAGAAGGTGATGCTTTAAGTGCGGTACTTCAAATTACTGCAGGTGCAGGCGGAACCGAGAGTTGTGACTGGGCCAGTATGTTAATGCGAATGTATTTAATGTATGCAGAAAAAAGTGATTTTAAGGTCAAAGAACTTAACTTTCAAGAGGGTGATGTTGCTGGAATTAAAACAGTTACTATAGAGATAGAAGGTGATTTTGCTTTTGGTTGGCTAAAAGGAGAAAATGGTGTACATAGATTGGTTAGAATTTCGCCATTTGATAGTAATGCTAAAAGACATACAAGTTTTGCCTCTGTTTATGTTTACCCACTTGTTGATGATACCATTGAAATTGAAATAAACCCTGCAGATATCGAAATTACAACAGCTCGGTCAAGCGGTGCTGGAGGACAAAATGTAAATAAGGTTGAAACTAAAGTTCAATTAACGCACAAGCCCACAGGTATACAAATATCATGTTCAGAAACGCGTTCTCAACATGACAATAGAGCCCGAGCTATGCAAATGCTTAAGTCCCAATTATACGAAATTGAACTTCAAAAACAACTCTCGCAGCGTGAAGACATCGAGGCTGGTAAGATGAAAATTGAATGGGGAAGTCAAATTCGTAACTATGTAATGCATCCTTATAAATTGGTGAAAGATGTTAGAACAAGTCATGAAACTGGGAATGTTGATGCGGTAATGGATGGAAATATTAACGAATTCTTAAAGTCTTATTTAATGATGATGGGACAAAAAGAAGAAGACAACAACGAATTATGAAAACCATAGACACCTTTATATTTGATCTTGGCGGTGTGCTGATAGATTGGAACCCTGAATACGTTTTTTTAAAGGTTTTTAATGGTGATAGAAAAAAAATGCAATGGTTTTTAAACACTATTTGCACACATGATTGGAATGAAAATCAAGATGCTGGCTACCCTATAGCTAAAGCCACCCAAGAGCGTGTTGCCCTATTTCCGGAATACAAAAATGAAATAGAAATGTTTTACGGAAAATGGATTGAAATGCTAGGAAATGCTATTGATGGCACTGTTACTATTTTAAAAAAAATTGTTGATTCTAAGCAGTATAAAGTGGTGGCTTTAACCAATTGGAGTGCTGAAACCTTTCCCATGGCTTTAGAAAAGTTTGATTTCTTACAATGGTTTGAAGGTATTATTGTTTCGGGCGAAGAAAAAACCAGAAAACCGTTTGATGATATTTATAATTTAACCTTAGAACGTTTCCAAATTAAACCTGAAAACGCCATTTTTATAGATGACAATTTAAGAAATATAGAGGCAGCTAAGAATCTTAGAATCAATGGAATTCAGTTTAAATCACCAGAAGATCTTAAAACACAACTAAAACAATACAATATTAAACTATAATGATAAAGATATATCATAACAACCGTTGCAGTAAATCTCGATGTGGACTACAAATTCTTGAAGAATCTGGTAAAGATTTTGAAGTAATTAAATACCTTGAAACCCCACCTACTTTTGATGATTTAAAAAGCATAATTAACAAACTCGGTATAGCGCCTATTAACCTAGTTAGAAAAAACGAAGCCATTTGGAAAGGCAGTTTTAAGGGCAAAAATTTAACGGATGATCAAATTATTCAAGCGATGATTGACCACCCCAAACTTATTGAAAGACCAATTGTTATAAATGGTAGTAAAGCAGTTGTAGGAAGACCTCCAGAGACTATTCTGGACTTAATATAGCATTAATAACAATACCAAAAATTACGGAACAAAAAAAGGAAGCCAATCTAGCTTCCTTTTTCTTTTTATTACTTTATCTTCTATTGCTTCGCCTTCTTCTCTTCTCTCATTTCTTTTAACCTTTCAATTAAAGAGCCTCCAATCCAATAAGGAATTACAAAAGTTAACAAGAAAATCATTAACCAAAACCCAATTGTTAAAATGGTTAAGAATGCTAAAAAGCCTAAATATTGATCAAAATCAAACATAATGTTACGTGTCGGTTATAAATCTGCAGCAAAGATAATGCAAAGGCATCTCTTATCCAATATCAAATATAATTTTATTAACAGAGTTATAAACTAATCTATATTAGGCTGCGGCGTCATACGTAAATAAGGTTTCACTTCTTTAAATCCTTTTGGGAATACCTTCGGAATATCGGCAGTGGTAATAGTTGGAACCACTACAACATCTTCCCCATTAGTCCAATTGGCCGGTGTAGCAACTTTATGGTAAGCTGTTAGCTGTAATGAATCTATTACTCTTAAGAGTTCATCAAAATTCCTTCCAGTAGAGGCCGGATATGTTATTATAAGTTTTACCGTTTTGTCATTGCCAATTACAAAAACAGAACGTACGGTGTGCTTACTGTCGGCATTAGGATGTATCATATCGTACAGCTCTGATACCTTTCTATCTTCATCTGCAATTATAGGAAAGTTTACTGTTGTGTTTTGAGTTTCATTAATATCGTTAATCCATCCATTATGAGACTCTAAGCCATCTACACTTAGCGCCACCACTTTTACATTACGCTTGTCAAATTCATCTTTATATTTTGCCACCGTTCCAAGTTCTGTTGTACAAACAGGCGTATAATCTGCAGGGTGCGAAAACAAAATACCCCAGCCATCCCCTAGCCATTCATGAAAATTTATAATGCCCTCTGTTGAATTCGCGGTGAAATCTGGGGCCGTATCACCTAATCTAATCGTTGCCATGATATTACTAATTTAAATTTATGTTTTTAATCCTACTAAATTAATAGATTTTAATAATTTACCTGCTAGTTTTATAGTTATATAAATGTTAAAAAGAACCATAAAAACAAACAAAAATCATAAGATAAAAAATCTTAAAAATCTTAACTTAGCCATCTAAAATTTTAAGTTTTAACAAAATGAGTTACAGAATAGAAAAAGACACCATGGGTGAGGTAAAAGTTCCTGCCGATAAGCTTTGGGGAGCACAAACCGAACGTTCAAGAAATAATTTTAAAATTGGATCGCCTGCATCGATGCCATTAGAAATTGTTTATGGTTTTGCCTATTTAAAAAAAGCAGCGGCCTATACAAACAATGAATTAGGTGTTTTACCTACTGAAAAACGGGATTTAATTGCTCAAGTATGTGACGAAATTTTGGAAGGCAAGCACGACGATCAATTTCCTTTGGTGATATGGCAGACTGGATCTGGAACACAAAGTAATATGAATGTTAACGAAGTGATAGCAAACAGAGCTCATCAAATAGCAGGAAAAGTTATTGGCGAAGGTGATAAAACGATACAACCTAATGATGATGTAAATAAATCGCAATCTTCCAATGATACCTTCCCAACAGGAATGCACATTGCAGCTTATAAAAAAATAGTTGAGACTACTATTCCGGGTGTAAAACAACTTAGAAACACCCTTAATAAGAAATCTGAAGCTTTTAAAAACGTAGTTAAAATTGGGCGCACCCATTTAATGGATGCCACGCCTTTAACACTAGGGCAAGAATTATCAGGTTATGTGGCTCAGTTAGATTATGGTTTAACTGCCCTAGAAAATAGTTTAGCGCATTTAAGCGAGCTTGCTCTGGGTGGAACTGCTGTGGGAACTGGCCTTAACACACCCCAAGGCTATAGTAAACTGGTAGCAGAATATATTGCTAAATTTACAAAATTGCCATTTGTTACGGCTCCAAATAAATTTGAAGCTTTAGCAGCCCATGATGCACTTGTAGAAACTCATGGCGCTCTAAAGCAATTGGCTGTTTCCTTAAATAAAATTGCTAACGATATAAGAATGATGGCCTCTGGACCTAGATCGGGAATTGGCGAAATCATTATTCCAGCTAATGAACCAGGGAGCTCTATTATGCCAGGAAAAGTAAACCCTACCCAATGCGAAGCTATGACTATGGTTTGCGCTCAAGTACTTGGTAATGACGTGGCTGTTTCTGTTGGTGGTTTACAAGGACACTACGAGCTTAATGTATTTAAACCTGTTATGGCTGCAAACGTATTACAGTCAGCCCAATTAATCGGGGATGCATGCATAAGCTTTGATCTTAACTGTGCAGTAGGTATTGAACCAAATCAAGAAGTTATTACAAAACTTTTAAACAATTCTTTAATGCTAGTAACAGCGTTAAATACTAAAATAGGTTATTACAAAGCAGCTGAAATCGCAAACACGGCGCATAAAAATGGAACCACTTTAAAAGAGGAAGCCGTAAGATTAGGTTACGTAACCCCGGAAGATTATGATGCATGGGTGAAACCTGAAGATATGGTTGGTAGCTTAAAATAACACTATAACAAGTATCTTAAACTAAAAAAACAGGTAATCTATTACCTGTTTTTTTTTGGTTGGTTAGCTATCAATCCTTCAATTTAAAAAGGAAATCAAGCCAAATATATAACTATCAGTCCTTTTTTTAATTAACATTTGTTAAGGTTACCATGAAAAACCTTAGTTTTCTTGTATAAAAGATCTGCAAACCAACAGCTTATATTTTTAGTTTTTTTCTTATTCTACTCAACTGGACTGGGGTAATGCTTAAATAAGATGCAATTTGATATTGCGGAATTAAGCTTTCTATCTCTGGTATTTTCTTGCACAGTTTTAAATAGCGCTCAGTAGCATCCATAGATATAAGTTCTAATTGGCGTTCTTCATATTTTATAAAAACAAATTCTAAAACACGGTTATAAAGGTTACTCACATTAATATCTGTTTTACACAAATCCATAAACACTTCAAAATCCACTTCATAAACCTTACATTCGGTCAAGGCTTCATAAACCAATTTAGATGGTTTCTTTTTTATTAAACCTGTGAAAGCACCAACAAAACTAAAAGGCATAAAAAAGTTTTTATTAAATTCCTTTCCTGATTCTGAACTTAAATAAGCTCTCATCACACCAGAAACAAGCATGTATATTTTTGTAGGAATCTCATTTGGTTTACCTATTTCGTAGCCTTTTTCAAGTTTTCTGTAAGCCGATATTTTTGAAAGACGTTCAAAAGTCTCTTCAGATACATCTAAAAAGGAATTAAGAAAAATTAAGTTAGGGTTCATTTGTTTAAAATTTATCCTGTCATCTATAAAGACGGCTTATTTTGGCTATCATTAATATATAACTTTCTTAATCTATATCATGAAACCATCTGTTTCTAAAAATAGTCGCGAACAACAATATTTTAGCATATTGTCTATAATTTACTAATAAAAAAGTTAATTGACTTTATTTACATAGAATTCTCACTAAACCAACAGAAAAATATGAGTTACTTTTTAAATAAAAAAAGCTCAAACTTGCGAAGTCAAAGCATAAAAAAACCCTAAACTACAAAAGTGTCTAGGGTTATTATATTAAGTGTTATAATTATTGCTACTTTAAGGTAAATTCTGAAGTTGACACAAGGTCTTTTTCATTAAAAACGTTTACTACATAACGCCCTTTTTCAAAATCTCCTGATTTGCTAATTACAAATTCACAAATATTTAAGTTAGCATTTTCATAATTAAATTTGCTAATAATACTGTAGTTTAAAGTTTTATCCTCGAAAGCAACCTGTTCGTTCAAGCCTAAAGTATTATTCTTAGGATCTATAACTTGAACGTATAATTCTTGGTCGCCAGCTTGAACTAAAGTGTTTTTAGCAACTGTAAAACATACTCTAATTTTATCAGCTCTTCTAGCTCTCTCAGTTGGGATAACTTTACCCGAAGTTCTTTCTATAACCCCAGACCCCTTTAAATCTACTGTATTTAAAATTGATGCATTCTCAACTACTTCGGCCAAGGCATTGTTTTGAACAAGTAAAGAATCTGTGAAAATAGTGCGCTCTTCTAACCTAACTCTTGTACTATCCAAGGATGTTGCCAAATAAGAGTTCTCAACTCTTAAAGAATCATTCTGAGCTAATAGAGCGTCCATTTCTTTTTGAAGTGACGCGTATTTTTGTTTATACCTCCACAAACTCTTAACGTTAGTTTCTGAAATCTTAAGCGAATCGATTAACCCTTGAATACGTTCTCTTGCTTCAATTAAATCATTATTCGCTACTTCGTTTTCGCTAATAGCTTCATCGTACTGCTTTGCCATAGCGTTCAAGTCATTCATAACTAACTGTTTTTGTTCCGTCAATTCATCTTGCGCTTTCTTGCTGCTGCTGTAAAGATTCATTGTATAAAACCCAGTTCCTAAAAACAAAACTAATGCAATACCCAAAGCTACTTTTAAGCCGGTACTATTTTTACTGTTTTCCATAATAAGATGTTTAAAGTTTTTTTAATTCTATTTTGCACTTATTTTAAATGTGGTAAATAATTTAGTGTATTTTTATTTATCAAAAATCATTTACTCAATATGGATAGGCTCGTTTTATTTAGCAATAACACTCGTAAAAAGCTATTAAACAAGCGTACTGGCGAATCCAAATTTGGTCAACATGTGCAAATGTTAACCAACATTTCCAGTATATACGAACAACTTAAAAGTTTGGATGTTACACATGTTGTTTTAGGTTTATCAGAAGATGTTGGTGTTTTTGCGAACTCAGGAAAAACTGGTACTTCAAGAGCCTGGGAAACTACACTGAAAGCCCTTTTGAATATTCAAAGCAATAAATTTACGAAAGCGACTAGTGTTCTAATCTTAGGTCATATTGATTTTTCACATGAGCTTTTAGCTATATCAAAACTTAATCCAAAAAAGAAGCAGGACATAGCCAAATCAAGAAAATTGGTAGACAAAATAGATAGATATGTAACTCACATCATATATCAAATTGTTTCTGCTGGCAAAAAGCCGATTATTATTGGAGGGGGACACAATAACGGTTATGGGGCTATTAAAGGCACCTGTTTGGCTTTAGATAAGCCTATAAATGTTGTTAATTTTGATGCGCATAGTGACTTCAGAATTGAAGAAGGTCGGCATAGTGGCAACGCCTTTAAATATGCTTTTACGGAAGGTTTCTTGAGAAACTATTTTATTTTTGGACTTCATGAAAACTATACATCGAATAAAGTTTTAGACCTTCTGGATAAGACAAAATCCGTTGAGTACAACACCTACGAGGCCATTGAAGTTAGGAACGATTTAAAGTTTAAAAAAGAGTTGCAAAGAGCTGCTAGATTTGTATCGGACGATGTTTTTGGTATTGAAATAGACTGCGATGCTATATTAAACACACCCAGTAGTGCAACAACTCCAAGTGGATTTGGAGTAAACAAAGCACGACTATTTGTAAGTTTTATGGCTAAGTTGGATAACGCTAAATATTTACATATTTGTGAAGGCATTCCTTCTAAAAAGAAACCCCATGTAATGGGTAAGCTTATTACTTACTTAATAACCGATTTTATAAAATCTAATTAAATAAAAAAATTGCCTTAACGTGATAATACCTCATTCGAATGAACGATGTAGCATCAAAATAAGTGTCGACAAACCCCTACTTTATCAGGTTATGAATGATGGCATATTGCAGAAGTACAATAGTGCGGGTATCTTCAATTTCGCCTTTGTTTAGCATATCTTTCGCCTTTTGAAAAGACCACTCTAATACTTCAATATCCTCTTGTTCACTATCAAGCCCCCCGCCATTATTTACCTTCATATGATCTTCATACTCACCTATAAAAAAATGCATTTTCTCTGTCATAACTCCTGGCGACGAGTAGGCTTCATAAACTTTTTTAACTGCTTTTAGCCTATATCCAACCTCCTCTTCGGTTTCTCTAATTATACAAGCTTCAGGGTTGTCTTTATCTAACATACCAGCACAGACCTCTATTAAAAAACCATCTTTATTGTCATTTAAAAACGTTGGCATTCTAAATTGTTTGGTAAGTATTACGGTTTTCTTAGTTGTATTGTATAATAAAATTCCAGCACCATCTCCTCTATCGTAAACCTCACGGATTTGTTCTACCCAATGCCCTGAGCTCATCTTGTAATTGAATGTGATTTTTTTAAGAATGTAATAGTTATCTGAAAGCAAATCAGACTTAACATTTTTTATTAGCTCCTTTCCCATACTTTTACTTAACTAAAATTAAAACGAAACAATGTTTTATGCTAATATAAAAGATTTAAAGTACGTGCTCTATACATTATCAAATTATGAAAGGTAGGCATGGTCCATTAAAAAGTTTTATTAGATTCTTTCAATGTTTACAATTAACCTACATACAAATTAATGCAATAATTAGCCCCTTGTTTCAACATCCCAGTTGATAATCATTTTTGCAGAAGATTGGTTATGCTCAATATATGGTTTTATGCTTAATTCTCATATTAAACTACCAGTAGATTTGTTAATAAAAAAACTAATAACAAAGACCAACATAGTCTTATCAAATAATTAATAACTAGATGTTTTACAAACACTTGCGAGATAGATTATGTCATGTTATTAACAATCATTTGTAAAAAAATATAACGATTTTTAATATGTGGCAATCCATAAATTGTGGTATATTTGATAAGCTATTAACCCAAACATTCCTATATATGATTACTAACCTGTTAATTTCTAAAACTTTAGCAATTGCAATTATGAATCAATCTTATATTGTTAATGTTTTAATTGTAGTGGTTATTTTCTTCAGTATTCTGCTCATTCTTGGTATTAGAAAGTCTTACAAGTTGAAAAAAGAAAACGAGCGCTTGAATAAAATAAGCGAAGATCTTGCCAATAAAAAAGAAGAATACACAGACTTTACGGAAGGCCATATGTATGGCGGAGACAACTAAATAGTTATCCTAAAAATATATTATTTTAATATAACCTAGCTATTTCTGCTTACTTAGCGCACTAATTTTTTATACTTAATACGTTTAGGCATCAAATCGCCACCGAGGCGTTTCTTCTTATTCTCTTCGTAATCAGAAAAACTCCCCTCAAAGAAATAAACCTGAGAGTCGCCTTCAAATGCCAATATATGTGTACAAATTCTATCTAAAAACCAACGATCATGACTAATTACGACGGCACAACCCGCAAAATTCTCTAAACCTTCTTCTAAGGCACGTAATGTGTTCACATCAAGATCATTAGTGGGTTCATCTAAAAGTAATACATTACCTTCCTCTTTAAGTGTCATAGCTAAATGCAAACGGTTACGTTCACCACCCGACAACAAGTTCACCTTTTTGTTTTGCTCACTACCTGAAAAGTTAAAACGACTTAGGTAAGCCCTAGAATTCACTTGCTTGCCACCCATCATAACAAGTTCTTGCTCGTCACTAAAGTTTTGCCAAATGGTCTTTTCTGGATCAATATTGACATGACTCTGATCTACATAAGCTATTTTCGCTGTATCTCCAACAACGAACTCCCCTTTATCTGGTGTTTCATCACCCATAATCATTCTAAAAATTGTAGACTTACCAGCACCATTAGGTCCAATAATTCCAACAATTCCCGCTTGTGGTAAATTAAAGTTTAAATCGTCGTACAATAACTTATCATCATAAGCTTTTGCAACCCCTTTGGCTTCAATAACATTAGTTCCTAAACGCGGACCATTTGGAATGTATATTTCTAGTTTTTCATCAAGCTGCTTTTGGTCTTGACTCAATAGCTTATCATAATTTTTTAAACGTGCCTTTTGTTTTGTTTGACGTCCTTTGGCTCCTTGGCGCACCCATTCTAGCTCGCGCTCTAAAGTTTTTTGTCGCTTAGAAGCTGCTTTACCTTCTTGAGCCATTCGCTTTGATTTTTGGTCTAACCAAGACGAATAATTTCCTTTCCAAGGAATACCTTCACCTCTATCTAACTCTAAAATCCAACCTGCTACATTATCCAAAAAGTATCTATCGTGGGTAACGGCAATTACCGTTCCTTTATATTGAGCCAAATGATGCTCTAACCAATGAACAGACTCTGCATCCAAGTGATTGGTAGGCTCATCCAACAATAAGACATCTGGTTCCTGTAATAATAACCGGCATAAAGCTACACGTCTACGCTCCCCGCCAGAAAGCACAGCTATTTTTTTATCACCATCGGGCGTGCGTAAAGCATCCATAGCAATCTCTAACTTGGTGTCCAACTCCCAAGCATTAGCAGCATCAATCTGATCTTGTAATTCTGCCTGACGGTTCATAAGCTTTTCCATCTTGTCCGGATCGCTATACACCTCTTCTAAACCAAACTGATCGTTTATTTTGTTATATTCATCAAGAATAGCCACCGTTTCGGCCGCACCTTCACGAACTACTTCCATAACGGTTTTCTCATCGTCCAACTTAGGTTCTTGTTCTAAATAGCCCACAGAATAATCTTGCGAAAACACAACATCTCCTTGATAATTCTTATCAACGCCAGCAATAATTTTTAAAAGTGTCGATTTACCTGAACCATTAAGTCCTAAAATTCCAATTTTAGCACCGTAAAAAAAGCTTAAGTAAATATTCTTTAAAACTGGTGTATTGGCACTTTGAAATGTCTTGGTAACACCAGACATGGAAAAAATAATCTTTTTATCGTCGCTCATCTTATATGTTTATCTGTTGAAACGTTTAACAGGTTTATTCCAAATATCGTAAAGTGTTAAGCGTTATTCAATATTGTAAAGTTTTACACACGTCCTTTTAAAGCATTAAAAACCCAGGCTACTGCAAAAAAGCCACAGCCAACAGCAGCAAATCCCCATCCCGCAACATCATCGTATCTAAAAGCACCTAATGCTATTAGAGCCAACCCTACAAAAATCATTATCCATGTGGCCCAGGCTAATACCGTATTTTTATTCATCGCCATAATCTTAATCCTATTTAATTTTGGTTGTTAGTATAAAGGCAAATATCGTAGTTTTAAACAAAAAAAGCACCCGTTTTAGGTGCTTTTTCGCTATCAATCTTGCAAATACATTAGTTCATAGGAACTTCAATAATGATAACTTCAGAATTTTCTTTAGCTAAAATCTCTAAACTTTGTATATTCCAAACACCAATAGCATCGCGCTTACTTAAAGTATTATTGGATACTTCAACTTGGCCTTCAATAACAAAAACATAAAACCCATTATTTGTTGACTTTGGGATTAAACTCGTAGAATTTCCTGTACCTAATTTCGTTTTGTATATATAAGCCTGTTGACCAATGGGTAATGCGTTACCCTCCAACTTATCCTTTGGCGCTACTAACGTATGTAACTTGTTTATTTGTTCCAAATCCTCGAACTTTCGTTGTTCATAATTTGGTTCAACGTTTTTAGCTTCCGGGATTATCCATAGTTGTAAAAAATTAACCGCTTCGGTTTTACTATCATTAAATTCAGAATGTGTCAATCCCGTTCCGGCACTCATTACTTGCACTTCGCCTACTTCAATGGCACGTTTATTCCCCATACTATCTTTATGTGAAAGTGCGCCTTTTAATGGAATTGAGATTATTTCCATATTTTGGTGTGGATGGGTTCCAAACCCCATTTTTGGCTGTACAACGTCGTCGTTTAATACCCTTAACATTCCAAAATTCATGCGATTAGGGTTTTGATATCCTGCAAAACTAAACGAGTGATGCGATTTTAACCACCCATGATTTGCGAAACCTCTTGTATCTGCTTTGTGAATTACTGTTTTCATGATTTTAAATTTTTTTTTAATTATTATTTAGACATTAACTAAAGAGTCAAGCTTTCCTTTTTATCTCCTGGGAAGACATTATTATGAACTTATTCACAATATTTTACGCTGGTAAAAATCCCATTTTTCCCATTTGATAATCACGCATAGCCTCCATAATCTCCGTTTGGGTGTTCATTACATAAGGGCCATAAGTAGTTACAGGCTCATTAAAAGGAGCGCCCGAAAGGAATAATAATTTGCTAGGCTCATGCCCCTCTAAAGCAAAGCCTTCACCATCTTGATGAAATTCGATTAACTGATGCTCATTCAACTTTAAGTTTTCCGAATCGTTAATAGTAACATCACCTTTCAATAAATACACAGCCGACTGATGAGAACTTGGAACTTTTATTTCAAAATGCCCTCCAGATTCTATATTTATCATAAAGGCATTAACGGGTGTTTGCGTTTTCACTCGCCCATGTACGCCTTCCCATTCTCCTGCAATAATTTGAATTTTAACCTTGTTGTCATCTGATGCAACCACTTTAAAGTCTTCATTTTTTACATGCTGATAATTTGCAGGAATCATTTTCTTTTCGGCTGGTAAATTTAACCACAACTGTATCCCTTCTAACGTCCCACCACGTGCTACAAAATCTTTTGAGGGGCCTTCGGCATGTATAATACCTCTGCCCGCAGTGGTCCATTGCACATCTCCTGATCTTACAAGACTTTCGTTTCCTAACGAATCTCTATGCAGCTGCTCTCCTTGGATTAAAAAGGTGATCGGTTCAAAACCACGATGTGGATGTGGCCCCAAATCAAAAGGATTTGTGCCCTCCGATATTTCAAAAGGCCCATAATGATGTAATAGTATAAATGGATCTATGTTATCTATATGCTGTGTTGGAAGGGGTTGGCGTAACCGAATTGGCCCCATATTTACAAAATCGCTTCTTCCAATTGTTTTTATTGTATTTCGTTTCATAATCTTTGGTTTTAAAAATAATTTCCATGGAAACTATTTATTTAAATTTTTTTATCGGATTTTATCCAATAAGTCGCTAAGTATTTCAGCTTCTTTATCGGTTAGCTTATCTAACAGGTCATTCTTATAGTTGGCATCAATATCCTTCAACAATTGTAATCCAGATGCTGTGATTTCAATGTGCACAACCCGCCTATCCTCTGGGCATGGCAATCTGTTAATAAGTCCTTTATCGCAAAGTTTATCCATTAATCGTGTAGCATTTGGTGCTCGTTCAATCATTCGTTCTTTTATGGTTTGTACTTTTAAGGGTTTACCTCCTCCTCTTAGAATTCTCAGTATATTAAACTGTTGTGGAGAAATTCCAAAGGGTTTAAAGAATTCATTTTGAATACTACTTATCCAATTGGCCGTATATATTATATTTAATAAAGCTTTAATTTTATTATTAGCAAATTTCGAATTTATGTCCTTTGAAATGTCTCCCATGGTTCGATATTTTAATTATAATGAGGCTTCAAATGTCGTAACAGCTTCATTTAAGTTTGAAGCTAATTCTTCATCTAAAATCTTATCTTCTTTAAAATTATCAAAAAACAATGGCAAACTAAAATCTGCTACAATATTGCCACCCATGTATTGAAAACGTCCCTTTGCTATTTCTAATACTGAGGCCCCGCCTCTACCGCCTGGTGATGTTGCCATCAATAGCATAGGCTTGTTGCTCCATAGCTTACCATCTATTCTAGACATCCAATCAAATATATTTTTAAACGCGGTAGCGTACGCACCATTGTGTTCTGCTAACGATAATATTATACCGTCTGATGATTTGATATAATTTAAAAATTTTTCTGCATTATCTGGGATTCCATGTTCATTTTCTAAATCAATCCCGTATAATGGTAATTCAAAATCATTTAGATCTAAAACAGTTGTTTTAACGTTCTTAACTTGATGAGCTACATAAATTGCTAATTGTTTGTTGATAGACTCTTTACTGTTACTTCCTGCAAATGCTATTATTTGTTTCATTTCTATGTTATTTTATGTTACGAATATAGAAATAAAATTAATATATTCCAAGGAATATATTTCCATGTAATATTTTTTAACAAAACATTCACTTTTTATACAGACATGGGTTTTGTAATTTCGTTGTAAATTAAAGCAATCATGGACATCAACTTCAATAAAAACGAAGATCATAACAAACTACTTGTATCAGAATTAAATAAAAGACTTGCAAAAGTATGCTTGGGTGGCGGTAAATCTCGTATTGAAAAGCTTCATAGTAAAGGTAAACTATCTGCAAGAGAACGTATTGACTATTTGCTGGATGACAAGTCTAAATCCATAGAAATAGGCGCTTTTGCTGGTGAAGACATGTATCCTGAACATGGTGGATGCCCATCTGGTGGCGTTGTTGTGAAAATTGGTTATGTCAAAGGAAAACAATGTATTGTTGTTGCCAATGACGCCACGGTAAAAGCTGGAGCTTGGTTTCCCATTACTGCAAAAAAGAACTTACGCGCCCAGGAAATAGCTATTGAAAACAGATTACCTATTATATTTTTGGTGGATTCAGCCGGCGTATACCTGCCGATGCAAGATGAAATATTCCCAGATAAAGAACACTTCGGTCGCATCTTTAGAAATAACGCCATTATGAGTAGTATGGGGATTACTCAGATAGCTGCAGTTATGGGGAGCTGTGTAGCCGGTGGTGCTTACCTACCTATTATGAGTGATGAGGCTTTAATTGTTGATAAAACAGGAAGTATCTTTTTGGCAGGCAGCTATTTGGTTAAAGCTGCCATTGGTGAAAGTATTGACAATGAAACGTTAGGCGGCGCCACAACACATTGTGAAATTTCTGGTGTTACCGATTACAAAGCCAAAGATGATAAAGATGCTCTAGACAAAATAAAAAATATCGTCGATAAAATCGGTGACTATGATAAGACAGGATTTAATCGCTCCGCCTCAAAGAAGCCCAAAGAAAATCCAAATGATATCTTTGGAATATTACCTAAAAGTCGCGCAGACCAATACGACATGTATGAAATTATTAAAAGATTGGTTGATAATTCTGAATATGAAGAGTATAAAGCTGGGTACGGACAAACCATTATCACTTGCTATGCGCGTATTGATGGATGGGCAGTTGGAATTGTGGCCAATCAACGTCAGATTGTAAAAACAACAGGTTCAAAAACCAAAGCAACCGAAATGCAATTTGGTGGCGTAATTTACAACGACTCTGCCGATAAAGCAACGCGATTTATAGCCAATTGCAACCAAAAGAAAATTCCTTTGGTATTCTTGCAGGATGTAACTGGTTTTATGGTAGGTAGTAAAAGCGAACATTCTGGCATCATAAAAGATGGTGCAAAAATGGTAAATGCGGTAAGCAATTCTGTGGTTCCTAAATTTACAATTGTTATTGGTAATAGTTATGGCGCGGGCAATTATGCCATGTGTGGAAAAGCGTATGATCCACGTCTTATTGTGGCATGGCCAAGTGCAGAACTTGCAGTTATGAGTGGTAATTCTGCTGCTAAAGTACTACTTCAAATAGAGAAAGCGTCGCTTGAAAAACAAGGAGAAACATTTACTGAAGAAAAAGAGAAAGCCCTTTACAACAAAATTAAAGCGAGATACGACAATCAAGTATCACCATACTATGCAGCTGCTAGAATATGGACAGATGCTATTATCAATCCATTAGATACACGCACGTGGATTTCTATGGGTATTGAAGCTGCTAATCACGCGCCTATTGAAAAGCAATTTAACTTAGGTGTTTTGCAGGTTTAATTTTAAAATCTGATTAGTTTTTATTATCTTAAGAACTGAAAATCAACAATTTCAGTCATGGAAACAATTAAAACATTAAACAAATGGGCTAATGCGCATACGTATATCCCACTTGATTTGGTAAGAATTGCATTGGGCGTTTTTCTATTCTTTAAAGGCATAAACTTTATGGGGAATACGGAAATGCTCATGCAACTATTTGAACCCATACAAAGTATGGCCGGCGGTATGCTTGTGGTGCATTATGTAGCCCCTGCACATTTTATTGGAGGCATTTTAATTGCTTTTGGTTTATTAACACGTTGGGCTATCATTGCACAACTCCCTATACTTATTGGAGCTATTGCCATTAATTTTGCGGGAGATATGAATGTTAGTAACCTTTACTTGGCCATAGCTACACTTTTGATTTGTGGCTTTTTCTTGTTGTATGGCTCTGGTAAACATTCTTTAGATTATTATTTTAAGATGCAGCAATGAACAAAAAAGGTGACGTAAAACGTCACCTTTTTAATATTATGAAACCCACTATTTCATTATTTAATCTCTGTAGTAAAAGGAAATAGTAATTGAACACCCTTCTTCTTAGACATAGACTTAACTTCTTTAAGAAGTTTATAGTTTTCTTCGCCTAGTTCTTCCTTTAAAATGGTTTCTTTTGTCGTTGCCAAACCAAACTGTTCTAGCAACTTTTCTAAATCTTTTTCAAAAACGGGAAACTCCTTTATTTTATAATCATCTATTCCTGAGGCTTCAGCGGCCCTTTGAAGTGCTAAATCTAATCCCCCCAACTCATCAACTAATCCATTATTAACAGCATCTACTCCAGTCCATACTCGACCTTGTGCAACGTGTTCTACTTGTTCACGGGTTAAACTTCGACCAGTAGCTACCCTGTTAGAAAACAATTCATAAACATCTAAGACACCTTCTTTTATAAAAGCCCGTTGCCTTTCGTTCAATGGCTCAAAAAAGCTATAAGTTACAGCATTGGTATTAGTTGACACCTGTTCTGCATTGATGCCCATATTCTCAGCCAATTCTTTAGCATTAGGCAGCATGCCAAATACACCAATACTTCCTGTAATAGTGGTTGGCTCCGCTATAATTTTATCTGCGTTACAGGCAATATAATACCCTCCTGAAGCCGCAAAATCGCCCATAGAAACTATAACTGGCTTTACTTTTTTGGTAAGTTCAATCTCTCTCCAAATAAGCTCACTGGCTAAAGCACTGCCACCAGGTGAATTAATTCTTATCACAACAGCTTTAACCCGCTTGTCTTGCCTCGCCTTCTTTAAGGATGTATTCATAGAAATCTGACCTACCATATTCTGATCACCCTTACCATATATAATATCCCCTTGTGCATAAATAACAGCTATCCTATTCTTGCTTGACTTTGTTTGTATTTTATTTGAAACATACTCGGCATAATCTTTAATAACTATTTTATTCAATTTGCTTGAAGTTGTTAATCCTATAGCCTGCTTTATGCCATTGATATACTCGTCATAATATCCTATTTTATCAATTAAACCAGATGATAATGCCAATTTGGGGTTGCGAGCCAACAAACTGTCTGCAATTAATTCTAATTGCGCTTCTGGTACCTGTCTAGTTTCAGAAATATCTTTCTTAATTTCACGCCATAAGGCGTTTAGGTAAGCCGAAATTTGTTCTCTATTATTAGTACTCATTTCATTTGCTAAAAAAGGCTCCACTGCACTTTTGTATTTACCATGCCTTATAACCTCCATTTTAAACCCAGATTTTTCCTGAAAATCTTTAAAGTATAAATGTTCGGTGTATAGCCCTTTGAACTCCATCATGCCAGAAGGACTCAAATAAATAGTATCTGCAACAGAACATAAATAATAGTCCTTTTGAGATAGTACGTCCCCATAAGAAACAACAAACTTTCCGGATGATTTAAACTTTTTCAAGGCATCTCTTAAAGCTTTGGTTTGACTTATACCTGCCATAATAAAATTATTAGGTATCGAGATCCCCTCAATATTCTCATCTATTGCTGCATAGTTTATTGCGTCTATTAAGTTAAATAATCCATTTTTTTTGTGCTCGTTCAAAAAAGCATATTGCTTAAACTCTAATTTACCTGCATAGTCTTTAATAGGGAAATCCAGTTTGAGCTCTAGTACTGACTTTGGCTTTACCTGAATTAAATCTTCGGAACTCGATCCTAAAATAACCAGCAATACCATCAAACCAAAAAAGCATAAGGCAAAAAATAGTACAAGACCTGTCAGCGTGGACAAAACACGTTTAAAAAAACTCATAAATTTATTTTACTAATAAGTAGTTAAGGGTACTTGTTTTGTTACATTAAAAATCTAACATTTCTAGGGTCCTTTTTCGATGAATTTTACCTGAAGATGTTTCCGAAAACTTGGATATAGTAATAATTTCCTTTGGTTTTTCATATTTCTCTAAGTCATCAAAAATTGAAGCATCCAAATCATTAGTGTCGCTTTCTAATATTAAGACCACTTTCTCTCCTAATGTATCATCAGGTTTAGAAGATATAAAAAACTCTTCATTTATCTTACTTTGTAATTTTTTTTCAATTTGCTCTGGAAATAATTTAATACCTCCAGAATTTATGACATTATCTATTCTACCCAACCATTCAAAGCTGGTTTCAGAAACAATATTTACCAAATCATTGGTAACAATTTTATCCTCAGATAACTGAGGCGCATTAATCACTAAGCAACCTCGTTTATCCTGAGAAACTTTAATGTTTGGCAACGTATTAAAACAATTTTCTGATTCTGTATTTTCGATATGGTTTAGTTTTTTAACCGCAATATGAGAAACTGTTTCTGTCATACCATAAGTTTCATATACTTGCGGCTTTTTATCTTGAATCGAATCCTTAATGGGCTTTGAAACTTGACCTCCTCCAACAATAACAGTTTTTATCTTTTTTAAATATTTTGCAAAACTTTTTAATTGCATAGGTGTAAAAGCACAAAACGCATAATCCTTTTCATAATCGATAAGAGGCAAAACAGAAGGTTCTACCATATCTAATTCAAGTCCTAGCACAATGGCACGTACCATCATCATTTTTCCCGCAATAAAATTTGACGGTAAACAATGTAGTACTTTATCGCCTGGTTTTAAATTGAAAAAATCACCTGTAGCAATGGCTGAGTTTACCATAGCTTGTTTTTTAATTTGTAATTTTTTGGGTTTACCAGTAGATCCTGAAGTGCTTACAGTTACAAAGTCTTTTTCATCTAACCAGTCCAATAAAAAATTACCTAATTTTTGTTGATAAGGAACGCCTTCTTTGACGTAACTATAGGCTACTTCCATTAAATCTTCATGATTGTAGCTAACGTTGTCTAGTTTAAACTTAATATGAACTTTGGTGTAATCTGGTATCATAACTATTTTATAATTTTATTCTTTATAAATCCTTAGAATCTTATTTTATGTATCCGTGCTTCCAATAGCCTTTATATTATTATCTAAACCTTTCGATTCTTCTACAGGCCCCATGAGTTTTTCCTTCCAACTATGCCAGCCATATTTTCTACTAAGAATAAGCACAAGGATTGGAAACACCACAAATACAGGTATAAATATTTCAAGCAGAGCCATTTCTCCGGGATCTGATAAGTCTTTTAAAATAGAGTGTGTTTGAAAGGCAGTCCAGTCTGCAGTTACTAAGAGTGCTGCAAACAAATTATTCGCAGCATGGAAACCCAATGCTAGCTCTAAGCCATCATCCATGAGTGTTATAACACCCAAAAACAAACCCGTACCAATGTAATAAATCATAATAACATAACCCATTTTTTCAACCTCAGGATTAGCAATATGCATTAAACCAAAACCTATGGATGTAATCAGTAAAGGCAACCATCTATGTTTAAAAACAACCCCCAAACCTTGCATTAAATAGCCTCTAAAGAAGTATTCTTCAAAACTTGTTTGAAGCGGAATTAAAACTATTGCAATAACAGAGAGTATTAAAAAAGGCTGTAGGTTAAAGTTCCACTCATAGTCTGTTGGATTCATAAAATAGTCTACCAAAACAAAGCTACTTGATACTGTCCCCCATAGAAAAAAAATAAACCAAAAACGTTTCCAGTCTATTTTCCGCCTAACTGTAGTAAAGTTGGTAACGGATAGTTTATGTATGAGCTTGGTTGACAAAAAAACTCCAGCAAGCCCAAAAACAAAAGAGAGTAACATTAAAAACAGAAAAAGATTGCTACCTAACAGGTCCATTATTTCTGGAATATCGGTTGGGATACTGTCTGCATCCAAATTAAGAGATTTTAATAGTACTGCCGATAACAAGGGTATCATGCCTACAAACTGCCACGCACTAAAAATAATGGCAACTCCTATTATATAACGCCACCACTCATGCAGTCCTTTATATGCTTGTTCTATGTACATCGTTATAAATTAAATATCCAGTTTAAATTGTTTTTGTATGTGAGTTGCCCCTGAGCAACACGTAAAGGGCATTCAAAATTATTTGTAAATAGTCCTCCTGTCCCTAAGCCCTGTGGCATATTACTCACTTTTGTATAAGTGTATTGCGCTATTGCATTTAAACCAATATTACTCTCTAAAGCACTAGTAACCCACCACCCTATTTTTTCTTTTTCGGCTAAACTAATCCAGGCGTCACTTCCTGAAAAACCACCAACCAAACTTGGCTTAAGAATAATATACTGAGGCTTTATAGTTTGAAGCAATTTGGCTTTTTCTGTTACATCGATTACACCAATTAATTCCTCATCTAAAGCTATTGGCAAAGGTGTTTTTTCACATAATTCTGCCATGTCGTCAATCTGTCCCTGTTTTATAGGTTGTTCAATAGAATGTAAGTCAAAATCAGATAAAATCTTCAACTTTTCCAAGGCTTCATCAGGTTTAAACGCTCCATTGGCATCCACTCGAATTTCAATATCGTTAGGAGTAAACTCCTTTCTTATTGCCTTAATCAGTTCCATTTCTGCATCAAAATCGATGGCACCAATCTTCATTTTTATGCAACTAAAACCACTATTAATTTTATCATGAATTTGTCTCTGCATAAAATCTTGCGAACCCATCCATATTAAACCGTTTATTGGTATGGGAGCTTCTTTTTTTGTAAAGTCTGAGGGGAATAATTCAAATTTGTCATGACTCTCCAAAGATTTAAAAGACATCTCAACCCCTATTTGTATACTTGGAAATTCATGCAACTGAGACATTAACACATCAACTCCTAAGTGAATATTTTGGCAGACCCAATTTAATCGATCTTCATAGTGCGGCTTATCGTCATAAGAAAGCCCTCTAAACAAACCACACTCTCCTATACCACGAGCATTCCCTTGTTCTAAAAAAAGCAACCAAGTTTCTTTGGTTTTTAAAACGCCACGAGACGTGCCGCTAGCTTGTTTAAAATGCAATATATGGCGTTTATAAGATGCCTTTATCATCTACAATTCAATAAAATCTCCTATTTCTAAAAGCATTAAATCCTTATTCTTTTCAAAGAATTTTCTTTTAGCCAAATCATGATTAATTTCTATATACCCAAACGTATCAAAATGATATCCTAAAACTTTGTCGCATTCAACAAAATCGCTAGCTGTTATGGCATCATCAATGCCCATGGTAAAATTATCGCCAATGGGTAAAATAGCCAAATCTAATTTAGTTTGCATTGGAATCAATTTCATATCATATGTTAGGGCGGTATCTCCCGCTATATAGACGTTTTTATGAGCTCCTTCAATAACAAATCCTCCAGGTTGTCCGCCATAACTTCCATCTGGAAACGACGAGGTATGTATGGCATTTACATATTTTACTGAACCAAAATCAAAATCCCACTCACCCCCATGGTTCATTGGGTGTCCGCCTATTCCCAATTTTTCAAAATACGATACAATTTCAAAGTTTGATACTATTTGAGCACCCGTTCGTTTTGCAATAGCTTCGACATCTAAAATATGATCTTGATGCGCATGGGTAACTAAAATATAATCAGCCTCAAGTGTGTTAATATCAATATGAGACGCTTTAGGGTTTGCAGATATAAAGGGATCTACTAAAATATTAACGTCACCAACCTGAATACCTAAACTAGCATGACCGTAAAAAGTAATTTTCATTGTTAAAAAATTAAATCATGAAATTACAAAAAAAAACTACATTAAGTGGCCTATCCCCATCAATACTGCCAATAAAACTGTGGTTAAAGCCAGCTTTTTTAATTCTGGGTCTAAATGACTTGGGTTATCCGTATTTCTTACTTTCTTTAAGTGATATAAAAGCGGAATATAAGTGACTATAAAAATTAGATTGTAAGGTGACGTATAGTATAACACCCCAAATAAAGCAGAGATAAAAATAGCCGATAACACTAAAAAATAATGATAGGTTTTTACACGAGATTCTCCTAGTATGACGGCAAGCGTGATTTTATTGGATTTAGCGTCAGAAATTCGGTCTCTCATATTATTCAGGTTTAAAACACCTGTACTTAACAAGCCTATTGTTAGGGCTGGTAAAAACACAACATGATCAATCCTTTTGGCATAAAGAACATAGCAACCTATAACACTAACAAGACCAAAAAAAACAAATACAAACACATCTCCTAATCCTTTGTAGCCATAGGCTCCACCGCCAACGGTATATCTAATTGCAGCAACAATAGATGCAATTCCCAAAGCAAAAAAAGTTATGGTTAAAAAGAAATGCTTTACTCCAAATGCCTGAAAAATCAGTGTAAAGGCTAAACCAATAGAAATTAACACATTTATTTTGATAACCTCGAAGAGATCCTCTGGAGAAATCTTTCCAGATTGAACAGCGCGTTCTGGACCAATCCGATCGTTATTATCGGTGCCTTTTACCCCATCGCCATAATCGTTGGCTAAATTAGAAAGGATTTGAAAACTCAATGTCGTTAGAATAGCAAAAATAAAAATACGCCATTCGAATACGCCATTATAATGAGCCAAACAAGAAGCTAAGATGATTCCAGAAATAGACAATGGCAGCGTTCTTAAGCGCATAGCCGAAATCAAAATTGAAACATTTTTCATTAAGGAATCCATTTTTTATCAAAATTAGGCTTACGCTTTTCTAAAAACGCATTTCTACCCTCTTTTGCTTCATCAGTCATATAAGCGAGTCTGGTGGCTTCTCCAGCAAAAACTTGCTGCCCAACCATACCATCGTCGGTTAAATTCATGGCAAACTTTAGCATTTTAATAGAAGTTGGTGATTTTGCTAATATTTCCTGAGCCCATTGGTAGGCAGTATCTTCCAATTCATTATGCGGAATAACGGCATTTACCATCCCCATATCGTATGCTTCTTGCGCAGAATAATTTCTTCCTAAGAAAAAAATCTCCCTAGCTTTTTTCTGCCCTACCATTTTGGCTAAATATGCTGAGCCATAACCACCATCAAAGCTGGTTACATCTGCATCTGTTTGCTTAAATATAGCATGTTCTTTACTCGCTAATGTTAAGTCACAAACTACATGTAAACTATGACCTCCTCCAACTGCCCATCCTGGAACAACGGCAATAACAGCCTTGGGCATAAACCGGATTAAGCGTTGCACTTCCAGTATATTTAAACGATGGTACCCATCTTCTCCAACATACCCTTGATGCCCCCTTGCCTTTTGATCGCCACCACTACAAAACGAATACACACCATCTTTAGTTGAAGGACCTTCAGCCGATAATAAAACGACTCCAATCGTTACATCTTCATTAGCATCATAAAAAGCATCGTATAATTCACTGGTTGTTTTGGGACGAAAGGCATTTCTAACATTTGGCCTATTAAAGGCTATTCTAGCCACACCATTACATTTTTTATATGTAATATCCTGGTATTCTTTGGCGGTTACCCAACTGGCTTTTTCCATATTATTAATTTTAGCCAAAAATAAATTTTATTTCATTAAAACGCTTATGATACCAATGAAAAGTAAGTTTTTATTTTTACGCTTCGTTTTGGTACTAGCCAAATCAAAAGCCTCTAGAAGCAACTCTTTAAAACCATTTTAATAAAATAGTTTAAAAAAAAAAGCAAATCTTCAAAATAACCGAATTTGAATTATGTATTCCTAAAAACGCAGATTTAAGTATATGTACGTAGTTATTTGTAGTCTTTTTTTTATTAATTTCGCACTTTAGAAATTGGTTCTTTTTTGAACGAACTTTTAACAACAACAAAACTAAACATTCATGTTATTAACAATTACACTTGTAATTTCAGGACTGGTATTATTTAATTTATTGCTTTTAAAGTACTCGATTAATGACATAGAACGCAGTTCAAAAAGCAGCAAAAACAAACCTGTTGTGTTAAAACCTGAGGTTGAAGTAAAACCTATAAAACCTATTGCGCAAACCCTTGCTCCAACAGGAAGTTAAGCTTACCAATTTATAGTTGTCTTTCCTAGTTTATATAAACAAGCATTGGTTTGACTAAAATTTTTATTCCCAAACCAATACCCCCTATTCGCACTTAATGGTGATGGATGTCCTGAAGTAAGTATCTTATGCCTTGATTTATCTATCAATTTCACCTTTTTCTTGGCAAAGCCCCCCCATAATAAAAACACAACATCCTTTTTATTAGCACTTAACGTTTTTATGACTGCATCTGTAAAGGTTTCCCATCCTTTTTTTTGATGACTACCAGGCTTATGCGCTCTTACTGTGAGTGTTGCATTTAAAAGTAAAACCCCTTGATTAGCCCATCGCAAAAGGTTTCCACTTTCCGGATAAGGCGTTCCTAAGTCACTTTCAATTTCTTTAAAAATATTTATTAGTGAAGGCGGATGCTTTATCCCGTCGTTTACAGAAAAGCACAAACCATTGGCTTGGCCAACATCATGATAAGGGTCCTGACCTATTATAACGACCTTTACATCATTAAAATGACATTGATTAAAGGCATTAAAAATGTCTTTCCCTGAAGGAAAACAAGTATGAGTTTTATATTCTGACTTCACAAAATCCACCAAACTTTCAAAATATGGTTTAGAAAATTCATCCTGCAACCAAGGCTTCCAACTTTCATGAATATTAACGTCCACGGTTATGGTTAGTTTAAAATTTTAACTAATAATTCCTTTAACAAATCTCCTTGAGGCACTGCATTAGCCCCGACTCCTTTACTTTTAACGTCGAAATCGCGAAGTATTGAAACAACTAAACTAACCTTACGCATAGGATAATTTCTGGCAGCCAATATATACTCATTAACAAAATACGGGTTAATCCTTAATGCCGATGCTACACTGCGTGGCGACTTGTCTTGTAATCCATGAAAATGTAGAAGCTGAGAGAAAAAGTTAAAAAGCAACGACACCGTGACAACCATGGGATTATCTTTAGGGTTTTCGGCAAAATAATTTACAATTTTATAGGCTTTTACAGCATTTTTTTCACCTATTGCCTTTCGTAATTCAAAATTATTATAGTCCTTACTAATACCTATATTTTCCTCTATATGTTCTGGTGTAATTTGCGTATTCTTGGGTAGAATAATCTGAAGTTTTTCTAACTCGTTATTTATTTTGCTCAAGTCTGTTCCTAAAAACTCTACTAACATTTGCGCCGCTTTTGGTGTAATGGCGTAACTTTTAGGAGCCAATACCCGTCTTATCCAATCTGCGACTTGATTTTCGTACAGTTTTTTACTCTCGAAAACAACGCCAGTCTTCTTTAAGGCTTTATAGAGTCCTTTGCGTTTATCTAGCTTCTTATACTTATAGTTTAGTACTAAAACGGTTGAAGGCTGTGGATTTAAGGCATAGGACGATAATTTCTCAATGGTTCTTGATAAATCTTGAGCCTCCTTAATTATAACCACCTGATGTTCGGCCATCATGGGGTAACGTTTTGCGTTGCTTACAATATCATCGGTAGTAATATCTCTTCCATATAAAACCATTTGATTAAACCCGCGCTCGGCCTCCGTTAAAATAGCATTTTCAATAAAATCGGATATTTTATCTATGTAGTAGGGCTCTTCACCCATTAAAAAATATATGGGCTTAAGGTTTTTATTCTTTATATCTGTAACTAGCTGCTTAACTTCGTCCAAATCAAAAAAAGCTTTGAATTTACATCCAACAAACAGGATGGTTTTTTGGTAATTGATTAATGTAGGTTACCTTTGGAACATAAACTAAAACGTATTGCAAGCTCTTAACTTCCCTAAGTATTCCTTTCGATTCAAAAATAAAGAAAATAAAGTTTCTATTTTCGATCCCATTCGTAAAAAGTTTGTGATTTTACAACCCGAAGAATGGGTCAGGCAGCACTGCATAAAATATTTGATAGAACTTAAAGGGTATCCTAAGTCGTTAATAAATGTAGAAAAAGAGATTACCATAAACGATTTGAAAAAACGCTACGATATTGTGGTTTACAATCCTGATGGAAGTATTCATCTTGTTATTGAATGCAAAGCGCCCAAGGTAAAAATTACTCAAGAAACTTTTAACCAGATTGCTAGGTATAATTTGAAGTTAAATGCATCGTTTTTAATGGTAACTAATGGGCTAAATCATTATTATTGCCAAATGGATTTTGTAAACGAACATTATATCTTTTTAAAAGAAATTCCCGATTATAACGCATGAATATAGCCATTGTTATACTTAATTGGAACGGAGAAAAATTACTTAAACAGTTTTTACCTACTGTTATAGAAAACTCTCCAGAAGCCAAGATTTATATTGCTGATAATGCCTCCACAGACAATTCTGTTGACTTTGTAAAAAACAACTTCCCTTCAATAAGTATTATAAAGAATAACGAAAATGGTGGTTATGCAAAAGGCTATAATGATGCCCTAAAACACATTGAAGCTGACGTATTCTGCCTATTAAATAACGACGTAGAGGTTTCCAAAAACTGGCTATTACCAATACTTAAAACCTTTACATCTCGGCAAGATGTAGGTATCATGCAACCTAAACTTCTCGATTACAACAAAAGAAACCATTTTGAATACGCCGGTGCCGCTGGAGGTTTTATTGATAAGTTTGGCTACCCCTATTGCCGAGGGAGAATTTTTAATACTATTGAAAAGGATATTGGGCAATATAACGATACGACTGAAATATTTTGGGCCTCGGGAGCCTGCTTGTTTATAAGAAGTAGCATTTATAAAGAATTAAAAGGATTGGATCAACATTTCTTTGCACATATAGAAGAGATTGACCTCTGTTGGCGTGCAAAAAATTTAGGTTACAAAGTAGTCTACAACAGTGCTTCTGTTATTTATCATCTTGGCGGGGCAACACTAAGCAACACCAATCCCAGAAAAACATTTCTTAACTTTAGGAACAGCCTCTTTGCCTTAGTAAAAAATGCCAAACAACCCATTTCAGGGTTAATATGTTTTCGTTTGTTATTAGATGGTATTGCAGGCATAAAATTCCTTTTAGAACTAAAGCCTCAACATACGTTTGCAATTGTAAAAGCTCACCTTAGTTTTTACAAACATTTTAGCCGATTAATAAAACAGCGCAAATCTTTGAAACAGACCATAAAATATTATCAAAAAACATCTATTGTCTTTGATTATTTCGTAAATAAAAAAACGAATTTCAAAAGTTTATAAGTCGTTAGTAAAAGTTTTGTTAAAATGGTGTGAACCACCGATTTTTATATATTTTTGTGTAACAATTTAGTAAAGTTAATCTTAATTAATTATGAAGAAAATCTTATTGCTTAGTGTATCTTTTATGGTATTATTAAGTTCATGTGTATCAAAAAAACAATTTACAGACCTTCAGGCAAAACAAAAGGAAACCCAAGATTTGCTTAACTCTGCAACCGTAAAATTAAATTCTTGTTTAGAAGATAGAGCTGCAGCCACGGCTAGAGCAACTTCATTAGAGGAGCAAGTAGCAGATTTAAGAAAAAACAATGATAATCTTCAAATCTTATCAGCAAAGGGAGCGAGTAGTATTGAAAAAACTTTAGAAAGTATCAAAGAAAAAGAGTTAAAAATATCTCGCTTGCAAGATGCTTTAACAAAAAAGGATAGTGTTACACTAGCCTTGGTAACAAGCTTAAAAAGAGAAGTTGGTATTAACGATCCAGACATTGAGGTAAATGTTGAAAAAGGTGTGGTATTTATCTCTATTGCCGATAAATTATTATTTAAAAGTGGTAGTTATAACGTAACTTCAAGAGCTAAAGAAGTGCTAGCTAAAGTAGCTAAAGTGGTAAACAGTAAACCTGATTTTGAGTGCATGATTGAAGGACACACCGATGATGTGCCTTATAACAAAGCACCATTAATAGATAACTGGGATTTAAGTGTTAAACGTTCTACTTCTATCATTAGAGTTTTACAAGATTTAGATGTTAACCCTTCTCAATTAATTGCGGCTGGACGTAGTTCGTATGTGCCATTAGCACCAAATGACACGGCTGCTAATAGAGCAAAAAACAGACGTACGCGCGTTGTGGTAATGCCTAAAATCGATCAGTTTTATGACATGATTGAAAAAGAAATGAAAAATCTTGAGGCTGGAGGAAACTAGTTAAAGCTTATTTTAAATTATAGAGAAGCCCAACTTAAAAAGTTGGGCTTTTTGTTGTTTTTAGATTACTAATATTTTTAGAATTTTATCTTAAAAAATCTCTAGATCGCCTTTACCTTCACGAACAACAACCGGTTCTCTTTCTGATAAATCAATAACGGTTGAGGCTTGATTGTCCCCATACCCCCCATCGATAACCAAATCGACTAAATTATCCCATTTTTCAAGAATCAGCTCTGGGTCGGTGGTGTATTCCAAAACGGCATCTTCATCATGTATGGATGTCGAGATTATGGGATTTCCTAATTGCCTCACAATGTCTAATGCAATATTATTGTCTGGCACTCTTATACCCACCGTTTTTCTTTTTTTAAACGGGTTAGGCAGTGATTTAGATCCTGGAAGAATAAACGTATAGGGACCTGGTAAAGCTCTTTTTAAGATTTTAAAAACCGAGGTATCTATTTGTTTAACATAATCACTTAAGTTGCTTAAATCGCTACATACAAAGGAGAAGTTCGACTTTTCTAATTTCACACCCTTTATTTTGGCCACACGTTCCAAAGCCTTAATATTTGTTATATCGCAGCCTAAGCCATATACCGTATCTGTTGGATATATAATAAGTCCACCTTTTCGTAGTATCTCAACCGCCTTTTCTATTTCTCTAGGATTAGGATTCTCTTCATAAATTCTCAACGAAATAGCCATAATAATATCAATTATCTTTACATTACACAAAGTAAATATTATTTTCAACATGAGATACTTAAGAATTACTTTAATTCTCGCTCTGTGTATGTTTCTATACGTGGGTTGTTCAAATACAAATGATGAAGAAGTAATCATTAATAGATTTGATCCTTCTAAAAGCTATGCCAGCGAAGCTCTTAGCTATGGTCCCAAAACCAATCAAATCCTAGATATATTCTTGCCAGCCAACAGAACTACGGCTACTAAAACCCTTATTTTAGTTCATGGAGGTGGTTGGACCTCTGGTGATAAGGCCGATATGAATTTTGTAAAAGAACTTATAAAACAAGATTTTCCGGATGTAGCTATCGCCAATATAAACTACCAATTAGCTAGCACTAACAGACCGCCATACCCCATGCAGATTGATGATATAACAGAAGCTGTTCAATTTTTAGTGGCTAACAAGGAGCAGTATACTATTTCCGATACTATTGGTTTTATAGGTATAAGTGCAGGAGCTCATTTGTCCATGTTATGGTCTTATGCCTTCGATTCTAATAAACAAGTAGAGATGGTTTGCAGTATTGTTGGCCCTACAAACTTTACCGACCCCGTCTACTTAAACAATACTTCTCCTATTATTGAACCTCTTATTGACTTATTTGGACAAACGCCCACAATCCAGTTACTTGAAAAAGCAAGTCCCTATCATCAAGTTACGTCTGTTGCGCCTCCAACTATTATGTTTTATGCTGAGAATGATGAATTAGTGCCAATCTCTCAAGGTCTCGATATGAGAGATAAACTTGCAACTCTTGGTGTACCCCATGAATTTACCCTATACCCAAATGTTGGTCATGGGCTAGGTATAGGCGAAATTTTAGATGTTTGGGCTAAACTTAAAATCTTTATTACGAATAAGTTTTTATAGTATAAGACTGTAACAATTAGGTTTTTTTTCAGTCTTAACAATATGAGAATGCTTCTATTAAGTATACTGCTATTTTTTAAATGTGGATTTCTATTAAATGCACATAATAGCACCTCACCCCCTATTATTTTCTCTAAGGCTGAGAAGATTGATCAATATACAACCAGAATTCCATTTAAATTAGTAGATCACCTTATTGTGGTTAATGCCGAAATTTACAATCAAAAAGGAAATTTTATTATTGATACAGGATCTGAATCTATGATTTTAAACGAGGTTCATTTTCCTAAGCTTTATAATCAGCAAAACGTTTCGATACATGCTACTGGTATACTACAAAATGTAGAAAATAATTATCAAAAACGAATTAAAACATTCATTCTTGAGAACTTTAGCCTTGAAAACAAAACAGCTCATATTATTAATTTATCGGCTATTGAGAAAAGTAAAAAGGTTAAAATACTTGGTATTATAGGGTATAATATTTTAAAAGATTATGAGGTTTTTATTGACATGTATTTAAACCAGATCACACTTACAAAAGTGGATTCTTTTGGAAACAAAATGAATAAACACTTATATTTAGAAAAAATAAGTGATAGCATTCCTTTTAAATTGAAAGGGCATACTATTACTGTAAAAGGCACTATTAACCATGAAGATGCGACATTTGGTATTGATTCTGCCGCAGAGTTCAACCAAATTAACAAGCGCATTAGCAAGAAAGCCTTGAAGTATTTTATCCCTAAAAACAGATTGAAGTTATCTGGTATTGGTGGTAAAAAAATTGAAGTTTTGGCAGGAAAATTGCACAGAGTAAAATTGAGCGAATCAACTTATTTTGGTCCCATGGTAACGGTTCTTACAAATTTGAACAAGATAAACGAAGCCTTTGGTGTATCGCTTGATGGTATTTTAGGGTACGAGTTTTTTGCTCAAAAAAGAACAATAATTAATTATCAAAAAGAACAGTTATCTTTTATAGACTTCCCCATACTATTTCATTAAACACAATTAAAGGGCCTCTTTTAATAATTTGTGTTTGCCTATTCATGCACTCTGGTTACGCTCAAAGCACCCCATACAAGGGGTATAGCTTAGAGGGCGACTCCATTGTTTTTTCTTTCGACGTACGTGAATACTCAAAATTTACGCAAGAGCATACTGGCCAAACGCTAGACTTCGATGACTTTAACATTGAAAGTGTTGTAGTTTCAGGAGAATTTAACTCTTGGTCTAAGAATGACTGGAAAATGAATAAAATAGACGCTTACCATTACCAGCTCAAAAAAAGTATTCTTGATTTTAATGATGCGTTTTCCTGGGAATTTAAATTCGTAATTAATAATTCGTTTTGGGCTGAACCTTCAAAATACGATGCCAATGCCACCAAAGCCAAGAAAAATGGCAAACGCTTAAAAGGGGTTTATAATTTGAACATGTATACGGCCTATCCTGATATACAAGGTAATGCGCATTTTAAACTATTTGGTTTTTTAAATGCCAAGAAAGTCATTTTAGCGGGTTCTTTTAACAAATGGGATGAGCAAGCCTTTAAAATGAAAAAAACTAGTTGGGGCTGGGAGCTTATTTTAAATATGAGACCCGATATTTACCAGTACCGGTTTATTGTAGATGGACACTGGATGGAAGACCCTAACAACCCCAATAAAATAGAAAACGAATTTAATGCGTATAATTCAGTTTTAGATATTAAAGCGTATACCACCTTTAAACTACGAGGGTATACTAATGCCGAAAAAGTTGTTTTAACGGGATCTTTTAATAACTGGAATGAACACCAACTGGTAATGCGAAAAATGGATTATGGATGGAAATATGTTATGCCACTTTCAGGAGGTAAACACCATTATAAATTTATAGTAGATGGTCATTGGATTGTAGATCCTGAAAACACTGTTAAAGAGTACGATGGAAACGGTCATATTAACTCCGTAAAAATGGTTAAATAAACCGAGTTCTTACCCAATGACCTCTAGTTTGGCAAAACGTAATAATAATTTCTTGGTTCCCCCATGCTGAAATTTAATTTCAGCTTTTATATCTGCGCCAGCACCTTCTATTTTTAAAACTTCTCCCGTTCCAAACCTAATATGTTTTACAGTATTCCCAACAGTAAGTTTAGTATCAAACAAATTTGAATTACTATCTGTTTTAGATAGTGGTTTTAAATTCTTTGTTATTGGCGCTTGATATTTTTCAGGCTCTTTTTTAGTACTTCCCTTTTTAAACACAGGCTGCTTAGCAGGTTTATAGCGTATGGTATTGGGTTCAACATCTCCAAAAATATCGGCAGATAACATAGGATTTATACGTCGTTCCTCTATTGGAGTTAATACTTCAAGGTATTGTTCATCAATCTCTTCAATAAACCTACTGGGCTCTGAATCTACAAGCTTTCCCCATCGATACCTAGATAAGGCATAGGTAAGATAGGCTTGTTTTTCTGCGCGTGTGAGCGCCACATAAAAGAGACGTCGTTCTTCTTCAAGTTCGCTGCGCGTATTCATACTCATAGCGCTTGGAAACAAATCTTCCTCCAGACCAACAATATATACATATGGAAATTCGAGGCCCTTAGCCAAATGTATGGTCATGAGAGCTACATGATCTGTGTCACCCTTATCGGCATCTAAATCGGTAGCCAGAGCCACATCTTCTAAGAATTCAGCCAAAGACCCAGTAGTATCGGCTATTTCCTTTTGCCCCTCAACAAAATCCTTCATACCGTTCAAGAGCTCCTCAATATTTTCCATTCGGGTCACGCCTTCTGGTGTACCATCTTTATTAAACTCCTTGATTAAACCACTAGTTCGTGTAACATGTTCTGCCAATTCAAAAACATCGGCTGTTTGGTTTATAACCTGATAACTTTCAACTAAAGTCACGAAATTCTGGAGTTTCGTTTTTATTCCTGAATTGATTTTAATTTCCGTTTTATCAATATGTTTCATCACTTCAAAAATGGTACGGTTGTATCCGTTAGCAGCAACAATTAGCTTATCCATAGTGGTCTGTCCTATACCACGAGGTGGAAAATTGATAACACGTTTTAGAGCTTCCTCGTCGGCAGGGTTTACTATTAACCTTAGGTAGGAGAGCACATCTTTAATTTCTTTACGTTGATAAAATGATAATCCGCCATAAATTCTATACGGTATGTCTCGTTTTCGCAAGGCATCTTCAATAGATCTTGACTGGGCATTGGTTCTATATAAAATGGCAAAATCACTATTATTAAGTTGATTATTCATCTTATTATCAAAAATAGTACTTGCCACGTAACGCCCCTCATCGGCATCGGTTAAAGACCGGTGTACTTTAATCTTCCCTCCCTCATCATTAGCAGTCCAAACAACCTTATCTAATTTTGTCTGGTTTTTATCGATGATAGAATTGGCTGCATTAACAATATTTTTGGTAGACCTATAATTCTGCTCAAGTCTAAACACCTTTACATCGTCATAGTCTTTTTGGAAATTTAAAATATTATTAATGTTAGCCCCTCGAAACGCATAAATACTTTGCGCATCATCACCAACAACACAAATATTCTGAAATTTATCTGAAAGTGCTCTAACAATTAAGTATTGAGAATGATTGGTATCCTGATACTCATCTACCAAAATATATCTAAATCGATTTTGATACTTCATCAGTACATCAGGAAATCGTGTTAAAAGCTCGTTGGTCTTCAGTAATAAGTCATCAAAATCCATGGCCCCAGCTTTAAAACACCTCTCTACATAAGCTTTATAAATATCCCCCATTCTTGGGCGTCTGGCCATTGTATCAGCTTCGATTAATTCTGGATTTTGAAAATAGGCCCTTACTGTAATCAAGCTATTTTTATAGGACGATATTCTTGAACGCACCTGCTTGTACTTATAAATATCTTTATCAAGGTTCATTTCCTTAATAATAGATGCGATTAATCTATCAGAATCTTGGGTATCGTAAATAGTAAAATTACTGGGATACCCAAGCTTATCGGCTTCAATACGTAAAATTTTCGCAAACACCGAGTGGAACGTTCCCATCCATAAATTCTTAGCTTCGCTAGCGCCTACAATTTGAGCAATACGCTCCTTCATCTCTCTGGCCGCCTTATTGGTAAAGGTAAGTGATAATATATTGAATGGATCAATCCCTTTACTCATCATGTAAGCAATACGATAGGTAAGCACCCGTGTCTTACCAGACCCTGCTCCTGCAATTACAATCATAGGACCATCTATTTGAATGGTTGGCTCTAACTGCGCCTCATTTAATTGGCTTAAATAATTTTCCAAATCATCATTAATTTTACGTTGTGAAAATAACCATTGTTAGGCGCATATTTAAGGCTAATTATCAATAATTATAAACAATTGAAAAGACCACTAGGCTTTGATTTATTTTAAATATCTTTAAGCTTGAAAAATCATTTTTAATGAAAAACCTTTTATTTGGCTTTGTTTGCTTCGGAATATGGCCTGTATTTTCTCAGTCTACGCTCGAACAGCAATTTATAGATATTGAACCTAAAGTTATAGCTTGGCGCCGGCACTTTCATCAAAATCCAGAGTTATCAAACAGAGAGTATAAAACGGCCGAAAAAATTGCTAGCCATCTAAAATCCTTAGGTTTGGAGGTTGAAACAGGCGTTGCCAAAACTGGCGTTGTTGGACTATTAAAAGGGGCGCAACCGGGTAAAGTTATTGCCCTGCGTGCAGATATTGATGCACTACCTGTTACCGAACGGAATAGCCTACCTTTTAAATCAGAAGTAAAGACTACGTTTCTAAATACAGAAACTGGGGTTATGCACGCCTGTGGTCATGACACGCATACTGCCATTTTAATGGGTGTAGCCGAAATATTAGCGCAAAACAAAAACAAGATTAACGGAACGGTAAAGTTTATATTTCAACCTGCCGAAGAGGGTCCTCCTCCAGGAGAAGAGGGTGGTGCCCCCCTTATGATTAAAGAAGGCGTGCTAAAAAATCCTAATGTAGATGCCATCTTTGGGCTGCATATAAGATCCAACTATGAAGTAGGCACCATTCATTACAAAAAAGGCGGTACTATGGCAGCGGTTGATAGATTTATTGTACAAGTTAAAGGAAAGCAGACCCATGGTGGACGCCCCTGGCAAGGAGTTGATCCTATTTTAATTTCTGCAAAAATTATTGATGGGTTTCAAAGTATTATTAGCAGAAACACAAAATTGGTGGACGAAGCAGCCGTAATAAGTGTTGGGAAAATTACAGCAGGTACACGATTCAATATTATCCCTGAAACAACCGAATTTATTGGAACCATAAGAACCTTAGACCCCAACATGCGTACCTTAATAATAGAACGCATGGAATCGATATGCACAAACGTTGCTACTGCCTATGGTGGCGAAGCATCATTGCAAGTTGAAGAACAAACAGCCATTACCTTTAACGACAGTAACTTGGTAGACAAAATGCTTCCTTCTCTAGAAAAAGTTGTTGGAAAAGAAAATGTTAGAATTAGAAAAGCCACCACAGGAGGCGAAGATTTTTCATATTTTCAAAAAGAAATCCCTGGGTTTTATTTTTTTCTTGGAGGTATGACCCCTGGTAACAAAAAATTTTACCCACATCATACACCAGATTTTACCATTGACGAAAGTGGGTTAATTACGGGTGTTAAAGTTTTTACGCAAATGACTTTTGATTTTTTAAACCAATAATTTATGACGGACATATTATCTAATATTGCTTGGTGGGGTTGGATACTCATCTTTTTAGTGCTTGTTGCTGTAAGAGATGTTTTTATTCAAAAAGCACATACCATTAGTCATAATTTCCCAATAATTGGACACTTAAGATACTGGCTAGAAAGTATTGGTCCAGAAATGCGCCAATATTTTGTGGCTAATAATCGAGAGGAGCTTCCTTTCAATAGGATTGAGAGAAGCTGGATATATGCATCGGCAAAAAAAGAAAACAACTACGAGGGGTTTGGCACAGACAGAGACATTTATGCGCATCAACATATTTTTATTAATAATGCCATGATGCCATTTCAACTACCAGAAAATCATCCTAACCACGTAGATAAAACGTTTTTGCCTTGCGCCAAAGTTATGGGAGCTTATAATAATCGAAAAAGACCGTTTCGACCCGCTTCCGTAATTAATGTTTCTGCTATGAGCTTTGGTTCACTATCGGCTAAGGCTATTGAGTCCCTAAATAAAGGGGTTAAAATTGCGGGGGCCTACCACAATACCGGTGAAGGTGGATTATCGCCCTACCACAGCTATGGAGGTGATGTTATTTTTCACTTTGGCACAGGTTATTTTGGAGTTCGCTCTGACGATGGTGGGTTTTCAATGGAAAAACTTGTGGCCCTTGTTAATAAAAACCCCTTTATAAGAGCCATTGAAATTAAGCTTTCTCAAGGTGCTAAACCTGGAAAAGGTGGTGTACTACCTGGCGCTAAAATAACCAAAGAAATTGCCGAAATTAGAGGTGTTGAAATTGGTAAAGATGTATTATCGCCTCCCAATCATAAGGCCTTTACTAACGTTCCAGAAATGCTTGGCTTTATTGAAAAAATTGCAGAAGCTACAGGCCTGCCAGTAGGAATTAAAGCAGCTATTGGCAAATTAGATCAATGGGAAGAACTTACTGATCTTATGCAAAAAACAGGAAAAGGCCCTGATTTTATTACTATTGATGGTGGTGAAGGTGGCACAGGAGCAGCCCCTCCTAGTTTTGCTGATCATGTATCTCTACCATGGGTTTACGGCTTTAGTGATATTTACAGATTATTTAAAAGAAAAGAACTTGAACAGCGTGTTGTATTTATTGGTAGTGGTAAACTTGGTTTTCCGGCCAAAGCAGCCATGGCTTTTGCCATGGGCGTAGACTGCATTAATGTAGCTAGAGAAGCCATGATGAGTATTGGTTGTATTCAAGCTCAAGTATGTCACACCAATCGTTGCCCTGCAGGAGTAGCTACCCAAAATAAATGGCTGCAAAATGGGATTGATCCCACTTTAAAATCTGAGCGATTGGCTCAATATTTCAAAACTTTTAGGAAAGAATTTATTGAAATTACGCATGCGGCGGGTCATGAACACCCTTGCCAGTTTACTATGACCGATATTGAAATGAATGTAGATGATCATCACTTATCAAAAACCATTGAACATACTTATAATTACATTAAAACACCTGTGCCTTTTAAGGGTATGCAGAGTTTAAAAGAATGTTTATATTTGGGCAATCATCCAGATAAAACCTAAGCTTTTAAACATTTATGGAAACCTCCCGAATCATTGATTTATTTTTATTTGCAATACCATCGCTAATTACAGGACTTATTGCGTTTTACTTTTTTAAAGAGCACACAAAAAATGAAGATGGTAGACGCCGTTTTTTACTCAAGAAAGACCTGCAAGTTAATGCCATGCCTCTTAGGTTACAAGCCTATGAACGAATGGCCTTGTTTTTAGAACGTATTTCACCATCTAAATTACTTATAAGAATAACACCTACTTCTGCTAATAAAGGAGATTATGAAGCGCTCCTTATTCAAAGTATAGAACAAGAATATGAGCATAACCTATCACAACAAATTTACATTAGTGATAAATGTTGGAATATTATTACAACCGCAAAAAACGCTACAATTCAACTTATAAGAAAGGCTAACATGTCTGAGAAAGTTGATAGCTCTAACAAATTACGAGAAGTTATACTTACAGAAATGATGGAACGTCGCTCTCCTAGCGATGCCGCCTTAGCATTTATAAAAGAAGAAGTTTCAGAAATTTGGTAAATCTAATCCAGACGTAGTTCATTAGAACTTGCCTCTTGACATTTCTTTTTTGCATAGAAATAGCCTTGCTGCCACCAAGAAGTCATTAATTTTTTATTAAAAATTAGAGAGTTCTCTGTGAGCTTGGATGGGGTATAAAACAAATTGAGTTTTACATCTCTATTTTTTGCAGCTAACTTACCTATTACAATATCACTGCGCTCTACTTGATCTAGCAGGTGCCCGAATAAATTAATCATCAAGGAATAGGGGTTTTTTCCTAAAACCTTGTTATACTGCATATTTTCTGACTCTAGGATAATGGCATCAACCTCGGTCGCTCCTCTTAAAATAGCTTCCCTAATTGGAACTACACAACCAAAAGCACCATCGGCATATTCATGTCCATTTTTTTTTACCAAAGACATAAAAGGAATATAATTACAGGAAATCCAAATCCAATCGCAAAATTCATCATAGTTAAAATCATTAATAGATTTATATTCTACATTGTTTTTAGAGAGATTTGAAACCGTCACTACAACATCATGTTTAGTAGTTTTAATCTGCTTAAATTCTTCGTAAGTAAAGTGTTTTTTCAAATACCGCTTTAATGCTCTGCTCTCTCCGAAGGTGCGTTTCATTTTTATAAACTGCCATAAAGAATTTAAAAAATCAATAGACACATACTCCCTATTTCCCTTTTTTCTAACAACAAATGGGTTTACACTAAAAATATTTCTTTGATTAACATTTGTAAAAACGCGATGGATTTTATCAATTTTACCAGCAGCAAGATGTGGTATTAATAAGCTCCCTGTAGAGGTTCCTAAAAACATATCGTAATCTTTGCCCTCTTGTTCTATTAAATACTGAGCGACACCCCCCGCATATGCGCCTTTGCTACCACCTCCCGAAATTACTAGTGCTTTCAAATGATTCCTTTTACTAGTAAATATACTAAGTAATATTTAAAAAACTTAGTCTTTTAATAAGGCTTTCGCAAACTTTTTAAACTGCCAATTATGATGCGCAGTTGCCTGCTTTAAATGCGCTTTACAATCATCGTTACAGGCTTGAATCTCCTTTAAATACTGAAACGCATTCATTCTAATTTCAAAACCGTATTTAGGGCTTGAATATTCTATTAACTCGTTATAATAAGTGTGTTTCTTATCAACATCATAGTCTTCTGTTATCAGAGCTAATACTAACCACAGTAGGCGTATATTCTTATTGCGGAATCCCTGTAGGCTTTTTGTTTTATCTAAATATTGTTTCCTATCCTGAGGAAAGCTTCTCCAAAGATTGAACAAGGCTGCCTCGATGGTTTCATAAGACTTATCAAACAACAAAGATTCATAGTCTTTTTTTAAGCTACTGGGAATATTGGACAAACTTTTAGCTATAGCTTGACGTAATTTAATATCATGAATAGATAAGGCCTTTTTAAAGAGCGTATAATCATCTACTAATTTTATTATGCTCTTAGAAAATAGCCTGGCTTTAACTTCTACATAACTAGCATGTTCAAAAAACGTGTTTGCGACTTTATTCGGAGATTGAGACGATAATTTTATCTCCTTACTAAGGACACTGAACTGTTTAATAGCTTTTGAGTGCTCTTCTAGGATCTTCATGCAAGCATCATAATAAAAACTATCTATCGCTAACCAGTTAGCAACAAACTTGGATAAGTCTTTTTTACTGGCACTTTCTATTTCAGTAATAAAATCGGACGTTTCTACATTTTTAAACTGATGCTTTTTAAGATAACTACGCACCCCTTTTCTAAACGCCATATCTCCAACATAATTTCTCAACATATGTAGTGCCCAGGCACCTTTTTTATAAAACGTAGTACTACTAGACTTAGGATTAAGCAAGGCTGTACTTTGACCAGCTTTATCTTGCTCTAATAATTCTTGAGCATATTGGTAAAGTCTCCAATAATAGTAGTCTTCTCCAAAAATTTCTTTCTCAGCTAACAATGCATAATATGTAGCAAATCCCTCCTGCAACCAATGGTGTGTTCCTGATGTTTCAGTAACTAGGTCGCCAAACCATTGATGGGCCAATTCATGCGCATTGATATTCACAAAATTCTTATCGGTAAAAGCTATAGAATCTATTACAAATGCATCAGAATAAATATTCATACTGGTATTTTCCATTCCGGCATATAAAAAATCCTTTACAGGCACCATTTTATAATTTTGCCAAGGATAAGGGACTCCTATTTCGTCTTCTAAAAAATCAAACACTTCCTTTGTATACCGGTATGTAGGCTCAAATTTTAAAGAATCTTCTGGATAATAATACATCTCTAAAGGCACGCCACTATTAGAAACTATAACTTTTTTATTGTACTTCCCAATGGCCAAGGCTAATAAGTAACTTGACATAGGCTGCTTCATATCATAGTACCAAGTTATTGTAGAATCCTCCAGTTGCTTTTTAGCAAGTTTTCCATTGGCAATAACTTCATAATCCTTATTAAATGTAATGGCTATATCAAACTCCATTTTTTCATTCATGTCATCTATTGAAGGGAACCAACTGCTGGTATATTTTCCTTGACCTTGTGTCCATATTTGCCTGTTTCCTGAGGAATACTCCCAGTCAATAAAATAAAGTGCTTTTTGAGGAGTTCCCGAATAAGATATTTCGAGTTGAAAGACATCTTCTTTTTTGAAAGCATTATAAATAACTAAATGTTTCGCAGTGTTTATATACTGTAAATCAGCTATTTGATAGTCTGTAGCTTCACCAATTTTTTTTAATAATATTTTTGAATAAGTTAAGTTTTGTCCATCCAAATAAACAGAATCCACATCTTTAAGCACCTTAAAATAGTACTTTACACTTCCTAGAACTTCATTCTTTACAACATCTCCAAAACTAATACTTGCTTGGACAGATTGAAAATCAATATTATGAACTTGCTGAGCTTGCAGGTTAAACAAAAACAGAAATGCAGCAATAAAAGAAGAAAATGTGTTCATAGATCGTATAGCTCAAAAGACACATACAAAGTAGAAAATCTTAGGGTTTAGTCCAAGGTTTAAAAAAAAAAAAAACGCTTATTATTTTAGTAAACGTGTTTTTAAATCATGTATTTTCAGGATAGTTAAAAACTATGAAACTCTATTAAATTGGCTTCATAATATTGTTCCCCAAGTTTAGTTAAAAGGTTTTTAATAATATTAGAATCGCCATTAACAGCTATAGCGGAATAGCCAGTTTCATTTAATTTACCCAACCTTAAATCGATTATATTAATATTTTTAGAAGCCAAGGCAGATAATAAAATAAGAAGGACCCCCGGTGCATTATGGTGTTTCGTTAAAATTACCTTTTCACTTAGTGCCAGGTTTAAACGAACACCATCCATCTCAAGTAAATAAACCCCTTCCCTGTTATGATTAGGCAAAACCTCATTTTCCTTATAACTTAAATTAGTAAACAAGCCCGCATCCGTTCCATTAATAAAATCAATGGCACTCTTTACATTACCATTATCAGAGTCAATGGATAAAAAGGCCGTTGCAGTACCATCTTTATTAGATTTTAGCCTCGCTGTTTCTACATTAATCCCTTCAGAAGCTAGTGTATTAAACAAAGATGACATGACCCCTGGTTTATCGAGATGTTCCGAAAACAACCCATTAACAATCTTTTTAGAGGCTTTGGGCACCTCGTTTGTAACCGTTATAGATTTGCCCCATTTACGAATTCTAATGGCGTTATAGTCTCCCATTCCTGTTGAATTTTTATATAAATCAACAAATTCGAGGAACGATCCTCCAAATGAAAAATCTGGAATTATTCGACGTTCAGATTCATTTAAGCGTTGGTTTAACAATTCAATCCCTTTATTTAAAACGGTATACTTCACCTTTAATTCATGGTCGTCATAAATGGTTCTGTTTTCTGGAATTAATTTAGAATAACTCACATAACTCTCATATCCTGCTTTCTGAATATACTCCAAACTCTCTTTATAATTAAGACCATAATACTTGACATGATGCGTATCGGTACCAACACAAACAGGAATTTGAAGCTCATTAGCTCGTTTTAGAATACTTTGAATAGGATAAACCCCAACACCTTTAAATTTTCCAGCCATATTAACGTCTAACGACAAATTGCGATCGGCGATAAGCTCTAAAAGCGTCCTAAACTTGTTTGCCAAGGGGTGTGAACTTGTCTCAAAATTTATAAGCGCCTCAGGCATATCAACATTTAGTTTAGGCAAATCAATATGACCAATAATTTGAATCATATCTCCAAAACTTTCAATCATTTGAATCATTTCATTGAAATAGCCATCCCAATAGGCCTCTAAACTTCCTCGAAGTTTGAGCAACTCCTCAGCCTCCTCTTTAGAGCCATCGTATGGTAAACCTTCTGGAGCAAAATGTACAGAACCAATCACGTAATCGGCATCTTCTGCTTGAAAAATTTTAGATCGACTCCATTGCAAACCAAGTCCAGGTCCCATCCACTCAAGCTCAACCCCAAACTTAATATTAATACGCCCTTCATATTGCTTCCTGAGATTAGCAATGCGTTTGGGATAATTTATATAAGATCTATTACCTCGAATAAACTTCACATTAGTGTCGCGCTCTGCCGTGTATCTAAAATTAGTTAAACGAGGCGAGTGAATTATAAACGTAATGCTAGGGTTACCTGCTTCAATGGCTTTATCAATAATATCTTCAAGCTTATCAATACCATGTTTTACATGATCTTGCTCAGTACCCGCATGAATACCATGTGTTTCCCATATAAATTCGTTTAATTTTCTCATCTCCAAATAGGCTTTTTACTTTTTAAGAATGCCAAATTTAACCATTGAATTAGAATAAATTGCTAAATTTTAAAGGATTTCTATATTTCCAAAGGCGATTTAGTTTATGGCATTAAGAATGTTCCTAAATGTTTGAAATATTAAGAATACAACTAAGACTATCTTTTTTTAATCGTTTTACTTAAATTCGCCTTATGTCTATCAACCTACAAACACCTATTGATTACCTTAAGGGCGTTGGTCCTAATAGGGCTGATTTGTTAAGAAAAGAACTTGGTATTCATACCTATCAAGACCTCATAAATTTATTCCCTAACAGGTATATTGATAGAACTAAATACTATAAAATTAACCAGCTGCAACGAACGTCTGCAGATTTTCAAATTATTGGAAAAATAACAGCTTTTAAAGAAGTCACTCAAAAACGTGGAAAACGCCTGGTGGCTAACTTTCAAGACGATACAGGTACTATGGAGTTGGTGTGGTTTAGAGGTCATAAATGGATAAGAGATGCCATAAAACTAAATAAACCTTATGTTGCTTTTGGGAAAGTTAATTGGTTTAATGGTAAATACAATATGGTACATCCCGAATTGGAGTTGCTGGAAACCCATGAAAAAAATGTGCGTTCTGCCATGCAGCCAGTGTATCCCTCAACAGAAAAACTAATAAATAAAGGCATAACCAATAAAGCCTTGTGCCATATTATGCAGCAACTATTTATGGCTGCTGGAGGGAAGTTCTCTGAAACACTTCCAGATAACTTACGTTCAGAATTAAAGCTAATCAATAAACAACAAGCACTCCTAAATATTCATTTTCCTAAGAGTCAAGAACTATTGGCCAGCGCACAATTTAGACTAAAATTTGAAGAACTATTTTATATTCAGCTGCAACTAATTATAAAAAACCTGTCTCGTAAATCAAAAATAAAAGGGTTTCCTTTTGAACGGGTTGGGGCATATTTTAATAGCTTTTTTAAAGATGAATTGCCTTTCGAATTAACCAATGCCCAGAAACGTGTTTTGAAAGAAATTAGGGCAGATCTTGGAAGTCATGCACAGATGAATAGACTTTTACAAGGCGATGTGGGATCTGGAAAGACTATAGTGGCGTTTATGTCAATGCTCATAGCACTTGACAACGGTTTCCAAGCTTGTTTAATGGCGCCAACTGAAATTTTGTCAGTTCAACACTTTAATGGATTAGAGGAATGGTGTAAACACCTCAATATCAATATAAAAATACTCACAGGATCAACTAAAACTTCAATAAGAAAAGAAATTCACGAATCTCTTGAGAATGGAGAGCTACAGATACTAATTGGCACCCATGCCCTACTTGAAGACAAGGTTAAATTTAAAAATTTAGGCTTAGCCATAATCGATGAACAACATCGTTTTGGTGTGGCTCAAAGAAGTAAATTATGGCACAAAAACACGTCGCCTCCACATATTTTAGTAATGACTGCCACACCCATACCCAGAACCTTAGCCATGTCGGTTTATGGAGACCTCGATATTTCTGTTATTAACGAGTTACCTCCCGGACGAAAAGCTATAAAAACAGTACATCGCTATGACAAAAACCGCCTAAACGTATTTCGCTTTATTAAAGACGAAATAAGCAAAGGACGACAAGTTTATGTAGTATACCCCTTAATTCAAGAGAGTGAGAAAATGGATTACAAAGACCTTATGGACGGTTACGAAAGCTTATCTCGCGACTTCCCTATGCCTGATTATCAAATATCTATTGTGCATGGTAAAATGAAACCTGAAGACAAAGACTATGAAATGCAGCGATTTATAAAAGGAGAAACACAAATCATGGTAGCTACCACCGTTATAGAAGTTGGTGTAAATGTTCCTAATGCATCAGTTATGATTATTGAAAGCGCAGAACGTTTTGGGCTATCACAACTGCATCAATTGCGAGGACGTGTTGGCCGTGGTGTAGAGCAAAGTTACTGTATTTTAATGACAGGATATAAATTGAGTAATGATAGTAAAACGCGCTTAGAGACTATGGTAAAAACTAATGACGGCTTTAAAATTGCAGAAGCAGATTTAAAATTACGCGGTCCAGGAGATATTATGGGAACCCAACAAAGCGGGGTGTTAAATTTAAAAATAGCAGACCTTATGAAAGATAGTCACATACTTCAGTACGCCCGTTATCACGCCAAAAACATTTTAAAAACGGATCCTCAATTAACACTAGAAAAAAATAGTGTTATTATGCATACTTACAAACAGTTAAGTAAATACAAAAACATATGGAATTATATAAGCTAAAAAACCCAAACTAATAAATAGCCCGGGCTTTTAACTGATTGAAGTTTGATTGATGTTGACGGTTTAATTAATGTCTTGATTGTTTTTAAGTTTATCAATGTTTGCCTGCACCCTCCCCCTTGACGCTTCATTAGGCGCATTATTTAAAGCTTTTGTTAAATGCGATAATGCTTTTGAATAATTACCTTGTGCAGAATAAGCCCTTGCCATTCCATAATGTACGGGCCATGTATCTTTATTATTTTTAGCATTCATTTTAAAAACCTCCAGAGCTTTGTCTTTTTCGCCATTCGCTATAAGCGTCCTTCCATATTGATGCACCTGAAATATAGTGGCATAATTTAATGCCTCTTGCATAATCGCATCTGCTTCGCTCTTTTTGCCTTGCTTGGCTAATATTTGAGATTTAATCTGTAAATTATTAAAGTTTTTTTGACTAAAAAACTGTCCCTCAATAGCTCCATTTATCCAGCCTAAAGCTTCGCTTAAATCTCCACCATTGTTAAGTGCATAGTTTGCAGCTGTTTCCCAATTTTGTCGTTGAAATCCTGCCTGACCTCGAAACTGCTCTCTAAAACTGGCCAGTGTAATATTTGGAACATCAAATTCTATTTTAAAGGGAAATCGTTTCTTTTCCCAATCTAAAGAAACCGTAGTGGAATTCGCATCTGCAGCAATAAACGAATATGTAAGCAGTTCTGTATGTAAAACATCTTTTGTCTTGATATCTACCCTAAGCGCATCTTCATCTGAATCATAGAAGTAACTACCCCAAGATGTATTATTATTTGAAAAAATTAACGTTGCGGTATCATCTTCATTTACAATAATATGAAACCCATATTTTCCAGCTTTAATTGACTTTCCTTCAACCATAGCATCATCGGAAAAAACAATAATGGTATTCTCATTAGCTCCTGCTCTCCAGGGTGATTCTTTAGCGGTTCCAAAACCTAAATTATTCATGCCATAAGGCACTAAGGCACCCCAAATTTCGCGGTCGTTTACACTTGGTCTTGAATACTTAATGGTTAAATGAGAAATCCCAACTTCTTGAGAAACCTTGGCTTTCGGACTGGCTTGCGGAGTTTTTAATTGGGCATCTGCATTATAGCTTAGGCATAATACAAAACACACTAAAAGAGTAGTGATTTTAAAAGTCATGGTTTTATAGTTTGTTGTTTGAATGATGAAGGTATAGAGAAAAAACGCCCACAGATGTTAGTGTTTTGTTAAACAAGTGCTTATAATTGTTAATTAACTAATTATTAAGAAGCTCTTATCATAGTAAAACTTCTGCATCAGAATGATTAACTTTGCGATTCTTGAATATTAGCAGCCCTAAAAAGCATGATTAACATCCATAAAAAAACATTACAAGATTTAGAGTTTCCAACCGTACTTGAACAATTGAGCGCGCATTGTATCACTCCTTTAGGGTATGAAAAAACTTTAACCATAGCCCCACTTAAATCAAAAGAGAAATTATTGTTTGAATTAGGGCTTACTAATGAATACATTTCATCTTTCGAAAATGACAACCGCATACCAAACCATGGTTTCGACACTATTTCCAAAGAGATTAAACTTTTAAACATTGAAAATACGTATTTAGAGGTTCATGGTCTAAAGAAAATAGTAGCTATGTCTACTACGGTCAACGACCTAATTCGGTTCTTAGAAAAATTTAAAGAGTACTACCCTAGTCTTTATGAATTTTCTTCGCATATAGAAGTCACTAAAATACTTATAGAAAAAGTAGATAGTATTGTTGATCGTTTTGGAGATATTAAAGACCAAGCCTCAGAGTTACTACTTAGCCTAAGGCAAGATATTAATAAAGTAAAAGGCAAAATTAATGCTAGTTTCAGCGCTGCACTAAACATGTACCATGGCCTAGACTATTTGGATGATATTAGAGAATCTGTAGTGGACAACAAACGTGTTCTTGCCGTAAAAGCCATGTACAGACGTAAGGTAAAAGGCGCCATAATGGGAGGTAGTAAAACAGGGAGCATTGTATACATAGAGCCAGAAACTACGCTTCAACACACTAGAGAGCTCAATAACTTGGAGTATGAAGAACATGAAGAAGTTATTCGAATTCTCAAGGAAACTACAAATTTTATTCGTCCGTTTTTACCTTTATTAATCAATTACCAAGATTTTTTGATTGATATAGATGTTATTTCAGCCAAAGCTAAATACGGCAGATCCATGCATGCTATTCTTCCTAAATTTTCTGAAGAAAAGAGCATGTATTTGAGAGAGGCCTATCACCCTTTATTGTATTTAAATAATTTAGAAAAGAACGAAAAAACATTCCCTCAAACCATAACTTTAGAACAAGGAAGCCGAATTATCGTTATTTCTGGTCCTAACGCAGGTGGTAAAAGCATTACCCTAAAAACTATTGGTCTTTTGCAAGTCATGCTGCAAAGCGGTATGCTTATTCCAGTTCATGAACGTAGTAAAGTTTGTTTATTTGATAGAATTTTAAGCGATATTGGCGACAACCAGTCTATTGAAAATCATTTAAGTACCTACAGCTACCGTTTAAAGCAGATGAATTACTTTTTAAAGAAATGCAATAAGAATACGCTCTTTTTAATTGACGAATTTGGAACAGGATCAGACCCTGAGCTTGGTGGGGCGTTAGCAGAAACCTTTCTTGAGGAATTTTATCACAGAGAAGCATTTGGTATTATAACCACGCATTACTCTAACTTAAAAATACTAGCAAACGAATTACCACATATGGTTAATGCCAATATGCTTTTTGATGAGCGCACTCTTGAGCCTTTATTTAAACTAGTAGTTGGACAAGCTGGAAGCAGCTTTACTTTTGAAGTCGCTCAAAAAAACGGTATTCCTTATAGCTTAATTAATAGAGCAAAAAAGAAGATTGAACGTAGTAAAGTGCGTTTTGATGCAACCATTGCTAAGCTCCAAAAAGAACGTTCAAGATTAGAAAAAACGGGCCAATCTTTAAAACAAAATGAAAAGAAAAAGATTGAAGAAACCGATAGGCTTGAAGAAATTAACAATAAAATCCAAAAGAAATTGGAAAGCTATCAAGAGCTTTATGATAGTAATCAGCGCTTAATTTATTTAGGACAGAAAGTCAATGAAATAGCTGAAAAATATTTTGAAAACAAACAAAAACGCCAGTTAATGGGTGAACTTTTTAAACTGGTTCAAATAGAGAATTCTAAACGAAAAAAAATATCAGCCAAACAAAAGAAAGCTGAAAAAGTAAAAGAGAAGCAAGTTCAGCAAGAGGTCAAGAAAAAAGTAGAGGTTATAAGAAAAAAGAAGAAAGAAGAAAAGAAAAAAGCTATCGAGGCACCAAAACCAAAGGCCATAATAAAACTAGGTGATCGTGTAAGAATGGAAGATGGGCGTGCCATTGGGACTGTCGATAAGATTGAAAAAAATAAGGCCGTAGTCAATTATGGCATGTTTACTACTAGTGTAAGCATAGATCAACTTGAACTGGTTGAAGCCATAAAAAAGTAACAGCCAACACCAAGTTGTTGAATCTACAACTTTAGGTATTGGCTGCATAAAAAAAGTATTAAATCTTACTTAGAACGCACCGAGAGCTGCGTACAAATTCCAATAATGTTTTTCTTTGAACAATAAGCTTCATAGTTTTTTTCTTTAGAAATATAGCCTAAATTAAACTCTCCAAGGTATTTCCAAGTTAAATCCCAATACTGGAATTGCACACGCACATCATGAGCTCCACTTGGTGGTTTAATTGCCGCCGGAGCGTCATTCTTTTTTACCTTTTTCCAATTGGTATAAGCCACAGTTTGAGATCCTTTTTTCTTATAGGAAAATCTAAACTTAACCTCATTAGTTATATTATTATCTAAATAAGCGTTTTTATGCTGATACTCTTTCCTGCCGCAATCTTCAATTTTATAATCTGTAGAGTAGCCCATTTTAGCAAATCGATTATCCTTTAGATATCTAATTGTGTACGCTATAGGCACTCCTGGATTATCTCTGCTATATACAGCATTCTTTCCTGTAATAATTTTATTTAAAGACCCTGGTCCTGTGGCAGTAACAGCTTCAGAAGCCACTTCGGCATTACCTCCTATAGTTACTACTGTAATACTAGAATTTTTTAACACCTCATCATATTCAGAATTTACAGTTCCTGTGCCTGATACACCTCCTGCATATTCAAGTACCGCATCTAAGTCTATAGATTTTCGCATATCTGTAGTTTCTAATCTGAACATAATAATTCGACCGTAAGAAACCGAATTAATATAAGCCGGAGGCGCAGTTGCGGTCGCTGCTTTTTCAACCTGACTAAGTGTTACATCTGGTCCAAATACACTACCTGGTTCTTTTGGTGTATCCATAGTCACAGTATAAAACACCTGTTTATATACCATTGCTGCAACTCGTTTTACAGTACTACTTTCGTATTCTAACTGCGATGCCACTGAACCTGTAGCCCATTCAATATTCAACCCAACATCTAAACTAAGCTGCTTTGAAGAATAAGATGTGTTTGCTTGATAACTCGAATTTGAAGCATTCACATATCCCTCTTGATAGGCATTGGCATTCCACCACTCTAAAGCATTATCTATACCAGTTTGTACTGTAGAATTTGATGGGTTTTCAATTTCCAAATTTCCGTTATCACCAATTCCCGGTAAATCAATACGTAATTTTACTGGCGATCTTCCCAACGTGATTGGCGTAGGCATACCGTCCAGCATTTCATTATTGCCTATTACAAGGGCTCCTGGCCATATTACACCATTTGTTGGTCTTAGTATGGCAACGTCCTCAAAATTCGATTCTAAGCTAAAATCTTTAATATTACAAGACTGATAATAGCCCAAAGATGCAGACGAATTGGTGTTTTTTTCATTTTTTAATGTTCGCTCTGTAGGAGCGCCTCCTGTATCTTTAACATTAAGAAGCGAATTTGAGTCATAAGCTAAATTAGATATCCAATCTGAAATATCTTTAGCCTCACCACTTACTTTAGGCAAAGTTTTTGGTTCAGGGTCTTCTACACTTTCTTCACTGCATGCTAAAAAAACAAATAAAGCGGCAAAATAGAATAATCGAAATGTTAATAGCTGTGTTTTCATAATTTCTAATGATTTTGAGATTCAACATTTCAAACTTAGAAAGTAAAACGAATGAATACTAATTTAGCGTATGGACAAAGTATGGACAAGCAAAGATTTTTACATATGGACACCACATTTATTTTCGAATCAACATGAAGATATAAATAAATGATAATCAGAAAATTAAAATAGCTAGCTAGAGTTCAATCATGCTAAAAAACTTGGACAAACCTGTTCTTAAACTATGACCCCCATTTGTCATGAAATCCTTTTGTGTCTTTTTAATAGCTATCTTAGTTGTAGCTAAAATTTCAATCTAATGAAAGTTCTTTCCTCTTTAATCCTCATTGTTTTTATTAATAACATTTCATTTTGTCAAAACCAAAAATATATAGACAGCCTTAAAATGGAATTAAAATCAAGAAAACAAGATGACTCTATTAAAGTAGCTATTTTAACAAGGCTGCATGAAAAACTAATGTTTTCCAAACCCAAAGAAGCAAAATCTTATGCCGAAAAAGAGCTAGAAATATCAAAGAAAATAAAATATCATAGAGGCATCGCCCTTGGCAATATGCATATTGCAGATTATTATTTTAATAAAAGTCAAAACGATTCGGCATTACATTATTATAAAATAGCTAAGCATTACTTTACTGAAGCTAACAATATTAGAGGAATTATATTTATCAACCACTCTTTATCATCAATAGAAAGCACCATTGGAAATTTAGACGAAGCCATAATCATTACAAAAGACAACATTGAGTTAATAAAAGAACATGAAAAAGAAGGTGATGCAAAAACTAAATTTATTGGAGCCCAGTATAGTGCCTTGTCTGGTATTTATATAGAAAAAGCTGACTTTAAAATAGCGTTAATTTATGCTCTAAAAGCTTTAGATTGCTTTGAAAAGATAAACCATGAGACCAGAAAAGCTGACGTCTTAAAGCAAATTGGCGACATTGAAAGTAATTTAGAAAACTATAATTCTTCTATAAAATATTTTAAGGAAGCCTTAGAAACTTACAAAAAATTTGATGAAGCCTTTTATATGGCTTACACCTACAATTCATTAGGTAGTTCATACCAAAATTTAAATGATTTTAAAAGCGCTCAAAACTATTTTAATTTAGCGATTATCAATGCGAAAAAAAGCTCAGACAATCTAGCATTAACAAATGGTCTTTGCAATTTAGGTGAGTTAGAACGTATTCAAAATAATCTACATAGAGCAGAAAAAACACTAACACTTGCAAAAGATATAGCAGTAAAGGAAAATATAAAAATTGCTGCTATTAATGCTTACTACAGTTTATCAAAAACCGAATATGATTTTAAAAATTTTACCCGAAGCTTAAAGTACAACAAAAAAGCTATTGAAATTTCTAATTCAATTGGAGCATCATCTCATCTAGCAGATTCATATAAACAACATTCAAAAATTCTTGAAAATCTAAACAGCAATAGTGAATCCTTAAAATTCTTAAAGCTCTATCAAACAATAAGTGATAGCCTATTTAATGCAAAGAAATTTCAACAAATTCAGGAACTAAAAACCATTTATGAAACAGAAAAAAAAGAAACTCAAATTGCTTTACAAGATGAAGAAATTAAAACGCTTAATATACAAGCAAAAAACGATAGACTTACCAAAACACTTTATGGTATTGGTATGCTATCATTCTTTACCATTTCTGGCCTACTCTATTTTGGGTTTAAACAACGCATTAAGAAAAACAAAATAGCTAGAGAAAAACAAGAAGCCATCTATAAACAGGAAATTGCATTTAAAAAGAAAGAGTTGGCTTCTCAAACTCTTCATTTAGTTCAAAAAAACACGTTTATTCAAGAACTCAAAGAAAACTTAGAAAAAATAAAGAAATCGCCGGAATTGTTTAAGGTGGAGTTCAGAAGACTGGTAATGCTCCTTAAAAAAGAAAAAGCTGAAGACAAAGACTGGGAAATCTTTAAATCGTACTTCTCTGAAGTACACAATAATTTTGACAATAAGCTAAAGACGATTTATGCCGACATTACGGAGAAAGAAATCAGGCTTGCCTCTTTTTTAAGAATGAACCTTTCTACTAAGGAAATCGCTTCCATGCTTAACGTCTTACCTGAAAGTGTTTTAAAGAGTAAATACAGGCTTAAAAAGAAACTCAATCTTACTAAAGAAGACGACCTTAATACATTCTTAAATAGTCTATAACATTTTCTATGAAAACAATTTACCTCTACAGTTTTCTTTGCATTTCGTCATTTCTTCATAGTCAAAGCGAAAAAAAAATTGACAGCATCAAACAATTGCTTCCAATTCAAAAAGACACAGTCAAACTAAAATCATACGGAGCTCTAAACAGGCTTTTGCTAAAAACCGATACTGACCTTTCTAAAACCTATTTAGACAGTCTAGTTCTAATTGCCAATCAATTAGATGAAAAAAAATTTAATTCTTTAGCTCTAAGTAGATTAGGATACTATTACTATTATATTTCAGACTACCACAAAGCAGAGGCATATAATATTAAAGCCATTAAACTCCATAGAGAATTGAACCTTAAACAGCCGTTATACAAGGCGTTGAATGTACTTGGAATTGCACAAAAATATTTAGGTAAATTAGAAGAGTCTATGGAATCGCATATGGAATCTTTGGCTATAAAAGAAGAGCTTGGTGTTACTGGTTTTGGACTAGCAGCTAGTTACGTTAACATAGGCAATTTACTTGCCGAGCTAGATAATTTCGAGGCTTCCGATGAATATTATTTAAAGGCGTATTCAATATTGAAAGAAGCCGGCATGGAAACCTTTAGCAGTCAAATTCTTCACAATATTGGAGTTAATCAAGATGAATTAAAAAACTATGATAAAGCACTTGAATATTATTTTAAATCATTAGAACAGTTTAGAAAAGAAAAAAACCATCTACAAATAGCAAAAAATCTAAATTCAATTGGAGGTGTATATTTAAAGCAAGATAGTTTAAACAAGGCTAAAAAATACTTGAAAGAATCTTTAGAATTAAGTAAACATTATGGTGAAAAACAAATGGTTGGTCTTACTACTAAAAATCTAGGAAATGTCTACTTTAAGGAAGGGGACTTCAAAAAAGCATTAAATCATTTTAAAAATGCGTCTGCTATTTCTATAGAAGCAGGTACACTTACAAGAGGTTTAAACAACTATCAGCAGATTGCAAAAACTTATGCTGCCCTTGGCAACTATAACAAGGCCTATGAATACAGTGAACTTCATTTTCAAAAATACGACTCTGTTTTCAAAAAAGAGAAAATTGAACAGATTAACGAGTTAGAAATCAAATACCAAACCGAAAAAAAAGAAGCAGCCATTGCTCTTCAAAAAGAAGAAATAAAAACACTTAATGTACAAGCGAAAAACGATAAACTTACCAAGACTCTTTATGGTATTGGTATGCTATCATTCTTCACCATTTCCGGTCTACTCTATTTCGGGTTCAAACAACGCATTAAGAAAAACAAAATAGCTAGAGAAAAACAAGAAGCCATCTATAAACAGGAAATTGCATTCAAAAAGAAAGAATTGACCTCTCAAACACTTCATTTAGTACAAAAAAACACCTTTATTCAAGAGTTAAAAGAAAATCTCGAAAGAATCAAAAAATCACCAGAATTGTTTAAAATTGAGTTTAGGCGTCTTGTTATGCTTTTGAAAAAGGAAAGTGCAGAGGATAAAGATTGGGAAGTATTCAAGTCTTACTTTTCTGAAGTTCATAATAACTTTGACAACAAGCTAAAAGCCATTCATACAGATATTTCTGAAAAAGAAATAAGGCTTGCCTCTTTTTTACGAATGAACCTTTCTACTAAGGAGATAGCATCTATGCTCAACGTACTACCTGAAAGTGTTTTAAAAAGTAAATATCGCTTAAAAAAGAAACTGCAATTAGACAAAAGCACAGATTTAACTGAGTTTTTAAACACTTTATAAAGCATTATCTTTGTAATATGAAAATTGATATTGAAAAAGATAAGCATCTTGTCTTATTTGACGGCGTATGTAACTTATGCAATAGCAGTATACAATTTATCATTAAGCATGATAAACAACAACATTTTCGTTTTGCACCTTTACAAGGAAAAACAGGTCAGGCTCTTATTAAAACCTTTAATATAGACACCGCTAAAACTGATTCTATTCTTCTATACAGCCCAAAAACTAATGATATTACCTACAAAAGCTCAGCTGCATTGAAAATTGCTCAAAACTTAAACTTCCCAATAAATATGCTAGCTGTTTTTTTAATACTTCCTGCTTTTTTAAGGAACGTAGTTTACGACTTTATCGCTAAAAACAGATACAAATGGTTTGGAAAAAAAGAATCGTGTATGATACCTACACCAGAATTAACAAGTAAGTTTTTGGATTGAATTACACCCTAAACTAGTCCAAAACATACGCTAACTCATTTAAGGGCATATATCACGCATTCTTCATAGTACAGTATGCTGATTCGTTATAGTTTTAACTAAACTTTAAATAACCAATCATGAAATACGCCATTATCTTTTTTCTTTTATGTGTCTCAATGACACGGGCTAATACGAATCCCACTCCGTCTTCAATTAAAACTGTAACTGTATTTGTTGATGGCGCTCAAATCACGCGATTGGCCAAAATCTCTATAACTGCAGGCACTTCTGAATTTTCGTTTGTTAAATTATCTCCATATATACAGGAAAATAGCATTCAAATTTCGGGGCTAGATAATACATCTGTTTTATCTATAAATTATGCCATCAATCATTTAACAGCACTGGATAAATCTGAAAATATTGTAAAGCTTCAAAACGACTTAGAAAGATTAAATGATGCCATCCAACTTGAACAAAATAAAATGTCGGGATATGAAGAAGAATTACTTATTTTAAAAGAAAATAGATTGCTAGGCAACGCCAATGAAGTTGTAAATCTTGAAAAACTTCGAAAATTTACATCCTATTACAGTGCACGCACAACAGAAGTAAATGGACTTATTTATGTAGCTTTAAAGAAGAAGAAAGACTATGACAAGCAAATTAACAAAATCAATAAGCAATTAGAAGCATTAAACATTGATGATAAAATTCAAACAGGAGAAATAAAATTAAAACTAAATACCAAGATAAGTAAGCAACTTAATCTGGTCATAAAATACAATGTTAATAATGCTGGTTGGTTTCCTAGTTATGATTTAAAAGCAAAAAATATTAGTACGCCTCTTGATCTATATTATAAAGCCCATGTGTATCAAAACACAGGTGTCGACTGGGATAATATTAAACTCACCCTATCAACTAGCGATCCAAATACGAATAACATAAAGCCAGATGTAAATTCAAAATATCTGAACTTTACAAGCCGAAACAATAATTACAAAAGTGAAAACGCTACTAAAAGCTATAATTACAAATACAATCCCTATATAAAACATATTAGTGGCATTATAACAGATGAATCGGGCACGCCTCTTCCAGGAGCTAATGTTATTATAAAAGGAACTGCAAATGGTGTGATAACGGACTTTGATGGTGTTTTCAATATAAGTCCTAATGGTGGTAAAGAACTTGAAGTATCTTATGTAGGTTATAGAACTGAAAGTATTCCTATACATTCTAGTGTGCTTAATTTGAGCTTAAAAGAAGACTTTGAAGTGTTGGAAGAAGTTGTTGTTACAGGTTATGGAACATCGGAAAATACTGCTTTGGCAGAACTTGTTTCTGGTGTAAGTATCCGTGGAGCTTCTTCAATAAGATCTAATAAAGAACCACAATATATAGTAGACGGCATTCCTATGAACTCAAATAAATTTAAAGATATAGATCCAGGCATGATAGCAGATATAGAAGTTCTTGAGGGAGTTACAGCCAAAAACATTTATGGAAGTAGAGCCACAAACGGAGTCATTCTTGTTACTACAAAAAAAGAAAATTATACCGCCTTAGGTGATATCATTACAGAAGGTATTACTAATACTAATTTTGAAATTCAAAAACAGTCTACAATAGCGTCAGACGGTAATATTTCTGCTATTGAAATTGACCAATATAGTATACCTGCTACCTTTTCTTATTTCGCTGCACCCATAATAAATGAAAATGTGTTCCTAACAGCAAAAATTGGATATTGGCAACAATATAATTTATTGCCAGGAGAAGTGAATATATATTTTGAAGATAGCTATTCAGGCATCACCACAATTAATCCCTATGCAGTAACGGATAGCTTAACCATTTCATTGGGTGTAGACCCCAATGTAGCGATCAAAAGAAAACCAATCAATAACTATAAAAAAAACACATTAATTGGAAATAGCAAAGTGCTAGATAAAGCTTATGAAATAGAAATAAAAAACAATAAATCGACCGCTGTAAATGTAGTTATTGTTGATAGGGTTCCTATTAGTGAGCATAAAGACATAAAAGTAGATAATGTAGAAACTGGAACTTCTGATTACAATTCTAAAAAGGGTCTTTTAAATTGGAAAACTACCATTTCTCCATATCAGTCTAACTCCTATAAATTCTCATATAGTATAAAATACCCACGCTATAAAAACATTAATTTATAGTGCCTATATGCTAATAATTTTAGACGCCTTAAACTTGATTTTGTCAGAAAATTTGTCGAATTTCGTTTAACGTTTGATATAAGTCATTAAAACGGACGTATATCATTGAAGTTATAAGTAATATTAAAACAAAATGCTAACTAACCAAGAAGCGAAATATTTATTGAATTTGGAAAAGGTTTTAATCGACCCTAACCAAACTGTTGACTTGTCCAAAAAGAAGAACAGATTGGAATTAATTTCGCATCAAGATTCAGACTATGATTTTTGGGTGGAAATAACAACAAATCAAAAAATAATACTTAAAACTTCTATTCATCATTTGGAGAGCAACTCATATATCGGACTTTTAAGAATTGACTACAAAGGTGGACATCATAATCCTGCTAATATATTACCTACTCTGCCTGAATTCTTAAAACCATACGCTGATAAATGGTTTAAACCGACTGAATCGCATATGCATATTTATGTTGAGGGTTATAAACCTCTGGCTTGGGCAATTCCATTGACTGATGTAGATTTTCCAGTAAAGGACATAACTCAACCAGCTGACTTATCCGATTTAATATTTAACTTTGCTCGTGAGATAAATTTAAAATCTCTAATTAACATTCAACAAGCAATACTTTGAACTGGGTAAACACATATGTAAATGAATATTACAATTGGTTAAGAGAAAAAACCTTTATCCAAAAGGACTCTGACACAGATTGGTTTCTAATCAATACGCCTTTTGTAGGTGCATTTAATGACACTATTGAAATTTACGCCCAGAGGAAAAATGGACATTTGAGGTTAAGCGACAATGGAGAAACTATGTCAAATCTTGAGCTACAAGGATTACATATCCAAGGTTCAAAAAGACGCAGAGCTCTTTTGGATACAATTCTTCTTAATTATGGCATTCGTTCGGAAAATGATGAACTAACTATTGAGGCAAATATTGAGAATTTCTCTCAATGCAAACACAATTTTCTTTCTGCGATAATTGAAATTAACGACCTGTATGTTCTTTCCAAACACAATGTCGCATCAATTTTCAAAGAAGACGTTAGAAATTATTTGGACAACCAAGATATAATCTACACGCCTGACTTTATTTCAAAAGGAACAACAGGCTTGGAATTTAATTTTGATTTTCAAATTGCAAAAAAGGATAAGGAAATTGTAATCAAATCCTTCAATATAATTAACAAATCCAATTTACCTACTTTCTTATTCTCTTGGGACGATATAAAACCTGTAAGAGAAAAAATAACGAAGAAAAAAGTAAACGCAGTAGCAATAATTAACGATGTCGAAAAGGAAATTAAAACGGAATTTCTGGAAGCTTTGAGAGCCAAAAACGCTGATTATATATTGTGGACTCAAAGAGACACAGAAGAAAGTAGAAAATTACTTTCTGCATAAATACTACTTACAACAACGGCTATAGTTCATTACGGCTGAAATTCCTAATCGGAATTTCAAGCCTTTTTGCTAAATTTATGGCTACGGCGGAATGATACTCGCGTACCATTCCGTAACGAAACCATAGCCCAAACCGTTAAACGAAGCCTTAAAAAATCGCACCTACTTCAAACTTCTTAAAATAAAATCTACTTTTTTGTTCGTATTTTTATTCTCTGCATAAGCATCTGTGATATGCTTGGCAGGAACCGCCAAACCTTTATAAATAAGCGATTGGATTTCATTGGTATATTCTAAAGTCACTTTCCCTGTAAGTAGTAGACTTAAATCTTTCCCTTCATGATAGTAATCATATACCTTTTTTAAACCTGTTAAGTACAAATAATCTTTTGTAAATCCGCCGCCTCTATGCGCACGAACGGTGATGTAAAAAGCTTCCTCCCTATTTAAATCATATTGGTTATGCAACATCCTAAAGGTTCGTGAAAAGCTATAGCCTTTTGCTAAACTATCTACAGCAATCACCCTGTAAGCCAACTCCTTTAAGCGTTTTACAGTTAGGTTATTACTCATGTATTCCGAGAACACAGCTAAACCTTCTTGGGTTTCTTCGTTGTTTGGGAACCCATGAGAAAATATTTTTAACGGATGCAACATGCCATTCATGGTAGTTACCATATGCACGCCAATCTCATGATGTGTTAAAATGGCTATTTCATTATCTGAAAACGTGTGATTAGAATTTAACACCAAGGTTTTTATATTATTTAAAACCATGGCTATAGCACTTATTTTATCCGATTGTTCAATGGCATAGGTAAACTCATACTTTCGGGAATAATTCTTAAAAAACTGCTCGGACTCGGTAGCAGAGTACTTTGGTTGAAACTCTGGCAGGCTTTTGTTTTCATCTTCAAAATGAAGAATAAACTTGGCGTTTTCAACATCTTTTTCGGTTGGTGTCCCAAAACAGTGCAAACAATTGTAATAAAACTTTTTACCGTCACCAATGGTTTCAATACACTGTATCAAACCAGAGTAAGCATAAATAATATCTTCGTATAAATTCTTAATCTCTGGATCTTCAATAAGTTCAATGGGCTGCGTAAATAACTCCCTATGAAGTTTAAATTTATCAAAATTGATACTAGGATATTCAAATAAAGGTGCTTTAAGGTATTTGGAAGAAAAAAAACGTTCCTTTTGCTCTTCTATATTTACTGGATTTACATAACTTAAAAGTTCTATTTGCTTTACTAAAGCATCAATATGCCTATCAATCTGCAATAGTTCTTTTGTAACCGCTTTATTTTCAATCTTCATAAAGTCTCACTTTTAAACTTACTATAAACCTCCATTGCATGTTTTGGAATTCGATTTCTTAATTCGGTTTCAACAATATGAACTATCTCAGGAAATATAATTTGCTCATGCTCATCGCAATATACCTTTGCAATTTCGGTCGCCAAAACTAAAGTATTTTTGAAGTTATTTGTTATGTATTTCAAAAAATATCCATTACCCATAAAAGTGTCATTTATTTTTGAAGTGGATTTAATACCATTGGTAAACATAATCTCAGACAAACTTTGCCGCCAATTTTCTATAACACCACCAAACCTATTATTATCAACATTTATGGTTCCTAAATTCCAGGTAGGTACTTCCCTGTCCCAACGTTTCCAGTTGTAGCTATGCATATCATACACAACACACAAACCAAACTTTCGTTCTAAAACCTCGATAAGAGCAGACACTACTTTATAGAAGTTTGCATGTTTTTGTAAACTCTTTTCTTTCACGGAAAGAGGTAATGCTTTATTCCAAAGTTGCTTGCCCCAAGCGGTTTCAAAAACGGCATGATCGGGATCTCTATTCAAATCATATTCAAATCTAGAATCACAACCTGCAATTACAATAGGATGGGATTGTACCATCTGTTTCGTTCTAGGATCCTCCTCATACCAGCGTTCATACTCGGTATGTATGCAATTATCCCAAAGCTCTTTTCTAAATTGATGCCCATCATGAATCGCTGCACAAGCATAGGGAACATAGCTTTCTATTTTTATGGTAAACGAATAATCGAAAGCAACAGCCTCAAAACATTGCTCATTTTTTATCCTGTTTATAATCCTATCTATTGAAAGTTTTTCCATAACTAAGCTTTTACCAAAGTGCCCCATTCTGTCCAAGAGCCATCATACACCGATATATTTTGATACCCTGCTATAGTTGCTCCTAAAGCTAATACGCATGCGGTAATTCCAGATCCGCAAGAAAAAATAATAGCATCACCCTTTTCTGCAAGCATATAAAAAGCTTTTTCTAATGCTACTTTGGGCTTTAACAACCCATCCTCTAAAAGATCTGTATAAGGCAAATTAACGGAATTTGGGATGTTACCCATACGAAGTCCGGTTCTAGGCTCCTCAACTTCGCATTGAAAACGTCCAGAGGATCTTGCATCAATGATAGTGTGCGTCTTTTGTTTTGAAGCCTGCTCAACATCTTCAAAAAATTTCATGTGCTCAGTGCTAAGTTGTCCCATAAAATTACCTTGAACACCACGATACTCGGTCATCGGTTCAATCTGATACCCTGCCTTTTGCCATTCTGGAAATCCACCGTTTAAAACAGCAATATTATGAAACCCAAACGCCTTAAACATCCACCAAACACGTGCACTAGAATAAATACCTTTATCATCGTACACAACAATAGCACTATCTTGGTTTACACCAAGCAACCTGGCTTCTTTCTGAAATTGTTCGATAGTTGGGAAAGCACTTGGAAATGCATTACCGGTATCACTAAAACGTTTCTTTATATCGAAAAATCGCGCCTTAGGGATTTGGTAAGTGGACGTATTAAAAACTTTATTAATTGTACCATCCAGTACGATAATATTTGTGGCTTCTTGATGTTTATGCAACCAATCTACAGACACTATTGGTGTACTGATAACAACCTGTAAATTCATACAATCGTAATTATTAGAAGTTAAAAAACCCACCATTAAGCATCTTCTACGGCTTTGCGTAGTCTGGTACGCCTATCGAAAGCCTCAAGTTTATCAAGTACTTTCATTTCAAGAAAATCAATAACTTTTTCTTCAATTTTAATTTTCAGCTTGTAGACCTTATTGATATAAGTAATACCTCCAGGAGACATGACGTTTACCTCAACTAGTTTTCCTCCAATAACATCAATACCCACAAAATACAAACCATCATTTACTAGCTTTGGTCCTATTTGCTTACACAATGCCTTTTCTTCCTTAGTTAAACTGTGTCGTTGCACACTTCCCCCTGCAGACACATTAGAGCGATGATCATCGTTTCCTGGAACACGCTTCATAGCACCAACAGGTTCACCATTAAGCAATAAAATTCTTATATCCCCTTGATCGGCCCCTTCAATATAATCTTGCAAAATCACGTAGTTAGACTTACCATCACTACTATTTATATAAAAATCTAACAACGAATTAATATTGCTCATAGCCGATTTTTCTATGAGAATAACTCCTGAACCTCCAAAGCCATTCAAAGGTTTAAGTATCATTTTATCTGCGGCAGACTCTTTTATCTGTCTAATTAAATAACGCTTACTTTTAGATACATGGGTAGCGGGAATAATATTACTATGTGTATCACCAAAGGCAGCCGTATACAGTTTATTGTTAGCTTCACGCATACCCTGCAGTGAATTCATGATAAACACATCGTCTTTTACAGAGTCTAAAAAATTCAACATTAATGGATCTAACGGCGGGTTGGCTCTAAAAAAAATGACATCGAACCCAGCAAGGGGCAACATCTCCTCTCTTAATTTAGCTTTATTATAAAAAGATTTTAGCGAACTAGGTGTTTTTTCAAAACGACCAACCACTGTACAATTTGCTGTAGTTACACTATTTCTAATGGTAAGACTTTCTGGAGTACACATGGCAACACCATGCTTTCTTTTAACACATTCCTTAATTAGTGTTAAGGTCGTGTCGTTTTCAGGATCAATTTCTTCCCAAGGGTACATGATAAAGCATACATTCATAGTTAACTATTATTAATTGATATAAATTTAATTTTTTTTTAGTACAACCCAAAATCCAATGGCGTCTCTTTTAGGTGCTCAATATTGAATCAAGGTCTCCATTAGATATTCTCAACAATTCTTAACTTTCAGTTAACAATCAATCTTTAATTTGTTTAGTAAACGTAATTAATTAAACCAAAAATCATAAATATTTATTAAGGTTTATTTTCACTTGCTTAGACTAATAATAAGTCAAAGAGTTTTATCTATCTTTTTATATGATACCCAAATCTCTTGCGAACCTCACTAATTCAGCAGTACTATTAGAATTCGTTCTTTGTTTCAAATTTTTAATTCGCTTTTCAATGGCGGAAAGAGAAATAGTCATTTTATCAGCCATCTGTTTCTGGCTATAACCAAAGCCCATTAATATTAAGATTTCCTTTTCTGTTTTATCAATAATCATTGATTCAATATCATTCGGTAAAGAAGTTTTTATATGTCCTTTAGAATTTAATTGTCGCTTTAACAAATCAATTTCATTGCGCAGTTCTAAAAACTCAATTGTTTTTCTGGGCACTTTAGTATTATTTTCGACTTCTAAAAAGCCGGGCACAACCGCCTTAAGAGGCGATTCTAATGTTTCTTTTATAGATTTTTTAATTTTACGCTTTAATTTCCCTCCCCAGTCACTATCATTCTTGTCATAGGTGATTACTCTTAAAGCCCTCAAGTCAAATGGTACATCATCAATAGACTCAGAAATTAAAATAACTGGTTTCTTTGAGGCATGAGCTAGACCTAATTCATAAAAAACATTTGCATTTTGCCTTGTTAGGTCAGCAATAATTATTGAAGAACTTTGAATTAGCCCCCATATGTCTTTCACAATTGTACTCGGTTTATAGATATCGTCTGCTCTAAATGATGTTAATCCAAGTTCCTTTATAGCTTGATAATAGATATTATTATAATATTCATCAAAATAACCGCCAAAAGGCATAATTACAAAGCAAACATCTTTTTGTTTCATTAGTTTAATATTTAAATTCCTATATCAAATTTAGAATTTTTCTCACTAGGGGAAAATTCAAGTTATCAACATATATGAACAAAAGACACCTTCTAAAACTCTGAAACTCTTAATAAAAACTTTGTTTACTTATTTTTCTGCATGTGATTATTTCTCGCACTCCCAAAAGTAAAGAAACTATCGTTCAATAATTGGATTATCACCAGAATTAGTATTATTTAACTTCATCATAATGATCATCCCATTCTTTAGGCTTTGGATCGTGCAGTTTATCTAATGATTTAGCAACTATCATAGAAACTGTGGCATCTCCTGTAACATTAACAACTGTTCTGCACATATCTAGAGGTCTATCTACTGCAAAAATTAATGCAATGCCTATAGGCAATAATTCTGCCGGAAAACCAATAGATTCCAGCACAATTACTAACATAACTAAGCCTGCACTAGGTACCGCTGCACTACCAATAGATGCCAATAAGGCTGTAACTATAATCACCAACTGGTTTGAAAAGCTTAAGCCCTCTGGCCAGATAACTTGCATAATAAAAACAGCTGCTATACCCTGATATAAACTAGTGCCATCCATATTTACCGTAGCTCCTACTGGTAACACAAACCCAGACACTTCTTTATCAACGCCTAAGTGCTCTTCTACACGCTCCATTGTTACTGGTAAAGTAGCTGCACTACTACTAGTTGAAAAAGCTAATAATTGTGCTGGACTGATTTGTTGTAAAAACCATAGTGGTGATTTTTTTGTGTATGCACTTACTAACAACAAATAAAAAGCGATCATTATTATGAGACCACCAACAACACATATGGCATACCATAATAACTTTATTAAGATCTCGGTATCATCAAATGCTATGATAACATTAGCCAACAAGGCAAATACCGCATAAGGTGCAAAAAGCATAATGAGGTCTACCATTTTCATGACGACTTCATTTAAAGAATCAAAAAAATCTATTAACGGTTTGGCTTTCTTCTCGCCTATTAGTAATAAGCAAATCCCAACAAATAACGCGAAGAAAATTACTTGTAACATAGATGCCTCCGAAAAAGACTTGAATATATTGCTTGGAAAAATATCTACCAATGCTTGCAAAGGACCTGCTTCCTTTTGCGCCGATGCCTTCGCTAACTTATCTGTTACCCCAGCATCATTTTCATATTTATCCTTAATTTTTTCGATGGTATCCTGAGGCATCCCATCTCCTGGCTTTACTACATTAACGATACTTAAACCTATAATAATAGCGACTACGGTAGTACCTATATAAATACTTATGGTTCTTAAGCCCATAGATTTAATCTTTGAAATATCTTTTAAATCGGAAATTCCCTTGATTAAAGATGCTAAAATTAAGGGAACCGCAATAAGTTTAAGGAGATTAATAAAAATGGTGCCAAAAGGCGCTATCCAATCTGCCACAAAGCCCTTACCACCATCGATAGCATTCATGATAAATCCGAAAATGATTCCTAGAATCATTCCTATAATAATCTTCCAATGCAGTGCTAGTTTTTTCATGTTAGATATAAGTCTTTATAAGAAGCCACAAGATAAGTATTTTTAAAACGGAAACTAAAAATAGAAACGCCTAAGGACGTATTTAACACTAGAAGATTTAACCCTTTTTGGAAACTATTTTAGCCCCGATTGATGCGGCATCCTATATTGTGAAAAACCAATAATTTATATGAGTTAAACAGTTTCTTACTATTACTAAACTGTTTAGATACTGAACATGTTAAGCACAATAAAGATATAGCGGAAAGCGGAAAATAGCTTCTAATGATACAACTTATTAATTAAATGGAAATCGGCTAAAACTAAAGCTGCCATAGCCTCTACAATCGGCACAGCACGCGGAACAACACATGGATCGTGGCGTCCTTTTCCTTGCATTTCTACAATGCTTCCTTCCTTGTTAATGGTTTCGTATTTCTGAATAAGCGTAGCTACAGGTTTAAACGCTACATTAAAATAAATATCCATACCGTTGCTTATGCCACCCTGAATACCACCAGAGTAGTTAGTTTTTGTTGAACCGTCGGTATTAAACGCATCATTATGATCTGAGCCGTACATTGTGCTGCCATGAAAACCACTTCCATATTCAAAACCTTTTACAGCGTTTATAGAAAGCATAGCTTTTCCCAATTCGGCATGTAATTTATCGAACACAGGCTCCCCAAGACCTACTGGCACGTTTTTAATAACACAGCTAACAATACCACCAACAGTGTCCCCTTTACTACGTACCTCTTTAATATATTGCTCCATTTCTGCAGCCATTTTTTGGTCTGGACAACGTACAATGTTAGATTCTATTTGAGTTAAGTCTAATTCTGTATACGGTTTGTTAAGTTTCATGGTACCAACACCAGATACATAAGCCTTTATTTCAATGCCCTTTAAAACTTGCTTTGCAATAGCACCGGCAACTACACGGCAAGCCGTTTCACGAGCCGAACTACGCCCTCCCCCTCGGTAGTCTCTTAAGCCATATTTTTTATCGTACGTGTAATCGGCATGACTGGGTCTGTAACTATCTTTTATATGTGAATAATCGTGAGATTTCTGGTTTGTATTTTCTATAACAAAACCGATGGAAGTTCCGGTAGTAACCCCTTCAAAAATCCCTGAATAAAACTTAACGGTGTCTGGTTCTTTACGTTGCGTAACGATGGCTGATTGCCCTGGCTTTCTTCGATTTAATTCATTTTGAATATCGTCTAAATCTAAGGTAATTCCCGACGGACACCCATCTATTACACCTCCTAAAGCAGGTCCGTGAGATTCTCCGTAAGTTGTTAGATTAAAAAGTCTTCCAAAGGAATTTCCAGCCATAATTTCAATTTTCGGCTAAAATAAAGCTATTCCGATAAATAAGGAAATGAAATACCATCTTGTTATAGATTAATTTGAGTAAGAATAGATAACAATATTTTAACAAACACCTGATATTTAAATAATTATAACGTAATCATATATTAATATAAGAATAAGTTATTTGTGAGGTATAAAACCAATGCATTGAAAATAAAAAGAAAACTAGAAATTGCAGTTATATCGGATGTTCATTTGGGAACCTATGGTTGTCATGCCAAACACCTGCTAACCTATTTAAATAGTATTGAACCCCAAAAGCTCATTCTAAACGGCGATATTATTGATATTTGGCAATTTAGCAAACGTTATTTTCCTAAATCCCATCTTAAAGTCATAAAAAAAATAATGACCATGGCTTCCAATGGTGTGGAAGTAATCTATATTACTGGTAATCATGACGAAATGCTAAGAAAATTTAGTAGCACTACTATTGGGAACATCTCCATTGTAGACAAAGCTGTTTTAGAGCTTCATGGTAAAAAGGCTTGGTTTTTTCATGGTGACGTTTTCGATATTTCAATACAAAATGCCAAATGGTTAGCAAAACTTGGTGGCTATGGCTATGATTTGTTAACCCTTCTTAATAGACTCGTAAATTGGTACTTAGACAAGCGTGGCAAGGAACGTTATTCTTTGTCAAAGAAAATTAAAAACGGGGTTAAAGGTGCTATTAAATATATAAGTGCCTTTGAAAAAGTAGTGTCGGAATTAGCTATCGAAAACGGTTATGATTATGTAATATGTGGACATATACACCAGCCTAAACTAGAACATTTCGAAAACAAATATGGTAAAACCATTTATTTAAATTCTGGAGATTGGGTTGAAAACTTCACGGCTTTGGAGTACCAATTTAAGCGTTGGAAAATCTACAATTTTAACAAAGACAAACTAGCCCCATTCATTACAGATGAGGATATAAACGATTTCGAAAATTTAGAAACTAAAGATTTAATTGCAGCAATTACCATAGTAGACAAAAAAAAGCTCAAAAAATCAAATTAAAGCTTCTTTTAAGATTGAAATTGGGTGCAATGCCTCTCGATCTGTGCCATCCTTAATCTGATGTCTGCAACTGGTACCATTAGCCGCAATAATAACATCCTGAGAAGCCTTTCTAACAGCTGGAAAAAGGGTTTGTTCGCCTACTTGCATGCTTACATGGTAGTGTTCCTTTTCATAACCAAAGCTTCCGGCCATCCCACAGCAGCCACTTGGTATAACACTTACTTTATAGTTTTTCGGCAAGTTTAAAACTGAAAAACTAGATAACTGATTCGTTAGCGCTTTTTGATGACAATGTCCATGGAACTTAATGATCTTTTTGTCGTTAGTAAATTGCTCTGGTCTTATATTACCTAATTTTATTTCCTGTTGTAAAAACGTTTCTATTAAGTAAGTGTGCTTTGCAATTTTTTTAGCCGAATCTTTATCGTCTGCCAGTTTTAAATATTCGTCTTTAAATGTTAAAATTGCTGAAGGTTCAATTCCTATTAAAGGCGTGTCTCTTGAAATTAAGGTCTTGTAATATGTTACATTTCGATTTGCGCATTTTTTAGCCTGTTCCAGTAAACCTTTAGATAAAAAGGTTCTACCCGACTCGTCATTTTTAATAATTTGAACGTTGTAGTTTAGTTTTTCTAAAAGATACAGGGCATCCTTACCAATGCTAGTATCTAGGTAATTAATAAACTCGTCATTAAAAAGATAAATAGTTTTAAGATACTCTTTTTTTGATTTTAATTGCTTTTTGTAATAAGCTTCCAGAGTCGATTTAGAAACCAAAGGCAGGTTACGTTCTTGAGCAATGCCAAAACAAGCTTTTAAGAATCTAGATGAGATTTTATTCGAAAAAAATAAATTAGAAATTCTAGGGGTAAGACTGGCTAGTTTATTAAACTGTGTATTAAAAGCAAAAAGCCTTGTACGCAATGAAATACCATTGGATTTTTGATATTGATATAGAAACTCAGCTTTTAAACTTGCCACATCCACACTACTTGGGCATTCGCTTTTGCAAGCTTTACAACTCAAACATAAATCGAAAACTTGCTTTAATTCCTTGTGATCAAATTTATTCTCTTTATCAGAATTAGTTAAAAACTCCCGTAATGCGTTGGCTCGGGCCCTAGTTGTATCCTTTTCGTCTCTTGTAGCTCTATAACTTGGGCACATCGTACCGCCAAATTCCGACAGTTTTCTGCAATCACCAGATCCATTGCACTTCTCTGCTGCTCTTAGTATGCCTAGGCTGTCAGAAAAATCAAGTAGTGTTTTTATATTTGGTTCCTCCCTATTTACTGTATACCTTAAGGATTTATCCATTGGATAGGCATCTACAATTTTCCCTGGATTAAATATATTATTAGGATCAAAGGCCGTTTTAACGCGCTTTATAATTTGGTAGTTTTCCTCTCCAATCATGAGTGGTATAAACTCGGCTCTTACAATACCATCACCATGTTCCCCACTCATTGAACCATTATATTTTTTAACCAAATGTGCCACATCGGTGGTAATCTTTCTAAAAAGCTTTACGTCCTTACCTTGCTTTAAATTTAATATAGGACGTAAATGAATTTCTCCAGCCCCTGCATGTGCATAATAAATGGCCTCTTGCTTATAAACTTTCATCAAGCTCGTAAATTCCGTAATATATTGAGCCAAATCAGGTAAGGCAACCGCAGTATCCTCAATACAGGCTACCCCTTTTTTGTCGCCAATTATATTACCTAACAACCCTAATCCTGCACTCCTTAAGTTTACAGCTTTATTAATATCTTGCCCTCGTAATACCGGGAACGCATAACTATAGCCAGACCTTTCTATTTCATCTAAAAGGCTTTTAGCTAGCGCTTCAACCTCCTCCTTAGTATCTGCCTTTACCTCACACATTAAAATCGCTACAGGATCCCCTTCAATAAACTGTCTGTTTTCTTGTTGTGTCTTGTTATGTTTCGTACAGTCTAGAATGGTTTTATCCATCATCTCACACGTATACAAATTATGCTTCATTACAGGCTGAACAGCTTTCAAACAGCTTTCAATACTATCAAAATGAGCTGCAACCATGATACTATGGGCGGGTGGTAAAGGATCTAGCTTTAAAGTTATTTGTGTTGTAAAAGCCAAAGTTCCTTCGCTTCCTGTTAAAAGCTTGCACATATTAAAAGAGGACTCAGAATTACTAAAAACATCCGATTTTATTAATTCATCAATAGCGTATCCAGTATTTCTTCTATGGATTTCGGGCTTTGGAAAGTTATGGTTAATCTGGTTTTTAACTTCCTCGGACTTCAATTCATTGTAAATAGTGCCATACAATGCCCCCTCTAAGCTTTCTTCTCTTATTTTATTTTTAAAGGCTTCTTTTGAAATGTCCTTAAAAACGGCTTCAGACCCATCACTTAATATGGCCTGTATTTCCATAACTTTATCGCGGGTAACACCATATTGTATAGATGTGGTTCCAGAGGAATTATTACCTACCATACCCCCAATCATACATCGGTTTGATGTAGAGGTGTTGGGACCAAAAAATAAACCGAACGGTTTTAAGTGGTTATTTAAAGCATCACGTACCACGCCGGGTTGAACAGTTACGGTTCGTGCTTTTTCATTAACTTCAATAATCTTGGTAAAGTACTTCGAAACATCAACTACAATGCCCTCCCCTACGCATTGTCCAGCTAGAGATGTCCCAGCTGTTCTTGGAATAAGGGACTGGTTATTCTTATTCGCATAATCTATTAGTAACTTAATATCTTCATTATTCCTAGGATACGCCACACCAAAGGGTATCTTTCTATAAACTGAAGCGTCCGTAGCATAAATGGATTTGGTTAACGCATCAAAAAACAGCTCACCAGAAAATTTTGACTTTAAGGTAGTTAGGTCCATAAACAAAAATTATACAAAATAGATTATTATATTAAAATTTTGGCAGTAATTTTATAACCATAAATAATTTGAAATATACTTCAAATAAAATAGTTTTTATAACTAACAGGCAAAATATCGAACTTATGAAAAAAATAATTTTTAGCGTTTTCATGATATCGTCTTTAGCGTTAAGCGCTCAAGAATTAGGAATTCGGTTTGGCGATGTTTCTGGCGAAAATAACGTAGCCCTAGATGGTGTTTTTGATGCTGGAATGCATAGAATTCACGCAAATATCTCCTTTGGAAAAGGTGTTGGGATTGATGCCCTTTGGGATCTTATACACAAACCTTTAGGACAAGATAATTTCAATTGGTATGCTGGTGTTGGACCATCAACCTATATCGGCGACAACTTTTTTCTTGGTGCAAGTGGCGAGATAGGGTTAGAATTTATTTTTGATGTGCCTCTTACTATTGGCATTGACTATAGACCCACCTTTTGGATTATTGAGAATACTACATTTGATTGGGGCGGTTTTGGATTAAATGTGCGCTACAGATTATAGTTTAAAAAATTTAATAAGGTTGACTTTCTTTCCTTAGATGTTTTACAAAGCACATGTCTTTTTAATGTGTTTACATTTCTTATCCAATAGCTTTAATTTTTATATTCTTTGTATATTAAGCCTTATTTGATGCTTTCATATGCGAACTCCACTGCGATTTTTATTAGTTCTTTTTATTTTTTTTCAAGCCTGTAATTCAACTCCTGATAAGAAAAAAGAAATAGATTCTTTTGATGAGACCCCAATATCGACGCCCATAAAATTTGATCTTCCAGCCATAAAAGAAAGAGGTGTTTTAAAAGCTATTGTAGTACATGGACCTACCAGTTTTTTCATATACAAAGGGGAAACAATGGGATTTGAATATGAGCTTTTAAGAGACTTAACCAAAGCACTTGGGGTTGAGCTAGAAATTGTCGTTGCAAAAGACTTTGATGTTCTAGGTGGATGGCTTAATAGTGGTAAAGGAGATATTGTTGCGCATGGCTTTACACCAACAACAAACAGAAAAAAGCGTTTCGAATTTACCAATTATCTATACTTAACGCGACAAGTTTTAGTGCAGCGAAAACCTCATAATTGGAGACAGTTAAAACTTCATGAAATTAAAAGGACCCTTAAAAATGATGCTATAGAACTAATTAATGATACCGTAAGTGTAAGACGTTTATCTTCTTATAAAATGCGGCTAGAAAATTTAATGAATGAGGTGGGAGGAACCATTTATATTGATGAAGTTGACTCAAATATCACAACAGATGAACTTATTGGTATGGTAAGCGCAGGCGAAATAAAATATACTATCGCCGATAACACCCTTGCAAAAATGCATGCCTATCATTTTAAAAATATTGATGTTTCAGTACCAGTAAGTCTTTCACAAAAAGCATCTTGGGTTTTAAGGAAAAATGCTCCTGACTTAAAAGCGGCATTAAACGATTGGATTAAAAAAGCCAAAAGGCAATCAGACTATCATGTTATTTATAATAGGTATTACAAAAATAGACAGAGTATAAAAAAGCATACTGAAGGTGACTACGTTTTAAATGAAAATGGTAAACTCAGTCCCTATGACGATTTAATTAAGTCTTATGCGGATAGGCTCCCGTGGGATTGGGTGCTCTTGGCGAGTCAAGTTTACCAAGAATCAAGGTTTGATCCTACTGCCAAAAGTTGGGCTAGTGCGCAGGGACTCATGCAAATTATGCCCTCTACTGCCAAAGAATTAGGGATTTCAAACCCTTCTAGCCCAGAAGAAAGCTTAAAAGCCGGAACTAAATATCTAAACCAGTTATGGAATGAATGGCCTACAATAGAAGATCATGAGCAGCGTATAAAATTTACCTTAGCTAGCTATAATGCTGGGTTAAATCATGTAAAAGATGCTGTGACTTTAACAAAACTTGAAGGAGGTAATCCAACTGTTTGGGAAAATCATGTTGAAAATTCTATGTTAAAACTAACTTATAGAAAGTATTACACTAAACCAGAAATAAAATTCGGGTATGTACACGGCGTTGAACCTGTTAACTATGTAAAAGATATTTTTGAACGCTATAATTTATACAATCAAATTCTTGAGAATGGGTAACACTAAGCTTTTAAAATAAATACTACCATGCTTTAAGGAAAAGTATTGTTTTTTAGTTATAATTTTGAAAATCTAGTATCGTATTATTCGATATAGAAAAGATAATGATTGCTTTTGGTAGTCATACTATTTACTGAGATTTTGACATGAGTACTAAACCCATGTAACAGATTAAAACATTTAGAACCTAATCTACAATTTTTTAGTATTTTTATAGAACACATAAAACCATATATCATGAAATTAGGAGCCTTTTCTGTTAGTTTAAGTGTAAAAGATATTAATGCTTCGAAAGCATTTTATGAAACCCTTGGTTTTTCTGTGTTTGCAGGAGCTATTGAAAATAATTATCTCATCATGAAAAATGATAAATCTTTAATTGGTTTATTTCAAGGCATTTTTGAAAATAATATATTAACCTTTAATCCTGGGTGGGATGAAAATGCTAACACTCTAGAAGATTTTGACGATGTGAGGCATATTCAGGAACACTTGAAAAACAACGGTATAAAGCTAGAAAGAGAAACCAATGAAGATACTTCGGGTCCAGCAAGTCTAGTTGTTTTAGATCCTGATGGTAATGCTATCCTTATAGATCAGCATATTTAATTATAGTACTAAACAATTTGCTAAAGTATCTTCGTAAATGGCCTCATATTGAGGTACGATAGCATGCAAATCAAATTTTAAAGATTGTTTTCTAGCATTATCCTTAAAAGTCTTTAATCGATCTTTATCGCTTAAAATATATAAGGCATTTTTAGTCATATCCTTCACATCTCCAACATCACTTAAAAAGCCCGATTCGCCATGAATATTAACCTCTGGTATACCTCCTGTATTACTCGATATTACAGGTACTCCAGACGCCATGGCTTCCAATGCTGCCAAGCCAAAACTTTCAGTTTGTGATGGTAACAAAAATAAATCGCTAAAGCACAATATTTTATCAATCTCATTACTTCTACCAAAAAACACCACCTTATCTATAATACCTAGTTCGATGCAACGTTGTTCTACTTTTTCCTTTTCTGGTCCCTCACCAATAAACATTAACCTAGCCGGTATTTCTTTCTGAATATTATAAAATACACTTATTACATCTTGAACTCGTTTTACAGGTCGTAAATTACTAATGTGCGTAATAATCTTTTCATTGTCTTTTGCCATCATACCACGTTGACAATCTGTAAAACCATGAAGATCATGCTTTTCTAAATCAATAAAATTGGGAACCACATGAATGTCGTTTTTTATATCAAACAAGCGTAAAGTATCATCTTTTAAACTCTTTGAAACCGCGGTAACAGCATCAGACTTATTAATGCTAAATGTAACGGCTGGCTTATAAAACGGATGACTGCCTACTAAAGTGATATCTGTTCCATGTAAAGTAGTAACTATAGGCACATAAATACCTTCTTCTTGAAGCATTTTTTTTGCCATATAAGCTGCATACGCATGAGGAATAGCATAATGTACGTGAAGAATCTCTATTTGATGAAGTTTTACCATATCAACCAACTTACTAGATAAAGCTAATTCATAAGGTTGATAATGAAATAATGGGTACTCTGGTACATTTACCTCATGATAATGTACATTGTTACTAATTAACTCTAATCGAACAGGTTGATTATAAGTAATAAAATGTATTTCATGACCGCGTTTAGAAAGCTCTAAGCCTAATTCTGTGGCCACCACACCACTACCACCAAATGTTGGATAACAAACAATCCCTATTTTCATATCCTAATCTTCTATCGCTTCGTAAATAAAGCGTTGTATTTCTGTTCTTATATTTTCCTTTAGCAGCAGGTTCTTTCCAGCATTCGGATACGTTCTGTTTGCTAAAAAGACATAAACGAGTTCTTCTTCTGGATCGGCCCACGCATAGGTACCTGTAAAACCGGAATGCCCAAAGCTTGTCATTGATAAACATCCACAGGTTGGTCCTTCATCACCCAATTGGGGCTTATCAAACCCCACACCTCTTCTATTATCCTGACTGCAAAAATAACAAGTATTAAACTTTTCTATTGTTTCTGGTTTTAAATATCGCTTCCCGCCGTAATATCCTTTTTGCAAATATAATTGCATAATTTTTGCCACATCGTTAGCATTACTAAAAACGCCAGCGTGCCCTCCTACACCATTCTGCATGGCGGCTCCCATATCATGAACATAACCATGCACTTTTTGATATCTGTAATAATCATCTATTTCGGTCGGTACAATCTTTTTACTGCTTATTTTATAAAAAGGTTTATACATCGTATTATTAGCCCCAAGCGGTTCATAAAAATGTGACTGGACCAACTCGTCCAATGTTCTGTCGTAGTGTTCCTCTATAAATTTCTTTAAAATATAATATGGAAAATCGCTATAGCGGTATTTTAACTTATCTAACAACTCAGAATCCTTGATAATCTTTGGAATGGAATCTTGGTAATCTGTTCTTAAAAACATATTCCTTGCCACCTCAATATTAAAGGAATCGCTTTGTTTAAATCTATAATATTTTTCCCTTGGCCTTTTGGTAATAGAATCTAAAGTATAGTAATAAAATGGCTCCCACGGCCTTAAACGAGCATAGTGAGATAGCATTTCTTTTACGGTAATATCTGCTTTATTTGAGTCCTTATACTCCGGAAGCAATTGTGATAGTTTAGAATCTAATGATATAATACCTTGCTCTTCTAACTCCATAACCAGTGGCAACGTGGCTATTATTTTTGTTAAAGACGCAACATCATAGATATTATCAAATTCTACTTTTTCCTTTCCTTTATAGGTATGCTTTCCAAAATTTTTATTGTAAATAACCTTACCTTTTCGCGCTATAAGCAGCTGAATTCCGGGAGTCATTTTTTTTTTGACAGCATAATTTGCTATCGAATCAACCTTATTCAACTTTTCAGAACTCATTCCAACTCTTTCTGGAAACGTATAACTTAGTCGCTTTAAAGCATTATTATAAATCCCTGAATACAAATTAAAATGCTTGCCTACAGAAACAGGTAATCTACCTTTTGAAGATAAAGCACCAAAAATGATCTGTGCAGATTTTTGCTGGGCTATCGCACTATTTTGATAGCTTACCACAATACTTTCTATATTACTCACACTCTTTAGTGCAGATAACGCATATGGTTTTACAAAAACGTCTAGAACAATCGTATGTTTTTTTGAAATGCGCTCTAGCCACTCTATCTCTTCTTCATTAAACTCATACGATTTCCATGGATTATCATTAGATCGATGAAAACCAACAATTACCAAATTATACGGCTGTAGCTTCCCGTCTAAATCTTTTAAACGCTTTGCTTCTATGGCATGAACTTTAGTATATTTCTTTAATTCCTTAAAAAAAGCTGAACCAGTATCGTCTCCTAATTTAACATAGGCAATACGCTTTGTTTCAAGTTGTTGAAGTGGCAATAAATCTTGATCGTTTTTTACAACTGTTATGGCATTTTCCATAAGTTCTTCATAAAGCACATCATCTTTCAGTCTATTTAAATCGGCCGATAAGTTTTCTAAACTAATTGGCTTATATTGATGAAGCCCTACTTTATACTTTGCACGTAATATTTTTTTTACAGAATGTTCTAAACGCGTTTCATCTATCAAGCCTTGGTTATAGGCTTCAATAATTTTAGAAACACCCACACCAACGTCTTCAGACATTAACATGACATCATTCCCAGCCAGAAAAGCAGCTAAATCAATATCGCCTGTTTCACTAAATTCTGAAGCCCCTTTCATGGTTAAGGCATCTGTGAAGATTAATCCTTGAAACCCAAGTTTATGTTTTAATACATCGGTAACAATGTATTTAGAAAGCGATGAGGGATAACCTGCCCTTTGTTCTAAACTAGGTACATTTAAATGTGCTACCATAATACTAGATAGGCCTTCACTAATAAGTTTTTTATAAGGATAGAGTTCTACAGAATCTATTCGCTCCTCAGAAAAATTAATGGTTGGCAACGTTTTATGAGAATCCTGATCGGTATCGCCATGACCTGGAAAATGTTTTGCGTTCGCCAAAACACCAGCACTTTGCATACCTCTCATAAAAGCAGCCGCCTTTTTTGTAACATTGTCTTTGTCTTCTCCAAAGGAACGATTCCCTATAATTGGGTTTAACGGATTCGTATTTATATCAACAACTGGCGCAAAATTAAAATGAACCCCTAAACGCCTACAATGCGCTCCAATATGCTTACCAGTTTGTTCGACAAGTCTATTGTCTTTAATAGCTCCTAAAGTCATGTTCCATGGGAATGCATACGTAGAATCCAAGCGCATACTCAACCCCCATTCTGCATCCATACCAACCAACATAGGGACTTTAGATAAACTTTGAAGTTCATTATCTAGCTTAGCTTGTCTGTAAGGTCCGCCTTTGGAATAAATAAGCCCACCAATATGGTACTTTTTTATAGTTTCGATGATCTCTGTCTTCTCCTTGCCATCCTGATTAGACATTACTTGAACCATGTATAATTGCCCAACTTTTTCATTTAGGGACATGCCATCATATATACTATCTACCCATGCTTTTTGAGCAGCAACATCGTCTGTTAATAACGGGTTTATAGCCTTTTGACCAAACCCAAACAAGGTGTAGGTTAAGATAAACAGTAGTAAATAAATATGGCGCATAAAAATGTTTAATTAAGAAGCATTACTAATATCCAATAGGCTATATTAATAACCATGCCAAAATAATACTTTTACAAATAGATCGAAAGACTTTAAGATAGATTTATAAAGATTTTGGGACAGCTATTTTATGAATCTACTATGCCAACTTTCGCTAGCTGGCACTTCCCAATTTTCATGAAATTCACTGATGTTAGTTACTAGATTATTAAACACAATGGTGTTTTTTGAAACAGCCTTGTCCTTAGCCATTTTCCTGAAGTCTGCTAAAGATTTATAAGCCACATACTCCCCCTGTTTATAAGACACATTCATTTTATCCATTAAATCAACATTATAGTCTTTCTCTAACTGTTGAATAAAATGTACGGAAGCGTCAATAGAACAACCTGTAGCCGCATTTAAACTTTGGTTTAATCCGATAACTATAAAACGCTTATATTTAATCGTATAACCTGCTTGCAAATCTCCACCATGGGCCGTCCAGTTTTCAATAAAAACATCAAGTTTTTCACTGATTTCTTGTATTTCTTCCTCAGTAAAAGAGCGATTTGCTTGGTATATCCAAACTCTTGATTCTTCTGGTAATGTATTAAAATCTACTAGCATTTTTTTAGTTATAAATCTTGGGCATTAGCAATTAACTCAGCAACATCCATAACGGCAACGTCACTTTCTTTTTCTTTAGCCTTAACACCATCGGTCATCATGGTGTTACAAAACGGACAGCCCGCAGCAATAATTTCTGGTTTTACAGTAAGTGCTTGTTCTGTACGTTCTATATTAACTTCTTTATCTCCTTCCTCAGCATCTTTAAACATTTGTGCACCTCCTGCCCCACAGCATAACCCATTTTTACGGCAGTTCTTCATCTCTATCAATTCGGCCTCTAACTTTTGAATTAAATCTCTTGGGGCCTCATAAACGTTATTGGCTCGTCCTAAATAACAAGGGTCGTGAAATGTAATACGCTTCCCTTTAAATTTCCCGCCCTCAATGGTTAAACGCCCTTCATCTAGCAGTGATTTTAAAAATTGCGTATGATGCATAACCTGGTAAGTACCGCCTAAACCTGGATATTCATTTTTAATTGTATTAAAACAATGTGGACATGCTGTCACTATTTTTTTTATTTCATAAGCATTTAACACCTCAATATTTGTTACTGCTTGCATTTGAAATAAAAACTCGTTCCCTGCACGTTTGGCTGGATCGCCAGTACAACTTTCCTCGGTACCTAATACTGCAAAATCTACATTTGCCTTATTTAAAAGTTTTACAAGGGCTTTTGTAATTTTTTTTGCTCTATCATCAAAGCTTCCCGCACAACCTACCCAAAATAATACTTCTGGTTGCTTTCCTTCGGCCATGTATTCTGCCATTGTTGGTACTTTAAGTAATTCGCTCATATTGGGTTATTATATTTATTTACTCGGTTGCGCGTTAGGGATTGAGGCACCTGTTGAAGCTACTCATAGAGAGCGACTGCCGAAAGCCCGACCTATATACTGAACCAAATTCAGGATATAGGTAACGCCCAAATTATTTATATTAGATAATAAATTTACCTGACACCTTAGGCCTCGTTTTTCCAGTTTAACCTATCCATTTGATTATATGGCCAAGGTGCACCATTGTTTTCAATATTTGTCATCATACTATTTAACTCTGCTGGAGCCGCTGATTGCTCCATAACTAAATAACGACGCATTTCCAATATAATTGAAAGTGGATCGATACTTACCGGACACGCCTCAACACAAGCATTACATGATGTGCAGGCCCAAAGTTCTTCTTTAGAAATATAATCGTCTAATAATTGTTTTCCGTCATCTTTAAACTCGCCTTTGTTAGCATCAAGATTCTTCCCTACTTCTTCTAACCTATCGCGAGTATCCATCATAATTTTTCGAGGCGACAGTTTTTTACCTGTTTGGTTAGCAGGACATTCGCTAGTACATCGACCACATTCCGTACAGGTATAAGCGTTAAGCAATTGAACCCAACTTAAATCTTGAACATCACTAGCTCCAAATTTTTCTGGAACATCATCTTCTGCGCCTTCTACCGGGGCCGTAAACGGATCTACATTTGGATCCATCATCATTTTAACTTCCTTGGTAACCGACTCAACGTTAGTCATTTGCCCCATGGGCTTTAAATTACCATAAAAGGTATTAGGAAAAGCCAGTAGAATGTGTAAATGCTTAGAAAAATACAAGTAATTCAAGAACACTAAAATACCTATAATGTGTAACCACCATGCAGCTCTTTCTATAACATGTAATACACTGGTGTCCATACCGCTAAACCACGGTGTTATATATTGACTAATAATATTTCCTGAGTTTAAGGCTTGAAATTCTACATCAGAAGCATTCATTACCAAAAACAAAGTCATTAATACCATTTCAAAATATAAGATAAAATTCCCATCGTTTTTAGGCCAGCTAGTCATTTCACTTTTCCAAAAGCGTGATAATTTTAAAAGGTTCCTGCGTATCCAAAATATAATAACAGAGATAAATACTAAACATGCCAATACCTCGAACGTACCTATTAAAAAACCATACAATGAAACTGGTAATACTTTTAGTCCCAAACGATGTGTGCCAAAGAATCCGTCTAAAACTATCTCGAGAACTTCTAGATTAATAATTATAAATCCTAGGTATACAATAACATGAAGAAGTCCAGATACTGGCCTACGCACCATCTTACTTTGACCTAAAGCAATCATAGCCATATTTCGCCATCGTTGCGACCTATTATCACTAACATCGACCTTTTTACCTAACTTAATGTTACGAATTAACTTCTTTATATTCCTTATAAAGTAGCCAATACCCGCAATGAGTATTAAGGCAAATAAAATATTTGATAAATATGACATACTTATTTCGTTTCTTCTATATTATCTTGATAAGGAATTTCCTTTTTAGATAAAATGCGTCTATACCTATTTGGGTGTAGTTTTATATCTCTTAAAAGTTCTTCCAATTCCTTAGAAGCGGCTTCTAAATTGTCATATAAGGCCTCATCTTTTAAAAGTTTTCCAATCGAGCCTTGTCCATTTTGCATGTCACTAAGCACGCCATTAAAACTATTTAGCGTAGACTCTAGACTTTTTATGGTTTCATCTAAATTAGAATCGGCCAAAGATTTAGTCACCTTACTCAAATTTCCAGAAATAATTCGGGCATTTGTAAGTACGGTATCAATATTCTGCTGATTATCAATCATTAATTTATTGAGGGTTGACGAGGTTTCCTTAAACGAAGCCATTGTATAACTTAATTCCTCGATGCTCTTCTTTAAGTTTGCTTTTGTCTTTTCATCAAAAACTTCATTTAAATTTTGAAGCACACCATCGGCACTTACCATCATGACCTCTATTTTTTCTTGAAGTGGTGTTAGCCGCTGATTTACTAAATCTGTTAAACCTGCTTTTTTACCACTTTTTAAATAGGCTCCATTTTGGGCTACTTCTGCTCCATCGAACGCAGGCATAATAGCAATGGCTTTCCCTCCAATTAATCCTGTTTCATAAAGTTCTGCCCTACTATTAACCGAAAATTCAAAATCACTATCAACCAAAAGTTTTACTATAAGTTTTCCTGAGCCATCTTCCTTAAAAGTTATATCCAAAACCTTACCAACTGGCAAACCACTAATAGTTACAGGGGTAGATACCACAAGCCCTTCAACATTACTATATTCTGTAAAGAAAACCCGCGATGAACTTAATATGTTTTCACCTTTTAAATAATTAAACCCAAAAATAAAAAGAATGATTCCTAATATTGCGAGTACTCCTGTTTTAACTTCTCTGGTTATTTTCAAAATCCCTATCGTTTAATAAACAAATTTAATATAATTTTAAAAAGAACTTGATTAATTGTAAGTTCATTTTAAAGCTTCTGCCAATGGGACTTTTTTTCCTTCTTTATAGGCTACGATAAAACAAGATTTATAACCTTTAGCTCTAGCTTCTTGCTCTAATTCTTTAGCCCCATCATAATTTGAAGTCTTACCATAAAAGTATTTATATAGGGATCCCTCCTTGGTTTTGGAGATATCACTTAAACCATTAAAATTGTATGGTTTAGTTTCTAGAGACTTAGAACTCGCTGCAATTTGAATTTTAAACATAATGTCATTAAATTCGACTGTTTTATCATCTATTGCTTCAGTTTCATAAGTAGCGACATTCTCCTCTAGACTGGTTTTATATTCAACAATAGCATCTTTAATGGCCATTGCCATTTCTCGTTGCCCTTTCTTTGAGTTTAAATAGGCGCCTTCACTTTTGTTTGTTAAAAAGCCTAATTCAACCAATACGCTTGGCATAACCGTTTGATGAAGCACAATAAAACCGGCCTGCTTTACTTTACGATTTTTACGTTTTAGCTTATTCGCAAAGTTATTTTGTATAAGTCCTGCTAGTTTTATGCTTTGATCTAGATACTCTTCTTGACTTAAAAGAATACTCATAACTGATTCGGGTGAATTTGGATCAAACCCAGCATAGTTCTTTTCGTAATCCTCCTCCATAAAAATTACTGAGTTTTCCTTTTTAGCAACTTCAAAATTTGTTTTATTTCTGTGAGTTCCAAGCACGAATGTACCAGCACCATAAGCTTGCGTATGATGCGAATCACAATGAACGGATACGAATAAATCTGCCTTGGCCTTATTAGCAATTTTTCCTCTTACGAATAAATCGACAAATTCATCCTTCTTTCTTGTATATATAACTTTTATATTGGGGTTTTTCTCTAACTCTTTTCCTACTGCCAAAACAATTTTAAGAGCTATATCTTTTTCTTTATAGCCATTACCTAAATTCCCAGGGTCTTTCCCGCCATGACCAGCATCTAAAACTACCACAAACTTTTTCATTGTATCCGTCTCATCGATGTCAATAAAAGATGAGTTTGTTAATACTAACAAAAAAGATAATAAATATAATATGTTTCGCGTTTTCATGTAGTTACTAAATTTTCTTTAATCGTTATCTAATTTAGCGTAAAGTAGGAACCTAAAATAGTGGCCATTACACAAATTAACGATTAAAATTCTCGGTTTATTATGTGTTGAAATTGTGCAATATTTCAAACAAAAATTTTTAATAAAATATTAAATCAATCCCAGAAAAATATATGTAATTTTGGCTTTTCAAAAACCGAGCCATACTTTTACAAAAATACATTTAAAAGCGTTGCACACAAACAAGTTTAAAATACTTTTTGCACTAAGTTTTACAGTGTTTATTAACACGTTTAGCTACGCTCAAGACATCCCCAATAAAAGACAAAGCATTGAACGATCGGTTATTGAACCCATAGCAATAAAAGCAGAAACTGTTTTATTAAGTTCGGATAGTTTAGATATTCCTAAGCTCCCCCAAAAGGAACAAGATTCTGTAGCAATAGACTCTGTTAAACCCCAAAAAGAATTACTTGAGAACAAAGTTGTTTATCACGCTGAGGACTATACTAAATTCAATAATAAAAAACACCAGCTCCACTTGTATAACCAAGCTAGAATTGAATATGGAGATATGAGTATTGAAGCTGGAAGAATTACCATAGATTATAGTACCAGTACAGTTTATGCCAGAGGTATTATTGACTCTACTGAGGGGTATACGCAAAAGCCTGTTTTCACGCAAGGTAGTAATATTGTTGAACCCGATTCTATTGTTTTTAATACAGATAGTCAGAAAGCCCTAATCTACAATTCGCAAACAGAACAAGGAGAAGGCACTGTCGTTTCACAATTAACAAAAAAAGAAAATGATTCGGTATATTTTGTAAGAAATGCGAGGTATACAACTGCTACAAATCTGGAAGACCCCGATTATTATATCAAATTGAGAAAAGCTAAAATTGTACCTGGTAAAAAAATTGTTACAGGTTTGGCCAATATTTTCATCTATGATGTGCCGACACCTGTTGGATTACCCTTTGGTTTCTTTCCTCAAAGTGAAAAACAAACCTCTGGTATTATTATTCCAACGTTTGGTGAACAAAATGATCGTGGATATTTTCTACAAAATGGTGGCTATTATTTTGCCATTAACGATTACTTAGATTTGACTGTTCTTGGAGACTACTACACCAATGGTAGTTACGCCATGCGTTTGGAAAACACCTATGCCAAGCGCTATAAATTTAGAGGAAATGTGAGTGTACGATATGAAAGCTTTATTGTAAGTGAACGTGGTTTCCCCGATTATGCCAAAAGTACCGTATATAATATCCGTTGGAGCCATAGTCAGGACTCTAAAGCCAATCCAAGCTCCAGATTTTCTGCTTCCGTTAACTTAGGAAGTAGTAATTACTATCAGTTGTCCAATAATCAGGTCAACGTTCCAAACAGGTTAAACAACACGCTAGCATCGTCTGTCTCGTACTCCAAAACATTCAGTGGAGAACCCCAGGTTAACTTTAGTGTTACGGCATCGCACTCGCAAAACACCCAAACAGAGCAGATTAACATGACACTACCAACTTTACAAGGTAGTGTGAGTAGAATTTATCCCTTTGCTTCTAAATCTGGTTCAAAAAAAGGGATTATTCAAAATGTAAACTTTCAGTATAATTTAAGAGCCGAAAATAGAATTCAAACTACAGACTCCTTGTTTTTTAAACCGGGTATGTTCGATGATGCTAAATCGGGGTTTCAGCACTCTATTCCGCTTACAACAAACTTTAAAGTATTTAAACATTTTAGTGTAAGCGCTAGCACTAATTACAATGAAGTATGGACCTTTAAGACCGTTAACAAGTTTTATGATCCTATTGAAGAGGAAGAAGTAACTGAAACCATAAATGGTTTTGATGCCTTTAGGACCTATAATTTTAGCACAAGCGTTGGAACTACCATTTATGGTATGTTTAATTTTGAAAAAGAGGGTAAAGACTCTAAACTAAAAGCTATAAGGCATGTTATGAGGCCATCCATTAGTTATAATATTAATCCCGCTTTTGACCAATACTACGATACTTACGAGGTTATTGATGCCGATGGCAATACGGCTAGAGATGTTGAGTATACAAGATTTGAGGAAAGTATTTTTGGCGTACCTAACAAGACATTTTCAAGTTCTGTGGGCTTGTCTTTAGGCAATAATTTTGAGGCAAAAGTAAGAGATAAAGACAGTACTGCCACTGAGGCTAAAAAAATTATTCTTCTTAACAATCTAAACCTTTCGACTTCATATAACGTTGCTGGAGATTCGCTTAAATGGAGCCCAGTAAGAATGAGTGGAGGCACCCAATTCTTTGACAATAAGCTAAGTGTAAATTTTGGTGCCACACTAGACCCTTATGCTCTTGATAACAATAACAATAGAATTGATGTTTTTAATATTGATAATGGAGGAAGCTTGTTTAGATTAACTAGCGGAAATGTAAATGCCAGTTGGTCTTTTTCAAACAAAGGAGGAGGCACCAAGGATAATAAAGACAGAAATAGGGACGAAAACTTTCAAGGAGGTGGGCGCGATGATGATTTATTCGGTGTGTCAGAAGATTTTTCAAGAGCACAAAAAACCGATTATAGCAATGAAGACGAAGACAGTGATGATGATGAAAAAACAGCTTTTTACAACCATAAAATACCTTGGAATTTAAGGTTGGCGTATGCTGTAAACTACTCAAATTCTCGAAGGCAAAATGAGATTTCGTCTCATTCCCTTATGTTTTCGGGCGATATTGAACTTACCGAAAACTGGTCCATAGGGGCCTCATCTGGCTATGATTTTAAAAATCTAGGGTTTACCCCTACGCAGCTAAGGTTTGCAAGAGACTTACAGAGCTGGCGTATGAATTTTAGCTGGACTCCTTTTGGCCCATACAAGTCTTGGAATTTCTTTATAGGTATAAAAGCAAGCATGCTTCAGGACCTTAAATATGAGAAACGTAGGCAGCAAGATATTCAGTTAAATAGATAGACAACTTTTTTCAACACTAAACGTCATTATGAAAACTATAATTAACACTAAAAACGCTCCAGCCCCCATTGGTCCTTATAGTCAAGCCATATTAACTGATAACACCTTATATACTTCTGGGCAAATAGCTATTCACCCTAAATCTGGTGAATTAACACTTGGAAATATCGAGACAGAAACCACTCAAGTCATGTTAAACCTAGAAGCTATTTTAAAAGCGGCTAATATGACTTTTAAAAATGTTATTAAAACATCTATTTTCATTAAGAATATGGACCAATTTAATAGTATAAATAAGGTTTATGGAAGTTATTTTGAAGAATCTGAAGCCCCTGCTCGTGAAACGGTTGAAGTTGCTCGACTTCCTAAAAATGTTAACGTAGAAATTAGCTTAATTGCCAAAATGTAGTTCACGTTCAAGCAGATGCATTTTTATTATTGGAGTATTTCTTCAATAAGAGCTTTAAACGTTTTACCTCTATAGGTTTAGAAAGGAAATCGTCTATCCCAGAGTCTTTTGCCTTTTCAATATCATCTTTAAATGCACTGGCAGAAACTCCAATTATTGGTGTTTGACTGGTCTTAAACTTCTCGGTTTCCTTAATATATTTTGTGGCTTCATATCCATTCATATCTGGCATATAAATATCCATAAATATCAAGTCGAAATCAAGAATTTTGTATAACTCCAAGGCCTCCACCCCGTTATGAGCAAAAGTACATTCTGCCCCTTGGCGTTCTAATAAAAACTTAATTACCTTTTGATTGGTTAGATTATCCTCCGCCACCAACACTCTAAAATGCTCATTAAAAATAGGTTTATTAACTATTTCTTCAGCTTTTAGACTTAAGGTTTTCTTTAGTTGAAGACTAAAATAAAAGGTTGATCCTTCGTTTTCCTTAGTTTCAATTTTAAGGGTACCGCCCATTATTTTAACTAATCGTTGCGAAATATTTAGACCTATACCGCCTCCTCTATAGTCTTTCATCATACCATCATTATGTCCAATTTCTAGGTTTGACAATGCCCTATTTACTTCCAACTGATTCATCCCTATACCAGTATCCTTAACATAAAAAGTAATTATTTGCGTATCATCAATCCCAACGGATTGATCAACAATTACCGATATACCACCAGAATTTGTAAACTTAATGGCATTATTTATTAAATTAATTAGTACCTGCTGAATTCTAGCTGAGTCGGCCAAAACTAAAAAGCGCTCTTTTTCCTCAGATAAAAATTTATAGTCAAAGCTTAATCCCTTATCAATCATTTGATATTCAAATACTTTGAATAGCGCCGATAGATCCGCTTTTAAGTCGACTGTCGAAGCGTTTAGTTCAATATCCCCTTGTTCAACTTCCGCATTATCGGTAACCATATGCACCAATTGCAGTAGGTGTTTTGCCGAATATTCTGCTATTTCAACTTGAGCCTTTTGGTCTATATTCAATTCACCTTGCTTAAGCATATTGAGCATCCCTAAAACTGTACTTAAAGGTATTCTAACCTCGTAGCTCATATTAGACAAGTAAATAGACTTATGGTCTGCCAGCCTTTCGGCAGCTTCCAAACTTTCCTTTAACTCAACAATCCTAAGCCTTAAATTATCTTTTACAACATCATTCTTAAGCTGATTTTTAAGAAAATATTGTAACCCGAAAACTTGAATAACGGCTAAAACAAACAAAAAAATAGCGGCACTTTCTGTATAAATCTTCTTTTCCAGAAAAAAATAACCAATAACTAAAATAGCGGCAATACAGATAAAAATGAAAAAGGAAAGCTTCTTTTTCATTTTTATAGATTTAATAAAATCTGGGACCAATTTCATTCTTATTACCTAAAAAATTACCAAGTATAAAGATAGTAATTAAAAACAACCGATAAAACGTACGAAAAATTATATTTCATATTTATTTTACTAATTTTAATAAACTGTAAGTCCACAAAATCGTAAAACATGAGAATAGAATATGATATAAAGCTAGGCTTTAAAGATGTTATGATACGTCCTAAACGCTCTACATTAAAAAGCAGGTCTGAAGTCAACTTAGAAAGAGAATTTAAATTTTTACATAGCCCTAAAATTTGGAAAGGTATTCCTGTAATGGCTGCCAACATGGACACTGTTGGTACTTTTGAAATGGCTCAAGCCTTATCAAACGAAGGTCTTTTTACAGCCATACATAAGCATTATACCATTGAGGAGTGGCGGTCTTTTTTATCCTTCGTTTCTAGTAACATTTATAGTAGCATAGCAGTAAGCACTGGAATTAGTCAAAAAGATTCTGAAAAGCTTAAAAATATTATAAGTAATTTCCCCGACCTTCAATTTATTTGCATTGACGTAGCTAACGGGTACTCTGAACATTTTGCCAATTATGTTAAAGAAACCCGAACCAAATATCCTGATAAAGTTATTATTGCGGGTAATGTGGTAACTGGCGAAATGGTTGAAGAGTTATTGCTCTCTGGTGCCGATATTGTTAAGGTAGGGATTGGTCCAGGTTCTGTTTGTACAACAAGGGTTAAAACAGGGGTTGGATACCCCCAGCTATCAGCTATTATTGAATGTGCAGACGCAGCTCATGGTCTAGGAGGCCAAATTATTAGTGATGGAGGTTGTACAAGTCCTGGAGATGTTGCTAAAGCCTTTGGTGCCGGTGCCGATTTTGTAATGCTTGGTGGTATGCTTTCTGGCCACGATGAAAGCGGTGGTGAAATTATTGAAAAAAATGGGGCTTCATTCAAACGCTTCTACGGAATGAGTTCTGAAACAGCTATGAAAAAACATGTTGGTGGTGTTGCAAATTATAGAGCTAGTGAAGGAAAAACTGTTGAAGTATTATACAAAGGAAACGTTGACAGCACGTTACAAGATATTTTAGGTGGTTTAAGAAGCACCTGCACCTATGTTGGAGCGTCCAGACTAAAAGAGCTCACTAAGCGCACTACATTTATACGAGTAAATGAACAAGAAAATAGGGTTTATAACACCTAAAAGGAAAACTATGGTGTCCCTATTTTGCCTATGGATCCATTGTTACTAGGGATAAGTTTAAATATTTTATCGGGTTTTATATATAACTCTTCTCTGTGCGAGATATAAATAATAGCCGTTCTGCTTTCTTTGGCAATTTTATTGACTAACTGTGAAAATATATAAATATCATGATCATCCAATCCATTAATAGGCTCATCTAAAATAAGCAAAGGTGGATGCTTTACCATTGCCCTAGCAATGAGTACTAAGCGTTTATGTCCATCAGATAAAAGCTGAAAACTTTTCTGTTTAAGATGGTTCATATTCAATAATTCTAACCATTGATAAGCTATCCGTTTTTGCTCGTCTGTAGGGTATTTATACAAACCTACAGAATCTACAAAGCCCGAAATAATCATATTTAAAACAGATGTATTTCGTTTAAAACCTCGCATTAATTCTGAAGCGTAAAATCCAATATTCTTCTTAATATCCCATACAGATTCACCACTCCCTTTTTTTATATCAAACAACGTTATATTTTGTCCATAGGCCCTAGGGTTATCTCCAGAAATCAGTGACACCATGGTACTTTTACCTGAACCGTTAGGCCCCACGAGTTGCCAAAACTCATTAGGCTGTATTTCCCAAGAAATATTATCAAGAATTCCTCTGTTACCATACTTTAAGCTCACGTTTTTCAACGCTATTAACGGGACATAACTCTTAAATTCCTTAAAAACTGGTTTTGGTAAGTCTTTTGAAAAGAAATCAAATTTTGAAGTGTATATGTTTTCCAAACTACTTTGTTCGTTTAGTTTACCCAATTTGAAAACATAAAACTTTCGAGTAAAGAATAAAACATCTCTCTTTCTTGTTGTTACTTGAATCAATCGCGTTTTCCGCGAAATACGAAACAGCAAGGTTTTAATTCTTGATTGAGACTTGATGTCGAGACCATCAAAAACATTATCTAAAACAAGGTATTCAAAATCTGCCTTTGACAATAAATGATTCAACAAGGCTTTTTTTCGTTCGCCTTCAGAAGAATTCTTTAGTGTATTTTCAGTTAGCGTTTTTATATCGAAACGACCATGTCGTTCTTCTTCTTCAATAAATTTATTGAGAGTAACATTAGAAAAAACGGCACCTCTTTGTTGTTTAAGCTCTGATAAAAGATTACCCGAACTTAAACCTTGAAGAAGTTCCTTTTTATTTTCATTATTTGAAATATAAATTGCGCAATGATCAGGCACTTTTAAGGATTGCTAAAATTTATTCTATGTCTCTAGTATGAAACGGTACTAAGCCATCAATAGGCCTGCGTTCAAAATTACCAACTTTAAAACCCATTTCGTCTGCAACCTCCCTGATTTCTTTTTGCGAGAAAAATGCGATAGATCCAGCGAAATGCACAGGAACCGTTTTAAGCTCTTCCTTATATTGCAAAATCATGTTTCTAGCAAATAGCCTAATTCCATTTTTAATGAGGTTTATAGTATACTCCGAATCCTTGTGCAAGAACATAAACTCGGCAAAACTTGCTAAGTAAGCATTTGGGTTTGGTTGTTTGTAAAGATTATACTTAATAAAATCGGAGTCCATATTAAACTTTGCACCAAAAGCCACTTTTACATTCTCTGGCATATGATTAAAATAATAATCTCTTATTAATTGTTTTCCATAATAGTTTCCTGAAGCGTCATCCATTAATGTATAACCTAAAGAAATTACACGTTGATGCAGTTTTTCTCCGTCAAAATAACTACAGTTCGACCCTGTTCCCATAATACAAACCACAGCGGCTTCATTAGGGTGATTTATAGTAGAATAAACAGCAGCTAAGGTATCCTCATTAACCTCTACATGCGCATTCGAAAAAATATCTTCCAGCACCCCTTTAAGCATTAGCTTGGGGTTTTCTGTGCCACAACCAGCGCCGTAAAAGAAAACATGTGTTACTTCCTCTTTATGTGCTTTTAAATCTTCACTCTTTTTAATGATTTTATATAGTTTCTTTTCACTGAGTATGGCTGGATTAAGACCTTTAGTCCTCACCTTTTCCATTAATTTATTTCCGTTTTTGTCTACAGCCAACCAATCTGACTTTGTAGAACCACTATCAACAATTAAAATCATAAGTATAAAGATAAAAAAACTCCACAGTGTCATGTGTTACACACAATACTTCTGTGGAGCTATGTATTAATATTTTAATATTATTTTACAGATGCAATGTGTTGTGCTAAGTCAACTAACTTTGTTGAATAACCAAACTCATTATCGTACCAAGATACTAACTTAAAGAAGTTATCATTTAAGGCAATACTTGCACCCGCATCAAACACACTTGTTTGAGCTTCTGAAACAAAATCTTGAGAAACTACTAATTCTTCAGTATACCCTAAAACACCGTTTAATGCACCTTCAGAAGCAGATTTTAAAGCAGCTTTAACTTCGTCCCAAGAGGCAGATTTTTCTGTTCTTACAGTTAAATCAACTACTGATACATCTGGAGTTGGCACTCTAAATGCCATACCTGTTAATTTACCGTTTAATTCAGGAATAACTTTCCCTACTGCCTTAGCAGCTCCTGTTGAAGAAGGAATGATATTAGCCAAAGCACTTCTACCACCTCTCCAGTCTTTTTTAGAAGGACCATCAACAGTCATTTGAGTTGCTGTTGTTGCATGAACTGTAGTCATTAAACCTTCCACAATACCAAAGTTATCATCAATAACTTTAGCTAAAGGCGCTAAACAGTTGGTTGTACAAGAAGCGTTAGATACGATGGTATCATTAGCCGTAATTTTGTCATGATTTACTCCCATAACAAACATTGGTGCATCAGCAGAAGGTGCAGAAATTGCTACTTTCTTAGCCCCGGCCGTAATGTGAGCTTGTGCTTTGTCTAGAGTTGTAAAAATACCTGTACAATCTAAAACAACTTCTGCTCCAACAGCATCCCACTTTAAATCTTCTGGGTTACGTTCTGCAGTAATTCGAATTTCGTTTCCGTTTACAACTAAGTTTCCATTGTTTATATCTACTGTTCCGTTAAATCTTCCGTGAACAGAATCGTACTTTAATAAATATGCTAAGTGATCAACATCTAATAAATCGTTGATTCCTACTATTTCGATATCAGGTCTTGAAGCTGCTACTCTAAAAGCAATTCTACCTATTCTACCAAATCCGTTAATTCCAATTTTTAATTTTGACATAATCGTGTTTATAAATGTTAAGTGCTCATGATATCTGAGACACGCAATAATTCTAAGTTTATTTTTGTTTTTCCTTTAATAGCGTTATCTAAAGGTGTTAATTCCATTTTGCCGTTTATAAGTCCAACCATATAATTGGTTTGACCGTTAAGTATAGACTCAACTGCTTTCACCCCCATTCTACTTGCCAAAACCCTATCGAAACAAGATGGTGCACCACCACGTTGCATATGGCCAAGGACAGAAACTCTAACATCATACCCTTCCATATTTTCATCAACGTAGTCCTTAAGCTCAAAAATATTTTTACCTATTTTATCGCCTTCGGCCACTATTACGATACTCGAGCTTTTTCCTGATTTTTTACTTCTACGCAAAGACTCAACAAGCCTATCCAGACCTAAATCTTCTTCTGGAATTAATATCTCCTCAGCGCCCCCTGCTATACCTGCATTTAAAGCAATATGCCCAACGTCACGTCCCATTACTTCAATAAAAAACAGTCTATTATGAGAACTTGCCGTATCCCTTATTTTATCGATGGCATCTACCACGGTATTTAGGGCAGTGTCGAAACCTAACGTATGCGATGTTCCAAAAATATCATTATCAATAGTACCAGGAATACCCATTACTGGAAAACCAAACTCTTGATTAAAAATAAGTGCTCCAGTAAAAGAACCATCACCCCCTATAACAACTAACCCATCAATTTCGGCATCTTTTAAACTTTGATGTGCCTTGACTCTTCCTTCTTTGGTTCTAAATTCTTTTGAACGGGCCGATTTTAATATGGTTCCACCTTTATTGATAATACCTTTAACGCTTCTAGCGTCCATTTTTTTAAAATCACCTGTAATTAGCCCTTCATAGCCTTGATAAACGCCGTAACATTCTACATTATGAAAAGCGCAAGTTCTTACCACAGATCGAACAGCGGCATTCATACCGGGAGAGTCTCCTCCAGATGTAAGAACAGCTATTTTTTTTATTGTTTTTGGCATCAATTCTTTTTTTTAATCAGGTAAAATTAATAAAGAAAAACCACTTTTCTATAACATATATCATATTTTAAATTGAGTTTAAAAACTACAACGTTTTAGTTGATAAAAATTTCTCTAAACGACCGTAAAAACAAGTGTTATTTGTCTGAAGATGACTTAACTGTTATGTAATCTGGGAGGGGATTTTCTTGCTTTTCTTCTGGATTTTCTTCCTCTATTTCTTCAACATCTGTACTACCAGAAAATAGTTTCTGAATGAGTTCTTTGAAAGTGTCAAAATCTACATTATAGGTAACCCCAACACCTTGGGTATACCCAATGGCCTCTCCAAAATTCCTGATACTATTTTCTTTATTAAATACCTGGGCTCTTAAACTACCTTCTTCATTCAATAAAAATGAAATTTCAACATCTCCGGCAATGACAGTCTGAGTTTGACTTTGACCTCTCCCAGCAATTGGAACCCCAACCTTACCATTTATGGACACGCGCTCACTAATTTGAGTTTGCAATGTAAACCCAAATCTGTCGTCTGTTTGATAATCTGGCCTATTTGAACCAGCTTCATAATTAAGACCTATATTAAGTTTACCATCATTATTGGAAAATAAACCATTAACAATGCCATTTAAACGCTCTGCAATGGTTCCAGAAAAATTTAAATTAGTACCCGCTCCTGAAAATGATCCTGATGAAATAAGAAAAAGCGCTTGGTTTTGCTTTTCTTCCTGCGTTTGTAACCTGTAATTTAGCTCGGACCTGATGGTTGAATTAACATTTGGAAATCCAAAATCAAACTCGGGTTCAGGTTGTTCAAGATCCCCTACCAAGGCAATTTTAAGCTCAACAGGTATAGTTCTATTTATTGGGCTGTCTAATAACGGAGATGGGTTCGCTCTCGTTTTATAAATAGCTAGCATATCAATCTGCGCCTTTAGCGGGTCTCCCTCCCATGCAATAGTTCCTCCTGGTTGTACAATAAATTGTTTTCTAATAATACCGCCATAAGCAAAATTATAAACACCTTCAAAAACAGAAAAATCACCCCACATATTAAACTTACCGTTGGTATTGATTTCAACTAGAATTCCGCCTCGACCTCTACCTTTTAGCGAATGCCCAATATTCTTATCAATAATCAGCTCTACTTCGGCATCTTCTGTAAGGTCTAGATCAAAATCAAGTTCAAGACCTTCAATATTTTCAACAATTAACTCTATGCCTTCCTGCTTAGCACGCTTTTCTTCTTTAGTTATAAAATGAATATATGTATTATCACCAAAGGTAGTCGTATCACTGAGTGGTATTTTAAATACGGTTCCCTTTTCAGTAACTCCTGTTACGTTAATTACCAATTGCTCTGTTGGCCCCACAATTGTGGCTTTACCTCCAATAAATCCAGTACCATAATAAAGCGCCTCTTCAGACTCCTCGGTATCTAAAACCAATAATCTAGGCGTTGAAACTCCTAAATCAAGACTCCAATTAGAGAAATTAACATGACTAATAGAACCATTCAGCCTACCTTTAGAACTATGCTTTATATCTGTAAGATCAATATTATTAAAAACAAAGGTTTGATTTTTTAATGTAACGGATGCTTGTTCATTAAAATCGTAATTAACATTTAAATATGGTATGCCAAGGCCAGCTTTTGCCAAAATTAACTCCCCATTAATATCCGGTTTTTTAAGATTGCCAATCACTTTTACATCTCCAGTGGCCTTTCCTCTAATATTAGATAAAATACCATCGAGCAACGGATTTAACGGAAACAAATCAAAATCAGCAAAGTTCAAGGTCACATCAATATTTGATTCATTCTCTAAAACATTAATATCGCCGCGTGCAGAAAAAGAATTTAAGTCATCATTTTTAATTGTCGCATTGACTTGGTAATTACTTAATGACTCGTTTCCTTTTATTGACGCATCAAAAGACCCTAATAAAAATCTATTTACCTTAAAATTATCGATTACAATATTAGAATTGGGTAAATAACTTCCGTTTTGTTGTAAAATATCTAGGCGTCCATTAACATTTCCATCTAGCCTTAAACTATCAATATCGGGTGTTATTTTATGCAAATCAACGTTAGAAAAATTAAGCTTTATATCTTTTTGGGTAGAGTCCCTAACAAAACCGTTCACAATTATTTCTTCCTTGCCATGGTTAATCCTAAACTTATCAATATCTAATTTGCTTAGCTTTTTATCAAAAGATAGTTTGTGTAGACTATCATTCTCTTCATTAATTAACCATTTATTATTCTTTATTGTGACATCCGATTTTCTAAAACCAATAACCGACTCGTTAGCTTTATTTATAGTATGATAAAAATTTAGATTATAAGCATCTTTGTTCCTTTTACCTCCACTAAATTCAGACCTCATAAACAAGGTGTCGTTAACAGTAACATTAATTAGACTAAAATTTGAAACATTATAAAATTTCGTATTTAAACTGTCTATCTCAATATAAGTATCAAACACAGGATTACTGTTATCTACCTGCAGTTCGATATTATTCGCAAAATAATCGTAAGCTTTAATTTGTGGTGACTTAAATGTGAGTTTAAACCGTTTTTCATCGCTCTCTACCCGCCCTTTGATAAAAGTATTCTTCCCTAACTGAATTTCTGGGTATATAACTTCAACTATCTTATTATAAATCTTAAAATTAAAATCTATATGTTGATCTGTTTTCACCTCATTAGGAATGTAATTAGAATAAACATACCCCAGGGAGTTTTCAAAAAGCTTTTTTAAATCTTTTATCAAAAAGTTCCCCTTCATTTCCCCTTGTATAATATCTGGAGAATTTATTGAAACATGACGCATATCGCCATTAAATCGGGATGTTATATCGAAAGAATTAAACTTGTAGACGTCATGTTCATTTCTATAAACAGTATTACTAAAAGCAATTTTACCAAAAGCATCATCAAAACTCCCTGCATTCATATTCATTCGAACCTTACTCCTAAAAACAGAAACACTGTCCTTTTTTACAAAATTTAAGGCTCTAAGATTAGCATAGTCTACAACAGCTTCAAAATCATATTTTTTAACATATTCAGAAAAGTCGATAAAACCCGTAAAATTAAGGTCAAGATTTTTGTCATTAACCACTAAATTTCCATCGAAAATTCGGTCCATAACATTTCCCGCAACCTTAATACCGTTATACTTATAATTATTAAACTCTAAACTATAAACATCCCCTTTTACCTTTGTATTAAGGGCTTCTGCAGTAAAACCTTTACCATCAACTGTTAAATTTAAAGAACCTATGCCAACTTTTGGATCTTTTAAAAAAGCTCCAAAATCGAAGTCTTTCATTTCTATTTTTCCATTATAAATACCGTTATCAATATCATCTATCTTGTCTATTTCAAGGTTAGAATCTACAAAACCTAGTTCTGTATTTATCGAAATATTGGCGAGTACCTTAGCAGATGTAATTTGTGTGTTACCATGTATGGTAAATCTGCCCAAAGACTCAAAGGAAGACGGAATTGAAGCTCCCAATACATTAGGCAATAGCTTTTTTAAATCGGTGTATGTAGAGGACAAACTATGGAAATCCCCATCCATGAAAAAATTATTGGGTTCTTTATTAAAAAGGTTTTTAAAATGAAGATTACCATAAACTCTAGTATTTCTTCTTGACCTTAATCGAAGGTTTTGGGCCTTTAAATCATTAAGTGTTCCAGATACATCTGCGCTAAATTGAGCCGACTGCCCCTTTCCAAATTCGTTATAAAATACGTTTAACTCATCTAATTGAACCTTAGAATCTTGAAAGGAAGCTGAAACCTTAACCTTGTCTGTAAAATACTGTAAATCTTCACGCTTGTATGTAAATTTTAAATCTCCATCTATTTTTGACTTAGGAGTTTCTAGTTGAAGGTCACCAAACGTCATTCCCGTTAAAGTATAGGCAAAATTGGTTTTTAGGTTTTTCATTCTAAGCCCGCGACTGTCAAGAAAATTCATGGTATTAACACGCATGCTTACATCACTTCCATAAATTAAAAAATTTGTGGCATTAATATTCAATTCACTAAAATTAAAAAGTTGCGGAGTCTCTTTGTTTTGATCGGCCATAGTGAATGTTCCGCCGTAAATAGACACATCGCTGGAAGACAATAAAAAGGTACTCTTCTCCTTACTTGGGTTATCACTTTCAAATTTGTTAACAAAAAAATCAAGATTGGTATCGCGTTCTCCCCTATAAGTTTTAATGTTAAATATAAGACCTTCAATATCTATATCTCCAAAAACCAAATCGCCTTTTGATAAATTTTTAAAGCTTAATATAGAAGTATTTAGCTCGGTAATATCTATTAAAGTATCATTTTTATAATCTCTTACTAATATATCTTTCAACTCAATATCTCCATTGAATTGCATACTTATTCTATCAATATTAATATTGGTTTTAAACTCCTCATTTAGTTTTTTAGTCGCATAATTCCCAAGGCTTGTTTGTACAAAAGGTATAGACAAAACAAGCACCATAATGATGAACAAAAGCAGAAATATGCTTGCTATTTTTAGTAGTATTTTAAGAAATTTCTTGATAGGGCCTAAAGTTATAACTTTATATAAGAATAAACTACATTTGCAATTACGAATAACATGCTGAATTGCATGCTTTCATTAGTTTTCAAAATTAACAATTATTGTGCCTAAAATTTATTAATGGCTTCACAAAATATTTATATTCTAGGGATAGAATCATCATGCGACGACACGGCAGCATCTGTTATTTATAACGGACGTATTTTAAGCAATGTTGTTGCCAGCCAAAAAATACATGAAGAATACGGTGGGGTGGTTCCGGAATTAGCCTCAAGAGCACACCAGCAAAATATTGTTCCTGTGGTGTCGCAAGCTCTTAAAAAAGCAAATATTGACAAATCGCAGTTAAGTGCCATCGCATTTACTCAGGGACCAGGGTTAATGGGAAGCCTGCTTGTAGGAACGTCTTTCGCCAAATCTTTGGCCTTTGGACTGAATATTCCGTTAATCGATGTAAACCACATGCAAGCCCATATTTTAGCTCATTTTATTGACGAAAAAGGTTTTGATAAACCAAGTTTTCCTTTTTTAGCCATGACCATTTCTGGTGGACATACACAAATAGTGCAAGTAACAGACTACTTCGACATGCAAGTTATTGGTGAAACCATTGACGATGCAGTTGGTGAAGCTTACGATAAGAGCGGAAAGGTTTTAGGTTTAGGTTACCCTGCGGGGCCAGAAATTGATAGACGAGCTCAACTTGGAAACCCAAAAGCTTACAAGTTTACAAAACCAAAGGTAAATGGCTTAGATTTTAGTTTTTCGGGTCTTAAAACGGCTATTTTATATTTTATTCAAAAAGAAACTACGGCAAATCCGAACTTTATTGAGAACAACTTAAATGATATCTGTGCTTCAATTCAATACACGATTGTAGGCATACTGATAGATAAACTAAAATTAGCCACCAAACAAACAGGCATTAAGAAAATCGCCATTGGTGGTGGGGTTTCGGCCAATTCGGGAATAAGAAAAGCATTAAAAGATGGTGAACAAAAATTTGGCTGGACAACCTATATTCCTAAATTTGAGTTTACAACAGATAATGCTGCAATGATTGCCATTGTTGGATATCTTAAATATTTAAATCAGGATTTTGCTAATCAAAACATAGTAGCTTCTGCTCGATTAAAAATATAAACCCCGTTATTTTATGCAACTGTTTTATAACGCTAACATAACAGAAGAAACTACCCAATTCACTTTTCAAAAAGAGGAAAGCAAGCATATTATAAAGGTTTTAAGAAAATCATCTGGAGATGTTCTACACATTACCAACGGCAAGGGGTGGCTATTTACAGCAGAACTAGTGATTCCCAACATCCATAAAAGTGTCGCTAGAATTGTTTCAAAAGCATTGCAGCCAGAGCGGGGCTATAAACTTCATCTCGCTGTTGCCCCAACAAAAATGAATGACCGCTATGAATGGTTTCTAGAGAAAGCTACAGAAATTGGCATTGATAGTATTACTCCAATTATTTGCGATCATAGCGAACGCAAAGTTATTAAACCAGAACGTTACGATCGTATTTTGCAATCGGCCATGAAACAATCTTTAAACTGCTATTTACCCAAGTTAAATCCAGCCATATCTTTTAAGGACTTTATGTTTCAAAATGTGTCTGGAAACTTGTTTATTGCGCATTGTGAAGAAACCAGTAAAAAGACTTTAAAAGAAATGCTTGATCCTCAAGAAGATATAACCATACTTATTGGTCCTGAAGGTGATTTTTCTGCTAAAGAAATTAATTTAGCGCTTGCAAATAATTTTATTCCTGTAACTTTAGGTCCAAATAGATTACGAACAGAAACAGCTGCTATTGTAGCTTGCCATTCTGCAGCCTTTATTAATGAATAGCATGAAGAGATTTGCGCCTTATCTAGTTGTATTAATGGTTTGTATTTTAACAACTATGTTGAATGCCCAAGAGCTCGCCATATTAAAGTATAATGGCGGTGGCGATTGGTATAGTAATCCTACCGCCTTACCCAACCTTATTAAGTACTGCAACCAAAATATAAACACCAAATTAGATCTTAAACCACAAACTGTTGAAGTATCTAGCCCAGATATATTTCAATACCCATTTACTCATATGACTGGACACGGTCATGTATTTTTTAGTGATTCTGATGTAGAAAATTTGCGTAACTATTTAATATCTGGAGGGTTTCTACATATAGACGACAACTATGGTATGGAACCCTATATAACTGCTGAACTGAAGAAAGTGTTTCCAAACAAAGCGTTGATAGAAATCCCAACAAGCCATGAGATATTTAATATTGCTTTTAAGTTTCCCGAGGGCTTACCTAAAATTCATGAACATGATGGCAAACAACCAAAAGCTTTTGGCATTTTTCATGCAGACCGATTAATCCTATTATTTACTTATGAAAGTGATTTAGGGGATGGTTGGGAAGACCCTGAAATACATAATGACCCAGAGGATGTTCGAGAGAAAGCCCTTAAAATGGGAGCCAATATAATAAAGTACGCTTTTGAAAATTAAGAACTAAGGTTATTCAAGTTTGCAGCTAGACCATTATAATACCAAATTCAAAAAAAAAACATTTCCAATCACAGTAGTTTGTGACCAAGTATCAAATGCACCAAATATTGGAAGCCTTTTTAGAATTGTTGATGCCTTCGGTATAGAAAACATTATTTTTTGTGGAAAAGGAGTTAATCTTAATCGTAAAACAGCAAAAACATCTCGAGCAACAGAGAAAGTGGTCAATTATGAACTTAACAAGGAAGCTCTTGAAGTGACGCATAGTTTAATAAAGGATGGCTATAAAATAATTGCCTTAGAAATAACTAAAAACAGTAAACCTCTTCATAATTTTAAGGTTTATAAGGATACGCCACATGCATTACTAATTGGTGATGAAAACTTTGGAATTTCAGATGAATTACTCAAGCTAGCAGATGACATTATTCATATCGATATGTATGGCCAGAACAGCAGCATGAATGTAGTTCAGGCTACTAATGTTGCCTTGTACGAGCTTACAAAACAATTCCTTAAAAAGTAATTTCTATCTTTCACCATAAATAACTAGTTTTACTACTACATAAAACAAAAGCATATTGGAATCTAAAACCATAGCAAACGGCATATTAAGAGCTATTGCTGTTATTCTCGGGATAGCATTACTCTTGTTCTTTTTAAATAAAATACAATCTGTAATTGGCTATATAGCTATTGCTGCGGTTATCTCCCTAATAGGAAGGCCTATCGTAAGGTTTTTAGAGCACAGATTAAAGTTTAAAAACACCATTGCTGTTGTGGTTACTATGGTTATTCTTTTAGGCTTGTTTACTGGCTTAATTAGTTTATTCATTCCACTAATAATTCTTCAAGGCAAGAACTTATCACTTTTAAACATTAATGAACTTCAAGGCAATATTGAAAATTTATATTCAGAGATTGTCAATTATTTTAACCTATACCATATTAATATTGAAAAGTCTCTGAATGCTTCTAGTTGGTTTTCTCAACTAGATTTATCTCATATTCCAGAATTTTTGAATTCGTTTATTAGTGGATTGGGAAGCTTTAGTATTGGCTTATTTTCAGTATTATTCATTTCTTTCTTTTTTTTAAAAGACAGTAAGCTTTTTGAAAATAGTTTGCTAACTATTATTCCTGATAGTAAAGAAACACGATGGAAAAGCTCGTCTAGCAAAATTAAAGATTTACTATCAAGGTACTTCGTTGGCCTTATTTTCCAAATTCTTATCTTATTTATTATCTACACCATTGGATTATCCATTGTAGGCGTAGATAACCCCATCGTTATAGCTTTTTTATGTGCTTTACTAAACCTTATTCCGTACGTAGGCCCTGTTATTGGAGCAGTCCTTATGCTCACATTAACCATGACAAGCCACTTAGGAGAGTCTTTTAGTAATGTTATTGTTCCTAAAACGCTTTGGGTATTGCTTGTTTTTGGTATTGGCCAATTGGTGGATAACTTTTTTAGTCAGCCCATTATTTTTTCCAAAAGTGTTAAGTCACATCCCTTAGAAATCTTTCTAGTTATTTTAATTACCGGCATTTTATTTGGTGTTATTGGTTTAATTATGGCAATTCCTGCTTATACAGCAATTAAAGTTATTTTAAAAGAATTTCTATCGGATAATAAAATTGTTAAAAAACTTACTAAGGACCTTTAAATTTTTTTTGAAGCGTTTACTTTTAAATACAGAGATTCAAAACTTTATAAATCAAAATTTAGAATCGGATATTTCAAAATTGATTTTGAAAGGCGCTCCTTTTCCCAAAGTTGACATTAAAAGCATTGTTGAACAAATTGAAGCTAAAAAACGATGTCGCTCAAAACTACCTACTTGGTTTACTACTAAAAATATCTTTTATCCCAATAGATTAAACATTGAACAAACTTCTTCTGAAATATCTGCAAACTATAAAGCTAAACTAATCAATGGACATAGTATTATTGATATAACTGGTGGTTTTGGAGTAGATTGTTTTTACTTTTCAAAATATTTTAAAACGGTTAAGCACTGCGAAATTAATCCATCACTTTCGGACATTGTAACGCATAATTTTACACAGTTAGGGGTTAAAAACATTGAAACTATTTGTAGTAATGGTTTGGAGTATTTAGAGCAGTCAAACAAAGAATTTGACTGGATTTATATAGACCCTTCTAGAAGGCACGATACAAAAGGTAAAGTGTTTTTCCTAAAAGATTGCCTACCTAATGTACCCAAGCACCTTAGATTTCTATTCAGCAAAACTAAAAATATAGCTATAAAAACGTCTCCGCTGCTAGATTTATCCGTTGGTATAGAAGAACTAAACTTTGTTAAAACCATTCATATTATAGCTATAAAAAATGAAGTAAAAGAACTGCTTTGGATTTTGGAAAAAGATTATGTTGGCCCTATTGGTATTGAAACTGCTAATATTAAAAACGATAGTACCGAACACTTTTCTACCCTATTTAAGAAAAAACCATTTTTCCCTCTAGATTATGAGCTTCCAAAATCTTTTCTATACGAGCCCAATGCTGCCATTATGAAAGCTGGTGCATTTGATGTTATCCCTGAGCAATTGCAAGTAAACAAGTTGCATAAACACACGCATTTGTATTCCTCAGATACTTTAATGGCGTTTCCTGGTAGACGATTCAAAATAGAAAATGTAATTCCCTACCACAAAAAAAACATGAAACATCTTAACATTAATAAAGCCAATATAACCACCCGAAATTTCCCAGAAAGTGTTCAAGTAATTAGAAAAAAATTTAAAATTAAAGATGGTGGTTCTACATATCTATTTTTTTGTACCAATATGAATGATGAAAAAATAGTTTTAATAACAACTACATTATAGTTTATTATGACCGTGGCTTGCTTAACCCCCTATCATACATAACAATAGTACCAGCAACAGATACGTTTAAGCTGAGTTTAGATTTAAACTTGACTAAAAAATGTGATGCCTCAATGGCTTGCTTGGATAAACCATGATCTTCAGCTCCCAACAAATACACACAGCGTCTCGGATGAGAAAACGTTTCTAGAGACTGCGCATCATTGGTAAGCTCTACGCCAACAATTCTGGCTCCTTTTGGTAAATTTTTATGAAAATCATCAAAGGTATCGTAATGAAAATAAGGCATTGATTTTACAGCATTGTGGGTGTCGCAGGCCTGTTTAGCGTACCTATTTCCAATGGTAAAAATAAAACTAGCCCCCATGTTTTGAGCCGATCTCCATAGCACTCCAAGGTTTTCTGGTGTTTTCCCATTTTGAATTCCGATTCCAAAAAATTCATTGACAAAATTATCATTCATAGGTGGTAAAAATAAAAAGAATTACAGTATTAGCAGAGCTACTTTAGGCTTTTCATTTATATTTATAATTTTGAATCAACCAACTAAAACCTGTTAATGAGATTTTTTTTAGTCTGTTTATGCACACTATCTATGACGTTTGTTGGCGTGGCACAAAAGATGAGAACGTATGATCTTGACATGCAAAAAAAACATGCGGAAATAAAAGGGTACGATTCACTTTACAGAGTAAACTACTTTGAGAATATCATCATAAAAACTGAGTTTTCTTCAGATATTAGAGAAATAGAATTCAAGAACGGGGCAACAGGCAATAGAATTAGTTTAATTCCAATCTCGGAATATCAAATTGGTGCAACCGTAGATTATAAATGGATTGCTTTTGGACTAAGTTTCACGCCTAAATTTCTTATGAATCCAGACTTCGTTGATGAACTTGAAAAAAGCAGTTCGTTAGGACTTACCATTAATTTCTTTTACTCCGATAGATGGCGACAAGAGTTAAGTTATAGAGCTTTTAAAGGGTTTTATACCGAAATTGAGTTTAACGATCAAGGTCTTCAAAAAAACGTTGCTCTTAACGATACCGAATACGAATCCTTTGAAGGAAGTACTTATTTTATAGTCAATAAAAATTTTTCTTTTAGAGCCCATTACGCCCAAACGGAGCGTCAGCTTAAAAGCGCTGGTAGCTTGATTCCTAGACTTAAATATGGATATAGTAAAACTAATATTGTGTTTAATGACGGTCAATTTTTGAATGAAATTAGTCAATTGAATAATTTTTATGTGATTGCACAAGCGGGATACTTATATACTTTTGTTCTCAATAAAAAATGGTTTGCTTCCCTAGGCATGCACCCTGGTATAGGCTATAGTTATAACGAGTTGCAGTATAATGATGCTACTGAATTACCTACAACAACATTCAACAGTTTAACTTTTGCTTTAGACGGTGAAATAGCATTGGGCTATAATGCCTATCGATGGTTTTTTGGTACCTCGCTGAATTTTAGAAACAGTAACTACACTAACAATCAGGAAGATGAATTCAATAATCTTTCGGACTATTTTAAAGTATATTTGGGCTACAGATTTAACGATAATAAACCCATGCGAAAGTTCTTTGGTTGGTTTGAGGACACCTTCGGTTTTTAAAACAAAAAACCCTTACTAAATTTAGTAAGGGCTTTTGTGATCGCGACAGGATTCGAACCTGTGACCGTCTGCTTAGAAGGCAGATGCTCTATCCAGCTGAGCTACGCGACCTGAACAGAAACATTTTTATTTTCCGGTGCGCAAATATAAAATTAACTAGACACCCCACCAAAAGAAATGTTTATAATTTTTATGTTTTTTAATGAATTAATCATGACGACTTTATATACAGGATATTACTATCTGGTATGACTATAAAAAGACAAGTATCATTACGTATGATGCTTGTCTCTTTTGCTACTTAATTATCTAATAACTACCAAAACAAAGCATATAAAATGGCTAGTATTATACAAACTATAAACGCCCCAGTATTGAACAAAGGCGATGTTTTAAACAAGTCAGAGTTTAAATCAATACCCTTAGGATCTTCAGCACCTTTATTCTGAATATTACTTAAAACGATAATAATGACCATGGTTAAAATTGTTGTAATCCCCATTTGATGCATCCATGGTTCAAACACGGATATAGGAAGAAACTTAAGCCCTAATGCTATAGGAATTGACAAAATTGCTCCCCAAATAGCTGCATTGTTTGTTGTCTTTTTCCAGAATAATCCCAATAAGAAAACAGCTAGTATACCTGGACTTACTATACCTGTATACTCTTGAATAAACTGAAATGCTTGATCAATTCCTCCTAATAAAGGCGCCATGATGCAAGCTATTACCAAAGCAATAAAAGCAGAGATTCTTCCGGTATTTACCGTAGCCTTGTCACTGGCATTTTTATTAATGTATTGCTTGTAAATATCCATGGTAAAAATTGTTGATGTAGAGTTTAACATGGATGCCAATGATGATACAATTGCTGCTGCCAGTGCTGCAAAAGCAACCCCTTTGAGTCCAACAGGTAAAAATTGTAGTAGCCATGGATAAGCCTTATCTGCTTGATCTACTGATGGCATATTAAGCATTCCAACCTCACCGAGATTTGCCATAATAGAAGGATCATTAACCATAACATAGGCCGCAATACCAGGTACCACTACAATTAATGGAATAAGTAGTTTTAAAAATGCAGCCAGTAAAATTCCTTTTTGAGACTCTCTTAACGATTTCGCTGCTAAAGTACGTTGGATGATATACTGATTGAAACCCCAATAATACAGATTAGCAACCCATAAACCACCGATAAGCACCCAAATACCAGGTAAATTCACATAATTATCATTGGTTTCTTCCAAAATCATATGAAACTTTTCTGGAGCTGCCTCCCAAACTTGAACAAAACCGGCCATAACGCCTTCTCCGCCCGACACAGTATTTAATGCTAAATAAGTTGTTACTAAACCTCCCAAAACCAAAAACACGACCTGAATAACGTCGGTCCAAGCCACAGCCGATAAGCCCCCATATAAGGAATACGCTGCAGCAAATAATGCTAAACCTACAATGGCATACATCATATCTACACCCATAATAGTTTCAATGGCTAAGCCTCCCAAATACAATACTGACGCCAGATTTACAAAAATGTAGAGCGCCAACCAAAACACAGCTAATATGGTTTTTAAATTTGTTGAGAAACGTTTTTCAACAAACTCTGGAATGGTATACAACCCCTTCTCTATAAAAATTGGTAAAAAATATTTCCCTACAATAATTAAGGTCAATGCTGCCATCCACTCATATGAAGCAATAGCTATTCCAAGTGCAAACCCTGAACCAGACATTCCAATAAATTGTTCTGCCGAAATGTTGGCCGCAATTAAAGATGTACCTATAGCCCACCATGGTAGAGATTTACTAGCTAGAAAATAATCTTCGGCATTTTTTTGGTGCCCTTCCTTATCTCGTGACACCCATAGCCCTACTCCTAGAATTAATATAGCGTAAGCCACAAAGACAATATAGTCCCACATTTCAAATCCTGCTGTCATAATTTTATTAAAGTTTAGTTGGTCATTAACAAACCAAATATAGATATTTAAATTGGAAGGCCTATATCTCAATTGCCTTAAAAAATGCTTCAAGCTGCAAAAAAAACAAACTAGTAGGGTCTAGTATGGTTTAACTAGTTTTTAATACTTTTGTAAACATGATAGAGGTAAAAAAAAACATAGGTATTCCTAAATACAAGCAAATTATTCAGTCTATTGAATTAGCTATTGCATCTGGAGTATTAAAGAAAGGAAACCAAATACCTTCTATAAACAGCATAAGAGACGATTATAATTTATCCAGAGATACTGTTTTAATGGCTTTTAACGAGCTAAAAAACCGTGGTATCATTCAATCGGTTGTTGGAAAAGGATATTACGTATCTAGCGAGGCCATACAGGTGAAACAAAAAATATTTTTACTTTTTGATGAGCTAAATGCTTTTAAAGAAGACTTGTATAACTCATTTTTAGAACATCTAGGAGACCAAATTAAGGTTGATATCTATTTTCACCACTTTAATGCTAGCTTGTTTAACAAACTAATTCAAGACCATGTAGGAGACTACAATCACTACGTTATCATGCCGGCCAATATAAATAATGCATCCTTAGCTATTAAGGCACTGCCGCAGGATAAAGTTTATATACTAGATCAATTACATGATGACCTCAAACAATACCCTGCCATATATCAAAATTTTGAGAAAGCTATTTATGACAACCTAAGTCAAGTGATACAAGAAATAGGGAAATATCAAACCTTAGTTTTAGTATTTTCTGAAGCAAAACAGCCACAAGGTATCAAAGCTGGTTTTTTAAAATTTTGCCAGAAAAACAGTCTGTCTTTTAAAGTTATTGATCGTGTTACAGACCAAGCATTGGAAAAAGGACGCCTCTATATTACTTTAGAAGATAAAAGCCTGCTTATTATTTTAAAAAGCATGAAAGCCAGAAGTTATACACTTTCTAAAGACATTGGCGTCATTTCTTTTAACGACACCCTACTTAAAGAAATAGTTGAAGGTGGTATAACAACCATTTCAACAGATTTTAAAAAGATGGGACAAGAATTAGCTATCATGATTTTAAATAAACAAAAACTTAAGATAGAAAACCCGAACCATTTGATTATTAGAAATTCAATATAAAAAAACAAGAAGTGTACAACATTTACCACCATCAAAACTCTAACATTTTAGAAATTACCAATTCTGAAAACAATGTTTTTGGAAAGATCCACTTGAATCAGGGTGCCAGTTTGCAGGAGCTTACATTAAATGGTCATGCCATTATTCAAGATTTATCGCCGCTGCCATATAAAAAGACCTATGCTTCATCCATTTTATTCCCTTTCGCCAATAGAATACAAGATGGCACATATAACTTTAAAGGAATGCAGCATCAATTCCCTATCAACCAAATAGAGGAAAACAACGCGCTACATGGTTTAGTTTTCGATAAAACATTTAGTATCACATCAATGGAGACTCATGAAGATTCAGCAACTATTAATCTAGAATATGAAGAATCCGAACCTTCCGAAGGGTTTCCGTACACTTTTAAGATTAAGGTTACCTACCTTTTTTTACAGAATGGATTAAGCTTAAGTTTATCCGTTAAAAATACGGCTCTAGAAGCCTTTCCTTTTACTTTAGGTTGGCATCCTTACTTTACAAGTTCTAATTTAAAAACCAGTAGTTTAGTTTTTGAGAGTGATGAAAAAATTGTTCTGGACCAGCGAAACATTACCACTGGAACCCAAGCAAACCCGACCCCAAACCCTTTAGTGCTCGATTGCAATGCCCTAGATGATTGCTGGATATTAAAATCTGATCAGGTTTTATTTCACACGCCAAAATACAGTCTTCAATTTAACACTAATGGTCAGCATAATTTTCTGCAAGCTTATATCCCTCCAAAGAAAAATACCATTGCCATCGAACCTACAACTGGAGTATCAAATAGTTTCAACAATAGTATTGGACTTCAAACACTTCAACCAAATAGCACCTATAAAATAAGATGGGATTTAAAAATATTAAACCAGTAAGTCATAAAATATGAGCTCAGAATTAATTCAATTGGTAAAGCAATCTTTTGTTGAGAGATTCAAAACAGATCCCATATTAATTTTTTCACCGGGACGCATCAATATTATTGGAGAGCATACCGATTATAACGACGGGTATGTTTTCCCTGCGGCTATTAATAAAGGAATAGCTGCTGCGATTCAAAAAAGTGATTCTGGTACCTGTACAGCTATTGCATTAGATTTAAACAGTACGGTTGAATTTGAATTAGACAAACTAAAACCTGTAAAAGAAGGTAGCTGGGAAAACTTTGTTTTTGGTGTCGTGGCCGAAATTCAAAACAGCAATAAAGCCCTTGGGAATTTTAATATTGTTTTTAAAGGAAATATTCCTGGAGGAGCTGGCATGTCATCGTCTGCAGCTTTAGAAAATAGTGTGGTATTCGGTTTAAATGAGCTTTTTCAATTAGGCTTAACTAAACAAGAAATGATTTTAATCTCGCAAAAAGCAGAACATAACTATGTAGGTGTTAACTGCGGGATCATGGATCAGTATGCCAGTATGTTTGGTATTGAAAACAGTGCGCTTCACTTAGATTGTAGAACTGTTGAATCGCAACCTTATGAGATTAATTTTGAAGACCATGAATTAATGCTAATAAATACCAACGTTAAACATAGTCTATCTGATAGCGCCTACAACGATCGTCGTTCCGTTTGTGAGGACATCTCTTCACTCCTTGGCATTAAAGCCCTACGTGATGCAACAGAAACCGATTTAAAGGCCATTGTTGATAAAGTTACCCCTGAAAATTATCATAAAGCCCTTTTTGTTATTCAAGAGAATGCAAGAACCATAAAAGCTGCAAAAGCTATTAAAAGCAACAACTTAGACAGCTTAGGGGCATTAATTTACGAATCGCACATGGGATTATCTACACAATACAAAGTAAGTTGTGATGAACTCGATTTTTTGGTAGCGCAAGCCAAAAAAAACGAACTTGTGTTAGGTGCAAGAATGATGGGCGGCGGTTTTGGCGGATGTACCATAAACCTAATTGCTAAAAACGAAACTAAAAACTTTGCCAAAGAAGTCTCTAAAGCTTACAAAAATAAATTTGGGAAAGACTGTTCGGTGTACTTTGTAAAACTATCACAAGGCACACATATTGTTAACTAAAAACCAAAAAGCATTTAATCGTGAACTTCACTGACTTACAAAACTACTCCCATAAACGTTTAAATATTTTAACTGGAGAATGGGTACTAGTATCTCCCCATAGAGCCAAAAGACCATGGCAAGGGCAAAATGAAGCCATAAATAATGATAAACGCCCAACATATGATGACACCTGTTACTTATGCGCAGGTAATACAAGAATTAATGGAGAAACAAACCCTAAATATGAAGATGTTTTTGTGTTTACTAACGATTTTGCAGCATTACAAAGTGATTCTAAAACCTTTTCTTTTGAAGATGGCCTTTTAGTAGCTCAAAGCGAAACAGGTATCTGCAAAGTTGTTTGTTTTAGTCCTGACCATTCCAAAAGTTTAGCAGACATGTCGCCTGCCGAAATTCAAAAAGTAGTTTTTGCATGGCAAAGAGAATTTAAAGAACTTGCTAGTAACCCAAAGATTAACTATGTTCAAATCTTTGAAAATAAAGGGGCGGTTATGGGATGTTCCAACCCGCACCCGCATGGTCAAATTTGGAGTCAATCTACACTTCCTAATGAAGTGGATAAGAAAAATACACGGCAGCTTCATTATTTTAATAAAAACAATAGTAGCTTACTAGGAGATTACCTTGCGCAAGAATTAGAAAACGAAGAACGCATTATTTTTGAAAATGATAGTTTTGCAGTTTTAGTGCCGTTTTGGGCCATATGGCCTTTTGAAGCCATGATTATTCCTAAAATTCAGCAAGCAAATATTCTTGAAATGACTGGTGTCCAGACCTTACAATATGCAGAGGCTATCGCAGTACTAACTAAAGCATACGACAAGCTGTTTAATACCTCCTTCCCCTATTCAAGTGGTATACACCAAGCACCAACTAATGGCGAAACTAATACCCATTGGCACTGGCATATGAGCTTTTACCCACCTCTGTTGCGGAGCGCGACGGTTAAAAAGTTTATGGTTGGTTACGAAATGTTTGGTTCACCCCAACGAGATATTACACCAGAAACCGCAGTGAACATGCTAAGAGCTTTGCTTTAAAATAAAGCTAAACACCCTAGGCACCAATGCCTGCCTTAGTTTAGTTAGTCGAGGTTGTGTGGTCTTAGCTTTTAAGCTGTTAAAGTATTCTAATTTATAAGGTATAACCCAATAAAAAGCTATTAATTTGAATTATTAATAAGCTAATAAATGAAATTCATTATTGCTTTCTTGCTTCCTATATCCATTTGGTCGCAAACCATATCAGGAACCGTATACGACAGTGAATCTACGGTTAAAGGCATTGATGTATTTAACCTAAGTCAAAAAACCATCGCATATACAGATGATAAGGGCATATTTTCAATCAATGCACGTATAGGCGATACCCTTTCATTTCATTCGTTGTTTCATAATCAAAAGATTATCAAACTTGAAGCACACCATTTTAATGAAACTTTTGTTGTTGAACTCCGTAAAACCATTAACAGGCTAAATGAAATTTTGTTGCAAAACAATATCGATCCGGCCGAGTTTAATACTATAAAACAAAAGCAGGTCATTAAAAAAAATATAGAAGGAGATTCTAAATCCAATCCACATCTTTATCAAACGTCTTCCAAGTATGGTTTAGATTTTATTAGGCTTGCAGGGATGATTAGCGAACTTCTTAAAAAGAAAAAAAAGAATCCTGAAAATCATCAAGCAAGTGCTAGCGATTTAGATTCAATTTTTAAAAAAGACACTTTTTTTAACCAGTCTCTGCTTACCCATAACCTTAAAATTCCTCCAGAAGACACCCAGTTATTCTTTAATTATTGTGCAGCGCATAATATTGACAAAAGCTATATACAAAAAGAAAACAAACTCCTTCTTTTAGAGGAATTACTAGTTTTAAGTGAGGCCTTTTTAAAGGAAAAAGAAGAAAGCTCCCAAAATTAATTTACTTTTTAATTAATTACCCCGTTACATACTAAATGATAGTTTCAAAAGTTATATTTTAGCCGATACTAAGGTTATCTATATTTGTACTTTTCATGAAACGTTGCTTCTATTTTATCATTACCATAGGTTTTTTAATGCTTTGGAGTTCTTGCCGAAAAGATTTTGAGTTTGCGCCTAGTACTGGCGGGCTTCAGTTTTCAAAGGATACCGTGTACCTTGACACTGTATTTACTAATATAGGTTCTAGCACTTATACCCTAAAGGTTTATAATCAAAGTAACAATGATATTTCTATTCCCTCGGTAAAACTGGCCTTGGGAGAAACCTCCAATTACAGATTAAGTGTAGATGGTATTGCAGGTAAAACTTTTGAAGATATTGAATTATTAGCCAATGACAGTTTGTTCATTTTTGTAGAATCTACCATAGATATTAAGAACTTCCCAAACCCCAATGGCGCGTATTTATACACCGATCAAATTGAGTTTGACTCGGGCGCCAATTTGCAAAAAGTAGAGTTAGTTACTTTGGTTAAAGATGCTATTTTTATTTACCCAGATAGAGATGAAGCCACTAAGGTTATTGAAACTTTAAAAATAACAATTAACGGTGAAGCGTTTGAAACCGATTTACAAGGACGTGAATTATTGCCCGACGAACTTACATTTACCAACGAGAAACCCTATGTAATTTACGGCTATGCAGCGGTACCTCCAAACAAAACATTAACCATAGAAGCTGGTGCCAGATTACACTTTCATGAAGACTCCGGTCTTATCGTCTTAGAAAACGCCTCGCTAAAAGTAAATGGTGAATTTAGCACCGACAAAGAACGCATGGAAAATGAAGTGATTTTTGAAGGCGACCGTTTAGAGCCCTTGTTTAGTGATATTCCGGGACAATGGGGCACCATTTGGCTGTTTGAAAATAGTAAAAACAACATTATTAACTATGCCACTATTAAAAACGCCACCGTTGGAATATTAAGTGATGGTAACCCTAATGGCTCTGGCAGTATTTTTGACCCTAGAGGCGTAACAGACAAATTAACCATAACAAACTCACAGATATACAATTCGGCTAGCTTTGGGATTTTAGGAAGAAACACCTCTATAACAGGAGAGAATTTAGTAATAAACAACTCAGGATTGGCTTCTTTTGCTGGTACTTTTGGTGGAAAATACAACTTAACACACAGTACCATAGCTAACTATTGGAGTAACAGTTTTAGGGAAATTCCAGCACTGCTCATTAATAATTTTTTATTAGATGAAGACGATACCGCCATACTTGCCGATTTAGACGCGGCTAATTTTAATAATTGTATAATTTTTGGGAATGAAGACATTGAATTTTTATTAGAAGAGATAGAAGACGATGCTGTAGTATTTAATTTTAAGTTTACGAATTGTTTGGTGAAATTTAAAGATAATAATGAAGAGTATGATGGCCCAAACTACGACTTTGAGGATACTAATTTATACCAAAGCATCTTATTTAACGAAAACCCAGATTTTCAAAACACCCAGCGCAACCAAATGGCCGTAGGAGAAGCATCGGCAGGTATTAACCAAGCAGATCCTGTATTTGCCGATCAAGTTCCGTTAGACATTTTAACGGTAAACAGAACCAATAGTCCCGATATTGGCGCATATCAACATACTACATTTTCTGAAGAGTAGTTTAGGCATACTGGTAATCTTTACAGTTATTAATGCTAAATAACACCAGAGCTTTTTTTTGGGAGGTAAGAACGTGTAAAAACCGAGGTTAGAAAGATTTAAAATAAAATCGTTTTTCGTTTGATACTTATGCATTAATAGTTAAACTGATTATGTAAGTTTTTTAACATAAAGCACTAAAATTACTTTTATATTTTACACCAAAACTTCCTATTATCCCTAAAAATTTAGATAATAAAAGGATGTTTTGTCATCATATAACTAGTTGTATGTCATTCCCGACATCAAGAGCATACCTAAAAATTAACGGTATTCAAATTGAAAATCTAATCACAGTAATATGAATTATGAGTAAAAATTAAATTTTATAATAATTACTTTATGTTTTACATAAATTTATTTATGTTTGTATAAATAAATGTTATTACTCATGAAACGAAATAAAATAATTCAGACCACATTAAACCTTAATAGGTTCACTTTTTGGTTGTCAATAGTTGTAGGGACTGCACTTATTCTTTGTATAGGTTATTTATTTATTTTTCCAGAATCGTATCCCGATATTAAAATTTTAAATGATGGAAATATTTCAACCTTTTACTTTTGTACTGAATGTGATTATACTGCAAAAAGCATCCCTATTGCGGAAGTTGGTTCGGGAATGAAAATCTGGATGCTACTGCGCCTAGCTACAATGGGTTTACTATTTATATTGATTATTAATGAAGTAAACAAAATTTTAAAATCAGTGAGAGATTATAAAACATTCCATAGTCAAAACATGTTGTATTTCAAACGAATAGCCAAATATACCTTAGCAATCGCCTTTTTTAGAACCATTAATTTTGTTGACGAGGGACAAAACGGGATAGGTTTAGAAATAGGGTTTCCCCTAGATTGGTTGCTATTTGCGTTATTCAGCCTAAGTCTTAGTGAAGTTTTTAAAGAAGGTCAACTCTTGCAAGAGGATAAAGATTCAATATTATGAGCATCGTTATAAATCTTGATGTAATGCTGGCCAAACGCAAAATGAAGCTAAAAGAACTAGCTGAAACCATTGGCATATCTGAAACCAATCTTTCACTTTTAAAAACCGGTAAGGTAAAAGGCATAAGGTTTAACACCCTAGATAGCATTTGTGAAATATTGAAATGTCAACCAGGGGATATACTGGAACACGTTTCTTCTGATTCGTGAAATGAACGCAAAGCCTAATGAAAATAGTTTAAAATGGTAAATGATAAATGTCTCAACCTCATTTTGAAGTGATGAGAAAGTACAGTTTATATGCCAAGTATTAAAATAAATAATTCTTAACGAAAATGAAACTATACTCAATTATAGCAATAATCTTATTGTTTAACGCTTGCAATCCCTCTGCGCTAAACACAAAGGAACCAGTCATGGTAAATACACTAGAAAGCCCACTAACCCTTCCTTACGAAATCATCAACGGGCTTATCGTTATTAAACTGCAAATAAACAATTCAAATCCACTAAACTTTGTTTTGGATACTGGTGCACCCATCACATGTATTTTAGAATCTGATAGGACCATTGGCTTTAAATCCCCTTTGAATGAGCATAGCAAAATTGGCTCACATACAGAAACCTATATGGAAAAGCCCGTAAAATTTATTGACGGGTTACATCTTAAAATGAACAATGATATATTTCTTAAAAACCTATCTGTAGCGCTGTGGCCTCCAGAAATGTTTTTCAAAAGCACTTCTTATGACAATGTACCCTATGATGGCATCATAGGCTATGATCTTTTGAGATTTGTAACCTTAGAAATTAATCAAGAAAACAAAACCGTAACATTACATAACCCAAAGGAAGATATTCCCCAAAACCATTGGACCTATTCAAATCTTGAGTTTAAAAATAATAAGCCTTATTGTAATATTAATTTACGGATTAAGCCTGAAGACGAAAAAATTCCACTTAAAGTACATTTTGATTTAGGAAATATGAATTACATGTGGGTAAAAACAAATCCCAGCAAAAACATAATTGCTCCAGTAGAAAAGAAAGAACAAATTATTGGTATGGGAATAGATGGCAAACCAATGATGGGAGTTTTATGGCTTGCTCATAGTTTGGAAATTGCTGGATTTACCAATTGGGCAATACCGATTAAGTATACATCCACTGGACATTCTCGCGATAAGAACAGAGTAGGACATATTGGCTTAAGAGAATTGGAACGCTTTAACTTATTGATTGACTACAATAACAAAAGACTTGGAATACGCCCTATTGAAGAGGTCTTTTCAATCAATGATACCTCCTTAAAAATGTATGAAGGAGAATATTCATCTCCAAACCTTCCTTTTACAGTTACATTAGAAGCAAAGAGAAACCTTTTATACCTTACAGCAAAGGAAAAAAATTCACTGCCTATGGTTCCTGTAAACAATTACACGTTCAGCTTCAAACCAATGCATATTTCTATAGTTTTTTCAAGAAATAAAGACGGTGAAATTGATTATTCTACACTGACCCTTAAAGAAACCAAAAGGAAATCAACATGGACAAGACTTTGACTTCAATTATTAAGATAAAAAACTTAATGAATAAAAACGAACTAAATATATTAGAAACTATGAATAGTAAATCCTTTTTCCCATCTCTAATAAACACACATTCTCTAAATGACTGATTAGTGAAATATTGCAATGTTAATCGAAGATGTACTCACAAATAAAACGCCATACAACAAATTGTATAATTCATTGCTAGTACTAGCTTACTTACTAAAGTCTGGTGGATTTTCTATTCAGTTGGTATTTGCTAATCTAGTTTCTTAACCACGCAAGGAAATCATACCCCTTACAGATGGAATACATTCAGCAAAAGCTGACCAAAATAGCTCCGCAACTGCGTTGCTCCCTCTATTTCGGTGCATGTATTTCATCGACCTACTAAACCAAATTGCTATCAGGCTTATTTAGTATGTTCAGCTCCCACTGCCCATCAGAGGAAAACATATAACATGAGTAGCTAAAACAATTTGGATCGACTAATCAAACTCCAAATACAATAAAGTGGCTCACTCACCGCATGTATTTAAGGAAAAAATGTGATAAGCTAGATGGATAATGGCTATCACGTTTCCACCTGACCGTATGCTTCACTATCTTCCACTTTTTGTATCTTCGTTTTCATAGCCGAACTGCGTTTAGCAGGTCGTTTAGTGCATATGTAAAAAAATGAATAATACACTTAAAAAATATCAGTTCACAAATTCATCATTGTACTGAAATAAATCAATATATTTACAATTGTTTTTTTGCAAAAAGCAAGAGAATGAAATATTTCTTAAGAGTATTTTTATAATACAATGAATATATCGTGATTTTAAGCGACAAAAGTATTTACTTGATATTCAAGTATATGATCTAAAATAATAAGTAGTGAATAAAAAATTTTATGACAAACAATAAGTCTAGTGCAGCATTATCAACTTACAAAAATTCAAAAAAAATAATATGCTACATCTGTGAGTTTAGCAATAAAGAATTTAAGATGATTGTCGCTATTTGTTCACTACTAATAACAGCAGCTACCCATTCTCAAGCCATAATTCACACAGGTAAAACTTTTGACGCTAACTTAGGGGCAGGAACCATACGTATAGACGCTAGCAATAACGGCTCACGCATTACCAACTGTACTTTTATCAACTACAAGAATCCAATCATCTCAATAATTGGCGCAACAGATGTTATTATTGATAACTGTAGGTTTATTGATGCCCCTGGAAGTACAATAGATAGAGATATCCATGCCATCAATATTGGTAGCGAGGGACATGATATAATCGTTCGTAACTGTACGTTTCGTGACATAGGTGCAGATGGATTCCAGTGCGGCCATTCTGGGGGAAACATCACAAACATCACCATTGAAAACAATCTCTTTGAAGTTACTAAACCTCGAACAGGTGAAAATGGTGTTGATTTAAAGCAAACCATCGGTCCAATCTACATCCGTAACAATGTGTTTAAAGGATTTAGACCTTGTGAGAAGGATAATCAACTTGGGTGTACTGGAAGTTCTGGAGAGGGACTTGTGATGCACTTAGGTACAAAAAATGTTGTTATCGAGGGCAATCGATTTACTGATTGTATAGAGGGTATTGAAATTGAAAATGCAGGTGATACTGAAGATGTAATTATTAGAAATAACATTTTTCATGATAACCTTGAACATGGCCTCAATGCAAGAGTAGGTTTTAATCTTCGCGTTTATAACAACACATTTGTAAACAATGGAATAAGACATGTTCGTTTTCAATCGAATAATATAACAGGTGCGAATAAAAACAATTTCTATGTTGGGAATGGTAGTAGTTTTGAAAATAATCAATTAGGTGGAGAAGGCAACCTTGTTATTGAAAATGTAGCAGATGCAAAATTTGTTGATGTTAGTAATCATAACTACCGCATAAAAAGTGATTCGCCAGCGATAGATGCTGGAGTAGAAGTTGGTGAAGTTACTAAAGATTTAGATGGGGAAGAACGTCCTACAGATGGCTTGTATGATGTTGGTGCTGATGAATATTTCGCATCCCTTGGGTTAGCAGATTTATCTTCAAATGACATACAGTTGTATCCGAATCCTGTAAAAAACAGGCTTTATTTTAAATTAAAAAATGATGCCTTGTTAGCAAAATTTCATCTTACAGATTTAAATGGACGAATTGTTTACCAAGCTCATTCACTTACTCAAAATTACATTGATGTAGCAAGTATTCCATCTGGAATATATTTTGGCTATTTTACGTTAAATTCAAAACTTCTTATTAAGAAAATAGTAAAACAATAACTCAGAAATAAACTTCGTCTATTAGTTAACGATTATAAAATTAGTGCCTTTCCTCCAATGGGCACTTTAATATTAAGGATATTTAAAAAAATAGATATTGGTAATTTGTAAGATTAAAATTTATAATAATCTCGAGCGGAACTTGGAGCGGAAATACAAGAATTGTATCGCTGAAATTAATGGACCTTTTTAACTCAAATTATAAGCAAGGAAATGAATTAAGGTTATTGACCAAAATACTATTGAAATAGATTTTTCTTTTGAGAAATTAAGTGTTTGGGGAATTAGTTGTTGCAAATAGAAAAAATAAAAACTGGTACTAACGTCTATATTCAATTGCTAACTCCTAGCCTACTTTGGAAAAATCCTAACTGATTTCCCATAATTATTCGCTAATTTAATGCTAAAACTACGCAACTGAAACATACACAAGAACGTTGGTACTAATTTTTAGCGCAAAGTAACATAAGAACGACTTCATCGTCTTATAGGAAACTAATCGAATGAAAAAACTATTTAAGGTGCTAATTCCTATTGGGGTTTTAATTCTATGTTACTTCCTTTTTGAACCTATTTTCTTATATAATTTTGGTAGAACGGAAATGTCAAACTTAAACGATGTTCAACCAAAAACGCTTCATACCGAACTTTTAAACAAACAAGCGGACAAAATTCTAAAGGCAGAATTTACAAAACTAAAAACACCTTCCCTTTCGATTGCCATAGGGATGAACGATAGCTTGATTTGGGCTAACTCTATTGGATATTCAGATATAAAGAACTCTATTTTCGCAAGTCAGCAAACTAAATACAGAATTGGAAGCATATCCAAGACCCTAACTTCAATCGGATTAGGTGTTTTGTTGCAAACCAATGTTCTTAAGAAGAACTCTAAGGTGAAAGAATTTGTTCCATATGTGAATGAAAAATTATCCAATTTAACAGTCGAACAATTGGCATCACATACTTCTGGAATTAGAAATTACAGCACTTGCTTGTGTTTGCCAATTTGGGAATTTTATGATAATGATAAATATAGCTCTATCAAAGAAAGTATTTCAATTTTCAATAACGACAAACTTCTTTTTGAGCCAGGTTCAGATTTTAGTTACTCAACTTACAATTACAATTTATTGAGCGCCATGATGGAAGGAGCCACTAAAACTAATTTCCTTGAATTTATGCAAAATAAGGTATTTGATCCATTAGGTTTATTGCGAACAGTACCAGGAGGAATAACCGAATCAGACGATAACACTGCAAAATTTTATGATATCGAGAACGGTAAAATAAAGGAGGCATATAAAACTAGTAGTAGCGGTAAATATGCAGGAGGCGGTTTTCTTTCAACACCATCCGATTTGGTGAAATTTGGCAATGCTGTTTTAAACAACAAACTCATTGATACAAAAACTACCGAAACTTTATTTCAGCCCGTTATATTAAACAATGGACATGTAAATGAACAAAACTATAGTTTAGGCTGGAGAAATGATATTAGCACAAATGTATTTATTGACAACCGAGAAGTAAGGATTGTCCATCACGGAGGAACTTCAATGGGTTCAACTGCAATGTTAATTTTGTTGCCAGAATATAATGTTAGCCTTGCAGTGGCAATGAATAGAAATGGAAAATCAACTGAATTGTTTGATATCACGTACAAAATAGCCGATTTATTCTTGAAAGACGAAAAACCATAGCTGATTTTTCGCAATCAAATCATTACTAAAAACTGTTGGCAATACTTAGAAAAACCAAGTACTTAATTATATTTTCAATTCCAAAGAATCAAGGATTGAGAAATTGGATCCCATAATGTTAAATCAATTTGTCAAGTAACAAATGATAAATTCGAAAAGTGAAAAAAATGAAATAAAAAATACGAAGAGTTTTCATCACCCTTTACTTTCCGAATGGTGTGGTTAAATATCAAGCAACAGCAATTCCTATACCAGACTTATAGAACAAATACAGTGAAAAGTAAACAGAAATACAGCAATACCGTATTCATTCTTTAGTAAATAACAGGTAATAGAAAATATCCCAAACTGGATTATTCGAAAATTAAACTAGTTCCTACCTAATGTTCTTAATAAAAAGAAGAGCATGCAATTGTTCTGACATATATATGTATGTAACCTAGCTCCATCTTCTCATTTTACCAATAAAAAACAGAAGAAAAGCTCAGAAATACATGGAAGCTTATATGATAACATATGTTAGTTTTTAAATAACACAGTATAGCACAGGACACTTACAGTTGCTAAATACATTAACTTAAAGCACTCTTAAACAACACTTAAACTTTAAAGACATGAAAAAAAACACTCTTAAAAGGGTCTTGTTAAGCATTCTTACGCTCTTTTCTCTTTTTTTAACAGCGCAAAACAAACTGCCTTCTGATGATATTTTCAGATTGCAAAATGTAGAAACAGGACAATTCTTAACCACGGCAGCTGGAAGTAGTCAACCCGTCACTATGTCCGCTACTGGAGAAGCTATAAATACACATTGGACGTTTGTAGTAAGTGGAGACTATTATAATATAGATAGTGCAAGTGACACTGGTGGTACTGGAATACTGCGTGCACCGGGTGCTGGAGGTCCAGGAGGCCCCTATGTAGTTGTAAGCACTTTAAAAGCGCCACCTGCCGCGGATACGGATAAAACGTGGTCGATAGATTACGACGCAACTACTGATTCTTATAGATTTGAATCCAGAACCGCTGGCAGATTTTTGTATCAAAACGTAGATGGAACGGTAACGCATACTACCGCCCCAAATACAGATGATAGAAGCAATTGGAAACTCGTTCCACTTACGCCGCCAATTCCATTGGGGACACCTCTTGGATTTCAAAATGTTGAAACAGGAGAATTCTTAACTACTGCAGCAGGAAGTAGTCAGCCCGTCACGATGTCGGCAACAGGTGAAGCGCTAAACACACTTTGGACGCTTGAAGAAAGCGGAGACTATTATAATATAGATAGTGCAAGTGACACTGGTGGTACTGGAATACTGCGTGCACCAGGTGCTGGTGGTCCAGGAGGGCCCTATGTAGTTGTAAGTACTTTAAAAGCACCGCCAGCCGCCGACACAGATAAAACGTGGTCGATAGATTATGATGCAAGTACTGACACTTATAGATTTGAATCCAGAACCGCTGGCAGATTTTTGTATCAAAATGTAGATGGAACTGTAACGCATACTGTAGCCCCAGATACAGATGATAGAAGTAATTGGAAACTTGTCCCACTGGTGGAAAATCAAATCCCAGTAGGTGTAACACTTAGATTTCAAAATCTTGAAACAGGAGAATTCTTAACCGCTGCTGGAGCAAGTAATGAGTCGGTTACCATGTCAGAAACAGGAGATGCTGATAATACACAATGGACGCTTGTAGAAACTGAAAGTGAAAGTGGAATATATAATATAGATAGTGAAAGTGAAAGTGGTGCAACTGGAATATTGCGGGCAACAGGTAGTGGAGCTAATTTTGCAGTTGTAAGTACCAATAAAGCGCCGCCAGCAGCCGATACAGATAAAATATGGACAATATCTTATAACAGCACAACAGACACCTACAGATTTGAGTCAAATACGGCCGGTAGGTTTTTGTATCAAAATGAAGATGGAACGGTAACACATACCGCAGCCCCAGATACGGATAACAGAAGTAATTGGAAACTGGTTGAGCAAGCTCCTGCAGGGGCAGCTCCTGATGAAGATACGAATCCAGACCTCGCTTGTCCAGCTTCAGGTGAATTTCAAAACGATGAAACTCGAAATGTTGACATACCAGGTGCTGTTAATGTAGGGACTGCAGATGATAGAACGTGTTACTCAGATTATTCAGAAAGTAATGTTTATGACAAAACTTGGGGTGTTTATAATATTACTGCTGGCTCTAACCACTGGGATGCACCAAACACCTTACAGCCTAGAATAGAGCGTTCTTTACCAAGATCTCAAGAAACTGGTGTTGGGAGTTATGCAAGATTTACAGGGACCTTAAGAATTCTTGAAGTAGGTGACACAACAGGGACCAACAACGATGGCTCCTATTTGATGCAAGCTAAAGGAAAACATTCCGGTGGCGGTGGTCCAGCAGATCCTGCTATATGCTTGTATTTAGCAATGCCTGTATATGGTGATGACGGCAACGGCAACCAGGTGCAAGTATCTTTCGATATTGTAAGAGAACAGATCAATTTTCGAGGAGGTTCAGGGGCCGATGGAAGAACTATTGTTTTTCTTAAAAATGTAGCTAAAGATGAAATGGTAGATATTGAATTAGAGGTGGGCTTTAGAGAAGATCCTAACAATCCTGGTTTAAAAATACATTACTCTGATGCCGTAATAGGCGGTGAAGCCTTTAACTGGAATATTCCTGAACCAGAAAGAGGGCTGGAATCTGGTATTAGATATGGTGTATACCGTGTAAAAGGAGGTAGAGCTCAAATGCGATGGGCAAATACAACTTACGAAAAAGTTGAGGTTATTGACTCAGACCCAGCACCAACAGAAGTTGTTAGATTAAGAAATGTAGAAACAGGACAATTTTTAATTGCTGCAGGAGGAAGTAGTCAGCCTGTTAGCATGTCAGATTCTGGAGGACCTCAAAATACACATTGGACGTTTGTACAAAGTGGAGACTATTATAATATAGATAGTGAAAGTGAAACTGGTGGTACTGGAATATTGCGTGCACCTGGTGCTAGTGGTCCGGCAGGTCCTTATGTAATTGTAAGTACCCTAAAAGCACCACCAGCAGGAGATACAGATAAAACGTGGACCATACGTTATGACGACCTTACTGATACGTATAGATTTGCATCTAGAACCACTGGAAGGTATTTGTATCATGAAGAAAATGGGGAGGTTACACATAAAACAGCTCCAGAAACTGATAATAGAAGTGTATGGGAAGCCATACCTCTGGGTGAACCTTTAGAATCAGAATTAGTTGCTACAAATGTTAGCTGTGCTGGCGCAGACGATGGTACGATTAGTGTATCCGTTACTGGAGGCATAGCGCCATATACATATTTATGGAATACTGGTGAAACAACGCCTACAATAAGTAGTCTTGCAGCAGGTACTTATTCGGTTACCGTTACTGATACTTTAAACGTAACTATATCAGCAAGTACAGAAATTACTGAGCCCAGTGCAATAGTTGTTACGGTGTCCGATAATATGGTATTGTACACAGGCTATGATGGAGCAAATGAATGTGCTACAATTGGAGTAACGACTGTTACAGGAGGGACAGCTCCATATCAATTTAGTTGGAGTACTGGCGAAACAACCCAAGTGATTGATGCATGCCCAAATAGCACACAGGTATATACGGTAACAGTAACCGACGCTGATGGTTGCGAGGCTACTGAAGAAATTACTGTTGAGGTTATTGATGTGAGCTGCGGAACAAATAAAAATACTAAAGTACAGATGTGTCACAAAGGTAAAACTATTTGTGTTGCGCAAGCGGCAGTGCAAGCACATCTAAATCATGGCGACACCTTAGGTGAATGTTCTGAAAACCTTGCTAACGAAACAGTAAGTGTACAAACGTATCCAAATCCATTTACTACTTTAATAAGTGCTAACATTGAAGTAAAAACAACTAGCATTGTTAAATTACTATTATTAAACATAAGCGGTAGTATTGTTGCGGAACAAACGCAACAAGTTAACGAAGGTGTTGAAACAATTAATTTACCATTAAATACTTTACCAATAGGCACATACTTTTTACAGGTTTTTGTGGAAAATCAATTGTATAGTACAGAGATTTTTATTAAAATGTAAGCTCAAATACTTATTTCTTTATATAAGAGCTAAAGAGACTGTCTATAAAGGCAGTCTTTTTTTATCAATTAATTTTCCTCTTCAATATTACTAATATTTGAAGACTAAACTTCTCTTGAAGATCAGTTACCGAATTCAATTTGGAGTGAAATTTGAAGATTATAGACCTAACTTTTGGAATTGGGGTAATTTCAAAAGTGAATTTTTTGTCGAATTAGAAAAGTAAATCGGTACGGAATTGAAAATAGTTTATAGCACAGTATAGCGTAAAAAGCAGTTGCTAACAGAACGTAATACAGACTTATGAGCTTAAACCGAAATAGGTACTTAATCAACTCAAAAATTTATGTAAACATTATTAGATTACATAGATGGAAAATCAACTAAAAATTGGATCGATTTAAAATTTTTAACAACAAGTTCCCAGCTCATATTAGACATGATTTATCCAAACTGAATACTACGAAAAAACAGTTGGAAATAGGTTTTCTATTACTCATTTTGGAAGTATATTAGAGAACGATATCTTTCAAAAAACCAAGAACAAATTAGAATCTGAAATAATTGAATTTTTTTCTAATCCCATGAAAAGATAAGAGGGCAAAGTTTGGGAGTCGTTAGCGATGTTTATCTTTGGGGTTAGTGGCAACCCTATAGCATTTAAATTATTTACACATTCTAAAGAAATCTTTAACTAATGCAATCACTAATTGAAAAAGAATTTGGATTAGAAGTCCTTGAAACCAAAACACTTAATGGGTATGATAATAAGAACTATCATATTTCTACCGCCGAGAGCGATTTTATATTCAAAACTTATAGAGACTCAGAAATATTAAAAGATATTATTGAGGCCGAGAATGAAACCTTGTTATACCTAGAAAAAAAATTCAATTCGAAAACACCCATTCCTATTGCCTTTAGAGACCAATCTTATCTTAAAACTTTGAATGTTGACAATAAAAAAACACTATGCAGAATGCTCTCTTTTCTGAAGGGGAAATTTTTGGGTGATGTTAAGCATACACCTGCTTTATTTAATTCCTTAGGGTCGTTTCTTGCAAAATTAGATATTAGGCTAAATGGTTTTAAAAGCTATGCTATAAAGGCCAGACAATGGGAATGGGATATTCAATATTTGGATTTAAATAAAAAGTACATTCAACATATTCCAAATCCTGAGGATAGAAAAGTGGTTATTTATTTTTTCAATCAATTTGAGGAAGTAGTCAGACCGCTCATTCCTTCACTACGAAAGCAGATAATTCATAATGATGCAAACGAGTGGAATGTACTTGTTACTGATGGAGAAATTTCTGGAATTATAGATTTTGGAGATATTGCGCATTCTTTTCTAATTAATGAACTTGCTATTGCTATCACCTATGCATGCTATGATAAAGAAAACCCTCTTCAATGGTCTATAATTATTATTAAAGCATATCATCATTTAAATCCATTAGAGGAAAAAGAGCTAAAAGGGCTATACTATCTAATTGCCGCTAGATTATGCATTAGCGTATGCAATTCGGCACATGCACGTAAAACAACCCCTAGTAACACCTATGCCGCTGTAAGTGAGAAATTGGCTTGGAAAATGATATATCGATGGCTAACCGTAAATCCTATAAAGGCAGAGAATGAATTTAGGAAGGCTGCAGGTTTTCCAATACTAGAAACAGTTCCTACTAATGAAGTATTAGAAAGAAGGCATAAACACATTAGTCCTATTTTGTCGTTAAGCTATGAGCATCCTATCCATATGGTTAGGTCTGCGTTTCAATATATGTACGATGCTGATGGAAACACCTTTTTGGATGCCTATAATAACATTCCGCATGTAGGACATTCACACCCAAAGGTGGTAGAAGCAGGAAAAAAACAAATGGCTAGACTAAATACCAATACGAGGTACCTGTTTGATGAATTAGCAGAATATGCTGAAAAACTATTACGCTATTTCCCATCAGAATTAAACAAAATATTTTTTGTGAATTCGGGTAGTGCTGCAAGTGACTTGGCCATTCGAATGGCTAATACACATACAAAAGCCAATACCATGATGGTAATGGAATTGGGGTATCACGGTAATACACAAACCGCTATAGATATTAGCGACTATAAATTTAATAACCCCAAAGGGGAAGGACAAAAAAGACACATAATAAGAACCCCATTACCTGACACCTATAGAGGAAAGTATCAAAAAAACAATCCCGGCGCAGGCAAACTTTATGGTACCGATGCCATATCTCAAATTAAAAATAGCACTGCACCTATTTCTGCATTCATTAGTGAACCTATTGTTGGATGTGCTGGTCAAGTACCTTTACCGAAAGGGTACTTAAATGAGGTATATCCAACTATTAGGAAGCAAGGCGGTATTTGTATTAGTGATGAAGTGCAAACAGGTTTTGGAAGGATTGGTAACCACTTCTGGGGTTTCGAAACTCATGGAGTTGTACCAGACATGGTGATTCTTGGGAAACCAATAGCTAATGGCCATCCAATGGGTGCCGTTGTTTGTACAGAAGAAATTGCGACTTCTTTTGAGAAAGGTGTAGAGTTTTTTAGTTCGTTTGGAGGCAACCCTGTTTCCTGCAGCATTGCTTCGGCTGTGTTGGATGTTATCGAAGAAGAGAATTTACAAGAAAACGCTAAAATAGTTGGTGAGTATTACGTGTATCTACTCAAAGAATTAATGCCTAGATACCCATGTATCGGCGATGTTAGAGGAACTGGGTTATTCATTGGTTGCGAAATTGTAGAAGACTACTCCAAAAGACCAAATAAAAGTCTTGCGCAATATATTAAAAATGAATTGCGAAGAAAACATATACTGATTAGTACTGATGGCCCTTTTAACAGTATTATCAAATCAAAACCACCCTTGTGCTTCAGTAAAGAAAATGTAGAAGTTGTGGTTAATACCATTGATGCTGTATTAAAAGCTCATTACAGTAACTTATGATAAATAATCATTAAAGTAATAAAACCAAAGTATAAAGATAAAACAAAGGTCAGTGCTTAACCTGAAAGTTTGTAAGTAAACCTGCTATGGCTCATATACTAGGCCAATGGAACATACTTGGTCAAAAAGTAGTTTGGTACCCCTTATTCAACCCTCGATAACCTTAAGAGGCTCAACTAAAATTGTTTTTCTATTGGAAAATAACCCACTAACTGAAGAATTAAAACAAGTTCAAGTACTAATCAAGAAACTTTATAGATATGTTAAAAAAAGAATTCTAACTGTTTATGTTGTCGACAAAGAACGAAAGTTAATTGGTAGAATACCTGTAAACTACTTAGTCTAAACTAAGTATTAAGAACTGCGTCAAAACAAAAATGGTAACGCAACTGTGTTCCTATCGTCTTTTTGGTGCATACGGTCCATAGCCCTTTTAAACAAACATTGTCGTTTTTTTACAATCAAACAACAATCTTACTTTTCATCTTTGCACTATTAAAATACATCAAATTATGAAAAAAGTAGTAATAGTGCAAGTAAGCGTAAAAGAAACGAAAATCGAATATTTTCTTAAATTGGCAAAAAATATGGTTAACGAAAGTATCTCTGAAAGCGAATGTTTAACTTACAAGTTAGCAAAAGACTTAGATAACAAGAATGAATTTCTTTTTTATGAAAAGTATAATAATGAAAAAGCCGTTGAAAAGCATAATTCATCCGAACATTTTAAAAATTTTATAAATTCTGTAGTCCCATTATTAACCAAAGAACCATTAATAGAAAGTTTTGATGTACAAGAATAAATCCTACCGCCCTTCTTCGTTTTTATCAAAATACATTGATAGGTTCTATGTTTTTGAGAAATCAAGTGATGTTTATTTTGAACTTCCTGCTGTTCCTCCTGGAACAGGCTTAGAACTTGTGTTTTATTTAGGTTCACCACTTTTTGTTAACAACAACCAACTACCTAAGGCTCACACAGTTTGCCCAAGAACAATATTCAATTTTGATAAAACTAAAAGTACATCGTTTATATCTGTACGATTCAAAAGTGGTGCTTTCAGACATTTTTCTGATGTTCCTTTTTCTGAACTGAACGACAACTATTATTCGGTTCAATCGTTATGGGGCAAAAAAGGAAAAAGCTTAATAAACAGACTCGATAAGAAAACACCTCTTGAAAATAAAATTAAAGAAATTGAATTGTTCTTAGCAGATATATTTGATGATTATCATAAAAAAGAAAATGATAAGTGGGATTTTATAATTGATGAATTATATTACCATTTCAAACGTAATACGATCAAAGAGATTTCTGAAAAATCTAATTTGAGTCTTCGTCAGTTTGAAAGAGGTTTCAAAAAACAATTCGGAATAACTGCGAAAGAGTTTCAGAAAATCACAAGATTCCAGGAAGTTATTAAAAGCCTACTACTCAACAAAAAGGCTGATTATTTAACTATAATTTTAGAGAATGGATATTTTGACCAAAGTCATTTTATAAAAGAGTTTAAATCTTTAACCCAAAGGACACCTTTAGAATACTTTACAATTGAAAACTTTAATAGCCATTTTTATCACAAATCAATTAATCAAAAGACACCTGATAACAAGGTATAAAAAACATCAAGACGGTTCTGATTTAAGCGAAAACATCAGTGTTAATATACAAAGTCATCAAACATAAACGTGATATTCGAAAAAAACGATAAAATCAAAATATTTCTATTGCCCGAATCAATCTGTATATATATCTGAAGACTAGCCTGCGTTTCATATACCAACCGAAGGATTAAGTTTGGTTTTAGAGTTAACCAAAATGTCTTCACAACTACCTTTAACACAGAAATGGAAGTAATTGCCTCTTCAAATTGTAGCCTATCCCCTTTAATTTCTCATTCTCAATTCGTTTATCTTCTGAATAGGTGACCTCACTAATCTTATTGCCCTCATGTTTTATAAGAAAAATGTTGTCTACGAATTTATCGTGGTTAAACTTTATAAAAAACCAAGAAAACCAATGCAAATAACTATATCTTCATTAAAGATCTCATAATATTTAGTATCTTAACGTAGTCATGAAAATTTTCAATTTCGCTGTAAACGCAAAACATATGAAGAAAATACTTCTTTTAGTCCTGGCACTATCTTGTCTGTCCATGGGAAAGAAAGCTAAAAAGGTGCTTCCTATATTAGGAATAGCCCATGTGGCATTTCAGGTATCAAGCTTAGAGCAATCGCGTGCCTTTTATACGGCTTTCTACGGATTCGAATTCGCCTTTACATCTTATGAAGACCAAGAGGCATGGTATTTAAAAATCAACGACAACCAGTTCGTAAAGTTGGTCTCAAAACCTGAGGGGACAGATGACAATCGGTTAGTAGAAATAGCATTTCAAGTTTCAGATATCGAAACTACCATCGCTATGCTCCAAGAAAGAGGCCTCGATCCAACACCCATGGAAATAAAGTCAGATGGCACCTTGGCTACCGGTATTGTAGATCCAGACGGGCATAACCTTATTTTCGTTGAATATACTTCAGATTCCAAGCAAACGCTAGCAAAAGGTAAGCATCTAGGGTCGAGACGCGTTTCCGATCGTTTGCTACACGTGGGTGTCACAATTACGAACGAAGCGGCGGCCAACAAACTATATCGAGATGCCCTAGGATTTCAGGAGATTTGGCGAGGATCACGCCAAGATGGTGGTCCAGATGCTTGGGTGAATATGCAGTTACCCGGAGATAGCGGTGACTACATTGAGTATATTCTTATAAACGATATAAAGCTTAGTCGGAGGCAAATGGGAACAATGCATCATATGTGCCTTTTGACTGATGATATTAAAAAAGCGCATCGCGATATGCTGTTTAATGCCTTACCCGATCTTGAACGCTACGAGCCCTTGATTGCCCGAAACAACCGTTGGGTGTGTAATGTACACGATCTAGACGGTACACGATGTGAATTAATGGAATCAAAACCAGCAGTGACAAAATGATACGTATAGTTAAACTATCTCGTTTTTCCCTATTTGGAATCCTATTTTTAGTGGTGAACCCAATTGTTTTAGCACAAGCTGGCTTTGAAGAAAATGAGTTAAACACCACGGCTTTGGCTATGAAAGAGAGTCCGCGCTACTTCGGTGCAAGACGTGGCGCCTTGCCAAGGGTAAAACAAAGCATTGCCTTAGGTGAGACCTCGCTTATGCCAGCCTACAAAACCCTTTTAAAAGTTGCAGATGAAGCACTAGAGACGGAACCCCCAACGGTGACTGACAAAAAACGACATCCAGTTTCTGGGAATCTGAACGACTACTACACTCAAGCTCCTTACCTGTGGCCCGACCCTTCGAAGTTAAACGGTCTACCCTACCTGCCAAAAGACGGCATAATTAATCCAGAATCCCGAAACCCCGATTTTGCAGATTATTCACGTGGTCAGGAAATAGGCCACTTGGTCGAATCCCTCGCCCTTGCCTATTATTTTACAGAGAAAGAATCTTATGCGGCACATGCAGCCCGATGTCTGCGGGTTTGGTTTATCGATTCTGCGACACGAATGAATCCGCACCTCAAGTATGCACAGGCTGTACCAGGTAGAAACCAAGGACGGTATATTGGAATGATCGAAGCAGGCGGCATAGTAAAAGCGTTGGACGCGGCGGGTCTATTAGAAGGATCTAAGCATTGGAGCGAAACCGATCGGACGGCATTAGATATATGGATAACAGAATTTTTGGATTGGTTTATAAATAGCGAATATGGTCGAGAAGAGATTCAGATGCGACAAAACCACGGTACTATGTTCGATGTAAGAGTCGTGCGCTTAGCTCTCGCTTTGGGCAAGCACAACCTTGCACATGAAAGACTTGAGTCGGTAAAAGAAAACCGCATCGCTCGCCAAATAGAACCAGATGGTGCACAGCCAATGGAACTGCGCCGTACCAAGTCGTTTAACTACTCCGAAATGAATGTAACGGGACTTACTGAGCTAGCGACTCTCGGTGAGTGGCTTGGGATAGACCTTTGGAAATTCGAGACGACAGATGGGCGGAGCATTCGGCAAGCTCTGGAATTCCTTCGACCCTATATCGAGAAAGTACCCGAAGGAACGCCTCCTAGAGTCTGGCACTACAAGCAGGTTGTTCCCTTTCTACCAGAGATTCTGGCTCCAGCATTTCGTATGGCAAGCATTGGGTATCAGGATGAGGCCTACGAAGCGATTGTTTCACAATTCCCTAGTTTTAAAGAATCAAGCTTTCAATTAACACATCCAAAACACTCATTTTGAGGTATTCGAGTGGCTTATAATTCTTTCTGTTCTTTCTTCTTTTGAAACTATTGATAGTAAGACGACGCGGAAATTAATGGGCACCTAAAGTATTTATATGGTAAGGGGAAATTGTGAATAGTGCATGTCAAAGTGCTCTGGAAAAACTAAATTTATTTAAGAGAGGAATATAATAGCTTTGACCCTCATAGTTCCTTGGAAGACATCCTCCTAATGCATCTATACACATGAATAAGAACACTTTGAATGCTCTGCTTTCAATGACTTCTTAATTTGAGATGCAATCAATTTATAACTATATCTAATCAATCAACAGCTCGATTTGGGCAAACCCCACATGCAGGTCAAAACAAAAGAAGTATGCTAAGTCAACGAGGTTGATGGACATTGCAGAAAATAAAAAGTCCTGTTGTTACACAGGACTTCTATTATTAATTATGAAAATACGATTCCAGTATAAGTCCAAACTATACAAATAAAGGCTTATCTTTCATCATAGCATTTACTTTATCTTTTACCGCATCAAGCGTAGCGTCATCCTCAAAATTGGTAATAACTTCATCAATAAGCTCAACAATAGAAACCATATCTGTTTCTTTCAAGCCTCTTGTAGTTACGGCGGCAACACCTAAACGAATACCTGACGTTACAAATGGCGACTTGTCATCAAAAGGCACCATGTTTTTATTTACAGTAATATCAGCTTTTACAAGCGCTTGCTCGGCATCTTTACCAGACAAATCTTTATTCCGTAAATCAATTAGCATACAGTGATTATCTGTGCCTCCAGAAATAATGTTGTAGCCTTTAGCAACTAGGGCTTCCGCCATGGCAGCCGCATTTTGCTTTACTTGCAACTGATAGTGTAAAAACGCATCTGTTAGAGCTTCTCCAAAGGCAATCGCTTTCGCCGCGATAATATGTTCTAAAGGTCCTCCTTGATTACCAGGAAAAACTGCTGAGTCTAATAAGGATGACATTTTACGCAAGTTCCCATTTTTTAATTTGATGCCAAATGGGTTTTCAAAATCTTTACCCATCATAATCATACCGCCTCTAGGTCCTCTTAAGGTTTTATGAGTAGTCGTTGTAACAATATGACAATGTGGTAATGGGTCGTTTAAAATGCCTTTAGCAATCATACCAGCCGGATGAGAAATATCAGCCAATAAAATAGCCCCAACGCTGTCTGCAATAGTTCTAAAACGTTTAAAATCTATATCTCTGGAATAAGCAGACGCACCGGCAATAATCAACTTTGGTTGCTCTGCCGTGGCAATCTCCTGAATTTTATCATAATTTAAAACACCTGTCTCCTGCTCTACCCCATAAAATACTGGGTTATAAAGTTTACCTGAAAAGTTTACTGGAGAACCATGTGTTAAATGCCCGCCATGAGACAAATCAAAACCTAAAATCTTATCTCCAGGTTTTAAACACGCATGATATACTGCGGTATTTGCTTGACTCCCTGAATGAGGTTGAACATTAACATACGCCGCACCAAATAATGTTTTTGCTCTATCAATGGCTATTTGCTCAACTTCATCAACCACTTCGCACCCACCATAATAGCGTTTACCTGGGTAACCCTCAGCATATTTATTGGTTAATACAGAGCCTGCTGCCTCCATAACCTGTGGGCTAACAAAATTCTCTGATGCGATAAGTTCTATACCGTGAAGTTGGCGTTCTTTTTCAGCTTGAATTAGTTCAAAAATTTGTTCGTCGCGTTGCATATAAATCAGTTCTTTTTAAATATTCGGCAAAAATACTAAATACCTCAGTTATAATCATGAAAATTGATGGAATTAGAATGAAGTTTTTAACTGATTTATTAACGGTTATTGTTAATCTAGATTTTATTCAATTTTTTCAATTAAAATAAAAAAAATGTGTAGGTTTGATGAGAATCCACTAATAAAAATTCAAGTCATGCCATTATCAGCTAATAATCCAGATAGAACCTCTTGGTTGCACGTAGATAAAAATTCTGATTTTCCCATTCAAAACATACCATTTGGGGTCTTTTTGACGAGAGACGACATTATTACTATTGGAACCCGAATTGGTGATACGGCCATTGATTTAGGCGCCTTACATCAATTGGGATACTTTGAAGGTATTCCGCTTACTGATGATATTTTCCTTCAAGATTCCCTAAATGATTTTATAGCCGACGGAAGACAAACTTGGCGTGCTGTAAGGAATAGAATTGCGGAGGTTTTTGACGCAGAGAACAATACGTTAAAAAACAATACCAAACATAAAGAAACCATCTTATTTCGTCTTGATGAAATAGAAATGCAGTTACCTGTTCATATAGGTGATTATACAGATTTTTATTCGAGCATTGAACATGCTACAAACGTAGGTACCATGTTTAGAGATCCTGAGAACGCCTTATTACCAAATTGGTTACACATTCCTGTTGGCTATCATGGTCGAAGCTCATCTATTGTGCCCTCTGGAATTCCAGTGCATCGTCCTCAAGGACAAACCTTACCTAGCGGAGCGGAGACCCCCGTATTTGGGCCAAGCAAACTAGTAGACTTCGAATTAGAAATGGCCTTTATTACAACAGATGCCAATGATTTAGGAGAACCAATTCCTATTGAAGAAGCCGAAGAGTATATTTTTGGACTCGTGCTATTAAACGATTGGAGTGCTCGCGATATTCAAAAATGGGAGTATGTGCCTTTAGGTCCTTTTTTAGCTAAGAATTTCGCGTCGTCTATTTCTCCTTGGATTGTAACTCTGGACGCCTTGGAGCCTTATCGCATTGAAGGCCCTAAAGCCCTTAAACCACAACTTGAATACCTCAAATACAAAGGCAAAAAAAGCTACGATATTCAATTGGAGGTCGCCATACAACCAAAGGGCGCCAAAGAAACAGTGGTTAGCAAATCTAATTTTAAATACATGTATTGGAATATGGTACAGCAATTGGCACATCACACAATTAATGGGTGCCCTGTAAATTCGGGGGATATGATGGGCAGTGGTACTATTTCTGGCCCTACCGAAGACAGCTATGGTTCTATGCTTGAATTGACCTGGAAGGGGGACAAACCTTTAAAGATGAAAGATGGCAGTGAAAGAACGTTTATAAACGACCACGATACGGTTATTATGAGAGGACATTGTGAAAAGGATGGCACTAGAATTGGCTTTGGAGAGGTTTCTACAAAGTTGCTTCCTGTATACAAAAAGTAGTTTTAATACTACAATTTATTGATATTTACTTCATTTTATCGGATTAATTAGCTTTTAGTCTATATGTTTTGTATTTTGGCATCACTATTGAATTGGTTCTTACCAATACCAAAACATTAACCTATGAAAAAATTAATACTTTTCTCCATTGTTACTGTGTTTCTAGCTTGTAGTACCCGAAAGCAGGTTGAAAAAGCCGTTAATACGGGTAACTATGACCAAGCCATCAATACAGCGCTAAGAAAACTTAGAACGAATAAGGACAAAAAACGTAATGCAGACTATGTAGCCATGCTTCAAGAGGCTTACAAGAAAGCTGTAAATCGTGATTTAGGGACTATAAATCACCTAAAAAAAGATAATAACCCGGAAACGCTTACTGAAGTTTATGAATTGTATTCGGGACTGAATCGAAGACAGGAAAAAATCAAACCAATTCTACCTCTTTATTTAAACGGCAGAAAGGTTAGTTTTCATTTCGAAAACTACACAGACGACTATTTAAATGCCCGAAATGAAGCCTCTGACTATCTCTACGAGAAAGGTTTAGCCTTACTTGAAAACGATGATAAGCAAGCCATTCGAGATGCTTATAATACCTTAGATTACTTACAACAAATTAATCCTAACTATGAAAACACCCCAGAACTACTTGCCGAAGCACATCAACGTGGAATGGATTATATTTTGGTATCTATAAACAACGAAACAGAGCAAGTAATTCCGGAGCGCTTAGAAGATGATTTACTTAGCTTAGACACTTATGGTCTTAACAAATTTTGGAGTACCTATCACGTTAACAGGGTTTCTGATTTACCATACGACTATGCTCTACAACTAAACCTAAAACAAATCAATATTTCACCTGAACAAATAAAAGAACGTGAGTTTGTAAGAGAAAAAGAGATTGTTGATGGGTGGCAATATGTGTTAGACAGTTCTGGGAATGTGGCCAAAGATAGTTTAGGAAATGATATTAAAGTCGACAAATTAGTGACGGTACAATGTCGCTATTTTGAAACTATTCAGACAAAAACATCGCAAGTTATTGGAGACGTTGTTTATAAAGACTTAAGATCGCAACAAATATTGAACAAATTTCCTATCGACAGTCAATTTGTATTCGAGTATATATACGCTACTTCCCAAGGAGACCGACGTGCCCTACTACCAAGAGATATTGATTTCTTAGAGCACAGGAGAGTACCATTTCCAAATAATGAACAAATGGTATATGATACTGGCGAAGATTTAAAACTTCAATTAAAAAACATTATTAATTCGTACACCGCTAATAGATAAATAAAAGCCTTCTAATTGAAGGCTTTTATTCATGTTAAAATGGAACAGGCGCTGATACCTCAAGCACCTGTTTTGTTATGGGATGCATAAAACTAATAAACTCCGCATGAAGATGCAATCTATTAGCCTTTGTTCCATATAGGTCGTCACCAACAATGGGCATATTTAAACCATCTACATGAGCTGCATGTACTCTTAACTGATGTGTTCTTCCTGTTATAGGGTAAAAATGTACGCGTGTTCTACCACCTTCAATCGAAACTACTTCATACTTTGTTTTGGCATGTTTTCCATGTTTATAGCATACTAGCTGGTTTGGTCGGTTATCTAAATCGACGCGCAAAGGCAATTCAACACTGCCCGATTTTTTAGAAAGTACGCCCTCTAATACCGCCACATATCTTTTTTTTACAAGTCTATTAATAAATTGTTTTTGTAAATACTTGTGCACCCGCATACTCTTTGCTACCAACAATAAACCAGAAGTAGACATATCTAAGCGATGAACAAGCAACGGACCTTGCGCATCTGGTAAATAGGCTTTCATTTTTGTTAAGACAGATTCTTTGATTTGTTTTCCAGGTACCGAGAGAAAATGATGTGGCTTATTTACCAAAAGCAAATGCTGATCTTCATAAACAATATCAAGAGGATCTTCGTGCTTTGGAATAACACCAATAGGATTATCGTCCACCAACAGGCCTTGCATCATGTGTCCTAAAATAGGTTCGCATTTACTTCGGCACGAAGGATAAAACTGCTTATGTTTTCTCACTTCTGATTTTGGGGAGTCCCCCCACCAAAACTCGGCCATAGACACTGGAGTTAAATTATTCCTGTAAGCATATTGAAATAATTTAGGAGCCGCACATTCTCCAGCTGCAGCTGGTGGTATGGGCGATGTAGTAGCTTCAAAAATAGAAACTAAGTTTTTCAACTCACCGTTCGCGTTTAGAAAATTATACTTTTCATGCAATTGTTTTTGTAAGGTAGTAGACAAATGAGCACGTTCAGATTTAAGCTCATTAATGGGTTTAAGTATGTATTCTAGATGAGTTCTAGCTTTTTCTATTTGGCTATCCCATTTCAGCTTTAAATCTCTTAATCTAAAATTAAAATAAATGCTCTCATTTTTAAGATTTTCTAAAAGGTTTTTTGTTTTTTCATTCTCTTGCCCCAAAAGTTCCTTTCGAAGCAAATGTCTAGCCTTTTTCTTCTGTTTTAAAAGCGTTTTAAAGGACTTCAATTCTAATTCTGACTCTTTTATGGCTTTATTTAGAGCTAAATGAGCAGCTTCCAAAGCCTTGTCTTCCTCTAAAATTTTAATTTGATGGGTTAGATCATTAAGCTTAGCTTCTCCCCTTTTATAAAACCCTTGTTCATTTAAGGTGTCGTATATTGGAGGTACAAACCCATTAATCGCATTACTTTCTGCAAGTTTTCCCGAAAAAGCCGCCAGATACCCTAATTCTTGATTTCTATTTTTAACAACCATGACACCAAACATTTTACCTATTGGTGTTCCCTGTTTCTCACTTTTTAACCCGAAATTATGTTCAAAATCACGTTGAATAGAAAGATACTCTTGTAAATCCTGAGCCGCCAAAAGACTCAATGGATGCGGCTCATAGTAAAACGGAAACGTAAACTTTCTAGGTAAACCTTCAATTGTACTAGGTTTTAAAGGATGAAAACAAGAGGTTGTAAAATGTTGCATAAAACGCTTAAAACAACACAAATAAACAACTATTCCCGAAAATTTTGAATAATTATTATAAACTATGCTTACATAGTCGTTGCTATCCAATTATCAACTTTCTGTTCTAGTAAGTGTAAAGGCACACTTCCTGTTTCAAGAATCAAATCATGAAAGGCTTTAATATCAAAAGCATTACCAAGTTTATCTTCCGCTCGTTTCCTTAATTCAAGCATTTTTAACTGTCCAATTTTATAGGATAACGCCTGCCCTGGATTTGCCATATAGCGTTCAATTTCACTTTCAATTTTCGACCTAGACTTGGCCTCATTTTCAAGTGAATATTGAATAGCCTGCTCTCTTGTCCACCCTTTGGCATGAATACCTGTATCGACGACTAATCTAATTGCTCTATGCATTTCTGCCCCTAGCATCCCAAAATATTGGTACGGGTCTTTATACAGGCCTAGTTCTTTACCCAAAGATTCTGCGTAAAGAGCCCAGCCTTCAGTAAAAGCACTATAAGAAAGTGTTTTTCTAAAGTAAGGCAAGTCATCATTTTCTCGAGCCAAAGAAATTTGAAAATGATGTCCAGGTATGGCCTCATGTAAAAATAAATCCTCTTTATCAAAAACATTATAAGTAGCAACATCTGGAATTGGCGTGTAAAAAATACCCGGCCTCTTACCGTCTAAAGAACCGCTACTGTAGTTTGCTGCCGCAGACTTTTCCCTAAAAGGTTCTGTTCTTCTTACCTCAAACCCGGTTTTAGGCTGTTTTCCAAATAGCTTATCAACTTGTGGCTTTATTACCTGATAAATACTATCATAATATGCAATAACTTGAGCGCGTTCGGTAAAAGGCATGAGGTCTTTATTTGATCTTACAAAATCGAAAAAAGCATTCAAATCACCTTCAAAACCAACAGTTTGCATAACCCCTTGCATTTCATTTCGCAAACGCTCAACTTCCTGAAGTCCAATAGCATGAATCTCTTCTGCTGTTAACTCTGTTGTGGTGTGTTTTTTAATTTGATGCGCATAGTAAGCGGCTCCTAAAGGCGTATCACCAATACCGTGAGTTGTCCTTCCATTTGGCAAATAATCATGTTCTAAAAACTCAACCATATCTTGATGCGCAGGTATAACTTTATTAACCACCATATCTGTATAGGCTTCAACTAGTTTTTCCCTATTCTCCTCACCAAAAGACTCTGGTATACTAAATACGGGCGTATAGTATAAATGAGCTTCTGCGGGACCAGAGGCTAACATCGCAAACTGAGGAATTACCTTCAGTATTAAAGGTTTCGGTAACACGTAACCCGTCTTTATGCCTTCTTTCATATTCTTTTTGGCTGCATCTAGCCAAATTAAATAATCATCAACACGTTTTAACCAATTCTTGTAATCGTCTACGGTGTTAAAAGGCTGCGCCTTTTCCCCACTGGCATAACCATTGAAATTTAAGTTTGTTGACCACATTTGGTCAATGGGCATCAAATCTTTCTTAAAATTCATTGCCTCCAAATTGATATCTATATCCCACATTAACACCGCTTTACTTAACTTTTCGGTATCTGATAGCGAGCTATCATCAATTGAATCTAGCGCGTCCCTATATTTTTCATAATAGGCCCGCTTTTTTGTTTTAAAATCGAGTGATAAGGTATTTGGAAATTGATCGTTATATTTTGAATTTCCAGCATTTGTAGCTTTCATTACATTGAAAGCCAAACCGTCATCATAGTAGTTTTGAAGTAATTCCGTTAGAGCTACTTGATCTTCATTCTTAATTGCTTTTTCTTTTTTTGTTTCATTTTTACATGAAAAAACAACAAAAACACATAAAAATAAAAGTACATAGCGTCTCATATCGACATATTTGAAATTATAAAAGCTCCAAATTTACAAATATGTTATACTTATTATAAGCCAAAATTAAACTTTTAAGGAAAAATTAACGTCTTAAAACATTACATATACTCAGATAAATCAATGTCGTTGATACCTCCGTGAGAAGCATGAGCAACGGCTTCTCCTTGCCTAACAATAATAATTTGAGGCGATTCGTGCATCACTTGAAATCTATAGCCAACCTCATTCGATACGTCGCGATAGCTTAATAAGTCCAGATAATATAAGTCCAAATCGCTTTCTTTAAATTGATACGCATCAATAAACTGATTCATTACCATTCTACTAATGCCACATCGGGTTGAGTGCTTGAATATAACCTGTGTTTTACTTTTAGATTTTTCTTTAATTACATCCAATTGTTCTAAACTAGACAATTCAATCCAAGGCAGAACTTTTTCTTCTTTTGGTTCCGATGAACCTCCAAATAATTTATTGATTAATCCCATTGATGCTATTAAGTTTTATTTTCAATGCTTTAAGTCGCCAAATATATTAAATCTTACAAACAGACAAAACGTCATCCTAAAACAAAATAAAACAGACATTTTGTCTTAGCAAATGGATTGGTAAGATTGTTGACTTCTTCTTGATGTAAACAAAAAGAAACACCCGTAATATCGGAAAAATAAAAATTGAATATGAATCTAAACAATTATACAATTAAATCACAGGAAGCCATACAGCAAGCACAACAGCTTGCGCAAGGCTTTGGCCATCAACAAATTGAAAACGAACACCTTTTTAAAGGCGTTTTTAATGTTGACGAAAATGTTTTGCCCTTTATACTGAAAAAACTGCATGTCAATGTAAATATTTTAGAACAAGCTTTAGATAAGCAGTTAGAAAGTTTTTCAAAAGTATCTGGAACCGAACTTATGCTTTCTAGAGAAGCTGGTAAATCTTTAAATGAAGCCGCCATCATTGCTAAAAGAATGAATGATGACTTTGTCTCTATCGAACATTTAATATTGGCCATTTTTAAATCAAAAAGTAAAATTGCCCAAATGTTAAAAGATCAAGGTGTTACAGAAAAAGGGTTAACAGCGGCTATTGATGAATTGCGTAAAGGCGAAAAAGTAACCTCTCAAAGCCAAGAAGAAACTTATAATGCCTTATCAAAATACGCTAAGAACTTAAATCAACTAGCAAAAGATGGTAAGTTAGACCCTGTAATTGGTAGAGACGAAGAAATACGACGTATTCTTCAAATATTATCTCGTAGAACCAAAAACAACCCTATTCTTGTAGGGGAACCAGGTACCGGAAAAACCGCTATTGCAGAAGGGCTTGCACATAGAATTGTAGATGGTGATATTCCTGAAAACCTAAAAGACAAGCAGATTTTTGCACTTGATATGGGGGCCCTTATAGCAGGAGCTAAATATAAAGGTGAGTTTGAGGAGCGTCTTAAATCGGTAATTAAAGAAGTTACCACTAGCGACGGCGATATCGTCCTTTTTATTGATGAAATACACACACTAGTGGGTGCTGGCGGTGGACAAGGCGCTATGGATGCTGCTAATATTTTAAAACCAGCTTTAGCAAGAGGCGAACTACGTGCCGTTGGAGCGACTACACTTGATGAGTACCAAAAATACTTTGAAAAAGACAAAGCGCTAGAACGTCGTTTTCAAAAGGTTTTGGTAGACGAACCAGATACCGAAAGTGCGATTTCGATCTTAAGAGGAATCAAGGAAAAATATGAAACACATCACAAGGTACGTATTAAAGACGACGCTATTATTGGAGCGGTAGAGTTATCTCAACGGTATATTACCAATCGTTTTTTACCCGATAAAGCTATTGACTTAATGGACGAGGCGGCATCAAAAATGCGTATGGAAATAAACTCTAAGCCAGAGGAACTAGATGTATTAGATAGAAAAATAATGCAACTAGAAATTGAAATTGAAGCCATTAAAAGAGAGAAAGATGAAGCTAAGTTAAAATCGTTAAAAGCAGACTTGGCAAATTTTAAAGAGCAACGTAATGAAATAAATGCCAAGTGGAAAAGTGAAAAAGAAGTCGTTGACAATATTCAAAACATTAAACAAAATATTGAAAACTTCAAGCTTGAAGCTGAAAAAGCAGAGCGCGAAGGGGATTATGGTAAAGTGGCTGAATTACGCTATGGCAAGATAAAAGAAGCTCAAGAACAACTTGAAACATACCAAGTAAAACTTCAAGAACAGTCTGAAAATTCTTTGATAAAAGAAGAGGTTACTTATGATGATATCGCTGAAGTTGTTGCTAAGTGGACAGGAATTCCTGTAACAAAAATGCTTCAAAGTGAAAGGGAAAAACTCTTGAAACTTGAAGATGAGCTACACAAACGTGTTGTTGGACAAGAAGAGGCTATAGAAGCTGTAAGTGATGCTGTAAGACGAAGTAGAGCAGGTTTACAAAACCCGCAAAAACCCATAGGTACGTTTTTATTTTTAGGAACAACTGGTGTTGGTAAAACAGAACTTGCTAAAGCCTTAGCAGAATATTTATTTGACGATGAAAGCGCCATGACACGAATTGACATGAGCGAATATCAAGAACGACACGCAGTAAGCAGATTGGTTGGAGCGCCTCCTGGATATGTTGGTTATGACGAAGGCGGGCAATTAACAGAAGCTGTTAGACGCAAGCCTTACTCTGTTGTTTTATTAGATGAAATAGAAAAAGCCCATCCCGATACTTTTAACATACTATTACAAGTACTTGATGAAGGTCATTTAACAGATAACAAAGGACGAACTGCAGATTTTAAGAATACTATTATAATTATGACGTCTAATATGGGAAGTCAAATTATTCAAGAGCGTTTTGAAGCCACAAAAGACATAGACTCGGCCATTGAAGCTGCTAAAGTCGATGTTCTTGGATTACTAAAGCAGTCGGTAAGACCTGAATTCCTTAATAGAATTGATGATACCGTTATGTTTACTCCACTTAGCAAGGATAACATCCTTGATATTGTTGGACTTCAGTTAAAGAGCATTACAAAAATGATCGCTCAACAAGGTATTACGTTTGATGCCACACAAGAAGCTATATCCTACCTAGCGGATAAAGGATACAATCCAGAATATGGAGCTAGACCGGTTAAGCGTGTTATTCAAAAAGAGGTACTTAATGCGCTTAGTAAAGAGATATTGGCTGGTAAGGTTACTACAGATAGTATTATCTTATTGGATGCCTTTGATGAAAAGTTAGTTTTTAGAAATCAAAGCGACTTAGTTACTAAGGAAGTGTAAATTTTTTGAAAACTTTTGTAACATTTAAGGTTATAAATAGTCTATAAATTAGTTGGTTAGTTGAAAAGCAACATGATACTCTAAGAGTGGATTGTTGCTTTTTTTTATTCCAAATTTAAAGATTGGCCGTTCAAATATCAATTTAATTATACAAGACAGAAGCAAGAAAAGTGATTTATCAAACAATAGCGTATAACTAAATTCGGGAGCTAATAATAAAAAAATAAAATGAAACAAATACTATTTTGTTTAATATCTTGTTATGTTGTTACCTTATACTTACAGTTCATCTAAAATTGCTTTTTTAACACAAATTAGTAAATTTAAATCAATAAATTAGCTGTTATATAAAGCCCCAAACTTTGCATTAATTAAACCGTAAAACTCATTAAAAACCTGCTATTTCAATGAATATCTCTAAACAAATAGATTTTACATTACTAGATTCCAATACCACAGAACACGATATTATTGTGCTTTGCGAAAAGGCTATGGTAAATAACTACAACAGTGTTTGTGTAAATAGTTGCTATGTAGCTCTTGCCAAACAGTTATTAGTAAAATCTGATGTTATGGTAACTACTGTGGTTGGATTTCCTTTGGGTGCTACCACAACGAAATCAAAGGCTTTTGAAGCGAAACAAGCTGTGTTAGATGGTGCTGAAGAAATTAGCATGGTTATTAATCTTGGCTATTTAAAAAGTAGAAATTATGTGGCAATCTTAAAGGATATTACAGATGTAAAACTCTCCATTGGTTCTAAATCGCTTAAGGTTATTATTGAAATATCCGAGCTTAATAAAAATGAGATTATTAAAGCCTGTGAAATCTGCTTAGATGGTCAGGCAGATTTTATTGAAACCTCAACAGGATTTTCTAAAGGAGGCGCCACTTTTACTGCCATTAAAATCATTAAGAAAACCGTTAAAAACAAAGCTTTAATTAAGGCCACTGGTGACATTACTGATTTTGATACTGCCATAAAATATTTAGAAGTAGGGGCTGATAGAATTGGAAGTTTTACAGCAATAAACCCTTTTAGTAACTCTCGTCAAATCCGAAATAGTAGAATCTACAAGCAGTATATCGAAAAGTCTAAAAATGTTAATATTAAAATTGACGTGCCAAAGTCTATGTCGCACAAAACAATGCGTTAGGTTCTTTTTTTAAACTAAAAGACAAGGGCTATTTTTTTCTTTTGGTCTCAAGAAATAGCTTATATTACTTTTTGTTAATACCTTTGAGAGACCTCCTTTATGGTTTCTAAAAAGCTGGACTAAAGGCGAGGTGTTTTTAATAAAACAGTCTAACCATGAATAGCCCATTCAGTAAATTTATAGATCATACACTACTAAAAGCAACAGCCTCTAAAGAAGACATCACAGTGCTATGCGAAGAAGCAAAAACCTATGATTTTTTTTCAGTATGCGTGAATAGTGGTTACGTAGCACTTGCCAAAGAACAACTAAAAGGCAGTCCTGTTAAAGTTTGCTCTGTTATTGGCTTCCCTCTTGGAGCTATGAGCACCATAGCCAAAGTGGCTGAAGCTGAAAACGCCATTAAAGATGGTGCGGATGAAATTGATATGGTTTTAAACATTGGATTACTTAAAAGCAAAGATTTTGATGGCGTATGGAAAGATATTGAAGCTGTTAAAAAAACAATGCCAAACCATATATTAAAGGTAATTTTAGAAACCTGTTATTTGGAAGATATTGAGATTATTAAGGCCAGTGAGCTCGCAATCCAAAGCGGAGCCGACTTTATTAAAACCTCAACTGGATTTGGCAGTAGAGGAGCTAGCATTCATGACATAAAGTTAATGAAAAGTGTTTGTAAAGGCTGTGTTAAAATAAAAGCTTCTGGAGGTATTCGTGATGAAAAAACAGCCTTGGAGTTTATTAACCTTGGTGTAAATAGGCTTGGAACATCATCTGGGGTAGCTATAGTTACAGATAAAAAGTCAAATACAAAATACTAAAACAGTAACATGAGTATTCATATTGAAGCAAAAAAAGGCGATATCGCAGAAACCATATTACTTCCTGGCGACCCACTTAGAGCTAAGTGGATAGCGCACACATTTCTAGAAAACTCAAAATGCTTTAATAAAGTTAGAAACATGCTTGGTTATACTGGTTTGTATCAAGGGAAACCGGTTTCCGTTATGGGCACAGGTATGGGTGTACCCTCTATTTCATTATATGCCCACGAACTTATAACCGAATACGGCGTAAAAAATTTGATTAGGGTTGGTAGCGCAGGCTCTTATCAAAAGACAATAGCATTAAGAGATGTGGTTATAGCCATGTCTGCCTCCTCCAATTCTGGATTGAATAACATACGGTTTGCTAGTGCTAATTATGCGCCAACAGCCAGTTTTGAATTGTTTGAAAAAGCTTTAGATGTGGCAAAATCAATGCGTATTCCTGTTAAAGCAGGTAATGTTTTTACCTCAGATGAGTTTTATAGTGATGACTTTGAATCGTACAAAATATGGTCAAAATTTGGTGTTCTTTGCGTTGAAATGGAGACTGCAGGACTCTATACAGTAGCCGCTAAACACAAGGTTCAGGCGCTTTCCATTCTTACTATATCGGATTCGCTTGTCACAGGAGAGCGCACTTCCGCACAAGATCGAGAAACAAGTTTTGATGACATGGTTAAGATTGCCCTTAATTTAGCCTAAAAATTAAAATCAACCTTTATATGTTCCAACGCAATAATAGACAGTAACTTCAATTTATCATGCAAAAACAAACTATCTAATTGTTGCAGCTTAATAGTACCTGTTTCAGGTTTATAATTTCTGTAATCAACAAACCTAATACCACTAACGTAACGTTCATTATAAGCTTCTCTAAACCGCAGTCCCAAACCATCTTCTTCGTTATAAGAATATGCTAAATATTCTACAAGAAAGGTCTTAGCATTTACCCAATAAATAAAAATATCGTCAAAATCTTCACCACCTCCTTCTTCCTCAAAAGTAACTTCGATCTTAAAATAGTCTTGATTTTTTATAACTGTTCTACCCAAAAGTGTTTTCTTAACCGCTTTTGCATTGAGTCCATAGGGCAACACCGAAAAATAATGCACCGAGTTTACGGATGATGCATATTTTGGAATCATACTATCTGTAACATAAACTTTAGCGTTATTTACTAAACGCTCAAAACCCTTATTGCTCAACACATCCCATATAGAATCATTGTTCTTTAAGGTGATTCTTCCTAACTGAAACATCCCCTTGTTTCTAATTGCATAGTAATGTCTATCTCTAAAACTGAATGAAACTTTTGAAGAATCTATTAGGTTACCCCCAGAGGCAAGGATAGATTTCATAATAATTGTATTGGCATTCATGTCTTGCTTTTTATAACAAGACACTAAAAACAAGAATAGAATACCAATTATGAAGAAATTTTTCATGATCGCATCATTTCAAATTAAGTCGTAAAAACACAGCAAGCTTACTTCTAATAATATTAATTTGATTTCATAAAAACTGTATAGTTTGTCCTGTATACTTTTGAGCGAGCGTATTTATAGCAGCTTCCGTAAGTTGCAAAACCCTAGGATAGCCACCAGTAGTTTGGCAGTCTCTCATCAAAACAATGAGGTTTCCAGATGGTGTTAATTGGACAGTACCCGGAAGCACTGGCGACGTAATAATCTGATCCAAGCTATTATCCAATAATTCATTTAACTGGTATGCCATTCTATTATTGTGCTTTGATATCGTAAATACGTGAGACATTAACTTGTGTTGTTGCGCTTCAGAAAGCAAATAAAACTCTGGCCCTTTATAAACCCTAATAGTTTGACTATTAAAATAACTATCATTCACCTTTACGCCAGCGTACTTAATTCCAGATCCTTTCGCATAACTATTTAAACTTAGCTGCGCGCCTTTTTTAAGCTTGAACGTATCGGTAATTCCAGAATACATACTTCTGCTCCCTAATACTTTTTCCGATTGAAAACCTCCTTTAACAGCTAAATACGTTCTAAACCCTGTTTTTAAAGCTCCAAAGCTTAAAACATCACCACTTCTTACTTCAACAACCTTGTTATTTACAATAGACTTTTGGTTGAGTTTAGGGCTCATAAAAGCCCCTGTTAAGCAAATTAAGGTTTCACATTCAAATTTTAATGTATCGCCAGTCATGGTCATTTCTAGTATGGCATCATTAGACTTATTGCCCAATACGGCATTGGCCATAAGAGCCGCCTTAGCATCCATGGCACCCGAGTAAGGAATCCCTAGATTTTGGTACCCCATACGCCCCATATCCTGTATGCTAGACAATATGCCTGCTTTTATAACTCTAACCATTCCACACCTCATTTTCTAAGGAAAAAGCATCGGTTTCTACCAATTCCTTTATCTTAGAATATTCCTCAAATAAAACTGGGTAAAATTGAATACGATCTCCTGCCGATGCAAAACAGGGTGCTTTACTTTTTGGGCTAAAAAAGGTTATAGGTGTATTTCCTATAATATTCCAGCCTCCCGGACTTTTATTCGGGTAAACACCTGTTTGCTTACCTCCAATGGCAACGGCACCTTTTTCCACATGGAGTCTTGGCTGCGCATTTCTTGGTGTATGCAACTTAGCATCGAGCCCCCCTAAATATAAAAAACCGGGAAGAAAACCTAGAAAAAAAACGGTGTATACTGGTTTTGCATGCAAATGAATAATAGCCTCTTTAGACAGGTTATTTAGTTTTGCAATACGCTCCAAATCAATTCCAAAGCAATCCTCATAACAAACTGGAATTCTCCATAATTTACTGCACATAGTTAACTTTGAACCAAAATTTTCGCCATAAATCTGTTTTAACCTTGGAATACATTTGGTATGGTTTATTGCCCTATCATACACCACCAAAAGTGATTGATAAGCAGACCTTACCTCCTTTACATCAGTACCTAAACTTGCTTCAATTTTAGACTTAAAATGCAAAACATCCTTTAGAATTGTTTCATCTATTTCTTTAGGCCATTCTATAAGAACAGCATTTTCCCCAAAGGACTTAAATGTTAAAAGAAAATTGGACATTCTAAACAACCTTTATACCTTGATCACTTAATCTTTTAGTAAGCTCAGAAATCAAATTAAAAGCTTTTGGATGGTCTCCATGCATGCAGAACGTGTCGGCTTCAATGGCTTTAAGTTTTCCTGACCAGGTCTTTACCTTATTCGAAGTTACCATCCTGAATACATGGTCGAACATAGCATCCGCATTATCTATAATGGCATAATCCAAATCTCTAGAAACCAGAGTTAAATCATCATTGTAATTTCTATCGGCAAAAGCCTCATACATGATCGGAATGTTTTGCTCTATAGCCACTTTGGCTATAACCGATTTATAGGGTACATAAAGTTTAGCTCTAAGCATTAAGCCGCGCATAACCTCTACGACTACCTGCGCTGTTTTTTCATCTACAGCAGCTAAATTGTACAAAGCGCCATGTGGTTTAACATGATGAATCTGTAAATGATAATCATCTAAAACTTCGATCAAATCCTTTATTTGATTCTTAATAGATGTATACAAGGCAGTACATGGCATATCTATTATTTGTCTTCCAAAGTTTTCTTTGTCTGGAAAAGACGGGTGAGCTCCTATTTTTACCTTATTTTCTTTTGCTAGCCCCACAACAGTTCTCATGGTTTTTATGCCACCGGCATGGCCCCCACAAGCAATATTACAAGAAGATATAAATGGCATAATCTCCGACTCATTTCCAACCCCTTCGCCTACATCTGCATTAATATCAATACGTGTTTTCATAACTTACAGTAAATCTAGATTAAAAACCTTATTTAAAGTTGCTATTGCAAGTAAGATAGTAATTAACAAAATAGCACTACCAAAAAAATTTTGAAATGTTGTGTTTCTGTATTTTCCAAGAACAGCTGTTTTATTCATTACCCAAAGAAGAAACCCTACTATAACTGGTAATAAGACGCCATTAGTGATTTGGGCGCATTTTATTATTTCGATTGACTTGATGCCCAACGATGAACATAAAACCCCAACGCATAAAATACTTCCCCATACCAATTTGAATCTGACGGCTTTCATACTTGAATTCCAACCCAAACAGCCATCAATAACGTAAGCTCCAGCTAACGGCGCTGTTATAGCACTTGTTATTCCTGCTGCAAATAAACCTATAGCTAAAAAGTACTTGGCGAAATTTCCAAAAAGTGGCTCTAAGCCCTTAGCTAAATCAGAAGCATTATTGATCTCTGAAGACTCAATAGACGCCGCAGAAATAATAATACACATAGACACTAATCCACCTAAGGTAATAGCTAATATGGCGTCCTTTTGTGCGATTTCTAAATCTGTTTTATCATGCCACTTTTCTTTCACTAAAGAGGCATGTAAAAACAAATTATAAGGTACTACCGTGGTGCCAATAAGGGCAATAATGGTGAGTAAATTTTGGGAGTTTACTGAAGGCTTAACAATACCCTCAAATAGTTGAGAAAGATTTGGCTTGGTAATGACGGCTGCAAGTAAAAAAGCTAAACTCATTAAAATTACTAGGAATACCAAAACACGTTCTAAAACTTTGTAATTACCCATATACAACAACACAAAGGCTACTAAACCAATAAGTATACTCCAAAGGTTCAAATTATATAAACCTAAGTCTAAACTTTGATCTCCAAAAATGGTTTCCAACCCCAATACACCACCACTTATATTACCGGCTTCATAAGCTGCATTTCCAACCACGATAGCACTTAAAATAAGTAAAATAGCTAAAAGTTTAACTAAAGGGTGATTTATTTGTGCTCTGATAACTTGTGCCAAACCTTGCTGCGAAATAATACCTAACCGTGCAGCCATTTCTTGCAAAACAATTGTGGCCACAACAGATAGTGCTATCGCCCAAAGTAAACCATAACCAAATCCAGCACCAGCTAAAGTACACACCGTAACCGTACCCGGACCAATAAAAGCTGCTGCTATTAGTGGCCCTGGGCCAATATTTTTTAACAAATTTTTCAAAAACGTATTTTGAGATACGTCTAAAATACCCTTTTATAATTGTTTAAGCAACTCTTCAACAGCACGTTTTAGTTGTGTATCTCGCCCCTTTGCCTTATCATCTGGGTTGTTATGCACAAGAATATCGGGTTGTGCAGGTCCCAATTCCATATTAGATTGGGTTTCTTTTACATACCAGCCTCTAAAAGGCATCCTCACATAAGAACCATCTATTAAAGAGGTAGACCCTGTTGATATCACGGCACCAAAAGTAGGCACGCCTACTAAAGTACCAATGCCTAGGGCTTTATAAGCATGCGAAAAAATTTCTGCATTTGAGTAACTACTTTCATTACATAAAGCAATAGAGGGTCTCGTCCATGAAGCCAAAGGTAATCTTTCATTAAACGGATAATGATTTACAAATTCAGTATGGTCTGACTTCAAATTTTTGGTCGCTCCTCTCGGAATCGTATAAGCATGCTGTTTAACATTTAAAACAGCCATCAGGTAATCGGTAGTCCATCCTCCACCGTTATATCGAACATCAACAACAATACCTTGTTTCCCTAAACCTGCCGCGGTAAGTTCTCTTTCAAAACGTTCAAAGCTCTCCCAGTTCATACCTTGAATATGGATATAACCTAACTTACCACCAGAATACAAGTCTGTTAAACGTTTGCGCTCACTTACCCATGCCTTGTAATTTTCTATTCTATTGCTGCTTTTGGGTCTGAGAACTATTTCTTTTGAGACACCATCTCGTTCCACATTAATATATATTTTTTCATTTGAGGTCCCTTCAAGAAGACTGTAAATATTAGTTTGCTTACTTAAAATAACCCCATTGACACTCTTGATAATATCCCCTTGCATAAGCTGACTTACTTCTCTACTAGCAGGCATGTTTTCAATAACATTAACAACCCTTAAGTCCTCTCCAGAGCTTAACTCCAACTCAACACCTAAGAGTCCTGTAGATTCCTTTTGTATGTCCTCTCGGGTTTCAACCCGATACAAGCCCATATGACTGGCGTTTATTTGCCCCAGCATTCTATTTATCATATGCTGAAAATCAACGCGCGTGGAAGCACCAAGAGCTAATGGCTCGTATACCTGTCGAAGTTTGTTCCAATCTTGACCATGAAAATCGGGGTCATAAAACCCATCACGAATAGCTTTCCAGGCTTCATTAAAAATTTGTTTAGATTCCCCGTTATAATCAATATTCATTTTGGCAGTAAAGGCTAAATTCTCCAATTTATCCTTAGATAAATCTATACTTGACAAACTACCTTCTGATTTTGTAAAATATACCGTGGATTTATCATTATTAACAACCAAATTTTTTGGCTTAGTATCATTTAAAGTTACTGCCTTTTTATCTCTACCATCCCACTTAATTTTAAATAAATCTGAGCTAACTTTAGCATTTCCTCTTGAACCATTTCCAGTGGTATAATAGATGGTTTCACTATCTTTTGAAAACAACTTTCCAAATTCTCCTCCTACAAAAGCTGTTACCTGCACCTGGCGCTCATGAATATTTTCAAAATCTATTTTTATACGCTCAACAGATGCTTTCTCCTTGATATTTTCAGTATCCTTCTTGTTTTTTGAATCCTCTTTTTCATCTGGCTCTTCCTCCCAATCTTGCTTGGTCTTTTCCCAATCTTCTTTGGACAACCAAGTAAACCAAACGTCATAATCATTATTATTTCTATTCGATGAAAACATTAGTTTTTTTCCGTCAGGACTCCATACCGGATCTGTGTCGCGCTTTGGGTGCATGGAAATATTAACTGGTTCTTTGCTATTATCTGCGCTATGTATGTAAACCTCCCTATTAAAATCTAAATCATTTAAACTATAAGCCAACCAATTTGAATCTGGAGACCAGGAAACGCCATTTGGTGTATCCCAACCATTTAATAACACGGTTTCATCGTAAAGATTAGCATTACCATCAATCTTAGCTACAATTAATTCACCGCGCCCTCTTACATAAGCTATAGACCTACCATTAGCAGCTAATACAGGTAAGCTTTCATCTTCCTCTGTTTCTGTTATTCTAGTGATCTCATGTTTTAAGGTTTTAAAAAGATTTGACTCCTCTTTATCACTTGATTTTACAACGTACAAGTCATTTTGCCCTGCTCTGTCTGAAATGAATAATAAGGTGCTATCATTTAACCATGTTGGCATACGGTCTCTATATGCCGAGTTAGACACATTAACGGTTCGCTTTTTATCTTTATTGGTACTTCTAATAAATAGCTCACCACGAATAGAAAGCGCAACATATTTACCATTTGGTGATAGAGCAATATCTTTAACGTTACTGTTGTAGGTTTTATGAACTATAGGGTCAAATCTGTAATCTGAATGGATGTTAATTTTCACCTCTTCAAGACTATTTGTATTCAAATTCATTTTAAATACCTTATCCCCTTTATTCATAACAAGCGTATTACCTTCTCTACTAATATGATATGAAGAAAGTCCCATGTCTTGAAAATCTGTTATAGCGGTAATGATTCCATCCTTCGCTCCTGTTTCAGATATACTTACCTTATGCACATTATATCTACCCGTTCTAGACGATTGAAAATACAAGGTGCTATCATTACCCCATTGCGGATAAAAATCGTTTCCAGCAAACGTAGTAATTTGTTTATACGTATCGTTTGTAATATCATATAGCCAAATATCTCTATTCGCAGGTCCTTGATAAGCTTCTCGTTCTAGGCGACACCTTCCTTTTGTAAAAGCTATAAACTTTCCATTTGGAGATAGTTTTGCATGGTAACCTAAAGCATCCATAAATCTTGTTGGAGTCCCTGAATTTTTTTTGAGAATAAATATTTCAGATTCTTTTTCCACTTGTGCAAAATATCGCCTCGTTGCGAACAAAACATCTCCTTTACTAGTAACATCGGAAGCTACATCATGAGCCGAATGATACGTTAAACGCTTCACTGCGCCCCCACTGGCTGGTATGGTAAAAATATCCTTATTACCATATCTATCGCTCTCAAATACAATGGTTTTCCCATCATGACTCCATAGCGGATTTGTGTCGTAAGCTTCATGAATAGTAAGCCTTCTTGGGTTTTTACCGTTGACATCCGCTATCCAAATATCGCCTTGAAAATTAAAGGCCATAGACTGTCCATTTGGACTCAATGTTGGTACATTAATTAATGTAGTTTGGGCAAAATTGACTGAAGAGATAAGAAATAAAGCAGCTAGCAACTTTATTGGTGATTTCATATTTTAAAAGTTTCGTTACATAACTCTCAAAAATACCCCTTATCTAAGCATTGAAAAATAAAATTAATTATTCTTTAACATTTACTTTTACCTTCTAAACACAAAGCCTTGTTGCCCATTGTTTCCAGGAAAGCTTTACCCCAACCACCCGTCTCTATCTAAGCTTCTGTATTGAATAGCTTCACTAATATGAGACCCATTAACTTGCGCTGAACCTTCAAGATCGGCTATGGTTCTGGACACTTTTAAAATTCTGTCGTAAGCTCTGGCTGATAGGTTTAAACGTTCCATTGCAGCTTTTAAAAGGGTTTTACTGGATTCGTCTAAAACACAGTATTCTCGAATTTGCTTAGTGTTCATTTGGGCATTATAATGTACCGATTCTGACTCTAAAAACCGTTGTGTTTGAATGTTTCTGGCTTTAATAACACGTTCTCTAATGCTAACAGAGCTTTCGCCTTTTCTGTCATCACTCAACTTATCAAAAGGTACGGGTGTTACTTCTATATGAATATCTATTCTATCTAATAAGGGCCCTGATATTTTCCCCAAATAGCGCTGCATCTCTGCAGGGCTAGAGGTAACAGGTGCATCTGGATCATTAAAATACCCTCCAGGACTGGGATTCATACTCGCTACTAACATAAAAGACGACGGATAAGTAACTGTAAACTTAGCTCTTGAAATGGTTACTTCCCTATCCTCTAAAGGCTGTCGCATGACTTCTAAAACCTCTCGTTTAAATTCTGGCAACTCATCTAAAAATAAAACCCCATTGTGAGACAAAGAAATCTCCCCTGGCTGTGGATAACTCCCCCCTCCTACTAAAGCCACATTCGATATGGTGTGATGCGGACTTCGAAACGGTCGCTGAGACATTAGGCCCGTATCTTTAATACGTCCTACCACCGAGTGAATCTTTGTCGTTTCCAAAGCCTCATACAAAGTCATAGGCGGCAAAATACTCGGTAAACGTTTTGCTAGCATGGTTTTCCCTGCACCCGGAGGCCCAATCAAAATGATGTTGTGGCCTCCCGCAGCGGCGATTTCCATGCATCGTTTTATACTCTCTTGGCCCTTTACATCGGCAAAATCAAACTCTGGAAATTCTAAATTTTTATAAAACTCCTCACGCGTATCTACAATAGTTTGTTCTAGGTGTTCTCCTTGGTCGAAAAAGTTAATCACCTGTTTTATATTCTCAACCCCATACACTTTTAGGTTATCAACAATAGCTGCCTCTTTGGCATTTTGAGCCGGCAGAATAAACCCTTTAAACCCCTCTTCTCTGGCTTTAACCGCAATAGGTAGCGCTCCTTTTATAGGTTGTAAACCTCCATCAAGCGAAAGTTCTCCCATAATTAAATAGCTATCTAGATGTTCCGCTTTTATCTGGGCAGAAGACGCCAATATACCAATGGCCAATGTTAAATCGTATGCCGAGCCCTCCTTGCGCAAATCGGCTGGTGACATATTGATTATAATTTTTTTTCCTGGAATTCTGTAACCATTATTTTGAAGGGCAGCAGCAATTCTAAAGTTACTTTCTTTTATAGCATTATCTGGAAGACCAACTAAGTGGTACCCTACCCCTTTATCAACATTTACTTCAACGGTAATGGTGGTAGCCTCAACACCAAAAACGGCACTACCATAAACTTTTTTAAGCATATTCTTACTTTAAGAATTAAATGTAAGAAAAGTATTTTAAACATCTATAACCAAAAAAAAGAATCCCCAAAAAAGGGGATTCTTAAAATCTTGAAATATGTTTTTTATGACTATTTACTTGCCGTGTTTAAAAACTTAGGTTTAATTAACAACTGTACCCAAGCCCAGTTTTGTACATCGGCGGCATCAGCTTTAGCAACACCTTTTAGCTCGTACATACCATCGCTAGCGAACATTTGAGAGTAACCTATTTTTAAACCATAGCCTTTAAACTTCTTTGAGAATACTAAATCAACCTCAGTACCTAAAGACTTCTCACCACTTGGCAATTCTTTTTCGGCACTAAAGTTAAGTACTTTAGCCATTAAGCTTGTAGTTTCTCCTAACTTGAAATTCGCCCCTACATGAACATCAAATAAACCAACACTGTTGGCATGGTTACCTACGTAGAAATAATCCATGAAACCATTAAACTTGTGGTTGGTTCCATATAATGGGAAAAATGCTCCTGTTTCGTCTGTATTCGTTTTATCGTTACCACTAATAATTTCAAGACCAGCTCCTAAACCAACTTTTGAAGATACTTTATACCCTAAGTCTAAACCTAGTAAGTAAGCGCCTTTCACATCTTTGTAAGATGTACCGTATATAGCCTTACCTGTTTGCATATAGGCATTAAGTGCTGCACTGAATGCATTTTTACCAAATTTTAAATGCGTCCCTAAGGTTTGTAAATTAGCAACATCGCCTAAACCAGCAGCCGCATTTTGAAAACCATTATTCATTAACAATACACTTCCTGAGAAGTTCTCCCATGCATTTGAAGCATGCACCATTTGCATCGTTTTATACGAAAAGAATCCTGAAGTATTATAAGCATTTCCTTCAGATATAAATCCTGTTGGGTGCGAATAATCTTGATTCCATGCTAGAGCAATATCTAATGCAAACTTATCCTTTTTATATTTGATAAGACCTGCATCATGGTTTCTTGCTTGTTGCGCCCAATCGAGACCACCTAATATACGCTGATCATCATACGATAATACTTGACGACCAAGTTTTGTGGACCAACCAGAACCTAACTGTAGCTCTGCCCAGGCTTGAAAAATTGCGAAAGAATTGTTTTGATCCCAAGGTAGAATTTGTCTGTTTTCACCCCATACCATAACATCTTGAAAACTTATATATACTTTGTAAGTTTCGGTGGCATATCCTGCATTTAATCTAGCCCTAGTAGAAATACCAAACCCAGGTTCGGCATTAGCTGGTATTAAGGATCCAAATCCATGGCGATATTCTGTTCTCGGTTTAAATTCTCCATCTAGAGTAAACTGTGCATGAGCAAATTTTAGACACACCAGTAATAATCCTAATATTACATATTGTTTTTTCATACGTTCTTGTTTTTAAATTTGATTGTTTTGAGTTTTTATTTTGAATTAAGTTTTTAAAAAGTAAGTCTTGGCAAATATAAAACGACAAAAAGGTCTTATTTATGACTTATCTCATATTTTTTTGCTGTCTTTGCAGGCTTTAATTTATGTTTTAGTGTTCTAAAAAGTCAATTAAATGTTTTCTGTATTTATAGTAATCGTCGTGTTCTAATACGGCTTTTCGTGTTCTAGGTCTTTCAAAATCAATCTCAAGAACATCACCAATTTTGGCACGAGGTCCGCTGGTCATCATCACCACGCGATCGGCTAAAAATATAGCCTCATCCACATCATGGGTAATCATCACGGCTGTAATTTTTTCTTTGTTCCAAATCTCTATTAAAATATCTTGTAACTCACCTCTGGTTAAAGAATCTAACATTCCAAAAGGCTCATCTAATAACAGTACTTTAGGCTTTATGGCAAAGGCTCTAGCAATACCTACACGTTGTTGCATCCCTTGAGATAAGTCGGCAGCACGCTTATCAAAAGCATCTTCCAAACCTACCTTTTGTAAATAGTATTTTGCAATATCATTACGTTGTGCTTTGGTAGCATCTGGGAATACTTGGTTAACCCCTAATAACACATTTTGTAAAGCGGTCATCCATGGCATTAAACTAGGTGCCTGAAAAATAACACCTCTATCTGGCCCAGGGCCTTTAATGTGTTTTCCCAATACCGAAATATGGCCTCCAGAAATTTCATTAAGTCCCGCTATCATAGACAGCATGGTTGTTTTACCGCATCCAGAATGCCCTATAATAGTAACAAATTCTTCCTTTCTTATTTGAAGATTCAAATCTTCAAGTACCACATAGTCACCTTTGGGTGTAGGATACACTTTCTTTAATTTCTTTAAATCCAGCATCACTTCGTTTGAAGGAAAAATGCCGTTATGCGTTGCATTAGTGGTTTCTTTTATAATTGTACTCATGGTTTCGGCTTTTAAAACTGGTTAACAAAATCTTTTGGCGTTAAATCTGGAAGCACAATTTCTTCTCTGGCTTTCGATTTCCGTTCATCTCCAATATCCATTAAATACTCAATAATAGCATTTCTTGTTTCTTTAAAATTGGCATTATCATTCAGCTCGGTTTTATCACGAGGGCGTTCAATATCAATTTTAAATTCTGGCCCGAGGGTTGCATTTGGTCCTGGACGTAATGGAATAATGCGGTCTGCCATATAAATACCTTCATCAACATCATTGGTAATCAATAGCGCGGTACGCTTATCTTTACCCCAAATATTTAAAATTTGATCTTGAAGGGTTCCCCTTGTTAAGGCATCTAAAGCACCTAAAGGCTCATCCATAATAATCATATCTGGCTTCATAGATAAAGCTCTTGCAACCGCAACACGCTGTCTCATGCCTCCTGATAATTCTTTTGGTAACTTATTAATAGCAGGTGTTAAACCAACCATGTCTATATAATGCGCCGCTTTACGCTTATAAACCGCTTTTTCTCGTTTTGGAAACGCCTCTTTAACAGCCATCATAACATTTTGCTCTACCGTTAACCAAGGTAGCAATGAATAATTTTGAAAAATCACACCGCGTTCATGACTTGTACCTTGCACGGGCTTCCCTTTAAACAATACCTCTCCCTTAGTTGGTTCTAACAAACCATTTATTAAGTTTACCAAAGTTGTTTTTCCACTTCCAGTAAAACCTACAATAGCTACAAACTCCCCTTCTTCTATTGATAAATTAATGTTTGAAAGCACTTCGGATTCGTCGTCTCCTTGTCCGTAAGTTTTATATACGTTATTTAATTCTAAATATGCCATTTTGTTAGTGTTTATGCGTTCATTCGTTTAACTGTTTAATCGTAGTTTTCGATTACACGATTTCAACAAATCAACAATTCAACATTTAGTTATATCGCATCTGTTTTTTCAAAAGACACTGCATTTTGAATAGTTAACATCAATCGGTCTAACAAGAAACCTATAATACCTATTACAAACATGGCAACTATAATTTTTGCATTGGAGTCGTTAGCTCCGTTTTGGAATTCTTCCCAAACAAACAACCCTAAACCAGGACTCTGTGCTAAAAGTTCGATAGCAATAAGTACCATCCAGGCTACAGATAATGTAATTTTTAAACCTGTAAAAATTAATGGTAAAGACGATGGTAATACAACCTTAAATACTTTTTGAAAAGGCCCTAACTTTAAAACCTTAGCAACATTAATATAATCTTTATCTACCGTTGAAACCCCCATGGATGTGTTAACCAATGTGGCCCACATAGAACACAAACCAACAGCTATAAACGAAATGGTAAATGAACTATCTTCACTAGAATCAATCAACAACGTTTTTACAATCATAAACACTAATAAGTACCAAACTACAGGCGATACAGGCTTAAAAATTTGAATAAACCAGTTAAACGCACTTTTAAGCGTTGGACTCAATCCTATAAAAATACCAAGTGGCACGGCAATCAATAAGGCTAAAAAGAATCCTGCAAATACGGTTTTTAAACTTCTAAAGATTTGATCAACAAACGAAGGTCTACCCGTATAAACAATAGGATCTTTACCCTCTGCAACTCTTTTTTCGTTTAATGCAGCCGTTTTTTCAGCAAAAGCAGCTTTATCGGCACTAATTAAGGCATGATCATTTAATAAAGATTGAAACGATGCCCAAACTTGTGATGGAGAAGGTAAGGTATTGGGTTGACAGCTAATATCTCCCGAAGCTATACAAGCAGCCATTTCATCGGCAGCAGCTTGCCCCTGCTCTGTAAGCGCTTTGTTAATTTTAAAGTCTGCTTCCGTATTGTAAAGCGTTCTTGCACCTAAATGCCATAATCCAATAAATAATAGAACGGAACCAATAGGTACAATAATTTTTCGCAGGAAGTTTTTGTAATCTTCCTTTCCTAGCTTCCCAGTAAATAGGTCTTTAAATGTGCTTAAAAAACCTAAGCCCATAAATTTGCTTACTTTTCCTAATGTGACACTTTGCTTCATAATTCTTTATTTAAATAGTGTTTAGTGTTTTGTGTTTACTTTTGTCATGCTGAAACTAGTTCAGCATGACAAAAGTCTTTGTTGTTTATTGCACAGCTTGGTCTTTGTTACCAATTTTAAAACTGTTAATGTATCCTATCGGATCTTTAGCATCGTAAGTCGTACCGTCAATGAAATCGGCAGTTGCAGGCTTGTATCCATCGGTAGTTGGGATATCGCTTGCAGGAATGTTTCCTTCTTCCACTAATAACTTAGCTGCTTTTGTCCAGATATCAGGTCTGTAAATATCTTTGATAGTGTTTGCATACCAATCTGCTGGCTTAGCCTCAGGAATTTGTCCCCATCTTCTCATTTGAGTTAAGAACCAGATCCCATCAGAATAGAACGGGTATGTTGCATTGTACTTGTAGAATACGTTAAAGTCTGGCATTTCTCTTTTATCACCTTTCTCAAATTCAAACGTACCAGTCATTGAGTTTGCTAATACCGCTTCATCAGCACCTACATATTGAGACATTGATAAGATTTTTACAGCTTCAGCTCTGTTTCCTGGCTCATCTAACCATTTACCAGCTCTAATTAATGCTTTAGTAACCGCAACAGCTGTGTTAGGGTATTGCTCCACAAATTTCTTTGTCATTACAAATACTTTCTCTGGGTTGTTCTTCCAGATATCGTAGTTGGTAGTAACAGGTACACCAATACCTTTAAAAACCGCTTGTTGGTTCCATGGTTCACCTACACAGTATCCATAAATAGTTCCTGCTTCAAGTGTAGCTGGCATTTGTGGCGGAGGTGTTACAGATAATAAAACTTCAGCATCAATTTGTCCTTGTACGTTTTCAGCAGTATACATGCCTGGATGAATTCCAGCCGCCGCTAACCAATATCTAATTTCGTAGTTATGCGTAGATACAGGAAATACCATACCCATTTTAAAGGCTTTACCAGAGTTTTTATAATCTTCAATTACAGGTTTTAAAGCCTCAGCTTTAATAGGGTGTACAGGCTTACCATCGGCACCTTTTGGTACATTTGGCTTCATTTTAGACCATACATCATTGGATACCGTAATACCATTACCATTTAAATCCATTGAGAATGGTGTTACTAACTCTGCTTGTCGACCAAACCCTGCTCCTGCAGCAATTGGTTGACCTGCTAACATATGGGAACCATCTAACTGACCATCAATAACGCGGTCTAATACATTTTTCCAGTTTGATTGTGCTTCAACAGAAACAAATAAGCCTTCATCTTCAAAAAATCCTTTTTCTTTAGCAATGGCTAAAGGTGCCATATCTGTTAATTTGATAAAACCAAATGTTAATTGTGGCTTTTCAATTTCTAAGGTCTTTGTTGTAGAAGTTTCAGCAGCTGTGTTTTCAGCTATGGTTGTTTTCTTCTCTTTACCACCACAAGCAAATAATACTGCTGCTACGGGTAACATCCAAGTTGTTCTTTTTAATAGAGCTTTCATGAGTTTGTTTTTAATGATTTTTAATTGTCACATGTAACCTTTAATGATTAAACTAATATTTAAACTTCGCTTAAATGATTATTTTAATCCTGTCGGTTTCATTATTTATGTTTTAATTATTAACTAAGTATTAATACTTATTTTGAAGCAAATATATAAGTAGTATTAGTTTTAGCTTATGGAGATACCCATATATAAACCTCTTTTTAATCCATAAAAAAACCTGCACAATTACAGGTTTTTATTGTAAATTACTGGTTTTAAGACTACTAACTCATAAAATCACACTGTTTACATTACGTAAATCACTACGTATAAACAGGTGTTTGTTAATAACATTTTACGTATGTTTTACTTAGAACAGATAAGTTTGAACAGGAAAGTGTGGGTTTGAGGATGAAAGATACGTAGATTTCTCAATCTATATCAGCATGGTAAGCTTTTGGTTTGAAACGTTATAAGTTTGTTAACGCTACGTTTATCGGTCTTGTATATGAAAAGTAGCGGGTTTTTAGCACGAACTTTTCGGTTTATAACTGATCTTAAATTTATAAAATTCGTTTTCGTTTAAGCACTTTAACCGCTATTTTTATTCGTTGTTGTGTTTTCGTACTTTATTTCTGTTCTGTTTGTTGCGTTGGCAAAGACATACTCTTTTGCAATTTTGGCTTGTGTGTAGGTTGAAGCGAATTGCATATGTGTATGGCTTTAAGCGTTGGAATTTAATAATTCAATTTTATATTTGTCAACTTGTTTTTCCCAAATATCATCTTTTAAAATTGATTTATATGGATTTTGTTTCATTATAGGTTTATAATTCTTATTGTTCATTTCTCTTCTATTTACTAAATATATCCAGTATTTATCTTGCTTCCTTTTTGCTGTAAGATATTCATTCCTCGACCAAAAAAAGTAAGGTGTACTACCATCATAAGATTTTACCTCTATGAATCTATTTGGAATAATATCGTTTTCATTATCATAAGAGGCGACATCATAACCTTCATTAACTATATATTCTGCAACCCAGTCAATTTCTTTTTTGTTATTGAGTCTATTTTTTTCATAGTCCAAAACAAACCTTTCAGCTTCTTCCCCATATAATTGTTGAAGCTGCATTGATTTTTTAAATTCTTCAATTCCAATTTTTCTCTTTTTGATTTCAGGTAAAACAGCTTTATCAAATAATTTTTTGTACCTCGAATTTATTATAAAGCAATTAATCTCGGGTGTTGGGTGATTCGTTATTGCTCTAAAATCAATTAATAATTGTTTGAAATTAGAATGTTTTAAGCCAAAAGCAGCATTGTTAATTTGAAGTGATTTATAAATTATATCATATGATAAATGTTCTGAACAAAATATTTTATGAAATTCATCATCATTTTTAAGTGCGAGAAATAGAAATTCATTGAACTTATCCATCATTTGATTTACACTGTTTAAAGAATCTAAAATCCCTTCATTTATTGTGATAATATTATTTGAAGTGTTAAGAATATCTATATTTAGTGCTAATTCTAAACAACCATCAAACACGCTCCTTCCATCAATGATTTTATTGTAAAAAAGCTGTTCAATATCGCTTATTAAAAAGCTTACATCTTGTTTACTTTTAAGAGTGGTAAGTAGTTCGAAAAAATAATTTGGAGTACCAAAATTGCTGTAATGTCTAAGTTCTTTGAGCATAATTAGCAATTAATTCTTTGATAATATCAGTTTCATCATTATCGTCAATTTGTCTAAATAAAGGAATTTCATCATTTATTATTTCTTCCATCCTTTGGATTTTCAAATGCAATCTTGAATTTATGACCTCATCAATGGAATTAGTAGAAACGAAGTAATAGTATTTTGTAATTTGATTATCTGCTAATCCAACCCTGTGAATTCGATCTTTTGATTGTAAGAAATTAGAACAGTTGTAATCTCTTTCAAGATAAATTGCATTATGACACCCTTTGTGAAGTGATATAGATTCTGCAACAGAGAATGGGTTAGCGATAACCACATTAAAATCATTATTATTTGGGTTGTTAAATGCTTTTATAGTTATTTCTCTTTCTTCTTGTGGGATTTGACCAATTAGAAGTTTAGATTCGATGTTATTAGCCTTTAAGTATTCTTGTAGTTCAATAGCATTTTGAATAAATATAGTCCAAATAATAACCTTTCCATTTTCAAGAAAAATATCATTTTGTAAGGTATGCAAGATTGTATTAAATTTTCTTGGAACTTCAAGGTTTGAGTAATTAGTTATTTTATTAAAAAATTCAGAATCATTTATAAACTCATCTGTATCAGTTGTGAAAATTGTATTAGGATCAAACTCTCCTGTTAATTCATTGTTTTCCAATGAGTCCTTTAATGTTTTGGAAAGGAGAGAAGGATTAGTTGCAGCTTGTCTTAACCTAATTAACTTTGCTTTATTTAATATGTCTTTTACTGTTGCTGAACTATCTTCTTTAAAATGTTCGATATACTGAGATTCTATGAAGTCATAAATCTCTCTTTGATATGGTTCCATTTCAATTTGAACATAAGTTTCTTCTACAGGTGGAAGATTCAAATCTTCTTTCTTAATTCTTATAAAATATGGAGAAATATTTTCCTTTAATTCTTGTACACGATTAGAATCTAATGAGCTGTTAGCTGTCATATCTTCTAAATTGTGATAATGAAACTTTAGTATTTCTTTGAATTTGAAAGGATAAATAAATTTATATAAGTTAAAAATATCTTGATATCCATTTGGCACTGGTGTTCCAGTAAGTATAACTCTTGATATTGCTTCTTTGGAAATTTCGGTAACACTTTTTCCCCAAACCCCTTCAGGATTTTTAATTCTGTGAGCTTCATCAACAACCACCATAGTTTTGTTGCGTTTCAAAAAGTCAATAATGTCAGTTTGAAAACGATCTACTCCTCCGTGAAAAATTAGCGATAATTCAGGTGAATTTGGTGAATAAAGGTGCTCTAATTTTTTTTCAATGGAAATGTTTGGGTCTCCAGACATTCTGAAAGAACTTGGTTTTACTCCAAAACATTCTTCATATTCATTTTCCCAAGGAGCGAATGAAGAGAGTGGACCAATAACCAAAAGTTTATCAACGTGGTTTAAATCTTCTTTTGGTAAGCTTTTTAAATATGCATAAGCACCATAAACAATAGATGTTTTTCCTGCTCCAGGAACAGCAAAATTACAGGAGTTTTGAGCAAAAGCCATATGAAAAGAAGAAAGCAATTGAAGTGGATAAAGTCTTCTTTCCATTTCTTGTTTTAGAACATTTTGAAACGAGTCAAATTGCTGAACTAATTTGTCATTTTCTTCAAATTCATTATTTCTAATTGCTCTTGCATTTTCACTAAAAATCTCAAAATTTTCTTTTTCTTTATGGTAGGTTTCTAATTCAGCTTTTATTGCTTCAGATACAGAGTAATTTATTTCAAATTTTTTAAGTAATCTTTCTATTTCTTGAAGTGTTTTAATTTGTGTTTCTTCACGAAAAGGAATAACAATAATTTCATTTTCCAATTTATAACCAAGTCTTTTAAATGAAACTAAAAGTCTTTTGTTTTTCAATAAGGATTCTTCAAAACTATATAAATTGAAAGTGCTTTTTTCATTATTAATATCAATTATTAAAGACATTATATGCTTTTGTTTATTTGATAGCCAATTTGTTGTATCCTCTTAGTTTTGTTTTGAACATCTTTGATTTCATCGTCTGGAATTTGTTCAATATCAATGGCTTCCATTAAATTTATAATATGGGACAAAACCCTTGTAGGTGATTTTTTTTGAAGTGAATCAAAAACTTTATTCCCGAGCTCTTCTACAAGCTTTTGAACAGATTTAGAGTTAAAATTTTTATTGTTCTTATTTATTGATTCAAATGAATCTAAAGCTTTGTTTATTAACTTTTCGGGTTGATCTTGAGATTGCTTATTTCGTAATTTAGTATAATGATTATCTACATTTTCGTCTAAATGCTTTCCTACGTCTTCTTTAAACTTGCTATCAATACTATTTAAATGAGCTTCTAAATTTTTAATATTAACATCAATTTTAGGCTCATCAAAAGAGTTTGTTATTTTTCTATGCTCCTTTTGAAATGATTCCCAAATCTCCCTATTTCCAAAAAAATGGTTTTGTTTTTGCCCTTGCGCTACATATCTAAATTTTTCATTTTTATACTTTATTCTGATTAAATCATAACATAATGTTTTTAAGTCATCTACATCATCATCACGATAGTCATCAAAAGCTTTTTTAGAATTTTCACCGTAAAAGTTAATTAGCCAAGAAGTTAATCCTCTGAATTGCTCTTCTCTTTCATCCAAAGTAGTGTAAATACCATTGTAATCAAACCAATCTAAGTATTCATCCATTGAATTCATTACAGCTAGAGTATATTCAATATCATTTACATTTTTTATATTCTTATAATTACCAATCCATTCATAGATTTTTTTAATTGCTTTTTTATCAACCGTATCAGGAGAGTAAAATGACTTCCCGCTCAATTGCATATATAAACTCTGAACTTTCAAATAAATCTCGATTGGATTGTAATCCAATTTTCTCTCTTCTCCTAATTGATATTTAGTCTCGAATTTCTCAATTTCTAAAGGATTTCCTTCATATTCAACTGGTAACACAACAGCTTTGAAATAATCTATATGGTCAATTTTATTCAGAAGCATTGCTCTCCTGTTTCCATCTATAATTATCCCATCTTCAGTTATTATTCCAACTTTTTCTTGTCCAATTTTTTTTAAGCTTGCAAGAGTTTCTTTGTTCTTTTGTTCTTTTGAATCCCATAACAAATCTTCAATCAATTTTTTGCCAGCATCACTTTCAGCATCTATTTTTAAATTCTGATTTTCGTAAGATTTTGTTCGGCTAAGAATTCTTCCATTATATTTATTATATATAAGATAATTTAAAGGAATTTGATAAACATCCATTGGCTCTAACTTGTCTTTCCAAGGAATATCAAGACGACCAACAGGTTTTTCATTTTTAGTTATTCTTTTTATTTGTTGGATTCTAACTTCTTTACTCATAATTATTTCTGATTGGCAATGGTAGATATTTTATTTATGGCATATAATGAAAATAGCTGTTTTAAAGGAACTTTATTCTTTTCTGTAAAAACAACTGTTCCGTTTTGTTCAAAAAGTATATCAGGGCATTTTACTTTTTCTAATATTTCTTGGATTTGATCAACTAACTCTGTTGGTTGTTCTAAGTTATTAATTGGAACTTGTTTTTCATACATTTCTTGAAGTTCAGATTTAGTCCCAATTTTTTCAGAGAATCCGTTATTGATTATATTTAAAAATTTCTTACCACTTTTAGACTTCTTAATTAACTTCTCTATTTCTATAAAATATCCATCTTTTACTTTTTGTATTGGAAAGCCTTCTCCTGTACCATATTGAATTGAAGTAAACCACTTGCCCTTAGTTTTACTGTTTTGATCTATATCGTAATTAGATAGTGTTACTGTAAGATTTCCATCTTTTATTGGATGTCTTCTAAATCTTGCTCCTTTTTTCTTAACAGGAGGTTTATCAAATTTTTTTCTTTTGTAATTGTTTAAACTTTTTACACCTTCTAGGTTAGGCTTTGTATTTACAACTAATTCATTAGGCTTTTCTAATTTAAGTGTTTCAATAACAGTTTTTGCCAAAGCTCTACTTACTGGACAACATACTGCATTACCCACTAAACGCCACTTGGTATTTTCGCTCCCTAAAAATTGGTAAGTTATTGGGAATCCCATTATTAAAGCTGCTTCACGGACTGTTGGTAATCTATATTCGCCATTACCTTTTCTTCTTATTTCTGATTTATATATTATTGATTCTCTTGAATTGGCAATTTTCGTTGCTGTTATTGTGCGGCTAGGATTATCGTTGTTTTCAGGGAATGACATTCTTCCCATATAAGGATGATTCTGTTTCCAAAATCTAGAAAATTTCCATTCAACTTCATATATCCCTGTATCATAGAAATGATCCGTTATTTCATTTTTGGGTATTGAAATTTTGTAATTTATATCACTAATTTTATTTGTTGATTTATGCTCGTAAGGATTGGGAAAATTTTCTTTTATTTCTTTTATAGATCGATAAATAGGTAAACTTCCTTTATTTTTTGGACTTCTATGAGTCTTTTTCGGAATTATAAGTTTTTTCTTCTTTATAATTTCACCAGAAATAACTCTTTTTCGAGCTTGTATTGATCCGTAATCAGCAGAGTTTACAATTGTAGTGTTTTGGTATAAATTAATTGCTATTTTGTTAGGACTTATTTTGTGAGAATTAGCCCAGTCAGACAATCCTAAATCTTTAAATGTATACTCGGTTTGAAGATAGCGTTTAGAGTTTACAACATTTTCCATAAACCAAGCTTTAAGTGTAGAGTTTGGCTTATGTTTTTTTACCGCTACAATTTTTAAAAATGTTTCTGTAAGTTTTACTCCAAGAGATTTATCTGCTTTTCCAGATTTATTTGAACTTGAAAAGCTTACACAAGGAGGACTTCCCAAGATAATGTCTGTATCTGGGATTTGTTCTATTTCTTCAGTAGAACTTTCAAAGTCAAGTATATTTTTTGGATTACATTCTAGTTCGAAATTATGATTATAAGTTTCAACAGCAGGTTTCCATTGGTCGTATCCAGCAACAATTTTATAACCTTGTTGTCTAAAACCTTCTGAAAATCCACCAGCTCCACAAAAAAAATCTATTACAGTTAGTTTATTCATATGTAGGTCAAATCTACGATTTTTTCTTTTTTTAATTCAGTTCGGCATAGGCAAAAAAACAGCTCTTTTGGTTTTTTATGCGTTGGTTCGTGTTTCTGGAAAAACCAAATGTGCTGTTTGTGCGGTTGGCTTTTTTCAGTATGAAACACAACGGTAAAATATAGTTCCATTTTAATGAACTATATTGCATGATAAGCGAAGTTCAAACTTTCCTACAAGAAAATCAACATATACTGTATGTACTTATTAACAAAATGACCATTACAAGTCATGAGATGCCAACGACAACAGCATCTTAGGTAACCCTATATTACTTCACTACGTTCGCAATAACAAAATGAAGATTAGAGTAACTGTAATTTTAGTAACGGTGTTAGTTAGTACACCCGCGTTAGGGATAGAACGGCATGTTAGAGCTCCTCTCAGAGCGCGAGTAATGAAAGCCTGCCTTCCGGCAGGCAGGACCGACCTATACCTGAACTAAATTCACGGTAAGTCCTAAACTAAATTCAGGATATAGATAACGCTCGAAATAAAAACACAAAAAACCAGCCTTTTGGTATAAAGGCTGGTTGCTGAAGCATACATACACATGATGTATAAAGCAAAAATTAGCTTTTTATTCTTCTAAGGTTTTAAGCCATGCTTCTTGAGATAAGGCGATGTATTTTTTGTTGGTTCCGTAAGGGTCGTCGCCACCATCAAAATAGCTTTGTATGAGTTTCATAGGAATGGTATCTTTTAACTTTTCAGGTACTTCGTACCTGTGGTTACCGTGAAAATCATGACATTGAATACAGGTAGACCACTGCTCATCTGCAATTAATTGTTTATGCGATATATCTAACGGATCATTTTCAACGTCTAGCTCTTGGTGGCAATTCATACAGTAATTGATATTTGCTACAGATACGCGTTCGTTTTCATGTTCGGTATGGCAAGTAATACAGGTAGTGGCATCAATATGTTGCACCGCTTCTTTAAATCGAGGCTCAGAAAATCGATAGGTTGGATGCCTATCGTTAGGACGATCATGACATTGCAAACAATTATCTACGGTTACATCTTGGGTTCCAAAGTCTACACCTGTGCTTCTTGCTCCTACGGCATGCGCTATATTAGATTGTACTTGCTGCAGCAAATTACCTTTGGCATCGGCATGACATGCAAAACAATTAAGCTCTTGATGTCCTGTATTCATAGGACCAATAGACACATATTCCTCAGTAGCTTCTAAGGTAAACATATAGAATAAAGATACGCCTACCACCACCCCTATAATGCCTCCAATAACTTGTCTTTTACGTAACGGACTTACTTTAAACATTCGGTTTTATGCTTTGGTTTATAATTCAATAACTACTTTTTCGCTTACCGGATAACTAACACAGGTTAGTATAGCGCCTTCTGCTACTTCGCTCTCTGGTAGTAAATGGCCGTCAACCATTTTAACCTCACCTTCTACACATTTGGCTTTGCAGGTTGAGCACATCCCCGATCTGCAAGAATATGGTATCGTTATATTATCAGACATGGCTTGCTGTAAAATAGACTTATCACCACGTACTTTTATAGTGAACGCTTCATTATCCTGTTTTAGCGTCACATCACTCAATAAATTTTTACCCGTTACCTTAATAGTTGGCGCTTTAAAAACCTCAACTTTAATCTTATCTCTGGTGATGCCATTTTCTTTTAGAATTTCCTTAACCTTTTCCATATAACCAAAAGGACCGCAAATCATGTACACATGATCTTTATACTCAAGGTTATGCATAATCATAATACGATCTACAACTAGTCGTGTTGCTAAACCTGGGTGGTAGTTATCCTTATAAGTTTTGTTTGATGAGATAATATGTTCTGCCTTAAAATGATCCGGATAGGCTTTTTCTAAAGCTTTTATTTCATCATGAAAAATAATAGAGGCTTCACTTTGATTGGCATAAATAAGGAGCACTTTAGAGTTCTTCTCTTCTGTTAATACCGATTTTACTATAGAAAACATAGGGGTTATACCACTACCTCCTGCAAACAGCACATATTGTTTTTGAGCTTTACTATCTGGGGTAACACAAAACGATCCTGCTGGAGGATCTACCTTAAGTTTGTCTCCTGACTTTACAAAATCATGAACGTAATTAGACACCAACCCCTGTTCTACTCGCTTTATAGTAATTTTTAATTCTTTATCGGTATACGGGTTACTGCTAAATGAATAGGCCCGCTTATGGGTAACCCCCTCAATTGGAACGTTTATGGTTAAAAATTGCCCGGGTTTATATTTTAACTTTCTAAAAAAGTTACCATTTTTAAAACAAATACTTACGGCATCATCTGTTTCTTTAATTATATCTTTTACCAATAACTTCATTCTTCATTTATTTATAATAAAACACCATGACTATATGGAACAGCATGAGTATAGTTACTATGATAGATAAGGCCACATGAGCAATCATCCATCCTTTAAATAAGGCATCACTATTATTTTTTATGACATCAAGGTTAAGATATCCTAACAGGGTGTTTGAGAAGAATATATATGATAATAGCAGTAAATAACCATAACCCAAGGCCATGCTATGGATATAAAAGAACAACGGACTTACTGCCCCCAACCATTTATGGATGGTTTGCATGTTCATGGCATGTTTTCTCCATTTACCTATAGTTCTTGTAAGCGTTAGCACCCACTGAAAGGTAATAAGAAGGGCTAAAGCTAAACCAGACCAGCGTTTGTACATTTGTTGCTCTTGCAATATATATAGCCATTCCCACTCTAACTTTAAAACGTATTGAAGCAGAAAAGCCACGAGTAATACCAATCCTAGTACTGTAGATTTGTTAGTACTTAAAACCATAAATAGTGATGATTTGTAATTTAATAGTTGTAATCCCTCCCATTGCCAACAACATAAAAGCAATGGAAGTTAGGATTACAACCTGAACACTAAACTCTATTTTATTGCAACAAGGTGCTTCATTGTTTCGTAAGATGATAGCTTTTTCACACTATCTAAAAAGACCTCGGCTGTGGGCAAATAATTTCCTTCTGCAGGCCATTTATCACCAATTTCTGGTTTTTCGCTGTCTTTAAAGTTTTCAATTTCATCTAAGTATTCCATGTAAATATCAACGGTACCCTTAGCATAAGAATTTAAAACAGCTACGGTTTCTTTATAGGTTAAAGAATCTTTGGGATATTGCCAGGTGGTTGCTCCCATAACATCTCCTAATTTCCAGTCGGATTTTGCGGTTTGTGGATGGTCGTTATGACACGTTACACAGGCCCCGGCGCTTGCTAAATCGGCAAACATAGCGGTGTGTAATTTTTGGTCTTCGTCGTAAAAAAACTGTGGTTTTTGATCTTCTTTTATTTGGTTGAAAAGTTCGGCTTGTTTGCCTTCAAATTTATTGGCGGCATTTACAGGGAAATCAGACCCCAAGTACAAACCAAGAGGCACAGGGCTTTTCCTAATACTTGTGGCTACACCTCTTAAAAATAAGGCTGGAAGCGGGCCTGCCTCAACATCATCTTTTCTCCAATCTTCATCAAACTTCATCCCTTGCTTTTTACCCTTTCCAACTATAGCTTTAGTATATAATGTTCTGGTTACATCGTTCTCCTTAGACACCATTTCTAAAACTTCCTCGACGGCAAAAGCTTTTTCTTCTGCCTCCGAAGCTGCTTTTTCCTCTGGTACCCCACCACAACCATTTAATAACATAACACCTGATCCAACTAATATTGTTTTTAAAATACGCTTCATAGTCTTCTTTTTTAATTTATTAATAGGCTGCGTCAATCATAACATCGGCCATAGTTCCATATACATCTGCCCAGGCTGTTTTTACTTCTGGAGTAAAAGCATCACCTAAACCAGCTTCTAAAGTGCCTAGTAGTGCAGCACCCACTGTTTCGTAATGATAAGCTTCCACCTTATACTCAACATGTCGCTTGCCTAAATCTTTTAATACAGGAATTAATGCATCTAGGTTACTAAGTCCAGCTACAGCCGCTCCAAGCATGCTCATTAGTTTATTACCTTGAACCTTCATAGCCTCATCACTACTTGGGAATAATGGTTTTATTGCAGGATCTAATTCAAATAACTTAGAATAGAATATTTCTGCAGCTGCAGGGGCTATAGGTTTTACTTTTTCAAATGACTCTTGTACAAGTGTAACTGTTTTTGCTTCCATAAGATTTATTTTTTGGTTTGCTTACTTAAACTAATAAGTATTAATACTTACATAAGACAAATGTATAGTGTATATGTTTAACCAATTATGAAATATAGCAGTAGGGAAGCATCTTTTACGCCATGCAAAAAACTGTGAAAAAGCAGGAAGTCTATAAAAGAGCAAAAAAAATAGGCCTTTGGCCCATCTTGAAATTAAGTATCTAAAAAGTAATTATGATCGCTTATTTCCTGTTTAAGCATACGCACATCGTTAATACCAATCTTTTTTCCTTTTGCTGTAATTAAGTCTTCTTTTTTTAATGCCGAAAACACGCGAATAACTTGCTCTTCTGTAGTACCTGCGTAATCTGCATATTCTCTTCTACTTAATGGTAAATTTAAGTACCCATTTAAGTCTCCAAACTTTCTATGAATGTACAGCAAGGAATCAATAACACGCTCTCGAACCGTCATTTGTGAAATGGACTTCACCTTGTTCTCGCTTCGGTTTAATTCATTGGCATAAAACAACATCATATCATAAGCAAACTTAGGAGTTTCAAGTAATTTACTCTGTAAACTATCTTTAGAAAAATAGCAAAGTACAGAGTCTTGTAAAGCAATAGCTCCAATAGAATAATACTCTTCTGTTCCAAATCCACGATGTCCAATAATTTCACCTTCTTTGGCAAAACGTACTATTTGTTCTCTACCGTTAATACCTGTTCTAAATACCTTAACGGTACCTTTTAAAATAAAAAACAACCCGTTAACAGGTGCGCCTTCCATAATAAATTGTTGCCCTTTTTTACACTTTAAAGTACTCTTGTTTTTGGTGAATTCTGAATCTGAAAGTGTAGGTAAACTGCGTTTAATAAGACAATTATCATTCATACAAGCCTCACAAGACACATTGGTTTTTGCTTTAGATTTAGTACTAATATAAGGGCTAGTTGAAGTCATAAATTTTAAACTAAATCAAAAATAAGTAATAATACTTAGTTTTTAATGTCTTGCGCTCATTTTTACGAGTCTAACAAAAAACACCAACCGAAATTAATCAATTGGTGTTTTTTGAACATTTAAAATGTGAAATTTATAAGACTACTGCTTCTTATAACGTAATTTCCCAAGTTCAATACCTATAGCTGTTTTGGCTAAAACAGTAAATACGAAGGCACCTAATGCCCAAATACCCAGCGTAACGCCTATCTCAATACCTGTGGGCGTATATTCTGCAATTTTACCATAAGGTCCTGGGATAAAACCAGGAACGATTAAACCAAAGCCTTTTTCTATCCAAATAGCTATAAATAATATAAAGCAACAGAAATATAAAACCTTAAAATTATTCCTTAATTTATGGAAGGTTAATAATACAGTCGCTAACACATTTAAAGGAATAGCCGTCCATATCCATGGTAATAAAGCGTTTTTACCATGCAATCCAAAGAACAAATAATAGGCACTTTCACTATGATGCGTCGGTGCATAAAACTCTTTAAACAACTCAGACACCAACATTATAAGGTTAATTTGTGCTGCAACAGTAACCACCATTGCTATTTTTTTTATGGTTTTATCCTGAATTTTAAACTCGGTAAAGTTTCTTATAATGGCCAAAACCAGAATAATTAGTGCGGGTCCTGCAGCAAAAGCTGATGCTAAGAAACGAGGACCTAACAACGCATTATTCCAAAATGGTCTTGCCTGCAAGCCTTGGTATAAAAAAGCCGTTACCAAATGAATCCCTACGGCCCAAAACACCGATAAAATAGCCCCAGGAACATACACACTCTTTTTAGACTCCTTACCTTGATAATGTCTAAATAAAATGTAAAACGGAATAGTTATGTTTAAGAACAGATAGCCATTAAGCACTAATACATCCCATGTAAGCATGGAGTTAGGAAAGTTAAACACGCCAATTCCGGGTATCATATGCCACAATACTGACGGTCCGCCCATATCGGCTACAACAAATGCTAAACACATTATTAAGGCAGCTACAGCTAAACCTTCACCTATTAAAACAGCTTGCTTAAAATCGACATCTTTCAGTACATAGGTAGGCATAACTAGCATCACTGCTGCTGCGGCCACTCCAACTAAAAAGGTAAAGTTAGAAATATATAGCCCCCAACTTACGCGGTCTGTCATCCCTGTTACACTCAAGCCTTCATCTAACTGAATGGAATAACAATACATTCCTACCAGCATGATAAAGGTTAACGCCGCCATCCATAAATGATAGCGCTTAGAACCATGCGTTATGGCGTCTAAGCTGTCTTTTACTAAACTTCTAAAAACTCTTAATCTACTCATGTAACTGTATATTGTACGTTTCGTTTTTTATGATTTGGACACCTGCCTGCCGGTAGGTAAGTTTTCCATTCCAAGTCCTTGCTCGTATCCCGCTGTGGGCTTTCCTTTGCAATCCCTAACAAGGGGTTATCCGATGTTTTGTGCTTATTCCTTAAACTGTTTATTTATTTAATCAAAACCTAACCGATTAAACGATTATACAATTCAACACGCCACCTTATCTAGTCCATAAAATACCAGAACTTTGGTTCTGTTCCCAGATCTTCTTTTAATCTAAATACTTTCTTATTCTCTAAAACCCATCTAATCGTACTATTTGGGTCTAGTAAGTTTCCAAAAATTCTTGCTCCTGTAGGGCAAGCTTCTACGCAAGCTGGGTTTTTTCCAGCTCTAGAACGCTGCACACAGAAAGTACACTTTTCCATGACGCCCTTTTTACGCATGCGGTTACCTAAATAATGCTGATTATGGTTAACCTCAGCTTCAGGAACTTCTGGCTTACTCCAGTTAAAGCGTCTACCATCATAAGGACAAGCGGCCATACAGTAGCGGCAGCCCACACACCAATCGTAATCTACTACTACCAAACCATCGTCTTCTCTCCATGTAGCCTGCACGGGACAAACATTTACACAAGGTGGGTTATCGCAATGGAAACACTGTGTTCCCATATAAAAATGCCCTTCTGCAGGTACTTCGTGATAATAATTATCGTCGGCTTCATCAAAACTAAATCCGTTACCATCCTTCATTTCATGAATTCTAATGTACTGCATCTGCGAATTTCTATCTTGGTTGTTTTCCTCAACACAAGCATTTACACAGTCCATATATCCTTGGCATTTAGAAATATTAAAAGCATAGCCAAACAACACATCTTCTTCTGCATTTTTAGAAGACATACTAATAGTTTTTCCAGTTCTTAACTGGTAAGAACGCACCAATCTGTTTACTGTTGCTTCTTTCTCCTTATCCGTCATCAGTTTATAGTTGCCCTTAAACTGTTCCTCCCAATCTATTTGCGCTTTTTCCTTGGCCTCATCACCACTTATTACACTGCACGACGTACTCACAGCTCCGGCTCCAATTAACAAACTTGCTGTTAATTTTTTAAACGCAGAACGTCTGTCCATTTTTACATCAAACACTTGATCAAAACCATCTTTAACACGCTCCTCTCCTATTGAGGCATTTATGGCTGCTTTTGCAAATTCTTCATCAGACAGTTGTTGTTGCTCTGAATGTGCACCGCCACAACCGCCAGAAGTTTTTCCGCAAGAACAAGATTTATTAGATGCTTTTGGTTTGGTACCTAGGTTTAATGAAAACCATTTTTTGTTATTGCTGCTCATACTATTCTCTTTCTTTTACTTTTTGGGTATTAAAGCGTGCTGGCCATTTACTCTCAAAATGTGGTTTATGAGGGTTATGACAGTTTACACATGTCATAGAAGCTCTTGGTGGTGCCCAGCCGCCAATACGTTTACCATGCGCCCCACCTTTCCAATCTTCAAACTGTTTGGTATGGCACTGGTTACACAAATTGTAACTGTTATTAAAGTCTATCTGCTTCCCTGTTAAACTCCTTAAATTGTCCATATTATCTGGATTATGACAGGTGATACAGTTCATGGTATTTTCGTTAGCATGTACCAGTTTTATATCCCAATGCGCCTTTTTTACATCCTTACTTTGCATTTTATGCAACGGTTCTGTGTGACATTCTGTACAAGCATAAGATCTTATTTGTCCTTTTCGCTCAGGAATTAAAAACGTGTGTCCGCCTTCAGTAATTTCAATAGTCTCCATACCTTCAAGATATTTCTCTGAAGATAAAGATGTCCCTTTATAATGTTCACTTTCAGCTTCAATACGCTCGCTTACACCATGGTATTCGCCTTCGCCATGCTTACATGAAAAAAGCAATAGTAAAAAAGCAAAACCAAAACATAAATGCCTCATAATATCTTTATTGTATTTCATGATTCGCTCTTTTAAATATGCCTATATCTTTTACCTCTTTGTTATTAGGCACATGACATTGGCGACAATTAATTCGTTCTGGATGAGACACTCTTATTTCTCTTGGAGCACTAGGTCCAGCATGACATGATAAACAGTTTTCATGCATTTGAACCTGATGTGGTATCACTGGCGGACTGCCCTGTAAAGCACTGTTTACACCAACTTTAGGAGCCTCTGCCTTATAAAAATTCGTTCCCTTAAATAATTTATCCGTATGTTGCGGCACATGACATTGCCTGCAGTTTATCATCTCAGGATGCGGTGTTACGGGTGTATAGGCCTTAAATTTCTCAACATACCCACCATTTTGATGGCATTTTAAACAGGCATTATCACCCATATTACATTCATCTTCTACGGGGTGCGGAATACTTGGTGGGGCCCCATGAAATGCTCTGTTATCATAATAATTATTTAAAGAGCGCTCGTGGTTTATATCAACAGGCATATTAGCATAATCTAAAGCATATTCAGAACGTTCAAAAACACCACTTTCAGACGGAATTAAATCTACAGAACTTTTTGCTTCTACTGGCACATAGGCCTCTTCTCTTCCTGCTTGATAGCTTATATTCCAAACTACTATAAAAGCAATGAACAGGATAACGAACAATGATATGATACCTAATCGTTTTTTCATGTGTTACACTTTTTCGATGTTAACAGCACATTTTTTATAATCTGGTTCTTTTGAAATAGGACAAAAAGAATCTAATGTAATATCGTTAATGAGCATATTCTCATCAAAGAATGGCACAAACACTTGCATGGGCGCAGGCACCCCGCGTTGATTTACAGAGGCTGGTAATACAATCTCTCCTCTTCTAGTAGTTAGTTTTACTTTATCACCAGTTCTTATTTGTAAACGTTTAGCATCGTCTGGATTTAATTCCACATAACTGTGCGGCATGGCTTTGTGTAATACCGGAATACGCCTGGTCATAGACCCTGTATGCCAGTGCTCCACCACACGCCCAGTATTTAACCAATATGGATATTCTGCATCCGGCTCTTCTGCAGCAGGCTCGTACGGACGCTGCCATATGACAGCTTTACCATCAGGTTTTCCATAAAAATGAAAGTCCTCACCATTACTACAGGCCGGATCGTACTTTGCATTAAAACGCCATTTAGTTTCCTTACCATCTACATACGGCCACATGGCTCCTGGTTGGTTTTTCAACACCTCCAACGGTGCCATATTATGCTTTTTGTTATCGTGATGCTTTCTGTATTCCGTATAGATTTCTTCTATATGGCTTTCCTCATTGTAGTAGAATTGTTTTTCAAAGCCCATACGCTTTGCCACTTCAACAAGCTGCCAAGTATCACTCATAGCTTCACCCGGAGGCGTCACCATTTGTTCAAAATATTGAGTACGACGCTCAGAATTTCCAAAGAGCCCTTCGCGTTCAATCCACATCGCCGATGGCAAAATAACATCAGCAATGTCTGTCGTTGGCGTTGGATAAATATCGGACACCACAACAAAACGGCCTTCTTTTTTTGCACCATCACGATAACGTTTCAACTTGGGCATCGTAACCATTGGGTTAGTTACCTGAATCCACATGAATTTAATGTCACCTCTATCCAAGGCTCTAAACATTTCAACCGTATGATATGTTGGTTTAGGGTCTATATTTTCAACTGGGACATCCCAAATTTTTGCTGCAAACTCACGATGTTCTTGTTTCATCACTACGCCATGAGGCAATTTATGAGTAAGCGTTCCTACCTCCCTTACTGTTCCACAAGCACTGGGTTGACCAGTTAATGAAAACGGACTATTTCCTGGGGTTGAAATTTTTCCAGTAAGTAAGTGAATGTTGTACACTAAATTATTAATCCATGTACCACGAGAATGCTGATTCATTCCCATACACCACAAAGACATCACTTTTTTATTTGGGTCGCCATAATAGGAAGCCATATATTTGATATCCTTAGCAGAGACCCCTGAGATTTTTTCAACTTTTTCTGGTGTGTAATCTTCTAAGAAGGTTTTAAAATCTTCAAAACTGATACCTTCGGGTTTGTCGGTAAATTTGTATTTATCCTCAAGCCCGTAGCCCATATTGGTTAACCCTTTACTAAAGTTACAGTGCTTATCTACAAACGATTTATTTACCCAGCCATTCTTTATAATTTCATAGCAAATAGCATTAGCAACTGCTAAGTCGGTTTGAGGCAAAAACAAAATAGATTTGTCTGCCGCCATACTGGTACGCGTAGTTCTTGTGGCAAAATCTATAATCTTAACCCCTCGCTTTAACCGTTGATCTAACAATCTGGAGAACAAAACAGGATGCATTTCTGCCATGTTGTTACCCCATAACACAAACACATCGGCATGGTCAATATCCTCATAACAGCCCATTGGCTCGTCAATACCAAAAGACGTTAAAAACCCAGTTACTGCACTCGCCATACATAAACGTGCATTGGCTTCAACATTATTAGTTCCAATACAACCCTTAAACAATTTTGAAGCCGCATAGCCATCAGGAATGGTCCATTGACCAGATCCGTATATGGAAACGGCATCTTTTCCATGATCTTTAATGGTTTCCTGCATTTTAGAAGCCACCAAATCGAGTGCTTCTTCCATAGTAGTTTCTACATATTTACCATTCTTCTTAACTAACGGTTTTGTTAATCGGTCTTTTCCATAAAGAGCCATAATAGAATGGTAGCCTTTCACACAACAAAGCCCTTTGTTTACAGGAGATTTAGGGTCTCCTTTTACAGCAACGGCTTTTCCGTCGTCTATACCAACAAGTACACCACAACCTACACCACAAAACCTACAAGGTGCTTTTTTCCAATCTAAATTACCGCCCTTTGGTAAGTTCTTTTCTTGCTCTTCTGCAAATAAAATACCGGGGAACATGGAAGCTGCTGCTGTCATTGCCGACAATACAGCCATTTTTTTTATAAAACTACGTCTGTTTGTTAACGAGGTGTACATACTTATTTTTGTTTAGGTGTATCAAATCCAGAGACCATAGCTAATAATTTTAGGCTATCTATGGCTTCTATTTTTTCTTTTATTTGTTGGTCTTGATCTTTATTATCGGTATCTGTAACGACAATAAGCAAATCTCTATTCTCTGCAGGAATCACGTCGCAAACGGAGAGCTGCGACAGTGCTTTTATCAGCTCATCCTTTTGCCCATCATGTGGATGAGCCAAGTAACTTTTGATAGGCATGTGTGGTTTAGTTTAGTATTTCGGATGTAAATATCTCTTTTAAAATAAGAAAAAAAACTGACTTTTGTCATGTTTAGGACTTCTATATTTTCGTTATATTTGACCAGACATAACGAAACCTCTTTTATGATTTCTATTTCTGAAGCCATTTCCATTGTTAAACAAAATGGCGCTCCCTTATTACAACCTATTGTAAAATTAGTTGAAAAGGCTGGTGGTTACCTCTTATTTGAAGATGTTTTATCCCCTATAAACATGCCTCCTTTTAGACAATCGGCCATGGATGGTTACGCTTTAAACTTACACGACAATTTATCGTATAAATTAATTGGAGAAATAAAGGCTGGCGATGATTATGAACCAAAACTAAAACCTGGTGAGGCGGTTAGAATATTTACTGGCGCCCCTGTTCCCGACTCGGCCAATGCCGTTATGATGCAAGAAAAAGTTGAAGTAAACGGCAAATACATTTCAATTATAGAACACATTCCTTTAGAGCATAACATTCGGCCTCTGGGCGAACAAGTTAAAAAAGGAGCTATTGCTTTAAAAAAAGGTACGAAGCTTACCCCTGCAGCAATTGGTTATTTAATTTCGCTTGGTATAACAAAGGCGTCTGTTTACAAAAAACCAAATATTGCCATTGTCACTACGGGAAACGAATTAATCGAAGCAGGCCAAGAATTAACACACGGAAAAATATACGAAAGCAATTCTAAGATGTTGCTAAGTGCGCTATATAATTTAAAGTTTTACGATGTAAGGCTTTATAAAGTTGAAGATGATTATACTAAGACCGTTGATACTTTAAACTCAGCAATAAACGACAATGATTTAGTGCTAATTACAGGAGGTATTTCGGTGGGTGATTACGATTTTGTTGGAAAGGCACTTAAAGAATTGCAAGTAGAAGAGCTCTTCTATAAGGTGAAGCAAAAACCAGGAAAACCTTTATTTTTTGGTAAAAGTGAGACTTCTAAAATTTTTGCTTTACCAGGAAATCCTGCTGCCGCCTTATCTTGTTTTTATGTTTATGTATACATTGCTTTGCAACAAATGATGAATCGTGACACTTTAGAATTACCAAGGATAACTGCAACTGTAACCAACCAGTTTAAAAAGAAAGGAGACAGACCCCAATTTTTAAAAGGCATCTACAACGCCGGTAAGGTTGAAATTTTGGATGGACAAAATTCTTCAATGTTACAAACTTTTGCTCTTGCCAATGCCTTGGTATTAGCCCCTGAAGACATTAACAACATTAACGCTGGAGATCACATAGAAGTCATTTTACTACCAAAATAAATAGTTATGGGTTACAAAATAAAAAGCAGAATCTGGATTGAATCTGAAAACAATGTGCTTTTAGGCGAAGGCAGAGTTCATTTACTCAAAGCCATTCATGAAACAGGGTCGCTGTCAAAAGCTGCAAAATCGTTAAATATTTCATACAAGAAAGCTTGGCAACTCTTAGATTCCGTAAATAAATCCGCAAAAAAACCAGTGACTATAAACAGTATTGGTGGTAAAGGTGGTGGCGGTGCTGAACTCACAGAATATGGGCAGTCATTAATTCAGGCTTTTAATGAAATTAATCGTAATTGTTGGGCTTTTTTGGATAAGGAATTGGCTAGAATTGAGAGATTATAAAATTAAACAGTACTTAAAGTGCCTGAAATACTTAGAGTACTTACAACTCAAAAATGTTACAAATAGAAAATATATACCTATTCATCATCATACTACCCATAGTATCATTCCTGTATGCTAGTGTAGGTCATGGTGGCGCAAGTGGTTATTTAGCTTTAATGGCCTTATTTTCGTTTTCTCCAGAAAGTATGAAACCTACTGCTCTCTTATTAAATATTTTTGTGGCAGGCATTTCGTTTTACTACTATTTTAAAGCAGGTTATTTTAACAGAAAACTTTTTTTATCATTTGCTATTTCCTCTGTTCCCTTAGCATATATTGGAGGTACGTTAGAGGTTAACGCTTCCCTTTACAAGAAAATACTAGCCTTACTTTTAATTTTTGCCATCCTGAAAATGCTCGACGTTTTTGGAAAAGAAAGTAATAACATTAAAGCTGTTAAACTTTGGCAAGGACTTTTAGTTGGAGGGGTTATTGGTTTCTTTTCAGGACTTATAGGCATTGGTGGTGGTATTATATTAACCCCTATAATCCTATTACTCCATTGGGGAAAAATGAAAGAAGCCGCGGCAGTTTCTGCTTTATTTATATGGGTAAATTCAGCTGCTGGACTCGTAGGGCAACTAAATAGCGGGGTGTCTATTGAAAGTGGCTCGTTTCTCTTAGTGGCCATCGCTTTAATTGGTGGAATTCTAGGTGGCTACTTTGGTAGTAAAAAAATGAATAATCAGAAACTACGATATATGTTAGCCTTAGTACTAATCGTGGCTTGTGCAAAATTATTTTTCACTTAAAATGATAGAAAAAAAGAACATAACGGGTATTATTTTAGCAGGTGGTAAAAGTTCTCGTATGGGTTCTGATAAAGGATTTTTGGAACTCAACAACAAACTATTTGTAGCGTATAGCATTGATGCATTAACGCCTTTGGTTTCTGAAATTATTATAGTTTCTGACCATTCAACTTACGATAGTTTAGGTTATAAACGTGTAACCGATTGTATTAAGGAAGCGGGGCCTGTCTCTGGAATATATTCTGGATTGGAAGCTTCGAAAACAAAATACAATTTAGTGTTGAGTTGCGACATTCCTTTAATCTCTTCAGAAGTATTGCAAAAACTCATTGAAGCTATTGATGATACCACTGAAATTATTCAAGCAGAAAGTCAGGGCAAATCTATGCCATTGGTAGGGCTATATAAAAAGCAAGTCAAAGAGACCTTTTACCAATATTTGCAAAAAGATGAACGTCGGTTAAGAGTCGTCATTAAAAATTGTGCCTATAAAAACGTTGTGTTAAACAAAACGTTAGAACACACCACCATAAATGTGAACACAAAAGAAGAATTTAAACAAATTACAAATGGTAGTAACCCTTAAATATTTCGGACAAATAGCCGAGGTCACTCAAAAAGAGGAAGAGCAAATTGAGATTAAAGAAACCTTAATTTCTGAACTATTGGAACTATTATATTCAAAATATGACGGACTAAAATCGAAAGATTTTCAAATAGCACAAAACCATGAATTGGTAACCAATGAAACAGCAATAAGTGGTGCCGAAATAGCACTATTACCGCCTTTTGCTGGTGGGTAATCTAAATCTATGTTGAATCGTTCATACGTTTAACCGTTTAAATGGTTCACAAATAAACAATTACACAAAAGTGAGCAGATATAACAGACATATTATTCTATCAGAAATCGGACCTGAAGGTCAGGATAAAATTTCGAACGCCAAAGTATTGGTAATTGGTGCCGGTGGTTTGGGTTGCCCTGTACTACAATATCTTACTGCGGCCGGTATAGGCACTTTAGGTGTTATTGATTTTGATGTAGTTGAATTATCTAATCTGCAACGTCAAGTTTTATTTGGGTCTAGTTCAATTGGAAAAAATAAAGCTATAGCTGCTAAAGAGCGCCTAAAGGATTTAAATTCAGAGATTACTATCATTGCTTACCCAGAAGCACTCACCTATCAGAATGCCATCAACTTATTCAATCAATATGATATTATTGTAGACGGTTCTGATAATTTTGAAACCCGCTATTTGGTAAATGATGCTTGTATTATCACCAATACGCCTTTAGTGTTTGGCGCTATATACAAGTTTGAAGGTCAGGTATCTGTTTTTAATCATAATAACGGCCCTAGTTATCGTTGTTTGTTCCCTACGCCACCTCAAAAAGATACGGTTCTAAACTGTTCTGATATTGGTGTGTTAGGCGTACTTCCTGGAATAATTGGCAGTATGCAAGCCAACGAAATATTAAAGCTTGTTTTAGGTTTAGGCGATGTGCTTTCAGGGGAATTATTGTGCTATAATGCTCTAAAATCTAAAAGTTCAACCTTAAAAATTAAGCGAAATGAATCTATCATTCAGAAGGTTTTAAATGATAAAGATACCTTCGAAGACAATCAAATCAATCTAAACTGTACCAACGAAACCGAGGAAATCTCAATTACCGATTTTCAATTTGAAAATGGCATACAATTTATTGATGTTAGAGAGCCCCATGAAATACCCAAAGTGACAGAATTGAATGTAACATACATTCCTTTAAGCGAATTAGAAACACATACAAATAGTATTGATCCAATTAAGAAAAAAGTCTTTTTCTGTCAATCTGGAATACGAAGTAAAAAAGCCGTTAATTTTTTAAAATCACAAGGTATTAAAAACTGCTACAGTATGAAAGAAAGTGCAGCAGATATAAAAAACTATTTAGAACATTATAATGTCATTACAAAGGAGTAACGGCTAAAGTAATCTTCTGGTTAAGGAAGAGATTGCTTCATAACTGACAAAAAATTTATAATTATGAAAGATAAAAAACCAAAAAACGTATTTAGAGAAGGCCCAATTTCTTCTGATTTTATAGGTAACTCCATTTACAAACACCAAACAAAAACAAGCATTGGTGCCCATAATATTTTCCTCGGACAAGTACGCGCCGATGAGATTGATGGAAAAACGGTAGCTGCCATTGATTACACGGCTTACGAAGACATGGCAAACCAAAAGTTCCATGACATTAGAGAGTCTGCTTTTGAAAAATTCGAATTAACATGCATGCATATTTACCATAGTTTAGGAAGAGTGAACGCTGGTGAAATATGCCTTTTTGTATTCGTGTCATCACCAAGGCGCAAGGTAGTATTTGAAGCTCTAGAATATATTGTTGAAGCTATTAAAGCCGATGTTCCAGTATTTGGTAAAGAGATTTTTGAGGATGAAACTCACAAGTGGAAAGTTAATAATTGATTATTGACTAATTATTATTGATTATTATCACTCATACTCTATAATTGATTATCAATGAAAGAAGTATTAAAACATAGAACAAAAATATTTGCGCATAATTGCGTTAAGCTAACAAAATTACTACCAAACGAATATTTAGCCAATCATATTAAAGGACAATTGATTAGGTGTTCAACATCAGTTGCAGCAAATTATAGAGCTACTTGTATTGCGCAATCAAAAGCAAGTTTTATTGCTAAAATTAGTATTGTGATTGAAGAAGTAGATGAGGCAAACTTTTGGCTGGAATTCGCTCAAGACGAAAACTTAGTTCAAAAACATAAAATAGAACTATTATTAAAAGAATCCAGCGAACTGACAGCGATATTTATGGCCTCCAGAAAGACGGCAAGTAAGAAATAATCAATTTTCAATAATCAATAATCAATCATAAGAAATGGTAGACATTACAAATAAAAATACCACATTGAGAACTGCAATTGCACAAGCTGTCGTTAAGGTTAGTAAACCAGAAACTATTACTGCTATTAAAAACGATACGGTGCCAAAAGGAAATGTTTTTGCCATGAGCAAAGCAGCAGGGTTACTTGGTGTTAAACGCACGCCAGACCTTTTACCCGATTGCCACCCTTTACCTATTGAATTTACTGGGGTGGAATATAAAATTGATGGTTTAGAAATTACCATACTATTTACCGTAAAAACCATCTATAAAACTGGGGTTGAAGTTGAAGCCATGCATGGTGCCAGTGTAGTAGCACTAAATATGTATGATATGCTGAAACCCATTGATAAAGGCATAGAAATTCATGCCATTAAACTTCTGAAAAAGAAAGGTGGAAAATCTGATTTTAGAGATAAATTTCGAAAAGATTTAACAGCTGCTGTTGTGGTTTGCAGTGACACCATTTCTGCTGGTCAAAAGGAAGATAAAGCAGGAAAAGCTATTATAGAAAAACTTAAATCTTGTGATGTTAGCATTAAGGAATATGTTATCATTCCAGATGAAAAAGACCTCATACAAAACAAAGCGAAAGCGTTCCATGAGCAAGGTTTTGATATGGTAATATATACTGGTGGTACAGGACTTTCAGGCAGAGATGTTACACCTGAAGCTTTAATACCCATATTAGACCGAAGAATTCCCGGTATTGAAGAAGCTATTAGAAGCTACGGACAAGGACGTATGCCTTTTGCCATGTTATCCAGAAGCGTTGCAGGTACTATTGGAGACACTTTAGTTTTAGCCTTACCAGGTTCTACCAATGGCGCTAAAGAATCTATGGATGCTATATTTCCGGCTGTTTTACATAGCTTTAGAATTTTGAAGGGCGCGAGGCATGACTAAAATGGTTATACTTGGAATCGCTAAATCGTTTAGTGGATTACAAGTTTAACAGTTCAACGATTAAGCAAAGTGAAGATATGAGCGAAAACAAAAACATACTAAAAGATACTCACGGCAGAGACCATGCCTATTTGCGTATTTCTCTAACTGAGAGATGCAATTTACGATGTACGTATTGTATGCCTGCTGATGGTGTTCAACTATCACCAAAAAGCCATTTAATGACCTATGAGGAAATCTATGATATTGCCAAAACCTTTGTTGACCATGGTGTCACTAAAATACGGTTAACAGGTGGCGAACCCTTGGTAAGAAAAGATATTCCTGTAATTTTAGAAAAACTAGCTACCCTCCCCGTAGAATTATCTATCACTTCAAACGCTGTAATTATTGATAGGTTTATCGACGATTTAAAACGTAATGGTATAAAAAAAGTAAATGTAAGTTTAGATTCTTTGGATGAAGGCAAGTTTAAACACATTACCAGACGCCACGAATTTAAACGGGTGTACAACAACATTTTATTATTAGTAAAAGAAGGCTTTACGGTTAAAGTCAATGCGGTATTAATGAAAGGTTTTAATGACGATGAAATTATTGACTTTATTAACTTCACTAAAAATTTACCTGTATCTATTCGTTTCATTGAATTCATGCCTTTTGATGGTAACAAGTGGGATATTAGTAAAATGGTTTCTTATGCCAAAGTCATGGAATATGTCAATGAAGCCTACCACAAAGACGATATCTTACGTTTAAAAGATGCGCCTAACGACACCTCAAAAAACTACAAAATTAAAGGTTATCAAGGCAGTTTTGCTATTATCAGTTCTGTTACTAATCCGTTTTGTGATTCCTGCAACAGACTGCGCTTAACTGCCAATGGACAGTTAAAAAACTGCTTGTTTTCAGCTACCGAATCTGATTTATTAACTACACTAAGAGCAGGGAAATCCATCGAACCTATTATTCAAAAAGCAGTAAGGGCCAAGTTTAAAGCCCGTGGCGGTATGGATACTTTAGAAAAGCTTCAGAAACCACAACTACATGGTAAAAACAGAAGTATGATTACTATTGGTGGTTGACTTCCCTATTAATTATTTCTTAAATTTGGTATATGACACTTGATGTTTATAAGTATTTTAAGAACAGTCCGCAGTATAACCGACTTGTTGGCAACGATTATATGTTTGTGGAGTATAAGTGCCCTATTGATGTTGAAAAGTTTAAGCTATGGACAGGCACCCCTCTTCTCACCTACGTAATAAGTGGAAAAAAGGATTGGACCTCTGTAAACAAAACTTACAGCCTAAAATCCGGTGAAGCACTATTTATTAGGAAAGGTATTTATAACACCAAACAGTACTTTGAAGAAGACTATTGTACCATTTTATTCTTTATAACCGAGGATTTCATAAGACGATTTATTAAAGATAATGACAAATTAATACAAAAAAAAGCTACAAGTTTTAATGATAGTCTAATCTATCCCATTGACGTTACAAACTCATTAAATTCCTTATTTCTCTCTGTATTTAATTATTTTAACATGGGAGGGGATGTTCCCAGAGAATTGGTGGAAATTAAGTTTAATGAACTTTTGTTTAACATTACTCTAAACCCTTTAAATAAAGATTTAGTAGGCTACTTTAACTCTCTTAAACATATTGAAAAAACAAGTATTCATGATGTTATGATGAAGCACTTTCATCACGATCTTCAACTTGAAGAATTTGCCCGATTATCAGGGAGGAGTTTGTCTACTTTCAAAAGAGATTTTAAGACCTACTTTAATGAAACACCTGGTAGGTGGTTAAATAACAAACGACTGGAGTACGCCAAAACATTACTTGAAAATTCCGAATTAAATACCAATGAGGTTTGCTATGAATGCGGGTTTAAGAACACCTCACATTTTAATAGCCGCTTTAAAAATAAATTCGGTTATCCACCAAACCAATTTCGTAGGCAGTTTTCAGCTTCTAAATAAGAGATTTTAAGTCTGAACCTTAAAACAAACTTTTTGAACTTTTAAGAAAACCTAGATCGGCGGGTTAGAAATACTTTTGACATGTAACTAAAAACTATATGTCATGAAAAAAGTATTAATGTTCTCGTATTCAATAATAGCCTACCTCATTGGGTTTGCTTCCCTACTATTATGGATTATTTCTGTTAGTCATCTCATTCCAGAAATTTCTATTGACCAACCTCCAACTAAACCATTTCTTTATGCTCTTTTGAAGAACTTGGGTCTCGTTTTTCTTTTTGGCCTACAACATAGTATTATGGCCCGTAAAACCTTCAAGGAAAAGTTTGCTGAGCATTTCCCAAAACCTGTTGAGCGTAGTACCTTTGTATTAGTATCTGGTGTTTTGTTAACTCTACTGGTCTTTCAATGGGAACCAATGGGCGGTTCTATCTGGACGGTTTCAAAAGAAAACAGCCTATATTACATACTATATACCTTATTCTTTTTGGGTTGGAGCATCCTATTTATAAGTACATTTTTAATAAATCATTTTGACTTATTCGGTTTAAGACAAACTTATTTAGAACTTCAAAACAAACCATACAAACCACTCACATTCAAAGTGGTATCGTTTTACAAATATGTTCGTCACCCGTTATACTTTGGAGGCATAATAGGCCTATGGGCTACTCCATCTATGACTGTTACACATTTAGTATTTGCACTTAGCTTAACGGCATACTTCATTATCGGGACCTTATTTGAAGAAAAGGACTTAAAAGAAGCGTTTGGAAACAAATACACATCGTACCAAAAGAATACCCCGATGCTTATTCCTTTTACCAAGTATAACAACTAAAACCATAAAATCATGAAAACTACAGTTCTAACAATCGTATGTTTCTTAATGCTACTTAAGTTAAGCGCTCAGGAGTATAAAGTTGCATCCGTTAACTACAAAACATTACATACCTTATTTAATAATGTAAACAATCAAGGTAACACCTCTACTCTGAAAAGTATTGATTATAGCAAAGCTCTTGGTAAGATAAAAACACATGAAAAATACAGAACATTGGTACAAGAGATTATCCATTATGATCTAAAAGCAAAGGCAATCTATGATAATTCTGAGAGCGCATCTTATGAAGTTTCGTTTAAAAAGAAAAATGCAAAGGCACTGGTAACTTATAACAACCTTGGAAACATAACCAAAAGTAAAGAAGTGTATAAGGACATAAAACTACCTTTCAAACTGGTCCAAATCATAGAAAAAACGTATCCAGAATATACAATTTCAGGCAACAAGGTTATTGTTAAATACCATCAAAATCAAGGAGCCTATACTATATATAAAGTCACTTTAAATAAAAAGGGAGAAAGAAAGGTTTTAAAATTTGATAAGGTTTTTAATTCCATTTAAACTAGCAACTCTCATTGCACAGTTCTTTTGAGATATAAAAATTCCTGAGCAACAAACCATTGTTCAGGAATTAATGGAATAATAGCCGTAATAATTATTATGGTATTTAGAGCACTATAAACTAAGTGGTCTTAATTAAAACTTTCTTTTTAAAACTGCTTTTTGGAGCTTCGCAAAGTGAACATTCGTAGGTCTCTGGTAGATCTACAAACGGTGTATTAGGCCCAATATTCTGGGTGATATCACCATATGCTTCATTATAAACGGTAAGACAGTCTGAACATTGGAATACTTCTTCCTCTGAAGTCTCCTTAACCGCTATTTCAGTGTCCTCCTCCTCTCTTTCCGTCCCCAGTTGTTCGAAATACAGCTGACTTAACTCCATTAACAACCCAGGTAATTCTACTTTATCAACATCTTGCACATGCATAATATACTCCCTGGTATTAGGATCAAAGTTTTTGGCATAGAGCAAATTATAGGTGTCTCTAACTTTAAAACTTCCTTTAAGTTCGGGTTGTTTGTTTTTTTCTATAACTATGGAGGTAAAGTTATAAGTATCACTCTCAAAGCTTGTAATTCCAAAGGTTAAGCCATAAGTACTAATATCATTTTGGTCAAAATTAGTAACTAAATACTTTTTTAAACTCAAGGCATCTTTATCATTTACTGGTAAATGCCAGTTCATTTCCAACATAGAATGGCGAACATTAATACCATATTTACCTAAAAACTTCTCCCACTGAAGTTTCGATTTTAGTGGAATCCCTTTTACAATGAAGGATTTCCATGGTGTGATTGAAATTTTTCCAATTTTATTGTCTGAACACAACTCGCACATAGCTTTTAAAAACGGAATATCGTATCTGTTGTTTCTCCAATACAAACCTAACCAATACCTATCTGTTCCAATTCTATTCATACCCTCATAATATGGAAATGGGTAAAAAGGAACTTCTAATGGTTTGTCGACCGTTCTATTGTTTGTATCTATAGCATCGCTAACTAAATCGAACACCATTTCAATAGATTCTGGCTCTTCAATCAATATGTTTTCAATGGCCAGTTCAATTTTATCCATATCCCAACTGTAAATAAGTGCTGGATACATTTTTGTTTTATTCCATTCTGGTAATCTTACATATAGGTACCAGTAATCCTCGTGTTCTGAAGCTATAAAGTTAACATTACCAGTAAATAAAGGAACCAATCGCTGCTTAGGATCGATAACATTAATGCGCAATTTTGGGTTATGCTTAAACTGCTCGAGTACATAGAGGTACTTATCACTGGTTAGCCACGATGTACTTGGCAAAATTTCGGCAGACACATAGGAAGAGGCGATGTTTTCAACACCATCATGCTTGGGTTTAACAAATTGTATTTTATCAAACTGACTAAACTTACTTTCATCAATTTCCTCTGGAAAGATAATGTCTTGCCGTGACCCGAAAGAGATAGCATCTAAACCGAGGGTTTCGGCTGCTTCACAAATATACTTTAGTTCACCTGGCGACAATACACCTCCATTAATCATTAATCTATATGGCTCAATCATTATGCAAGTACTTTTGAATTATGAAGTATTTCTCTAACTTCTGTTTTACAACTACCACAGCCCAATCCAGCCCCTGTTTTATCGCATAGCTCTGTAAAATCGGTGCAACCTTGTGCAATCGTTTCTTCTATGTTTCCAGCACCAACTTGACTACAAGAACATACTAATTTACCAAGAACAGGCGTATCGTTTGATGATCCTCTAAGCAATTTATCACGCTTATCGGCCATTTCAATCTTACTATCGATAAGGGTCTTAAATTCGGCAAACTCATTCTTATCTCCCATTAAAACTGCACCCACCAGCAAATCGTCCTTAACAATACATTTTTTGTAGTAGCGCTTTTTAATGTCGGTAAAGATAACTTCTTCGTAGCTATCATCATGTTCTGGTACAGAGATATCGCCAATACTACAAAGGCTTAAATCATTAAACTTGAGTATGTTCATGAGTACAGACCCATTGTAGGCCACACTAATATCACCAGCAATAAAATTAGCCAAAATGTTGGCCTGCTCTTCTGCTGCCGACGTAATACCAAACAACTGGTTATTAAACTCGGCTATTTCACCTATAGCAAAAATATCTGGGTGAGACGACTGCAAATGCTGATTTACAATAACCCCTCTTCTACATGCTATACCATTCTCTCGTGCAATCTCCACATTTGGAATCGTACCAATAGCATATACTATGGCATTGGCCGTAATTAATTTACCACTCTTTAAAGTAATATTTAACTCCCCTGTATCTGCGTCGTCAAAGACAGTACTCACCTCGTTATCAAAGTAAATTTGAATACCTCGCTCTTGAACATCTAAGGCCAATAACTTACTTGAAATTTTATCTAATTGACGCTCCATTAAACGAGATGCTCTTTGAATAATGGTAATCTTAGCATTTTTATGCTTCATGGCCGCTGCCAGCTCTAAACCTAGAAGACCACCACCTACAATTACTACATGCTGCTCTTCTGGAGGCAAGCCTGTAGCATCGAGATAGGACTTAAACTTATCTGCATCAATTTTATTACGCATGGTAAAACGACCGGGTAAGTCAATTTGAACATCCTTTGGAATAAATGCGCGACTTCCTGTTGCCAAGATTAATTTATCGAAGTTATGCGTTTCACCACGACTATCTGTAACCGCTTTTGAGCCCTTATCAATATTAGTGATATAGGTTTCAGGATGCAACTGAATATTTAACTTTCCTAATTCTTTTTCTTTGATTTTAAGTAACTGATCCCAACTTAATTCTTCAGTTACATATTCAGGAAGTAAAACCCTGTTATAAAATAAGTTAGGTTCTTTTGAAAACACGTGAATTTCGTCTACTCCGTTAAACTCTCTATAGTTTTGCACAAACCTAAAGGCGGCAGCTCCTGCTCCAACAATAATAATTTTTTCAAAGTCTTTTTTATATCTTGAAACTGATACTCTGGTAAACTTAAAATCTGGCTCTTTAGAGGTGGGGTCTACATGTGTATTTGTTAGATTATTAGCTCTATTTAGGTTACTTTGCAATTGCTTCCCCCAATGCATTGGTAAAAAAACCACACCTTTTTTAATGGTTTCTGTAATTTTTGCTCGTACTCTTACCACACCATTTTCTCCCTTTATTTCTGTAATATCCCCATCCATAATTTTATATAGGTAGGCATCTACAGGGTTTATTTCTAAAACTGGTGTTGGGTAATGTGTTTTTAATCGAGAAACCTTTCCTGTTTTGGTCATTGTATGCCATTGGTCTCTTACCCTACCTGTGGTTAGTATTAAAGGGTAATCGGCATTGGGTAAGACCGAAGTATTTTTTGTGGTACTTGGTAAATTAAACTGTGCGTTTTGAGAAGGCGTATAGAATTTTTTATCTTCAAAAAGTCTTGGAGTTCCTTGATGTCTATGCTCTGGCACTGGCCACTGAAAAGTACCCTCGGCTTTTAGTCTATCATAATTCAAGAAAGAAACATCTATGTTAGTTCCTTTGGTCATTGAGGCATACTCATCATAGATTTCGCTAGAACTGTTAAAGTTAAATCCTCTAAAGCCCATACGTTGTGCAAAATCGCAAAATATTTCAACATCAGGTCTAGCCTCTCCTGGGGGATCAATTTCTTTTGGTAAATATGAAATCCTGCGCTCGGAATTAGTCATAGTACCTTCCTTTTCTAACCAAGCAGCTGCGGGTAATACTAAATCGGCAAATGCCACGGTATCCGATTTATGAGATATATCTTGAACCACTACAAACTTGGCATTTTTCATGGCTTTTTCAACTCTATTTAAGTTGGGTAAACTTACCAAAGGATTGGTACAAGCAATCCAAACAGCTTTGAGCTTTCCACTTTCAAGAGCATCAAACATTTCGGTAGCTGTTAAACCCGGTTTCGGGTTTATTTTATCTACACCCCAAAATTGTGCAACTTCACGACGATGCTCTTCATTCATTAAGTCTTTGTGAACAGCTAATAAATTTGCCATGCCACCAACCTCACGTCCTCCCATCGCGTTGGGCTGCCCAGTTAATGAAAAAGGACCTGCTCCAGGTTTTCCAACCTGTCCTGTAATTAACGACAAGTTTAAAAGCGATACATTTTTATCGGTTCCTACAACACTTTGATTAAGTCCCATAGCCCACATACTAATAAACCCTTTAGAAAGTCCTATGTACTTAGCCGCTTTTTTAATATCATCTTCTTCAACTCCACATATTTTCGAGGCTTCTCTTAAGGAAGTAGAAAGGATTAACTCTTTGTATCCCTTAAATCCGTCTGTATGCTTAGCAATGAATTCTTCATCAATCAACCCGCTTTTATACAAGCATCTTCCAATAGCATTATATAAAACCACATCGGTTCCTGGAAGTAATTGTAAATGCAAATCTGCAAAATTAGCAGTATCCGTTTTACGCGGATCTACCACAATAATTTTAACATCAGGGTTTTCTTCTTTATGCTTTTCTAACCTGCGAAATAATATAGGATGGCACCAAGCTGGATTAGCTCCTGTAATTAAAAATGTATCGGCCAGTTCGATATCCGCATAAGAAATTGGGACACTATCTTCTCCAAAGGTTTTTTTATACCCTACAACTGCAGAACTCATGCACAAACGTGAGTTGGTATCTATATTATTGGTTCCAATAAAACCCTTTGTTAGTTTATTGGCTATGTAATACTCCTCTGTTAAGCTCTGTCCTGATACATAAAAACCAACACTATCTGGACCATATTTTTTTATAATAGATTTAAAAACACTGGCTGCTCTGTCTAGTGCATCATCCCAATTAACACGCTCTCGAGGATGCGATCGACTCCAACGCATTTCTGGGTATAAAATTCTATCGGACGTATCGTTTGCCACATAATGCAAATTCATACCCTTAGAACATAACATGCCTTTATTTACTGGATGATCTTTATCGCCTTCAACAAAAACCTTGTTGTTATTGTCCTTTTTAACAATGATACCGCAGCCTACACCACAATATGAACACGTTGTTTTCACCTTACTTTTAATCATCCAGATTCATCTTTTATACTAAATAATACAATCTTTTTTCAGCAAACAAATGCTTAAGCTATTATTTTGAAAACCATAAAAAAGGTTCATTTAATTTCAAATTTGATAAAATTTCACAATGAAAAATTAGCTTTTCACTTTTATAGGTACTAGGTTTTCTTCGCTAAGATTTGTGTTTATTTCTTCTACTTCTTCGTCTTCCGTTGAAAAGCGAATCGCTAAAGAAACTACCGCAGTCACAACCACAATGGCTCCAATTATGAAATAACCACTAGATACTGCGGTAGCTGATGCTGCCGATTGAGCAGCCTTTATAACCTCTTCACCTAACCCTTGATTAGACATAATAGCTGCTTTTTCTGCAACGGCCGATTGAGATTTTAACAACATAGCAGCTAAAAATGCCCCTACATTACCTCCGGCTCCAACGATTCCAGATACAGAACCTATAGCTTTTTTATTAATGAATGGCACAACAGAGAAAGTAGCACCTTCTGCCATTTGTACCGATAAACTAAATAATATTAAAAAGGCTATGCCTACATAAATGCTGGTTGCCGTTGAGAATGTCATTAACATAACACCTTGAACAGCTAATATCGCTGCTAAGAATAAAACACGACCTCTTAAACCCTTTAACTTACCAAATCTGTCTCCAAAGAAACCACCTAAAGTTCTTGCGAAAATATTCATTAAAGCAAACGATAATACAATATTACCAGCTGTTACTCTTTCTAACTGAAATGTATTTTGAAGGTAATCATCCATGGTTCCATAAACAGTCAGTTCAATTCCAAAACATGAGGCATATACCAAAAACAAAATCCATGTTCTGTAGTCTTTTAAAACAGTACCGAAACCTACTTGATCTTTCTTTTTATCAATTTTAATTCCTGACGCTTTTAAATCTTTAAAATTCCCTTGTGGTGTATCTTGGGTAAAAAAGAAATATACAAGACCCATAAGAAAACAAACCGCACCAGCAATTACCATTGAATATCTCCAAGCCTCTCCTTCGGCAACTCCAAAACCTATTACGGCAGCAGCAATAATAGGCATCCCTAATCTATTAGCTCCACCACCAAGATTTCCCCAACCTGCAGACGTCGCATTTGCTGTACCTACAATGTTTGGCGCAAACATTAAAGAAGTATGCACTTGGGTAATTACAAACGATGCTCCAATAAAACCAATAAAAAGTCTACATACTAAAAACTGTGTAGGTGTTTGCACTAAGCCACATAATATAACAGGAATAGCACCTAACATTAATAACCAAGTATAGCACAGTCTTGGACCATATTTATCACACAATTTACCAATGAGTAAACGCGCAAATACAGTTCCTGTAACCGCTAAAATAATGGAGTTCCATTTTTGATCGGGTGTTAAGCCTAGGTCTCGTACAACGTCTGGCATAAAAGGCACGATACCAAACCATGAAAAGAAGCATAGAAAAAATGATATGGCCGTTATCCAAAACGTACGAATTGAAACGTTCTTAAAATTTAATAAATTTAATGTTGTTGATTTAGTTTGTGTGTTCATAATTAAGTACTTTATACGTACAAAACTACGTATTTATACTTAATTACGTGTATCAAAAATTAAGTATCATATAAAAATTATGAGGTTGACAATTTTGATGTGCTGATTTTGTTGATTTGATAAAATGATTCTGTTCATTGTTACCAAATATTGGAATTAGATACTTTGATTATCTAAGATTTAAGGTGTAATACAATATCTATATTTAATTATTTTGTAAGAATTATACGTATATTTACTCAAATAAACATAGTGTAGATAAACGCAATTGCGTTTATCCATACGTTGGCAATAATATAAAACAACCTGATGAAACCAGTTTTAATACTAACATTTATCATTATAGCCTTTTGGTCAGTAATAACAACTTTTAGAGCAATCTATCTGATTTTGACAAAAGAATTTAAAGGAGACAAAACAACTTGGATTTTGATTTCAATGATTGGAATTATTGGCCCAATAATATGGATTACCAAAGGAAAAAAGCTGCTTTCTGAATGAAATACAGCATTCCAGATAAAAGAGAATTGACAAAATCTGAAATAGAATTTTTGACTTATCTGTTTGGGAAAGAAAAATCAGAATGGAATAAGTTAATTGGTAATCTTAAAGTTATTGCGAGATGTGTTGCGGAAAATGTCCGACTATAATGTTTGGAAAAACATTTGACTCGGAAATTCAAAAAGGAAATTTAATAATTGATTACTCAGGAAAAGGTAAAAACGGAGAATTAGTCGGAATTTCTCTGTTCGGAACTGACCAAATGCCGACCGAATTGGAATTTTACTCAGTAGACGGAGAATCAGATATTACGGAAATGCCGAAAATTGATACTCTGAAATCTATGAGCGAAAATCTGACTGAATGAAAAAAATACTATTGCCAACAATGTATAACCGCAATTACGGCGGATTCGACTACGTCCGAATCCACTCGGAATTGCTAATGTCAGTGCTTAACCGAAAATTAACGCATATAAATCCGTAACTGACGGTTATACGAGACCGTTACCCAACATTTGACCCGTCCTGAATAAAGGCTACATAATTTTAAACATTATGTATAAAAACGACAAAGTCATCAGACGGTATTGAGAACCTTCAAATAACAATTGATGAAAATTTAATTATCAAACATGAAAAAAAATATTTTTTACTTAGGCCTTTTATGCATTCTGTTGCTGAATGGGTGTCAAACTAAAACAACAAAACAAACACCTACTGTGAAGCACAATGGCGTTAAAGCCAAGTTGGAACTCTTAGAAGCCAATGAGCAGTTCATTCAGAATTCAGAAAAAGGCGGTATCCCTCACGCCAAGTGGGATGCTCCAGAGTATGCTGCGTATAGCTTTACTAATGCCTACAAATACACACGTCATTACCGAATTTCACATGGCGTGCTGGGTGCTTCCGAGGCCGTACTTACTCCAGAAGTATTAGAAGTTACGAATACACTTAATCTTAAACAGTTAAAAGCTTATGATGCTGATCAGGAACTGGATCTTGAAACTTTGTTAAGAGAACGGTTAAAGAATCATTCCATGGTTATTATCAAAGATGATAATATTGTACATCAACACTTTTGGAATGGAATGGACAACAACGCTACTCACTTAGATATGACTGTTACCAAATCGTTTACTTCAATGTGCGCATCAATTGCGGTTAAAGAAGGTAAGCTCGATATGAGCAAGCAAACTACTAACTATTTACCTTATCTTAAAGAAACTGCATTCGATGGTACCACGGTTCAAGAAGTTGCCGACATGCGCACAGGATTGGATATTCCAACCCCAGAGCACCTGTCATGGGACCCGAGATTTACCTTGTCACAAGAGTGGAATGGTCCTAATGATAGCGGCCTATTTGGAATATCTGAATACTTAAGTCTTATTAAGGATCGAAAGTACCCCATTGGTGAAAAATACCAGTATCAAGACCCTAATACAGAAGTGTTGGGTATGGTGGTAGAAATAGCCACAGGAAAAAACTTGGCCGACTATTTTCAAGATAAAATGTGGACCAAACTTGGTGTAGAAAACGATGCTTTCTGGATGGCCGATCCCTCCGGATATGTTGTTGCTTCCGGCGGTTTAAATATGACAACTCGCGATTTAGCCAGAGTAGGCAAAATGCTACTTAATGATGGAAACAATTATATTGGTGAAAACATTATTCCAAAGGAATTTATTGATGCGATTTGGGAAGGGAATGAATTAGTTCGCAACGCTTGGAAAGACAGTAAAGAAAGTCATTTAGCTGCTGACGCTTGGTATAAAGACCAATTTAGAATACTGAACATTAAAGGCCATAAACTTCTATGCATGGTTGGTATTCATGGGCAGGTAGTGGCTGTAGATAAAGACAAAAATGTAGTAATTACCATGAATAGTGGCTATACACAAACAGAAACTCCTCGTATGGCCAACCTTATTTTTTACCAGACGTTACCGACAATTTTGAATGAATTAGACTGAATATAAAAAAATAGAAATTAGTTTATATTAGGATAATGCTATAGTTCGTTTGTTTGTCGCTTATAACTACAAAATTCAATGCTCACGACAGTTGTCCTTCGAACCAATCACATTACCTCCTTCTTTGTGTCTGCATCTTTGCATTGAGCTATTTATATGACAAATAAAATGGAATGAGGTTTATCAATTAGAATTGCATTGGCCAACTTTTGGTATGCAGACTTAAACGCAGATTTAACATATTCAGCGAACGTACAGAACTATTCTTATTCATCATTAAAAAGTAATAAATGTATATCTGAAAAAACAACTGATACTTTCTAATCGCGTCTCAAGCAATTTTTAGAACAACAACGTTGTCATTCTCGAGACTGTTTAGTTACCAAAAAAATTTATACTTATAAGATCAAAGTCCCCACATAAAACCCAAAGACACTCTATTTCTATCTTTAAACTGTCCGAAAAGTTGATTTTCATTTCCGTAAAAAAAGCTACTTTCTAAATGCAGCCGAACTGAAGAATTCATCCAATACCCAACTTGCGGTCTGATATAGCCGTCTCCATGATTGTAATTATGACCCCATAAAACGTCAAGAGTTAAATTATCGTTCATCATCTCTTGCTGCAATTTTAACGAGGTATTTGTTTCAAATCGATCTCTATTATATGCCGAGATATCGTCGGTAATAACATCACTAAACAATTGAGCACTAATTACATGTTCACCCTTTACATAATCAACTCCAAATGCGGACTTATAAACATTTGATATTTGTACCCCATTACTAATAATAGGATTAGTAGTTATAAAATTTTGATTAAAAACATACGCCAATTCAGCTCTTAAAGTAGAAGAACCTATTACCTTATTCAATGTTCCTCCTATTAAATGTTGCCTTTCATATTCTGGTGTGAATATAACACTTGGTCCGTTTTCATTATCTAAATCTAATCTATTGTAAAATGCTGGTAAATCGTCATAATAATAAAAGTAATTTACCGAAACATCCCACCCTTTGATAAAGGAACTAAGCTTAAAACCATAATCAGAGTCTTCTAAAAACCGATTTGGTCTTTTGGGTCGCCTAATAATTGTTGAAATACCATCAGGCGGTTTTGGAAATATACTTGAAGTAAAGAAAGGCGCATCAAAACTAGGGATAATATGATATGTATTATCAGGAACCCAAACCAACTGTACTCCAATATTGAGAATATTAAATTCACTTTTTGCGGACCATAAGGGTATTCTACTATCTTCAAAATCATCCAGAATAAATTCTCTGAAATTTTGCGGATTAACAACGTCTAAAAGTTTTAATCCATCTGTTTCTCCCCAAACGATTTGTTGTTTACCCAGCATAATTCTTAGGTTTTTACCCACTTTAGCATGATAATAAAGTTCCCTTAACTCAAGATTCGTTCGGTCTCCAATAAACAAACGTCTACTAAACTTAGAAGCAGAATAATCCTTAGATTTCCCTGGTTCTAAATTATCATTCAATTCTGAATAAACCTGGCCAATTAAGACTAGTTTAGATGCATGATTAATGTGATATTCAAATCTTGGCTTTAAAACTATTTCCGATTTCTGCATTTTATTTCCTTTAAATTCATAGGAAAAATCTGTTAATGCAACCAAGCTTGCCTTAAAAGCATCTTTAAATTTTCTTCTATTTGCTTGGGCATTAGTTTTTATGCATAAAAGCAGAACTGTAATAACTAAGCTAAACGTTCTAAACACAGTTATTTTTTATTAGTATGTTGTTTCTTGAAATGTTTTCTTAGAGTCCGTTGACTAAAGCTTCTTTAGTGAAAGTATCATCACTAATATTTGTCTGATAATCAATATCACTATTTAAGAATATGGTTTCATGGCCAGTCTTGTGATTTTTGACAAAGATTTTATGATATGTCCAAATACCTTGAACTTGTTTAACATCTGTTATTTCAATTGTTTTTAAATGATTTTGAGCAACATCCCAACTTTCAGCTTTTCTAAGCATCCAAATCTTAGCATCAATCCAAAATTTCACTTTTCCATAGCCCAATTCTTTGGCAATTTCTTTCGTTTTTGGTGTACCTTCAACAATAAAACATGCTTGCCCTTTAATAATTTCTTTACCAAGGGTTTTGTAATTATAATCGTCTAAACTAATTCGTGTTTCTAACTTTATATCTTCATAAGTAAGGTCGGTACCCAGAAAATAATCCCCTCTATTAGCTGCGGAAATTCGTCGTGTTTTCCGTAATGCAGGCATATACAACCATTGGTCATCATCTACAGAAGCATTTGGATAATCATAGGTTAAAAATGCTGTTCCTTGAACGCTTCTTGGTGTTTCGTAAAATATGGCGAGACGCTTTTCTTTTCCATAGTACTTTCTTAAAGAAATAGTCTCTCTAATTCTAACTTTACCACGCTTATCTTTAAGCGCCATGGTTAGCTTTCTTTTCATTGAAATCCCCTCATTTCTTTCATGTGTTTTTTCGGCAATATGCTGCCCTAATGGTAAATTTTGAGCATTAGTTGTTGTACTTAATATTAGCATTAGCACTGTTACTGAAATAATTTTATATGTTTTCATAATCTAAATGGTTTACTATTAATTCTATTACTTGTTAATGTTGAAAAATTTGGGTTTGCTCACCAGAACTATTGCTGGTAAAAGTGTCATGCTACCAATAAAGCTAACAGACACAGCCACTGCAACTAGAAACCCAAACTTACTAAGTGGTGGCACTGAACTTGTCATTAAAACACTAAATCCGAGCGCTAAGGCTAGAAAATTAAAGAGCAAAGCACGTCCAGCAGATTTGTAAAACTCTGAATAAGCCTGTTTAACTGGTAAACCTTGGTCATTTAAAAGAAACTTTAACCTATCAACTGTATGCACCGCAAAATCAACGCCTATTCCAATAGCTATCGCAGCAAACATTGAAGTGCCAACGGCCAACCAGATATTTAGTAATCCCATAACTGTATAAATAAACAGTACCGAAATAGATACAGGAATAATGGTTAATAAGCCAGCGGAAAAAGACCTAAAACTTAAAGCACTAACCAATAACACAACCAATAATGCTAATCCTGCGCCTAAAAAATGATTGAAGCCTAAGCGATTTATCCAATATGCATCTACGGTAACTTTCCCTGTGGTAGTTGCCTTTATAGTATCGCTATTAAAATTGTTACCTAAGTACGAATTTATAGCGTCTACAACAGGTTTCTCAAATTCGTACTTACCTGTATCCATACGTAACCTGATATTAGCAAGACGATAATCGTAGTCTACATAATTATCAAAATCGGTTGGGTCTCCACTTGCAGAATACAGTAAAAAGTATTGCGCTATTAAATCCTTGTTTTCTGGAACCTTATAATATTCTGGATTGTTTTCATGTAACGATTGATTCATTTTTTTTAGAAAATCTACAATCGAAATGCTTCCTTTTACATGAGGTAAGGTTTCTGCATAATATTGTAAATCTTGTATTTTCTGAAGATTATTAGGTTTGAAAATATCTTCATTTTCTGGAGTTTCTACATAAATATCTAGATAAGACGTACCATCTGTTTTCGAATTAATTATGGCATCAGCTTTAACAATAGATTCATCAGACTGAAAATTGGTAATTCTATCTTCATTTATTTCTAACTTAGACGCCCCATTAATTCCAAATAAAATAATTAGAAAAGCAACGGCCAATATCACTCTAGGATATTTGATAACCAAAACACCAACAAATTCCATTATTTTGCCAAATCGGTCTACCTTTTGGTCGGACTTATAAGCCTTGCTAGTTTGAGGTTTTACAAGCATCAAAGCAGACGGAATAAAGAAAACTGCATAAACCAAAGCAGCAAAAACGCCTAAGGCTCCAAATAAACCAAAATAGGTCATTGGCGGCATATATGAAGATGCCGAAACTGCCAAAAATCCTGCGATTGTGGTTATGGAAGTTATTACAATGGGACGCCACATATTTACCATGGTGTGCATTACTAGTTCCTTTTGGGAAAACTCAGGGTGCATTGAGGTAGCCTCGTAATATTCACCTAGAATATGAATGCCGTCTGCTACAGCAATAGCAATGAGTACTACTGGTAAACCGTTGGTAATTACATAAAAATCTACACCAAATGCAGCCATGGTACCCAATGCAATTCCGACAGAGGCTAACACCATAATATTGGGTATCACTACACCTCTTAACCTGCGATACGCAAAAATTAAAATGATGGAAATAACGACTGCTGCAAATGGATTTGTTTTCATCGCATCTTCATCAATATACTTTATCAAGTAACCACTTACAGCACCTTCTCCTGCCAAATACAGTTTTGAATTATTCGGTTGATAGGTATCTAATAGTTTAATTAGGCTCTTATAAACTTCATGTTGTTTTTTATCATAAGTGTCAAGCATTTCTGCAAGAATAAGCGTAGTGGTATGGTCTTTTGATACTAAACTTCCTTGATATAACTCAAAATCATTAATAGCATGTTTAACGTCTTTAGCTTTATCATTAGATAATTCATCAATTTCGTAAAAGGGGTTGACCTCTAAACCATCTTCTGTACCTACAATATTGTTTTCGGTATACAGGCTGGTTATTTGGTCTGGGTCGATACCTTTTACAGTCTTTAAAGCATCACTTAATTCCTGAACTAATTTTAGTGTTTTGGTATTAAACACGCCATTTTCATTAACTATAGCAATAACCATAGGGTCTTTTAATCCAAAAACTTCTTTTGTCTTATTTCTAAACGTAAGAATAGGGTCATCTTTAGGCAAGAATGCATCATAACTTGTGTCTTTAGTCATTTTGGGGATAAACAAGGCACTACATATAATTAGTGCGGCACTTATAAAAAGAATAACTTTGTGATGAGAAGTTACATAGTTAAAAAATGAAACTACTGTGTTGTTTTGAGTTTTCATAATTGAATTTTATAATGTTTTTCTTAGAACTTTTTTAAATACCATTCCAAAAGATTTTGTGTTAAGTTTTCGGGAGAAGAGAAATTTTCCGCTAGAAAAAAGAAATTTATTTACACCACCAGGAATAACGACACGTTTTTTGCCTAAAGCCTTAAGTGCTTCTGTAGCTACAAAAGATGGTTCTAAAGGTTTAAATGGCGTTCCTTCAAAATCATAAACACTAGCTAAATCTGTTGCTGTAAAACCAGGTGTTACTGCTAAAACATCAATATTATGTTTGCTAAATTCTGCTGAAATACCTTCGGAAAAAATCAGGTTATATGACTTTGTTGCGGCATAATTTGATATGTAAGGCACGCCTTGAAAAGCCACAATCGAGGACATGTTTATAATTCCACCTCTTTTTCTAGTTACCATTTTGGACCCAAAATGATGTATTAATTGTAGAGGCGCCTTCACATTTAAATCTATAGTATTTATGTGCTCTTCTGATGTGACACTTAAAAAGTCATTAGAATCTTCACGACCAGCATTGTTAATAAGCAACCCTACTTCAAGGTCTTCAGTAAACTGTAAAACATTAATAATGTCGTCATGATTTGTTAAATTGGCTACAACCACTCTAGCGCTAATATTAAACTGCTTTTCTAAGCTGCTCGTTAATTGATTTAACTTGTTCTCATTTCTTGCAACGATTACTAGATTAAAACCTGCAGAAGCTGTTTTTTCTGCAAAGGCTTTACCTATTCCAGACGAAGCCCCAGTTATTAGAGCCCATGGTCCATATTTTTTTGTATTCATCTTTATTGATTTATGTTGTATATACAACATTTAGATTAAATTTTTTTTAATTTAGTCTTTGTTCTAAAGTCTTTAAACCCGATAAGCCTTCTTCCCCGAGAGTATCACATAGATTAGTCATTAGTGATTCCCAAATCGGTAAAATTTGTCTTAATAGTACTTCTCCCTGCTTAGTCATTTCTATTTCTGGTCGGTAAGCCATGGTACGTGATACCACTCCCCTGTTCTCCAACAATTTTATATTTCTACTCACAGTAGAGCGTTCTAGAAAAAGCGTTTCACCTATTTTGCCTTGTTCCGTTTTCCCTAACTTAGACAATGCAAACAAAATACTCAACTGACTTTCAGTAATATCAAAATCCTTGAGCATTATTCTAAATTCGTTATCTACAATGCGTGATAAACATCTTAGCCTATTTCCAATACATTGTGTTACGTCAAACTTCATTCTATTTGTTTAAATGATGCTACAAATATATAAAAATATGTTGCATATACAACATAAATTATTATTTTTACTTAAAATTGAGCAAATGCAAGCTAAAATTAATTATAAGTTTTCTGCCAATTTGTGGAAAGATACATCATCTGGAGGATGGGTTTTTGTCTCATTACCTAAAAATATCTCAAAGGAAATTAGAGACAACCTTAAATGGCAAGAAGAAGGATGGGGACGCATGAAAGCTTCTGCATCAATCAAGAATGTTGAGTGGGACACGGCAATTTGGTTCGATACCAAAACGGATACCTATTTATTACCAGTTAAGGCTGTAATAAGAAAAAAGGCCCATTTAGAATTAAACGATTTGATTAATGTAAGCATTTCGATATGATGAAGCATAAATTAAAAGCATATTTTGATAAATATGTCAATCTTTCTGATGACGAATTAGAACTCATATTTGAAAAATTAGAAGTTGTTCAATTTAATAAAAAAGATTTTCTATTAACAGCAGGCGCAGTATGTAATAGTAAATATTTTATTCTTGAAGGTCTTATAAGAGTTTATGAGATTACTAGCAATGGTAATGAAACCATAACGCAGTTTGGCGTAGAACATTGGTGGATTACTAATTTAGATAGCTTTATAAATAAAACACCTTCAAGGCTTTCAATACAAGCGCTTGAAAAAACAGTTGTGTTTGCTGTAACTAAAACAAACTTAGATTATTTATATAGAGCTGTCCCAAAACTAGAAAGAGCTTTTAGGATTATTACAGAAAATATGTTGATTGCCATTCAAAGAAAAGATGAAGTTTATATGAAAAAAACAAGTAAGGAACGCTACTTTAATTTGGTGAAATCTATTCCAAACTTTGCACAAAGAGTCCCACAATATATGATAGCTTCTTACCTAAATATTACGCCCGAATATTTAAGTGAAATTAGAAAAAACAACTCATAACATATTTCTTAAGATAGCTTAAGAAGAATAGAAAATTACATCGATAGTTTTGTGTTCTAATTTAAAAACAATACATATTATGGAACGAATTTCTTATAAAGACATTCCCAAAGGGATGTTTGAAAATTTATTGAGTGTAGAAAGTTTTATTAATAACTCGACTCTAGAAATGCACTTACTCGAAATTATAAGATTAAGAGTGGGACAAATAAATGGATGTGCATATTGTGTGGATATGCACCACAAAGAATTGAAAGAATTAAATGAAACAGACCTAAGGTTGTCTTCACTTTGTGTATGGGAAGCTACTCCATACTTTACAGACAAAGAAAGAGCTGTTTTAGAGTTTACAGATAGGTTAACTACATTAAACGGTAAACCCATTTCGAATGATATTTTTAACCGACTTTTAGAATTCTTTACCAAGGAAGAAATAAGCTATTTAACTCTAGCCATTTCGCAAATTAATACTTGGACTAGATTAATGAAAACTTTCAGATTTACTCCAGGGAATTATTCTGTAAAGACTAAAAAGCCATGAAATAAATCAATAAGAAAAGCATAAGCGCATTGAGCTTATGCTTTTTTATATAATTCTTCAACACTAAAAAAATGACTTAACCCAAGTTGTTATATTTGGTAAAACATTACTGTAATAAATAAATTTCCCATTGAAACAGTTCCTGTCATCATTTTATAGAGTTAATGAATCCACCCTAGAAGAATATCTCTCACATTGGTCAGAATATTCAGTTCCTAAAAAATCAATAATTACTGAATGTGGTAAGATAGAGCGTTATCTATATTTTGTAAACGAAGGCATTCAAAAATCCTACTTCTTAAATGAGGAAAAGCAACATGTTATGTTTTTTGCTTACAGCCCTTCATTTAGTGGGATAGTAGAATCTTTTCTCACGCAAACACCTTCCAAATACTATCTTGAAGCTATTACTGATAGTACGTTTTTGCGTATATCTTATGCAAAACATTGTAAATTAATAAAAGCTAATAGAGAATTAGAACATTTATTTGCAAAAATAACGGAAACCTTTTTATCAGAGGTTATAGAAAGACATCATGAATTAATGGCTTTTAATGTTGAAACACGTTTCAAAAAATTTACGCAAAGAAGTGCGCATCTCCTCAATATGGTTCCACAAAAAGACATCGCATCCTATCTTCGTATTGACCCAACTAATTTTAGTAAGTTGGTTAACTCAATTACTATTTAAAATCTTGGTTTATACCAAGATTTAGGTGATTCATTTTTAAGAGTTTTGTCTAAAACAAATTAATAATGGAAATGAAATCAATGAAACAACTATTCTTAATACCAATTTTAATGTTTAGCCTTAATTCTTTAGCTCAAAAAAATGAAACCATGACAAATCAAGACATTGTAATCAAGTTCTTAAATGGGTTTAATAACCCTACACAAATTAAAGCTTCATTAGACTTGTTAGCAGAGGATTATAAATTTAAAAATCCAATGATTCAGTTAAATTCTAAAACAGAATTTATCGCATTGGCTAAAGAAATTGGTGCTGTAGTAACTGGTATAAATATTACAAATATCATTGAAAACTCTGATTGGGTAGCCACATTTTATATTTTCAAATCATCTATACCTGGATTAGAATCAAACTTAGCTTCAGAATGGTTTAGACTTGAAAATGGAATTATTAAAGAATCTCACTTAATTTATGACACTTCTGAATGGCGAAAATTTTATAAGCAGATGAAAAGTAAATAAACTATTGCCATATAACCATTAAGCTTTCTAAAGAAAACGCATTTTTTCAGAATAATTTAAGATCTACTGTAACAGCCATCTCTGGGTTGTGTCTAAATCATAAAGCAAGTACATATTTAATAAAAACAAAATTTATGACTTACAAAATGCAATCAAAATTATTAATCCTCATACTTTTCTGTATGACTTCAATCAGTATTAAAGCACAAACAAGTAAAACAAAAAAAATGACAGTAGAACAACAAAACGTATTAAACACAATCCAAAGAATGACAAAAGCCTTTGAAAATAAAGATATTGACAAGGTTATATCTTGTTATGAATCCAATTCGGTCGTGGTCTTTGAGCCCGAATTACCCGTGTCTAACACTAATACTTTAAGAGAAATGTTTACAGGAATGTCGCAAGTAAATCCTGTTTTCACATACAGTGGTCACGAAGTATTTATCGCTGGAGACATTGCTACTCATATAGCTCCTTGGGAAATGACCGCGAAAACACAAGACGGAACTCAAATCAAACAAAGTGGTCTTTCTATTGCCGTACTAAGAAAACAAAAAAGTGGAGAATGGTTACTGGTCATAGATAATCCGCACGGACAATTCTTAATGAAAAAGTAACAACCTAAAATAGCATTTTGCCTAAATACCACAAAATGCTATTTTTAACAATATAAGATGACTAATTCAATCAACATTACAACTTCAGACTCTGTTCTAATTGAACAATCTCTTTCAGGAAGTAAAAAAGCGTTGGAAAACCTTGTTAAAAAACATCAAGATTGGATATATAATATTGCATTTACTTTTCTAGGAGACAAAGATGAGGCGGCAGATTTAACCCAAGAAGTTTTAATCAAAATTATTGTAAAACTAGACTCTTTTAATAGAAAAAGTAGTTTTAGAACTTGGGTATATAGAATTGCTAAAAACCATTTTTTGAATATGAAGAGAGGTAAGTATGAAATCAATGCAACAACATTCGAACAATTTGGGCAGGGAATAGACGAATTACCAAATGAAGCGCTTTCTAATTATTCTTACGAAGTTGAAGAAAAATTATTAGTAAAAGAAGCCAAAATTAGTTGTATGAAAGGCATGTTACTATGTCTTGATAGGGAACAACGACTAATTTATATCATTGGAGAATTGTTTGAATTTACTGATGTAGTTGGAAGTGAAATAATGGAAATTTCAAAAGAAAATTTCAGAGTTAAACTGCATAGAGCAAAAAAACAGCTTTACAATTTTATGGATAATAAATGCGGACTTATAAATAAAAATAACCCTTGTCGCTGCGCACGAAAAACAGCAGGTTTTATAAAAATGGGATTTGTCGACCCAATAAACTTACATTTTCAAAAGAATACTATTAACAGTATAGACAAGGTAATTGATAAAAAAATAGCAACTTATAAAGGTCAAATAACTTCTGAATATCAAAAATTATATCAAGAACATCCATTTTTACAAAGTCCAGACAAGTTAGACTCTATAAGGAAATTATTATCTTCAAAAATTGTAAATAAAACATTTAATTTCGATTAACAAAAACAGAATCTCAGCTAAAAAAATCAAAAATAAAACAGAAGGAATTATTACAGTGTAAAAACTTCTATACGATTTCTCTCTTTGCTCTATGGTTAATTATTAGATTTATGAAGCGTCAATCAATAAGAGGAAAAAAACTCTTAAACTAACCCGAATTCCTTAGCCTTATCTGTAAGTTCTTTTAAGTTAGAGACTTCTAATTTCTTCATTAAGTTAAATCGATGTACCTCTGCTGTACGTTTACTAATTTGAAGTTCGTCGGCAATATCCTTATTATTTTTGAGTTCCAAAACCAAACCTAAAATCTGTTTTTCACGCTTGGTGAGCTTAAATGGTGCCTCTTTAGGTGCAGGCTTAGCTGCTACAACCGTGTTAGTATTACCGTTTACAAAGTTATTCATGATAATTGCAGAAACATCTCCTGTAAAATACTTACCCCCAGATGCTACTTTATTTAAGGCCTTTAAGAATTCTTCTTTACTGGCGCCTTTTAACAAGTACCCATCGGCACCTGCTTGAATGGCTTGTACTACGTACTCTTCAGAATCATGCATAGACAACACCAAGGTTTTCACTTCAGAACCAGTTCTGTTTATTTCTCCAACGACTTCAATCCCTGTCATTTCAGGCATTCTTATGTCTACAATCAATACTTGGGGTTTGCTTTTCTTTATAACTTCTAGAGCTTCTCTACCGTTTGAGGCCTCATCAATAACCTGTATACCTTCTTGATCTTCTAAAAGCGCTCTAATGCCATCACGCACCAATACGTGATCATCCGCCAATACAACATTAATTTTATTCATAAGCTAGTTAATATAGCAACAAAAATAAGAAATTAAGTAATACTACGTATTTTTAAACTTTTAAAGCGGTTACTTCAATTTCAATTTTCATCCTATCGTTGGCTAAACCGGCAGCAAACATAGTTGCTGCAGGTTTAATGGTTCCTAAGTATTTTTGAAGTACTGGCCAACATAATTCAAACTCATTGGCATTCGGTAATATATAAGTTACTCTAACTATGTCAGACAAACTTGAACCTGCTTGCTCTAGGGTAGCTTTTATATTTTCTAAGCATTGTTCTGTTTGCGCCAGAATATCATCGCTTATAGTCATAGTTTCATAATTATATCCTGTGGTACCAGATACAAATATCCAGTCCCCTTGAATAACAGCTCTTGAATATCCTATCTTTTCTTCAAAAGTAGAACCCGAACTAATAAGTTTTCTTTCCATAATTGGCTATTTTAGAGGGATATTCAACGTAACTCTTGTTCCCTTGCCTTCTTCAGAAGTTAAAAACATACGCCCCTCAATATATTTTATGCGCTCTTGCATAAAGGTAAGCCCCATACCGCCATCGCCGGTTTTTACATGCTTAACTTTAGTAGGATCAAAGCCCTTACCATTATCATCAATAACAATACTTAAAATATCTTTACTATGCGATAAGGACACCAAAATATGTGTAGATTCCGCATATTTAATGGCATTATTTATAGCCTCTTGCGTAATCCTGTAAATATTAATTTCTGCTAACGAATCTAATCGTTGATTAAAGTCAGTTTTATTAAAAAACACAATCTCTTTTCCTGTAAGTCGTCCTAATTCTTGAGCCAGCTTGGTTATGGCGGGAACAATACCATGATCTGTTAATTCTGGGGGTGTTAAGTTAAAAGTTGCTGTTCTAACGCCTTTAATAATATTTCCAGTAAGTTCTTTGAGGTGCTCAATTTTAGCTCGAGCTTTTACTATGTCTTTAGTATCTATACTTTCCAAATTATATTTTAACCCCGTTAGCATCTGACCTATACCATCATGCACATCTTTAGCAATACGATTTTGTTCCTTTTCTTGGTTCTCAATAATCTTGCTAGAGATAATTTTTTGTTGACTCATTTTTTCTTCAAAACTCTTGGTCGTTAACCTATCAACTTCTAGCTGTGCCAGTTTACGAACCGTTATCTCTGAGGCTATGACCAGTAACTCTGATTTCTCTTCTGTAGGGCTATACGGAATAATAGCCATTTCTAGCCATATGGCATCACCTGTTTTTGTAGTTGCTTTTACTTCTCCCTGCCAGCCTGTTTTCTTATGCTTATTTATTAAATCCTCAATAATTTCACGTTCCCCTTCATCTATAGATAAAGCCTCCCAAAACAGGATGCTATTGCTAAATTTTGAAAAATTAAACAATCTTGTAAACTTATTCCCCATATGAACCACATTCCCATTGGGTAAAATACGAGCAAATAACAAAGTGTCGTCCATTGCACGACTTAAAGCCCGTAATTCTTTCATGGACTTTTCTTTTTCGGCACTCAATTCATCAGCATCAAAAGCCATCTTTTTGGCTCGTTTTTCTGCCAACAATAGTTCCGCTAGAATAGCCTTAACAGACTTGGCTGCTGGCCAGAAAATAAACAAAAATTCTCCAAGTAATATTAACAAGGTTAATAAAGTAAGCCATAACTCTAATTTACGTAGCCAATCTACTTTTTCGTCTGCTTCTAAATCATACTGATTGACTATAGCATCCATCATGGTTAAAAAAGTACTTTCATTGGCTTTTACCTTATCAATTTCGGCGGCATACGCCTGCAAATCTACTTTAGGGGAGGCTTCAATCTTACTTATAATGGACTTAGAGGCGGCACTTATTGTATCAAAAAAAGGATTTAACAGATTAAACTTTTCAGTGACCTCTTTACTGTTTTTTTTAGGTAACCCTAAGCTATCATTTCCGTTTTGAAGCGCCTTATGAGAGATTGTCCATATATTCAAGGTGGTTTTTATTCTATCTTTAAGAAGCACCTTCCTAGCCTCATTAGTCTCTGAAGACAACGACACGATATCCTTTGTTAATTTCTGGCTCAGCATTCGTTGCCTACCGGCCACATTAATTACCGTAGAATCGCTTTCCTGACGCCTTAAATGTGTACGAATTAATATCTGACTAATAATTACAGAAATTGCAATGGTACTTAAAGCGATAATATACAGTCGACGTAATTTATCAAACGTTCTTTGGTCTAATGAATTACTATGTTGCGACATATTATATTTATGAAATAGCTTGTTTTACTAGAGCTAAGCTTTTTTCGGAAAATGGGATTTTAAGTGCGGCCTCATGACCTTTGTTAGACATCTTTACCCAGGTCTTCTTTAAGATGTCAATCACCTTTTCATCAGAATGCTTCTCTGCAAATTCTTCAAAATAGTAATCTAAAAAAACAAGACAAATAGTATCTTCTAAAGTTTGAGACTCTTCGTTTTTCTTAATAAGCTTTTTAAGAATTATGGCTTTCACCCTGTCTATGAATTGATCATCGAATCCTACCTTCTTCAAAATATCGGCAGTTAGATCACCATGCATTCTCTTCAAAGTTTCGCGCCATTTTAAATAGCCCACACGATCCATTGGGTATTCATCGCGCGCAATTTTCCAACGACAAATATGCTGGGCTCTAGCTGCTATTTGCAGAGCCTTGGAAGCATTAGGCTCAAATTGCAATAATTTGCGGGTCATGCGCTGCGAGTATAACAACTCTTTTGGGTAATCAATATCCGCGACTTTGTAGGTATTTATATCTTCAGAGTTAGCTTTATCAATTAAAGCTATGGCTGTTTCAAATCTGGTCGGTTTCATAATATTCGTGTAAAATTTTACGCTAAGTAGCCAATATACAGAAATACTTTTTCAATTTTGACGAGATTTTTAGAATTTTAGATTATCGTTTAGAATTTAGTGTCATTTTAAATGAAACTCATCTATTCCTCAAAACCAACATAAACATACCCCTCTTCCACTTTTACCGGATAAACGGCTATAGCATCTAAATCTGAATTTAAGTTTTCTCCCGTTTCTAATGAGAATGTTTTTTTATGCAGCGGACAAGCTACTTTTGGAACACCTTTATCATCGCCAATCATACCTCTACTAAGCACCATTTCCATTTTATGTGGACAAAGGTTTTGACAGGCGTACCATTTACCCAATCGCTCAAAATTAAAAACGGCTATCTGCTTATCTTTATATTTCACGCATGCACCACCATCTTTAGGAAAATCATTAACTGATGCTGCTTTAAACCAAACTTTAACACTTTCTACTTTGGTAGACTTATATTTATCTAGAACTGTTTCTATCATAACTTTAAATTTTAGTATGGTTAATTATACCCAAGGTTCTGGCATTTTTTGATCTCTCATTGGCACAAACACTAAGTTTTCATCTTCTTCTTCACTATTTACAAAATGATTGAAACGTTTCATCATTTCCGGACTGTTAACCGCTTGAGTCCACTCGCACTCAAACCTATTAACTAGCGTTTGCATTTCTTTTTCAAGATCATCAGCTATACCTAATTTATCTTCAATAATAACTTCTTTCAGGTAATCTAAACCACCTTCTAATCGTTCTTGCCATGCAGCCGTTCGTTGTAAAGGCTTTGCAGTACGAATGTAGAACATAAGGTATCTATCGAGATACTTAATGACTGTTTCGTTATCAATTTGCTCTGCAAATAATTCTGCATGACGAGGGTTTGCACCACCGTTTCCTCCAACATATAAATTCCATCCACCTTCAACAGCTATTAATCCAAAATCTTTTCCTCTAGCTTCTGCGCACTCACGAATACATCCAGACACACCTCCTTTTATTTTATGCGGCGCACGAATACCTCGATAACGATTTTCTAATTCGATACCAAAGCTTACACTTTCATCCATTCCGTAGCGACACCATGTTGATCCCACACAGGTTTTCACGGTTCTAAGTGACTTACCATAGGCATGTCCACTTTCAAAGCCATGACTTATTAATTCTTTCCAAATTAGCGGTAATTGATTTAAGGTAGCACCAAATAAATCGATACGAACACCACCAGTAATTTTAGTATACAGATCGTATTTCTTGGCTATTTCTCCAAGCGCAATGAGCTTATCTGGGGTGATTTCTCCACCTGGAACTCTTGGCACAACTGAGTAGGTTCCGTTACGTTGAATATTCGCTAAAAACCTGTCGTTAGAGTCTTGGATTGCATACTCTTTATTGGCCGTATCCGCATGAATACTTGCCATTAACGAAGCGATAAGCGGCTTACATAATTCACAACCATGTCCGCCATTTCCATGATTATCCAATACTTCGTTAAATTTCTTGTAGCCTTTAACCTGAATGATTTTATACAGATCTTGTCTGTTTAAATCGAAATGTTCACAAACTGAATCTTTAACCTCAATCCCCAAAGACTTAAGTGTTGCATTGGTTAAGTCTGCCACCATAGGTTTACAACCACCACAACCTGTACCAGCTTTGGTACAACTAACAACACCAGCTAAATCTGTAGCCTCCTCGCTCTCAATGACACCACAAATTTGTCCTTTAGTTACACTTTCACAAGAACATATTTGAGCTTCATCCGGTAAATCCATAACGTCTCCTAATAGAGCTCCACCCTCACTTGCAGGTAATATTAACTGTGATGGATCTTCTGGAATAGCCATACCATTTAAGAATACTTGATGTAGCATACTATAATCTGATGCGTCTCCAACAAGAATACCTCCCAGTAATGATTTGCCATCAAGACTTACATTAATTCGTTTATATAAATGCTGTGTCTTATTTTCAAAAATGATTGAATGCCCTTTTGATGCTGGCATAAAAGGCTCTCCAAAACTTGCTACATCTACCCCAATTAATTTTAATTTAGTTGACATATCTATATCTGAAGGCATTAAAACCTCGGTATTACCAATAATTTGCTCAACAGCAACGGCAGCCATATCATAACCAGGAGCGACTAAACCATAGATCATTTGATTATAAAGTGCTATTTCTCCAATCGCATAAATACTATCATCTGATGTTTTCATGGTATTATCAACAACAATACCACCGCGCACACCAACATCTAAGCCACAAGCGCGTCCTAGCTCATCGCGTGGACGAATACCTGCTGACACTATGAGCATATCAACATCTAAAATATCGTCCTCGCCAAACTCCATCCCAGAAATAGCGCCTTCACCTAAAATCTGGTTAGTTGCTTTACTTAAATGGATGTTTAATCCAATAGATTCTAGTTTTAACTTTAATACCTGAGAACTTCTAGAATCTAATTGTCTTGGCATTAGTTTTGGCGCAAATTCAACTATATGAGGTTCTAAACCCATATCTAGAACAGCCTTACCTGCTTCTAAACCTAATAATCCGCCACCAAGAACAGCAGCTCTAGCATCGGGCTTTTCAGCTTTCAGTTTAGCTGCATAAGCTAGCATGCCTTCTAAATCTTCGATGGTTCTGTATACAAACACACCTTCTTTTTCAACTCCCTTTATTGGCGGAACAAAAGGAGAAGACCCTGTTGCCAAAACTAAATAGTCATAAGAAAACTCACGGTCTTTTGCTGTAGTAATGGTTTTTGCTTTTCTATTGATATCAGACACTCTTTCATCTACCACCAAATCGATACCATTTTCTTGGTACCATGATGCTGGAGCCATTTCTAAAGCCTTTGCGTTTTGACTTTCAAAAAACTCACTCAAGTGTACTCTATCATAAGCAGGTCTTGGTTCTTCACCAAAAACAGTAATTTTAAAATCTTTACTTTCAGATTTTTCTACAAATTTTTCACAAAACTTGTAGCCAACCATCCCGTTTCCTACAACAATAATGTTCTTCATAAATTACGTATTTAAATACAAAACTAAGTATTTATACGTATTTTTTAATGTAATGAATCTAGAATTTTATCTAGAAAGACTATTATTATCAATTTCACAAATTGATCTAATAATAATTGCTTTTACCTAAAATTAAGGGATTGTTTTTGTTGAAATCTTAAACTTTCTCAACAGTAATCTTTACGCTCTTAGATGCAGGTGTTTTAGCGGTATGCGCAAAACTATCTAAAGGTACTAGAGCATTAGTTTCTGGAAAATAAGTGGCACAGCAGTTTTTAGGAATATCATACCCTACAACTTTAAAATTATGGACTTCTCTGATAGTTGCATTATATTCAGACCTCAGGTTAACCACATCATGTTCTTTCAAACTACGTAGTTTCATATCTTCTCTATTCATAAAAATGATTCGACGTTCACCATAAACACCTCTATATCGGTCATCTAAACCATATATAGTCGTGTTAAATTGGTCGTGACTACGGATGGTCATCATAACCAATTCGTCTTCTTTCAAACGCCATTCTGGTAATTTATTAATAGAGAAATTCGCCTTTCCTGTTTTGGTTTTAAACTCTCTAATTCGAGCACCATTTGGTAAATAAAACCCAGACGGTCTATTCAATTTAGTATTGTAATCATCAAAACCATCAACAACCTCAGCTATATCCTCGCGAACTAAGTTATAATCGTCTTGATACCTCAACCAATCTATTTTAGAACGCCCTTGTAATGTAGCATTTGCAACATGGCAAACCACAGCTACTTCACTAAGCAAATCTTTTGAGCAAGGGTTTAAAACCCCTTTAGTGGTGTGCACAACACCCATCGAGTTTTCTACACTTTGTACCTGCAAACCAGACCGTTGATAATCCTTTTCTGTCCTTCCTAAACAAGGCAAAATTAATGCTTCCTTACCTGTTACTAAATGCGAGCGGTTCAACTTAGTACTAACATGCACCGTTAAACTACAATTAGCTAATGCCTGAGCAGAATATCTCGTATCTGGAACTGCTGATATAAAATTACCTCCCAATCCAAAAAACACTTTTGCTTTTTTCTTGTACATAGCTTTGATTGCATCTATAACGGTGTAACCATGTTTTGCTGTCGGTTTAAAACCGTATTTAGCTTCAATGTTATCTAAAAAGGCTTGAGGAGCCGCTTCCCAAATACCAACGGTTCTATCCCCTTGCACATTAGAATGCCCCCGTACCGGACAGGTACCTGCCCCTTCCTTTCCAATACTACCTTTAAGCAATAACAAGTTTACTAATTCTCGGATATTATCCACTGCATTCTCATGCTGTGTCAAGCCCATAGCCCAGCAAATAATAATCTTCTTTTTTGTAAGTATTAATTCAAAAGCCTCATTAAAAACCTCTTTTCTAACTCCGGAAGCTTTTAAGCATTCATCAAAACTATGTGTCTTTAAATCCGATATAAACTCGTTAAACCCGCTCGTAAAATCCTTTATAAAATCTTTATCGAACACATTCCCATGCGCTTCTTCTTTCTCCAGAAGTTTGAGTAATAATGCTTTAAAAAATGCCACATCACCATTTATTGTAATAGGCACAAACACATCTGATATCTGTGTACCTCCCGTAAGTAACTTCATTGGATTTTGTGGGTTGGTAAATTTTATTAACCCAGCTTCGGGCAAGGGGTTTACAGCAATTATTTTACCGCCATTCTTTTTACATTTTTCTAATGCCGACAACATTCTAGGGTGATTGGTTCCTGGATTCTGACCTACAACCATAACCACTTCAGCTTTATACAAATCGTCTAACGTAACAGAACCTTTTCCTATACCTAATGTTTCAGAGAGTGCTTTTCCACTGGCTTCATGGCACATGTTTGAGCAGTCTGGCAAATTTGAAGTTCCAAATTCACGAACAAATAATTGGTACAAAAACGCAGCTTCATTGGTTGTTCTGCCAGACGTATAAAATACTGCTTCATCAGGATTACTAAGTGCTTTTAAATGCGCACTTACTTTTTTAAAGGCAGCTTCCCATTTAATAGGTTGATAATGCGCAGCGCCTTCGGCTAAAAACATAGGCTGTGCTAAACGTCCAGATTTTCCAATTTTAAAATCTGTCCAACTCGCTAATTCATTAACCGAATGTTTTTCAAAAAAATCAACTCCAATAGTTCTATTTTGAGCTTCTTCTGCAATCGCTTTAATACCATTTTCACAAAATTCACCGAGAGAGGAACGCTCATCATCAGGATCTGGCCATGCACAACCCGGACAATCAAAGCCACCTTTCTGGTTCATTTTTTTTGCCAATCTAAGCGCATTAGTAGGATTCATATATTTCGAGGCCTGACCAACTGCGGCTGCTATACTTTTAAATCCCACACTATTCTCTTGCGGAGCAACAGTCTTTAGATTTTCAAAACGCTCAGGAGTTAATGCTTTATCTATTGGAGATCTGCTCATACTTCTAAATTACGAAACTAGTTTTAAAAGCCAAAACTATAACTTAAGCCTCTTCAATATTAATGACTACTCAAATTTTTGTAATCTTCAGGTGTATCAATATCGTAGTTTTTAAAATCAGGCTTTAGTATCTTAACGAAATTACTATGCTTTTTAATTAAAGAGTTTGCACCTTCATCGCCTGATAATAGGGATAACGCTTTAAAATAAGTTTTATCAAATAAGGCTGGCGCACCTATTTTATAATCATTATAATGAGTTGCAACGATCTCTTTATTATCTGTACCGAAGTTTGTCAACATATTTTTTAAAAATGAAGTAGTTACAAACGGCTGATCTACTAAAACAACTAAAAGCCCGTCTACTCTCTTATTAGAATCCATTACAAACCTAGCAGCACACGCAATAGATTTACCAAGACCTTGACGCCATTCATAATTAATTATTATAGATACATTGGTTTCCTTTAATTCTGAAGATATTGTTTCGTGATTTGCTCCTAGAACAATAAAAATTTCCTTCGTTTTTGTCGCTTTTGAAGTTTCAATCGCATGATGCATCAATGATTTTTCGCCCCATTTTAAAAGCTGTTTCGGACTTCCCATTCTTGTTGAAACCCCTGCCGCCAAAATGGCTATGGCAATATGTGAAGAATGTGCCAAGTCTTAATATTTGGAATGAATACTACCCGGCTTTTTACTTAGGGATACGGGGTTGCGTTTTCTTGTCACAGCCAAAATCTCAGAAACTATTGAAATTGCAATTTCTTGAGGAGTTTCAGAACCGATATTCAATCCGGCAGGACCGTGAATTGTTTCTAAAAATGTATCAGAAATTTCGGGACAATACTCGATAAATTGGGATAATAAATCCTCGCGCCGTTTTGTGGGGCCCAAAAGCCCAATATAATTTGGGTTGGTATTTTTTAATGCTACCAAATGGCGTAAATCGTAAGCAAAATTATGTGTCATCAAAACCACAGCGGTTTGGTTATCGATATTATTGACATCTAAATCCTCAGGTGTGGTTGTGATTAAAGCCTTAGCTCCAGGGAAGTTTTTAATCAACTTTGCTTCCGAAACACCAACAACAATGGTAACCTCCCACCCTGCTAAAGACGCGTATTGGCATAATTGAACAGCATCATGTTCCGCTCCAATAATCATCAATTTGAAACACGGTGGCATCTCTTGGCTAAATACCAATCTATCAGAGTGTTTTTCGCTTTTACATGAAAGGGAAAAATAATCCTTATCGATTTTTACATCTGAACCAATACCTTCAAAAACACCTGCTTCCTTTTTATAGCGTGATATGACTTCAAATGTTTTTCTATCGTTTAAACATCTGAAAAAAACCTGCTCAAATCTAATATCTGTTTTAATTTCCTCCAATAAAATATATAGAACCCCTTCACATCCCAAACGGTATCTGCCGTCATAAGTCATCATTTTGGATTGCCCCGTTTTAAAAACAGATTGCGCTTGCAACAATACTTCCTTTTCAACACAACCGCCACTTACTGCCCCAATCATAGTGGCGTCTTCCAGAATTAGCATCCGAACACCTGGCCTACGATAAGAGGAACCATCTAAATCTACCACCGAAGCCAAAACAGACTTTAATCCGTCTTTCTTTGCTTTAATGGCCTCCTCAATAATTTGTTTAAATTCGTGTGTCATACTTTATCGAAAAAGCCATTACTCTTAAGGCATTTTATCATTACACCAATGGGGTTACCCTAAAATTTTCTCATCAACATCCATATTATTCATATAGGGTAGCTTCGTTAAACGCCTGCCAGTGGCCTTATAAATGGCATTTGCAACAGCCGCACCTACTGGTGGTAATGTTGGTTCACCTAGACCTGTTGGTGCAATATCACTTTCAATAAAATGCACTTCTACTTTTGGGGTTTGCGCCATGCGTATCAATTGGTACCCATTAAAATTATTAGCCAATGGCCTACCATCTTTAAAACCAAAATCAGCATACATAGCATGCCCTATACCATCCAAAACACCTCCTCGTGCCTGATTCATGGCTCCTAAGGGATTTACAACAATACCGCAGTCTATAGCACATGTTACCTTTTTAACAATTGGCACACCATTTTCCATAACTACATCTGCCACTTCAGCTACATGAGTATTATGACAATAATACACTGATAAACCTTGGTAAACATCTTCAGGTGTATTTCCCCAGTTAGATTTTTTAATTACCGTTTTCAAAACTCCTTGCAACCTATCTGGACTATACTCTATGTTTGGATCGGGGTTCTTTTTAACATTCTCCAATAAATCCATGTGTAATTTTACACGGTCTATCCCTAACTCCTCAGCAAGTTCATCAAAAAAGCTTTGTTCTGCCGTTGCCAAAAAGTTGGTGTAGGGTGCTCTCCACGCTCCTACAGTAATATTACTCCTTAGTCGCGCACTATCTACTTGATAATTTTCAATAGCACCTGCTGGAAAAAAGTTTGGAATCAAACCATACATATTGCCGTTTATACAGGCCTCTTTTAAATGATAGCCCGTTAATTTCCCGTCTTTAATAGATGCTGCAATTTTGTATTTGGCTGCAGGTCTATACACACCTGTTGTCATATCATCCTCTCTTGTCGATATCATTTTAACAGGTTTCTTGATAGCATCTGAAATTTCGACTGCTTCCATAACATAATCGTTATATAAACGCCTGCCAAAACCGCCTCCCATTCTAGTTAAATCGACATGAATATCATCCTTAGATCGTCCCAACATAGCCGCCACTCCTTCTTCCGCCGCTTCTGGCGTTTGCGTTGGCCCTACCAAATGTACCTTGTCAGAAGTTACGTTGGCGAAAAAATTCATAGGCTCCATAGTGTTATGTGGTAAAAACGTGGATGTATAAACCCGTTCTATAACCTTATCCGCATCGGCAAATGCTTTTTTTACATCGCCATCCTTACGTCGCGTTCTAAATTTTTTACCGTTTACTAAATTCAATAACTTTTTATCATGATCATCTGAACTTTCTAGACTTGTTTCCGTTTTCCAAGTAGCCGATAATGCTTTTTTACCCTTAATAACATCCCAAGTTGTTTTTCCAATCACCACTACTTTATCCGTAGTACTTAATTTTACGCTCCAATTTGGTTTGCCATTGCTCAACATAGCTCTGGCTTTTTCTCCAATGGTAATTACATCCATAACACCAGGCAGCGCCTTGGCTTTTGAGGCATCATAAGACTCTAATAATTGTCCGAATGCAGGCGGTCGTAATACTGAAGCATACACCATTCCTTCCTCCTTATAATCCAATCCAAATAAAGGTTTTCCCGTGATGATTTTATCAATGTCTACATTACTTTTCCCTTTACCTATAATGGTAAACTCTTTAGGGTCTTTTAAAGTAACATCTTTCGGAACATCTAAAACAGCTGCAGCGTCTACCACATCGCCATACCCTAAAGTATCACCATTGGCATTAGAAATTACACCTTTTTTTGCCGAACATGTATTTGCATCTACCCCCCAAGTTGCCGCGGCCGCATTTACGAGCATTTGCTTCGCGGTGGCTCCAGTTTCTCGCAGCGGTTGCCAACTTCTTCTAATAGACTGACTCCCTCCCGCAGTTTGATTGCTATAATTCTCTGTATCCAATGGTGCTTGCACAACATACACGTCTTCCCAAGCCACATCCAATTCTTCTGCTATTATCATGGGCATTGACGTCTTTACGCCTTGGCCAATTTCTGGATTTACGGAATAAATAGTTACCTTCCCTTCTGTGGATATTTTAATATATGCATTGAAATCTTTATAATTAAGCTGACTTAAATCTACCGGGAGTCGAACATCCGATTTACACGCATTGAATATGTTAAACCCAATAATCATACCGCCACCTGCCAAGGCAGAGGTTTTTAAGAAATCTCTTCTACTGAATGAATTTTTATTTGAAAGTGCCATTGTTTTTTTTATCAATTAATTAGCTTAATTTCTTAGATGCCACTTTAACAGCTTCCTCAATACTGTTATATGCCGCACATCTGCAGATATTACCGTGCATGGCATTTCTAATTTCTTCATCGGAAGGGCTCGGATTGTACTTCAAAAAAGCAGAAGCCGTCATGATTTGCCCTGCTTGACAGTATCCACATTGAGGTACGTCAACCTCTTTCCAAGCCTGTTGCACAGGATGATCGCCATGTTTTGAAAGTCCCTCAATAGTAGTAATATTCATGCCTTCAGCTAGTGAAACTTGCAAGAGGCAACTTCTCATGGCATTGCCATCTACATGAATAGTGCATGCGCCACATTGACCTATGCCACAACCAAACTTTGTGCCTACAAGGCCAATTATATCTCTTAACACCCACAACAAAGGAGTGTCTGCATCTGCCTCTACAGAATACGTTTTGTTATTAATTTTTAAGTTGAATGCTGGCATAATCTCAGTTTTTGCTATCAAGGTATTAAAAATTGCTATGAATAAAGTTCCAATCTATCACTTTAACATAGGTTTATGTTGTAGGATCTTATCCTACTATTTTCTAATTTTACCCATTTCATTCTATGCTTTTGTCTCCATCGAATAAAAAATAAACTATTTTTAAGCACTAAATCCTCAAAAGGAATCCATGAAAACATCGAAGCGTATCGGTTTGGTTTTAGGACCCCTACTATTTATATTGATTCGGTTGTTTTTTGCCCCCGAAGGCTTATCGGAGGAGGCCAATGCCGTTTTAGGCTCCGCGGTTTGGATTGCCGTTTGGTGGATCACCGAAGCCATTCCCATTGCAGCTACCGCTTTATTGCCTATTGTACTTTTCCCCCTTTCGGGGAGTTTGGACATTGGGGCAACCACGGCCTCTTTTGGGCATAAATTTGTGTTTTTATATTTGGGCGGTTTCATCATTGCCATCGCTCTTGAAAAATGGAATTTGCACAAACGCATCGCTTTGAATATTATTAATGTCATTGGCTCCAACGTGCAAAACATTATTTTAGGTTTTATGATGGCCACAGCATTTTTGTCCATGTGGATTTCCAATACGGCAACATCCGTGATGATGCTCCCCATTGGTATTGCCATTATCAAACAGCTAAAAGATAATCCTAAAACCGACGAAGATGAAAATTTAATATTTGGAAAGGCCCTGATGCTCGGAATAGCCTATAGTGCTTCCATTGGTGGAATCTCTACTCTTATTGGTACTCCACCAAACCTAGTACTGGCTGGTGTAGTTTCTGAAGCTTACGGTTATGAAATTACCTTTTCGCAATGGTTTATTTTCGGGTTTCCTATTTCGGTGATTCTTTTAGCAATCTGCTGGAAATATTTAACTTCGTTCGCCTTCACTTTTAATCAAAAAGAATTTCCGGGAGGCAAACAGGAAATCAAGCGACTGTTGCAATCCCTTGGAAAGATGACATATGAGGAAAAAACCGTTGCCATAGTTTTTGCCACCACCGCTTTTTGTTGGATAACACGTTCCTTTTTGCTGAAAAAAATATTGCCCAATATTGATGATACTGTCATAGCCATTGTATTTGCGCTGGTACTATTTTTAATTCCATCAAAAACGAAAAAAACGAACATTATGTCTTGGAAAGACACCAAGGATTTACCATGGGGCATCATCCTATTATTCGGTGGCGGAATGGCCTTGGCAAAAGGCTTTGAAACCAGCGGCCTTGCACTTTGGATTGGAAACCAGATGACCACTTTGGTTGGCGTAAGCACAATTGTTTTGATTTTACTATTGATTGCTTCGGTTAACTTTTTAACGGAAATCACATCTAACTTAGCTACAACCGCCATGCTTTTACCAGTATTGGCCCCAATGGCCTTAACCATAGATATGCATCCTTTCGTTTTAATGGTGGGCACTGCCGTGGCCGCTTCATGCGCATTTATGCTTCCTGTAGCAACCCCTCCTAATGCTATTGTTTTTGGCTCAGGTTATTTAAGGATACCTGATATGGTTAGAAAAGGAATAATTATGAATATCATTTCAATTCTAATTTTGACGCTTTTTGTATATCTCGTACTTCCATATTTATGGAACATAGCGGTGGACACCTTTCCAGAAGTTTTGAAAAACTAAGCCTTATCATTATAAAACTCAAGCGCCCGAGTTTCATTATAGTAAATATTCTTTTTATCGATAAGACCTGAATGCCCGCCATATTGTGGCATTTCTAAATACAAATTTGAGTTGTTCTTGGCTTCTTTTACAGGGTAGCATTCAGGAGACAAAAAAGAATCATTCAACGCATTAATGATAAGAGTTGGCACCTTAATATTTGATAAAAATTGCAAACTGCTACACTTAGCGTAATAATCTAAAGCATCTTCAAACCCATGTGCCTTTGCCGTATATATATCATCAAAATCTACTAGGGTTTTGATTGAATCCAGCTCATACTGACTTAATCTGTCTGGAAATTTCTTTTGCTTTTCTTTAATTCGGGTCAGCAGGTATTTTAAAAACCGATCATGATATAAACGATTTTTAAATGTTAATAATGCCTTAGCCGCCCCCAATAAATAACAAGGAACCGATACGGCTATAGCCGCTTTAACTTGATCTGGAACTATTCGGTCTTCTCCTAAATACTTCAAAATCATATTAGCCCCAAGACTAATCCCTTTTAAACATATTTCGGAATATCCTTTTACGTGAATAGCATGATTTATCACCGCCTCTAAATCTTCGGTTGCTCCAGAGTGGTAACTTCTAAATTTCAAATTATCCTCTCCACTACAACCTCTAAAATTAACGCAAACGGCATCAACACCATTTCGATTAAAAAGCTTAGCAGGTCCAGTCATATACGGGCGCTGCCCATTTCCCTCCAGACCATGCAAGAGTATAATAAGTTTGTTGGTTTTAGTTTTTGCAAAACTCCAATCTAAATCCATGAAATCACCATCTGGTAATGTTAACCTTTCACGCTCTTGATTTAAGTATACACGTCTTACTAAACCGGCATACACAGTTGAAACAAATCCGTTTTTAAAATAAAATCGGGGTTTATATTTTGATTCTATTATAGGCATATTCTAGATGTGCAATCTTGTTAATGGGTTTTGTGAAATTGTAAAGGAGTGAATTTAAAATCATCGCCATTAAATAAACCTTTATCACTTAATTTTAATGATGGAATAACCAGCAAAGCCATAAAGGACAAGGTCATATAGGGTGCTTTTAACGGACTTCCTAAACCTTTTGCCATATTATCTATTTCCTGATATACCTTTCCTATCTCAACTCCCCCTTTATCGCTCATAATTCCAGCAACAGGAAGCGGCAAAACCTTTTCGTTATGACTAGATACGGCAGAAATTCCACCTTGGTTTTCAATAATCAAATTAACCGCTCTGTAAATCGCTTCATCTGTAACTCCAACAGCAATAATATTATGCGAATCATGACCTACAGAAGACGCAATGGCCCCCTCCTTCAATCCAAAATTTTTAACAAATGCCACAGCTATATCTTCATTTTTATACCTATTAACAACGGCCATTTTTAAAACATCTGTTTCTGGATTAGATACTAACTTCCCGTTTTTTATGAATGCCTTTTCAATAATTTCGTTGGTCACCAACTGGCTTTCATGAGCTTCAATGACTCTAATTTTTTCTGAAGATGCCAAAATTTCAAAATCAATCGTATCCTTTTTTGAGCAATTGAAATTATTGAGAGTCTTAAATGAAACCGATTTAATCAATGATTTATTATTATTAAATACGCAAACTCCATCAATGTATGTTTGTATGGTTTTAAAAGTTTTAAGGTCTTCAACAACGATAAAATCTGCAGAATCTCCTTTTTGCAGTAAACCAATATCTAGTCCATAGTGACTAATTGGGTTTATACAAGCGACTTGTAAAACCTTAAATACATCGATTCCCTTAGCAACCGCTCTAGTACACATACTATTAATATGGCTCTCTAAAAGGTCATCAGGATGCTTATCATCACTACAAAACATCATATTTTCATAATACTCTGGTAAAAGGTCTATAAGGGCCTCAAAGTTTTTGGCAGCACTCCCCTCTCTCATTAGAATCTTCATCCCTTTCTGAAGCTTTTCTAGAGCCTCTTCGTAGGTAAAGCATTCGTGGTCGGTTGTGATACCTGCACTAATATATTTGGTAAGGTCTTCTCCTCTTAAACCTGGAGCATGTCCATCAATAGGCTTGTTAAATTGCTTTGCCCAAGCTATTTTTTTCATGACTTCTGAATCATCAAAAATCACTCCTGGGTAATTCATCATTTCTGCCAAATATTTTATATCTGGATTTTCAAGTAGCGTTTTTATTCCCTTAGAATTGATAACTGCACCAGCCGATTCGAAATTAGTAGCAGGAACGCAAGACGGTGCCCCAAAATTAAATTTAAAAGGCACTTGCTTTCCATTTTCAATCATAAACTCAACGCCTTCTACCCCTAAAACATTGGCTATTTCATGCGGGTCAGACACCGTTGCCACTGTTCCATGTTTTACAGCTATTCTCGCAAATTCTGATGGCACTAACATAGAGCTTTCAATATGGATATGTGCATCTACAAACCCGGGTAAGATAAAATGCTCAATATCATGATTCTTCTCTAATACAGAGGTAATCATGCCATTTTGAACAGTAATTTCACCTTTAAAAATACGCTTGCTATGAATATCTAATATGTTTCCTTGTATTTTCAAACTAATTTAATTCAATGTAATTTTTAACACTTCTTGAGTGGCATTGGTTACTCTAAAACGATTATCGGCGCGTTTACCGACCACCCAAATAATTTCGTCATCAGCATTACATAACAACCATGTCTGCTCTTTATCCAATAAAGACAGTTTCTCATCTTTAAAATATTTACTCAATTTCTTTTTACCTAACATACCATAAGGGTAAAAAACATCACCTGTTTTTCTTTTCCTGAGCTTTAACGGATATTTTAGGGAATGTTTATCAACATAAATGGTATGTTTCAAATCATTGTTTACTTCATTTACAACCTCAAAACGCAATAACCCAAACGGAGTGTTAACCTCAGGACTTTGCTCCAATATTGTGATAGGGCCTTTTAATTCAGGTAATTTAGGACTTAACAGCAGATATTCTCTATCTTTTATCAGCCTATGTGTGTTCGATAAAACTTGTTTTCCAGGTTGGGCATCAAGTAAACGTAATATATCATTCCATGCTGTAAAACCATATGCTTTGAGAGCTTCAAATAAATAAGCTTTTGGGTGCTTTAATTTTTTAAATACCGATATCTTAAACCTAATTTCACTGTCCTTTTCATATACCATTGCCTGCTTCAAAAAAGTATCCATTTGATCATTAATGATAGATGCAGAATCGTTTAAATGACTCATAGTTGATTGAAAACTTTGTAATAACTCAGGATTAATGTCTTTAAGTATAGGCACCACTTCATGCCTTAATTTATTTCTTAAATATTTTACAGATTTATTACTGCTATCTTCTCTCCATTTTATACCTTCTTGTTTGGCATGGGTTAATATCTTTTCACTTGAAAATGAAAGCAGCGGACGAACAAACCTGCCATTTACTTCAGGAATACCCGTTAAGCCCTCAATACCCGTACCTCTTGTAAAGTTTATTAAGAAAGTTTCTAGGTTATCGTCGGCATGATGTGCTGTTAAAATATACTCATACCCAAGCTTATTTGATAATTCCTCAAACCAATTATAGCGCAATTCTCGGGCGGCCATTTGTGTAGATCGTTTATTGGTTTTTGCATACTCATCTGTATTAAAACGCTGAACAAAAACCTCCAAATTAAACTGTTCTGCCAAACGCCTAACAAAATCCTCATCAGCATCACTTTCATTTCCTCTTAAATTAAAATTACAGTGCGCCAATGCAATATTTAGACCAATGCCATGACATAAATGTGTTAAAACCACACTATCAACACCTCCTGAAATAGCCACGAGTAATTTCGCCTCCTTTAAAAAATTAAGAGACGTTGTAATATGATTTTTAAATTGATTGAGCATGTCCCCAAATATACAACTTAGGCTACATAAATACGTATATTAAAGCTAATATACCATGACTATTATTATACGGCGATAGTATAGGGTTTCTAATTTTAGGCTATAAGTTTAGTACTTAAGGTGGTGTATAAGATAGAATGATTGAACGCTAAAAAAACAACAAATTTTTATAAATCTTGAGGAGCATTTTACAACATATTGTGTTTCAAAACACAACAAGTTTTTTGACAGAACCTACTCTGGTTTACCCTTAAAGGTACTAGATATTATAAATTTATTGAGTTTTGATAAGATTGGGCTTGTTAAAAACGTTGAACCAAAACGCGCGGAAAGAGTCCTTTACTTTTTTTTAAAAACTTCTAGAAATATCTTGAACTAGTTTTCTAAAACCGAACGCATAGCCTTAGCCTTAACTAAACACTCTTCATATTCCTTAAGCGGGTCGCTTTTAGCCGTAATGGCACCGCCAACAGAATAAGAAACATATTTTTTAGTTTGATTATAAAGAATACTTCTAATAACCACATTAAAATCAAAATTACCCGATGGGCTAAAATACCCTATGGATCCAGAATAAACGCCTCGCTTAGTTTCCTCTAGGCTTTCAATGATTTTCATAGCTGAGATTTTGGGAGCCCCCGTCATACTGCCCATAGGAAAGGTACTTTTTAAAACATCTACCGGATTTGTTTCAGTATCAACCTTTGATGTAATTGTAGAAATCATTTGGTGCACCTGATCAAAAGTATAAACCTCGCATAGCTCCTCTACACGCACACTTCCTTTTAAAGCCGTTTTAGAGAGATCGTTTCGAACCAGATCTACAATCATAATGTTTTCGCTACGCTCTTTTTTGTCATGTTTTAAACTTTGCATAAGCGCTTTATCCTCATCAGGGTTCATGGCTCGCTTTGCCGTGCCCTTTATAGGCTGAGACACAACTACATTGTTTTCCATTTTAATATAACGCTCTGGCGAAGCACTTAAAATAAACTTATCATCCATTTTAGCATAGGCGGCAAACGGTGGTTTTGAAATACTATTTAATTTTTGGTACGTTTCTAAAGCGTTTATCTGGGTATCTTCAGCATAAAACTCTTGGCAAAAATTAGCCTCATAAATATCGCCTCTATGAATGCGCTCAAGCATATACTCCACCTTTTCAAAATAATCATCTTTATGAATACGCAACTTGATTTTAATATTATTTTGCACGGTGCCTCGTGGTGATTCTCGCCCAAATTCAATGGCTATTAAATCATCATTCATTTCATCTGAAACCGCATTTAAATATAGTATTTCAAGCTCATCTCCTTTAAGCAAAAACAAGCGTTTAGGTTGAAAAAAGTATAAATCGGGAAAACCTAGCCCATCAAAATTTTGAGAATTTAGGGCTTCAACATCATTTTTTAAATCGTAGGTTAAGTATCCAAAAATCCAATCTTTGCAATAGGTTTGATATTCTTTTAATTTGTCAAAACCCTGCTTAAAATCGGTTTTTATACTTGTAAAAGCATCAACTGCTAAAATAGCATCGTAATTAACATAGTTTTGCTTATACCCATTGGAGTCTAACCAAACCACATCATCAAATTGTTGTGCCCAAGTAAGCAACTGATTTTTAAACCTTGGAACATCCTTTAATTTATAAATTTTTGAGCTTCTCAATAGTAAAATAATTGAATGCAAATTACCGAAATTTAAAGTTGATATGAAACAACAATTATAATAATCAAGAAGGCTCCTTAAAATGATTTTGGTCTATAAAGAATAAGTATCTTTGCCCATATTTAAAGATGCTATGAGTTTTCAGGATTTAAATTTAAACACACCGCTTTATAACGCGCTTGATGATTTAGGTTTTACTACCCCAACCCCTATTCAAGAACAAGCTTTTAACGTGGTAGCTTCTGGAAAAGATATGGTGGGTATCGCACAAACGGGTACGGGAAAGACTTTTGGTTATATGCTTCCCATCCTTAAAAATCTAAAATTTTCAAAACAAGACAATCCGCGTGTCTTGGTTTTAGTACCCACTAGAGAACTCGTTGTGCAGGTTGTTGAAGAAATTGAAAAACTCTCAAAATACATTAATAATAGAGTTCTAGGGGTTTATGGAGGCACAAATATAAACACTCAAAAACAGGCGGTAGCCCAAGGCCTGGATATTTTAGTGGCCACTCCAGGAAGGTTATATGATTTAGCTGTTAGCAGAGCCTTACAACTTAAATCCATTCAAAAACTAGTAATTGATGAAGTTGATGTGATGCTTGACTTAGGTTTTAGGCATCAGCTAATAAACATTTTTGATATTTTACCAGAACGCAGACAAAACATTATGTTTTCTGCCACTATGACCAAAGATGTTGATACATTAATAAATGATTTTTTTAAAAGTCCCGAACGTGTTTCTATTGCCGTTTCGGGAACGCCATTGGACAATATTTCTCAACATCGTTACAATGTTCCTAACTTTTACACAAAGGTAAATTTACTCGTGCAATTACTAAAAGATGAGGAACGCTATAACAAAGTTTTAGTTTTTGTTGCATTTAAGCGAATGGCAGATCGGTTATTTGAGCAACTAGACCAGTATTATAAAGAAGAGTTATGTGTTATACACTCCAACAAAACGCAAAACTATCGATTGCGCAGTATAGAGCAGTTTAGGGAAGGCCATAATCGTATTTTAGTTGCTACCGATGTTATGGCACGTGGACTAGATATTGACAATGTAAGCCATGTTATTAATTTTGATACGCCAGAGTATCCTGAAAACTATATGCATCGCATTGGAAGAACAGGTCGTGCCGAACGCCAAGGTGAAGCTCTTATATTTTCTACTGAAAAAGAGCAGGAAGCCATTACAAACATAGAGCGCCTTATGAAGATGAAAATTGCCGTTTTAGACGTACCAGAAACTGTAGACATATCCACAGATCTTATTGAAGAAGAGCGCCCTCAAATTAAAGAACGTAACAATCCAACAAAACGCAAAGACGAAGATGCTCCTGGACCTGCTTTTCATGAGAAAAAAGCTAAGAATCAAAAAGAGAATTTGGGCGGTTCTTATAAATACAAAATGGCTGCTAAATATAAAAAGCCAAAAACTCGCGGGGATAAGAATTATAATAGACGGAATAAGAAAACGTAAAAAAACCTCCTTCGAAAAAGAGGTTTGTATAAAGAACTTAAGTTTTAAGAGACTCATTTTTGCAAGCCTTTTAAAATAATAATTCCAATTCTGGGTAAAATAAAAGTAATACATCCAAAAACCGTTGTTAAAAAGGCTACTTTAAGTCCCGCAGCCATCATACCCTGGCTAATTTCTCCAATGGCACCTATGGCATCAAAAGCAGCTATCATACCAATAGTAGAACCCAAAAAGCCAAAAACCAAACCTAGAATACTCGCATCAGAAGCTAAACTGGACATTTTCCTTGATTTCGCCACATCTTTCCTTAGGTATATAAACCCCATAATAAGAAAATAAAAGGCTAGTAATAAGCAAATTAAAATAAGTGACATAAACAATGGCCCACCTTCTATAAATCTATCTACAAATGGGTTAACTAATAAAACGGATAAGATTAACATAATTACTGGTTTTGATTAAATATGACACAAACATAAAAATCAAATGCACCGCTCAAATTAAAATGCGACAGATGACTAATTTAGCAATTAAAACAACATGATGTTAAAACCATAGTTAAACCTGTCATTCGTCTACAAAATATCAATTAGGCCTAAATTTATGCTAATATTGTATACATTACAAAAGTGATGATTACACGGGCAGGTATTTTTAAAAAAATAGGACAGGTAATACTCCATGTCTTATTTTGGTGCGCTGTACTTTTTTTTTACACTTATTTTTTGGGGGTAAATACTAGTGATTTTAGTTACGTATTGGCCTTCTCCTTGTTTTTAATGCCCATAACTATCGCAACGACTTACCTTTCTATTTATAAGTTAATTCCAGATTACCTAATAACCAAACGCTATTTTAAGTTTGGATTATATAGTATATATACCTTTATTATTTCGACATATTTAATTGTACTATCTGTGTTTTTCGGATTGATTTATTTATCTAATTTCGAACAATCCAACATGGCGCCCATTAGTAAAAGTTTGCTCTTAGTGGCTATTGCTGTGTATTTAGTGGTAGTGATTGTTAGCGCATTTAAACTCTTAAAGCTGAATTTAAAGCAATTGGAAAACACTAAAAAGCTTGAAACTAAAGTTTTAAACACCCAACTAAAACTTAAAGAACAGGAATTGCATTACTTAAAGATGCAAATTCATCCACATTTTTTATTCAACACCTTAAACACTATGTATGGACTTGCCTTAAAAAAGGCAGACGAGACCCCAGAAATGATTTTGAAACTTTCTAATCTTCTAGATTACTTATTGTATCAAGCAGACAAGCCTTTTGTCTTATTAACTGATGACATTAATCACATTAATGATTATATTGAATTGGAAAAAATGCGATTTAATGATACATTGAATATTGCGTTTCATAAAGACAATATAATACATGATAAACAAATAGCACCTATGCTGCTTTTACCTTTTATTGAGAATAGTTTTAAGCATGGCACCTTAAATAATGGGGTTTTAGATATTGGTATAAGGCTTTCTTGTGATGCCAAGAACATCTATTTTTATATTGAAAACAGCAGTAAAAATCATGATACCAAATCAAAAGGTATTGGCTTAGAAAATATAAAAAAACGTTTAGACCTACTTTACAAAAACCAATATAGCCTAGACATTAATAATAGTAATAACCTATTTAAGATAGATCTAAAAATAAAGTCGCTATAAATATGCAACAGCAAAGAGACATACACTTTATGATAGTCGATGATGAATCCATTGCTCGAGAAGTTATTAGCACCCACCTATCAAAAATACCAAACACTAAACTTATTGCGAGTTGTGGCAATGCTATAGAAGCTTTTAATTGCTTACGTGAACATAGAATTGATTTGGTGTTCCTAGATATCAATATGCCAGAGATGTCTGGGATTTCTTTTGCCAAATCTATTGATACAGAGGTTAAAATAATTTTTACAACAGCATACCGAGATTTTGCCATTCAAGGTTTTGAACTTCGGGCTGTTGATTATTTACTTAAACCAATTTCTTTTGAACGACTAGTAAAAGCAATAAACAACTATTTTGACACCTATGTTGATGATAACATCATAGATATCAACAAAAAAAACAGCCATGATTTCATGTTTGTTAGAGCGGATAGGCGCATGATAAAAATCGACTTTGACGCTATTATTTATATTGAAAGTTATAGTGATTATATTAAAATTCATCTTGCCAACCAGACTCTTGTTACTAGAGAAACTATAAGTGCTATCGAAGCCAGACTACCCAAGACCAAATTTTTAAGGATTCACAGGTCCTATATTATATCATTACAACATATTACGTCATTTACAAACGAGGAAATCACAATTAACAACACCTCTTTAACTATAAGTAGAAGTTATAAAAAAGAGGTGTTACAAATTTTAGAACTATATTAAAAGCCTTGTTTTTTTGGAAACCGATCTTAACTGTTTTGAATACAAACTTAATCCATTTCCATTATTAGGTTAGCAATGAGTGCTGTCCATCCAGTTTGATGGGAGGCTCCTAAGCCCCTTCCATTATCTCCATCAAAAAACTCATAGAAAAAGTGTTCATTTTTAAAATGCTCATCTTTAGTAAACAACTTATTGGCATCTTCCGAATGGTACCTAAACTTTCCGTCCTCATTACTTTCAAAAAGTCTTACCAATCGTTTACTTAACTCATTTGCTATTTCTTTTAAATTAAGTTTATTACCAGAGCCTGTAGGGAATTCGTAAACATATGTTGGCCCATAGAACTCGTAATATTTTCTTAAAGACTGAATAATCATATAGTTTAAAGGCATCCAAATAGGACCGCGCCAATTAGAATTTCCACCAAACATATTAGAACGACTTTCTCCAGATTCATATTGAATTTGATGATGCCCATGATGTTGGAATACAAAAGGATGTTTTTCATGATATTTCGATAAGGATCTAATTCCATAATCTGATAAAAACTCATCTTCATCCAACATACGTTTTAATAAGTGTTCAAGTCTAAAACCACGCATAATTGAGAATAAATGATCTCCGTGTTCATTAGTTTCTTCAATATTAGATATTAAAGAGGCTAAATCTGGGCGTGTTCGTACAATATTTGCAGCTCTAACCTTAAATTCTTTCAGTTTTTCGTACAAATCTTGATTAATAATTTCAACAGCAAATAAAGGGATAATGCCGACTAACGATCTTACCCGCAATCTATCTGTAGCCCCTGTAGACATTTCAACAACATCATAATAGAATTTATCATCATCATCCCAAAGCGATATATCTTTCTTTCCAATATGATGCATAGCCCAAGCAATATTTAAAAAGTGCCTAAAAAACTTGGCAGCAGACTCTTCGTAAATCTTATTTGTTTTGGCTAGTTCAAGTGACATTCTAAGCATATCTAAAGCAAACATGGCCATCCAACTCGTAGCGTCGGCTTGTTGCATTCTGGTAATACCCTTAGGCATATGATTACGATCAAAAACCCCAATATTGTCTAAACCAAGAAAACCGCCTTCAAACAAATCGGTTCCATTTTTATCTTTTTGATTTACCCACCAAGTAAAATTCAGCAATAGCTTTTGAAATGCTTTTTCTAAAAATTTTAAATCGCCTTTTCCTGCTTTTTGTTTTTCTTTCTCATAAACCGACCACACAGCCCAGGAATGTACAGGGGGGTTTACATCACTAAAATTCCATTCGTAGGCTGGTATTTGTCCATTTGGGTGCATGTAATTTTCGCGAAGTACTAATAGCAACTGCTCTTTTGCAAAATGCGGGTCTATTTCTGCAAACGATGCCATATGAAATGCTAAATCCCATGCAGCATACCAGGGATACTCCCATTTATCAGGCATTGAAATTACATCTCTATTTGTTAAATGCTGCCAGCTAAAGTTTCTTGCATTATGCCTATTTGGTTGAGACTCACCTGGCCCCCCAAACAACCATTTAAATACATCATTATAATAAAACTGTTTTGTCCATAATAACCCAGAAAAAGCCTTTTTAGCGATTGATTTATGCGTGCTAGGCAGATTTTTATCTAAAATATTTCCATAGAACTCTTCACACTCTTTAATTCTTTGATCAAAAATAGCATCAAAATCAGCCCATGGATCAGCTATTTTTCGCTTTTTTAAGCGCATTTTAACGCTCTTTGATTCTCCAGCTTTTAAAGATAATTTATGCCAAACTGCAAATTTAGAGCCTGTTTTCTTAGGGTTTACAGATGGCTTACCATGAATAACATAATCGTTAATACCATCTTTTACGTACTCTACTTCATTGGTGACGTTGTAAATACGCTTGTTGTTGGTTTCATTCTCACAAAACAATTGTTCACCGCTTTCATGATGAAGATAATACCTACCATTCCTAATGCTTCTTGATTGTACACAATTATCATTGGTAGACTTCATTGATGGTCTCTCAAATTTAATATTGTGTTTCCAAAAGTTTCTAAACCATAAATGTGGTAATACATGGATATCTGCTTCTTGATTTCCTCTATTTACCACCGTAACCTTCATTAAGATATCATCAACTCCAGCCTTTGCATATTCTATAAAACAATCAAAATAGTTCCCATCCTTAAAACAACCTGTATCTAATATTTCATATTCGTTTTCATCTCTACTTCGCTGGTTATTCCTTACCAAATCACCATAAGGAAACTTCCCTTGAGGATATTTATATAAATATTTACAATATGAATGTGTTGGCGATGATACCTGATGAAAATATAGTTCCTTGACATCTTCTCCATGGTTACCTTGATTATTCGTTAACCCAAAAAGGCGTTCCTTTAAAATATCATCTTTACCGTTCCAAAATGCAGGTGCCAAGCACAAAATTTCTCGTGAATCTGTAAAACCACCTATGCCTTCTTCACCCCATCTATAGGCATTACTTCTTGCTTTATCATGATCTATAAATTCCCAAGCTTCTCCATAAGGGCTATAATCTTCTCTTACTGTTCCCCATTGTCTTTCTGCTAAATAAGGACCCCATTTTTTCCAGTTTTTATACGGATTAGACATGGCCAATCGCTCTGCTTCTTTTCCTTTGTTTGTCATGTAATGCTCAATTTAAAAATTTCAATAAACTTCTACTGTACTGCTTTTAGCAATACGGTAAACTCATTCGTAATGTCTTAATAGGAAAGCGTAATTGTTTAGAAGAAGTTTGGCTAAATATAAAAGAAAAACTCCCTTGAAGCAAGAAAATTTAATGGTTACCATACATTTTTTTAACATTTAGTTAAAACCACCATTAGCTTTTCAAAATTAAAAGGCTTTTTAACTTTGTGCAATAAAAAAGCCCTTCTCGTTAATAATGAAAAGGGCTTATATTATGTAGAGAGCTTTTCGGAATACAGAAGAAAGTAACCAACCAAATTTAACCCTAACTTAAAGTTAATCCCGTATACTTACTTGACTCTCTACAATATCTTTAATTGGCACAACTAATTTACCTTGTTTTGTTTTTAACGTTATAGTTATATGATTTATTGACTCTACTTCACCATTTATATCCCCAAATTCAATTTTTTGACCAATCTCGTAAGTTTTTCGAGCATAAAAAGCCTTTAACAAATCACTTACCACTTTTTGAGCACCAAGACCAAAGGCCAATGCAAAGGCTAGAAGAAAACCAGCTAAAATGATGGTAACATTACTGGTAATTATAGCCGTATCTATTCCAGCTTGATTTAAAGCTGTAATTGATATAAAAACTAAAAGGAGCATGAAAACTATTTGACTTATCAGTTTTGAACCTGATAAATCCATAGATTCGAAAAACGATTTAATCGTCTTTTTAATAAAATTAGCCAATAACAAGCCTACGGTAAAAATGATTATTGCTGAGAACAACCTTGGTAGATATCCTAAAAAGTTTTTAATTTCTTCTGATACTATCGTTAGGTTTAAGATATCGGTAACAATTATGAGAATCATAATATACATGACCCATTTAACAAACTTGGTGATTATGGTTATGATATCAAAATTAAGTTTCTTACTTTCAAATAGCTCAATATCATTAATTTTATCATCTAGCTTATCGGCTTTTGCTAGTTTAAGAGCTCTTCTAATAATTCCAACAATAAGTTTGGTTATAAGCCAACCTATAATAATGATAGCTATAGCTCCTAATATGTTAGGTATCACCTTAGCTATTTCATTAGTCATTGTTGACAATGAGTGCATAATACCCTCGTTCCATGCCGTTATTTTTTCCATTTTGCCTAGTATATTCAGTTTTTGTTATTTGCTTCGTTTCTTAATGGTTCGCTCTACAATTTTAGCCATATCAACAGAAAACAACGTAGCTAAATCCATTAAAAGCTTAGCCGTAGCTATGTCGCTCATAACTTTCGCCTTTAATTCTTGAGGCACCTCTTTTAGTGGCTGATTTAATTGTTTAAAAGGATTATCCATCACTTTAAATTGTCATTATAAACTAGCTTCAATTTATCTTTAGCACGTTTAATTCTCATCTTTACGGCACTTTCTCCAATACCCAAAACACTTTCAATTTCTTTTATTGATAAAAAATCTTGGTATTTAAGTAGTAATATCATTTTCTCCTCTGGAGAAATTAGCTCTAAAGCCACCTTCAACTTATCTACCCTCATACTTAAAAAGCTAGCATCATCCTCTTCTTTTTCCGACAGGTTCTCTATGTCCTTATAGTCGACCGATTGCTTTTCAAATTTCTTGGCAGTACTTCTTGTTACATAATTTACACAATGATTATAAGTAAAAGCATATAACCATGTTGAAAATTTAGATTTACCTTTAAAACTAGATAACTTAACAAATAGTTTTAAAAAGACGTCTTGAGTTAAATCTTTAGCTTCATCTTCATCTTTTGAAAACCCATAACACTTATTGTACACCAAGGTTGAGTATCTATCATACAAAATCTCGAACAACAATGTGTTATTGGTTGTAACAATTGCATTTACCAAATCCTTGTCTGGCAGTTTACTAATATCGTCTAGGGTTTTCAAGTTTAGCTATTAGCTAATTTATTGGTTCTAAAAATTAAGACACGGTTTTAAAAAAAAGTCACCATAAAATCAAAAAAATACTTGAAATAAACGGTTAGTTGCATAAGCAGAATTTATAAAATTCTGCGCAATTCTAAAATCACTTTTTTTAATCATCTTAATGGGTTGAAAAACTCCTATAAATTTAGTAAATTTAAGACAACAAACCATTCACAATCAAATATTTACATAATGAGACCGATAATTTTGTGTTTAATTGCTCTAAGCCTTTTCTTTTCATGTAAAAAAACGAAAGAACAGCCAACAGAATTTGTGATATCGAAAACATCTAGTTCAAAATATGCTTGTGTACCACCTGTAACAGATGCTGCATGGTATAAAGAAAACAATATCGCCCCACTTTTAGATGGTTATGATGTTATTAACTATCCGATTACTACTAATAACCCTTTAGTTCAAAAATATTTTAATCAAGGGATGGCATTGGCGTATGCTTTTAATCATGCCGAGGCTGCCAGATCGTTTTATTACGCCACAAAACTAGACCCTAAATGCGCCATGGCTTTCTGGGGTTTCGCCTATGTTTTAGGACCAAACTACAATGCTGGTATGGAACCCGATAACTACGAACGCGCTTATAAAGCCATTCAAACTGCACTTACCCTTTCTAAAAACACCACTACAAAAGAAAAAGAATTTATAGAAGCTATGGCCATGAGATATGCGCCAGAGCCACCGCAGGATAGACATCAACTTGATGTAGATTATTCAAAAGCATTAAAAAAACTATACCAAAAATACCCCAAAGACTCTGAAATAAGCTCCCTATATGCAGAATCGATTATGAACTTACATCCGTGGGACTTATATGATAAATTTGGAGATGCTAAACCTTGGACTCCTGAAATTGTTAAGCTTCTAGAAACCCTAATAGATCAATACCCTAAACACCCTGGCGCGCATCACTTTTACATTCATGCTGTTGAAGCCTCAAATACGCCTGAACGTTCCAATGGTTCGGCTAAAGTTTTTGATCAAGGCCTAGTACCAGGCTCAGGGCATCTTTTACATATGCCCTCGCACACTTATATTAGAACAGGAGATTATCATAAGGGTACTCTATCCAATATAGCCGCTGTAAAAGCAGATAGCATCTATGTTACTACCTGCCATGCTCAAGGTGCTTACCCATTAGGATATTATCCACACAACTATCATTTTATGGCAGCCACGGCGACTCTAGAAGGTAATAGTCATTGGGCTATGATTGGTGCCAATAAAGTTTCTAACCATGTACATCCAGAGATTATGAAAGAACCTGGATGGGGTACTTTACAGCACTATTACACCATACCTTACTATGTAGCCGTAAAATTTAAAATGTGGGACGACATATTAAAAAGAGACCTAAAAACTTATGATTTAAAATACCCTAGTGCTATTAAACATTATGCCGAAGGTATGGCCTACCTTGGAAAGCATGATATAGAAAAAGCACAAGAAGCACTATATAAACTTGAAGTACTAGCCAAAGATGAAAGTTTAAATGATATCACTATTTGGGATATTAACTCTGTTTTTACGCTAGTTCAAATTGCAGAAAAAGTTTTAAGAGCTGAAATATTAGCCACTCAAGGTGATTATGAGCGTAGCATAAATTTATTAAAAAAAGCCGTTTTTATGGAAGATCAATTAAATTACAACGAACCGCCCGATTGGTTTTTCTCAATTAGACATCATTTAGGAGACAAACAAATTAAAGCCAAACACTATGAGGAAGCTATTACGACATATAAGGAAGATTTAGCGCACTTCCCAAAAAATGGCTGGGCTTATCATGGCTTGAAAAAGGCTTATACTGCACTTAATGATGTTGAAAATATTGCACAAGTAAACGGGCTTCTTTCAGAAAGTTGGGCACATGCAGATTTTGAGATTAAATAAAATCTTTAACTATTACTTGGCAACTTTCAAGCTTCTAAATGTTTGAAATTTAATTTCTCCTTCTATTCTTTTTGAAGGCGTTCCAGTAAACCAACCAAATCCTAAAAAAGGATTAAGAAGTTTATTGGAAGCTAATTTTTTTTTAGTTTTCATTTGTTGATTGATTTTGATTGATGTTGTGATTATATTATTAAAGACGACCGAAACAGAAAAAGGTTACATAAAAAGCAAAAAAAAAGCAGCTTTCCAGCTGCTTTTTTCTACTTATTTTTAAAATATGCTTTCTAAATATGTAAAGCCCTATCTTCGGTTGCTACTAAAGCCGCTTCCTTAATAGCCTCTGTAAATGTAGGGTGTGCATGAGACATTCTTGAAATATCTTCAGCAGACGCTCTGTACTCCATAGCAACAACGGCTTCAGCAATCATGTCGGCAGCCCGTGCTCCAATCATGTGGACTCCTAAAATCTCGTCGGTTGATTTATCTGCTAAAATTTTCACAAAACCATCTAAATCCATACTCGCTCTGCTACGTCCTAAAGCTCGCATAGGAAACGATCCTGTTTTATAAGCTATTCCCGCTTCTTTTAATTGCTCTTCGGTTTTCCCAACGGCAGCAACTTCAGGCCATGTGTAAACCACACCCGGAATTAAATTATAATCTATATGCGGTTTTTGTCCTGCAATAGTCTCAGCAACAAAAACACCTTCTTCTTCTGCTTTATGAGCCAACATAGCTCCTTTTACAACATCTCCAATGGCATAAATATTCGATGCCGACGTTTGTAAATGATCATCTACTTCAACCTGCCCTCTATCGTTTAATTTTACACCAGCTGCTTCTGCATTTAAGCCATCTGTATAGGGACGACGTCCGACAGATACTAAACAATAATCTCCTTTTATTTCAACCTCTTCACCTTTCTTATTGTCGGCCTTAACAATAACCTCATCTCCCACACGCTCTACCGACTTCACTTTGTGAGATACATTCATTTTAAACTTGGCCTTTTTAAACACTTTATTAAGTTCTTTTGATAAACCAGCATCCATAGTAGGGATAATTCTATCCATATACTCAACCACAGTCACCTCGGCACCTAAACGACGATATACCTGCCCAAGCTCTAAACCGATAACACCGCCTCCTATCACAATCATATGCTTAGGGATTTCTTTTAGCTTTAAAGCCTCCGTAGATGTTATAATACGCTCCTTATCAATATTAATAAATGGTAAACTTGACGGCTTACTACCTGTAGCGATAATGGAATTTTTAGCTTCAATTTCAACAGGCTCATCCCCAGCAATGGTAATATGTGTGGCATCCTTAAAACTCCCTAAACCTTGGTAAACATCAATGTTATTCTTCTTCATCAAGAAATCAATACCTCCAGTAGTCTGATCTACAACAGCTTGTTTTCTTGCTATCATTTTTTCTAAATTCACTTTAACATCTCCAGGGATCTCAATACCGTGTTCTTCAAAATGCTTGACTGCATCTTCATAATGATGTGAGGAGTCCAAGAGCGCTTTACTTGGTATACAGCCCACATTTAAACATGTACCACCTAGTGTTGCATATTTTTCTATTATGGCAGTTTTCATGCCTAATTGTGCACAACGTATAGCTGCCACATAACCTCCAGGACCCGAGCCAATAACGGCTACATCATATGAATTCATATTAATATTTATTTTGAATTTTAATTTTAAAAAATAGAATATCAAAAATACAAATGTTTTATTGGGCAGCAATGAAAATTAAGTGATATACTAAATAATTGTAATTCACTTAATGAAGGTGGTTATTATTTACGAAAATCTAATTATTTTAAACCTAGATAAACTTATTTTTTGAATCCTTTAATTTTAAAATGAAACTTCATAAAATTATGTAGTTTTGTGACGCATGCAAAAGACCATTAACATACAGAATAAAAAAGCTAGGTTTCAATACGATATCTTAGATAAATATACCGCTGGGATTGTTTTAACTGGTACAGAAATAAAATCTATTCGAAACAGTAGAGCCTCTATAGCAGAAAGTTTCTGTGAATTTAACGAACAGGGTGAACTCTTTGTGATAAATATGACTATTGAAGAGTATATTTATGGTACCTATTACAATCATAAACCAAAAGCAGAAAGAAAACTACTCTTGAATAAAAGAGAGTTAAAAAAGCTAAATAAAGAGGTGCAAAACACAGGACTAACCATTATACCACTTCGTTTATTTATTAATGAGAAGGGATATGCCAAATTAGATATTGCCCTAGCTAAGGGTAAAAAATTATACGATAAACGAGAAAGTATTAAAGATAGAGATAATAAACGTAATCTGGATAGAATAAAAAAAGCTTATAAATAATTTAGTCCTTCTTAATTCGTTTAATACATGTATTTACATAAACTTTAAAACATGAAAAAAGTATTTTTTGTTGTCTTATTACTGCTTATTTCTTTTAGAGTTTTAGCCCAGAACACCAGCAAAAAAGGAACTACTCAAGAACCCATAGAGTTTGAAATTGATAGTACCGTGGTGCTCACCATGGATAATATCATTAAGTCACTTTACACTGTTATTTCGGGAGAAAAAGGAGCAAAAAGAAATTGGAAACAGTTCAAATTTTTGTTCAAAAAAGATAGTAAGCTTATACCTTCTGGAAAAACAAAAAAAGACAATTACAAAGTTAACTTTATGTCGCCTGATGATTATATAAAATCGGCCACAAAGTGGTTTGAGTCAAACGGTTTTTATGAAAAAGAAATTTTAAGGCGGGTCGAATACTTTGGCAACATGGCTCATGCATTCAGTTCTTACGAATGTTTTCATTCTTTAAAAGATAAAGAACCTTTTATGAGAGGCATAAACAGTATTCAGCTTTTTAATGATGGTGACAGATGGTGGATAATCAATATATTTTGGGCTCAGGAGTCTGAGGAAAGCCCTATTCCAGAAGTCTATTTAAAACGATAAACTAGTTTTTATCCTCCAACAAAGGCACAAACCTAAACTCGCCAAACTCTTCTTGTTCAAACTCTTTAGGACCTTTTCTAGTAAACATGGTCATTACTTGAATATTATCTCCAACTGGAATAACCAAGCGTCCTCCAATTTTTAATTGTCCTAATAAAGCTTTTGGTACAAATGGAGCTCCTGCAGTTACAATAATACCATCAAAAGGAGCTTCCTCTTTTAAACCAATGTAACCATCTCCAAAAATAAGTTTCTTTGCACGATACCCTAATTTAGGCAAAAACTTACTCGTTTTTTTAAATAATTCATTTTGGCGTTCTACGCTATACACTTTTGCTCCCAGTTCACATAAAACCGCTGTTTGATAACCGCTTCCAGTACCAATTTCAAGAATTTTATCCCCGTTTTTAATATGTAATAGTTCCGACTGAAACGCTACCGTATAAGGTTGCGAAATGGTCTGATCTGCAGCAATAGGAAACGCCTTATCCTGATAAGCATGATCTAAAAAACTGGAATCCATAAACAAATGGCGTGGTATGTTACCAATAGCGCTCAATACAGCTTTATCTGTTATTCCCTTGTTTATTAAAACATTAACAAGTTGTTGTCTTAATCCTTTATGCTTAAAAGTATCTTTCAATTTGGTTTGGGTTTAGCAGGCTAAAATTAGGTAAAGATTTTTTAGAGTGAAACAATTTTAGAAGATTTAATTTTCAATAGAAAATCATCAAAAAAATAATGCCAATTATCTGTCTTCAACCATTAAAATCTTATTTTTGTTTAAAACCGAAACATTATGCTAAAAGCTGGAGTACTTGGTGCTGGTCACTTAGGAAAAATACACTTAAGACTACTTAATCAATCTGAAAAATATGAACTGGTTGGTTTTTTTGATGCTGATGAAGAAAATGCTAAAAAGGTAGTTGCCGAATTTGGCTATACCTACTTTAATTCTATTGATGCATTAATTGATGCAGTAGACGTGGTAGACATTGTAACTCCAACTTTATCGCATTATGATTGTGCTAAACAGGCCATAGCTAAGGGCAAGCATATCTTTATTGAAAAGCCAATAACTAACACCGTTGAGGAGGCTGAGCATATTAGAGAACTGTTAGCCGAAAATAATTTACGCGGACAAGTGGGGCATGTGGAACGCTTTAACCCTGCTTTTATTGCGGTTAAAGACGATATTAATGCGCCAATGTTTATTGAAACGCATAGACTTGCCGAATTTAACCCAAGAGGAACCGATGTGCCAGTGGTACTAGACTTAATGATTCATGATATTGATATTATATTGAGTATCGTTAAATCGAAAGTAAAACATATTTCTGCCAGCGGTGTTTCGGTAATTAGCGATACACCAGATATTGCGAATGCTCGATTAGAATTTGAAAATGGTTGTGTGGCGAATTTAACGGCAAGCAGGATTTCATTAAAGAAAATGCGCAAAGCAAGATTTTTTCAAAAAGATGCTTACATTTCTGTTGATTTTTTAACGAAAAAATGTGAAGTAGTTAAAATGAAAGACGCTCCAGAAAACCCCGGAGATTTTGATATGATTTTACAAAATGCGGAAGGTATTAAAAAGCAGATATATTTTGATAACCCTAGCATTCCGGATAATAATTCAATTTTAGATGAACTAGAAACTTTTGCAGAAGCAATAAATAATAACAGAGCCCCAATAGTTACTCTGCACGATGGCACCGAAGCATTACGCGTTGCCACCCAAATTATAAACAGTTTTTAATATGAAAAATATTGCTGTAATTGGAGCCGGAACTATGGGTAATGGTATCGCTCATACTTTTGCTCAAAGTGGTTTTAAAGTCCAATTAATTGATATAAACAAAGAGGCTCTAAAAACAGGCATTCAAACTATTGCTACCAATTTAGACAGAATGGTAAGCAAGGACAAAATCACAACGCAGCAAAAAACAGAAACCTTAAATAATATCACACTATTTACTAATATAAAAGAAGGTGTTGATTATGCCGCACTGGTCATAGAAGCAGCTACTGAAAACTTAGACTTAAAGCTAAAAATATTTAAGGAACTAGATTCTGTTTGTTCTGATAATGCCATTTTAGCTACCAACACGTCGTCTATTTCTATTACACAAATAGCTGCAGCCACAACCAAACCAGAACGTGTTATTGGTATGCATTTTATGAACCCTGTACCTTTAATGAAATTAGTTGAAATTATTAGAGGTTACAATACAAGTCATGAAGTGGCCCAGTCTGTCATGCAATTGGCTAAAACCTTAGAAAAAGTTCCTGTTGAAGTTAATGATTATCCAGGTTTTGTTGCTAATAGAATTTTAATGCCTATGCTAAATGAATCCATTGAAACACTTTACAATGGTGTTGCAGGTGTTTATGAAATTGATACGGTAATGAAATTAGGTATGGCCCATCCTATGGGTCCCCTTCAATTAGCCGATTTTATAGGATTAGATGTATGTCTGTCTATACTAGAAGTCATGCATAATGGATTTAAAAATCCTAAATATGCACCTTGTCCGTTGTTGGTTAATATGGTAAGAGCTGGTAAATTAGGTGTAAAATCTGGAGAAGGGTTTTATGATTATTCAGAGAATAAAAAAGCGGAAAAGGTTGCTTCGCAATTTTTAAAATAACAACAGCTTTATAAGCAGAATTCAACTACTTTTAATGTCGATAGCCAAAAACTTAGAAAAAGTAAAATCCACAATACCGGCTCACGTAACTTTAGTGGCTGTTTCAAAAACAAAACCTTTAAACGATTTATTACAAGCCTACCAATCAGGTCAGCGTATTTTTGGTGAAAACAAAATTCAAGAAATGGTTGAAAAGCATGAGGCGCTTCCCAAAGACATTGAGTGGCACATGATAGGCCATGTTCAGCGTAATAAGGTTAAGTATATGGCATCCTTTGTAAGCCTAATTCATGGTGTTGATAATTTGAAACTTCTTAAAGAAATTAATAACCAGGCCAAAAAACACGACAGAGTTATTAATTGTTTGCTTCAAATAAAAATAGCCTCTGAAGACTCTAAATTCGGAATGGATCTCAACTCAGCGGAAACCATTATTAAATCTGAAACCTTTAAAGAACTCAAGAATATCTGTATCGTTGGGGTCATGGGAATGGCTACTTTTACAGATGACAAAACTCAAATTGAAGTTGAATTTAGATCACTAAAATCTGAATTTGACCGACTAACACTTTTTAAATCAGACAATTTCACACCCCAAATTATTAGTATGGGTATGAGCGGCGACTATCAATTAGCTATAGCCTGTGGCAGTACTATGGTTAGAGTAGGAAGCAGTATATTTGGCGCAAGAAATTATAATTAGCTAAAAAAAGAGTATTTGTACGCAATTTTAGACATAGAAACGACTGGTGGAAAATATAATGAAGAAGGCATAACAGAAATTGCTATTTACAAATATGATGGCCATGAAGTCGTCGACCAATTCATTAGTCTTATTAATCCCGAACGGGAAATCCAGCCTTTTGTTGTTAACCTTACAGGTATAAACAGTAACATGCTGCGCAATGCCCCTAAGTTTTATGAAGTAGCTAAACGCATTGTTGAAATAACCAGTGACTGCATTTTGGTTGCCCATAATGCTCAATTCGATTATCGTATTCTTTGTACAGAGTTTAAAAGGTTAGGTTTTGAATATGATCGTAAATCGTTATGCACAGTTGAGTTATCTAAAGATCTTATTCCCGGACAGCCCTCCTACAGCCTTGGCAAATTGGTACGGTCTTTAGGTATCCCTGTAACGGATAGACATCGCGCATCTGGCGATGCCCTAGCAACCGTCAAATTGTTCAAAATGTTATTAGATAAAGATTCTAATAAGCAGATTATTCAAAACTCTGTAAGGCTTAATCCAAAACGTCAGTTGGATCCAAGGCATATTGATATTATTGAAGACTTACCTGCAATTACCGGGGTTTACTATATTCATAATGAAGAAGGAGATATTATTTATATAGGAAAAAGTAAAAACATCAAAAAACGTATCAATCAGCATTTTACTGGCACGAATGCCAAATCAAAAAAGATTCAGGCAAAAGTGGCTTCGGTAACTTACGAATCTACTGGTAGTGAACTCGTGGCCTTGTTAAAGGAAAGTGAAGAAATTAAACGTGTAAAACCCATATATAATAGAGCCTTAAGACGATCCATCTTCACACATGCCCTTTATTTCTTTAAAGATGAGCACAATTATATTAACCTGAAAATAGATATCGCTGATGGTCGAAAAAAACCAATTACTACGTTTAGCAACAGGCAAAGCGGAAAGAGTTTTATAACTAAAGCAGTAGAAGACTATAACCTTTGTCAAAAATTAACCGGTCTATACAAAACCAAGACAAGTTGCTTTAACTACGATATAAAATCCTGTGAAGGAGCTTGTATTCAAAAAGAACCACCAGAATACTACAACACGAGAGTTTCTAAACTTATTGATAAAAATAGTTACTCTAACAAAAACATGGTTATTATAGACAAGGGACGAGATATTGATGAAAAAAGTGCCATACTTATTGAAAATGGTATTTTTAAAGGTATCGGGTTTTTTAATCTAAATTATCAAATCACTAATCTGGAAGTGTTGTCGTCCATCATTACCCCTATGCAAAGTAACAGAGACACCCAACATATTATACAAAGCTATTTACGACGCAATAAACGTGTGAAAATTATCAATATTGATTCATGATTAGAAAAGCCCTTCTACCTTTAGTTTTGTTACTATCCTGTCAAAACTTCGCTCAAGAAAATTATAATTCAGAAACTATTATTGTTACCCATGGAGATATTTCTGCGACTACATTTAAAAAAGATTCTACGGCTAACGCTTTAGTTATTTTTGAATCTGGGAAGTCTTACGTTCACAGGGGGGAATACGACTTAAGAACAGAAAAAAAAATCAAAATTAAAATTCTTAATAAATCGGGGTTTGATAACGCAAATATTACTATACCACTTTATAATAACGAGAGAAGTAGGGAGAAAGTAAAAGATATTTTTGCAACGACCTACAACGAAATTGATGGGGAAATTGTAAGAACTAAATTAAAAGAAGAAAATATTTTCGAAGAAAAATATGACGAAAACCATACCCTAATAAAGTTTACACTACCAAACATAAAAGAGGGGTCTGTAATAACATATGGGTATAAAATTATATCTCCGTTTATGTTTAAATACCATGGTTGGCATTTTCAAGGTGACTTACCTAAACTATACAGTGAGTATAACACGAGTATTCCAGCAAATTGGACATATCATATCAAATTGGTAGGCGGTAAAAAGCTATCAGTAAATGAGTCAAAAATAGAAAAAAAATGTTTGGAAATGTCCTATGGGGCTTCTGCAGATTGTTCGGAAAGTATCTACGCTATGAAAGATATTCCAGCCTTTATTGAAGAAGATTACACAACAACTCGAGATAATTATCTGGCGCGTATTGAATATGAATTAGAGTCTTTTCAGGGTATGGATGGCGTTATAAAACATTATACAAAAACCTGGAAAGATGTTGATAAAGAATTAAGGACCGACAAGGAAATTGGAAAACAATTAAAAAAAACACTCGATTTAGAGGATTATTTTGACGCGAGCCTGATAAACGAAAAAGACGAACTAAAAAAAGCAAAAGCCATCTATAATTTTGTGCAAACTAATTATAAATGGAATGGAGCTTATAACATTTTCAATGATGTATCGATTAAAGACCTTCAAAAGAACAAATCTGGTAATGTTTCATCAATAAATATTTTGTTGCACAATCTTTTAAAAGAAGCCAATATTAACGTAAAACCGGTGCTTTTATCCACCCGAAATAACGGGTTCCCTACAACTATTTATCCAGTATTATACGACTATAATTATCTCATAGCGCAAGTTACAATTAACAACAAAGACTATCTACTTGATGCCACAGACGAATACCTAAGCTTTGGTACAATTCCTTTTAGGTGTTTAAACCAATATGGTAGGCTGATAGATTTTAAAAATGGTAGTAAATGGATAGATTTAAAGGCCAATACTATATCTAGAGTTTTTTATAATGTAACCTTAGACCTTCAGGAAAATGATATGACAAGGGGCTCTGTTAATTCCAAAATAACTGGCTATCATGCCTTAAATTTAAAAAAGAAGTATTTCTCCAATAAAAATGGATACATAGAAAAACTGGATGGTCTGAATGAAGACCTAGAAGTCACAAATCTTACAATTGACTGCAACAATAAAACGAGTCCTGAATTTAAAGAATCTTACACCATTGAGTATTTTCCTGAGGATACTGGAGACAACATATATCTAAACCCATTTTTCATCACCTTTTTTGATGAAAACCCTTTTAAACTTCAAGAGCGCTCTTACCCCATCGATTTTGGTTATACAGACACGTATTACTACGCTGTAAAATTAAATTTACCAGAAGCCTACACTATTGCTGAGGCACCAAAGGATTTAAAAATGATGCTTCCTAACAATGCAGGTCAGTTTATGCTTAGTTCAAAACAAATGGGAAAAGCTTTAGTTTTGAACTTAAGGATTAGCTTTAAAGAGTCCATATATCCACCGGAATACTACCCATATTTAAAAGAGTTTATGAATAACATAGTTGATATTCAAAACAATTCGTTGGTTGTGCTTAGAAAAAAGTAAACTTCACTATTTTTGAATATATGAGAAGTAAAAGTTGGAAGGACTGGAAAACCAAACTTCATGATATTATTTATGAAGCAGAGACGCCTGCCGGTAAACTATTTGACATCATTCTTCTGATAGCAATTATTGCCAGTATAATACTGGTTATGCTTGAGAGTGTTGAAAGTTTTGATAACAAATTTCACAACTTCCTTAACATTTCAGAATGGATTATTACCATTCTGTTTAGTATTGAATATGTTGCAAGAGTTATCACAGTAAAAAAACCATTAAAGTATATTACAAGTTTTTACGGTGTGATAGACTTATTGTCTACAATTCCAAAGTACATTTCTTTACTTTTTGGTGGGATCCATGCCCTGGCAGCATTGAGAGCTCTGCGCTTATTGCGCGTTTTTAGAATTTTAAAATTGGCAAGGTACTTAGGTGCTTCCCAAGTGCTTACTTCAGCCATTAAAGCTAGTAGAGCCAAAATTTCGGTGTTTTTGTTTGCAGTGCTCATACTATGCGTCATTTTTGGAACTCTTATGTATTTAATAGAAGGTGAAGCAAGTGGTTTTACTAGTATTCCTGTTAGTGTATACTGGTGTATTGTAACCCTAACAACGGTAGGCTTCGGAGATATTGCTCCTGTGACCCCAATTGGGCAGCTTATAGCGGCGCTTATTATGATTTTAGGGTATGGAATTATTGCTGTGCCAACAGGCATTGTTTCTGCTGAGTACACCAACCGTCATAAGAATGATAAGCACCCAAACGATCATGTACAGCTGAACTCTCATTCCTGTGAAAACTGCCTAGCAGAACACCATAGCGATCGTGCTGAATTCTGCTATAACTGTGGTAAAAAGCTTAAGAGTTAATCAAGGCCCCTGCCCTGCATTTAATCTAATTCAGGTATTTTAAGGGTAAAGGTTTGTGCAATCCTTTTTTCAATTTAACTTTGCTTACAACAAAACACCAGGTGCAATAGAGACACAAACAAAATATCTAATTTCCGTCATTGGCCCAACAGCTATAGGAAAAACAGCTTTAAGCATTGAGCTTGCAAAACACTTTAATACCGATATTATTTCTGCAGATTCAAGACAGTTTTTTAAAGAAATGCAAATAGGTACTGCAGCGCCAACATCGGAAGAATTATCACAAGCTAAACATCATTTTATTCACAACAAATCTATTAAAGAACATTACAGTGTTGGTTCTTTTGAAAAAGAGGCTCTGCACTGCTTAGAGAATTTGTTTCAAACCAAAGATATTGTGATTATGGTTGGTGGCTCTGGACTATATGTTGATGCTGTCACCAAGGGTCTTGATACTTTTCCTGATGTAGATTCAAGTATAAGAAACCAATTGAATACAGATTTAGAAACAAAGGGACTAGAGTATTTGCAACAGCAATTAAAAAAATTAGATCCGCAATCGTTTCGCACCATCGCCATTGATAACCCGCATCGCGTTATTAGAGCTTTAGAAATTTGTCTCGGTACCAGACAGCCCTTCTCATCTTTTTTAAACAAAGAGAAACGGGTACGTCCTTTTAAAACCATTACTATTGGGCTAACTGCGGAACGAGAGCTCATATATAATCGCATTAATCAGCGCGTTGATATTATGATTAAACAGGGTTTGATTGATGAAGCTAAAACCTTGTTACCGTACAAGGAACTCAATGCTCTAAATACGGTTGGATATAAAGAAATTTTTAATGCTTTAGAAGGTCATACTGAAATAGATGTGGCAATCTCTGAAATTAAAAAAAACACGCGAAGATTTGCAAAACGTCAACTCACATGGTTTAAAAAGAATACTGCAGCATATTGGTTTGATTATAACACACCAATATCTTTTATCATTGAGAAAATAGAGTCTATTATTAGGTTTAAATCCAATGAATTTGTTTTAGATAATCCTGTTTGGTTTGCATTAACCGAAAAGCAGCAAGACCCATGTTTAAAACTTAATAAGCTAAAATTCTACGCACCCGAATACGCCCCTTTTGGAGCCTTTATAGGTCCTCAAGATAGCACTGCTGCCATTGAATCCTATTCTAAATTAATAGACACCTTCTATATAGTTGGCAATAAACCAAAGGTTCCTGCTCATTTTAAGGAGCCCGTAAAATATATAGGCTTACAAATGATTAATTATAATAAAATAAATCACCCTATTACAACTAATATTGTTGAACTTAAAAGTAATCATCACAAAGATTTAATTGATTTGGTCAATATGGTATATCCAGATTTTTTTAAACCAAAAACTTTTTTGCTAGGACGATATTATGGTATATACCGAAACAACAAACTGGTTGCTGCAGCTGGAGAGCGTATGCAAACGCAAAATTTCACAGAAATTAGTGCTGTAGTCACCCATCCAAAACATGTAGGCAAAGGTTTTGCTAAACAACTTATTACACATGCTACCAATGAGATATTCAGGAATAATAAAATCCCTTTTCTGCATGTTGATGAAACCAATTTAGGTCCCATACAATTATATAAAAAACTTGGGTTTTCGGTAAGAAGAAAAATGGCATACTGGAAAGTTGATGCCAAATAGCTATTGAGTTACTACATTGCTATACTTAGCGCTAATAACAATACTTTTTCCCGAAGCTAGACTTCCGGACGAAAAATTGGACGTGTTTTCTTTTGATAGTTTCTCAGGGTGTGAAAATCGACATCTCGTTCCTTTAAATTGAAAACTACAATCAACCTTCGGAAGCGTTATAAGGGCATCTCCATTTTGAAGAATAATATTCATACTTGTAAAATCATCGCCTATATTATCAATCCTCAGGTCTCCAATATTAGCATCTATTATAGCACTTTCAAGTAAGTTTGTCACATCAATATTAGAGGATATTGAATTTAAAACAATGTGTTTTACATTATTCAATTCTGCCTGCTCCACATAGTTTAAATTTAGCTTTCCTAAATTCCAATTAGAAACTTGTACAGGAGAATAGGAGGCATTGATGGAAGTTTGACTTCCATCAATGCTATTAGCTTTAAACTTTGTATACGCTAAATCTGCTTTTAAATTTAAAATAGCGCTTGCAAACTCTATCTCCCCATGTCGTACATCTACTTTAAGCTTAGCCTTTTTCGGCATCTTAATCTTTATCGTTTTTTTAACCTTATTACTGGGTTTTTTGAGCATTAAGTCTTGTATTTCCTCTTGGCGATCTTCCAGCAGCCTAATACGTTCATGCTGTCTAACTGCTCGTTCTTTTGTTCGCATTGCTCTTTCCTGGGCGCGTGCTGCCGTGCGTTCCGCATGAGCCACATGTCTTTCTACTTCTTGTTCAATAATTGTGGCATGGCGTTCACCCAAAGTTTCCATACGTTCAACAAATTCTTCTGTATTAAACTCCTGTTCATACTTCTCTGCCCATTTTTCAATCTTGTCTGTATATTTATCTTTCCATTCTTTACTAAATGATTCTCCCCAAGCCTCCATTTCTCTTACAAAATCTTCACCGTACTTTTCTTCAAACTCTTTCGCATAGAATTCTAAATACTTATCGCCATCTTTCTTATAGGCCTCATAATCAAATTTTATAGCTTTAACACCTTCTGGCAATTTTGGCAACCTTGGAAGTTCTGGAATTTCCGGCAATTCTGGAAGTTCTGGAAATTCATGCGGCTCAACTACTACATCTAACTCGACATCCGGTAGCTTGGCAAGCTCATATTGTAATTCTTTTAAAACTGCCTTAACAACGTCTTCATCTCTATGGTGACCAATACTATAAACCCATGTTTTATAACCACTGCCATCAGTTTTCACAGCCACTTTATCTAGCGAAGCATCAATATCTAGTTCCCACGCTTCAAGAGCTTCTTGCAATTCATCGGGACTTAAATCATCGGCTTCTACATATGCCTCCACTTCTACAACATCTCTGTTCCACGTGTCGAATATAATGTTACATTGACTCGTATTAAGATCAATTTTAACATCTTTATTTACTTTAATAGATTGTGAAACCTTGGTTAATTTCTCCTGAGCCATTATCCAACTGCTGCAAAAAAGCAGCGTAGATAAAAGCATTATTTTTATTAATTTTCTGTTCATTTTTTGATTTTTAAATAGATTGTTCTACCGTCTTATCTGCTTCAGTGTCTCCAAAATTTTCAATTTGAGATCTCAAACGGTATAATAAGTTTAGACGAAACTTTAAATTATCAATTAACGCATTTACAGTTAGCTCTGTAGGCCCAGAATTTGTTAATTCTTTAGAAAGTCTTTGATATTCTATGTCGAGGATATTTAACTGTTCTAAAAAACTATCTATTAGATCTTTGGTTTCCGGGGTTGGATCCATTTTAGCAAGTTCAAGGTTTATACTTGCTAAGTAATAATCCTCCACTTCCTTTAACCCTGGAGAAACATCTCCGAGCGTTTTAGTTGCGTTAGTTTCATTATTTACAACGCTGTGCTTTGGCATATCAATAACTTCTGGTTGCACATATTTAAAACCACCATAGCTAAGTCCTAATACCAAAAGAATACTAGCCGCTACCTTAATCCAACTAGGAAAAAGTGCTTTCTTAATAGGTAACACCTGATCGAGCTTTTCTAAAAACCTTCCTTGATGATTTTCAGGCATTTTCTCAGTTAGTTTAAGCTCCTCTTTAAACAAATCTTTAATATCTCGTGCCATTCTTTTTAAGTTTTAAGGCGTCTTGCAATTTAGACTTTCCTCTTGATAATTGAGTTCTTGAAGCTACTTCTGAAATTTTCAATATTTCGGAAATTTCTTGATGATCATAGCCTTCAATTAAATACAACATCACTACATACCGATACTTATCTGGCAAAGCCTCTATGGCTTCTTTTATATCTTGTAATGTGACTGAATCTTCAACTAACCATTTGTCATCAATAACTGTATCAACTACTTTAAGGTGCACCTCATCTAATTCAACTAAATGCTGCTTCTTAGACTTTAAGACATCAATACTCATATTAACAACAATACGTTTTAACCATGCACCAAAAGTTACCTCAGCTTTATATTGATGAAGTTTTGTAAAAGCTTTGATAAAGGCTTCTTGTACCACATCTTCGGCGTCGGTAGCATCTTTCAAAAACCGTTTAGCCACAATATACATCCCTTCACAGTATTGGTTGTATAACTGCATTTGTGCCTGTCTGTTGTTTTGTTTACATTTTTCAATAATGTCAACTTGAAACATGCTGTTTTTCTTTTGGTATAAGTTAGTTCATTTTAAAGACGATTGAAAAATGCAGGTGTGGCAAAAAATTTATTTTTTTATGCATTATCATAACAAATCTAAATAAAACTGCGTTTGCACTTTAGCGGTTATTCCTTTTTAAATATCTTTATACCTTATTAAATTGCTATCTATGAACTCCTTTTTAAAACGTGTATTAATTTTATTATCTGTAGTTGCTATAGGTTTATTTTTATATTCTGTATTTGTTGAAAATTTATTTGCTCAAAGATTGAGCCCTAAGGATACAGTAGAGTATAAATTAAATGACCTGAAACTTGAGGTATTTTATAATAGACCATTTAAAAAGGATCGAGAGATTTTTGGTGGATTAGTTCCCTATAATCAAGTATGGCGAACTGGAGCTAATGAAGCTACTACTTTTGAAACCAATAAAGCGCTAGCCATAGAAGGGATGCCTTTAGAAGCAGGCAAGTATACCCTTTGGACGGTTCCTAAAGACACCGTATGGAATGTAATATTTAACTCGAAACAATATAAATGGGGAGTCAATGCGCAAATGCAACCAATGTGGGATCCTAATTATGATGTGATTAATGTTGAAGTTCCTGTGCAAAAACTAGATAACTACGTTGAACAATTTACCATAGGGTTTGATAATTCTACCGATAACTTGTTCTTAACTCTAGCCTGGGATAATGTAAAAGTAGCAGTGCCTTTAAAATACAGCTCTGTAAAGTAAATTTGAATTTGCCTTTTTTCTGCTTAGTTAAACCATTCTGAAGTGTCTAAAAAAAAGAAATCTGCTCTAAGTACCAAGCAAGGTGTTTCTCAAAATGAAATGGCTAATAGTTCATCTATTTCTAAAATTAGACAAAAAAGAAAAGTCAATTTGAATGCAGATAGCATAGTGGCTCGTATTTTAGATAGAGATATTACAGCTTTAAGCAGGGCGATTACTTTAATAGAAAGTAAGAATACTAAGCATACTGAGTTAGCAAAAAATATTATTCAAACATGCTTACCACATGCCAATAAGTCTATTAGAATAGGAATAACTGGTGTTCCTGGCGTAGGAAAAAGCACTTTTATAGAGGCACTAGGAAAACATTTAACCCATACTGGAAAACGTGTGGCGGTTTTAGCCATAGATCCAAGTAGTTCAATAACCAAAGGCAGTATACTAGGAGACAAAACCAGAATGGAAGACTTAGTTAGAGATGACAAGGCTTATATCAGGCCATCTGCCTCTGGTGAAACCTTAGGGGGTGTGGCTCGAAAAACCAGAGAATCTATAATTCTTTGCGAAGCTGCAGGCTTTGATGTCGTAATTATTGAAACGGTTGGTGTTGGCCAAAGTGAAACTGTAGTGCATAGCATGGTAGACTTCTTTTTACTGCTCAAACTGGCAGGTGCAGGAGACGAACTTCAGGGCATTAAACGAGGGATCATTGAAATGGCCGATGCCATTGTTATAAATAAAGCGGATGGCGATAACCTAAAAAAAGCTAAACTTGCTCAAGTTGAATTTAAACGAGCCCTTCACCTCTACCCAAAAAAGGAATCCAACTGGCAACCTCAAGTATCTCTGTGCAGTGCATTAAATAATGAAGGGGTTTCAGATATTTGGAACCTTATTTTAAATTTTATTGAAATTACTTCTCATAATGGTTACTTTGAACGTAAGCGCAAGCAACAAAGTAAACACTGGTTATTACAAACTATTGAAAACCAGCTAAAATCAGATTTTTTTAAAAGTCCAAAAATACAAGACGAATTAAATAGGCAATTGGTTTTGATTGAAAACAACAAGACAACCCCATTCGTTGCTGCAGATTGCTTATTAAAACTAATTAAGTAACCCTATACTTTTTTAACAAGTATTGACAAATTTTATAAAACAACCAACCTGAAATTACGCCAAAGCTAAGCCCACAAATAACGTCTAGCGGATAATGGACTCCTAAATATATTCTGCTGTAAGCTACTATTAGGCTCCATACTAATAATATGTATATCAAGTTTTTATAAAATGGTTTAAGCGTTAAACCTGCAAAAATAGCTGCAGCCATAGAATTTGAAGAATGCCCAGAAAAAAAACCATATTTACCACACCTCACAGCTATAAACCGCATTTGATCAATAAGATCTGCTTCACCACAAGGTCTTGGTCTCATAAACCCACGTTTAAAAACATTTGTTATTTGATCAGTAAAAGTAATCATCAAGGCAACTACCACAACAAAAACAAGCATTGATTTTGCCCCGAACTTCTTGTAAAGCAAAAATAACAATAATGCATATAAAGGAATGGAACTTAACTTATCTGTAACTACTAGCCAAAATCCATCCCAAGTAGTAGACCCTAGATTATTCAGGAACAAAAAAAGTTCTGTATCGTATTTTAATAATTGTTCTATCACTACCGTAAAATTAATCTTCGTATTGCGCTATTTCATTATCATAAAACGCTGTAGCCAATTTAATGGCATTTTCAGTTTCTACTTTTAATTCTTTCTGGTCTTCAGCATCAAAATCTTCAAACCATTCTACCTCATCATTCTCTAGATTGATGATAAATCGCGGAAACTCTGTATGAACAACAAAAATAGCATTTGGAAATGCGGTATTATCACCTAAAATAAACTTTGGAAGACTCATAATTTTTACGCTTTGCTTGACAAAATTAACCTTTTCGTTAAATAATTAAACCTAATGTACAATAAAATAGCAGCTGTAGTTAATCCTGCTAACAACCCTAACCAAATACCAAAGCTACCATAAACATCTGCCTTTCCTAAAAACCAACTAATGGGAAAACCAACCAACCAGTAAGAAACGAACGTTATTAATGTTGGAATCTTCACATCCTGCAAGCCTCTCAAGGCCCCTAAAACTAGTACCTGAATACTATCGCTTATTTGAAATATAGCAGCCGCAATTAATAATTTGGATGCTATACCAACCACCTCTAAATTATCTAAAAGGTTGTCCAAATCATCATAATCAACATAAATTTTTGGTAACTGATTATGAAACACGAAAAAGATAATAGCGAACGATATAGCAAACAGTGTACCCATTAAAAATAATGAGAATGCTATTCGTCTTAATTCAAAATAGGCCTTAAGCCCTTTTTGATTCCCAACTCTAATCATGGCAGCTACACTTAATCCCATAGCCACCATAAACGTCATAGAACTTAAATTTAGTGCAATTTGATTGGCAGCTTGCGGGTTTTTACCTAACAACCCACTCAGCCAAATAGCGGCTGTAAAAATGGCTACTTCAAAAAACATTTGCATAGCACTGGGCGCCCCGAGGTTTAGCAGTTTTTTAAGCATTGAATTGTCCAATATCAAAAATTGTATTCGTATAACAAACTGGTTCGTTTTTTCTTTGCCTTTTAATAAATACCAAATGTGCCAAACCATAATAACGCGCGATGCTAAGGTGCCATAAGCTGCTCCAACTATACCCAGCTCAGGAAAACCAAACTTTCCGAAAATTAGTAGATAGTTTAGAATTACATTAACAATGTTACCCAAAAGCGTTGCGTACATAGGGTACTTGGTCATAGACATACCATCTCCAAACTGCTTAAAAGCTTGAAAAACTACCAAGGGAATTAGTGAGATGGCTACCAAATCTAAGTAGGGTCCTGCTAAGGCCACAACCTCAGGAGGTTGTTTCATATAATACATGAGCGGTTTGGAAAAGAAAACCAATAAAAAAAGAAGGATGCCGATAATCGTACAAAGGAATAAACCATGCTTAAAAGCGGACTTACCTGTTTTAAAATTGTTCGAAGCATCTGCGGCTGCAACAACTGGAGTGATGGCTGTTGAAAAGCCAATCCCTAAGGACATAGCAACAAACATAAAACTATTTCCTAGAGAAACGGCTGCCAACTCGGCCGTTCCCAGCTGACCAACCATGATATTATCTATAAAACTAACAAAGGTATGTCCCAACATACCCAACATAACAGGTGCTGCTAATTGCCAATTGTATTTAAACTCTTTTGTGTAGGCCGAAAAATACATAGCGCAAAAATAGGGGATAATTTAGGGGAATTCTATTTTTTTTAAGAACGTAGTTCTAATTCATAGAAAAGCCTTAATATTTTAAGACGTTATTTTTAACATCTTCAAACTCCGTCATTATATTTTCTACAATTTCTGATACAGGTAAAATATCATGAATTAAACCAGAAATTTGACCAATTTCTAACTCGCCTTCTTCTAAATCGCCTTCAAACATCCCTTTCTTTGCTCTTGCTCTTCCTAGCAATTTTTTTAACTCCAGAATTGTTGGAGAAGATTTATAAAGTTCTTGGACTTGATAATAAAATTCATTCTTCATTAAACGAACTGGCGCCAATTCTTTAAGTGTTAACTGCGTAGCGCCTTCCTTAGCCTCTGCAACGGCTTCCTTAAAAGCAAGATGGGCAGAACTCTCTTCACTTGCCACAAACCTGCTCCCTATTTGCACCCCATCTGCTCCTAAGACCATTGCTGCTAACATCCCTCTGCCTGTAGCAATACCACCAGCCGCTATCAGCGGTACTTTTATTAGTTCTTTTACCATAGGAATTAAGGTAAAGGTTGTGGTTTCATCTCTTCCATTATGACCACCAGCCTCAAAGCCTTCAGCAACAACAGCGTCCACACCAGCTTCTTGAGCTTTAAGAGCAAATTTAACACTGCTAACAACATGTACCACAATTACTCCTCTTTCTTGTAACCAACGAGTCCATGTTTTAGGGTTGCCTGCAGATGTGAAAACAATCTTTACCCCCTCTTCAATAATAATGGTCATAATATCCTCTATATTTGGATATAGCATTGGAATATTGACTCCAAAAGGTTTATTCGTTGCTTTTTTACATTTTTGTATATGTTCACGAAGTACTTCAGGATACATAGAACCTGCTCCAATAAGCCCAAGTATACCAGAATTACTGGATGCTGAAGCCAAACGCCATCCACTATTCCAGACCATTCCTGCCTGAACAATAGGATGCTGGATACCAAATAATTGTGTTACCTTATTCATGCTTTACAAATAGTTTCTAATACAAAACCCCATTATCTTTAGAGATATAGGTGCTTTTCAAAATGATTAATTGTTAATATCGTCTCTTATTGACAAAATAAGGTACAAAAACCTATATAATTCCTTAAAAATTTAGAAGACCATCTTAGAATGACAGCCTATTATTAATCAAAACCGATAATAGCTTATGAAATTACCCCCGAACCTATTAATTCATCGTCAACATACCATGCTACAAACTGACCTTCGGTAATGGCCGATTGCAAATTTTCAAATTCAACGTAAAGACCAGCATCCACTTTAAACAACTTAGCTTTCTCAAGAGGTTGTCTATATCTTATTCTGGCAATGACATCCATAGTTTTGTCAAGCTTAATGGCTAAATCTTCTCTAATCCAATGCAACTCATCGTTCGAGACAAAAAGCACTTTTTTTAACAAACCCGGGTGCTTTTTACCTTGTCCCGTATAAATTACATTTTCCTGTACATCGGTATCAATAACAAATAATGGCTCTATAGTTCCACCTACGGCTAAACCTTTACGTTGACCTTTAGTAAAATAATGTGCTCCTTGATGTTTACCAACAACTTTTCCAAAGCTTGTATGATATTGAATCTTTCTAGACTGATACGCTAATTCTTGCTCTTTCGAATCAAAGTATTTTACTTCTTCCTTATATATCTCCTGTTCTTTTGGTATTTCAACAATAACACCCTCTTTTGGTTTTAGTTGCTGCTGAAGAAAGTCTGGCAATTTCACTTTCCCAATAAAACATAACCCTTGAGAATCTTTCTTTTCGGCCGTAACTAAGTTTAATTTTGTTGCTAATTCTCTAACTTCAGGTTTGGTTAATTCTCCTATCGGAAAAAGAGATTTCGACAATTGTTCTTGAGATAATTGACATAAAAAATAAGACTGGTCCTTATTATTATCGATGCCAGCTAATAGCCGATAGACTTCTTTTCCTTTGTGCTTAACAATTCCTTTTCTACAATAGTGACCTGTAGCCACAAAGTCGGCTCCTAATTCTATAGCTATTTTCATGAAAACATCGAACTTAATCTCTCTATTGCAAAGCACATCGGGATTTGGAGTACGTCCTTTTTCGTATTCATGAAACATATAATCTACAATTCGCTCCTTATACTGTTCACTTAAATCAACAGTTTGAAATGGTATTCCTAATTTTTCAGCCACCAACATAGCATCATTACTATCGTCTAGCCAAGGGCATTCATTTGAGATTGTAACGGTATCATCGTGCCAATTTTTCATAAAAAGCCCTATCACCTCATAACCTTGTTCCTTTAACAAGTACGCGGCTACACTGGAATCTACCCCCCCAGAAAGACCAATAACAACTCTTTTCATACCCAAAAATTAGGTCGCAAAGATACATATTATTCTAACAATTTAGCGGTCTTGCGTATTTACAAAATATCGATGAAACACTATTTTGTTTATTTTTTTTAAAAAAAAATGAAACAAAATTTGGATTTATGTTTAACTATTTTATATTTTTGTCAAACAGAATTACAAAATATCTTGAAATTCAAACCATTAAAAATAGTAAACATGAAAAATTTAAATTATTTAAAACGAATTAGTTTAGTGATACTAGCGATATTCACGTTATCCGCTTGTAGTGATGATGATAATCCGACAACGCCACCCCCAACACCGAAAAATATTGTTGAAATCGCTCTTGAAACCCCAGAATTAACCGCTTTAGTAGCTGCCCTTCAAGCAGCTGATGGAAACTTAGTAGATGTATTACAAGGACCTGGTCCTTTTACCGTTTTAGCTCCTACAAATGCGGCTTTTACAGCATTCCTGAACGACAAAGGGTTTTCAGGTTTAGATGATGTTCCAACAGATGTGCTAGCACAGATCCTTCTAAATCATGTGATTATGGCAGATGTTAAAGCCGGTGATTTAATTGCTAGCGGTGCAGGCTATGCCTCTGGAAGTTCAACAAATAGTAATGGCGATGCTATAAGTATTTATTTTGAAGCGCCATCTGCAGACAACGTTAGATTTAACAATGCTGGTAAGGTTACCGCCGCTGACATTTCAGCTTCAAATGGAACCATCCATATTATAGATGCTGTTCTTGACCTTCCAGACGTGGTTGACCACGCCATAAACAATCCAACAGCGTTCTCAAGTTTAGTGACGGCCTTAGGTGCAGCAGATGGTGACTTAGTAAATGTTTTAAGAGGTGCTGGTCCGTTTACTGTTTTAGCACCAGATAATGCAGCATTCTCAACATTTTTAGATGGCGCAGATCTTGGAAGTGTAGATACAGCCGTGTTATCACAAATACTATTAAACCATGTTATTTCTGGATCTTTGAAAGCTGAGGATTTAGTAGCGCTTGGTGCTGGATACGCAAAAACATCGGCCACGGGTCCTGGAGACAATCCTATAGACCTTTATTTTAACACCTCTTCTGGAGTAACTTTTAACGGCATTTCTTCTGTATTTCAAGCAGATGTAGTTGGTACCAATGGTGTTATTCATGCCATAGATGCTGTTATTGGTATTCCAACCGTAGTAACCTTTGTTGCGGCAGATCCTAACTTCTCGACGCTACTTACAGCTTTAACAACGTCTACACCTGCAACTCCATTCGAAGAAATTTTGGCAAGAACTGAAGTAGGTAGTCCAGCAGATGGTATTAATCCAGACTTTACGGTATTCGCTCCAACAAATGATGCCTTTGGAAAATTAGAATCGATCCCAGGAGAAACGGTGTTAACCCAAGTATTATTACACCATGTTATTAGTGAAGCAAACGTAACATCTGGTATGCTAACAAATCCAGGTGATACCTCGCCTACTATGTTAAACGGTCAAATGATTACAATTACTTTGCCAGGAACTTCTCCTAATATAGCAGATGTTAAAGATGGAGCAGGAAACGAAGGTATTGGAATTATTAAAGTAGATGTACAAGCTGGTAACGGAGTTATACATGTTTTAGATACAGTATTACTTCCAGCCTTACCATAAAATAAGATTTTAGTTTGGTTTGTTGATTTGTAGGCAATCACTTTAGTCATTCCCTCTAAACATTGTCTATGAAAAAGAGGCCCCCTAGCTTTAGGGGGTTTTCTTTTTGTATTTAGGGTAATAAGTAAAATCTTTTTCTCGCACTAATTCACCGCGCTCATAATACTTCCAAACTCCATCTTTCTTATCTCTTTTATACTGGCCTTGGCATATTAGTTGCCCTGAAGCATTAAAAAATCTCGCAGCACCATGAAGCTCTCCTTTTTCATACAGCATTTCCTTTAGAACAATACCACTTTTTGAGTACCAAACTATTAAACCATCTAATTTTCCATTAAGGTAGTTCTGCTTCTCTGATACTTGCCTGTTCGGATAATAAATGAGACGCTCTCCTTCTAATTCTCCTTGATTGTTATAGTGTTCTATTGTAAGAAGCTCATTTGAATTCTTTTGATAATACTTCCAGGTTCCAACGTAAGTCTTTCCATCCATCACACCCTCACTAATAACTTTACCCTTTGAACTTAAAAAGGTTACTTCAGCTTTATCGTTCTCACTATTAAAAACTTTTGTTGCGCTTAACACAGATTTACCTCTTATATTTTTATAGAACTTAAACGTGCCTACCTCTTTTCCATGCTTAAACTGTCCTTGATACCTAATAATATTTGTGCCTTCAAACGTTTTTTCCCAAATGCCATGACGTTTTCCTTGATCATCATATTGATTAATATCTTGCGCTATGGTATAACTACAAAAAACTAAAAAAATCAAAAAACTACTAAAATGTCTCATCTTAAATACTGCTTATTTTGTTTCAATTTGGTTAAAACTTAAAGTATTCTTAACAAAAAAAGCTACCAAAATATTGTAATGGCAGCTTTTTGATATAGAAAAAGTCTTTATTTATTTACGTCTTTTTTGCTGTGCCTGCTTCTGTTGCTCTGCTTGTTCCATCATTTCAGCCATTTTCTTTTGAAACTTACTTTGCTTTTTAGGCTTCTTCTTGTTTTCTTGGATTTGAGCATGAATCTTATCTTCATCAAGGATATAATTCTTAATTACCAAAATAATTCCGATACTAATTAAATTCGAAATAAAGTAATATAAACTTAAACCAGAAGCATAATTGTTAAAGAAAAACAACATCATTATTGGAGAGAAATACATCATGTATTTCATCATCTTAGCCATATCTGGCATCCCTTCTTGCTGCGGTTGCGCTTGCATATTTTGACCAGTTGTTAGCCTCATGTAAAAGAAGATAGCTATAGACGCCAAAATTGGAAATAGGCTTACATGATTTCCATAAAATGGAATATTAAAAGGCAAGTTTGCAATGGTATCGTATGACGATAAATCATCTGCCCAAAGAAAGGATTTCTGTCTTAAATCAAAAGCCGATGGAAAAAACTGAAACAAGGCATAAAACACGGGAAGTTGAACCAAGGCAGGTAAACAACCAGCCATAGGACTAGCCCCAGCTTTAGTTTGCAACGCCATAGTTTCCTGTTGTGCTTTCATTTTATTATTTTTATACTTCTCTCGTATTGCATCTAGTTCTGGCTTTAAAATTTTCATTTTAGCCTGAGATAAAAATTGCTTGTACTGTACAAAAGAGAGCATAATTTTCACCAAAATTGTCATGACCACAATGGCAATTCCGTAAGGCATAAAACCACCTAAAAAGCTAAAGAGTGGCATAAAAACATAGCGGTTAATCCATCCGAATAACCCCCATCCAAAAGGTACTAATTCATCAAGATTCCTCCCATAGGCATTTAAAACCTTAAAATCACTTGGCCCGTAATACCAATCCATAGACTCGTTAATCTCACCTCCCTGAAGCTCTAAGGGCATTTTTGCTGCAAATAGCTTCGTGTAAACCGTATCTATAGTTTCATCTTCAACTAAATTCTTGGCAGATATATTGGCTTTTTTAAAGGCCTTATCTGTTAACAAGACAGATGAAAAGAAGTGCTGCTTGTACCCTATCCATGTTACATCATCAAGCTCTTCGTCGGCATCTCTGGCCCCCGTATAATCATCTTTTCCCCCTTCATATTCATAATGAATATCGGTATATCTGTTTTCGTAAGAAATACTTTTTGCATGGCGATACCCTTTAAGTTTCCAATCTAAATTAATCGCATGCGAACTGTTTATAATATCACTTAAGCCTTGAGACCTTATATTAAAATTAATCATGTAGTCGCCTTCCTTAATCTCATATAGATATTCAAGAAACTGGCTTTCAGAAACCTTTAATTTCATGGAAACTCTTGTTAAATCTCCGTTTTTTGAAACTGAGGGTATAAAAGGTAAATCTTTGGTGTTTAAAATACGACTATCTGTTGTACCAAAATTTATATTAAAAGAGGCGTTATTATCTTTAACCAAATAAATAGGAATAGAATCGTAATCAACAAATTCCTTCAATCTAATTTCTGACAAATACCCACCCTTACTACTAAATTTTAGCGCAAATAAATCACTTTCAACAATAGTTTCATCTTTGGTTGCATTAATTGCAGAATATGCGAATGCCCCTAACTTATTGTTAAGCTTTACTTGTTGAATTGAATCTAACTGATTTCCAGAAACATACTGCGATGCAGCATTTTCTATTGATAGAGCTTTCTCTTCTGCTTTTTTTTCTGCCTCAACTTGCTCTTGCTTCGCTTTTTCCTGAGCTTCTATTTCTTCAGGAGTTGGTGCATTTTGATATAGCATGTAGGCTAATATTCCAAAAATAAGAACAAATCCTATAATCGAATTAATGTCTAGTTTCTTTTCTTCCATGTATTGTATATCTATGAATAAAGGTTCCTGCTAAAGCAGGAAGGCTAATAGCTTAACAATAAGCTATCCAATATTAGTTTTGTGCCATTGTGGCACTCTTTTTCTTTCTATTATAATTTAATGATGCTTTTACAAACGCGACAAATAATGGGTGCGGATTAGCAACAGTACTTTTGTATTCTGGATGATATTGGACCCCAATAAACCACGGATGTTCTGAAATCTCAACAATTTCTACAAGACCCGTATCAGGGTTAAGTCCTGTAGCTTTCATACCTGCCGCTTCTATTTGTTCTTTATATGCACCATTAAACTCATAACGGTGTCTGTGGCGTTCTGTAATACTTTCTGCCTTATAAATATCGCGCACCTTACTACCTAATTTTAAATCGCATGCCCAGGCTCCCAATCTCATGGTACCACCTTTGTCTGTAATAGTTTTTTGATCTTCCATTAAGCCTATAACAGGATTAGCGGTTTCTGGATTCATTTCGGTAGACGCTGCATCTTTTATCCCTAAAACATTTCTAGAAAACTCTATAACAGCCATTTGCATCCCTAAACAAATCCCTAAAAATGGAATGTCGTTTTCGCGTACATACTTTACAGCATCAATTTTTCCATCAATGCCTCTTTCTCCAAATCCTGGAGCAACCAAAACACCATCTAGATGTCCTAACTTAAGTTCTACATTATCCTCGTTAATATATTCAGAGTGAATGGACTCTATTTTTACTTTCACTTCATTTTCTGCCCCAGCATGAATAAATGCCTCTAATATAGATTTATAAGAATCTTGTAATTCAACATATTTTCCAATTAAACCAATGGTAATTTCCGACTTAGGATTTTTATGCCTGTGAACAAATTGATTCCATCTATCAATATCTGGAGACGAGCTCTTAAGATTTAATTTTTCAAGTACAACTTTGTCAAGACCTTCATCCAACATTAAATTTGGTACATCGTAAATTGTAGAAGCATCAATAGACTGAATTACCGCATTTTCTTTAACATTACAGAATAATGCTAACTTTCTACGTAACTCTTTTGGCAGCGTATGCTCTGTTCTACAAACCAAGATATCTGCCTGAACACCACTTTCCATTAATGTCTTAACACTGTGCTGGGTAGGTTTTGTTTTTAGCTCTCCAGCAGCCGATAAAAAGGGAACTAAGGTAAGGTGAATAACAATACCATTATCCTCTCCCAAATCCCAGCGTAGCTGTCTTACTGCTTCAATATAAGGTAAGGATTCTATATCTCCAACAGTACCTCCAATTTCTGTTATAACGATGTCATATTCGCCAGACTTACCCAAAATTTGAACACGCTCTTTAATCTCATCAGTGATATGAGGAACCACCTGAACCGTCTTACCTAAGAACTCACCTCTACGTTCTTTTTGTATGACACTTTGGTAAATTCTTCCGGTGGTAACATTATTGGCCTGACTAGTTGGTCTATTTAAAAAACGCTCGTAGTGACCCAAATCTAAATCGGTTTCTGCACCATCTTCGGTAACATAGCACTCCCCATGCTCATATGGATTGAGGGTACCAGGATCTACGTTTATATAGGGATCTAATTTTTGTATAGTAACTCTATAACCTTGAGCCTGTAATAATTTAGCCAAAGAGGCGGCTATAATTCCTTTTCCTAAGGATGACGTAACTCCGCCAGTTACGAAAATGTATTTTGTGGTAGTTGACATGATGCGCTTTTAAACGCAGGCAAATTTACAAAATTAAAACAGTTATTTAAGAATTGTTTTTAGTTATTTAAATGCATCTCTTTGATGCAGGTACAACTCCCAAAACGCAACTTATTTTAACAGAACTAGTTTTGTTTGAAAACGTAGGTATACAACCACATTAGTGTAAACGTAGGTATAATATCTAAACCAGGTACGGCTTCCTCTACAAAGGCAACTAATCCAGCAATTTTACCTTCCTTACCTTTATATAATTTTGTCATTAACCAACCTGCTACGGGCGCCCAAATAACATCAAAAAACTCTCCAATTCCTGGCAAGAAGTAAGAAATACAACCAATAACATCTAGTATGATACCTATTAGCAACTTTTTATATTTACTCATGTTTTATTATTTGCTAATTATTTAACAATAAGCATACCAACAAATTAACGATTACTTTCCGATAAGTTTTAAAAATTCGTTTCGAGTTTCTATTTTTTCAAACTGACCTCTAAACCCAGACGTAGTAGTCAACGAGTTCTGTTTTTGAACCCCACGCATCATCATGCACATATGCGATGCCTCAATAACCACAGCCACCCCTTGCGGTTTTAAGGTATCATTTATACAATCTAAAACCTGTTCGGTTAGGCGCTCCTGTACTTGCAATCGTCTTGCGAACACATCCACAATTCGAGGTAACTTACTTAGCCCAACTATATAACCATTGGGTATATATGCGATGTGTGCTTTTCCAAAGAAAGGTAAAATATGGTGTTCGCACAATGAATAAAGTTCTATATCCTTAACAATAACCATTTCATTATAAGACTCCTTAAACATGGCTCCTTTTAAAATAGCAACAGGGTCTTGCTCATAACCTTGTGTTAAAAACTGCATGGCTTTTGCCGCACGCTCGGGTGTTTTTAATAAACCGTCTCTTTGCGTGTCTTCCCCTAAATCACTAATAATACTTTTATATCTATTCTTAACATCGTCTGTAACCTGCATGTTATATTCTTCAAAACTCTTATATGGCATCTTTTTTTTATTGAAGTTTTAGTTTTAAAGTTAGTAAAATATGCATTACACACACTAGAGCAAAACAATTAGGTGTTTAATTTTTATAAATAAAAGAATAATAGCGTCTAACTGCAATCTTACCATAGGGTTATGAATAAAAGAAACAAATGCTGTTTTAAAATGGCACCGATAGATTTATTATCTTGAAATAAAGAAATATACAAGAGCAAGTCTAATAGATAATTGTACATCAATTCATAATGTGTTAATTTCACCGTTCAAAACTCGGCAATGATTCAAGCAAAGAACATCCATAAGTATTACGGAAACCTTCAAGTTTTAAAAGGCGTTAATATTGAAATTAAAAAAGGTGAAGTTATCTCTATTGTTGGAGCATCTGGAGCAGGAAAAACTACGCTGCTACAGATTTTAGGGACACTTGATACCGCTTCTAACAAAGAACCTTTCGAATTAAGCATTAATGACACAGATATAAGTAGCTTGAATGATAGAAGCCTTGCTAAATTTAGAAACGAGCATATAGGATTTATTTTTCAATTCCATCAATTGTTACCAGAATTTACAGCCTTAGAAAACGTATGTATACCCGCCTTTATTAAAGGCACCAATGAAAAAGAGGTAGAAAAGCGGGCCAAAGAACTTTTAGATTTTTTAGGGCTTTCTAATAGATATCATCATAAACCAAACGAATTATCTGGAGGCGAACAACAGCGTGTTGCTGTAGCAAGAGCACTTATAAATAACCCTGATTATATTTTTGCAGATGAACCCTCTGGAAATTTAGACAGTGAATCTGCCGAAAACTTGCACAATCTTTTTTTTAAACTGAGAGATGAATATGGGCAAACATTTGTTATTGTAACTCATAACGCCGATTTAGCCAATATGGCCGATAGAAAACTTACTATGGTTGATGGTAAAATTATCCACCAAAGCAATTAATAAAACACGTATTCCTTTGTGCTTGATTTGCGCAAATATTAAGAACGAAATCATAAAATTGCTCTAAACCTCATTTCTTTTTTTAAACAATGCTATAAGTCCTAAAATCGGGCCAATTGCCAAGACCATAAACACATTTTTATTATCAACAATATTTAGCAAATAACTTATAATTTGAATACTTATGATTGTTATTGCAAAGCCCGTGCAATTTACAATAGTTAAGGCTGTTCCTGTTTTTGATTGGCTAATATTTTGAGCAACCAATGTTGAAAATAAAGGAGAATCTGCAATAACCACCATGCCCCAAAATACAATGCACATTAGAAACATTGATTTTGATTGGATTTCAAAAAATACCGGAGATAATAAACAGCACAAGCATGATAAAAATAAGCTTACTCCTGCCACTCGCCTTGCACTAAACTTAATCGAAAGCTTTCCTGAAAGCAAACAAGCTAAACTTCCTACACCGATAATAACAAAACTCCAAAAAGGCACGTTAAAACTTACGTCCATTTTATTAGAAGCATAAGTTTCTAACAAAACAGGGGTGAATGCCCAAAAGGCATAGAGTTCCCACATATGTCCGAAATACCCAAACGCAACAGACCTAAATTTACTGTTTTTAAACAACCTTAACCATAACCCAGCATCAAACCCCTTGAGAGGTTTTCTAAAAGGACCATCATCTACCAATGCAAAAATTAAAAACCCTCCTAAGACTGCCATACTTGAAGTAATGACCATCATAACTCTCCAAGGAACTACGCCTGAAAAACTTCCTTTAATAATATGAGGAAACGCCGTACCCAAAACTAATGCGCCTACCAGAAAACCTAGTGCACTACCTAAACCTTCTTGGTAATAATCGGAAGCTATTTTCATTCCAACAGGATAAATCCCTGCTAAAAAAAAACCTGTGAGAAACCTACACAGAATAAGACCAAACAGATTCTGGTCTTCCAAAATCATCCCTAAATTAAAAAAGGCACCAAGTAAGGCACTAAAAAAGAATACTTTCGATGGCGAAAACCTGTCTGTTACTGTAAATAATGCGAATAATAAGGTTCCAAATATGAAACCCAATTGAACGGCCGAAGTAAGATGGCCTAGAGCAGAAAAATCTAGTTGAAAGCTTTGTATTAAATCTTCAAGAACAGCATTACTTGCAAACCATAAAGAAGTACAGCAAAACTGAGAAAACACGATTAAGGCTAAAACTTTGCTGCTCTGCTTCATTAAATAAAATAAGCTTCCAAATTAGTTAAATTTGGAAACTTAGTCTATCTCAATTAATAAAATTACAAAAACTTGTTTTTATTTTACTAAAATTGGGTATTCAACTCCTAAAATAGTAACAGTAGAATTGTTGTAATTTAGTTCAATATCTTTAATCTTACCGATATCAATATTCAATATACCAGACTTAATAGATCTTGGTAATAATACAAAATGTAATGGTTCTTTAACAGACAGAGTATAATCAATACCTTTAGAGTTTACACCATTCTGCGTTCCCTCCAGCTCGTATTCGTCATCCCAGATATTAATAGGCGTATTAGATCCGGCCACCCAGGTTCTAAAAGAATCTTCGGTATACGTAATAACTTCATCTTCCGCTGTAGTTATCTTCCCGTTTTTAATAGTTACAGCATATCGTAACTCATCATTATTATTCTTTCCTAAGTTTTTTACAAAATGCGTCCCTTCTACTAGGTAATCATTGTGATAATAATTATCAAAAGTCGCCGTATGCTCACTCCCCTCTTGTCCATACCAATTTGTGGATACAACAGTGATAACTCCTTTTCTAGTGACACCATCTTTACAAAGTATACCAGACTTAAAATCTATAACAATCGTTTTAGGAAATGTATTTAAATCAAAAGGTGTTACAGTAATAGTGGGTTCGTCCTTTGTGGAGGTCTTCTTATTAGTGTTAACCGATGTTTCTGCTGACAAAACAGCATCTCCATTGTTGTTTCCAACATCTTGGAATATTCTATTAACTAATACATATTCATTCAAAGCTTCAATAGTTGCCGTTGGATCAGCAGTTTCTACATTGTCTTTAATATTGTCTTCATCACAACTCATAAAAAGCATGACTAACAATAAGGTTATAATCTTTTTCATGGTTTATTATGTTTATTAATCGAATTAACGAATTCTGTTGAGTTTTAGTCTTAAAACGTTCTAGCAATCGATAAACAACACTGTAATAATGTATTTCGTCGATATTTTTAGTCTTTTACAGATAAAAATCTCATGATTCACAATAACATACGTATCCTACTAAAAGTTATATATTGTATTTTTACCATAGATTTATTAGAATAAAACATACCATTGCAGCATAAAGAATTAAAAGAATTTCTCGACACAAAAGTTGAAAATTACAATAACCCTAAGTTCATTGAAAGCGATCCCATTCAAATACCTCATCAGTTTAATAGAAAAGAAGACATTGAAATATCCGGTTTTTTAACAGCCACTATTGCTTGGGGAAATCGAAAAAGTATTATTAATAATGCCAAGAAACTCATGGAGCTTCTAGATTTTTCTCCCTATGACTTTGTTATAAACCATGAGAATAAAGATTTAGAAAAGCTCAAAACGTTTGTTCATAGAACTTTTAATGGTGATGATTGTCTTCAGTTCATTAAATCCTTAAAGCATATTTACAACTCATATAATGGCCTTGAAACTATTTTCGAAAACCATTTAGAAAATGAGTCGTTACAGCCAGCTATTTCAAAATTCAAATCGATATTCTTTGAAATAGATCATTTAAAGAGGACTGAAAAACACGTTAGTGATCCAATGAAAAATTCGGCCGCAAAACGTATTAATATGTTTTTAAGATGGATGGTTAGAACCGATAACGCTGGCGTAGATTTTGGTATTTGGACATCTTTAAAGCCATCTGCTTTATCTTGTCCTTTAGATGTTCACTCCGGAAATGTAGCTAGAAAATTGGGGTTATTAACCAGAAAACAGAATGATGCGAAGGCATTACTAGAATTGGATACCCGTTTACGGGCGCTTGACGCCGATGACCCTGTAAAATACGATTTCGCTTTGTTTGGATTAGGCGTTTTTGAGGGATTCTAAAAAATAAGTATCATTACCTTTACAAATCCATAAACTTATAGATACTATGAAAAACCTTTTTTTGGCCATATTTATTTTTATAACCAGTTTTGGCGTATCTCAAAACCTTGAATTACCTGTTGATACTATTGTAGTTACGTCTCATTCAGCAACCATTAAAAATGAAAGTGTTTCCTATACTGCCACAGCGGGAACGCAGCCTGTCTGGAACAAAAAAGGAGAAGTTATTGCCTCATTATACTATACTTATTATGAACGAAAAAACGTAAGTAATAAAGCTAATAGACCATTGATTGTCTCTTTTAATGGCGGCCCAGGGTCGGCGTCTGTTTGGATGCATATTGCATATACAGGTCCTAAAGTTTTAAACCTTGATGATGAGGGTTATCCAATTCAACCTTATGGCGTATCAGACAACCCAAATTCGATTCTTGATGTGGCTGATATTGTTTATGTAAACCCCGTAAACACCGCATATTCAAGAATGATTCCTAATAAAGAAGGAGAACTTCCTAAACGCGAAACTTTTTTTGGTATTAATGCCGATATAAGCTATTTAGCTGAATGGATAAACACATTTGTCACTAGAATTAACCGATGGGAATCTCCTAAATATCTTATTGGTGAAAGTTATGGAGGCACCCGAGTTATGGGACTTGCTAATGAATTGCAAAACAAGCAATGGATGTATTTAAATGGTGTGATTTTAGTATCTCCTGCAGACTATAAACTTTATAATACCAATCAGCCTGTTTATTCTGCTTTAAATCTGCCATATTTTACGGCTGCCGCATGGTATCAAAAAATGCTTCCTAATGAATTACAAGAAAAAGATTTGACAGATATTTTACCTCAAGCCGAAAAATTTGCCATACATAGTTTAATGCCTGCTCTAGCAAAAGGTGGGTTTATTAATGAAACGGAAAAACTACAAATTGCAAAAAAAATGGCCTTTTACTCTGGGTTAAGCGAAAAATCTATTTTACAGAATAATCTAGACGTGCCTACAGCCTTTTTTTGGAAGGAGCTTTTAAGAGACAAAACAGGACATACTATTGGAAGGTTAGATTCTAGGTATTTAGGATTAGATAAAAGAGAAACAGGTAGTAGTCCTGATTATAGTCCAGAACTCATGTCATGGAATCATGCCTTTACCCCAGCTATAAACTACTACATTAGAAAACACTTAAATTTTAAAACAGATATTAAATACCAAGTTTTTGGAGATGTGCATCCTTGGGACAAAAGAAATGACAATACACGTGACGGCCTAAGGCAAGCCATGGCACAGAACCCCTTTTTAAAAGTCCTTATACAATCTGGTTACTATGACGGCGCTACCACTTACTTCGGGGCTAAATACACAATGTGGCAAATTGATCCGAGTGGAAAGATGAAGGACCGCTTTACATTTAAAGGCTACAGAAGTGGTCATATGATGTATTTGCGTAATGAAGACTTAATTACAGCTAACAATGATCTTCGTGCATTTATAAATAACAGTTTAAGCAAAGGAAAAGCAGCCAAATACATGAAGGAATAGCGAATTTAGAATACTTAACCTGCTCTTATTTTTAAATGCTGATTTTAACTCATTTTCATTTTTAACCAGAAAAAGCACCCTTTAGATTTGATTTAATTAACTCATAAAGTAAGCATATATAAAGTATCAAAAAAATGTTATGAGATAATTCACTATAGCTAATCAAAACGTAGCCATTGCATTAAATAGGTTTTTCGCCTTATTTATAAGTCCTAAAGACCAAATCGATACTGTAGACCGGTCATAAAAAACTTTTGATCATCACGATATCCTAGTTCAGCCCTGTACATCCAATGTGGAGATATCTCAAAATTAAAACCTATTTGGGTACTCCAATTATCAATAATCTCCTTCTTAATACTATAATTTATGGCGTCTGAATTTTCTACTCTATCGGCCGCAGAATCAAGTCTGTCCGCTCTAGCATATAAGTCCATTAACTTCTCATCCTTTCCCGGAGTAGCATCAGGTAAACTTTCCCAAAAGGTTATTTGTTCATTATTAATAGCAGAAAAACCATCTATAGCTCTGAGCATGGCTTCATCCAATTCTGGCACTCCAATAGACCCTGTATTATTTTCTTTATTTACAAAATCACGATACATGGCACCAACATATACCGCTAGCTTCATATTGTTATTAAATACCACTCTCCGTCCTATTCTAGCAGAGCCTACAAAAAAAGTAACCGTCTGGGTCAATAAATCTGATGTAGTCCAAGTAATATTACCATCCGTACTAACAAAATAGTCATCCCAACCGTAAACAAGTGTAGTCCCAAATCCAAATGAATTTGTGTTAAATACTACTGCCGGTACATCTATGGGCTTCTCAAGTGTTCTTATTTCTTTTAAGTTTCCATTTGGACCTAAATTATTTTCAACAACCTGCGGTTGAAAAGACACCTTAGTTGTACCTTGGTTCTTTGAATAAATTCCGTAAAAGTTCAAAAAAGGTAATATCCAAGCATCAGCTCTTAAATTTACTCCATTTGTTGTTGCAACCGTCTCAGTAAAATTTAAAGTTTCTGGATTAATTATATCATCTAAATTTTCTCCATCGAAAAAATTCATACTAAACTCTGTTAATTCCAGCGACATTTGATTAAACACATAATTCACATTGAAACCAAACGGTAATTGTAATTCAAAATTCCTATCGACTACTTTTTGCCCCCAAATGGGTAAGCTATATGGCCAATCCTTAGACACATTAGTGGAATCTTTTTTTGGAAATTGTATACCACTTTGTGCGTTTACTTCTAGCAAATTTAATACTAGAAAAAGCAGCATTAATAGAGTTCTAAATTTGTTTATCATTTTCATAATTTCTAAATAAATTTTCTTGCTTTACACCTCTAATTTATAATAAGTCATATCAATTCAATGAACCACAAAAAAAACCTGTAGATAGCCGTATGCTTAAATTTGAAGTGGAAATTAATCGTAAATAATTGAAACACAAACTTAGGTATTATTTTAATGAATTACACTATTTAATAAAAATATAGGTTAGGTTCAAGCTCATTTTTTTATCTAAAATTCACATTCGTTCGCTACAAAAATTGTCGGCTTATTACTAAATTATCAATCTCTATTTAGCATTATATTTTGCCCTTTTGGAGATAAATGCCACGAAAACTATACATTGAACCAATGCTCTTAATTAATCTACTAAGTCAACTTTATTCTGTAAATTTTATTTTGATAGAAATAATATCATCCCTACTCAAATTATTAACACAAAAAAAAAAGGATTGGTAAATAATAGTTTACCAATCCTTTAATATCATATAGATTTAGTCCTAGCCCTTCAACCAAGCCTCGCGCAACACTTTCTGCGCCTCAGAAGCATCCGCCATTTCCATAATAGCCGTACCATTAGTATATGTTTTTGTGGTCGTGGTTTTAATGACAACTTCCTCGCCATTTCTATCTAATACAACTTCAATATCCTTTCCTGGCTTCCACATAAAAACCTCTTGCAAAAGGTTATTAGCGTTTGCCATTTTCATCTCTTTTCCGTCTATTTTCTTTATAACATCGTTGGCTTCTACTCCTTGATCTGCCCAAAAACTGTTTTCTAAAACCTTTTCCGTAAAGAAAATGGTTCCTTTTTCTGGATCACCGCTTACAATAGGCATGCCGTTCATTAAAATGTAGTTAGTTTCAACTCTTCCTTCACCAATTTCTAAACCCACTTTGTTTAAAAAATCATTATATTTAATTGGAATATCCCCTTCTACATGAGTTTCAAAAAATACTCCAACAGACGGATAAGTCATAGCTGTAATTTCTTCGATAAGCTTGTCGTCTTCAAAAGGTTTATTCTTCCCATATTTATTACTCAACTCTTTCATTAAAGACAAAATACCTCTTTGACCATTACTTTCTTCACGCAACAAAATATCAATACACATACCTATTAAAGCACCTTTTTGATATACGTTCAAATATTGGTCCTTATAAGGAACCTTTAAAATATTCTCACTCATTATTGTAAAACTCATGGCATCATCCAATCGCTTAGACCCATCAATTTTAGTCATCATTTTGTTATAAAACTCACGCTCGTCAATCAACCCTTGATCTACCTGAAATAAATTAGCAAAATACTCTGTTACCCCCTCATACATCCATAAATGTTTTGAAAAGGTTGGGTTGTTATAATCAAAATAATGCACATCTTCAGAATGCACACTTAACGGTGTAACTATATGGAAAAATTCATGAGATACTACATCTATCATACTACTCGCCAAGGTCTCTTCAGACATAGATTCAGGAAATACAACCACCGTGGACGTATGGTGTTCTAAGGCTCCAAAACCTTTAGGAGAATCTCCTTTCTCTTCCGATAGATATAAATAAATATCGTATCTAGGAGTTACATTAATATCACCTAAATACGCTTTTTGGGCTTGCATCATTTTTAAAACCGTTTCCTTAAGAGATGCTGCTGAATGAACCTGATTTGGTGAATAGACACTTAATACAATCTTAATATCTCCAACCTGAAATTCTTCTACATCTAGATTACCGTACATCATCGGGTTATCTGTAATATCAAAATACCTAGGCGCAAAATAACTGGTTGTTATGGTTGTTCCATCTTCGCCAGTAGTAGAATTCATAGTTTGAAGTGCAGAAGAACGCACAAAATCCGCAGGCGCAGCAATATCGAGCTTGTATTGATTATTTTTTAACGAATCAAAATAACCAATAAAGCCATGTAAATTTAAAACATAATTTTTTGACTCTATATTAGTTCCAGCAGGAGAAAATGGGGTATCCTTTCCAATACCCCCAGTTACTTCAATATCATAGGTGTCGTTTACTAAGTAGGTAATTTTATCTAAATTCTTGGCACTAGATACAGTCCATGTATTGGTATCAATTTTATTAACGGGTAATTCATTACCTTCATAATCAATAGCCTTAAAATCGTCAATATATTTTCCAAAATTACTTATCGAATAGGTTCCTTGAATAACTCGTGGTAGTCTGTAAGTTACAGTTTCAACAGTAAAACGCCCTGGGTTAACTGTTACTGGTGCTCTATCGTCGTTAATGTTCATTAAATCGATAGAAGTTTCAATAGGCACATTAATGGCTAAATCGTTTTTACTATTTTTTGTGGAGCTACAACTTGCTAGTAAAAAAGCTACGAATAAGACTGATAATATACGTGAATTCATGAATCTATATTTTATTTTTTAAATGACAAGCAAAATACCATTATGTTACCAGTTGCATTCTTAAGGTTTTGTTAAATTCGCATCATGGAAAACCCACTTATAAGTATTCTCATTCCCTTTAAAAACACAGAATCCTTTTTAAAAGAATGCCTTGATTCTGTACTAAAGCAAACTTATTCTAATTGGGAATTAATAATCATTGATGACGGATCAACAGATGCTAGTTATTCGATTGTAAAAACGTATGCAAAGCAAGATTCTAGAATTAAACTACTTAAAAACCCAGGAAAAGGAATTATTGAAGCACTACGTTACGCGTTTAGTAAGTCTGGCGGAGCGCTGATTACAAGAATGGATAGTGATGATATTATGCAACCTAAAAAACTTGAAGTATTAAGTACTAGTTTACTTAATTCTGGGAAACGTCATGTGGCAATTGGCATGGTAAATTACTTCTCTGAAACAGGAATAAAGGCGGGATATAAAAGCTATGAAACCTGGTTAAACCAACTAACTAAAACAGGTGCAAATTATTCTGAAATATATAAAGAATGTGTTATTCCTTCGCCATGCTGGATGGTATACAGAGAAGACCTAATTGCATGTAATGCCTTTAACCCTAACCGATACCCAGAAGATTATGATTTAGCCTTTAGATTTTATAAACACCAATACAAATGCCTTCCTTGTAATGAAGTATTGCATGACTGGCGCGATTATAATACCAGAACTTCCAGAACTCATGAGCATTATGCCGAAAACCATTTTATTGGTATAAAACTGCATTACTTTTTAGAGTTAGACTTTAATAAGACAAAAACATTGGTAATTTGGGGAGCTGGTAAAAAAGGAAAAAAAGTAGCAAAGATCTTAATTGATAAAGGGATTGATTTTGAATGGATTTGTGACAACCCCAAAAAGATTGGTAAAGACATTTATGGAGTTGTTTTAAAACCGTTTGATTTTTTAAAAAAGATAGAAAATGCTCAAAGCATTATTACCGTTGCTAATAAAGGTGATCAAAATGACATATTGCACTATATGACATCGTTAGACTTAAAACCTATTGAAGATTATGTTTTCTTTTGTTAATGAAAAAAAATATGTAGGTTTGTTTAATCGAAATTAGACATGCAGTTTAAACACCCCGAACTTCTTTACGCTTTATTTTTACTGCTTATTCCCATAATAGTTCATCTTTTTCAACTCCGAAAATTTAAGAAAATTGAGTTTACGAATGTCGCTTTTTTAAAAGAGGCAAAGTTGCAGACAAGAAAGAGTTCTAGAATTAAAAAATGGCTTATTCTAAGCATCAGACTGCTACTACTGACAACATTAGTTATTGCTTTTGCTCAACCATACATATCAAATTCTGATGCCTTTAATGTTGAAAAAGAAACAGTCGTGTATCTTGACAACTCTTTTAGCATGCAAGCCAAAGGCAATCAAGGTGAACTTTTAAAAAGAGCTGTACAAGATCTCATTAACAACATACCAAGTGAAGAAACCTTTTCTTTAATTACTAATGATGATACTTATAAAAACACGACTATTGAAGCCATAAAAAACGATTTATTAAAGTTAGAATACTCTTCAACGAAACTAAATCATGAAGCTGCATTATTGAAAAGTCAAGCGCTATTTTCAAAAAAAGAAGGCGTGTTGAAAAACTTAATATTTATTTCCGACTTTCAAGAAGATGCATCCGAACTTAGCGCAAATTCTTCACAGCTTTCAAACATTCATTTTGTGCAACTAGTAACTGCGGAAACCAACAATATTAGTTTAGACAGCGTTTTTATATCTAGCACATCACCCACTTCCATTACTCTAAATGTCAAACTATCAAATAGCGGTTCTCCTTTAGAAAACTTGCCTGTTTCTTTATTTAACAGAGAAACCCTTATTGCAAAAACATCTGTAGCTATAAATGAAACGGCCGAAACCTCATTCTCAATACCCAGTAATGAAGCTATTGATGGCCAAATAAGCATTGAAGATTCTAATTTACAGTTTGATAACTCACTTTATTTCAATATCAATAGAACTGCAAAAATTAAAGTATTAAGCATTAATGAAGCGGAAGATTCTTTCTTAAAAAAGATATACACGTCTAGTGAGTTCGACTACCTAGCAACATCAAAAAACCAATTAGATTTCAATATTTTAGAGCAGCAAAATCTTATCGTTCTTAATGAACTTGAGAATATTCCAACAGCATTATCTATAACCCTTACTCAATTTTTAAAACTTGGTGGTTCTTTACTAATCATTCCGTCTTCCTCATTAAATAAAGACTCGTATAATGTATTGATTTCCCCATATGGCTGTGAGATTATAGAAGAAATAACCACTACTAAGTTAGTAACCAACATAAACTATGCACATCCTTTATACAATAAAGGTGTGTTTGAAAAACAGGTAAATAATTTTCAATATCCCAGAACCAACAAATACTATAGTTTAAGAAGCTCTAGATTTTCTAACACTTTATCCTTTGAAGACGGCAACGCCTTTCTGACTAGTTATAAGCATGTTTACCTATTTACATCTGCTCTTAACAATGATAACTCAAACTTTAAAAACTCCCCACTTATTGTTCCTACGTTATATAACATTGGAAGAAACAGCTATAAAATACCTGAGATATATTACAATATAGGTGAGGCAAACACATTTGAAGTTGAGGCACAAATGAAACAAGACGCTGTATTATCTTTAAATAAAGGCGCTATTAGCATCATTCCAAGACAACAATACTTTAATTCTAAAGTTAGAATAAGCTCGATAGAAGAACCTTCTAAAGCAGGTACATATGCTGTTTTAAACAATAAAGATTCAATATTAAATGTAAGTTATAATTACTCAAGAAATGAAAGTAAATTAGTTTACAAAAATTTATCTCAAATAAGTAATGCAAGTGTAAACAACTCTGTCGTTGCTGTTCTTGACGCAATAAAAAGTGATACAAAAGTTAATGAGCTATGGAAATGGTTTGTTATTTTTGCCCTAGTCTTATTAATCACTGAAATGCTCATATTAAAATTCTTTAAATGAACGTACTTATAAAATCTGCCACAATAATAGATCCTAAGAGTGAATTTCATAATGCCACGAAAGATATATTAGTTGAAAATGGTGTGATTACTAAGATTGCGAATGCTATAAAAAACGCTAAAAGCTATAAAGAGATTAAGTTAGACAACCTACATGTTTCGCAAGGTTGGTTTGATAGTAGCGTGAGTTTTGGAGAACCTGGTTTTGAAGAACGTGAAACTATAGATAACGGGCTTGAAACCGCCGCACATTCAGGCTTTACAGCTATTGCACTTAACCCCAACACAAATCCAGTTATTGATTCCAATACAGACATTTCTTTTCTTAATTCTAAAGCAGTTAAGAGTGCTGTTTCTTTATTACCCATTGGTGCCCTAACTGTAAAAAGTAAGGGTGAAGATTTGGCGGAGTTATACGACATGAGTCAAGCTGGAGCAAAGGCTTTCTATGACTATAAAAAAGCTATCTCTAACCCTAACCTGATGAAAATTGCATTGCAATATGCAAGTAATTTTGATGGCTTAGTTTGTTCATTCCCACAAGAAAACAAAATTGCTGGAAATGGTGTGATGAACGAACATATTACCAGTACAAAATTGGGGCTTAAAGGACTTCCTGCTCTGGCAGAAGCCTTACAAGTAGCAAGGGATTTATTTCTTTTAGAATATACTGGAGGTAAATTACACATACCTACCATATCAACAGAACAGTCTGTAGAATTAATACGAGAAGCAAAAAAGAAAAAACTTGATGTTTCGTGTAGTGTTGCGATTCATAATTTATACTTTACGGATGATGTTTTAAGTGAGTTTAACACCAATTTTAAGGTGTTGCCTCCGTTGCGGACTAAGAAAGATGTGGATGCTTTAATTGAGGGGGTTAAAGACGGAACGATAGACATGGTAACCTCAGACCATACCCCCATCGATATTGAAGAAAAAAAGGTGGAATTTGACTTGGCTAATTATGGTAGCATTGGTCTAGAATCTGCTTTTGGAGCCTTGCAAAACATATTCACAACAAAAAAGACTATTGACCTTTTAACTAGAGGGAAATCCAGATTTGGTTTAAAACAGACTCCCATAGAAATTGGGGAACGTGCAAATTTGAGCCTTTTTAACCCAGATATGAGCACTAGCTTTACAAAAACGAATATGAGGTCGAAATCGAAAAATGCCATTTTTGAAAACGAAGTTTTAAAAGGAAAAGTCTACGGCATTATAGCAAACAATAAAGCAGTAATAATTGCATAATTATGACCACACAAGATATTGAAAAAGGTAGAAAAAATGCTATTATAAGTTATATCACGATTTTTGGAACCATAATAGCCTACTATTTAAATAACGACAACAAAAGTCCTTTTGCTAGTTTCCATATAAGACAATCTTTAGGGCTATGGCTTACCTTTTATGCCTTAGGGTATATTGTTGGAAGTTTTGATAGTTGGCTAGTTACCTCCGGGTTTTACTTATTTTTTGCTGTTTTATTTGTTTATGGCTTCTCTAATGCCATTAGCAGAAAAGCCCAGCCTATTCCCCTTGTTGGTGATTTTTATCAAAAAATATTTTCTAATCTCGGAAACTAAATGCTCAATACCTCACTTTCTCTCAATCATGTAATAAAAGCATCTACTTTAACAGAAAATGCGCCATTATTAATTATGATGCATGGTTACGGTAGCGATGAAAATGATTTGTTTTCTTTTGCTTCAGAATTACCAGATGAACTTTTTATTATTTCCGTAAGAGCTCCTTACCCTATACAACCTTATGGCAATGCTTGGTATGCCATTAATTTTGATGCAGAACGTGGCAAATGGAATGACATTGAACAAGCTAAAGCATCTAGGGATTTGATTTCTAGGTTTATTGATGAAGCTATTTCTACATATCCTGTTAATAAAGATAATGTGTCCTTACTAGGTTTTAGTCAAGGGAGCATTTTAAGTTATGCCATTGCGCTAACATATCCCGAAAAAGTAAAGAATATAGTAGCTTTAAGCGGTTATATTGTACCTGAAGTATTTCCTGAAAGTTTAAAAGCAAAAGACTATAGTTACTTAGATTTCTATTGCTCTCATGGAAGTGTAGACCAAGTAATTCCTATTGATTGGGCTAGACAGGCCCCATCGTTTTTAAATAGTTTAAATATAAAAAACCAATTTTCAGAATTTCCTGTAGGTCATGGTGTAGCGCCTCAGAATTTCTATGAGTTCAAAGAATGGTTAAAAAAGCGTATTTAAGGAGACACTAATTATTCTGTCCAAAAAGATAAATATCCTAAAAACAAAAAAAGCCTCTCAAAATATTGAGAGGCTTTTATTTTTGGGTGGATGATGGGATTCGAACCCACGACCCTTGGTACCACAAACCAATGCTCTAACCAACTGAGCTACAACCACCGTGTAACTGCATTTTGCAATGCGTGTGCAAATGTAATTGATTTAAGTCTTATCTACAAAGACTTTTTTTAATATTTTCAACCTAATTTCAAAATTAAAAAAACGTATTTCCTAACTACTTTAAATCTAATAAACTATCCACAGCTGGATACCTTTCAACGGTAAAGCCTTCGGCATGCTCAACGCCAACTAGGCGGCCTAAATCTCTTGCTCTGTAGATAATACTATCTGTAAAGTTCTTACTCGAAATAGGGGTTTTAGGTTCTTTACTTTCAGCGTTATAAAACTGTGTTTTATAAGCCAAAACTGCCGCCATTTTAGTATCTATATATCCAGATACGTCCACCACAACATCTGGCTCAAGGTTTTTCCATTGTATATAATGATATACCTGTTTAGGCCTCCATGCTTCTTGGACCTCACCTCCATTCAAGTTTGTTTTAATTTTAATTAAACCACTTAAAAAACAGGCATCACTAACCAATTTACTCCCCTTTCCATGATCAATATGTCGATCATCAACAGCATTGCATATTACAATTTCTGGTTGGTACTTCCTTATAACCTTTATAACTTCCAACTGATGCTTTTTATCATTACAAAAAAAGCCGTCGTCGAAGGCTAGGTTTTCTCTTATTTTAACTCCTAATATTACAGCAGCATCTTTGGCTTCATTATCTCTAATTTCAGCACTACCTCTGGTTCCTAATTCCCCACGGGTTAAATCAAGTATCCCAACTTTTTTTCCTCGAGCCACCTCCTTTGCCAGTGTTGCACCACAACTTAATTCCACATCATCAGGATGTGCGCCAATGGCCAAAATATCTAATTTCATATCAATTTATCTGTATTTACATTACAAAGTGTTCTACAAAACTTAAAAAAATAACCTCACAAACAACAATTTTAATAAAGATATTAAGAATACTTAAATTCTCATTATTACTATTACGTTTTCGTCTGGCACATTCCTATATTAGCCCCTCAAATAATCATAATTACGAAAAAATAAGATGTATTTTTAAAGTATGATATTAGTCATAATGCACCCTCAAATACTATGGTAATTTTACCTCGTAAGAAATAAAAGATTAAATCTAATAAACAATTACAGAATATGATCTATTTAATGCTCGCAATTTTAGTAATTACCATTGGCCTCTTTGTTTGGGGAAAGTTTACACCAGATATTGTTGCTTTAATCTCCATGTTAAGTTTATACCTTACAGGGATTTTAACATCTTCGGAAACTTTAAGTGGTTTTAGCAACCCTACTGTTATTATGATTGCTGCCTTGTTTATAATAGGTGAAGGTATAGCTCAGACCGGTTGGACAGCAATGGCCGGTAAGAAATTTGTTGAATGGGCTGGAAAAAGTGTACCTAAACTATTGGTTATAGTAACTCTTGGTGCTGGGGTTCTTTCTGGGTTTGTAAGTAATACAGGAACAGTAGCTACATTGATGCCACTTACCATCTCATCTGCATGGAGTATTGGAACCTTACCTTCAAAAATGTTAATGCCTGTTGCCTTTGGATCTAATACTGGAGGGTTGTTAACACTAACAGGTACGCCTCCTAACATTATTGCTAGCAACGCGTTGGTAGATGCTGGTTTCGAAGGTTTTTCATTTTTTGAATTTGCCTTAATTGGTGTGCCATTATTAATTATTGCCTTACTATATTTTAGATATATTGGATATAAATTATTGCCTAATAATAAAACTAACAATAAACCTGTAAATATTGAATCTACTCTACACAACTGGATTGGAGCATATCAAATAGACAATGGTTATTATAGACTTAGGGTAAGATCTATTTCTCCTCTTTTAAATACTAAAATAGAGGCATGGAAATTTGAAAAAACCTATAATGTTTCTATTATTCGTATTAAAAGAAGACACCCAAATGTATTGAAAGGAGTTCCTCAGTTTATTGAATTTCCCGATCCAAGCACAGAGTTTTTATACCACGATATCATTACTATTAAAGGAGATACTGAGGCTATTAATAAAATGATGATTACTTTTCGCTTAGGTCTTTTACCACTTGAGCCAATTACAGACGAGCTTAAAAACAATCTTATTAATCAAGAAGTTGGTATGACCGAAGTTATTGTTAATCCTAACTCTATGTTAGTTGGCAGAAAATATAAATTAGGAGATTATTTTAAGCGATTTGGAATTCAGCTATTAGCGGCATCAAGAAATAATAAACCGTTAAAAGATAAAGAAATAATCATTAAAGCAGGGGATGCTTTTTTACTTAGAGGCAGTTGGAATAGTATTGAAGATTTAAAGAAACAGCACGAGCACCTTGTTATTATTGGTAGTCCCGAGGGCATGGCAAAAAATGTGGATAGCTTAAGTTCAAAATCGTATATAGCCTTAGGAGCTCTAATTCTTATGATTATATTTATGGTTTTCAAAATCGTTCCTGGTTCTATAGCAGCCTTAATATCGGCTGGTGTGGTATTATTAACCGGTTGCGTACCCATTTCAAAAGCGTATAAAGGTATTAGCTGGACTAGTGTGGTTATGATTGCCGCTATGATCCCGATGGGAATTGCTCTTCAAAAAACAGGCACCGCACAACTTATTGCTAATGCCTTGGTAGAATACTTAGGCGCGATACACCCATTGCTATTGCTGGGAGGGATATTCCTATTAACCACAACCTTTAGTCAAGTAATAAACAATTCGGCTACAGCGGTTCTTATGGCCCCAATTGCTATTTTAGCTGCCCAGTCTTTAGATTTATCCCCCGCCCCGTTTATGATTGTAGTTGCAATAAGCGCCTCTACAGCTTTTTTAACCCCAATTGGCACAACAACCAATGCCATGGTAATGACCGCTGGAGGCTATAAATTTATGAACTACCTAAAAGTAGGCGCGCCGTTGTTACTTGTGTTCTTAATTATATCTCTTATTTTGGTTCCATTAATATGGCCTTTTTAATCTATTTTTAACAGGGTAATCTTATAGTTTAAATAAATTCGAAAGGAGCTCTAAAAGGGCTCCTTTATTATATCCTCAAATATTGTTATTGAAACGTCCAAGCCACCATACGAGAGATTTTATTACCCTGCCCCATATTAACAGTTTTAATATCTGTGGCTCCTAATTTATTTAACGAAGAATACATTCCTTTAAGCAAATCTTTTTTCGAAACCAATGAGGTAAACCAATGACATTGTTCTTTAAATAAAGAGCTTTCGTATAAATAGTTATGAAGAAAAGCTTTTTCTCCTCCATTATAATATAGCTCATTACTTTGGCCCGAGAAGTTACGAGTTTCCAAGGTCTGCCCTTCTTTATTTAGTCCTTTTAGCTTCCTTTTATTTTCGGCTTTAGCATCTTTTTCAGATTTATAAAAAGGAGGGTTACACATTGAGGCAGAAAACGCATCGGTATCCTTAATAATATTGCTTAATACATGAGAGCTATCCTTTTGAAACCTTAAAGTTATACTACTTGATAATCTATTTCTATTAATTATGCTTTTGGCATTTTTTAAAGAGTTCTTATCAATATCAGAGCCCACGAATGTCCAGTTGTATTCAGAATTCCCTAAGAGGGGATAAATACAGGTCGCTCCCGTTCCTATATCTAAAATACTAACATTCGCGGCAATTCCAGAACGCTTTAACAAATCGCAGAGGTGATGTATATAATCTACTCGTCCAGGTATGGGTGGACATAAATTTGTATCTGGAAACTCCCAAAAACTAATATTATAATATTTAATTAGTAAGGCTTTGTTTAATGCTTTAACCGCCCTAGGTTTTGCAAAATCAATAGTCCTTGTTTTGAACTTGTTTTCGAATACAAACTGCTCCAAAGATGGTAATACATCGCACAACGCATCAAAGTCGTAACTAGTGTTATGTTTATTTTTGGGGTGTAAATCGATTGTTTTTTTGATAAGCTACTATGTTTAATTTCGTTTGGATAAATACCATTTCTAATTAACAAAATTAGCAAATAGAAATTACAAATTGGGTTTAGGTAGTTGAAACGAATTCTTATATCTTCGCACAAAAATTTAAAATGTTAAAAGCAGTTATTTTTGACATGGATGGTGTTATTATTGATAGTGAACCTATGCATAATAAGGCGTATCATGACATGTTTGATGAAGTTGGTATTCGTGTTTCTTCAGAACTTTACGAATCTTTCACGGGACAGTCTACCATTAATATCTGCAAACGTTTGTGCGATCATTTTAATCTTAACGAAGCTCCTGAAACCTTAGTAGCGCTAAAACGTAAACATTATAAACAGTTTTTCGATACTAATTCTAAATTGGGTTTAATAGATGGTGTTCTAGATTTAATTAAAGACTACCATAAAAACGGTTTAAATCTAGTACTAGCTTCTTCTGCTGCTATGACCAGTATAAACCAGGTATTTAATAGATTTGATTTAAACCAATACTTTATATCTAAATTAAGCGGAGGTGACCTAAAAGAGTCTAAACCTCATCCAGAAATTTTCATTAAAGCTGCGCAAGCCACTGGCTTCTCAAAAGAGGAATGTATGGTGATAGAAGATTCTACCAATGGCATTGAAGCTGCAAAAAGCGCTGATATTTTTTGTGTTGGGTATGATAGCTTTCATTCAAAGAATCAGGACTACACAAAGGCAGATATGGTAATTTCAGATTTTAGAGAGGTTTCATTTAACAAAATAAAAACTAGATTTTAGCGCTGTGCTTCATTCGATTTTTGAATAATAGCTTTTAATCGTGCTTTTCTCAAACTAGCCTCTTCCTTTTTCTTGTTTTTCTTTTGAGCCATAAGCCTGGCATGCTTTGCTTTATTCTTAGTATTCTTTTCGCTCCCTTCTTTAGCCATAAACTCTATTATGAAATATCAAATTGATGGTCAAAGATATTAAGATTATCCTTTTTAAACTATTACGGTTTTTTATAATCTTAAGAAATAATATTTAAAAATATCATCTTAAAAACTAATATTACAAATTATTAATTAATTAGCTAATATTTTTGTGATTATAGTTAAAAACAGTACATTTGGTACAACGAGATCTTTTGACATGACAACAATTATAACTGGCGATATCATTAATTCTAAGGAAGTTCCTCCAGAGTTATGGCTAGCTGCGCTTAAATCTGTACTCAATTCTTTAGGGAATACACCCAAAACTTGGGATATATTTAGAGGTGATAGCTTTCAATTTGAAGTCCCTCCCCAAAAAGCACTTCATGCTTGCTTGTTAATTAAAGCGACCATAAAACAATTTAAAAATTTAGATGTTAGGCTCGCTATTGGTTTAGGTAACAAAACCTTTGATTCAGAAAGGATTACAGAATCGAACGGCACAGCTTTCATTAATTCTGGAGCATGTTTTGAGGCTTTAAAAAAAACCACGTTAGCTATAAAATCGCCTTTTGAGGCATTCGATATTCCGATGAATATCATGATACAGTTAGCTCTTTTAACAATAAACTATTGGACACAAACCACGGCAGGACTTGTAAAGACTACTTTAGAACACCCAGAGTTAAATCAAAAACAAATAGCCAATCTTTTAGGAAAAACACAAGGCAACATTAGTCAAGGATTAAAACGCGCTGGTTTTGATGAACTGTCTATATTACTAGAATACTATAAAACCCAAATTAACACCTTATGTTAACATTAGCCATTAAACTAATTCTAGCCCACCTTATTGGCGATTTTTTACTTCAACCACAAAAATGGGTATTACATAAAGAAGCCCACAAACACACGTCAAAATTTCTATATTGGCATATTGCAGTTCACGGCCTAACCTTACTAATTTTATTAGGATTTAATTTCAAATACTGGATTGGTATTTTAATCATAGTAAGCTCGCACCTCATTATCGACATAACTAAGTTGCACCTGAAACCCAAAGTAAATAACAGGCTTTTATTTGGCCTAGACCAATTAGCTCACTTTATTGTTATAGCCTTAGTGATACAACTGTATGAACCCTATACCATTAATTTAAACACGCTTTTTAGCTCCCAAATTCTCCTGTTTTTAACAGCTATTCTTTGTGCGACAAAAGTATCATCAATCATCATGAAAACCCTTATTTCCAAATGGAATTTAAGAGCATACACAGAAGAAGCTTCTTTAAAAGATGCAGGAGCTTATATTGGCATACTAGAACGCTTATTTGTATTTGCATTCATTATCACCAATCATTGGGAAGGTGTAGGTTTTTTAATAGCCGCTAAATCTGTTTTTAGATTTGGAGACTTATCAAAAGCTAAAGACCGAAAACTCACAGAATACATTTTAATTGGAACTTTACTAAGTTTTGGCTTAGCTATCTTGGTTGCATTAGGGTATGTATATGTTTCAGGATTGATTGAAAATTAACCCAATACTATAATTTGATTTAAATGATGCCAAAGACGCGCAAAATAATCCGAAATAAAAAAAAATAAATCGGACTTTTTACCATTAATAAAACATCTTACTTTTTATAAAACTTGGCATACCCACGATAAGCGAAAAAACCAAGTATCGCAATAATTGCGCAAGCGATAGCAATAAACTTAACACTTACAATTTGGTCTCCACTAGCATAACTATGTAGTCCCGCCAAATAGAAATTTACCCCAAAATAAGTCATTAAGATACTTGAAAAGGCAATTATAGACATGAGATTAAAAAACCATCGTCCACGCAACCCTGGGACTAAGCGCATATGGATAACAAAAGCATAAACCATAATACTAATAAGCGCCCAAGTTTCTTTGGGATCCCAACCCCAATAACGTCCCCAACTCTCATTAGCCCACATACCACCTAAAAAGTTACCGATAGTAAGCATCACTAAACCAACCGTTAAAGACATCTCGTTGATTATAGTAAGCTCTTTTATGTTTAAATCCATTTTCAACTTATTAGACTCGGTTGTAAAAATCATAAGAAGCAAAGACACAATACCTAAAATCATCCCTAAGGTAAAAGGACCATAACTTGCTACAATAACCGCCACATGAATCATGAGCCAATAGCTATTTAATACGGGCTGTAAATTAGCAATTGCCGGATCCATCCAGTTCCAATGAGCTATCATTAAAATCATAGCCGTTACAAAGGATGTTGCTGCAATGGTTAAATCACTTTTTCTACCAAAGGCCAAACCAAAAAACATGGTAGCCCAAGCCACATATATCATGGATTCGTAGGCGTCACTCCAAGGGGCATGACCTGAAATGTACCAACGTACAATAAGCCCAGCCGTATGTAACACAAAAAGCCCAAGTATCGCAATTTTAAATACCGAAACACCTGTATTTACCAGTTTCCTTTTATCATTAAAAATTTGAATAATTAATAAAATAAATAGTAAGCTACCTGCATATAAATACCAACTGAATAATTTTTTAAATATGTCATACTTATTATATAACACCTCGGTCTTTATCTTATCATCACTTAACATTACAGCACCTCCATATCGGTGTTGCGTCTTTTTAAAGGCTTCCAGAAGTTTTTCTGCTTCCGAAAAATCCCCTGTTTTTTTTGCACCATCTAAGGTAACTAAATATGCGGTAAACCCATTCTTTACAAAGTTTCTATACAACGTGTCTTTAATCACAGTTATGTCTTGTCTAAAATCGTAATTAGATATCCAAGTATTATTGTCATCTTCGGGAACAGGAAATATCTTCATAGACATCCCTTCAATAGCATTATATAACAAGCTAACTCTTTGATCTGTTTCTTTGAATTCCTTCTGAAAACCATTAGGCACTTGCGCTTTATAGGCTTCATTTAAAAAGGGTGCTAATTTGTACTGGCCTCGATCGGTGAAAAAATCTGCTAAAGCGATATGCTTCTTATCTTTTGAAACACCAATAATACTTCTTATAGAATCTCCCTTTTTAGGTTTTAAATATATAATAGGAACATTATACCAAAGTCTAGGGCTTTCTTGAATGGACAAAAACACCTGATTGGCATCAAACTCCTCGTAAACATCACTCTTGCTCAACTTACGAAGCATCTCTGAAGCGTAGGTGTTAACAGGCATCATACGACCACTTAAATCTTGAACAACGAGATGCCCAAACTTATCGGCATGTGCTTTAGGTGTAATATTTGCCTTTAGAATTGAATCTATTTGGAATTTTGATGGTGTAGCATGGTCATGACCATTATGAGCGCCATGTTCCTGAGTAAAACCTTGCAGCCCCAAACATAAAACGATTATTGCAGTAAGCTTAGCTTTCTTAGACTTTACATTCTCTAAATGCTTTTTTAAATCTCCAAATCGAGACCCTTTTACAAAAAGAATCGCCATTAAACCAAAATACAACATTAAATATCCTGCATAGGTAATTAATGTACCCCAATAATCATGATTAACAGAAAGTATCGTTCCTTTTTCATCAGGATCAAAACTGGATTGAAAAAATCGGTAACCATCATGATCTAATATATTGTTCATGAATATTTTATAATCAAAGCTTTGAGTTCTCTCATCTATAACCGTTACTTCACTAGAAAAAGCAGAAAACCCTCGCTCTGTACCTGGGTAACGTTCGGCTTCAAAATCGTTTAGTTTAATTGAAAACGGCAACTCTAATACTTTCGACCCGTACTTAAAAGCAAAATCTAAGCCACCAACTTGTATTTGCTTAAACCTTCCATTACTACCTTTTCCACCTAATATAGCAACACTTTTACTTTCCCCATTAGTGGTCACCTTAAGCTTAACGCCATCCTCATTACTGCTTTTCAATAAACCTGATGGTTTTACAATATCAAATACCCCCTTAACGACGGGTTTAGGAAATACCATTTGCATATTTCCAATAACATATCTTGACCTTAAATGAAGTGGTTGCAAACTATCTTTTACTAATTTCCCTTGAGCCCTAGTAGCCATGGTCATATACTCCCCTTCAAAGGGCGAATTGATAGTTAACTTGTTGTCTTCAAATGTGATATTAATCGCGCCTTCCGTGGGTATATTGAGTGCAAAAAGAATGTTGTGAATACTAGACACTTGCCCCACCTTTAAGAAATGGTTATGAGGTCCATTACTTCCAGCTTCTACTATTTTTAAATAAGACTCCCCATTGGAATCTGGAATAATATCCTCTTCTGCCCCAACAATAAATTTCTCCAATTCTATTGTTATGGGCTGTTGGTCGTATTTTGTATTAACCTTGAATTTGTTGTTAAGTCGCCCAGAAAAATCCACTTCACGTTCTAAAGTAAGTCGTTGTGGTACGCCGTCAATTTTGTAATCACCATCAATATAAGTCGTGATATAGGTTTTCTGAGAAAGAAACGTATTTTCGGTCGCCCCCTCTCGAATGGCCATCATGCCTTCAAAACTTGCGTAACGTGTAATGAACGCACCAAGTAGAATAAAAATGAAAGATAAATGCAAAATAAATGTGGCCCATTTCTCTTTTTTATAGAGCCTAAACCTAAAAATATTGCCAAGAAAATTAATAATAAAAAAGACCATAATGGCTTCAAACCACCAAGCATTATAAATTAAATTTCTTGTGTAAGGCGTTGGAGATGTTTCTTGTCCTGCATCTAAAAATGTTCCTGTAGCCATAGCTGCAGCAAAAACAATAAATAACACAGCGGTAAGTCTTGTAGAAAAGAAAATGTTGGCGAGTTTTTTTTGCATAATTGTAACCCTTTTTTGAGGTCGTGCAAATTTAAGGATTTATGTTTATTCCTTCGTGTTAAAGTATTTAAAAAACCAGCTGTAAATTCAATGAACTTAGACATTTGTGAGTCACAACTATTGTTGTCTTGCTTCAAAGATTTTGAGGTATAAAAACGAACCCATTTTTCTCGCCCTTCGTTTCGCGTTTTCGGCATAATCACCTGCAAAAAATTCATCAATGGTTTGGAACCATAAATTTAACCAAAGTCCAAAGTGTAATTCCGTAATAGCATGATTATTAACCTTATCTACTTTGATATGCGCCTCTAATGGGTCTCCTTGATATCTTTGCTCTAATTTTCGTGTAATAAATAAGCTAGACTCCCAGAATGTGGTTAACCTATTTATATGGCTGTCCCAATCTGTGATTAAATCATTAAAAAAAGGCCCTAAGATATCATCCCTTCTTACCTTAGCATAAAATTGAGAAACCAATAAAAACACATCTTCCCTAGTTGAAATATCCTTTTTTACCATAGCAACAAAGATAAAGTAATAGGTTTTTAAATCAGGTAATTATAACTATTTTAGCACATATGATTTCAGTTGTATTACTCGGTGCGGGAAATGTTGCTACGCACCTATTTAAAGCTTTTAAAACCAACTCCGATGTTTCTGTAATTCAATGGTATAACAGAACACTAAACAGTATTACTTCGTATCAAAACGAGGTTGCAATTACTGATAATATAAACCATTTAGCAGATGCTGATGTTTATATTTTAGCGGTGAGCGATGATGCTATTGCGCGACTTTCTTCAAAAATACCCTATGAAGATAAATTGGTTGTTCATATTTCTGGAAGCATTAACGTTTACGATTTAGATAAGAAGCACAAGCGTGGGGTCCTTTACCCATTACAAACCTTTAGTAAAGAAGCTACTATTGATTTTACGGAAGTCCCTATTTGCATTGAAACCATTGACAAAGCATGCTATCCGATACTTAAAACACTTGCAAAAGCCCTTGGCGGCCCTACAAAACGTGTAAATAGCAATCAGCGTCGTGTACTTCATTTAGCAGCTGTTTATGTGAATAATTTCACCAATCAGCTCTACAGAATAGGTCATGAGATAACCGAAAGCGAAGGTGCCGAGTTTGACCTGCTCAAACCACTTATTCTTGAAACAGCTAAAAAAATTCAAAATATGTCCCCATACATGGCACAAACAGGACCTGCCAAACGGCATGATAAAAAAACTATTTCAGCCCATTTAAAATTGCTAAAAAACGAACAACATAAAGACATCTACAATCTCTTAACAGACTCAATACAAAAAACTCATGGAAGCTAAAAGTTATAAAGAATATTTAGAACACATCACGACATTTATTTTTGATGTTGATGGCGTACTTACCGATGGCTCGGTTACGGTAACTACTTCTGGTGAAATGCTTAGAACCATGAATATTAAAGATGGCTATGCCTTAAAAACGGCTGTTGACCAAGGTTTTAATGTTTGTATTATTTCTGGGGGTTCAAATGAAGGCGTTAGGTTGCGTTTAAAAGGTTTAGGGATTACTGATATTTATTTGGGAGCTCATAATAAAATAGAGCAGCTAAATGACTACTTCAACAAAAAGGGAGTAAAATCTGAAAACGCTTTATATATGGGTGATGATATTCCAGATTTTCCGGTTATGAAAGTTATTGGTTTGCCTTGTTGCCCCCAAGATGCCGTTCCCGAAATAAAGGCTATTTCAAAATATATATCCCATCAAAATGGTGGTAAAGGAGCCGTTAGGGATGTTATTGAACAAGTTTTAAAGGTTCAAAGTAAATGGAGTGGTAATTTTAGTGCTAAGTATGATTAGTTTTTGAATTAAAATAACTTGAACTTCTTAAACCTTATTCGCTGGAAAAACCTTCTCATGATTGCACTTGTGCAATTACTTATTAAATATGCGCTCTTGGAGCCTTTTGGCGCTCAAACAAGTCTCAATAGTGCAGGAATTTTTCTTCTCATAATTGCAACCACATGTATTGCTGCTGCTGGTAATATTATTAATGATATTAACGATATTCAAACCGATCTAATTAATAAACCCGACAAAATAATTGTAGGGCATTCTATTTCCCTTAAAACGGCTTACAACCTATATATCGTTTTCACCTCTTTTGGTGTTATTATAGGTTTTTTACTGACAAAACTAATTAACCAATCAAGCTTTTTTATTCTGTTTGTAGTTATTTCGGCACTGCTATACGTTTATGCAACCCAATTAAAGCGCACCTTTTTAATTGGCAACATTGTTATATCCTTTTTAGTAGGGTCTAGCATCCTTATTGTTGGAGTTTTTGAGTTATTACCAAATATAACAGCTCTTAACAGAGCAACTCAAATAGTTTTTTTTAAGACAATCTTTGATTATGGTGTTTTTGCTTTTGCATTGACCCTACTTAGAGAAATAGCTAAAGACATTGAAGACATTGATGGTGATTACAATGCTAACATGAATACTTTACCTATCGTTATAGGCAGAGCGCGTGCAAAACATGTGTTATCTGTATTAAATTTTTTCCCATTGGGAGCTATTATATTATATACCATTTTAAACTTATACAAACAGCCTATTGCGGTTCTATACTTTTTATTGCTTGTAATTGGTCCATTTATTTACATTTCTGTAAAAACCTTTAGCGCTAAATCAAAGAAAGATTTCCATGCAATAAGCAATCTCTATAAATTGGTGATGCTTTTCGGGATGCTTTCCTTACTTTTATACAAGTACGTAATTCTTAATTAATGCTACACGAAAAACTTAAAAATCATCATCTTATATTGGCCTCTGGCTCTCCAAGAAGACAGACTTTTTTTAAAGATTTAGGGTTAGACTTTGAGGTTCGACTAAAACCAATAAAAGAAGAATACCCACCCCGGCTAAGACATTTTGAAATTTGTAATTATTTAGCTCAGCTAAAAGCTCTTGCCTTCAAAAAAGAACTTAACCCTAAAGATATACTTATAACTAGCGACACTATTGTTTGGCATAATAATAAAGCCTTGGGCAAACCTTTAGACGAAAACGACGCTTTTTTAATTTTAAAAACGCTCAGCAATACCACTCACGAGGTTATTTCATCGGTTTGCTTTACCACTATAGATTATGAAAAAACCTTACATAGTATTACAAAGGTGACCTTTAAGTCACTTTCTGATGAAGAGATCAACTATTACCTTAAAACCTTTAAACCATTTGATAAGGCTGGAGCCTATGGCATTCAAGATTGGATTGGTCAAATAGGTGTAACAAAAATTGAAGGCTCTTACTTTAATGTTATGGGGCTCCCCACTCACCTTGTTTACAAAACGTTAAATAGCATTGCGGAAAGACCTTAGCGTTGTAAATTTAAGGTATGAAAACGTTAAAGAAACTTTTTAAGAGTATAAAATCGAAACCCATTTTTTCGTCAATTGCTGGTGTCTTCTTATTACTCACGGCATCATGTACCAATAAAGTTCAAACAAAAACTGTAGCACTAAATAATGAGCCTTTAAACATAGAAAAGTCCATTCCTCAAAACAATCCATTACCTCCTGAATTTAATGATTATTGGTATACTGGTGAAGCTGAAATTTCGTCCTACACGCTAGAGCAAGCTAGATATGGAGAACTAAGAAAAGGCCAAGCTGTGTTAATATATGTAACTGAAGATTTCTTACCTGAAATTCAAGTAAAAGCTGATAATAGGCACAAAAACAACATCTCTGTTTTAAAGCTCAATGCCACCAAAACATTTAATACAGGTATCTATCCATATTCTATTATGCAAAGTACCTTCTACCCTGTTACCAATAACAAACATGCTCTAAAAGTATCAAGTTCTATGCAGGAGTGGTGTGGTCATACCTACGTACAACTTAACAATAGAGAGCAATATGAAGTGACACTGCACTCCTATTTTGAAGGTGAAGCGGACAAAAAGCTTGTCATAGACAAATCTATTTTAGAAAACGAATTGTGGACACAACTAAGGTTAAATCCAAAATCTTTACCCATTGGTGATCTTAAAATAATCCCTGCTTTGGAATTTATAAGACTAAAGCATGTTCCTATTAAGGCTTACCCTGCTAAAGCAGTGCTAAAAAATGACATGTACCATATAACTTATCCAAGTTTAAACCGAACACTTACTATTACTTTCAATCCTGAATTTCCGTATGATATTTTAGGCTGGGAAGAATCGTATAAGAGCGGGTTTGGTTCTAACTCTAAGGTTTTAACCACTAGAGCTTCCAAATTAAAATCCATTAAAACACCATACTGGAATAAAAACAGGAATTCGGATGAAGTTTTACGAGAAACACTAATGCTTAACTAAAATCTTATTGGTTTACAGCGTATCTTTGTACTATATTTTAATTAAGTTTTTATGTTTTTTGAAACCTATCGCAGTGAGCTAATTATTTCAGCCTTTGTAATAGCTATTTTATTTATTCTAAGGTTAATTACCATTATTGCCATTAGAAAACTAGGAAGAAAAAGTGGTATAAACCAAGCAAGAATTAGTCTGATTTGTCGATATGTAAACGGCACAACCATACTTTTAGCATTAATTATTGAAGCCTTTATTTTTGGTGCCAGATTTAGAGAATTGGCCGTTGTTTTCTCATCTGTTTTCGCTATTCTGGGGATTGCTCTCTTTGCTGTTTGGTCTATTTTAAGCAACGTGACCTCCGGTATTATCATGTTTTTTAATTTCCCGTATAAGGTGGGAGATAAAATAAATATTCATGACAAAGATTTTCCTGTAGAAGCTATTATTGAAGATATTAGAGCATTTCACTTATATCTTAGATTAAATAATGGCGACTTAATTACTTATCCAAATAATTTAATGCTTCAAAAAGCGGTTAGCATTGTAGAAAAAGATGCTATTGAAGATAAGCCTGAAACAATTTCAAAATAATTTTATATTTTTTTGGTAGATTTAGGGTATGCCAAGAAAACGAGTTTATAGGTCAAAAAAAAAGCTTGGACAAGCTCCAGGAACTGTTGTCTACACAGGAGATAGACTCAAAGACGAGTTGGATTTAGTCGTTTTTGAGTATAATAAAGACACCTGTATTGAGAAGAATTTGAAATCTGTTGAAGAAAGCTTTAATCTTAAACACACGGACACCATAACTTGGCTTAATTTAAATGGGCTTAATCATGTTAAAGATATTGAAAAGCTGGGATATCATTTTGGATTTCATCCGCTTGTATTAGAAGATATTGTAAATATAGCGCAGCGCCCAAAAGTTGATGAATATGACGATTATATTTTTGTCGTATTAAAAATGTTGAATTATACCCAAACACAGCAACTTGAATCTGAGCAGATAAGCTTTATTATTGGAAAAAACTATGTTATCTCTTTTCAGGAAGCTGAGAACGATGTTTTTGATACCGTTAGAAACCGTTTAAGACATGCTGTTGGAAGAATAAGGCAGATGCATGCAGATTATTTACTTTATGCGCTCATAGATACCGTAATAGATCATTATTTTGGAATTATTGAAACATTAGGAGACAAAATTGAAGACCTAGAAAGCGCAATATTTAGTGGTGAAATCGATAAAAGTGCAGGCAGAACTATTCAAGACTTAAAAAGAGAGGTTTTAAGAGTGCGCAGAACTATTTTACCAATAAGAGAGGTCATTAACAAGGTTGAAAAAAGTCATCATGCACTTATCCAAAAACAGACAACCACTTACTTTAAAGACATTAATGATCATATTTCTCAAGTTTCTGAAAACATTGAGATTTATCGTGAAATGATATGGAGTCTTATGGAGATGTATATGACGACCATAAATAATAAAATGAATGAAATCATGAAGGTGCTTACCATTATGGCCTCTATTTTTATCCCACTAACCTTTATAACCGGTGTTTACGGAATGAACTTTCACAATATACCTGAACTCCACTATAAAAACGGTTATTATGTTGTTTGGGTTACTATGGCTATTATTGTTATTGCCATGCTCTGGTATTTTAGGCGAAAAAAGTGGCTTTAACTCTTCTAATCGTTTACATACTACACTACTAAAAACTAAAATGAGATTATCAGAAAAGTATTTTGAAGGCGTCATTACGAGAAACCCTCATTTCGAAGTATTCTTATAATAAGCAAGTTTGTTTTAAAAGAAAGCTATTAGCTATTTACAACCAATCTAAAACCTTCACCATGAATATTTAAAATCTCAACTTTTTCGTCAAGTTTTAAATACTTTCGCAGTTTAGCAATATACACATCCATGCTTCGTGAGGTGAAGTAGTTGTCATCCCGCCATATTTTAGTTAAAGCCAGTTCTCTTGGCATTAAATCATTTTCATGCAATGCTAATAAGCGCAATAATTCATTCTCTTTAGGCGATAACTTTACTGGCTCTCCACCATCGAATTTTAAAAACCTTAGCTTAGAGTTTAAATCGAAGCGTCCAATTTTAAATTCAAATTGTTTACTATCAGAAATAGTTTCTGTCGCCTTACGCTGTATAATGGCCTTAATTTTCATCAATAAAACCTCACTATCAAACGGTTTATTTAAATAATCGTCGGCTCCAACCTTGTATCCCTTTAATACATCTTCCTTCATGGTCTTTGCTGTTAAGAAAATGATAGGGACATCTGTATTCTTTTCACGTATTTCTTTAGCTAGCGTAAAGCCATCTTTATATGGCATCATAACATCAAGAATGCATAAATCGAAATCATCTTTTTTAAACTTTTCAAACCCTTCCATACCATTTTTAGCATGAGTTACTTCGTAGTCATTCATCATTAAGTAATCCTTTAAAACTGTTCCAAAGTTAGGATCGTCTTCAACTAATAAAATGCGTTTTTTATATTCTTCCATAGTTATGATATTAGTGGAAGCTTAATTACAAACGTGCTTCCTTTGTCTTTTTCTGATTCTACTGACACATGACCTTGATGGTCTTCTACAATACGTTTAACATATGCTAAACCTAAGCCATGGCCTTTAACATTATGTATATTCCCAGTGTGCTCTCTATAAAACTTTTCAAACACTTTTTTTGCAGCGGCTTTGCTCATTCCGCTACCTTCATCTTTTATTTTAAGTATTATATTAGTTCCTGCATTTTCGGTAGACACTTCAATTCTCGGCGCATCTGGCGAATATTTAATCGCATTGTCTAATATATTAACTATTACATTTGTAAAGTGCGTTTCATTGGCTAAAACAGAGGATTTATCTGCACTAAAAAAAGTCTTGATATACCCTTTTCTATCTTCAACTATTAGTTCGACATGTGTAATAGCGTCTTCAATCAAGTCATGTAATTCAACTCTGTCCTTACTAATGTTTAGTTCATTTTTTTCTAGTTTAGATATTCTTAGTACATTTTCTACTTGAGCATGCATGCGCTTATTCTCCTCTTTTATCATCGAGAGATAACGAATTACCTTATCCTTATCATCAATAACCTTTGGATTTTTAATAGCATCTAAAGCTAAATTTATTGTAGCAATAGGTGTTTTAAATTCATGGGTCATATTATTTATAAAATCCGTTTTAATCTGCGATATTTTACGTTGTTTAACCAACTGAAATAAGGCGCTGGCATAGGCCAAAATAATTACTGATGTAAACACAATAGACAATAAGATCATGCCAATTACACCAGATAAAATAAACTCTCTGTCGCCAGGAAAATTTACAAGTAATCGGTATAAACTTCTATTATTTTCATCATAAAAAACAGGCACACCAAAAGTTGATTTTTTGTCGTATTCAAAATTATCGCTGCGCACTTTGGTAGCCAAATCATGACTATAAATGGCAAACTCGAAACCTATATCAATCCCGTATTTTTTGAGTTTCTCGGAAAGAAGTCTTTTAATTTCTTTTTCTGAAACTCTTTCGTAGATGGGCTTTCTTTTAAAAACTTCCTTAAAGTTTTTCTTAAAACTCAATTTTTGAGCTTCATCTAAAGTACCGGTTCTAATTATTTCTGTTATCGGGCTTTTTAGATCTTTTTCTGGCACACTTTCATCTCTATAAATTTCTGTGCTAGAATTACCAATAATATTCGTAATATCAAGACTATCTAAACCAATGTCAAAGAGCGATGAAGACAACTTATAGTCTACTTCTAAAACGTTACTTTTATATAAGAGTGTTTCTTTGGTACTATTGTTTTTTCTATAGATCAACAACTGCGAAACGGCCTCTTCGTCTGCTTTTTCTTCCTTATCTAAACTTAAATATTCTGAAAAATATTTCTCAAACTCTACTTCTTCAATGGTGTTAGATACATTATTTAAAACAGTCACCACGTTAAACTTAAAACGCGCTTTCTCATTTTTTACAGCATCATTAATGTAATAAGCTTGAATAGAGATAATACCTATAAGAGATAAGCTCATCAGTAATATTAGTAGGATAAAAACTCTCTTACTCATCATCCAAAATTAACATTTTAACATTTAGCAGGTTCTTGTTTTAACCTTACATTAACAAAAATGTTAAAATTTAATATTTCTTGTTATTTCCTTATGAATCTCAGCAACCTGCTCCCTTGTTTTTTCGATAGAAATATTCTCGATAACAAAGTTTGATAATTTTACCTTTGCGGAGTCTTCCCATTGATTTTTCATGATAGCCATAATCTTATCTGGAGATGTTTCATCTCGTTGCAGAACACGCTCAATCCTTAGTTCCTTTGGAGCCACAACTGTTATTACATAATCACAGGCTTTATACCCTCCGTTTTCAAACAACACAGCAACCTCTTTTATAACATAGGGAGATTTTTGCTTTAAAACCCATTTTTCAAAATGCCTTGCTACCTTAGGATGAACAATAGCGTTCATTTTTTCAAGTAATGCTTTATCGTTAAAAATTTGCTTAGCTATATAAGGTCTATTTAAATCACCATTAACGTAAGCCTTATTTCCGAGTAATTCAATAAGTTTTCTTTTAATGACCTTAGACCTTCTCATCAGCGCCTTAGCCTCGTTATCGGCAATATAAACAGGCACCCCTAGAGCTTCAAACGCCTTCGCTACCGTGGTTTTACCACTACCAATACCGCCTGTAAGTCCAACAACAATCATTTGGTAATTATAAATTCTATATGTTGATAATCTATTTTAGTATTTCTAACAGTTTTAGGATACCTAACTAATTCAGGTTTCAAGAATGTTTGATTATCGCTTATTTTGTTAAAATCACATACCACCATAAAATCTTTCTTTGTAACAGACTCGAAGTTGCTTAAACTTACATAATAGGATACTGTAACCTCTTTTGGAAAATATTTTACATTTAGCCCATTAGGAACATTCATCATTGTAACAGGAATTTTTAAAGTGCCTTCTGTAAATTTTTCAACTTCAGACTGCACTAATACTTCATCTACAGAAAACTTTAAATCCTTACTATTCTTTGGTAGTTTTAGTTGAACGTTTTCGTTAATATTGATTCTTACATCCGTTAAACTAATTGTCTCTGTTTCCAAGGTATTTAGCTTTGAAACCAGCAAATCTGGGCCAACCACTACAATAGAGTCTGGGTCTACCCATAAAGCTGACGCCATATCGTAACCAGGGCTAAATTCAATATTGCTACGAACCACAACAGGAACTTTTTTCACCATATTAACACCAAATCTAAATGTTAGTCTTTCTGGCTCAAGGCTTAATAAATCAACATTCTTGTCGAATTGGGTGTTTTTCAAATAAGATAGGGACTTGCTATATACAAAAACGCTATCCTCTTTATACACATCTTTGGTAAAATCAATCACTACTTTTGGCTTTGTTAAATAATAATTTAACCATTTGAAACCATGCGTTTTTAATGTGATTTTCAGGTTTACAGAATCGTTTAAAATCACGTATTCCTGAGGTATATTAACTTTTTCTATTCGAAATGAAACCGTATTTGTATACTCCTTTGAAAGCTTGGTAAATATTAAAATCACAAATGACGACAACAGAAATAACAGAAATACATTGATTCTCTTATTCTTAAAGGAAGCTAATATTTGTGATTTTAAACTTTTCATGATTTCTTTCTAAAAAAAAGGTTCGGAAATTGATTTTCTGGCCTCTTATTTAAAACTGTTATCGCAATGGTTGATTTCAAAAAACCATAGCCATAACCTATAAACTGCACTAATATGGCTGGAATTGCAAGCATAGCAACCACTATATTTTTTGTAGATATCAGTGCTAAAAAAACTGCTATAATAAAATACAATATATAAGCCATAAACAACCAACTAAAACCAACCAATGCTAGCAGAATGGATACCATTAAACCTAGCATAAATATAGATGGGAACCAATACGTTAATTTTTTCGTGGCAGGATGCCACATATTTAAAATAGGCCTAACCATACCAAACTTATTTACCTGCTTATAAAACGTACTCCAAGAAATTCTGCGTTTATGATAAACAAAGGCTTTAGGTATTAATTTGGTTTTAAAACCTAAATTCCAAAGCCTTATGGACAAGTCTGGATCTTCTCCAGGATGAATTCGACCAAAACCTTTTGAAGCCTCAAACGCTTTTTTTGAAAGCCCCATATTAAAGCTCCTAGGTTGAAACTTATCTATACTTTTTTTTCCTCCACGTATACCGCCTGTTGTAAGTACAGAGGTCATAGAAAAGTTAATAGCCTTTTGAAGGTTGGTAAAAGATTCATGAGCTGCGTCTGGCCCTCCAAAGCAATCAACATAGTTTTTTTTTAAACTAGCAGAAACTTCACTTAAATATTCTTTTGGAAGAATACAATCTGAGTCTAGAATAATATAATAATTACCTTTTGCCTTTTCCATACCATAATTCCTAGAATCACCAGGACCAGTATTTTCCTTATAATAATAGGATATACTAAGCCTTTCACTAAAAGCATTAACAACCTCCTTTGAAGATTTGATAGAACCGTCTTCAACAATAACAATCTCATACTTGAAGCCCCCCTCTAAACCCATAAAACTTTGCAAAAGTTCCTGAATTTCATCAGGCCTATTGTATACCGGAATAATAAAAGAAAACTGTAACGACATAACACAAATGTAACAAAAAAGCCACCGTAAAACAGGTGGCTTTAAGGCAATATAATACAGTTTTTATTCTTCGCCAACAAAGGTAGACATTACAGCATCGCTAACCCCCATATTACTGAATCCTCCATCATTGTATAGATTTTGTAAAGTTACGCGCTTTGTTAAATCGCTAAACAAGGATACGGTGTAGTTAGCACAATCTAATGCCGAAGCATTACCAAGTGGTGACATTTTATCTGCGTAGGCTATAAACCCATCAAATCCTTTAACACCACTTCCAGCCGTTGTAGGTGTAGGCGACTGCGAAATAGTATTTACACGCACTTTTTTATCTCTTCCAAAGAAATACCCAAAACTACGTGCTATACTTTCTAAATAAGCCTTATTATCGGCCATATCATTATAATCTGGGAATACACGTTGCGCCGCCATATAACTTAAGGCCACAATACTTCCCCACTCATTCATGGCATCAGACTTGTATAAAGTTTGCATTACTTTATGGAAAGACATGGCAGAAACATCGGTTCCTTTTTGCGTCCAATCATAATTTTGATCCGTATAGTGCTTACCCTTTCTAACGTTTATAGACATTCCTATGGAATGCAAAACAAAATCAATCTTACCTCCTAAAATTTCCATAGACTTCTCCACTAAGTTTTGAAGATCTTCTAGCGACGTCGCATCTGCAGGGATAATCTGAGAACCTGTTTTTTCAGCTAATTCATTAATTTGCCCCATACGCATAGCAACTGGTGCATTGGTTAAAACAAATTGCCCGCCTTCTTCATGAACACGTTCTGCTGTTTTCCAAGCAATTGAATTCGAGTCTAATGCTCCAAAAATGATTCCTTTTTTTCCTTTTAGTAAGTTATACATATATTTTAGTTTTGTATTTTGATTCGTTAATTCAGCCCACAAAGATACTAATTAATTAAGTAATTCCTTAGCATGAGCCATAGCCGATGTGGATATGGTTTTACCTCCTAACATTTGAGCTATTTCAACAATTCGCTCATCATGGTTAAGCTTTACTAAATTGGTTTGGGTGATGTTATCAACATCCTCCTTGTAAACTTTAAAATGAGAATGCCCTTTTGCTGCTATTTGAGGTAAATGAGTAATAGACACAACTTGCATCGTCTTACTCATCTGCAGCATAATATCTCCCATTTTGTTAGAAATCTCTCCAGAAACACCAGTATCAATCTCGTCAAATATTATAGTTGGCAACTTAATATAAGTACTTAATATAGACTTTATAGCAAGCATAATCCTAGACAACTCGCCTCCAGAAGCCGCTTTTTTAAGCTCGTTAAAGTGCCCGCCTTTGTTTGCAGAAAACAAAAAGGATAACTCATCTCTTCCGTTCGTAAAAAAAGAAGTGCGAAGGTCTAGCCCTATTTTAAATTGGGCGTTTGGCATGCCTAAAGTGCTCAAAATTGTTTGTAATTGTGCTGTTAATTCAGGAATAATGTTAAGTCGTTTTTCATGAATTTCGACCGACAGTTTATTTAAAATAGCTTCTTTAGATTTAATGGCATCTTTTTTTTCTTGAATATCCTCATCCAAATTCTCTGTTTCTGAAATTTTATCTTCCAACTGATTCTTTAAATCTATTAACTCAGAAACACTTGAAACGGTATGCTTTTGAAGCAAGCTATGTAGTACTTTCAATTTAGAATCTACCACCTCTAATCTATTAGGGTCGGCATCAAGACCTTCTTGCAGCATATAAACCTCATTAAAAAAGTCGTCCATTTCTATTAAACTACTATCCACCCTTTTAAAGAGTTCTTCGTATTTTGAAGATAAACTTGATAGCTTTTGAAATACCAGTTTTAACATCCTTAAAGAGGAAAGAACTCCTAATTGCTCATCATTAAGTAGTTGATACCCTTCGGAAAGTTGCCCTTTAATGTCTTCTATATTGTTCAACGTTTCATACTCTTCTTCTAAAGCTTGCAACTCACCCTCGACCAAATTGGCATCAGACAATTCATTAAACAAAAACAGATTATAGTCATGCTCCTTTATGGCATTGGCTTTAAGCTCATAAAGCGCATTAAGTTCTTTATGAAGGTTTTTAAAAACCTTTAGTTCGGATTGATATGCACTTAATTCAGTGGCATTATTCGCCAATGCATCAATAACTTGAAACTGAAATTCATTACTTGTAAGCTGTAATGTTTGATGCTGAGAATGCACATCAATTAAACGTTCTCCTAATACCTGCAAACTGCTTAAATTTACTGGAGAGTCGTTTACAAAAGCTCTAGACTTTCCTGAAGGCAGTATTTCCCTTCTTATAATTGTTTGGTCTTCATAATCGAAGTTTTCCTTATGGAACAGTTCTTTAAGTTGGTAGTCCGAAATATTAAAAACGGCTTCAATAATACATTTCTTAGTAGCGTCTTTCAAACTGCTTAAATCGGCACGTTTTCCCAAAATAAGAGATAAACACCCTAATAAAATAGACTTTCCGGCCCCTGTTTCTCCTGTAATAATAGATAGACCATCGTTAAGATCGACTTGTAAACTATCTATTAGCGCATAATTTTTAATGGATAATGAGGTAAGCAAAACTTATAGAAACTATTTAATGAAAAATAAAGATAGTAAATGCGACAAAAAACGAACTTATTTTTAGTACTTAATATTTTCCCATTTGCTGGAATACATTGGGGCTACTTTTTGCAAAGTTTCTTTAACTTTTGCGATGTTTACATTGGGACCGCCAGTAAAAACTTGTTCTATTTCTTCGGATTTAGCATCAAAAAAGGTACGGAGTAAAAAAGAGTTAGGTCTACGACTATTCATAGCCTGAAATTTAGTTAAAGACGTTGCGATGGCTTCTTTACCTGCTTTTACATTTTCGCTCATAACATCCAAACCTAACCTATGGTAGTCATACATCACCTCTCGATATTCTCTGTAGGTAGGCGACAAAATATTGTCTATTAGCGCAAATCTGCTTTGTAAACCATCTTCTACTTTCCAGCCTTTAAAATTCCCTTGTTGCGAATAATTAGTAATAACTTGAGCCTGTTTATAATAATCATCGCCTCCTTTTGGAGAAAAGCTATCTGCATCTAAGGCCAAAATCATGTATACATGAAATGCTAAAACAGAAATTAAATTAGACTCAAATTGGGTTGGATTATAAATTAAATTTTGAAACTCGAGATATGTAAATGTAAAGTCCTTATCATTAAAATTATAGATAGGCGTACTGAACGCAGAACCGTAAATAGGACGGGACGACTGAATCTGCAAGGTCGCTCTCATGGTTTCTCCAGAGTAGTTATTCACATTAATAACCATACTGCAATTAATACGCTCCTGCGATTTATACGTTTTATTAGTCCATTTTGTGTTATTAATAAATTCGGTAACCTGCTTTTCTAGGGTTTTAAAAATTGGAAAATTTTCGTTTCCGGTTTGTCTGGCGTCTACTACAACATTGCAATTTAGCTCTTGTGCAAATAACTGAACTGTAAAACAGAACATTAGTAAAACAAAAATATTACGCATCAATCTGTGATATGATTTTATTTAATAAATCTTGAGCAACATCTGCCTTCGATTTTAATTGAAACTCAGTAATTTGTTCTTTATTGTCAATAAAAGTAACTTTATTAGTGTCTCCCTTAAAACCAGCACCTTTATCATTTAACGAATTTAAGACAATTAAATCTAAATTCTTTCTTATTAATTTGTCTTTGGCATTCTCAATTTCATTGTTCGTTTCTAAAGCAAAACCAACTAAATATTGCCCTTTTTTAATTTGTCCTAGAGACGCCAAAATATCTTGAGTTTTCTCCAACTCTAAAATTAACGTTGGAGACTTCTTTTTTAGTTTTTGAGAAGCTATTTCTTTAGATTTATAATCTGCCACTGCAGCAGATAAAATAGCAATATCAACTGTTTTAAAGTGTTTATGTACTTCGTTGTACATATCTTGAGCACTGGTAACAGGAATAACCTTTACCAAAGTATGCGCAATATCTTGATGTGTTGGCCCCGTTATTAAAATTACCTCAGCACCTAAATTAGCCGAAGCTTTTGCTATTTCAAATCCCATTTTACCACTGGAATGATTCCCAATAAAACGCACAGGATCAATAGCTTCGTAGGTTGGCCCTGCCGTAATAAGCACTTTTTTCCCTTTGAGCGGTAGCTTTTCTAAGATATCCTTTTCTACAAAGGTGATTATATCTTCTGGCTCTGCCATTCTTCCTTCTCCAATTAAACCACTGGCTAGTTCTCCACTTGTTGCAGGAATAATAATATTATTAAAAGATTTTAGCTTTTCAAAGGATTTAACAGTTGTAGGATGCTTGTACATGTCTAAATCCATAGCCGGAGCAAAATATACTGGGCACTTTGCAGAAAGATAAGTAGCTAGTAGTAAATTATCACATACACCATTTGCCATTTTTGACATGGTATTTGCCGTAGCAGGTGCTATTATAAATAGATCTGCCCATAAACCTAAATCTACATGATTGTTCCATACAGCATTATCGTCTTCTTCATTTACAAAAGACGAGTAAACCGGGTTTTTGGAAAGTGTTGAGAGTGTTAAAGGTGTTACAAAATCTTTAGAAGCAGGGGTCATAACCACCTTTACTTCCGCTCCCGATTTCACCAATAACCTTACTAACGAAGCAGTTTTATAAGCGGCAATACCACCTGTAATACCTAACAGAACGTTTTTGCCGCTTAGTATACTCATAAGAATTATTCCTGAGAGTCTTCCTCAGTATTTCTAAAATATATTTTATCTGTTAACCATTCTTGTACGGCTAACGCATGAGGCTTAGGTAATTTTTCATAAAACTTAGAAACCTCTATTTGCTCTTTATTTTCAAAGATTTCTTCAAGACTATCATTATAAGTAGCAAATTCTTCTAACTTATCGATGAGTTCTTTTTTAATCTCTGTATTAATTTGCTCAGCACGTCTTGAAATGATAGAAATTGACTCATAGATGTTCTCTGTTGGCTCATCAATTTGATTTCTGTCATACGTTACTGTATTAACCGGAGCGTTGGTTTTTTTTAAATCCATTGTAATAGTTATTTAACTTTTTGAACTATATTCTTTTAATTCTTCTTCAATTACTAAAGCCATTTTATCAACTTCTTCTATGTGCTCTGATTCGCTATAAGATCCCTTAAAAGTATTATAATAGTCTTTAGCTACTTCTAAACGTTCTTGCTTCTTGCGTTCAACACTGTTAATAGCTAATCTATATGCCGAATCAAATCTATAGTATAAAGCTTCTTCTCTTAATGTTGACCCTGGATATTCAAAAATAAAATTTTCGAACGACTTTATAGATGCTTGATAATCTGATATCGTATTGTACTGTTTTGCTATTTCAAAAGCCTTTTTTTCTAGTTTAAACACCAACTCTTTCATCATTTCATTTGCCTCTGGTAAATACTGTGAGTCTGGAAATAAGTTGATAAACTCTTGTAATTTGGTAATAGCTTCCTTAGTTTCTTTTTGAGACTTACTATATCGAGGTGATAACATGTAGTAACTCTTTACACTTAGAAAAGAGGCTTCTTCCAATTTTTCACTTCTTGGATAACTAGACACGAAACGCTCAAATTGATAACCAGCTACATAAAAATCTTCCATCTTATAAAAAGAATTAGAATACAAATACATGAGTTTTTCTGCTTGAGGCTTCCCTCTGTAATTTGGAACTATTTGAGCAAACAACTTATTGGCTTTATCATATCTACCCTCGTTGTATAACTTCTCTCCCAATTTAAATTTAGCCGCAACATCTGGGTTTTTAAGCACCTTTTGATACTCACCACAGCTGGTTAAAACAGCGCTAATTAGGAATATGTAAAAAAACTTTTTCATAGATTTTTAAACAGAATGCAAAATTAAGTTATTATAATGGATTTTAAAAATATAATTTTAGACGAAAGTAATTCTTGAGAATGCAGTAGTACTACGGTTTAAGTAATATTTAACTTTTTAAAGATTCTACACAATCAAATAGCTTGTGATCTAAAACCATTTCCCCTTTTTCATTGTAATAATAAGCTTTAACAAAGCCATAATTAAACTTAATGTCGCTTATTAAATATGAATACATTTGATGCACTTCTTGATTGAAAGATTCGTCGTAATAACTAACCAGTACAAGAAACTCACCATTTTGCTTCAACAACGTTTCCTCAGAAAACTCAAACAATGGACTTTCCTTATCTACTAAATGAACCAAAGTCCATGTAGTAGGTAAAAAACGAATGGTCTGTCTTTCTAATTTTAAGACATAAAAATCATTAACATATTCGCCTTTTTTATTCTTTTTTGAAAGACTTAAATTCACAGAAACCTTAGGATCTATCATGGTGCTGTTTCTGTTATTCTCAATTCTAAACATTAACGCTTGGCCATTTCTAAATTCCCTAAAAACTATTTGCTTACTAAATCGAATAGCGGCCTTTGGCTTTGAAAACCTACCATACAGTAGCCCCGTGGTAAAAGCAAAAAACATAAGACCAAGAAACGCTTCTATAGACGATACGATTCCACTAGCCATACCTTTGGGCGCCATAGCTCCGTATCCTAAGGTGGTAAAGGTTTGTGCAGAAAAGAAAAAAGCATTAACAAAATCCTTGTAAACATTTCTCTGCGAGAGCGTGACCTCCTCTATTCCAATAAAAAAATAGATACTTGCAAAAAAGACATTCGCGATGATATAAGACAAAAAGGACAGCACAAAAAACTGCCACCAAGAAATACCAATAAGAAAATTATAGGCTTCAGAAAAGCGCCTTTTCTTGTTTACATGAACAACATTAAAAGACCCATCTTTGTTAATCATTCGTTTAGCAAACTGCGCTGACGAATTCCCTAAACCAGGATCTTTTATCTTTTTACCCAAATTAAAAGTTTCTTACAAAACTATTGATTTTTTCTTGTAATACATTTGAAGCTGGAACGATAGGTAGTCTAACCTGGTCACTACATAAGTTCAGCGCTTTAAAAACAGCTTTAATCCCGGCAGGGTTATTCTCTTCGAAAATGTACCCAATAACATCCATAAGCTTAAAATGACTATTAAAAGCTGCCTTCGCGTCTCCATTTAAACCTAAGCGAATCATCTCAGAAAATTCCTTTGGAAACGCCTGGCCTATAACAGAAATAACTCCTGCTCCTCCAGCCAAAGTAACACCAAGAGCCAAATCATCATCTCCAGAAATCACTAAAAAATCACTTGGTTTGTTTTTAATTAACTCATAATATTGAGACATATTATTACCTGCCTCTTTTACTCCGATAACATTCTTAAAATCATTAGCAAGTCTTAGGGTTGTATCAACATCCATATTTTTTGAGGTTCTACCAGGTACATTGTACAAAATTAAATCTACTGGGGACACTTCAGAAATTGCTTTAAAATGTTGATAAATACCTTCCTGTGTTGGCTTACTGTAATAGGGAGCTACCGATAAAATTGCATCTATTTGAGATAAATCTGTAGACTTTATTTCTTTAATTATTGAAGCTGTATTGCTCCCCCCTATACCCAAAACAAGTGGCACCCTACCATTACTGATTTTAGTAATTGTATTTAAAACGTCTTTTTTTTCTTCTTTTGTAAGGGTAACACTCTCAGCAGTGGTACCACAAATTACTAAGTAATCTGTACCATTATCAATATTATAGTTTACAATATTAGCAAGAGCCTCGTGGTCTACCTCTAAGTTTGCATTAAATGGCGTAACCAATGCTACTCCTGTGCCTAAAAATTTACTCATTACTACTTTATTTTTTTTAATATTTTTAAATATTTATAAACCTCTTTTTTGAACAAATCAATATTCTTTAATTTGGTTTTAATGATTAAATCATTCAACCGCTCATCTGCTTGTAAAATACCAATTTTAAACTTAGCCTTTGAAAGCGCTGTCATCAGCTTCAACTCTAAAATCTCCTCTTCATAATAGCTAATTAACAAATCAAACTCCGTATTTAAAAACGTGTCTAACTCGGCATTCTTCACTATCCCATGGCGTCCAAAATCTCTTCTGTTATAACATTTATCCCAAGATTTTACGGATTCTTTTTCATTTTGGGAAAACGCAATAATCTTAGTAATATTAGGTCTTACTTTAATTAAATCTGCAAATTTTGTAAATAATTCAAAATCGTCAATTTCATTAATATTGAAAATAACACCTAAGCTCTTAACCGGGTCTTCGTTAACATTTACGTGTCGTTCGGACAGTAATTTGTTCAAGTATTTTTGATTTGATTTCTCCTTAAAACCTTTTAAAATCATTTACCTTTATACTTTGCGCAAAGGTAGCAAAAGTACAAGCAAAATATTTGATTTTTACATGAGGTTTACATATTTAATGTTTTTGTTATATTTTTTTCTTTTTCTGAATTGTAAAAGCAAAAAACATCATCTTTCAAAAATTAGTGTTTCTCAAATTTCCATTGATAATAGTCTAGAACCCAATGCTGATGTTGAAAACTTTATTAAGCCTTACAGAGATTATATTAATACAGAGTTAGACAGTATTTTAACCTATTCTGCTAACACCTATTCCAAAACCGACGGCTTCTTAAACACAGCCATTGGAAATTATATGGCAGACGTTGTTTACGACCAGGCTAACCCCATTTTCAAAACATGGAGCGGGCATGAAATAGATATGGTTTTGCTAAATCATGGAGGCATTAGGGCCATAGTGCCACAAGGACCTATTTCTGCAAGACATGCCTATGAGTTAATGCCTTTTGAAAACACCATTGTAATAGTTGCTCTTAAAGGATCTCAAGTAAATAATTTAACAACTTACCTAGCTAAAAACAAAATAGCACATCCTATTTCAAAGCTCCAATTAATCTTAAATGCAAACTTCAATATTATTGAAGCAAAAATAAAAGGTCGAACTGTTAACCCCAAAAAAACGTATTATGTGGCTACCAGTGATTATTTGCTTAATGGTGGCGACAATATGACCTTTTTTAAAGCACATGATACGGTATATGAAACACGATACAAAATAAGAAATGCGCTTATTGATAACTTCAAAAAGGTAGACACCATTAACCCGGAAATTGACCTTAGATTGATTCAAATAAAAGACTAATGAAACGTAGAGACTTTCTTCAAAAAACATCTGCTGCCGCTACTTTTACAGCAATGGGAACAGGAAGCTTACAGGCTTTATCAAGCTCATTAAAACCAACTAAAATTACTATTTTACATACAAACGATGTACATAGTCATATTGATAGTTTCAAGGAAAACCACTATAGAAACCCTAATAGAGGCGGTATAGCAAGGAGAGCAAGCCTAATAGAATCTATAAGACAAGATAATCCTAATACGCTTCTGTTAGATGCTGGTGATATTTTTCAAGGCACGCCATATTTTAATTTTTATGGAGGTGAGCTCGAATTTAAGCTTATGAGCATACTAAAATATGATGCTGCTACCATAGGAAATCACGATTTTGATAATGGCATAGAAGGGTTGTTTGCACAACTTCCGCATGCTAAGTTTCAATTTATATCTGCTAATTATGACTTTACAAATACAATAATGGACTCTCATTGCAAGCCTTATAAGGTGTTTAAAAAAGGAGGTATAAAAATTGGCGTATTTGGCTTAGGAATAAAACTCAAAGGACTGGTAAACAAATCCATGTATAAAGAAACTAAATATTTAGACCCAATAGAAATGTCGCAAGAAATGACCAAAATTTTAAAAACAGACCATAATTGCGACTTGATAGTCTGTCTTTCACATCTCGGGTATCATTACCATAACACCCCAAACAAGGTAAGCGATCTAAAACTAGCTAAAACGACAAAAGACATTGATTTAATAATTGGAGGACATACGCACACCTTTTTAGAAAAACCAACATTAATTAAAAACATAAATAATGAAGATGTTCTGGTTAACCAAGTGGGGTGCTATGGACTTAATCTTGGAAAAATTGATTTTTATTTTGACCGTAAAAAAAACAAATCGGCTAATGGTATTTCGATACCTCTTTAAACCCAGATATTGTCTTCTGAAAAATATTGCTCATGCACACTTCTAGATCGATTATTAAGCTCGTTTTCTTCAATAATAAACTTGAAAATAAAAAATACGCCTAAAAGATAAATAACCCGGTTAAACAGGATAAAAGTGGATGCATTACCAATAAATGATAGACTTATATAATCTATTACTCCTGAGAATCCAAAACATACAGCTGCAATGAAAAACATAATAGACTTTTTAGTTTGATTTTGCAAATATGCTCCAAAGGCCATAAAAACAAGAAATAACACTGATAAGCACCTCGCAAAAAACAAAATTAATTCCAAAGCACTTAGTTGGGTATTCAATCCAACCATATCGTACAATAGTTTAAAAAAGAAAAGCACGACACAAAGAATTAAAAATAGGTAGGCCTTAATGACGTTGTCCAATCTAAAAAACTTAAAGTCTGGTAAAATGGCAGCTATTAGTTGCGTAAAGGCCAAACAGTATAGGGTACTTTCCGCTCCAACCACACTAAACTTATAGAAAATTATATTAGCGTTGTCACTTAAAAAAGTAAACACCAAAAACAACATTAATGGAATTTTAATTCGGTAATTCTTAACAAAAAAGAACAGTAAAAAAACAGGTATGCTTAACGATTTTACGGCAACAAATAAGCCTTTATCCTTAATAAATATTGCAATTCCACTAAGCGCGGCCAAGTTAAAAAATGTAGCAAGCAAAACTCTATTGTAATTATTTAAGCTTAGTTTTTCCATGATTATTGCATAAGTCGGTCGAACCAAACATAGGGATTATTATACTTACATCGTAAAAATCACCCCTTTTATCGATAAAAAACACAATGGACTTGCGTTTTATCCAAGATTGACCTCAAAAAATGAAATGTAATGAATACTTAAACGTCTAATGCACAATACAAATAAGACTAAATATGAAAAAGTTCATTCCCTTAGTTCTAAGACTGATTGTTGCCATTATATTAATTCAGACTTTACGCTATAAATTCACAGCTCACCCCGACAGTATTTATATATTTGAAAAGGTTGGTTTAGAACCTTATGGGCGAATTGGTATTGGTGTATTAGAGCTAGTTGCTGGAATATTATTATTAATCCCAAAAACTGTTTGGGCCGGAGCCATATTAACGTTGGGCATTATTGGAGGAGCTATCGTGATGCATTTAACCCAAATAGGCATTGAAGTAAAAAACGACGGAGGCTTACTTTTCTTTACAGCCATATTTACATTTATACTCTCTGGAATATTGCTTTATATGAACCGACTTAAAGTGCCTTTTTTTAAATAGATAATTTCGGGCTAGCACTCATCTAGAAGAGCATAGCGTTCCTCTTCTTGGTGGCGCACACCATACCTAAATCTGGCCTGTTGGTAAAAGAAATAAAATGCACATAAAGCTAATGATGTTCCTATTACACTTAGCAAGGCCCTTTGGTCTATATAATTATAAGCTACATCCAATACTTCAGAAAAAACTATAAATAAGGCAGCCACAAATAAATAAAGCGATTTTTTATTATCTCTATAGAAATAAGATATTAAAGCTATGGATAAAAATAAAAGCATAACGACGTTATAAACCAATTCTACATAGTACTCATATCTGTATTCTATATTAGACTCTACAATAAATTGAAGCACATAGATAAGGTATATGTTTAAGGCTGTTAAAACAACTAGATGAATTTTAAAATTCTTTAAAACATGCTTAAAAGAAATCGTTTTAACAATTACAATAGATAATAGCAAATACCCCAAAATATACATTGAACTCCCTATATAATAGTCTAATTCATAAAACCTAATACTATCAACATATTGGAAGTTATAATACAATATATAGTGAACAGTGACTCCTAATATATCTGAGATAGAATAAAGTACTAAAAAAAGTAGAAAGTAAACATTTTTTCTTTTGGAAAAGAAAATGTAACCCACAGTAATTACTGGAACTAATAATGAGCTTAGTAAAAAAGCTATATTCGTTTCACCGCTAACTTCAAAGCCAATGAAAAGTATGTATAGCAATAGCACTAAACCAACCAAGATGTTAGATTTGGACATAACAAAGATTATGGTTAATGTTCAAACATAACAATAATTTAACAACTAAACGAATAAAAAAGCTTTTTATCGATAAAAAGGTTAAATTATTCTATTTTTTGTAAGAATTCGTACTCGTTTATTAATAGGATATTTAGCCTGTCCGCTTTTTCTTTTTTACTCGGCCCCATATTGCTGCCTGCAACTATATAACTGGTTTTTGAGGAAATTGAGCTGCTTACCTTTCCTCCATTGTCCTCAATTAGTTTTTTAAGTTCATTTCTTGAGACAGATTCAAACACACCAGATACCACTACAACCTCTCCTTTAAGTTTTTCTGTTTGATTCTGAAGCACATCTGCAGATAACTCAAGTTGAACGCCAAATCGTCTGAGTCTTTCGATGTTATGATTATTTTTTTCTGAATTAAAAAAATCACAAACACTTTCTGCGATCTTGACTCCAATTTCATCAACATTAACCAAATCTTCTTTTGACGCCTCGGCAATGGCTAAAATATTTTTGTAATGTTTAGCCAGTTTTTTAGCCACAGTTTCCCCGACATATCGAATACCCAGAGCAAACAACACCCTTTCAAAAGGAATAGCCTTTGATTTCTCTATACCTTTTATAAGGTTATCGGCACTTTTTTCTGCCATACGCTCTAAAGGCATAACTTGCTCCTTGGTTAACTCATATAAATCTGAATAGTTTTTTATTAACCCTTCATTAACCAATAAAGCGACTGTTTCTCCCCCTAAACCATCGATATCCATGGCTTTTCTAGATATAAAATGCTGAATTCTACCAATAACTTGAGGTTTACAATCACTTTCGTTTGGGCAGTAATGTTGCGCTTCTCCGTCATTTCTAACGAGTTCTGTTGCGCACTCTGGACAATGCTCTATATATTTGGTTGGTTCGGAATGTAATGGTCGTTTAGTTAAATCGACACCTAGAATTTTAGGAATAATCTCTCCACCTTTTTCAACATAAACCTCATCACCCACACGTACATCAAGCTTTTCAATTTGGTCGGCATTATGTAATGAAGCGCGCTTAACTGTAGTACCCGCTAATTCTACAGGCTCAAGATTAGCTACAGGCGTTATAGCCCCTGTTCTACCTACTTGATAGGTAATACTATGGAGTCGTGTTGAAACACGCTCGGCTTTAAACTTATAAGCCATAGCCCAACGGGGCGCCTTCGCTGTGTAACCCAGCTCCTCTTGTTGTTGTAAACTATTAACCTTAATAACAACCCCATCTGTTTCGTATGGAAGATGATGTCTCTGTTCGTCCCAATACATCACAAACTCTAAAACCTCTTCTATTGAATTTGCCAATTTTGCAGCATCTGGCACCTTAAACCCCCATGCTCTTGCCTTTTGCAAACTTTCATATTGCGATTTCAAACCAAGTCTAGTACCAGTAATATTATACAATAAACATTCCAAAGGGCGCTTTGCAACTTCGGCACTATCTTGCAATTTTAAACTTCCAGAAGCCGTGTTTCTCGGGTTTCTATAAGGTTCTTCGCCAATCTCGATGCGCTCCTCATTCATTTTATTAAAACCTGCAAAAGGCAATACTATCTCACCTCTTATATGGAACTTATCTGGATAGTCCCCCTGTAATTGAAGTGGTACAGAATTAATCGTTTTAATATTTGCTGTTACATCATCTCCTTGAAACCCATCACCTCTAGTTACCGCTCTTAATAATTTCCCATTCTCATATGTTAAACTTATGGAAGCACCATCATATTTTAACTCGCAAGTGTATTGAATTTCACCATCCACTAACTTTTTTATTCGCGCTTCCCAATTCTGTAAATCTTCTTTTGAGTATGAATTATCTAAAGAATACATACGATGTTCATGAACTATTGTTTCAAAATTCTTGGTTACAGAACCACCTACGCGTTGTGTTGGTGAGTTGGGATCAAAAAACTCGGGGTACTTTTTTTCAAGCCCTTGAAGTTCCTTTAATTTACAATCAAACTCATAATCTGTAATAGTAGGTTTATCTAAAACATAATAATTGTAATTATGGTTTCTTAAAACCTCTCTTAAAGTATCTATTTGTTTTTTAACCTTATCCATTCTAGCCTTTAATCCCTTTTATCATTCTATCTTTTTTAAACATATCTTGCTTTAAAACCACCTTAGAAAACTCATGTGCTTGAAACAACGCAATCATATCTTTGCCTAAGTATTCATTAATCTCAAAAAACAACATACCGCCACTTTTTAAACTTATCCTTGAAAATTTGATAATCCCCTTATAAAACTTTAACGCATCATTATCTTTTACAAATAAAGCCAAATGTGGCTCGTTATTTAAAACGTTAGCCTTCATTTGTTTCTTTTCTTTTTCTCTAACATAGGGAGGGTTTGAAACGATAATATCAAACTCGACATCTTTTATGCAGTCTAAACTCAAAATATCGGCCTCAATAAAATTAACGTTCACTTTATTTATTTGAGCGTTGTCTTTTGCAACCTTTAAAGCTTTAGAACTAATATCTAAACCATAAATAGTGGCATCAGGTAAATGACTTGCTAAAGAAACAGCTATACTCCCACTTCCTGTGCCGACATCCAGTATTTTTATTTCATTGGTGGTCCTAGCATATTTAAGCACCCATTCAACCAATTCTTCAGTTTCGGGACGTGGAATTAGTACATTTTCATTCACCTTAAGAGGTAAACCGAAAAAGATCGTATCTCCTAAGATATATTGAATAGGTTTTTCTTTTTTAAGAAGCCCTAGTGATTCTATAATTTTGCTAGCATCTGGGACAGATTTATCCCGGCTAGTTGCTAATTGAATTCTACTCACTCCATAATACCTATCAATTAACATATAAAAGAAACTGTCAATCTCCTGACTAGGAAATATTAATTTCAACTCTTCATGAAATAAATTTTGAATGGCCTTTAATTTCATTCTAAACACTTATTAAAATGTTTGGTGGCATTACAGCTCATTAGTTTACAAATCTTTAATCATCCAAACCCCGCAAGAGTAGTGTCCTGTATTACCCAAAGCAGACTCCAAATGTTTAAAACCAAAGCTCTCATAAATATGAATGGCGGCCTTAAGTTGAGGTGCCGATTCTAAATAACATTGTTTATACCCCATCCTTTTTGCCTCAACCAAGCATTTTTTAAATAAAGATTTCCCTAGTCCTTTATTCCTTACTTGCGGTGAAAAATACATTTTTTGAATTTCACAAACGTCATTTTCATAATCTTTAAGAGGCTTTACACCTCCACCACCAAGTATCACACCATTTCTATCCAGAACAAAATAAATATCATTATCATTCTGATAAGACTCATACATTCTGGGTGTTTCAGCATCGGCATAAGCCGTTCCCTCTAGTGGTATTTTAAATTCATGAAAACAAGCTCTAATAACTTCTTCTAGCTGCCTGTTATCTTGAGGTTCTATTTCTCGTATAACTATAGTATCTTTACCCACCTTGATTACGATATTTTCAGTAAGTGAAGATACGTCAAATAGGAAAAAATCATCATTAAAAAAATCATAATCTTATCAACATTAGCTTAGAAAGCAACTATGATTGGATTTGAACAAGATTATTATAATGCAACAAGACTCGCATCATAACTTCATGCAACGCTGTATTGAAATTGCAAAAAACGGTTTTGGTAAGACCTACCCCAACCCCTCTGTTGGTTGCGTTATTGTTAACAACGGTAAAATTATTGGAGAAGGATATACCAGTGCCTATGGTGGCAATCATGCCGAGGTTAATGCGATACGTTCTGTTACAGACAAAAACCAATTAAAAACAGCCACTCTATACGTAACGCTAGAGCCTTGTTCACACTACGGAAAAACGCCTCCCTGTAGCGACTTAATTATAAAACATAAAATCCCAAAAGTGGTTATAGGCTGTGTTGATGATCATGAAAAGGTAGCAGGTAAAGGCATAAAAAAGCTAGAAGATTCTGGTGTTGAAGTATTGGTTGGAGTTTTAGACAAAGCTTGCAAAAAGCATCACAAACGTTTTTTTACATTTCATAATAAAAAACGCCCCTACATTATTTTGAAATGGGCAGAAACGGCAGATGGTCTTATAGCTCCTAAATCAAAAACTGAAAACAAACCTATATGGATCACTAATATATATTCAAGGCAACTAGTTCACAAATGGCGAACCGAAGAACATGCTATATTAGTTGGAACCAACACAGTTATTCAGGATAATCCTAGCTTAACAGCAAGAGATTGGGTTGGTAAAAACCCGATTAGAGTGGTAATTGACAAAAAGCCTAAACTAGCAAAATCTTATAACATTTTTGATAATCAAGCACCTACCGTCCATATTACTGAGCTTAAAAATCCTATAGATGCGAATAAAATATGTGATATTATGTTTGATAACCAAATAACTTCTGTTATTATTGAGGGAGGCTCTAAAACATTACAATCCTTTATTGACGCCAATTTATGGGACGAAGCCAGAGTATTTGTAGGGCAAACTAAGTTTGGTTCTGGAGTCCAAGGACCAAGTTTAAAAGGAAACTTGATAGACCAAAACTACATCCTAAAAGACACCCTTAACCTGTATATAAATGATTAAAACCATAATTTTCGATTTTGGAAATGTTTTCATAAACCTTGATATTGAAGGAGCGCAGGAGCATGCACTTAATGCTTTTCAAATAGATAAATTATCGGAAGATATGCTTCTTAATAATAGTCTGTATGAACAGGGCTTAATATCGACTAGTGAGTTTCTTGCGTTTTATTCTAAAAAATTCCCACAACTTTCGCCTCAAAATCTTACGCGTATTTGGAACTTTATGTTGAAAGATTTCCCGAAACGTCGATTAGATTTCTTAAAAACGCTCAAAGAATCATCAAAATACAACCTCATTCTTTTAAGCAACACGAATGAACTTCATATAAACTGGATAAAGAAACACATTATGTTTTATGAGGAATTTAAAGCTTGTTTCAATAAGTTTTACCTGTCTCATGAAATAAACTTGGTAAAACCTAACCAATATATTTTTGAGTTTGTTTTAAGAGAAAACCAACTTAAAGCCGAGGAATGCTTCTTTATTGATGATAATGAGTACAACATTTTAGCGGCCAAAACCCATAATATAAACACATGGCATATTAAACCCTATAAAGAAGATGTCACCAGCTTGTTTAAAATTTATAAAAAATTATTTGATTAAATTTTATGTCTCAACTAAAAGACACCTATAAAACCATAATCACGGCGCCTGCACCTGTTTTATTCAAAGATAAAAACAGTAAGTTTTTTGGCTATGCATTTCCAGTAAATACAGAACATGATGTTAAAACCCACTTAACAAAGCTTAAAAAAGAACATCACGCTGCCAGACACTGGTGCTATGCCTATCAACTTGGAACAGAACAAATCTTTTATAGAACCAATGATGATGGCGAGCCAAGTAATTCGGCTGGCGCACCTATTTACGGACAAATTCAGTCGTTTCAACTAACAAACGTTCTTGTGATAATTGTAAGGTATTTTGGAGGGGTTAAGCTTGGAGTTAGCGGGTTAATTAATGCATACAAAACGGCCGCACAAATGGTATTAGAACAATCTCTAATTGTTGAAAAAACCATAGATGTTAATTTTATTATATCTTTTGACTATAAACACATGAACACCGTCATGAGACTTATAAAAGAGAAGCAAATAACTATTTCGAATCAAGAACTAGAAATGGCCTGTAAAATTTACATTTCTGTAAGAAAGAACGATTCACAAAATATTTTCGAGTTATTTGATAGAGTTTATGAAGTAGATATCAAAAAAGTGAACTAAAGATTCTCTAGAGCTTTTAAGATATACTGCGGGGGTCTTGTTGGTTTGTTGGTTCTCTTATCAATAAAAACCAAAACGGTATTGGCTGTAGTTAAAACTTCCCCTTTTTCATTAGTAATAATATAGTCAAATTCAATCTTTACTGTAGGTGCTTTTTTTAATTGAGTCTTTACATTAATTACATCATCATAACCCGCTGATTTTTTAAAGTTTAAACTCATAGAAACTACTGGAAGCATAATACCATTTTCTTCCATTTCTTTATACGAAACTCCAATTTTACGTAACCACTCAATACGCCCCATTTCTAGGTATAGTGCATAATTGCCATGATATACAACACCCATCTGGTCTGTTTCACCGTATCTCACTCTTATTTGTATTTCATCGAATTTCATAAGCTTTATTGAATATTTTTTTGTAGCTTCGGCTGGAGGTTAAACATGCATAAAAATTTCTAAAAATTCAATAGAAAAGGATTTTTTTTTTAAGATTTTTGTTCACATATTTGCCACACTAGAAAAGGGGGATGCAAAAGCAATTTTTGCACGTATTCTAAACTAACCAAATAAACCTATAGAATTAAAAAATGAGTAAAACTGCGCAATCGGTATGGAACAATTGTCTTGAATTTATAAAGGATAACATCCAACCGCAAGCTTACAAAACTTGGTTTGAACCTATTGTTGCAGTTAAACTTACCGATAATGCCTTAAGTATTCAGGTACCTAGTAAGTTCTTTTATGAGTGGTTAGAAGAACATTACGTTAAAATCTTAAAAGTATCGCTTACAAAAGAGCTTGGAGAAACGGCCAAATTGGTGTACATCATTAAGATGGAAAACACCTATGGCAATAAACAACCTTTTACAGAAAAAATACCAAGTTCTAACAGACTAGCTGTAAAATCGCAGGACGTTGACATTCCTTTGAATAATAAAAGCCCAGAGTTAAAAAACCCTTTTGTTATTCCAGGAATTAGAAATGTGAAAATTGAATCACAGCTCAACCCTAACTATAGTTTTGAAAATTTCTTAGAAGGAGATTCCAATAGATTGGCTAGAAGTGCTGGATTAGCTGTAGCCGCGAAACCAGGCGGAACCTCTTTTAACCCATTATTGGTTTTTGGGGGCGTAGGTTTGGGGAAAACGCACCTTGCACACGCCATTGGAGTTGATATTAAAGATAAATACCCAGAAAAAACTGTTCTATATATTTCTGCTGAAAAATTCACACAGCAATATATAGACGCTGTAAAGAAAAATAATAGAAATGATTTTATTCATTTTTACCAAATTATCGACGTTTTAATCATAGACGATGTACAGTTTCTTTCTGGTAAAACAGGAACACAAGATGTGTTTTTCCATATTTTTAATCACTTACATCAAAACGGGAAGCAAGTCATTTTAACTAGTGACAAGGCGCCTGTTGATATGCAAGATATTGAACAGCGTTTGCTCTCAAGGTTTAAATGGGGGTTATCTGCTGAACTTCAAAATCCAGATTTTGAAACCAGAATATCTATACTAAAAAACAAGTTATATCGTGATGGTGTTGAAATGCCTGAAGATATTATTGAATATGTTGCCAAAAACATTAAATCTAATGTACGAGAATTAGAGGGAGCTATTATCTCTTTAATCGCTCAATCTTCTTTCAATAAAAAAGAAATTACCATTGATTTAGCTAGAGTGATTGTTGAAAAATTTGTAAAAAACACGAAACGAGAAGTTTCTATAGACTACATTCAAAAAGTAGTTTCAGATTACTTTCAAATGGATGTTGATACTCTACAATCTAAAACCAGAAAGCGCCATATTGTACAAGCGCGTCAATTAGCCATGTTTTTTGCAAAAAAATTCACAAAAGCATCGCTTGCTAGCATAGGGTCGCAAATAGGAAAACGCGACCACGCTACCGTACTTCACGCCTGTAAAACAGTTGATAATTTATCATCAACAGACAAACAGTTTAGGAAGTATGTTGAAGATATCACCAAAAAGCTATCTATTTAACTTAAAATAGCATGACTAAAATTTTAATGGTCTGCTTGGGAAATATCTGCCGTTCTCCCTTAGCAGAGGGCATTCTTAAATCTAAATTACCCCATAGCACTTTTTTAATAGATTCTGCAGGCACAGCAGCTTATCATATTGGTAGTGCACCAGACCCAAGATCGGAAGCCATTGCAAGTAAAAATGGATTGAATATTTCGCATTTAAAAGGCCGACAATTTGAAGTTTCAGACTTTGATCATTTCGATTATATTTATGTTATGGATCAGTCTAATTACGACAATGTTGTAAAACTTGCTCGAACCAATCAAGATATATCTAAAGTAGACTTGATATTAAACAAGGTACATCCAGGTAAAAACTACGACGTTCCCGACCCATATTATGGTGGAACCGAAGGGTTTAAAAATGTATACAAGATGTTAGATGAAGCTTGCGACGTTATTGCAAAAGAACTTGCTTAATTTACGCTTTTAAACACGCTATGGTCTTTATTCCTTAACTTTACACGTAACACCATTTTTTCTAAAAAAACAAAATTTTTATATTATAAACACTAATAGTAACCAGCTGTTTTAATTTAACAACTTGATGTTATTTAATAAAAAAAACGACTTATACTAAATGGATAAACACAAAGGGAAATTATATCTTATTCCAACTACTTTGGGTGATAATAACCCATTTGAGGTACTTCCTATTACGGTAAAGGAAATTATTGAAAAAACGGATACATTTATAGTTGAAAATGAAAAAACGGCCCGTCGATTCATTAAAAAGCTTTGCCCCAATAAACCTCAACCATCTCTCAAATTATTTACACTTAACAAACACACAGAACCATTTGATTTACCAAGTTTTCTAGAACCATGCTTACGTGGAGTGCATATTGGACTGCTCTCGGAAGCTGGTTGCCCAGGGGTAGCAGACCCAGGAGCCGAAATTGTTAAGATAGCACATGCCCAAAATTTAAAAGTAGTTCCGTTAGTAGGACCTTCATCCATCCTTATGGCTGTAATGAGCTCTGGAATGAATGGACAAAGTTTCGCTTTTAACGGCTACCTCCCTATTGACAAAAGTGAACGTAAAAAAGAAGTTAAACGTTTGGAACGACTTTCGTACGATTATGATCAGTCGCAACTATTCATTGAAACACCCTATAGAAACAATAAAATGCTTGATGATTTGCTCGCAGTTCTCGATCAGAAAACAGAAATCTGCATTGCTTGTGACATTACATTACCCACAGAGTTTATTAAAACTAAAACAGTCGGTCAATGGAAAAAAAATAAAGTAGATCTTCATAAAAGACCTACCTTATTTATAATTCATAAAAATTAAACACGCAGCTAAATAGCCTTGGCTTTTTTATCTGGCTTTACAAAGGTGGTGTCATAACCAGAGAACCGTTTCATATACTCACATATGGTTGTTCCATATCCATCAGCAAAGTTATCTAAACCATAACTTCTAAGATAGTTTTTCACGCTTCCTGGGCCAGCCAAATGAGCTGCTGCTAAAATTCCAGATTCTGTAACAATAATACCATTAATTCGTTTTCCTACGAAATTTTTAATATCACGCCTTAAAATCCATTTATTACGAGCTGCGTTGGCTATAAAGGCCTTTTCTTGCAACTCTGGATCATTCAAGAATTTCTGTGGGTTTTTAATACCTATTAGTCTTAACGTTCCGGGTCCAAATTGATATTTCCCTAAATACCCGAAAGTATTTACAGAAAAATAATTTCCACCAGACTCGCGAAAGGCCAAAGCTTCTTTAAAACCTACAAATGATTTTCCTAAGTGTGAAGTGAATATTTGTTCTTTACTATTTGAATCTGATACTAACAATTTGTTATCAGTTTCTTTACTCACGGTGTAATTTAAATCTAATCCACTTGTTGAATAATGACTCAAATCAACTGTTTCATCCGACTGAAACGACATGTACAATAGTGCTAATATTGTCAGCGCGAGGGCCACGATACTTCCAATATTTCTTACCATAATTTAAATTTTTTCGGTGTAATTTTTTTAAATGGATCCACCTTAAAATTTGAGCGTGCAAAATTATAATTTTTTTCAATTAATTCAAAATTAATCGATTATGTGTATTTTTTAGTTGTAGAATAGATGAAATGCAGTCCCTTTTTTGCTGAATTCTACGGTTGGAAGCGGTATTTTTATCATATCAAAAATATCGAAAACAGTACCTAAAACCCTTGAATTTGTTTTTATACCGTTTAAGTTTACATCTAAGCTAAGATAATATTGCCTATAAGGGCTTTCTAATTTAACTGATTGATTATCTGAAATATAAGACTCCGAAAGCATACCTTCAGCCCCATACCCAAAAGCCACATTTAGCCACTCAGGAAGCTTACTTTTCTTAAAAAAAGACTTTAAATTGAAACTTAACCAATAGGTCTGTCCATTATAATCCTTAAGAGTCTGTTCTATAAGAGACCCTCCCAGTTTCTCAGGCTCTAATTGTGCATACTGTGTTTGATGAAAAGAGTACTTTAAGGCAATTCGCTGCTCATTCCATAATAATTCTTGTCCTATATATAGTCCAGATCCAGCTGCATTTGCTAAAACATCGCCCCATGAAAATCCCCATTCCTGTGAAAACCCATCAAGAATTTCTACAGCCGTTAAAAAAGTAAATCCTAAAGTAGCTCCATAGATTAATTGATCTTTTTTTCGTACTCCACTCCAACGAAGCACCTGAGCCCCATGTTTTCCTAATTGATAAGACGTAAACGCATGTCCAAACTTATCTAGCTGTTGCCATGCACTATTATCATTTATAACATGAAATTTAGACCGTTCATAATCACTATACCATAATTCATTTAAACCAATTAAAGCCATTGAGGCCAAAGAGACTTCAGCAATGATCACCCCATTCCGTCTTGGTTTATTGAGCGTATCACTGGGTGTTAAAAATTGATTGATTTTAGACTGTGAAAAAGAAATAGTCGTAAAACTAATAAGAAAAACAATAAGTATTCCTAATCTAAAACTCACTATCTATTTATACCTTGAGAAGATAAATACCGTTGATATGCTCTTGCATTTACATTATGTTGACTCAATGTTTTAGCAAACTTATGATACCCAAAACGTTTGGCATCGGCGGCAAAATATAAATACTTATGCTCTTCGTAATTTAATACAGCATCAATTGCAGAAATATCAGGCATAGCAATAAGCCCTGGTGGCAAGCCTCTATATTTATAAGTATTATAAGGTGAATCTATCTCTTTATGTACGTTAAGTACCCTTTTTATAACTGTATTTTTATACTCCGGCAACTGGTAAGCTGCAAACTTAAGTGTTGGATCTGCCTGAAGCGGCATCCCTATTTTAAGGCGGTTTATATAAACCCCAGCTATTCTTGGTTGCTCACTGGCTTGTTTTGATTCTTCATGCACTATCGAGGCTAAGGTAATCACTTCGTTAGGCGTCATTCCAATGCCTTTGGCCCTACTAATTCTCGTGTTATTCCAAAATCTTTTGTATTCTGTAAGCATTCTATCTCTAAACTGGGTAGCCGATGTATTCCAGAAAAACTCATAACTATTGGGAACATACATCCCTAATGCCGTAGCTTTGGTAAATTGGTTTTCCTTTAAAAATGCATCATTATTCATGACCTCCAATAAGGACAAACTATCGGCTTCAATTTGAGTAGCTATTCTACCTGCTAGCTTATTTAATGTTTCCTGATTGTTAAATGATAGTTTAATAGGTAAGTTTTTACTTCTTATAGAATTAATAATATCATTATTAGTCATACCCTTCTTTATCTCATACCTGCCAGCCTTAATATTGGTCATGTATTTTTTCTGTTCTGCTAAATCATCAAAAGAATCAATATCCAGCAAAAGGGGTTCTAACTGCGTTCTTACGGCTTCATAACCACTATTGGTGGCCACATAAATATAAGCTGACTCATTGTTAAAAGCCGTATTAGGCTTTAACATGGCTTTATAAACAAAATTTGCAAAGAATGCAGCAACCACAAGGCCAAGAATTACAATAGCTAGAAGTATTTTTTTTATGTACATTATTTTTTTATTAGTTGAAACAAGTACTCATCTCTAAAAGAACCGTTTGTATATATCCAATCATTTTTAAGTCCTATTTTTTTAAATCCTTGACCTAAAAACAGTTTAATACTAGCATCATTATTGGCAGATATATTACAATATAACTGATGTAAATCTAAATGACTAAAACTATAATTTATTAATAATTGAAGCGCTTCTTTACCATAACCCATTTGTCGGTCATTTGATTCTTTAATTAAAATACCAACCCCAGCTCTTTTATTTTTAAAATCGAAATCAAATAAATCAATCAGTCCCAAAGGCTTGTTTTCATAATCAGAAATAACCAACCTAAGCTGCTTAACCTCATAAATATCTTTACAGGCATTTTCAAGGTATTGTTCAATTAAATATTTAGAATACGGTGTTTGCGTACAACTTAATTCCCAAATGGACTCATCATTTTCTATATCGTGAATAAAATCTAAGTCCTCTGGCTCTAGGGCTCTCAAATAAATACGTTCCCCTTTTAAAGTTATCATATTATTCCTTCAAACACTTTTATGGCCGGACCAATAAGCCATACATTATTATAGCTCCCATTCTCCTCTTGAAAATTAACCTTTAACTCCCCGCCTTCAACATTAAGTTTTACTTCGTTATTTGATGTTTCACCTAGGGCATGCATAGCAATAGCTACCGCAGTAACCCCAGTTCCACAAGATAAGGTTTCATCCTCAACACCACGCTCATAAGTTCGCACCCTAAAAGTATCATCACTTAATTTTTTAACAAAGTTAACATTAGTACCTGCCTCATTATACGGAGCGCCATACCTTATTTTTGAACCTTGGTTCTGAATATTAAAATCTTGTATTTGATTCTCGAACTGGACATGGTGAGGAGAGCCTGTATTTAAAAAAACGTGGTGATCATGCTTTTCAATATCATTAACATCAACCATTTGTAATTTCACAATGTCTCCATCAATAAAAGCATGGTGCAAACCGTCAATAGCTTCAAAAGTGGCTTTATTTGTAATTACACCTAATTGTCTTGCAAAGGCCACCAAACAACGTCCTCCATTTCCGCACATACTACTTTCATTACCATCGGCATTATAATACACCATCTTAAAATCATAATCAGGATGATCCTCCAATAGAATAAGTCCGTCAGCGCCTATGCCAAAACGTCTGTCACATAAATATTTAATACGTTTGGTATCATTTTTGTCAAACATTTGTTGACGATTATCAATCATCACAAAATCGTTTCCTGTTCCTTGATATTTAAAAAAAGTCTGTTGCATAATAAGGCACAAATATATAAATATAAAACCGTTTTTTCGATTGTTAAATCGTCGTTAAAGTTGAATTTGAAATTCAATAAATATTTAATTTTAATGTTAATAAATAAAACTTAAACGAAAATTATGAAGAAGATTATAACCTTAGTATTGGTTTCGGCATTAGGTGGTATTTTCACTTTAGGGGCCTACAAATTATTACTTGAAGAAGATAAGGCGTTGGTAGTAACATCGGCTAAATCTGAGCCAGCATTCTTACCCACAAGCAATCTAAATAATTTAATTAACACTGGTGAAACCCCAGATTTTACATCGGCAGCAGAAAATACTGTAAATGCAGTAGTTCACGTAAAAAATGTTACCATGAGTTCTGGGCAAATGACATTCCAAGATTTTTTCTACGGAAGACGCTCACAACACCCACAAGTTGGAACGGGTTCTGGAGTTATTATTAATGCCGATGGCTATATTATTACCAATAACCATGTTATTAAAAATGCCCAAGAGCTATCTGTTACCCTAAACAATAACAAAACCTACGAAGCGGAACTCATCGGTGCCGATGCCAAAACAGACATTGCTCTTTTAAAGATTGATGCAGATAACGACCTCCCGTATGTAACCTTTGCAGATTCAGATAACGCTAAAGTTGGTGAATGGGTACTTGCTGTAGGAAATCCATTTAATTTAACCTCAACGGTTACAGCAGGTATTATTAGTGCCAAATCCAGAGATTTGTCTGGAGCAAGCACACAATCCTTCATTCAAACAGACGCCGCCGTAAATCCTGGAAATTCTGGTGGTGCTTTGGTGAACACTAACGGTGAATTGGTAGGTATTAACACCGCCATTACTTCTCAAACCGGATCTTACATTGGTTACTCGTTTGCAGTACCTAGTAATATAGCCAGAAAAGTTATTGAAGATATTATGGAGTATGGTAACGTTCAAAATGGTATTCTTGGCATTCAAGGAGGCGCACTAAATAGTGCGGTGGCAGAACAACTTGACATAAGCGAAACAGAAGGGGTTTACATCGATAGTGTAGTCGAAGACTCCGGAGCGGATAAAGCAGGCCTTCAAAAAGGTGATATCATTAAAGAGATTGACCACATTAAGGTTTCTAAATTTTCAGATTTAACAGGACACCTTAGTGCTAAAAGACCCAATGATGTTGTTAATTTAAAATTGTCCAGAGATGGCAAATTAAAAACAGTAGCGGTTACGCTCGCTAAAAACGAGACATTTACAATGCCATTGATAGGTAGAATAAAAAACACAAAGTCGTCAGATCTTAAAAAGTACGGCGTGAAAAATGGAGTGAAAATTGTTCAACTGAATGATGAATATGCAGACTATTGGAGAAATAATGGTGTGGATACTGGGTGTATTATTACCTCAATTAACGATGTTAAAGTGAATTCTGTTGAAGATGTTCAGAAAGTATTAAAAAATAGATCAACCTATGAAGCTTTAAGAATTGAACTCATAAATTCTAACGGCGAAAAAGAACGCTATAATTTTAGATAAAAAAACACTTTTTAATCTTTAAAGTAACCCTTCGAAATTGGCTGGATTTTGGAGGGTTATTTTTTTGTTAAAACCCTTTACGAAAACGTTTGAAATATGGTATTTTTAACCCATATTTAAACTCAAACTAAACTATAAAACTATGAGTTCTAACAAAACTTATGAGAACGAATTGGCTTTTCAAGCAGATCGTAGAAAAGCTACCGTAGAATTTATTAAAATTGTAAGTGATCTTTGGTATGACAAATCTATAGAATTGGTGCTATTTAGAAACCAATTGATCGATAGAAACGTGAGTCAAATTCTAAATCTTCACGACTACTCTGGGAAATTTGTGCAAAAACCCATGTCTATTTTTGATACCGTAGAAATTGCACAAGCTATTAAGGACTTAGACATTCCTCCTGCAAAATTAGACATTGGGAAACTAACCTATGAAATGCATTTAGAGGACAATCAGCATAACAATGCCACGGCCTTCATTGCCAGAAAACTAAAGGATGCCAATAAAAACGGAGAAATTAAACCCAAAGATGTTATTTTATATGGCTTCGGTAGAATAGGAAGACTTGTTGCCAGAGAGCTTATGGTTAGAACTGGCAAAGGGAGTCAGTTACGCCTAAGAGCTATTGTAACGCGTGGTGTTATCGATGAAAAAATACTCGAAAAGCGAGCGGCTTTACTTCGTAACGACTCAGTGCATGGGGACTTTCCCGGAACCGTGTCGGTAGATCTTAAAAACAGTGCTTTAATTGTAAATGGTACCACAGTAAGAATTATTTCAGCGAGTACCCCAGAAGATATTGACTATACTAAATTTGGCATATCTAAAGCCCTGGTGATAGATAATACAGGGGTGTTTAGAGACAAAACAGCCTTAAGTAAACATTTAAAATCTAAAGGTGTCGATAAAGTGTTGCTTACGGCCCCAGGCAAAGAAGTCCCAAATATTGTTTATGGTGTTAACCACAAAGCATATAATCCCGACCAAGTAACTATTTTTTCGGCGGCATCCTGTACAACAAATGCTATTACACCAATTTTAAAGGTTGTGGAAGACTCCTTTGGTTTAAAAAGAGGGCATCTTGAAACCATTCATGCCTATACCAACGATCAAAATTTGGTAGATAATTTTCACAAAAAGTATCGTCGCGGTCGTGCTGCAGGTCTCAATATGGTTATTACCGAAACTGGTGCCGGAAATGCAGTTGCTAAAGCCTTGCCTAGTTTAGAAGGTAAACTCACATCAAATGCTATAAGAGTGCCCGTTCCTAATGGCTCTTTAGCTATTCTTAATTTAGAACTAAAGAACAAAACATCTCTTAATGGGGTAAATACTATTCTAAAGAAATATGCTTTAGAAGGCGACTTGGTTGAACAAATAAAATATGAAATTAGCGATGAGCTTGTTTCTAGCGATATTGTAGGCAGTTCCGCTCCCTCCATATACGATAGTAAGGCTACCATTGTTGAAAAAGATGGCAAGAACATTGTCCTTTACATATGGTACGATAACGAGTATGGTTACAGCCATCAAGTGGTGAGATTAGCCAAATATATTGCTAAAGTGAGAAGGTTTACATATTATTAAATTAAGGTAATCTACAGACCATTTTAAATCGTATATACTCAAGCCTCTTTTAACGAGGCTTTTTAGCTAATTATAACCATTTAGTTAACAATATTTTATAAATTCGCAAACCAATACAACTATTTAAATTTGTTCACAATGAACCCAATCAAAACGATATTTCTAGTAATATTTACTTTTACTTTAAGTCTTAACACTTTCTCTCAAAGCGAAACTGAAAACAAACCATCCCTTAACAGCGGGACTATAAACAGTCAGTTTGATTATGTTATAAGAAAATCTGGTAAATATCAGGAGTACAAGGTGGTTAAGCAGACTTGGCTATACACTTTAAAGGCTCATGTTTTAGATTCCTTAAAAGCCGTGCATAAAGATTTATCAGAAACACAGGCGGTTGTAAAAAAGCAAGCTGATGAAATTTCAAACTTAAAGGAGAATCTTTCTAACACCCAAACAGATTTAGATAAAACAAATACAGAAAAAGATAGTATTACACTTTTTGGTGCTCAAATGAGTAAAACCAATTACAAAGTATTAATGTGGGTAATCATTGCTGCCCTCTTGGCTTTACTACTGTTTTTCATATATAAATTTAAAAACAGTAACGACATTACCAGAGAAGCTAAACAAAATCTAGCTGAAATTGAAGAAGAATTTGAAGACCATAGAAGGACTGCTCTAGAACGCGAACAAAAAGTGAGACGCCAATTACAAGACGAGATTAATAAACAAAAAAAAGGTTAATTGTTTTTTCTTAACTAAACTGTCAAAATTTCATATTTTAAGAAAAAGTACTTTTATGGAATAAGTTTTGTTAACTTATAGATATCAATTTTTTATAGTTTAATTTAATTTTTTTAGATTATGAAGAACTCACCTGTAAACGTAAAGCTTGTTGGGAAAGAAAAACAACATTACTTAATCAAGTTTCCAAATTTAAAAGTACCCGTTAAAGTAAACCAAAATTTATACTTAAAAATGAAACATAGCAAGACCTATGTTTTTTCAAAACTTGAAAACGAAAGCTTAAACAATCAGTCGGCTTAAAGTTAAAATTGATTAATTAAGGTTGAATTCTAGAGAAATTCAACCTTTTTTATTGAATTAAAAACTATAGCAATCCTTTACTACTTATAGTTTACTTTGTACGCCAATACCCTATTATCAAAAAAAGTTGGAACTAGCAGCGTTCTGTTGGATGGTATATAATCAATATCGGCAGCATTCATCCCATGGTCTCTTGTATCCAAAATAAGGGTTTTTGTCCAATTTTCTCCGTTAATATAAAATATTTGACCTTGCCAACTAGATACTATAAAATCATTATTATCCAACCTTACAACTCCATCACCATGGCCAATTCCCGAGACCAGGGTATTAAATGTCTTGCTGTCCCGATTATAAAGGCCAAAATTATGCGATGCAGAAGTAGCATAATAAATACCTTCTTTTTGATGCAATAAACCATTTAAACGCCCTAAGGAATCTTTTGCAACTTCAGTGATCTCATTATCAACAATTTTATAAATGGCATCAGAGCCTGAACCAGAGATATAAACTGAGCCGTTACCAACCGTGATATCATTTAATTGAGGGTTACCTTCCACAAAAAACTCATTAGTTACCTTCTGTTTTTCAATATCAATTTCTACCACTCTATCAATATCATTTACATATAATTTGCCGTTATGAATCCCCATGCCTTTAGGCCCACTTAAACCTTCCATCCATTTTAAATTCGTTATTTCCCCCTTAGTATTAATGGTAGAAATAAAACCATTACCGTCTTTATCCCAAGGAGAATTGTTTACATTCGACACATAAATAATATCTTTTACTGGGTCGTATAATACAGATTCACTGGTGGTTAACAAGGTATCTGTTTTCCACAATAATTCTAAAGTAGGTTTAAATGCTGTCTTTTCTTCAGGTTTTGCGTTTGTTACAGTTTTCCTTTTTCCACAGGACACAAAAAAGAAAACACCCAAGCACAAAACTATTTGATACTTATAATTCATAATACACATATTAAAGATTATTTAAAAATACAGAATCCCAAACTAAATTACTAATGCATAAATATTTGAAACAAGTTCTAGTGTTATTAATAATCATACATGCTAAGAAATACTAAAAATTTCATAATTTTAAAAGGATTTAAAACATGTGACATGACCGATTTACAGATAGCTAAAACCATTACATTAAAGCACATTTCCTCTATTTCAGAAAAGTTTGGCATTCCTGCCGACCAAATTGAAATGTTTGGTAATCACAAAGCCAAATTACCATTAGCATCTATTAATAAAAAAGCAATTGACCGCAGTAATCTAATTTTAGTTTCGGCCATTTCACCTACTCCTGCCGGTGAAGGCAAGACTACCATGTCAATTGGTTTGTCTGAAGCTTTAAATAAGCTTAACAAAAAAACAACCGTGGTGCTAAGGGAACCCTCTTTAGGTCCTGTGTTTGGCATTAAGGGTGGTGCCACTGGAGGTGGTTATTCTCAGGTACTTCCTATGGAAGATATTAACCTTCATTTTACGGGCGATTTTGCCGCTATTGAAAAAGCACACAACTTGCTATCTGCCCTCATTGACAATACAATCCAGAGTAAAACTAGCACCTTGCGTATTGATCCTAGAACGATTAGCTGGAAACGAGTGGTTGATTTAAATGACCGTTCTTTAAGACGTATTATTGTTGGTTTAGGAGGTACCACCTCGGGAGTACCTCGCGAAACAGGGTTTGATATTACCGCCGCTTCAGAAATTATGGCCATCCTGTGTTTAGCAGAAAGCATATCAGATCTAAAGCAGAGACTTGGTAATATTTTTATAGGCTACACCTACGACAAAACCCCTATTTATGCAAAAGACCTTAAGGCTGAAGGTGCCATGACTGTTCTTTTAAAAGATGCTATAAAGCCCAACCTTGTGCAGACTATAGAGGGCAACCCAGCCATTATTCATGGTGGCCCCTTTGCCAATATAGCCCAAGGAACCAATACGGTATTAGGCACCCTAATGGCCATGGCGCACTCCGAATACACCGTTACGGAGGCTGGATTTGGGTTTGATTTAGGAGCAGAAAAGTTCTTTGATATTAAATGCCAGAGCGCCAACCTAAAACCGAAAGCGGTGGTTTTAACCACCACCATTCGTGCTTTAAAATATCATGGTGGTGCCGATTTAAAGGCACTTACAACACCCAATACAGATGCCTTGCAGAAAGGGCTTCCTAACTTAGAAAAACATCTTGAAAATATCGCCAAGTTTAAGGTGCCGGCAGTGATCGCCATAAACAAATTCACCACCGATACTGATGATGAGATAGCTCTAATTAAAGACTTTGCTAAATCAAAACAAGTTAAAATAGCCATTGCCAATGTATGGGCGAAAGGAGGCGAAGGCGCCCTAGATTTAGCTAATCAAGTTATTGATTTAGTGAATTCCAAAAGTTCTAATTTTACCCCCTTGTATGAATGGGCTACTCCGGTAAGGGATAAAATTGAAACCATTGCGACCGAAATTTATGGCGCAGAACATGTAGACTATACCTCAAAAGCCAAAGCACAGCTTAACAGAATAGCCAAACTTGGCTTAGAGCACTTACCTGTTTGTATTGCTAAAACTCAAAAATCATTGTCCGATAACCCCAAGCTTTTAGGACGTCCTAAAGACTTTATCATAACCGTACGGGAAATAGAAATTGCATCAGGAGCAGGTTTTTTAATCCCTATTACTGGCGATATCATGCGCATGCCTGGGCTACCTGCACAACCCGCCTCTGAAAATATTGATATTAATGACGAAGGCGAAATAACTGGGTTGTTTTAGATAAAAGTTAATCGGCGTAACTTATTGTTATTCTAATAAGTAAATCCTAACTTCGTTTGTTGTTAGGTATGCGTCAATTAACAAGCATAGTTTGTTAAAATTATAATCCAAAAAAGTAAGACACTCGTTCTCATGAGAATTTCACCCGAACACATTCAAAACGTGCTTTACGAACTTTTTGTAAAGTATAACTTCAACAAAGAAAAAGCCAAATTAGTTGCAAGTATTTTTACGGAAAGTACTGTAGATGGTGTGAGTTCACATGGCATCAATCGTGTGCCTCTTTTTATTGAATATATTAATAAGGGCGTCATTAAAATCGATGCAGAAGCAGAAAAGGTGGCTTCTTTTGGCAACATAGAACGTTGGGATGGTAATGTAGGTCCGGGTATAGTAAATGCAACAAAGTGTACAAACAGGGCTATAGAATTAGCAAAACAACATGGCATGGGGATGGTTGCCTTGCGCAACACCAATCATTGGATGCGAGGCGGAACCTATGGAAAACAAGCGGCTAAAAGCAATTGCATTTCCATTCTTTTTACAAATACTAAACCCAATATGCCTCCTTGGGGCGGAAAAGAAAGCCGGATAGGTAATAACCCCTTTGTTGTATCCATACCAAGAAAAAAGGGAGCTATTGTGCTAGATATGGCCATGTCGCAATTTTCATTCGGCAAGATTAACGATTATAAATTAAGAGGTGAAAAATTGCCTTACCATGGTGGTTGGGATGACAATAATGAACTATCCAATAATCCCGATAAAATTTTATTAAAAGAACGCGGATTACCAATTGGTTATTGGAAAGGGTCTGCCCTTTCTATGGTACTAGATATACTAGCCACTATACTATCGGCAGGAAACTCAACCTGCAAAATAAGTTCTAAAGACATTGAAACTGCTATTTCTCAGGTATACATCTGCATCTACCCTGAGGTTTTTAATGATACACTACTGCAGGAAAAACTAATAGAAGAAATCATTGACTTTACGCGTAACGTAGAGCCTATAAACCCCGGAGACCACATTTACTATCCAGGAGAACGAAGTTCGCATACCAGAACTAAAAATTTAAAAGAAGGTGTTTTAGTAGATGATGGTATTTGGGAAACTATTATGGCGCTCTCAGAAAAACATTAACATTAATTGGCTGGCCAAATAGCAAGCCTGTTTGAAGTTAAGTACTATGGCATATTGTTATTTTAGTAAGAAAATTCTAACTTCCATTACAGATTGATAAGTCATTGACAAACGACACATATCATTAAAGTTAAGTGCAATTTGGCATTAAATTTGTGTCATTACAACGTAATCAATCCTTAACAAAAGAGAAATGAAATCGATCTTATTCGCCGTACTTCTAATGGTTATAAATCAAGTGTCCAATGCACAAAATACTAAAATAGATAAAGCTTTAATTAACTCTGTCGCAATTAGGCTGGACAAAGTTGCGTTTCATGAAAACTGTTTTATGAATATTTTAGATTCCGACAATAATATAATTGCATACTATGACAGATTTGAAAATAAAAGTGGTCCTGTTAAATCGGTAAAATTATTCAACTTAAAAAAAGAATTAATTGGTGTTTTTGTTCCTCTAATTACTGATACGGGATATGAAATTCATCTAAGAAATAAAGACCAAGCCAGAGGGCTCATTAAACTTACGGAAAAGTTTAAAGGCTTTGAGATTTCTTACCAATCAGAAGTAACATATTTTCAAAAACCTTATAGTTTTGATTACGCAATAAATATTGGGATTGGAAAAGTAAACATAAAGCAAAGTGTAAACTACAAGAGTCAAGAGGTTATTTTGTCGACTTCCCCTAAATAGAACCGTTAGTTTTTCCAAAATTATTCATTTTTTCGTTTTAAAAGTAGTTTGATTTTTAATTTTATAACGGCTTTAAAATCAAACTATTTTTAAAATGCGCCTTAGCGGCAGCGTCACGTTTTTGCTTGGCATATGTTATAGGTGATAATTTACCTAAAGCATCATGTGGTCTGTATAGATTGTAATCATCCATCCATATTTTTGTTTGTTCTCTGACTTGATTA
>NZ_SRWZ01000004.1 GCF_004804355.1 Cognatitamlana onchidii
CTAAATTTACTTTCGGTTTAAAATTTATAAGGAATTGCTTTATTTTTGCGCGATGCTTTCAATAGAAAAATACCAAAAGGAATTTATAGGATTCCTAGAAAATTACGCCACTGCTAAAGAGCCCAGAAACCTTTATGAACCGATTACTTATATTCTTGGGTTAGGCGGTAAGCGGCTTCGTCCTGTTTTAACTTTAATGACGGCAGATATCTTTAATGCAAGTTATAAAACAGCCATGGATGCTGCCTTAAGTGTTGAGGTTTTTCATAATTTTTCGTTAGTACACGATGATATTATGGACGATGCACCTTTAAGAAGAGGACAAGCTACGGTTCATGAAAAATGGGATGTTAATACGGGTATTCTCTCTGGCGATGCCATGTTAATTATGGCTTATCAGCTTTTTGAAAATTATGATGCACTCATCTTTCAAGAGTTGGCAAAGTTATTCAGTAAAACAGCGCTTGAAGTTTGTGAAGGCCAACAATATGACGTTGATTTTGAAACCAGGAATGATGTAACCATTTCTGAGTATTTAAAAATGATTGAATATAAAACAGCGGTTTTAGTTGGAGCAGCCATGAAAATGGGTGCTATTGTGGCTCGGGCTTCAGAACAAGACCAGAATAACATATATGAATTTGGTAAAAATTTAGGAATCGCATTTCAATTACAAGATGATTACCTAGATGCCTTTGGAGATCCCAAAACATTTGGTAAACAAGTGGGGGGAGATATAATTGAAAACAAGAAAACCTTCTTATACCTGAAAGCATTGGAGTTTTTAAACGAAACCGATAAGACCAAGTTAACTAATTTGTTTTCTACCAATCTAGATGATAATAGTGCTAAAATTGAACAGGTCAAAATATATTTTGAGCAATCAGGTTCTGCTTTGGCTACAAAAGAAGCCATTCAACAATATACCAACAAGGCGTTCTCTGTTTTGGAAACTTTGAATGTTTCTGAAGATAAAAAAGAGTTGTTAAAAGCTTTTGGCCTTAGTTTAATGAATAGAACGGTTTAATGAAATTACCTAAAACGTTTAAAGGTTTAATAGAGCAAGCCAATCAACTAGATCTTTACCAGAAACTTATTGAACAATTAAACAAGGATTTTAAGCTCGCGAATTTGGATTTAGAGTTTCATGAAGATGTGTTACCAGCGAGCTTAAAAGTACTGCTTCATGAAACCCTGTATATACTTATTCAAGAAAAATTTACAGAGTATTTGAACTTACTGTATATAATTGACGTTCCAGAAAATCAGGTAAAGTCTCTTAATGGGGACGCTATATTAAAATTATCTGAAGAGGTATCATTTCTTATTTTACTCAGAGAATGGCAAAAAGTTTGGTTTAAGAATAAATACGCTTAAACCAAACTATTTGAAATTAAGAGTTTTTGGCCACACTATTTTCTAAAGCAATAGCTTTAGGATGCAAAATGTTATTTTCTAGATGCACATGCTGGTGCAGATCTTGTTCAAACTCTTCTAATTTTGCGTATAGGGCTCTAAAGGTATTACAGGCTCCTTCTGGCGGTGTATAATTATTTGATAATTGAGCAATGGTCTTAAATATATCTCCGGCAGATTCATGCTCTGTTTCCATCATATGAATGGGGTTATTTACGGTTTCAAATGGAGGTGTTTCAAGTTTAGTTCCTGATTTTTGAAGCGCTAAAAGCTTTTTTACATAAGGAAATAAAATGAGTTCTTCTTTTTTAAGGTGGGCCGCCAGTTCATTTGCTACCTCGGTAAACAAACTATTTATTTTAACCACTTCGCTGTAATGATGACCATGAACCTTGGCAACTTTATTTGAGTATTGAAGGATTAGCGGAATAGATTCTTCTACATAGGTATGGTGAATGTTTACTATATGATCTAACAAGAAATCTAAACTCCAAGAGTTATAGTCATAGGCTTTTGGAGCATCGTCTACTTGTAGTAGTTCCGCTTTTAGTTGCTCGTAATTTTGGTTGTTCTTTTCGCATGCTTTTTCAATGGTTATACCACCACCACAACAAAAGTCGATGCCATATTTTTTAAAAACATGAGCTGTTTTAATATTGTTTGCCACGACCTGAGCAACTGTTTTATTTTCTAAAGTGTCCATAATATAATTTAAGATAATTTTGTCTTTTATTGTTGTTTAACAAAAGTATAGTCCACCTGTTTTAAAAAATATGACATTTGTTAGGATTTAGTTTTAGCTAAAAATTACGATTCTCTTAAAGAAATTTAATAGATGTATTGATGTAGAAGTTTCTACCTTGTCTAGGAATATTATTCCAATCAGCAAAAGTGGAATAATTCGTGTCTAAAATATTTTCAATCCCATATTTAAAAATAACGTTGGTCGTTTTAAAATAGACGATATTACCAAAATTTACGTTTAATATGGCATAAGCCGGTGTTTCGTTTTCTCCATAAAACGGACTGTATTTACTTTGATTGCCATTGCCCTCAAGCTGAAGCGCCGCATTAAATTTTGGTTTGTTGTAATTAACTTCTGCTAAATAAGAAAAAGGTTTTATAAGAGGTAGGTTTTTTTTATTGCTACCACTACCATGATTATAACCAATAGAACTATTAAAACCTATAGTTTTAGTAAGTGCAATATTCGAGTTTAAATATATATTAAAAATATTGGCATAGTTTAAAGCGTCGTAAACTCGAACCCCATTCGCTCCAATGGTCATAGGGCTTATGGAAGGATTGATTTCCCCAATTATATAGTCTGAAATATGGAAAAAGGAAGTTTCAAGTCCTAAACTGAAAGTGTTAAATTTATGGTTGGTTCTGGCATTAAATTCTAAAGCTTTTTCGTTTTTTAGATTGGGGTTTCCTATATAATCATATCTATCAAAACTATTAAATAAGAAAAACCCATAGCCCTCACTAACAGAAGGAGCCCGCTCTCCATAACCCAATCCAATTGAGGCGTCAATATTTTGGTTTTTAAATCCATAATCTGCAGATACACTCTTTAAAAACCGAGTTTGAGTATCTTGTAAATCTGGATAGAAAATTCTCAAACTGTTTAAACCAACCTCGTTGGCAATTCTATTTTTATGGTAGCCAAATCTTATGTTTGCTGATACGGTTTCACGCTCACTAATAGCAATACGATCTTTCACATAAATACCTGAGTAAAGTGTCCTAACATCGGGCCAGGTATACATAAACATATCAGGTTCGTTGGGGTTATTCGAAAACATGGTCATTTCAGCTAAAGAGCGGTTATAGTAACCATTTAAATTCGCCGAAATGTTATGGTTGTTTGCTTTTACTCTTGCTTTAGTATAAAAACCATAGGTGTCACTCCAACCCGGCATATCCATTCTTATAGGGACATCAGGTCGTTTACTATCGTCCATAATATGGGTTATAGTGTTCAAGTATAATTTGGTTTCTAAAGACTTTATAAATGTTGATTCGTTCTTGTAACGGTGGGACGCCGAGGCAATAAAAGCTTCTGCCAAAGACACATCCATTGGTAAAGCAGGGTAACCAACATCTGTTGCTTTATCATAAATAATATTGGTTTCTAGAGTGTGGTTGTTTGAAAGTTTATAACCGCCCTGCAAGGAGATGTTATACTTTTGAAATTGAGAGTATCTAACCTCTTCATTACCCCCAGCTATATAGTTATCTGATTTTCTAAAAATACCATCTGTTGCTATGTAGAATTTGCTGCCAGAGTATTCAAAATCTAAACCTGCTATTCTATAATTACCATTTGTTTCATAACCTAAATCGGCATTTGTTTTTAATCCAGAACCATTAAATTTTGACTGAGAAATTTGTAAATCGATACCGCCACCAATACAATGTCCGTTTTCGGTGCCTTCTTGTCCTGAGTTTATAGTTGCCTGTTCTAAGTTCGATACATCAACGTATGAAGTTATGGGATCCATTTTATCTGTGCAGGCTCCAAATATTTGCATGCCATCAATAGTTACATTTAATCTATCGCTGGTCATATTGTTCATGGCAGGCTCCCAAGCGTAGTTTCCACGTTTTATCATGGTAACCTTATTAGATTTTTCTAAAAACACATCAATACTTGACAGTGTTTTTTCTTGCCTGTAATTACTCAGTTTCCGCTCAGCCACAACTATAATCCTTTCCAGGTTAGTCGTGTCGCGTGCTACAAAAAGACTGTCTTGCTGTGCAAAAAGTACTTGCCCACCAATCAAATAGAAACTAAAAATTATGAGATGCTTCATAAGAACCTGATTCTTAGCGATGATATTTTGATAATAGGTTGACTGAAAGGTGTTTGCAAAACGTCATTACGAGAAACTTCAATTTCGAAGTAATCTCATAACTTAGTAAAACGATTTTAAAGATTCCTTCACGTTGTTCGGAATGACAACCTTTCAGTCAGCCTTTTCATAAGTTTAAGGGAATGCTAAAATTCCAATTCTAAATACAATGAGCTTTTTTCGTTTTGCTCAGTAATATCCTCTCCTTTTAAAAGTTCGTCTGCAGCGTTCATTAGTTTTAAGTTCAACACCCAATAGCCAGTCATGGTTAAGGACAAATCTGCATGATACATAGTGTCTATGGCATTAAAGCTTAAATCGGTGTTATTCGGCGAACTATGATTCCCCATGCCTGGCATTCTTGGATCTAGTGCAATTTTAAAATTCTCAACAACCGGGAATGACATCATGTTTTCCATTTTGTAAAGCCCAACCATCATATCATTTATTCCAATGCTTGGTTTTATAGGTTCAATAAGTGCAACGATATAGCGTGTTTCGTCGGACCCCATGAAGCTTGTAACATTTTGCTTTTCAGATTGCGTAACACTAATAGTGTCTTTAGCCGAGTACTCCTCACTGCCTATTGAATAATTAAAAGTCAAAGACCAACCAGAACCATCTGTATTGGTCATTTGGTAAATTACAGAAGCTGTATATAAAGTTTTCTTGTTAGAAACTTTTGAGATGGTAGAGTGGGGACAAGAGTGTTGCATAGACGGCATCTGCATCATAGGCATCCAATTAATATTGGCGTTTTCAATGTAGCTGTCATCGCTATTATTTTTAATCCGAATGGTTACATTGTTGTATCCTGTTTTAAATGCGCCAGCTTCATTGTATAATTCAATGGTATGATTATCGTTGGCAATGGTTTTAATATTTACAAGGCCTTCAACTTCATTTATTTCTTCTGGAGTTTCAACGTCTTCAGTCGAACAAGATATTGTGAATAATGTAATACACAGTAATGTGAAAATATATTTTAGTTTCATTTTAATATTTTTTGTTAAATAGTATGTAGGGATGCTTCGGGATACATTTCAAATGAGTCCGTAGCGGTATAGAAATCACATGATGATTTCGTTATTCTGACAATAAAAATTTAACTAAAAAGAGGGGGGAGGTGTTTCAACCTCAAGTAAGGTTTTTGTAATCCGATTGGATGTATGTATAAGAATTTTTTTGGAGGAAATAATGTCATCTAGATTCTTGTTAATTACATCGTTTTTAACAAGGTAAAAAGTATCTAAGTAGGTTCGTTTGTTTTCTGGAGAAGGACTTTCTGTATTCGTGTCTGTGTTATTCTTTGCTAATTGCTTTTTTAAGTGGCATTTACCGTTACAGCCTTGTTGGTCCTCTTTTTGAATACAAAGCGTTTTAGCTATAAAATCTTGATTGATAACGAAGTCGCCAACAATAGCGAGTGTATTAATATTGTTAGCTAGCAAGATGCTAACCAATAGTAAAGAAGTGATTTTATATGCAATCCCCTTAATCATGCCGCGAAGATAGTCTTTTTATGTTTTTTAAAAAATGATACATGTCATTCTATTTAGTTTTAGAAATCTTTCTTCTTGGCTTTAAATATGATACGGGTAACAGGTAAAACCACCCATATGATGAGTGTTACAAACGAAATAATTAGACCAAAATTAGTACCAAAAAACTTTTTGAATATGGCTCCAGTATACCCCAGAAGTGCAGAAATGTCTAGTTTTAAAAGTATTAATGTTCTTGACAAATCAATGGGATTAAGCAAAGTACCCACCAACGATAGCTTATCTAACGGATATTCTTCAAATAGAATTAAGGACATTAAAAACAAGCCGTCGTAAATAATGGCTAAAAATAGCCATAATAGGATGGCAAAGCCAAAACCTTTTATTTTGTTTACTTGCGAAAGAGCAATATTAAATGCCAGCGCTGTAAAAATAAAGGTTAAGAACGATTCTGTAATTAGAAGTAGTGAAAAGTCCCAAATTGCATTCGATTTAAACAAGCCATAGAAAACAAATGGAATACCTAAACCTAAAATTAAGCTTAACGATAATGATATGGCAACGCCCAAATACTGGCCTAAAAATATAGATGAGCGTTTTAAAGGTTGCGCCAATAATAATTCTGTAAATTCTTTTGAATTATAATAATACATTACTCCGAATATGGTACCTATTAGCGGAACCAAAACAATGATTACATTCATTAATGTAATTACTGCTTTTGATAAATTGTTATTTAAAAACAACAATACAATTCCCAAGAGTAAATAAAACGCGAAATACACATAGCTCCAGCGGCTGCGCATTAAATCGTAAAAACTATATTTTAATATTTTAAGCATAATTTTCTTGTAAAATGGAAGCAATGGCATGCTCAAAATCTGGTTGATTGGTTTTAGATTTTAAGTTGCTTATGCTGCCTTTAAAATATATTTGACCTTCCAACAGAAACACAATTTCATCAGATACTTCTTCAACGAAACTCATGATGTGTGATGTAATTAGTATGGTTTTGCCTTTAATTTTTTCGGCTTGAATCAAGTCTTTTAGCCTTATAAGTGAAATTGGGTCGAGGCCTGTTGTAGGTTCGTCTAAAATAATAATTGGGCTATCAAACATAAAGGTTAAAACAATATTGACTTTTTGTTTGGTTCCACCCGACAAGTTTCCGAGTTTTTTATCTAAAAAAGGTTCTAGTTTAAAAAGTGCAATTAAGGATTGGTCTAAATCTGTTTTGCCCCTTAAATCCTTAATCATTTTGATGAGTTCCTTAACTTTTAAGTTGTTTGGGAAATTGGCAATTTGCGGTAAATAATCAATTTGATATTTGTATTCTGAACTTTTATTTATGTTCTTTCCCAGAACTTCAATAGTCCCTTTGTTAGGAATTACCATTCCTAATATAGATTTTATTAAAGTGGTTTTGCCTGACCCGTTTGGACCAAGTACTGCAAAAATACCGCCGTTGACAATGCTTAGATCAACACCTTTTAAAACGTGGTTTTTTCCGAATTTTTTATGTAAATCTTGAATGTTTACCATACGATTTGTTTTGTGAGCGGATTATGGTCCAACAGGTTATCTGGAGTAAAAACAGGTGATACTTTTTCAGAAAAATCAATAATGTCAATAAACAGGCTACGAAGCAAAATGATGGTTTCTGGTGTTCTGTTAACGATGTAAGAAAACAGTTTTACTGGTCTGTAAGGTACATCGCCAATACCATCTTTGTTTAAGTCGTAGCCTGTGTAATTACTCCAATAGTTTTTGTCGAACTTATTATCGTTTACCTTGCTGTTGTATGAAATATCAAAGGAATTATAAAGGAAATTATTTTCTAAAAAATGGTTGCCATAACAAGCGCCTCTTACTTTAATGGCCCAACCATTATTTGTGAAATTGTTGTTTTTGTATTCTATTCGGTTTGAACCTTCAATGTTGATGCCAATGGTGTTTTCTTTAAAGGTATTGCCCCTAATTTCTGCGTCATTAATTTCCTTTAAAAGCATACCGTAAGAGGCCGTTCCCCAATTTTTTTGAAAGGTGTTATTTAGCATTTTTATTTTCTTGGAAAACATAACAGCAACACCAGCACCGTTGTTCTCAAAAACATTGTCTTGATACACATCATCATTTGAGAACATAAAATGCAGTCCGTAGCGGAGGTTCTCGGCGCTTACATTATTCTTAATGATACAATTATTAGAAAATTCTAAATAAATGCCATCTCGAACATGCTCAACATAATTGTGTTCAATATCTATATAGTTGCTATACCACAGCTGAATGCCGTTGCCGGAGTTGTATTCTTCGACGGCATCACCAATAACTTTGTTATGAAAAATGCGCCCGTAGTTTGATTTTTCAATATAGATTCCGAAAAACATCTTTTCTAAAACTACATTCTGAATGGTAAAATGTTTGCTTTTTCTTACGCGTATAGCTGCATAATCTTCAGTGTAACTACTTCCAACGTTGATTATAAATAAGCCATCAACCCTAACGTTGTCGGATGTAATTGTAATAATCTCGCCTTTTAATTCGCCGTCAATGACAGGGTAATCTTGACCAATTATGGCTAGGGGTTTGTCAATGTTAATATTGTACTCTTTATAGGTTCCTTTTTTTACATAAATGGTGTCAAAATCTTTGGCATGCGCTATGGCCTCCTTTAAAGACGTCCATGTACAGGTTTGGCATACCTCAGTGTTTTGAGCATAACTTACGTAGGCCAATAGAATGGCCGTTAAAAAAAGGATAGTTTGTTTCATGCGTTACTTGCTAAAATGAGCTAAAAGTGTTTTCCATGAATATATTTTTCCATCTTTTTGTTCTTGCATGTTTTGGGCTTCTTCTGGGGTTTTAAAAGCCGATAAAAATGCACCCATGGGACTAGGTATGTTCTTACTTATTAAAAAGGTTGCTTTAGTAGCGTCAATGAAGGCTTCAGGTTCTAGGAAATTGTTTGATAAATACAGCTGAATTTGTTTGGTATCAAATTCATCCATGAAATGTATCATGCATTCGGTAGCATCAAATTTATAAACTTTGCCTTTTTTTGTGACTATTTCTGCGGCGTGAACTTTATCAACAATAGTCATTTTACAAAAATGGCAGCTGTCATTACCATAATCAATGGGTTTTGGCGAAACATTGCAGCCTACACTGACTAAAAGTAATGCAAGAATAGAATAGTGTTTTAGTGTTTGCATGTTTTAGTGTTTTAAATTGAAAAGGTGTTTTTACATACTTATGCAGTTTGTTTGTTATTTTTTTTGCCAATGAGAAAGGCAACAAAAGAAGCAGCAATACCCAAACCTAAAAATATGGCCCCTAATTGCGGGTACGAATGTGCTTTAAAATTAAGAATGTCTTTGCTACCAAATAAGGGTGGTTGAAAGCCCATGACAGAACCATCTGGATTTGTAAATTTCATGATGGCTTTAGGGTCAAGATCATGGCCATAATCATGTTCCCATAAATAGAAATCATATAATCCGGCAGCGCCCATAACAATCATTAAAATGAACCAAGCCAAAAACCACTTGTAATTTCCTTTAAACCCAATTAATAGGCCTAAGATGGTTGTAATAACAATGGCTATTGGAAATATTTTGAATTCAGGAATAGACTCTGGGATGTATTTCATGCCTACGTAATGATTCATAAGATTGATGTTTTTGATGTCATGCGGATGCACATCAGAAAAGTCATTAATATGAATATACATACCCAACGGAATTGGATATTGAGGCGCTTCAAGGGTTATTTTCCAAAGCGGAAAAAGAAATAATCCTAAAGGTAATATTGATGCGATAAGCATTACGATGTTTGACCTTTTCATAATTTCAAGAAGTCTAAAGTTCAATTCCTAGCGTTTTAAAAGAAAGGCGAGAGCGAAAAATGCTCTCGCCTTATGTAAGAGAATAAACACTAAAACAAAATTCTCTTATGTTGTTTTATTCAATATCTTCTCCTAACGACCATCTTAATGGTGTGCTTGAATTTGTTGGAGACACACGAACATATCCCTGCATTTCTTGGTGCAATGCAGAACAGAAATCAGTACAGTAGAAAGGCCATACGCCAACTTCTTTAGGTTCCCAAAGGAATGTTTCGGTTTGTCCTGGCATAATTAAAAGTTCTGATGTGTTTGCGCCAATTATACTAACGCCATGAGGCACATCGTAATCTTGCTCAAGGTTGGTAATATGGAAATATACTTTATCTCCCACTTGTATACCTTCAATGTTGTCTGGAGAAAAGTGAGATCGAATAGTGGTCATGTAAATATGAACTGTTTTACCGTCTCTAACCACCTTAGTGTCTGCTTCACTCTTGGTCGCATAAGGGTGGTTGTTTTCTTCTAGTTTGAATAGTTTTTTAGAACGTGGTTTAATTAAGTCGGCAGGGCATCCAGCGGCATAATGGGGCTCGCCAACCGTTGGAAAATCCAATAAGAGTTCCATTTTATCTCCCGAAATATCATATAATTGGGCAGATTGGGTAACCTCGGGACCCGTTGGTAAATAGCGGTCTTTTGTGATTTTGTTCATCGCAACAACATATTTCCCAAAAGGTTTTTGCGAGTTACCCCCAGGAATCATTAAGTGTCCTACAGAGTAGAAACATGGTTGTCTGTCAATAACTTCCCAAGTTCCTAATTTCCATTTTACAACTTCCGAAGAAATAAAGAACGTAGTGTATGCGTTTCCTTTACCATCAAACTCTGTGTGTAAGGGTCCTAAGCCTGGTTGTTCAACAACACCGGCTAAAGATGCTTCAAAGTCAATGATTGGAATACCGTACGCATCACCTGCAAAACTTTGGTTTTCAATGGCAGCAAGCATTTTTGTAAAAGAATGAACCGTTAAGTTTGCAGAAAGTTTTCCGCTACCAACAATATATTCTCCACTAGGATCTACATCACAACCATGAGGCGATTTTGGTGTTGGCATTAAGTAAACAGCCCCAGGAACGTCAAGCGGGTTTACAGTGAGTACTTCAGTTTTCATTGTTGAAGTCGCCGAATGAGTAGACTCATCATAAACATTGTGTGCATACTTGGTAGGCATCATTTTTCCACCACCGTTATTTACATAGTCTTCAATTTTTTTCCAGTTAACAGCGGCAATAAAATCTTTATCATTTTGAGACGCGTTTACTTCCATTAATGTACTAGCTTCCTCAGTATTGTAAGTACTAAAGAAGAACCAGCCATGCGATTTTCCGCGTCCAGGGTGTGATAAATCATAATCAAATCCTGGCATGATTAATTGGAATTTAATATCCATATGTCCGTGTTCTGGATCTACAGAAATAAACGAAAGCGCCCCTTTAAAGTTGCCTTTGTAATCTTTAATTGGCATGTCTTTTTGTGGAATTGGCACTGAGAAACGCGTACCAGCCACAACATACTCCGTGTTTTCTGTAACAAATGACGAACTATGGTTACCTGCACTATTAGGCACTTCTATAATTTCGGTAGTTTCAAAAGTTGACAAATCAATTTTGGCAATACGTGGGGTATTATTACCATTTATAAATACCCAACGCCCATCAATGACACCGTTTGTTTGAGAAATATCAGGGTGGTGAGAATCATCCCAAGGCACAAAACCGTGAGAGGTGTTTAACATAGGTTTGGTTTCTTCATTATAACCATAAGCTTTTTCTGCATCTTGAGAGAATACAGGAATTACTTTAAATAAGCGTCCAGATGGAAGTCCGTAAACAGATAATTGCCCACTGAAACCACCAGAAATGAAGGCGTAAAATTCATCATGCTCTCCTGGAGCCACATATACCTTTTCAGCCACGTTTCCTGCTAGAGCTCCAGATTTATTGCCCGATTGGTCTGAATTGTTACAACTTGTAAATGCTACAAGAAGACTTAACAGTGCAACGGCAGATTTAATAAGATTTTTCATTGTATTTTGAGTTATTTAGAGTTAGTGATTATTCAGATGGGGGTAAAAGCACTTTATCAATGACATGTACGATGCCATTACCAGCTCTTACACTTGCAATGATATTAGCGCCACCAATAACAGCTTTGCCATCCACAACTTCAACCTGAACATATTGATTATTGGCCTGTCCTAGTTTTTTAAGCTTAGTTAAAATGGCTGGGCTTAAATTGCCAGGTGTTACATGGTACTTTAAAATATTAGCCAATGTTGCTTTATTTTCTGGTTTAACCAGATTTTCAACGGTACCTTCTGGCAGGGCAGCGAAGGCTGCATCGGTTGGAGCAAAAACAGTAAGTGGTCCCACATTAACTAGGGCATTCTCAACTTGAGCAGCTTGAACAGCAGCAACTAACGTTTTATGGTCTGGCGATCCTATAGCTATTTGTAGGCAGTTAGGCATACCTTCATCATCTTGAATAAAGGCCTGTCCAGTTTTGGAGTTTGGTGCTTCAGCTTCGTTAGCTGTAGAGGTCTGAGGGGCATCTTTGTTACTGTTTTTACAGGAGTAGATAAAAGCTACTAATGCAAAAACCATAAATACTTGTTTAATGGTTTTCATATTTAGTTGGGTATTATAGTGTTCTAAAGTATTCTAGTACAGCTCTGGCATCTTCCTCAGAAAGGTTTTGATTTGCCATTGGCGAACCGTTAAACTCAATTAATAGCGCTCTGGCAAGCGGGTCTTTCTGAGTCATTTCGTCTGGGTTAAGAATCATATTCATAACCCATTCGGGTGTTCTTCTTTTTAGAATGTCTTTTGGAGCAGGGCCAATAAACTTTTTATCAGCTCTATGGCAGGCCGTACACATTTTTTTGAAAACATCTTCGCCTTTGGCCGCCATTTCTTTGTTTATTTCCGCATTTAGAGCTAGCGATGTAATAGGACCAATACCTTTGTTGCTTAAATCTATGGTTTTCGAAGCGGGTACTTTTTCGGCTTTTGTTGTTGTGGTAGCCTCTGTTGTCGTTTTTTTGTCATAAGAAAAACTTTCTTTTTTCTTTTTCTCTTTTCCGCCGCAACTTAGCAGAAATACAATAAGTAATGTAGATAGGATTTTTATTGTTGTTTTCATAAAAGTGTAGTTTATATTACAAAGCTATTTGGTTACGACAAGAAATAATATGATAAAAATCATATTTAGGATATCATTATCTTTTTTATTTTTGTTGTTAAATTGCTATATAATGTTTTCAAATTCATCAAAGTATGCCATAAAGGCGGTTCTCTATTTATCTTTGCATTCTAATTCTACCCGAAAAATCATGGCGAAGGACATTGCTCAGCCAATTAATGTGCCTCCGGCTTATATTGCTAAGTTATTACAGGAACTTGTGAGAACAGACTTGGTGTCGTCGGTTAGAGGACCTAAGGGTGGTTTTTTTATGAGTAAAGAGAATAACAACCAAAAAGTAATTGATGTTTTAAACGTTATTGATGGCGAGAAGAAGTTTACGGGGTGCCTTCTTAGTTTGGAAGCCTGCAATGAGGAAAAACCATGTCCGCTGCATAACATTCTGAGTACTTCAAGACAACATATGATAAAAGTACTTAATGAACATAGTATTGCCGATTTGGCGCTGGCTGTTAAAAATGGAAAAGCCTATTTACCTTTGTAGTTTAAAAATAGAATCTCACAAAAGGGGCCCATGGATCTGCATAAATGCTTCGATCATCATCGTATAATACATCATAACGTATCCCAACGGCAACATTGTTACTTCTATATCCCAGTCCAAGATATAATGCTGGAAGCCAATAGTTTTCATTTCTGATATTCAGGCTTGTATCGTAGTTTCTATCAACATTGAGTTGCTCAAATTCTGCCGATATTTGTAGTTGAGGTATCACATTATACAGACCGATAATACTGGCTCCTAAAACAGTAGAATTATATACGTTTTTTTGACTGTTGTATGTAAAATTTAACCCCAAACCTAAGGCAAATTGTTGGTCGAACTGGTAAATGGCGCTGGGGGCTAGGGTTCCGCTAAAAAAACCACTTCCAAAGTTTAGTCCAATGCCTCCTCCATACCGCATATGACTCCAGAAATCATGTTTCGTTTCTTGAGCTGAAGAGATTTTAGCAGATAGAAAAAATACGATCAGAATTAAACATGTTTTTTTACTAATAGAAATAAATAGGCGTAACATATTGAGATTTTGTTAAAAATTTAACAGCTTTTTAGGTATATGTGTTAAAAGGTGATTAGCAACCATAAATATAGTCAAAGAAACATCTAATTTTAGTAAAAGTTGTATTTTTGGGAAATATTTTGAAATACCTATTCGGAATTAAAACTTACAATGGATAAATTTTCATTTTTAAATGCAGCGCATACAGCATATTTTGCTGATTTATACGACCAATATTTACAAAACCCAGATGCCGTAGAACCAAGTTGGAGAGCCTTTTTTCAAGGGTATGATTTTGGTAGCGAAAATTATTGTGTAAATGGGGAAATTATAGAAGGCGTATCTACTCAAATACCTGAACACGTTCAAAAAGAATTTAATGTGGTTAGGTTAATTGATGGGTACAGAATGAGAGGGCATTTGTTTACAAAAACGAATCCTGTTCGAGAGCGTCGTACCTATACTCCGACTTTAGATATAAGTAATTTTGATTTATCTGAAAGCGATTTAGATACGGTGTTTAATGCCGGGGAAGTACTGGGTGTTGGAGCAAAAACACTGCGCGAAATTATTAGCCACCTTGAGCGTATTTACTGTAGTTCAATTGGGGTTGAATATATGTATCTAAGAAACCCTGAAGTGATTTCATGGTGGCAATCTCAATTAAATCAAAACGATAACCAGCCTAGTTACTCTGCAGATACCAAAAAGTACATTTTATCAAAGCTAAACCAAGCGGTTACCTTTGAAAACTTCTTGCAAACTAAGTACGTAGGGCAAAAGCGTTTTTCCCTTGAAGGAGGAGAATCTTTAATTCCTGCAATTAGTAATGTGCTTTTTTATGCGGTTGAAAAATATGGGGTTAAAGAGTGTGTGCTTGGAATGGCTCATAGAGGTCGTTTAAGTACTTTAGTTAATATCTTTAGAAAGCCCATGAACGAGCTATTTAGCGAGTTTGATGGTAAAGATTTTGAAGATGAAAATATTGATGGCGATGTTAAGTACCATTTGGGTTTAACTTTAGATAAAACCTATCAAAATGGGAAAAACATCAAAATGAATTTGGTGCCTAATCCGTCGCATTTAGAAACGGTTGCCCCAGTAGCCGAAGGTATTACTCGTGCTAAGATTGATGATGATTACAATGGAGATGACTCTAAAATTATTCCAATTATTGTGCACGGGGACGCTGCAATTGCAGGCCAGGGAGTTGCTTATGAAGTTGGGCAAATGAGCCAGCTAAATGGGTATAAAACAGGTGGGACCATCCATATCGTTGTGAACAATCAAATAGGATTTACGACGAACTATTTAGATGCTCGTTCAAGTACTTATTGTACCGATGTTGCAAAGGTTACTTTGTCTCCAGTGCTTCATGTAAATTCAGACGATGCTGAAGCCGTAGTTCACGCCGTGGAAATGGCATTAGAATATAGAATGCGCTATAAAAAAGATGTGTATATCGATTTGCTAGGGTATAGAAAATATGGTCACAACGAAGGTGATGAGCCAAGGTTTACGCAACCAAAACTTTATAAGAATATTTCAAAGCATAAAAACCCATTTAAGATTTATTCGGATAAGTTGATTGCAGAAAATGCAATTGACAAAAACTATTCAGAGCAGATTGTAAATGAGTTTAAGGGAACTTTAGAAAGAGAATATGCTATTTCAAAAGAAGCAGAATCTTCTAAAGTAAGAGAGTTTATGCAAGAACGTTGGAATGGTTTTGAACGTAAAGGAATCGATGCCATGTTAGATGGGGAAAACACCACGTATCCAAAAGATAAGCTTGAGAATATTTCTAGAGTGGTGTCCACTGTACCAGAAGGTGTTAAGTTTTTAAGAAAGGCAGAGCGAATTCTTCAAGGCAGAGCGAAAATGGTATTTGAAACAGATACACTAGATTGGGGTATGGCAGAAACATTAGCCTATGGTAGTTTAATGGAAGAAGGTTATAATGTGCGTATTTCTGGGCAAGATGTAGAACGCGGTACTTTTAGTCATCGACATGCTATCCTTCGTGATGAAATATCAGAAGAACGTATAAACCTGCTCAATACAAACCCAGATAATAAGGGTAAAATGGATATCTATAATTCATTTTTATCAGAATATGGTGTTTTAGGTTTCGATTATGGGTATGCTATGGCTAATCCGAATACACTAACTATCTGGGAAGCGCAGTTTGGCGATTTTAGTAATGGTGCTCAAATTATTTTTGATCAGTACTTATCTGCAGCAGAGGATAAATGGAAATCGCAAAACGGCATTGTTGTACTGCTGCCGCATGGATATGAAGGGCAAGGTTCTGAGCATTCATCGGCCAGAATGGAACGTTATTTACAACTTTGTGGTAATGATAATATGATTGTTGTCGATTGTACGACTCCAGCCAACTTTTTTCATTTACTGCGCCGACAAATGAAGCGAGATTTTAGAAAGCCTCTGGTTGTTTTGACACCTAAGAGTTTATTAAGGCACCCTAAGGCAGTATCTTCAATAGAGGAATTAGCGAGTGGAACATTCCAGGAAGTCATAGACGATACCATTGCACCCAATAATGTGAAGAAATTAGTGTTCTGTACGGGTAAGTTTTACTATGAATTACTAGCAGAACGTGAAGAGTTAAAAAGAGATGATATTGCTTTAGTAAGGGTAGAACAGCTATTCCCGTTGCATGAGGAGAAACTACAAGCAGTGATTGATAGATATCCAAATGTTGAAAGATATGTTTGGGCACAAGAAGAACCAAAAAACATGGGGGCATGGAGTTATATGCTTCAACGTATGAATTTGGTTAATCTTGAAGTATGCTCAAGACCGTATAATTCTGTTCCTGCTCCAGGATCGAGTACAAGAGATAAAGCTAGACAAAGACGCGTAATAAACGATGTCTTTGAAACAAAGAATTAATTAACTAGAATTTAGATACCAGTAAAATTATAAAGAATGATTTTAGAAATGAAAGTCCCTTCACCAGGGGAATCTATTACAGAAGTTGAAATAGCAACATGGTTAGTTGAAGACGGAGATTATGTTGAAAAGGACCAAGCTATTGCTGAGGTTGATAGTGATAAGGCTACGCTTGAATTACCTGCAGAGGTTAGCGGAACCATTACCCTAAAAGCAGAGGAAGGAGATGCCGTTGAAGTAGGGGCTGTGGTTTGTCTTATCGATACCAGTGCCGAGAAGCCAGAAGGGGGAGAAGCTCCTAAAGAGGAAAAGAAAGAAGAAAGTGTAAAGCAAGAAGTTGCAACTGCTCCTGTTACAGAAACAAAAACCTATGCAACAGGTAGTGCAAGTCCTGCTGCTAAAAAGATTTTGGCAGAAAAAGGGATAGATGCTGCTTCTATTGCTGGTACTGGGAAAGATGGAAGAGTAACTAAAGAAGACGCTGTAAAGGCTGTACCTTCGATGGGGACACCAACTGGAGGTAGTAGAGGAACCTCTCGAAGTAAAATGTCTATGTTAAGACGTAAGGTAGCTGAGAGGTTGGTAGAGGCCAAAAACACCACAGCGATGCTAACCACTTTTAATGAGGTGGATATGTCTCCAATTTTTGCGTTACGTTCTGAGTATAAAGAAACCTTTAAGGCAAAACATGGGGTGAGTTTAGGGTTTATGAGTTTCTTTACTTTGGCCGTGGTGAGAGCATTAAAAATGTATCCTGCGGTAAATTCTATGATTGATGGTAAAGAGATGCTATCGTATGATTTTTGCGACATTAGTATTGCTGTATCGGGACCAAAAGGTTTAATGGTTCCTGTTATTAGAAATGCAGAGAATTTAAGTTTTAGAGGTGTAGAATCGGAAGTTAAAAGATTAGCTATTCGAGCAAGAGATGGACAAATTACTGTTGATGAAATGACAGGAGGCACTTTTACCATTACTAATGGAGGGGTTTTTGGAAGCATGCTGTCTACGCCAATTATTAATCCACCACAAAGTGGTATTTTAGGGATGCATAACATTGTTGAAAGACCAGTGGCTGTTGATGGTAAAGTGGAAATAAGACCAATTATGTATGTGGCTCTTTCATACGATCATAGAATTATTGATGGCAAGGAAAGTGTTGGCTTTTTAGTGGCTGTAAAAGAAGCGCTAGAAAATCCAGTTGAAATTTTAATGGATAACAACGTTAAGAAAGCGTTGGAGCTCTAGGCTATTTTTTATTAAATAGACGAAAAGAAAGGGTGCTGTGGTTACAGCACCCTTTTTTGTAGGTTTTTTTGAGGTTAACTAACTAAATAAAGAGCATTAAAAGGTTTATGCATATTACTGCAACAACAATGATAACTAATCCCACAAAACAACATTTGTCAAGAATTATATTTCGTTTTTTCATGATAGATGTTTTCAACATAACATTTAATAAGTTTAGTTAAAAACACCCTGCACCATTACAGTGCAGAGTGAAATAAAAAAATTCTCTCTCAAAAGAATTAATAGCACTGTAAAAGTAAATCGTAAGACCTAAAAATAAAATACGCACTTCTACGTATTTTTAAAGTGGTTATATAAGTTTTATCAAAAAGAAAGCTCTAAATCATTACAATTTAGAGCTTTCCATAAATTCTCCCTAAGAACTATTAATAGCAATGTAAAGTTAAGCTGTTAATCCGTTATAAACAATACGCAGTACTACGTATATTTTACAAAAAAATTTTATTTGTGTTGGTCCAAAGGTATAGAGCCGTTGGTTTATTGTCAAGCCCCAGTTTGTTTACCATATTACTACGGTGCTTATCGACCGTCCTCACAGAAATAGATAACTCATCAGCAATTTCTTGGCTGGTTTTATTTTCAGAGATGAGTTTTGCTATTTTTAACTCAGATTTTGTTAAAGTATCCAAAATTTCAGGCCTTTGAGATCCATCGCTTGGATTCAGATAAGAGGCTATTTCTTCACTAAAATATGGATTGCCATTTACAACATGGGCAATGCAGGTTTCAATTTCTTCAATAGCAAATTCTTTAAAAATATAACCGTAAACATCGAAAGCTTTAGCTTTGTCATATAATTCCTCTTCTTTGTCGAATGTTATTAGAATAACTTTGGTAGGGAGTTTGTTTTTTTTGCAGGCTTCGGCTATCTCTAAACCAGTCCTGTTAGGCATTCTTATATCTAGAATTGCAATTTCAGGTTTGTGCTTTACTATAAGGTTATAAGCCGAATTGCCATCATTAGCACTTCCAACAATATTGAATCCTTTTGAGGTTAAAAAATCAGTAAGTCCACGTAGCATGAGTGGGTGATCATCAGCAATGACAATAGATGTATTCATTAAATCTAAGAGAGAGCTATTTAGTTATTGTAATTTTAAATATAAATATTTCTTTTCATAATCAATAACAGCTTTTGCTTTTTTTAAGATATCTGCCCCAATAATGCCATCGACAGGTTTAGAGTTATGGTTTGCCAAAGCCGTATTTACATGGGTTAAATTAAAAAGTACAAGAGCCACTTTGTTATTCGACCACTTCCCAATTTTCACTTTGTTTTTTTTTGCCATTTTAGTTTCCATGTCAATGGCACCAGCACCTGCAGCCTTAATAATGGAGTCTTCGGCATTTAGTTTAAAGGTTTCAATGCCTTCAAAACCTACACATGAACTTGATGCCCCAGTATCCAAAATAAACAGACCCTTTTTTCCATTTATGGATGCCTTAATCTCAAAATGATTGGTCTTCGTAAGATGTAGTTTTACCTTACTATAACCTTTTTCTAACAGAAATTCTTGAAGTGACTGCATGTAATTGACTTTTAGCAAATATAATCATGCAAAAACAATTATTTTTACAAAAATGAATTAGGTTCAATTTAAGATTATAAGTATTGATAATTACAGATACGCATACACATTTGTATAGCGAAAGCTTTGATAATGATAGACAAAATATAATTGATCAAGCCATTAAAAACGGGGTTTCAAGATTTTTCATTCCTGCAATCGATTCGACTTATACAGAGGCAATGTTAACATTAGAAGCGAATTATCCAGATAATATGTTTTTAATGATGGGGTTGCACCCAACGCATGTTAAGGAAAATTACATTCAAGAATTAACCCATGTAGAGCAAATGCTGAAAAGACATAAATTTTATGCAGTAGGCGAAATAGGGATTGATTTGTATTGGGATCGCTCAACATTAGAGGTTCAAAAAAAAGCGTTTAAGCATCAGATACAATTAGCTAAAACACATGATTTGCCAATTGTTATTCATTGTAGAGAGGCATTTGATGAAATTTTTGAGGTTTTAGAAGAAGAGAAAGATGATAATTTGCATGGTATTTTTCATTGTTTCACAGGTAATTTAGAACAGGCACATCAAGCAATATCCTATAATATGAAATTGGGTATCGGAGGCGTTGTAACTTTTAAAAATGGAAAGATTGACCAATTTTTAGATCGAATCGATTTAAAGCATATTGTTTTGGAAACAGATGCGCCTTATTTAGCACCTGTGCCATATAGAGGTAAAAGGAATGAGAGTCTTTATATTTTAAAGGTTCTGGAGAAACTTGAAATATTGTATGGTTTGAATGCCGAGACCATTGCAAAAGTGACTACTCAAAATTCATTTGAAGTTTTTAAAGTGTAACCTATGTTTAAAGGAAAAGCAAATATCTTACTAATCTATACTGGAGGAACTATTGGAATGATAAAAGATTTTAAAACAGGCGCGCTAAAAGCCTTTGACTTTAAGACCTTGCTTGAAAAAATTCCAGAATTAAAGTTGATAGATTGTAATATTGCTACGGTATCGTTGGAACGGCCAATTGATTCTAGCAATATGAGTCCTGAATATTGGATCCAAATAGCCGAAATTATAGAAAGCAAATATGATGCATTTGATGGATTTGTAGTGTTACATGGAAGTGATACCATGAGTTATACAGCATCGGCTTTAAGTTTTATGCTTGAAAACTTGTCAAAACCTGTCATTTTTACTGGGTCTCAGTTGCCAATAGGAGACTTAAGAACAGACGCTAAGGAAAACTTAATAACCTCTATACAAGTGGCCTCATTGCAACAGGATGGTCTGCCAATGGTTAAGGAGGTTTGTTTATACTTTGAGTATAAATTATATCGAGCCAATAGGACCACAAAGTTAAATGCAGAGCATTTTCAGGCGTTTGCATCCTTTAATTATCCAGAACTTGCTGAATCCGGGGTTCATTTAAAAATTAATCAAAGTCACTTATTGCAGCCAGATCGAGATAAGACCTTGAGTGTTTTTAAGAACTTAGATGCTAATATTACTATCATTAAGTTATTTCCTGGGATTACAGAAACTGTAATTCGTAGTGTTCTAGGAACAAAAAATATAAAAGCTGTAATTTTAGAAACTTATGGCTCGGGAAATTGCACTACAGAAAGTTGGTTTTTAGATATTCTAAAAACATATATTAATAAAGGTGTATTTATAATAAACATAACGCAGTGCTTAGGAGGAAGAGTAATGATGGGTCAATATGAAACTAGCAGTGCATTAGAAAAATTGGGCATTATATCTGGAAAAGATATGACTACCGAGGCTGCAGTTGGTAAGCTAATGTATCTTTTAGGTAAAAATATATCAACAAATTCTTTTCTCCGTGAATACGAAAGACCATTAAGAGGAGAATTATCTTGAAATTGAAAGATTTAGATGAGGTGCTTTAATTCCAAATCCACCATTCTGCCTTAACTCCAAAATAAGTGCCCCAAGTTTTAGGACCAGTAAATTCCAAGTAAGGCGAGTATAAAGACTCTTTTGCATAGTCGTTATAGCGAGCTATACTACATACAAACCTGAGATGTGGTCGTGCCCAAACATTATTTTTACCAGTAGGGACATAAATAGGGACTATGCTAAGCTTGGTAACATTGGCGGTCGGGTTGGTTCCATCTTTTCGTTGAGAGTAGTGCAGTTCTGTTGCCAAATGAAAAAAATCAGAAAAATAAATTTCATCACGAGCACCAATGGTAATATCTAATTTCCTGTTAAACACCTCTCTCCCAAAGTAAGTCTCTGCTATATGATTAGTGTTTGCAGCTCCCTTACTTGAAGTGAGCACTAAATATGGGTTTAGTGTATTTTTACTTGATAAGTTTAAAACAGCGTGATTAACTATAGCCAAAGAATAGGCTTTTTTAAAACTAAGACTCTCTAGGTTGGGAGCGCCGTATGTTAACCATGTTCTGGAGAGTCCTCCGTCCCCACCATTTGCAATGCCACTTCCATAACGGATAGTTAAATCGTTAAAAGAGCCTTTCTTCATTTTTTTAAGACTTTTGTGCCATCTAGCACCAATTACAAAACCTTTGTCAGAAGGAAAGTTTACACGTTGCTCAATACTGTCAATTTCAACGTCAAAATCTCCATCAGGCATATTATGGTACTCACCAAGTAACGTTATTCTGTTAGAGTCATCAATATCAATGTCATGTTCTAAAATATAAACCATACGTTGTCTAAGCGCTGTGCTTGGAGTCCCTGTTTTTATGTTGAGGTAAAAATAGGGAGGTACTGTAGCAGTTGTGTCTGTTGATGATACGAAAAGCTGAGTGTATCGGGTCTTTTTATACTCAATACCAAAACCCTGTCCAGAGTGGTCGTTAAAATAAAAATGATCTATTAAATGCGCGTCGGGACCTCTATACAATCGTGCACCAATCCAAATATTCAAATCTTTTCCAGCAATATTTCTCGCTTGAACAAACATTTCTGGTATGGCTAAGGTTAAGCCTCCTAAGCTAGATGTTGAGCTATTGGCAAAAGTTGTCAAGCTATTTGAGAAAAGAGAAAAACGTACTTGAGCATTTATTTTAGTTTCGTCCCCTTCTTTAGGTGTAAAATGAAAAGACGGCGCAATTTCTAAATAATCCTGTTCTTCCATGCGGCCTCCAATGCTTCCCATGTTATTTAGATTTAATCGCCTACCAATTGTTCTGCCGTTATCAAAAGACCAGTCTACACCAACTCTACCATACGAACCAACAGACACCTTTTTATTTGAGATGTGGTCATAGGCAATTTGCCCCTGAATTTTAGAAAAGGAGCATAATATCAGGACAATGATAATTTTTTTCATAAAAGTAGATTACTTGTTTTTTGCATTCATTGAATGGCCAGTTTCAATAAAAACATCTTGAAAATACGATAACGCCAATAAAGTTAGTAAAAACATATCTAGCATCGATACATTATGGTGATACGTACAAAATTATTTCTGCGATAGGCGGATTGAAAACCAAAATCCTGTTTCTATATTAATACACAAGTAGTTACTAGATGATTTATTTGAAGTGTTGTAGTTTTAACTTAAGAGAAGTATTTGATGGCGCATGTTTCAAAAGAATATTCTAATAAAATTAACCCATAAAATTTTAGCGTTCAAACTTTTTTTTGTTATTTGACCCCAGTAAATTTAAGTTGTCAACTATAAATAGAGAGGTGGCCGAGTGGTCGAAGGCGCACGCCTGGAAAGTGTGTATACCTCAAAAGGGTATCGAGGGTTCGAATCCCTTCCTCTCTGCTGTTATTTTTTACAATTTAATTGCTTTTTTTTTTTATCTTTAACGCTTTAACTAATAAAATTAAGATCTAGAACATGAAAAGATTATTTTCTATCCTTGCCATTACAGGAATGATGGTATTTGGAACTGCTAATGCAACTACAATTGCAAACACGACTACAGCGGTAACTACTGTAGCAAGTATGACTCAAGATGATGCAGCACCAGCTGAAGAACTTGGATTTCATCAAGAATTAAAAAAGAGATTTATTGAAGGAGGCCCAGGCTTTATGGGAATTGTATTATTATGTTTAATTCTAGGGTTAGCAATTGCTATAGAAAGAATTATCTTTTTAAACCTTTCTACTACTAACACAAAGAAGTTGACTCAAGATGTTGAGGATGCTTTGGCTTCTGGAGGTGTTGAAGCGGCCAAAGAAGTTTGTAGAAATACAAAAGGACCTATTGCATCTATTTATTATCAAGGTTTAGATCGTACAGACGAAGGTCTTGATGCTGCTGAGAAAGCTGTTGTAGCTTACGGAGGTGTTCAAATGGGGCAATTGGAGAAAAATGTTTCTTGGATTTCATTATTTATCGCATTGGCACCAATGCTTGGTTTCATGGGAACGGTAATTGGTATGATTCAAGCTTTTGATAAAATTGAAGCTGCTGGTGATATGCAACCATCACTTGTTGCTGGTGGTATTAAAGTAGCACTTTTAACAACGGTTTTTGGTCTTGTGGTAGCTATTATTCTTCAAATTTTTTACAATTATATTATTGCTAAGATTGATAGTATTGTTAACAACATGGAAGACGCTTCTATAACGTTAATGGATCTATTAATCAGAAACAAAAAGTAATAATTTAAAACTAAAAAATTATGGGTTTACATAAAATATTAAAAATTGCAGCCTTTGCTCTGGCGATTATTGGTGCTATTTTCGCACTGATGATTATGACCGGAGATGAAGATACTGCACAAAGTATGAGCGGTAACATGCTTTACATTGCCTATATTGTTTTAGGTATTGTGTTATTACTCGTTGTGCTTTTCGTAATTAAAGGACTTTTTTCTGGAAACTTAAAGAAAACGTTAATGACTGTTGGGGCTTTTGTGCTTGTCATATTGATCTCATACGGAATGTCTTCTGGATCAGATTTAGATTTAAAGCCCTTTATAGATAAAGGCGTAGATATTGACGAAGGAACGTCGAAAACTGTAGGAGCTGGTTTGTATGCATTTTATATCCTTGCAATTTTAGCAATTGGATCGATGCTATATGGTGGCGCGAAAAAATTATTTAATAGATAAGTATTATGGCAAAAAGAGCAGCACCAGAAGTTAATGCGGGCTCCATGGCCGACATTGCGTTTCTACTTTTAATATTCTTCTTAGTAACTACAACTATTGAAACAGATTCGGGTATTAACCGTAAGCTTCCTCCCATGGAAGAATCTGATGAAGATGTAATTATCAAGCAAAAAAATATTTTCACTGTTTTATTAAATGGTAAAGATCAGTTGCTTGTTGAAGATGAGATTATGGAACTTAAAGATCTAAGAGCTGCCGCTAGGGAGTTTTTAGATAATGGCGGTGATGGGTCGTGCGATTACTGTAAAGGACGAAGAGATCCTGCATCATCTGATAATCCTGATAAGGCAATTATTTCTTTGAAGAACGAAAGAGAGACATCTTATAAAACGTATATAGCCGTTCAAAATGAGTTAGTGGCGGCATATAATGAATTGAGAGATGCTAGGGCACAGGCTCAATATGGCACTTCTTTTAAAGAGATGGAAGCCAATTATAAGGATGTTAACTGGCCAGGTAATAAAGAGAAGTTAAAGGAGAAAATTGATCAGATTAAGACCGATTACCCTCAAAAGCTTTCTGAAGTACAATAATTTAAAATTTAACACATTTATATATGGGTAAATTTAATAAGAAAAAAGACGGAGGCGTTCCCGCGGTAAACACGGCAGCTTTACCAGATATTGTATTCATGTTATTATTCTTTTTTATGGTGGCCACAGTAATGAGGCAAAACACTTTAATGATTGAAAATAATTTGCCATTTGCAGATCAGGTAGAAAAGTTAGATAAGAAGGATTTGGTCATGTATATTTATGCAGGAAAGCCAAGTTCAAATTATAAGCAATATGGTACAGAAGCAAAAATTCAGCTTAATGATAAGTTTGCCGATGTTAATGAGATTGCTGCTTTTATCGCTGCAGAACGGGCGTCTAAAAGAGAAGAATTAGTGCCATTTTTAACTACAGCTCTAAAGGTTGATAGTGACGCAAATATGGGGTTAATTGGAGATATTAAGCAAGAACTGCGTAAGGTTAATGCTCTTAAAATAAATTATACTACCAAAAAAGGTAGTGTGTTTGGAAGAGATTAATTTTACTTTCTTAATTTTATAAATAAGGCGTTTTGATTTTCAAAGCGCCTTTTTAGTTTCACAAAATTAGTACCCTATTCTGTTTAGGGTTTTGCAAATTGTTCTATTCAATGAAATATGTTTGTTTTGTTTGTTATTGTTTTCTATTAATTCCTTTATGTAACAGTCAAGAGCTAAGTGAGAAGGCTGGGGATTCGTTGTATCGAGAGGATCAGTTCTACATTGGGATTACCTATAATTTGCTGGGAAAAAAACCAGCAGGGGTAACACAAAGTGGTTTTTCTTTTGGTCTTCACTTGGGATTTATACGTGATATGCCAATTAATAAAAAGAGAAATAAAGCATTTGGTATTGGCTTAGGGTATTCAACCAATGGCTATAATCAAAACATATTAATGTCACGCGGGGCTGATGGCAAGTTTGATTACGAACTATTGGGAAGTTCTGGGACTTACTCCAGAAATAAATTTAACACACACGTTATTGAGTTACCTATTCAATATAGGTGGCGAACTTCAACACCTTCAGATTATGCTTTTTGGAGGGTTTATGCAGGTGTTAAATTGGGTTATATGGTTTCTAATATTTCTAGGTACAAGGGCGAATTAGGAAACTTAACTTTCTATAATAATCAGGATTTTAATGATTTTCAGTACGGGCTAACGCTCAGTGCCGGTTATAATACCTGGAATTTTCATGTCTATTACGGTCTAAACAATCTTTTAGATGGAAACGCAAAGCTAAATGGTGGTAGTATCGATATGAATGCTATTAAGTTGGGACTAATGTTTTATATACTTTAGAATCCAACACTACTACGGTATAAAACTATATCCAATAAGGGGTTAGGATTAATTGGGGAAGAGCTCCCAGAACAAGGCCTAAAATTAGCTCGGCAAAGCTGTGAGCTTTCATGTGTAATCTTGAGGTTGCAACAGCTCCTAATATAATGCTTGTTAAGGCAAGTGTTTTATTAATATTTATGCTAAAATGAATACTTAGGGCAATAAAAAACATAAATAGCCCGGAAACACCTATCATATGCATACTTGCTTTAACTTTTAGTAAGACTAGAATAAGACAACTTAAAGCAGAGAATAGAATCCCTAGAAAGAAGAAGTACAACTCAATAGCTTGTGTTGGCGTGAGTATTTTTCGAATCACTACAAATAGAACCAAACAGTTTAGAACAAGTGGAATAATACGCTCTTTAGTCGATTTTAAGTATATTGAATTAACTTTGCCTAAGATTTTTAGAAGGAAATAAAGTACAATAGGCAGAAGAACCGTTAGTATTAAAACAGAGATTAATTTAGCTTTTATAACTTCTGGTGCAATATATCGTGGTGATTTTGAAAAATAGAAAATGACACCGGCTAAAGGCATTACTATTGGATGGAAAATATAAGAAATACTTTTAAGTAGTTTTGCCATTATATTTTTTTGCGTAACCTCGCTACAGGAATGTCCAGTTGCTCCCTATATTTAGCAACTGTGCGCCTTGCAATTGGATATCCTTTTTCTTTTAAAATGGAGGCCAGGGTCTCATCAGTTAAAGGCTTTTTCTTGTCCTCTTCATCAATAACCGTTTCTAATATTTTTTTTATTTCACGCGTTGAAACATCCTCTCCTTGGTCATTTTTCATGGATTCAGAGAAGAACTCTTTAATTAGTTTTGTTCCGTAAGGGGTATCCACATATTTGCTATTGGCAACCCTGGAAACGGTTGAAACATCCATATTTATCTCGTCGGCTATATCTTTAAGAATCATGGGTTTCAAGTTGCGCTCATCTCCAGTTAAAAAATATTCTTTCTGATAATGCATTATGGCACTCATGGTAACAAATAAGGTTTGTTGCCGCTGTTTTATCGCTTCAATAAACCATTTTGCGGCATCAAGCTTCTGCTTAATAAAAACAATAGCGTCTTTTTGCGATTTAGACTTCTCTTTTGAGTCTTTGTAACCCTTTAGCATATTATTGTATTCTCTGGAAACATGAAGGGCTGGTGCATTTCTGCCGTTAAGGGTTAGTTCTAGTTCGCCGTCAACTATTTTAATGGCAAAATCAGGAACCACATGTTCAGCTATTCTATTATTTCCAGCATAAGAACCCCCAGGTTTTGGGTTTAAATGCTCAATTTCTGAAATTGCACCTTTTAGTTGGCTTTCAGAAATATCAAACTTTTGAAGTAGCTTTTTGTAGTGCTTTTTGGTAAATTGATCAAAGGCTCTGTCAATAATAGCTATGGCTAGTTCAGTATTTTCATTTTGTTGTTTTCTATGCAGCTGAATGCTTAAACATTCTTGTAAATCTCTGGCTCCTACCCCTGCCGGGTCTAATTGATGTACAATTTTTAAAACCTTTTCAATGTGTTCTTCGGTAGTATAAACATTTTGAGTAAATGCCAGATCGTCCATAATATCACATAATTCTCTTCTTATGTATCCACTTTCATCAACACTTCCAACAAGAAATTCAGCAATATCACGTTCTTCTTCAGATAGTCTGTAGGTGTTTAATTGATTGATTAAATGTTGCGTGAACGAAGTGCCTGCTGCATAGGGCATGCTTTTTTCATCATCGTCAGTACTATAATTATTCGCTTGCGTTCTATAATCAGGTATTTCATCATCACTTAAGTACTCATCAACATTTATGTCGTCTGCATCGATGGATTCATTATCATTTAAATCATCGGAAGAATTATCCAAGTCTTTATCTAAATCGTTTACATTGTCTTCTTTTCCACCTTCTAGAGCTGGATTCTCTTCCAGTTCTTGTTTTAAACGTTGTTCAAAAGCTTGTGTGGGCAACTGGATCAATTTCATTAATTGAATTTGCTGCGGAGACAGTTTTTGGGATAATTTAAATTGTAAATGTTGTTTCAGCATATTTTTGGATTGCTTAATATCAAAAATAAATAAATTACATTAAATACAACCATTACTTTTTGAGCTTTTACCCAATATAATAACGTCCTAAAATTTTAGTTAGAAATTGGCCTTAAAGTAACTGCTGTGTAGTGAAAGTCGAGATGAATTATACCTGTTTTCGGTTCGTTGGAGTTATAATTTTCTTTGTCGATCTGGGCATCCTTACCCATATATTTCAGTGGAATTCTAATACGCTCTATTTCGAATGCTACATCAATATTCTTCGGGAGTACGTCCGAATTTTTGTGGTAAAAAAGGTTTACCGTATACATACCATCTTTTTTAGTGCTTATTTCATATTGCGAAATCCTTTTTTGTACGGTATCTATAGAAACTGTGGCAATGGAAAAATCAGCCTTTTTATTAGTAGGAATAATGTTAACTACTTTATAATTGCTTTTAGGATCAGTCCCCCTATCTACTGTTATAAAAGGATTCTCAAATAATTGATTTAAGGATACATCTAACCCTTTTTTGGGTATCAATACAAAATCTTCAGAAAAGACTCTAGTATTTTGTCCAACTTGATATTCAATTCTAGCGCGTTTCTCAGGAATATTAACAAAACTGATATCCACATTTAGTTTTACTTCAGCAGAAAAAGACTGAATGGAATCAAGTCGGTTTTGAATATATAAAATATCTGTATCAATACTTTGCGCATTAAGTAAGCTAGTGGTAAGGATGTAAATGATTGATAAATAACGCATTAGGCAACGTCTTTTTTGGTGAAAATGATTGTTCCTATAAATATGGTAACAAGGGTATATAGAATAAGAATTGAGGTGTTCATATAAACTTGGTTCCAGGGAATATTATAATAGAATAGATATTGCCACGTATCGTTGAGTTTTACGTACAGCCAAGTATCTAAAAAATAATTTCCAAAATCTACTTTTAATAGCAAATTAGACAGTATTAAGAAAAAAGCACTGACAATCCATGTTGTGGTTGCTTCTTCAAAAATTATAGCAAAAGTCAAGCTAATCACTGAAAAGAATACCATGGAAATAGCTCCGGTGGCAAAAGCCCATTTTAAACGGCTAAAAGCCTCGGAAGATTCAAAAAAGTTCAAAGTATCCAAATAAACAATAAGGTCTCCTTTTCCAAAAATGCTATACGAAAGCATAAAGGTAGTAACAGCCAAAAACAAAACAATCAGTATTGTAAATACGATAGCAACCACGTATTTAGTCAGAATAAACTTTGTTTTTGAAACTGGCTGAAGCATAATGCTCAGGATGGTTCTTTCCTTATATTCTGAGGTTAGTGTACCAGATATGATAATAATTAGGATTAATGGTAAATGAAACCATAGGGTGTTTAATATAAGATAGCTAAGTAGGTTTCCATTGAGTAAATTACCTTCAAAATGAAATGATTGCTGAAGGTTGTCTAATAAAATGTCTAGCACATTTTGACCTTGAGAGAACGCACTAAACAGAATAATAATTTCAATCAAAAAAATGGCCGCTAAGGCATAGTATGTTTTTTTCTGTTTAAATAGTTTAAACGTCTCAGTAAGCATTAAATGTCTCATCCGGTTTTAATTTTCAAACAATTTGTCCATACTAATCTCTGGAGTAAATGCACTTATTTTAATATTTTCTTGCTGCAGTTTTTCAAAGACTTCCCATATGTGGTCTGGGCTAAGAGTAACGATGGCCTGATTACCATTTATTTTTGCATTAAAGGTTTTTAAAACATTTGAAGACGATATATTAGAAGCCATTATCTGGTATGCAACTGTACTCTGTCTTAAAATATCTTCTGTGGTACCTGATTTAATTACGACGCCATTCTTTAAAACCACAAGTTTATCGCAAATTTTACTAAGCTCATTAATAATATGAGATGACATAAGAACAGCAAGTTTCTTTTCTTTAGCAAGTGTTACAATTAACTTTTTAAGAGACGTTATACCCATTGGGTCCAACCCAGAAAATGGTTCATCTAATATAAGACATTCGGGGTTATTAAGTAAAGCAATTGCGATACCCAATCGTTGTTTCATACCCATAGAAAAGTTTTTAACAGGGTCTTTTCTGTCTATGGAAAGTCCAACTTCGTTAAGCTTGTTATTTATAAACGTGGAATTAGCTTTTAAACCTTGTATTTTGGCAAAAACTTTCAAGTTTTCGGAAGCATTTAAATATTCGTATAAGGCTGGTTTTTCAATAATACCTCCAATGGGTTTAACTCGGTTAGAGCTAATTGTAACTTCACCAGTGTCAGGTGTTAATACATTAAGAAGAATTTTAAATAAAGTTGACTTCCCGGATCCATTAGCTCCAAGGATTCCAAGTATTTCACCTGCATTGCAAGCAATAGATACCTTATCTAGCGCTTTTAAAGACTTAAACGATTTTGATAGGTTATGTCCAGTAAGTATCATAAACCTGTTTGCTGCTGCAGCTTTCTGAAATCGAATTTAGCTTCATAACCTTTTTCTAGAAACGTTCTTTTCCAGAAATACTTTTTAAACAAAAACAAAGGGTCTTTTATCATAAAATAAGGAATATAATGATACCATTTAATACCTTTAGAGATGTAGTAGTTACTCACTTGTTCTTCAAGGCCAAGCTCTTTGGCAGCTACTAAGGCAGCATTTCGCTGACATTTAGAGCCTATATAAAGGTTGCATATTCTTTTTGTAACTCCATAAATGTAAAATTGATCTTTAGCTCTTTTATAGTTCTGATAACGAGACCAGCCATCCATGATAACAAGGAAAATATGAACGAATGAAAATAAAAAACAAACAAGCCAAAAACCAATTACCCATTTTGACGACTCAAAAAAAGCAGCTTTTAAACGGATCCAGTAAAACCAAGATTCTAAGATAAACAGAAACAGAGAGTAGTATAGAAGTCTTCCTACTTCTAGGTAAGACCAAAAAGGCGAAGGTTGGTGGGGAAGCTCTTTTTTTCTTATGCTATTTAAGGCTATGGACTGCAACTCTAATTTTTAAGTTAAAGTAGTATAATTTTTATGCAGAAACAAACCTTGGCTATTATTAAATGTTATAAACCTTAGAATTCGGCATTTAGGGGAGTTCTTGGATAAGGAATAACATCTCTAATATTGCTCATGCCGGTTGCAAACATAACTAAGCGTTCGAAACCTAAACCAAATCCAGAATGTATGGCGGTTCCATATTTGCGCAAATCTAGATACCACCATAGCTCTTCCTCGGGAATATTAATAGCGGCCATTTTTTGTTTAAGTACCTCTAGGCGTTCTTCACGTTGCGCTCCTCCAACAATTTCCCCAATTCCAGGGAATAAAATATCCATAGCTCGAACTGTTTTACCATCGTCATTAAGGCGCATATAAAAAGCTTTAATATTGGCAGGGTAATCAAATAGAATGACAGGACACTTAAAGTGTTTTTCAACAAGGTAGCGTTCGTGTTCACTTTGTAAATCTGTACCCCATTGGTCTATTAGGTATTTAAACTTCTTTTTCTTGTTGGGCTTGCAATTTCTAAGAATATCAATTGCTTCCGTATAGCTTACGCGTTTAAAATGATTATCCGTAACAAAGTTCAATTTTTCAATTAAAGTCATGTCGTTACGCTCATTCTGGGGTTTTCTCTTATCTTCATCCTGCAGGCGCTTGTCCAGAAACTCTAAGTCTTCACGGTTATTGGTAAGTATATGTTTAATGACCGATTTCATGAAATCTTCGGCTAAGTCCATATTACCAGCTAAATCCATAAAAGCAACTTCTGGTTCAATCATCCAAAATTCTGCAAGGTGACGTGACGTATTAGAGTTTTCTGCTCGGAATGTAGGGCCAAACGTGTAAACTTTTCCTAATGACATAGCGTAGGTTTCAGCTTCTAACTGACCAGAAACCGTTAAATTAGTTTCTTTACCAAAAAAATCTTTTGAATAGTCAACTTCTCCCTCCTCTGTTAAAGGGGTGTTTTTGGGGTCTAGGTTACTTACTTTAAACATCTCGCCAGCACCTTCTGCATCACTTCCAGTTATAATAGGCGTATGCATGTAGTAAAATCCATTGTCATTAAAGTATTTGTGAATCGCAAAAGAAAGAGACGAACGTAAACGCATTACGGCGCTAAAAGTATTTGTTCGTGTTCTTAAATGTGCATGCTCCCTAAGAAACTCAAAAGAATGTTTCTTCGGTTGGATTGGATAGGTTTCAGGGTCTGAATCTCCTAATATTTCTAATTCTTTAACTTGTATTTCAACATGTTGTCCTTTTCCTTCACTTTCTGTTAGGTCACCTTTTACAGAGATAGCCGCTCCAGTTGTGATGCGTTTTAGAGTTTCCTCATCAAAACTTTCAAAATCAACAACACATTGTATATTTTTTATAGTAGAGCCATCATTTAGTGCAATAAATCTGTTTGCCCGAAATGTTCTTACCCATCCTTTAATTTCTACTTCTTGTTCAGTTAGATCTTGAGCTAATAATTCTGAAACTGTTTTATTGAGCATAAATACTAGTTTTGAAATGTAAATATAAAGGATTCAATGATTAAAATTATAAATATAAAATCAAAAAATAAGCGGAAATTTAACGAATTGAGCATAATTATCTAAAAATATGTAATTTCTATTCATTATACGTAATCTCATCGCCCTCTTCGTCAGGTATGATATCAATGGGGGGTTTTCTTAACACTTCTTTATTTGCAATATTTCTTTCTAATGATAATAATAGAGAGGGTAATAATAGTAGGTTTGATAGCATTGCAAATAGTAACGTTGCCGAAACAAGTGCTCCCAACGCTACCGTACCACCAAAACTAGAAATAGTAAATACTGAAAAACCAAAAAATAGCACTATTGAGGTATAGAACATACTTACACCGGTTTCTCTTAATGCACCATAAACAGATACTTTTATTTTCCAGTTATTGGCTTGTAACTCCTGTCGGTATTTTGCCAAAAAGTGTATCGTATCGTCTACAGAAATTCCAAAGGCAATACTAAAAACTAAGATTGTAGATGGTTTTATAGGAACTCCCAAATAGCCCATTAAACCAGCAGTAACTAAAAGTGGTAATAAATTAGGAATAAGCGAGATTATAATCATTCTGGCCGACCGAAATAAATAGGCCATAAAAAAGGCAATTAGTATAATGGCTAGGGACAGGGAAATGGCTAAATTCTTCACTAAATACTTGGTTCCTTTTTGAAATACGAAAGCCTTACCGGTCATGGTGACATTGAATTTTTCACTTGGAAAAACTTTATCAATTTCGCTTTGTAAGTTCTCTTCAATACGCTCCATTTTATCGGTGCCTATGTCTTTCATAAAGGTGGTTATCCTAGCATATTGTCCTGTACTATCAACAAAATTTTTAAGCAAATCGACGTTCGAAGACGAATTTTTGGCGTATGATAAAATAAAGCTATTCTCTTGGGAAGTAGGGAGTTGATAATACTTGGTTTTACCATTGTAATAAGCTTGCTTAGAGTATTTTACTAACCCTACAACAGAAATAGGTTTTGATAGTTCGGGAGTTTCAATAATCTTATCCTCTAAGGCATCCATGCGCTTAAGAGTAGACAGTTTCATAACACCTTTCTTACGTTTGGTATCAACCATAATCTCTAGTGGCATAATACCATTAAATTCGTCTTCAAAAAAACGAATATCTTTAACAAACTCGGAGTTTTGTGGCATGTCTTCAATTAAGCTACCAGAAATTTTTATTTGGTAAATTCCAATAATGCTAACTATTAATAAAATAACAGCTGTAGCATATATTGTAATACGCCTGTGTTTTACCATGCGTTCCATCCAATCAACAAAACCACCAATCCAACGTCTATTAAGGTGTTCTAAATGGCGATCTTTAGGATAAGGTAAAAAAGTGTATACAATAGGTATAATAAGTAGACATAAAATAAAAATAGCTAGTATGCTTAGAGAAGCTACAACACCAAATTCTTTTAAGAGCTTACTTTCAGTTAAAATAAAGGTGGCAAATCCAGAGGCTGTCGTAACATTTGTCATCAAGGTGGCATTACCTACTTTGGTAATAACACGTTGTAATGATTTAACTTTATTACCATGCAGTTTAACTTCATGCTGATATTTATTGATTAAAAATATACAGTTTGGTATACCTATAACAATAATTAAAGGAGGAATAAGTGCTGTAAGAACTGTAATTTCGTAATTTAAAGCGCCAATAATGCCCAATGTCCACATAACACCGATACAAACTACAATTAAAGAAATTAAAGTGGCTCTAAAAGACCTAAAAAAGAAAAAGAAAATTAGCGATGTCACTAATAAAGCGGCAAATACAAATAATCCAATCTCATCGACAATATTTTGAGAGTTTAATGTTCTTATATAAGGCATCCCAGATACTCTTACATTGAGATTGTTGTCGTTTTCAAAGGATTCAATTAAAGGTAAGAGTGTATTGGTTACGAAGTCTTTCCTAATCGGTGTATTTACAATATCCTTTTCCAGATAAATAGCTATTCTAATAGTTTTTGTTTCCTTATTGAACAAGAAATTATCATAAAAGGGATATTGTTGAAATAATTCTTTCTGAAGTAAACTAATTTGCTCTAGGGAACTAATAGAATCTTTTATAAAGGGTTCGAGTGCAAAGCGCTCATTTTGGGTGTCTTTAATAAGCTTCTGAAGATCTTTAATTGAAATGACTGTTTCGACAGCATCAAATTGTTTAAACGTTTCTGAAAGCTTATTCCAAGCATTTAATTTTTCAACAGAAAAAACGGTACTGTCTTTAATGCCTAAAACAATAAGGTTCCCTTCTTCTCCAAAGGTTTTTAAAAACTCATTATAGGCAATATTTACTTCATGATCGTCGGGTAGGAGGTTAGCCTCGTTATTGGTAAGACGCATGTTTTCCCATTTCAAGCTCAATAGAAATGTGGCAATGGCTATGGCAATAAGAATAATGATTTTATTCCTTAAAATTATTCTTGCTGTAACGTCCCAAAAATCTTTGGTTAAAAGTTTAATCATGCTCTAAAATAAAGATTCGCAAAGGTAGAAAAAAGAGGCATAATACCTCATTATGAGGCGTTAAATAAATGGGTGCGGACTAATTTAAAACTGGAATAACTTAAAATGCTTCAGTTTTCGCAGGCTTTAGGTAGTAAGAAATAAAAACCATAAAAAAAGGAGCGATATTTAATATCGCTCCTTTTTTTTACACGGTCATGATTTCATTTTCCTTATGTTCAAAGAGCTGATCTGCGTTTTTCACATATTTGTCTGTTAGCTCTTGAATATCGATTTCGGCATTTTTTTTCAAGTCTTCCGATATATCATCGTTTTTTTTCACGTCGTTCATAGCGTCTTTTCTTGCCGTTCTAATACTAACTTTGGCGTCTTCAGCTTCAGATTTCGCTTGCTTTGCAAGATCTTTACGACGTTCTTCGGTTAAAGGAGGGACATTAATAATAATTGTTTCTCCATTATTCATTGGGTTAAACCCCAGGTTTGCATAGGCAATACCTCGTTCTATTTCCTGAAGCATACTCTTTTCCCATGGTTGAACCGTTATGGTGCGTCCATCCGGAGTGTTTACATTAGCTACTTGGCTTAAAGGCGTTTGCGTACCATAATAATCAACCATAACACTTCCTAACATGGAAGGACTTGCTTTACCTGCTCTAATGTTTAGAAATTGTTTTTTAAGATGTGCAATAGCATTATCCATTGCTTCTTTTGTGGTATCTAATATAAATTGTATGTCTTCGTTCATTGTCTTATACGTTTTTAAGTTACAAAGGCTTGTTCAAAAACTACGCCAAGTATTATACATTTACTACCGTTCCAATATTTTCGCCAGAAACAACCTTTAGTAAGTTGCCTTTCTTGTTCATATCAAAAACAATAATGGGCAATTCATTTTCTTGACTTAAGGTAAATGCCGTAGTATCCATAACTTTTAATCCTTTTCTTAATACGTCGTCAAATGAAATACTTTTAAATTTCACAGCGTTATTGTCTTTTTCAGGATCGGCATTGTAAATACCATCAACTCTGGTTCCTTTTAAAATAACATCGGCTTCAATTTCAATAGCTCTAAGCACAGCTGCCGAATCTGTAGTAAAATAAGGATTTCCTGTTCCACCGCCAAAAATTACAACACGCCCTTTTTCAAGATGTCTCATAGCCTTTCTTCTTATAAAAGGTTCGGCTACTTCATTAATCTTTATAGCTGTTTGAAGTCTAGTTGGTATATTTGCATCTTCCAAAGCACCTTGAAGTGCCAAACCATTAATAACCGTGGCCAACATACCCATGTGATCACCTTGAACACGATCCATGCCTTTACTAGCACCAGCTAAACCTCTAAAGATATTACCACCACCAATAACGATAGCTACTTCAATGCCTTTATCTGTAATAGTTTTAATGTCTTGAGCATATTCTGCTAACCTTTCTGGATCAATACCATATTGGCGTGTTCCCATTAAGGCTTCACCTGATAGTTTGAGGAGTATTCTTTTATATTTCAAAATAAGTGTTTTGATTTGTGACGTTTTCGCAAGTGCAAAAACTAGAGTTGTGCAAAACTACACATTTTTTTTTTCTTTTGAATTTTTATAAACCTTATATTTTAAGATAAAAAAGCCACTATTCATAATTGAATAGTGGCTTTGTATAATGGTTTTCGCTTAGGCGAAATGAGATAAATTATCCTACTGAAGCACGTTTAAAACCTGAAATTTCAACCTCACCGAAAGTAGATACATATTCAGCAACGGTTTTCTTTTCGTCTTTAATAAACTTTTGATCTAATAAACATTGTTCTTGATCTAAAGTCGTGTTATCAGAGATGAAACGATCCATTTTACCTGGTAAAATTCTATCCCAGATTTTTTCTGGTTTACCTTCAGCTGCTAATTCTGCTTTAGCGTCAGCTTCAGCTTTTGCCAAAACTTCAGGAGTTAACTGTTGCATTGAAATGTATTGAGGTACATTTTTAAGTGTTTTACCTAAACGACCTAATTCAATATTGTCTTTTTCAATAACTGCAATTCTTGCTTCTGTTTCTGAAGCTACATATGCAGGATCAAAATCTTTGTAAGATAATGAAGTTGCTCCCATTGAAGCGACTTGCATAGCAACATCTTTAACTAAAACTTCGGCGTTATCTACTTTAGCGGTTAAACCAACCAAAGCAGCAATTTTGTTAATGTGAACATAAGAACCAACAAAAGGAGCTTCTAATTTTTCAAAAGCTTTGATGTCTAGTTTTTCACCTATAACTCCAGTTTGCTCAACTAGTTTTTCTGCAACGGTCATTCCTCCAAAATCGGCTGCTAAAAAGGCGTCTTTAGAATCGTACTTTAAGGCTACTTCAGCTAATTCGTTAGCTAAAGCTAAAAAGTTTTCATTCTTACCAACAAAGTCAGTTTCACATCCTAAAACAATAGCAACGCCAGCAGTTTGGTTTGCATTAATTTTAGAAACAGCAGCACCTTCAGAAGAATCTCTATCGGCTCTTTTTTCAGCTACTTTTTGACCTTTTTTACGTAATACTTCTATGGCTTTGTCAAAGTCTCCTTCAGCTTCAACTAAAGCTTTTTTGCAGTCCATCATTCCTGCACCAGTTGCTTGTCTTAATTTATTAACTTCAGCAGCTGTAACTTTTACTGTAGTACTCATTGTAATTATAATTTAAAAAAGTCGTTCAATTTATTTCTGCGAAGAAAAGAACTAAACGACTTATTTGTGTTGTATTAATGTTATTCTATTCTTCTTCTTCAGCAACAGCTTTAGGAGCTGGAGCCGCTTTTGCTTTAGGAGCTTGTTCTTTCTCTTTAGCTGCTGCACTAGCTTCTTTCTCAGCTTTACGCTCTGCTAAACCTTGAGATATTGCAGATGTTACGTGAGTTAAAATTTTATCAATTGATTTAGAAGCGTCATCATTTGCAGGGATAACATAATCAACCTGACGTGGGTCTGAGTTGGTATCAACCATAGCAAAAATTGGAATGTTTAATTTTTGAGCTTCTTTAATCGCGATGTGCTCACGCTTAATATCTACAACAAATAAAGCGCCTGGTAAACGTGTCATATCGCTAATAGACCCTAAGTTTTTCTCTAACTTAGCTCTTAAACGATCAACTTGTAAACGCTCCTTTTTAGATAATGTGTTAAACGTACCGTCTTTCTTCATTCTATCAATAGAAGCCATTTTTTTAACAGCTTTTCTAATAGTAACAAAGTTTGTTAACATACCACCTGGCCATCTTTCAGTGATGTAAGGCATGTTAATTTCTCCAGCTTTTTCAGCAACAATATCTTTTGCTTGTTTTTTTGTTGCAACAAATAAAATTTTACGACCTGAAGCAGCAATTTTTGCTAATGCTGCACCAGCTTCATCAATTTTAGCTGCTGTTTTGTAAAGGTTTATAATATGGATACCGTTACGTTCCATATAAACGTAAGGAGCCATGTTTGGGTCCCACTTACGTGTAAGGTGTCCGAAGTGTACACCTGCTTCAAGTAATTCTTTTACTTCTACTGCCATTTTGTAATAGTTTACGTTCTGTTGAATTAGCAATGTTCCATTTGGCTTTTCGCTCTTGGCTTCATTTAGATGCTAAACTAATTCCTGTCTTTTGTTAAAAGTTCAGGACAACAATAACTGTTTTAAATATTTAAGCTGAAATTTTTTCAGCTTCTTTTATTAATATGATTGAATATGTTTGGAGTAACTGATAAACAGATACTGAAACAAGTTCAGCATGTATATTAACGCTTTGAGAATTGGAATTTCTTACGAGCTTTCTTCTGACCGAATTTTTTACGCTCTACCATTCTTGGATCTCTTGTTAATAAGCCTTCTGGTTTTAAGATAGATCTGTTCTCAGCATCAACTTCGCACATTGCACGAGAAATTGCCAAACGAACAGCTTCTGCTTGTCCAGTAATACCACCTCCATATACATTTACTGTAATATCAAAGTTGGCGTCATTGTTAGTCAAAGCTAATGGTTGTTTTACTTTGTACTGTAAAGTAGCTGTAGTAAAATAATTAGCTAAGTCTTTTTTATTAATTGTAATGTTACCTTTTCCTGGGGCAACATAAGCGCGCGCAACAGCCGTTTTTCTACGGCCAATTTTGTGAATTACATCCATTATTTGAATTCGTTTAAGTTAATTGTTTTTGGCTTTTGAGCGTCGTGTTTATGCTCTGAACCAACAACAACTGTTAGGTTACGGAATAAATCTGCTCCTAATTTGTTTTTAGGTAACATTCCTTTAACTGATTTTTCTACTACTCTTGCAGGGTTTTTTCCGTACAATTCTGTAGCAGTTAAACTTCTTTGACCTCCTGGGTAACCTGTGTGACGAATGTATGATTTCTCAGTCCATTTGTTTCCAGATAACGTGATTTTTTCAGCATTGATAATAATTACATTATCTCCGCAATCAACATGAGGTGTGAAGTTTGGCTTGTGTTTACCTCTTAAAAGTTTTGCAACTTTAGAAGCTAAACGACCAAGCGCCTGACCTTCAGCATCAACCAAAACCCACTCCTTATTTACAGTAGCTTTGTTTGCTGAAATCGTTTTGTAGCTTAATGTGTCCACACTAATGATTTTTTTAATTATTAAACATTCCTCTCTCAAAAAGAGTTTGCAAATTTACGATAAACTATTGGATTACCAAACCTAGTTAAGGTTTTTTTAAGCTTGAAAATCAGACGTCTGTAACATAAAAAGACTAACTCCTGAAAGTTGCCCGTTTTAATCTGTCATTAATGGATTTTCCCAGACCATAATCAGGAAATTGTTCTGCAATAATAAGGTCCAGTTCTTGACGATCCAAATCATGCATAGCATCATAAAGTTTTGATGCTGCCTCGCTTAGGTCACCTTCCTTAGAAAGTATAATTTGAGAGGTAACCGAAGCATCATTTACTTCTGTTTTAAAAACAAGAATACCAATACGTTTACCACCATGTATTCTTATGACTTCTGAAATATTATCTGTTAAAAATGTTTGTGTAGTAGGCGCATAATGGCGATCTAGCATCCCGGGTGCATCAGGGCTTATTTCTTTTTTGTTTCTAATAGCTACTTTGCCAACCACGGCCTCTATATCCTCGATGGCTAAAGCTCCCAATCTATAAATAACAGGTTCATTCCCTTCAAAACCTATTATTGTTGACTCTATGCCATTAGCACAAGGGCCTCCATCAAGAACTTGGCCAATAGTATCCTTAAAATAGCGTTCTACATGTTCTGGTTTCGTTGGACTGATGCTTCCAAAAGGGTTCGCGCTTGGTGCGGCTAATGGGAATGATAAGGCTTTTAAAAGTTCTAAGGTTATCGGGTGTTTTGGCACTCTAACCGCGACAGTGTTTTTTCCAGCTGTGATTAAATCTGGAATACATGTTTGTTTTTTAAGGACCATTGTCATAGATCCGGGCCAAAAGGCATCTGCTAACAGACGTGCTTTTTCGGGAATATGGCTTACTATACTTTCTAAAGCATCAATTGATGGTATATGAACAATGAGTGGGTTAAAAAACGGACGTTTTTTTGTTTCAAAAATAAGCTTAACAGCCTTTTCGCTGTAGATATTTCCTGCCAAACCATACACCGTTTCCGTAGGGATGGCCACCAGTTGGTCATTACTTAAAAGCTTAGCGGCTTGCTGTATGTCTTTTGAAATTATACTCATTGATAAAAAAATAGATTGCAAAACTAGTTAAAATTGATGTAATTATAATTTCTTCCTTTTAAGGAATGAAAATTTAAGCTTTATCAATGTAGTAAGGTCCTAAATATATGGGCATAGCAAGTAAGCCGCTAATTTTGCCTATTTTTGCAACGCTATGAAGGAGTTGAAATTATCAAATTGGTTGCCCACCACTAATAAAGAGGTAAAAATTCGCGGATGGGATGCGCTTGATGTTATTCTATTTAGTGGGGATGCTTATGTAGATCATCCGTCGTTTGGACCTGCGGTTATCGGGCGTATTTTAGAAAGTTATGGGCTTCGTGTTGCTATTGTACCCCAGCCCAATGTGAATGATAATCTTCAAGACTTTGTTAAATTAGGAGCTCCTAAATTATTTTTTGGTGTTACAGGTGGTTGTATGGATCCCATGATTAGTAACTATAACGCCAACAAAAAGAGACGCGATAAGGATGCCTATACCCCAAATGGCGATATTGGATTTAGACCAGATTATGCCACAACAGTCTATTCTAAAATTTTAAAAGAAAAATGGCCCGATATTCCTGTTTTAATAGGGGGGATTGAGGCTTCTTTACGCAGGGTGACTCATTACGATTATTGGAGCGATAAGTTATTGCCAACTATTTTGGAAAGCTCTAAAGCCGATATGTTGGTGTATGGTATGGGTGAGCAACCGTTAAGGGAGGTGGTACGTTTGTTGCAGAAAGGGGTACCTTTTAGTAGTATCACTACGATAAAACAAACAGCTGTTTTATTGAATAAGGATGCTAAAATCCCAAAGAATAGTAATTGGGAGGATGTTGAGATTGTCTCACATGAAACGTGCTTGAAAGATAAAAAGGCTTATGCAGCCAATTTTAAGATTATCGAGCAAGAGAGTAATAAGTTGGCTGCACGACGTATTTTTCAAAAGGTGGGGGACAGAACCTTGATGATTAATCCTCCGTATCCAACTATGACAGAAGCTGAGATTGATGCTTCTTTTGATTTACCTTACACACGTTTACCGCATCCAAAATATAACAAGCGTGGGCCTATCCCTGCTTTTGAAATGATTAAATTCTCCATTAATATCCATCGAGGGTGTTTTGGGGGGTGTAGTTTTTGTACGATTTCTGCACATCAAGGAAAGTTTATAGCATCACGTAGTCAAGAATCTGTGCTACGAGAAGTCGATATGGTGGCCAATATGCCGGATTTTAAAGGGTATTTATCTGATATAGGCGGACCAAGTGCCAATATGTACAAAATGAAAGGTAAAGTACAAGAGATTTGCGATAAGTGCGTTGCTCCTTCTTGTATTTCACCTGTAATTTGTAGTAATTTAGACACCTCTCATAAACCACTAACCGAATTATATCAGGCAGTTGATAGGCATCCCAAAGTGAAGAAATCATTTATAGGTAGTGGAATTAGGCATGATATGTTAGTGCCAGAGTTTAATAAAAATGCCGATGCCAAGGAATTGGATGATTACACAGAGGAGGTTATGACCAAACATGTGTCTGGGAGACTAAAAGTAGCACCAGAGCATACCAGTGATCCCGTTTTAAAGTTGATGCGTAAACCATCATTCGCCTATTTTCATAAGTTTAAGGAACGTTTTGATAAAATCAACATCAAACATAAGCTAAAGCTACAGCTTATTCCCTATTTCATATCGAATCATCCTGCTTGCGAGGCCGAAGACATGGCGAATTTAGCAGCAGAAACTAAGGATATGGGTTTTCAGCTAGAACAGGTACAAGGCTTTACACCAACCCCCATGACAGTAGCTACGGTTATATACTATAGTGGTTATCATCCATATACGCTCAAAAAAGTAAAAACGCCAAAAACGAGAAAGGAAAAAGATGAACAACATCGGTTTTTCTTTTGGTATAAAGATGAAAATAAGACTTGGATAAAAAACACGTTAAATAAGCTAGGGCGCCAGGACTTATTGGATGTTTTGTTGCCTAAAAAAGAAGAAAAATGGCGAAAAAACAAGCCAGGAAAGCCTAAGCATACGTTCGACGATGCCGTGCCTTTTAATCAACGAAAGAAAAAGGTGAAATATCAGAAAAAGAGGGGGCGTCGATAGGCATTGCAAAATTAGGACTTAATAATACCATTTTCTATAAAACTAATCTTGTTGTTTACGGTGTCTTCTAAAAGCTTGTCTCCGATGACTACACTTCCCTTGGGAGCTTCGTTATGAAATAAGTGAAACTGAATAGCAGCATGTTTTACTCTTTTCGCAAACACCCCTTTATTTATAAGTCGTTGAGCGAATTCATAGTCTTCATAACCCCACCCTTTAAAACCTTCATTATAACCGTTAATAGCCATGGCATCTTTCCTCCAATAGGATAAATTACAGCCTCTCAGTTTACCTGAGTTTTTATTTTGTGGTTTGCTAAATTTGCTAAAAAAGGGAAGCCTTATAAGGCGGTTTCTTTTTTTAATATCTTTTGAAAAGTAGGAGATTTGGTATTTTCCTTTATTAAGAAAGCTCTCAGTAATACAAGCATTTAGCGTTACTCGTGTTCCAAATAAAAAAGTATTGTGCTGCGCATTTGCTCTATGATCTTTGATAAAATGTTTATGAAGTATAACATCGCCATCCACCTGAATAATATAGTCACTTTGCGCCTCTGCAATAGCTCTGTTTAGAATTATACTTTTTCTAAAACCATCATCTTCTTGCCATAAATGAGTTATTGGAAAACTTAATTTGCTACGAAACGAATTAATAAGTTGTTTTGTTTTGTCCCGAGAGCCGTCATCAGCAATAATTAATTCATTTGGAAACTCGCTTTGTCTTGCCAGACTTTTTAAAACTAAATTAAGAGCTTTGGGCCAGTTGTAAGTGGATACAATAATTGCTATGCTTGGCTTCATAATTAAAGTTTAAAGACAGTATCTACCCAATTTGAAACATGGTAATTTTGTAAAATGACTGAATCTATAGGCTTTGACTCGGATGTAAAAAAAGAGTCTGGAATTTGAATATTATTGATATCTTCCACTATGAAAATTTGATCGGGAGAATAAAAAGCATAAGTCGCAATATCCTTATTTAAGGTTATGAGCTTTTTTCCGTAAGCCAAGGCCTCAAAAACTCTAAAGGAAAGTCCTTGCTGTTTGGGGCGCTGTAAGTCTAGAACTACTTTACATTTTTTTAAAAACTCAAGCATTTCAACAATTGAATAAGGCTTATGTATGATGTCAATGCTTTTATCATTAAAAACATCTGTTGGTTTGGGACTGTAAAGAATTATCTTAAACGAGATGTTCCTTGAATTAAAGTATTCAGAAAATAATGAAACGCTCTTTTTTCTTTTATCCAGCGAGCTAATATTAAAAACATTGTAAGAGATGTTTGTATTTAAATTGGTTTCGATGGCTGTGTATATAAAGTTGTTTATTTTTTTAAAACCATATTGCTTGCAGTCTCTGTTTTCAAAAGAATAGACTTCTTCAAAAAGGTCGATATTCTTTTTCATCTTTGGGCATCTGGACAAGCTATCGTTTAAAAAAGTAATCATTTTATGAGAGTTCTTTTTTAATTCAACTAAAATATTCTTGTTAAGAAAATCGGACTTGATTACTAAAATTTGGTCTTGTTTTGGAAGCGCTTTTATTTTATTTCGCAGCTGCGTTTCCAAGTGCAACTGTTTTAGGTTGTATTTAGTTAAGGTTTTCAAGAAAAAATTATAAACTCTATGAAAAACGGTTGGGTATTGATAGGTTAAATCATCAAAATTAATGGATGTCGTTTCAACACCTTTACTTTTAAGCGTTTCAACAATATAATTATTAAACCCCCAGTTGTCTAAACTTACTACAGCAATCCTCATATTTACTTTAGTTTATTAAATTGTCTTAAGATATAATGTGTAAGGGCCAAGTCTTTCTTTTTAGTTATTAAAAATAGCTCATGCTTGTATTTAAAAAAGAGAGATAACTTCTTTATTTTGGTTTTTAGATTAATGTTTTGGTAAACCTCATTTAGTTCAAAAAGAATTGGTTTAGCTCCATTATTATCAGGGCATTTTTTGTAAAACGCGTCTATTCGTAATTGCCTTTTGGTAATTTTATTTTCTTTAGACTTTCGGTTCTTGTTTAAAGCTAACGAGTTGCTATCATGAATACGGTATTTAATTAATGCGTCGTTAAAATAAACAATACCTCCATTGAAAGATGCAACAAAGGCAATCCACCAATCATGAGGGACAAGCTTAGGAAAAGGAAATAATTGCGCGGTTAATTCTTTTTTAAACATCATAGCATGACCAGAAACAGAGTTCGCTAAGCAAAGGTTTAAGGGGTTAGTTGTACTAATCATATTTTTTGAGCTCGACATCTTTTTTTCAGTAGATTCTAAATTGGAATTCACAAACAACGAATCACAATAAATAAGCGCATGGTCTTCAATGTTATTGTAAAGCTTTTCAATTTTAGTTAGATCCCATATATCATCTTGATCTGATAAAAGAATATAATTTCCGTTGGCCAAAGAAATCCCTTTTTCAAAGTTTTTAACATAACCTAAGTTACTTTCGTTAATGTGCCACTTAATTCTTGAATCCTTATCTGCGTAGGTTTTTAGTATTTTAATTGTTGAATCAGTTGATCTGTCATCAGAAATAATCAATTCAAAATCTTTAAACGATTGGTTTAAGATACTGTCTATTTGCTCAGAAATATATTTCTCACCATTATACGAACATAAAACTATTGAAACTTTTGGCATAAAGGGGTGTTGAGACTGCTTTGCGATTACAATTTAATTATGCCAAAGGTATAGATTTTTTGAATAGTTTGTAAATTAATGCGCCTCCAACCAATTGTTACCAATACCTAACTCAACATCTAAAGGAACGTCAAGGATGTAAGCATTTTCCATTTGGGTTTTTACCAAAGTTTTAATGGTGTCTAGTTCTGGTTTGTACACATCAAACACTAATTCGTCGTGCACTTGTAATAGCATTTTAGTTTTATAATTACCTTCCTGAAGTTTGTTGAAAATATTTATCATTGCTATTTTTATAATATCTGCAGCACTACCTTGTATAGGGGCATTAACCGCATTTCGTTCTGCAGCACCACGAACTACAGCATTACGAGAATTAATATCCTTTAAATAGCGCCTTCGCCCTAAAACAGTTTGTACATAGCCATGGTCTCTCGCGAAATCTACTTGTTCACTCATATAGCTTCTCAATTTAGGGTAGGTAGCATAATAAGTATCAATTAATTCTTTAGATTCTGCTCTTGAAAGATTGGTTTGATTACTCAACCCAAAGGCTGATACGCCATAAATAATCCCGAAGTTTACTGTTTTGGCATTGCTACGTTGTTCGCGAGTTACCGCTTCAATAGGAACATTAAACACTTTTGAGGCTGTTGAGGCGTGAATATCTTCACCATTTTGAAAAGCCGAAATCATCGTTTCTTCTTTGCTAAGAGCAGCTATAATACGTAATTCTATCTGTGAGTAATCAGCAGCTAATAGTATGTAGTTTTCATTTCTAGGGATAAAGGCCTTTCGTACTTGTCGGCCACGTTCTGTTCGAATCGGGATATTTTGTAAATTAGGATTATTACTACTTAAGCGTCCAGTGGCTGCAACGGTTTGCATATAATCGGTATGTACATGGTTTGTAGTCTCATCTACTTGAGTGGGTAACGCGTCTACGTAGGTGCTCTTTAACTTGGAAAGCCCTCTAAAATCAAGAATATTTTGAATTATCTCATGGTCTTTTGCTAAATAACTCAGCACATCTTCAGCCGTAGAATATTGTCCAGATTTCGTTTTTTTAGGCTTATCCACTAACTTCATTTTTTCAAATAGAATAATACCTAATTGTTTCGGTGAAGCAATGTTGAATTCTTCGCCCGCTTCTGCATATATTTTCCTTTCTAAAGCTTCGATGTCTTTGTTCAATTGCTCAGACAAGCCATTCAAAAAGTTTTTATCTAGGTTAATACCTTCTAATTCCATGTTAGCTAAAACACGTAATAAGGGAATTTCAATATCATCAAATAGCTTTTGGGTATTGGCTTCACCTAATTCATTCTGAAAATGTTCTTTTAATTGAAGCGTAATATCGGCATCTTCAACCGCATATTCTGTTTGCTTGTCTAAAGGCACATCTCTCATGGATAATTGATTTTTGCCTTTTTTGCCAATCAATGTTTCAATAGAAATAGGGGTGTAGTTTAAATAAGTTTCTGCTAATACATCCATATTATGACGCATATCTGGATTAATCAGGTAATGCGCTAGCATGGTGTCAAAGAGTTTGCCTTTAACCTCAACATTATATTTGGCTAATACTTTAATATCATACTTTAAATTCTGACCGATTTTTTCAATGGTTTCACTTTCAAAAAACGGACGCAATTGTTCTATTAGTTCTTGGCCTTTGTCCTTGTCTTCTGGAAATGGTAGGTAAAACCCCTTACCAGTTTCCCACGAAAACGCAATGCCAACCAATTGGGCAGTTAAAGGATTTAATCCCGTAGTTTCAGTATCAAAACACACCGACTTTTGATTCATTAAGTTTTTAAGGAACAGTTTTGTGGCCATTCCAGAAGCAATACTCTGGTAAAAATGCGAAGTGGTTTCGGCAGTCTTTCTTTCTAATACCGAGCTTGTTTCGGTATCTGATTCATTAGATGGGTCTGCTCCAAACAATGAAAACTGGCCTGATCCAGCAGATTTTGTTTCTTTAGGTGTTAGTCTGTTTTCGGTTTTGTTAGCCAATGTTTCTTTGGTTTGAGGTATTTCTGAAGCTTCAGTTGCAAAGGTTTTTAAGAAATTATCAGTAAGACGTCTAAACTCTAAATTCTGAAAAATTTCTTTTACTTTTTCTATGTCCGGGTGGTCCAACTCAAAGTCTTTAGCATCAAATTTCACAGGAACATCTAGCATGATAGTTGCTAGCTTTTTAGAGAGTAATCCTAACTCGCCGTTGGCTTCTACTTTTTCTTTCATTTTACCTTTTAACTGATCGGTATTTGCCAACAAGCCTTCCATACTGCCAAATTGTGCAATGAATTTTTTTGCGGTTTTTTCACCAACACCAGGTAGCCCAGGGATATTATCACTGCTATCTCCCATCATCCCCAAAAAGTCTATCACTTGCATAGGGCTTTCTACTTCAAACTTTTTTTGTACTTCAGGAATGCCCCAAGTTTCGTAACCTCCGCCAAAAACTGGACGATACATAAAAATGTTCTCTGTAACTAATTGTGCAAAATCCTTATCTGGTGTTACCATGTATGTTTTATAGCCTTCTTTTTCAGCTTGACGAGATAGTGTTCCAATCACGTCGTCGGCTTCATAACCCTCCTTTACCATTATAGGAATGTGCATCGCCTTCAAAATCTCATAAATGTATGGAACAGCAGTTTTTATACCTTCAGGGGTTTCATCTCTGTTGGCCTTATAATCCTCAAACATTTCAACTCGGTCGGCACTACCGCCTTTATCAAAACAAACAGCTAAATGGTCTGGTCGCTCGCGCTTAATCACATCTAATAAAGAGTTCATAAACCCCATAATAGCTGAGGTGTCTTCTCCTTTTGAGTTGATTCTTGGGTTCTTTATAAAGGCATAGTACCCCCGAAAAATTAAGGCATAGGCATCTACTAAAAAAAGGCGTTTTTGGTCCGACATTTTGTTTGTTTTTGATAGAAAACCAAATGTACATGAAATTTTTCATTTAAAAATTTGCAGGAAATTAAATGAACGCTTTTTATGGGTAATCGCAGTTATTGCTCGGGTATAATAGGTTTAATGCTTTTTTGAAACAATGTTTTCTTTTATAGAAGAGAGATATAAAAAGCACCTAGTAAAAGAACAGAATAACTATTAAAGGATTTGAAAAATAAGGTTTAGTAATTCTTAACAATTAGTTAAATTAAAACGACATGCTCAGGAAAGACTAATAATACCTTTATATTTGGGTAAAAAAGTATGCTGCGCTGGGCTCTTATTATCCTTGTTTTTATAGTTGTTGATGTTTATGCTTTTCAGGCATTTAGAACCATTTCTAAAAACCTCTGGTTAACGATACTTTATTGGGTTATAACACTGTTGGTGTTGGGGAATTTCATATTTCGATTTTATGGTTTAAATAGAAGTGAGTTTGGAAACCCCCAAGCCTATGCTTTTGCATTTGTTCTTGCGTTATTGGTACCGAAAATGATTGTTTTAGCTATTTTATTTGCTGAGGATGTTTTTAGAGTGCCTCAAGCCTTGTTTAGGTATTTCACCGAAGGCTCCAACGCCGGTATCAAATACTTGCCATCAAGAAGAGCTTTTATTTCAAAAATAGCATTAGGTATTGCAGCCATTCCGTTTGGTTCGATTCTTTACGGTATTTATAAGGGCAAGTATAACTTTAAAGTTTTAAAGTATACCTTGAGTTTTGAGGATTTACCGGAAGCTTTTGATGGTTATAAACTTACTCAAATTAGCGATATTCATTCAGGGAGTTTTGATAGGCCAGATATGGTAAGCTATGCGGTAGATTTGATCAATCAACAAGAAAGTGATGTCATTCTATTTACTGGAGATATGGTAAATAATAAAGCAACAGAGATGAAACCTTATCTAGAAACTTTTGGAAAGTTAAAAGCAAAGAACGGTTTGTATTCTGTTTTAGGGAATCATGATTATGGTGATTATGTAAGGTGGGAATCTGAAGATGCCAAAAAGCAAAACCTAAGAGATCTAAAAGCTATTCAGAAACAAATAGGTTTTAATCTGTTACTCAATGAAAGCATTTATCTTGAGAGAGACCACCAAAGAATTGCGCTTTTAGGTGTTGAAAACTGGGGAGCAGGTGGTTTTAAAAAGGCAGGAGATTTAAAGAAGGCCGCTGCACAGGTTAATGAAAACGACTTTAAGATATTATTGAGTCACGATCCTTCTCATTGGGAAAAACAAGTAATTGATGATGACTATCATTACCACTTAACTTTAAGTGGGCATACGCATGGTATGCAGTTCGGTATAGAAATACCAGGGTGGTTTAAGTGGAGTCCCGTAAAATGGCGCTATAAGTACTGGGCAGGAATTTATAAAGAAGCAGGTCAGTATATTAATGTTAATCGTGGTTTTGGCTATTTAGGATTCCCAGGAAGAGTTGGTATATGGCCTGAAATAACTGTTATTGAGTTAAAAAGGAAGGGTGTAAATACATAATTGATAATGTGCTTGTTGGTGTAAATAAATTGATTATTTTTATAGGAATAAGAGAAGCGCTTGTTTTGTATCGTATCGCAATTATTAGTAATATTAAAAAAATACGTAGGTTTGTAATACTTGTACTTGACTAATAAACAATAAAGTATGTCAAAATTTGGGGAACTTATAGATGTTGAAATTCCGGTTTTGTTAGATTTTTATACAGAATGGAATGATGAGTCAGAGTCTATGCATCTTGTTTTAAGAGATGTTGCTGCCGCTTTAGGAGATAAGGCTAAAGTTATTAAAATTGATGTAGATAAAAATAAGGAGCTAGCGGAAGCGTTACGAGTTAAGAGCTTGCCAACCTTAATTATTTACAAGGATGGCGAGATGAAATGGAGGCAAAGCGGAGAACAAGACGCCAATACGCTAATCGGAATTATTCAGGATTATTTCTAGGATCTAGCTAAAATTATTTCACAATTCTTCAAGAGCTATACGATGCTTTTAAAACTATAGCCCTTGGTGCTAAAGTATTCTAACGTTTTTGGAAGCGCATACATCATTTTTTTCGAAGCTTTAACACTATCATGAAATACAATAATACTTCCAGAGTTTGCTTTTGAAATAATGTGTTTTAAACAGGTTTCAGGACTCGTTGCAGCATCCCAGTCAAAAGACAAGACATTCCACATGACTATTTTATAACCTAAATCTATTAGTTTCTTACCTTGTTTACGTTTTATCTGCCCATAAGGAGGTCTGAACAAACGACCAAATTTGTCTTTAGGGTTTGGAAGCAGGTTGTCCATAATTTCTTGAGACATGGCAATATTTTCTAAATATGGTTTGGTTTTAGTTTGCCATCCTTTAATGTGATTGTATGTATGATTACCAATTTTGTGACCACTGGCAAGGATGTTAGAGAAAATATCAGGGTGTTTTTCAATGTTTGCCCCAATGCAAAAAAAAGTAGCTTTGGCCTGATATTGCTTTAGAGTATTTAGCGTCCAATTAGTAATTTCGGGCGTCGGACCATCATCAAACGTTAGATAAATTGTTTTCTCTTTAGCAGGCATATTCCAAATATAATTTGGAAACATGGCCTTGATTAAAGGAGGTGTTTTTGCTGGAACAAAACGCATTTAACAAAAAAATTAAGGTGATGCCGAGCCGTTGTTTTCTAGCTGTAGACCACTATCTACAGGAATATCCGTATCAGTTCGTTCAACTGCTTCAGGCGGTTCATCACCATAAAAATGCCTAAATGCTCTTAAGTGGTTGTTAAATACATCTCCTTCTTTTTCTGCAAATTCAATATCATATTTAATGAGCACATCCACTAGGCCTTTATATCGTTGAATATCTGTGTAAATATCCTCAAATAAACGTTCTTGATTGTTTACTTTTAATTTACTGTAGTAAGTAAGGTTCTCTTGGTATTTCCTAGCGACATCTTTAAATAACTCTTGAGCCTTTTCTTTGTTTCCAGTTTCGTAGTAGGTACTAATAAAAGGCTCAAGTAAGGTGTAGTAACCAAAATATTCAACAGGCATATTAATCATGGCAATATCGGCTATCTCTTCTGCTTTATCTAGTTTGCCTTCATTAATCAGTTGTTCGGTTAAACGGGCTAAATTACCTCGATAGGTAATTGAATTTTTTCTAGTTTCTACATCATGATAAATGTCTGGGCTTCCACTATTACCCCAGTCCCATTTTTTTACCATGTTATACATAATATCACTGTCAACACGCCCCATATCAAAGGGGTTGGCTCTGTCAACAGGCGTTTCAATAGGCACTAATTTATAGCACATGCCATCCAGCTGTAAGTAGTCCTTCATCCAGATATAGTCGTCGTCTCCAAAACTACCTCCAGTAAAATATATAGGACGTTTCCAATCATTATTAGCAATAATGTCTAACATTAAAAGTCTGTTTTTGTAGAGTGCCCCTCCTGTAACTTCCAAATCAATATAAGGTACAATTTTATCAGCATCCTTTGCCTTTACAATACCAAACTGTAAGGCATTTTCTTTGTTTACAGGCAGTCGTAAATGTCTTGTTGGCATGTAAGTGGCATTAGCATCTTGGCTTCTTACCTTAGCCATATCGACGCCTTGTTTTTGTAAAACGTACTTGTATTTGGTTCTAGGGTTGCTACTGCCTACAAAATCAAGGAATTTTTTAACCTCTAGAGTGTCTTTAATTACGGGCTGAATAATAATATAATCGTTAGTGCCATATTTGTACAAGTCATGAGTTAACTGAGAAGGAATGGGGTCACTTTCGTAAGCCTTACGTTTCATTTGGTCGATATACCAGTCGGTTTGAAATAAACTGGTGTTTACTATCCTAACATCGGTTCTGTAGCCTTCTATCTCTTGAGCGTACCAAAGCGCGAACGTATCATTATCTCCAATGGTGAATAATATGGCGTTTTCGGCACAGGAATCTAGATATTTTTTGGCCATAGCTTGCGCTGTGTATTTGTTAGAACGGTCATGATCATCCCAATTGTTAGCTGCTAAAATTCCAGGAACTAAGGCTAAGCAAACGACAGTAATTATTGGAGCAGCCAATTTTTGAGGGACATATGTTTTAAGTGTGTCATAAATAGCATAAACCCCAAAACCTATCCATAGAGCAAATACATAAAAAGAACCCACTACAGAATAATCACGTTCTCTGGGTTCAAAAGGTCTCACATTTGTGTAAACTTGAATAGCAACTCCAGTAAACAAGAAAAATACGAGCATAACCCAAAATCTATTCTTATCTGTCTTTAATAAAAAGAAAAAACCAATAAGCCCTAATATAAGTGGAAGCATATAATAGGTGTTTCTGGCTTTGTTGTTTAAAACATCACTTGGTAAATTGTCTTGAGATAATCCCAAATGCCACTCGTCTATTGGTTTGATTCCGGTAATCCAATTGCCATGATTGTCATATCGTCCTTGAATGTCGTCTTGTCTACCTGAGAAATTCCACATAAAATAGCGCCAATACATATAGCCTAATTGATATTCAAAGAGATAAAGAATATTACTAATTAAAGAAGGCTTTTCTATGATAATATAATCTTTAAATTTTTTCAGGAAATTGTTATAGTCCTCATAGTCTACATTACCTCTCGCAACATCGGTTTGAAAATTTGAAATTGCAGAACGCAATTCATTTTCCATTTGGTATTCTGGCTTTAGCTTAAAATTTAGATACCCAGAAAACATCATGTAGTTTTCGGCATGCTCAGGACTCCACATTCTGGGTAAAATAGAAGCGTGATCTGAGTTGTAGTTTTGCTTAGCGTTCTTATAGTCGTTAACAATAACATATTTACCCTTTTCTTCGTCCTTTTCGTATTTGGGTTTGTCATCAATATACGGGTTGTTGTCATCTAAATAGGCATATTGATCTGTAAATTGCGGTCCATAAAACAGATGAGTTTCAGGATATTGTTCTAAGTTGTAATAGGCCAAAAGTTCTCTAGCACTAGAAGGGTTGTTTTCATTAATTACAACATTGGCATTAGCTCTTATAGGTAGCATGAGCCATGTGGAAAAACCAATAATTATAAACGTAATGCACAAAATACCCGTGTTTAAATGCACAAAGTTTTTATTAAGCGTATACCTAATGGCATAAAATATTATAGCAACTAAAGTGACCCCGGCAATAATAGATCCAGAATTAAAGGGAAGCCCAATGGTATTCACAAAAAATATTTCAAATACACTAAATATTTTTAGAATGTTGGGAGCTAATAATTTAAAGACAAACAGTAAAATACCAACAGAAACGACATTCGCAATGATAAAGTTTTTTATGGTAATGGTTTTGTAATTCTTAAAGTAGTATAGCAATCCAATAGCAGGAATGGTTAATAGTCCCATAAAGTGCACTCCAAATGAGAGTCCGATAATAAAGGCAATGAGTATAAGCCATCTGTTGCCTCGAGGCGTATTCATATCTTGTTCCCAACGTAATCCAAGCCAAAACAGTACCGACATAATAAGTGTTGCCATAGCATAAACCTCAGTTTCAACGGCATTAAACCAAAATGAATCTGTAAAGGCAAAGGCCAAACTACCAACAAGACCGCTACCTAAAATAGCAATGGTTTGACTTTGAGAAAGCAAGCCATTGCTTGCAACTAATTTTTTAAGTAGTAAGGTAATGGTCCAAAACATGAATAAAATGGTAAACGCACTGGCAACGGCGCTCATCATATTCATCATAAAACCTATTTGAGATGGCTCAAAAGCAAATGTTGAGAAAAAGGCACCAAGCATCTGAAATAAAGGAGCTCCTGGCGGATGCCCAACTTGCAGTTTCGCTGAGGTTAATATGTATTCACCGGCATCCCAAAAGCTTACGGTGGGCTCAACGGTTAAACTGTATGTAACTAATGCTATTAAAAAAGAGAACCAGCCCAAAATGGTGTTCCATTTTTTATAGTCAAAATGTGCCATGATTATCTGTGTTTGTTTGCTTTGGCGAATTTAGCAATAAATATGGTTCGGCAAATGTTTTTAAGTAAACGTTAAGTTTTCAAGATTATTTTTGAAAAAATATTTGTGCAAATAAAACTTTGTGCTAAATTTGCACCTCCTTAAGCGGATGGTAACTGCTTGAGATAAGTGATGGCCTATGGTGTAACTGGCAACACGTCTGGTTTTGGTCCAGAAGAGTCTAGGTTCGAGCCCTAGTAGGCCAACTTAAATTTAAAGTCTTTGTGTTTTGCAAAGACTTTTTTTATTTCCCATAATTAAGATATTTTAATACTAAGATAACACTCATAAACTTGGGATTACAATAACTTAAAATTAAAGCCTTGTAATTTATATCTTGATAAAACTACAGTAACATTTAAAAAAGAGTAGCTTGTTTTATTTGTGACATTAATTAATAGAATAAAACAAACATGAAAAAAATTACTCTTTTTGCTAGTGTGCTAGCCCTGTCTTTTACCTCGGTTAAGGCTCAGGATTTTTTACAGCATGTCGCAAGTTATCAAACTAATGTTGAAGGTTCTGCTGAAACCGTAGCTTATGATGCAGAGAATAAGCAAGCCTTTTTTACAAACTCATCCGATAATAGCTTTACAATAGTTAATATCACAAATCCTGAAGCTCCAACTTTAGTAAAAAACATTGATTTATCAAGCTATGGGGCCGGACCAAACTCCGTAGCGATACACGGAAGTGTAGTTGCGGTTGCAGTTGAAGCCGACCCTAAGCAAAATCCTGGTAAAGTGGTGTTTTTTGATTTGGATGGAAATTATCTTAACGAAATTAGGGCAGGAGCTTTACCTGATATGTTAACCTTTACACCTGATGGTATGAAGTTATTGGTTGCTAACGAAGGAGAGCCATCAAAAGATTATACCAATGACCCAGAAGGATCTATTTCAATTGTAGATTTGAGTGGAGGTGTACCATCAGCTACTGTAACGAACCTGAACTTTAATGCTTTTAATGATAAAAAAGCAAGTTTAGTAAATAAAGGTATTAGGATTTTCGGAAATAATGGCGCTTCAACAGTATCTCAAGATTTAGAGCCTGAGTTTATCACAGTAACTCCAGATGGCACAAAGGCCTATGTGAATTGCCAAGAAAACAATGCCTTAGTGGTTTTAGATGTGGTAAATAATAGCATTTTAGATATTTTGCCACTAGGTTATAAAAACCACATGTTAGGTACCCCTAGTGTTGAAAGTTATACCATTAACGAATTGGTAAACAATTGGCCTGCTTTAGGAACGCCTGTTTATGATGGTGGGCAACCAGAAGTGATGTTGGGTGGCTTTTCAGGATTATTTTACGATGCCAATAGTTCAACAGCTAGCGAGTATGTATTTTACGCTGTTCCAGACAGAGGTCCAAATGATGATGCGGTGGCTAAAGCAGAAGTAACACCAGCAGTTTCTCAAAATCTAAGGCCATTTAAATTACCGGATTACCAAGGCAGAATAGCTAAATTCACCTTAAACAAAAACACAGGTAATGTTACTTTAAATGAGCAAATATTACTAACAAGAAAGGATGGCACAACACCTATTACAGGACGAGGGAATATTCCTGGATTTGATGAAGTTCCTGTAACCTATACGGATGCAGCAACAACGTATGCTAACGCTGATTATGTTGATGGTGATTCAGAAGAATATCATGAATTGCCTTATGATGCTTACGGGGGAGACTTTGAAGGTGTTTTAATAGATAAAGATGGAAACTTTTGGATGTGTGATGAATACAGACCTGCGGTTTATAAATTTGATGAAACGGGTAAATTAATTGAGAGATATGTTCCAGAAGGAACGTCAGATTTAGGAACTACGCCGCAACCAGAAGGAACTTATGGGGCAGAAACTTTACCAGAAGTATACTCAAAAAGAAGAGCTAACAGAGGGTTTGAGGCCATTGCTTACGATGCTGTAAACCATATTATTTATGCTTTTATTCAGTCGCCTTTATACAATCCATCAAGTGCTACAAAAAATAACTCTGACGTAATCAGAATTCTTGGTATCGATGCTTCAAATGGAACTCCAATGTCGGAATATGTGTATTTATTGGAAAGAAATAGAGATGCAGGTTATAGTTCTTCGCGAGTAGATAAAATGGGAGATGCTGTTTATACTGGAAATGGAAAATTTTTAGTGATTGAGAGAGATTCAGAAGGGCCAACCGTATCTACTGGTAAAAAATATGTTTTTGAAATTGACATTAATTTTGCTACCGATATTTTAGGTAATGGATTGTATGGTGGGAAAGAATTAGAGGAATTAACAGCCGATGAAATTGCTGCAGAAGGTATTTTGGCTGTTCATAAAACCAAAGTGCTTAATTTACCATCTGTTGGTTATCAAGGTTCTGATAAAGCGGAAGGGATAGCCTTATTGCCAAACAACGAAATTGCTATTATTAACGATAATGATTTTGGTTTAGCTGGAGCTGGAATTACCGATTCAAGTGTGCTGGGCATAATTTCTTTTGAAGATGATTATGGTTTTGATGCTTCGAATAAAGATGATGAAATTAACATCACGCAACACCCAACTTTAGGTATGTTTATGCCAGATGCTATAGCTTCTTACCAGGTTAATGGTATAAATTACATTGTAACCGCTAATGAGGGAGATGCGAGAGATTATGATGGATATTCTGAAGAAGTACGTGTAAAAGATTTATCTCTTAATGCATCATATTACCCTAATGCTGCCAGTTTACAAGCAGATGGTGATTTGGGTCGTTTAAAAACGACTACCGCTACAGGAGATTATAATAACGACGGGGTGATTGAACAAGTGTATTCATACGGTGCTAGGTCTTTTTCTATATTCGATCAATATGGAAACTTAGTATTTGATAGTGCCGATAGTTTTGGTCAAAACATAGCCTTAGAAGAGGCATCTTTATTTAATGAAGATGAGGGCGAATTAGATGACAGGTCTGATGATAAAGGAGGTGAGCCTGAAGCTGTTGCTATTGGCACTATTGAAGGTGTTACCTATGCTTTTGTAGGTTTGGAAAGACAAAGTTCTATTTTGGTGTACGATATTACAAATCCTAAAGATGTTGAGTTTATTACCTACTATAAGGGAAATAGAACGTCTGGTGATGTGTCGCCTGAAATTATAAAATTCATTCCAGCTATTGATAGCCCAAATAATCAAAATTTACTGTTGGTAGGCTATGAAGTGAGCGGGTCTATGGGGATAATTCAAATTAATGAAGATCTTTTAAGCATAAGCGAAGAGGTTGTTAAAAATGATTTTAGAATATACCCTAACCCTATTACCAACGGCAATTTAAGGTTTAGTGAAACACTTTCGGGGGCTATTTATAACATAAGTGGTCAACAGGTTTATCAGTTTAAAGACAAAACATTTTTAAACGTTTCTAATCTGCCATCAGGAGTTTATATTATAAAAACAGAGGCGCATGGTGTAAAGCGTTTTATGAAGTTGTAAACTTGTTTTTATTGAAAATAAAAATCTCAATCAACTCCGATTGGGATTTTTTTGAGCGCGTATCAAGGTTTGTACCTATATCGGTTTTGTGTATGGTTCTTTGCATAAAATCAACTATGATTTTCCGCCGTAACCGAAAGATAGCAAATTGCAATGAATTCCGATTAGGAATTCAGCTCCAATGAGCTATACACATCTTAAGTTTACAATCTCTTATTTTAGATTGTCAATCAGTTTTGCTTATTGGTGAATGATGTTCATGAACAATTCTCCATCCATTATCGGTTTTAAGAAAAAGGAGTGTCATTTGTTCATTGACAATAGCAAGGTCTTCTCCAAATTTTAAATGAAAATCAGTATGCGTAGTCACATTAGCGACATCTCCATAAACTGCAATTTTAGTATCGTTTAAATCAAACTTTATTATTTCAGTTACTGACCCAAAAATGCCTCTTTCAAATTTTTCGTTTTCTTCTCCACCATTTCTCACTTCTCCATTTTTAAATTCTGTGAACTTTGGACTATATTGGTGAAAAGATATCAGTCTATCAAGATCTCCATCTCGTACACTCTGCAATATGCTGTCAAGCGTCATTTTTACTTCTTGTTTAGCTTCTGGAAATTCATCATTTAAAAGATCTATTTTAACACTTTCAATTTCGATTTGTTGTTCTTTTTCTTTGCATCCTGTGGTAATTAATCCAATACTCAAAGTAATCAGAAAGAATAATTTAGTTTTCATATTTATATATTTTGTTGATTATTAGTTGTTTAAAAGATACAAAATATAAAATGAAATAGTTTTTTTGAATGTGCTACAACTTAAAAGTAATCACAGGTCGTTTAGCATGGTTAACTAAATCTTCACTAATACTACCATTAAAAAAATGCGAAAGACCTTGTCTGCCATGGGTACTCATGCCTATTAAATGTGCACCAATCGATTCAGAAAAATTCATGATGCCCTTTTCAATATTAGCGTCATTATAGATATTGATGGCGTAATTTGAAAAATTAGAAGCGTCAACAAAACTTTGCATACGTCGCATTGAACTCTGGGTTGTTATAAACTTATTAGGCGTGTTTACCATAAGCAAGTGGATTTTAGCCTTAAAAATCACTGCAAAGTTTATGGCTTTTTTGTAGGAAGGGATGCTTTCCTTTTTAAAATCTGAAGCGAAAACAAAGTCCTTGACTTCAAAAGTTCGGTGTTCTTTTTTAATTACTAATACTGGGGTGTCCGATGTTCTTACAACTTTTTCAGTATTACTACCAATAAGCATTTCGGTTAATCCACTAGAACCGTTTGAACCCATAATAACTAAGTCTATATCATGTTTTTTACACACATGATAAATGCCTTTAAAAATCTCATGAAAATCTACCGTTTCATGAACTACTAAGCCTTTGAGATAGGGTAATTCCTTTAATTTTTCAAACTTTTTATGAGCAAGTTTCATAAAAAACACGGCCTCTGGTAAATCACTGTAAGTATTTAAAGGGTCTACCTTATGTAATGGAATTTCTAAAATATGCAGGAGGTAAATTTCACAGTCATGTTTTCGTGCCAATTGGGCAGCAACTTTTAAAGCATTTTCTGCCTGAATAGAAAAATCAGTAGGAACGAGTATTTTTCGCATGTTTAGTGAGGTTAGTGATACCTAAATTTATGAAATATTCCTTTAGAAATCAATAAAATATTATATATTTGCACCGTTGAAAGGCGAAATTAAAGATATGAGGGGACGGAAAGTCCCCTCTTTTTATACTAAAAAATGTTAAAAACCAAAGTTACAGAACTGCTTGATGCTGCGCTTAATGAGCGTTTAGATTTGTTTCTTATTGATTTTTTAATGAATAATGAAAACCATATTAAGGTGATTATTGATGGGGATCAAGGGGTGTTGGTTGAAGATTGCATATTTATTAGTCGCGCTATAGAACATAATTTAGATAGAGAAGAAGAAGATTTTTCTTTAGAAGTAATGTCGGCAGGAGCAGCGTCGCCACTAGTACACAAACGTCAATATAAAAAGAACCTAAATAGAACATTGAAAGTTAAAACAGGTTCGGAAGAAGTAGAAGGAACATTAACCGAAACTTCAGAAGACGATATTACGTTAGCATGGAAAGTTAGAGAACCTAAGCCTGTTGGTAAGGGTAAAGTAACCGTAAAAAAGGAAGTAAAGATTCCTTTTGAAAATATTGTAGAAGCAAAAGTTATGATTAAATTTTAATTTAAAGAGATATGGAAAATGTCGCGTTAATTGAATCATTTTCAGAGTTCAAAGACGATAAGCTAATTGACAGAGTAACGTTAATGGCCATTTTAGAAGATGTATTTAGAAGTGCCCTAAAGAAGAAGTTTGGGGACGATGATAATTTTGATATCATTGTTAATCCAGATAAAGGAGACTTAGAGATATGGAGAAATAGAGTTGTTGTTGCCGATGGTGAGGTAGAGGAACCTAATCAAGAGATTTCATTATCTGAAGCAAGAAAAATTGAACCAGATTTTGAAGTAGGAGAAGATGTATCTGAAGAAGTGAAGCTTATTGATTTGGGAAGACGTGCCATTTTAGCATTACGTCAAAACTTGATTTCTAAAATTCATGAACACGACAATACCATTATCTACAAACAATTTAAAGATTTAGTAGGGGAAATTTACACCGCAGAGGTACATCATATTCGTCATAGAGCAGTTATTTTGTTGGATGATGAAGGCAACGAAATTGTATTGCCTAAAGACAAACAAATACCTTCAGATTTTTTTAGAAAAGGAGATAACGTAAGAGGTGTTATTGATAGTGTAGAGCTTAAAGGAGCGAAGCCAACTATTATTATGTCTAGAAGTTCACCCGTATTTTTAGAAAAACTGTTTGAACAAGAAATTCCAGAGGTGTTTGATGGTTTAATTACCATTAAAAATGTAGTTAGAATACCAGGGGAAAAGGCTAAAGTTGCGGTTGATTCTTACGATGATAGAATTGATCCTGTTGGGGCTTGTGTGGGTATGAAAGGTTCTAGAATTCATGGTATTGTTCGTGAGTTAGGAAACGAAAATATCGATGTTATAAACTATACAAATAACCTGCAGTTATTTATAACTCGAGCATTAAGTCCTGCAAGAGTAACATCTATAAAATTAGATGAAGAGGCGAAACGTGCTGAGGTGATTTTAAAGCCAGAAGAGGTGAGTAAAGCCATTGGTAGAGGTGGACATAACATTCGTTTAGCAGGTCAATTAACAGGGTACGAAATTGACGTATTTAGAGAAGGTGCAGAAGAAGATGTTGAGTTAAGAGAATTCTCTGATGAAATTGATGGATGGATTATTGAAGAGTTTAGTAAAGCTGGTTTAGATACAGCTAAAAGTGTTCTTGAGCAGGATATTAATGATCTTGTTAAAAGAACAGATTTAGAAGAAGAAACTATTAATGACGTTATTCGAATTCTTAGAGAAGAATTTGAAGAATAGTAGATAAAAGTGCAGATTTGCATTAATGTTATGCCTTAACAGGTATAATGCATATATTTGAGTATTATTAAAGGCGATTTATGGCTGAAACAATTAGATTAAATAAAGTATTACGCGAGCTGAATATTTCTTTAGATCGTGCTGTAGAGTTTTTGGACTCCAAAGGCATTGAGATAGAGAAGCGTCCAACTACAAAAATATCTCAGGAGACCTATAATGTTCTTTCAGATGAGTTTGAGACCGACGCGAATAAGAAAATGAAGTCGCAAGAGGTAAGTGAAGCTAAGCTTAAGGAAAAGGAAGACTTGCGCATTAAGCGTGAGCAAGAATTGGAAGCGAAGCAACGAGCGCAAGATGCCATAGATAGAGCCAAGCAAGAAGAGGTTGTAAAAGCATCCAAAACTATTTCGGGACCTAAGCAAGTTGGTAAAATTGACTTAAATCCTCAAAAGAAGGTTGAGGAAAAGCCAGCCGAAGCACCTAAAAAAGTTGTTCAAGAAAAATCACCAGAGCCAGTTAAAGAAGAGGTGATAAAAGCTAAGGCTCCAAAAGTGGAGTTAAAGCCAGTAGCAGAGAAGAAAGTTGCAGTAGAACCTGTAAAAGAGGCTGTTTCAGAAACGGTTAAGCCTGTTGAGCAACCTACAACTACCAATGAAGAAGGCAATGTAATTCCCGATGAAAAGGTTAAAACACAGTACCAAAAACTTACTGGTCCAAAAATTGCTGGAGATAAAATTGATTTATCTCAATTTAACAAGCCTAAAAAGAAAAAGGAAGATAAAAAACCAGATGCTAAGCAAGGGGATGCAACTAAGAAAAAGCGTCGTAGAATAAGCAAGGCTGGAGCACCAAATACTGGTGGACAAAATAGGCCAAATGGTGGTAGGGGGAATGATCGATTTAAAGGCAAAGGTCAAGGAAGACGTAATGTTGTTAAAGAGGAGCCTTCTGAGGAAGATGTAAAAAAACAAGTTAGGGAAACGCTTGAAAAACTTCAAGGAAAATCTAGCAAGGGAAAAGGTGCCAAATATAGAAGAGATAAAAGAGATCAGCACAGAGAACAAACTGAGCTGGATCAACAAATAGAAGCAGCAGAAAGCAAAATACTAAAAGTAACAGAGTTTGTTACGGCTAGTGAAGTTGCTACGATGATGGACGTGAGTGTTACCCAAATTATATCGGCATGTATGTCGCTTGGTATGATGGTAACCATGAATCAGCGTTTAGATGCTGAAACCTTATCTATTGTTGCCGAAGAATTTGGTTATAAAGTTGAATTTGTAACGGCAGATATAGAGGAGTCTATTGAAGAGGTTGAAGATAAGGCTGAAGACTTAGAACCTCGTGCGCCTATTGTTACCGTAATGGGACATGTAGATCATGGTAAAACATCACTTTTAGATTATATTAGAGAAGAGAATGTTATTGCGGGCGAGTCAGGTGGTATTACACAGCATATCGGTGCTTATGGTGTTCAGTTAGAAAATGGTCAGAAAATCGCATTTTTAGATACACCTGGTCACGAGGCCTTTACAGCGATGCGTGCTCGTGGTGCTCAAGTTACTGATATTGCAATTATTGTAGCCGCTGCAGATGATGATATTATGCCGCAAACAAAAGAGGCCATTTCACATGCTCAAGCAGCAGGAGTGCCTATTGTATTTGCCATAAATAAAATAGATTTACCAGCTGCAAACCCAGAAAAAATTAAAGAAGGTTTAGCTAATATGAACTTATTAGTTGAAGATTGGGGTGGAAAAGTTCAGTCACATGACATTTCTGCTAAAATGGGTACTGGTGTTAAAGAACTATTAGAAAAAGTATTGCTGGAAGCTGAGTTGTTAGAATTGAAAGCAAATCCGGATAAGCCAGCCGTAGGAACGGTGGTTGAAGCCTTCTTGGACAAGGGGCGTGGTTACGTTTCTACTATTTTAGTACAAGCAGGTACCTTAAGAGTTGGAGATTATGTCTTAGCTGGTCAGCATAGCGGAAAGGTTAAAGCGATGCATGATGAGCGTGGTAACGACGTAGAAGCAGCAGGGCCTTCAACACCAGTATCTATATTAGGTTTAGATGGAGCGCCACAGGCGGGAGATAAATTTAACGTGTTTGAAGATGAGCGCGAGGCCAAGCAAATTGCAGCTAAGCGTGCACAGTTACAACGTGAGCAGTCAGTAAGAACGCAACGTCATATTACGCTCGACGAAATTGGAAGACGAATTGCGCTTGGCGATTTCCAAGAGTTGAATATCATTCTAAAAGGTGATGTGGACGGTTCGGTTGAAGCATTGACGGATTCTTTCCAAAAACTATCTACAGAAGAGATTCATGTAAATATTATTCACAAAGGAGTGGGAGCGATAACAGAGAGTGATGTGTTATTAGCTACCGCCTCTGATGCGATTATAATTGGATTTAATGTTCGTCCGGTTGGTAATGCTAGAAGCATTGCTGACAAGGAAGAAATTGATATCAGAACGTACTCGATTATTTATGATGCCATTAATGATCTTAAAGATGCTATGGAAGGTATGTTGTCTCCAGAGCTGAAGGAGGAGGTTACTGGGACTGCAGAAATTAGAGAAATATTTAAAGTTTCTAAGGTTGGAAGTATTGCAGGTTGTATGGTTACCAATGGTAAAATCATGAGAAGTTCTGGAGTTCGTTTAATTAGAGATGGTGTGGTTGTTTATACCGGCGAATTGGCATCATTGAAACGATTTAAAGACGATGCTAAAGAAGTAACAAAAGGTTATGACTGTGGTATGCAAATTAAAAATTACAACGATATTAAAGAAGGAGATATTATTGAGGCGTTCCACGAAGTGGAAGTAAAGAAAACGTTGAAATAGTAACATTCAACTATAACATAAAAAAAGCGACCTTTTGGTCGCTTTTTTTATGTTTCTAAGATTAAGATTTTTCCTTTTTTGGTTTAAAAATAAAGGCACTGGGAAATTCTTTTTTTATCTGTTTTAAAGCTCTGTCGGCTTCTAGTCTTGTTCTAAAATTGCCAGCCCAAATTTTGAAATTAGGGGTTTCATATTGAATGGTTGGTTTCCATTCTGGGAAGTGTTTTGAAAACGCTTCTTTGGCTTCCTGAGCCAGTGTTCTGCCCCCTGAATAAATCTGAATTTTATAACGGTTAGAGTCATTCTCATTCTTATACATGTCCTTTTTTAGGGTCATTAGTTTGGAGATGCTCTCGCTTTGGTTTATAGTAAGATCTCCCTCTTGAGAATAGCTGTTTGGGCTAAAAATTGCTAACATTAAAAGAGCGAATATGGCTGTTCTTAAATTAGTTGAGGTCATAGGTCATGATATTTATGCAAATGTATAAGTATTAAACTTAAAAGTGAACAATTTTATTATTTAGAATCTCTCTAAATTAAGTATTAACGTTTCTTTAATATTTCGGGAATCGACTTTAAATATTACTTTTGCCTGAGATTTTATAACGATGATTTTTTTAGTTTAATAGCTGACAAAAGTCATACCAAAGTTAAGAAGTTAATTTAACCAACAATATGAGAAAGGTGATTCACCGAAGTTTAAGTAGAAGCTTTTTGAGTTTAGGCTTAATAGTATTAGTCGCGTTTACAACCTCGCTTTCTGCTCAGGAAGGAGATCCAGCAAAAGGAAAATCTTTATTTAATGCCAATTGTGCGGCTTGTCATCAATTGGATAAAAAAATGACAGGACCTGCCTTACGTAATGTAGAAGCGCGTTTGTCTGATGAAGAAGGTTTAGATAGGGAATGGCTGTATGCTTGGATTCGTAACAGTGCTGGTTTAATCAAGTCTGGCGATGCTTACGCGAACAAAGTGTATAATGAGTTTGGTGGGGCTGCTATGACAGCATTTCCTCAATTATCTGATGACGATTTAAATAATATTTTAGCATATACGGCTGAAGAGAAGAAAGCGCCTGCAGCTCCTGCTGCGGTGGCTGGAGCGGCACAGACTGCAGACACTTCAGGAGGTATATCAAATGAGCTTATTTTAGGCGCGTTAGCTATTTTGTTTATTCTTTTAGCTGCTGGACTATATTTGGTAAATAAAACTTTACGTCGTTTTGCAGCGGCTCAAAATATTGAACTAGATGTTGAAACAGGAAGAACACCTCTTTGGAAAGCATTTGTGCAAAATCAATTTTTAATGATTGTGGTTGCAATTTTCTTTTTGTTATCGAGTGCGTACTTTGTTTATGGTTATTTCATGCAGGTTGGGGTAGATCAAGGCTATCAACCAGTACAACCAATTCATTTCTCGCATAAGATTCATGCTGGCGATAATGGTATTGATTGTAAATATTGTCACTCTTCAGCTAGAGTAAGTAAAACATCAGGGATTCCATCATTAAATATTTGTATGAACTGTCATAAATCAATTTATGAGTATAATGGAGAAACGTCTCCAGAGTATCCTAAAGAATTCTATGATGGAGAGATTAAAAAGTTATATGCTGCAGCAGGATGGGATGACGCCGATCAAAAATATACGGGTGAGTCTCAACCAGTAAAATGGGTGCGCATACATAACCTGCCTGACTTCGCGTATTTCAATCACTCGCAGCATGTTACTGTGGCAGGGGTTGAATGTCAAACTTGTCACGGACCTGTTGAAGAAATGGAGATTATGTACCAGCATGCGCCGTTAACTATGGGATGGTGTATCAACTGTCATAGAGAAACAAATGTAGATGTGAAGGATAATGCTTATTACGAAAAGATACATGAGGAATTATCTAAAAAGTATGGTGTCGATAATTTAACAGCTGCTCAAATGGGTGGTTTAGAATGTGGTAAGTGTCACTACTAACAAGTGATTCTTGGTTTAGCTAATGCGGAAAGCTTTAAAATTAATTAAGAAGTAATTCAATTATATAATATGTCATCAAACAAGAAATACTGGAAAAGTGTTGAAGAGCTAAACGAAAACAGCTCTATTGTTGAGACGCTAAAACAAAACGAGTTTGTATCTGAGATCCCTACTGATGAGTTTTTAGGAGATAAAGAAACATTAGAGTCTACGGCTACAACGCGTCGCGATTTCTTAAAATACGTAGGATTTAGTACTGCGGCGGCTTCATTAGCTGCTTGTGAAGGTCCTGTTAAAAAATCAATTCCTTATGTAGTTCAACCAACAGAGATTATTCCTGGAGTTGCTAATTACTATGCTACCACAGTTGCTGATGGTTTTGATTTTGCTAGTGTTTTAGTAAAAACGCGTGAAGGTCGTCCAATAAAAATTGAGAACAACAATTTAGCTAGTACTAATGGTAGCGCTAATGCAAGAGTTAATGCTTCTGTTTTAGGTTTGTATGATAGTTTAAGAGTTCAGGGGCCAAAAAAGAATGGGAATTCAATTTCTTGGAGTGATTTTGATGCTGAAACAACTAAGGTTCTTAATGGTTTAAAAGGTTCGGATAAGCAAATTGTATTATTAACACAAACTTATGCAAGTCCATCAACTAGAAACTTAATTGCAGATTTTAAAGAGGAATATGGGAACGTAAATCATGTGGTTTATGATGCTATTTCTGAATCTGCGGCAGTAGAAGCTTTTCAAAAGAAATACAATAAAAGAGGTTTAGCTGATTACGATTTTGCTGAGGCTATGACCATTGTTTCTGTTGGTGCTGATTTCTTAGGTGATTGGCAAGGCGGGGGCTTTGATGCTGGGTACTCGAAAAACCGAGTTCCTGATCATGGGAAAATGTCTCGCCACGTGCAGTTTGAGTCTAATATGTCGCTAACTGGTGCCAATGCTGATAAGCGTGTACCATTAACGCCATCGCAACAAAAGTTAGCCTTAGCTAAATTATATAGTTTGGTTACAGGAAATAATGTTTCTGTAAATGGTTTGCCTGAAGCTGTAGAGGCTGCTCTAAAGGGAGCTGCTTCGCAACTAAAGAAAGCTGGAAGCAAAGGGGTTGTAGTAACGGGTATTCAAGACATAAACGCCCAAACGGTTGTTTTAGAGATCAATGAGTATCTAAAAAGTAAAGCATTTAGCAGTAATAGTTCTTTAAAAACTAGAGAAGGAAATGATAAAGCAGTAGCACAGTTAGTTGCCGATATGAATGCTGGCAAGGTTGGGGCTATTATCATGAGTGGCGTAAACCCATTATATACATTACCAAATGCATCTGAATTTGCTGAAGGTTTAAAGAAAACAGAGTTGTCTGTCGCATTTTCAATGAAAGAAGATGAGACATCAACACAGGTTCAGTATTTGGCTGCTTCACCTCATTATTTAGAGTCTTGGGGAGATGTTGAAATAAAATCAGGTCACTTTGGTTTAACACAGCCCGCAATTCGCCCTCTTTTTGATACAAGACAATTCCAAGAAGCTCTATTGATTTGGACTGGAGGTAACGGGAAGTCTTACAGTGATTATATCAAGGTAATTTGGAATGAGGATATTTTAAATGGTGCGTCATTTAATCAAGCATTACATGATGGATTCTTTGTAAGCGAAACTAATGAGCTTGATGATATAGATGCCTTGGAAGGTGTAACTGATGAAACTGAAGAAGAGGTGGTTTCTTCGGGTGCTGCAGCTCAAGCATTAGCATCTTCAACGAATTCAAATGGGTTGGAGTTAACCTTGTATACAAAAACAGGGATGGGAGATGGTCAGCAGGCTAACAATCCATGGTTACAGGAGTTTCCTGATCCAATTACAAGAGCCTCTTGGGATAATTATTTAACTATATCAAAGGCCGATGCTGATGACCTAGGTTTAAGTAATATGCATGTCGCTAATGGCGCATTAAATGGTAGTTATGCCAATGTTACGGTTAATGGTGTAACTGTTAAGACACCAGTTATGATTCAACCAGGACAAGCTAAAGGATCTGTTGGTTTAGCATTTGGATATGGAAGAACGTCTGGTTTAAAAGAAGAAATGCAAACAGGAGTAAATGCATATGCATTATACCAAAATTTCAATAATGTTCAGAATGTAACCATTGAACCGGCTGCTGGAGAACACGAATTTGCTTGCGTACAACTTCATAATACGCTTATGGGGCGTGGTGATATTGTAAAAGAGACAACCTTAGAAATTTTCAATACTAAGGATAAGAAACATTGGAATGCTGTTCCTGTAGTGTCTTTAAATCACGAAGAAACGCCAGTAACATCGCCAGAGGTTGATTTATGGGATGAATTTGATCGTTCTATTGGACATCACTTCAACTTATCTATTGATTTAAATGCTTGTACGGGTTGTGGTGCATGTGTGATTGCATGTCATGCAGAAAATAATGTACCGGTAGTTGGTAAGACAGAAGTGCGTCGTAGCCGAGATATGCACTGGTTACGTATAGATAGATATTATTCATCTGAAGATTCGTTTGAAGGGGATAACGAGAAAAAAGATAATATTTCTGGTTTAGGAAGTTCGTTGAGTGAGTTTGGTGAAATGGAAAATGCAGCTGATAATCCTCAAGTGGCATTCCAACCAGTAATGTGTCAGCATTGTAACCATGCGCCTTGTGAAACTGTATGTCCTGTAGCGGCAACATCACATGGTCGTCAAGGGCAAAATCATATGGCTTATAACCGTTGTGTAGGTACGAGATACTGTGCAAACAACTGTCCTTATAAAGTACGTCGTTTTAACTGGTTCTTGTACAATGGTAATGATGAATTTGATTACCACATGAATGATGATTTAGGACGTATGGTATTAAATCCAGATGTGGTGGTACGTTCTCGTGGTGTTATGGAAAAATGTTCTATGTGTATTCAAATGACACAGAAAACAATTCTTGATGCAAAACGCGATGGTCGTCAAATTAAAGATGGCGAATTCCAAACAGCATGTTCTGCAGCTTGTAGTTCTGGTGCCATGGTATTTGGTGATATCAATGATAAAGACAGTAAAGTTGCAAAACTTAAAGAAGATAACCGTATGTATCACTTATTGGAGCATGTAGGCACAAAACCTAATGTGCAGTATCAAACAAAGGTGAGAAATACAACTGAAGCATAAATCTAAATTAAAGAATCAATTATATAATTATGGCGTCTCATTACGAAGCACCTATTAGAAGACCTTTAGTTACAGGCGAAAAATCATACCACGACGTTACAGTGGATGTAGCAAAACCTGTAGAAGGAAAAGCAAATAAGCAATGGTGGATAGTTTTTGGAATATCTCTTGTAGCTTTTCTTTGGGGAATTGGATGTATTTTATACACAATATCCACAGGTATTGGAACTTGGGGTTTAAACAAGACCGTAGGTTGGGCTTGGGATATTACTAACTTTGTTTGGTGGGTAGGTATTGGTCACGCGGGAACACTTATTTCTGCGGTACTTTTGTTATTCCGTCAAAAATGGAGAATGGCAATTAATCGTTCTGCAGAAGCGATGACTATTTTCTCAGTTGTTCAAGCAGGTTTATTTCCAATAATTCACATGGGTCGTCCATGGTTGGGGTATTGGGTGTTACCTATTCCAAACCAATTTGGTTCTTTATGGGTAAACTTTAACTCACCATTACTTTGGGACGTATTCGCAATTTCTACATATTTATCGGTGTCACTAGTGTTCTGGTGGACAGGTTTATTACCTGATTTTGCTATGCTTAGAGATAGAGCGATTAAACCTTTCCAGAAGAAAATATATTCGTTATTAAGTTTTGGATGGTCTGGTAGAGCTAAGGATTGGCAACGTTTTGAAGAAGTATCTTTGGTGCTTGCAGGTTTAGCAACACCTTTAGTACTTTCTGTACATACCATTGTATCGTTTGACTTCGCAACATCGGTTATACCTGGTTGGCATACTACTATTTTCCCGCCATACTTTGTTGCTGGTGCGGTATTCTCTGGATTTGCTATGGTGAACACGCTTCTTATTATCATGAGAAAAGTGTGCAACCTTGAGGATTATATTACTGTTCAGCATATCGAGTTAATGAACATCGTTATTATGATTACGGGTTCTATCGTTGGTGTGGCGTATATTACTGAGTTATTTATTGCTTGGTACTCTGGTGTAGAGTATGAGCAGTATGCTTTCTTAAATAGAGCAACAGGACCTTACTGGTGGGCTTATTGGGCAATGATGACTTGTAACGTATTCTCTCCACAATTTATGTGGTTTAAGAAATTAAGAACAAGTATAATGTTCTCTTTCTTTATCTCAATTGTGGTAAATATTGGTATGTGGTTTGAGCGTTTTGTAATTATTGTGACATCATTACACCGTGATTACTTACCGTCATCATGGGCTATGTTCTCGCCAACTTTTGTTGATATTGGAATTTTTATTGGTACCATAGGATTCTTCTTTGTATTATTCTTATTGTATTCGAGAACATTCCCAGTTATTGCTCAAGCCGAGGTTAAAACAATTTTAAAATCTTCTGGAGAAAAGTATAAAAACTTAAGAGAGTCTGGTGAAAGTTTGGTAGGAACTGGAGCTGACGCAAGAACATCTGGAGATACTAATAAAGAAACAAAAAACTAAAAGTAGCATATGGAAGCTTCAAAAGTAATTCACGCTATTTATACCGATGATGACATTTTAATGTCTGCCGTTAAAAAGGTTAAGGCAGAAAAGCATCATATAGAAGAAATATATACACCATTTCCTGTTCACGGGCTAGATAAAGCTATGGGACTAGAACCAACACGTATTGCAATTACTGCATTTTTGTACGGGTTAGTGGGTTTAACAGTTGCTATCCTTATGATGAATTTCATAATGATAGAAGACTGGCCACAAAATATTGGAGGTAAACCAAGTTTTAGTTATTTAGAGAATATGCCGGCATTTGTACCTATTATGTTTGAGTTAACTGTATTTTTTGCAGCGCACTTAATGGTAATTACCTTTTATTTACGTAGTAGAATGTGGCCATTTAAAAAAGGGGAAAACCCAGACCTTAGAACTACAGATGATCATTTCTTAATGGAAATAGCTGTTCATGGAAATGAGAACGAATTAGAAAGTTTGCTTAAAGAAACAGGAGCAGTAGAAGTTAATTTAGTTGATAAAGCCCACTAATAAATAATATGAAAAGCTTAATTAAAATAGTTGTAGTAGCAATAGTTTTTGTAGCAGTATCTTGTAATAAGAGTACGGCTCCTAACTACCAATTCATGCCAAATATGTATGAATCTGCTGGATATGAAACATATGGTGAAGCAGCATTTCCTAATGGAGTTGAGGCTCAGTTACCGGCTGAAGGTACTATTGCAAGAGGGTTTGTTCCTTTTGATATTGAAAATACTACAGAAGGTTATGACTTGGCAAAAGCTACCCTAGTAAGTCCTCTAGATTCAGCAGCTGTTGATTTAAATAGAGGAAAAGAATTATATGACATCTATTGTGGAATTTGTCATGGTAATAAAGGAAATGGTCAAGGTAATTTAGTGAAAAGAGAAAAAATTCTTGGTATCCCTAGTTATGATGATGCTGGACGAGCTATTACAGCTGGGAGTATTTACCACACTATTTATTATGGAAAGAATGCCATGGGTTCTTATGCTAACCAATTGAACGAGGAAGAACGTTGGCAAGTAGTATCCTATGTGTTGAAGTTAAAAGCTGATTTAGAAAAGTAAGATTGATAAGATTATTATAGATATGTATACATTTTCAAATAAATTAAAGACATTTTCTATCATACTAATGGTTCTTGGAGCTGTGGGTGTTGGAATTAGTTTTATGACATCTCATAAATCTTTTGAAGAAGTTGAGCACATACTTGCAGAGGAAGCACATCACGGTGGGGGACATGGCGCAGAGGCTTCACATGACGAAGCAAGTCATGGTGCACATGCTGCTGTAGAGTCTCATGGTGAAGCTCATGGAGATAGCGCACACGCTGAAGTTGATGAGCATACAAAACATATTGAGCATGTTCAGCACCAAATAGCTAACAGGCCTTGGTCTGCATTATATGTAGCAGCGTTTTTCTTTATGATGATTGCGCTAGGAGTATTGGCTTTTTATGCCATTCAAATTGCATCTCAAGCTGGCTGGTCACCTGTACTTTTTAGAGTTATGGAAGGTATAACAGCTTACCTGTTACCAGGTGCACTTATTGTTTTAGCCATTGCTGTGGCATCAGGTACAATTGGTCACTACAATTTGTTTGTATGGATGGATCCGGATGTGGTTGCTCATGACAAACTAATTCAAGGGAAATCTGGATGGTTAAATCTTACAGGTTTTACAATAAGAGGTTTAATTTTTATTGCTGGTTGGGTTTTATACCGTCACTTCTCAAGAAAATTTTCTATAGCACAAGATACAGCTGAAGATAAAAGTAACTTTAAAAAGTCGTTCCGTATATCTGCCGCATTCTTAGTATTCTTTATTTATACAGAATCTATGATGTCATGGGATTGGATTATGAGTGTTGATCCGCACTGGTTTTCAACACTATTTGGATGGTACGTTTTTGCTAGTATGTTTGTAAGTGGAATTACTGTAATTGCATTAATAACGCTTTATTTAAAGTCAAAAGGTCAATTAGAGTTTGTAAATGAAAACCATTTACATGATGTGGCTAAGTTTATGTTTGCCTTTAGTATTTTCTGGACATACCTTTGGTTCTCACAATTCATGCTTATTTGGTATTCAAACATTCCAGAAGAGGTAACCTATTTTGTGACGCGTTTCCAAGATTATAAATTACCATTCCTAGGTATGGTAGTGATGAATTTTGTATTCCCTATCTTAATGCTTATGAATGCAGATTACAAGCGTATTCCTTGGTTTGTGGTTATGGCTGGTTTAGTTATCTTGTTTGGTCACTACATTGATATATTTAACATGATTATGCCTGCGACCGTTGGTGATAGATGGTTTATTGGCATTCCAGAGATAAGTTCAGTTTTACTTTTTGCAGGATTGTTCATATTTGTTGTATTTACAGCACTTACAAAAGCGCCGTTGCTTGTTAAAGGATATCCTTTTAGAAAGGAAAGTGAAGATTTTCATTATTAATTAGATATATAAATAAAGACGAACGATACCAATGACTGCTTTATTAACAATTATAGTTTTAGTATTTATTTTAATTGCCATTTGGCAAATGGTTAAGATTTTTGATTTGGCTCAAGCTCGATCTGAAAACAACCAAGTAGCTACCGATAAAGATAATACCATGAATGGTTACCTTATGATGGGCTTTTTAGCGTTCATCTATGTTATAACCATAATTAGTATTGTTAATTGGGGTGATTTACCACTTATTTCAAATTCGGCATCCGCCCACGGTCCTACTATTGATAATCTTATGATTATCTCTTTAGTAATTATCTTTTTTGTACAGACTGTTACTCAGTTTTTACTGCACTATTTTGCTTTTAAATATAAAGGGGAGAAAGGAAAGAAGGCGTTGTTTTTTGCCGATAATAATAAGTTGGAGGCCATTTGGACTATTATTCCGGTAATTGTTTTGGCAGGTTTGATTATCTATGGATTAAACACTTGGATTAACATTATGGGTGTTGATGAAAGTGATGATCCTCTAGTAGTAGAATTATATGCACAACAATTTAACTGGAAAGCTAGATACGCTGGTGCAGATAATACACTTGGTAAAGCTAACGTTAGATTAATTGATATTGATCGTGCAAATATTTTAGGTTTAGATGAATCAGACCCGAATGCACAGGATGATATTATTACTACAGAGTTGCATTTGCCTGTTGGTAAACCTGTATTATTTAAAATGCGTTCGCAAGATGTATTACATTCTGCTTACATGCCACACTTTAGAGCGCAAATGAACTGTGTTCCTGGTATGATTACTCAGTTTGGATTTACACCAACGGTAACCACTGCAGATATGCGTCAGAACCCAGATATGCAGGAGAAAGTAAATAGAATTAATGATATTAGAGTTGAAAACAGCAAACCGTTAATTGCTAAAGGTGAAGATGCTCTAGAGCGCTATGAGTTTGATTACTTATTAATTTGTAATAAAATTTGTGGTAAATCTCACTACAACATGCAAATGAAAATTGTTGTTGAAACACAAGAAGAATATGATGCTTGGATTAAAGAGCAAAAAGAATTCAAGAACTCTCTAATTAACTAATTAAAAGAAAAACGAAACAAGATTATGTCAGCACACGCAGATACTCACGCTCACGACGAAGACCACGGACATCATCATAAAGAAACGTTTGTTACTAAATATATATTTAGTCAAGACCATAAAATGATTGCTAAGCAGTACTTAGTTACTGGAACTATCATGGGGGTTATTGGTGTATTAATGTCAATGATGTTCCGTATGCAAATTGCATGGCCAGAGGAACCTAATGTTTTATTTGAAGCATTACTAGGTAAATGGGCACCAGATGGTGTTATGGACGCAGACATTTATTTAGCATTGGTAACCATTCATGGTACTATAATGGTATTCTTTGTACTTACTGCAGGTTTAAGTGGTACGTTTAGTAACTTGTTAATTCCATTGCAAATCGGAGCGCGTGATATGGCTTCTGGTTTCTTAAACATGGTTTCATATTGGTTATTCTTTTTATCAAGTGTAATCATGGTTATTTCATTGTTTGTTGAGGCAGGACCTGCTGCAGCTGGTTGGACCATCTATCCGCCTTTAAGTGCTTTACCTATGGCTCAAGGAGGTTCTGGAATGGGTATGACCTTATGGTTGGTCTCTATGGCTATTTTCATTGCCTCGTCATTATTAGGGTCACTTAACTATATTGTTACTGTAATAAACTTACGTACTAAAGGAATGTCTATGACTAGACTTCCATTAACAATTTGGGCATTTTTCATTACCGCTATTATTGGTGTTATTTCTTTCCCAGTACTGTTGTCTGCTGCTTTATTATTAATAATGGATAGAAGTTTTGGAACATCATTCTTCTTATCCGATATTTTTATCCAGGGAGAAGTGTTACATTACCAAGGCGGTTCCCCTGTATTGTTTGAGCATTTGTTTTGGTTTTTAGGTCACCCTGAAGTTTATATTGTTATTTTACCAGCAATGGGTCTAGTTTCGGAGATTATGGCGTCAAACTCTCGTAAACCAATTTTTGGGTATCGAGCAATGATTGCTTCAATCTTGGCGATTGCTTTTCTATCGACAATTGTATGGGGTCACCATATGTTTGTTTCAGGTATGAATCCGTTCCTTGGATCGGTGTTTACCTTTACAACCTTACTGATTGCAATACCATCGGCTGTTAAAGCATTTAACTGGATAACTACACTATGGAAAGGTAATTTGCAAATGAATCCTGCCATGTTGTTCTCAATAGGTTTTGTGTCGACATTTATTACAGGAGGTTTAACAGGTATTATTCTTGGAGATAGTGCTTTAGATATTAATGTACACGACACTTATTTTGTTGTGGCTCATTTCCATTTAGTAATGGGTATATCGGCTCTATATGGAATGTTTGCAGGAATTTATCATTGGTTCCCTAAAATGTTTGGTCGTATGCTTAATAAGAATTTAGGGTATATTCATTTTTGGCTTACGGCTGTGTGTGCTTATGGTGTATTCTTTCCAATGCACTTTATTGGAATGGCAGGGCTACCAAGGAGGTATTATACAAATTCAAACTTCCCGTTGTTTGATGATTTAGCTAACGTAAATGTTATTATCACCATATTTGCATTAATTGGTGGAGTTGTTCAATTGGTTTACTTATACAATTTCTTTATCAGTATATTTTATGGAAAGAAGGCAACTCAAAACCCATGGAAATCAACTACTTTGGAATGGACAACACCCGTAGAGCATATTCATGGAAATTGGCCAGGAGAAATTCCTCATGTACACCGCTGGGCTTATGACTACAGTAAACCTGGGCATGACGTAGATTTTGTTCCTCAAACAGTCCCCTTAAAGGATGGAGAAGAAGAACTACAACACTAAATAGTAGGTGAAAAAAAATTAAAAAGCTCGTCTAAAAGATGAGCTTTTTTTGTTACTTAAAAAAATTACTTTCATTTTTATGTAGAAAAAACCTCAAAAATATCGGCTAAGTACAAAAAAAACAGTTAAATTGCAAACATATTAATTTGAATATTGGGTATAATCAAATTTTTAACAACCAAATTTAAACTCTTACTTATGAAAACGTGCTTATCAGCAAGTCAAGTATTTTGTAATGTTATTTTTGCTTTCTTTTTATTTGGTTTTACCCAGCTTACTTCGGCCCAATGCCCTACTATAAATAATCCTAATCCTGTAATTTGTGCCGATGGTGCTGGCTACACGTTTAGTGATTTAAATGCCTATGCAACAGATGCTGGTAATGGTTTAGTATGGTATGATGCTGCAACAGGAGGGAATTCTTTTAATCAAAATGAGTTAGTTTTTGAGGGAACCTATTATTTGGGTGATAATTCAGGGACTTGTGGTACGAGGCCGTCATTATTTGTTGATTTTACTGTGAGCCCATCTACACCGTTACCGCCACAGCGCGTTTATTGTAGGGAGAATGGTGATGAACCTACATTTCAAGAATATATTGATGAAATTATTCAACCTTTTATTCCTCCCGGGGGATCTGTTGAAATGTATTACGATTTGAACTTAACTAATTTAATAGACCCGACCGATGATATTCTAAGAGGAGGAAGGTCGTATTACGTAGTATTGGTTGATGCTGGAGCTTGTAGAAGTCAAATTGAAACCGTCGAAATATTTGTGGTTCCCGGTGTTGAGGCTAATCCGCCCTCCCCTCAATTATTTTGTTCTGGATCAAATCCGGTGGTTTCCGATTTAAACACAGATACTAATCCACCTGATACGTTCAGTTGGTACGAAAGTTTAGATAGTAATGGGAATACGATTCCTCCTGCCATGGATCCAACAGATCCTTTGATAAATGGTAGAACATATTATTTAGAGGTTCAAGGTACATTTTGTTCAAGTGATCCCATACCTGTTTCTGTAGTAATAAATAGTGAAGCTTCAGGAGTTTCTAATGTTTTAGATTTTTGTGAGACTAAAATTCCTGCTTTAGACTTTAATCTTTTTGATGTTTTAGGAAACCCAAAAGATAATACAGGCGCTTGGACAGGACCTGCTCCCACAACAAATGGACATCTAGGTACTGTCAATATTTCAACTTTTGTGGTAGGAACCTATACGTTTACCTATAGAGTGCCAACTAATGGAAGTTGTCCAGATTTGACCTCTACGGTTACTATTGAAATTGATGAGTCCCTATCTTCAGGAACTGTGTTAAATCCAAGTCCTCCAGTGTTTTGTACAGCCAATTTGCCATCTTCTTTTGACCTATTCTCAGAGCTTACAGGGTATGACCCAGGGGGGCAATGGACTAGTGGGACGCAAAGCTCAGATCCTGTCGTTACCTCTCCCATTGATTTAAGCGCATTCACCATAGGAACTTATTTTTTTACATATACTCAAAATCTAAGTCCTAATGTTTGTGCAGAAGAATCTACTACCATTCAAATTGATATTGTAGATGTTCCTCAAGCTGGTAATGCTATAAATCAAAATATATGTGAAAATAGGACATCCGACAACTCTCCATTTGATCTTTTTTCGGCATTAGATGGCACACAGAGTAATAATAATGGTGTTTGGAGAGACGCCAGTAATAATATTATTTCTAATGTAATTGATATAACCGCCTTTACGTTTGCTAATAGTCCGTATACGTTTAGTTATTCTGTTGGTACAGGAAGCTGCAGCGACACAGAGATTGTTACCTTAAACATTGACGAAAGCCCTGAATCTGGAACGGCAAACGCCCCGGCCGAATTTTGTGAAAGTATAGCGCCTTCAACTTTTGATTTGTTTAGTCTACTTACAGGGGCAGATTTAGGAGGTAATTGGTATATAGGTAGTGATAATTTAGGGGCAACAACAACTAATATTATAGATTTATCAAGTTTTACTGCAGCAACCTATAGTTTTACTTATGAAGTTACTCCTATCGGAGCTTGTATTGACGACCTTGTAACTGTCCAGATAATAATTAGAGAGTCTCCAAATCCTGGAATAGCTGAAACGGCTATTTTTTGTGAAAATGATTTAGCTGCTAATTCACCATTAGATTTATTCGCTCAGTTAATTGGTGAGGATTCAGGAGGCATATGGTCTGATGATGATACCACCGGTGCTTTATCAGGAAGCAATGTAGACTTAACACGTCTAGGAGTAGGGTTATATAATTATACATATGCTGTTACAAGTTTAAACGGATGTATTGATAGCGCAACAGTAATGGTTGAAATTCGGTTAGCACCAGATTCTGGAGTACCTAATGCGCCACAGGAATTTTGTGAAGCAGATATTACGACAGGACAAACCTATGACTTGTTTAATTCACTTACTGGTGCCAATCCTTCAGGAACTTGGAATGACGATGATAACACTGGCGGACTATCCGGCAGTATAGTATCTTTAGATGGTTTAACAGAAGGTACTTATAATTTCACCTATAGTGTTGATCCTATAGGAACATGTGACGACGACGATGTAACAGTAAGTCTAATTATTAACAATGTTTCAGAACCTTCGGCTGATGCCAATCAATTATTTTGCGATTCGGCTAGGATTTCAGATTTAACTGCTACAGGTAACGCTATTGTTTGGTACGATGTACCTTCGGGAGGAGATCCATTGGATGCAGCTACTGTTTTATCAAACGCTCAAACTTATTACGCCGCTCAAACAGATCTAGTTTCCGGTTGTCAATCTTTTGTAAGAACACCTGTGCTGGTAACGATAAATATATCTCCTAATCCAGGGCTGCCTAGTGCTATACCAATTATTGCTTGTAATAATGATAACGCCATAGATTTGTTTAATGGTTTAGATGGTTCTCAGGATAGTGGCGGAGTATGGCAAAACGATGATGGTGAAGGAACTTTAACAGGAAGTATATTTGATGCCACAGGTCTTATTCCTGGCAGTTATAATTTCACATATGAAGTTACAGGTATAGCCCCATGTGTTGATAACTCAACGACAATTAGTGTTGTTATAGAAGAACCGCTTAATGCAGGAACAGACAATACTTTGGATGTGTGTAGTGATAGCGGTGCAACAGATCTCTTTACACTGTTAGGAACGGCGGATGCAGGAGGGACTTGGTCTCCAGAGTTAGCAAGTGGTAATGGAATTTTTGATCCGCTTCTTGATAATGATGGGACATATACTTATACCGTGTCAAATTCTTGTGGAACCGATAGCAGTGAGGTTGTAATTTCTGTAACTCTAGCTCCTGATGCAGGAGCAGATAATTCAATTAACCTTTGTATGGTTGACAGTGCTACAGATTTGTTTGTTTTGTTAGGAACAACTGCCCAAATGGGAGGAGAATGGACACCAGCCCTTACAAGTGGAACTGGCGTTTTTGACCCTGCCGTTGATGCTCAGGGCGTTTATACCTATACGGTGCAGTCCGAATTACCATGCGCACTTACTGATTCAGCAGAAATTGTTGTAACGGTAAGCGATTCTCCGCCAATTGTAGTTTTAGAGCCTGCTCCAGAATATTGTACGGCCGATAATCCAACGGTGTTTAATCTTATCAATAGTATTAGGCCAACAGGCTCTGTTAAATGGTATGAAGATGCAGCCTTAACAGTGCCCTTATCAGATTCAGATCCATTGATAAACGGAGAGGATTATTATGCTACACAGACTAATCAATCAGGGTGTGAATCTTCAATAGCCGTTAAGATAGATGTCACCTTAAATGACGCGCCAACACCAACAATAAAAGATACTAGCGTTGCTTATTGTATTACTGATGGGCCAACTATACATGATTTATCGTTGAATATTTCTGAGTTTAATGCGTCATCAAATAATATTGTTTGGTATGATTCGCCAACAGGAGGAACAGCCTATGATACTTCTACTGAAATAAGAGACCTTACATATTATGCGGCTTTGATTGATGCCACGTCGGGTTGTGAAAGTAGTATAAGACTTGAGGTGACTCCAGATGTAACGGCTTGCCCTAAAGTAGCAATGCCAGATGGTTTTTCTCCTAATGGAGATGGCGTAAATGATACGCTTGACCTTGATTTCTTGGGGTTATTGTATCCAGATTTTATCATGGAGATTTATAATCGCTATGGTAATATGGTTTATAAAGGTGGGGCCAATACACCAAGATTTGATGGTACTGCAAATCAGTCAAACGTACTATTAAAAGGAGATTTACCTGTGGGCGTATATTTCTATATATTCAATTTTAATGATGGTGAGAATCAACCAGAACAAGGACGCATATATTTAAGCAGATAACTCTAATGAAGCCGTTACTAAAAGAAATGAAACAGTTAAGTGCATATTATAAAACATTAGTGTTGTTTACCATATTGCTTGGGTCTTCTTTAAGTGTAGCCCAACAAGATCCTCAAGTTACCCAATATATGTATAACATGAGTGTGATTAATCCTGCTTATGCTACGGCAGAATTAGATGTGTTGAATTTAGGAGGAATGTACAGATCTCAGTGGGTGGGTATGGAAGGAGCGCCAAGAACAGCTAGTTTCTTCGCTCATAAACCACTTAATGATAAAATAGAAATGGGCATATCGTTTACTAATGATAATATTGGAGATGTGGTTAACGAAAGTAATATTTTTGCCGATTTTGCCTATGTGATACGAGTTGGGTTTGAAAGTAAACTTTCTTTTGGAGCTAAAGCAGGGGTAAGTTTTTATAATGCAAATTTTGATGGTTTTGTACTGCAATCGGGAGATAGAACCACTGATGTTGCTTTTAATAATAACGTTGGTCAAACCTTCCCTAATTTAGGTTTTGGAGCATTCTTTTTTAGAAAGAATTTTTACTTAGGTATTTCTGCTCCAAATGTGTTGTCAAGAAAACATATTGAAACAGAAAATGGCATTGCAGCAACAGGAGTAGAAAATGTACATTATTTCTTAACTGGAGGATATGTATTTGATTTGAGTGATAATGTTAAATTCAAACCCGCTTTCATGGCTAAAGCTGTAACAGGAGCACCTTTATCATTAGATATCACAGCCAATGTATTATTTAAAGAACGGATAGAAGCAGGTTTAGCATATAGATTAGAAGACGCAGTAAGTGCATTGGTTAATTTTAGAGTTAGTCCAGAGATAAGAATAGGTTATGCGTATGATTACTCACTTACAAACCTTAGTGATTTTAACTCAGGGTCTCATGAAATAATACTTCTATGGGATATTGACTTATTTAAAACAAGCAGTGTTCCAGGATATGATAGATCACCAAGGTTCTTTTAGAAACACAATAAAAAGTATGACATGAAAAGGAATTTTTATTTGCAATTAGGCTTTTTATTATTTATTGGTGCTGTATATGCTCAAAATAAAAACCTAAAACGGGCCAATAAGTTGTTTGAGATTAAGTCTTATGTTGAAGCTGCTAAGGTATACGAAACAAAAAAACGAACCAGGGAAGTTCTTGAAAAATTAGGAGACTGTTACTATTACAATACTGATTTTGAAAATGCTCAAAAAACATATAAAGAGTTGTTTGAGAAATATTCAGATGCTCCAATTGATGAAGAATATCAATTTAAATATGCGCAATCCTTAAAAGGTGTTGAAGATTATGAAGAAGCAGATAAGTATTTAAGCAGGTATTTTAAGCGAGAGGTAAATACGGTTGTTTTTATAGATTCTTTATTAAGCTCGACACCGCAAACGTATAGGTTAACACCAATTAATAGTCAAAGTAATTATAATGATTTTGGCTTAACCTATTTAGAAAATAATGAGGTTGTTTTTTCTTCAGCAAGAAGTTCAGATACGCTTGTTTATGCATGGAATAAATTACCTTATTTAGATTTATATCAAGCCACATTGGTTGATGATAATACGTTGTTAAATGTAGTTCCATTTTCAGAAGCTATAAATACAAATAATCATGAAAGTTGTGCCGTTTTTACAAGAGACGGTAAAACCATGTACTTTAACAGGACTAAAATAATTGATAGGTCAAAAGATGAGATAGGCAGAATTGCTCAAGTTGCCATTTATAAAGCGGAACTTGTTGATGGTATTTGGTCAAATATTGAGGAGCTCCCATTTGCATCAGACGAATATAGTGTTGAACACCCAGCTTTAAGTAAAGATGAAAGCACACTTTATTTTGCTAGTGACATGCCTGGGACTTTAGGCGGTTTTGATATTTACAAGGTAAGTATTAATGGCGATGGTTCTTATGGTGAGCCTATCAATCTGGGAAGTAAAATTAATACTAAACACAGAGAGCAGTTTCCATTTATTAGCGAATATGATGTACTCTATTTTTCTTCGAATGGACATATGGGTTACGGAGGGTTGGATGTGTTTAGAAGCGCCATATTTGATGGCGAATTAAGTGAACCTATTAACTTAGCAAGTCCGATTAATAGTAATTATGATGATTTTGCGTACACTGTTATTGAGAGTGAAGATAGGGGGAATATTTCATCAAATAGAAGTGGTTTAGATAAAATATATAGCTTTACAAGAGAAGAAAACAAACGATCCATTTATCAGGTAGAAGGTTTTGCAAAGAATAAACATACAGGAGAGTATTTAAGTGGTACTTTGGTAACGTTATTTGACGAATCTAATCAGGTTATTCAAGATACTATTGTAGGAGATGATGCTTATTATATATTCAAAATTCAGTATAATAAAAGGTATAAAGTAAGAGGCACCCGTAAAGCCTATATCCCTCAGGACGTAGAGTTTTCCACCAATAGTCGAGGAAAATCTCAACATAATGTGTTGTTATCTCTTGAGGCGTATTCTGATGCCGAGGAAAATATTGAAGAAAACGCAGATGGGGAAGTACAAGTAAGATTAGATAAGATTTATTTTGATTTCGATAAATCTGATATTAAGGAGGCTGCAGCCCTAACCTTAGATGTATTGGTTGGCTTAATGAAGAAGTATCCATTTATGGAAATTGAGGTATCTGCCCATACAGATGCTATAGGATCCGATCAATATAACTTAGAACTTTCAAAGCGAAGAGCGGCATCTACCTTAGAGTATTTAGTAAGCCAGGGAATTGATAGAAGAAGGTTAAGAAGTATTGGTTATGGAGAAATGCAACCTTTAAATGATTGTGATGAAGACAGTGATTGTACAGAAGCAGAGTTTGATATTAACAGGCGTTGTGAGTTTACTATTATAAATTAAGATGTGTTAACATAAGCGAGCCAACCAACTTTTAAAAAAGCCTTTTCTTTTTAGAAAAGGCTTTTTCCTATATTTGCTTAAGGTCAGTCTAGTTTTTTTGAGTAAAATCATTGCTTCACCATAAAAAAGAATTTGAGACACTAATTAGTTAATATGAACGAAAATTTAGATCCAACAAGTAGCAATTTTTCTCCTGAGGAATTCGATGTAGAAAAAAAGTTAAGGCCTTTATCTTTTGATGATTTTACTGGACAGGATCAAGTTTTAGAAAATCTACAAATATTTGTTCAAGCGGCTAATTTAAGAACAGAAGCATTAGATCATACTTTGTTTCATGGCCCTCCTGGGCTTGGTAAAACTACACTTGCGCATATTTTAGCCAATGAGTTAAATGTGGGTATAAAGGTAACTTCAGGGCCTGTTTTAGATAAACCGGGAGACTTAGCAGGGTTATTAACTAATCTGGAAGAGCGGGATGTGTTATTTATAGATGAAATACACCGTTTAAGTCCTATTGTAGAGGAGTATTTATACTCTGCTATGGAAGATTATAAAATTGATATTATGATTGAGACCGGGCCCAACGCAAGAACGGTTCAAATCAATTTAAACCCTTTTACTTTAGTAGGTGCTACCACACGTTCGGGGTTGCTAACATCGCCAATGCGCGCGCGTTTTGGAATTCAAAGCAGACTCCAATATTATAAAACAGATTTGTTGACAACAATCATTCAGCGTAGCGCCAGTATTTTGGAAGTCCCTATTTCCATGGAAGCTGCTATTGAGATCGCAGGAAGAAGTAGAGGAACACCTCGTATAGCGAATGCATTACTTCGTCGTGTTAGAGATTTTGCTCAAATAAAAGGGAATGGTAGTATAGACATTGAAATCGCTAAATATGCCCTTGAAGCATTGAATGTAGATGCCCATGGGCTCGATGAAATGGATAATAAAATTCTATCAACAATTATTGACAAATTCAAAGGAGGCCCTGTTGGAATTACTACTATTGCCACCGCAGTAAGTGAAAGCCCAGAAACCATTGAGGAGGTTTATGAACCCTTTTTAATTCAACAAGGCTTTATTATGCGAACTCCAAGAGGTCGTGAAGTTACAGAACAAGCTTACAAGCATCTTGGCAGAACTAAGGGGCCAATTCAAGGCGGATTATTTTAACTTGTGATATTCTAAATTAGCCCGGAATTTCGTCAATGATTGATAACAAACTAAAACATACACGTTTAATAAAAACCGAAGCCAAACGCCTCGGTTTTTTGTCTTGTGGTATTAGTAAAGCAGGGTTTTTAGAACAGGAAGCCCCTAGGCTTGAAAAATGGTTAAACAGCAATATGCAAGGCCAAATGCATTATATGGAAAACCATTTTGATAAGCGATTGGATCCAACAAAGTTGGTTGAAGGTTCTAAAAGTGTGGTATCCCTGTTGTTAAATTATTTTCCAAGCCAACAGCAAATGAGTAACGGTTATAAGCTGTCTAAATACGCTTATGGGACAGATTATCATTTTGTTATAAAGGATAAACTTAAAAGTCTACTAAGTTGTATTCAAGACGAAATTGGAGAGGTGAATGGTAGAGCTTTTGTTGATTCTGCACCAGTTTTAGACAAGGCATGGGCTGCTAAATCTGGTCTAGGCTGGATAGGTAAACATAGTAACTTATTAACACAACAGGTAGGGTCGTTTTATTTTATTGCAGAACTAATCATTGATTTAGAATTAGAATACGATACCCCAGTAACAGATCATTGTGGTACCTGTACAGCATGTATTGATGCTTGCCCTACGCAAGCTATAACAGAGCCTTACGTTGTTGATGGAAGTAAATGCATTTCATATTTTACAATAGAACTTAAAGATAATATCCCAACAGAATTTAAAGGTAAATTTGATGATTGGATGTTTGGCTGTGACGTGTGCCAAGATGTATGTCCATGGAATCGATTTTCAAAATCGCATGATGAACCACTGTTTAATCCACATCCAGAATTATTGTCGATGAGCAAACAAGACTGGCAGGAGATTACAGAAGAGACTTTCAGAAAAGTGTTTAAAAAATCGGCAGTTAAAAGAACTAAGTATTCAGGTTTAAAAAGAAACATCAATTTCTTAAAAGAATAAGGCTTTCCTTATTAGGATTGTTATATTTGTTAGTTTCAAATGTAAATCCATATGAGCGAAGAAAGTAAACGTAGAGAGGCCCTTATATACCATGCAAAACCAGCTCCAGGTAAGATAAAAGTTGTTCCAACAAAAAAATATGCGAGCCAAAGAGATTTGTCTTTGGCCTATTCCCCGGGGGTGGCAGCTCCATGTTTAGAGATTGAAAAAGATACAGATTCAGTGTATCGATATACCGCTAAAGGAAATCTGGTAGCCGTTATTTCTAATGGAACGGCAGTTTTGGGTCTAGGAAATATAGGTCCTGAAGCCTCAAAACCCGTCATGGAAGGGAAAGGCTTACTGTTTAAAATTTTTGCCGATATTGATGTTTTTGATATTGAAGTAAATACTGAAAATGTTGATGAGTTCATCGAAACCGTTAAGAATATTTCACCAACCTTTGGAGGAATTAACCTTGAAGACATCAAAGCCCCAGAAGCTTTTGAGATTGAACGTCGCTTAAAGGAAGAACTTGATATTCCTGTAATGCACGACGATCAGCATGGTACAGCTATTATTTCGGCCGCAGCTTTATTAAATGCCGTTGAACTGGCTAAGAAAAATATTGAAGACGTAAAAATTGTTATCAGCGGGGCTGGTGCCGCAGCTATTTCATGTTCTCGACTGTATCAGGCATGTGGTGCCAAGCGCGAAAACATGGTAATGCTTGATAGTAAAGGGGTAATACGTGATGATCGTGAGAATTTAACCAACGAAAAAGCCGAGTTTGCAACACACCGAAAAATAGACACGTTGGATGAGGCCATGAAAGATGCCGATGTATTTATTGGGCTGTCCATGGCAAATATTGTATCTCCAGAAATGCTATTAGCAATGGCTAAGAACCCTATTGTGTTTGCTATGGCTAATCCAGACCCAGAAATTAAGTACGATTTAGCAGTGGCTACTCGTAAGGATATTATTATGGCTACTGGTAGAAGCGACCATCCTAATCAGGTGAATAATGTATTAGGGTTTCCCTTTATTTTTAGAGGGGCATTAGATGTACGTGCTACCAAGATTAATGAAGAAATGAAAATGGCAGCCGTTAGGTCGCTTGCTCGGTTGGCTAAAGAGCCTGTTCCAGAACAGGTTAATATAGCCTACGGAGAAACCCGACTCACCTTTGGAAAGGATTATATCATTCCAAAACCATTTGATCCCAGGTTAATTGCAGAGGTGCCACCAGCAGTGGCAAAAGCAGCTATGGAAAGCGGTGTTGCGAAAAAGAAAATTAAAGATTGGGAAAAGTATAAAGATGTTCTTTTAGAACGTTTAGGGTCTGATAATAAATTAGTTAGATTGTTACTAAACAGAGCAAAACTGCATCCTAAACGAATTGTGTTTGCTGAAGCAGATCAACTAGATGTTTTAAAAGCAGCTCAAATAGTATATGAAGAAGGTATTGCAACTCCCATTTTGTTGGGGAGAAAAGAGACTATTGAAGCGCTTATGTCTGAAATCGATTTTGAAGGCGATATAGAGATAAGAGACCCTAAAACTGAAGAAGAAAATGATTGTAAAAACAGATATGCGAAGGTTTATTGGCAACAAAGAAAACGTAGAGGCGTAACTTATTATTCTGCGCAGCGTTTAATGAGAGAACGTAATTATTTTGCAGCAATGATGGTTAATGAAGGTGATGCTGACGGATTGATTTCAGGATATTCACGCAATTATCCTACGGTATTGAAACCTATGTTGGAGCTTATTGGTCTTGCTGATGGGGTAAGTAGAGCTGCAACTACCAATATTATGATGACTAAGCGTGGCCCTATGTTTTTAAGTGATACGTCCATAAATGTAGACCCAGATTCCAAGGCTCTAGCAAAAATTGCTCAAATGACTTCTCAAGTTATAAAAATGTTTGGGATGAGTCCAGTCATGGCTATGATATCTTATTCAAATTTTGGATCCTCCGATAACGAGAAGGCTTCAAAAGTAAGAGAAGCGGTCTCTTATTTACATCGTCATTATCCTGACTTAACAGTTGATGGTGAATTGCAAACAGATTTTGCGCTAAACGATGAGATGCTTCGTGAAAGATTTCCATTTTCAAAACTAGTTGGGAAAAAAGTAAATGCCTTAGTCTTTCCTAATCTTGATTCAGCTAATATCACCTATAAATTATTAAAGGAATTGCATGAGGCAGATTCTATTGGGCCTATTATGTTGGGTATGAAAAAACCTGTTCATATACTTCAATTAGGAGCTAGTGTAGACGAGATTGTTAATATGACTGCCATTGCCGTTATTGATGCTCAACATAAGGAGAAAATGGAATCAGAAAATGCTAAAAAGTAAGTGAATAGATTGCAAATAATTTTATTACATTTGGTCGGTTAACGATTAGCGTTCATGATAACACATATCCAAGGGAAACTTACTGAAAAAAATCCAACACATGTTGTTATTGATTGTAATGGTGTTGGGTACATGATAAATATTTCTCTGCATACCTATTCTCAAATTTCAGATAACGAACAACTAAAATTATATACACACCTTCAAGTTAAAGAAGACTCGCATACGCTTTATGGTTTTTCATCTTTAGCAGAACGTGAGATTTTTAGATTATTGATTTCTGTAAGTGGAATTGGAGCCAGTACAGCAAGAACTATGTTGTCCTCTTTAACACCAAAACAAGTAAGAGAAGGTATTGCCTCTAGCAATGTCGCTTTAATTCAATCCATAAAAGGAATTGGTGCAAAGACAGCACAACGTGTTATTATTGATTTAAAAGATAAAATCTTAAAAATCTATGATCTTGACGAAGTTTCAGTTTCTCAAGGCAATACCAATAAAGATGAAGCGTTATCTGCTTTAGAAGTTCTTGGTTTTGTTAAAAAGCAAGCGGAACGTGTTGTCGACAAGATTTTGGTAGCACAGCCAGATGCCGATGTTGAAACCATCATCAAGCAGGCTTTAAAAAATTTATAATATATTTTGAACATAACTAACCCAAAACTATATAAATCAGCTAGATATATTGTCCTTTTTGTTTTTGTTCTAGGGAGCTCGTTAAGCAGTTGGTCGCAGCAAACACCCCAAGATTCAGTTAAAACAGGTTATAATTTGGGGACTTTAAAAATACCAGATCCTAATAGTATTGAATCAAAATATACCTATGACCCCATTACAGATAGATACATTTACACAGAGAGAATAGGTGGATTTAATATTAACTATCCAGTTATTTTAACTCCAAAAGAGTATGATGCTTTAGTTGCTCAAGAAAATCTAAGAAATTACTACAAAGAAAAAATTGATGCCTTCGATGGTAAAAAAGATGGTGCGGAGGATGCCAGAAAGAACTTGTTGCCCGAGTTTTATGTGCAATCTGGGCTGTTTGAATCTATTTTTGGAGGAAATACGATTGAAGTAATTCCTCAAGGATCGGTTGAAATGGATTTGGGCATTTTGTACTCAAGACAAGATAACCCTGCCTTTTCTCCAAGAAACAGAAGTAACTTTACGTTCGATTTTGATCAACGTATCAGTTTGAGTCTTGTTGGTAAAGTTGGAACAAGGCTTCAAATAAATGCTAATTACGATACACAATCCACTTTTGATTTTCAAAACCTCATTAAACTAGAGTATACACCAACGGAAGATGATATTGTTCAAAAGATTGAAGTGGGTAATGTTAGTATGCCTTTAAATAGCTCGTTAATAACGGGAGCGCAAAGTTTATTTGGGGTAAAAGCACAATTGCAATTTGGTAAAACAACCGTTACAGGGGTTTTTTCAGAACAAAAATCGCAGTCAAACACAGTAGTGGCTCAAGGTGGTGGTACTGTAGAAGAATTCGATTTTTTTATTAGGGAGTATGACGAAAATAGACACTTTTTCCTAGCACAATATTTTAGAGACACCTATGATGAGGCTTTAAAGAATTATCCGTTTATCAACAATAGAGGGCTTCAAATCACTAGACTTGAAGTTTGGGTTACCAATAGAAGTAATAGAACAGATAATGTTAGAAATGTTGTAGCATTTCAAGATTTAGGAGAGAATAACAAATTAGGATCATCGGTAAATATATTACCTGGAGCAACAAACTTTCCTAACAACGGAAATAATGCTTACGATCCTACCATTATTGGTGCTGCAGAATCTCAACTTACAGATGCTGTAAGAGATATTTCAACGGTACAAGCAGGTATATTGGTACCTAATGTTAATGAAGGTTTTGACTATGGAAAAATGGAGAATGCCAGAAAGCTTAGTGTAGGGCAGGAATACACGCTTAATACAGAGTTGGGTTATATTTCGTTGAATCAAAGGCTTAATAATGATGAGTTATTAGCCGTAGCGTTTCAATATACCGTAGGAGGTGATGTTTATCAAGTAGGTGAGTTTGCAAATGATGGCATTGATGCCACTGAGGTAGAAACCAATCCAGATGGCGATGTTACTTCCGTGGTTAATTCTACATTGGTTTTAAAGATGTTAAAAAGTAGCGTTACTGATGTTGATTTGCCAGTTTGGGATTTAATGATGAAAAACATCTATGATACGGGAGCCTATAATTTAAGTCAGGAAGACTTCAAACTTAATATCTTTTACAATGAAGCCTCGCCTTTAAACTTTATTAGACCTGTTCCAGAACCTAATGAAAATCCAGAAGATGCTAATTTTGAATTGGATATTAATGGAATTCCTGTGGGACCAAATACAGACGAAAAAGATTTAATTCAAAATGTACCGTTGTTAAGGGTATTCAATTTAGATAAATTGAATTACAACAATGACCCACAAACTAGAGGTGATGGTTTTTTTGATTTTGTTCCAGGGCTAACAGTTATACCTCAAAATGGAAAAATTGTCTTTACAAGTGCAGAGCCATTTGGGGAATACTTATTCAATATCCTTGGAGGTGGAGATTACGATGATAATCTTTCATATAATGATGACCAAGCTAAATATGTATATGATGTGCTTTATAAGAGTACAAAAACAAAGGCTTTAGATGAGGTTGAAAAAAACAAGTTTAAATTAAAAGGGCGCTACAAGGCTAGTGGGGGTGACGGTATTCCTATCGGATCCTTTAACGTGCCTAGAGGTTCGGTTCGGGTAACTGCTGGGGGGCGTGTGTTGGTAGAGGGTATTGATTATACGGTTAATTATCAATTAGGGCGCGTACAAATTTTAGATGAAGCACTTAAAGCATCTAACACACCTATTGAAGTGTCAACGGAAAACAATGCTGTTTTTGGACAACAGACTAGACGATTCACAGGGTTAAACGTGGAGCATAAATTTAATGACAACTTTTTATTGGGGGCCACGTTCTTAAATCTTAATGAAAGACCAGTGACTCAAAAAGCCAATTATGGAACAGAATCTATAAACAATTCCATTTTTGGAGTCAATGGTAATTATGCCACCAAAGTGCCTTTTTTAACGAGATTGGCCAATAAACTTCCAAATATTGATACCGATGTTGAGTCAAATTTATCTATTAGAGGTGAGTTTGCCTATTTAGCTCCAGGGGCACCAAAGGGAACCGATTTAAATGGGGAAGCCACATCCTACATTGATGATTTTGAAGGGTCGCAGAATGGAATCGATTTAAAATCGCAGCAATCCTGGTTTTTGTCCAGTAGGCCATTAGATTTAAATGTCCCCACAAACCCTACCGAGGACGATCCTGGTATTCAAAATGGATTTCAAAGAGGGATGCTAAACTGGTATTCAATTGACCCTATATTTTACACAAGTCAAAGACCTGATGGTATTACAGATGAGGATCTATCTGGGCTCTATACTAGTAGGGTTTTTATTAACGAGTTGTTTCCAAATAGAGATTTGGTACAAGGTCAAAACTCTGTACTGTTTACGCTAGATTTAGCTTATTATCCGGATGAACGCGGTCCATACAATTTTGATCCTAATGCAGCAAGTGGGGTAATAAGTAACCCTCAAGATAGTTGGGCTGGTGTAACCAGACAGTTAACATCAACCGATTTTGAGCAGCAGAATGTAGAATATATAGATTTTTGGCTTCAAGATCCGTTTCAAGAGAATCCAAATAATCCTGGAGGGAAACTTATATTTAATTTAGGAAACATTTCTGAGGATGTTATTAAAGATGGTAAAAAGCTTTATGAAAATGGCTTGCCAAAAGATGGAGATATTAGTTTGCTTCAACCCACTGATTGGGGTACAGTAACGCCGCAAAATCAATCTCTGATTTATGCCTTTGATACTACAGGTGAAGAGCGTACCAATCAAGATGTTGGATATGATGGGTACAACGATCAGGATGAAGCAAGAGTGTTTGGTGATGAGTTCGGACCAGATCCTGCGAATGATAACTACACCTATTTTTTAAATACCGATGGTAATATTTTTGAACGCTACAAACAATACAACGGTGTTCAGGGTAACACACCAGATTCTTTTTCAAATACCGATAGAGGTGCCAATACACAGCCAGATGTAGAGGATATCAATAGAGATAACACTATGAATACTATTGATAGTTATTTTGAATATGAACTAGCATTAAACAGGCAAAACTTACCAACTTCGGTTGCTGATTTTGAAAATATGCCAGATAGTAATCCATTAAAGAAATTTTTAAGGGATTATAAAGAGCGTCCTCGTGAAGTGCCTAATGGTGATCAGTTAAATGTAAGATGGTATCAATTTAGGGTGCCTGTTCAAGGACCTCATGTTAAACCTGTTGGTGGGATTTCAGATTTAAGATCAGTACGATTTACAAGAATGTACTTAAAGGATTTTGTACAACCTACTGTATTCCGCTTTGGGACTTTAGATTTAGTTAGAAGTGATTGGCGGCGTTTTACTGCAGAATTAGACAATCAAGCACCTCCTTACGACGAAGATGTTGATTTTTCGGTAGGTGTTATTGGAACCCTCGAGAATGAAGGAAGATACCAAAGCCCTCCGGGTATTGAGCCAGAACGCTTGTTTAATAATAATACGGTGGTGCGCCAAAACGAACAATCGTTGGTGGTGAAAACCTGTAATTTAGAACCTAAAGATTCCAGAGGGGTTTATAAAAATATCAGTATCGATATGCGTCAATACAAACGCATGCGGATGTTTATGCATGTTGAGGATCAAGATTTGGTGTCTGGAAATCTAGATGATAACGATTTGGTAGGGTTTTTAAGAATAGGTAATGACTTGGTAGATAACTTTTATCAAATTGAGTTGCCCCTGCAAGTTTCTAGATCAAGTTCTAGAGAAGGACTATGGCCTGTAGAAAACGAGATTAATTTACCTCTTGAAATCTTAGGGAAAATAAAAGCTGAAGGTATTTCAAATATGTCCTTAGGCAATGAGAATCCAACATACTATGATGTTGTTAATGGGGAAATAGGTGATCCAATTAGCGATCCATTTGCAGGCTATGTGGCCGGGCAGCACCGTGTGGCTATAAAAGGTAACCCTAACTTCGGAGATGTAAGAACACTTATGATGGGTGTTAAAAATGCTTCTGGGAAAATACTTTGTACAGAAACATGGTTTAATGAATTGCGTCTTTCAGAGTTAGATAATGAAGGCGGTTGGGCAGCTGTCGTGAGTATGGATACTAATATTGCAGATTTTGCAAACATTAGCGCTTCCGGAAGTCAGAGCACTTCTGGTTTTGGGTCATTAGAGCAAGGGCCAAGTCAACGAGCGTTAGAGGATGTTCAACAATATAATGTGGTTACCAATGTAAACGTAGGGCAGTTGTTGCCAAAAAAATGGGGTATACAATTGCCATTTAATTATGGCCATGGAGAAGAGCTTATTACGCCTAAGTACGATCAGTTTTATAAGGATTTAACGCTGGACTCAAGACTTGATGCGGCAGACTCTCCTCAGGAAAAAGAACTGATTAAAGAACAGTCGGAAGATTACACCAAACGACAGAGTATTAATTTCATAGGGATACGAAAAGTAAGAACCACAGATAAAAAACCAAGATTTTATGATGTGGAGAATTTAACTTTAAATTATTCGTACAATAAGGTTGAGCACCGAGATTTTGAGATTGAAGATTCCGAAGACAAAAGGCTGCGTATTGGAGCAAATTATGCGCATAATTTTAATCCTGTAGAGGTCGAACCATTTGCAAAAAATGATTCGATTTTTATGAATAGGTATTGGAAAATTTTAAAGGACTTCAATTTAAATCTAGTGCCAGCAAGTTTTACCATTAACACAGATTTAAATAGACAATTTAACAGACAAAAGTTTAGAGAAGTTGATTTAACTGGAGACAATATTGCCATTGAAGAATTGTTTAGACGAAACTACACCTTCGATTTTCAATACGCTATTAATTATAATTTAACCAAGTCTTTACAGTTTAATTTTACTGCTGCGAATAGTAATATTGTTAGAAACTATTTCATAGATAATGATTTAATTGCAGGAGAGCAAGATAATACGCTTGATATTTGGGATGGTATTATGGATTTTGGAGACCCCAACAGGCAAACTCAAAATTTTGGATTAACCTATAAAATTCCAATTAATAAAATTCCAACCTTTAGTTTTATTGATGCTACTTACCAATATACAGGTACGTTTTTATGGCAAAAGGGTTCCGACTTGTACGGGAATATAGAGCTTGATGGCAGGAGTTACGATTTAGGTCATACCATTCAAAATTCTAATGTACATAATTTAAATACGTCATTAGATATGAATCGATTTTATCGATATATCGGTTTAACAAAAAAGCCTATTAGTAGAGCTCGAAGTCGAACTAATGGAGCTGGAGGTTCTCCAGGAGCCAATCCTCAAAGTTCACCTAAGCCAAAATCAAGTAGTCAAACAGGTAAAAAGATTCTAAACACGGGAATCGATATTTTAACTGCTATAAAAAGAGTTCAAGCTAACTATTCTGAAAATAACGGAACATTTCTACCAGGATACCTTCAAACACCGGGCTTTATTGGGACTTTAAAGCCAAGCCTTGGTTTTACCTTTGGAAGTCAAGCTGATGTAAGATTCGAAGCGGCAAGACGTGGTTGGTTAACAACATTTCCAGAGTTTAATCAGCAGTACACATCAACCCAAACCAAACAGTTGGATATGTCGGCAAGCTTGCAGCCTACAAGAGATTTAAAAATTGATATCGTTTCAAACAGAGGCTATCTTGAAAACTATGCTGAAAACTTTAGGGTAGATGTTTCTGGCAATGCCCGGGAGTATATTCAACTTACTCCAAATACCTTTGGAAACTTTAACATCTCAACGTTATTGATAAAGACCGCCTTTCAAAAGAGTGACGAGTTTACTTCAAAAGCGTTTGATGATTTTAGGTCGAATAGGCTTACCATAGCCAATAGATTAGCTAGAGACTTTTATGGTAATGATAGTTTTGATAGAGACGAAGAAGGGTATCCTTTAGGTTTCGGCAAAAATAATCAAAAGGTATTACTGCCTTCCTTTTTAGCGGCCTATCAAGGTAAAAGTGCCGATAACATAACCACTAGAGCATTTAGAGACGTCCCTATACCGAATTGGGATTTAAAATACACTGGCTTTATGAGGTTTGCCTGGTTTAAAAAGAATTTCAGACGATTCTCTTTAACGCATGGATATCGTTCTGTGTATACCATTAACCAGTTTACTACCAATTTAAATATTGCAGAGGGAGAGAATCCTGTTCCCGGTGTACCGTATGATAGTCAGCCTGAAGGTTCTAAGGATCAATCTGGGAATTATAAAAATGAAACCTTATACAGTAACGTCAACCTAACCGAGATGTTTAGCCCCTTGATGCGACTTGATTTTGAAATGAAAAATTCGGTAAAGATTTTAGCGGAAATTAAAAAAGATAGAATGCTGTCTTTGAGTTTTGATAATAATTTAGTGACCGAGGTTAAAGGCAACGAATATATAGTAGGTTTAGGTTATAGAATAAAAGATTTAAGAATTCGTTCAAAACTAGCAGGGCCATCAAAGCGCATTGTGAGCGACTTAAATATGAAAGCAGATGTTTCTGTACGTGATAATAAAACTATCATCAGGTATTTAGATTTAGATAATAACCAAATTACTTCTGGACAAACTATATGGGGAGTTAAATACACGGCCGATTATGCATTTAGTAGAAACCTAACAGGTATCTTTTATTTCGATTATACATTCTCTGATTATGCTATTTCAACAGCTTTTCCACAAACCACAATTAGGTCCGGTTTTACAATCAGATATAATTTTGGGAATTAGTAAATTATCTATTTGAATTTAAGAATTGAATAAATACTTTTGTGTGATAATAATTTAAATTTTTTAAAATGAATATTCCTTCAGAATTGAAATATACCAAAGACCATGAGTGGGTTAAGTTGGATGGCGATGTTGCAACCGTAGGTATTACCGATTTTGCTCAAAGTGAGTTGGGCGATATCGTTTATGTAGAAGTAGAGACCCTTGATGAAACTTTAGAGGCAGATGAGGTATTTGGAACCGTAGAAGCGGTTAAAACAGTTTCAGATTTGTTTTTACCTCTGTCTGGTGAAATTATTGAATTCAATGAAGCTTTGGAAGATGAACCTGAAAGTGTTAATTCAGATCCATATGGTGCAGGTTGGATGATAAAAATTAAATGTTCCGATGCGTCTCAGTTCGAAAACTTGATGACAGATACTGACTACAAAACTTTAGTTGGTGCTTAAAAATCTAGTAGCTGTTGCTGCCTTTGGCTATACTATAGCATTATCTACCGTAAGTCTTATTAGGTTAAACAATCTACCTGATGTAGGGATCTCTTTTGCAGACAAGATTTTTCATTTACTTGCCTATGCATTACTTACTATACTTTGGTATGGAATGTTTTTACTTACCTTTAAAATTAAAAAAAGAAGAGCTATGCTTATTGCCGTTCTCTTTGCGGTAATATTTGGTATAGTTATTGAGGTTATTCAGGAAACAATGACTGTTTCAAGAGGTCTAGATATTTATGATATGGTGGCAAATACACTAGGAGCTGTACTAGCGTCACTAATATTATTATTTAAAAATAGTTTACGCGTTAAAAACTCTTGAACACTTGTTTTTTTGACAAATAAATAGTTATTTTAGCAATCTTGATAAACGATTTAAATTATGGAACCTAAAAAAAATCCGAAAGCGAATGTTGGGCGTAACAGTTCACTATTCTTTGCTATTGGTTTAGCACTTATGCTATTCTTAACAAATTATGCCATTAACTTTAAAACCTATGACAAATCAGATATTGATATAGGGATGGTTAACATGGAAGAAGAATTGGAAGAAGAGATTCCATTAACAGAACAAATACAAACTCCACCACCTCCACCACCTCCACCAGCTGCACCAGAAGTTATTGAGATTGTAGAGGATGAGGAAGAAGTTGAGGAAACGGTTATCGAATCTACCGAGGTAGATCAAGAAACAGAAATAGTTGAGGTTGAAGAAGTAGAGGTAGAGGAAGTAGAAGAAGATATCGATGTACCATTCTCTGTAATTGAAAATGTGCCAATCTTTCCAGGGTGTGAAAAAGGAAATAATCAGGCAAAAAGAGATTGTATGTCAAAAAAGATTTCTCAGTTTGTAAACAAAAAGTTTAATACAGAGTTGGCTAGTGACTTAGGTTTATCAGGAAGACAACGTATTAATGTTATCTTTAAAATTGATAAAACAGGATCTATTACAGGAATTCGTGCTAGAGCACCGCATCCTGGTTTAGAGAAAGAGGCAGCGCGTGTTATTGGACTGTTACCTAAAATGAAACCTGGAAAGCAACGTGGAAAACCTGTTAATGTTCCTTACTCTTTACCCATTATTTTCCAAGTGCAAGATTAAATCCAGTTTTGTGAAAACAGATTAAAGGTCACTCAAATATTATTGAGTTAAAAATATAAAATCCCGTTACAGCAATGTAACGGGATTTCTTTTTTTGGTATGCTTATTGTGATTTTACCATAATATTAACAATAAAACTATAATTATGAGTAATCTAAAGAAAACTCACGACCTCATTCGGCAAAATGAGCGTGTCGTGAAAAAATCACAGAAGCATGATGTAAATTTACAAAAAAACACAACCTTTTATTTCCAATTAGGGCTAATAGTGTGCTTGTTGGCTAGCCTAGGTTTACTAGAGATGACTTTTGAAACAACCATTCCCACTGCGGAACCTCCAATTATTATTGATGAACCTTTTTATGTTCACATTCCAGTAATAAAGGAACGAAAACCGGCACCCGATGAACCTAAACCTCAACGCCAAGTAAAGGAGCTTCTAGTGTTTAAAGAAGTACCAGATGACACCTTTGATAACTTGTTTGAGCTGAACAAACCTGAACCCTCACCACATAAACCTGAGCTAAGTCCAGAAAGATTACCAGATCTACCCGATAAACCAGAAGATGATAACGTACCAATGGAGCTCGTTGAAATGGTTCCTATTTATCCAGGATGTGAAAAAACCAAGGGTAATGAGGCCAGAAAAAAATGTATGTCTGAGAATATTTCGAAACTTATTCAGAGGAAGTTTGAAGGTAACGAAATTGCTGAAACCTATGGTTTGAAAGGAAAACAACGAATTGCTGTTCAGTTTAAAATAGATAAGACAGGTAGAGTTACAGAGATTAAAACGAGATCTCCGCACCCAAAACTAGATGCTGAAGCTACAAGAGTTATTAATATGATTCCCCAAATGAAACCAGGTAAGCAACGAGATAAAAATGTTGGAGTCATATATAGTCTCCCCATAGTTTTTAAAGTGCAATAATATTATATTAAAATACTAGAAGTAAATACCGCTATCACTTAGAGTGAAGCGGTTTTTTTAATGCCCATTGTTAAAAATATAGTATCTTTCAGCCCAAAATCAAATCTCTACACTAATATGAAGAAATTCATAGTATTAGTCCTACTTATTGTCCAATATTTTGGTTATTCTCAGAATACTTATTTAGCCGAAAAACCTCCTGTTTTTGAAAACTGTCAAGATGTTGCGATTGACTCGTTGCAAACTTGCTTTGATAGAAATGTATTTGATTTTGTCTTCCATAACTTTAAGGTACCCCAACGTGTTTATACGGAAGCTTACAAAGGAGAAATGGTAGTTTTATTTGAAGTAGATACATTGGGGCAGTTTAGAGTTATTTATGCAGACGCGATCTATCCAGAACTAAAGGAAGAAGCAATACGTGTTTTTTCAAATATGCCCAAAGTGATACCTGCTACTTACAATAGTAGAAAGACATTTAAGCAGTATTCCATTCCTATTAAAATCCCTTTGGTAAATCAATCTACTACAACAGAGGATTTGGCTAATGTTAACAAGAAGACTAAATTAGAGGAGGCTGCTACAAAAGAGTTTGACAGTGTTATTGCAGATAGAAGGAGGTATGAAAATAGGGAATATACCAGTCAATTAAATATCCCATTTGTACATAGTGAGTATGCTAGGTTTGGAAGGCAAATGAATTTAGTAGGAACCAATAGTCATACGGCTTCTAAACCATTTACTTATGAGGAAGTAGCTCATTATTATGATTTTGAAGCAGAAAAAGAAAAGTTAAAAAAGGATAAGAGCTCTTGGGGCGGAAGGAAATTATGGAATGAACATCTCGTGCAATTAGAAGGGAAAGATTATTGGTTTACCATTGACCCTCTTCTTGATTTACAAGTAGGTAAAGATACAGATGCCGATTTTAATTCTACCTTTAATAATACCAGAGGTATTGCTGTTCAAGGTGGTTTGGGTAAAAAATTCAGTTTTTATACGGCGTTTTTTGAAAGTCAAGGGCGTTTTGCAGATTATGTGAACAGATATGCAGAGAGTCTAAAAGCCTTTGGTCCAGACCCAGCTATAATACCAGGTAGAGGCATCGCTAAACGCTTTAAAACAGATGCTTATGATTATCCTGTTGCAGAGGCATATCTGTCTTTTACACCCTCTAAATATTTTAATTTTCAATTTGGACAGAGTAAAACCTTTCTAGGGGATGGATACCGTTCTTTAGTTTTAAGTGATATAGCTAGTCCGCATCCTTTTTTTAAGATTAATACCAAGTTCTGGAAAATAAAATACACCAATACTTGGATGTGGTTAAAGGATGTAAGGCCAGAAGTAGAGCAAGACAAAGCATTTTTAACCAAGTATATAGCAAATCATTATTTGAGCTGGAATGTATCAAAACGAGTTAATATTGGGTTATTTGAATCGGTAATATGGACTAATTCTAATAACAGAGGTTTCGATGTCAATTATTTAAACCCTATCATATTTTACAGGGCCATTGAATTTCAGACAGGTCAAGGAGCTGGAAATGCCATTTTAGGGGCTACGGCTAAATATAAGTGGAATGATAATATCAATTTATATGGTCAGTTTGTCTTAGATGAATTCGCCCTAGATGATGTAACGGCGGGTGAAAAAAGTTGGAAAAATAAATATGCCTACCAGCTGGGTATAAAGTATTACAATGCCTTTAAGGTTGATAATTTAATGTTGCAACTTGAATATAATAGAATTCGTCCGTATGCATATTCTCATAACACGATAGTGCTAAACTACGGACATACTAACGAATCGAAAGCACATCCTTGGGGTGGAAATTTTAGTGAAACCATCTTGATTGGACGATACCATTATAAACGCTGGTTTGCAAATGCCAGATTAATTTATGGAGTTAAAGGTTTCGATTTTAATGATGGAACGGATAATTTTAGTTACGGGGGCGATATTTACAGAGATTACAACGACAGGCCCTTTGATTCTGGTGTTGAAGTGGGGCAGGGCTTAAAAACCACAATTTTTAACGGAAATTTGCAGGCAGGTTACTTAATTAACCCTGCTTCCAATCTAAAGATTTTTGCAGATATTACTTACAGAGACTTTAATCCTGAGGCAAACACAGCAACTACATTTAAAAATAGTACGACATGGGTTAGTTTTGGCATTAGAAACGATTTGTTTAATTGGTATTTCGATTTTTAGAATGGCAGCTTAGTTTTAGCTTTCAAATTTTAACTTTATCACATTGCTAAAATGCTTTTATAGAGTATCTTTGCACTCGCAATATAAAAGCCGTTTAGGATATTTTACCTTGAGTAGTTCAAAATCTTCATTAGCAACACCTTCTGTGATTTCAGATTTTAAAGAGATTACAAAAATGCGTTTGTCATTAAGTGTGGTGTTTTCGTCTCTTGCCGGCTATTTGTTAGGTGTTGATACTATTGATTTTAAAGTTCTCGTGTTATTGGCATTAGGAGGGTATTTTATGGTGGGCGCTTCCAATGCTTTCAATCAAATTATTGAAAAAGATTTAGACGCATTAATGAATAGAACTAAGAATAGACCTATTCCTGCTGGAAGAATGTCTGTAAATGTTGCTTTTGTTATTGCAACAATTTTCACGTTATCAGGCATAATTATTCTTTACACTATTAACAAGCAAACAGCTATGTTTGGTGCTATTTCGATATTTCTTTACACCTGCGTTTATACTCCTTTAAAAACCAAAACGCCATTGGCAGTTTTTGTAGGAGCTATTCCTGGCGCTATTCCATTTATGTTGGGTTGGGTTGCAGCAACTAATGATTTTGGAATTGAACCAGGGACGCTTTTTGCTTTACAGTTTTTTTGGCAATTTCCCCACTTTTGGGCTATTGGTTGGTTTTTGTTTGATGATTACGAAAAAGGAGGTTTTTTTATGTTACCAACGGGAAAGCAAGATAAGGGAACTGCAGTACAAACAATAATGTACACTATTTGGACTATAATGGTCTCTATTATTCCGGTATTTGGCTTTACAGGAGAACTCAAGTTGTCTATTATAGCTGCAATTATAGTATTTGTTTTAGGTTTAGGAATGTTGCATTACGCTGTCAGACTGTTTAGAGAAATGACTGAAAAGGCCGCAAGACAATTAATGCTTATTAGTGTCTCTTATATTACACTTGTACAGATAGTATATGTTATCGATAAATTTATAAGATAATCATGGATTTAACTCAAGGAACACCTCAGGAAAAGAATAGTAGAGCAAAAAAAATGATGCTTTGGTTTGGTATTATTTCTTTGGTTATGTCTTTTGCTGGTTGGACCAGTGCTTTTGTTGTAAGTAGTTCAAGACCAGATTGGTTAAAAGATTTTCAGTTGCCTAATGCTTTTCTTATTAGCACCGTTGTGATTATACTTAGTAGTATCTCGTTTTTGTTAGCAAAAAAAGCTCTTAAAGGATCTAATAGTAAAAGCACATTAGTTTGGCTTATAGTAACGCTTGTTCTGGGCATTGTATTTATTTATAATCAATTTTCAGGATTTCAACAGATTATAGATTTAGGATATAATTTTACCGGTCCAACAAGTAATGTAACCATGTCTTACATTTATTTAATTGCAATAGTCCATATTTTACACGTGGTTGTTGGGTTGATTTGTCTTTTAGTAGTAATTTATAATCATTTTAAACAAAAGTATTCGGTTTCAAATATGTTGGGCTTCGAATTGGCAGCAACGTTTTGGCATTTTATTGATATACTTTGGGTTTACCTCTTTCTGTTTTTATATTTTGTTAGATAAGTATAACTTAACTTAATTACAAAAACACAGAAATCTCTGTAAAATGCAGTAAAACTGATATTTATCATAGGCTAAAATTTAAAGCTTATATTTCGTCAGATAAATAAATTGATTATTTTTGTGCAACTTTTAAATAACAACCATTATATATGAGTACAGCAGTAGCAGAAAGCAAAACTTGGGGAGGTGGAAATGAGCCACTTAAAGCAAGTTACGGTAAAATGATGATGTGGTTTTTCATTGTTTCAGATGCTTTAACTTTCTCAGGGTTTTTAGCGGCCTACGGATTTTCAAGATTTAAATTCATTGATGCATGGCCAATTGCCGACGAGGTGTTTACGCACTTCCCGTTTTTACATGGCGTAGATGCCCCAATGTATTATGTGGCATTTATGACTTTTGTGTTAATTATGTCTTCTGTAACGATGGTACTAGCTGTTGATGCAGGACATCATTTAGACAAAGCAAAAGTTACTTTATATATGTTCTTAACCATATTAGGTGGTTTAATATTTGTGGGGTCTCAAGCTTGGGAATGGAATACTTTTATTAATGGCGATTATGGTGCTGTACAGACAAAAGGAGGAAACATTTTACAGTTTGTAGATACAGAAGGACATAGAGTTGCTATTAGAGATTTTGCTATCGATGCGCATGGTGAACGTGTAAGGCATGAGAGAAAAACAGGTTTGTGGTTTGTAAGCGAAGGGACTTTACCAACATATACTGTAGATGAGGTGCTTAACGGTTTAGAAGCTCATGATAATATTTTAGTGAGAACGCAATTACTTACTGAAGAAGGAGAAAAAACCGTACTATCTAGAGAAGAATCCATTAGGCAAATAAAAGATAATGGTAAACTAGTGGTTGAAGGTGCTAATCTGCACGTAAATGAATATGGTTCACCCCTATTTGCTGATTTCTTTTTCTTCATAACCGGATTTCATGGATTTCACGTATTTTCTGGAGTAGTGATTAATATCATTATTTTCTTTAATGTAGTGCTTGGTACTTATGAAAAGCGCAAAAGTTACGAGATGGTAGAAAAAGTTGGTTTATACTGGCACTTTGTTGATTTGGTTTGGGTATTTGTATTTACATTCTTCTACCTTGTTTAATTTATAATAGATTATTAAAATGGCACACGAACATAAATTAGAAATATTTAGAGGGCTTTTAAAATTTAAATCTAATACACAAAAAATTTGGGGAGTTTTAATCTTCTTAACTATCGTAACAATTGTTGAAGTTGCTTTAGGTATTTTTAAGCCAGAATCGCTAATGGTTAAGGTTTTAGGGATGAAGCTTTTAAATTGGATTTTCATCATCTTAACTATTGTAAAAGCCTATTACATTACATGGGACTTTATGCACATGCGCGACGAAACTAAAGGGTTAAGACGTGCTGTGGTTTGGACAACCATCTTTTTAATATTATACCTTATTTTTATCTTGCTTCAAGAAGGAGGTTATGTATTTAGAGTGTATGACGAAGGTTATATAAAAAGAGATTTTTAATTAGAATAATTAGTTAAAATAAGTATATAAAGGCGGTTTTTAAACCGCCTTTTTTTAATTTTGAAAACTTTTATTTAGAATAGAAAACTATAATTCAATGAATTATAAAATAGTAAGTCGATATGTTATTTTGGGGATTTTATTCTTTCTTCCCGTTACATTTCTGTTGTTCTTATACCCAGCAACACATCATTATACTCCATTAGATATTGTAAAGGAAAAGGTTTTGGACTTAGAGGGTTTTGATTCGGATTCTAAGGATAAAATTGTACTTCAAGATCATATTACAGTGCTTGGCTTTTTAGGAGATACTCCATTGCAAAAAAAAACGACGGCCCTTAATTTAAAAGAATTAGTTTATGATAAATTTAAAGGGTTTAAACGTTTTCAAATCGTTATTCTAATGCCAAAGGGTACAGAAGGAGTTGTGAAACAGTTGAAATCTGAAATAAGCTCTTATGAAGATTTAAGGTTTTGGCACTTTGTATTTGGCAGCCCATCTAGCATCAAACATGTATACTTTAGTTTACAAAGCGATAGTGATTTAGATGCAAATTTATCCTCAGATTATGTGTTTGTAGTGGATAAAGACTTAAACCAAAGAGGAAGGTTAGATGACAGGACAGATAGAGAATTGGAAAAAAACGCAACAAAATATGGCCTTAGCGCCTATAATTGTATTGAGGTTGCCGAAATTAAAAACAAGATGAGTGATGATTTGCGTATTCTGTTTACAGAATACAGACAGAAAAGAAAGGGAGAGTTCAATTCAGATACAAGAAGGGCAGGTGATTTAAGTGGTGAGGATATAAATAAATAGCATGAAAAAAACAAATTATTCGTACATCGGGATTGCCTTTATAATTTTGGTTTTTGGTATCATTTTTATTCCAAGAATTGTAGATAGAATTTCTAATAAAGATATTATTAGAAACGAAAGTAGAAGTGACGCCATTAAAGATGTTGAAAAAAAAGCTTCCGATTTGGCTTTTATAGAAATCAATGGCAAAGCGAAAAGAGTTCCACCGTTCTCCTTTAAAAATCAAAATGGAGATATAATCTCTAATAAAGATTATGAAGGAAAGGTTTATATTGTAGAATTCTTTTTTACGACATGTCCAACGATTTGCCCAAGAATGAATAAAAATTTGGTTCAAATTCAGAATACATTTAATGGACTTGATGATTTTGGTGTGGCTTCTTTCACAATTAATCCAGATTATGATACAGTAAGCGTTCTAAAAGCGTATGCGCAGCAATATGGAATAACCAATCCTAACTGGAACTTAATGACTGGGGAAAAAGAGGCGATTTATGAGCTATCTAACGAAGGGTTTAATTTATATTCTGCCGAAGATAAGAATGCCGCAGGCGGTTTTGAACATTCCGGTAATTTTGCTTTGATTGATAAAAACGGATTTATCCGTTCTAGAAAAGATAGTTATGGAAACCCAATAATTTATTATCGAGGTATTGTCTCTGAAGAAGAAAAAACCGATGAGGATGGTGTGGCAGAAGAAATAAGTATATTAAAAGAGGATATTAAAAAGTTGCTTAATGAGTAATTCTAAAGAGTTATTGAACGAAAAAAAGTATAATAAGCTAATTATTGTATTATCGATTGTAATACCTATTGTGGTCGCAGCACTTTTTGGTATTAAAATACCTAATGTTGAACCTTTAACTTTTTTACCGCCTATTTATGCGTCTATAAATGCGCTCACAGCGTTTGTATTGGTTCTTGCTTTTATAGCCATTCAAAAAAAGAACGTTAAAGTGCATAGACGATTAATGACGTTTGCTATTGTTTTATCTGTACTATTTCTTGGCATGTATGTTGCTTACCACATGACAAGTGATTCTACGAAATTTGGAGGAGAAGGCGCTGTAAAGTTTTTTTATTATTTCGTATTGCTAACACATATTTTGTTATCAATTGTGGTAATTCCTTTTGTACTGATTACTTACGTAAGGGGAATAACCAATAATATAGAAAGGCATAAAAAAATAGCTCGAATAACATTTCCTCTCTGGTTTTATGTGGCTATTACAGGCGTGATTGTTTATATCATGATTTCTCCCTATTATATTTAAATAGTCATGAAACAGAAGTTTTTAATCGTTCTATTTTCTACGATGTCGTTTGTATATACCAATGCGCAATGTGCTATGTGCCGGGCTGTGTTAGAAAGCGAGGAGGGAAAAACAGCAGCAGAAGGAATAAATGATGGTATTGTTTACCTTATGGCAATCCCTTATATACTAATTGGAGGTTTGGGGTACTTTATCTTTCGGAAATACAATACGTTAAAAAAATAATAAAAAATTTTTTACAGAAAGTTTGTAACATTTCTTTGTATGGCTAGTCTTACTAAAAAGTGATTGGCATATCAAAATAAACAAAGTTATGTTGCAGATTCATCAGCTCCACAAATCCTATGCAATAGGAGATTCAAGTTTACATGTTTTAAAGGGAATTGACTTGGAGGTTGAAGAAGGAGAGATGGTGGCTATTATGGGGTCCTCGGGCTCTGGAAAATCAACGCTATTGAATATTATTGGTATGCTTGATGAAGCCGATTCAGGAGACTATGTCCTCGATGGTTTACCCATAAAGAATTTAACCGAAAAAAAAGCAGCTGTTTATAGAAATAAGTTTCTTGGGTTTATTTTTCAATCCTTCAATTTAATTAATTACAAGAATGCCCTAGAAAATGTGGCGTTACCCTTATATTATCAAGGGATGAAACGTAGAGAACGTCAAGAAAAAGCCTTATTTCATTTAGAAAAAGTTGGGCTTGCCAACTGGGCAAAACATTTGCCCAAAGAACTTTCTGGTGGACAAAAACAGCGTGTTGCCATAGCTAGAGCCCTAGCGGCAAACCCTAAACTACTGCTTGCAGATGAACCAACAGGAGCCTTAGATACCAAAACATCTTATGATATTATGGCTTTTATTCAGCAATTAAATGATGAAGGAAAAACCATTTTAATGGTTACCCATGAAGAAGATATAGCTAATATGTGTAAACGTATTGTAAGGTTACGAGATGGTGTTATTATGGAGGATACCAAGGTTCAACAAGTGAGAGCAGAGCAATATGTTTGATTTAGATCTTTGGCGTGAAATATTTCAAAGTATTAATAAAAACAGAACAAGAAGTTTGCTGTCTGGTTTTACAGTAACCTTTGCCATTTTACTTTTTACGATTCTATTTGGTATTGCAAATGGTTTAAAAAACACGTTCAAAGAAGCTTTCGGGACCGATGCCAACAATTCTATAGTTATTTTTTCGGGAAGAACTTCTGTGGCTCATAATGGTCTTCAAGCAGGTAGAAAAATTCAGTTTAAAAATGAAGACCGAGACTTTTTATTAGATAAGTTTGGAGACAAGGTACAGTATTTTACCTCCAAAGTAAATAAAAATGTTAATGCTTCTTTTCAAGGAGAAAAGAATAGTTATGAAGTAAGAGGTGTGTATCCCGAGTATATGTTTATTGAAAACAACGTGCTAAAGGAAGGTCGGTATATTAATCAAAATGATATTGACAACAAGACCAAGGTTGTTGTAATAGGGAAGGTTGTAGAAGACGATCTGTTTTTTAAAGTAAATCCTATTGGTAAATACATAAACCTTAGCGGCATTCCTTATAAAATAGTTGGCGTCTTTACCGATGATGAAGGAGATAGTGAGGAGAGTGTAATTTATATGCCTATTTCTACAACACAATCTATTTATGGTAATAACGATTATGTAGACCTCATGCACCTTACTTACAATCCTGAAATGAATTCTGACCAAGCACTTGCATTTGGGAATTCTATAAAGCGAAGCTTAAAAGAAAAGTTTGACGTAGCTCGGAAAGATCAACGCGCCATTAGGTTGTTTAATATGGCTCAAGGTACCAAGCAAGTAGATGTGATGACTTTTAGTTTAACAATTATTATTCTGGTAATTGGTTTTGGCACACTCATAGCGGGTATTGTTGGCATTAGCAACATTATGATTTTTATCGTAAAAGAGCGTACTAAGGAAATTGGTATTAGAAAAGCTTTAGGAGCCTCTCCAAGGTCAATTATCTCCATCATATTAATTGAATCCATTATTATAACGGCAATCGCAGGATATGTGGGCTTGCTTGTTGGGGTTGGCGTGTTGGAATTTGTTGGGCCAAGTTTGGAACAGTATTTTATTAAGGATCCCGGTGTTAATAATGGATTGGTTATAGGGGCCACCTTAACTCTAATCATTGCAGGGGCCATAGCCGGGTATTTACCCGCTAAAAAAGCCTCAAGAATTAAACCAATTGTTGCTCTAAGAAACGACTAATTATGCTCAGATTTTTATTAGATAGAGACACCTGGCAAGAAGTTTTTGATAGCTTAAGTAAAAATAAACTTAGGTCTATTTTAACGATGGTTGGTGTTTGGTGGGGCATATTACTTCTTATTGGTTTACTGGGGTCAGCAAGGGGATTAGAGAATTCATTTAATCGGCTGTTTGGAAGCTTTGCAACTAATAGTGTGTTTGTTTGGGGGCAGAGTACAGGTAAGCCATTCAAAGGATTTCAAGAGGGGAGACGAGTTAAATTGTCTTTGTCAGATGCTAAAAAGGTTGAAGAAAACGTTGAGGGTATTGAGTTTGTGCTCCCAAGAAGCCAACAGCGAAAAAATATTACCAGAAATTTTCTTTCAGGAAGTTTTCAAACTGCAGGAGATTATCCTTTATTAGATGAATTACAAAAGAAGAAACTCATTCACGGTAGGTTTATTAATCAGAATGATATAGATGATAGAAAAAAAGTAGCTGTTATTTCTGAAAGTACCTATGAACAATTATTTGAAAAAGATGAAGAGGCTATTGGTCAATATATAGAGATTGACAATATTAATTTCAAAGTTGTTGGTATGTTTGAAAACGGCAATGTTAATATGGGGCCTTCTACAGATGTACATATTCCGTTTACAACATTTCAGCAGGTATATAACAGAGGCGATCGTATTGGTTGGATGATGATAACGGGAAAACCAGAGTTTAATATTAAACAGATAGAGGAGGATGCTAAATTATTACTTAAGAATATTAATAACATTCACCCTCAAGACAAACGCGCTTTTGGAAGCTTTAATTTAGGTAAGGAGTTTGCTAAACTCACTGGTTTTTTAATAGGGATGCAATTTTTAACTTGGTTTGTTGGGATTGCCACCTTAATTGCTGGTGTTTTCGCAATTGGAAATATATTATTAATAACTGTAAAAGAGCGCACGAAAGAAATTGGTTTGAGGAGAGCATTAGGAGCTACACCCTTTGAAATAAAGCGACAAATAGTCGTTGAAGCCGTTTTTTTAACCCTTATAGCGGGGCTTTTTGGAATCATTACCGGTGGATGGATTTTAATAGCCTTAGATCACTTTTTTGGTCAAGGCGATGATGCGGCTATAGTGAATGCCTCAGTTTCTATTGCAGTAGTTTTAATCGCCATGGTCATTCTAGTAATTTTAGGAACTTTAATCGGATTAATTCCAGCTTTTAAAGCAACTAGCGTGAAACCCATTGAAGCATTAAGAGAAGAATAAACAATCAAAAAAATGAATAAAACAGTAAAAATTATTTTGGTCATAGTGGTAATTATACTGCTAGCATTTGTGTTAAAGTACTTTAAGGACGCGAATTCTAAAGATATCGTTGACTACAAAAATGAAGAGCCTTTTTATACCTCAATAAATACTAAAGCCGTAGCAACAGGTAAGCTAATTCCAGATGAAGAAATTGAGCTCAAGCCTCAAATAACTGGTATTGTAGATCAGATTTTGGTTGAGGAAGGCGATGTTGTAGAAAAAGGAGATCTTATTGCTGTAATTAGAGTGGTGCCTAACGAACAAAGCTTGATGAGTGCAAAGAGCCGAATTGCTACCACGAAACTGTCTTTTGAAAATGCGAAAACGCTTTATGACAGAAATAAAGCTTTGTTTGAGAAAGGCGTTATTTCAAAACAAGATTTTGAAAACAGTGAACTTTCATATTTTCAGTCAAAGGAAAATTTGGTACAAGCGCAGAATGACTACCAGATAATTAACAAAGGGTCTATATCAGGAGGAAGTTCGGCAAACACCAATATAATTGCTCAAATTTCTGGTACTGTTTTAGAGATTCCAGTTCGTGAGGGAGATCAAGTAATACAAAGTAATAATTTTAATGCAGGAACCACCATTGCTACTATTGCTAATATGAGTTTCATGATTTTTGAGGGTAAGTTAGATGAGGCAGAAGTTGGTAAAGTTGAAGAAGGTAAAGACATAAAGGTTATTCTAGGGGCTATTCAAAATAGAGAATTCCCTGCTACGCTAACGTTTGTTGCTCCCAAAGGGGTTGAAGAAAATGGCGCGGTACAGTTTACTATTAAAGCCGATGTAAAAATTGATTCGTTAAAAAATATAAGAGCAGGATACAGTGCTAATGCTGAGATTGATATTGAAGGGAAAGACAGTGTTTTGGCAATTAGAGAAGCCTTGCTTCAATATAATAGAATTACTGAAAAGCCATTTGTTGAGGTGCTTAATGATAATAATAAGTATAAGAAAAAAGATGTCGAATTAGGGCTTTCTGATGGGATTAATGTTGAAATTGTTGGAGGTATAGAGAAAGGCGATAAGATTAAAGTATGGAATAAAGCATCAAAAGATAATGAAGATGATAAGGATGAAGATTAAAATAATAGGCATACTGTGTTTCTTACTAAGTGCCTTAAGTCTTGCGGCTCAAGAAGCAAAAATATGGTCTTTAAAAGATTGTATAGATTACACGCTAGAGAACAATATTAGAGTAAAACAAACCGAACTAGATTTAAAAACGGCCGATGAGGACTTGGTTACCGCTAAAGGTAATTTTTTACCTGACCTCTCAGGGTCGGCAACTCAAAACTTTAATTTTGGATCGTTTATAGATCAAGATCAACGTCGTATTTCTACAGATGCTCGTGGTAATACTTTTGGACTAAATACCGGGATGATTTTGTTTAATGGTTTTCAAAATATTAGTGTTTACAAACAGGCCAAGTTAGGCATTGAATCAAGTAAACTTCAATTGGCTATCTTAAAAGACAACATATCCTTAAATGTAGTAAATCAATATTTGAGTGTACTTTTAAGTAAGGAAAATTTGAAGGTGGCTCATGATCAAATTGATGTGACACAAAAGCGTTTAGACCAAGTTAAAGAGTTAGTAGATTCAGGGGTTAGGCCTAAAGCAGATTTATTTGATACCCAGGCTCAGTTAGCAAGTGACCAAGAGCGTCTTACCAATGTTCAAAATAATTTAGATTTAGCGCTACTAAGCTTAGCACAGTTAATGCAAATATCCCATAGAGGATTTGATGTTCAAGACATGCTAATGCAGCTTCCCGCTGTTTTATTGGAAAATAAAAGTACAGATGATATTTTTGAATTTGCTTTGGGAAGCAGGCCCGAAATAAAACAAGCTGAATTAAGAATTCAAGACTCTGAATTAGGAATTGATATTGCAAAAAGTAATTACTTTCCAACACTGAGTTTTGGAGCAGGAATGTTTACATCGTACCAGCATCAGCAGGGAATGAGAGATGAGAGACCAATTATTGACCCTGATAACCCTCCAAATATCATTTTTATTCCTAACGGGTTTGGAAAACAACTTAATGACAACCTAGGTTATAACTTTGGATTTAATTTAAGGATTCCTATTTTTAATAGAATGCAAACCAAAGCTAATGTAAACAGAGCAAAAATTAATAATGAAAGAATTGCGTTCGCTTTGGAGCAAGAGAAACAAGATTTAAGAACTAATATTGAGCAAGCCTATGCAGATGCCAAGGCAGCATTCAATCAATTTGAATCATCAAAGCTATCTTTAGAAGCTCAGAAAGAATCGTTTAAAAATGCTCAAGAAAGCTATGACCTTGGAGTTATGAACGCCTTTGAGTTTGAGCAAGTACGCAATAGATTGATAAATGCAGAAGCCAATCTTATCAATGCTAAATATAATTTTGTGTTTAAGACAAAAGTTTTAGACTTTTACCTAGGAAAACCTCTAACCAATTAATTTGAGTACGTATATTTTAAACATAGAAACAGCCACTACAAACTGTTCTGTTTCGCTGGCCAAAGATGGTAAAACCATTGTTTTAAAAGAAGATAATGACCAAGGTTATTCGCATGCCGAAAGGCTACATGTTTATATAGATGCTGTTCTTAAAGAAGCCAATATCAGCTCTACTAAATTAAGTGCCATTGCCGTTAGTAAAGGCCCTGGATCTTATACGGGGTTGCGCATTGGTGTTTCAGCAGCAAAAGGTCTTTGCTTTGCATTAAATAAGCCCTTGTTGTCAGTGTCTACCTTAGAAGCTCTGGCTTGCCAAGTAGATATTAGCGATGGGGTTATTGTGCCTATGCTAGATGCTCGGCGAATGGAAGTGTATTCTGCAGTTTTTGATTCAAACATTAATCAAATAAGAGCGACTCAAGCACAAATTTTGGAAGGGGCATCGTTTACCGATTATCTTGAAAAAGGAAAAGTTTATTTTGTGGGGAATGGGGTAGAAAAAACGAAAGGCATAATTATACACGAAAACGCTGTTTTTATGGACGACAGGCTCCCTTCCGCAAATGAAATGGGTGCGTTGTCATATCGTAAATATAAAATAAGCGACACCGAAGATGTCGCTTATTTTGAGCCATATTATTTAAAAGATTTTGTGGCTTTAAAGCCTAAAAAATCTTAAGCTTCTTTATGAATTTCAACTTGATGTGGGTAAGGAATTTCAATTCCAGCTTTATCAAGTGCTTCTTTTACGTTTTCTGTAATACCAAAATACACATCCCAGTAATCATCGGCTGTACTCCATGGTCTTACAGCAAAGTTTACAGAACTATCTGCTAATTCTAACACATTTATAGATGGTGCTGGATCTTTTAGTACTTTGGGGTGCGAAGTTAATACATCCATTAAAACATCTTTTGTTTGCTTAATATCTGCATCATAGCTAACACCAATAACAAGATCTACCCTTCTAGTGCCTTCAACCGTATAGTTGATAATGTTTCCATTAGATAAGGATCCGTTCGGAATAATAATTTCTCTGTTTGAAAGCCCTGTTAATTTCGTTGTAAAGATTTCAATTTCTTTTACCACGCCTATTTCGCCTTGAGCTTCAATTAAATCACCTATTTTAAAAGGCTTGAATATCATGATTAAAACACCTCCGGCAAAATTACCTAAAGAGCCTTGTAAAGCTAAACCAATCGCCAAACCTGCTGCAGCGATAACAGCTGCAAAAGATGTGGTTTCAACACCAATAGTGCCTAAAACTACTATAATAAGGACTATTTTAAGTGACCAACCTAAAAGGTTCAATAAAAACTTTTGAAGACTCTCTTCATAGTTTCCTTTTGCCATTACAACTTTTGCGCCTTTTAAAAGTTTTTTAATAATCCATCCACCAATTATCCATATCAGGATGGCTCCAATGAGCTTAAGCCCATAGGTAGTGGCTAAATCAAGCCATTTTTCTGTGTCAATACTTTCTAAATTCATATTTTTTGAGATTAATTAATCCTACAAAATTAAAACTATTTATACAGTTCTGTTCCAACCAAACGAAAAAAAGATTAATTTTTAAAAAAGTAAACTAATTAAAGCCAAAACGGCAGGAATAGATTGTATATAAAATAGCTTTATTTGTCTTGTGGAGTAGGACCCATAAATCCCAGCTACGGTCACACAAACTAAAAAAAAAGTGATGGTTTTTATATCATTGAAGACAAGAGCAAATAGGAGTCCAGCACTTAAAAAACCATTATATAACCCTTGATTTGCAGCTAATGTTTTGGTGTCGTTGGCAAATTCTTTCGATTTTAAATTAAATGTTTTTATACCCTTGGGTGTTGTCCATAAAAACATTTCTAACACCATAAAGTAAAGATGTTCGACTGCAACAACAACAATTAAAATAGTTGATAATAAGTTCATTTTTTTAACAATTTAACGGCTTCGTCTACTTCATTAATAGGGAGTTTACAGGCTTTGTTAACACAAACATAAATAAGGGTAGCATCTGGATTATATCTGTTTTTAAGTAGGGGCATATTGTTTTCAGAAATGCTTCCTGCGATAAGTTTGTTCGGGAAATAGGTTTTGTTTAACTTGGCAATCTTGGACCTTGCTTCTTGGCCAACTATTGCTACTTCAAAGTAAGGCCGGGTATAGTTAAGCATCAAATTAAACCAGTTAGAATAACTCGACGGGTATTCCAGCATTTCAGGTTTAACATTATTAAGCATCGTAGTTGCCGTAGTTGCATAGTGTTCATTATCAAAATAATGAGCTAATTTGAAAAGACAATTAGCTATGATAGAATTACTAGCAGGAATAACATTATCTTGATATTCTATGCCTCTTGATACCAGCGATTTATCTTCGTTAGAAGTAAAGTAAAACATACTGCTAGTCGCATCAAAAAAATGATCAAAAGTGTAATGCATTAAGCTATTTGCATGGTTTAACCATTTATCGTTTAATGTGTTTTCATATAGGGCTATAAAAGCATCCATGGTGGTGGCATAATCCTCTAAATAGCCGTTAATTTTACTTGAGCCATTTTTGTAAGTGTGATTTAGGCCACCATCTTCTCTGAGTTGCGAGTTAATAAGAAATTCTGCATTTTTTTTGGCTGCAACCAAATAGTCAGGGTTTTGTATAACTCGATAAGCGTCAATGTAACCCTTAAGCATTATAGCATTCCATGACGTTATGGTTTTATCATCTAATCTTGGTTTCGACCTGTTATTTCTGTTTTCATTTAAAATGGTTTTCCAAGCATTAACTTTAGCATGTAATTTGGACTTTGTTATATTGAATTTTTTTATGATCGTTTCGTCATCATCTTTTCGTATCAGGACGTATTTTTTATTTTCCCAAAGGCCGTAGTTGTTTATATTGTAATACGTTGAGAATAACTCAAAATCATCTTTTAATAATGATTCAAGCTCGTCTTTCGTCCAAACGTAAAATGCGCCTTCTTCCAATTCGCCTTCACTCGTTTTACTATCGGCATCAAGAGATGAACTGAAAGCACCATTTTCTAAAGTCATTTCTTTTTTTACATAATTTAAAGTTGATTCTATAATCTCTTTGTACAGATTGTTTTGTGAAATGAGATAGGCATCGGCATATAAACTAACTAATTGGCCGTTATCGTAAAGCATTTTTTCAAAATGAGGTATATGCCATTTAGCATCTACGGAGTATCTTGAAAATCCACCTCCCACTTGATCAAAAACCCCACCATATGCCATTTTTTTGAGGGTTGTATTTACGTATTCTTGTAAAGCTTGGTCGTTAGTTTGGTAGGCATAACGCAATAAAAAATGGTAATTGTTGGGCATCATAAATTTTGGAACATGATTTAGGCCTCCAAAGGCATGATCAAAATTTTGAGACCAATTCTTTATGGCTTTGGCTACAAAGGCCAGGTCAAAATGAGGCGTCTCTGTATTTAGTTCAACAACATCAAGAGATTTTATGCCTTGCTCCAGTTTATCAGCATAGTCATAAAGTTTTTCAGGCTGATTCTCATAAAGTTCTGATATTTGTTTTAACGCACTTAGCCATTGATCTTTCTTAAAATAAGTGCCTCCCCAAACAGGCCTTCCATCGGGAAGTGCAATCACATTCATTGGCCAGCCACCACTTCCCGTCATAAGTTGGACCGCTCCCATGTAAACCCGGTCTACGTCAGGTCTTTCCTCTCTATCTACTTTTATATTAATAAAGTTTTTATTCATAACCTGAGCCACCAAACTATCTTCAAAGCTTTCGTGTTCCATAACATGGCACCAATGACATGCCGAATACCCTACACTTATAAGCAATAATTTTTTTTCTGATTTTGCCTTATCCAGAATAGCATCATTCCATGGGTTCCAGTTTACAGGGTTATGCGCATGTTGCAACAAATAAGGGCTCGTTTCATTAATGAGGTTGTTCGTGTATTCGTATGTCATGGGTTCTGTATTTTGATCTTTACAGGCGACAATTAAAAGAACAAGAATAGAGGCTTTTAAATACTTCATGAGCTAAAGTTAGCGAATTTACAAACAAAAAAAAGCGTCCTTAGTAAAGAACGCTATTTGCTTTATTAAAGTGAAAGGTTTATCCGTTTATAGCTTCTACCATTTCAATTTTCCCTGGTAACATTTCTTTGAGCATATTCTCAATACCACTTTTAAGAGTATAAGTTGAAGAAGGGCATCCGCTGCATGCTCCCTGAAGCATAACACTTACGTTTTTTGTATTGGCATCATAGGAGATGAATTGAATATTACCACCGTCGCTAGCTACCGCAGGTTTTACATATTCTTCGAGGATATTGACAATTTCTTTTGAAATATCATCTAAGGATTCAAAGTGATTGTCAAGTTGTTTAGTAGATGTTTTTAAAGTCTCTGCTGCTTCTGGTAAAACAACTTGTTTACCACTTTCAATATATTTCTTTATATACTCTCTTAACTCAATGGTAATGTCTTGCCACTCGGTAATATCATATTTTGTCACCGAAACGTAGTTTTCGTCAAAAAACACACTTTTTACAAAAGGGAAATGAAAAAGCTCTGTTGCTAAAGGAGATAATTTAGCTTCCTCAATAGAGGTAAATTCAAATAAGGCGGTAACAATTTTTTTGTTGGCCACAAACTTCATAACAGCAGGGTTAGGCGTACTTTCTGCATAAACTGTAACAGGTACCTTTTTTACCGCAGCAGTAACTTCAACAACAATACCGCCATCATTTAAGTAGGCTTCGATTTGTTGCGCTACTTCATCTTGAACATCAGACCACTCAACAATATCATAACGTTCCACGGCAACAAAATTTCCAGAGATGTATACTTTTTTTACAAAAGGTAAATAAAATAATTGCTGCGCTAAAGGGGATGCTTTAGCTTCATCAATATTGTTAAATTCAAAACTTTGATGCTTGGTAATAAATTGATTGACCTCAAATTTTACAATGGCATTATTCGATGTCTCTTGCACAGAAACCTTGAAACTATTCATTTTAGCTATTTTTTGACAAAAATACTAAAGATAACTTTATATTTGGGGCTCGCGGACTACTTAAATGGCGAAAACATATGGGTTTGACTATTTAGAGTGTTTATAATAAATAATTTGGTTACCCGTTTATATTTAGTTACCGCCTCATTTAACCAATTCTATGAGATTTATAAAAATACTTATGTTTGCGATAGTGACTCTTGCTGGTCATGTTGTTACCTCTCAAGAAGGGTTGCCTATATATACGGATTATCTTACGGATAATTATTATTTAATTCACCCCTCTATGGCCGGGGTTGCCAATTGTGCAAAAATACGTTTAACAGGAAGGCAACAATGGTTTGGGCAAGAGGATGCCCCAAGTTTGCAAACCTTAAGTGTAAATGGCAGAATCGGTGAATCTTCATCAGGTATTGGGGGTATTTTGTTCGCAGATAAAAACGGATACCATTCTCAAAAAGGAGCTTATTTTACTTATGCGCATCATATATTGTTTTCAAGGAGCGAGGTAGATTTGAATATGTTGTCGTTTGGTTTAAGTGCTGGGTTTATTCAATATCAGTTGGATGAGACAACATTTTTAAATGGATTGCCAGTTTCAGACCCTATTATTAGCGGTGTAGTGCAAAGTGAGACAAATTTTAATATTGATTTTGGTTTTTCTTATCATTATTTAGATTTTTATGCACACGGCACGATAAAAAATGTACTTAATAATTCTGGAATTAATAATGATATTCAGGTAACCAATAACCTAAGACGATACTTGATTTCTGCAGGATATGTATTTAGTAAATTTGGAAGTACTTGGAGTTATGAGCCGTCCCTTATGTTTCAGTATAAAGAGGGAACCAAGGAGTCTTCTATTGATGTTAATGGGAAGGTATATAAACAAATGGATTTTGGTACTCTTTGGGCAGGACTTTCCTATAGGCATAGTTTAGATGGAGCCGAATATTTAACTAATAACGGTACTATTAAGAGTCAAAATCTTCAGCAACTCTCCACAATACTAGGTACAAACTACAAGAACTTTATGTTTGCCTATACGTATACACATCAAACAAATTCTGTGGTTTTTACCAATGGAGGATTTCACCAGTTAACTTTGGGATATAATTTTAGTTGTAGGCGCGAAAAATATGATTGTCAATGTCCCGCGGTTAACTAGAATAGAAAAAGACCGGCAAGCAAAGTATGATGCAAGTCTTTTTTGGTTTTATTCCCAAGAGTAGTTCTTCTTTTTAGCCTGTTCTTTAATAGCTTTTGTCATGGCGTTTTCCAATCCATTTTGACTTTTTTCATGTTGTTTTAAAAGATAGTTCTTCCGTTTTAAATTTAAACTTTGAATTTGTTTTTTAATAGTGTTTCGCTCGTTGCGTTTTTGTTCAATATAGATTTTAATCTCGGAGGCTGTTTTTCCCTTAAGCTCAACGGGCAAGGATTTTTCAGAAATAGATTCGATAACGACTTCTTCAAGTTCGATAGCATCTACTAAATCCCAAGATTTGTTTTTATAAAGATGGGAACTCTTGCTAATCGTTCTTTTAACGGCATTCGCTTTACTGTAAGTGTTTGCGTTCAAATCTTGTTCTGCTTGAACGGCTTGTTTTTCTCTTCCTTTTTTGCCATATGCAACATATGTTTTGTTTAAGTTTTGATTCAAGATTAAAATCTCATCATCGTAGGGAGATGCCATATGCACTGTAGCTTTGTCTTGATTAATTGCCATGTAATCGCCATAAGTTAGTTGGGCACCGTCTTTCCAATGAGTGGATATTCCTTGATTATAGTCGCCACAAAAGATGGTGTTTATGGTAACATCTTTATCTTTAGCATGTATTGAGGCGTCTTTGTAATTGAATGGACCTTGATTAAAAGGTTCGTTCCCTGCAATAAAAATAAGTTTTAAGTCATCAGGATTATTTCCCCATTGTAGTTGCGTTAATGAGGTTTGAATAACTTCTCCGCAATACTCTTCACCGCCATTTGTTGTAAGCGAGAAGAGTTGTTTGGATATATCGTCTAAATCATCGCTAAAGGCAAGTACTTGCCTTATATAGCCTTCCTTACTACTTAGGTTACTATTGCCATATTCATAGAGTGCAATCTCAAGGTTTGGTTTTTTTGTCCCGCATTTGGCATAAGAGAGCTCGTTTACAATATCCCATAGTTGAGCTTTGGCTTGATCTATCAAACCATCCATACTATTACTAGTATCTAATAATAAGGCAACCTTTATGTATTGATTGTTAGACTTAGGCTGTTTTGTTTTGTTTTTTGCTAAGGCATGAGTCGTCATGCAACTAAGGAGCGTTAAACACAGTAGATAGGTTTTAAAAATTATGTTCATGATTTAACGTTTTTTTGATTAATACTATAAATCTAGAATGAACATAATTATTAAAAAAACAGAAATGAGTAAGGACCTGCTTTGGGTGAGTCAGTGCTATGGCTTACTTAGTCATGACACTAGATTATCGTGTTAATTTATTAAAATAGGCATTTGCCTATTTTAATAAATCAAGTAAAGTGCGTATGTTTATCTTATATAATGGAAAAGATGCAAATGTCTATTAGATACCTTTTAGGCTTGCTCATGGTATTAAACACTTTTTGTTTACTAGGGCAACCAACAAATTTTCAATCTTCTCAGGCTTCGAAATTTACAATTAAAGGATCTGTGGTAGAGCAAGATACGGAAAAACCTATTTCAAATGTAAATGTAGAAATTAGTGGCGGTCAATATACCACAACAGATGCTTTTGGTGAATTTAGGATAGTAGCTAGTAGAGGCGACGAACTTATTATAAGGCATGTTGATTTCGAAACTGTTTATTATACAATTAAGGGTAATGAGGATATTAAAGTTGAAGTAGCGCCTATTGAAAACGATGAATTAGAATATTCTAAATCAACAAGAGCTTCAAAGGTCGATAAGACTGCGGATTACAAAACTTCGATGGATTCTGCGAAGTATTATCTAAAAAAAGATGCTAAGAAAGGTATTCAATTTGTTGGGGATGCCATTTCTAATAGTAATACATCAAAACAAAATGCAACGGCTTACGAAGTTTTAGGAGATATATTTTCACATTGGGAACAATATGATTTGGCAGTTACTAACTACCGGATAAGTCTTCAGAATTTAAGTAAAACAGAGGTGATTTTTAAACTCGCCAGTGCTTATAAAAACAATCAAAACTACCAAGAAAGTCTGGAAGCATATAGCAAGATTAAGGAAGATAGATTGTCAAATGGGGACCTTGTTAATTTATATGAAGGGCTAGGAGACGTCCACCTGCTTATTAAAGACTATAAAAAGGCAATTTCCATATATCAAAAAGCACTTAAAATTGCTCAGGATAATGAAATTATTCCAAAAATCACAGATTTAAATTCAAGAATAGCTCAGGCGTATAATGCAAGTGGAGAGACTCAAAATGCCAATATTTATTTTAATAAATCGATGGAGTTGGCTAATTCTCAAAATAAAAAGCGATCAGTTGAAGAGAAATTAAAAGTGGCTGATTTTAAAGGAGAGAATAATGATTTTTCGAATGAAATAAAACTTAGAAAACAAGCCTTAACCGACCTAGAAGATTTAAATAAAGATTCAATCTTTAGTAACGAGAGTATATTAACCCCTCAAAAACAGAATTATAAAATTGGCCGGGCCTATGCGTCCCAACAAGATTACGGTAGTGCGATTCCCTATTTAAAGAAAAGTATTATTGAAGCTGATAATAGAGAGGATTTACTAGTTCAAAAAGACGCTACTCGCAAGCTGTCAGAAGTATATCGCGATGCAGGTGATTATGATAAGGCACTTTTGGCATATCAAGATTATGTTGAACTGGTTGATAAATTATATGTTTTAAAAGAGCAACAAATTTTTCAAGCGGCTAGATTTAGTAAAGATATTGCTAGTAAGCAAAATAGAATTTTAAGTTTAGAAGGAGACCGTGCTTTATCTGAAAGCAAATACCAACTTTCGCAAGAGCAGTCTAAACGTCAAAAACTTATAATTTACTCTTTAATAGGAGGTGTATGTTTGCTCTTAGTAACAGCTTTTTTTATGTTTAAATATATTAAGGAACAACGTTTGGCGAATAACTTGCTTGCATTGAGGGGTTTGAGAAGTCAAATGAATCCGCATTTTATTTTTAATGCACTAAATTCTGTAAATAGTTTTATAGCTTCAAGTGATGAGAGAACGGCCAACAAATATTTAACTGATTTTTCCTTGCTCATGCGGGCCGTTTTAGAAAATAGCGAAGAAGACTTCATCTCTTTAGAAAAAGAAATAGAGTTACTTCAATTATATATTAAACTAGAACATTTCAGATTTCAAGATAAGTTTGAATATCATATTATCGTGGATGAAAATATTAAGACTCGCGAGTTTGTAATTCCTCCAATGTTATTGCAGCCATATATAGAAAATGCTGTCTGGCACGGATTAAGATACAAAAAAAACAAAGGTATTTTGGAGGTTAAGATTCTAGAAACCAAGGGTGATGAAATCAAGATTATTATTACGGACAATGGGATAGGTCGAGAAAAGTCGCAAGCACTAAAAACGGCTCATCAAGAAAAGCATAAATCCAAGGGTATGGGAAATATTAAAAAGCGTGTTGCAATATTAAACGATATGTATAAAGGGAAGGTAGATGTTGAGGTTGCTGACTTGAATGAAGACGTTGATATAGGTACTAAAGTGACCGTTACACTTAAAAAGAATTAATATGGTTTTAAATACTATTATTGTTGAAGACGAAGAAGCAAGTAGAGTTATTTTAAAAAACTACCTTAAAAAATATTGTCCGAATGTAAAAGTTTTGGGTGAAGCTTCTAATATAGAAGAAGCGACAATTTTGATACGAAATAATGATTTAGATGCTGTGTTTCTTGATGTTGAAATGCCATACGGTAACGCTTTCGATTTATTAGAGAAAGTGGGGGATAGAAACTTTGAAACCATATTTGTAACAGCTTATAATCACTATGCTATTGATGCTTTAAATGCGCATGCATCCTATTATTTAATGAAGCCAGTATCTATCGATGAACTTATAAAAGCGGTAGATTATGTTAGTAAAACTAAGGTCAAAGAAGAGGCGTTGCAAGATGAAGTTCTTATTCCAAAAATAAATGAGGTTGAAGGAAAAATTACCGTTCCTCAGCTAAATGGTTTTGAGGTAATCAATATGTCTGATATTTTATATTGTAAAGCAGATGATAACTATACCGAGATTTATTTAAATAACAACAAAAAGAAACTTGTAAGCAAAACTTTGAAATATTTTGAAGAAGCGCTTGGAGAAGGAAGCTTTGTACGAGTTCATAAATCTTATCTTGTTAATGTGAATGAGGTGGTAAAATATGTTAAAGGAAAAGGTGGGAGTGTTGTATTGAGTAACGGAAAACAAGTTCAGGTTTCTGCATCAAGAAAGTCGAGCTTATTATCGTATTTTAAATGATAAAATAAAATATACAAATATGCCAGTAATTAAGTCAGTTAGGGGGAAATCACCTCAGATATCAGAAGATTGTTTTGTTGCCGAAAACGCAACCATTGTTGGAGATGTTTCTATGGGAGCTCAATGCAGTATTTGGTTTAGTGCCGTGGTAAGAGGAGATGTTAATTATATTAAGATGGGTAATAAGGTAAATATTCAGGATGGCGCGGTTATTCATGGTACTTACAAGACGGCTCCAACCACTATTGGGAATAATGTATCTATTGGGCATAATGCTTTGGTTCATGGTTGTACCATTCATGATAATGTTCTTATTGGTATGGGCAGTATAATTATGGACGGTTGTGTGGTAAACAGTAATAGTATAATTGCTGCGGGAGCAGTGGTTACCAAGGGTACAATTGTGGAGGCAGGAAGTATTTATGCAGGAGTTCCTGCCAAAAAAGTAAAAAATATTAGTCCTGAGCTTATTGCGGGAGAGATAAATAGGATAGCCGACAACTATATTACTTATTCAAGTTGGTTTGAAGAGTAAACTATTTAATAGGAGAAAGGAAGCTTTATTAAAACTTCCTCATATCATATTCTTTTAAAAAATATTCCGCAATTGTGAGTTGTATATTGGCGGCATACATGGTTTCGTTGTTTAAGTTAAGTAATACGAGGGCATATGCTAGTTCAGACAGTTTGCAGTCTTTAAATAGTAATCCTTTGTACTGACTGTAAAACTTACTAACATGCTTTTCGGTATCAACATCTAAAAGCACCATGACTCTAATGGCTTCTTTTACGGCATTAATAATATCTTTTGAAGGAACACCTTTGTCTAGTAATTCGCTTGCTGTATAAGGCATTTTTGAAAAATAGTAGGACTTTAAATAGTAGTCTATGCCCTTATTAGGTCTATTAAAGCTATTATATTTAATAATGTTCATTGTTATCTATTTTGTATGTAATTTAATAACGTTTAACAACTGTTCTTTACTGTGCAAACCAGATTGGCGCCATAATTGCTTTCCATTTTTGTAAAGGGCTAGTGTAGGCACGCCTCTTACATTTTGTTGTTGTGCAATCGCTTGGTTTTTGTCGATATCAATTTTTATAATTCTTATATCAGTACCAGCTTCATTTGCTAAATTGTCTATAACGGGAGATTGCGCTTTACATGGAGCACACCATTCAGCGTAGTAATCGACCAATACTGGTGTAGCGCTATTTATAATTTTGTTAAAATTTCCTTTCATAATCTATATTTAAATGGTTTTAGTATGTTTCAAAGTTTTTAATTCTTTGATTAATTCGGTTTCTTTTGGGGATAAATTTTTAGGGATTTTTACTTTGATTTTAATAAGAAGATCCCCGTAATTATTGGTGTTATATATTGGCATTCCTTTACCTTTTAGTCTTAATATTTTATTTGGTTGGGTGCCCTTCGGAATATGCATGCTTATAGTTCCATTAAGGCTTTTAATAGTTTCTTTGCCACCTAAAATAGCGGTATAGACATCGATTACCAGCTCTGTTTCCAAATTATTGTTTGTTCTGTTGAATTTTGGGTGGTCTTTGAGTATTAGCTTAATATATAAGTCCCCTTTTTTGCCTCCAGAAGCGCCATTGTAGCCTTTGCCATTAATTTTTAAAACTTGTCCATTATAAGCTCCAGGTTTTATATTGATTCTTAATTTTTGGTTATTTAATTGAAATGTCTTTTTTCCCCCAAAGTATGCCTCTTCCAAAGATATTGGAAGCTGTGCTTCAATATCTACTCCGCTATTCGATTGTTTGTGCTTTGTATTATACCCATCTGCATGACTGCCAAAAAACATGTCGAAAAAACTTGAAAACTCACTACCGTGGGTTTCATTATTATAAGTATGCGATTTGTGGCTTTGCCTGTAGAAAGGCCCAGTATGCTGATATTGTTTATGAGCTTTGGCTTGTTCCCTCCAGTCGTCCCCAGCGAAATCAAATGCTTGCCAGTTTTCTCCAAGCGTATCATATTTTTCTCGTTTTTCGGAATTACTTAATACCTCGTTTGCTTCATTAACTTCTTTGAACTTGTTTTCTGCTTCTTTATTTCCTTTTGTTTTGTCGGGATGATATTTCGCTGCAAGCTTTCTGTATGCCTTTTTTATGTCCTTGGAAGAGGCATTTTTGTCAACCCCTAGTATGTTATAATAATCTTTATATGTCATTGTTGTATGTCTTATTAATCAGTACTTGGGTGATTGCAAAATAAATACCAATTGTAGTCAATGGAAGAAATTGTAATGTATATAGAGCGGTTTTAATCTAAGGTGTATTCTTAAACATTAAAACCAAGACATTGTGACATGTTTTTTATTCACAACAACGACATATTGTCATTAACCAGTATGGTGTTTACTTCAATTTTGGTAAGAAGCCTATATTAATGACAGGAATTTTTACATGGCATTGGGTTTGCTTAGTAATTATTGAAGTTTTACAAACTATATTAAATATTATCAAGTTTAATTTAAATATTATAATTATGAGTACATTAATAAAACATTCACACAACGGAAACAATGGGGTTTCAAGGTCAAACTATCCATTATGGTCTAATTGGATTGACGATATGTTTAATCCAAATGAATTCTCTTCTGTTTTACCTCAAGACGCGCATTCAAGAACCTCGCTACCTAAAGTTAATATCAAGGAGACTAAGAATGAATATGTAATAGATATTGCCGTTCCTGGTATGAATAAATCCGATTTCAAAATAGATTTAGATAATGGTGTGTTATCTATCTCTGCTGAACAAAAAGACGAACAGGCAAATACAAATGAAAACTATACAAGAAAGGAATTTACGTATTCTTCTTTTAAGCGTACGTTTACGCTTGCCGATTCTATAGATGAGTCCAAGATAAGTGCTAAGTACAAAGATGGTATTTTAGGTGTCACACTTCCTAAAAAGGAAGAAGCAAAAGAGAAGCCTATTAGATCAATTAAGATATCATAAGAATTAAAGAATCAAAGAGACTGCATTGCGGTCTCTTTTTTATTTGATAACATGAATTTTTATGGTTTATTTAAAGGAATACCGCATTGCATCTGTTTTATTTGCGTTTAGTTTATACTACATAAACGTTGCACATGCGCAATTTCCTGATCGGGTTCAAGGGACCAGGGAAACAAAAGCCTTGGCTAAAGAGTTAACCCGTGTTTACGATGCATGGTTGGGCTTGGATGGTATTCAACTTCCAATTTTTGAGGAGATTGTTGAAGACTATATTATTCTATCTAACAAGGCTAAACAACAACTTGAAGGAAAGGAAGAGTTAGATGCACTCACGGAGTTAATGATTAATGAAACGTTGCAAATGGAGAATTTATTAACACTATTTCAGTTTAGGGAATACATTCGAGTTAGGCAAGAAATACAGCCAATAAAAAAGTTGGAACCAAATTAGATCTTATGGTTCTACTTATATTTTCTGTATTACGACATTTTCATTGACCAATGAAGCTAACACGTTTGAACTACCCGTAGTGTAAAACTCGAAATTAGCAACGGAGTTAAGGTTATTAATCAGACGATACTTTTCTAAAATAGCTTTACACTGCTTAGCTACGGCCGCTCCAGAATCGATTATTTTGATGTTGTTTGGAGTAAGATCAATGAGTAGCGGAATTAAATAAGGGTAATGTGTACATCCTAAAACAAGGTAATCAATATTAGCTTCTATCATTGGTTTTAGGTAAGTCAATAAAAGGGCTTTCATCTCGTTTGAATAAAGCTTACCACTTTCAATAAGCTCAACAATGCCGTCTCCATTTTGTTCAATAACTTTAATATTACTAGCAAATAAGGAAGACGTTCTAGAAAACAGTTCACTACTTAAGGTGCCTTTAGTTGCAAGAATTCCAATAGCGCCTGTTTGTGTTTTTAATGCAGCTGGTTTTATGGCAGGTTCAATTCCAATAAACGGAATGTCGTAATGGTTTCTTAGGTAATCAATAGCACTGGTTGTGGCAGTATTACAGGCAACTACAATAAGCTTAGCGCCTTTATCTAATAAAAAATCTGTATTTTTAATACTAAGATCAATAATGGTATTTTTACCTTTTGGACCATACGGCGCATTTATACTGTCGGCAAGGTAAATGGTATTTTCATTGGGCAACAGTTTATGTATTTCTTTCCAAATGGAAGTGCCTCCAACTCCAGAATCGAAAATACCAATAGGTTTTGTACTCATATAAAGACAAAAATAAAAAAGCTGCCTTTTATAAGGCAGCTTTTTTATTTATTATTTGTACTAGGTAAATCTTAGATGCCTAATTTAGCTTTTACATCAGCAAGAATATCAGTTCCATCGGCAACAATTAAGGTCGCTCTATCAAGCACATATTGGTATCCTTTTTCTTTAGCAACTTCATTAATAGCCTTCATGGCTTTTTCTTGAATAGGCTTGAATAGTTCAGCTTCTTTTTTAGCAATGTCTTGTTGAGCGTCTGCTCTAAATTGCTGAATACGTTGTTGCTTTTCTTGCAATTCTAAACCTCTTTTTTGATTTTCCTCATCTGTTTTTGTTGCTGCTTCGGCTTCATATTGCTTTACTGTATTTTGGTATTCAGTGATAGAAGCTTGAATATCTGTTTGGTAGGTTTTACCTAAGGTTTCAATTTCTGTTTGAGCGGCTTTTGCTTCTGGCATTGCAGCAATTAACTCCTGTGTATTTATATGTGCAACTTTACTTTGTGCTTGTGTAACATTTATAGTTACTAAACATAATGCAGTTGCTAATAATAGAGTTTTTAATTGTTTCATTTTTAATAGTATTAATTGTGTTATAAATTTATTTTCGGCTAGCGATAATGCTATCCTTTCTTCGTTGTCTTTCTTCTAAAATCTTTTTCTTACGTTCTTCTAGGGCTTTTTGACGTTCTTCACGTTCTTTTAGCTTTTTTTGTCTGTTTTCTTCAATAAGTTGTTCTCTTGTTTTAGGTTCGGTTTTAGGAGCAACTTCCTCGTTTTTTACACTGCTTGATTTGCTCGTTGTTGCACTACTCTCTACCTCGTTAGAAGCGCTACTGGTTGAAGTGCCATTGCGAGCATCAAGTTTGGCTTGTTTTGCTTTTTCTCGTTCTTCCAAAGTTTTTCTCCTCTTCTCTTCTGCGGCCTTAACCCGAGCTTCTCTTGCAGCTAGTTTTTCCTGTCTTGCTTTTTCAATGGCGCTTTCACGAGCTGTTTTCTTTTCTTCTAAAGCTTTTTCTCTTGCTTCTTTTTCCTCGTTTATTTCAGGAATTAAATCTTCTTTTTCGGCTTCTTTTCTTTGAGCTTTTGATTGTGCTTGGGTTCGTTTGGAGGTTCGTTTTATACTTCTTAATATTTGTTCGCTTAAATCATATTGTTTCGCGGAAAAAAGCATTACAGCATCGGATGACTTATCAAAAATAAAATCATATTTTTTCCCACTAGCAATATCTTGGACCGCTGAGAATATTTGATCTTGTATGGGTTGCATTAATGATCTCTTTTGAATGAATAAATCGCCATTAGGACCAAAACGTTTTTGTTGATAATCTAATATTTCATTTTCTTCAAAGTCAATATCTTCCTCTCTTTCATCAATAAGCTCTTGAGTTAATAAGGCTTTCTCGTTACTTAGATCTTTTCTTTTTTGAGCAACGGAAGCCAACTTAGCCTGAATTTCATTTTTCCATTTTTGTGCTCTGGCATCTAATTGAGCAGATGCTTCTTGGTATTCAGGTACGTTTTCTAAAATATATTCAGTATCGATATAACCAATTCTTACACCTCGTTGGGCATGTGATGAGAAGCATGACATAAAAACGACTGTCAATAAAAAAAGAACGTTATGTTTCATCTGTTTAATATTTTATACTTAAAATTCTATAAATTCTAAAATGACAGATGAACTGTTTCTGCCTTTTTGAATCTAATCTTCAAAATTAACGAAATATAATCTTAAAAATTTTAATTCTCATGCAAATCATTAGGTTAATAGAAAATATCGTGCCAAAACTAAATTATAAATTAAAACTGTTGTCCAATAATAAAATGTGTTTCCCATCCATTTGGCGTTACTAAACCTGGTAGCGGGTCAAACCCATAACCAAAATCAATACCTAATAAGCCAAATGCAGGCATAAATATGCGTAGGCCTACTCCTGCAGATCTGTTCAAATCAAAAGGATTATAGTCTCTGAAATTATCAAAAGAGGCTCCTGCTTCCAAAAACCCTAAGCCATAAATTTTGGCTGAAGATTTTAAGGTAATAGGGTAACGCAATTCTAGTGAAAACTTATTGTAAATGGTTCCTCCATCAACGCTTGAAAGCGATTGGTTTGGGTATCCACGAAGCTGAATGGCTTCTCTACCATCTAGAGCAAAATTACCCAAACCGTCACCTCCAAGAAAGAAACGGTCAAAAGGAATAACACCTCTATCATTGTTATAAGCTCCCAAGAATCCAAATTCTGCCAAAGGCCTTAAAACTAAATTCTTTGTTATTTGGGTATACCATTCTCCCTTAAATTTAATTTTATAGAATTCTAACCATCTATAACGTTCTTGGTCAATTTCGGAGATACGAGCCGTAGCATCTGCTCGTTCTTTAGGTGTACTATTTACATCATCCTGAATAGCCTCATTTTCTTCGCGTTCTGCTTTTAATGCTGCATAATCTACGCCGTCCAGCAAAGACCAAGGAGGTGAAAATTTAATACTTGCCGAAAAACTTGACCCTGCAGTAGGATAAATAGGGTCTACACTCGTGTTATTCCTACTTAGTCCAACTGTGTACGACAGGTTATTCGAGTACCCATCTCCAAAAGTAAATAAACCAGTGTTATAATTATTTAAATCGTAGCGCTGGTAACTAATGGCTTGAGATAAGGTAAAGAAATCGTCGGGGACAGATAATCGTTTTGCTAGACCAAATGTAATTCCAGTTATATTAAAACTTCTGCTTTTATCTGCATCTCTTGTAACCGGGTTAAATAAGAATTGTTTTGTGTGCGATAATGAGGCTGAAAACTGTACGGGTCGTTTACCTCCTAACCATGGCTCGGAGAATGAAAAACTATAAGTTTGATAGAATCTACTTGCCTGTAATCGCAATGCGAGTTTTTGTCCATCTCCCATAGGAATGGGTTTGTAGGCATCTTTTTTAAAGATATCTTTTATTGAAAAATTATTGAACGAGAGTCCTAATGTTCCAATAAAACCACCGCCACCGTAGCCACCTTGCAGCTCAATTTGACTAGATCCTGTTTCTTTTACAGCGAATTCCATGTCAATAGTACCTTCATTTGGGTTTGGATTGATAAAATTTGGGGAAATTTCTTGGGCTTCAAAAAAGCCTAATTGGCCTAGTTCTCTAACTGTTCTTACAACATTTGCTTTACTGTAAAGCTGCCCTGGACGTGTTCTAAGTTCTCGGTAAATAACATGGTCATTGGTTTTGTCGTTTCCAATAACCGTTACATTATTAAAATAGGCTGGTTTTCCTTCAGAAATTCTAATCTCTAAGTCAATAATGTTGTTGTCGGCACTAACTTCTACAGAGTTAATAGTTGAGAATAAATAGCCATTATTTTGATATTGATTTGTAATGTCAAATCCATCTGGCTTTGATTCGTCTGCAATACGTTTTTGAAGTAATACACCATTATAGGTGTCTCCTTTATTAATTCTTAAAATCCGGCTCAAGTATTCGTTGCTATAAACAGTATTGCCAATAAACGTAATATTACCAAATTTATATTGCTCACCCTCATTAACATTAATCTGAAGAGAAATGGTTTTATCGTTGTTAATAATAATGCTATCAGATAAAATTCTTGCATCTCGATAGCCATTTTCTTTATAAGTATCTATAACATGACCAAGGTCGGCCTGGTAAGCAGAGTCAATAAATTTAGATCGTTTCCAAAGTCTTAATCGGCTAATCTTTTTAGTGCTTTTCATGCTCTGCCTTAGCTTTTTATCACTTAGCACATCATTACCATTAAAGGTAATATCTTTGATTTTAACTTTATTTCCTTTATCAATATTTACAAGAAGATTGACTCTTGCACTCTCAAGGGAATCCTTAACTTCAATGGCATTAATGTATACTTTGGTGTTAACAAATCCGTTTTTTTTGTATTTCTTTTCAAGAAAATTTTTGGTGTTTGTAATGAGGTTTTCTGTAACCTTAACGCCTTTATTTAGGGTGTTCTCTTTAATAACTTTTTCTTGCTCACTTTTCTTAACTCCATTAATCTTAACCTCGTTTATTTGAGGTAAATCAACTAATCTTATCTCTAAATAGGCAACGTTGTCTTCTATTTTTGTTACATAAACTTCAATATCATTGAATAGTTTGGAATTCCAAAGCTTTTTTATGGCGTTACTTATTTCTTCTCCTGGGATAGATATTTCTTTTCCTTTACTCAAACCAGAATAAGTTATAATAGTTTGCTCACTAAAGGATGTGTTTCCAGCTACAGATATGTCACCTAAGGTATACTTACCTTTTAGGTCTTGTGCTGGAGCACTTAAACAGCTAATAAGAAAAATTATAGCTATGTAAAATTTTATATATGTGGTATTGCGTAGAATATTAACTAAGCTGTTCACTTGTTTTCCCAAATCGTCGTTCTCTTTTTTGATATTCAATAATAGCTTCGTACAAGTGTTCCTTTGTAAAATCAGGCCACAAAACATCCGTAAAAAATAATTCAGCATAAGCAATTTGCCATAACAAAAAGTTACTAATGCGTTGTTCTCCACTTGTCCTGATTAGCAAATCTACGTCTGGTAAATTTTGCGTGTAAAGATGCTCATTTATAATTGATTCATCAATATTTTCGGGCGAAATTATATTATTTTTAACTTTCTTGCTAATTTCTTTTACGGCGCAAATAAGTTCTTCTCTTGAACCATAACTTAGAGCAAGCGTTAAAGTCATTCTAGCATTATCTTTCGTTTTTTCAATGACCTCAAAGAGTTCTTTGTGTACTTTCTTTGGCAAGGTGTGTAACGAGCCAATCGCTGATAGTTTAATGTTGTTGTCTTGAAGTGTTTTAATTTCTTTTTTTAATGACGAAACCAGTAGTTTCATTAAAGTTTGTACTTCCAACTTTGGTCTTTTCCAATTTTCAGTAGAAAATGCATAGAGAGTTAGGTTTTTAACCCCAAGTTCTGCGCAAGCTTCAACGGTTTGTCTTACAGCTTTGGTTCCGTTTTCATGTCCAATAGCACGAATCATACCTTTTTGTTTGGCCCATCTGCCGTTGCCGTCCATGATAACCCCTATGTGGTATGGTAATCGTTCTTCAAGTATGCTTTCTTTTAAACTCATTTTATTCAACACAGTAACAAGGGTTTTCGCCAAACGTATACGTTAAGGTTAACCCAGAAAACACGTACCAATCCGTATTGTTTATATTGCCAAATCTAAATTCTTGATTTTCCGGTTTTGATGGAAGACTTCCATCAATTTCATCAGAAAATGTATAGCGGGCTCCTACTTCAAGGCCTAGCACAAAACCTTCAATAAAACTACCTTTTATGCCAAGTGTTAATGGAATTCCAAAAGCCCAAGTAGTATTATTTTCTGCTACTTGGCGCCCATTAGGAAAATAGAAGTTATCGAATTTTGTTGTTACTAAACCAGAATGTAAATAAGGTGTAAAAACCTTTTCGCCTGTATGAAGGTCAAAATCCATAAAAGTAAATTCCATGCCTGCAGACAGTTCTAATAAATTAGAATCAAAATCATAATCTCTTTGCTGGCGTCTCGGGTCGTTAGATTTTGAATCGTATGCTTTTAAGTCTGAATAAATAACTGAAGCTCTCCACGAATGCCTTTTGCTCGCATTCCATTTATATAAAACACCTAAAGCAGGTGCGTTTGGTGAAATATAATTGGTTGCGCCAAGGTCTCCAATTAAGTTGCTTCCCCCAACATAAATACCCAGTTCGTTGATTTGGGAATGGCTTAAGGTAATGCTTAATGCGCTAAATATCAATATGATTAAATGCCTCATAAATATTCAAAAGTTTGCAAATATAATAAATAAGATGTGCCTGTAATAATTTGAGCAAAATAGTATGAGTTTTAAACTAAAAAACTTTTGAATTATTGCTTTCAACTGGAGACTTAAAAAGGTTAATTCCTTTTGTCCTCTCCCCACAGGAGCTTTTTTCTAAGAGTGGTTAAGAAACTTTCATCAAGCAAATCAATCATTTTTATTTTAAAATCTGCCTTTTTTATTTTAATAAGTGTTTCATTTTCAAGGGTGGCAATTCTGGAATCTAAAGAGACTAAATGGCTTTCCTCTCGCCCATTTACTTTTAAGTGTATTTCCGTAGAATCAGGAATTATAAGAGGTCGTGCACTTAAATTGTGTGGAGCGATAGGCGTTAGCACAAAACTATTTGTGCCTGGTGTTATTACAGGGCCTCCACAACTTAAGGAATAACCAGTAGATCCAGTAGGTGTTGATACAATTAAGCCATCACTCCAATACGACGTAAGGTACTCGCCATCTAAATGGGTATCCACAGTAATCATAGAAGTGGTGTTTTTTCTACTTACGGCCACTTCGTTAAGGGCAAAGCTAAGTGCTTTAATATCCTTGTTTTCTGGAGTTGTCTCGACTGTCAACAAACTACGCTCTGATATTTTATACTTACCATCAATAATGTTTTGAAGGGCGTGTTCAATAACATCTACTTGAATGGTAGCTAAAAATCCAAGCCGCCCAGTATTAATTCCAATTATCGGTATGTCAATATCCTTAACAAATGTAATGGCTCTTAAGATTGTTCCATCTCCACCAATGCTAACTAGGAAGTTGAATGAGGTGTCTAGGGTTTCAAACGTCTTAAACCCTTCGAAGTTATTATTTGAAGACTCAGAGCTTAATAAATCGAAAAACTGTTTTTCAAAATAGACCTTAATATTTTTTTTTGACAAAAACTCAGAAAGCCTTTCTACCGATGTTGTTGTTCTTTCATTATAGAACCTCCCAAAAACTGCAACTTTCATTTATTATATGTTTAGGTATTTCTTTAAATACTCAGAACGTTCTTTTAGGTTTTCAAGGTAACTATCTTCCTCATGTCCAGAGACTATATTGTAACTGTATCTTCTAAATGTTTGAATAACATCGTTCAGAGCTGTATTTCCTATTTTAAGTGTAATTTGAACTAAATCGGTATTCATTTTGGAAATAAAAGCCCCTAAAAGTCTACCGCCGTTCGATTCTACAATTTGACTTAATTCACTAAAGGAATAGTCGTTAATCCCTTTTTCTATGACCAGAACCCCACCTGTTTCACTAAAGAATGGTGATTCTCCAAGCAGATGAATAATATCATTCAATTCGTAATAACCAAGATATTCATTTCTTGAATTTAAAACTGGCATAATGTTGGTTGAATTCACAGCAAAGGCCTCGATAATATCAAGTAAAATAGTCGTGTCTCTAACATAAAAATCTTCAAACGAGTAGCTGTAGTCAAGTAAAGTCTTATGGCTTTCACAACAATGTGCATCTGTTTCAGAAAAACTCCCTATATAATTTTTGTTGTCGTCTTCAACAGGAACATGCGAAAGCGTTAACTGGTTGAAGAGTGTTTGTAGGTCACCTACTTTGCTTTTACTATTTAAAGGTTTAATATCGTTAAGAATAAAATCTGATAGTTTCATGAGACTTTGTTGTTCTAAATTAAAGATGAACTATAAACGTGTAAAGATGTTTTAAAAGCTTAATGCTGTTTTTAGTTAGCTCCTTTTTCTAATTGCAAATTAATCAAAAAAAAAGTATGTATGCCTGCTGTACTTTGTATTTTTGCGATTTAAAATGGATTTATGACCAAGCTAAGTGTTAATATTAATAAGATTGCTACTTTAAGAAATTCTAGGGGAGGAGATGTGCCCAACGTTGTTCAATTTGCTAAGGATGTGCAGCGGTTTGGTGCTGAAGGTGTGACCATACACCCAAGACCAGATGAAAGACATATTAGGTATCAAGATGCAAGAGATTTAAAACAAGAGGTATATACCGAGTATAATATTGAAGGAAATCCCATCAAGTCTTTTGTAGATTTAGTTTTAGAAGTGAAGCCCACTCAGGTTACCTTAGTTCCAGATGCTGTTGATGCTATTACGAGTAATGCAGGTTGGGACACCATAATTCACAAAGATTTTTTGGTTGATGTCATAAAAGAATTTAAAAATAACAATATAAGAACATCTATTTTTGTTGATCCTATTCTAGAACATATAGAAGGGGCTAAGGAAACGGGAACAGATAGAATTGAGTTATATACAGAGAGTTATGCGCATCAATACGGTTTAGGAAACAAAAAAGGCATTTTACCTTATGTAGAAAGTGCAAAATTAGCTACAAGTTTAGGTTTAGGGATTAATGCAGGCCATGATTTATCGCTTGATAATATCAAGTTTTTTAAAAATGAAATATCTGAGTTGTTAGAGGTGTCTATTGGTCATGCGCTTATAGCAGAAAGTCTTTATCTAGGTGTGGAGAATGTTATTCAAATGTATTTACAAAAATTAAAGTAATGCTGGTATATTCAAGTGTTATAGGAGAAGGAAAACCATTTGTTATTTTGCATGGTTTTTTGGGAATGAGCGATAACTGGAAAACATTAGGGAGTCAATTTGCAGAGATAGGTTTCCAAGTTCACTTGATAGATCAAAGGAATCATGGAAGAAGTTTTCATTCCAATATATTCAATTATGAGGTGCTTGCAGAAGATTTAAAGTTGTATTGTGATAAAAACAATTTATCAGAGATCGTTCTTCTAGGACATTCAATGGGAGGTAAAACGGCTATGATGTTTGCTGCTCAATATCCCGAATTAGTTTCAAAATTAATCGTTGCAGATATTTCTCCAAGATTTTACCCCGTTCATCACGATGCAATTCTAGAGGGTTTAACGGCACTTGATTTTGAAACTATTAAGAGTAGAGGAGAAGCAGATAAAGTGCTTAGCCAGTATGTTTCTGATTTTGGAACGCGTCAATTCTTATTAAAAAATTTATATTGGGTAGAAAAGGGACAATTAGGCTTAAGGATTAATTTGAAAGTTTTAGAGGCCGAAGTAGCAGAAGTTGGTGAGTCTTTGCCTAGTTATCTTACATTTAAAAAAGACACCTTATTTTTAAGAGGTGACCGTTCAGAATATATTGGAGTTGAAGACGAGGCTATTATTGCTAGCCAATTTCCATATGCTGAAATAAAAACTATAGCAAATGCGGGGCACTGGTTGCATGCAGAAAATCCTAAAGATTTTTATAAGGCTGTTTTGGAATATGTAGGTTAGTAGTTTTTCGATAAAAGTACCAAACGAAATTAAAGAATAGATATTGATAATGATTAAGACAAGAAAACTAAGGGATTTGTGGTATGGATTAAGTTCAAAACAAAGGTTTTTTGTTAGAAGACTTTATTATTGGCCAGTTGATATGTTGGATAAAGTAATGGGAAGAACCAATAAATATGTGCCTCCTAGGGGATCCATATATACAGGATCTCCTTCTGGGGCAAAAAAGTATTTGCAGCAAGGTCAAAACCAGTTACAGTTGCTTAAGGACTGTATCACTTTATCTCCTTCAGATAAGGTTTTAGATATTGGTAGTGGTGTTGGTAGAACGGCAATTGCCTTAAGTACATACATAAATAAGGAAGGCTCATATGATGGGTTTGATGTTGTTAAACAAGGAGTTGATTGGTGTAATAATGGACTAGGTATGGATTTTCCTAATTTTAAATTTAAATACGTTCCAATTTTTAATGACCTGTATAACGAGTCAAAACTCAAAGCTACAGAGTTTAATTTTCCTTACGAAGATGATCGTTTTAACAAAATTTTTTCTTTTTCTTTATTTACTCATATGCAAAAAGAGGAAATCCAGAATTATTTTTTTGAAATAGCCCGTGTTTTGAAAAAAGAAGGACTTTGCTTTTCTACATTCTTCTTATATAATTCAGAGAATGAAGAATACATTGGAGAAAAGCCTAATTTTAATTTCCCCCATAAAGAAGATGACTTTAGACTGATGCATAAAGATGTAAAATCTGGGAACATTGCTTTTCATGAAGATGGTTTAAAGACTATGTTGAGTAAGGCTAATTTAGAGTGCGTTAAAATAATTGATGGTTTTTGGAAAGATAAAATTAGAGACACAAGCAAAAAGGAATATCAGGACATTGTTGTATTTAGATTGAAGTAGCAGAATCTATATTTTTAATAACAAAGTTTACGCCTAGAAGTAATATTTTGTACATTAGGTAAAAATTTTAAAATGAACCTTATTCTTAAATTATTGTTGACTGCTTTAGCTGTATTTGTTTTGGCAAATGTGCTACCCGGAGTAACAGTTACCAGCTACGTTACAGCTATTATTGTATCGATTGTTTTAGGATTACTAAACTTATTTGTTAAACCTATTTTGGTGATTTTTACCTTGCCCATTACTATTTTAACGTTGGGACTCTTTTTGTTAATCATCAATGCGTTAATCATTATGTTAGCTGGAAACCTAATTGAAGGGTTTGCTGTAAGTAGCATTTGGACAGCTGTACTCTTTAGTATTCTCTTATCGGTCCTACAATCAATACTTTATTCGCTTTTAAAAGAAGACAAAAGGTAGCTTAAAATCAAGCAATTAAAAACTTTGTTGGGATGTAAAAATATACTATTTTTGCATCCCAATTTTGGTTAGGAGAATGTTTCATTCAAATGGCCTATTGTTAAATGCCCTAGTAAGGGTTAGATATAGTTTAAAATGAATATTACAAGAGAAAACGTTGACGCATTAAATGCTGTAGTAAAAGTAGATATCGCTAAAGAAGATTACAGTGATAAAGTTGATAAAATCTTATCGGATTACAGAAAGACGGCGAATATCCCTGGTTTTAGAAAAGGGCACGTACCAATGGGTATGGTAAAGAAGCAATATGGGAAGGCTGTTTTAGTAGATGAGGTAAATAAATTGCTTCAAGATGCATTAAATAAATATCTAGCCGAAGAAAAGTTAGATGTTCTGGGGCAGCCATTACCAAAGGCGCAGGATGATATTAATTGGGATGCCGATGGGTTTTCATTTGAATTTGAATTAGGTTTAGCTCCAGAGTTTGAAGTTAATTTAAAAGGAAAAAAAGCTATAACCCAATACAGTATCATTGCTGATGATAAGATGATTGATGAGCAGATTGAACGTATTCAAAAGCAATATGGAAAATTAGTGTCCCAAGAGGTTGTTGAAAAAGACAGCGAAATTACGGGAGTGTATGCTAATGAGGAAAAAGATATTGATAACACGGTTACCCTTACCTTAGATAAATTTAAAGGAAAAGCGACAGCTAAACAATTTATTGGTGCTAAGGTAGGAGATGTGATTACGCTTAAAACAAAAGGTCTTTTTGATGATGAGCATGATCTTATGCATGCGTTAAAACTTGGTCATGACGAAGTACACGGTCTTGATATTGAAGTTAACTTTACAATTTCCGAGATTAATGAACGTCAATTGGCTGATCTGGATCAAGAATTGTTTGATAAACTTTTTGGAAACGGGGAAGTAACTTCTGTTACCGAACTTAGAGCTAAAATTAAAGAAGATGCTGAAAAACAGTTTGTTCAACAAGCAGATCAAAAGTTATTAAACGATGTGACCGAATACCTGGTTGAAAGCACCAAATTTGATTTACCAGCAGAGTTTCTAACTAAGTGGATGCAAACAGCTGGTGAAAAAGAAATGGATGCAGATCAGGCCAAAGAGGAGTACGAAAAATCAGAAAAAAGCTTGCGTTATCAATTGATAGAAGGGAAGTTAATTGCAGATAATAATGTGCAAGTAACGATGGATGATATTAAGAACCATGCTAGAGAAATGATTAAAGGTCAAATGGCGCAGTTTGGACAAATGAATCCTTCTGATAAAGAATTAGATGATATAGCGGCGAGGGTGTTGTCAAACCAAGATGAGGCACGCAGAATTTCTGAGCAATTAATTAGCCAAAAACTTTTAGAGGTATATAAAGAAAAGGCAAATTTGAAAGTTAAAGAATTAAGCTACGAAAACTTTGTTAAAGAAGTTTACGGCGATAAATAGGTAAATAATAAATGCTTATATTTAAGCGCTTAAACGTTCTCGTTTAGGCGCTTTTTTATTCATTAATAATTAATTAATCTTGACTTGGAGCTCATTTTGCTGTGGGTCAATGAATTAAAAAATAATTTCAAATAAAATTATGGATTACGCAAAAGAATTTGAAAAATTCGCGATAAAAGATCAAGGTATTAGTAGTACGTATTATAATAAGATTATAAGTAGTATGTATCCTACTAATCTAACACCTAATATTATAGAGGAACGTCAAATGAATATTGCCGTTTTTGATGTGTTTTCAAGATTAATGATGGACAGGATTATTTTTCTAGGAACAGGAATAAACGACCAAGTGGCTAATATTGTTCAAGCTCAGTTGTTATTTTTAGAGAGTACTGATGCTAGTAAAGATATTCAAATTTATATCAATTCGCCAGGTGGTAGTGTATATGCAGGTCTTGGGATTTATGATACGATGCAATTTATTAAACCAGATGTTGCAACAATCTGTACGGGTATGGCTGCTTCTATGGGAGCTGTTTTATTATGTGCCGGAGAGAAAGGAAAGCGCAGTGGTTTAACCCATTCGCGGGTTATGATTCATCAACCATTAGGAGGTGCACAAGGCCAAGCGAGTGATATAGAGATCACAGCTAGAGAGATTTTAATTTTAAAGGAAGAACTTTATAAGATTATTAGTAAGCACTCAGGTCAGGATTACGACAAAGTATATGCAGATAGTGACCGTGATTATTGGATGAAAGCCGATAAGGCCAAGGAATACGGTATGATTGATGAAATATTAGCTCGTAATTAAATAAAAAATTGTAATTTTATACGTCTGTTATTGAGTGATTTATAACAGTCATCTTAAAATAGGATTAGATTAATGGCAAAGGAAGAATTAGAATGTTCATTTTGTGGTAGAAAAAAGCCTGAAACAAACTTGTTAATAGCAGGTCTTGATGCGCATATTTGTGATAGATGTATTGAGCAAGCGCACGGTATTGTTTTAGAAGAATCTAAGCAAAATGAGAGTAACGACTTATCTACAGAATTAAAGCTTCGCAAACCTCAGCAGATTAAGGCATTTCTTGATGAGTATATAATTGGACAGAACGTAACAAAAAAAGTTATGTCTGTTGCAGTTTATAATCATTATAAGAGATTGTTGCAAGCCCCCACTAACGATGAAATTGATATTCAAAAAAGTAATATCATGATGGTTGGGCAAACTGGGACTGGCAAAACATTAATGGCAAAAACCATTGCTAAGATGTTAAACGTACCTCTAGCTATTGTAGATGCAACTGTGTTAACAGAAGCTGGTTATGTGGGTGAGGACGTAGAAAGTATTTTAACAAGATTGTTACAGGCAGCTGATTATAACTTAGAGAAAGCAGAAAAAGGTATTGTTTTTATTGATGAAATCGATAAAATTGCCAGAAAGAGTGACAACCCATCAATTACTAGAGATGTTTCTGGGGAAGGAGTTCAACAGGCTTTATTAAAACTTTTAGAAGGAACTGTTGTTAATGTGCCACCAAAAGGAGGCAGAAAGCATCCAGATCAAAAATTTATAGAAGTTAATACTGAAAACATTTTATTTATTGCAGGAGGTGCTTTCGATGGTATTGAACGTGTAATTTCAAAGCGTTTAAATATGCAGGCTGTTGGTTATAGTGCTTCAATGTCCGACGATGTTTTGGATCAAGATCACTTGTTACAGTATATAATACCGAAAGATTTAAAAGACTTCGGTTTAATTCCTGAGATTATTGGACGTTTACCTGTATTAACTTATATGGATCCTTTAGATGCTGCCACGCTTAGGGCGATATTAACCGAGCCTAAAAACGCTATTATAAAACAGTACAAAAAACTGTTCTCTATGGATAAAATAGAGTTTAAAATTACTGATGGTGCTTTAGATTTCATAGTTCATAAGGCTATAGAATACAAGCTAGGGGCCAGGGGTTTAAGGTCGTTATGCGAGGAAATTCTAACAGATGCCATGTTTGAGTTGCCAAGCAGTGATGAAAAGGAATTGAATGTTACTAAAGTTTACGCTGAACAAAAGCTTACTAAGTCAACAATAAAGAAACTCAAAGCAGTTTCGTAAGACACCTTGAAAAAATTTATTTTAGTCAAACCATGTTAATTATTTAACATGGTTTTTTTCTTTAAAGGTGTAATGATAGATGCTTTTAGCTTTTGAATAATCTCGACTGGATACAAACAAAGCCATACAATAATGTATGGCTTTGTTTTTATGGAAATTAATTAATAATGAATATTTTTTGTAAATATTTCCTGAGGGAATTATCAGAAACATTTAGACGATTTTTTTCTTAACTACGATAAAAGTATGATTATAAAATGTTCAGACAAACTACTTTCGTCGCGTTTTAGATGATAAGATGAAATACTCGTTAAAAGACTTTTTTAGGGTGTATTTAAACGATTCCTCTTTTTTTTAGTCCAAAATAACGAATTCTACCCGTCTGTTAGCTTGCAGGTCTTCTTCAGAACAATTGTTTTTACAATCTACTAAAGGTTTAGACTCGCCAAACCCTTTTGGTTGCAATCTGTCTTTAGAGATGCCCTGGTTAATAATATATTGCACTGCTGAAGCAGCACGTTTATCAGATAAGCCTAGGTTGTAAGGAGCACGACCTTTATTGTCTGTATGCGCATTTATAGCTAAAACCATATTTGGGTTTTCCTTTAGTACCTTTACAATTTTATTAAGGGATATGGTAGATTCCTCTTTAACATTCCATTTATTAAAGTCGAAATAAATATTTTCTAAAACAATTTGAAGCTCATTATTTACTTCTGCAATAACAGGTTCTGTAATAACTAGTTCAAGGTCTTTTTCGTATGTAATGTCTTTTCCTAAGTTTGAATAAAAATCAAAAGAAGCATCTTTAAATCCGTCTTTTTGAGTCTTTAAAGTGTAGTTCTCGTAAGGGGCCACATCAAAACGATAACTCCCATTTTCGTTGCTCATGGTTCTGGCAATTTCTTCGCCATCAATATCTTGTAAAATAACGAGGGTATTTGGGAGCTTTATCTTGGTTTCGGTATCAATAATATTTCCAACAAGTTCTTGCGCGATATCTTCATTAACAGCTGTATAAATATCGTAACTTCCTTTTCCCTCTGGTCTGTCAGAACTTACATAGCCTTTATTTCTACCTGCTAAAAAATAACCTATCTCATTATTGGTAGAGTTTATGGTATTTCCAAGATTGATGGCTTCTGAAAAGCCTAAGTGCGAAACTCGGCTTCTAAATACGTCATAACCTCCCATGTTGTTATGACCTTTAGAAGAGAAAAAGAAATGCTTTCCATCAATAGAAAAGGCAGGGTACTTTTCGTCCTGAGCAGTGTTTATTTTATTTCCAAGATTCTTTGGTTCCCCTAAAGAACCATCAGAATTAATCGTAGAAACGTATATATCAAAACCACCAATAGCATCTGGGAAGTTAGCTGCGAAGTATAGTTTATCTCCTGTTTTATTAACAAAAGGTGTTTCAATCGAAACATTCGGTTTGTTAATGTTTTCCAAAACATGATTAATCCAAACAGCACTCGTATTTTCCTGCAGAGAAGCTCTATAAAGTTTATATTCTAATGAGGAATTAGTTTTATCGCTTCTTGTATAGTATACCATCTGTTGATCTGGAGAGAATGCTAAACTGCCTTCACTGTCATTGGTGTTCAATATTCTTGAGAACAAAAGAGATCGAGATAGCAAACCATTAGCACTAATATCGGCTATAAATAATTCTTGATAGCCTTCTCCAGTATTAGGATCAATTTTTCCAATACCACCTACTTTTTTAGAGGAAACAATAATAAGTTTATTTTTTCTAAAAATGTCTGTGCCTACTTCTGAATATTTTGTGTTTACCCCAGCGTCTAATAACTCAAAGCTAAAGCCGTTCGCTCCTATATTCGAAATGGTTTGCTCATGATAGTTTAAGGGGGTGTTTATATTAGTATGAATGCTTGAAGTTCCTTGACTAAATCCACAGACAAAAACAAGGCAAGTAAAAAATGCTATTAAAGGTTTCATTTAATTGAGGGGTTAAAAATGAATTAATAAATAAAGATAAAAACGGCTAAAAGCTTTAAGAGAATTTCTCGGACTAATCGCAGTTTAATTCGATAAGCTATTGTTTTATTATGTTTCGTGTTATATTTTTTGAGTTAATCTGTAAAAGTTGGTCCATATATTCCCGCGTATTTGAAAGTCTGGGTATTTTATGTTGTCCACCCAACTTGTCATTTTGTTTCAACCAATCATAAAAGAGCTGATGGCGAGCAATATTAATTTTGGGTCTGTTTAATGTTATATTGTTATAGCGCTTAGCTTCATAGTCAGAGTTTAAAGATTTTAATGCATTATCAAATAATTCGCTAAAATAGTCTAAGTCTTTTGGGGGTGTTTTAAATTCTATTAACCACTCATGAGCGCCTTTTTCTTTTCCTTCCATAAATATTGGAGCAGCTGTAAAATCTACAATTTCAGCTTTAGTGCGTTTACAAACGCGTTTTAAAGCTTCTTCTGCATTTTCAATGATAAGTTCTTCACCAAAAACATTAATATGGTGCTTCGTTCTCCCCGATATTTTAATCCGATAAGGTTTCAAAGAAGTGAATCGTATCGTATCGCCAATTTTATAACGCCATAAACCGGCATTTGTGGTAATAACCACCGCGTAGTTTTGGTTTAGTTTAACGGCATTTAAAGGAATGGCTTTTTCTTGGGAAGTCGCATATATATCCATTGGGATAAACTCATAAAAAATACCATAGTCCAGCATTAGCAGCAATTCATTGGAATCATTTCTGTCTTGAATGGCAAAAAAACCTTCAGAGGCATTATAGATTTCATAATATTTAAAAGAACTTTTAGGCAGAATATTTTTGTACTGGTCTTTATATGGTGTGAAGCTAACCCCGCCATGAAAATATACTTCAAGGTTAGGCCAAACTTCGTGTAAATTTCCTTTTTTGGTGGTTTCTAATACGTTATTAAGTAATACCAGCATCCATGAAGGTACGCCTGCAAGACTTGTAACATTTTCATTTATAGTTTCATCTACAATAGCTTGCATTTTATGTTCCCAATCACTCATTAAAGACACTTTATTGCTTGGGGTACTGCTAAACTCTGCCCAAAAAGGCATATTGTCAATAAGAATAGCCGATAAATCACCAAAAACAGTTCCATTTTCCTTGTATAGTTCTTTGCTGCCTCCTAATCGTAAACTTTTGCCTGTAAATAGCTGAGAGTCTTCGTTATTGTTTAAATACATGCAAAGTAAATCTTTGCTAGCCGCATAATGGCAATCCTCTAACGATTCTGGGCTAACGGGGATAAATTTACTTTTGGCTCTTGTGGTGCCGCTAGATTTTGCAAACCACTTTATAGGGCTTGGCCAAAAAAGATTAGGTTCTCCACGTCTTGAACGTTCAATGATATCTTGCCAACCATCATAGTTTTTTATAGGAACACGCTCGGCGAATGTTTCATAATTTTTAATGGAAGCAAAATCATAGGCTTTGCCAAGCTCTGTGTCTTTGGCAATATTAATAAGGTCTAATAGCAATTCATTCTGTACTTCATTTGGGTATTTTAAAAATAATTCAATCTGGTGAAACCGTTTTTTTAAAAACCAAGAAGCAATGGAATTAACTATAGGTATTGGCATTTTTTAGTTTATCTTTAGATTTTAAAAATAATACTTTTTTTCATGACCTACCAAGGCGTTTTAACAAAAATGGAAACGGAATTTTTAAGTCCAATTCAATACTTTTTAGTGTTTGAAAATGACTTTATAAATCTAAACCAGTTGCTTGGTAAGGGCATAAGTATTCAGTTTGTTAAATATCAATGTTTAAACTGTGGTTTGGACAAGCCCATTTATAGACAGGGTTTTGATAAGCAATGTTTTTATGAAACGGCTAGGGCTGGCGATTGGATTATGAGACCAGAATTAAGCACGGCTCATTTAGGAAAAGAGGATCGAGATTTAGAATATGAAAAAAAAGCTCAACTTCAACCACATATAGTTTATCTCGCAAATTCTAGTAACGTTAAAGTTGGTGTAACCAGAAAGAGCCAAGTGCCTACTCGATGGATTGACCAAGGAGCCCATGAGGCTATTGAGATTGTTGAAGTACCAAATAGATATTTAGCGGGGATTACAGAAGTCGCCTTAAAAGATCATGTTGCCGATAAGACTAATTGGCGAACCATGTTAAAAAATGATATTAAAGACGAAAATTTGGTGGAGTGGCGAGAGCGTTTAAGACTTTTTATTCCAGATGAGGTTAAAGACTATTATATCGAGAATAATTCTGAAACGCATTTGGAATTTCCAGTTAATAAACACCCAGTAAAACCTAAAAGTTTAAATATTAAAAAAGAAGTGGTTTATACTGGGAAATTGGTAGGTGTAAAAGGACAATATCTCATTTTTGAAGATGACACTGTGTTTAATGTTCGTGCCAATGAGGGGCTTGTAGTAAATTTTTCTATACACTAATAGTAGTATAAGCTATAAAACAAAAAATCCATTTACAGCAGTAAACGGATTTTTTGTTTTATTTAGAAGCTTTGAGCTTTGTTTTATATATCTTCTTGATCTCTCAAAGTTTGAATATATGCTGCTTTTTGAATTTCACGACGTCTTTTTACAGAAGGTTTAGTGAAAAATTGTCCATCTCTTAGATTTTGCATCACTTTAATGTTTCTGTGTTTTCTTTTGTAACGTTTTAATGCACGTTCTATATTTTCGCCGTCTTTTACAATTATTTTTAACATATATAGTACTTTCTTTAATTTTAAATAATTCGGATTTCCTTAAAAGGAATGCAAAATTCACTCTTTTTATTAAGAAAACCTAATATTTAAATGTTTTTTTTAATCAACTGATTGCCTTTATGTTATTACTTGGCTGTGTCCTTTTTCTTTTTCCCTAAGAAACTGTTCAAAACACCTTTAACAGTTTCTGTTGTTTGATCCGTTTTTGTTGAGTCCGTATCAGTGCTATTTGGTTTTGTAAAACTCTCTAGTACGTCTTTAATAGTGTTGTTTTGTTCTTGTTTTAAGGAGTCGGTCTTAGATTCATTACTTCCTAAAACATCATTAATTAAGTTATCAACTTCTTTTTTACCTTGATGTAATAATTTTTGTTTTTGGATATCAATAAGTTGGTTTGATAACTTTTTTACGCTTTGTTTTAAGTCTGTTTTTATTACTGGGTTAAAATAATTTCCGCCTATGTTAGCTGTTACAGGAATAGCGATATTATTAATATCTTCATCATTTACATTGCTAATTAGTCGATTTATATCGTTTCCTAGATATTTGGCAGGAACATTAAAGACAGCATTATAATTTAATGATTTGTCAAAGCCATGCGTTCCGGAGACTTCAACTTCAATATCTTCGTACTTAAAGTCAAAAGGTTTTACTGCTACTTTACCCTCGTTAAATTCTAACTGAGCTTCTATAGTTTGTAAGTCTAATTTTTCAAAATCTAAAAAACCTAAAGCGTCATCAAGTGCTGATACCAGTTCGTCTTCTTTATTAATATTTGTTACTAATAGTTCTGCTAAGGCATTACCAGATAACGAAGTTAGGTCTGGTAGAAAGTCTTTATTTAAGTTCCCAGAAAGTTTTAAATCGGTATTAAACTTACCATCAAGAATTTTTGCAACGGGTGCTATATTTTTAAATAATTCTAACGTTTTAAACGATTGAGCGATATCAAAATTTTGAACCCCTAAGTTTAGGTTAAATGAAGGGGTGTCTTGTTTGGTGGAAACATCACCAGAAATAGATAAGTCGCCATCAAAAATATGGGAGCTCATATTTTGTAGTAAGGCGGTTTGGTCTTTTATGGTTAATGTTCCTTTCAGGTCTTTTAGGTTTATGTTGTCATAAATTACAGTTTTGGCTTTGGCGTTAATCGTACAATCTAAAAAGTCTGGAATTTTTAAAGATTGTGTATCGGCTGTTTTTTTATTGTTTTCGGAGACTGTTTTGTCTTCAGTCATAAAATCACTTACCCTAAATAAGTTCGATTCTACATTGAATTCACCTTTTAAAGTGTTGTCGCTCAGTAAAAAACCAAGAAGATTATACATGGTTCCATGAGCATTTAAATCACTTTTTCCAGTTTCGGCCATAAAATTGTCTAGTGTGACTGAGCCTGGTTTAAAAATCATATCTGCTTGAGTAATATGGATCGGATTCACAATATCCTGAGAAGAAAATGTGAAATCTGAAATATTTGCAGAGCCATTAGTTTTAATACGTTCGTAAGCATTGGTTTCAAGAGCATTCATATCAAAACTGGTATTTAGTTTTCCTTTTAAAATACCACTTAGCTCATTTTCAAGTTCAATAGGGTATACTTGAGTGATTTTTCCAAGATTTAATAAACCATCAATGTGGGCATCAACCCATATGTTTTCCGTGATGTTTTTTAAATTTATTGACGATTTAAAAACATCATCGTCAATTTTAAAATCGAGTCTGTTAATATTAATATAGGTGTCTTTGGCAAATCCTGAGGTGTTCTTTACGATAGTATTAATAGTTATATTGTCTACGCGTTTTGGTAAATCTGGGTATTTAAACGATGCATTGTTAGAAGTTATACTTATATCTAGAGTTGGAATTGTAGTATCTGAACTAAGCCCTTTAATTAAGCCTTTAATTTTGAAATCTCCAGATGTTTCTACATGCTCAATATTTTTAGAGTAGATTCTGGGAATTACGGCTAAAAAGTCTTTAAAGCTAGACTCTGGATTTTCAAAAGTGATATCAATGTTCTGGCCATTTTCAACCATTTGAATAAAGCCTTCAAAATGTAGGGGTAAATCATTTACAAATCCTTTATTGTCCTTAAACGAGTATTTGTTATTAACTAAGTCAAGGCCAATTGTGGCATCGAGTTTAATAGGGTTGCTGTTCAGGTAATTGATGCTGTCAAGAGATATACTTATGTTAGCTTTGCTCTGTGTTTTAAGCTCTGAAGTTGTTGCTGAAAATGTTCCATGCCCTTCATGATTTAGTTCTGTAATAAGAGCTAAGATACTTGCGGTTTCATCAATATAGGTTAGTGCGCTGTTTTTTATTTGATAATCTTGAATACTAAGTGCGAAAGTGCTGCTTTCTTGTTTTGTAGACGTTTTAGTTGAGTCTACTTTGGTAATATTATAATTGTTATTACCAAACTTATCTGTTTTTAAAGTAAGTAATGCTTCATTAACATAAATGGTGTTTATGGTAACCGGATCTTCATCCGCTGTTTTGAACAGTTCTTTAAGAGACATTGAAAATGCGATATCTTTTACAGATGCAAAGGTCTCATCTTTAAAGGGTTCAAAATTAATTATTGTCAAATCACTTACGCTTACATGTGCTTGGGGAAAACTTTTTATGAAGCTTAAACTAACATCGCTAAATTCTACTTTGGCGTTAAGGTTTTGATTAACAAATGTTTTAACCATCTCTTTTATTTGATTTTGAAATGCAAAAGGAATGACTAGTATTAGGGTGATGAAAACAAGTATTGTAATACCAGTGATTTTGAAGATTTTTTTCATAGGGTTAATTTTTAACGTGTTTGCTACGTTCTTTATTGGTTCGAACTAACGAGAAAACAATTCAATAAGTATATACGTACAGGAATATATTTTAGTTGAATAAATACAAAGATTTAAAAGAATAAAGGATATAATGTTATGAATTTATTAAATAGCAGCTATAACAGATCAATCTCATCATTAGTTTTTAAGTTAAATCGTTTTTTAAATAAAAAAACACCTAAATACAAAAAAGGAGTGTCTAAAATAGCGACGAATACTTTAAATAAAAATCCGCTTATAAGGAGTCCTTTAAAATTAGCCCAATCAATAATTCCGAAGGAACAAAGTAAGGTTACAATGGTGAGGGTGTCAACAAATTGCGAGAACCAAGTGGAGAAGTTATTTCTTAGCCATAGATGTTTTCCTTTGGTAAGCCGTTTCCAAAAATGATAAATTTGAATGTCGACGAACTGAGCGAACAAGTACGTAAGCATACTTGCAAACACAGCTATGGCCGAGTTTCCAAATACATGCCTAAAGGTTTTATCTGTAACATGCGACCAAGATGTGGCAGGAACAATATTGGCAACATAAATGATTAAAAGTGAAAATAGAGAAGCAAAGATGCCAACTACAACGACGTCGTTTGCTCTTTTCTTACCATAAATTTCACTAATTAAGTCGGTGATTAAAAAAGTAATAGGGTATGGCAAAATACCTACAGAAATTTCAAAAAGCTTACTTCCAAAAATATCGGCATCTACTGGGTGCCAGTAAAAGAATTTTTGAAAAATAAGGTTTGAAACCACCAGCGATGTGATAAATAAACCTCCTAATAGTAAGTAAATGCGTTGGGCTGCTAATTTGTCTTTTAGGGTCATCAGGAATTGTGAATAAATACGGCCTGTAAATATAAAAGATTAATAATTGTTTTAGTTATTTTGCTTTCTCATGTTAAAACCCATTACATATCATATTGCTTTAGGCAGTAACAAAGGTAATAAGCTTAAAAACCTACAAGCCGCTGTGGATGCCATTTACGAGCGTATTGGAAATATTAAGCTAATTTCGAAAGTATACCAATCACCTGCCTTTGGTTTTAAAAGCGATGACTTTTTAAATTGTTGTCTGGTACTGTATAGTTCTTTAGAGCCGCAAACAGTTTTAGAGTCTTTATTGGCAATTGAAGCTGACTTGGGAAGAACTAGAAATGTAAAAACGGGTTATGAGGCTAGAACCATAGATTTAGACATTGTTTTTGCTGGAAATCAAATCATTAATACTGAATCGCTCCAAGTGCCACATCCAGAAATGGCAAAACGTAGGTTTGTTTTGTTGCCTCTTAATAACATTGCCTCAAAAGTGAAACATCCTAAGCTAAACAAGGAAATATGGGAACTTCTCGAAGTTTGCCAAGATAATTCGGTTTTAAAACCAATAAACGTTTGGCTTAAAAACCCGAGCAAACGGTTTGATTTTTCAAAATTCAATTATATCGCCATTGAAGGGAATATTGGTGCAGGGAAAACAAGTCTAGCTACTAAAATGGCGCACGAGTTTAATGCCAAATTAATTTTAGAGCGGTTTGCAGATAATCCGTTTTTACCAAAGTTTTATAAGGATGCCAATCGGTATGCCTTTACTTTAGAGATGTCTTTCTTGGCAGACCGATACCAACAAATTTCTGATGATTTATCACAACTAGATTTATTTAAAGACTTTGTTGTGAGTGATTATGATGTGTTTAAGTCATTAATATTCTCAAAAATAACCCTTAATGAAGATGAATTTAGCTTGTACAGAAAACTCTTTTATTTGATACATAAGGATATTGCAAAACCAGAACTTTACATTTACCTCTACCAAAACACAAAACGTTTACAGGAAAATATTAAAAAACGCGGACGTGACTACGAGCAACATATAGCCGATGACTATTTGGAGAAAATTAATGCAGGGTATTTGGATTTTTTAAAAACCCAAAAAGATTTTAAAGTCAAAATCATCGATGTTTCAGACAGAGATTTTGTTGAAAATCGTGCAGATTATTTATGGGTATTGAACGAGTTAGTTTAGTGTATTTTAAGGGTTTTGTTTTACATGTTGATTTTAGCAAAAAACAAACTAAAAGGTTTTGGATTAAATAATAGTTTGGGTATATAATGTCAGAAGATGATGTCTTATTCGCACATTAAATGTTTTACCTTGTTTAATTGTACCTAAATAAAAAAATGATTTATACTGTGTGTAGGTATCTCTTTTGTGCTAAACCCAATATGGTAATGAGCTTAGCTACTTCTGTTCCTATTCTTTTTAGCTTTTATCGGTTCATCTAGTAATCTTTATAATGGTTAAAAACAGTTAATTTTGTGAGTTTTCTATGTCTTTTTTAGTTAAACAATCTTAAAAGCAAGATGGAGCAGGATAGTATTTCTGTATTAAAAAGTAACTTTGTTGGAAAATATTGTTTTAGTTATGATAAGAATAAATTTAATGAATAAAATAGCTTTAGTAGTCTTGTTTTTGGCTGCTACAGTGGTTTTGTCTTGTACAGCTGATGAAAAGCCTACTTTGTCAGATGATGAATTTGAAATAGTGGATCCAAAGCCGGACCCAGAACCAGAGCCTGAACCAGAGCCTGAAGTTATCCCAGACGAAGATACAGGTGCAGATCTTAGCTGTTCGCCTGAATTCGAAAACAACTCTACCAGAAATGTAGATGTGCCAAACTCTGTTAATGTGGGTGAAGTTGATGATAGAAGTTGCTACTCCGATTACTCAGAAAGCACTATCGATGGTACAACTTGGGGGATATATAATATTACTGATGGGTCTAACCATTGGGATGCACCTGGCACCTTACAACCTAGAATAGAACGCTCTTTACCCATAGCGAACTCTAATGTCGGATCATTTGTAAAATTTACAGGAGACTTTAGAATTCTTGAAGCAGGTTATACTGGTACTTCAAGTCAAGATGGTAGCTATATTGCTCAAGCTAAAGGAAAGCATACAGGTGGTGGTGGATCTCCAGATCCTGCAATTTGTTTGTATTTAGCTAAGCCTGTTTTTGGAGAAGGAGCAGATGCCGAAAAGCAAGTGGCATTCGATATTTATGCTGAGCGTATATTAGAACGTGGCGGGTCAGGAAGTGGCAGAGAAGTAGTTCTGCTTAAAAGAGTTAAGAAAAATGAAGTTACTTCTTTTGTGTTAGAGGTAGGTTTTAGACAGGATCCTAGTGATGCCACAAAAAAAATACATTACTGCGATGCGATAATTGGAGGTACATCTTTTAAATGGAATATTCCTGATCCCGATAGAGGAACGCAGTCAAAAATAAGATATGGTGCATATCGTGTTAAGGGTGGCCGAGCTCAAATTAGATGGGCAAACACCGAGCATGAAAAAGTAGACAAATAATTTCAAAAGGCTAGTCGCCAGAGAAGATTAAAAAAGCAGCACTTTTTAAGTGCCGCTTTTTTTGATGACGTGTTATTTTGTGTAATTCGTACTATAATTTACCAACCATAAACATCTAGTCCGCCTCCACCTTGATCATAATTGTCGAATCCTCCATAGCCGTCGTAACTGTCTAGTTCATAACTACCATGGTCTTGCAAATCATAATGGCCATGATCGTAAGTGTCAGGGGTGTTATAGTCGTCGTAAGTGTCAGGTTGAATGTACTCATAATTGTCAATGTAATCACTATACACATCCATTTCAATGAGGTCTATTTCATAATCTAGAGCGTAGTCCATATCAATGATGGGGTCCATATAACCCCAATCATAGCCATCGTAGAACGCATAATAGTCCCAGTAACTATCAATAATTACTACAGAAAATCCAGGGCACCATCCGCCCCAAGGACCCCAATACCAATGCCAGCCCCACATCCATCCATGCATCATATTAAAAGTGTGCATCGCCCAAAAGTAGTCATTGCGATTGTTTTGTGCGTTTTCAAGCTCTTTTGATTTTTTTCGCAGTTCTTTTACCCCTTTAGCGTTTTTACCCATTTTAGTCTCCATATCATCCAGCTTAGCTTGTAGTTCCTTTTGCTTGGATTTTAACGTTTCTAATTGTTTCCGCTCTTGAGCATTCAATGGCTTGTTGCTATCTTTATCTTGCGCTTCTTTCGAGTAGTTGGTGTATAGTAAATGTATCGCGTCAGTTGTTTTTTCAATACCTTTTTTAATATTGGCATCTGAAACATTAGTCATTTGAAATACAATTTTTAACTCTTCGGAAGTTGATAAAGCGGCTGCCATACCCGTGAAAAATGTTTCATCTTTTAATAAGGCACCACGTTCTGTTTTATTAAGTTCGTTGTTTAATTTTTTTAAGGTTTTCCAATATGGCGCGGCACTCTTATTGTCAATATCAATTCTTTTGTCTTTACTTTCTTTCGATGCCTTAATAGTATATGTTAAGGCTTTACTTGCACTTTCAATTAAACTAATGGCATTTTGCTTTTTGGGATTTGTTTGGTGGGGTTGATTGATAGCACATTCTGGACTTCTCACCAACGAATGCATTGTGTGTAAAGGTGCGATTGCAAGTAGTACTAGTAGAGACAACACTAACAAGCGAAAGGTTTTTTTATTTTTCATTTTATTGTCTTTTTATCGTTTCTATTCTTAATAGGGAAAAAAACCAATTAAAACCCTAAGAATGATATTGATAAAGAGGTTATCAACCAGCGTAAAGAAGTTGTTTTTTAAGGTTATTTTGCAACGCTTAAATTTTCGGCTCAATTCCTTAACCTTTTTTCTAATAATCTACGGAAGCAGAGGTTTTAAACGCTGGGTTTTCAATGATTTCGTAGTGGTTGGGGGCTATTGTTAGGATAAACGGTGCACACAATACCATGTTAATTGGTAGGTTATACTATACAATTAAGGTGTCTCTTTTCAATACTTACCATTCCCAGCCAAAACCAGTTGTAAATATATAATCAATCTCTTTGCCCGATTCAACAGGACGATTATCATAATTCAAAGTGTAGCCTGCTCTAATATAGAAGTCTTTAATAAAAATATCGTCATACTTTGCATCAAATCTAAAATCCGTTCTAAAACGACCAGATTCAACAGAAGGGTCAGAAATAATTGTTGGGTATAGCACAATATTGGTAAAGAGGTTCAGGTCTCCAATGTCGTAAAGGTTTAATTCTGTTCCAAAATACCCTTCCATAGAGTTCCTGCTCGGAGCTGTTGTTGTTGTGCCATCTTCTGGATTAAAAACCGGTGAAAAGGTTTCATTATTGTAAGCAACACCAGCCGCAATATTCCAGTACAGTTCGTTAGTGTGTTTTATATAATTACCAACACCTAATTTTGCTGTTGTACGCAGGTCTAACGACTGTTCTGTATTTGATAAGAAGTCTAAATCTGCAGAAAGATTCCAATCGGCGGGTAAAAAGTAACGAAAACCAAAACCAGCATCATTTCTTTGTATATCCTCTACACCGTCTTGGGTGGTTATTAGGGTGTTGTAGTATAGCTCTGACGACCATCGATCTGCGATGTATCCCATTCTTAGATTTCCATTCAATTGCCGCTGATTATTGGCTTTGGTTAATGAGAAGCCAAAGTCAATATTGGCAGAGAGGCGACTTAAAAAGCTGCTGTCGATACTTTTTATATTAACAATATCATTTTGGTTTACGGTTAGGTCTTCTCCATCCTCATTATCAATAAAAATTTTTCCGTCTCCTACACTATTAAAGGTACCATTAATTCGTTCCCCATCGGAAAGTGTTATTAAATAGCGTTGGGTTGCTTTCATTTCCTTGATATCTTCCCATTTGATTTTAAAATCGGAGTCTGAGTATGGAGGTTCGATGGTTAAAACGCCTTTGTCCATGCTTTTTAAATCTCCTACAATGGTATTGCCGTTATTGAGAACTAACGCGTCTTCTTGGCTAAAACTAACCATAGGCATGGTAAGTAGAAAGAACAATAAGGTGTAAAAATTTTTCATAGGACTAAGGTGTTTAATAACGATAAGCGAAATTAAAACTTATAACTCTTAAAGTCAATTGTTTTTTATCAAAGATGGTAGAGCGTTGTAACAATCCGTCCATTTTTATTTTTTTCGAAATACTCAAGGAGCTTAGTTGTGTTGCGAACCTTTAGGTTGAAAGGTGGGCATAAAAGATTAACACCACTTTTCTTTCTTAGCCTAATACCTTGCCCCGAGATGATGTCTATATTTGGCGTGAAAGGTGGAGGAGGAAGATGTTCTGTAAGTATAACATATTTATATGGTTTTAATTTTTCTACAACATCTAAGATTTCGTTATTAGATAAATGTTGTAAAACCTGTCTTAGAATGACACAATCTGCATGAGGGATTTCGTCTTTGGAAATATCTAAGCATTTAAACTCTAAATTGACGGCTTCAAAACGATGCTTATTTCTTTCAATTAAAGAGTCAACAATATCAACAGCCATGTATGCTTTAGTATATTTTACTAGGTGCTTACCAATATTAAAATCACCACAACCTAAATCACAAACTGTTATAGGTTTTGGAAAGGATTTTAAAAAAGCAGTTACATGATTTAAATAGGGTATTACAATTTCTAAATCATGTGAACCCCAACCAGAATAAAAATCGTAATCTTTACCACCCCAAAGGTGTTTCTCATAAATTTGTTCCATGGCATCTTTGGTGGGCCAAGGTTTTTTAAGTTTTTTGGTCACACAGATTAATTTTACTAAACACATCCCAAACCACAACGCCGCAACTTACAGAAATATTTAGTGAATGTTTGGTGCCAAATTGCGGAATTTCAATCACTTTATCACTTGCATTAACCACTTCTTGGGCAACACCTTTTACTTCATTGCCAAAAACAAGAGCGTATTTCGTGTTGTTTTCAACATTAAAATCGTTGAGCATAGTGGCGTTTTCGGCCTGTTCAATACTACAGATTTTAACCTGTTGGGCTTTAAGTTTTTCAATGACATCAAGTGTGTTTTCGGCATATTCCCAACTAACGGTTTCGGTGCTTCCTAAAGCTGTTTTGTGAATGTCTTTATGTGGTGGCTTGGCCGTGATGCCGCAGAGATAAATTTTTTCAATCAAAAAAGCATCGCTGGTTCTAAATACAGATCCTATATTATTTAAACTTCTAATATTATCTAGGATAACAATTATAGGTGTTTTTTTAGCATTTTTAAAGGCGTTAATGCTCAATCGGCCTAATTCACTGTTTTTTAATTTTCGCATGGTTTTATTGTTGAAATCTCCCTTTAATTGTAGATAACTTCTAAAAAATGAGCTTATAAAAGCATGAAATTAATAGTACATTGCATGCTACAATTTTGTCAAAAGTAACACATATAAATCACTTTTCCATTGGCTAAAAAAGCAAAGAAAGAAACCCCGTTAATGAAACAATACAATGCCATTAAAGCAAAGTATCCAGATGCTTTGTTGCTGTTTCGAGTAGGGGATTTCTATGAAACCTTTGGAAGCGATGCCGTAAAAGCAGCAGGTATTTTAGGCATAATCTTAACCAAACGTGGTGCAGGTAGCGAGAGTGAAACCGAATTAGCTGGTTTTCCGCACCATTCGTTAAATACGTATTTACCTAAATTGGTAAAAGCAGGAGAGCGTGTTGCTATTTGTGATCAATTGGAAGATCCGAAGCAGACTAAAACCATAGTAAAGCGAGGTGTAACAGAATTGGTTACACCAGGTGTAGCTCTAAATGATGAGGTTTTAGTCTCCAAGTCTAATAACTTTTTGTGTTCGGTATACTTCGATAAAAAATATATTGGAATTGCTTTTTTAGATATTTCTACGGGAGAGTTTTTAACGTCGCAAGGTAATGCAGAGTATATCGATAAATTGCTGCAAAATTTTAATCCAAGCGAGGTATTGGTTTCCAAACAGAAGCGAACCCTGTTCAAGGAATCCTTCGGAGATGATTTTCATACATTTTACTTGGAAGATTGGATCTATCAAACCGATTATGCTTACGAAACCCTTACTAAGCATTTTGATACTAAGACTCTAAAAGGTTTTGGTGTGGAAGATTTATATGAAGGTATTATCGCTTCAGGCTCCATACTTCATTATTTAGGTGAAACACAGCACCACAAACTACAGCATATTACATCAATTGCTCGTATTGCCGAAGATGATTATGTTTGGATGGATAAGTTTACCATCAGAAATTTAGAATTGTACCATTCTACCAATAATAATGCAGTCACCCTGTTAAATGTTATTGATAAAACCATTTCGCCAATGGGCGGTAGGTTGCTCAAACGCTGGTTAGCATTTCCTCTTAAAAATGTTGAAAAAATAAAGCAGCGTCATGAAGTAGTAAGTTTTTTAACCGAAGAAAATTCTTTACTTCAAAAGATTCAAAATCATATTAAACATATTGGCGATTTAGAGCGTTTAATCTCTAAAACTGCTACGGGAAAAGTAAATCCACGAGAGGTAATTCAACTTAAAAACTCTTTAGAGGCCATTGTTCCTATAAAAAGTATCGCTGAAAATTCTGAAAATGAATCGTTGCGAATTATTGGCGATAAATTGCAGAGCTGTGAAGTACTTCGCGAAAAGATAAAACATACCCTTAATGAGGAGGCTCCAGTCAATGTTTTAAAAGGACATACGATTGCTAATGGGTTTTCTTCAGAATTGGATGAACTAAGAAACTTATCTAAATCTGGGAAAGACTATTTGGATGCCATGTTAGAGCGTGAAAGTGAACGTACTGGTATTACATCGCTTAAAATAGCTTCAAATAATGTGTTTGGTTACTATATTGAAGTAAGGAATACACATAAGGATAAAGTACCTGAAGAATGGATTAGAAAGCAAACCTTAGTAAGTGCTGAACGTTATATTACTGAAGAGCTTAAAGAATATGAAGCTAAAATTTTAGGGGCTGAAGAGCGCATTTTAGCTATAGAACAGCAATTGTTTTCTGAGTTAGTGGTTTGGATGAATCAATATATAAAGGTTGTACAGCAAAATGCCTTTTTAGTTGGTCAATTAGATTGTTTATGTGGTTTTGCACAGTTAGCAAAAGATCATAATTATGTATATCCTAGTATTGATGATTCCTATGATTTAGAGATAAAAAATGGACGCCACCCAGTTATAGAAAAACAACTACCAATAGGTGAGACCTACATTGCTAATGATGTGTTTTTAGATAGAGCAACACAACAAATTATAATGATTACAGGGCCTAATATGTCTGGTAAGTCGGCAATTTTAAGGCAAACCGCTTTAATCGTATTATTGGCTCAAATAGGGAGTTTTGTGCCAGCTCAAGAGGCTAGAATTGGGTTGGTAGATAAAATATTTACCCGCGTAGGAGCAAGCGATAATATTTCTATGGGCGAGTCTACCTTTATGGTAGAAATGAATGAAACGGCTTCTATTTTGAATAATATTTCGAACAGAAGTTTGGTACTTCTTGATGAAATAGGAAGAGGTACCAGTACTTACGATGGTATTTCAATTGCTTGGGCTATTAGTGAGTATTTGCATGAGCATCCTTCGAAGCCTAAGACCCTATTTGCAACACATTACCACGAACTCAATGAAATGAGTGAAACTTTTGGACGCATTAAAAATTTTAATGTTTCCGTAAAAGAGTTAAAGGATAATGTATTATTTCTAAGAAAACTAGTTGAAGGAGGTAGTGCTCATAGCTTTGGTATTCATGTAGCAAAAATGGCAGGAATGCCGCAACAGGTATTACGCAGAGCAAATAAGATTTTAGAAAAATTAGAAAAGTCACATTCTAGTGAAGAGCTTACGGATAAGGTAAAATCTATTGAAAATGATGTGCAACTCAGTTTTTTCAATTTAGATGATCCCTTATTGGAAAATATAAAAGATGAAATTTTACATACAGATATTGATACACTTACGCCTGTAGAAGCGCTCATGAAACTCAATGAAATAAAGCGTATGTTGGTTAAGAAAAAGCAGGCTTAAAATTATTTTCATTTATTTTACCAAAAGGCTTTGCAATTTCTAGAAATATTTTAAATTTGCACCCGCCTACGTACCAAAGGGCACTTTGGTGGGCAGGTTAGCAATCAAGAGGTTGCACGTTCATTACAAGACTGCGAAAGTAGCTCAGGGGTAGAGCATCACCTTGCCAAGGTGAGGGTCGCGGGTTCAAATCCCGTCTTTCGCTCTGATACTTTCTTAAAATATACCAAAGTTGCTGAAGTGGTGGAATTGGTAGACACGTTGGACTTAAAATCCAATGGCCATTATGGCCGTGCGGGTTCAAGTCCCGCCTTCAGTACTAAAGCCTTTATCTTTTATTAGATGAAGGCTTTTTTTGTGCCTTAATAAATATTCTTAAATCTAACAATCTTTAAAAGAAATGGGGTAATATCAGAGGTTTAATCAGGATTGTCTTCTATTCGGTCTCTATTAGTAAGATTATTTGTTAATGCGACCCATATGTTCATCGTTCAGAATTGTTTTGTTCAAAATTTCATTCGTCGATTAGGTGTTTTTCAACTATAATTTTATTCCTCTGAATTAAATATGTATTGCGTGTTCAAAACATTATTATTTTGATTTACTGTAATTTGATATCAATATTATTTTAAATTTATGGAAAATGTATTTCTATGAGTTTATCCAAGAAAATTATAATTGGTCTTTTGTTAGGTGTTGCTGTTGGATTGTTTTTTGGCGAGTACATGTCTTTTTTTCAAGTAATAGGCGATGGTTTTGTAGGCTTGCTACAAATGACGGTTTTGCCGTACATTATGGTCTCCATTATTGCCAATTTAGGCCGGATGTCTTTAACAGAAGGAAAGGCTTTGGTAATTAATGGTCTGAAAATTTTATTTCTTTTATTAGCCATTGGCGTGGTTACATTGGTACTCCTACCTTTGGCATTGCCCAGTTGGTCTGCATCCTCGTTTTTTAAACCATCTATTATTGCTGTAGAGCAACCTTTAAACTTCTTGGAGCTTTACATTCCTTCAAACCCGTTTGGCTCAATGGCTAAAAACATTGTGCCAGCTGTGGTTTTGTTTAGTATTTTTTTAGGTATCGGGCTAAGTAAAATTGATCAAAAAAAGAATCTACTTCATAGTATGGATGTAATTGCAGATGCTTTGAATCATATAAATAAAATGGTGATAAAGGTTACGCCTTATGGTGTTTTTGCAATAGCAGCTTACAATGCTGGCACCATGTCTTTTGATGAGATTCAAAGGTTGCATGCGTATATTATAATTTACACCATCTCTATATTATTATTGGGTTTCTATTGGCTTCCCTTATTAATTTGGGTAACAACAGGTATTAAGCCTAAAGAACTATTTGGCGCAACAAAAAGTACCTTATTGACCATTTTTGCAACGGGCAAAATTATTGTTGTCCTGCCACAGCTTATTAATAATGTTAAAAAATTAATGCGATATAAAGATGGGCGAGATGACGAAACCTCTGCAAAGGCCGATATTATGATGCCTTTGGCTTACCCTTTTCCTAATCTAGGCACTTTTGTCATTTTTGTGTTTGTGCCTTTTGTGGCATGGTATATGGGCAATTCTTTTAATGCGATAGAAAACATAACCTTTGTAGGAGCTACACTCTTTAGTAGCTTTGTGGCACCAGTTACTGGAATTCCATTTTTATTAGATTTAATGAAGTTGCCTCAAGAAATGTTTCAACTTTTCATTATTTCTAGTGTCTATACCGATAGAATTCGTGTTGTTTTGGGGGCCATTCACCTTGTTGCATTAACTATAATCGCGGTAAAAATGACCGTAGGAAGCATACAAATTTTGTGGTCTAAGTTACTACGAGGCGTCGTTGTTGGAATGGTGTTAACTTCATTTGCGTTGATTGGTACAAGAGTCTATTTGGCGTATGCCTTGGGTGAAAGTGAGCAGTATGAAAGTTTCATAGTTATGAATTTATCGAAAGATTTTAAAACGGGACAAATTAAAGACGTCTCGGTTTTAATGTCCGATTCGACCCAAAGAAAGTCATACAATCAGATTAGAACAATTAAAGAACGCGGTGTATTAAGAGTGGGTTATTTGGCTAATCATCTACCATTTGCTTTTAAAAATGATAAGGCAGAAATGGTTGGATTTGATATTGAAATGGCCTATAATTTAGCAGAGGAATTAGGCGTGAAACCAGAATTTTACGCTGTTACACGAAACCAAATAAAAACGTTATTATTTAGAGGGCAAATTGATATTGTTATGTCTGGATTGGTGTCTACTACGCAAGGTTTAGAAAGTTATAACTTGTCAAATTCGTACCTAGACCAAACTGTGTCATTGATAGTGCCCGATTATAATAGAGCTAAATTTAAATCGAAAAGTGCCTTGCTAGCTCAAAAGGATTTAAAAATAGGATATACAAACAGTTATTTTAAGGATAAGATAGAAAAGCTTTTACCCAATGCAGAATTGGTTAAAGTTAGTTCTCCAAGACCATTTTTTAAGAAAAACAAAGAAAAAATGGATGCCCTATTGTACTCGGCAGAGGCAGGGTCGGCATGGACTATTATTTACCCCTCATACAATGTAAACGTTTTACAGCCAGACATGATTAAAATTCCTACCACGTACCCTATGGTAAAAGATGATACCTGGCTGCTGTATGTGAATACATGGTTAGAACTTAAAGAAAAAGATGGAACCATTAAGCGGTTATTTGAACATTGGATTGAAGGCGGGGGAGCTCATATCGCAGAACCGCGCTGGTCTGTAATAAAAGATGTTTTGCATTGGGTAGACTAACTATAAAAGCTTGCGCAGAAGTCAATAAAAACGGGTGTTTGAATAAGATAACGACTACTTCGTTTAAGGTTATTTACCAATTTAGGGGGTGAAGGCTAAAAAGTAATGATTAGAATAAGAATCTCTTTAACACTTTGTAAACAGGTGTTTTAATATGAAAAAAAACCGCTTAATCATTAAGCGGTTTTTTTCATATTAATACTAAACAGTATATCAAAAAGTCTTCTATTACTGAACAGCTTTTTTAGCAGCGTCAGCAGTGGCATTAGCTCCATCCTCTATAGCTTCTCCAGTTGCTTCTGCAGCGTTTTTAACGCCTTCTGCAGTTGCATTTGCAGCATCTTCAATGGCTTCACCAGTTGCTTCGGCAGCATTTTCAATGGCTTCACCAGTAGCCTGTGCAGCTTCGTCTGTGGCCTCAACAGCATCATTAATGGCATCACCAGTGGCTTCTGCAGCCTCATCTACCGCATCTGTAACGTTTTCAACAGCTTCTTCAATAGAAGCTGCCTTTTTTTCGTCTCTACAAGATGTAAATGATAAACTTAATGCTAATAGGATTGCTGTACTTAATACTAGTTTTTTCATGATTGTTGTTTTTAGTGTTTGATTATTCATCTATTGTAAAGTACGACATAACTCCTGTTTTGGATCTTTTTACTCATCTTTATACCGGTAACACTATTATTTTCAGCTGGTTGTTTTATGGCTTTTAGCCATTTTAAGGTAACAATAGCTTATTAATTAAAATAATAGCATATATTTGTATTTTGTATACAAAATACATTTTTTTGTAAATGATAGAATATCAAAATCTTAATGAACCTGTTTATATTAAAGTCAAACAAATGATTTTAAACGGTGAGTTAAAGCAAGGTGAGAAAATAGTTCAAGAGAAAATAGCAGATTTATTAGGTGTAAGTCGCACACCTCTTATGAGAGCGCTGTTGGCATTAGAAAATGAATATCTGGTGGAAAGTATTCCAAGACGAGGTATGTTTGTACGTTCTATTGGCGAAAAGGAACTATTCGATATTTATGTGTGTCGGGAAGCGCTCGAAGGTATGGCCGCGAGACTCCTAGCCACCTCTAAGGATACCGAAGCTGTTTTGAAATTAAAGCAATGTTTTGATTCTTTTACAGGAGTCGATGAAATTGATATCGATACTTATACTAGGGCAGACGAAAGATTTCATTCGATATTGATAAAACTTACAGGAAACACACCATTAGATAAAATTTACTTTTTTGGAAATATTCATGACAAGGTCATTAAAAGAGGTTTGTTACGAAAACCAGAGGAGACACTAGAAGAGCATATTAAAATTATAGGTGCTATTGAAAAAGGCGAGCCTGAATTAGCTGAAAAATATGCAAGAGAACATATTAAGAATTCAAGAATATTATTATTAAATCAATAAATAGAAAGTGAAAAATTACAAGATCGCAGTAGTGCCAGGAGATGGTATTGGAAACGAAATAGTACCTGAAGGTTACAGAGTACTTGAGGCCGTAGCAAAAAAACACAATTTTAGTATTAATTCAGACTCTTTTGAATGGGGTGCTGGATATTATTTAAAGCATGGTAAATTTTTACCAGACGATGGTTTAGAAACTTTAAAAGGGTATGATGCTGTTTATTTTGGTTCTGTTGGTTTACCAGCAGTAGATGATACGCTTCCTGCCAAAGACTATACTTTTAAGGTAAGAACATCATTCAATCAATATGTAAACTACAGACCGGTTAGAACCTACCCAGGTGTAACAAGACCTTTGCGTTCTGAAAAACATATCGATTTTGTTATTGTTAGAGAGAACACAGAAGGTGAATTTGTACAAATGGGTGGTCAGTACTTGCCAGATGAAGAAAATGGAATGGGTACAGATACCAGTGTTTTTACTAGAAAAGGTATAGAACGTGTAGCTCACTATGCATTTAAATTGGCTAGAAAAAGAAGAAACAAGGTAACTCATATTACAAAATCAAATACCTTAATTAATAGTTTAGCTTATTGGGATAGGGTTATTAAAGAAGTTGCAGAACAGTATCCAGATGTTGAGCACGAGCAAATGTATATAGATAATTCTACTGCGATGTTTGTTTTAAAACCAGAAATATTTGATGTGGTTTTAACTACTAATCTTTTCGGAGATATTTTAAGTGACTTGGGTGGAGCTATTATGGGAAGCTTGGGTCTAGGTGGAAGTGGAAATGTTAACCCGGAGAAGGAATTTCCATCTATGTTTGAGCCAATTCATGGTTCTGCTCCAGATATTGCAGGAAATAATATTGCCAATCCTTATGGGCAAATCTGGTCTGCAGCAATCATGTTAGAACATTTAGGCGAAGTCGAAGCTGCACAAAGTATCATGGAGGCTATCGATAAAAGTACCTCGGAAGGGGTGTTAACAGTTGATTTGGGTGGCTCTGCAAAAACCTCAGATGTCGCTGATGCAGTTATTAAAAACTTATAGAATTAGATGAGCACTATTGTTGATCTTACTTTGACCTATACAGATAGTTTTACTGGTTTCTCAAAAGAAATCAGTAGAACTATCGATAAAGATGGGTGGAATGCTAGTACATTATCCTTTTATTCACATTGTGGGACGCATATGGATGCGCCTTTGCATTTTAATGTAAGCAATCAAACCATAGATCAAATACCTGTTTCAAATTTTGTAGGGAAAGCTTGGGTGGTGGATATTAGAGAACTAGGAGCAAAAGGTTTAATTCGGGTTGATCATATTCCCCAAGACGTATTGGAATCATTTCAGAAAGGTGATAGCTTAGTTTTCTGGTCGGGATGGTCGCAGTATGTAAATACTGCAAAATATAGAGATGACCTCCCTAGAATATCCGAAGAACTGGCTCAATGGTGTATTGTAAATGGGGTTAAAATGTTAGGCGTGGAACCCCCTTCTGTGGCAGACGTCAATAATATTGATGAGGTTACTAATATCCATCAAATTCTTTTAGAAGGAGTTGTTATTATTGAAGGACTTACAAATCTTGAAAAACTAAATTCTAGCTGTATTGAACTTATTGCGCTCCCTTTAAAAATTGGTGGTGGCGATGGTTCTCCCGCTAGAGTTATAGCTATTGAAAAATATTGATGAGCATTTTAGAAGCAGATATTACTAACCAATTACCAAAAGAAGATAAAACAGCCGATTATAGAGCTGAAAACTTTAAATTATTCTCATCTCTAAACCAAACCTGCATTGTCATAGACGATGACCCCACAGGAAATCAAACGGTTTATGATATACCTTTACTAACAACATGGGATATTAAAACCCTAGCTAATGAATTTGAAAAGAAAACACCAGCATTTTTCTTACTTACTAACTCAAGAAGTCTTTCAGCTTCTCAATCCAAAGAACTCTATACTCATATTGCCCAAAATATTTTAAAGGCATCAAAAATTGCTAAACGTGATTTTACTATTATAAGTAGAAGTGACTCTACATTAAGGGGGCATTTTTTCGAAATAGAAACACTGCAACTTGGCATAGGTAACAACAAGGCTGTTACCATGGTTATTCCTGTAATGTTCGAGGGAGGAAGAGTCACTGTAAATGATACACATTACCTAAAGTCTGATGGGATATTGACACCAGTTAATGCAACACCATTTTCTAAAGATCATACCTTTGGCTATAAGAACGCCAATTTAAAAAAGTGGATTGAAGAAAAAACGAACGGAAAGGTTGATGCTAATGGCGTGTATTCTATATCTATTGAAGATATAAGAGTAAAAGATGTTAATCGTTTAGCAGGCATGATTTCAGGTATTCCTTCAGGGGCACACTGCATTGTTAATGCTTTAAATTATAATGATTTAGATAAGGTTGCCTCTGCTTTGCTACTAGCGCAATCTCAGGGGAAATCTATCGTATACAGAACCTCAAGTTCTTTTGTGCCTTCATATATTGGTTTAGTGCCGAGAGGTTTACTTAGCGTCGATAAGATAATCGATAACAATAATACAAATGGGGGGTTAACCATAGTAGGCTCCTATGTCCCTAAATCATCCGCACAACTTAAGCATGCTTTAACTCATTATTCAGATGATACCGTGGTTGAGGTAGATGTTTCTAAAGTTATAAGCAATCAGTCAGAATCGTATTTAAAGGAACTAAATCGTCTAATCGATCAGAAACTCATTCAAGGTAAAGATATTATCGTTTTTACAAGTAGAAAGCTTGTTACAGGTAAGGATACCGTGTCTAATATTAATATAGCCAAGCAAGTATCTAACGCTTTGGTTTATTTAGTGCATAATTTAAAAAGTAGACCAAAGTATTTATTAGCCAAAGGAGGCATCACCTCAAACGACCTAGCATTAAAAGGTTTAGGAATGAAAAAATCTAAAGTTTTGGGGCAAATTGAAGCTGGTATTCCCGTTTGGGAAATGGGAGCAGAAACAAAATTCCCTAAGCTTCTTTACATTGTATTTCCTGGAAATGTTGGTAATGAGCGCACATTATTACATATTATAAATAAACTAAACTAACCACCATGATAAAAAAAGTACCCTCAAGAAGGTATGGGTTTTTTGCAGGCTCATTTCTAATAACATTACTCTTATATATCGACAGAGTTTGTATTTCTTCAGCTAAAGATTCCATTAGTGCAGACTTAAACCTAACCGATATCCAAATGGGTTGGGTACTTAGTGCATTTGCACTAGGTTATGCTTTGTTTCAAGTGCCAGGAGGTGCTTTAGGTGATAAATATGGAGTCCGCAAGGTAATGACATCCATCATGGTGCTATGGTCTATATTTACGGCATTTACTGGTGTAGCATGGAATTATATTTCCATGTTGTTTTTTAGATTTGTATTTGGAGGTGCGGAAGCAGGCGCATTTCCGAATATATCAAGAGCAGCTTTTTCTTGGGTGCCTTTAAAAGAGCGTGGGATTTTTCAAGGAATCAATTTTTCTGGGTCTAGACTGGGTGCAGCCTTTGCACTGCCACTTGTTGCTTACTTAATTGATGCTTGGGGATGGAAATCGATTTTTTATTTTTTTGGTATTGTAGGCATTATTTGCGCAGGACTATTTTATGTTCTTTTTAGAAATAAACCAGAAGAACATTCTGGGATATCACAACTTGAAAAAGACTATATCATAGATAACCGCCAAAAGGAAACTAAAACTAAGAAGCTAGAACTACCGATTAATGTTATACTAAAATCTAAGAATGTTATTCTGGCCATGATTCAATACATAGGAAGTAATTTTATTTTCTTTTTTATGCTAACATGGTTATTCCCATATATTAAGGATAAATACAGTTTAAATCTTGTGACCACAGGGTTTTACGCCATGATGCCTTTATTGGCTGGAGCAATTGGCAACTGGGTTTCAGGTTATACCGTAGATACCATCTACAAAACAGGGAAATGGAAACTTTCAAGACAAGTTCCTGCTATAGTTGGTTTTGTGCTCGTTGTTGTAGGGATACTATCAAGTTTGTTTATGGATACCGCTTTAGGAGCTGTACTATGTTTGTCTGTGGCTATTTTTGGTGCAGATATGACGTTAAGTCCGTCATGGTCTTTTTGTATGGATATAGGTAAAGAGCATTCGGGAAAAGTATCTGGCATGATGAACATGGCTGGAAATTTAGGGGCTTTTTCTACAGCTCTTGCTTTTCCTTATTTAGTAGAATGGACAGGATCTACCCAGCCTTTTTTCTACGTGGCAGCCTTTTTAGGTATAATAGCCATTGTTTGTTGGTTGTTTATGGATTCTTCAAAAGAAATAAAATATGATAAGTAAGTTAAAAGGTGTTGCTATTGGAGCAGGTTACTTTAGTAGATTTCAATATGAGGCATGGACACGTATTCCAGAAGTTGAAATAACAGCATTGTGTAACTCTAATTTAGAGCGAGCCAAAAGTATTATGGAACCTTATGGCGTTAATAATCATTATACCCATTATAAGGAAATGATTCTTAAAGAAAAACCAGATTTTGTCGATATTATAACGCCTCCTGAAACACATTTTGACATGTGTAAGTTTGCTGCAGATCATGGTGTACATATTATATGTCAAAAACCTTTGGCGCCTACTTTTGAAGAATCGAAACGAATTGTAGATTATGTGTCTAAAAAGAATGTACGGTTTGTTGTGCACGAGAATTTTAGGTTTCAGCCATGGCATCGTGAAATAAAAAACATGATTAATCATGATGAGATAGGGGATTTGTTTAGTCTCAATTTTAGAAGCCGAATGGGAGACGGCTGGGGAGAACAAGCTTATTTATCTAGACAACCTTATTTTAGAGATTACAAGAAATTATTGATTTATGAAACGGGGGTTCATTTTATTGATACTTTTAGGCATCATGCAGGTGAGATTGAAAGTGTTTATGCTATTTTAAAACGTTTGAATCCGGTTATAAAGGGTGAAGACTCTGGCTTAATGATTCTTAATTTTAAAAATCAGTCCCATGCGGTGTGGGATGCCAATAGATATAATGAAAATAATTTTGCAAAATCAAGATATACGTTTGGGGAGTATTTAATTGATGGCTCAAAGGGATCAATTAGACTCTATTCTGATGGTAAAATTACCATTCAAAAGTTAGGAGAAAACGAGAAGAATCACGCTTACACGCATAATGACGTAGGTTTTGCAGGTGACTGCTGTTATATTTTTCAAAGAGACTTTATTGATAAACTCTTTTCAGGAGAAGCGTTCGAAACGGATGGGCCAAGTTATTTAAAAACACTTAGCGCCCAGGAGGCTGTTTATAAGTCTGCAGAGCTAAATAGACCAGTTTTTATCTAAGAAAATAGTTTTATGAATATTAAGAAATAAAAAGAATGATAAAAGGATACAGCTTACTATTTGGGTTTTTATTGGTTTCTGTTGTTACATTAGCGCAGAGGGATGTTGATAAAATAACGTTAAACGCAATACAGGATTTTGAGATTGAACAGGCGGAAGCCTCTTATTATAAAGAAAAGAAGAGAGGTACCTTGGCTATTAATGCATCTATAATTGAGTATCGAAATAAGTATGCGTCTGCTTATACTGTATTTAATGTCACTAATGGGGACTATATGCTGGTTCTAAACACAATAGCCGAGAATGATGGCGAATCTAAGTATAAAGTTTTTGTAAATGGAACAGAACTTGCTTTAGTAGTTAATCCCGAAACTGAAGCCACTTTTAATAAAACCCAACTTTACTTAGGAGATGTATTCTTAACAAAAAATGATACCATAACAATTTCTTCAAAAGCTGTGACGAATGGTAAGATTCCGGAAAAAGGGGGGACGGCATGGTCAAGAGGACGATGGAGTAGCCTGATATTGTATCCTAAAGGAGCCGATTTAAAAGAGGTGCTATCAGGAGTAAAGCCCTATGAAGAAGAAAACGGATTTCTGGAAGTAGAAGCCGAGTCATATCATTATAAAAGTAATAATGGCTCACCCAGAGATTGGTTTATATGCTCTAAATTAGAAAAACCACCTTTTCCAGAAGAAACACTTACTAACCATAGTAGCAGTGCAAGTGGAGAAGCCTATATTGAAGCTTTGCCTGATACACGTGTAACTCATAATGATGAGCTAATAAAAGGTGAAAACTTTTTCCCAAAACCAGGAGAGGGAGGGCTTGTTTCTTACAAGGTGAAAATCAACACGCCAGGGATCTATTATGTATGGGTAAGAGCATATTCTTCCGGCTCAGAGGATAATGGATTGCATGTTGGTGTTAATAATGAATGGCCAGAGAGTGGAGCTCGCATTCAATTGTGCGAAGGAAAGCATAACTGGACATGGTCGTCGGCGCAGAGAGTTCCAGAAAATCATTGTGGGACCCCTCAAACCATCTTATTAAATTTTGAAACTCCTGGCGATTACATAGTATCTTTTTCAATGAGAGAAGATGGTTTTGAATTAGACAAGTGGATTTTAGTAAAAGATAAATCCTTTATTCCAAAAAGTGACTAAGTCTTTCTAAGAGTTTACAAATATGTATTTCATAATATGATTTGTAGCACCTTTATGTTTCATCACAAAGTTTCTGTTCTTCTCTCCAAAATCTTGGCGTTTGTTCGAATTGCTAATTAGAGTGGTTAGAATAGCGTCCAATTCGTTTTGATTGGTGATAGAGAATAATCCTCCATAATTAATTAAGGCTTGGGCTTCAGGAAATTCTTCATGATGTTTTCCTATAATAATAGGAACCCCAAATACGGCAGGTTCTAAAACGTTGTGCAGGCCTGTACTTCCCATGCCTCCCCCAACGTACCCAATATCTGCATAGCTATATATTTTAGATAGTATGCCTATTGTATCAATAATAAAAACCGTGTATTCACTAAGCGATTCGCCTTCTTTTTTAGAGAAAAGAATCGATTTAACCTTAAGTTTTTGTTGTAAGCTTTTTATTTGTTTCGAATTTATATTATGAGGAGCAATTATAAATTTTGTATTATCGGGTAGATGGGTGTTTATAAAGTTGATAAGTAAGTCTTCATCTTCAGGCCAAGTGCTACCAGCTACGATACAAAGTTGGTTGTTCTTAAATGCCTTAATATAATCAAGTGTATTATCTATTAATAATTGATTCGATACGCGATCAAAGCGCGTATCTCCCGAGACAGACACGTTTTTATAGTTTATACTTAACAATAAGTCTCTAGATTTCTGGTTTTGTGTAAAAATGTGTTCAAAAGCAAATAGAGCGTTTCTAAAGGGGGCACCAAACGATTTAAAGTAATGTTGGTTTTCTCTAAAAGAAGCAGAAATTAGAATGGCTTTTAGTTTTTTTTGGCGTATTTCATTTAAATAGTTGGGCCAAATGTCATATTTAACAAAAACACTCAGCCTGGGGTTTACAAGTTCTATAAATTGCTTAGCATTTGTTTTGGTGTCGATAGGTAAATAAACCACCAAATCTGCGATAGGAGTGTTTTTTCGTATGTTATATCCAGAGGGCGAAAAAAAGCTTAAAACAATTTTATAACTAGCGTAATGGTTTCTAAGTACTTTAAAAACAGGAAGACCCTGCTCATATTCACCCAGAGATGCACAATGAAACCAAAGCGTTTTATCGGTCTCATTTAAGTGACGTGACAAAGTTGCAAAGGTATATTTTCGACCATTTACACCAGCTTTCAGTTTAGCGTTAAACAAAGCTCCAAATTTCAGGGCTAAGCTCAACAGGTTAATACCAAGGTTATAAATTAAGTTCAATTGAATACTTATTTTGGTTTTCAATAAATCATAGAGACCAGCACAAATATAATTGATATTAAACTAGCGGCTTCTTTTTAATTGTTTGAATACCATTTTTATTATCATGGCATTGATTGGTCAGGGTGAATGAATTTTGTAAATTTGTTTTCGTTTTGCTCACAGTGGGTATTCATTAAAATTAGCCATTATTATTACTTAAAATAGGCTGTAATTTTTTTTAGATGAAGAAAATTCAAATGGTTGACCTCAAAGGTCAGTATGAGGGTATCAAAGATATCGTAAATCCATCCATTCAAGAAGTTATTGAAAATACGGCCTTTATAAATGGGCCTAAGGTGCACCAATTTCAAAAGAATTTAGAAGACTATTTAGGTGTCAAGCACGTTATTCCATGTGCTAACGGAACAGATGCTTTGCAAATAGCTATGATGGGATTAGGTTTAAAACCAGGAGATGAAGTTATTACTGCCGATTTCACCTTTGCCGCAACAGTTGAGGTGATAGCCTTATTACAATTAACTCCGGTATTGGTAGATGTGAATGAGGATGATTTTAATATTAATGTTGAGGCCATAAAGAAAGCTATTACACCAAAAACAAAAGCTATTGTACCAGTTCATTTATTTGGGCAATGCACGGATATGGAAGCTATTCTGGAGATAGCTAAAGAACATAACCTGTATGTAATTGAAGATAATGCACAGGCCATTGGGGCCAGTTATACATATAAAGACGGTACAAAGGTAAAAGCAGGAACTATTGGGGACGTCGGTGCTACTTCGTTCTTTCCTTCAAAAAATTTAGGATGTTATGGAGATGGTGGAGCTATTTTTACTAACAATGATAAATTGGCTCATACCATAAGAGGCATAGTCAATCATGGCATGTATGAACGATACCACCATGATGTTGTTGGGGTAAACTCCAGATTAGATAGTATTCAGGCCGTAGTGTTGGAAGCAAAATTACCTCGTTTAAATAGTTACAATAAGGCAAGACAACAGGCCGCAAAAAAGTACAACGAAGCATTTAAAGGTCATGATAAAATAGTGACTCCTGTTATAACAGCCTCATGCAAGGAGATTTGTGATGCTTGTGATTGCCATGTTTTTCATCAATACACTTTAAAACTAAAAGGAGTTGATAGAGATGGGTTGGTAAAACATTTAAATGAAAACGGTATTCCTTGTGGAGTGTATTATCCGATTCCTTTACATAAGCAAAAAGCATATGCAGATGAGCGCTATGATGAAAATGATTTTAAGATAACGAACACTTTGGTTAAAGAAGTAGTCTCCTTACCTATGCATACAGAATTAGATGATGAACAGATAGATTTTATAACCACGACAATTATAAATTATGTAAATGAGTAAAGTATTAGTAACAGGCGGATTGGGGTTTATAGGATCTCATACTGTTGTAGAATTGCAAAATGAAGGTTATGAGGTTGTTATTATTGACGATTTATCAAATTCTTCTATTAAGGTTTTAGATGGGATAGAAGCTATAACAGGGAAAAGACCTTTGTTTGAGCAAATAGATCTTAAAGAAAAGGGAGACGTGGAGAACTTTTTTGTAAGACATAATAATGTAACAGGAGTGATTCATTTTGCAGCAAGTAAAGCGGTTGGAGAGAGTGTTCAGGAGCCATTATTGTATTATGAAAACAACATTAGTACTTTAGTTTATATACTAAAAGAGTTAAAAAAACTCCCGTCAGCAAGTTTTATATTTAGCTCGTCTTGTACGGTTTATGGGCAAGCAGATGAGTTACCAATTACTGAGAATGCGCCTGTTAAACAAGCCGAATCCCCATACGGTAATACAAAGCAAATAGGAGAAGAGATTATTCAAGATACGTGCAAGGTGGAGCCCAATTTAAAGGCTATTGCATTGCGTTATTTCAATCCAGTAGGCGCTCACTCCTCTGTTGAAATTGGGGAGCTACCCATTGGAGTTCCGCAAAACCTAGTGCCTTTTATTACACAGACAGCGATAGGCTTGCGTGAAGAGCTTTCTGTTTTTGGTGATGATTATCCTACACCTGATGGAACTTGTATTAGAGATTATATACATGTAGTAGATTTAGCAAAAGCGCATGTTGTAGCCTTAGGCAGACTATTGCAAAATAATAACAAGGCTAATTACGAGACCTTTAACTTAGGAACAGGAAAAGGTAGTTCTGTTCTTGAAGTGGTTAAATCTTTTGAAAAAGTCTCGGGTAAAAAATTAAACTACAAAATTGTTGGCAGGAGGGCAGGCGATATCATTTCGGCGTATGCCGATACTAATAAGGCCAATAACGAATTAGGATGGAAAACTAAATTAACGTTAGATGAAGCCATGGATTCGGCTTGGAAATGGGAGCAGAAGGTAAGGGCTAATGATTAAATTAATTGTGATATAAATGAAAAAGGGTTGCTAATTGCAACCCTTTTTTATGATGTTTTTTTCTTCTTAAAACTAAACAGTACTAAGATAATCATTCCTGTTGTAACAGACAGGTCTGCAAGGTTGAATATACCTGTTTTAAAAATACCTCCAAGGTCTATAAAAAGGAAATCGGTCACAGAACCATAAACGATTCTGTCATATACATTGGCTATGCCGCCTCCAATAATACTAGAAAAAGCAAAAAGAGACCAGTTGTCTAGCGTTTTGTCTTTTAAAATATGACGTAATACAAAACCGAGAACTAAAATTGGCAAAATAAGCAACAAGATAATTCTTAACGTAGGATTTAAATCACTTCCCATACCTAAAAAGGCTCCAGTATTCTCAACATTCATTAGCGTGAAATACTCGCCAATAATAGGAATACGTTCGCTAGGAGTTGTTTCTGTCCTCCCTAAGACATTAGCTCGAACAATAGCTTTAGATATTTGATCTGCTACTATGGTTAAAATTATTACTATGAAAATATACGCGGAGCGTCTTTCATGCTTCATTTAAAAAAAGTTTATAACGTAGCAGAAGCCGTTTCCGATGCTCTATTTATTTTCTTAACCAACCCTTGAAGTACCTTGCCAGGTCCTACTTCAGTAAATAATGAGGCACCATCTGCAACCATTTGTTGTACAGATTGTGTCCATCGAACAGGAGCGGTTAATTGGGAAATTAAATTAGCTTTTATTAGTGATTCATCCTTCACAGCATTTGCTGTTACATTCTGATAAATAGGACAGTTAGGTTTACCAAAAGACATATTTTCAATAGCTGCAGCTAATTCTTCTTTGGCAGGTTCCATTAAAGGAGAATGAAATGCACCTCCAACAGGCAGTACTAATGCTCTTCTTGCACCTTCTGCTTTTAGGGCTTCGCAGGCCTTATTAATGGCTTCGATTTCACCAGAAATTACTAGTTGTCCTGGGCAATTATAATTCGCAGCAACTACGGTGCCTTCAGTACTAGCACAAACTTTTTCAACAATATCATCATTTAAGCCTAGTACGGCAGCCATTGTACTTGGTTGAAGTTCACATGCTTTTTGCATGGCCATGGCCCGTTGAGCAACCAGTTTTAAACCGTCATCAAAGCTTAAGACACCATTAGCAACAAGAGCAGAAAATTCACCTAAGGAATGTCCTGCAACCATATCAGGTTTTAAAGAATCTCCTAAGACTTTAAATAAAACTACAGAATGTAAAAATATAGCAGGCTGAGTAACTTTTGTTTCTTTAAGTTCTTCCGCAGAGCCTTCAAACATAATATCTGTAATGTTAAATCCAAGAATTGCATTTGCTTGTTCAAATAACTCTTGTGCTAAGGATGAATTTTCATAAAGGTCCAGACCCATTCCGGAAAACTGTGCACCTTGTCCAGGAAAAATATATGCGTTCATTTGTTTAAAATTAGAATCGTAAAAATAATAATTAATATTTAACTGTTATCCATCCATTTAATAATTTTGGCAGGGTTACCACCAACTACCACGTTGGTAGGCACATCTTTTGTAACCACAGCTCCTGCTGCGATAACAGCATTATTTCCTATGGTAACACCAGGGCAAATGGTACTATTCCCTCCAATCCATACATTGTCGCCTATATTGATGGCCTTCGCATACTCTAAACCACTGTTTCTTAATTCATGTTCAAGAGGATGTGTAGCAGTATAGATCTGTACATACGGACCAATCATAACGTTATCCCCCAAGGTAACCGTTGCTACATCCAGAACGCAGCAATTAAAGTTAAAGTATACATTTTTCCCAGCTATTATATTGTAACCATAATCGCAATAAAAAGGAGGTTCTATGTATAGGTTGGTTTTGGCATTTGCAATTAACTTACTTAGTAACTCGTTGCGTTCGTGTTTTTTATTTTCAGAAAGGAAATTGAACTTAGTTTGAAGAATTCTACAGCGCCGTCGGTCTTCAACTAAGGTCTCGTCAGAAGGGTTGTACATCTCACCAGAAATCATTTTTTCTTTCTCCGTCATGTTTGAAAATTAATAGTTGTTATTGAAAATTCAATATAACAAAAATCACGGAGTTTTTGAAGCTGCTTCTGCACAGCGCTCGCCATCCATGGCAGCTGAGACAATACCTCCTGCATAACCACCTCCTTCACCACAGGGAAACAGATTACGAATTTCTGGATGTTCTAAAGTCTTATTTCTAGGTATAGAAATAGGGGATGAGGTTCTTGATTCTACACCTACAATATTGGCTTCCTCGGTGTAATAGCCATTCATTTTCTTTCCAAAAGCTTCAAATCCTTTTCTAAGTCTTCCGCCAATAAATTTTGGAAGTAAGGAATGAAGCGGCGCAGATTTTAAGCCGGGTTGGTACGATGTGTCGTTTAAGTTATTCGATAATCTACCCTCAACAAAGTCGGTTAAACGTTGGGCAGGAGCTACTTGACTCCTTCCTCCTGAAGTAAATGCAAGGCGTTCGAGGTTTTTTTGATATTCTAGTCCTTTTAAAGGGCCATATTGTTCGTACTTCGGTAAATCGGCATCCACATTGATTTCGACAACAATTCCAGAGTTTGCATACAGGTTATTGCGTCTTGATGGAGACATACCATTTACTACAACCTCTCCATGGGCCGTGGCAGCAGGTACTATAAAGCCACCTGGGCACATGCAAAAAGAATAAACGCCGCGGTCTTTAACTTGTTGCACTAGGCCATAAGAAGCAGCAGGCAATAGTTCGTGTCTCGCACCAGAACAATGATATTGTATAGAGTCTATAATATGTTGAGGGTGCTCTACACGAACCCCCATAGCAAAGGATTTCGCTTTTATGGAGATGCCTTTTTTGTTTAATAAATAGAAAATATCTCTTGCAGAATGTCCTGTTGCTAGTATAACTTTATCAACGTTCATAGTTTCTCCATTTTGAAGACTAATAGCGTTGATTTCGTTATTTTTTATGTTAAAATCTGTTACCCTTTTTTCGAAATGAATTTCGCCACCATATTTAATAATAGTTTCTCTAATGTTTTGAACAACTTTAGGCAATTTATTTGTACCTATGTGCGGATGAGCGTCAATTAGGATTTGTTCGGTAGCTCCATGATAAACTAGGTTTTCAAAAATTTTGCGAACATCACCTCTCTTAAGACTTCGTGTGTAAAGTTTACCGTCGCTGTAAGTCCCAGCACCACCTTCACCAAAGCAATAATTAGAATCTTCATTAACAATATGTTTTTGATTTATTGCTCTGAGGTCACGTCTTCTATCTTTTACATTTTTTCCTCGCTCTAAAACAATAGGTTTAAAGCCTAATTCAATACACCTTAAGGCGGCATACATACCAGCGGGGCCAAAACCTATAATATGAATTGGATTAGCGTTTGAAACATCTTTGTAATCAAAATTATAATTCGAACTCTTTGGAAGGGCTTCTCTTATGTATACGGCTACTTTGTAATTAAATATGATTTTTGGTTTTCTAGCATCGATAGACTTTCTTAGAACCTTAACCCCTGTAATATCTTCTCGGTCAATACCTAGTTTTAAAGCCGACTTAAAAACTAAAATATCATTGCGTTCTTCCTCCTGAAGTGTTATACGAAGTTGCAGTTCTTTCACCATTTGGCGAAGGTACTAAATAAAGCTGTTTGGTTTGAATGATTAAATCCAAAACAGATATATTCAGTATTGTTAAATCTTTAGCTTACTGCATGCTTCAAAAAAAGCATTTTTCTTATAAGATGGGTTAAGCTTTAATAAAATAGTATATTAGTAAGTCATGAATACTTTTAAAATCATATTATTTGCTTTAGTATGTGTCCCTTTATTAGTTGGTTCTCAAGACTATATAGATGTTTTTAAACTAGGAATGAGCCAGAGCCTAGAAAACAAGTTTGAGGGAACCAATCAAAGTACCAACATAACTTCACTAGAGGGCAATTTGACATTGCCAATTGTTTTAAATGACAATTATGCGATTATAAGCGGAGGCATATTCAGTAGAAATAGCTTGCAGTTATTTCCCTCTTCAGATAATATAAAAGCTCCATATACCAATTTGTATAGTACAACACTTAAAGTTGGGTTTAGTGGTTCTTTTTCTGAAAATTGGAGTATGTTATTGGTTTTCTTACCTAAAATTGCTTCTGATTATCATGACATATCTAGTAATGACTTTTTCTTTGGTGGTTATGGTATATTGAACTATCAAAAGAAAGACAATATTAAGTATCGTTTTGGTTTATATAGTTCTTCGGAAGCTTTTGGTTTTTATACAACCCCCATTTTAGGTTGGCATTCTTTAAGTAAGAATGAAAAAATTGAGATGGATATTTACATGCCTATATCGGCAGATATTAATTACACTCAAGGTAAGTTTACTTATGGGTTTAGTTATTTTGGTATAGGAAGGAGTTTTAATTTAGAAGAAGGCCAAGCCAATCAGTATGTACAATTAAATTCTTTAGAATTTGCTGGATATGCCCAGTATAATCGATTGTTTAAAAATGTCATATTAAGAGGGAAATTTGGATATGCTAGTGATGATTATGAAGTGCATACCTATGGGGATAAAATAGATTTTGGATTTATTGCATTTAATTTTGGAGATAATAGGCAACAGCTTAATCCAAAAATAAAGGGAAGTCTCTTCTTTAAAATGGAATTAATATACAGAGTGAAGATTTAGCAAAATGTAAAGCACTTAGTGTTTCTTGTTTTGTTTTTTTCTGTTTTGTTTATATATAACCTCCGCAATAAAACATAGGGCGATTATTGCAAAAGAAACCATGACTCCAATAAAATTAGATTGATATTGTTGGGATATAAGTATAATACAGGCCAATAAGCACATTATAAAGCCAAGGTAGGGAATGAATTTATTGCCTTGGACGTCTTTGTGTAATTTATACCCAACATAGTTTACCATAGCAAATATTAACAAGAAACCCACACTACCTGCTGTTGAAATACTCTCTAGGTTTAGAACATTTGCAAAGGTTAAGGTGGCTATTGCTGTTATTAGTAAACCTATAGGTTGGTTCCAGAGTTTGCTAGTTAAATGATGCGGGAGTTCATCGTCTTCAGCAATTTCAAAACTTACTCTGCTTCCTCCATATAAGGACGCATTAATAGCTGAAAAAGTAGAAATTAGGGCTGCTACTGTGATTATTTTAAAGCCTATAGCTCCAAGCATAGGTTTAGCGGCCTCTGCCAAAACATAATCTTCGGCGTTAGCTATAACTTCAAAAGGTAAAGAGCCTACAGTAACTATAGCAATGGTAAGGTACAAGAGAATAACAAATAACACAGAGTATAGATAGGCTTTTGGAGTATTTTTATTCGGATTATGAATATCTGGGGCAGCATTAGCAATAAGTTCAAAACCTTCATAAGCAACAAAAATAACCATGCCTCCAGTAATTAGTTGAAGCGGTGTTTTCCAGTTTTCAACAGAAAGTTGCTGGAGATGACTACTTGAAAACAACCCATATATTCCAATGACTATAAAACCCATTAGAATAATGAGTTTTATAACTACGGCATAGGCTTCTATTTTTCCAACAACTTTTATGCTATAATAGTTTATAAATGTGGCTAGAATAATAATACTGGTGGTATATATATGAAAGTCTATATCGGGGCTAACTAGTTCAAACAAGTTAGGAGCATACGATCCAAATGCAGAAGCGTATAAAGACAGCATAATTATATAGCTTATCCAGAGCAGGTTATTAATAGATCCACTAAATACTGTTTTTCCAAACCCTTGATTTATAAACTTGACAGTGCCTCCCCGGTCAGGAAACTTAAGAGATAACTTAATATAGCTATAAGAAGTTATTAATGCGATAGCACCGGCAAATAAAAAGGCCATGGGAGTTCCGCCTTTAGCTAGTGAGACTGCTAAGCCTAAAACAGCAAAAATACCGCCACCTACCATGCCACCAATACCAATGGAAACAGCTTCTTTAAGACTTATTTTTTTGTTCGGCATGAATTACAATTACTGGTATAAAATTGATTAAATAACGATTCAACCTACAATAAACATTTTAATCAACGCGGTTATAAGTAACAAACGAAAAATCATAATGATGTTTGTCATCTTTATGGTGCCTAATTTTGGTCGTTTCTCTCCAAACGGTAGGGTCTATTTCAGGAAAAAAGGCGTCTGCCTCAAAACTCTCATGCACACGTGTAAGTTCAATTCTGTCTGCTATGTTCATGGCTTGTTTGTAGATTTCTCCACCACCAATAATGAAAGGCTGAGAATCATGTCTACTAGCATCAATAGCGTCTGTTAGGCTATGAACCACTATAACGCCTTCAGGAGCTTTGTAATCTTTTTGTCTTGTAATTACCACATGTGTCCGATTTGGAAGTGGTTTAGGAAAACTTTCAAAAGTCTTACGTCCCATAATAATATGATGCCCATTTGTTAAAGTTTTGAATCGTTTCAAGTCATCACTTAAATGCCATATTAGTTTGTTCTCTTTGCCTATAGCATTATTCTCAGCTGCTGCAACAATAATAGTAAGGATGGTTTTTTTGGGGGATTCTAATGAACTATTTTTTGAGGTACTTGTTTCTAGTAGATTTTCTTCTTTTATTAATTTGGTTTTCATTTTTTTAATGCGAGCTTCTTGTTTAGATACTAATTTTTCCATTTGTTTTTGTTCCCATGCTTTTCCCATAAATTTATTAGTTATAAACACATTGAACATATGATAAATAAGAAAGAATAACCAAATAAGGATGGCAAATAAAAACCATTCTTTTCCAAAAAGCGTAACCTCTTTGCCAATACCTAACACCGTATTAGCTAGTATTAAAAATACACTACCTATTAAAAAAAAGATAAAATGAATGTATAACCTTTTTTTTTGCTTAATACGTTTTTGAGCATTTTCTAAAAGTTCTAACTGATCTTTATCTATAGATGTTGTGGTTTTCTTTTTGCTGAACATGATCTTATATTGTGGTTTGTAAAGTTAGAGTTTTTTTATTGACATCATAATCATTCCTAAAGCTTCTGAAAAATCAAAATATCGAAAACGTTTTCGATGTTAAGTATGCTGAAAATCAGTAAAAAAGACTGTTTTTTTGATTAAGAATTATATAATTATTATGCTAATTTTTTTATAGACTTCAATTTTTTGGGAAGTCATATTAGCAAATTGATAATTCTTTAGAACTATAGGTTACTGATTACCTTTGGGTTAAAAAATGTTTATAAATTTGTGGTATAAAAAAAGAATCAAAATAGATTATATCAAAAAATTATATTATGGCAATTAAGAAACAATTTTTAAAGAGTAAACCAGTTTGTAAAGTAACTTTTTCTTTACCTGCAGAGGATGCAAAAAAAGTATCGGTTGTTGGGTCTTTTAACGACTGGAATGAAAAGAAAGCAGTTTTGAAAAAATTAAAAAATGGTACCTTTAAAGGGACTGTTGATTTAGAAACTGGAAATTCTTATGAATTCAAATATGTTGTAGACGGCGTTTATGTTAATGACGAGGCTGCTGATGCTTATGCATGGAATGATTATGCAGGTGCAGAGAATGGCGTTATAAATATTTAATTTACCCTGGTAAAACTTAACTTAAAAGGCACCTTTTTACAAAAAGGTGCCTTTTTCATTTATACAGCTACAACACCTTTTATATGGGGGTGTGGGTTGTAATCTTTTAAAGTAAAATCTTCAAAGGTAAAATCGAAAATATCTTTTATATCAGGGTTTAAAATCATTTTAGGTAGGGGCCTGATATCTCTTGATAGCTGCAACTTTAGCTGCTCATAGTGATTGCTGTAAATATGCGCATCGCCAAATGTGTGAATAAATTCACCAGCCTCATAGCCGCATACCTGAGCCATCATCATTGTAAATAGTGCATATGATGCAATATTGAATGGAACTCCCAAAAATATGTCTGCACTTCTTTGATAGAGTTGACAAGATAGTTTACCATCGGCCACGTAAAACTGAAAAAAGGCATGGCATGGCGGAAGCGCTGCTTTTCCGTTAGAAACGTTTTCACTAAAAGAAACAGATGTGTCTGGTAGCACTGATGGATTCCAAGCAGAAACCAACATTCTTCTGCTATCTGGATTGTTTTTAAGAGTGGTAATAACTTCTTTAATTTGGTCTATTTCATCACTATTCCAATTACGCCATTGATGCCCATAAACGGGTCCCAAATCACCGTTTTCATCTGCCCATTCATTCCATATTCTTACCCCGTTTTTGGTAAGATAATCAATGTTAGTATCACCTTTTAAAAACCATAATAGTTCGTAAATTATCGACTTTAAATGTAATTTTTTTGTGGTCACCATAGGGAAACCTTCGCTCAAATCGAAGCGCATTTGATAACCAAATACACTTTTTGTTCCAGTGCCAGTACGATCGCTTTTTTCGTTGCCGTTCTCTAAAACATGCTTTACTAGGTCGTGGTATTGTTTCATATGCTATTCCTAGTATACATAGGAATTTTGGTTTAAAATTATACGTATTTGCAGGTCATAAAATTTTATGATTGCAGCATTGCAATTTAACAAAAAGACAAATTACTATTTTGAGAGAAAAGTATATAGATATTAAAAGTTATTAACGAGAAGCTAAATGGGTTAAAGGTTTTTTAAAACCTGTAGTGTTTGGCATTCTAAATTAGCCGATAATCATTCCAGCAATGGTTGCTGAAACAAGCGATGCTATGGTGCCTCCAATGAGTGCTTTCATGCCAAATCTAGATAGGGTTTTACGTTGCCCAGGAGCCAAAGATCCTATACCTCCAATTTGAATGCCAATAGAGGCAAAATTAGCAAACCCGCAAAGCATATAAGTGGCCATAATTATTGATTTTTCATAACGAAGGTGTAAAGCGTTTGAAGCATCTTTTAAGTCTGCTAATTGAATATATCCTATAAATTCACTAGCAGCCAACTTAATTCCAAGTAATTGACCCATCAAGGCCATGTCTTCTTTGGCAACACCAATAAGCCACATGAGTGGAGCAAAGGTGTAGCCCAAAATTAGCTCAAGTGATAGGTTTTCATAAGTAGTATTGGAAGCGATGAAATTATTTAAAGAAGTGATGTCTCCAATCCAACCTAAAATACCATTAAACATAGCAATAAAAGCAACAAAAACTAAGAGCATGGCGCCTACGTTTACCGCTAGTTTTAATCCTTCTGTGGTGCCGTTTGCAATGGCGTCTAAAAAGTTTGCTCCAATTTTTTCTTGAGAAACAGACACATCTGTGTTTACTCTGGCCGTTTGAGGATATAATATTTTTGAAATCACTATGGCGCCTGGAGCCGCCATTACTGAGGCTGCTAATAAATGTTTAGCATAGAAAAGGCGCAGGGCTTCATCACTTCCTCCAAGAAACCCAATATAGGCTGCCAGAACAGCACCAGCCACAGTGGCCATACCGCCAATCATAACCAGTAGCATTTCAGATTTGTTCATTTTTTCGAGGTATGCCTTTATTAACAGCGGGGCTTCTGTTTGTCCTAAAAAAATGTTGCCTGCCACACTAAGGCTTTCTGCTCCTGAAATTTTAAGTCCTTTAGAAAGTAGCCAAGCCATGGCTTTGACAATCTTTTGAATGATACCTAAATAAAAAAGAACTGAAGTTAATGCCGAAAAGAAGATAATAGTTGGAAGTACCTGAAAAGCGAAAATAAAACCGAAAGTTTCCATATCTACTACCAAACCCTCAAATAAAAATTTACTACCAGCTCTAGTGAAGTCTAAAACGCTAACAAATAAACTACCTATAAATTCAAATACATTTTTTATTAGGTCTATTTTTAAAACGCCTATAGCTATAAATAATTGAAAGGCTAGACCTAATCCTACAATACGCCAGTTAATTGCTTTTCTGTTGCTGCTAAAAAGTAAAGCAAGGCAAACTAAAGAGAGCATACCAATGAGGCCTCGGAATAAGCTATTCAATGAAAATCCTTGGTTTGGGATAATGGTTTTGGTTGTTGACTTTGGAATATCAAGGGCTGAATCACTAGTAACCTCAGTCTTGTGGGGTTTCTCAAACGATAATGTTGTCGAGTCTATTAACGTGGTTTTTTTAACAGGACTACTAATTATAGGATCGCTTTTGTCATTTTGCGCCTTAGCATTTAAAGAAAATAAGATGCAGGAAGCAACAAAAAACAAAAAAAGCCTTTTCATAATGCTGTATTACTCACGTTTTGAAATTTCATCTCTAATGCGGGCTGCTTTTTCGTAGTCTTCATTAGCCACTGCTTCATCCAACAGTTTTTTTAGCTCTTCAATGGATTTACCTTTAAAGCTTTCTTTAGGCTGATCGGATTCAAGTTCATTGGTAACCAATTCATCCATTAAGATACTATCTTCGTTTTCTTGGTTGGTATCTTCTTTTTTAGGGTTAACTTTTAAATAAATACCGGCCTTATCTAGTATGTTTTTATAAGTAAAAATAGGAGCTTGAAAACGCAGGGCTAAGGCAATAGCATCACTAGTTCTAGCGTCAATAATTTCTTCAATTTTATCACGTTCACAAATAAGACTTGAATAAAAAACACCGTCAACTAACTTGTGAATAATTACTTGTTTAACAACAATATCAAATCGATCAGCAAAGTTTTTAAATAAGTCGTGGGTTAATGGTCTTGGCGGGCTAATTTCTTTCTCTAATGCAATGGCAATGGATTGCGCTTCAAAAGCACCAATTACTATTGGAAGTTTTCTGTCGCCATCTACTTCATTCAAAATCAAAGCATAAGCCCCATTTTGGGTCTGGCTATAAGAAATGCCCTTAATATTTAATCTTACTAAACTCATAATAGTTAAAAACGCAAAGAACCACTTAATTTAGAACTTTACCAACTGCTAATGCAGAAATAGGTATAAAAAGCTAAATTAAGCAGTTCTATCGTCGATTACAATTTAATATTCTTTTTTTATTGCTGAGATTTAAACGCTTTTAATTTTTCTATGAGTTCTGGAACCACCTGAAAGGCATCGCCAACAACGCCATAATCGGCTGCTTTAAAGAAAGGAGCTTCAGGGTCTGTATTGATAACAACCTTGGTTTTGGACGCGCTTACCCCGGCTAAGTGCTGTATGGCACCAGAGATCCCAATGGCAATATACAGGTTTGAAGCAACAGGTTTTCCGGTCTGTCCAACATGTTCACCATGGGGCCTCCAGCCCAAATCAGATACTGGTTTTGAACAGGCGGTTGCTGCACCCAATACATGGGCTAATTCTTCAATCATACCCCAATTCTCAGGACCTTTTAAGCCTCTTCCACCAGATACAACTATTTCGGCATCTGCTATGGTTACCTTGTCACTTGCTTTATCGACAGATTTAACAGAAATGCCAGATTCAGGTAAGGCAGGTGCAAAATCTTCTACGCTGGCACTCGCACTATTTTCAACGATACCAAAGGCATTATTTGAAACACCTAATATTTTTATTTTGGTATTTATTTGTGTCAACTCAAATGCTTTGTTTGTAAAGGCATTGCGTTTTACAGTAAATGGACTTGTGTTTGAAGGTTCAGCAATAACATTTGAAGCATAACCAGCCTCTAGCTTAACGGCTAAAAGTGGGGCTAAATATTTACTATCGGCACTAGAACTTACAATAACAACCTGTGCAGATTCCCGCTCTGCAGCTTGTTGAATAATACTAGCATAGGTGTGCGCATTAAAGTCATTTAATGAAGGGTTGCTCACATTCAAAACTTTATCGACCCCAAAGTTTCCTAAAGGAGAAGCATCATTTACGTTTATGGAAATTGCTGTAACCGAAGTGCCTAATTGATCTGCTACGGCTTTAGCATAAGAAGCCACTTCAAAAGCTGCTTTTTTAAAAGTTCCTTGATCTGATTCTGTATATACTAAAACGGACATAATTTGTGTTTTGTCATCCTGAGTATACTCAGGGTTCATTAATTTATTTTTAAGATTCCTTACAAGCCTAAAGGTTTATATTACCTTAGCTTCATTATGAAGTAGGTTTACCAATTCGTCTAAGTTGTCTGGTTCTACTAACGTTACGGCACCTTTTGGGGCTGGTTTCTCAAACGAGACCGACGATGTTGCTGCATCTGCGCTTGTAGGTTCAACAATGTTTAAAGGTTTTTTACGTGCCATCATTATGCCACGCATGTTAGGAATACGTAGGTCGCTTTCTTCAACTAAGCCTTTTTGTCCACCAATAACCAAAGGTAAAGATGTGGATACTGTTTCTTTTCCTCCATCAATTTCTCTGGTTGCTTTTGCGTTGTTACCATCTATGTCTAGGCCAATGCAGTTGTTTACAAAGTTGGCATTGATTAAACCTGCAATCATACCAGGAACCATACCGCCATTATAGTCTATAGACTCACGACCAGCAATTACTAAATCGTATTCCCCTTCTTTAACCACATTGGCTAGTTGTTTGGCTACAAAAAAACCATCTGTTGCTGTTGCATTTACCCTTATGGCGGCGTCTGCACCAATAGCTAAAGCTTTTCTTAAGGTTGGTTCAGTATCAGCTCCTCCCACGTTTACAACAGTAACTTGAGCTCCTTGTTTTTCTTTAAACCACATGGCACGAGTTAAACCAAATTCATCATTTGGGTTTATTACAAACTGAACACCATTGGTATCAAATTTTGTATCACTTTCGGTAAAGTTAATTTTTGAAGTAGTGTCTGGAACATGACTAATACACACTAATATTTTCATCTTTTTGTCTATTAAAAGGTCTAATTTTTTGTGGCAACGAAGTTACTTATTTTATTCCATATTTTTACTATGCATGCATAGTAAAAATATAATAATTTCTATAATTGCAATAAGTTTTTTTTGAAAAAGCTATCTCTCGCCCATTTTTTTGACGTTCGCCGTAACAAATATCTTTTCGAGTTAGAAAATGCTTTTTAATGTCTTGCATAGTTTTTCTAATTCGTAGTTTTTTCTATTCAAGGCAGGTTTATTTGAAAATTTGCAAAGGAAATAGCTTATTTTTATCTTTTTTGAAATTACTTTTTAACGGAAGTGTTATGAAATATTCCTATTTTTGCAATTCGATTTAAAATAAATTTAATGAAGACAATTCAATTTAGAGAGGCTGTTTGCGAAGCCATGAGTGAAGAAATGCGCAGAGATGAAAGCGTATATTTAATGGGAGAGGAAGTAGCGGAATATAATGGTGCATACAAAGCATCCAAAGGAATGTTAGATGAGTTTGGTCCAAAGCGTGTAATTGATACGCCTATTGCCGAGCTAGGTTTTGCAGGTATTGCTGTTGGATCGACTATGACTGGCAATAGGCCTATCGTAGAATACATGACGTTTAATTTCTCGTTAGTTGGAATTGATCAAATTATTAATAATGCTGCAAAAATCAGACAAATGTCTGGTGGTCAATTTAAATGTCCTATCGTATTTCGTGGGCCAACAGCTTCTGCGGGTCAATTAGGAGCTACACACTCTCAAGCATTTGAAAGTTGGTTTGCAAACACACCAGGACTAAAAGTTATTGTACCTTCAAATCCATATGACGCTAAAGGATTGCTTAAAGCGGCCATTAGAGATGACGATCCGGTTATTTTTATGGAAAGTGAACAAATGTATGGAGATAAAGGTGAGGTACCAGAAGGTGAGTATATTGTGCCTATTGGAGTTGCCGATATTAAGCGAGAAGGAACAGATGTAACCATTGTATCTTTTGGTAAAATAATTAAAGAGGCTTACAAAGCAGCCGATGAATTAGAGAAAGAAGGTATTTCTTGTGAAATTATAGATTTGCGTACTGTTCGTCCAATGGATAGAAAAGCTATTGTTGAATCTGTTAAGAAAACAAATAGATTAGTCGTTTTAGAAGAAGCTTGGCCGTTTGGAAATGTTGCTACAGAGATTACGTACTTGGTACAATCTGAAGCATTCGATTATTTAGATGCACCAGTAGTAAAGATAAATACAGCAGATACCCCTGCACCATATTCGCCGGTATTACTAGCAGAATGGTTGCCAAACCATGAAGATGTTATAAAAGCTGTTAAAAAAGTAATGTATAAATAATATAACTTTTTTTACGTTATATAAACTTCATTAACAATATTTGTTGATGAAGTTTTTTTGTGTTATGAAATTAAGATTACTCATCGCCTTACTAGTTTTTGGAGTATGTGCCTCGTTTGCGCAAACCAAAGTTAGCGGTTATGTTTTTGATGTTAACAAAGAACCTGTTGCTTTTGCTAACGTAATTTTTTCTGGATCGACCGAGGGAACAGTCACTAATGAAAACGGTAAGTTTTATTTAGAGTCTGACGAAACTTGGGGTAGCTTGTCTGTGTCGTTTTTGGGTTACGAAACACTAAAGATTTCATTAAGCAAAAAAGTAAACTATAATTTGGAGTTAATTCTCAAAGAGGAAGCTGCTCAATTAAACGAGGTTGTTATTGTTTCAGGTAAACAACCTAAAAAGAATAATCCAGCCATCGATTTACTAAGGAAAATCTGGTCTCATAAGCGTAGTAATGGACTTAGGCAGTTTAAGCAATATCAGTATGACAAATATGAAAAGGTAGAATTTGATCTTAATACTGTAGATAGTGCTTTAATGAAAAGCAAACTTTTTCGAGGTATGGAGTTCGTTTTTGATAAAGTAGACACCTCACGAGTTACAGGGAAAACGTATTTGCCCATTTTTATAAATGAGGCCGTTTCAAAAGTGTATGGGGATAATAGTTTAAATAAAACTAAGGAAGTCTTAGAAGGAAATAAAAACTCTGGATTTAGTGATAATCAGGTTATAATTGATTTTATTGGCGATTTGTACTCAGATTTTAATGTGTATGACAATTATTTAAAGTTTTTTGATAAAAGTTTTGTAAGCCCGCTGTCTAGAACTGGTATTAGCACTTATAACTATGTATTGATGGATAGTGCCTATATTGATAATAAGTGGTGTTACAATATTGTATATTATCCACGACGTAAAAACGAACTCACTTTCAAGGGAGATTTTTGGGTGGCAGATACCACCTACGCCATTAAGGATATTAATTTACAGGCTTCTAAAAGTGCAAACATAAACTGGGTAAAAGAGATTTATATAGAACAGGAATTTGAAGTGCTTAATGACTCACTTTTTTTGATAAAACGTGACTATATGATGTCTGAGTTTGCTTTAAATAAAAAGGAAACATCTAGAGGGATTTATGGTAAGCGTACCACATTGTTTGATAATTACCAGTTTGATATTGAGAAGGAAAGGAAGTTTTATGAAAAGGAGGTTAATTTCTACGACAAAGATGTTTATGATAGAAGTGATGATTTTTGGGAAGAAAAGCGTTTAGAAGATTTAAATAAAGATGAAAGGGGCGTGTATAAAATGTTAGATACGCTCAAAACGGTGAAGAAGTTCAAGCGGCTTTATAATTTGGGAAGTGTATTGGCTTCAGGATATATAGAATTTAATTCGTTGCCATTAGATTATGGCCCTCTATTTTCTTCTGTTGGGTTTAATGAAGTTGAAGGTTGGCGGTTGCGCACTGGAGGGAGAACGTATTTTGGAAGAAACGATTTATGGCGAATAGAAGGTTTTTTAGCGTATGGTTTCAAAGATGATAAGTTTAAATATGGTATTTCAGGAAAATGGCTCATTGATAAGAAGAATAGGCTTATCGTATCTGGAGGGAATCGCCGCGATGTAGAACAAATAGGTGCGAGCTTGACGTATTCTACAGATGTTTTGGGCAGAAACCTTGCGTCTTCAGGTATTTTCACGACAGCACCTAATGATAAATTAACCGACATTAATTTAACAACATTAGCTTTTGAAATTGAGCCTATAAAGAATGTGGTATTTAAATTAGGAGGGAGTTACAGAACCCTTAAATCGGCTTCACCTACCTTTAGTTTAGACTATTTTGACCCCAATTCTCCTACTGGTATTTCGTCTGAAACCAAACAATATGAAACAGCCTTATCAGTGTCTTATTTTCCTGGAAGGAAAATGACAGGTTATGGTGTTGAGAGGTTGCATGCTAACGATGACTATGCACAGCTTTTTGCGCAAGTAAGCAGAGGGATAAAGGGGCGATTAGGGAATGATTTTGATTATACCAAAATTCAATTTAGATATTTACAACCATGGCAAATTGGCGGATTTGGTAGGTTATATACAACTGTGGAAACAGGAAAAACATATGGCGTAGTGCCTCTTGGCTTATTAAGTGTTATACCTGGTAATCAAAGTTATTGGTCTATATACAATACATTCTCTCAAATGGATTTTTATGAGTTTGTAACAGACTCATATTCAGCCGTTCATATTGAACATAATTTTAACGGGCGTTTGTTTTCTAGAATTCCGGTGATAAAAAAATGGAATTTAAGAGCGATTGCTGGTTTTAGAACCGTTATAGGATCGATTTCTCAAGAAAATAAGGATGTTAATGCTTCTGGTTTAGAGTATGTTGCGCCAAACGAAGTACCGTATTATGAGTATAGTGTGGGTGTTGGAAATATTTTCAAGGTGTTTAGAATCGATTTTAATTTCCGAGGAAATTATTTAAACCCAATAGACAATCCTAATGCTAGAAAATTTGGAGTCACAGGGTCTTTTGGTTTTCAGTTTTAAGACCTATTGTAAAATACATGAGTCATAAGACTAAAAAAGCCCTATAAGTAACTAATTATAGGGCTTTTCATGTTTTTTATTTATCTACTTAATATCAAACGCAGCCTTTACTTGATCTACATAATCTAATTTTTCCCATGTAAATAGTTCTACTTCAAGAGTTTTAGAATCGCCATTTGGTTGAGAAAAGGTTTTAGTTACTTTTTCATTATTGCGGCCCATATGTCCGTATGCAGCTGTTTCGCTATACATAGGTGAACGTAGTTTTAGGCGTTCCTCTATAGCAAATGGTCTCATGTCAAAAATTTCAGAAACTTTTTCTGCAATTTCTCCATCGGTTAAATTAAAAGGACAGGTGCCATAGGTGTCAATAAAAATTCCCATAGGTTCTACAACACCAATAGCGTAGCTAACTTGTACTAAAACTTCATCTGCTAAACCGGCAGCAACTAAATTTTTAGCAATATGTCTAGTGGCATAGGCGGCACTGCGGTCTACCTTACTGGGGTCTTTCCCTGAAAAGGCTCCGCCTCCATGAGCACCTTTGCCTCCGTAAGTATCTACAATAATTTTTCGACCAGTAAGTCCAGTATCTCCATGAGGTCCACCAATTACAAACTTTCCAGTTGGGTTAATATGATATGTAATGTTATCATTAAAAAGCGTTTGAATGTTTTCGGGAAGCTTTGCTTTGACTCTTGGAATTAAAATGTTGACAATGTCTTTTCTAATTTTTTCAAGCATGGCATCATCATCGTCAAAATCGTCATGTTGAGTGGATACCACAATGGCGTCAATGCGTTGAGGTACGTTATCGTCGCTATACTCAATGGTTACTTGGCTTTTTGAGTCGGGCCTCAAATAGGTTATGTCACTATTTTCACGACGTAATTCGGCAAGTTCCTTTAGAATTAAGTGTGACAAATCTAGTGCAAGAGGCATGAAATTTTCAGTCTCGTTGGTTGCATATCCAAACATCATACCTTGGTCTCCAGCACCTTGCTCTTCTTTACTGCCTCTATCGACCCCTTGGTTAATATCTTCAGATTGCTCGTGAATAGCGGATAGAACACCACATGAATTTCCATCAAACATATATTCTCCCTTGGTATACCCTATTTTGTTTATAGTGTCTCTTGCAATTTTTTGTACATCTAAATAGGTTGTGGATTTTACCTCACCGGCAAGAACTACTTGACCTGTAGTAACTAAAGTCTCACATGCTACTTTAGATTCTTTATCGAATGCTAGAAAATTGTCAATTAGAGCATCGCTAATTTGATCAGCAACTTTGTCTGGATGTCCTTCAGAAACACTTTCTGAAGTGAATAAATAAGCCATATTCTATGTTTTATGGGTAAGATTTGACGATAATAACGTCGCAGGGAGTTTTCACTGCCTTTAGCATTTTTAATCCCTCAATTAATGAGGAGTTTCACGTTTATAAATTTAAACCTGAAAAGAGGTTGCAATCAGTCAAATCTTTCCTCTGTTATTTGGTCCGCAAAAATAAAAAAATATAAGTAAATATCTACTAGTTTTGTTTTTTTTCTATTGATTAAGAACGAGAGGTGTTCTAAATTTAAAGATCTTTTAAAAACTCAATTCTACATATTTTTTTACAACTATTTTTCAATTTTGAACGTCATAAAAATATTGACTTAAATGATTGTTAATAAGTTTGTTAGAGTGTTTTTGGTGGTTGTGAATTTAACTAGAAGTAATGGCGGATAAAAAGAATTAACAGGTGAATAAATTATTTTCGAGCAATATTCCCAAAGGTTAAAGAATTTCTGTTAAAATTCTTAAAATACTGAGGGTATTTAAAAGTAAACAATAAAAGTAGTAAATCATCATTAACTAATTATGAAAGAACTAAATAAGTACAGTAGCAGATTAACTCAAGACGAATCTCAGCCTGCATCGCAAGCAATGCTATATGCAGCAGGTTTAACGGAGGAAGATATGAGCAAAGCTCAGGTTGGTATTGCTAGTACGGGGTACGATGGGAACCCTTGTAATATGCATTTAAATGGTTTAGCAGGAGAGCTTAAGGTAGATTGTAATATTGCAGGTATGGTTGGTTTAGGTTTTAATACTATTGGAGTTAGTGATGGTATTTCTATGGGGACTTCTGGTATGAATTACTCTTTGGTTTCAAGAGATATCATTGCAGATTCTATTGAAACCGTTATGAATGCTCAAAGTTATGATGCCTTAATTGCTGTAGTGGGATGCGATAAAAACATGCCAGGATCTATAATATCTATGTTACGATTGAATCGCCCTGCTATTATGATGTACGGAGGAACAACTGCGTCAGGGACTTACAAGGGGAAAAAGTTAAATATCGTTTCTGCTTTTGAAGCTTTGGGGCAGAAAGTAGCAGGTGAAATTGATGAGCAAGAGTATAAAGAAATTATAAAAAGGTCTATACCGGGTGCTGGAGCATGTGGAGGTATGTACACAGCTAACACGATGGCATCAGCCATTGAATGTATGGGCTTTGCATTGCCTTATAACTCATCAATCCCGGCAGAAAATCCAAATAAACTGTCGGAGGCAGAAAGATATGCTAGAGCAATCAAAAATCTATTAGAACTAGATTTAAAACCTTTAGATATTATTTCTAAAAAATCTATCGAAAATGCCATGACTGTTGTTAATGCTCTTGGGGGATCAACAAATGCAGTATTACATTTCTTAGCGATAGCACACGCTGCCGATATCGACTTTACTCTTGAAGATTTTCAACGTGTAAGTGACAGAACGCCCTTAATTGGCGATTTAAAACCAAGTGGAAAATATCTTATGGAAGATGTTCATGGTGTTGGAGGTACGCCTGCGGTAATGAAGTATTTATTAGACAACGGTTACTTGCATGGCGATTGTATGACAGTAACAGGTAAAACACTTGCCGAAAACTTAAAAGATGTTGAACCCTTAGTTTTTGAAGATAGTCAAGACATTATTTATCCAAAGGATAAGGCCTTGAAATCTTCGGGGAATTTACAAATCCTTTATGGGAATCTTGCCAGTGAAGGTGCTGTGGCAAAAATATCTGGTAACGAAGGTTTGTTGTTTGAAGGAAAAGCCGTGGTTTACAATAGTGAACAGGATGCAAACACCGGTATATCCAATGGTGAAGTAGAAAGAGGGGATGTTGTCGTCATTAGGTATGTAGGACCTAAAGGAGGTCCAGGAATGCCTGAAATGTTAAAACCAACATCTTTAATTATGGGAGCTGGTTTAGGAAAATCTGTTGCTTTAATAACAGATGGGCGTTTCTCTGGGGGAACCCACGGTTTTGTAGTGGGCCATATAACCCCCGAAGCACAGTCTGGCGGGACGATTGCTTTAGTACAAACAGGAGATAAAATTAGAATCAGCGCAGAAGATAATTCTATTAATGTTCTTATCTCAGATGAAGAACTTGAAAGAAGAAAATCAAACTGGGTTGAGCCAGAATTAAAGCATAAAAAAGGTATATTATATAAATATGCAAAATCGGTAGCATCAGCATCAAAAGGATGTGTTACAGATGCATTTTAAAAAATAGTTGTCATTCCTTGTAAAATAAGGAATCTCATCATGAATCGTTGAGAATATGAAAACACAAACAATTAATAATAAACAAGAGTTGGCAGAAGAAACGCAGCGAATAACGGGAAGTGAAGCAATCGTACGAAGCTTAATAGCTGAAGGTGTAGATATTCTTTACGGGTATCCAGGAGGTGCTATTATGCCTGTTTATGATGAATTATACAAATTCCAAGACCAAATTCATCATGTCTTAACAAGGCATGAGCAAGGTGCGGCACATGCAGCCCAAGGTTATGCACGTATATCTGGAAAAGTTGGGGTTGCTATGGCCACATCTGGACCGGGAGCTACTAATTTAATTACAGGAATTGCAGACGCCCAAATAGATTCTACGCCCTTAGTTTGTATAACGGGACAGGTTTTTTCTCATTTATTGGGAAGTGATGCGTTTCAAGAAACCGATATTGTGGGTATTTCTACACCTGTAACTAAATGGAATTGTCAAGTTACAGCTGCGGAAGACATACCAGACGCTATTGCAAAAGCTTTTTACATTGCTCGAAGCGGTAGGCCTGGTCCTGTGTTAGTAGATATAACCAAAGATGCTCAGGTTACAGAATTTGATTTTAAATATAAGAAGTGTAAAGGTGTTAGGAGTTATAACCCTGTTCCTAAAACGAGCCAAGAAGCTATTAATGCGGCAGCGGAGTTAATCAATAATGCTAAGAAACCAATGATTGTTTGGGGGCAAGGTGTTATTTTAGGTCAGGCAGAAGATGAACTTAAAGCCGTAATTGAAAAAGCTGGTATTCCCGCTGCATGGACCATTTTAGGAGCTTCAGCAATCCCAACATCACATCCCTTAAATATTGGAATGGTAGGAATGCATGGAAATTATGCGCCAAACCTTAAAACCAATGAATGTGATGTTTTAATAGCAATAGGTATGCGATTTGATGATCGCGTTACAGGGCGTTTAGATGCTTATGCTAAGCAAGCTAAAATCATTCATTTTGACATTGACCCAGCCGAAATAAATAAAAATGTAAAAGTAGACGTACCTGTTTTAGGAGATTCCAAAGAAAGTTTAGGTATGTTGCTTGAAGCTTTAAACCAAAATTCGCATGAGGCTTGGTTGCAAGAATTTAAGGATCTTTATGCCATTGAGTTCGAGAAAGTTATTAAAGATGATCTCACGCCTGCGAAGGAAGGTCTTACCATGGGAGAGGTGTTAAAGCAAATAAACATTGAAAGTAAGGGTAATGCTGCGATTGTTTCAGATGTTGGTCAGCATCAAATGATAGCTTGTAGATATGCCGATTTTAATGTTACAAAAAGTAATATTACATCTGGTGGTTTAGGCACTATGGGATTTGCTCTACCAGCTGCAATTGGTGCTAAAATGGCTGCTCCTAATAGAGAGGTAGTGGCTATTATAGGAGATGGTGGTTATCAAATGAATATTCAAGAATTGGGTACCATTTTTCAGCAAAAAGTACCTGTAAAAATTGTAGTGCTTAATAACGAGTTCTTGGGTATGGTGCGACAGTGGCAACAACTGTTTTTCGATAAGCGTTACGCCTCTACAGAAATGACCAATCCAGACTTTGTAACAATAGCCAAAGGCTATAGTATAGAAGGTAAGCGCGTTACAAAGCGAGAGGAATTGGCGGATGCTGTAAAAGAAATGATAGCATCAAAAGAGAGTTATTTCCTAGAGGTATGTGTGGAGAAAGAAGATAATGTTTTTCCAATGATTCCTTCGGGAGCTTCTGTTTCAGATATTCGCTTAAGCTAAATAAGAAAAGACATGAATGAAGACATAAAAACATTTACAATTTCTGTTTACACCGAAAACAATATTGGTTTATTAAACAGAATTTCTGCAATTTTCCAACGTAGGCATATTAATATAGAAAGCTTAACAACATCGCAATCAGAAATCGATGGGGTAAATCGTTTTGTTATTGTGGTTAATATGACTGAAACAAATGCCAATAAAATTGTAAGACAAATTGAGAAACAGGTTGAAACAATTAAAGCTTATTATCATACCAATGAAGAGACTATCTTTACAGAGTCATGTATGTTTAAAATAAAGTCTGAGTTGTTGTTCGACGAACCTCAAATTCAAAATATAATTAAAGAAAGTGACACGCGTATTATAACCGTAAACAAGGAGTTTTTTGTACTTGAAAAATCGGGTAGAAGACATGAAATAGAATCTTTAAGAAGAGATTTAAATGTTTTTGGAATCATGCAATTTGTGCGTTCAGGCCGCATTGCTGTCACTAAAGATGAAATGAAAATAACCGAATTGCTTACAGCATTCAATAATCAATAGTAATAATAATTAAATTAAAATGGGAAATTATTTTAACACGCTTTCGTTAAGAGATAAATTAAATCAATTATCGAAGTGCAGGTTTATGGACACTTCAGAATTTGCAGACGGAGTAAATGCTTTAAAAGGAAAGAAAATAGTTATCGTAGGATGCGGTGCTCAAGGATTAAACCAAGGTTTAAACATGAGAGATTCAGGTTTAGATATCTCTTATGCTTTACGTGATGCTGCTATTTCTGAAAAACGTCAGTCTTATATTAACGCTACAGAAAATGGCTTTACAGTTGGGGCATACCAAGAGTTAATTCCAACTGCCGATTTGGTATTAAATTTAACACCAGATAAACAACATACAAATGCTGTAAACGCTGTAATGCCACTGATGAAAAAAGGGGCAACGTTATCATATTCTCACGGTTTCAATATTGTGGAAGAGGGTATACAAATTCGTAAAGATCTCACTGTGATTATGGTGGCGCCTAAGTCTCCAGGTTCGGAGGTCCGTGAAGAATATAAAAGAGGTTTTGGTGTACCAACATTAATTGCTGTACACGAAGAAAATGATCCAGAAGGAAAAGGTTGGGCGCAAGCTAAGGCCTATGCCGTGGCTACAGGTGGCGATAGAGCTGGTGTTTTAGCATCATCTTTTATTGCTGAGGTAAAATCTGATTTAATGGGGGAACAAACCATTTTATGTGGATTATTGCAAACAGGATCTATTCTTTGTTTTGACAAAATGGTTGAAGAAGGTATTGACCCAGGATATGCTTCTAAATTAATTCAATATGGATGGGAAACAGTAACGGAAGGTCTTAAATATGGAGGTGTTACCAACATGATGGATCGTTTATCAAACCCAGCAAAAATTAAAGCTTTTGAGTTATCAGAAGAGTTAAAAGATATTATGCGTCCGTTATTCCAGAAGCATATGGATGATATTATTGAAGGTCGTTTTTCTGCTGGAATGATGGCAGATTGGGCAAATGATGATAAAGACTTATTAGGTTGGAGAGCAGCAACAGCTGAGACTAACTTTGAAAAAACACCAGCCGGGGATGTTGAAATTTCTGAGCAAGAGTATTACGATAATGGCGTGTTAATGGTAGCCATGGTTCGCGCAGGTGTTGAATTGGCTTTTGAGGCGATGACAGATTCTGGAATTATAGATGCTTCTGCTTATTATGAATCATTACATGAAACACCACTTATTGCAAATACTATTGCTAGAAAGAAATTATATGAAATGAACTCTGTGATTTCTGATACTGCTGAGTATGGATGTTATTTATTTGACCATGCTTGTAAACCATTATTAACAGACTTCATGAAAGGGATTAAAACTGATGTTATTGGAAAGCCGTTTGCAAAAGACAATGGGGAAGGTGTTGATAATGCGAAATTAATTGAAATTAATAAAGCGTTAAGAGAGCACCCAGTTGAAAAAGTAGGAGAGTTTTTAAGATCTTCGATGACGGCCATGAAGCCAATCGTTTAAAGCGTTATTTATGAATAAGGAAAACATACTGTATTTTCCTGAAATAAATGATATTAAAGTAGCTGCCGATACCGTTAAAAAGGTATCGGCAGTTACGCCTTTAGGCCCTAGCCAAAGATTGTCAAAACAATTCGGGGCTAATATTTATTTAAAGCGGGAAGACTTGCAACAAGTACGCTCGTATAAAATACGAGGTGCTTATAATAAAATAAGTTCGTTAACCTCAGTAGAATCAAGTTCTGGGGTTGTTTGCGCAAGTGCTGGGAACCATGCCCAAGGCGTAGCGCTATCCTGTAAATTATTGCAGATTAGAGGCACTGTATATATGCCGGCTCCAACGCCTAATCAAAAAGTAGAACAGGTTAAAATGTTTGGTGAAGACTTCATCGAAATAAAACTTATTGGAGATACTTTTGATGATGCGTACCATGCTGCTATGGAAGAATGTAAGGAGTTAGGTAAAATATTTATTCATCCTTTTAATGATAAAAAGGTTATTGAGGGACAGGCAACCATTGGTCTTGAGATTTTAAAGCAAGCCAAACATGAAATAGATTACGTGTTTCTTCCAGTTGGAGGAGGTGGTTTAGCTGCTGGTCTATCTACTGTTTTTAAAACACTGTCGCCTCAAACGAAAATAATAGGGGTCGAGCCCGAAGGTGCTCCATCAATGACCGTGTCTATTAAGAATAATAAAAACACAGAATTAGAATCTATTGAAAAGTTTATTGATGGCGCAGCAGTAAAACGGGTTGGAGACTTAAATTTTACTATTTGTAAAGCATATTTAGATGATATGCTATTAGTGCCAGAAGGTAAGGTATGTCAAACCATTTTAGAATTGTATAATAAAGATGCGATTGTTGTTGAACCTGCTGGAGCCTTAAGTATTTCAGCATTAGATTTTTATGCAAAGAAAATAAAAGGGAAGCAAGTGGTTTGTGTTGTAAGCGGAAGCAACAACGACATAACGCGAACCCCCGAAATTAAAGAACGCGCCTTGTTACATGCTAATTTAAAGCACTATTTTATTATAAACTTTCCTCAGCGAGCAGGTGCTTTGAAAGAATTTGTTGTTGATATGCTGGGGGATCATGACGATATTACTTATTTTCAATACGCAAAAAAAACAAATAGAGAAAACGGATCGGCAGTAGTTGGTGTACAGCTAAAAAATGCCTCCGATTTAGAGCCGCTTATTGCAAAACTAAAACGGCATAATTTTTTTGGTGAATATCTTAATAATAAGCCAGATTTATTTCAGTTTTTAGTGTAAAGTTTGATTTAAAACCAATTGATTATGCATAAAAACCGAAATCGTTTTCGTTGGGTTTTAAGTAGTTATTTGGTTTTTACAGGGTAAGAGCGTCTAATTTTTAGTTAATTTTATGGTACGTGAATAAAGCCACAAGCAAAACTCCTAAAAAAAAGAAGCTTGTTTTAAATACATATCATGAAACATTCGTTCAAAGACATTCCAGAACAATATCAGATTAAATCACTTTTCCATCAAACTACTTATCTTGTTAATGGCGAGTTAAGGTCCTGGAAAGGAGAAAAAGCAGAGGTGTATTCTACCATTTCATCAACACCTAAGTATAAGCAAACACTTCTTGGAACCATTCCTCAATTAGGAGAAAAAGAAGCTATGGAAGCACTTAATTCTGCTACCCAAGCTTATGATAGTGGGAAGGGCTTGTGGCCAACTATGAAAGTAGGCGATAGAATTGCTTGTATGGAAACCTTTGTTGAGCAAATGAAGACAAAGCGCGAGGAAGTAGTAAAGCTTTTAATGTGGGAAATTGGTAAAAACTTACCCGACTCTCAAAAAGAGTTTGATAGAACGGTTGATTATATTTATGATACCATTGAGGCCTATAAACAAATTGATAGAGATTCTGCTAAGTTTGAAAAGCACTCGGGCGTTTACGCACATATAAGAAGAGGACCATTGGGAGTGGTGTTGTGTTTAGGGCCTTATAATTACCCATTAAATGAAACATTTACGCTTTTAATTCCAGCTTTAATAATGGGTAACCCCGTAATATTCAAGCCTGCTAAGTTAGGGGTTTTATTGATTTCTCCTCTTTTGGAGGCCTTTCAAAGCAGCTTTCCAGAAGGTGTAGTGAATATTGTTTATGGTCGTGGACGTGTTTTAGCGACACCAATTATGCAATCGGGTAAAATTGATGTTCTGGCATTAATAGGTAACAGTAAATCTGCAAACGCCTTACAGGCACAACATCCAAAAGGGAATAGACTGCGCATGGTTTTAGGCTTAGAAGCTAAAAACCCAGCAATTGTACTTCCCGATGCCGATTTAGACTCTACAGTTGAAGAGTGTATTGCAGGTACCTTGTCATTTAACGGACAGCGGTGTACAGCACTTAAAGTACTATATGTGCACGAGTCTGTAATCGAGGAGTTTAACAGAAGATTTGCTTACAAGGTTGACGAGCTCAAGTTTGGAAACCCTTGGGAACAAGACGTTGAATTAACACCGTTACCAGAGGTAGATAAGCCACAATATATTAATGAGTTGATTGATGACGCCCTATCAAAAGGCGCTAAAGTAATGAATAAAAGAGGAGGCGAAATAATGGATAATTACATTTTTCCAGCCGTATTATATCCAGTTACCAAAGATATGCGCGTGTTTAAGGAAGAGCAGTTTGGTCCGATAGTGCCAATAGTTTCTTTTGCAGATATTGAGGAACCTCTCGATGATATGGCAGAATCTAATTATGGTCAACAAGTAAGTTTGTTTGGGAAAAATATTCATACGTTATCACCTTTAATCGATACATTGGTCAATTTGGTATGTAGAGTTAATTTGAATAGCTCGTGTCAAAGAGGACCGGATGTTTACCCTTTTACAGGACGAAAAGATTCTGCCTATGGGACTTTAAGCGTTCATGATGCTTTAAGATCGTTTTCAATTAGAACATTTGTTGCTTCAAAAGATAACGAGTATAATAACAAGATTTTGGAAGACCTGCTCGATAAAAAAACGTCTAATTTTATAAGTACAGATTATATTTTGTAAGGTGTGAATTTCATATTATCTTAGTGAGTGAACTTTAAAAAAAATACGATGAGGTTATTCGTTAGATTAGTAGCAGCAACTTTTTTTGGATTGATTTTAATATCATGCGGTGGAAAAAAGGAGAAAAAGGAAGGGTTTTCATATGAAAAGAAAGAGGTGAAACCTCGTGATGCAAGTGATCCAAATAGCATTATTTTAACCTCAAATGATGCGATGCAGTTTAATAAAAAAGAGATTAAAGTAAAAGCTGGAGCTAAAGTGACATTAACTTTGAAGCATGTAGGTAAGATGGATAAAAGTGTTATGGGACATAATTTTGTTTTGCTTAAACAAGGTGTAGATTTGGTGGCGTTCGGAAATAAAGCTGCAACCAAAAAAGAAACAGACTATATACCGTCTGGAACAGATGATATTATTGCACATACAAAGTTAATTGGAGGAGGAGAAACTGCCGTTATTGAGTTTGATGCTCCCGCTAAAGGGGTGTACGATTTTTTGTGCAGTTTTCCTGGGCATTATGCTTTAATGAAAGGGAAGTTTATTGTAGAATAAGGCTAATGGATAATTGTGCTTTATTATGATTAAGACCTAAGATAACTTGGAAGCTTCATTTTAAAGTTTATCTCATCAATCCTTAGTAATATTTTGTTTTAGTAGTTGCTATAGAACATCTAGCTTTTTTATAGAGCACAAGATGATTTTAGATGTTTGTTAGCGTATTTTTCAGGTGTCTCTTGATTAAAGAGAACACTCTGGAACAAATCAATTTAAATAAGAGAATTTCACCTATGGAGTTCAAGTAATTCGAGATTCTTAAACTCAACGGGGTGACTTTCGCTTTGTAGTGAAATATAACCACCTTTTAGGGGTTGGTTTTCTTTTGGTTTCCATTTGTCTCCCGTGTTTACCGCACCACCTCCAATATGTGGTTTAGTGTAACTTAACACTTCTTCGCCATTTATAAAATGTTTGATTATAGAATCGTTTCTAACCTCTATTTCAACATGTACCCATTGCTCTCCATGATATGTTTTTGAAGCGGATTTAATAATATGCTCCGTTACTAAAGTGTCTTTATACATCACATGAGTACCAGGAGTACATAAATTACCTGTAGAACGCTCGTCTACACCATTACCACCTAAAAGTTGCACTTCTATGCTCACAGGAAAGTTTTGGTCTGTTTCCATGCCTTTTGGATCTTCACAATGTATCATAATACCACTATTTCGCAATGCCCATGGTCTTCCTCCTGCTATCTGTTCTCCGGTAAAACGATAATCCATCCTAAATTTATAATCACTAAAAGGGGTTTTATAAAATAAGTGACCAAAAGCATTGTTAAAGGAATCGTAAGCTTTATAACTTACTTTAAGGATGCCATCTTCTACTACAAATGTATTATTATGATTGTCACCATACTTGTAACCTTTTATTTTTGGTGTCCAGCCTTCTAGATTTTTTCCGTTGAATAGTTTTATCCACTCTTTCTTTTCTGTCGGAAGTGTTTTGCTTTGATTTTTTTTACAGGAATATGTGATGGATAGTAATAAAATTATAACTACTAGCTTACTTGAAAATTTCATTATGTTATTTTTTATTAAAGAGACCAAGCAATGCCATTAGGCACGTCTTCAAGAGGGATACACCCTTTCTGCTCCCCTGGAACTGGATCGTAATTAAGCACTTGTTCTCCTACTTTTTCAGAAGTATAATATCCAAATAGGGTATACCGTCTTACGGAGAGTAAAAATTTATAAAGTAAATAATTATCCATCTCAGCCTTGGTTATACTTTCTATTGTCAGGCTTTGTAATTTAAAAATTGCTTTTTCATTTGCCTCAGAAATCTTAAAATAAGACTCCAAAAGTGTTTCATATTGTGCTTTGCTTCCTTCTGTAACCTCAATATCAAACTTTGTTTTAAACGTTTCAGCAAATAGTGCAGCGCCTTTTTTAAAAATATCTTGATTTTGTTCCTTTTCAATATCTGCATACATCAAATCTAAAAACTGAGGAACATTAACTTCTAGAGCTCCGGGAGTATCCGTAGTAGGTAAAATAATGTCTGCCAAATGTGTTACCATATGCTTTTCATCTGCAGATAAAAATAAAGGAGTCCATCCATTAGTTTCGGCAGAACATGAGGACAGCATATTAAAAATAGTAGGTGCTGCAACGGTATAGCCTAAACCAATACTTAAATTTTTTAAAGCAGTTCTTCTATCCATAATCTTAGGCTTTTTTATTCTTTTTAAATTCTTGAGCTGCATGATTAGCAGCTCTGGCAGTAAGTGCCATATAGGTTAACGATGGGTTTTGACATGCAGAAGATGCCATACAAGCACCATCTGTAACATAAACATTAGGTACTGCGTGTATTTGGTTATGTTTATTTAATACTGATGTTTTAGGATCATGTCCCATTCTGGCGGCACCCATTTCGTGGATAGCTATACCTGGTGTGCTTTCAGGATTATGACCTTCAACATCTTTAAATCCAGCAGCTTTTAGCATTGCTACAGCTTGTTCTGTAATGTCTTCTTTCATCTTTATTTCATTATTTCTAAAAGTAACATCAAAGTTTACTGTTGGTAAACCCCAGTCGTCTAACTTTTCATAATTTAAAGTCATTTTATTATCATGGTAGGGTAAACATTCTCCAAAGCCTCCCATCCCAATTCGCCAATGTCCGGGTTTCATCATCTCTTCCTTTAAATCTTCACCATAACTAAGCTCGCCCAAACCACTTTTCCAATTTGTTCTGCTAGCACTTCCTTGATAACCATAACCTCTTAAGAATTCTTTTTGCTGGGTTTTTTCATCCAAATTCCTGAATCTAGGAATATAAAATCCATTTGGACGCCGCCCTTTATAATAAAACTCTTCAAATCCTTCTACTTTTGCGGAAGCACCAGATTTTGATAAATGATCCATAATATTATGTCCCAATTCTCCACTGTCATTACCTAAGCCATTGGGGAATCTTTCAGACTTTGATTGCATTAAAATACTCGCTGATCCTATTGTAGAGGCACAACTAAAAATGATAGAAGCTCTAAAGAAAATCTTTTCTCGGGTTTCTGCATCAATAATTCGAACTCCAGAAGCTACGCCTTTTTCGTCATCATAAACTATTTCGTAAGCAATAGAGTTGGGTCTTAGATGCATATTCCCTGTGCGTTCTGCTGCAGGAAGTGTTGATGAGTTGCTGCTAAAATACCCGCCAAATGGACACCCTCTAACACATCTTCTTCTAAATTGACAATTGGAACGCCCCTCATGCACAGCATCTCCTGTTTTGTTAGCTGATCGTCCTATGGTTAGTAGGCGGTCATCAAATTTTTCTTCTAATTTCTTTTGCAACTCAAGCTCTACACAATTAAGCTCCATGGGTTTGGATAATTTTCCATCAGGTAAATGCGACAGCCCTAAATTTTGTCCTGATACACCAATAAATGTTTCTACTTTATCATACCAAGGTGAAATATCTTTATAGCGTATAGGCCAATCTACACCATGACCGTCTTTTTTGTTGGCTTCAAAATCTAAATCGCTTAAGCGGTAAGACTGTCTTGCCCACATTAACGACCTGCCTCCTACATGATAGCCTCTAATCCAATCAAATGGTTTGACTTGATTATAAGGGTGCTTAAAGTCGTTAACAAACCAATGTTGACTATGTGGACTTAGTATATACGATCTGTTTTGTATTGGCTGTTGTGCTACATCCACAGGGTTTTTAACACCCCTATATTTAGTGTCCCACGGGTCATCATACATGGTAGGATAATCCTCAATATGTTTCACCATACGTCCCCGATCTAAAACTAAAGTTTTTAGTCCGTTTTCACATAGCTCTTTTGCTGCCCAACCACCACTTATACCTGTACCAATTACAATGGCATCATAGGGTGTTGGGTATTCTGTAATGAAGTCTTCAGTCATAATGGTTTAACAGGATTTAATTAATCCAAATACTAGTTTTTGTTACCAGGGTTCTTCAAAATGTTAATATCCAAGGAAATAACAATATAATTCTTAGTTATTCGAAAATTAACTAATTTGCGTAGGACAAGTGTTTAAAATATTTCAGTGAAAATAAACATACATAAAATTGAACCGTATGAGGCCGATGGTGTTACCTATCACGCTGATACCTGCTTGCCTCTCATTGATGCTTACAAACGAAAAAAATTAAAGTTTAAAGCTTTGGCGCGCCATACTTATCCAGGAGATCGTTTAGATAGCAATACCCTGGGGTTAAACAGTATTGGGTATTGGGATGCTAACGAACCACAAGATTGGGGTTTAGGGTGGCACAGAAATGAAGGTATTGAATTTCATTTTTTAGAATCTGGAACTATGCCCTATGCTCAAGAAAACAAGGAGGTTGTTTTAAAACCAAATGATTTGACAATAACCAGGCCATGGGAGGCTCATAGAGTTGGTAATCCAAATATTGGAATGGGTAAGTTTTATTGGATTATTATTGATTTGGGAGTTCGACGGCCGCATCAAGATTGGAAGTGGCCTGACTGGATTACGTTAACAAATGAAGATTTGTCTAGGTTAACAAATATATTAAGGCATAATGAGAAATCTATTCTAAAAACAGATCAACGGGTAAGAGATTGCTTTAAAAGGATAAATGATGCGATTAATACAGATAAAAAAGGAAATAATGCATCAACACTAAGGTTGCTTATTAATTATTTGTTAATACTAATCTTGGAACTATTGAATGCCGAAAAAATAACGTTAAATGAATCTTTAACGGATAGTTCGAGGAGTGTGCAATATTTTTTGAAAGAATTAGAAAAAAACTTGGCAGAAAACTGGACGATTGAAAAAATGGCAAAATCTGCCGGTGTTGGCTTAACACGTTTTACGCATCATTGCAAGCGATTAACAAATCTTACCCCGATGCGGTATTTAACGATTAAAAGGTTAGAAATGGCTAAGGGTATTTTAATAAAAGAAAAAGATTTAACCATTGGTCAAGTAGCATACATGTGCGGCTTTGCAACAAGCCAGTATTTCTCAACAGTTTTTAAGAATCATGAAAAATGCTCGCCAAATGTTTATAGATCTCGAGTTTTAGATCCTGATAAAACAAGCGTTGCAATATAATTGTTTAAAATCTTTCACTGAATAAAAATAAACATAAGGTATTGTTATTTTATATAATTTCACGAGGTTACCAAACGTATATACACCTTTAAAGTATGAAGCGAAGACACTTTATGTTAAGAGCATCTCAGGGTATTTTGGGAATGTCTCTTTTTGGTCTGCACGCCTGCAGAAAAAAGAAAAAACACACATTAATAGCATCGCCTCAAGACCCTCAGGAGGATACTTTAAGCCCCCTTTTTTTTAAAATATCATTAGCACAGTGGTCCTTGCATAGAGCGCTTAGGGCTGGGGAGATAAAAAATCTAGATTTTGCAACCAAATCAAGAAGTTTCGGCTGTGAGGGGCTGGAGTATGTAAATTCGTTTTTCAAGGAAAAGGCCAAAGATATGGCTTATTTGAAGGAAATGAATTTGAGAGCTGATGCCGAAGGACAAGAGAATGTTTTAGTCATGATTGACGGCGAAGGTCAGTTGGCAGATGCAGATACTCAAAAACGCATCGAAGCTATAGATAATCATTATAAATGGGTTGAGGCGGCACATTTTTTAGGTTGCCATGCTATAAGAGTTAATTTGGCTGGAGGAGTAGATCCTCTTGAAGCTTCAAAAGCGGCGGTAGACTCGTTACATCGTCTATCCGAATTTGCTAAGGGATCGAATATAAGTGTGTTGGTTGAAAATCATGGCGGATTTTCTTCAAATGGTGACTGGATGTCTCAAGTTTTTTCAAACATAAGGCAAGATAATTGTGGAACCTTACCGGATTTTGGGAACTTTTGTATTACCAAAGATGAGAACCGAAACTGCTTAGAAGCGTATGATCGATATAAAGGGGTTAAACAGTTGCTTCCTTTCGCAAAAGCCGTAAGTGCCAAGTCCTACGATTTTGATGCTGAAGGAAGAGAAACCACTATAGATTATATGAAGATGATGCAAATGGTTAAAGATTCAGGTTATAATGGATTTGTTGGTATTGAATATGAAGGAAAAAAAATATCTGAAGAAGCCGGGATAAAACTAACCAAAGATTTGCTTATTAAAGTAGGTAGGCAATTGTCGTAAAATAAAATATTAATAAACTAAATTAGTTATGGAAGTTATTAATAAAAATAGACTTTTTTTGGCAAGCTGCCTCGCTCTAATAACGACTGCAATGACCTTTGCGATTCGAGCAAGGTTGGAAACCGTATTTGGACCAGAAGGTGTTGGTTTAACTCTAGAGCAGATTGGCTATGCTTTTGCTCCAGCATTTTTTGGATTTACTTTGGCTATGATAGTTGGTGGTCCTTTAGTTGATTGGCTAGGTATTAAAAAAATAACTTGGATGGCTTTTTTAACCCATACCATTGGTATTTTATTAACGCTTTTAGCCGACTCAATGACTTCTTTATTTGTGGCTACCTTATTTATAGGAGTGGGTAATGGCTTTGTAGAAGCTGCTTTAAACCCTATGGTAGCATCTTTATATCCTAGCGAGAAAACCAAAATGCTAAATAGGTTTCATGTTTGGTTCCCAGGTGGTATAGTAATTGGAGCCTTATTGGGCTGGCTAATTATGGACGTTTTTGGTTTGAGCTGGCATTTTATGGTAAGTACCTTATTTATTCCATTAATCGTTTACGGTCTATTGTTTTTTGGACAAAAGATTCCTGTTACAGAACGTGTCCAGTTAGGAATTAGCAGTAAAGAAATGTTTTCAAGTGTACTGAAGCCCTTATTTGTTTTTATGGTATTTTGTATGTTTTTAACTGCAGCGTCAGAACTTGGAACAACGCAACGTATAGAATCGTTGCTAAAAGAATCTGTTTCTGCTCCGTTATTGGTGCTCGCTTTTATTAATGGGATTATGGCTCTGGGCAGACTTTTTGCTGGGCAAGTTGTTCATAAACTTAAACCTTCGGGGATGCTTTTGTATTCTGCTATTTTTACGTTTATAGGACTTTGGATGCTCACAATAACATCGGGAGGAATGACCTTTATAGCTGCCGCTATTTTTGCAGTTGGCGTGACATTTTTTTGGCCAACTATGCTCGGCTTTGTGGCTGAATATATGCCAGAAACGGGAGCTTTGGGTTTATCTATAATGGGAGGAGCAGGTATGTTCTCGGTGTCCATTGTTTTGCCAGTCATGGGGAGTTTAATGGATAATACTGGAGCAATAGAAGCGTTGAGGACGATGTCCATATTGCCTGCTATTTTAATAGTGGCCTTCTTGGGGCTTAATATGTTTATGAAAAAAAGAACTAGTATCTCTCAAATATAACTAAAACGTATGAAAAGAAAACTAAGAATGGGAATGATTGGAGGAGGTCATGGATCATTTATAGGAGATGTGCATAGGCGAGCAGCATCTATAGATGGACTGATTGATTTGGTATGTGGTGCCTTTAGTAGTGATCCTAAGAAATCTATATTGTCTGGCAAGGATTTATTTCTTTCTGAAGAAAGGTGTTATGGAAGTTATGAGGAAATGATAATAAAAGAAAAAGAATTGCCTGAAGATAAGCGTATGGAATTTGTTGCCATTGTAACACCAAATCATATGCATTTTCATCCGGCAAAAATGGCGTTAGAGAATGGTTTTCACGTGGTTTGCGATAAGCCTATTACACTTACATTAGAGGAGGCATTGACTTTACAATCGGCTGTAAATAAAACCAAGAGACTTTTTGCGCTAACCCATAATTATACGGGGTATGCGCTTGTTAAACAAGCTCGGGCCATGGTTAGAAATGGAGATTTAGGAGATATTAGAAAAATTCAGGTTCAATATTTACAAGGATGGCTTTCAACAGCTGTTGAGGAAACAGGACAGAAGCAAGCATCGTGGCGTGTAGATCCCAAACGCTCTGGAATAGGTGGGGCTTTAGGTGATATTGGTACCCATGCCGAAAATTTAATTAACTATATTACAGGACTCCAAATATCAGAATTGGCGGCAGATCTGGGTGTTTTTGGAGAAGGCAGGGTACTTGACGACGATGCAAATTTATTGCTTAGAATGAATAATGGAGCAAAAGGTACGATGTCAATTTCACAAATAGCTTTGGGTGAAGAAAACAATTTGGCTATAAAGATTTATGGTACAAAAGGCAGCTTAGAATGGTGTCAAGAAAACCCAAATGAGTTGATAACACATTGGTTGCACGAACCAAAAAAAATATATACTCCAAACGGTAATGATTTATATCCTGAATCTTTAAAAGTATCGCGAATTCCAGCAGGTCATCCAGAAGGATATCTTGAGGCGTTTGCAACTATTTATAAAAATTTTGCTAATCATGTTATGGCTGTATACGATGGTGAGCTTAACACAGATTTAGACTATCCTTCGATATCCGATGGTGTGCGCGGTATGAGGTTTATTTATGCAGCGGTGGATAGTAATAAGAATAATGCTGCATGGACAGCTCTTGAATAAAATAATAAATCGCATGAAAACAATAAAAGGACCAGCAGTATTTTTAGCTCAATTTGCAGGAAATGAGGCGCCGTTTAACAGTTTGGATGGCATGTGCCAATGGGCATCTGGATTAGGGTATAAAGGCATTCAGATACCTACATGGGAAGCTAGTTTGATTGATATTGAAAAAGCAGCTGAAAGTCAAACCTATTGCGATGAATTAAAAGGAAAAGTAAATTCATATGGGTTAGAAATAACAGAACTGTCCACGCATCTGCAAGGTCAGTTAGTTGCTGTGCATCCAGCCTACGATAATATGTTTGATGGATTTGCTCCAGAACAAGTTAGAAATAATCCGAAAGCTAGGACCGATTGGGCAATAGATTTTGTTAAAAAGTGTGGGACCGTGAGTGGGCGACTCGGCTTAAATGCCCATGCTTCATTTTCTGGAGCGTTTATGTGGCATACTGTTTATCCTTGGCCGCAAAGACCAAGTGGTTTGGTAGAATTAGGGTTTAAGGAGCTGGCAGAAAGGTGGCTACCTATTTTAAATCACTTTGATGAACATGGTGTGGATATATGTTATGAATTGCATCCCGGAGAAGACTTGCACGATGGAATTTCCTACGAGCGCTTCTTGGAGGCAACGAATAATCATAGTAGGGCTAATGTGTTATATGATCCAAGTCACTTCGTCTTACAACAATTGGATTATTTAACATTTATCGATATTTATCATGAACGGATCAGGGCATTTCATGTTAAAGATGCAGAGTTTAATCCAACAGGAAGACAGGGTGTTTACGGTGGATATGCCGATTGGAAAGATCGCGCAGGACGTTTTCGTTCACTGGGAGATGGTCAGGTAGATTTTAGTGGGATATTCTCAAAACTAACTAAATACGGAATGGATTTATGGGCCGTAATGGAATGGGAATGTTGTATAAAATCTTCTGAGCAGGGAGCTAGAGAGGGGGCACCTTTTATTAAAAAACACATTATTGAAGCTGCAGAACGCAGTTTTGATGATTTTGCAGGGGGAGAAATTGATGAGGGGTATTTAAAGGGTATTTTAGGTTTATAGTTTTATGTAAACCTAAGTTTTATTGCAATTAGTTGCACTGTTGTGTAAATTTAATAATATTAAAAAAGTTTAAAAGGATGAAACGATATGTATTGTTGTTTATTGGCTTTTGTGTGTTAACGAGCGCATCATATAACGAGCGCTCAAAAGCTAGGATAAAGGTGCTAATAGTTGATGGCCAAAATAATCATGTTGTTTGGCCTAAATCAACTATAATGATGAAACAATATTTGGAGGATACAGGTTTATTTGTTGTTGATATTGAGCGTACACATTATTTACATAAAAGCGAGCAGTTTAAAGATTGGCTGCCTTATGCCGGGATTTCAGAAGGAATAGAAGGTAAACCAAAAACCGATCCTGATTTTAGCCCAAATTTTTCAAACTATGATGTGGTGATATCAAATTTTGGATGGCAAGCCGCTTCCTGGCCTGAAAAAACAAAACAAAATTTTGAGAATTTCGTAAAAAATGGAGGTGGATTTGTGAGTGTTCATGGCGCCAATAATAGCTTTCCAAAATGGCGGGCTTATAATGAAATGATAGCAGTTGGTGGGTGGGGCGATAGGACTGAAAAAGATGGTCCGTATCTGTATGTAGATAAGATGAATCGGGTAAAAAGAGATAGTACACCGGGGGCTGCCGGTAAACATGGAAAACGAGAAGCTTTTCTGGTAACCACTTTTAATAGTAACCACCCAATTACAGTGGGACTGCCAGAAGAGTGGATGCATGCAACAGACGAATGTTATGCTTATTTAAGGGGGCCAGCTAAAAACGTTACCATATTAGCAACAGCAGTTTCTAAAGTAAAGGCGCCAGAGTTGGAACAAAAAGAGCCAGTGGCTATGGTTATTGATTACGGGAAAGGACGTATTTTTCATACCACACTTGGGCATGATTCAATAGCCTTTGAATGCGTTGGTTTCCAAACACTTTTAATTAGAGGTATTGAGTGGGCAGCAACGGGTGATGTCTCACCAAGGGAGTTGCCCAAAGATTTTCCTTCGGCCTCTCAGGTTTCAACGAGAGATTTTCAGCATAAAAGCTAATTTCCTATTTTTTTCAGATTGGTTTTAAATAACCATAATACAAGGACGCTGTTTTAAATTTTTAAAGCCATCAAGACTTGCTATGCCTCGTCCCAAGGGTTTATGGATGCTTTAAATATTAAAAAACGGATTTGTAACTGTATTTTTTAAATCAAAATGTTGAAAAAATAGAGATATCTTCAATTTTTATGAAAAACGAAATCATTATTAGGCATTTAAGAAATAAAACTTTAGTTTTACAGCATGAAAAGTTTTAAAAATAAAATACGTTGTTCTACATCTGGTTTGCCCGCGCGCAATCGCCGCCGCTTCTAATTGCCCTTAAATTAGTCGAACTAACCTTAACGTAATTTTAATTTTTTCAAATTGTCCAAAGTTTTTATCATAGCATTTCAAAATAAAGTTAATTTAATAATTAACCAACACATTATGCGCCGTAAATTTCCACGTCGCCCGTAAGGGTATGTTTCATTTTTTTGAACTAGGTGCGTCCAGTTCAGCTATCAAGAAAGAATAACAATAATTGACATTCAATACAAACAAGGAAATGAAGGTTGTAATAGCCGATAAATCACATATAAAATACGCCGAAGCAATTTGCGAGACCATTGAAAGTTCCGCAGCTGTTAGGGGAACAGGTATCGCAAAGCGTACCCCCGAATATATAGCAGCTAAAATGAAAAATGGGAATGCTGTTATTGCGTTAGACGGTGAGGTTTTTGCTGGATTTTGTTACATAGAAAAATGGGGACACGGTAAATTTGTGGCCAATTCTGGACTTATCGTGCATCCTGATTTTAGAGGCAAAGGGCTTGCGAAAAAAATTAAGCATAAAGTTTTTGAGCATTCAAAAAGTAAATTTCCAGATGCTAAAATTTTTAGTATTACTACGGGTCCAGCTGTCATGAAAATGAATAGTGATTTAGGATATAAACCAGTGCCTTTTTCTGAACTAACAGATGACCAAACCTTTTGGGATGGTTGTCAGACTTGTAAGAATTACGATGTGCTAACGCGAACCAATAGAAAAATGTGTTTATGCACCGGGATGTTGTATGATGCCAAAATGAAAGAGCAAGAAGTAAAACCAATAAAGAAAAAGGTAGTAGCCAGATTAAAAAGAATCAAAGAAGCCTTATTCCTTAAAAAAGAAAAAAATAATAAATGAAAAAGTTAGTTATAGCCTATAGTGGCGGATTGGACACCTCATATTGTGCGGTAAGTTTATCAAAAGAATATGATGTGCATGCAGTAAGTGTAAATACAGGAGGGTTTACCCAAGAAGAGATTTCACATATAGAAAGTAATGCTTATAAAATGGGCGTGTCTACGTATAAAAATATAGACGCTGTATCGACATTTTATCAAAAGGTAGTTAAGTATTTAATTTTTGGTAATGTTTTAAAGAATAATTCATATCCTTTGTCTGTAAGCGCAGAACGTATTGTTCAAGCTATAGAAATAGTTGAGTATGCAAAAAGCATTGGTGCAGACTATATTGCTCACGGAAGTACTGGAGCAGGTAATGACCAGGTAAGATTTGATATGATTTTTCAAACGCTTGCACCTCAAATAGAGATTATCACTCCAATAAGAGATCAGAAGTTAACGAGGCAGGAGGAAATAGATTATTTAAAGGCGAATGGCATAGACATGTCATGGGAAAAAGCAAAGTATTCTATTAATAAAGGATTATGGGGTACAAGTGTTGGAGGCGCAGAAACCCTAACTTCAGAAAAGGCTTTACCAAATGAGGCTTACCCTTCTCAAATAAAACATGCTGAAGAAGAAAAAGTGAAACTAACCTTTACTAAAGGAGAACTAGTGGCGGTTAATGGGGTAGAAAATGCTCCTGAAATTAACATTGAAGTTTTAAACAATTTAGCGTCAGCTTATGCTATTGGTAGAGACATTCATGTTGGCGATACTATTGTAGGAATTAAGGGGCGTGTTGGGTTTGAAGCTGCGGCCGCCTTAATTACAATTAAAGCGCACCACTTGCTTGAGAAACATACTTTAACGAAATGGCAATTACAACATAAGGAATATTTGTCTAGTTTTTATGGGATGCATTTACATGAAGGTCAATACCTTGATCCTGTAATGAGAGATATTGAGGCTTTTTTACAAAACAGTCAAGATAAAGTAACTGGCGATGTGTTTGTAACTTTAAAGCCTTATCATTTTTCTTTAGATGGTATCGCGTCCGAGCATGATCTTATGAGTGCCAAGTTTGGTAGCTATGGAGAGGAAAACAAGGCTTGGACGGCTGATGATGCCAAAGGATTTATTAAAATTTTAGGGAATCAAAACAAAATATATCAACAGGTAAATTCGAAATCATGATACAAGTTGGAATAATAGGCGGAGCAGGGTATACCGCAGGAGAGCTTATTAGATTGTTAATTAATCATCCGGAAGCGCAAATTGATTTTGTATTTAGCACTTCCAATGCAGGGAATAATATTAGTAAAGTCCATCAGGATTTGGTAGGGGCCTTAGATTTGAAGTTTACCGATACGGTTAACTCCAATGTTGATGTATTGTTTTTATGTTTAGGGCATGGTAATTCGGTGAAGTTTTTAGAAGCTAATGTATTTTCAGAGAATACTAAAATTATTGATTTAGGAAATGATTTTAGATTGGAAGCCGATAAAGTATTTGATGGGAAAACATTCATTTATGGCCTTCCAGAATTACAAAGGGAGGCTATAAAAAATGCCAATTATATTGCTAATCCTGGTTGTTTTGCAACAGCTATTCAATTAGCGTTATTACCACTAGCAGATAATAATAAGTTGCACTCAGATATACACATAAACGCGGTTACAGGAGCAACGGGAGCAGGCACCTCATTATCAGCAACTACGCATTATACGTGGCGAGATAATAACTTCTCGTATTACAAACCTTTTACGCATCAGCACTTAGGTGAGATTAATCAGTCTGTAAAGCAATTACAGAATGATTTTTCTTCAGAGATATTGTTTATGCCGAATAGAGGGAATTTTTCAAGAGGTATTTTTGCAACAGTTTATACGGATTTTGATGGATTGGTTGAAGATGCCATCCGTTTATATAAGTCGTATTACAATGATGCTGCATTTACGTTTGTTTCCGATGATTTTTTACATTTAAAGCAAGTAGTAAACACTAATAAATGCTTAATTCATTTGCACAAGCATAATGGTAAGTTGTTAATTACGAGTGTTATTGATAATTTATTAAAGGGGGCCTCAGGTCAGGCGGTTCAGAATATGAATTTAATGTTTGGACTTGAAGAAACGACTGGATTAGGATTGAAAGGGACATATTTTTAAAAGTCACCTAAACCTTTTGGTAAAGGAAGACTCGTTGTCCGATCAAAATGAAAATAATAATTTAAAACAAAGCCCTTTTGGTTTCTTGCTTTTCGGAGATTAGAAGGGATCCATAGAGATTATGAAAATAGCCATTATAGGTACAGGAAATTTAGGAAGCTCGATCGCCAAAGGACTGATTGGGAATAAATCGTTTACCTCGTTATATTTGAGTGATATAAATACAGGAAACGTAGATAAATTTCGTAACGAGGATGGGGTAACCGTTACCAGTGATAATGCTTTGGCTGTAGCCGAATCTGATATTTTAATTTTTGCGCTACAACCTAAACATATTGATAAGGTATTAGCTAGCGTGGCCGATAAAATTACAGAGAACCATGTCGTGATGTCTGTAGCAGCAGGAGTTGAAATAGCCCGAATTCAGGGGGTAGTTGGTGCCGATAAAACCATTATTCGAGTTATGCCAAATACCGCAATTTCTATAGGGAAATCAATGACGTGTTTAGCGGCTAATGATAAGGGTAAGTCCAAAATGGATTTGGCCACTGGAATTTTTAATCAGTTAGGAACAACTATGGTAATTCCAGAAGATCAGATACAAGCAGCCACAGTAATTTGTGCTAGTGGCATTGCTTTTTGGATGCGATTAGTGCGTGCTACTACTCAAGGAGCTATACAGCTTGGGTTTGAGGCTGAAGAAGCCCATGAGTTGGCATTACAAACTTGCTACGGTGCAGCGAGTTTATTGAAAGAATCTGGAAGGCATCCCGAAGCAGAGATTGATAGAGTAACCACCCCAAGTGGATGTACTATTGAAGGTTTGAATGAAATGGAACACCAAGGTTTAAGCTCGTCCCTTATTAAGGGTATAACAGCTTCTTTTGAAAAAATTAACCAATTAAAGAAAAACTAACATGCCGCTTTTTAATGTTTATCCAATTTATGATGTCACACCTGTTTCAGGAAAGGGAGTTTATGTTTACGACGAAAATGGAACAGAGTATTTAGATCTATATGGAGGGCACGCCGTAATTTCTATTGGACACGCTCATAACAAGTATGTTAATGCTATATCTAAACAAGTTACTAAATTGGGGTTCTACTCTAATGCCATTCAAAACCCCTTGCAACATGAGTTAGCAGATCGGCTCGAAGAACTTTCAGGTTGTAAAGGTTACGAACTATTTTTATGTAATTCTGGCGCCGAGGCCAATGAAAATGCTCTAAAATTAGCGTCTTTTAAAACTGGAAAATCTCGAGTTGTAGCTTTTAAAAATGGTTTTCATGGACGTACATCGGCGGCGGTTGCGGCTACCGATAATAAAAATATAATCGCCCCAATTAATGCTCAGCAGGAAGTTACTATACTTGAGTTAAATGATGTTGAAGGTGTTAAAACTGAGTTGGAAAAAGGTGATGTTTGTGCCGTTATTGTCGAGTTTATACAGGGCGTAGGCGGTTTGGATCAAGGAACACAAGCGTTTTTTGAAACTGTGGATGCGCTTTGTAAAGCGAACAATACCATGCTTATAGCAGACGAGGTGCAATCAGGTTATGGGCGCTCTGGGAAATTCTTTGCATTCCAGCATTATAACGTAACACCAGATGTTATTTCTATAGCAAAAGGTATGGGGAATGGATTCCCTATAGGAGGTGTGTTAATTCACCCAAATATTGAAGCAAAATTTGGAATGTTGGGTACTACTTTTGGGGGTAATCATCTGGCATGTGCCGCAGGATTAGCTGTTTTAAATGTTATTGAAGATCAGAAGTTGATTGATAATGTTAATGAGATGGCAGATTACTTTGTTAAAATTGCAGAAACGATACAACAAATTAAAGAAATTAAGGGACGAGGTTTGATGTTAGGCTTGGAGTTTGATTTTGAAGTTGGAGAACTAAGAAAAACATTGATTTATAAACATCATATATTCACTGGAGGGGCCTCTAATAAAAAGTTGTTGAGAATATTACCGCCATTAACGGTGAGAAAAGAACATATTAATATGTTTTTTGAAGCATTAATAGAAGCCTTAACAGAAGTTGAAAGCACCTCCCTTCAAGAATAGAAAAAAGAATAAAATGAATACCTTACTATCTATTAATACAAGAAATGCAGTATTGCTTAAAATGGCGGAGCTTTTAGAGCGCGACCGCGAAGCAATTATTGCTATTAATAAAACAGACTTAGACGCTTACAGCGGGGACGATATTTCAATGTTTGATCGTTTAAAAGTAGATGATGCAAAAGTAGATGAAATGAAGAAAGCTGTAACCCATTTAGCCTCGCAGGATGATCCTGTTGGTGTGGAACGTTTCAGTTTTAAGCACGATAATGGCATGCAAGTATATAATAAAACGGCCTCTTTTGGTACAGTTTTAATTATATACGAATCAAGACCAGATGTTACGGTTGAAGCCGCTGGTATTGCATTTAAGTCTGGAAATAAAATACTACTTAAAGGAGGGAAGGAGTCCTTGCGATCAAATTTAAAAATAGTCGAACTATGGCATGAAGCTTTAAAAGCGTATAATGCACCGACTGATTGGGTAGAATATTTACAATTTAACAGAAGTGAAACCCAAGCCTTTTTGGAAAAACCAACACAAAAAGTTGATTTAATTGTACCTAGAGGTGGTGAGCGTTTAATTGCGTTTGTAAAAGAACACGCTACTTGCCCTGTAATTATTAGCGGACGAGGGAACAATTTTGTTTATGTGCATCAGGAAGCAGATTTAGATGTTGCTTTGGATGTCATTTTGAATGGAAAATCTAAAATATCTGCTTGTAATGCGGTTGATAAAGTTTTGATCGATGAAAAATTACCTAAAAAAGATGTTTTCGTAAAGCACTTAATTTCAAAATTAAAGCATTCTAATATCGAAGTTTTAGGAGATGAAACGATCTCAAAAGCACATGGATTAGAAGGTATTAAATCCGATGATATTTGGTATGAAGAGTTTCTTGATTATAAAATTCTTATTGGGGAAATAGGATCTAATCAAGATACGATTGCCATGATTAATAAATATTCTGGAGGGCATTCCTCATCAATAATAACAACCAATCAAAAGGAGGCCAAACTATTTATGGAAAATGTGGATACAGCTGCAGTATACCATAATGCTTCAACCCGATTTACAGATGGCGGGCAATTAGGGTTAGGTGGTGAGTTGGCCATTAGTACAGATAAACTGCATCAACGCGGACCAATTGGTTTGCAACATTTGGTGACAAATAAATGGTATGTTCATGGAAGTGGACAAATAAGGTAAGGATGCAAAAGAAGAAACGCATATTATTAAAAATAGGTTCTAATACACTTACTAAAGAAACCGATAATATTTCCCGAGGTAAGATAGAAGATTTAGCAAGTCAGATCGCTGCACTTCAAGATACTTACGAATTCATTATTGTGAGTTCTGGAGCTATCGCTGTTGCAAAGCAATTTGTAAAATTGGAAAGTAAACGAAAACCTATATTTGTAAAACAAGCGTTGGCTTCTATCGGGCAGCCACATCTTATCCGGATTTATCAAGAAATTTTTAGAGAATATGGGTTGTTAACATCTCAATGTTTGTTGTCGTATTCCGATTTTAAAAAAGAAGAAAGCCGTGCTAATATTACCAATACCATTAATGTCTTGGTAAACAATAATTATATTCCAATTATTAATGAGAACGACACAGTGGCCACTGATGAAATTAAGTTTGGAGATAACGATAAATTAGGGGCTCTAACCGCTTCTTTGTTAGAGGCGGATTTATTTATCATTGCAACAAATACCAACGGGATTTATACTAAGGCTTCTATGGAGAATGGGACTCCAAAAACCATTGAAGAAGTATTGGATTTTGAGGTTTTAAAGCAGGAAATAGTAGATTCAAAATCGTCGCATGGCAGTGGTGGCATGCAAAGTAAGATTGAAGCAGCAGAGGTAGCGCATAGGGCAAATGTGGAAACTTGGATAGTAAACGGGTTAGAAGATAACTTTATAGTAAATTCAATGGAAAACAAACGGTCGTTTACTAAAATAAAGTAAGTAGTTGTTTGCCTTAAAATATATGAATACAGAAAGCCCTTTTTATAAAGAGGCTGTTGCGGTTAGAGAAGAACTGTTTTTTAAAGAAATGAAAAATAGTAGGGATTTAATCAATGATGAGTTTGAGTTAAATGGAATTCATCTAGTCTGTTTGGATCAAGGTAAGGTAATTGGCACTGGCCGTTTAAATATTGTTGAAGACGAAGCTATAATATCTCAAATGGCTATAAAGGAGAATTATCAAAGGCAAGGTGTTGGAGCTGAAATTTTAAAGGAGTTAATAAGGTATTGTAAAAGAGAAGGTGTATTTTATCTTAAACTAAGTGCACGAGAAACGGCTATAGCGTTTTATAAAAAGTTTAATTTTAGGATACTCGGAGATAAATATCCATCGTTAAAAACAGGAGTAGTTCATCAAAAGATGACGCTGAAAATAGATTAATAAATTAAATTTAGATCTGTTAGTTTTTTTTAACCTAACAGGTCTGAAAAAGAAGAAAATAAAATGAAACACTACACGTCCATAACTGATATTGATGATATTAATGCTTGGATTGAAGAGGCCAAAAAATTGAAGCAAAATCCTTTGGCAGATAACGCACTAGGTAAAAACAAAACCTTAGGATTGTTATTCTTTAATTCTAGTTTGCGAACCCGCCTAAGTACACAGAAGGCAGCATTAAACTTAGGAATGAATCCTATTGTTATGAACGTATCTGGTGATGCATGGGGCTTGGAGTTTGAGGATGGTACTGTAATGAACGGAAGTACCGCAGAGCATATTAAAGAAGCCGCTGCTGTAGTGTCACAATATTGCGATATTATTGCTGTTAGAGCGTTTCCATCTTTAACCGATAAAGAAAAGGACGAAAGCGAGCAGGTACTAAATGCATTTAAACAATATGCAGCTGTGCCTATAGTTAATATGGAAAGCGCTACTGGGCACCCCTTACAGGCGTTAACCGATGCCATTACTATTTCAGAGCATACTAAAGTTAAAAGACCTAAAGTGGTATTAAGTTGGGCGCCTCATATTAAGGCTTTGCCGCATGCTGTTGGAAATAGTTTTGTTCAAGCTATGCAAAAAATGGAGGTAGACTTTGTTATTGCTAATCCTGAAGGTTATGATCTAAGTCCGGAGATAACCAAAGATACACCTATTTATCATAATCAGGAGGAAGCTTTTAAAGATGCCGATTTTGTATATACCAAAAACTGGAGTTCTTACGAAACGTATGGAAAGGTAATAAACACAGATACCGATTGGATGATTACTAAAGAAAAACTAGGAGATGCTAAATTTATGCATTGCTTACCTGTAAGACGTAACGTAGTAGTTGAAGATGCCGTTTTAGATACCGATAGTTCAATAGTTATTGAGCAGGCGAATAACAGAACTTATGCGGCGCAGTTGGTACTTAAAAAATTATTAGAGAATGGCTAAAGAAAAATTGTCTGTAGTAAAAATAGGTGGTAATATTATTGAAGATGAAGCATCTTTAAATGCATTTCTTAAACTGTTTTCGAATATAAAAGGTAAAAAGATTTTGGTGCATGGAGGAGGAAAACGAGCAACTCGTATTGCTTCAAAATTAGGTATTGAGTCGCAAATGGTAAATGGCAGACGTATTACCGATGCTGACACATTAGAGATTATTACCATGGTATATGGTGGTTTAGTGAATAAAAATGTTGTCGCCAAGTTACAAGGATTAAATACCAACGCTATTGGATTAACAGGAGCTGATGCGAATAGTATAATATCAGATAAACGCCCTGTAAAAGAAATTGATTTTGGCTTTGTGGGGGATGTAAAAAAAGTTGCCTATAAGTCTGTAGCTAAGTTAATTCAAGCAGGTTTTACACCGGTGTTCTGTGCGATTACCCACGATGGCAACGGGCAGTTATTAAATACTAATGCCGATACTATTACTTCTCAAGTCGCTGTAGGAATGAGTTCTTTGTACGAAACGACCATTTATTATTGTTTTGAGTTGAATGGTGTTTTACGCGATATTAACAATAAGGAATCGGTTATTAAGCATATTGATGCTAACATTTATAAGGATTTATTGGATAAAGGTATTATTGCCGATGGGATGTTGCCGAAGTTAGAAAATTGTTTTGATGCTCTTAATGGCGGGGTGAGTCGTATAAATATGGGGAATATCTCTATGTTAACTAAAGAAAATGATAATTTCACCAAAATAACCTTATAAAATGGGATTAGAGAAATTAACAACCGAGGCTATTGCACTGTTAAAAACATTGATTAAAACACAATCGTTTTCTTCGGAAGAAGAGCCTACCGCAGTCCATATTGAAGATTGGTTTAAGCGCAATGATATCGACTATAAACGCACAAAGAATAATATTTGGGCGGTCAATAAATATTTTGAAGAAGGTAAGCCAACCTTGTTGTTAAATTCACATCATGATACGGTAAAACCTAATTCAGCGTACACTAAAAACCCGTTTAATGCTCATGTAGAAGATGGTAAATTATATGGTTTGGGGAGTAATGATGCTGGAGGGTCTTTGGTGTCTTTAATAGCCACGTTTACTTATTTTTATAATCATGAAAACCTAAAATATAATTTAGTAATTGTGGCCTCTGCTGAAGAAGAAAGTAGTGGTCCCAATGGCTTAAATAGTATGCTGCCAATAATTCCTAAGGTAGACGTTGCAATTGTTGGGGAACCCACACTCATGAATTTAGCAGTAGCCGAAAAAGGGCTAGTGGTTTTTGATGCTGTAATTGAAGGCACCCCAAGTCATGCCGCACACCCTAACGATAATAATGCTATTTATAAAAGTATTGAAGCGTTACAGTGGTTTAAGGATTTTAAGTTTGATAAAAGTTCAGAAGCTTTAGGAGATGTTAAGCTAACAGTAACACAAATTAATGCGGGGTCTCAGCATAATGTGGTGCCAGGTCATGTAGATTTGGTGATTGATGTGCGGGTCAATGATGCCTATTCTAATAAAGAAATAGCAAATATTCTGGAAAAAAACGCACCAGTAACTCGAATTACGCCTCGTAGTTTACGATTAAACTCATCGTCCATACCTATGGAACACGATTTGGTGAAAGCTGGTATAGCTATGGGGAGAACAACCTATGGATCGCCAACATTATCAGATCAAGCAGTATTGTCTTGCCCTAGTTTAAAATTAGGCCCCGGAGATAGTACCCGCTCCCATTCGGCAGATGAATTTATTTATGTAAATGAAATAGAAGAAGGTATTAAAATATATGTTGAATTGTTGAAGCGTGTAATCGCTTAAACATAATAACGCAGTAACAAAAAACATAAGAACCTATGAAACTCTGGGATAAAGGTATATCAATAGATAACAAAATAGAACAATTTACAGTTGGAAACGACCGTGAAATAGATATGCATATTGCCAAATATGATGTGGTAGCGTCAAGAGCACATGCTAAAATGCTTCAAAAGATTGGTATAATTACGGTCGAAGAATTAGTTGATCTACTCAGTGGGCTAAAGGTTCTGGAAAGTCAAATTGAGGCAGGCACGTTTGTAATTGAAGAACAGTTTGAAGACGTACATTCTAAAATAGAGTTTGAATTAACCAAGTCCTTGGGTGAGGTTGGTAAAAAGATTCATACGGCACGCTCACGTAACGACCAAGTTTTAGTGGCTTGCCATTTGTATTATAAAGATAATTTAAAACTTGTTCAGCAGAAAACGAAAACGTTATTTGATACGCTTTTAAACCTGGCAGAACAATATAAGGACAAGGTTTTGCCTGGGTATACGCATTTACAAGTGGCCATGCCTTCCTCTTTTGGGCTTTGGTTTTCAGCCTATGCCGAGTTAATGATTGATGATGTGTTTTTATTAAATGCGGCATTAAAAACAGTAGACCAAAATCCTCTAGGGTCGGCTGCTGGCTATGGTAGTTCTTTCCCGATTGACAGGGAATTAACAACCCAAGAAATGGGCTTTGCTACCTTAAAATATAATGTTGTTGCAGCTCAGTTGGGAAGAGGTAAAAATGAGCGTACCATTGCTGCGGCTTTAGGCAGTTTAAGTAATACGCTTGCACGTTTTGCTATGGATGTATGCTTGTATATGAGTCAGAATTTTGGGTTTATTTCTTTTCCTGATGAATTAACAACAGGTAGTAGTATTATGCCACATAAAAAAAATCCAGATGTTTTCGAATTGATACGTGGTAAGTGCAATAAAATACAAGCATTACAAGGCGAAATGGTGTTAATAACAAACAATTTACCAACTGGTTATCATCGAGATTTTCAATTGTTAAAGGAGAATATGATAGCTGCTTTCGAAGAGCTAAAAGACATTTTGGATATTTTTAATTACTCCATTCAACAGATTGTTGTAAATGATGTAGATATCCATGATGATAAATACAAGTATTTATTTACTGTTGACAATATTAACACGCTAGTTGTGGAGGGACAATCTTTTAGAGAGGCCTACCAAAAAATTGGAGGCCAGGTACAGGACGGAACTTATGTCCCAGACACTTCTAAGCGGCATACCCATTTAGGCAGTATTCATAATTTAGCTTTAGACAAGATAAGGGCAAAGTTTCCGGAATAGTTTCTTATTTAAGAACCGTATCCCCATACTACAGGATAATACAATGGGATTAATAATGAATATTTGTAGGTCATGTATTGAATTGTTTTAGTTTAAGCAAGACTTAGCTCGTACTTAAAAGACTAATTAAACCAAACCAAATAAATGAAAATAGGAATTTTAAAGGAATCTCAAGAAGGCGAGAAGCGCGTTGCACTGTCTCCGTTTATTACCAAAAAATTGGTAGATAAAGGGTTTGAGGTTTTTGTTGAAAAGGGCGCAGGGGTTTATTCTCTGTACACCGATTTAGATTACGAAGAGACTGGAGCAAAACTAATTTCGAGACAAGCGATTTTTGAAACGGCTCAGGTTCTTATTAAGATAAACCCGTTTGATAAGGATGATTTAGAGTTGGTTCAAAGGCGTCATATTTTAATGAGCCAGTTATATCATCAATCAAGTCCAGAGTTAATTAAAGCTATATCTGATAAGGGAGCCACGGCTTTTTCTATGGATGCTATGCCAAGAATTTCGAGGGCTCAAGATATGGACGTATTAAGTTCGCAAAACAACTTAGCAGGTTATAAAGCTGTTATTTTGGGTGCTTATGAGATGACCAAAATTTTCCCTTTGATGATGACCGCTGCAGGAACCATTACACCTTCCAGAGTCTTGGTGTTTGGAGTGGGCGTAGCTGGATTGCAAGCAATAGCCACTGCGAAACGTTTAGGAGCTGTTGTTGAAGCTACAGATATCCGAACTGAAACTAAAGAACAAGCAGAGTCTTTAGGTGCTAAGTTTATTTCTGTTGACAATAGTACCGAAACTTCGGAAAAGGGCTATGCCAAAGAAGCTTCGGAGGATTATGTGAAAAGGCAAAAAGAAGCCGTAAACAATTCACTTTTTAAGGCAGACTTGGTTATAACTACAGCAAATGTACCTGGCAGAAAGGCTCCAGTCTTGATTACCAAAGAACAGGTTAAAAAAATGAAAAATGGGGCTGTAATTATTGATTTAGCAGCGAGCCAAGGAGGCAATTGCGAAGTCAGTAAATTAAATGAAAAGGTTGTTATTGATGGGGTAAAGGTCATTGGGACGACCATAGCTCCGGAGAGCGTTTCAACAAATGCAAGTGAACTGTATGCTAAGAATATTTATAATTTTATCATGCACCTTACAGAAGACTTAAACTTTAAATGGGACCTTGAAGAGGAGATAACCGACGAAACTCTTATTGTTCAAGATGGTGTTCAACGTAAATAACTAATCCAATCATGAAAGAATTTATTGAATTTATAAGTAATAATATACAAATAGTATACATTATTATTCTAGCTGTTTTTGTTGGGGTAGAGGTGATTAAAAGCATCCCTGCAGTTTTACACACGCCCCTTATGTCTGGAGCGAATGCTTTAAGCGGCGTTGTAATTGTAGGGGCCATCTTAGTAATGCTACATTCAGATCCAATGGATTACTTAGCTTTAGCCCTCGGTTTTGTAGCTGTGTTTTTAGGAATATTAAATGTTGTTGGTGGTTTTGCAGTTACCAACAGAATGTTAGCAATGTTTAAAAAGAAGAAATAATGAGTGTTACTTTAAGTATTATTTATTTGATTGCCACAGTAACATTTGTTGTTGGCTTAAAAAAACTAGGTCACCCTGATACTGCCAAATCGGGCAACCTAATTGCTGCCATTGGAATGGCGCTGGCTATTATAGGAACCATTTTTATACACGACTTGGAGGTTCCAACTATTATTTATGTGTTAATAGGGATTGCTATTTTTATAGGGTCTCTTGTAGGGTGGTTAATTGCTATTAAAGTGGAAATGACAAAAATGCCAGAGTTGGTATCCTTATTTAATGGGTTTGGAGGGGCTAGTGCGGCTTTAATTGGCATTGTAGAATTTGGGAATGCAGATATCAAAAATATAGACGTTACCATCGTTGCAACTATTTTGTCGGCTATTATTATTGGGGCAATAACGTTTTCAGGTAGTTTAATGGCATGGGGTAAACTTAATGGTTCTGTGAAAAGCGTAATTAAGATTCCGCAGTATAACATTATTAATAATTTATTCATTGTTTCAATTTTAGGATTAGCGACTTATGTAGTTCTTGGAAACGTAGACAGTTCTTTGATATTATATGCTCTATTAGCTGGTGGTTTAGTATATGGCGTGTTATTTGTAATGCCAATTGGTGGGGCAGATATGCCGGTAGTTATTTCATTGCTCAATTCATTAACAGGAATTGCAGCTGCTATTACGGGTGTACTGTACGATAATATGGTTATGCTTGTTGGAGGTATTTTAGTAGGTTCAGCAGGTATTATTCTCACTATAGCCATGTGCGTAGCTATGAATAGAACCTTAGCCTCGGTTATATTTGGTTCTTTTACGTCGGCAGCTTCAGATCAAGAGGGCGGTAATAAAGCATTAGGCTCAATTAAAAGTACAACGGCCAGCGATTCGGCCATAATGATGAATTATGCTTCCAACGTTATTATTGTACCAGGTTATGGTTTAGCTGTAGCTCAAGCTCAGCATGTTATTCACGAACTAGAAGATTTGCTTACAGCCAAAGGGGTAAATGTTAAATACGCCATTCATCCTGTGGCTGGGCGTATGCCAGGACATATGAATGTGTTATTGGCAGAGTCTAATGTTGAGTATGAGATGCTAGTTGAAATGGAAGATATTAATCCACAGTTTAATAATACCGATGTTGTTCTGGTGGTAGGGGCCAATGATGTTGTTAATCCTGCAGCGCATAACGACCCCGCAAGCCCTATTTACGGTATGCCAATTCTGGATGTTGAAAATGCGAAACACATTGTCGTTAATAAACGAAGTATGAATGCTGGATACGCCGGAATAGAAAATGAGTTGTTTTATAATTCGAAGACCTCTATGTTATTTGGAGATGCCAAAAAGGTGCTAACGGATTTGGTTGCCGAGTTAAAAAATATGTAGCAATATATAATCTTAGCATTTAAACATTCATTAGAATTAATGTATGTATAGCAATGTATAAAGAACAAGGAGCGACTGTTCGTAAATTAATTCTAATAATTTCATGTTTGTGCTCTGTTAAGAGATTGCAGCGAAAGCAAGGTTGAACAAAAGGTGTTTTTTCTTTTACTTATTTGGTTAGCTTAAATAAATTTTTTTTGATAGATTGTAACATCAATAAAACTTATTTAGGCTAGTCAAATGATAACGAGTTGTTTTATTCTTAGTTTTTTTCCACTTTGGGTTAATTATATTCTTGTTGTCATTCTTATTGTTCTAGCTATTCAAAGCGGAATATCGTTCGCTAAATGGCGAAAAAAAGCAGGTGCCAATGATGATGACTCTTCAATTAACACATTGGTTGGGGCTACACTCGGATTGTTAGCTTTTATACTGGCTTTTACATTTAGTTTAAGTTCTTCGCGCTTTGAAGCGCGAAAAGGCTTTTTACTTGAAGAAGTCAATTCGATTGAAACAAGTTGGTTGAGGGCCGGTTTAGTGAAGTCCCCTTATAGCGAACTGTTACGAAAAGAACTTGAGGAGTATACCGCAATCAGGGTGTTTTTAGTTAAAAATCCCTCAGAAGTGGAATCCGTATTAAAAAAGTCTGAGGAAATTCAAAGTACTATCTGGGAATTGGTAACAACTTTAGCTCAATCCAATAATAATCAAGAAATTAATAGACTTCTAATTGAGGCTATAAATGATATGTTTGATTTTCAAACCAAACGAGTTTCCAAAGGGCTCGTTGATAAAATACCCGCATTGATTTGGTGGGCTCTTTTCCTTTTGATTATCATTGCTATGTTTGAGGTAGGATATTTGTTAGGGAAAGGAGAGTCTTCAAATTGGACTTTGGTTTTAGCTCTATCAATGGCTTTTTCAGCCGTAATCATTATTATAGTTGACTTGGATAGTGTGACAGGGTTTATTACAATTAATAATCAGGTACTTTTTGATATGTATGAACGTATTAAAAGTTAAATTTAAATAGTTATTATGCACATTAAGAAAACCTATACGACTTTTGAAATGGCTTGGTGGACAAGATATGAAACCATGCTGTTTGTTATAATCATTACATTTTGGGTAGCTCTATACTATGTCTTTGAACTGAGTTGGCTTAGAATACCATGGACACCTCTGGCATTAATAGGGACTGCAGTGGCTTTTGTTATTGGATTTCAAAACAATGCAGCATATGGAAGAATTTGGGAAGCTAGAAAGATATGGGGTGGAATTGTAAATACCTCGAGAACCTTTGGGGTTTTTGTACAAGATATGGTTACAAATGAGTATGCAAAGGAAGATATTTCTAATGAAACCCTGAAGAAAGAAGTTAAGACGTTAACATATAGACATATAGCATGGATGAATGCTTTGCGTCATGCTATGCGTGTTCCAAAGCCTTGGGAGACTACCGTAAACCATAGAACTAATCGGGAATGGAATACCAGACCCCCAGAGTTAGATTCCGATTTGGAGACGGACCTAAAATCATACGTGTCGGATCATGATTTTGATTATGTAATGAGTAAAAGTAATAAGCAAACGGCTCTTTTATACCTTCAGTCTCATCATCTTAGAAGACTAAAAGAAAAAGGAGCAATTTGGGAGTTTTCTTTTTTGGAGTTAGAAGGGGTTATTGAAGAATTGTTTACGCTTCAAGGTAAAAGTGAGCGGATAAAAAACTTTCCTTACCCAAGGCACTTTGCTACCTTGAATCATTTTTTTATGTGGATTTTTGTTTTGCTCTTGCCCATGGCGTTGGTGCCTCAATTTGCTGAAATTGGAAATGAGGTTTTAGATCATAATCAAACGGTTGGAACGTTTTTTATTTGGCTAGCTATCCCGTTTTATGTGATAGTAGCATGGATATTTCATACTATGGAACGTATTGGAAGAACAGGGGAAAATCCTTTTGAAGGAACAGCAAATGACGTTCCCATTTCTACAATTTCAAGAGGAATTGAAATTGATCTGAGGCAAAATTTAGGGGAGCCGAAAGATGAAATACCTAAACAGTTTGAAGTAAAACACGATACCCAGTTTTAAAAAAATTACAGTACCAATTTTGGATATTTTCTTAGCTTAAGAGTGGGGTATGATTAATTCTTTGAAGGACTAGAACCTTTTAATCCATACAGCTGTTAAAAGTAAGCTTAAGGGAAATTTAGTCTAAAAAGAAAGCGCATTTTTTACAATGCGCTTTAAAGGACGTCCATCTTATTATGTTTAATAGTTTGTTGACTAACTCAAATAATTAAATGATAGTGGATTGTCCTAGATGTATATTTGTGAAATTTAGATTGGTTTCATCTGGATTGTTAATAAAGTCTTCAATAAAGTCACCTACTTTTGTTGTACTGATGTTATCATACTTGGTATTTAAATCTGGCGTTGTGATATGAAGTTTTAAAGATTTATCAACCCCGTCTCTTACGCGATTGGCTTCTTCATCCAAGCCAAAGTGATCTAATAGCATAGCTGCAGATAAAATAGATGCTATGGGGTTTGCAATCCCTTTATTTGCTGCTTTTGTGTAGGCGCCATGAATGGGCTCAAACATAACGTGCTTATCTCCAATAGATGCTGAGGCAAGTAAGCCTATGGAGCCTACAATAACACTGGCTTCTTCTGAAAGGATATCTCCAAACATATTTTCTGTTAGAATAACATCAAATTGCCTTGGATTAATAATAAGCTCCATGGCCGCATTATCAATATATATTCTTCTTAACTTAACATTTGGATACTGCGGTGCAATTTCATTTACAACCCGCCTCCAAAGTCTAGAACTTTCAAGTACATTAGCTTTATCTACCAGTGTTAACTTACGTTTTCTTGATTCGGCTGCTTTAAAAGCAGCATGTGCTATTCGTTCAATTTCAAAACGATTGTATTCACAAATATCTGAAGCTGTATTCCCATCTTCACTCAAATGCCTCTTTCCGAAATAAATACCCCCTGTTAACTCTCTGTAAATAACAATATTAGTATCCTTTATTTGCTTTATTTTTAATGAAGATTTATTAAGTAAATCCTCATAGGCAATTACAGGTCTAATGTTTGTGTGCAAACCAAGTTCTTTCCTAATTCCTAAAAGCCCTTGTTCTGGACGAATTTTAATGTCGGGGTCATCATATTTAGGGTTTCCAATAGCTCCGAATAATACAGCATCTGCTTTTTTGCAGATTTCAATGGTTTCCTCTGGTAGTGGAGATCCCGTTTGGTCGATTGCCGCGGCTCCAACTAGGGCTTTTTTGAAAGTAAAGATATGGTTAAATTCCATGGCTATGGCTTTCAAGACCTTAACAGCTTGAGCAGTAACTTCTGGACCAATCCCATCACCAGGTAAAACGGCAATATCTAATTTCATTTTTTAACCAATTAAATGTCGTACTAACTATGGAGCTATAGTCGTAAAATAAAGGGAATACCTTTACCAAACGAAAAAAACTCGATTAAGAGGAGGCAATTTCTTTGTATACCTTACTACCTTCAATTATTTGGTGGATATCATTATCGTCAACTTCTTTCTTCTTATCGGCAAAATCTAAAAAGTTTGTATAGATTTCATCCAATTGAAGTTTAGTTAATTCATACCCTATGTTTTTAGCTCTATAGGCCAAGGCTGCTCTACCACTTCTGGCTGTTAGCACAATGGCAGACTCTGTTACACCAACATCCTTGGGATCAATTATCTCATAGGTTTCACGGTTTTTGATTACCCCGTCTTGATGAATTCCAGAACTATGAGCAAAAGCGTTGGCACCTACAATGGCTTTGTTTGGCTGCGTATATATACCCATACTATCTGAAACTAACTGGCTAATACCATAAAGCATCTCGGTTTGAATACCTGTGTCTAAGTTAAGGTATGGATGTTGCTTTAATATCATAACAACTTCTTCTAAAGCTGTATTTCCTGCCCGTTCACCTATACCATTAATCGTACATTCTATTTGGCGAGCACCATTTATAACACCCTCGATAGAATTGGCTGTAGCTAAACCTAAATCATTATGACAGTGACATGACAAAATCGCTCTATCAATACCCGTAACATTTTCTTTTAAATATTTTATTTTTGCACCATATTCGTGAGGTAAGCAGTAGCCTGTAGTATCTGGAATATTTAAAACAGTTGCTCCGGCTTTAATAACAGCTTCACATACTCTAGCCAAGTACCCGTTGTCTGTCCTTCCTGCGTCTTCAGCATAAAACTCCACATCTTCAACAAAGGTTTTAGCATAGCTAACGGCCTTTACAGCACGCTCAATAATATCTTCTTGAGTAGATTTAAATTTAAATTTTATATGAGATTCAGAGGTTCCAATACCTGTGTGGATTCGCGCTGTTTTAGCATACTTTAAGGCTTCTCCAGCAACTTTTATGTCATTTTCAACAGATCTTGTTAATCCACATACGGTTGCATTTTTAACAATTTTAGAAATCTCTTCAACCGACTTAAAATCACCAGGACTTGATACCGGGAAACCAGCTTCAATAATGTCAACTCCTAATTTATCAAGCTGTTCTGCTATGATTAATTTTTGTTCGGTATTCAATTTACAACCAGGGACTTGCTCACCATCTCTTAAGGTTGTATCAAAAATTTGGACTCTATTATCAGACATTTATTAAAATATATTTTCGTATTGTTTTACGAATGTATATTTTGGTTTTGTAAAAAAGGAATTCCTCATTTATTTTTTACGATGTTTAACTTATGTGTGAAGATGTTAATATGCTGTAAATAAAGGTTTTAATACTGTTTTTGTAACTATGACAAGAGAGCAAAAAGATAATTTATTTGTTTTAATAAAATCACTTTCAAAATCCGAGAAAAGGCAATTTAAGTTATATGTAGGAAGATTAGGCGTAAACGAGGACTCTAAGTTTTTGATGTTATTCAATATTTTGGACAAACTTTCAAGCTATGATGAAAATGCCATTTTAAAAAAAGGAATCGTTAAAAAGCAGCAACTATCAAACCTTAAAGCACATTTGTACAAGCAAATTCTTATTAGTTTGCGATTAAATCCTTCTCATCAAGATATTCGAGTTCAAATTCGCGAACAGCTTGATTTTGCAACAATTTTATATCATAAAGGACTATACAAACAAAGTTTAAAAATATTGGATAAAGCCAAATCTCTTGCAATTAATCATGAAGAGAAAAATGTGGCTTACGAAATTGTTGAATTTGAAAAAATTATTGAGTCACAGTATATTACAAGGAGTTTAAATAATAGAGCAGATGAGCTATCTGTTCAAGCTAAGGAGTTAAGTCGACAAAATGTTTTGGCGAGTAAATTATCTAATCTTTCCTTGCAATTGTATGGACAGTTTTTAAAAACAGGTTATGTAAAAAATAAGGCGGAAACAAAGCGCATTACAGAGTATTATCATGACAGATTGCCTAGTTATGACATAAATGAACTTGGTTTTAGAGAAAAACTATGGCTTTTTAAGGCCAAATTATGGTACAGCTTTTTAACACAAGATTTTTTGGCATGTTATAAGTATGCCAGTAAGTGGGTTGACTTGTTTTACAAAAACAAAGAAATGATTACCCTTAATCCTGTGTTTTTTTTAAGGGGAAACCATTATTTGTTGGAGGCCTTGTTTTATTTAAGACAGTACAATAAATTTAAAAATGCTTTATCCGAATTAGAAATAGTTGTTAATGAAAAAACATTTCCGACCGACGATAATATTGATGGTTTAGCATTCTTATACATTTATAACAATAAGTTTAATCTTCATTTTATAGAAGGGAGTTTCGATGAAGGATTACCTTTAATTGAAGAAGTTTTAGATCGCTTGAAGAATTATAAAGACCGCATTGATGAACATCATGTTATGGTGTTTTATTATAAAATTGCAAGTATGTATTTTGGTGCTGGCGATACTAAAAAATGTATTTATTTTTTAGAGAAAATAATAAGCAATAAGTCGCTTCAAATGCGAGAAGATTTATTATGTTTCTCCAGAATTTTAAACTTGGTTGCGCATTATGAAGCAGGTCTAGATTATAATTTAGATATACTTATAAGAAGTACTTACAAGTTTTTAATAAAGATGGAGGACTTGTACGAGGTACAAAAGGAGTTTATTAAATTCTTAAGGGGCTTAGGAGATATATATCCTCACGAAGTGAAAAATGAGTTTGTTAAGCTTCATAGAAAGTTAAAGGAGTTTGAAGATGATCCTTATCAAAGCAGAGCATTTTTATATTTAGATATTATCTCATGGCTAGAATCTAAAATAGAAAACAGATCCATAGGAGATATCATCAGGCAAAAATTCAAGAATACGGCAAAATAGGGCTTGAACTTGAAAAAAAAGCACAGAAAAATTTGGATATTAACTTTTTCTGAATGAATATTTGCATTCACAAAGTTCAAAAAACTTACTGAAATGTTATCAAGAAAGGTGGAGGGATTAGACCCGCTGAAGCCTTAGCAACCCTTTAAACTTATTAAAGAAGGTGCTACGTTCTACTTAAATGACCGATTCATTTATCGGTGTTTGGATAGATAACCCTAAAAATTACATCCAGTAATTTAATTTTCTTCATAACATTTTTCTAATAAGTTCGCTTTTTAAGTGCTTTTTGGCTTTATTAATTAATTTATTAAACAAAAAATTAGAAAAATGAGCGATTTAAAATTAGCAACAAACGCATTGCACGCAGGACATGATGTTAAAGCAACGAGCGGAACCAGAGCGGTGCCAATTTATCAAACATCATCTTATGTTTTTAACGATTCCGACCATGCAGCGAACCTCTTTTCATTGCAAGAATTAGGGTTTATTTATACACGTTTGAATAATCCAACAAACCAAATTTTACAAGAGCGATTGGCAGCGGTTGAAGGCGGTATAGGCGCTGTGGTTTTTGCCTCTGGAACAGCGGCGATTTCAACAGGATTATTAACACTTTTAAAAGCTGGAGATCATGTTGTGGCATCAAGCAGCCTATATGGAGGGACTTATAATTTATTGAGTGTTACCTTACCAAGACTAGGTATAACAACAACATTTGTTGATGCATCAAATCCAGATAATTTTGCTGATGCTGTTCAAGATAATACAAGAGCATTTTTTGTTGAATCCTTAGGAAATCCAAAATTAGATGTATTAGATTTAGAGGCTATTTCGGTTCATTCAAAGGCTGCGGGAGTTCCTTTTATTGTTGATAATACGGTAGCAACACCAGCATTGTTAAATCCTATTAAACATGGTGCTAATATCGTAATTCATTCCTTAACCAAGTATATTGGTGGGCAAGGAACCTCGTTAGGCGGTGCAATTATAGATGCAGGGACCTTTGATTGGGCAAATGGAAAATTTCCTGAGTTTACAGAACCTTCAGCAGGGTATCATGGTTTAAAATATCATGAGGTTTTGGGAGCTGCTTCTTATACGTTTAAATTAATTCTTGAAGGTTTAAGGGATTTTGGCGGTGCTTTAAGTCCTACTAATGCCTTTAATATTATCCAAGGTTTGGAAACGCTGCCAGTAAGAATAAAACAACATAGTGAAAATGCCTTAGAATTGGCTCAATGGCTAGAAACTCAAGACGAAGTGGCATGGGTAAACTATCCAGGGTTAGAGAGCAGTAAGTATAAGGCACTAGCCGATAAATACTTGCCTAAAGGTCAAAGCGGTATTGTTACTTTTGGTGCCAAAGGAGGTTTTGAAGCGGCAAAAAAGATTGCAGATAATACTAAGTTGTTTTCTTTGTTAGCGAATATAGGAGACACGAAGTCATTAATTATTCATCCCTCAAGTACCACACATCAACAATTAGATGAAACAGAGCAAGAGTCGGCCGGTGTTACCGCAGATTTAATTAGGTTATCTGTAGGTATTGAAAACATTGAAGATCTTAAAGCCGATTTAAAGGAGGCATTTAAAACCATTTAACTTTAGTATTAAATTAAAGACTACATAACATTGAAGCATCCTTTGCAACATATTGTTTTTAAAGATTTTATTACCGAAAGTGATGTGAAAGTCTCCAAAATACAGTTAAGTTATCAGGTTTTTGGAAGATCTTTAGGGGATGCTCCAATTGTACTTATTAACCATGCCCTTACTGGTAATAGTAATGTGGCAGGTGATGATGGTTGGTGGCAAGATTTAATAGGCGATGAAAAAGTTATTGATACAAAGCTTTATACGGTATTGTCCTTTAATATTCCTGGAAATGGTTTTGATGGATTTGTAATAGATAACTATAAAGATTTTGTTGCTAGAGATATTGCGAAAATTTTCTTGAAAGGGCTAACAGAATTAAATACAGGAAAATTGTTTGCTGTTGTTGGAGGTTCTTTAGGAGGTGGTATTGCATGGGAAATGGCGGTGTTAAAACCAGATTTGGCTGAACATTTGGTGGTCGTAGCTACCGATTGGAAATCTACCGATTGGTTGATTGCCAATTGCCAAATTCAGGAGCAGTTTTTAATAAATTCTAAAAATCCGGTGCACGATGCTAGAATGCATGCTATGTTATGCTACAGGACACCGGAGTCGTTTAAAGAGCGTTTTCATCGCACTAAAAATGAAGATCTGGAGATTTTTAATGTGGAGAGTTGGTTACTACACCATGGTAAAAAACTACAAGAACGCTTTCAGCTATCTGCATATAAGCTGATGAATCAATTATTAAAAACAATTGATGTCACAAAGGGCCGCGATAATAACTTTAATGTCTTAGAAAATATTGAGGCTAATATTCATATTGTTGGAGTAGACTCCGATTTGTTTTTTACGGCAGAAGAAAATAGAGAAACGCAAAAGCAATTAGCATTAACACATCCTAACGTTACTTATAATGAAATTCATTCGGTACATGGACATGACGCCTTTTTAATGGAGTATGAACAATTAGAAGAAATTGTAGAAGGCATTTTTGTGCCACATTCTAAAAGAAAACCTATGAAAATATTAAAATTTGGAGGTAAATCTTTGGCCAATGGAAAAGGTTTAGATACCGTACTTTCAATTATTGAAAATAAAGTAAAATTGGGTGACCGAATCAGTGTTGTGGTATCCGCTAGAGGATCGGCAACAGACGATTTAGAAACCATTTTAAGCAAAGCCCTAAAAGGCGAATCGTATCAAGAAGAATTGGACGCTTTTAAGGTTTACCAAGCAGCACCATTAAAAACAGTTGATTTTTCAGCGGAGTTTGCCGTTTTAGATAAGTTATTTGAAGGAGTTAGTCTGTTGCGTGATTACAGTAAAAAAACGAAGGATAGTATTCTAGCGCAAGGCGAATTGCTATCTGTAAGGCTAATAACAGCTATTCTGAATGAGCGTGGTGTTAAGGCTAATGCTACTGATTCTCGGGAACTCATTAAAACCGATGAAGCTTTCGGGAATGCACAACCGCTGTCAAAACTTTCTAAAGAAAATACGCAGGCTTATTTTAAAACACATAAGAATGAGGTTAACATTATAACAGGGTTTATTGCTTCTAACTTAAAGAATGAAACAACAACTTTAGGTAGAAACGGAAGTAACTACACGGCCGCCTTATTAGCCAACTTTTTAGATGCCGAGGAGTTACAAAATTACACCCATGTTAGTGGTATTTATACAGCAGATCCAAGTTTAGTACCCGATGCAAAGCAAATTAGAGAATTGTCCTTTAGCGAAGCCAATGAGTTAGCTAATTTTGGGACGTCTGTGTTACATGCAAAAACGATAATACCTTTAGTAGAGAAGAACATTAGTCTTCGTATTTTAAATACTTTTAATGCAGAAGATGAAGGCACTTTAATTACAGCAAGGCCGAGTACGAAAGAAGTAACCTCATTATCTGTATTAGAAAATGTCGCGTTATTAAACTTGGAAGGCCGAGGTTTGTTAGGGAAGATTGGTGTGGATGCCAGAATATTTGGCGCATTGAGTAGGCATGGTATAAGTGTGAGTATAGTATCTCAAGGGTCATCAGAACGTGGTATAGGTTTAATTATTGATGCTGAAGATGCCACTCAGGCTGTAATTGCTTTAGAACGAGAATTTGAAAGCGATTTCTACTCACAAGATGTCAATAAAATTGATGTGGTAGATGATGTTTCTGTAATATCCATAGTGGGAATTGAGTTAAGTTCATTCCATAAGCCTTTCAATGCATTAATTAAAAACCAAATTACACCGTTGCTTTTCAATAATACAGTAACTGGTAAGAATGTGAGTTTGGTAGTTAAAAAGGATCAGTTGCATAAAGCGGTGAACGTAATTCATGGTGAGGTTTTTGGAATTTCAAAAAAGATAAACATTGCTATTTTTGGACATGGAGGTGTCGGAGGTGCGCTTATCAATCAAATTTTAAAATCGAAGGATGATATTGAACAACGAAAAGTTATTAATTTAAATGTATTTGCTATTGCGAATTCTACAAAACTTCTTTTAAATAAAGATGGCGTAGATGCTAATTGGAAAAAAGCCATAAAAGAAACCTATCAAGAAAGTTCGTTTGAAGCAATTATTGCGTTTGCAAAAGCACATCACCTTGAAAATTTAATTGCGGTAGATAATACAGCAAGTTCTGTGTTTTATAAAAACTATGTGCCTTTAGTAGGAGCTGGTTTCGATTTAGTATCGTCAAACAAAGTTGCGAATACGGTATCTCATAAGTTTTATAAAGACTTAAGGGTAAAGTTAAAAGAAAATAATAAGCAATACTTATATGAAACCACTGTAGGTGCTGGATTACCTTTAATAGATACTATTAAATTGCTGCATGAATCTGGTGAAAATATTACTAGAATACGTGGTGTTTTTTCAGGTACTTTAAGCTATTTATTTAATAATTTTTCTGTCCAGGACAAGCCTTTTAGTGCTATTGTGCAAGAAACCATTGATAAAGGGTTTACAGAACCAGATCCAAGAGAAGATTTTTCAGGAAACGATGTTGCTAGAAAGTTGTTAATTTTGGCAAGAGAATTAGATTTGCTAAACGAGTTTGATGATGTTAAAGTGCAAAATTTAATCCCTAAAGCTTATCAGGATATTTCGGTACAGGAGTTTTTAGGACAGCTCAGTGTTTTAGATGAAGAATTTGAAACGGTTAAAAACAACCAAGAACCAAATCATGTATTACGTTATGTAGGTGATTTGTCTGGTGATTTATCACAAGATAAAGGAAATTTAGAAGTTAAGCTCGTGTCTATTCCAGAAGATAGTACCTTAGGGCATGTAAAAGGGTCAGACGCTATTTTTGAAATATTTACAGAGTCTTATGGAGAACAGCCTATTGTTATTCAGGGAGCTGGAGCAGGAGCAGAAGTAACTGCAAGAGGTGTTTTTGGAGACATTTTAAGGCTTTCAAAGCATATAAATTAAATCGTAATATTTCTGCAAAGTATCAAAGGTTTTGCAGATAAAAAAGATTGTAGACCTGTCAATTTTTCTAAGTCGTACAGGTCTACTAAATAAAAAATGAGAAAGGATAAACAACAATTTGAAACACAGGCTATACGAACTCAAACGGAAACAACGCAGTTTTCAGAGCATTCGGTTCCATTGTATTTAACCTCTGGATTTGTATTTGATGATGCAGAGGAAATGAGAGCGTCGTTTGCTGAAGAAAAACAACGCGATTTATACAGCCGTTATAGCAATCCTAATGTTAACGAATTTGTAGATAAAGTTTGTTTAATGGAAGGTGCTGAGGCTGGCTTTGCTTTTGCAAGTGGTATGGCAGCAGTATTTTCTACGTTTGCAACCTTATTAGACGCTGGAGATCATGTGGTATCATGTAGTTCCGTTTTTGGCGCAACACATGGACTGTTTACCAAATATTTTCCAAAATGGAATATTGAATGTTCTTATTTCAATGTTAATGAAGTTGAAACTATAGAAGACTTAATACAGTCAAACACGAAATTTATTTATGCAGAAACACCTACCAATCCAGGTGTTGATGTATTAGATTTAGATTATTTAAGTGCGGTATGTAAAAAGCACAATTTGCTATTGGTGATTGATAACTGTTTTGCAACGCCTTATTTACAAAATCCAATTAAGCATGGTGCTGACTTGGTAATTCATTCGGCCACTAAGTTAATGGACGGTCAAGGTCGGGTGCTTGGAGGTGTTACTGTGGGGCGTAAAGAGTTGATTCGTGAAATTTATCTATTTTCAAGACTTACGGGACCCGCAATGAGTCCTTTTAACGCTTGGGTGTTATCAAAATCGTTAGAGACTCTAGCAATAAGAACGGATAGGCATTGTGAAAATGCATTAAAACTTGCAGAATATTTAGAAGCACATCCTAAGGTAAATTGGGTAAAATACCCATTTTTGAAATCGCACCCCAAATACGATATTGCTAAAAAGCAAATGAAATTAGGGGGTAATATTGTAGCCTTTGAAGTTAAAGGAGGTGTAGAAGGCGGTCGGGCATTTTTCGATAGTATTAAAATGTGCTCACTTTCTGCTAACCTGGGGGATACAAGAACCATTGTAACACATCCTGCTAGTACCACACATGCTAAGGTTGAAGATGAGGTGAAGGCTGCTGCAGGGATAACCGATGGTATGGTTCGCTGTTCTCTTGGTTTAGAGCATATTGATGATATTATAGCCGATTTTAAGCAGGCTTTAAAGTAATTATAGATGAGATTATTTACGGTAGATTCGTTTACAGATAGACCATTTGAGGGAAACCCGGCAGCAGTTTGTGTATTAGATAAATCCCTTCCCGATGGCAAGTGTTTAGCCATAGCTCAAGAAATGAATCTTTCTGAAACGGCTTTTGTTTACAAAGAGGATAACGTATACCACCTGAAGTGGTTTACACCGGAAGTAGAGGTGGATTTGTGTGGGCATGCTACCTTGGCAACCGCCAAGGTCTTATTTGATATATATCATGTTGAAGAAGAGGTTTTAAATTTTAATACCAAAAGCGGTGTGCTTGCTGTGAAGAAGGTGGAGGAATATTTTGAGATGAATTTCCCATTAGGGGATTTATCTGCTGTTTTGGATGGTGATGTCTTACTTAATGAAGCATTAGGCGCAACACCTTTAGAAGTATTTGAGAATGGCGACTGGTGTTTAGTCCGGTTCGAGGATGAAACGCAAGTAAAGGACTTAGAACCTAACTTTAGTAAATTGTTAGAACACTCATATAAGAAGTTTATTGTTACAGCGAAATCGAACAACAATTCTTACCACTTTATATCTCGTTTTTTTGCTCCTGCTTTAGGGATTAATGAGGATCCCGTAACAGGTTAGGCGCATTGTTATTTAGCCAACTACTGGGCTAAAGCCTTGTCTAAAACCAAAATTACTGGTTATCAAGCATCCAAACGAGGCGGGATTGTTGTGTGTGAAGTAACGGTTAACAAAAGAGTTTTGTTAAGGGGTTCTTGTGTAATTATGAGCGAATTGATTATCCATTGGGATTAATAATTTATCTATATTAGCGATATGCTATCCAAAAAAACTAAATATGGGTTAAAAGCACTGACCTACATTGCAAGAAGCGAGGCCGACAACCCTGTGCAGGTTAGTGAAATCGCTAAAAGTGAACAAATACCACAGAAATTTTTAGAAAGTATTTTACTTACACTCAGAAAATCAGGTATTCTAAGTTCTAAAAAAGGAAAACATGGGGGATATTATCTGCGAAGTGAGCCATCTGAAATAAAAATGACAGATGTAATGCGTGTTCTTGAAGGTCCAATTGCCATGGTGCCATGTGTTAGTCTGAACTTTTATGAAAAGTGCGATGACTGTCCAGACGAAGATAAGTGCAGTGTCAATAAACTCATGATTCAGGTAAGGGATAATACACTTAAGGTCTTTAGAAATACTACTTTAGCTGATTTATCGGAAGTGTAAATTTTGATAATTTATCAAGTTTTCTTCAATTGGATGTAAGTTTTCTTCAAAATTCCGTCAAAAAAATTCATTATCAAAAAAAATAAAGAACAAAGTTTGTAGTGCCAAAAAAAGTATTACTTTTGTAATCCCTACTAAATTGATAGGATTAATATAAAACAACGACAAATGATTGCGCAGATGTTATTAAAAAGCAAACAGAAATCTACTTATAAGGAGGATAGTGCCGGAGAGAAACCAATTAGAAGTGTTGCCAAGGCATTAAGCTGGAGGGTTGTAGGGACTTTAGATACATTAGTGGTTTCTTATGTTTTGACTGGAGAAATTTCTCTTGCAGCTTCCATTGCTTCTGTAGATTTTATAACTAAATTAATTTTATACTTTTTTCATGAACGCGCATGGAATGTTATTAAATGGGGGAAATAAATAGAAGGAAACTATGATTACAGAAGATCAAATAAAAGAATTGAACGAAGCATATAAAGATGCTTCTCCTGCAGACATCATAAAGAAAGCATTTGAGTTGAATAACAATGCCGTGGTGACTACTAATTTTAGACCATATGAAGCAGCAATTCTTCATGCCGTAAGTTTAGTAGAACCTAAAATATCTGTTGTTTGGTGCGATACAGGATATAATACGCCTCAAACATATAAACATGCAGAGCAGGTTATTAAAGATTTAAACTTGAATGTCTTTTTATATGTGCCAAAGCAAACCTCTTCGCATAGAGATGTTGTTATGGGTATTCCTTCTGTTGATGATCCAAAACATGCTTTGTTTACTGAGCAAGTAAAGTTGGAGCCTTTTAAAAGAGCAATGGATGAACATAAACCAAATGTGTGGTTTACTAACTTACGTCAAGGGCAAACAGCTTTTAGAAATAGCATTGGCATTTTTAGTTTAAGTAAAGAAGGTGTTTTAAAAGTGAGCCCTTTCTACTTTTGGAATGATGAGAAATTAGATAGGTATTTAGAAGAAAACAAGCTACCAAATGAGTTCAAATACTTTGATCCAACAAAAGCATTGGCCAATAGAGAGTGTGGATTACACGCTTAACATATTAAATTAAAGATAAATTGTTGGGTGCAAGGAGCCACAACCATTAACCAACAATCAACAAGAAACAATTATGAATAAAGACACATCACATATCAATTCATTAGAAAACGAAGCGATATATATTATGAGAGAAGTAGCAGCACAGTTTGAAAAACCAGTGTTGTTATTTTCAGGAGGAAAGGATTCAATTACTTTAGTTAGGTTAGCTGTTAAAGCATTTTACCCTGCAAAAGTACCGTTTCCTTTAATGCATATTGATACGGGACATAATTTCCCTGAAACGATTGAGTTTAGAGATCGGTTAGTAAAGGAGCTTGGTTTAGATTTAATTGTAAGAAATGTACAAGATTCTATCGATCAAGGAAAAGTAAAGGAGGAGTCAGGTAGATATGCTAGTAGAAACCAATTACAAACAACTACACTTTTAGATGCTATTGAAGAATTTAAATTCGATGCTTGTATTGGTGGTGCACGTCGTGATGAAGAAAAAGCCAGAGCTAAAGAACGTATTTTCTCTGTGCGCGATGATTTTGGACAATGGGATGAAAAAAACCAACGTCCTGAGTTGTTCGATATGTTAAATGGTGAAATAGAATTAGGGCAAAACGTTCGTGTATTTCCTATTTCTAATTGGACTGAGTTAGATGTTTGGTCTTACATAGAAAAAGAGAATATTGAAATCCCATCTATTTATTTTGCACATAAACGTAAAGTATTTCTAAGAGATGGTATGATTTGGTCTGCTGAAGATGAGGTGGTTTACAGAGATGAAGAAGAAGAAGTAATTGAAGAAATGGTGCGTTTTAGAACGGTAGGTGATATGAGTTGTACGGCAGCTGTGTTATCTGAAGCTTCAACGATATCTAAAGTAGTAGAAGAAATTAGAGATTCTACAATTTCGGAAAGAGGTGCGCGTATAGATGATAAGCGCTCTGAAGCAGCCATGGAAAAACGTAAACAACAAGGGTATTTTTAAAATTTTCTTTAGAAAATTTTGCCTTTAGCTTTAGGCAATTAAGCCATTAAGCAGACTAAAAAAGAATTTAAAAATAGGTTGAGGTAATTAGTCAACAACTAAAAAGCCAACAGCCAACAGCTAATAAAAAATGGAAGTATTAAAAATAGCAACAGCAGGAAGTGTAGATGATGGTAAAAGCACCTTAATTGGACGTATTCTTTATGATACAAAATCATTAACTACAGATAAGTTAGAGGCCATTGAAAAAACAAGTAAGCAACGTGGGTATGATTATCTAGATTTTTCATTAGCCACGGATGGTTTGGTTGCAGAAAGAGAGCAAGGTATCACCATAGATGTGGCACATATCTATTTTTCAACAAAGAAGAAAAGTTATATCATCGCAGATACGCCAGGTCACGTAGAATACACCCGTAATATGGTAACAGGGGCTTCAACATCTCAAGCATCTATCATCTTAATCGATGCTAGAAAAGGGGTGATTGAGCAAACAAATCGTCATTTTTTCATCAATAATTTATTAAGGATTAAAGATGTTGTGGTTGCGATTAATAAAATGGACTTGGTTGACTATTCAGAAGAGGTTTATAATAAGATTAAAGCCGACTTTGAAGAGTTAATGAGTAAAAGAGATTACCAAGATCAGAAAATTACATTCATCCCTGTAAGTGCTTTAAAAGGTGATAATGTTGTTAATAGATCAGACAAAATGCCTTGGTATGAAGGAGAAGCATTATTAGAACATTTAGAAGCTATTGATAAGGCAGATATTTTCAATGTTGGGACACCACGTTTCCCTGTGCAGTACGTTATTCGCCCGAAAACGGAAGATTTTCACGATTTTAGAGGATATGCTGGTAAAGTTTATGGGGGTAATTTAAGTGTAGGTGATGATATTATCGTATTGCCATCAAAAACGAGATCGAAGATAAAAGATATTTATTTCTATGATGAGAAGTTTGAAACGGCTTCAAGACGGTCGTCAGTAACAATCACATTAGAAAATGATATTAATGTGAGTCGTGGTGATATGATTGTTAAAGAAGGCGATTTACCAAAAATTGACAAGCAATTTACAGCCAATGTATGTTGGATGGATGCAACGCAATTAACCCCAGGAACAAAATATGTAGTGCAACATGGGGTTAATAAAGTGTTAGCTAAAGTTGATAGAATTAACCATAAAATAAATCCTGATTATTCAGGAATTGAGAAAGATGTTACAGGATTGAACGTTAACGATATTGCTTCAGTAACATTCAAATTAAATAAACCAATTTTTTACGATCAGTTTAAAAACCATAGAACAAATGGGTCGTTTATTTTAATTGATTCTCAAAATAATAATACTGTAGGAGCAGGTTTTATACAGTAATAAATAATTTAAAAATTCTTTTCTAAATAAAGAAAAGGTCAGGTATGTCATGCAAAGTTTTAGAACAGAAATAGAAAATCCAGTAGTTGAAAAGGATATTATTGAATTAGCTAACAAGATTGAGCTTTTTCATAATGGAAAGATAGATGAAGAAAAGTTTAGAAGTCTTCGTTTAGCACGTGGGGTTTACGGTCAGCGTCAAGAAGGCGTTCAAATGATTCGTATTAAAATACCTTACGGTAAGCTTAAGAGTAATCAATTACGAAGAATTTCTGAGGTGTCAGATGAGTATTCAAGAGGGCGTTTACATATTACAACTCGTCAAGATATTCAAATTCACTACGTAGATTTAAACAGAACACCAGAGCTTTGGGCTGAGTTAGAACGTGATGATGTAACACTTCGCGAAGCTTGTGGTAATGTGGTAAGAAATGTAACGGCAAGCGAAACTGCAGGAATTGATGTGGACGAACCTTTTGATGTATCGCCTTATGCAGATGCTTTGTACAAATTCTTTTTACGAAACCCGATTTGTCAAGAAATGGGGCGTAAATTTAAAGTGTCGTTTTCGTCAACAGATGAGGATACAGGATTATCTTATTTACATGACATTGGGTACATTGCTAAGGTAAAAGATGGTGTTCGTGGATTTAAGGTGATGGTAGGCGGAGGCCTTGGTTCGCAACCTCGTCATGCAGACGTATTGTTTGATTTTGTTGAAACAGATAAGATCATTCCTATCATGGAAGGCGTTTTAAGAGTTTTCGACCGTTATGGCGAGCGTAAAAGCCGAGCTAAAGCAAGAATGAAATTTTTGTTAAAGGACATCGGTTTAGAGGCCTTTAGAGAGTTAATTGAGCAAGAGCAAAACGCCATTGAGTTTAAAAGTGTAGCTATCGATGCTGATGCCTATCAACCATCTCAACCAGTGAAACTTGCTGAAATTCCAGCGGTTGAAATTAAAGATCAACAAGCTTTTGAAACTTGGAAATCAACTAACTTAATTCCTCAAAAACAAGAGGGGTATGTGGCTATTGGAATTAAAGTGTTATTAGGAGATTTTTATACAGATAAAGCACGTTTGTTAGCAGATTTAGTTGATAAATATGCCGCAGGTGAAGTACGTTTAACATTGCGTCAAAATATTGTGATTCCATTTGTAAAGCGGGAATTAGTACCTTTCCTTTACAAGGAATTAGAAAAGTTAGGTTTTGTAGAAGCAGGCTACAATAAAGCTGTAGATATCACGGCATGTCCTGGTACAGATACCTGTAACTTAGGGATTGCCAGTAGTACAGGGATTGCAGAGGAGTTAGAGCGTGTAATTAAGGCAGAATATCCTCAGTATTTAAAAAACGAAGATCTGGTTATTAAGATTAGTGGTTGTATGAATGCTTGTGGGCAACACAATATGGCAAATATTGGTTTCCAGGGAATGACTGTACGTACCCCAGATAAATTAGTAGCACCAGCCTTACAGGTGTTACTTGGTGGAGGTAATCAAGGTGATGGAAACGCAACCTTTGCTGATAAAGTAGTAAAAGTGCCAAGTAGAAGAGGACCAGAAGCATTGCGAAGAATCTTAAACGATTTTGAGGCGAATGCTAACGGCAAACCATTTGTAACGTATTACCAAGAAAAAGGCGAGAAGTATTTCTACGATTTCTTGAACGATTTACAAGATGCTACAAATCTAACCCAGGAAGATTTTATTGATTGGGGCGAAGAAGAGAAGTATGTTAAGGAGATTGGAATTGGAGAATGTGCGGGTGTAGTAATAGATTTAATTGCAACCTTATTCTTTGAAAGTGAAGAGAAAATAGAAAATGCTAAAACCTCTTTCGATGATAAAGTTTATTCAGGGGCCATTTACCTAGCTTATCAGTCATTAGTGAATTCAGCAAAAGCTTTATTATTGGCTGAGAATAAAAAGACAAATACACATGCTGGCATTATTTCTCAGTTTGATGAATTATTTGTTGCTAGTGGAAAACTTGATTTAGGTGTGTCTTTCTCTGATTTAATATATCAAATCAATAAATTTGCGCCGACTAAAGACTTTGCTTCTAAATATATTGAAGATGCAAACCAGTTTTTAGATAAGGTAAGGGCATATAGAGAGGCTCAAACGCAATTAGAGAAAAAGGCAGTTTAAAAAGTGCGATGAGTCATAAAACCCCAAAATTAACGGTAGTAGGTGCAGGTCCTGGAGATGAAGACTTAATAACGCTTAAAGCTATTAAGTCCATTGAATCGGCAGATGTTGTTCTTTATGATGCCCTAATCAACGAATCTTTATTGAAATATGCTTCAGAGGATGCTGAGCTTATTTTTGTAGGGAAGCGTAAGGGGTGTTATGCATTCCAACAAGAGCAAATAAATGAACTCATCGTTTCTAAAGCCAAAGAAAGAGGACATGTTGTACGTTTAAAAGGAGGTGATCCGTTCATTTTTGGTCGTGGTTCAGAAGAGATTGATTATGTAAAACCATTTGGTCTAGAAACTTATATGGTGCCTGGTATTTCATCAGCACTAGCGGTGCCTGCATATCAAGGTATTCCTTTAACAAAGCGTGGTGCATCAGAAAGTTTTTGGGTGGTTACGGCAACAACTAAGGATCATGCCTTGTCAAGCGATGTGGCTCTAGCAGCAAAATCATCAGCTACTATAGTAATCCTTATGGGGATGCATAAATTACATGAAATTGTTAAAGTGTTTTATGCCGAAAACAAGAGAAATACCCCAGTGGCTGTCATTCAAAATGGTACTAGAGATAATGAAAATGTGGGGATAGGGTATATTAGAAATATTCAACAAATAGTAAATGAAAAACAACTGTCGGCTCCTGCAATTATCGTTATAGGAGAAGTTGTTAAGCAAAGAGCGGAGTTGGATTCCATATATAGTAAAGTTGTAGAGGATTAAATGAAAGAAAGAAATAATTTATATCCTATTTTTTTAAAGGCCAGAAGCTTAAATATATTGATAGTGGGTGGTGGTTTTGTGGCTGAAGAAAAACTAACGTTCTTATTAAAGTCTAGTCCAGATGCTTCCGTAACTATGGTATCGCCTATGTTTAGAGAAGGAACAGTATCTTTAGCAAAAAAAGGAGATGTTACCTTAATTGAAGATACCTATAAGAAAAAGTATTTAAAAGGAAAGCATATAGTGGTTGCAACCACCGATGTTCCTGAAGTGAATATGAAGGTACATAAACATTGTAGAAAACGAAGCATTTTGGTTAATGTAGCAGATAACCCACCGTATTGCGATTTTTATATGGGAGGTATTGTTACCAAAGGCAATGTAAAGGTGGCTATTTCAACAAATGGAAAGTCGCCAACAACAGCTAAGCGTCTAAGACAATTTTTTGAGGAAGTAATTCCTGAAAATATAGATGATTTAGTAAAAAACTTAAACGAATATAGAAAAACAATAAAAGGTGATTTCGAAGAAAAAGTGGAGACACTAAACGAATTTACCAAAGGATTAATACAAAAAAGAGAGTCATAAAATGATTAAGACCGATATACTTATCATTGGTGCGGGGCCAACAGGTTTATTTACTGTTTTCGAAGCAGGATTATTAAAATTAAAATGTCATTTAATAGATGCCTTACCGCAACCAGGAGGGCAATGTTCAGAATTGTATCCAAAAAAACCTATTTATGATATCCCGGGGTTTCCAGAAATTTTAGCAGGAGATTTAACAAGAAACTTGTTAGAACAAGGTAAACAGTTTGAACCTGGATTTACCTTGGGGGAGCGTGCTGATACCGTTGAAAAACAAGAAGATGGTACCTTTATAGTTACTACAAATAAAGGGACCAAACATCAAGCGCCGGTAGTTGCAATTGCTAGTGGTTTAGGAAGTTTTGAACCTAGAAAGCCTCAACTTGAAAACCTTGCTAAGTATGAAGACAAAGGTGTTGAATACATTATAAAAGAACCTGAGTTTTACCGTGATAAAAAGGTTGTTATTGCTGGAGGAGGAGATTCTGCTCTCGATTGGAGTATTTTTTTAGCAGATGTGGCAAAAAGTGTAAGCTTGGTACACAGGCGTAATGAGTTTAGAGGGCATTTAGATTCTGTTGAAAAAGTTCAAGAGTTAAAGAATGAAGGACGTATTAATCTTATTACACCAGCCGAAGTAACCGATATATTAGGAGATGGTAAGGTTGAATCTATTGAAATTACGAAACAGGGAGAGGATCCTATTACTTTGGAAGCAGATCATTTTATACCCTTATTTGGACTCTCTCCTAAATTAGGCCCTATTGCAAATTGGGGCTTAGAAATCGAAAAAAATGCCATAAAAGTTAACAATGCATTAGATTATCAAACGAATATTCCAGGTATATTTGCTATTGGTGATGGTAATTACTACCCTGGAAAATTAAAACTAATACTTTGTGGTTTTCATGAAGCTACCATCATGTGTCAGGCGGCCTATAAAATTATTAATCCAGGTAAGAAATTTGTATTAAAGTACACGACGGTCTCTGGAGTAAATGGTTTCGATGGTACCAGAAAAGAGGCGCCAAAAGCGGTTGTTCAGGCGATAAATTAATTTGGCCTTTATCATAAAATGATATCCCGCGAGTTTTAAATAAAACCGCGGGATTTATTATTTAAAATAAGATTATTTGGGTATTAGTTTTATTTTTATCCTTCCATAAAAAGAATTTTTCACTGATGAAAAGCTATAATGTTTGCTTAAAAGATACTGTAAAGACGTTTACCAAACGATTGTTTTACTCCCTGTTCGATTGTGAACAAGAAGAGGAGCATGGAAAATATCTAGAAAAGACCTTTTTGAAAATCTTATCTAAGTTGGATATTGAAAATGGAGAAGCTATTTGGGAAGACTTTAAAAATGAATTGCCAAAAATTAGAGGAAAATTAGATTTAGATGCCATTGCATTTGAAAAAAATGACCCTGCATCCCATTGTTTAGAGGAGATTTATTTGGCATATCCAGGGTTTTACGCTATTTCTATCTACAGATTAAGTCATGCACTTTACAAACGTAACGTATATATTCTACCTAGAATGATGAGTGAGTATATTCATGGAATTACAGGAATCGACATTCACCCTGGAGCAACTATTGGCGATTCGTTTTATATAGATCATGGTACGGGTATTGTAATTGGTGAAACGTCCATTATTGGTAAGGATGTGAAAATTTATCAAGGAGTTACTTTAGGAGGGATTTCAGTGGCTAAAAATTTGGCAAAAACAAAACGTCATCCTACTATTGAAGACGGTGTTTGTATTTATGCGAATGCTACCATTTTAGGCGGTGATATCTCAATAGGGGCAAATAGTATTATTGGAGCTAATGTCTGGATTACCGAATCGGTTCCACAAAACTCATTAGTAACTTACCAAACAGAAATTAAAATAAGACCTAAAAAAAATGGCATACGAGAATAGTATTATTGGTCAAATAGGGAATACCCCTTTGGTAGAGGCTACCCACTTGATTAAAAAAGAAGGGGTTCGTTTATTTTTAAAGCTGGAAGGGAATAACCCTGGAGGTAGCGTTAAAGATCGCCCAGCCTTTAATATGATTAACGAAGCCTTAAAACGAGGTGATATAAAAAAAGGAGGGACACTTGTAGAAGCGACTAGCGGAAATACTGGTATCGCATTGGCTTTTATAGCGAAGTTATTGGGCTTGAAAATGGTATTAATTATGCCTGAAAATTCAACTGAAGAACGTGTAAAAACGATGCGGGCCTATGGTGCTGAGGTTATTTTAACACCTGCCGATATTGGTATTGAAGGCTCACGTGATTTAGCATTTAAATTACGGGATGAAAAAGGTTACACCTTGTTAAATCAGTTTGAAAATCATGATAACTGGAAAGCACATTACAAAACAACCGGTCCAGAAATATGGGAAGCCACCAATGGAAAAATAACACATTTTGTGTCTGCTATGGGTACCACAGGAACTATAACAGGAACATCTAAATATTTGAAAGAAAAAAATAATACGGTAACTATTGTTGGAGCGCAGCCAGCCGATGGAGCCAGAATTCCTGGGATTAGAAAATGGTCGCCAGAATATGTGCCAAAGTTTTTCGAACCTAAGCGGGTAGATATCGTGGTAGACGTTTCAGAAGAAGACGCTAAAGCTACTACCATTAAATTAGCTAAGGAAGAAGGGGTATTTGCAGGTATGAGTAGCGGTGGTTCAGTGTTTTGTGCTTTAACTATTGCAGAACAAATTGATGCAGGAGTTATTGTAGCAATTATTTGTGATAGAGGAGATAGGTACTTATCTTCATCTTTGTTTGAGTAGCAGCTAACGATTTTTACAAAATTAGTGTGAATAAAGGAATATAGTTAGTATTTTTGTTCGCCAGTTCATTAACGTATTAGTGTTATCAAGAAAGGTAGAGGGATTAGACCCAATGAAACCTTGGCAACCCTTTAACTTGTAAAGAAGGTGCTACGTTCTACTCCAAAGTTTTAGGAGACAGATAACGAATAGTATTTTTGCTTTTCTTGATGATATTATACATTAAAATAATATCAAAAATGTCTAACATACACCAAGCTTTAAAAGAACGAATTTTGGTTTTAGATGGTGCCATGGGGACCATGTTACAAGCCTATAAATTTACGGAGGAAGACTTTAGAGGAGAACGCTTTAAAGATTACCCAGTGCCTTTACAAGGTAATAATGACTTGCTGTCTATTACACAGCCAGAGGCTATTAAAACCATTCATGGTAAGTATTTCGAGGCAGGAGCAGATATTATTGAAACGAATACCTTTTCAGGTACTACTATTGCCATGGCAGACTACCAAATGGAAGATTTGGTTTATGAATTAAATTATCAATCAGCCAAAATAGCCAAAGAAGTTGCGGAAGAATTTACAGCAAAAGAACCTCATAAACCTCGCTTTGTAGCAGGTTCTATAGGGCCTACTAATCGTACGGCAAGTATGTCACCCGATGTAAATGATCCAGGGTATAGAGCGGTAACCTTTGATGAATTAAGAATTGCTTATAAGCAACAAGTTGAAGCTTTAGTAGATGGAGGGGCAGATTTAATGTTAGTAGAAACGGTGTTCGATACCTTAAATGCCAAAGCGGCCTTGTTTGCTATTGAGGAAGTAAAAGAAGCGCGTAATATTGAAATGCCAATTATGTTGAGTGGTACGATTACAGATGCTTCTGGAAGAACCTTGTCTGGACAAACAGCAGAAGCCTTTTTAATTTCGGTATCACATGTGCCATTGCTTTCGGTTGGATTTAACTGTGCTTTGGGAGCAAATTTGTTACAACCACATTTAGAGGCTATCGCTAATAAAACTGATTTTGCTATTTCTGCACATCCAAATGCTGGTTTGCCAAATGCTTTTGGTGAGTACGATGAGACCCCAGAAGAAATGGGAGCGCAAATTGAAGAGTATTTAAAGAAAAATTTAATAAATATTATTGGTGGTTGTTGCGGTACATCCCCGGAACATATTAAGGTTATTGCAGATATAGCGGCTAAGTACGAACCGCGCCCACATGCAGAACTAGTTTCGGCATTAAATTAAGACAACGTGATTTTAGAAGTGGCCATTTTGAATATTAAAACAGGAATGTCAGCTGATTTTGAAACCAGTTTTAAAAAAGGCTGAGAATATTGTTTCATCAATGAAAGGTTACATCTCACATCAGTTAAAAAAATGTGTCAAGGAAGACAATAAATACATATTACTAATAAACTGGGAAACGATTGAAGACCATGAAATTGGATTCAGACAATCAGATCAGTATCAAGAATGGAAAATGTTATTACACCATTTCTATGAGCCTTTTCCAGTAGTTGAATATTACCAGTAAAAGTTTTACACCTGATAGATCCAAGTAAAGTCCATGAAAATAAAACAAACCAAATACATGAAACTGTCAGGGTTAGAACCTCTAATCCTAAACGAGAACAGCAACTTTATTAATGTTGGGGAGCGTACCAATGTTGCAGGTTCTAGAAAGTTTTTACGATTAATCAAGGAAGAAAAGTTTGATGAGGCACTTGATATTGCACGTCATCAGGTCGATGGAGGCGCACAAATTGTTGATATTAATATGGACGATGGGCTTCTTGATGGAAAAGAGTCAATGGTACGCTTTTTAAACTTGATAGCAGCAGAACCAGATATTTGTAGAGTACCAATGATGATTGATAGTTCCAAATGGGAAATCATTGAGGCGGGATTACAGGTAGTACAAGGGAAGTGTGTCGTTAACTCTATTTCACTTAAAGAAGGGAAAGAAAAGTTTATTTGGGAAGCTAAACAAATAAAGAAGTATGGCGCAGCGGTAATTGTTATGGCTTTTGATGAAGTGGGCCAAGCCGATAATTATGAGAGACGCATTGAAATTGCAAAACGATCTTATGATATCTTGGTTCATGAAGTAGGCTTTCCGTCTGAAGATATTATTTTCGATTTAAACATATTTCCAGTAGCTACTGGCATGGAAGAACATCGTAGAAATGCCATCGATTTTATCGAAGCCACAAAATGGGTTCGTGAGAATCTTGAGAATGTTTCGGTAAGTGGTGGTGTGAGTAATGTATCCTTTTCTTTTAGAGGAAACAACGTGGTTCGTGAGGCCATGCACTCTGTATTTTTATATTATGCGATTCAGAATGGCATGAATATGGGTATTGTAAACCCAGCTATGCTAGAAGTATACGATGATATACCGAAGGATCTGTTAGAGCATGTTGAAGATGTTATTTTAGACAGACGCGATGATGCCACTGAGCGATTACTAGATTTTGCCGAAACGGTAAAAGGTTCAAAAAAGGAAAAGATAGTAGATTTAACTTGGAGGGAGGGCTCCGTTCAAGATAGAATTACACATGCTTTGGTAAAAGGATTGGATGCTTTTATTATTGAAGATGTTGAGGAAGCAAGGTTAGCATCAAGTAAACCTATCGAGGTTATTGAAGGTCATTTAATGACTGGTATGAACGTGGTTGGCGACTTGTTTGGCGCTGGAAAAATGTTCCTTCCGCAGGTAGTAAAATCAGCCCGAGTAATGAAGAAGGCTGTAGCCTATTTGAATCCGTTTATTGAGGCTGAAAAGTCGGATAAATCAGAGCCTGTTGGAAAAATATTAATGGCCACTGTAAAAGGAGATGTGCACGATATTGGTAAGAATATTGTAAGTGTGGTATTAGCCTGTAACAACTACGAAATTGTTGATTTAGGGGTTATGGTACCTCCAGAAAAGATTATTGAAACCGCCATTAGTGAACGAGTTGATGCCATAGGCTTATCTGGTTTGATTACACCGTCATTAGATGAAATGGTGTATTTGGCTAAAGAAATGCAAAACAAAAACTTTGAAGTGCCATTGTTAATTGGTGGAGCGACAACATCTAAAGCGCATACAGCAGTAAAGATTGATACCGAGTATAACAACGCGGTGGTCCATGTAAACGATGCATCGCGGGCTGTAACAGTGGTTGGAGATTTGTTGAACAAGAAAACATCTAATGAATATGTTGCAAAGCTTAAGCAAGATTATGATGAATTTAGAACCAAGTTTTTAAAACGCGGTAAGGAGAAATCATATATTTCTATAGAAGAGGCAAGAAGCAGGAAATTTAAAATTGATTGGAATACTTCAGAAATTGTAAAACCAAAGGAATTGGGTGTTCAGATTTTGAAACAACTTAGTTTAAAAGATTTATTACCATTTATAGATTGGAGTCCGTTTTTTAGAAGTTGGGATTTGCATGGAAAATACCCAGATATTTTGAAAGATAATGTTGTAGGCGAACAAGCTGTACAACTATACAATGATGCTCAAGAAATGATCCAGCAAATAGTTGCCAAACAATTATTAAAACCAAAGGCAGTTTTTGGTTTATTTGAGGCCAATACTATTAATGATGATGATATTTCTGTAAAAAAGAAAGGTGAAGAAATTGCAGTTTTTAGAACGTTACGCCAACAATTAAAAAAGCGTGAAGGTATTCCTAATCATGCACTAGCCGATTATATTGCACCTGAAGACACAGGAAGGACAGATTATATGGGGGCTTTTTGTGTGGGGATTTTTGGAGCGCAAGAATTAGCAGATTCATATAAAGAAAGGCATGATGATTATAATGCCATTATGGCTCAGGCCATTGCAGATCGTTTTGCTGAAGCTTTTGCCGAATATTTGCACAAGCAAATTAGAATTAAGCATTGGGGTTATGCTGCAGATGAGAATTTTAGTAATGATGAACTAATTAAAGAAAGCTATAAAGGGATTCGTCCGGCACCAGGCTACCCAGCTTGTCCCGACCATTTAGAGAAGGAAACCATCTGGGACTTACTTGAGGTTGAAAAACTAATTGGTGTTACTCTAACCGAAAGTTTAGCTATGTGGCCTGCAGCAGCAGTTTCTGGCTATTATTTTGCTAACAAAGAAGCTAAGTATTTTGGTTTGGGTAAAATTACGGATGGCCAATTGACCGATTATGCAGAAAGGAAAGGTATAGATAAAGCAAAAGCTAGAAAGTGGTTGCACCCAAATTTAGCGAACCAATAAAATATGACATTCATAGAATTAACACTTGGAAGCTATATGATTTCTCATGGATATGATGAGCATAACAAAGAAATATTAGAAGAGGTTACTGTCGATGGGTTTTCGAAAAAAATTGTGGCTATTTCTAGGATAAAATCAATTAGTGAAAAATATATTCTAACAGATTATCTAGGGGGCAGATGGATTTATTGGGAATATAAAGAGTCTTTTAAGGAGTTAAAACGCATTTTGGTTAAGTAATGCTAGAGGATAAAATCAAAAATAGGACCTCAGGGATTTTGCTTTATGGATTAACACCTCCAAAGTTACATGCCGATACGAGTAAAATTAGAGCCATCGCTAGCAAACAAATGGAGCGTATTAATGGTTTAGAAATAGATGGTATGGTGTTATACGACATTCAAGATGAATCTTCTAGAAATGATGCGCCACGACCATTTCCTTTTATGGAAACCTTAAGTCCAGAGGTTTATAGCGCCAACTATTTAAAGGATTTAAATCTGCCGAAGATTATATACAAAAGTGTTGGCAAGTATTCTAAAGAACAATTACAGGATTGGATAAACCAGAATTCTAAGGATATAGATTTCTCTGTTTTTGTTGGAACACCTTCAAACAAGCAAAAATCTAGTTTGTCTTTAAACGAGGCCTATGCTATTAACTTAAAGGCGAATTCATCTATGACTTTAGGCGGCGTTACCATCCCTGAAAGGCACTACAAAAAAAATGACGAACATAAACGTCTTTTTAGTAAGATAGATAAAGGGTGTCATTTTTTTATTTCACAATGTGTTTACAATATTAATAATTCAAAAAACTTTCTTTCTGACTATTACTATAATTCGATTAATAATAACCGAGAGCTACTACCTATTATATTTACGCTAACGCCATGTGGTTCCATAAAAACTATGGAGTTTATGGAGTGGTTGGGAATTGATATTCCAAAATGGTTAAAAAACGATTTAAAACATTCTGAGGATATTTTAGCGAAGTCCATCGACGTTTGTAAAAGCATAGCCCATGAATTATTAGATTTTTGTACAGGAAAAAATATTCCTATTGGATTTAATGTGGAAAGTGTGTCAATTAGAAAGGCTGAAATTGACGCTTCTATTGAATTACTCAAAGATATAAAGGCCATGATGAATAAATATGAAACTTCTGCTGCTCCATTAAGATAAGTGTATTATGTTTGTGTTTGGGATTGAGGCAGATGTTGAAACTCCCTGACTTAAGTAGGAGTAATTTCCGAAAACCTAGCCGTAAGTAACATGTCAGACATAGTTTTCGAATACGTTTTAAGGTGAAGGTAATGCTCATAAAAGATTATTTAGAAAGAAATGCTGAAATAATTCAGGATAAATGAAAGTAACAGATCACATAAAAAAAGCCAATGGAAAAACCTTGTTTTCGTTTGAGGTAATTCCACCAAAGAAAGGTAAAAATATTCAGGATTTATATAACAATATAGATCCCTTAATGGAGTTTAAACCGCCATTTATTGACGTTACCACCTCTCGCGAAGAGTATGTATATATTGATAAGGGGAACGGGCTTTTAGATAAACGAATTACCAGAATGCGCCCAGGAACTGTTGGTATTTGTGCGTCTATTATGCATAAGTATCAGGTAGATGCTATTCCGCATTTATTGTGTGGTGGTTTTACTAAGGAAGAAACTGAATACGTTTTGGTAGATTGTCATTACCTGGGATTGGATAATGTCATGGCTTTACGGGGCGATTCAATGAAGGACGAGCCTTATTTTAAACCATTAAAGGGAGGTAATGCTTTTGCTAGTGATTTGGTCGAGCAGATTGCTAACTTAAATAAGGGTAAATATTTACATGATGATGTTGAGGTAGAACATAATTCTAATTTCTGTATTGGGGTGGCAGGATACCCCGAAAAACATATGGAAGCACCTTCGTTACTAACAGATTTAAAACGTTTAAAGGCTAAGGTCGATGCGGGTGCCGATTATGTGGTTACACAAATGTTTTTTGATAACAGTAAATATTTTGAGTTTGTAGATATGGCTAGGGATATGGGGATAACCATTCCTATTATTCCAGGTATTAAACCTATTGCTGTAAAACGTCATTTACAATTGTTGCCACAGGTATTTAAAATTGATTTACCTCAAGATTTAATTGATGCGGTAGAAGGCTGTAAAGACAATAAGGCTGTGCGTCAGGTTGGAGTGGAGTTTGCCATTCAGCAATCTAAAGAACTGAGAGACGCTGGGGTCCCCGTCTTACATTATTATTCGATGGGGAAAAGTGATAATGTTCATGCAATTGCTAAGGCTTTGTTTTAATAATTATCTTACATTTACGGCTTTAAACCCAAAAATGAAGTTTTTTTATTCCTGCTGTTTTTGTTTGTTGTGCATTATGGGGTTTACTCAGGATAAGGAGACATCGTCTTATTTTGATTTAAACTATTTTACAGGGAATATAGCCAATCACAACAATGATATTCTGCACTTAATACAAGGACATCCGGAGGGTGTTATTGTAGGTTGGAATAAAAAAACCTTTGGCTTTGCAGACTGGGAGCAGCACTACAATTATCCAGACCTAGGTGTTTCTTTTTTGTATCAAGATACTAAAAATGAAGTTTTAGGTGATAATTACGGCCTTTATGCGCATTGTAATTTTTATTTTTTTAAACGAAATTTGATGTTTAGAATAGGGCAAGGTCTTGCTCTAACAACTAATCCTTACGATAAATATTATAATTTTAGAAATAATGCATACGGCACCGCATTGATGAGCAGTACCTATTTAATGCTTAATTTTAAAAAGGAGCGTCTTTTCAAACAGTTTGGTTTACAAACAGGATTATCATTAATTCATTATTCAAATGCAAATGTAAAAGCACCTAATAGTAGCACCAATTCCATAACATTTAATTTGGGTGTTATTTATAGTTTAGATGAGGTTGAACCCGAATATCAAACAAATATTCGCGATGGTGCAAACCAAAAATTTACCGAGCCTATAAAGTATAATCTGGCTTTTAGAACAGGGATTAATGAAAGTGATGTGGTAGGTAGTGGACAATTTCCATTCTATATTTTTTCAGGATACGCAGATAAGCGTTTAAGTTATAAAAGTGCTATTCAAATAGGTGCAGACGTGTTTTTCTCTAATTTTTTAAAAGAACTCATACATTATAAAAGTGTATCGTTTCCAGAAGAAAATGTATCTGGTGATGAGGATTATAAACGTGTAGGGGTTTTTATTGGACATGAGTTATTTATAAGCAGAACCACATTAGTCACTCAATTAGGATATTATGTATATTATCCTTTTGATTTTGAAGGGAGAACATATATGCGTATTGGATTAAAACGATATTTTGGAAAAAAGATTTTTGGAGCGCTTACCTTAAAATCTCATGGGGCAAAAGCCGAAGCTCTTGAATTTGGAATAGGGGTAAGATTGTAGGTGATTATGGAAAAGCTTTTGTTTATTTTTATTATTGTTTCTATAGAACTATTAACAGAGGGTAAAAAAGTTGATATAACTTGAAAAGATTAATTTACATATTGGTTTTAATATGTTTTTTTGCTTGTAATAGCGAAAACGCGGGGGATTGCTTTCAAACTTCAGGAACCATAATACAACAGGAATATGCCTTAGATGATTTTGAAAAGGTTTTGGTTAATCGAGATATTGAGCTGATTGTAAGGCAAGGGCAAACTCAAAAAGTAGTTATTGAAACGGGTAAAAACTTAATTAATGATGTTAAGGCCGAAGTGGTTGATGGTCAGCTAAGATTAACCGATGGGAATACCTGTAATTTGGCTAGGGCTTATGGAGTGACTAAGGTCTATATAACATCTGCTAATATTACGCAAATACGAAGTGCTACGCAATATGATGTAAGATCGGAAGGTACTTTAAACTACCCGAGTTTAGCCATTTTTTCCGAAGACTTTAATGGAGAAGCAGAAGTTAATAGCGGAAATTTTGATTTAACTGTAAACTGTAATCGCTTTAGTTTGGTATTTAATAACTTATCAAATGCTAAAATATCTGGTAATGCAGAGGATTTGAGTATTACCCTAGCCGCAGGGTTGTCCCGTGTTGATTGTGGTGCGTTAGTAGCTAAAAATATATCTGTTTGGAATAGAAGTTCTAATGATATTATAGTGAATCCGCAATTGAAACTGTCTGGTCAAATATTGGGTACAGGAGATGTTATATCACTTAACAAACCTCCTCAAGTTGATATTGAAGAGGTTTATAAAGGCCGTTTAATTTTTAAATAGGGTAACAGATTGCTTTGCGATTTCCAATTCTTCGTTAGTCGGAATCACAAGTATTTTAACTTTTGAATTCGCTGTACTAATGCTTCTAATACCGTCTGCTCTTTTGTTATTAGCTTCTTTGTCTAGATCTATTCCAATAAAGTCTAAATCTTCACAGGCCATTTCTCTTATAATACTAGAATTTTCACCAATTCCAGCCGTAAAAACTATTGCGTCTAAACCATTTAAAACTGCTGCGTAACTACCAATGTATTTTTTAATACGGTAAGTATTCATATCTAAGGCCAACTGGCAATCTTTGTTTCCGCTGGCAGCTTCATTCTGGATATCTCGTAAATCGCTAAACCCTGTTAACCCTAGCATGCCACTTTTCTTTTGTAGCAGATTATTGATTTCTTGTAGACTATAATCGTATTTCTGAGCCAAATAGAAAATAATGGATTGATCAATATCTCCACAACGTGTTCCCATTATAAGCCCATTTACAGGCGAAAACCCTAAAGAATGGTCAATACTTTTACCATCCTTAATGGCTGTCATGCTGCAACCATTACCTAAATGAATAGTTATTATTTTTGATTTGGGCTTACCAATAAATTCAATAGCTTTTTCAGAAACATATTTGTGGCTAGTTCCGTGAAATCCATAGATGCGAATGTTATGCTTTTCAGAAAACTCTTTTGGTATAGCATATCGATATGCTTTTTCTGGAATTGACTGATGAAATGCCGTATCAAAAACAGCTACCTGTTTTGCATTCGGAAAAATAGCTTCTGCTACCTCTATCCCTTCAAGGTTTGCTGGGTTATGCAAAGGGGCCAACGATGACAGGGCTTTTATTTTTTCTTTTACCTCTGGGGTGATTTCAGTGGTGTCACTAAAATATTTGCCTCCATGAACAACACGATGCCCAACAACAGCAATGTCGTCTGAAGATTTTATTATTCCAGTATCTGGATCCAACAACTGTTTAGCCAATAGTTCTAAACCTACTTTATGATTAGGTATCGCTGTAGACAATTCAACCGTGTTGTCAGCAGTTTTAAATTTGAAGTTGCCATTTTCTAAGCCAATACGTTCTATTAAGCCAGAGCATAAAATGGTTTCATTAGGCATAGAAAAGAGTTGGAATTTCAATGATGAACTTCCTGAGTTTAAAACGAGTACTTGCATGTTAAAATTCTTGTGCTTGAATAGCGGTTATTATTACGGTACTATAAATATCGTCGGCAGTACAGCCTCTACTTAAATCATTAACAGGTTTATTTAAACCTTGTAGCATAGGGCCTATAGCCAGAGCTCCTGTTTCACGTTGAACAGCTTTGTACGTATTGTTACCAGTATTTAAATCAGGAAATATTAATACACTAGCCTGACCTGCAACTTCCGAATCTGGTAGTTTGCTTTTTCCTATACGCATATCTACTGCTGCGTCATATTGGATTGGGCCTTCTATTTTTAGGTTAGGTGCAGAAGCTTTTGCAAGTTCTGTAGCAGATCTTACTTTGTCTACTTCTTCGCCTTTACCAGAAGCCCCAGAAGAGTAAGATAGCATGGCTACTTTTGGTTCAACACCAAAATTTTGCGCAGTATGAGCAGAAGATATAGCTATTTCTGCCAATTGTTCTGCATTTGGATTCGGATTAATGGCGCAGTCACCGAAAATAGAAACACGGTCTTCCAAGCACATAAAGAATACAGAAGACACGATATTTACACCTGGTTTTGTTTTAATGAATTGAAGCGCTGGTCTTAAAGTATGTTGAGTGGTATGAACAGCTCCAGAAACCATACCATCTGCGTGCCCCTTATAAATCATCATTGTAGCAAAATAAGACACATCGTTCATGGTATCTTTAGCCATTTGGAGATTTACATTTTTATGCTTTCTCAATTCATAGAACGTCTGTGCGTAATCATCAAAGTGTTCAGAGGTTTGTGGCCATACCACATTAATATCGTTCAAATTTAAAGGGATGTCGTGCTTGTTAATACGTTCTTGGATTTTGTCTTTTTCTCCAATAAGTGTGAGCTCGACAACATGTGCATCGATAAGTCTTGCTGCCGCTCTTAAAACGCGTTCGTCATATCCTTCTGGTAAAACAATATGTTTTTTGTTTTTAAGAGCACGTTGTAATAAAGTGTATTGAAACATCCTTGGCGTAAATACACCAGATTCAAAGGTTACCAAGTCATTTGATAGTTTATCAGTATCTACATGTTTTTCAAATGTTGCAATCGATGTTTCTATCTTTTCTGTGTTCTCAGCATATATTCTGGATTTAATTTTACCAATGCTATTGGTTACCGAAAAGGTGCCCTCATTTACACTAATAATTGGCACAACGCTCGATAATCCCTCAATTAATTTTAAAATAGAATCTTCTGGAATTAATCCTCCCGATAGCACAATTCCTGCTATTTTTGGATAGTTTTTTGATGCGTGCGCTTGCAAGGCACCAAGAATAATATCTGCGCGGTCACCTGGGGTAATCACTAAAGCATTTTCTTTTAAGTGTGTAATATAGTTGCGCAGTTGCATCGCACCAACACTAAAGTTCTCTGATTGGTTGTTAACCATATCTGCCCCAAAAAGAACATTACCATTAAGTTTTTTTACAATTTCCTTAATGGTTGGGCTTGCCAGACTTTTTATTTTTGGTATGACAGTAATGTCTGTACCATCATTAATTCTTTCTTTAAGTTGACCTTTAAGATCGGAAACAAATTCAGGATCAATTTTATTGGTCATTATGGACAAAACGTCCACTTCTTCTTTGAATGTGTCGTAGGCAAGTTTAACACTATCAACTATTTCAGATAGACTCTTTTTGTCTCCCTGCGATACAATAATAGCTGGAAGTCCAAGATTTTTAGAAATAAGAAGGTTCATATCCAGTTCTAAACTAGAATTTTCATGCGAAAAATCGGTACCTTCAACCAAGATAAAATCAAATCGTTCTTCTAGATATTTATATTTTTTTATTATTTCATCAATAACATCACCAGATTTACCTCTGTTATATAAATCTAGAACTTCGGTTCTGGAATAAGCAAAAGTCTTCTTGTAATTGATATCAATTTCAAAATAGGATATTACTGTATTAATATGGTTGTCCATTTCTCCAATTTCAGTATCTTCAATTATGGGTCTGAAGTAACCTACTTTAGCAGTTTTTCCTAATAGCATGCGCATTAATCCAAGAACGACTACAGATTTTCCGCTGTTAGGTTCGATAGTTGCGACATAAATTCCTTTACTCATCTCTTAATTTTAATAATGTTATAAAGATAGATTTTTGATACTGTTCAATTGTCTATCTGGGTTTGTTTCCTTTTAACCGAAGCAAAATTAATGCGTTGAATCATTCATATAGATGATTTTTGTCATACTTATTCTAACGAATGTTTAAATTTCCTGCAGTTAATAAATTTTAATCTATAAACTTGAAGTTAAATCTCTAAATAAGGTTTCTAAACTAGTGTTTTTTTTGTTTAATTGAAGAATTTTTAATTGATTATCATGAGCAAAATCAAACACATGAGATCTCATGTCTTGGGATGTATTAAATGTAATTTCGTAAACAAAGTCATAGGTGTTTATTACTTTAGAAACTTTAGGGAGCTTCAAAAGAAAAGCGTCTTCCACACGATAGTCAAATTCAACAACAACTATTTGTTCTTTTTCATCTCTTAAGTCTTTTAAAAACCTATCTGCCACAATTTCTCCTTTGTTAATAATAATAACTCTATCGCACATAGCTTCAACTTCTTGCATAATATGTGTTGAAAGAAATACCGTTTTCGTTTTCCCAATAGATTTAATAAGGTTTCTAATATCTATGAGTTGGTTGGGGTCTAAACCAGTAGTTGGTTCGTCAAGGATGAGCACTTCAGGATCATGCAATAGGGCATTAGCCAGCCCTACACGTTGCCTGTATCCCTTAGAAAGTTGACCGATTTTTTTATGAGATTCAGGTGTTAATCCAGTAAGCTCAATAACCTCTTGGATGCGCTTTTTGGCAATACCATATATGTTGGCATTAAATGATAAATATTCTTTTACGTATTGTTCTAGATATAAGGGGTTGTGTTCGGGTAAATAACCAACACTTTGCTGTGCTTCTTTGGTGTTAAGATTAACATTAAATCCGTTTATTTTTGCCTGTCCTTGACTAGCGCTTAAGTATGTAGTTAAAATTTTCATCATAGTGGATTTACCAGCACCATTAGGACCCAAGAATCCAACAATTGCTGGCTTATCAATTTTAAACGAAATTTCATTCAAAGCCTTTTGGGTACCATAAACCTTTGTAACTCCTTCAACTTCAATAGACATAATTAAAATAATTTGTTCAAAAATAATTGATTATATAACGTAAAGGAAGTTTTGCTATAAAATCTTTAAAACTTTTAGGAATTCTATAAAAAAGGGTTTTACAGGTTTTATTTTCTTAAATAATTATTTACTTTAGCCGCTCAATTAAGACTATGACAGTATTTTATACATATTTTAACTACTATTTCTTTTTTAGTAAAAGAAACGAGACGTTATGTGTATAATTTAAAACATAAATAAGCATGATAAGTCTCGATGAAAATCGAGACTTTTTTTTGTTAAGCCATTAATAGAATTTTGAATAACTAGAGTTTAGAATATAAAAATTGATTAATAAAGTAGCCATACAAGGGGTAAGAGGGTCGTTTCATCATATTGTATCTCAACAATTTTTTGATGATACTATAGATTGTATTGAATGCTTAACCTTTGATAGGGTAGTGGAATCATTAATCACTGAAGAGTGCGATGCCGCTATTATGGCGCTAGAGAATTCTATTGCTGGTTCCATTATTCCTAATTATGCTTTAATAGATAAGTATGAACTTCATGTTGTAGGAGAGCATTATTTAGATATTCAGCATAATTTAATGGCCCTGCCCGATCAACGTATTGCAGATATAAAAGAAGTGTATTCGCACCCGATGGCACTACTGCAGTGTAAAGAATTTTTTAAGAAACACCCGCATATTAAGCTAGTTGAAGATAAAGACACGGCAGAGGTGGCAGAGCGAATCCAAGAAATGAAGCTAAAAGGTGTTGCAGCTATAGCAAGTGTAACTGCCGCTGAGATTTTTAAGTTAAATATTCTTGCACACAGTATTCAAACCATAAAGCATAATGAAACTAGGTTTGTTATTGTAAAGCGAACAAATTCAGAAGTACATAAGGATGTAATTAACAAGGCATCAGTTAAGTTTGAAGCCAACCATAAACGTGGTAGCCTGGCAACTATTTTGAATGTTATGAGTGATTGTAAGTTGAATTTAACCAAAATTCAATCTTTGCCTATCGTTGAAACTCCTTGGAAGTACGCTTTTTTTGTCGATGTAACTTTTGAGCAATACTTAGATTTTGAAAAAGCTAAATCGGTTATCGACATTATGGGCGATGGATTTAAAGTATTAGGGGAATATAAAAATGCAAAGTTATGATTGAAGTAGCAAACCGATTACATACCGTAGAGGAATACTACTTCTCGAAAAAATTAAGAGAGGTAGGACTGCTAATAGCCAGCGGAAAACCTATAATTAGTTTAGGTATTGGTAGTCCTGATTTGCAGCCACCACAAAAGGTTCTTGATGCGATATTAGAAAGTTTTAAAGATGCAAATGCCCATAAATACCAAAGCTATCAGGGTTTGCCTGAGCTTAGGGAGGCTATGGCCTCTTTTTACAAGGCGCATTTTTCGGTAAACCTAAGTGCACATACAGAAGTACTGCCATTAATGGGCAGTAAGGAGGGTATTATGCATATTTCAATGGCTTATTTAAACGAAGGTGATGAGGTGCTTATTCCAAATCCAGGGTATCCAACGTATCAATCTGTAACTAAACTGGTAGGCGCCAAAGGCGTACTATATAATTTGGATGAAAAGAATAATTGGCTACCAGATTTTGATGCTTTAGAAAAACAAGATTTAACCAAGGTAAAGTTGATGTGGGTTAATTATCCGCATATGCCAACAGGTGCGCAACCCGATAAATATGTATTTGAAAATTTAGTCTCTTTTGCCAAGCGTCATAATATCTTAGTTGTTAATGACAATCCATACAGCTTTATTTTAAATGATTCACCTAAAAGTATTCTAAGTGTTGAAGGAGCAAAAGATGTATGCTTGGAGTTAAACTCTTTAAGTAAAACGTTTAATATGGCAGGTTGGCGCGTAGGCATGGTTGTTGGAAATAGTGAGCATATAAAAAACATTTTGAAAGTAAAGAGTAATATGGATTCCGGGATGTTTTATGGTATTCAAAAGGGAGCTATTGAGGCATTGAAGTGTTCTAGTATGTGGTTTGCAACGTTAAATAATGTGTATAAACAACGTCGAGATTTAATATGGAAATTGGCTGATGCTTTAAACTGTACTTACGATAGGAATGCTATCGGTATGTTTGTATGGGCTAAATTACCTCCTCAGGTTAAGTCGGAAGAGTTTATTGATTTGGTCTTGAAAGACAATCACATTTTTATAACGCCAGGAACTATTTTTGGCAGCCAGGGAGAAGGTTATGTTAGATTTTCGTTGTGTTCATCAACAGATAATATTGAAGAGGCAATTGCAAGAGTGAAATGAGTATGAAAAATATATACGCTATTGGAGTTGGATTGATTGGGGGCAGTCTTTGTTTAGATATAAAGAAGCATAACCCAGAGGTCTTAATTCATGGAATAAGCAGAAAGGATGCTACCTTAAATAAGGCCCTTGAATTGGGTTTAATTGATAAAAAAGCAACCTTAGATGATGTGTATAAAGCCGATTTAGTGGTTGTTTCTATACCAGTAGATGCTACTGTAAAATTATTACCAGTCATTCTGGATAAGATTTCTGATACTGGTTTGGTTGTTGATGCAGGTTCAACTAAAGTAGATATATGTGAGGCTGTAGAGAATCATCCTAAACGAAGAAATTTTTTAGCCATGCATCCTATTGCAGGTACAGAACATTCTGGTCCCGCAGCGGCTGTTGAGGGCTTGTTTGTTGGAAAGACCAATATTGTTTGCGAAGTAGAAAAAACCACGTTTAAACTACAAGAAAAGGCGCTAAAACTGTTTTCAGATATTGGTATGCGCATGCGCTATATGAACCCAAGAGATCATGATAAGCATATTGCCTATGTGTCGCATTTATCGCATATAAGTTCTTTTATGCTAGGGAAAACCGTTATAGAAAAGGAAAAAAATGAACGGGATATTTTTGATATGGCAGGAAGTGGGTTTGCTTCAACAGTACGTTTAGCAAAAAGTTCTCCTGAAATGTGGACCCCTATTTTTAAACAAAACAAAACGAATGTCATTGAAACTTTAGATGAATATATAAGCAACTTAACTCAGTTTAAACAATTAATGGAAGCAGATGATTTTGAGTCTATTAATACTGAGATGAAAAACACAAATCACATTAAAGATATATTAAAAGGAATTAGTTAAGAGTAAAATTATGGAAAACAAAAAAGAAATGAGAACCTGGCTAGATGATTTAAATCTAGATCATCCCTTAGTAATAGCAGGTCCATGTAGTGCAGAAACAGAAGAGCAAGTTTTAAAAATAGCGCACGAGCTTAAAGATACTGACGTAAGTTATTTTAGAGCAGGTATTTGGAAACCACGAACAAGACCAGGGAATTTTGAAGGTGTTGGGTCATTGGGGTTAAAATGGTTGCAAAAAGTAAAGGAAGAAACCGGTATGAAAATCTGTACCGAAGTAGCAAACGCTGCGCATGTAAAGTTAGCTTTAGAGCATGATGTAGATTTATTGTGGATTGGAGCTCGTTCTACAGTGAGTCCGTTTATTATGCAAGAGATTGCAGATGCATTGCAAGGAACAGATAAACCAGTTTTAGTTAAAAACCCAGTTAATCCAGATCTTTCTTTATGGCTAGGTGGTATTGAAAGAATTTACAAGGCAGGTGTTAAAAATATTGGAGCTATTCATAGAGGATTTTCTACTTATGAAAAAACGAAGTTTAGAAACAATCCTAATTGGCAAATGGCTATCGAATTTCAAAATAAATTCCCAGACATTCCTTTAATTAATGATCCATCGCATATTACTGGGAAAAGAGATATGATTTTTGATGTTTCTCAGGTAGCATTAGATCTTAATTTTGATGGTTTAATGATTGAAACACATCACGATCCAGATAGTGCTTGGAGTGATGCCTCTCAGCAAGTAACACCATCTACTTTGGTACAAATCATGAAAGATTTAAAGATTAAAAAGGAGTCTGATCCGGAAGCAGATTACAACAACACCTTAAATAACTTAAGAGCTCAAATTGATGTAGTCGATAACCAGATTATTGACTTATTAGGTAAGCGTATGAAGGCTTCAGATGGTATAGGAAAGCTTAAAAAATCTAAAAATGTTGCGGTTTTACAATCTAAACGTTGGAATGAGATTTTAGGAAGAATGGTACTAGAAGGAGAGCAGCATGGATTGAGTGAAGAATTTATTCTAAAAATGTTCAAAGCCGTACATCAAGAATCAATTAATCATCAAGAAAAAATTATTAACGGATAATGAAAAAAGCCTCCTTAATTGGAGGCTTTTTTATTTCAGAAACTGTCCCGTCCTGAAATAAGTCGCTTTTGTGTCAACCTATTTTAGGACGACTCAAACTACTTACTTCTGTCTTTTAAAGATGTAACGGGTTATAAAAATACCATTACCATCTCCTTTACCTGCATCGCTTTCAACTGCACTGGTTACAAAAGCGAGTTCCCAACCATCGGCGATCATGGTGTTAATTTTTGAGGTAATTACCGCATCATTAGCGGCAATATTTTGAAATCTAATACCACCAATATTAAAGAAGTTTAAAAGTTTGGTTTCATCAAAATCTTTAACTCTAATTTCCCCGCGGTCAGATTTGTTTCTTTTGTTATCTTCTTCAGTCTGGGTACTGGTGTAATCTTTATAATTTTTCTCCTCGTTGCCAGATATAATTCTAGATCTTCCAAACCCGTTAGGAACAATAGACTCTACACTGGTAACAACTTTAAATTCTACTTGGGCATTAGATTCGAAAAATGCAAACAAAGAAATGGTTAATACAATTAATAGTTTTTTCATGTTTTTTTAATTTTTAAATATTTGACTTCTAATATAAATATATTTTATCTTGAATTTTAAGTGCGTTACTTTTTCTTAGATTAAAGAACTGAATATTTACGGTTTCTTAATAATAAGTTGAGCTAAATAGCTATTTTTGATGTATCATTATGACAGGAAAAGTTTATAAATCTACAGGAAGCTGGTATACCGTAAAAACCGAACTAGGTCACACATATGAATGTCGTATAAAAGGGAAGTTTAGAATAAAAGGTATTAAAAGTACTAATCCAATTGCTGTAGGAGACCATGTGGATTTTGATTTAGAAACTAATAATAATGAAGAGACAGGTGTTATTTATAATATTCACGAGCGGTCAAATTATATTGTAAGGAAATCCGTAAACTTATCGAAACAAACGCACATTATTGCAGCTAATTTGGATCAGGTTTTTTTAATGATTACTATTAATAATCCGCCTACCTTAACCAGTTTTATAGACCGATTTTTAGTAACCGCAGAAGCTTATTCTATTAAAACGATTTTATTGTTTAATAAAGTGGATACTTATGATGAAGACACTCTAAATGAAGTAAAGTATTTAGCCCATGTTTATAGAAAAATTGGCTACAAGTGCATTGGTGTTTCGGCAAGCACAGGGAAGAATGTTGATAAGGTAAAGGCCTTAATGCATAATAAAGTAAGTATGTTTTCCGGGCATTCTGGTGTGGGTAAATCTACTTTGGTAAATGCTATTGAATCGTCTTTAAGTTTAAAAACAAAGGAGATTTCATCCTTACATATGCAGGGGCAACATACTACCACTTTTGCCGAAATGTTTGATTTGAGTTTTGGCGCTCAAATTATTGACACACCTGGTATTAAAGGGTTTGGAGTAGTAGACATGGATAAAGAAGAGGTCGGCGACTATTTTCCCGAGATGTTTGCACTTAAGCAAGACTGCAAGTTTAATAATTGTTTGCATCTAAAAGAACCAAAGTGCGCTATAAAAAGAGCTTTGGAAGACGATGAGATTGCTTATTCAAGATATCGAAGCTATTTGCAAATATTGGAAGGCGATGAAGCACATTATAGAACCGATATTTGGGATAAAGAATGAAAGTAGTTGTTCAAAGAGTTGCCCATGCTAGTGTTTCCATTGAAGGCAAAAAAGTTGCTTCTATAGAACAGGGCGTTTTATTGTTATTGGGTATAGTTGATGATGATACGCTTGAAGACATAAAATGGCTGACAAATAAGATTGTTAATCTTAGAATTTTTAATGATGGAGATGGTGTGATGAATAATTCTTTAAAGGATGTTCAAGGAGATGCTATTGTAGTAAGTCAATTTACATTACACGCTTTGACTAAAAAAGGAAACCGACCAAGTTATATAAAAGCAGCAAAACCTAATGTTGCCATACCACTTTATAAAAGTTTTATAACCCAATTAGAATCTAATTTAGGTAAGCCGGTAAAAACTGGCGAGTTCGGAGCGGATATGAAAGTAGAGTTATTAAATGATGGTCCTGTAACCATTATTATAGATTCGAAAAATAAGGAATGAGCGTTTTGAGTTTCTTCTATCTCAAAGAAAACAATTGCTCTATAGCGCTTTTTGACCAGTCCAAATTGTTGAAAAATTTCCTTTCATCGAATCAATACACGGATATTCATATTTCTTATTAAATTTTTTGTAGGATTTTTAATAAATGCATTATATTAGTTCTTGGCTAATGGAATGTGACTTTTCTCATAACTTTAATTGTGACGAACAGTTAGATTTGCATTTAAGCAAGATTAATAGCCAACATATGAATATAAGATTTTTAGTTAACGGTCTAGTTTTCCTATGGACCTTACTTTCCTTTGCCCAAGAAAAACTATATGTTTCCTATGCCATACCAGATAGTTTAGTAGCCAATGCCAATGCTGTTATTCGGTTAAACGATATAAGCATCAACTTAAGATCATCACATGAAATGCAAGTTGTTCAAAAACGCATTATAACGGTTTTAAACAAAAATGGTAATGAAGCGGCAGATACCTACGTGTACTACGATAATAATATTAAAATAAGAGAACTAGAAGCAGTTGTTTATGATGCTTTTGGTGCTCAGATTAAAAAGATTAAGAAGAATGATTTTAAGGATATTAGTGCGGTTAGCGGTGGGACATTGTATTCAGACTCTAGAGTAAAATATTTAGATTACACACCTATTGCATATCCTTATACCATAGAGTTTACCACAGAGATAATTAATAAAAACACTGCTTTTATTTGGCCTTTTAGGCCTATTGATGATTATTATGTAAGTACCCAGAAAAGTACTTATTCAATAGAGCGTCCTCCATATTTGCAAATAAGAACTAAAGAGAAGAATTTTGAATCTTTTAACTTAGAAAAAGTAGAGGACTCTACAAAAACAACCTTCAAAGTTGAAAACTTAAAGGCAATAGAACCAGAAATGTATGGCCCGTCATTTTTTGATGTGTCTCCAACGGTTTTGGTGGCGGCAACACAATTTTCCTTAGAAGGAGTGGAGTCTGTGGTTGAGAATTGGAATGATTTTGGAACATGGATGTATCAAGATTTAATTAAAAACACTCATGACCTACCACAAAGTACGATTTTAAAAGTTCAAGAATTAGTAAAGGATGAGACAACGGACTTGGGGAAGGCTAAGAAGGTGTATCAATATGTTCAAGATAAAACAAGGTATATAAGCGTTCAAGTAGGTATAGGAGGGTGGAAACCATTTAATACCTCAGAAGTGGATAGATTAGGTTACGGAGACTGTAAGGGCTTATCAAATTATACCATGGCTCTTTTGAAAGCTGTTGGGGTAAAGTCAAATTATGTCGTGCTTTATGCTGGTGAGTCTCAGAGAAGTTTTGAAAAAGACTTTGCCGCAATGATGGGTAACCATGTCATTCTTAATGTGCCCTTGGAAAATCAGGACATATGGTTGGAGTGCACAAATCAGAAGGTTCCTTTTGGCTTTATAGGTGATTTTACTGATGATAGAGATGTACTAGTTGTAAGTCCAGAAGGAGGTAAAATTATACATACCAAGAAGTATGAGGCAGAAGAGAGTATACAATATATTCAAGGGAGTTATAATGTGTCAAGCGAAGGAAGGATAGATGCAAAAGTAAAAGTTAAATCGAATGGAATTCAGTATAATTCTAAATACCCATTAGAGTCTGAAACAGAAAGAGATTTAGATACATACTATAAAAACCGGTGGGGTTATATTAATAGAATGTCAATAAAAGACATGCATCTTGAGAATAACAAAGATGACATTCAGTTTGTTGAAGAAGTTAGCTTTCAAGCCCCCAATTATTCTAAAATTATTGGAAATAGAATGTTGCTTAATGTTAATGCATTCAACAGAAATGAACATATTCCCGATAGGTGCAGAGACAGAAAGCATGTATTAAAAGTAAAAAGAGGGTTTAAAGATTTAGATGAAGTAGAAATTAAGATTCCAACAAATTATTTGGTAGAGACATTGCCAAAGAACAACAACATAGAAAACAAATTTGGCGTATATAAAACAGAGCTTACTCTAAAAGATGAGCATACATTAATTTACAGAAGAGAGTTTACAATTAGAGATGGCGAATTCCCAAAAGAGGATTACAAAGCGTTCAGAGATTTTTACAAAACTGTATCTCGAAAAGATAATGCTAAGATAGCACTAATAAAAACCTAACCAAACCAACCAAAAATGAGGAAATTACTATTTTTAATGGGCTTTGGCTTTGCCCTGTCATTGCAAGCCCAAGATTATGATTTTGGGGATGTGTCCAAAGCAGAATTGAAGGAATCCTATTGTGATATAGATAGCACCGCTAGTGCATGTTATTTGTATAAGTATAGAAAGACATACTTGAATTATGAACAAAGTACTGGATTTGAGTTGATAACAGAGGTGCATGAACGCATAAAAATATATAACAAAGAAGGTCTGGGTTATGCAACTAAGTCTGTTAAACTGTTTAAGAATGGTAATGAAGATGAACAATTAAACGGAATAAAGGGCTACACTTATAGTTTAGTTGGCGATGAAATTAGTAAGGATAAACTTAAAAAAGATGGTGTTTTTAAAACAGAATTATCAAAATATAGGGATGAAGTAAAGTTTACCATGCCTAATGCCAATGTCGGAAGCATAATTGAGTTTAAATACAAGGTGAACTCACCTTTTTTTACAAATGTTGAAGCGTTTGTATTTCAGCATGATATTCCTACTAAAAAGCTAAACTCCAAGTTTGAAAGTCCAGAGTATTTTAGTTTTAAATTAAATACTAAAGGTTATATGAGCGTGGTTCCACATGTGGAGCGAAAACCCGGAAAAATCACCTTACATAATAAAACAAGAACTGGAGGAGATAGTGCGCGTGATGGAAGCGTTCGCACTACATATACTTCAGAGAATATAGACTTCTTAACAACGGTATCAACTTATGATTTAGAAAATATTCCAGCCTTAAAAAAGGAGCCGTATGTAAACAATATTGACAACTATAGGTCATCAGTAAAATATGAGCTTTCATATACGCAGTTTCCAAATTCGGGTACAAAGAATTACACAACCACATGGGAGGACGTGGTGAAAAGAATTTATGAAAGTTCAAGTTTTGGAGGTGAATTATCAAAAACAGGTTATTTTAAGAATGATATTGATGTTTTAACTAGGGATATTTCTGATCCTATAGAAAGAGCAAGTAGAATTTACAACTTTGTAAAGACAAAAATTAAATGGAATGGATACTACGGATATCTTGTAAACGATGGTGTTAGAAAAGCGTATAAGAATCAAGTAGGTAATGTTGCAGAGATAAATTTAATGTTAACAGCAATGCTTAACCACGCCGGCGTGAAAGCGTATCCGGTATTGGTTAGTACAAGACAAAACGGGATTCCTTTATTTCCAACTAGGGAAGGGTATAATTATGTGGTAACCTATGTAAAAGATGCCAATCAGGAGTTTTTGCTCGATGCTACAAGTAACTACAGTTTACCAAATATCTTACCTTTTAGAACTTTAAACTGGCAGGGTAGAGTAATTACTGAGCACGGGAACTCTAAATTGATAAACTTATACCCAAATAGTTTGTCCAAGAACGATTACACCATTATGGTTAACATGGACAATGAAGGCACAATTACTGGAGGCTGTAGAAGTGTTAAAACTGGTCATAGTGCTTTGGACTTCAGAATAAAATATAATAATCAAAATAAAGATCAATATTTGGAAGATCTTGAAAGCAAATATGGAGATCTTGAAGTATCTGATTTTAGTGTAAAAAATGAGAATGATTTAACTAAGCCCGTAATGCAATCCTATAAGTTTATTAAGGAAGCTCAAGCCGATGTTGTTGGTGATAAGTTATATTTTTCACCTATGTTTTATTTTAAGATCGATGAAAATCCTTTCAAGTTAGAGAATAGAGATTATCCAATTGATTTCGGTTATCCAACAAAAAATGTTTACAAGATCATTATTAATATCCCAGAAGGTTATAAAATTGATGAATTGCCTGAGGGTACGGCAGTGGTTTTGCCAGATAATTTGGGTGCTTTTAAGTACAATCTCAAAGGAAATGGTAGAAATATTCAATTAGTTGTATCTACACAAATTAATAGCGCAATTGTGAATCCAACTCATTATGAGATTTTAAAAATGTATATCTCTCAATTAGTTGAAAAGGAGGCTGAGCAGATTGTGATTTCTAAGGTGTAATAGCGATTATCTTTTACTAATAAACATATCAAATGAACACATAAAACGGGCAAAAGGAAGTAGGTGAAGTGCCAATAATTATTGCCAAGTGCTATGGAGAATAAAATAAGGAAGAAAGTGATTAAAATAACTATTTAGTAAATAATTGCCAACTTTTTTATAAGTTGTTTCGTATTTGGCAAATCAAAAAGGAGGTAGATTTACAAGAAGCATTTGATAAAAAAAGTTTACCAGTTAAGACGACGAATTTTTAAAAGCAGATTATGCTGCTTTTCAACAATAATAAAACAGTATTAAATCAAGACTATGTTAAAATAGGCAGAATTTAAAAGTAAATAAACATTTATGAAAGTTAATATCCTTTTATTTTACATTCTTATTTCAGCAAACACTTTTTCCCAAAATCACAAATTTGGTAAAGTGTCAAAAGAAGAGTTGGAAGAAACCGTTTGTCCAATTGATTCCACAGCAAGCGCTTCTTATCTGTATAAGTACAGAAACACTTATTATGAATACAGAAAAGATGCTGGGTTTGATTTAATAACAGAGGTGCATGAGCGCATAAAAATTTATAACCAAGAAGGGTTTGATTATGCCACTAAACAAATAAGACTTTATAAAATGAGTACTGGCAGTAAGGAAGACCTATCGTCTTTAAAAGCGTATACATATAACTTGGACAAAGGCAAGGTAGTTGAAGTGAAATTAGACAAAAGTGGCATTTTTGAAACAGAATCCAATAAGTATAATGATGAGATTAAATTTACGATGCCAAAGATAAAAGAAGGTTCTATCATTGAATATAAGTATAAAATAACCTCGCCCTTTTGGTCTCAAGTTGACGAGTTTGTTTTTCAGCATAGTATACCCATTAAGAAAATGGAAGCAAGGTTTGAAGCTCCAGAATATTATTCTTTTAAAGTAAATACCAAAGGGTTTTTAACTATAACCCCTGAAATTGAGTATGAAAGAGGTTTTATTTCATTTATCAATAAAACGAGAAATACAGGAAATGGACGCAGTAATGCATCAGCCACAACTATTAGTAAATCTGAAATAGAATATAGTAAACAAATTAGTAAATACATTTCGGAAAACATTCCCGCGCTAAAAGACGAACCTTATGTTAATAGTATAAATAACTATAGGGCATCAGTGAAATATGAACTCTCATATACAAAGTTTCCAAACTCAGTTGCAGAAATGTACTCTACGACTTGGGGAGATGTTGTTGAAAGAATTTACGAAAGTTCTAGTTTTGGAGATGAGCTTAAAAGAGCAGGTTATTTTAAGAAGGATATTGATGCTTTAGTAGGTTCAGTTTCAGATCCTGAAGCCAAGGTAGAATTGATATACGATTTTGTAAAATCACAAGTTAAATGGAATGGTTACTATGGTTTTTATGCAGACGATGTTAGAAAAGCTTACAAAGAGGGTGTTGGTAGTAGTGGCGATATTAATTTAATGCTAACAGCTATGTTAAGATATGCTGGTTTAAATGCAAACCCAGTTTTAGTCAGTACAAGAACTCATGGGGTACCCTTGTTTCCAACAAGGGAAGGTTATAACTATGTGGTGACTTGGGTTAAAATAAATGATGGTTCAGTAGCATTGCTGGATGCCACTGAGCAATATGCAGAACCTAATATATTACCTTTTAGAGCTTTGAATTGGCAAGGAAGGATTGTTGCTGATAATGGAGGTTCTCAGCAGGTGGATTTATATCCTAAGACTAAATCTAAAAATTCGATAACCATGATGGTAAAAATTGATGATGAGGGAACTTTAGAGGGTAACTACAGAAGTATGAAAACTAATCACCATGCTTTGTCGTTTCGAGCGAAATACAACGATATTGATCAAGAAGAGTTTTTAGAAAATTTAGAAAATGAAGGACTTGAAATTTCTGATTATAATGTAAAAAATGGTACAGACTTATCAAAACCCGTAGCAGAATCATACAAATTTGTTAAGGAAAGTCAAGCCGATATTATTGGCGATAAAATGTATTTTTCGCCTTTGTTCCACTTAAAGATAAATGAAAACCCATTTAAATTAGAAAAAAGAGAATTTCCTGTAGATTTTGGATATCCATCAATAACATCATATCGGGTAATTATAAACATTCCAGAGGGTTATAAAATTGAAAATTTACCGGAGCCCGCAGTCATTGGATTACCAGACAATTTAGGGTCTTTTAAATTTAAAGTTGTGGGTAGCGGAAATACAATTCAAGCATCAGTGGTATCTCAAATTAACCAATCTGTTATATCTCCAGTACATTATGAGGCTTTAAAAGAATATTTTAATACATTCGTCCAGAAAGAAGCTGAACAAGTCGTATTAACACGAATATAAAATGAACATACAAAACGCTCAAATAGTTGTAGATAATTGGATTAAAGAACACGGTGTACGTTACTTTAATGAGCTCACTAATATGGCTCAACTTACAGAGGAAGTTGGTGAAGTGGCAAGAATTATAGCTAGGCGCTACGGAGAACAAAGTGAGAAAGAAAGTGATAAAGATAAAGATTTAGGTGAAGAACTGGCAGATGTATTGTTTGTAGTCTTGTGTCTTGCCAATCAAACCGGGGTAGATTTACAAAAGGCCTTCGATAAAAGAATGGATAAGAAAGCAAAACGAGACCATGATAGACACCATAATAATGAAAAATTAAAGTAAATTTGCCCTTCTTTTAAATACTAGGTTAAAAAGTATGCATTTTACACTTAATAAATCAAAAGTACATCAAGCTTCTAATATAGAAATTACTGGGTCGAAGAGCGAATCGAACCGTTTATTACTTCTTCAAGCGTTATATCCAGAATTCAAACTAGAAAATGTTTCTAATTCTGATGACAGTAATTTAATGATAAAAGCGTTGGGGTCTCAAGAGACTACCGTTGATATTCATCACGCAGGAACAGCTATGCGGTTTTTAACAGCCTATTTTTCAATTCAAGAAGGAAGAGAAACCGTGTTAACTGGTTCAAAACGCATGAAGGAACGCCCTATTAAAATTTTAGTAGAAGCCCTTAGAGAGTTAGGAGCGGAAATTAGTTATGAAGAGAATGAAGGTTATCCTCCAATAAGAATAATTGGTAAAACGATCCATAAAAATAAAGTGTCGTTAAGTGCAAATGTTAGTAGCCAATATATATCTGCATTACTTTTAATTGCGTCTAAACTTGAAAATGGTCTAGAGTTAACATTAGAAGGTGAAATCACCTCGATTCCATATATAAAAATGACATTAAGTTTATTGGATGAAATTGGTGTAGAGTCATTGTTTGTCGATAATGTAATTACCGTAAAACCTAATACTAAACATTTAAAGGCTAAAACACTAACTGTAGAATCCGATTGGTCCTCGGCGTCGTATTATTTTAGCATAATAGCATTGAGTGATGTTGGGACCCAAGTTACTTTGTCGTCTTATAAAAAGAATTCACTACAAGGCGATTCTGTTTTAGTTGATATATATAAGCATTTCGGAGTATCAACATTTTTTGAAGGGAATAAGATGACCTTGAAAAAAGAACAAACTCAATTGAAACCTTTGTCTCTCGATTTAAAGAATGCACCAGACATTGCTCAAACCATTGCGGTAACTTGTTTGGCATTAGGGGTTTCTTGTGATTTAACAGGACTTCATACCTTAAAGATTAAAGAAACCGATAGATTGGTAGCATTAAAAAATGAAATTGAAAAGTTAGGAGGTGAGGTAAGAATAACCGACCGTTCTTTGCATTTGTCCAATGCAGAATCTATCAATGAATTTGTCTCAATTTCTACATATCACGATCATAGAATGGCTATGGCCTTTGCGCCATTAGCACTAAAGGTTCCGGTTGTTATTGAAGATGCTATGGTAGTTTCAAAATCGTATCCTACTTTTTATAATGATTTGGAGTCTATTGGCTTTCAAATAACTAAATAATAATTTCGTATTTACTTGACAACCCCTATTCCCAGATTGTATATTTGCAACTTTCTGAGAAAAAGAAAAGTATTACAAAAGTTTTTAAACCACTATTTTGCTTCGAAGCAAATGGTGTTTATTACAAAATTGGCAATTAAAAAAATAAAAGCGAACACATGAAATTATCAAACTTTGGCTTCAATTTACCTGAAGATTTATTAGCAGAGTATCCTGCCGAGAACAGAGATGAATCTCGTTTAATGGTTTTAAACAGAAAAGAACAAACTATTGAACACAAAATGTTTAAGGATTTAATTGATTATTTCAATGAAGACGATGTTTTAATTCTTAATAACACCAAAGTTTTTCCTGCAAGATTATATGGGAACAAGGAGAAAACAGGAGCAAGAATTGAGGTGTTTTTATTAAGAGAATTAAACGAGGAGCAACGTTTATGGGATGTTTTAGTCGATCCTGCTAGAAAAATAAGAATAGGGAATAAATTGTATTTTGGCGATGACGATACGCTAGTAGCCGAGGTAATCGATAATACAACATCAAGAGGGCGTACGCTTCGTTTTTTGTATGATGGGTCCTATAGAGAGTTTCGATTAAAGCTTAATGAGCTTGGTGAAACGCCGCTTCCTAAATACATAAAAAGAGATGTCGAGCCTGAAGATGAAGAGCGATACCAGACCATTTTTGCTAAAAATGAAGGTGCTGTAGCTGCTCCTACAGCTGGTCTACATTTCTCTAAACATTTGCTAAAACGTTTAGAGATAAAGGGCGTGAATTTTGCCGAGGTTACTTTACATGTTGGCTTAGGAACTTTTAATCCTGTTGAAGTAGAAGATTTATCTAAACACAAAATGGATAGTGAGGAGTTGCGTATTGGTCCAGATGCCGTAAAAACGGTGAATAAAGCTCTTAACGAAAAACGACGTGTGTGTGCCGTTGGTACTACGGCAGTAAGGGCCATTGAAAGCGCGGTATCATCAAACGGGATGTTAAACGAGTTTGAAGGGTGGACAAATAAATTTATTTTCCCTCCTTACGATTTTAGTATTCCTAACTGTATGATAACCAATTTCCATACTCCAAAGTCAACTTTGTTAATGATGGTTTCTGCTTTCGCAGGTCATGATTTTATTAAACGTGCTTACGACGAGGCAATTAAAGAAGGTTATAAATTTTACAGTTATGGAGATGCTATGTTAATTCTTTAACAAGCTAAACTTATAACATTTAAATAGAGCTCCTCAATACGAGGAGCTTTTTGTTTTATCTGTCCGAACGAATAAGCTTGCTATGATATAAATTTTAACCCAATTAGAATTGATATGCAATGCTTTCATTATTTTTGCAACAATTATGACAGATAAGAAAAAGGATATAAGAGCCTTAACAAAAGACCAGCTGAGAGCATTTTTTGTCGATCAAGGCGATAAGGCATTTCGTGGAAATCAAGTCTATGAGTGGCTATGGAAAAAGGCGGTATATTCTTTTGAAGATATGACCAACATTGCCAAAGAAACGCGTCAATTATTAGAAGACAATTTTGTAATAAATCACATAAGGGTTGATACCATGCAGCGCAGCAGCGATGGTACCATAAAAAATGCAGTGAGGCTGCATGATGGTTTAGTTGTAGAGTCGGTGCTAATCCCTACTGCAACTAGAACAACAGCTTGTGTGTCAAGCCAAGTAGGTTGTAGTTTAGATTGTAAGTTTTGTGCGACTGCTCGTTTAAAACGCATGCGTAACTTAAATCCAGATGAAATTTACGATCAGGTGGTTGCTATTCATAATGAAAGTAGATTGTATCATAACAGGCCCTTAAGTAATATTGTATTTATGGGAATGGGGGAGCCCTTAATGAATTACAATAATGTAATTAAGGCCATAGATAAAATAACATCTAAAGAAGGTTTGGCCATGTCTCCTAAGCGCATTACATTATCGACTTCAGGCATCCCAAAAATGATAAAAAAAATGGCCGACGATGGTGTTAAGTTTAACTTGGCAGTGTCGTTGCACTCGGCTATTGATGAGGTAAGAACTTCTATCATGCCTTTTAATGAAAATTTTCCGCTGCATGATTTAAAAGAAGCCCTAGAGTATTGGTATTCAAAGACAAAAAGTAGAATTAGTTATGAGTATGTGGTATGGAAGGGAATTAACGATACTAGAAAAGATATTGATGCACTGGTGCAATTTTGTAAATATGTACCTAGTAAAGTTAATATTATTGAATATAACCCTATTGATGACGGGCAGTTTCAGCAAGCATCTAGCACGGCGTTAAATCTTTATATAGAAGAGCTAGAAAAACATAGAATTGTTGTTAATGTGCGCAGAAGTAGAGGAAAAGATATTGATGCAGCTTGCGGGCAATTGGCTAATAAAACTTAAAAATATGTTTTTCTAAATCCTATATTTGGAATGGTTAAAATTATTTAATTTGAAAATAGTAGAACAAATTAAGCAACCTATTGGTTTTGAGATGGATCTGTTTGAGCAGAAGTTCCAACTTTCCATGTCTAGTAAGGTGGCTTTGCTAAATAGAATTACCCATTACATTGTAAATAGAAAGGGCAAGCAAATGCGACCTATGTTTGTGTTTTTGGTCGCGAAAATGGTCTCTAAAGGAGAGGTGAGTGAACGCACCTATAGAGGAGCTTCTGTAATTGAACTAATTCATACAGCTACTTTAGTTCATGATGATGTAGTCGATGATAGTAATAGAAGACGCGGTTTCTTCTCTGTTAATGCCTTATGGAAAAATAAAATTGCAGTTCTGGTAGGAGATTTTTTATTGTCTAAGGGCTTACTACTTTCTATAGATAATAATGATTTTGATTTATTGAAAATCATATCCATAGCTGTGAGGGAAATGAGTGAAGGAGAACTACTGCAAATTGAAAAAGCTAGACAACTTGATATTACAGAAGCCGTTTATTACGATATTATACGTCAAAAGACCGCTACTTTAATAGCGGCATGTTGCAGTTTGGGAGCGGCATCGGTACAACCAAATTCTCATCATGTCGAAACAATGCGCTACTTCGGAGAACTTATTGGTATGGCATTTCAAATAAAAGATGATTTATTTGATTATGGTGATGCCCAAATAGGTAAACCAACTGGCATTGATATTAAAGAGCAAAAAATGACACTACCGCTTATTTATGTTCTAAATAAGGCTCCAAAAAAAGAGAAGAGGTGGTTAATCAATTCAATTAAGAACCATAACAAGGATACCAAGCGTGTTAAAGAGGTGATTAATTTTGTGAAAGATAACGGCGGACTTGACTACGCCATTTCTAAAATGAAAACTTTTCAAAAACAAGCTCTAAGCTTGCTCAGTGACTACCCTAATTCTGAGTTTAAGAATGCGCTCGAACTTATGGTGAACTATGTTATTGATAGAAAAAAATAATTCTAGCAGGCTTTAAATAGTTTTCTTTTTTTTCGACGAAAAATATACAGCTGTTGTCTCTTTTTATAGCCTAATAGTTGGAAATAAGGTGCTATATTTTTTGTAATTTCAGTTATATTGTTTTGAGATTAAAACAAAAAACATGAAGATCAGGCAACCTTTTTCTAATAAAATGCGTCTTTATAAATAGATGACCAAATGAAATCCTTTTTGAAAGTTATTAAACTTCATAAAAACGAATTAGATCTTATAAATAGAGCAACAAAGCATGATCGGGAAGCTCAAAGGCTTTTGTATAACATGTATGCTCCTAAAATGTTGAGTGTGTGTAGACTTTATATTAAGGATTTGCACCATGCTGAAGATGTAATGCTTAATGGATTTTTTAAAGTATTTAAATATTTGGGTAGCTATTTGGGGCAGGGAAGTTTTGAAGGTTGGATACGAAAAATTATGATAAGAGAATCCATTTCTTTTATAAGAGCAAAAAAGGATTTGGTTTTTTCAGAAGCAGATGTTGCACTGCGGCAAGTGCCGTATAATGATGTCTTCTCAGAAATAGAAGTAGCCGAAATACAGCAGGTTATAGATGAACTGCCAGAAGGTTATAAAATTGTTTTTGTTATGTATGCCATAGAAGGTTATACGCATCAAGAAATAGCAAGTGAATTAAAAATTTCCATTGGTACGTCCAAGTCTCAATTATATAAAGCACGTAAATTATTGCAAAAGGAGCTTGAGAAATTAAATAAGGTGAATTATGGAACAAAATGATTTTGATGAAATTTTAAAGAAAAAACTTGATCAGCGAATAATTGAACCTTCAAGTGAATCTTGGTCTAGGTTATCAGAAAGATTAAGTAAGAAAGTTGAACCCAAGAGAAGTAAAGCTTACTGGTGGATAGCTGCGGCTTGCCTTGTTTTAGGTCTGTTTTTTGGAGCGGATGTGTTAAAATCATCTTCTTTTAAAGAAGAGAAAAAAACTAATAAACTAGTTAATTATCCAAATCGGTCTATTGAACTTGAGGTCAATAGTGAAAGTCAAATATCACATCAAGAAGAAATGGTAGTGAAAATTGAAAACCCAGAAGAGATAAAGAATGAACAGACAGATTTAAATGTTGCTAATAATACAAAGGTTAGAGTTTTTAAAGGGCAAGAACGAAAACAACTTATGGATAATCAAGTTGATAAAGTATTCTCCGAAAATTCTCATACAGGTAAATTATCATTTGAAGAACAAAAAATACAAGAGGTGGTAGCCCAAGTTCGTGAATTGAAACGTCAACAAGATACAGTTTCAGATGCCGATATTGATGCCTTATTATTAAATGCCCAAAATGCTATTGCTAAGGAACGTATAAACAATGAATTAAGTGCTAAAGTAGATGCTAATGCCTTATTAAAAATGGTGGAAGGAGAATTAGATCAGTCATTTAGAGTTAAAGTCCTTGAGGCTATAAAGGAAAGTTATAATACTGTAAAAACCGCGGTTGCGCAACGGAATTAAGAGTATTCAATCAATCATCAATCAAATCTTTTAATCAACAAAAAAACGAACATTTATGAAAAGAACGATTTTGCGCCTAGTGCTTATAGCACTCTTGGTTCCTGTGCCTTTAATTCAAGCTCAGGATACTATTCAGAAGACTAAGAACCAATATAAAATTGAAGCACTTAAAAAGCGTAAGGATACTGTTACCGAGGAAGAAAAAGCCCTTTTGAAAAATGAAGTAAAAGCCATTAACGAAAAACTAAGTCTAAAAGAAATAAGTGAGGACGAAGCAAAAATATTAAAAGAGAAGGCTGCAAAAAAGAGGGCTCTAAATATTGAAAATAGAATGGCTATTATTGATAATGAAATTGAACTTCTTGAAAGAAATGATGAACACTATATTAGGGAGTTCGATAAAGGAAAAAAGCGTATAGAAATAGTAATTAATGATGAAGTTGATGATGCCGAAGATTGTGACTTTATTGGAATAATAACAAAGGGAACAGATAAACCAAAAAAATATGATAAACGAACTGTTAGCTCACCTGTTTTTGCAATTGGATTTAATAATGCCGTAATTGAAGGACAAAAACTTGATGATTCCCCTTATAAACTTGGCGGATCTGGTTTTGTAGAATTAGGATATGCTTGGAAAACTAGGTTACTCAATAACTCCAATTTTTTAAGGTTAAAATATGGAGTGTCCTTCCAATGGAATAAGCTTAATATAAAGAATAACCAGTATTTGGTGAATAATAATGGTGTTATAAGCCTCGAGCCTTTTCCAAATCAGGCTAATGTTATTAAATTTAGAATGACCAACTTGGTATTTCCTGTACATCTGGAATTTGGTCCTTCAAGACGCATTGATCGGGATTCCTATTACCGATATTCAACCAAAAAACAATTAAAATTTGGTGTTGGTTTCTTTGGAGGGTTTAATATTCAAACCATGCAAAAGTTAAAGTACAGGGACGATCAAGGTAATAAGAATAAAGATAAACTAAAAGGAGGGTACAACACCTCAAATTTAGTCTATGGACCAAGTGCTTACATGGCACTAAATTGGGTTGCTGTTTATTTTAAGTATGATTTAAATCCTTTTTTTAAAAACCAAGCAGTTAGCCAGAATAACATTTCTCTTGGTCTGAGGTTCGATATGAATTAAATCTTAGTAAACCGATAGCGTTAGTAACAGCATGGTGGTTAAAAATAAAACTACTAGTAAAGGAGTTATAAATTTAAGCCATTTATTAAATCCAATTTTTACCATGGCCAAAGCGGCCAGTATAAGACCAGTTGGGTTAATAAGAAAGAATAATCCAGGGCCGTATTGGTAGGTGTCAACGATGGTCTCCCGTCCTATATTTACCGTGTCTGCAAGAGGGGCCATAACAGGCATTGTTAAAACGGCCATGCCAGATGAGGATGGCATAAAGAATGAAAATCCGCTATAAACGAATAGCATTACATTAGTAAAAACACCTTTATTCATGCCTTCCGCAAGGATGCTAGCATGATATAATATCGTGTCACTAATGAAACCATCTTCCATAATTATGGTAACACCTCTAGCAATACCAACAATAAATGCTACGCTCAATAAACTAGCGGCTCCTTTTACAAACTCCTCAACAAAAACATATTCTTTTAATTTGGCAATAAAACCAATAATTATAGCCCCTAGAAGAAATACTGCTGTCATTTCGATAAACCACCAGTCTAAGAGCGAGACACCTACTACCATAATAATAAAACATAAAGAGAACACACCCAATATAAGTTTAAGTTTGGTAGTAAGCCTAGTATGTTTATCCATATGGTTTAAACCAAAAAGCTTCTCAATGGCTTCCTTTTGCTCATAAATTATAGATTTGGTTGGGTCTTGTTTAACGCGTCTGGCATATCTAAGAATATAGATAATAGTTATAGACAGGCAGGTTACAAGCATAATCAGTCTATTTGTTAAGCCAGTAGTCCAATTAATACCAGCAGCATCAGAAGCAATAATTGTTGAAAAAGGGTTTATTGTGGAGCACATGGTCCCTATGGCGGATCCCAAAAAAATACAAGCTAAGCCAACCATGGCGTCGTATTTAGCAGCAATAAAAACGGGTATTAGAATCGGAAAAAAAGCCATGGTCTCTTCTGCAAGACCAAAAGTGGTTCCTCCAATAGCAATGAGTGTAGTAACTAATATGATTAAAATATAGGCTCTACCCTTTAAAATCTCCGATAACCAAGATATTCCAGCATCAAAGGCACCAGTTTTATTCATAACTCCTATGAGCCCACCAATAATAAGTATCAAAAAAATAATGTCGGCTGCCGCAACTATACCTTTTACAGGGGCAGTTATAAAGGCCTTCAAACCCTGAGGGTTGGGTTTTAGTTTTTTATAAGTATCAGGTATTCCAATAGGCTTATAAATATCACCGTTTGTAAATTTTTCTAAAGGAATATTTATATTTAAATGTTCAAGCGTTTCTTGGGTCGCAGGTAAGTTGACGCTATGCTCCTGATCTGTCTTTATAAATGCCTTTTCCGATTTATTATAAGCGAGTGTGTCATATTTACCTGCAGGAATCACCCAGGTTAAAAGAGCTACGAAGCCTGCAATAATAAACAAAATGGTTTGCGCCGAAGGAAATTTTAGAGTTTTCAAGTAACTAATTAGAATAAATTACCTGTCTAACTTACTAAAATTTTCCTGTTATTCCATAAATCTATTATTCGTCATTTTAAAATATGCCTGGAATACCGGGTAATTGCCCAACAAGTGCTAGGGAAACGACGCAAATAACAAACATTATACCAGGGATAACCAATTTTTCTTTAAGGCTAAGTTCTTTAGCACGGTCACGGTCTCCAATTAACCCCATATTATCAAGAAGCATAGTTAATGCCCATCCAAAAACTGGATTTACAAATGCACAGGCAAAAATACAAGTACCTGCACTTAAAGAATCATTGTGTTTTTGAACCATTTGCATTCCGGCTTCAAGTAGTGGTAAAAATACACCAACAATAAGGGCTACTCGTAATACGGGCTCCCACATGGCTAAATCCATAGGGTATCCAAATATAGCAGCCAATACACATAGTAAAGCAGTTAATACCGCGCCACCAGGTATTGGGCGCTTTGCAATGGCCGCAGGAATCATATAGGTTCCCCAAGATGAGGCAATATTCCCACCACCTAGAATAGAACCAAATATTTGTCTTAAAGAGGAAACAGTCATCGTGTCATCAACATCCATAAGGACATCTTTTGTGTTCTTAGGGTAGTTTAATTCTTGAAATACGCGATGTCCTAGATAATCAGGTGACCACATAGCAACTGCTAGAATGGCAAACGGAATAACCGCAATAAAGTGCCCAAAATTAGGCCAACCTATTTGCCACCCGGTATCTTCGCCCCACCACCAAAAGGGATTCATGTGCGGTAACCCTGGGGTAGTGGAAAATTCAAAGCTCATTCCCATCGAGTAGGCTACAATACCAGCAATGAGAGAACATAAGGGAATAGCTAGCCAACGCTTTTTAATTCTTGCCAAATAAGCATAAATTAAAATAGTAATACCTATTACGGCAAACGAAACCGTACCAGATTTTGCGTTAGCAGTCCAGGCTTCAAATTTTGTTATCTGCCCAATAAGCCCCATTGCTCCCAGATAAATTAATAATCCACCTCTTACTCCTACACCCGTTAAGGCCATAAGTTTAGAGCCTCCTTTTGTAAGGCTTAATATTATACCAAAAACACCAATTAGAATACCCAAAGCTAAAGGGTGGCCTCCAGCAGCTGCTATAATTGGTATTAATGGAATCATGGGTCCGTGTGTTCCAGCAAGATTTGCCCTTGGATTTAAAATGGCCGAAAATAATATTACAAAAATGCCTCCTGCTATTAAAAGCTCGAATCGTACGTTCTCTGCTACAAACTCCGGAGACAATCCAAATTGAGCGGCGAAAGCAGCCACCATAGCTGTAACCATAACAACCTTTCCAATAGTTGCGGCTAAGGCTGGAACCCAATCTTCAAGCTCAATATTAAAATCTCTAAAGGGGAGATGTATACGCCATCTCCTAAACTTCATAATGCTGAGTTCATGCTCAAGGTAATCTTCTCTTTTTTCAAATTCTTTTGATTTTTTGTGATGTTCCTTGTAAAAGTTCTTGTTAGATTCTTTCATTATAGTCTGGTTTTAGCATAATCATGCTTGCAGGGGCAAAGCTAAATACCTTATTGAGTTTTAAACATGAGGTTTGTCAGGTAAAAATTATTTTGTGTTACTTATAGGGCTTTCTGCAAAGCATTTGAATAATGTTTTAGCTATTAATAAGAATGATTCATAAAATGGCTTAATTTGTTATTTTTGCTAATACCAAAAAAAGACCAATTGATATCAGCTTCAAGTATAGAAAGAGTTTTTGAGACAGCCCGAGTTGAGGAGGTAATAGGTGACTTTGTACAATTAAAAAAGGCTGGAAGTAATTTTAAAGGCTTAAGTCCTTTTAGTGACGAACGGTCTCCAAGTTTTATGGTGTCTCCTGTAAAACAAATCTGGAAAGATTTTTCTACAGGAAAAGGGGGGACAGCCGTGTCTTTTTTAATGGAGCACGAACATTTTACATATCCTGAGGCTATAAAATATTTAGCAAAAAAATATAACATTGAGATCGAGGAAACGATTCAATCGAGTGAGCAAAAAGAAAAAGCTAACGAACGTGAAAGTTTGTATCTAGTAAGTGAATTTGCAAACACCTATTTTCAAAAAATACTTCATAAATCGGATAAAGGAAGGTCCATTGGTTTAAGTTATTTTAAAGAGCGTGGATTTACCGAAACGACTATAAAAACCTTTGAGTTAGGATATGCGCTCGATACTTGGCAAGGTTTTACAGATGAAGCCTTAAAGCAAGGTTATAAAATTGATTTTTTAGAAAAAACAGGCTTAACTATTGTTAAACCAGATAAGCAATTTGATAGGTTTAAAGGACGCGTTATGTTTCCTATTAAAAGCATGAGTGGACGCGTTCTTGGCTTTGGAGGAAGGATACTTGGAAATGATAAAAAGGCGGCCAAATATATGAATTCGCCTGAAAGTGATATTTACCATAAAAGCAAAGTGCTTTATGGCATTTATCATGCCAAACAAAGTATTGCAAAAGAAGATAATTGTTATTTAGTTGAAGGTTATACAGACGTTATTCAGTTTTATCAAACAGGGATAAAGAATGTTGTGTCTTCATCTGGAACGGCGCTTACTTCAGAGCAAATTCGTTTAATTAATAGGTTAACAAAAAACATTACGGTTTTATTTGATGGTGATGCTGCTGGTATGAGAGCTTCATTAAGAGGTATTGATTTGATTCTAGAACAGGGAATGAATGTTAAGGTTTGTACCTTTCCAGAAGGCGAAGACCCCGATAGTTTTGCCAAGCAGAATACACTTGAAGAATTATCCTTGTATTTAAAAGAGCATGCGAAAGACTTTATTCAATTTAAGGCTTCTATTTTATTTGAAGAATCAAAGAATGATCCCATAAAAAAAGCAGAAACAGTTAGGGATATTGTTAATAGTATTTCAAAGATTCCTGATAGAATAAAAAAGGAAATATACGTTCAGGAGTGTGCAAGAATCATGGACATAAGTGAGGAGGTCTTGTTTAGTACACTGGCTCAAATTAATAAAAAGGAAACAGACGGCGTTTCAAAAAAGTTAAAGTCAGAACAAAAAGCGTTTCAAGTTATAAAGCATCAGCAACCAGTAAAAAAGGTTGATGTACAATATGTTTTGGAGCGAAAAATTATTGAAGTATTATTACTATATGGCAATGTGACTGAAGATTTCGAAGATTTAGTTTTAAAAGAAAATGATAAAGGGGAGTTAGAGCTAGAACCAGTAATACAACAGGCAAAGGTTTTTGAAAAAGTGTTTTTAGATTTGCAGGATGATGAAATGGAATTCACTAACCCTCAGTTTAAAACTTTATACTACACTATAATTGATAGACTTAATCAAGATGCTAATTTTGAACTGAAAACCTTTGTTAATTCTGTTGATCAAGATATGGCTAATCACATCACTAGTATTTTAATGGAAGACGAGCGCTATGCCCTTGATAACTGGAATAGAATGAATATTTTTCCTAAAGAAAAAGATACCACTGTGGCTCAACTAGTAAGTGAAACAATTTTAAGTTTACGTTGCTTTTTAATTGATCAAAAAGTAAAGGAGTTTCAGGAGGAAACATTACAAAACAAAATAGACTCGAATAGAAATATACTTGAAGAAGTAAAAGACTATTCGAGTCTAAAAATGCTACTCTCTCGAAAATTAAACAGAGTGTTATAGTTGTTCTGCTAGCTTAGCTTGGTTAACCAAATCAACTAAGTTGGTAACCTTTAATTTCCGCATTAATCTAGCTTTATAAGTACTAACAGTTTTTTCGTTAATATTTAATTCTTTGGAAATTTCTTTGTTTTTTCTACCAATAGTAAGCAGTTTTAATACTTCGGCTTCACGCGTAGAAAGCTTCTTATAAAACGAGCCACCTTTGTTTATTCTAGAACCAAAAGCTAACTGCTGGGTAAGGTCATTACTTAAATAAATTCCACCATCGGCAACCTTTAAAATAGCCTCGTTGATAGTTATGACATTTACAGATTTATTGATATAACCTGCGGCGCCAGCTTTAATGGCATTGATGGCATAAACTTCTTCAGGTTGACCACTGAAGATGATGGTTTTAATTTCCGGATGATCATTTTTTAAATATCTTAGCAGCGTTAACCCGTTTAACTTAGGGAAATCGGCTTCGGTCAAAATAATGTCTACCGGGTTTTGTTTTACAAATTCTAGGATGGCTTCGCCATCGTCTAAACTTCCTACAATTTTAATGTTAGAAGATGCAGAGAAAAGGACTTCTAGTCCTTTTCTAGTAATCGGATGGTTATCCGCTATTAATAATTTTATCATAATTGAGCGCTTTTTATGCGACTATTTAAGAGTAGGCCGCACATGAGAGAATAAGCTAACGGTAAAAGTAATACTTTTTTGAAAAATCTGCAATAATTACATCAAATTATTAGGGATTTTGCATATGGGTATAGGAACCATTTTGTGTTTATTAGATGTATTAAAGCGCTTATATATTTTGTAAACTTCGGCTTCTCTCCCTGTAAAGTCTTCAACTGTTTTACCTTGGTCGTCCATTGACATGGCCCATTCTAACTCTGGGTAAGATGCACCAATTTGGTCTTCATCACTTCTGGCATCTCCAAATAACCCATCACTTGGAGCTGCTTTCATAATTGATTCTGGTACGCCTAAAAATTCTCCCAATTCATATACTTGCGATTTAACTAAATCTGCTATTGGGCTTAAATCAACACCACCATCGCCATATTTAGTGTAAAACCCAACGCCAAAGTCTTCTACTTTATTTCCCGTGCCAGCTACCAATAATGAATACAGTCCAGCATAATAATATAAAGTTGTCATTCTTAACCTTGCTCTAGTATTAGCCAAAGCCATATCAATAGTAGCTTGATCACCATCAAAAAACACTTCGGTTTTAAACTCTTCAAAAACAGGTGTTAAATCGGTTCTAGTATCGCTTACGTTGTCGAATTTTAATTTGAGTTGGGCAATGTGCTCTTGGGCTCTAGAAACATGGCTTTCAGCTTGATGAATTGGCATTTCAATGCATAGTACGTTTAATCCTGTTTTAGCACATAGAGTAGAAGTCACCGCAGAATCTATGCCCCCGGAAATACCGATTACAAAACCATTCACTCCCGCATTATTAGCATAATCTTTTAACCAACTTACTATATGGTTGGCAACTTTTTCTGTTTGCATTTTTAAATGAATTTTATGTCAAGAATAGTACCTTTGCAAACAAAAATAACCCATACATCCAATTTATAAAAATTTATGTCGTTTAAGTTTCCTATGAAATTCTTGTTAGTCTTAGCATCTTTATTTGTTTTAGTGGTTTCGTGTAAAAAGGAGAGCCAGTTAGAGCTGGAAATAGCTAAGCTAAATACGGATATTGAAGTTGAACGTTTTGACAGGTTATTTGCAAGCGTTACAACGGATGGTATTGAGCAACTTAAGCGAACATACCCTTTTATGTTTTCAGTAAAGTACTCTGATGATTTTTGGCTAGCAAAGAAAGAGGATAGTTTACAGCAGCTTTTATTTAAAGAGGTAAATGAAGTTTTTTCAACTTTCGAAGAGATTGAAATTGATATTGAAAGCATGTTTAATCATTTAAAATACTATGATCCTACTTTTCATACTCCACGAGTGATTACAGTTACAAATGATGTAGATTATAGAAACAGAGTTATTGTTACAGATACTATTGTGCTTATAGCTCTAGATTCTTACTTGGGGAATAACCATGAATTTTATGGAAGCATTCCGCAGTACATAAGAACGGATTTAAATAAAGAGCAGATTACGGTTGATTTGGCAACTAAATATGCCGAAAAGTATATCTTTCAACCACAGCGAAAATCTTTACTTGACGAGATGATATATTTTGGGAAGCAGCTCTATTTTAAAGATTTAGTGATACCCTTTAGGTCTGAAGCCCAACGTATCAGTTATGCTCAGGAAGCGTTAGATTGGGCTAGAGCTAACGAAAGCTATATTTGGCGGTATTTTGTAGAGCGAGAACTTCTTTTTAGTACAGATTCTAAATTACCTGGTAGGTTTATAAACCCAGCACCTTTTTCTAAATTTTATTTAGAAGAAATTGACACCGAATCTCCGGGACGTTTGGGACAGTACATAGGCTGGCAAATAGTGAGAGCCTATATGGAGAACAATGAGGTTGCTTTGCGAGATATGCTTAATGAAAACCCTCAAGACATATTTAATAATTCAAAATTTAAACCGCGTAAATAATGGCCGATTTAAGAAAATCAAAGATAGAATTGAATGTAGAATTGGATGAAAATAGGGTGCCCGAAAAACTACATTGGACAGCCCAAGATGGAGGCATAACGAATGAAGAAGCCAAAGCTATGATGTTAGCGGTCTGGGACGCAAAGGCGCAAGAGGCTTTGCGCATAGATTTGTGGACTAAAGATATGCCCGTTGATGAGATGAAGGTGTTTTTTCATCAAACACTTGTATCTATGAGTGATACCTTCTACAGAGCGACTCAAGATGATAAAATGAGCGCTACGATGAAAGATTTTTGTGACTATTTCGCTGAAAAATTAGAGCTAAAGAAATAGCCTTTTTTATATAGTAAACGGTTGGGAAGCGCTGGGGAAGCGAATAATTACCATTCGTTAATTCTGTTGGAATCTAGTTTAATAAAGATAAATATTAGAATAGTAAATGCCCATAAACCTGAGCCTCCATAGCTAAACATGGGTAGAGGAATTCCTATAGTCGGTATAAGCCCCATAACCATCCCGATATTAATGAAGAAATGAATAAAAATAATTGAGGCTACCCCATAGCCATAAACGCGACTAAATTGTGATTTTTGAAGTTCGGCCAAGTGTAAAATCCTGAGCAGAAGTAAAACAAAAACCACCACCACAAAGGTGCTTCCTAAAAAGCCCCATTCTTCCCCAACAGTGCTAAAAATATAATCGGTATGTTGTTCTGGTACAAATTTACCTGTTGTTCTTGTGCCTTCCATAAAGCCTCTGCCCGTTAACCCTCCCGAGCCTATGGCTTTTTCAGATTCATTGAGGTTATACGCAAAGGTTTGCTTCATTTTTTCAAGCTTAGAAGGGTCTTTCTCTAAATTGAGCCACAAGCTAATACGGTCTTGTTGGTGTGGTTTTAAAATACTTTGATAAAAGAATTTAACCCCAAAAGATACTGCTACTACCATTAAAAGAATGACAAAAATTTGCAATATTTTTAACTTTCTTTTGGTAAGGAAGTGAAAACCAACAATGAATATTAAGGCTGTAACAGATGTTATAATAGGTCCGAATTTTAAAGATAATACTGAAACGATAATAAGGGAGATTCCAATGTTTAAATAATATTTGGGTAAACCTTCTCTATATAAAACAAAAAAGAAAGAGGCGTATACCAGCGTGCTTCCAGTGTCATTTTGAAGTAAAACTAAAATGGCGGGAATAATGATTATGGTAAACGTTTTAATTTGATCTTTGAGCAATTTAATATTAGTATTTAAATCACTAACATATTTCGCAACGGCAAGCGCTGTAGCCATTTTAGCAAACTCACTTGGCTGTAAAGTCATACCTCCAATGGCATACCAGGAGGTGGCTCCATTAACATTTTTTCCAAAAATAAAGAGCCCTACCAAAGAGAGCATCGAAGCAATATAAATAACACTTGAAAAACGTTCATAAAACTTAGCATCTATGGCTAGTAAGATCACTATCAGTCCAAAGGTTAAAAAGATGAAAAGTAGCTGCTTCCCGAATGGTTGAGAAAAATCAAAATAATCAATATTAGACCCGGTATGGGATGCCGATAAAATATTAAGCCAACCAAAACCAACTAATAATAAGAAGAGAAAAATGGTAATCCAGTCAAATTTAAAATGTCTGTTAGTTTCTCTAACCATTAAAGTTTGGGTTTATTTATTCTTTTGAGTTCCCTCTTTAGCTGGTAATACTCTTTCTCTTCTACGATTTGCAAGGTTGTACTGCCATTAATTTTAAAAGGTTTCCCTGAATAAGGTTTCGCGTATTCATCTTCCAAGCTGTGTTTTAATAACCACTCTTCTAAATCAGTTCTTGTTATGTAGCCTTTTATGTGTTTTTCAATCATTAAACTAGCAACTCTACCGGCAAAGCGACTTCCCCAATATCCGTTTTCAACAAATACTGCAATGGCAATTTTAGGATTTTCTTTTGGTGCAAAAGCAACAAAAATAGAATGGTCTGTTAGTTGGGTTTTTACGCTGTCAATTTTAACAAAATTTTCAACGGTTCCTGTTTTACCACAAATATCAATGTCTTTAACTTGTAATGAGGCTGCGGTCCCTTTTTTGTAAACCTGGTACATCCCCTCTATTACAGGTTCAAAGTATCTTTTGTCAATAGTTGTGTGTTTAGGTTTAGTGAATTGTTCTGGGAGAGTTTCACCTTCAATATGTTTAATAATATGCGGAGTGTAGTAATATCCTCTATTGGCAATGGCAGCTACCATATTTGCTAACTGAATAGGCGTGGTGGCCACTTCCCCTTGTCCAATGGCATTTGATATAGTATAAGTGGAGTAAAATGTTTTAGGGTAAATATGCTTATAGTAGGCTCTGTCTGGTATTCTACCTTTTTGCCCCACGAATAAATCATTATTCAAAAACTGTCCTAGTCCGAAGCTTTTAGCGTGTTTACTCCAGACATCAATACCGTCGGACGCGCTACCATTTTTGTCTAAAATTTTTCGGTAGGTGGTTGCAAAGTAAGCATTGCAAGATCTTTGTATACCACCTATCATATTATTTCTAGTGCCATAGTTACAATGGCACTTCATAACCCTATTGCCGTATCGGTAACCCCTATAACAGGTTACTGTTTCGTTGGGAGACATAACCCCTTCTTGAAGGGCAATAAGCGCATTCATTAACTTAAACGGTGATCCAGGTTCATAAACACCCTGAAGGCTCCGATTGAAAAGAGGTTTAGCAATAGAGTCGTTGTGGAGTTTGGTGAAGTTTTTGGAGCGTTCTCGTCCTACAAGAATGTTAGGGTCATAGGAAGGCGCGGCTACCATGGCCAGTATTTCACCAGATGATGGTTCGAGGGCGATAACACCTCCTCTTTTGTTTTTCATAAGGAGTTCGCCATAGGCCTGTAATTGGGCGTCTATGGTGATGGTGATATCTTTTCCTTGTTCTGGAATGGTGTCGAACTTGCCTCCTTTGTAGGGACCAATATTCCTATTAAAGCGATCCTTTTGAATAAATTTAATCCCCTTGACGCCTCGTAAGGTTTTTTCGTAAGAAGCTTCAACGCCTTGTTTACCAATAAGATCTCCCATTTTATAATAGGGGTCTTTTTCAATAATTCGATTGTTTACTTCTCCTATATCACCAAGTACATTGGCTCCAATGGTGGTCTCATAATTCCTTAAAGAACGTTTTTGTATATAGAAGCCTCTAAATTTTCGCATTTTTTCCTGCAAAACAGCATAATCTTCCTTGGATAGGTGCGACACAAAAACAGAGGGTAGTCTTGGAGAATACCGTCGACATTTGTCGTAGGTTTTGACAAATCTTTCTTTAGAAATTTTTAAGAGAGAACAAAACTCAAGCGTGTCTAAAGGTTCAACCTCTCTGGGGATTACCATGACGTCATAAGAAGGTTGATTGGCTACCAATAATTCATTGTTTCTATCGTAAACAAACCCTCTTTTAGGATAATCGTAAACTTTTCTTATCGCGTTATCTTCAAAGAGATTATGGGCGTTAGAACTGTATATTTGTAGGTAAAACAGTCTTGAGACAAATAAAAGTCCAACCGCAATAACAGAAATAAAAAGTAAAAGTTGTCTCATTTAGATTTTCTACTGAAAATAATAGTTACTATGATGCTCAATAAGATAGTAAATATACTAGAGAATAACGTTTTTCGAAGTACTAAAAGTATTTTTGAGATACTAAAAATTTCTAACGAAAATAGAACCAGATGGTGCGTGATTGTTAGTAGTGTGAAATAGGTGAGTTTTGAACCAAAATCCACAGTGTTAAACTTTATGGACTGGTGCTCGTAAATAGCGCCAAAAGAAGCTTTTAGTATCACAGGTCTTGCATAGGCAATAAGTACCGAAGCTCCTGCATGAATACCACCAGAATCCAGAAACAAGTCTATTGTAATGCCTATAAGAAAACTTAAAAGAATAAGAACAATTCTGTTGGTGCTAATTGGGAATAAGGCTATGAAAAGAATATAAATATAGGGGTTAATATAGCCCAGAAAATTAATATGGTTTAATATGATCACTTGAAGCATGACCAATGAAATAAAACGGATGGTATGTATAGAAAATATACTATTCATCAAATAGACTGTTTATTTCGCCAGAGTTTATGTTTTCAATAATGTAAACATGTTCAATATTGGTCATGTCATTGAATAATTTTACATTTATTTCATAGTAATTCTCGGCCTGATCTAATTCAAAACTATCAATAATACCTACAGGGATTCCCTTCGGAAATATGGAAGACCTGCCAGAGGTTATTATGGTATCTCCTTTAGCTACTGGAGCAATTTTTGGAATATCTATTAATTGCGTTATTTCGGGTGATTTACCATTCCAAGTCAACGTTCCAAAATGATTGCTCTTTTTTAACTGGGCACTAATTTTACTTGTTGTGTTTAAGATTGAAATTACAGTACTAAATCCTCCACCTGTTTTATCAACGATACCAATGATACCCTTTGATGAAATAACTCCAAAATCTTGTTTTACACTATCAATAGTCCCTTTATTAATGGTTAGATAGTTATCTGTTAAACTGTAAGTGTTTTTAATAATATTGGCCGTATAAAACCTATATGGCGTTTTAAAGGAGATAGTATCTATAAAGACAGAGTCTACTTGAACATTGGCATTTTGGAGTAATAATCGTAATGTCTTGTTTTCTTCAGCAAGTAGTTTATTTTGTGATTTTAAACTAAAATATTGAGAGATGTTGTTAATGGAATTGTAAACACCTCCAGTTAAAAAATTCGCAGAGTTAATAAATTTACTTTTATGATATGAATGAGATTGAATGGTAAATAAAAGCGAAATTCCGAACAGCAGGAAAAACAGCAAAAAGTTTTTGTTCCTTAATATAAAATTAATAATCTGCTGCATAGTCTGGGCTTAGGGCTGTTTTATGCGATTATTTTATCAATACACTCTTGTATTTAGGTAAGTTTTTAAGCGTAATACCCGTACCACGAACTACAGCTCTTAATGGGTCTTCAGCAATGTAAACAGGTAAATCTGTTTTTTGAGACAATCGTTTATCTAGCCCACGCAGCATAGAACCACCACCAGCTAAATATATACCTGTGTTGTAAATATCGGCGGCCAGTTCAGGCGGGGTTTGTGATAACGTTTCCATAACAGCATCTTCAATTCTCAGAATAGATTTGTCAAGTGCTTTAGCTATTTCTCTATAAGAAATCGATACTTGCTTTGGTTTACCAGTAAGTAAATCACGTCCTTGAACACTCATGTCTTCTGGTGGTAACTCTAAATCTTCAGTAGCTGCACCTATTTGAATTTTTATTTTTTCAGCAGTACGCTCACCAACATATAAGTTATGCTGTGTTCGCATATAATAAACAATATCATTGGTAAATACGTCCCCTGCAATTTTAACCGATTTATCACAAACAATACCTCCTAAAGCTATGACGGCAATTTCAGTAGTTCCACCACCTATATCAACCACCATATTACCTTTTGGTTGCATAATATCAACACCAATACCAATAGCCGCTGCCATAGGTTCATGAATTAGGTAAACTTCTTTTCCGTTTACACGTTCTGCACTTTCTTTTACTGCGCGCATTTCAACTTCTGTAATACCTGAAGGAATACAAATTACCATTCGTAAAGCAGGAGAAAAGAATTTCTTCTTTAATGCGGGTATGTTTTTTATAAACATACTAATCATCTGTTCAGAAGCATCAAAGTCGGCAATAACCCCATCTTTTAATGGACGAATGGTTTTGATGTTTTCATGAGTTTTCCCCTGCATTAAGCTAGCTTCTTGTCCGACATGTGTGATTTTTCCTGTAACTCGGTTTCGAGCTACAATTGAAGGAGCATCAACAACAACTTTGTCGTTATGGATAATGAGAGTATTTGCAGTACCTAAGTCAATTGCAATATCTTCAGTTAAGAAGTCAAAAAAGCCCATGCGCTAAAAGTAATTTAATTTGGTTTAAAATCGAACCCCGTAAATGTAATAAAAGTTGATAAATATATGAGCTTTACAAGCTTCAAATTCATTTTTAAATAAAACACCTGATTCTTATACGTAATTCATCGATTTTTAGACTGTTGGGTAACCGTATAAAAACCGATGAATTAATTAAATTTATGAAGGATAATTTAGAGTAAATCTAGTGCTTGAAATGACGAGTACCTGTCATAACCATGGCTAAATTATTATCATTACAATAATCAATACTGAGTTGGTCCTTGATAGATCCTCCAGGTTGAATGACAGCTGTTATTCCAGCATTTTTAGCAATTTCAACGCAATCTGGGAAAGGAAAGAAAGCGTCACTTGCCATGGCAGCATCATTCAAATCAAAGTTAAAAGATTTAGCTTTGTGAATGGCTTGTTGCAAAGCATCTACACGACTTGTTTGCCCTGTGCCGCTGGCACATAATTGTTTGTTCTTGGCTAAAACAATGGTATTAGACTTGGTGTGTTTGCATATTTTAGAAGCGAACAGTAAATCTTCAATTTGAGCTGTTGTTGGTGCTAAATTTGTAACAGTTTTTAAGTCTTTGGCCTGATCGGTCACACTATTTCTGTCTTGTACTAAAACACCATTTAAACAACTTCGTACGTTCGTTTTTGGCATCTCAATATCATGAATTACAAGTAAAATTCTGTTCTTTTTACCTTTTAATAGTTCCAATGCTTTATCAGAAAAAGACGGCGCAATTACAACTTCGCAGAACAATTTATGTATCTCTTCTGCCGTAGCTAAGTCAATTTCAGAATTACTTATTAAAACCCCTCCAAAGGCAGAAACAGGATCGCCAGCTAAAGCATCAACATAAGCTTGGTGTAGGGTGTCGCGCTGTGCCAAACCACAAGCATTATTGTGTTTTAAAATGGCAAAAGTTGGTGCGTCATTTTTAAATTCTAACATTAAATTTACTGCAGCATCGACATCAAGTAAATTATTATAGCTTAACTCTTTACCATGTAGTTTGGTAAATAGTTCATCAAAATCGCCAAAAAAGAAACCTTTTTGATGTGGGTTTTCACCATACCTTAAAGTTTTGCCATTTTGGTCGCTTATTTTTAGAACAGTTTCTTCATTGTTTTTGTTGAAATAATTAAAAATAGCTGTGTCATAATGTGAAGATACGTTGAACGCCTTAGCAGCAAAACGTTTTCTATCTTCTTCAGAAATAGAACCATTGTTATTTGAAATTAGTTCTAAAAATTCTGAATAGTCATTTACAGAAGATACACAGATAACATCGGCATAATTCTTAGCTGCAGCCCTAATTAGAGAAATGCCACCAATATCAATTTTTTCAATAATATCTTGGTTATTTGCTCCAGAAGCTACTGTTTTTTCAAAAGGATATAAGTCAACAATAACGACATCTATTTGAGGTATTTCATATTCAGCCAATTCAGCAACATCACCATCGTGGTTTTGTCTGTTTAAGATGCCTCCAAACACTTTAGGGTGTAAAGTTTTTACACGGCCTCCAAGTATAGAAGGGTAAGAGGTTACATCTTCCACAGGAACAACACCTACGCCTAAGTCGTTAATAAATTTTTCTGTGCCACCAGTTGAGTAAATAGTTACACCTTGTTTATCAAGTTCTCTAACAATGGGTTCTAAACCATCTTTACTAAATACAGATATTAATGCCGATTTAATAGTTTTTGTGTTGCTCATTATTGCTTTAATTTAATTTTTATTCTTCTGGAAGAATGTGATTTTATGCTTGTTTATCAGTGAATTAGACTGAGTTTTTAAAATAATTGCAAAAGTACTTATTTCTATGAATTAACAAGCTTAGAAATATTAAAAATGTTTGTGTTTTTTGTAATTTAAAGAAATTCAAATGCTCTTAAACATCATGCTTAAAGTATAGATGCCACTTGGTTACAAACAAATTCTAAAAATCGTTCATCAGCTTCCGTAAAGGGGTTAGGGGTATTGGAATCAATGTCTATTTGACCAATGTTTTCACCATTAACAAAAATAGGGATCACGATTTCAGCTTTTACGGTTATACTGCATGCTATATAGTTATCTTGCGCGGATACATCTGGCACCACAAAATTTTTATTGCTCACTGCTACTTGCCCACAAATACCCTTTCCAAAGGGAATGACTGTATGATCGGTAGGTTCGCCAATATATGGTCCAAGAAGCAACTCTTCTTTGTCGCCATTTTTAAAATAAAACCCAACCCAGTTATAGTATGAAATGCTAGTTTCAAGCAACTCGCATATTTGTAATAAACGTTCGTTAGTGGTTATTTTGGTGTTTGAAACTATAGAAATTACTTGTGGTTTCAGTTTTTCAAAAATCATTGATGTAAAGTTTTAGCAAAAGTATTTAAAAAGATGTAATTTCGACATTCTATTATTTTAAGGATATAAAAAGCAATTGAAAGCATTATTTTCGAAATATAAAGCCGTTATAAGGTTTATTGTTACGTTTTTATTGGTTTACGTTGTCTTGTCTTTTGCCTACACGTTTTATTTACAGTATTCGGATGGATCCATGTATTATCCGGATTATTTTACACATCTTGTGTCCATACAGACCGATAATGTTCTAGATGCTTTGGGTTATCAATCTGTCGTAGTACCTCATACTGATGAGCCTTCTGTAAAAGTTATAATAAATGGCACCTATATAGCAAGGATAATAGAGGGATGTAACGGATGGAGTGTTATTATTTTGTTTATTTCATTTGTTGTGGCGTTTTCAGCAAGGTTAAAGACAACACTAATCTACCTTTTGGCAGGTAGTGTTTTAATTTATGTTGTGAATCTGTTAAGAATTGTAATGCTCACCGTAGGCTTATATCGTTACCCACAACACGAACATATTTTGCATAATGTTATCTTCCCTTTTGTAATTTACGGTCTTGTGTTTTTGCTTTGGGTTTTTTGGGTGAATAGGTTTTCAAAATTAAACACAAAGAATGTATAAAATACTAAGCTTATTATGTATTGGGGTTTTAGTATTAGGTCTTCTGCTAATTCGTTTTTATGAGGATGTTTTGTTTTATGACCCTTATTTAACGTTCTTTCAAAATGATTACTTGTATATAGATAGCCCAAGAAGGGAGGTAGCCAAACTTGTGGCTTTTACCACCTATCGTTTTGCTTTAAATACTATAATTTCATTAGGTATTTTGTTTTTAGTTTTTAAAGATAAAAGTGTAATCAAGTTTTCTTTGCTAATCTATGGAATAGGATTTTGTTTGCTTATGTTGGCCTACTTGTATTTTGTTGTCAATCCGAAGCAAGAAGATTATTATTTATTTTTTAACGTGCGCAGATTTTTAATACAACCTATTATTTTAATTTTATTGCTACCAGCTTTTTATTATCATAAACTTAAAAGTTAAGTGTTAAACATTCGATAAATTGGTTTGCTCTCAAAGGCTTTTTGCTATTTTTGTACCGTGACAAGACTTCTACTATATAAAATATTGCCGGTGTTTATGGCCTTATTGGTGCTGTTTTCAACAGTTTCTATTGCCATAGAAAAGCATTATTGTGGTGATGTTTTAATAGATGTTTCCATGTTTGTGGAGGCTGAAAAATGCCAAATGGAAACACTTGAAGTCCTTCAGGAAAAATCCTGTTGTAAAGATGAAATTCAGGTTGTAAAAGGACAAGACGAACTAAGTGTTACCTCCTCTGATGATTTAGACATTAAACAGCAGTATTTTTTTGCCAGCTATTTATTTAGTTATTTAAATAGTTTTGAAAGCTTACCAAAACAAACCATTCCTCACCAGGATTACGCTCCACCCAATTTGGTGCATGATATTCATGTTTTAGATGAAGTGTATTTAATTTGATGAAAAAGTATTTCAGTTCCTTTTTAGGAAAGCATATTTTTTTAATTCAAATTATTTCAAAATGAAACATATATATACCGTTACGGGTATGACCTGTAATAATTGTAGAGTATCGGTAGAAGAAGTATTAAATAACGTACCTGATGTAAAAATGGCTTCGGTTAATCTTGAGCGCGCTGAGGCGATTATTGAAATGGATAACCATATTCCAATTCTAACGTTACAAAAAGCGCTTTCAAATAAGTATACTATAGCAGTTGCTAAAAAAGACCTTAGTACTTCAAGTCTAATGTCGCAAGAAGACAGTCTAGTTAAGCAACTATTTCCATTGTTTTTAATTTTTGCCTATATTTCGTGTACGGCCCTGTTACTTAATTTTAAAACTTGGAACGTTTCAAGTTTTATGTTAGATTTTATGGGGCTATTTTTTATCGTATTTAGTTTTTTTAAATTTCTTGATCTAAAAGGGTTTACAAACTCTTTTAGAATGTATGATCCTATAGCCAAACAGGTTCCTCTATACGCCTGGGTTTATCCTTTTCTTGAACTCGTGCTCGGACTTATGTTTTTAATACGTATACAAATAGATAGTGCATTGGCGTTAACGCTTGTTTTACTTGGTGTGACTACTGTGGGAGTAATAAAAGTGCTTCTTAAAAAACAAACTATACAATGTGCATGCCTAGGTACGGTTTTAAAACTTCCTATGACTAAGGCTACATTTATTGAAAACACCATTATGATTGTAATGGCCCTATTCATGCTAATAAAATCATTTAATTAGATGCGATTTATATTAGTTTTTTTGTTGATGTTACCAGAATTAGTGACATCACAAAATGATATTAGTGGTGTGATTTTTGAGGATAATCCAGATAACAAACATTTGGTTTTGCCTGGGGCTAATGTCTATTGGCTTCATACCAATATAGGAACTGTTACCGATATAAATGGCCAATTTTCGCTTGCCTATGAGCCACGATTTAAAGAATTAGTAGTAAGCTATGTTGGTTTTAAAACAGATACTTTAAAGATTAATGAGCCTCAATACATTGAGCATTGGTTGAGTCCCACAAGCAGCTTAGAGGCTGTAACTGTAAAATCCAGAAAACAAGCAACAGCTAAATCATATTTAAAAGCAACAAATACGTTTACCGTAAGTAGTGATGAATTGTTAAAAGCGGCCTGTTGTAACTTGGCTGAAAGTTTTGAAACGAATCCGTCAATTGATGTTAATTTTGCAGATGCTTTAACTGGTACAAGGCAGATAAAAATGTTGGGGCTTACCAGTCCTTATATCTTAATAGCAACAGAAAATATTCCTTCAATAAGAGGGGCTTCTCAAGCTTTTGGATTAAGTTTTATTCCTGGGACTAGGGTGGAAAGTATTCAAATAACCAAAGGGGCTGGAAGCGTTGTGAATGGGTACGAAAGTATTGCCGGACAAATAAACGCTGAATTGGTTAAGCCGACTACAGATGATAAGCTATTTATTAATCTTTATGGGGCTTCCAGTGAGCGCGTAGAACTTAATACACATTTTAATACTATGGTAGATGATAAATGGAGTACAGGGTTGTATTTACATGGAAACTCACATAATAAAAAGCATGATTTAAATAATGATGGGTTTTTAGATATGCCGCTCTACAATCAAATAAATATTTTGAATAGATGGCAATATACGAATCCAGAAAAAGGGCTTGTTAGTTTTATTAATTTGAAATTTTTAAATGATGAAAAGCAAACTGGTGAGCTTCATTTTAATCCTACAACGGATAAGTTGACTACTAACGCTTGGGGGAGTGAGATTGATACCAGAAGATATGAGATATCATCAAAACTAGGGTACGTAAATCCAAATATTCCTTACCAAAGTCTTGGGGTGCAAGCAGCATTTAGTAGCCATGAGCAAGCATCTTATTTTGGGTTGAATTCATATAATATAAAGCATAATAGTGTGTACTCAAATGCTATTTATAATTCTATTATTAGTGATTCTCGGCATAAAATTAAAACAGGGTTAAGTTATACTTACGATCATTACGATGAATTATTAACGGCATCAGATTTAGAACCAAAGTATGAGCGTACGGCACGTTCTTTAGGTGCCTTTTTTGAGTATAATTTTGATAATTTAGATAAACTCAATCTTACTGCTGGTCTGCGTATAGATACGCATAATTTGTTAGGCACTTTTATAACACCAAGGTTTCATATGCGTTATACACCTTGGGAAAAGTCGGCATTTAGAGCTTCTTTTGGGAGGGGAAAGCGAAGTGCTAATATTTTTGCAGAAAACCAAAATATGTTTTCAACATCAAGGCGTCTTAATATTTTAAATCCCGATGGGAATATATACGGATTAAACCCTGAAATTGCATGGAATTATGGTCTGTCCTTTTTGCAAGGGTTTAATCTGTTTGGAAGAAAGGCCGATGTGACTTTAGATTTTTATAGAACAGACTTTCAAAATCAAGTAGTTGTAGATTATGAAAACCCACAAGAAGTGAGTTTTTATAATTTAAATGGAGATAGTTTTGCAAATAGTTTTCAGTTTGAATTTAATTATAACGCCTTCGAGCGTTTTGATTTAAGAATGGCCTACAAATATTATGAGGTTAAAACGCAATATGTCTCTGGAACCCTTGATAAACCTCTTGTGCCCAAGCATAGAGTATTTGCAAATGCATCTTACGAAACCCAAATTAAGGAAACGGGACAGTGGAAATTTGATGCAACGTTCAACTGGTTGGGTAAGCAACGATTTTCTTCAACGGTTACGAACCCTCCTGAATACAGACTGCCAAATTATACTCCAACTGTGGCAACCTTAAACGCGCAACTAACAAAAGTTTTTTCTAGTAAATTTGAGATGTATTTAGGAGGAGAAAATATTACCAATTTAAGGCAGCCAAATCCAATTTTGGCAGCCAATGATCCTTTTGGACCCAATTTTGATACCACGTTTGTGTATGGTCCAGTATTTGGAAGTTTATATTATTTAGGACTTAGATTTAGAATAAATTAAAAGAGAAATTATGAAAACAATTGTAATACTTATTATGTTAACAGCTTCATTAGGTTACGGACAAAATAAAAATGCTAAGGCAAGTATGGAGGTTAATGGGGTTTGTATGATGTGTAAAACCAGAATTGAGAAAGCCTGTTATAAAACCAAAGGTGTAAAATCGGCCGTTTGGAATGTTAATACACATGAGTTAAGACTTATTTATGATGAACGCAAAACAGATATTAACACTATTCAATCAAATATTTTAGGAGTAGGTCATGATGTTAAAGATTTAAAAGCAACAGATGAAGCATATGCTACAGTGCACCCTTGTTGCAGGTATAGAGATAATGAAGTTAGGAAGGATCATGAGGATAACACAATTAAAGAAAGAGATAAGTAGCTTAGATACGGTCTTTTTTTGAAGCAAGTATTATATGGATTTATAATAAAAAAAGTTTAAATTCGTTTCCTTTATGCTTAGATAAAAGCAATAACTTATTAGAAAACAATTTAAAAAATTACGTATGAAAACATTATTATCAAAAATGAAATATCTGGCTTTGGCGCTTGTTGTGGTTTTGGCTTTTTCATGTTCGGCTGAGGATGGTGCTCCAGGAGAACAAGGGCCACAGGGGGTTCAAGGGCCTCAGGGGCCACAGGGAGAAAAAGGTGAGAAAGGTGATCCAGGGGACTCCGGAAGTGGAAGTGTAAAAACAGTGTTGTTTGAAGATCAGTTACTGCAGTCTGGTGAGACTGGGGTAATAGAGTTTAATGTTCCTCAATTGACTCAAGATATTTTTGATAATGGATTGGTTTATGCTTACATATCAGAAAGTGAAAATAACTCATCTTGGAGTCCATTACCATTCTCTTTGCTGGAAGAAGTCTCTACCCCAACAGGGACAACAGTTACATCTACCATAGTTGTAGAAATTTTAACAATAGAAGTAGGAAAGGTGTCTTTGTTTTACCTGCTTAATGATGCAAGTTGGGATGTTAAATTTGTCTTAGTTCCAGGGGCCGCTGCTGAAGCAAGTTCTTTTGATATTAATGACTTTCTTTAATTAAAAAGAGCTTTAAGTGCATAAAAAAAATCCGAAGTTTATTAGCTTCGGATTTTTTTGTTTGGCGATATGAACATCTTTATTACATCATTCCCGGCATGCCACCGCCACCCATTGGAGGCATAGCAGGAGCATCTTCTTTAATGTCTATTAAAGCACATTCGGTTGTTAAGATCATACCAGCAACAGAAGCAGCATTTTCTAAGGCTATACGTGTTACTTTCTTAGGGTCAATAATACCTGCTTTAAGCATGTCTACATAGGCTTCAGATTTAGCATCATAACCAAAATCTTTTTTGCCTTCCAAGACTTTATTGATAACAACAGAACCTTCGCCACCAGCATTTTCAACAATAGTTCTTAAAGGTGCTTCAATAGCTTTATTTACTATTTGAACGCCGGTTGTTTCATCTAAATTAGTGGTTTCTATTTTTTCTAAAATAGACTTAGCTCTTACTAAGGCAACACCACCTCCTGCAACAATACCTTCTTCAACGGCAGCTCTGGTAGCATGTAAGGCATCATCAACACGGTCTTTCTTTTCTTTCATTTCAACTTCACTTGCTGCACCTACATAAAGAACAGCAACACCGCCAGCTAATTTAGCTAAGCGCTCTTGAAGCTTTTCTTTGTCATAATCAGACGTGGTAGTCTCAATTTGCGATTTAATTTGATTAACCCTTGCTTTGATGGCATCGGCATCACCAGAACCATTAACGATAGTAGTATTGTCCTTATCAACGGTCACTGTTTCTGCAGTACCTAACATGGATAAATCAGCATTTTCTAATGTAAATCCGCGTTCTTCAGAAATAACCGTGCCTCCTGTTAAGATGGCAATATCTTCAAGCATAGCTTTACGTCTATCTCCAAAACCAGGAGCTTTAACAGCTGCGATCTTTAATCCTCCTCTTAACTTGTTTACAACCAAAGTAGCCAAGGCTTGACCATCAACATCTTCGGCAATTATTAACAACGGACGACCAGATTGAGCAACAGGTTCTAAGATTGGAAGAATTTCTTGAAGGTTAGAAATCTTTTTGTCGAATAATAAGATATAAGGATTTTCTAAATCGGCAATCATTTTGTCAGAATCTGTAACAAAATAAGGAGATAAGTAGCCTCTATCGAATTGCATACCTTCAACCACATCAACATAGGTATCCATTCCTTTAGCTTCTTCAACTGTAATAACGCCTTCTTTGCCAACTTTTTCGAAAGCCTTAGAAATCAATTCCCCGATAGTATCATCGTTATTAGCTGAAATTGCAGCAACTTGCTTTATTTTTTCTGAAGAGTTCCCAACTTTTTTTGCTTGGTCTTCAAGGTCGGTGGTAATAGCATCAACAGCTTTATCAATACCACGTTTTAAATCCATTGGGTTGGCGCCGGACGCTACGTTTTTAAGGCCTTCTTTTACAATAGCTTGAGCCAAGACCGTAGCAGTGGTAGTACCATCACCTGCTAAATCGTTAGTTTTTGAAGCAACTTCTTTAACCATTTGCGCACCCATGTTTTCATGAGCGTCTTCAAGTTCAATTTCTTTAGCTACAGAAACACCATCTTTAGTTACTTGAGGCGCGCCAAAGCTCTTACTAATAATTACGTTACGTCCTTTAGGTCCTAAAGTAACTTTAACCGCATTTGCCAAAGCGTCTACACCGCGTTTTAAACCATCGCGAGCTTCAATATCAAATTTTATATCTTTTGCCATTTTTATATATTTTTGTTTTTAACCTTTAGCATTTTGCTAGAGGTCTTTTTAGTTGAATTAATAGTTTTAGATTATTGCTAAAATGTCACTTTCACGCATGATTAAATAATCGTTGCCTTCAAGTTTTAACTCTGTGCCAGCATATTTTCCATATAAAACGGTGTCGCCAACTTTAACTGTAATAGGTTCGTCTTTAGTACCGGGGCCAGCAGCAACAACGGTTCCTTTTTGAGGTTTTTCTTTGGCATTGTCTGGAATGATAATCCCAGAAGCTGTTTTGGTTTCAGCAGCAGCAGGCTCAATAAGAACTCTATCTGCTAATGGTTTAATGTTTAATCCCATTTTGTTTTATATTTTAATTATTAAGTTATTATTTAACGCTAATGCGTTATACGAAAAATGTGCCAATATAGAGTGACTGACAAACTTGCAGAAACAAAAAATGTCAACTTTGTAAGTTGACATTTTTAATCGTATTACATATGAATGTACAGTTACTCTGCTTCGTTTTCAGAGGTTTCATTGTTTGAGCCCGTTACTGGTAATGTTTCTTCAGATGCGTTAGGCAATGCTTCGGGTAAAGGCTGTGTTGTTTGGGCATCTGGATCTAGTGCTTTCGAATCGATACTTGAGTTTCCTCTGTTTATGGTAATGTTTGATGCAAGTATCAATACTAATAATACCGTTGCTAGAGTCCAAGTACTTTTATCAAGAAAGTCTGTTGTCTTTTTTACACCACCTAATTGTTGTGTGCCGCCACCTCCGAAAGAAGATGATAAACCACCACCTTTAGGGTTTTGAACCATAATTACTACGACAAGTAAAAAGGCTACAACCACTATAAGGACTAAAAATATTGTAAACGTACTCATTATTCTTTTTTATTTTGTTCTTGTAATTGTTCTACCGCTTTAATTTGGTTTGCAAAGAAACTACTTTTTTCTGGATATTTCAAACTTAAAATTTTATACGATTGAATGGCCTTTTTATAGTTTTTTTGTTCTACATATATACGAGCCAAAGTCTCTGTCATTAGGGCTTCGGGCTGTATCATCTGGGCTTTAGCCAAATTCCCTTTTTGAGAAACTGGTTTGGTCGGTTTAATTTTGGGATTGGTTGATATAAACTTATCTATAAGTTCAAATTTCTTTTCTTTTTCTGATGCCGGTTTAGTTTTGTCTTCAGGCTCTAAGGCGTCTTGCTTTATTATTCTTTCAATGGATTTAAAACGGGTTAGTTTTAGCCATTCATTAAAGGAGTGCGTTTCTGTTTTTTTAAATTGAAGAGGTTTACCAATATCTAAAATTTCTTCAGCGGTAGGTTTTTGGGGTACTTCGGTTTCTTTAAGAGGGGTGTCTGGAGTTTTTGGTTGAAATAGGTCTGGGTGCAGTGTTTCCTCTGTCGCTTCTATTCTGTCTTCTAATTCTTGGTCAATGGCCGTACTCTTGTTAAGAGAGATATCTTCTATGTTCACTTCAATTTCTCTTAAATGAGCCGTATTTTGCTTGATAATTTCAGAAATTTCATTTTGCACAAATGCATCCGAGGTTATAAAATCGAATAAAATACTTCTGTCTGTGGTATATGCTGCTGTTACTTTTAATTCTTGATTGTAAGTTATGCTGCTTTGGTCTTTTAGTCCTTTTAAGTAAAGCGCTCTTGCCGATTGAAAATAAGGATATTTATCAATAATTGATTTTACACCTTCAGTTTGTTCATGTGATATGGCATGAGGTTTTTGAAGGATCTTTATAAAATCGTTTGGTGTCATCACAAAGTCATTACCATTTTGCCAGAGTGGCATTAAAAATATCTTGGGTTATACGTTCAAAAATTTCTTCATGAGCTGTAGTTTTTTGCCCGCCAATAAGTTGTTCTGTACCTGGGTAGTCATAAAAGAACGAAAAAGTTTGTTCTAGATCGTCCTCCTTATCTTTTCTGTTAAAAAACCTAACTTTTACCGCTATGGTTAATCTATTTTGTGCAGCGGTTTGATCGGCAGTTGCGGTGGTTGGAGAAATTCGGTATTGGGTTATCTCGCCTTCATAAACTAAATCGCCTCCCGACGGAACTAAAGTTAAATTGGTTTGGTTTTGTATTAAATCTTCTAATGCAATTTTAAAATCACGTTCTAATCCTGGTTCAATGAGAGGGGCTATATTATCAAATCTATTAACCTGATAAGTTTTAGTGCCAGTAGGAATGGAGGCGCCTGTAAACGAATAAGGACCACAGCTAAAAAGTAATAGCGTTAAGGAGCAAATTAAAACTGATTTTATATTATAAAAATAACGCAACGTATTATGGTGTATTAATGATTTTTTACAAATCATATTGTTTGATTTTTCTGTAAAGGGTTCTTTCGCTAATCCCAAGTTCGGCTGCAGCTAATTTACGCTTTCCGTTGTGACGTTCAAGCGATTTTTTAATTAATTCTAATTCTTTATCATGAAGCGATAAGGTTTCTTCTTCCTGAATTTCTTCAGCAAAATGATATTTATCTTGAATAATGGTGTCTTCGGCCTCTAGATTGTGTTCAGGAATTGATAGAACAGAGGTGTCGGGCACAACAGGTTCTTGGTAGTCAAAGTTTTCTTCTTTGTCATCATTGCCATAAATCTTTTGAATTAAACTTTCGTTATTCTTTTCAACATCTTTTGAATTGTCATTTTTCATGAGCTCCATGGTAAGCTTCTTTAAATCATTTAAATCGCTTTTCATATCAAAAAGGACTTTATAAAGAATTTCGCGCTCACTACTAAAATCGCTTTCAGACTTCGATGTTTTAACTACCGCAGGCAGATTGGTGTTGGCAGAAGCCGGTAAATAACTTCTTAAAACATCTGCAGTAATAGTTCTGTTTTGCTCTAATACTGAAAGCTGCTCTGCAATGTTTCTTAACTGACGGATGTTGCCGCCCCATCGGTGCTTTAATAATACTTGCACGGCATTATCAGAGAGCTTTACGGTTGGCATTTTATATTTTAAAGCAAAGTCACTGGCAAATTTTCTAAATAATAAATGAATATCCCCTTGTCTCTCACGAAGAGGAGGTAAATTAATGTCGACAGTACTTAATCTGTAATAAAGGTCCTCTCGAAATTTTTCCTTTTCAATGGCTTCTTGCATATTTACGTTAGTGGCTGCAACAATACGAACGTTTGTTTTTTGAACCTTACTTGATCCCACCTTTAAAAACTCGCCATTTTCTAAAACGCGTAAAAGACGTACCTGGGTGGTAAGGGGTAATTCTCCAACCTCGTCAAGAAATATGGTTCCACCGTCGGCGACTTCAAAATACCCAGCTCGGGTTTGCGTGGCGCCGGTAAAAGCTCCTTTTTCATGACCAAACAATTCACTATCTATGGTGCCCTCTGGAATAGCACCACAATTAACTGCAATATATTTGTTGTGCTTTCTGTGAGATAATTGATGAATAATTTTAGGAATACTTTCTTTACCTACACCACTTTCTCCTGTTACTAAAACCGAAATATCAGTGGGTGCTACTTGTATAGCTTTTTCGATGGCGCGGTTTAAAGAAGGTGCATTGCCAATAATACCAAAGCGTTGTTTTATAGCTTGAACTGATTCCATTTATTTTTTAATATTTAATTCTCAATATATTCTGAAATACCTTCCTCTTTATTATCTAATAACCATTTCCAATAAAGTTTAAGGATTATTTTATTGTTTGAATTTAAGCTTATTTTGGCTTTAGCCTTTCCTGCTTTTAACTCGTTCTCTACTGTTATACATTGGTATAACATATTGAGTTCATTATTTTTTAAACTGGCAATTATGGTTCCGTATTTAATTAGACCGCCATAATATTCAGCTGTTACCATATTGCCTTCTTGCTTATATTTAAATATTGTTTCAGAATTTACTTTGCCCTCTTTTGAGTTTTCTAATAATGAAAACGTTTTATTGTTAAAGTTAAACTCCACTTCAATATTGATTAGTTGTTTTTCGAATACCCAACTGCCTCACCAATAAGGGTTGCTGTTGTGCAATCAGTTGTTTTAACATCTACTAAATCCCCTACCTTGTATTTTTCTTTTGGGAAAACAACAACGGTATTTTGCGGAGTTCTACCAGACCAATGCAGGTTAGACTTTTTAGATTCTTTCTCAATGAGGACTTCTACAACGGTATTTAAATGTTCTTTAATTCTTTGGCCGCTATGTTCTTGTTGAAGTTTTACAATTTCAGCAAGCCTACGTTTTTTTAAAGGTTCTGGTACATCGTCTTCCATGTTGCGTCCGGCCATGGTTCCTGGTCGTTCAGAGTAGGTAAACATGTAGCCAAAGTGATACTTTACATATTCCATTAAAGAAACAGTATCTTGAAAATCCTCTTCTGTTTCAGTAGGGAACCCTACAATCATATCTTGGCTAATGGCGCAGTCCGGTATAATCTGATAAATATTATCTATTAATTCAAAATACTCTTCGCGCGTGTGTAATCGATTCATTTTTTTTAGAATTCTGTTACTGCCGCTTTGTACAGGTAAGTGAATATGATTACATATATTATAATATTTAGCCATGGTTTCTACCACATCAAGGGTTAAATCTTGAGGGTTGGATGTAGAAAACCTAATGCGCATTTTAGGTTGGGCTAAGGCACAAAGCTCTAAAAGTTTAGCAAAATTTACCGAAGTCGCTTTCTGGATATCGCTCGCTTTTACAAAATCTTTTTTAAGTCCACCACCATACCATAAATAGCTGTCTACATTTTGACCTAGCAAGGTAACTTCCTTATAGCCTTTATTCCATAAATCATTAATTTCTTCAATAATACTTTGTGGATCTCTACTGCGTTCTCTACCTCTTGTAAATGGCACTACGCAGAATGTACACATGTTGTCACAACCTCTAGTTATAGAAACAAATGCTGTAACACCGTTGGTGTTTAGCCTAACAGGCGCGATATCTCCATAGGTCTCTTCTTTAGAAAGAATTACATTAATAGCATCTCTGCCCTCATCAACCTCGGCTAAAAGATTTGGTAAATCTTTATAAGCATCAGGTCCAACTACTAAATCTACTATCTTTTCTTCCTCAAGAAATTTGGTTTTTAAACGCTCTGCCATACAGCCTAAAACTCCAACCTTCATTTTTGGGTTATGGTCTCTTTTTACAGCGTTATATTTTTCTAAACGTTTTCTAACCGTTTGTTCGGCTTTATCTCTTATTGAACAGGTGTTTACTAACACTAGATCGGCCTCTTCAAGCTTTTGTGTAGTATTGAAGCCTTGATTAGCCATTATGGACGCAACAATTTCACTATCGCTAAAATTCATAGCACATCCATAGCTTTCAATAAAAAGTTTTCGTTTGTTACCTTCTTTTTGGTCTAATACCAAAGAATCTCCCTGTTTACTTTCGTCTATAACTTTTTCCATACTTGTATAACTTCCTCTATCGCTCAATAAGCATGCAAAGATACAATATATTTGTATTTTATGACAAAGTGGCAGTTTAAAATAGTAGGAGATTTTTAAAGATTTATGACATCTTTCTTAAACTATTGTTTAAACAGTCTTAGATAGTCTGATGTTTTTGTGTCGAGAATTCTAATTTCTGAAATAATCAAAAAACACTTACATTTAGCCTCATTAACGTCTAAAATTAATTTATGAATGAATTCGTTTGAGAGACTCATGGACAAAATTGAACGAGCAAAAGAGCTTGATTTTGGAACTATTTTCGATCGAGTTATTACGCTTTTTAAAAAGGTCTATTTAAAGGGCTTCTTAATGCTTTTAATAACAGTTATTTTGGCGTTTGCAATTAACATGGTTTTCGCGCTTATAGGTTTAGCTCCTAAAAACGACTTTTTAATCAATGGATTTGATATAGATTCATTCTATTCATTTTACGCGCTAAATGTGGTTTATAGTATTCCTCAAACTATTTTGGTAACCACGATAACGATGGCTTTAGTTTCTGCGTTTTATAGGATTTGTAAACAAGTTGATTTAGGAGAAACTGTTGTAGACGACTATTTTTACTTTTTTAATAAATCTCATTTTTCAAAGCTATTGACTTTAGGGATGATTTCTACAGGTATTACGGTGCTAGCTCAGTTATTATTTATTATTCCAGCTATTTATGTGTTTGTACCATTGTTGTATTTCTCAATAATTTTTGCAAATAATCCCAACCTTAGTGAGATGGAGATTATTAAGGCTAGTTTTATATTAGGTAATAAAAAGTGGTTTTTAACTTTTGGACTTGTATTTGTCTTCGGTTTATTGGGGGCTTTGGGAATTGTGTTATGTGTTGTTGGAATGCTATTTACAGTTCCTATTATATACCTTCCCGTGTATTTTATTTACAAGGAAGTTATTGGTTTTGAAGAGACTAGTGAAATTGATCAAATAGGGAAACACGACTCAATAATATAAAGCAGGAGAGGTATGAATACTTTAATTGAATTAACTCGTAAGATTGAAAGGGCAAAGCCTTTAAGTTTTGGTGATATTTTTAGCAAATCTTTAGATACGTTTAAGAAAGTTTGGCTTCAAGGGTTGGTGTCCTACCTTCTTAGTATGGTACTGGCGTTACCGTTGTTTTTCATTTTTTATGTGCCTACTGTGGTTTTAGGAGTAATCAATGCCGAAACTTTTGAGGGCGATATTGAATTTCACGGAATGAGCGCGTTCGCTATAATTGTCATTGTTCTTTTATTTGCTGTTTTGTTTGTTGGTCTAGCAACAGTTACTTTAGCCCTAAAGGCTGCGTTTTATAGAATTGTTAAAAACAAAGAGTTAGGTTCTCAGGCGTCAGACGATTATTTTTTCTTTTTTAGAAAGGCGTATCTAAGAAAAACAATAGGTTTATCGTTAAAAATACTTGGTATTTTAATACTGGCATATGTGTTATGTGTTCTACCTGTATTTTATGTTATTGTGCCCATTTATTATATGACTTTAATATATGCTTTAAATCCAGATTTATCTACAGCAGAGATAATAAAAGCAGGGTTCATACTTGGAAATAAAAAATGGTTCTTAAGTTTTGGGTTGGTTTTTGTATCTGCTATTTTGAGTTCCCTAATAGGGTTTTTAATGTGTTTTATTGGGATTTATATAACGCAGCAATTTGTTGATTTACCTTGCTATAGTATTTATAAAGAGGTTATAGGGTTAAATGATAAGAGTCCAATTGATGAAATAGGAAAATATTAAATCGATTCCTTAATAACGTGTTAAATAACTGTCTTTTGCTAACCAAAAAGCAGATTTTAGTATTAAAATAATAGTCAGATAAACCATAAAATGTTACAGATAAACTTTTTTTCATATACATTTGTAGCTTCAAAAAACGTAGTATGGCGAAGAATTTAGTGATAGTAGAGTCACCAGCAAAGGCAAAAACCATTGAAAAATTTCTAGGAAAAGATTTTAAAGTAGAGTCCAGTTTTGGACATATTTCTGATTTACCGTCTAAAGAGCTTGGTGTAGATGTTGAGGGGGATTTTAATCCAAAATATGAAGTTTCAAAGGATAAAAAGGCGGTTGTAAAAAAGCTAAAAGATTTAGCTAAGAAAGCTGATACTGTATGGCTTGCAAGTGATGAAGACCGCGAAGGAGAGGCTATAGCATGGCATTTAGCTGAAGCTTTAAAACTAGATAAAGCCAAGACCAAACGTATTGTTTTTCATGAAATTACAAAGTCGGCTATAAAAAAAGCTATTGAAAACCCAAGAGGGATTGATTATGATTTGGTTGATGCGCAACAAGCACGTCGCGTACTGGATAGAATTGTAGGTTACGAATTATCCCCAGTATTATGGAGAAAAGTAAAAGGAGGACTCTCAGCTGGTAGAGTTCAGTCTGTTTCGGTGAGGTTAATTGTTGAAAAAGAACGCGAAATACAAGGCTTCAAGCCTGTGGCTTCGTATAGAATAGATGCTGAGTTTGCCAATGAAGACGGGAAGACTTTTAAAGCAAAGCTTCCAAAGAATTTTTCATCAAAAGAAGAAGCTTACAAGTTTTTAGAGCAAAATGCCAAAGCTGAATTTAAGGTAGCAGACTTACTGAAAAAACCAGCAAAAAAATCTCCTGCAGCACCATTTACAACATCTACATTACAGCAAGAAGCTTCACGTAAGTTGTATTTTTCTGTGAGTAAGACTATGACCATGGCGCAACGCTTATATGAAGCTGGTTTAATAACATATATGAGAACAGACAGTGTAAATTTGTCTGATGAAGCTAGGCAAGGTGCTGAAGAAGAAATTAAAAATGCCTTTGGAGCTAAGTACAGTAAGCCACGAAACTATAAAGGAAAGGCCAAAGGGGCCCAAGAGGCGCATGAGGCGATTCGCCCCACTAATTTTGCTGCTCATTCTGTAAATATGGAAAGAGATCAAGCGAGGTTGTACGAGTTAATTTGGAAAAGAGCCATTGCTTCGCAAATGAGTGAAGCCGAATTAGAAAGAACCAATGTTAAAATTAGTGCTTCTACGCATGGTGAAACGTTTTCTGCAAATGGTGAGGTTATCACCTTTGATGGATTTTTAAAGGTATACCTTGAAGGGACTGATGATGAGCATGTAGAACAAGATGGTATGTTGCCAGCCATGAGGACTAATGAGACGTTAATTAATAATTTTATTACAGCAACAGAGCGTTACACAAGGCCACCGGCAAGATTTACAGAGGCTTCTTTGGTTAAAAAGCTTGAAGAATTGGGTATTGGAAGGCCATCTACTTATGCGCCAACAATTTCAACCATTCAGAACAGAAATTATATAGAAAAAGGAACCGTTGAAGGTGAAGAACGTCAGTATTCTCAGTTAACTTTAAAAAATGGAGAGGTCAAAGATAAAACGCTCTCCGAAAAAGTTGGTTCAGATAAAGGTAAACTTGTGCCAACAGATATTGGAATGATTGTTACCGACTTTCTAGTGAATCATTTCGATTCTATTTTAGATTATAATTTTACCGCTAAGGTAGAGGCAGACTTTGATGAAATTGCAGAAGGAAACGAAGATTGGAAAAAAATGATGAAAGACTTTTATAAGAGTTTTCATCCTGTAGTTGAAGATGTAAAGGAGAATGCCGATAGGGAGTCTGGGGAAAGAATTCTAGGCGTAGACCCAAAGAGCGGAAAACAAGTAAGTGTTAGATTGGGAAAATTTGGTCCTATGGTACAGATTGGGACTGTTGATGATGATGAAAAACCCCAATTTGCTAGTCTAAGTCCAGATCAGCAGTTAAATACTATTACTTATGAAGAGGCTATGGATTTATTTCAGTTGCCAAAAACACTGGGTAATTATGAGGGCGAAGAGGTGTTAGTTAATAACGGACGCTTTGGGCCTTATGTTAAATTTGGTAGTGCGTTTGTATCGCTTCCCAAGGGATCTGATCCTTTAAGTGTGGAGCTAGATGACGCCATTGTCTTAATAGAAGAAAAGAAAAAGGCAGATGCACCTATTTATATGTATAAGGATCTACCTGTTCAAAAAGGCAAAGGGCGTTTTGGACCATTTATTAAATGGAACAATATGTTTATAAATGTAAACAAGAAATATGATTGGGATAACTTATCGGATGCTGATATCGTAGAATTGATTGAGACTAAGATTCAGAAGGAGATTGATAAAGTTATTCATAATTGGGAAGATGAAGGTATAAGAGTTGAAAAGGCAAGATGGGGTAGGCATAATGTCATAAAGGGTAAAGTAAAAGTGGAATTGCCAAAAACAGTGGATGTTTCTGAAATGACACTTGAAGAGGCAAAGGGACTTATTGAGGTCAATGCGCCAAAAAAGAAAGCAACCAAACGAAAAACGGCTAAAAGCAAAGCAACCGCTAAAAAGAAATAATATTTATGAATTTTAATTTTCTTTCTCCAGTTTCAGATTCGGTATTAGCACATAACGAACTACTTTCACCGCAGGCTTTAGGAAGAAAACTTAAAATTCATTCTGCACAGCATGGTATTCCAGATTTAGAAGGCGTGCACCTTGCCATTATAGGAGTTCTCGAAAATAGGAATGACATTAATTATATAGGAGAAGAGTTTCAGCTCAACGAAATAAGAAAGTCTTTTTATAGCCTATTTCCTGGTAGTTGGAATGTTTCGGTAGCCGATTTGGGAGATATTAATAGAGGAGAGCGTGTTGAGGATACTTATTTTGCTCTCAAGGAATCGGTGTCTATATTGGTTAAAAGGCGCGTTATCCCTATTATTTTAGGAGGTTCGCAAGATTTAACATATGCCAATTACAGGGCCTACGATGATTTGATACCCATGGTTAATATTGTAAATATCGATGCACAGTTTAATTTAGGTGATTCTACAAAGCCTATAAAGAATGATAGTTTTGTTGGAAAGATTATCCTAGATGAGCCCTTTAATCTATTTAATTATGCCACCATTGGATATCAAACGTATTTCAATTCGCAAGAAGAGATTGACTTAATGGATAGTCTTTACTTTGAATCTTACAGATTAGGAGAGGTTTCTCGCGATATAACTGTTGTTGAACCTGTTTTGCGAGATGCGAATATTGTAAGCATTGATTTGAATGCCGTTAAAGGATCCGAATTAAGCTTGTATCAAAGATATTCGCCAAACGGCTTAGATGGCAAAGAGATATGTGCCATAGCCAGATACGCAGGGATTAGTAATAAGGTAACTTCTTTTGGTGTTTATGAGTACAAGCCTTCAAAAGATGATGACATGACCTCTATGTTAATCGCTCAAGTTATTTGGTATTTTATTGAAGGCGTAAACTATAGAGTTAAGGACGATGATTTTTTAGATGAAAATAACTACCAAAAGTTTATAACCCTAGTCGAATCTCAAGAGCTTGTGTTTTATAAGAGTAATAAGACAGGCCGTTGGTGGATCGAAATTCCTTTTTTGGCTGAAGTCAATAATAAATTGAAAAGACACACGTTATTACCATGCATGCACCAAGATTATCTAGACGCCTGTAATAATAAGGTGCCAGACCGCTGGTTTAAAGCGTTTCAAAAGAATTGTGTGTAAGGAAAGAAAATAGTTAAACAGTTAATTTCATCGGTGAAATGCCTTTTTTTTACGACGAAATGTTATTTTTTTAGATAAATAGTTGTTTTTTAAGAAATATATAAATATGTTTACGCTCTCGTAAATGAAGCTAAATAAATTAACCTCGAGTTTTCTATGGATATGAAGAAGTTTGTATTATTAACCGCATTATTAGCAATACTTGTCAGTTGTGGCTCAAAAGATAGGGGCGAACTGGTAGGTGTTCAAGGAAAGAAATGGCACCCCGAAAAACCATTTGGTATGGAACTTATTCCTGGTGGTGCTTTTATTATGGGTAAAGCCGACGATGATTTGGCAGGAGTCCATGATGCACCGGCAAAGACCGTGACTGTAAGAGCCTTTTATATGGACGCTACAGAAATAACAAATAGTGAGTATCGCCAATTTGTAAATTGGGTAAGAGACTCCATTGTAAGAATGAAACTTGCTGTACTAGCCGATGAGGTTGGAATGACTCCTGAAGATGGGGGCATAGGTGAGTATGCATTTAAAGATGCAGATACGGCTAACATGTCTGTTTATGAAAGATACATGTTCGAAAACTACACCGGATTAGGCCCAACAGGCTATGAAGGAAGAAAAATCAACAAAGATGTTGACTTAGTTTTTGATACCTCTGAGTATCCGGATGAATATTATACAGAGGTAATGGATACGATGTATCTGCCTATTGAAGAGTCCTATAACGGGCAAAGAACTTGGGATGTTACCAAGTTTAAGTTTCAGTATAATTATATGGATATTCAGGAAGCTGCCCGAAATAGAGGAGTAAAGCGTAAGGATGTTATTATAAAAGAAGAAGTTGAGGTATATCCAGATACAACAGTTTGGATTAGAGACTTTGCGTATTCTTATAATGAGCCTATGCATAACGACTACTTTTGGCATGACGCTTACAGCGATTATCCTGTAGTTGGTGTTACTTGGAAACAAGCCAAAGCTTTTTGTGAGTGGCGTACACTTTGGAAAAACACTTACCAAAAGTCTAAAAAAGGAGCAGCAAATGTGAATACATTTAGATTACCATCTGAAGCAGAATGGGAGTATGCTGCAAGAGGGGGGCTGCAAGCAGCTACTTACCCTTGGGGTGGTCCTTACACGAAAAGTGATAGAGGTTGTTTTATGGCAAACTTTAAGCCTGTTAGAGGAGATTATGCTGCAGATCAAGCATTGTATACAGTGGAAGCCAGATCGTATGAGCCAAATGATTATAATTTATATAATATGGCTGGTAACGTCTCAGAATGGGTAAATGCTTCCTACGACCCGTCATCTTACGAACATACATCAACGATTAACCCAAGTGTTAATGATGCAGATAACCAACGTAAAATTGTTAGAGGTGGATCATGGAAAGATGTGGCATACTTTTTACAGGTAAGTTCAAGAGATTACGAATATGCTGATTCAGCAAGAAGTTACATAGGTTTTAGAACCGTTCAAGATTACATGGGGACAAAAGTAACCAGTAGCGGTAAATAATTTGAATTAAATCCAAATCAATAACCAAGAAGATGTGTTTGAATATAACCATTAAAACCTGGCTTAAGACAGATACATCGAAATAAACATTATTTATTAATCAACCTACTTAAGTAGAATCTACTTAAATTAAAAACCGAAAATTATGGCAAAGTCAAAAGCAAGTAAGAAATTTATGAATATGGCATATGGATTAGGAGCAGCAATTGTAATTGTTGGTGCCTTATTCAAGATTATTCATTTTGAAATTGGTCCTCTTACAGGAAACGTAATGTTAACTCTAGGTCTTGTAACCGAGGCGATTATTTTTGCTTTATCAGCATTTGAACCTGTTGATGAAGATTTAGATTGGTCTTTAGTATATCCTGAATTGGCAGGAGGACAATCTGCAGAAAAAAATCAAAAAGAAGATGCTCAAGGGTTATTATCTAAAAAATTAGATGACCTATTGAAAGAAGCTAAAATAGATGGAGAATTAATTGCTAGTCTAGGAGAAAGTATTAAAAACTTTGAAGGTGCTGCAAAAAATATGTCTTCAACTGCAGACTCCATTGAAGCAACAAAAAAATATGGCGAAGAATTGTCATTAGCTGCTGCTCAAATGGAATCTTTGAATAGCTTGTATAAAGTTCAGTTAGATAGTATTAATAAGCAAGCTGCTATTAATGAGGAATCATTAGAAGATGCTGCGAAGTTAAAAGAACAAATGAAGTCTTTAGCTTCTAACTTATCATCATTAAATGGTGTTTACGGAGGTATGTTATCTGCTATGAATAAATAATTAGGGAATTAATAATCTCAAATTTTATTATTAATTAACCAAAAACTTAATTAACATGGCAGGAGGAAATTTATCACCTAGACAGAAAATGATTAATCTGATGTATTTAATATTTATAGCCATGCTAGCTTTAAATATGTCAAAAGAAGTGCTTTCGGCCTTCGGATTAATGAACGAAAAATTAACGAAGTCCAATGCAGCGACCGAGTTAAGAAACGATAGTTTCATGGCAAGCTTAGAAGTAAAAGCTAGCGAGTCTGAGAACTATAAAGAGCTTAAATCTAAAGCAGATCAAATAGATAGATTAGCTACTGAGTTTGATAGCTATTTAGAGGAGTTAAAAGGTAAAATGACGGCCAAAATTGATGATCCTACAGATTATGAGATCATGGACAAAGGCGATTACCTTGATGAAAACTTTTTTAAAGGAGACAAAATTAAAGAAGAAGGTCAAGCCTTTTTAGGTCACATTAACGGGTTTAGAGATGGTGTTGTTAACATTCTTAAAACTGAGGAGGGTATGGATCATATCATCAAAGAAGTGGAAGAGAAATTTAATACCGACGAAGTTAAAAACAGAGATGGGATTAACGTAAACTGGTTAGATTATCATTATAAAGGTTTTCCTTTAGTAGCTTCTTTAACAAAAATGACGCAACTTCAGGCAGATATCAAAACCACCGAATCTGAGATTTTATCTAAAATGTTAGAAGGTCAGTTAAGTGCTGTTGCATCTATGACCAACTATACCACACTTTTAGAAACATCAAAATCAGCTTACTTTAACGGAGAAAAGTTCGATGGACAGATTGTTTTAGGACGTAAAGATGCTAGTACAAAACCAAATAGAGTTGAATTAACACTAGATGGTCGCAAACTAACGCCTGAACAGTACTCTATTGAAGACGGTAAAGTGAAGTTGAAAGTTGGAACAGGTGGTGTTGGAGAACATAAAATAGAAGGTAAATTAATTTTTGCTCAAGATGGAGAAGAAATTGAGGTTCCTGTGAGTTCTTCTTTTGCTACAGTTGCGAAACCAAACGCTGCAACTATTTCTGCCGATAAAATGAATGTGGTGTATCGTGGTGTTAAAAACCCTATGACTATTTCATTTGCTGGTATTCCAGATAATAAAGTAAATGCTAGTGCGCAAGGTTTATCGAGAGCTGGTGGTAGCAAATATGTAATGGATGCTACAAGAGTTAAAGGTAGAGAGGTTACAATCAATGTAACGGGTACTTTGCCAGACGGAGGAAAAGTTAGTGATAACGCTAAATTCAGAATTAAAGATTTACCAAAACCAACAGGTACGGTAAGAGGCGAGGATGGTGCCTTAAAAATGCAACGTAATAGTCTTAAAATTTCTACTATCGGTGCTAAGTTCGATGATTTCGATTTTGAACTACCATTACGTGTAACAGGGTTTAAATTTAAAGTGCCAGGACAACCTACTATCAATGTTAAAGGAAATAAGTTAGATAGTAGAGCTCAAAAAGCTTTAGCTAAAGCGAAAAGAGGATCTGGTGTTCAAATATTTGATATTGAAGCAAAAGCTAGTGGTGTAAGTGTTATTCTTAAAAAGGTATCGCCGGTTTTTGTTGAGTTAACAAATTAAACTAAAGGCAATGGCCTTATGGCCGTTGCCTTAGAATAAATATGTAAAAAAGAATAAGATGAAGTTAAAAAGTTTTTTATTAACCGCAGCAACTGTTTTTACAGTATCAGGGGTATTTGCTCAAGCTAATATTCTTAATGCTAAGAGTCCTGATGAAATTGGTGTTAGAACTGAAAGTCAAAAGGCGGTAGATAATGATAAGCCATTGGAGTATGGGTATGTTGATGATAGAGACATCCTGTTTTCTAAAATGGTTTGGGAGAAAGTAGTGCTTGATGAGCGCGTTAACTTCCCATTATATTACCCAGTTGATACTAATAATATTGGCAGCGATAGACGTTGTTTATATGATGTACTCATGAAAAACATCAAAAATGGTAAAATTAAAAACATTTATGATGATTCTTATTTTACCACAAAAAGAACGCTTAAAGACATTGAGTCTGCTCTTACTATGGTAGATACAACCGAGTTAGGTATAGAACAATTAAATGCAGGAGAAGAGTTGTCTGCCGAGTATATTAACAAAAGAACCATTGCTGCAGCCGATATCAAAGAATACCATGTAAAGGGTCTTTGGTATTTTGACAAACGTCAGGCAGAAATGAAGTACAGATTGTTAGGGATTGCTCCAGTAGCTCCAGACGTTAACTTTATTGATGAAGCAGAGCCAGACTTAGTACCTTTATTTTGGGTTTGGTTCCCAGATGCCAGAGAGGTATTGCATGAAGCTAAGTCTTTTAACGATTCAAACAGTTCAATGCCTTTTTCTTTTGATCATTTGTTAAATGCCAGACGTTTTCAAGGGTATATTTTCCGCGAAGAGAATGTGCAAGGAGACCGCGCTATTTCAGAATATGTGTCTGAAAATGCATTGATGCAATTATTAGAGTCTGAACGAATTAAGAGCAAGATTAGAGATTTCGAACTTGATATGTGGACGTATTAGGCCATGAAAAAATAAATAAGTTTAACGCCCGCTTTTTGCGGGCGTTTTTTTTAATGCGTATTATAACTGATAATCTAAGTATCTTCGCAACAAATGAAACAAGTAGATTATATAATAGTTGGTTTAGGAATTGCTGGAATTAGTTTTTGCGAGTTTTTAAAAACTAATAATAAAACTTTTGTGGTATTCGACGATGCATCGCAAAAATCTTCTAGAGTTGCTGGAGGCTTATATAACCCAGTTGTTTTAAAACGGTTTACTTCTGTTTGGAAGAGTAAGGAACAATTAAATTTGGCCCTGCCACTTTACGCAAGTATAGAAAAGGAGCTTCAAATAAAGTTGGACTATAAAATACCAGTTTACAGACGGTTTGCGTCTATCGAAGAGCAAAACGATTGGTTTTCTGCTTCCGATAAACTTGGGCTTTCTGGATTTTTATCTTCAGAGATTATTAGAAATAACAACCCGTATATTGAAGCGCCATTTGGGTTTGGCAAAGTGTTACAAACTGGCCGAATAGATGTTAAGGCTATGATACAAGCGTACAAGGCACATCTCCTAAGTCAAGGCATATTATTTCAAGAATCTTTTCAATATGATGCTTTAAGTTTTTCAGAAACAGGTGTGCAATATGAACAGTTTTCGGCAAGTAATGTTGTATTTTCTGAGGGATATGGTATTAAGCGCAATCCATATTTTAAAGACTTGCCACTAAATCCAGCAAAGGGGGAGTTATTAGTTATTTATGCGCCTCAATTAAAGATAGACTTTGTTTTAAAGTCGGGTGCCTTTCTTATTCCTTTGGGAGATGATAAGTATATAGTAGGAGCAACCTATGAATGGAAAGATTTAAGTCAAAGTCCCACAGAATGTGCTAAAGAAGAACTTTTAAATAAACTACAAGGCCTAATAAATTGTTCTTTTGAAGTGATTGACCAAGTTGCCGGAGTTAGGCCTACAGTAAAAGACAGGCGCCCACTAGTAGGAAGGCATTTGGTCCATAAACAATTATTTGTTCTTAATGGTTTAGGTACACGAGGCGTTATGATTGGACCGTATGTAGCAAAGCAACTCTTTGATTTTATAGAAAACAATAAACCTTTAGAAAAAGAAATCGATATTGTTAGGTTTTCATAATTGTGGCTAATACTAGAGGATGTGAAATAATAGGTGTTAGTCCATTATCTAGGCAAAGTCTATAAGGGCTATTAGTTAAACACTAAAAAATGTTTCTTTTAAAGAAAGCTATAATTTTTATTTTTTAGCTAAGGACTTGTCATAACTCATAAAAAAGTTAATCCAAATATTCCTTGAGAGCCTCAAAATAATAGGCATACATATAATAAGGGTCCCTACTATCGATATAAAAACAGTATCAATACCCGCGTTAAAAACAAAAAAGGAAATCACAAAGGCGGCAACAGCAAAGGCAATACCAACAGCATAACTAACATACATGGAGCCGTAAAAAAAAGAGGGCTCTATTTTATATTTAGTCCCGCAGTTAGAGCAGGTGTCGTGCATATCTAGAGCTTGCGATAAAATGTAAGGGTTTTTGTTTATAAACATAGATTCCTCATGGCATTTTGGACAACAGCCAGTGAATATGCTATACAATTTTGAGCCTTTTTTAAACATATAATTTAACGTACTTTTGCAAGCGCAATTACAGTGCAAAAATACTACTTAAACCGTTATGCACTGTGATAAAAGTTACATTTCTATGATGAACATTCATAATTTATCGATTTCATTTCAAGGCGAATACCTGTTTGAAGATATTACATTTAAACTAGGTAATGGGGACAGAGTGGGGTTAATTGGAAAAAATGGGGCAGGTAAATCGACCATGCTTAAAATTTTATCAAAAGAGCTAGAACCAGATACGGGACAAATAGCTTCTGATAAAACGCTGAATATTGGGTTTTTAAAGCAAGATATAGACTTTATTTTAGGTAGAACAGTTCTCGAAGAAGCATACCAAGCATTCACAGAAATAAAAACTCTGGAAGCGAAGATGGATGCTGTTAATACTGAAATGGCTGAAAGAACAGATTATGAAAGCGAAGGATACAATCAGCTCATGATCGATATTAATGAATTACAACATCAGTATGAAATTTTAGGAGGTTATAATTATCAGGGGGATACAGAAAAAATACTACAAGGCTTAGGTTTTAAGCGTCAAGATTTTGATAAACTTACAGATACCTTCTCTGGCGGATGGCGCATGCGAATAGAGTTGGCCAAATTACTGCTTCAAAACAATGATATTCTGTTATTGGATGAGCCAACAAACCATTTGGATATAGAATCTATTATATGGTTGGAAGGGTTTTTGAAAAATTATGCGGGGGCTGTCGTTATTGTGTCGCATGATAAAATGTTTCTAGATAATGTAACTAATAGAACGATTGAAATATCATTAGGAAGAATATACGACTACCCCAAGCCCTATTCAAAATATTTGGTGCTTAGAAAAGAATTAAGAACACAACAATTAGCCTCTCAAAAAAATCAGCAAAAACAAATTGAGCAAACAGAAAAACTTATTGAAAAGTTTAGAGCCAAAGCCTCAAAAGCTACGATGGCACAGTCACTCATTAAAAAGCTAGATAAGATTGATAGAATTGAAGTTGACGAGGATGATAATAGCGTCATGACCCTTAATTTTCCGGTATCGGTTACCCCCGGTAAAGTGGTTGTCGAAGCAGATAATGTATCGAAAAACTATGGGAATAACCAAGTGTTATCTAAAGTTGATTTGCTTATTGAAAGAGATACGAAAACAGCATTTGTTGGACAAAACGGTCAAGGTAAGTCTACTTTAGCTAAGATTATTGTTGGAGATATAACACACGATGGTGCGTTAAAGTTAGGGCATAATGTTCAAATTGGTTATTTCGCACAAAACCAGGCAGAATATCTAGATGGTAATAAAACGGTGCATGATACCATGATTGATGCAGCCAACGAAACCAATAGGAGTAAAGTACGGGACATATTAGGATCCTTTTTGTTTAGGGGCGATGAGGTAGAAAAATATGTAAGAGTTTTATCTGGTGGGGAACGAAACCGACTGGCCCTAGCTAAGTTGATGTTGCAGCCGTTTAATGTGCTTATTATGGATGAGCCTACCAATCATCTAGATATTAAATCTAAGAATGTTCTAAAAGAGGCTTTGAAACGTTACGAAGGCACGCTAATTGTAGTGTCACATGACCGCGATTTTTTACAAGGACTTACCAATATTGTATATGAATTTAAAGATCATAAACTAAAAGAATATTTAGGAGATATTGATTTTTACCTAGAGCAGCGTAAAGTTGAGAGTTTAAGGGAAGTTGAAAAGCGTACGGTTGTAAAGGAAACCCCCAAAGTTAAGAAGCAAACTTCTTATGAGGATCAAAAGAAACTTAAATCTTTAAATAATAAATTAAGTAATGTGGAATCTAAGATTAATCAATTAGAGCGCGACATTAAGGCAATCGATTTAGAGCTTGAAATTAATTATGAGGAAACGGCATCAAAACCAAACTTTTTTGATGATTACCAAAATAAAAAGAAGGATTTGGAATCTTTAATGGAGAAATGGGAACGTATTCAAATGCAGTTAGAAGACATAAGCTAAAGTCTTTTTAGCTTTTTTTTAACTTTAAAGGCACATATATTCGGTAATTTTGTTGGCTAGACCATCAAAATAACACATGCGAAAACTTATTCTATCTGCAATTGGACTTCTTCTAATTGCTGCTTCCTATTATATTGCCGTAACATTAATTGCTAATAAAAATAAACCTAGACCAGTTAAGGAAAAAGTTGTAAAAACTGTCTTGGTGGATACGGTAAACAACGAAACTGTTAAAATAATCATTCCGGCAAACGGAAATTTGGTTGCCAAACGCAGAGTGGAGCTATTTGCTGAGGTGCAAGGGGTTTTTCAGCCATCAAGAAAGTTTTTTAAACCTGGTCAAACCTATAGAAAGGGAGAGCCCCTAATAACCATAGATGCTTCAGAGTATTTTGCTAGTGTACAAGCTGCAAAGAGTGATTTGTATAATACGCTGGCAGCCATTATGCCCGATTTACGACTCGATTTTCCTGATGTTTTTGAAAAGTGGAAAGACTATTTGTTAAGTTTCGATTTGAACAAAACAACACCGAAATTACCTAAAATAACGTCCGATAAAGAGAACTATTTTATAACCGGTAGAGGTATTGTATCCAGTTATTATAATGTAAAAAACTTAGAACAACGTCTTTCAAAATATGCTATTTCTGCTCCTTTTACAGGAATACTTACCCAAGCTTTAGTTACCGAGGGGTCTTTAATTCGTTCTGGTCAAAAATTAGGTGAGTTTATAGACCCATCTAAATATGAAATGGAGGTGGCTCTTAGTAAAAGTTATGCCAGTTTACTTAAAGTAGGAGAGTCTGTAAAATTGAATAACTTGGATGGTACAGAATTTTATAAAGGGACAGTTTCACGAGTGAACGGAAGCATAGATATGGCAACGCAAACCATCACAGCCTTTATAGAGGTTGCAGATGATAATCTTAAGGAAGGGATGTATCTGGAGGCTAAATTAGATGCAAAGGAAGAACAAGATGCTATTGAAGTAGATAGAAATTTGTTGCTAGAAAGTCAGCAGGTATTTGTTGTTAAGGATAGTATTTTAGACTTAATCGATGCCAAACCAGTTCATTTTTCAGAAACAAAGGTCGTTTTAAAAGACATTCCCAATGGGACTATTATTTTAAAGAAACCGGTGCCAGGAGCTTATGCGGGTATGTTGGTTAAGCCTTTCAAGTCTTCAAGAAAAAAAGCTGATAAATAGATGAGAAAGTTAATAGCTTATTTTATAAAATACCATGTTGCGGTTAATGTTTTTCTCTTAGCTTTTTTGGCTTTTGGAGTTATTGGTATGCGTTCTTTAAAGTCCTCTTTTTTCCCTTTAGTGGACACCATAACCATAAATATAAATATTACGTACCCAGGAGCCTCGCCTCAGGAGATAGAAGAGGGTATCGTACTAAAAATAGAAGATAACTTAAAAGGTTTAGAGGGGGTCGATCGGGTAACATCTGTATCTAGAGAAAACAGCGGTGTAATAACCGTTGAAATAGACAAGGATGAAGATATTGACTTCATGCTTTTGGAGGTTAAAAATGCCGTAGATCGCGTACCATCATTTCCAACAGGCATGGAGCCGCTTGTCGTCGCAAAGCGAGAATCTGTAAGACCAACTATTTCGTTTGCTGTAAGCGGTGAAAATATTCCCTTAAGTACTTTAAAAACTATTGGAAGACAAATAGAGGGAGATTTAAGAGCTATTGATGGCATTTCACAAATTGAAATAACCGGTTATCCAGATGAAGAAATTGAAATAGCCGTTAATGAGTCCAGTTTACTTGCATATAACCTCTCTTTCAGGGAGGTCTCAGATGCAGTAAGTACTTCGAATATTTTGGTTACGGGAGGAAATATTAAAACAAATGCTGAAGAGTATTTGATTAGGGCTAACAACCGCTCTTATTATGGGGACGAGCTCTCCAATATCATAATAAGGGCAGATCGCGATGGTAGAGTTATAAGGCTCAAAGATGTTGCTGTTATAAGAGATCGTTTTTCTGAAACACCAAGAGCTACCTTTTTTAATGAGGAGTTATCCGTTAACGTTACAGTAACCAGTACCAATAATGAAGATTTAGTATCGTCTGCCCAAAAAGTGGTAAAATATATCGAAGCATACAATCAGAGTCATAACAACGTTCGACTTGATGTTATTCGAGACCGGTCCATAACTTTAACACAAAGAACAGAACTTCTCATAGAAAATGCTATCACAGGGATTATTTTGGTTTTAATATTTTTATCGTTATTTCTCAATACGCGCTTGGCATTTTGGGTGGCGTTTGGGTTACCTGTGTCATTTTTAGGGATGTTTATTTTTGCAGGCCAATTTGATGTTACCATTAACGTACTATCGTTATTTGGCATGATAATCGTAATTGGTATTTTGGTGGATGATGGTATTGTAATCGCAGAGAATATATATCAGCATTACGAAAAAGGCAAGTCACCTATTCAAGCTGCCATAGATGGTACGATGGAAGTTATCCCACCAGTAGTGTCTGCTATCATAACAACATTACTGGCCTTCTCATTGTTTTTGTTTTTAGACAGCAGAATAGGGGAGTATTTTAGTGAAGTTTCGGTGGTTGTTATTCTCACTTTAGCGGTCTCATTAATAGAGGCATTAATTATTTTACCTGCGCATTTGGCTCATTCAAAAGCCCTCAGGAAACCTGCTCCAGAAGAAAACCCTTCCAAAATGAAGAGGTTCTTTTCCAAAATGCGATCAATAAATAAAGTAGGAGACCGGATTATGGCCTTTCTTAGAGATAAGGTATACAGTCCAACATTAGATTTTGTTCTCAAGTTTAAAATGTTAGCACTGGGTATTTTTGTAGCGCTTTTGGTTTTAACCTTTGGATCAATTGGAGGAGGTATTATTGGCGTAACTTTATTCCCTTCCATAGCAAGCGATACGGTGTCCATTGAATTAGATATGCCTAACGGAACCAATGTGAAGATAACAGATTCTATCATTTCTATGATTGAACAAAAATCGTATATCGTTAATCGAGAACTGACAGAAGAATATTTAAAGGGTACAGGCAAGGAACTGTTTGAAAATACAATTTTATCGCTAAATAGCTCTTCGAGTGCGCGTTTACAAATTAATATGTTACCTGGTGAGGAAAGGCCAGATGCAATCAATTCACGAATGGTTGCAAATAGACTACGCGCTGTAGTTGGACCAATAATAGGTACAGAACGTTTAATTTTTGGTTCTGGGGGAAACTTTGGAGGTAGTCCTGTTTCTGTTTCTCTATTGAGCAATGATATTAAAGATCTTAAAGCAGCAAAGACAGAATTGAAGCGTGTCTTAAAGTCTAATCCACTGTTAAAAGATATAGAAGACAACGACCCTGCTGGAATCAAAGAAATTAGGTTGGAACTAAAGGAAAGTGCTTACCTTTTAGGATTAGATTTAAGAGCTGTTATGACCCAGATAAGAGCTGGATTTTTTGGTGTTCAAGCACAACGATTCCAACGAGGGCAAGACGAAATAAAGGTTTGGGTGCGGTACGATAGGGCGAATAGAGAGTCTATTAACAATCTCGACGATATGCGTATTATAACCCCGGCAGGCGATAGAGTTGTTTTAAAAGACATAGCCAACTACACCATAGAGCGGGGCGATGTGGCTATCAATCATTTATTAGGGAAACGAGAAATTCAGGTGTCTGCAGATTTAAAAGACCCAAGTAGCAGTGCCACCGATATTCTTGATGATATAAGGAATAATGTGATTCCAGAAATTCAATCGCGATACCCTACCATTACCGCGTCTTTTGAAGGCCAGAACAGGGAGGCTACTAAACTATCTAATTCATTGGGGAGTGCTGGTATTCCTATCTTAATTTTAATTTATATAACGATTGCCTTTACGTTTAGAAGCTATAGCCAGCCTATTCTCTTATTGTTGTTAGTGCCCTTTAGTTTAACAGCCGTGGCTTGGGGACATTGGCTCCTTGGTTTTTCTGTAAATGTTTTGTCCTTGTTGGGTATTATAGCCTTGATTGGGATTATGGTTAATGATGGGTTGGTTTTAATTGGTAAATTCAACAGTAATCTTCGAGATGGCAAATCGTTTGATGTGGCGCTTTCCGAAGCAGGAAAATCTCGATTTAGAGCTATTTTTTTAACATCTTTAACAACCGTTGCTGGTTTAGCACCTTTGCTGCTAGAAAAGAGTAGGCAAGCACAGTTTTTAAAGCCGATGGCTATTTCCATATCGTTCGGAATAGCCTATGCTACAGTTTTAACCCTATTAGTGTTGCCTTTATTTTTGGCCTTTAGTAATGACATTAAGAAAAACACAAAATGGTTAGTTACTGGACGGAACATAACTAAAGAAGAAGTAGAACGCGCTATAAAAGAACAAAAAGAAGAGCATGAGCATTAAATTACACTTTTTTTATATGCTTCTAATGGTTCAATTTCCATTGTTTGCACAAAATATACTAACGCAAAAGGAAGCTGTGGCCTTGGCCCTAGAAAATAACTATGGTATTAAACTTATAAATACTGACGTTGAAATAGCCAAGAATAATGCCGATATATTAAACTCAGGTTATTTGCCTTCAGTTACTGGAAATGCTGGTGCTATATACAATAGAGATAATACCGAAGCAGAGTTTGCCGATGGTAGAGTGGCTGTTCTAAATGGCGCAGAAAGTTCTAGGTATAATGCCTCTGTAGATTTAAATTATGTATTGTTTGATGGTTTAGGAAGATCATACAATTATAAGCAGCTAAAAGGCGTTGAGCAATTAACAGAGTTGCAAGCCCGAGAAACCATTGAACTCACCATGTTACAGCTATTTACAGTATATTTTAATGTGGCGGAGCTTACAGAAAATGTAAAGGCACTCAATCAAACTTTAAGCGTTTCAAAGGATAGGTTACAACGTGCAGAATATCAGTTTGATTATGGACAAAGTACAAAGCTTAACGTACTTAGTGCTGAGGTCGACGTAAATAATGATAGCATTACGGTTATGAATACCGAACAACAATTGCGAAATTCTAAACGGGATTTAAATTTAGTACTTGGAAATGTTTTAGCAGAGGGGTTTGATATAGATACCTTTGTGAGTTTTAATAATATATATAACAAGGAGGAATTATTTAAAAAGACCTTACTCAATAATGTAAGCCTGCTGCAAGCTGAAAAAAATATTGCAATTAGCTCCTATGGCATTAAAGCTGAAAAATCGGCTTATTTACCAACAATAGGTTTAATAGGAAGTTATGGGTGGAATAGAAATAATAACAATGCAGCGGCCTTTGTTGCAACCTCAACAAATACTGGGATTTCTGGCGGGCTTAATTTACGTTGGAATTTATTTGATGGAGGCAGTACCATTACTAGAGTAAAAAATGCCAAAGTTAATCTAGAAGCTCAGGAAATTAGAAAAGAAGAAATTCAAGTAACTTTAAGTAGAGATTTTAATAATGCCTGGGATAATTACCAAAACCGTTTAGAGATTTACAAACTAGAAGAACGGAATATTAAAACCTCACAAAACAACTTTAATAGGACACAGGAAAAGTTTAGACTTGGTCAGATTAGTTTTGTGGAATTTAGGTTAGCTCAGGTTAATTTACTTAACGCAGAGATAAATTGTAATAGGGCAAGGTACTTTGCTAAAATTGCAGAATTAGAAATGCTACAAATTAGTGGGGAGTTGCTCAATGTGGCGTTTTAGCACAAAGTTTTCGTTAGTAAGCTTCAAGTTGCAAAAATATATAGCTCGACAAATGAAATTAAAATGTTAAAATTACATGTATTTCGTCGAATAAAATAGTTTTTAATCTATGTTTGGTCGTAATTCGTAGGAAAGTTAATCCCAAATTCGACTAAAAATGAAATTTTTGAAACTAATTTTTGTATACCTTTTCATGACCAGTTATGTGTTTGCCGATGTTTCTCCAAAGGAGAAAAGTGCATTGGAGGCTCTGTATATAGCCACTAAGGGAGATCAATGGAATGTATCTTGGGATATGAAAGATCCCATAACAAAGTGGCATGGTGTAAAGCTTGAAAATAATAAAGTTGTTGAAATCAATCTAGAATTTAACAATCTACAAGGGCATTTACCTAACGAAATAGGTGATTTAGTTTATTTGAAAAAAATAAATTTAGGCTTTAACAAAATAGGAGGTGAACTTCCTAAGAGTATCTCTAAACTTAGTGAATTAAGAACGTTAGAATTATTTATGAATGGTTTTGAGGGACATATTCCTTCGGAATTTGGAGCCTTAAAAAAGTTGGAATCGCTAAAGTTATACAGTAATAAATTAACTGGCGAAATTCCTGAAAGTATCATGGACTTAACCGAGCTCAAGGAGTTGTTGCTTGGCAGTAATTATCTGTCTGGAACCATTTCTAATAAAATTGGAGCCTTAACCAAGCTTGAAAAATTAAGTCTTATGGATAATAAGCTTCAGGGAGAAATTCCTGCTGAAATAGCATTTTGTTCTAATTTAGAAGAGCTATTGCTATCAACCAATCAGTTAACGGGTGTATTGCCTTTAGAATTTTCAAGATTAACCAAGCTAAACACCATTATGGTGAGCGACAATAATTTAAGCACCGACTACACGACTATTTCTGGTCAAGAACCGCTTAATGGTAGCCTAAATATTGAAAGCGCAGCAGCAACTGTAGATATTGAAGAAGAATAGTTATTTCATATAGAATTATTAGTTAGTTAGAAGCCATCGTAATTTGATGGCTTTTTTTGTATATTCATAGGCCATATGATGGAACATTATTTTATATGTCCTTATTGCTGGGAAACTATTTCTATGTTGTTGGATACCTCTGTACCTCTCCAACAATATGTTGAAGATTGCGAAGTATGTTGCCATCCTATTCAAATACAAGTAGCGTTTGTAAATTCAGAATTAGACGCTTTTCAAGCCGATAGCATTGAGCAATAATTTTTTTAAAGTTTATTCTTGTAGGATTTAAAAAGGATTGTATATTTGCAGTCCAATATCGCGGGATAGAGCAGTAGGTAGCTCGTCGGGCTCATAACCCGAAGGTCACTGGTTCGAGTCCAGTTCCCGCTACTAGGAAAGCCTTTCAATAATTTGAGAGGCTTTATTTTTTTATAATTTAGACATCATCAAATAATCATAAGATTGAATAAGGCGGTTCTTGTACGTTATATTTTGAAAAAATTAAAATGCTTCTTACTTTAGGCGCAAATTTCGGTTACCCTAGTTGAAAAGATATACACGAGAAATATTTGTTTTTTTATTAGTTGTTTCATGCACTTTTTTGTTTACGGCCATTTCATCAAGTTCGGAAAAGGAGCCAGTCGTGGCCGAGGTAAATTCGGATGATGAGATAATTGAAGAGCAGCCATTCTCCATTGAAGCGTATCCAGAAGAAGCTTCAAAAGAAGTTCGAAACAAGTTAGATTCATTGCTTAAGCGAATTAACAAAAGGCATGATTTTCATGGCGCCGTTTTGGTATCGAAGAAAGGTAAAGTCGTTTATAACAACCAAATAGGTTTTGCCAATTTTCAGAAAAAAACCACCTTAAATAAAGAGTCTGCATTCCAATTAGCTTCTGTTAGTAAGCAGTTTACCGCTGCTGCGATTATGTTATTGCATGAGCGCAATCAAATCAAGTTAACCGATTCGGTAAATGATTATTTCCCTAATTTTCCATATCACGGGGTGACTATTGAAAATCTCTTGAATCATACAGCAGGTTTGCCTAAATACTTTTGGGTGGCCGAGCATAAGTGGCATGAAGAACATGCGCCAAGAAATAAAGAAATGATGGCACTACTAGAGTCAAGTAAGGTGCAGCGGTTTTATAAACCAGGATATAAGTTTGATTATTCTAATACAAACTACATGGTACTTGCTTCGATTGTTGAAGAAGTTTCAGGAATGTCTTTTAGCAAGTTTGTAAAGACTAATATTTTCGATCCGTTACAGATGAACAATTCTTATGTATATAGTTTTGAAAATGATAGTATTAAAAAAAATCAATTAAAAGGATATAGACTTTACAAGGGATGGAGGCATTTACCAATCAATAATACGGTAAATGATGCTATTGTAGGGGACAAGAATGTGTATTCCACAACGGAAGATTTATTTAAGTGGACAGTGTCTTTAAATGAGGGAAAACTGCTTTCAAAGGAATCATTGGAGCTAATGTATGCCCAAGGGGAAACTATTAACGGGAGAAAAATACCGTATGGCTTTGGGTTTAGAATTGATACTAAAGAGCAAAACAGTATTTATCATCATGGTAAATGGAATGGCTTTAGTACAGGACTTACACAATACATAGATGAAGACTTGGTGGTTGTTGTTTTAGAACACACAGGCTATAAAGCTATTAAAGCGCTTAGTAAAACAATTAAAGGTATAGTCGCTGAGCACATGGCCTTGGATTCGTAATAACAGGAGGGTTTGATGGTCTTCAAAACTTATGGGTGTTTTAGTAACCACCTCCTTGCCAGAGTTCAAGTAGATATAGTTTAACGTTTCATTCTATTTCAGAAAGGCTATTTAATCGTATATCCTTTACCTTCCATACAAACTGAAAAAGCCTTTTTGTAATCGTTCTCTAACTCTTGCGATTTAGCTTTGGCTGCCTGATTATTCGCCTCTTGTTGCTGGGCATCCTGGGATCTTTTAGCACGTCGTCCTCTTACGCCTCCTACAATAGCTCCTATAGCTGCTCCATCCCCAGCATCTCCTGCAATGGCTCCAATGGCAGCACCTCCGGCAGCTCCAACAGCAGCACCTCTTACTGCGGCACCATCTGGAGAGCTGTCAACTTGATCGGCAACAATTTCTGGCGGGTTAAGTGGATCATAACCTGTTTGTTGTATGGCCCATTTGTAGCAAGCAGATTCATCGGCGTCTTGGGTAGCTTGATCTTGATCGTTGCTAGGAAAAACATACATGCCCAAACTTTTAGCTATACTTTGAGAATTAATTATATTGAAAGTACATATTGTAACAAGAATGAAGAGAAGGAAATTTACTTTTTTCATTTTTTCATTTTTTTAATTATTTCATTGTAAAGTCTAATTGTTCTAAGGCATCGGCCTCATTGTAGAACGAGTAACTTTTTGTAATCTTACCATTCTTAATTTGATAAATGGTATTGGCCCAAATAGTTACCTCACCTTGATTGGCTATATATTTAATATTTAACTGCGCCCAGTTTGAAACCCATTCTCCCTCATTCTCTCCTGAATCTACTATAACTGTTGCATTTCTAGATTTCTCGTATTTGATACTCTCATACAAGTACTCGACGTTATCTTTCCAGTTTGCTATAGCATCTTCCTTATTTATAGAGTCGTTAATTGAAGGGCCATAACCAACGTAACTGTCATCTAGGATTGATTCCATAACGCCGTAGTCTAAATCTTCAACAGATTGAACATATTTTTCAACTAAATCAAGATTTGCTTTCCTGTTTTTTGCAGTATCATCACATCCAACAATAAAAATTGATAGAATAAATAGTATTAATATCGACTTTTTCATATGATTTATTTTTTAATTATGTCGTCACTAGCTAATATATAAAAAAGACGCTTTTGTTTGTACAGATCTTATTTTTTTGGAAACAGCAATTGTACTTGAATTCTAGCTTGCCAGTTTCCCCATCCATCGGGTCTTACTACGTTATTGTATACTTGGGCATTAATATTAATGGGTTGCTTTCCAAGTTTAAAAACCTTTCCGGCTCCTGCACCAAAAGGGACTATCCATTGTTGGTCACTAGCAGCATTCCAGTTCGCTGTTAAAATGGGCGCAGATACCACATACCAAGCCTTAGGTAAATTGTAGTTTACAAAATACTGAAATAGAAACTTATTCTCCTTAACATCACCGAAGGTCCAAATATTATTGATAACAAAACCAGCTACCCAAGGACCATCAGTTGTAAGTGCTACTGCAGAGGGGCCAATGCCAAATTCTCCACTACCGTAAATATCTTTAGATGCCGTCGGGATTTGAAATGCAGGTCCAATACCCCAAGTGATTTTTGATGCTTTTGTGGGCGATAACCATGCTGTATAGTTTACATCTCCCAAACCTGTTGACGAGCTCGTGCCATTGTTCCCATAAGGTTGGGTAATAATAGGAATAATCACTCTGTTTATTAAATTGATACCTTCGGTTAAACTTATGGGAATAACAGGTTGTATGTTTAATACGTTGTGCGTACGTTCAGCAGGTCCAACATGAAATGTGGTATTGTTTTGAAAAGGAAGGCTATACATAGCGGCCAGTGGATTTTGCGTAGCCTTAGCGAGTTTGGCTTCTTCGGAAAGTTCTGCGTTTTTGTTGTCTTGAGCCATTAGTATTGAAGACCCTAAAAAAAGTATGCTTATTGCAAGTAGTTTTGTTTTCATAAGTTAGTTGTTAAGAGGTTAAAAACGTTTACCTATACCCAATGCAAAGGTAAGTACATTTATATGTCCATTTTTTAAATCGTATATAAGTTCTGGAGCAAAATCCCAGTGGTTACCTAATTCAAATTCTGAACCTGCTCCAACTCTAAAGACAACAAAGTTTTGCTTTGGCGAAAACTCTATGCCCGGTCCTAAAATAAAAGTGAAGTGTGTTCGGTCCCAAGGACTGAACAAAACGGGAAGAGCCAAAATGAAGGGGTAGTTTCTTTCTATCAATGGGCCATTATTTTCAGATTTGTTTTCAACCAGATACTCGGCAAATTCAATATCGTTTTTAAGGGCTACACCCCATTTGTGATTAAACCAGTATTGGACATCTAAGCCTAATGTTGGAATGAGCAGGAAACTAGAAGTTTCTGTTTTGGCTTCCGGACTAAAGGCATGACCTAATAGCGCGGCAATTCTAAGATGTTTAAAACTGTGATGACCATCTTCATGATTGTTTTGACCATAACCTATATTATTGATTATGAATAGTGCTGAGATTATTACTAAATGAAGATTTTTTTTCATTGGTATTGATAAACTTTTTAGTCTAAAAAAGGGCTCTTAATAATTGGCGCGATTTGTAACCTAACATTCCAGACATTGCCATAGTTATCTGGTCTTACAATACTGTATTGAGGTTCAAGCCTCATTTTTACAGGTGTTTTCCCCATAAGTACGGTTTGGGTATAGCCAAGGCCTATGGGTATTGTTATACCGTCTTTAAATCCTTTTGTCCAGTCTATGCGTATAGAGGGTCCCATTCCAATAGAGGCTTTCTTTAAGTTTTTTCTAATAACATATTGAATGTCTGTAGTAACAACTTCACTCCGGTCTTCATGACCAGCGTAAGACCACCAATGTTGGATAAAAACACCTTTATTCCATTTTTCTCCTAAGTGAAAAATCATTGCTGTAGGGCCTATTTGATATTTGCCTTGTCCTAGGTTAAAGTTGGAGGCTGTGGGGAACACAAAGGTTGCGCCAACGCCCCAAACCCATCCACTGGCGTTACCTGGCCCTATTAAAGCGGCCATTTGTATATCTCCAAATCCCGTTATTTTTTTGCTGCCGCTTGGGTCTGTGGAAAAATTAGGTTGTGTTACTAAAGGAAAAACGGGGCGTGCTGTAAAAACCAGGTTGTTTCCAAAGGGTATTGGCAAAGCAGGTTGAAAGAATACGGTGTTTGATATCACACCATTTTCAACTAAATCTCCATTATTAACTGATAAATTTTCTTGAAAGACAAGTGACCAATACTTAGCTAAAGGGTTATCCAATTCACGGTTTAGTTTGGCTAAGTCGTCTTTACTTAAAGACTCACTCTGAGAAAAACCATGAAATGACAAAAACAGCATTAACCCTAAGGCTATATTCAGGTTTAATATCAGTGATTTCTTCATTTTTTTGTGTAAAATAGTTTATTTCGAGCTCATGTTGACCTCTTTTAAAAAAGCCTTGATGATATCGTTAAAACCATCTTCATTGCTATTGTTCTTCACGATTTGATGAAAATTAATTACAGCATTTATGAACTCACTTCTTGTCTGCGAATCTTTTTTAACCAGTTCTAATAATTTATCTTTTTTTGAGTGTTTATTAGCAAGAATTTTGTCACTATTTGGGTTAATAGACAATAATGTTTTTTCTAGTTGCGCTGCGGTATAACCAACTTCTTCGAGCCCCTCTTGAATTAGGTCTTTTTGATCTTTGGAAATGTTCGAGTTATTTACACTAGCTTTAGTCTTTTCAAAACGATCTTTACCTTTTGATGCTTTTTTTTCAAGTTTCTCGATTCTTTTTTGTGAAGCAGTTATTGAGGATTCTAAAATGTTACTCCATTCTTGATCCTCTATTTTTTCGAATATTAAAATCCGTTTATCAATAATTGTATTTTGATACTTATTTCTGGCTGCTAGTAGATTATTAAAAAAAGATTCTAAATCTGTATTAGTTGTATTAAAACTACTGTAAATATTCTTAAATACCTTGAAATCTTTTTTTCTTTGTTTTTCATAATCCTTGATAACTTCTTTGGTAATTTTAAAATCGGCAAGTATTTCTTTTTTTCTTTCTTTGTCAAGAATATTTTTCTTAATCCCTTTTTCTAGATCATCCACGTAAAATATCTCACCAGGTCCTCCAAAGAACAAGGCAGTAATTAAAGCTATTATTCCTACAATCATTATTTATGTTTTATTAATTAGTTTTCTTTTAAAGTAAGCGTTGAAGCTTCAAACAATTCATTAATAGTTAGGTGTTTACTACTTAATCCTTGTTCATAAGAATATCTAAATAATGTTTCTAAAGCTTTTCTATTAGCTTCAATACCATAGGGCCAGAAATTATCACCCATTAGTTTTCTGGTTTCTTCAAATTCTTGAGCAAACCAAGGTAATGATGAATAGGCCCACCCTACTTTTTTTAATTTTATATAATGCTGCGTTTTTGCTTTGGAATAGGCTTCAAAAACGGCTTTAGGTAACCATGGGTGTTTTTTAATCAATGCTGTTTTAATAGCTACGGCATGCATAATAGGAAAGATGCCTGTTTTTTTAAAATAGGCTCTTTCGGTAGCACGCGCATCGGCAAACAGTCTTTTTACCTTTGGGTTGCCTTTTACAAATGCATTAGGTTCTGCGGCATGAAATAAGGCATCAACTTCGCCAGATAAGAGTAATTCAGATTCATCTTTTCCGGCAGTACCATATCTGGCGGTTATACCTTCAGGAACCACTTGCTCTTCTTTTGAAATTTTCCCTGCAGTATCTGCTGAGGAATCTTTATTCGACAGCACCCAATCAATATCATTGGGACTAACGCCGTATTCGTCTTGTAGCATGCCTCTGATCCAAGTTAATGATGTTGAAGAATAACCAGGTGTTCCTATTTTTCTACCTTTTAAATCCTCAGGGTTATTTATTCCTCTATCGCTATGTATAAATATACTTTTATGTCTAAATACTCTAATAGGAAAAACTGGAATAAGCGTATAATCTCTAAAATTGTCATTAGCATAAGCTAGCATATAGGGGTTTAGACCAATTTCTGTTACATCGTAAGTTCCTGTTCCACTAAATGCTGCAGTATTAGCATCACCAATACCAATTTTATGAAACTCAACCTCACAGCCTTCAATTTTTATTTTTCCATTAACAATTCCCTCTAAACGATCTAGGTCGTAACCTGCGACTTTTAGTTTTATAAGCTCCTTATAGGATTCCGTAGTTGTTTTTTCTTCTTTGATTTCTTTGCTTTTATCGCACCCAGTAAATAATTGAAGTGTTAGGAAAGCAATGGTGATTAAAAATATGTTTTTTGTTTTCATAATCAAGAAAATAATTTTATAAAAACAGCTATTACAGGAGTGTCTGCAATAGCTGTTTTTTTGTGTTTTAAAAACGAATCTATTTATTTTCCTGTATTCATTGTTTTGCGCACAGTTTCTTGATAAACCTTACTTTCCGGTCTTAAATTTTCAATGCCTTCAAATGGAACACCAAAGCGTCTATAAAATGGGTATTTTTCATTCATGGCATCGTGACGTTTTTTCATCATATCGAAAGGTCCCCAAGCCCATAAAAATTGAGCCATCATACCTCTCATTTCACGAGGGTCTGCATATAAATCATAGAAATCGTTTTTTACCAATCCTGGACGACCACCAATCCATACTCTTTTATATTGTTGCTTTATAGTAGCCGCGTGATATGTTCCAGTATAAACATGGTAATAATCTCTTCTACTTTGACCATCACCATATAAGAAAACAGCAGTCTGATCAATACCATCAATAATACGATCGGTAGGAATCTTATCCATTCCACCACCTAATCTTGCAAATGTGGTAAATAAATCGTGCACCGTAATCATATCACCAACATAAGTACCTGGCTCAATTACACCATCCCATTGGGCAAAAGCAGCCACACGAATTCCTCCTTCACGATAATCTCCTTTACCACCATTAAATACATTTTGATACATTGCATTCGGTACTTCAGCCATAGGACCATTATCTGCCATGGCAATAACTAAAGTGTTTTCTGCTATTCCTTGTGCTTTTAATTCGTCAAGTATTTGTCCAACGTATTCATCAAGGAGTTCTATGTTTTGAGCAAATAAGGTACTGTTACTTGTTGTAATTTCTTGACCTCTCTTATTAAGATCATAGAGGTTTGGCCAATACGCTAGATAAAAAGGTTTGTCATCATTAGCCTTACGTCTAATAAAATCCAGTGTTTTAGCCTGATGTTGTCTGTTAACTTCACGATAGTTATCTAATGTTGGAGGTAATGTTTCACGTGCTTTCTCTCCTTTTTTTCCTTCGATATCCATAATATATCCATGAGGACGCCATGTCTGATCAACTAAATATTTCTTTTCTTGACGTTCTTTTGTATATCCAATTGTCATACTTGCAGCTTCACCATCAGCGTGCCAGAAAATAGGTGGAAACTGATTGTATAATGAGAATTGAGCTTCATCAAACCCTTGGTTGTGCATATAACTTTCTTCAATATCACCTTGATGTGCTTTTGCATAAAAAGCAGTACTATACCCTACTTCCGATAAAATTTCTGCTATGGTTACTTCTTCAGCAGGTAAACCAGATCCTTCAGGAGGGAAAGCTACCGTGTGCATTCCACTTCTAACAGCTAGTCTTCCTGTTAATGCAGCCGCACGCGTTGGTGTACAAGATGGTTCGGTATACATACGTGTAAATACGATGCCATCTTTACCCATTTTATTCAAGCGTGGAGTATCGAACCCTCTAATCTTATTGAAGGCCTCAATACCAACTTCTCCAAAACTGTTATCATCCCACATAATATGGACAATGTTCGGTTTTTTACCAAATTTCTTTTCTAAGGCCTTTAACTTCTTGTCAATGTCTTTGTCTTGTTCTGCCCATTGCACGCCGTATTGTTCTAAAAGGATGTCTTGTTCAGCATCATGAATAATGTTTTGTGCATTGGAAAATAAAAATATACACAGCATAAAACACAAGGACAATGTAATGTTTAATTTTTTCATAATTTTTTTTGAAATTAAATTAGGTGTTTTTGATTAATTAATTAATGATTCTAACAAATTTAGAATGAAATATTTTCTATTTATATCAAAAAACCGCAACTTTGGAAAATGATTCAAGAACCTAAACCTACTGTTTTTTCTTTGTCAGGTATTACATTATTCCATTTTGTTAATATAGTAAGGCAATGGGATTTACAATTTTTGCAATTAGAGCCAGGCGTTTTTAGTGTAGATTTGAAACAGTTTATTTCAAAAGATTTTCAGTTAGGTTATGGAAAGTTTAATAGAAAAGTAAAACAAGAAGGGTTTTCTCCAAAGGGAATATGGTCTTTTGCATTTGTGAATGCCGTTAAACTATATTGGAGAAACTATAAGGTTTATCCTAGTTCGGTAATAATTTATGCGCCAGGGTCAGAAATAAATGCAGTAAGCGATGCTGGCTTTGAGGTGATGACCATCTCAATTCCGGATGCCTATTTGTTTGAAATTGCAAAACGTGAAAGCCAATTGGATAGCTATAATGTTTTAAAAACTATTAGTTTAATAAGTGGTGAACACCCGTTATGGCAAGAACTAAGAGCGTCTATTTTATCAGAAATTAATCGTCGTTTAATAGAACAGGATTTAAAGTCTAAGGATGATTATCTGGAAGTTTTTACATTAAAGCTTTTGGAACTAATAACCCATTATAGAATTAGTAATGATATCGTGAGTAGTTTTAAACGCTTAACATTATTAAAAAAAGCCGAGGCATATATTTTTGAGAATATTACCGAACCCATCACAGTAAATAGATTGGCTTCATATTTGAATGTTAGCGAGAGAACGCTACTTTATGCCTTTAGGGAACGATTTGAAATGGGACCCAAGGAGTATATGAAATTTTTGAAACTGAATCATTTGCATGTTCGGTTGCATGAACAAAAAAGTAAGGCTTCCATTGCTAGTATTTCAAGAGATAGCGGGTTTTGGCATATGGGGCAATTATATAAAGACTACAAAACATTTTTTGGAGAATTGCCCTCAGAGACGCTTAAGAAAAATATACTTTAATTTTAGTTGTTTTGCAACACTGTCTTGACTTAAAAAGTTTTAATGATTCTTAAAACAGCGGAAGCATCCACCTGATTTTCATAGAATTTAGGACCAAGCCCAAATTGAAATGCTAAACCACTCTCAAATTCATAATGGGCTTGCGGTAAAACGAGTAATTCCATGTCATTATTATCAATGCTTTGAAAGGTAGGGTCTGAATTATTTATTTCCAATCCAACAACGGTATGTTTGTTAAGATCGGTAAAGACAGAAGCATTTAATATAATGGTGTGCTTTTTCTTTGCAGCGTCAGCACCAGATTCTAACATGACACCAAACAAACCAATACAACTCCAAATGTTGTTAAACCTGTAGGCTGGCACATAAAGAAAGTTAAGTTCAAGGATATCCTCATGGATGTAGGCTTCACCCATCACTTGAATACCATGAATAAATTTGTGGTTTTTAGAGCTTCCAATAGTCCACTGGATAGCCATTTTGTAAGCTTCTAATTCAAAGTTTTTAAACGGGAATTCCAATTCAACGGCAAAATTATTAAAGAGCGCATATTCTATTTCTGGTGCCCATTCTACGCCTCGGCTCTTTGCCTTGTTTAAAGGGAAATCTGCTAAAGCGTTTATCTCTAATTCTCCTTGTTTGGCCCCTAAGCCTCTTACCAAATCGAACATAAGGGGTTCAGGGATGCTAACAGTTTCTTTAATAGGTTCGTTTTGACTAAAAAGGATATGGCAGTTTAGCAAAAATATGGTAGTAAGCACTGATAATCTGATCCAACCACAAGGATATATGAAGTTTAGTCTTTTTTTATTTTTTGAAACCATATATGCGTTTTTATTTGAGCGGATGGGCTATTTTAAACTCTAAAAATGCCATTAATAATAAGTTTAAATCTTGAATCGTTATTTATTAAATTTCCAGCCTATCCCGCTAGTAAAATTATAATCTATTTCATTACCCTGAACAGCAGGTTGGTTATCATAGTTAATAGTAAGCCCTATTTTTACATAAAAGTCATTAATAATCTTGTACTTACTGGTTACATTAAAATCTGTTCTAAAACGGCCTCTTTCAGATAAACTAGGATACATATTTAAGTTACTGAGTAAATCAAAATCCTTCATATCAAAAATATTGAAGTTGGTAAATATAAAGGCTTCTGTAGAGGTCTTATCTAGCGAGGTATCAACATAGTTCTCAATATTATAAGTAAGCCCTAAACTGACGCCCAGATATAATTGATTGGTACTTACTAAAAACCGACCGGCCCCTAAACTGGGGCTAACCCTAGCATCAAGTGCTTGCTCGGTGTTACTTAAAAAAGAAACGGTACCCATAAGATACCAGTACCTCATAAACAATCTAAAAAACTCTAATTTCGCATCGGTTCTGCTTAGGTCTTCTGTGTTATCTTGTTTCGAATTTAAGGCATCGAGTGTACCATTTATAACCGAATTCTTGTCTATGTAACTTAATTCGGTGCCTAGGGTTAGTTGATTAAAGTTATTCGCTTTGGTTAGGTTAAACCCTAAATCGAATGATCCCTTAAAACGATTCCAGAATTTATCATAGATTTCGTCTAGCGAAATGATTTCATTAATTCGGTATCGTTCTATTTGGCCGTCAGTAAAAGTCATTGTAAAAAAACCTTCTTCTTCAGAATTTACATGACCGTATCTGCGTCTATTTTGAGTTAATATAACGAGACATTTTCGTTCTATGTGTAGCCTTTTTACGCGCCCAAATTTCACTTGAAAATCGGAATCACTAAAACTAGTTTTTATAATTAGGACGCCTTTCGCTAAACTTTTTATTTCCCCTTTTATAACGGTTTGATCTCTTAACTGAATGCTGTCATTTTGTGAAAATCCCATCCAGGGAATAAATAGGAGCAGTAACCAAGTTAATCTGGCTTGTTTAAAAAATAAGGATACTATGAAATGAAATATACCCAATTAAATACTTGAACCTTTACTTATAAAAGACGCTTAATTCTTAAAACAAGATGACTTGTTATAGCTTTACAAATCATCTTGTACTTCTAAATCTAGTTTAAAGAATTAAATCCTAAACACTAAGCCGCCACTAACACCACCAATTACCATAGTACTTGAAACGCTTACACCGCCACCACCGGTACCAACATAAAAACCGCCCCAATTAACAGGGAATAATAAATTACCTTGCAGGTTAATACCAACATGTTCAGAGAACATAATATTTACCCCTCCTTTAAAGGAAAAGGCAAAATTGGTATCGCTACCGTAAGATGGGATGTTCGGGAAAGCATCTCTATTTTCGTTTTTTGGAGAAACAATAACAACGCCCAACGCACCACCAACAAATGGTCTAATATTTCCGTTAGGGAAGTATTTGGAACCTCCAACCATAATCCAGTCTCCAGCCACATCGGTAAGTCGTTCTTCAACTGGGCTGTAAATAATATCTCGGAGTCTAATTTCAGAATCCTGCCTGATGTAGGACACTTCAACCATGGTGTCATCAAAGGTTTCAAACCCTACAGAAACACCCCATTGGCCACCATCTTTTAACTTTAAGTAATTTGCTCCGTAGCTTGCTTTAGCACCAAATTGATAACCATAGGACGGAATGATTTCAACTGTTTGAGCATTACCGCTTGTTGAGAATATAAAAGCTATCAACATCAAAAATGAAGCAGCATAGGTTTTTGTAAATGTAATTTTTCTAGTCATAATTTTTTTTTCAAATCGTTAATGTTAGTTTGAATATTAAGATATGTTTCATGCAATTTAGTAATAATTATAATTTCATAGGTTGGAAGGTTGCATTTTTCTCTAAAAAATATATACTTGTGGCTGGATTTCTTTAAGTTTGTTTCGTATCAATTTATTTAGATGATTAAGTTAAAAAACAGTCTAAAATTACTTGCTATTAGTTTCCTATTAGTGGGTTGTGGTAAAGACAAATACCAAAATTCTACGACATTATCTTTTCATGCAGGGCCGAGTAAATATGTAGGTTCCAAACAATGTGTGTCTTGTCACGCTGAGGCTTATAATACCTGGAAGGGATCTCATCATGATTTAGCTATGCAAATAGCCAACGATTCCACAGTTCTTGGAGATTTTAATAATGTAAAAACCGAGATTGATGGTGTTAAATATACGTTCTATAAAACAGGTTCAGAATACCATGTCACTATTACAGAGTTGGATAATACAACCCAGAACTATAAAATTAGTTATGCCTTTGGGGTAACGCCATTGCAGCAATATCTTGTTGATTTTGAAGATGGTAAAAAACAAGTACTTAGAGTGACTTGGGATGCTATTAAAAAGCAATGGTACCACCAGTATAAAGGTGATAGAATTCAAGCACACGATTGGTTGCATTGGACAAGAGGGGCGCAAAATTGGAATACCATGTGTGCGGAGTGTCATTCCACCAATTTAATAAAGAATTATGATACGGATTCCGATACTTTTAAGACGGTTTATGATGAAATTAATGTGGCTTGCGAGAGTTGTCATGGACCTGCAAATAATCATATAAATTGGGCGAATGCTGCTCCTCAAGATTCACATACTTATATCCTTTCTGGTAAAGGTCAAGAACAACAAATGAACCTTTGTGCCCCTTGTCATGCTAGGCGTGTTAAACTTACTCCAAACCTAAAACCAGGAGAAACTTTTGAGAACCAATATATGCTTCAAAATATTACCTCTAATTTTTATCACGGAGATGGTCAGATTAATGATGAGGATTATGTTTTTGCATCGTTTAAACAAAGTAAAATGTTTAGCGAAGGGGTTACCTGTACAGATTGTCATAACGCACACTCCTTAAAACCTAAATTTGAAGGTAATCAATTATGTACCCAATGCCATGTGGCAAGTACTTATGACTCTAAACAACATCATTTTCATGAAGCTAATACGGCTTCTAGTTTATGTGTTAATTGCCACATGACTGGTAAAACCTATATGGGTAACGACTTTAGAAGAGATCATAGCTTTAGAATTCCTAGACCAGATCAATCAGAGGTCTATGGAACCCCAAATGCTTGTACTGGTTGTCATCAAGATAAAACAGATGCTTGGGCAGCAAAGACAGTTGTAAAGTGGTACGGCCCCGAACGTGCAGATCATTTTTCTGACGCGTTATTGGTTAGCAACAAATCGAATATCAGCCTTGATGAACGTAAAATGTTGGATTATTTTATTAATGATTTAACATATCCTACCATTGCGAGAGCTACAGTTATTGAAAACTTACCATACTATACCCAAGAAAGTTTTAAGAGTTTAAATATTGCTTTAAATGATGCGTCTCCTTCAGTAAGATACAATGCGCTTTTAAAGTTTAGGGGGTTACCACCTGAGATAAGACGGGCAACAGCAGTTAAGCATATGAGTGATTCAATAAGGTTGGTAAGAATTGGTGCTGCACAGATAGTGATGGATATGGATCTTAATCAGTTTGATCCTAAAGATGTACCAGGCATAGAAGCTGCTAAAGGTGAGCTTGAAAACATGTTATTTAGTAATACCGACTTTTCCACAGGCAGAATGCAACTGGGAGATTATTTTATGCAAACCAATGATATTAATAATGCTATAAAACATTATGAAGTGGCTTTGGAAATGGATAGTTTATTGATTCCTGTATATTCTAATTTGGCCACGGCCTATGCTTTAAATAAAGAACATGGAAAGGCTGAAGAGACTTTAGATAATTGGATTAAATTTGAGCCAGAACAAGGAAGACCTCACTATTTAAAGGCGCTTTTATATTTTGAAATGCAAAAAAATGATGCAGCTGTGGCACAGTTAGAATTAGCGATTAGAAAAAATCCTAAGGATACACGTTCCATGTATAATTTAGCAACGTATTATTATCAAGAAAATAGAGATGCTAAAAAAGCAGAATTCTATATTAATAAGGCGTTAAGACTAGAGCCTGAGAATAAAGATTTTAAATATCTTTTGGCTTTAATTTACAAGAATTTGGGTCAGGTTAAAAGAGGGCAGGCTATTTTGGATGAACTTCGATCTACGACTTAGATATAGGATTTAACCAGGTAGTACTTTTTGAAGTCTCTTTTTTAGTAATACGTTGTGTTTTAAAATAAGCCTGTCGTGTTGCTTTGATGGCCGCCAATACTTCACTGTATAAAGCTATGTTTGTTTGTTCATCTTTAAATAATGCATGATTTAATTTTGACAGCGCATTATTTAGGGGTTTAGAATTAGTTTGTACAGCCAAATCTTCCAGTGTTTCAAATTTAGAACTTAATTTTTTTACCCAAACGTGACTCGTTCTAGAAAAGGCGAAATAATCGTGATGTTTTAAGGCTTTTTTTAGCTGAGCAAATGCAAAGCCCTCTGATTGCAAGTAGTGTGTTCTTTTAAGCTTAATGAACGCGATAAGTCTTTTTGATATATAAAAAAGGATAAAACCTCCAACAAGTGTTAAAATTAAATAGATAACGAATGTTTTTGGGGTTAAGCCAAATATTAAAAAGGGTGTTTCTTGAGTTTTGGCAGCTTCAATAGTGTCCTTTTGTAACGATTTTTTTATGCTTGAGAGCATGCTTAAATCTGGATTTGGTTTCACTTGAACCACAACAGAGTCAATATATTTTTTGTAAAACTTTTTATTATTTGAATTCCAATACATGTATTCTGTAGCAGGGAAAACAACTTCACCTTCTTTTTCAAAAAGGTAGTTAACAGTTTCTGAACGTGAAGCAGATATGGCTGTTTTTGACTTCTTAGTATTTACTTTGGCACGCCTAGGATAAACACTAATTCCTGCAATGCTATCCCAAATCGATACGGGTATGAATTCAGCCATGGTCCCGCCTGCAGATCTGTTAATAGTGCGTTGTACCACGTCTCCCACCTTGATGTTATCTAGAGCAGTAGACCATTTTTGATTTACGTTTAAATAAGTAGCTACTAACCAATTATTTGGATTGTACCCCAATGGCACAGGTAATACATTAAAGCTTTTTGGTTTCGTTGTCACGGTTCTCTTGATGCCCTTATATCCTCCGGGTTTAGGTGACGCAATATTTATGGATAAACTGGGGATGGTAATTTGACCTTCTTCTGTTGGAAATACATTGTAATAAAAACTTACGCCAGCGTAATTTTTGCCACTAAATGCTCTACTGTTACTAACCGAACGAAAGTAAACGGTTAGTGCATTGTCAATTTGAATATTGCCTAAATCTACACCTTCGGTAAACCATGTTGAGGTATATACAGAAACGGTTAGTTTCACGGGCTGCCCAATGTAGGCTTCATTGGTGTTTACAGTGGCATAGGCAATGATGCTTTGACCCAAACTAGAAAGCGGTATCAACAAAAACGTCATCATAATTCCAATTGTTTTTACCATGACGCTTCTGTTTTTTGTACTTCAACAATTCCTTTCTTTACTTGATATTTAAACTTTCTAGTTAAAAAAAGCGCAGGATCATCATCAACTTTTCGCATTAAAATGTTTTTAGGAAGTTCACCCTTGCCTGATTTAAAGTCGTCTGGCAATTCATCCATTTCTTTGCCTTTCCTTTTGTCAGTCTCGGCGGTCTCTTCTAATCGTTCTTTCTCCATATCTTTTTTAGTAGCTTCTTGTCCACCGCCACTTAAATCTTCTGGAGATTTGTTTTGTTTGTTCTTTGCAGCTTTTTTGTCATTTTTGATATTGCTTTCTTCTTGTTGAGAGGCCATTTTATCCTTTGCTGTAATAATTTGTTTAAGATTAGAACTTGCCTTTTCATTTGATGGATCTTTCTGAAGTACTTTTTCGAAGACCGCTTGTGAGGCATCTAGCTTGCCCAATTTAGCATAGGTTAAACCTAAGTTATATAAGCCATTAATAGTAGTGTCTTTTTTAAATGCAGATTCTGCACTTAAAAAATCACCACCTTTATAGTAGGCTACACCTTTATGCATGGGGTCATCAAAACCCGAGGCTGCTTTTAAGTAGTTTTCAGAGTCATAGTCTTGTTGGGCTTGATAGGCCTTAGTATACCATAAGTCTTTGAATTTAAATTTAGTGGTTTCTTTTGTTGTATTCTTGGTACAGGATTGAAGAAATAAGGCTAGAATAATAAGGTTAATAGACCAGCCTTTTCTGAAGCTGAACATAAAAATAAAGGCTAGCGGAAAAATTAACCAGTAACCATTGTCTTGCCAGTCTTCTTCCTCTTGATTGGTTTGGTCTTCAAAAACCAAATCGTCACTAATGGCTTTGGCTAAATCTTTAACATCGCTATCATCCAACGTAATTTCCAAAATATCCAAGGCCTCCATTTCTGATAAAGCCTTTAGTTTAGAAATATTTAAAGCTGAGTTTTGCTTGGTTGTTGGTATTTTGGCACCGCTTTGTGAAGCTAACGGATAGATGAAAAGCTGTACGTTATTGTCCTGTAAAAAGACGCTAACCTGCTCTAGTGAAAGGTCTTCTAAATCATCAGTTACTAATAGTATTTTACCTTGGGCTTTGTTCTCATCAAAGAGCGCATCCATTTTTTTAAATAGGCCGTTGTATTCAGTACCCTGTGCAGGCATCATTTTTGGTTGTAATCCGTCCAGTTGATCCAGAATAATTTTGTAATCTGTTGTAAACGGAATCGCAGTATGTGCGGAACCGGCGTAAACTAGTAAATTAGTTGCTGCTCTAGGACCAGCTTCTAAAAGATCACGAATTTTAAATTTAGCACGCTCTAGTCGGTTAGGTGAAACATCTTCTGCTAACATGCTTTTCGATAAGTCTAGAGCAATCACAAATTGGGATTCAACCTTTTTAGCAGGGGCTTTAATTTGATTCCAGGTAGGGCCTAAAAAGCTAATAATACCAATGATAAACATTAGAATGACAGATGCCCTTATAAGATAGGCTTTCCAAGATGTTCCCTTTTTAATCACATAAGGTCGCAAATGAGGCGCAATATTTTTTTTCCAAGCATTGGACTCTCTATAGAATAGGAATCCAATGATTAAAACTAAAACAGTTCCAATCCCCAAATACAAATACTCGATTCGTAAAAAGTGGAAGTTTTCCCAATTGATATGTTCAATGTTTTGCGTCATCAACGGTTTGTAAAACGTTTAAAAATTATCACAATATTGTTTATCATGATTAAAACAAACCCTAAAATTAGGGCTGCTCCTAAAGGATAATAATAAAGTAATGTTTTAGGTGTATAGCTTTCTTCTTCATATTCAACGGGCTCAAGCTTTTCAAGCTCAACATATATGTTTTCCAGTGCCTCAGTGTCTTTTGCTCTAAAATATTGTCCTTTTGTTAGTTCGGCAATCTCTGTTAGCGTACGTTCATCGAGGTCAGAACCAACATTACCTGGGTCGCCAATGCCAACAGCGTATATTATTGTTGAGTCTTTTTTTGCCATATTTGCAGCGTCTAATGGAAGAATATCCATGCCGCTGTCAACCCCATCTGTGAGTAGTAAAATAACTTTATTAGGTATGGTATCTCTTTCAAACATATCCATGCCTTTTACAATCGCCTTTCCAATATTGGTCATTTGCCCTGCCATGCCCACATCTGCTTCATCAAGCATGGTTTGTACCGTTTTTAAATCTGTTGTAAAAGGTGCTTGTATGTAGGCGTTACTTGCAAAAAAAATAAGTCCCATTTTGTCGCTTTCTCGCTTTACAATAAAGTCTTGCATGATGTTCTTAACAGCCTCCCAACGCGTAACTTTCTTGTTGTCAATCATCCAGTCATTATTGGCCATGCTGAAGGATAAATCGGCAAGAATAAGAAAATTTCGAGATGTTTTTACTTTTCTTTCAGGTTTACCAACCAATTCTGGCGAAGCCATAGCCGATAAAAGTAAAAGCCAAATAATAAACATACAAAATGATGACAACCACGATCGCTTTTTTATGTGTGAGGCTTTTTTAGGTTTCTGGTTAGCCGTTTTAGAACTGGAATCAAAATAGGGGTAAATCAAAGCAGTACTTCGGTTTTTTATAGCTGGTAATATCCAATAAATTAGAATTGGAAGCACCGCCAAAAAAGCGACATACGGATATGCGAATTGAAAATTATCAGGCATGATGCTTAATCCATTTTATACTGCTACTTACAAACTCATCCATTTTAAAACTATCTGAAATGGTAAATTCACCTTTATAAACCGCCGAAGCAATACTGGTTTTATATTTAATAAAAACGGGTTGATTGAGTTTGCTGTCTAAAAAATTAAGCCAATTTTCCCCTTCTAGTGAGGCTACTTGTTTTCTGCTATAGGTTTGTAAGGCGGTCTGTTTTAACAAAAACATAATTTGAACAATATTGGTGCTTATTGTGTTCTCTTTAGCATGCATTAGTTTCTGTATACTGGAAATGGCAGTTCTACGATAGACGTTTTGTTTATATTTTTTATAGTAGGTATATACTATAAACAGGATTAAGCTGGCCAATATTATAAATAGAATTTTCCATCCTATAGTGTCCATCGTAAAAGGTATAGGGTCTGGAGTGATAATTGGACTTAATTCAATATTTTGATCCTGTTGCATGTAGTCAAATTATTTATTGTAATTACTAAAAACTTCAATGAGTTGTTCTTCAATAGGGCTTGAAGTATTAACCTGAAACAAATTAATGTTGTATTTCTCTAATTCGACTTTAAAATTTTTGTAATTTGTTTTAAATGATTTACTTAGTTTTTCTTTGAGTTTTTTATTGTCTCCATTTAAATTGACTTGATACGTGTGGTCTGTTATGATCATTTTTTCGTTAGGAACATCGGCTTCTAATTGATCATAGACTTGTATTAAAACAAGGTCATTATGCAGCGCAAGTTGGCTAAGGTATTGCAGTACCGAATTGTTATATCTATGAAAATCACTGATAATAAAAACTAGAAAGTCATGGGTAACAATATTATTTATTTTAGCAAAAATATCGGTTAAAGAGGCTTCAAAATTAAAGTCTTTTACATTGTAAATGTCTTGATTTGCCTCTATAATTTTTTGTAGAAAATAAATGATGTTTCTTGGGTCGCGTTTTGGAGTTATTAAGTCATACTGATCTCCAGTATACACCATGCCACCAATACGATCGCCTCCTTTTTTTATTTTGTGGGCAATAATAGAAGCCAGTTCTCCAGCTACAACTGCTTTAGTTTTTTCCTGAGAACCAAAACCCATAGATGTCGACTGGTCAACAAAAATAAAAGCAGGTTTTTCTTTTTCTTCAGTAAATACTTTAGTGTGTGTTTTTCCTGTTTTGGCCGTGACACTCCAGTCTATATTTCTAATATCGTCACCAAGAACATAAGGTCGAGATTCTTCAAAATCTAAACCTCTGCCGCGTAAGCGCGATGCATAACGCCCTGATAATAAGCTGTTTGACTTTTTTTTGCCAGTGCCTAAATTCAGAACAGAAGCAAACAACTCAAACTTCAAGAGATGTTCAAGGGTTAAAAAAACATTTGGGTGGTTATCTTTGTTTTTGGATTTCATAGTATGTGCATTAAGCAACTACTGCTACAACCTCAATCAATTTTTCAATAACCTGATCGGCGGTAACGCCTTCGGCTCTGGCTTTATAACTTAATGCCAGCCTATGCCGCAATACATCTTTGATGGTCTGATGAATATCCTCAGGTGTGACATAGTCTCTATTTTGCATCCATGCGTGTACTCTACTGCATCTATCTAGAGCAATAGTTCCTCTAGGGCTTGAACCAAAATCAATTAATTTGGCAAGTTCTTCATCAAACTTTTCAGGGTACCTCGTTGCCGAAATTAAACTAACCATATATTTCTCTATGTCTTCTGAAGTTTTTACTTTATTAATCTCCTTTCTGGCGTCAAAAATGACTTGCTGCGGAATAATATTGACAGTTTTTTTAGCTTTTTCTTTAGAGGCTTCGCGCTTATTAAGCCGCATGATTTCTAATTCTGATTCGTCATCAGGGTAACTAATTATGGTATGTACTAAAAAACGATCCATTTGAGCTTCAGGTAGGGGGTAGGTTCCTTCTTGTTCAATTGGGTTTTGGGTAGCCATCACCATAAATAATTCATTCATTTTGTAGGTTTTTCCGGAAACTGTTACCTGACGTTCCTCCATAGCTTCAAGCAGCGCTGATTGCACTTTGGCAGGCGCTCTGTTAATCTCATCAGCAAGGATTAAATTGCTAAAGATAGGACCTTGTTGGAATACAAATTTTTCTTTTTCGCTTGGTAGATAAATCTCAGTACCTGTAATATCCGATGGTAATAAATCTGGTGTGAATTGTATTCTGCTCAAACCACAATCTAAATTTTTAGCTAATGCATTAATGGCTCTGGTTTTTGCTAAACCCGGTAACCCCTCTAAAAGCATATTACCATCTGCAAGTAGAACAAGAATAATTCTGTCAATGAGTTGTTGTTGTCCAATTATAGATTTAGACATTTGTTCTTTTAGTGTGGTAATCGATTCAAATGATGTCATAAAACTTTAATAATTTGATTCTTACTTCTATTTATTTTTCAAACGGATAAATAAGCTTCCAGTCGTTTTTCATGTCGATAATGGTCCAACCGTCTTTTTGCGCCTGGTCCAAGCCTTTGTCTAGTCTTCCAATGTGCGATGCTCTATCATAGGCCCATTCTCTTTCAGAATCTGTGTGGTGCAGGTACAACATAAAACTCTTATACTTGTTAGAGGCCGCCCATTGTAGCATTTGCAAATCGCCATCAGAGTTGCCAGACGCAAATACCGGTTTTTTGCCTATAATGGTATTAATATTAATGGGTTTACCTTCTTTGTCATCGATAAAATCAAGGGCTGCTAAACGCATAATTTTTGGGTCTCCGTTATTATATTTAAATTCTGTTTTTAAGCGACTACCTATTATTTTTTCTTTTGGAATTCCATATATTTCGGTTACGAATGCTCGCATAAAATCAACACCTCCACCAGAAACAATATAGGTTTGAAAATCGTTAGCTCTTAAATAATCTAACAATTCTAGCATGGGCTGATAAACCAATTTGTCATATCCAACACCTTTGGTAGGATGTTTAGCGGTCTTTATCCAGTCTTGAACAATAGTCTCAAACTCCTCTGTTGACATGCCTGCATGGCTTTCCATAACAAGGGTTAATAAACCATGTTCACCTTGCTGTATCAAGGTTTCCATATCGTCCTCTAAAACAGCTTTGAATGGTTGCTTGTTTTTCCACTCTGGATGTTCACTAGCCAGAGCTTTAACTCTATCTATGGCAAAGAACAATTGGAAATAAGCTGGTTGTTCACTCCAAAGATTTCCATCATTATCGAAAGTTGCAATGCGATCTTTAACTGGAATAAAATGATTACTCTCCGGGTTAGTTACATCGGCAACATAATTTATAATAGCTTCTTTAGAAAGACTTTTATTCCAAGATGGAAGCGGATCTACAATTTCAACCGTTTCTGTTTTTGGAGCTTCTTTTTTTTGTGAGTTACAACTTAAAATTATTGTTCCAATTACTGCCAATGCAATACTCTTTAAAAAATACTTTGGTGTCATAATAAAATGAATTAATAGCTTTATTGATAGTAAATATACAAATTAGCTTAGTATAACAAACCGCCTCTAGACACGAAAAATTACACGGTTAGAGAATTTTGAAAAAACAAAAACTTAAAGGAATTCACAATAATAAAGCCCAGCCAAGAGCGATAGAATCTGTATTGCTACCTATTAAACGTGTAGTTCTGGAATATATATAAGCCAGTTTTAAAGATTGTCTTTTTGAAATGGAATAGCCAGTAGAAAGCGATGCAAGTACATCATTTCTTCTGTCGTCTTTAGATTCGTTATTAATGGTTGATTTACTTCCAGTGCCAGTTCCAACGCTTAATGAGGCCCAGAGTATGGAATTAAAGCGTTTTATTAAATGAGTTTGGGCAGCAAGCATTGGTTTTTGAGATCGTGTATTGCCCCCAAAAAAATTGTTGTTATTGGTAAAGAAAATAACCGATGTGGTAAATTCAAAAGACCACAAGCCCCAGTTATGCAGCACGCCAACTTGAGGCCTTATAACAAATCTATTTTGCCCAAGATTTAATAACTTATCTGCATGATAGAGTCCTGTGGGTAGTGTAATGGCTATAGAAGCTCCAACCGTTGTATTTACAGGGTTTTCTTTAAAATATTTAAACAATTCTTTTGGTTGTGCAGCTGGTGGGCCAATAAGGTTAACAGATAGCCTTATTCTAGAATCCATGAACCCATTTCTATTGGTGGAAGCAAATTCTCCATTTAGTATGCCTTTCCAATATGCAAAACTAGCAGGCAGCTTAACATCAACTCTGGCTAGTTTTGATCCTAATTTAAATGGACGCACATATTGTATTATAACAGAATGCGCGTCTATTTTAGCGTCTTCAAGATTAAGTGCAGGGTCCAGCAAAATATCACCACTAGTAAAGGCATATCCCCCGCCAAGTACCTGAGTTCCCAAAGGGAGCGCATTCCATCTTCTTGGTTCTAAATCTTGTGCAAAGTTTTGAAAAGAACAAAGAAAAGTTCCGATAATGAAAGTTACTATATGCTTATTAAGGTCTTTTTTAAAGCTAATCATTAATCTTAAAGATAAAGATTTATATATATCATTATACCAAGTAATGTTAGAACGGGCTATTTGCTCTATACTTTTTGTAAGCTTTCTAAAATCTTGGCAACATATTTTTCGGCAGTTTTATAAGCGTCTTTAGGGTTTTTTAGAGAGGTTGTTACTACGGCTACCAATTGACTATCTGCGGGTTCATCTAAATTATAAGCAACGGTTTCAAGAACGTACTCTGTACTTGTTCTGGTGGTGGTTCCTCCTGTTGGGACAAATCCTCCAAAAGAACTATAATAAGGGCCGTAGGCATATGGGTATCTGTAGTAACTTCCGAAGCCACCATAATAACTTGGATATCCATATCCCATACCCATATAAATACCATCTTGTGTTGTGGTTTGCGTCAACTTTTTATCTTTTACAACAGTAAGTATAATGGCATTAAACCCTTCACTTTCTAAAATGCTGTTAATAAACTTCATGCGTTCTTCCGTCATTTCTCTCTCTGGATGAATTTGAGGGGCTTGTGTATAACTTTCAATGGCATTGAGTCCATGTTCTCTAAGGTCTTCTGCAAGTTCAAGCTCGAAAGCTACTCTAGCTTGATTATCGGTGGTTCTAGCAATAACTAAAATCTTTTTCTCCTTAAATAACTCAACTACTGGCTTTTCGGCTTTCCATGCATTAATGACCTTAACGCCTCCGCACGCTTGTACAAATAGTACTATTGATAATAAAGTGGTAACTAAAGTAGTTTTTTTCATTTTAATATGATTGAGTTTGATTTTGTGTAAATATATAAAAGGCATGTTTAGAAAGACTCCTCTATTCCAAAATAAATTCCGGTATTCCCATCTCGCCCAATCCCAATATCCATTCTAAAATTCACTTTTTCTTTTTTATTGAACAAATACCTAAGCCCGCCACCATAGCTATATTTTAATTCATTAATACTTAAATCGATAATTTCTTCACCCACATCACCAATACCTGCGAAAGCTACAAACCCAAATCTTTTCCAGAAATATTGGCGGTATTCACCCTGAAGCATAACATAGGTCTGGTCTCTATACCTACCAAGGAAATAACCTCGCATCCGGTTTTGCCCGCCCAGAGCAGGTAACTCGTAAAAAGGTGCATTTGTTCCAACGCTTTTTACATAGAGGTTAGTAGCGACTACTTGATTTTCTTTAAATTCTTTATAATACCTAGCATCTAACTCGAAAGTGGTATATACAAAATCACTTGGTTCGGGATGAACAATAAATTTAATCGACTGATAATGACCGGATGTTGGATAAAACAGGTTATCGCGCCTGTCCCATATAAGGTTTAATCCGAGTCCAAAAATATTACCGCCCTTAGAGCCATTAACTAAGCCATTATTTATAAACTCGTTATTTTTGGGATCGACAATATCGGTGTTTTTATATTCAATAATAAGCCCAGCGCGGTCTGAAAATAATAAAACAGGGGGTACTTGAACTTCCAGTTCGAACTCAAAATCTTGCCTTAGGTATGGTTCGGTTCCGGTTTCTACGGTTTCATTGCCAATCCCCCAGAACTTATCTAATCTATAACCGTATGAAACGGGCATATTTACAACAATGTTGTTTGAATTAAAATAAAGACTCGGTTTAACAGAAAATTTATATTGGTTGTTAGAGGTGTAATAAGCTCCAAATCCTACTTTTGAAGGTCTTAAGTTCTCGGAGCGCTTGGTGTAAAAGAGTATAATTCCGCCTGCTCCAATAGCGGCTTGTGTTTCAGGGGTGTAAAACACATAGGGGTAACCGTTAAAAGAGACCTTTTTTGTTTTTACACTGTCATGCTGCCTTGCTATAATAGAATCAATAGCCTGTTTTCCTTTTTGGGAATATACCAAAATGGACATTAATAAGGCGCATATGTTAATAACCTGACGAGGCTTTATAGTATAGTAGTTTTGCCTATTGAATTAAAAATAAAATATAGAGTCGAGGTTAAGGTATATTAAACCTGAGCTCATTTTGTAATTGCTTTTTTATGCACTATTTCCCTGCTTCATAAGTAAAATGCTGCCCTCCCAGAGAGGCTTCATACATAAGGCCCCCTTTTGTATGAGTAAAAACAGCCACCCCACTTTTATAGGCCACATCTACAGAAGCACCTTCTGTAATAGCCACGGCAGAGGCCTGTCCATCAAATTTTAAGTTTCCATTTGTAAAATGCTCAAAAGCGTCTTTGTTTTCAAAAAAGATAACCTCGCTATATTGTTGCCCTCCTAACTGTAAACCTATAGATGCCTGTTTTAATTTTGAAGAACCAATGGCTGCATGGTCCTTGTACACGATGCCTTTTCCGGCTGCTCCACCAATACCAACACCTGCTTTCGTAATTCTTGGAAACACGGCGTAGGCATAGGCTTTGTTTTTAAAGCTCTCTAGTTTAGGCGTTCTTTTAATCATGGTTGCCAGGGCTTCATCGGCATCTGTCTTAAGTTCAGGCTTCCAGCCTCCAACTTGCGCAGATACGGTAAATGCGATAAAAACGAGAGTAAATGTTGATACTAATAGCTTAAAAGATTTCATTTCTGAGGGTGTTTTTTGAATTAAAAAATAAAGTTAATCAATTTGGGTCATATAACCGGTAGGGTTACAATAAGAACCTCCAGTTTACGGAAAGCATAAACGATTTTCGATCGCCTATAACGCCGGCTTCGGTTCTAAACATCCAATTCTTGTTATGCTGGTATTGAGCTCCAATAATACCATTCCACTTTTCCTTTAGCTTTTTATCTGGTCCATATCTAATTATACTTTCCGCATCAGCTCTGTTAAAGGCATCAATATTATGGCCTAGTGTTATATAGGCAATAATTTTTTGAGGGGGCGTTCCAACATTATCATACCAATTATGGTATTGTTCTACAATCTCGTTGGCACGTTCCCATGATTCTGGGGGTAAAGCATCCTTCCGTTTTAGTTCACCTACGGTCTAGCTACCTAATATTTTAATTAGGTTTTTATTTCTTTTTACTATCACCTTTTTTTGAGGTCGGTTCTTCTTTTTTCTTATCTGCCCCTATAGGAATATTAACTTTTAAAAATAAGCTATTATGTTTAAAATTATTATTTCCTTTATAAACATTAGCAAGGCCCAAGTAATATCTAACACCAACGGTCATTCCATTTTTTGGTAATAATTTATAGCCAGCTCCAAAGGCTACACCAGCGTCTATTCGATTAAGTTTATCGGTATTAGAAATCCTTTTTCTTATTTCTACACCCCCAACGTCTGAATTAAATTCCACCCAAGCTTTTCTCATGTAGCCTATTTGTGGTCCCGTTTCGGCGTATATTCTATTTTTGAAGGAATACTTAATAAGTGCCGGAATCAAAAAATACTCGGCATTCTGACTATATCTGCCCGATTCTGGTTCGGGGGATATTTCTAAAAAGTTTAAATCGTTCTCAGATAAATTGTTGTCGCCTAGTTTAGATTTCACCAAGACGCCCGTATACAGGTTCCATTGGTTTTTTAGTCGGATATCAAAATAGAAGCCTAAGTTAAATTTTGACAATGGTTTATCCGCTTCAAGATTACTTATACTCGACAAATTCATGCCGCCCTCTAGACCAAACTCTAAACCGTCAGAATTTAATTTGTCGCCAAAAATAAGGGACAAAAGTACTTGCGATTGCATGCTCATTGAAATCAATAAAAATCCTATTAGGATGAAGGGTTTTAATTGTGGGTTTTTCATTAGTCGCTATTATTTAGACTGTAATGTCATTACTTTTCCTTCTCTTAAGATAGTAATTTCAAACTTAGTGTCTTTGTCAATACTATTGGCGAATTCTGCTAGTTTTACCAAAGTGTCATCAACTGTATTATATTCTATGCCGTTAAAAGCAAGGATAATATCTCCACCTAATATAAGCTTTTGTTTTCCAATAGAAACCTCGGTATCACCCTCTCTAACTCCCATACGGCCCAAAATAGATGAAACAACAACACGCTGCACTAGAAGTCCGTTTGGTTGCGGTAAATTAAATATTTTAGCCTCTTTACCACTTAATGAGTACAAGTCTGCCCCAAACCAAGGCATTTTATTATTTAGTAATAATTTAGCTGCTAAATTAGAGCTAGAGGCAAAACCAATACCATCAGACCCACCAGATTTGCTGGTTATATGGCTCACAATACCTATAACTTCCCCATTAAGATTAAACATAGGTCCGCCAGAATTCCCTTGGTTAATGGCCGCATCGGTCTGTATAAAATCGGTGTTGGTAAATGGGTTTTTTCCTAATGTTTGTCTTCTAAATCCGCTGATGTAACCAGAAGACATGGAGAAGCCAACACCTAGCGGAACACCAACAACAAATACTTGCTGGCCAATTTTCATTTTATCAGAATCTCCAAAACTTACCAAGGTCGCATTGTTTTTTTCTCTTGTTAGGCCAATTAGAGCAATATCCGGTGCTTGGTATGATGAAATTACTTTAGCTGGAATCACTTCGCCATCGGCAAACTGTACCATTAAACTCTTTGGAGCCTTTACAACATGTGCAGCTGTTACAATAAGTCTATTACTAACCATAAAACCAGAGCCTAACCCGCCATTGGTGACCGTTTGAGAATGATTTGAGTCTTGGGTAATTACAGTGTTTTCCTCGGTAAAAATAGCCACAACGGCAGGACTTACCTTTTCGTAAATTTTTGAAATGTCTTGAGATTGAACTGAACTGGCGGTTAAAACAAGTACCGCAAACGTTCGTAGTAATAGTTTCATTTTAAAGAGGGTTGTGTTAGTTACTGCGAAGTTATAATTTCCTTTCATGAAATACACCTTTATAGCTAAAAAAAGAAGCGAGGGAATAGGAATAACTCTGTGATTACATGGAATGTATATCCAATTTGGTTAATGTCTATTTTTATTAACTTTGCTTGAAACTAATATAGATTAATGCATAATAACTTACACGAAAGAGCTACCGAAATTATTGGGCGGGTTCTTGATATGGAACACGAACAAGCAGAAAAGTACATCGCAAAGGCTTGTGCAGGTGATTCAGATTTAGAGAAGATCGTTTTAGAACTGTATAGCAATATTAAGGAAGATGATAAGCGTGAAAAACCTAAAGATGAAACCCGTCAAGAAAGTCGTGGTTTTTCAAAATCTCGTATTGGACCCGGGCAGAAAAGTAAGACCCGTATTTTAGGCAATGTAACTCAGGTTTTGTTTGGGAATAAGCGGGGTAGGTTGTTAAGTCTTATTTTGTTTCTGGCTGTTGTATTTACATTTGGTTTTGTGATTAGGCAAGAATACAGAAAGCGTATTATAGAGCTTAAGCGCCAGGAACAAATAGCCATGCTCAATATACACTATAAGTCCTTAGAACAGTGGATTTCATTAAAAAGAGAACTGCTGTCTGATTTAGCCGAGAACCCAGATATTGTTTATGCGATTAAGCATCTAGATAGCCTAGTTTTAAAAGATCCTAGTTATGTGGCAATTAAGCAAGATCCCAATGGAGATTCTATTTACAACCTTGTTAATAGTGTTCGAAAAGCGCATAACGTTGAGTCCTTAACTTTTGTGAATAAAAGAGACCCTCAGTTTATGCTGGTTTCTGGCGAAGGTTTGTCTGGAATGAATAAAATGGCAAGTGATATCCGGCTGGGACCTAAAGGTTATCAATACTACTTGAAGGTGCAAAAGGAACAGGATTTTGTCTTCATACCTCCTATGTATGATTCTGATAGGTTTGAAGTTATTCCTCCAGGGATACAAGCAGCTACCCTGTGTACTTTTGTTCAACCAGTACGCTCTAAACAAGGTGGTTTACTAGGCTTTATCGCTATTGATTCTGATGTTGAAAATGAATTCTCTGAACTTTTAAATTTATCATATCATAATGAAACGGCTGAAACGTATGCTGTGAATTTAGATGGTTCTATGGCCTCTAAAAGTAGGTTTGAGAAGGAGCTACAACAAACATTCTTACTCTCTAATGATACGACAAAAACATCGGTGCATCACATCATGATGTACGATCCTGGTGTAAACGTTTATGAGGCCGATGGGCATGTTCAGGAGCAGGTAGAGATGGATTATACGGTTATTTTTGCCGAGCTATTAAAAAATGTTACCTCCGAAACTGGCGTTTTTGAAGGTGCCGTTCTGACACCCTATAAGGACTATAGAGGGATAGATGTGGTGGGTTCATGGAAATACTTGCCAGAATATGGTTTTGGTTTAATTAGTGAAATTGATGTGTCTGAAGCTTTTGTAGCCCTCGATTATTTTGATGGCGCTTTTTACCTGTTCTTATTGCTTTTAATTGGTTTAACCGTGTTGTTGTATAACAGTAATGTCCGCTTGGCAAAGTTTGGGAAAAAAATGAAGGATTTCCAGCAGTTAGGACAGTACTATCTTAAGCAAAAGTTAGGAGAAGGTGGCTTTGGAGAAGTTTACCAAGCAGAGCATACTTTTCTAAAAACACCAGTAGCCATTAAGTTGCTTAAAAAGGAGTTTATAGGAACCGATATGTTAGATCGTTTTCAAAAAGAAGTTAAGGTAACAGCATCTTTATCGAATCCAAATACCGTAAGAGTTTTTGATTATGGTACCTCTGAAAGTGGTCAGTTTTACTATGTGATGGAGTACTTAAATGGTATTACCTTGGATAAAATTGTTGATCAATCGGCTGCTATACCTGTAGCTAGAGTGATTCATATTTTATTGCAAACCTGTTACTCTTTGGCCGAGGCACATACCAAGGGTTTAGTGCATAGAGATGTAAAACCAATGAATATTATGGTTTGTAATCAAGGCGGGTTGTATGATACTATCAAACTTCTTGATTTTGGGTTGGTTAAAAATGTGGATACGAGCATAACACAGCAAACGCAAATAAATAGAATAGGGGGGACCCCTATGTTTATGGCTCCAGAGCGCCTAAGAGACCCTTTTAATGCCGATCATAGGGTAGATGTTTATGCTATAGGAACAGTAGGTTTATATATGTTAAGCGGACAGTATTTATTGGAATTGGTTTCTCAAAAAATGTTATCTGGGCAGGAAACGTTGCAGGGTGGCTTTAAGCAGCAGCTTATCGAGAGAACCGACGTTCCAGACAATTTGAAAGCCTTATTAGAACAATGTATTTCCTTTTCTGTAGATAAACGACCAGAATCCGTAGAAGTGATTATTGATGCTTTAGAAGTTCTAAAAAAAGAATATCCATGGACACGACAGGATGCAAAACATTGGTGGAAAACTTACGACGTATATAACTAATCTTTGGGGTTAATTATTCGCATTATGCTTAAGTCGTCATAAAGTGTAAAGCCTTTTAATGCCAGTTTTTTGTATTGTTTTTCAAAGAATAAATCAGACTTTTTAGAAGGTTTTTCAACAAGAAAAGCATATCTTGTTTCGTTTATCTCTTCTGGGTTTTTTAAATCTTTGCGTAGTTTATCAATACCATCTGTCGCAATACAAACATCATTTGCGTTTTCGAAATTATAGGTAGCAATAGCACTTAATTTGACGTCCTCAAAATTTTTTGCTAAATGATATCCCAGAAAATTCGGAACGTTGTTTTGATCAATACTAGTAATCCGACCATTTATAGCAAATAAACCATCCCCGCTTATTTTAATGCAAGCTTTTAGGGTATCATGGTTGTAAATCAATAAACTTAATGTTGAAAGTAGTTCTTCGGTGGATAAAAAGAAGAGTCTTTTGGTTTTTTTTAGATCGTCGAAAAGTTGTTTTAAGATGAAATTACCGATTTCATTTAACTCCATGGTGGCCAAATCAAAATCCTCAACAATCTCTTTCATCTGTGGTAGCATTCTGCAGGATTTATGAATAGATTTGCTAAAAAGCGCAGAGCTAAAATGACTATCCTTGGCACTGGAGCATCCATCCATAACGGCACAAACTAAAATATGATCAGTAAGTTGATAGGAATAGAAGAAATCTTCAGAAAAATGAGGATGGTATATACTGCGCTTATGTATTGATAATATCTGCATTATGATGCCATTAAAGGTTCTAACCTAATAAGGGAAAAAGCTGTTAAAAAAACCTAATTAAAGGCTTCATGATTAAAGGAGTTATGTGCTAGAAAGGTTTCTACACATCACTATTCATAAACTTTTTAAGCCAGGCTTTAGCAACTTTCCAATCGACCTCTATCGTTTTTATAGAAACGCCTAACTCGTCTGCAATTTCCTGCATTTTCATCCCACCAAAAAATTTCATTTCAACTACTTTTGCTTGCCTTTCATGAAGCTTTTCTAGGTGTTCCAAGGCCTCATCAAGTGATAATACAACTTCATCTTTTTCAACAGAATAGGTAAGGCCCTCTTCTAGGTCAAGATGGTGTTGTCCAGATCCACGTTTAATCGCATTCTTTTTTCTGGCATGATGCACTAAAACCCGTCTAATAGCTTGAGCGCTAACAGCAAAAAAATGTGACCTGCCTTTCCAATTTATCTGATCTTGATCTACCAGACTCATATAAGCTTCGTTAACTAAAATGGTGGGTTGTAAGGTATGTCCAGGGCGTTCTCTTCGGTAAAGTTTTTCAGCGATTTCATGTAAATTATTATAGACTAAAGGGTATAAGTCTGCTGTTCTGCTACTAGATTCAATATTATTCAGAATTTGTGTGACTTCGTTTTTTTTATTTGATGGCATGAAAGTTTCATTTAATGTTTAAGTAAAGTTAGAAAATTATTTGCGAGCATTAAAGTAAATAGCCTTTTGTAATATGTCCTTTAGCGTCATTATAGGGTTTTTTATTGAAGAGTACCCTGTTTAGAGTGTAACAAAAACCGAAGTAAAACGCGGTTAATTAAAACATTTATTTATGAAAGCAATTAAAAAACTAAAAATGTACTCTAAAACTATTTTGTTAGGATTAGGGCTGCTATTGCTAATGTCATTTAGCGCAAATGATCATTCAATAGATTCGAATACTATTAAGATAACCATTACTGGTGTTAAAAATAGTAAGGGACAGGTTATGATTGGGTTGTACAAATCAGCTCATGGTTTTCCAGATTTTGATAGGGCTTATAAAACTGGGGCTGTAAAGTCAAACCTTAGCGATATTACATTTTCTTTCGAAGGTGTTAAAAATGGTAGTTATGCTATTGCTGTTTTTCAAGACGAAAATGAAAACGATCAGTTAGATAAAAACGTGTTTGGCATTCCAAAGGAGAAGTACGGTTTTTCAAATAATAAGTTTGGGAAAACGGGACCACCAAAATTTAATGAGGTAAAGTTTAATGTTACATCCGATTCTAAAAATGAATTGGTAATACATCTGAAATAATAAAAAAATAAGAAATTATGAAAATATCAACCTATATCAACGCACACAAAATTTTATTAATTCCGTTTGTTTTATTTCTCATGTAGTTTTTTGATAATTGGTCGACCGAGGCCTTTATTTACCTAGCTATTCATGGCACGTATTGTTTATTATGGCTCATAAAACATCAAATGTTTCCTGATAATAGGTTTAACGAGAAACAACCTTTTTTTATTGGTCTTTTCTTTATCTTTTTACCATTGGGAGGTTACTATTTAGCACCTTATTTACTTATTAGTAATCATTTAGTATTACCTCCATACATCATTGGGATAACCTTATTCCTATACATAATGGGCATATTTATGCATTATGTAAGCGATGCGCAAAAGTACGCTATTTTAAAACTGAAAAAGGGATTGATTCATGATGGTATCTTTAGCCGAACAAGAAATCCTAATTATTTTGGCGAAATTCTTATTTATTCGGCTTATGCCGTTATGGCAATGAACTGGATAGCTTGGATTCCATTGGCTTGTTGGGTATTTGGTTTCTTCCTTAGGAATATGCTTAAAAAAGACAAATCTATGTCCAGATATCCTGAGTTTACGGACTACAAAAGGAAAAGCTGGTTACTATTGCCTAGGCCATTTTAAATGAATCATCTATATGTGTTCTATAACAAGAATAGACGGTACAGGTCTGCTAAATAAATGGTTGATCTAGTGATTTGGTAAGTTTACTTTTAGTTTTGGTTGTCTCACATTAAAAGCCTCTAACAGCTGCATGTAGGATGGTATATTTGAATAGAATTTAAAACAAATAAGAAAAGAAATAAGGGTTTTAGAGGATTGTTCCCTAAAATTAATACAAGACAAGAATAGTAAGTTTTTCATATAGTTAGTTTGGTTAGTTTGAAACCGCTCAGTCATCTCAAAAGGCTGAGCGGTTTTTTTATAAAAATAGGAAAGCGATTAGGGGTTTTAGGGATTGTTGCCCTGTTATAAGTGAAAGCAAATTATAAATCACAAAAAATATATTATGAAAGCGATTAAAACGAAAACAAGAAAAGAGTTTGTGCGAAAGTTTAGGGCTATTGTAGCAATGGTTCTGTCTGTATTAATTTTAGGGAACAACCCAGCGAATGCTTGTTCATCTTTTGTGTTTTCTACACCCCAAGGAAACCAGATACAGGGACGAACCATGGAACTTGGATTTGAAGCTGGGGAACAATTTATTATTGCGCCACGTAACTACGACCTTTTAGGGGTTAAGGGCCCAATAGGTTATGTAGGCATGCGTCATGCTAACACAGAATGGGTCTCATCAGGAATGAATGAGTTTGGGTTGTCGGT
>NZ_SRWZ01000005.1 GCF_004804355.1 Cognatitamlana onchidii
TATTAGTTACTGTCAAAGTATATACCCCTGCTGCACTTACTACTGGACTTAATGTTGTTGATCCACTATCTATTGTGCCTCCCGTCCATAAATATGTGACTCCTCCTATTGTAGTTCCTGTGCCATCTAAAGTTACTGTTGGGTTATTACAGTTAATCTCTGAGCTTGGACCTGCTTCTGCTGTGGGTAAAGCATTGTATGTCACACTTACCGTAGAAGTATCATCAACTGTACATGCTCCTGATGCAGCTACAGTATAAGTGTAAGTTGTTACCCCTGTTGCTAAAGCAGGACTCCACACTCCACCAGTATCTTCACCTGATATTGCAGCATTCAACTGAGCTAATGTTGCAGTTTCTCCAGAACATAAAGATAACACTCCATCAGTACCTGCATTAGGTAAAGGGCTTACAGTAACATCAAAAGATATATTGGAAACACAACCTTCTGGACTTGTATAAACACCTGTATATGTACCAGCATCATCTATTCCTATATTATCAAATCGCACAATTTCATCCACTTCAGAATCCACATTTCCATCTTCATCAGTCCAAACCCACCCAGTATTAATATTAGGACCCCCATCGAATTGAATATCCTGAAAACCCCCATCATCACAAAGTGGAATGTTACAACTTCCACCTGAAAATGCTACCCAAGGGCCCCAAGTATTAGAAGCATCACGAACTCGATATCTTTCGCAAAAAATATTAACAGGTGTTGAAACGGTCACTACAATTTCTGACCTTGCACTTTCACATCCAGCGCCATTAGTTTGACTTACGTAATAAGATGTACTACCAGCTACTACGGTATTTGGTGTTGGAGCCGAACTACTTCCAGTACCTCCAGATGGTAGTGTATACCACAATAAATTAGTACCTGTAGCTGTTAAAGCTGAGGCGGTATCTCCTACGCAATACTCTACCGGAGTAGTCACCACTGGAGCACTTGGAGCTGCATCAACGGTAAGGTTAACGGCGCTACTATTGGGACAACTCCCAGATGTTGTATAAGTAATAGAGTATAGACCTGGTGTAGACAAACTCAAATCTACAACTCCCGAGCTAGCATTTATTGACAATCCAGCTGCAGAACTAAAAGTACCTCCTGCTAAACCTGTTATTGTTGGTGAAGGATTTGAAGCATTAGCACAATAATTTGCAGCACTATAACTAAAAGTTGCATCGTCTAATGTATCTATATTGAGCGTTCCTGCATTTGAGGTAACCGTTCCACAAGTATATGCACTGCTTGAAATAACCACTCTATATTCGTAATTATTCATACTTTGAGTAGCTCCAGTAATATTTAGAGTATTCGTGGTAACTCCAGAATATACACCCCCATTGCTTAAGTCAGAAAACCCTGCACCAGTATCAACCTGCCACTGATAAGATAATCCTGAACCAGAAACTCCTACGGAAAAACTAATATTATCATTATCACAAACTGTTTCATCTGCTGGCTGGGTATTAATTACGACATCATTTGCTTGTTGAAAATCAAAAGTCCCATTAGAATCACCATCATCTGGTGTTGTATAGCCATCTGTTCCACTTGTAACTAAACCATTTCCATCAATTGTTAATCCCGATCCAAATGTTCCAGTACCTAACAAGCCGTTAGAATCTCCATCGGTATATCCTGCTTCTAATACATCATTACACGAATCATCATCAGCATCTAATTCATATGGATCATATAGTCCATCTGAATCTGTATCTGCAATAGTATATGTTAAATTAGCATAAACAAAATCATTATCTTCAATACTACTGAATAAACCATTAGCTCCAGAACCTCCTGCGGCACCATCAATTATACCATCATTATTTGCATCATTAACCCCGGCAATATTTAAAACTCCAGATTCCACAATATCATAAATACCATCATTATCAGAATCTAAGTCTAAACTATTGATTATACCATCTCCATCATCATCACAAAGTGCACTAGCAAACAACTCTCCTGTAAACCCTTCTGGTCCTGGACCAGATTGATTTATTACAGTGAACGTATTATTTGCCCCTGAAACCCAATTAATTGTGTTAAACGATGTACCCGCTTGCGCTTGCATAAGCTCCAACGATGTTGAACTTGTTGTTCTAGTTCCATAAAGTGCTGCATTTCCAGAATCATCAATAATAAGTCGAAGACGTGGAAGTCCATTTGAATTTGCAAGCCAAGGACTACTTATAAAGGCATTATCTGACGCGAATAAAAAATATTCTTCTCCAGCACCTAAAGCTCCATTTTCAAACTCTAAAACTGAAGGATGTACTGTTGTTCCATTAATATCCAATTGAAACGAATTATCCATTGAAGAAAAATCGAGTCTCAAGTACCCCGTATCCGTATGGTTAACAACAACAGATCTTGTACCCACATCTTGTGATAATAAAAATGTGGTGTTAGCGGTTGTACAATATTCCTCTTCATCAGTCATTCCATCATTATCATCATCAATATCGATGGTGTCATCAATTCCATCCCCATCAGTGTCTGTTCCTGGACCAGGGCCTGAACTTGCTACAGCAATTGATTCACTTAAATCATCTGCAGTTGCATTGCTATCTGTTTGATCTGCATTAACAGCTGTTATGGTATTAGTAATATTTGATCCACCTGTACCAGCATCAACAGTAGCAGTAATATTAAGTGTAGCAGTAGCTCCATTATTTAAAGTACCAATAGTCCAAACTCCTGTACCCGCGACATAAGCCCCATCATCACTAACATAGGTAACTCCTGAAGGCAACACATCCGTAATACTCACATTTGTTGCTTGAATGGGACCATTATTTGTAACAGACAACGTGTACGTGATTGTATCTCCTTCATTTGGTGTACTATTACTTACCGTTTTTGATACTGCCAAATCTGCGGCAGCCGAAGCCGTACACACCTCTACAGAAAAGCTATTTAGTGTTCCTACATCCCCCCCTGCATCGTCTACTACCGTAAGCGTCCAAGTACCGCTAGGATTTTCTCCATTAAAATTACTCAAAGGTTGTTCTGGACTGAACGTTCCAGTAAATGGAGGAAACCCTGCTGTTATCGCTGTGGCAGCAGCATCATCAAAAACTGTATTCGTATAATCATCAAAGAAAAAACCATTGTTACTGGAAAGGTCTATAACAGTTCCTGCCGGACTTGTAAGAGAGATACTCAGATCCCCATCCCAAGTATGTGTTATATCGAGTGTTACATTTACATCTGTAACGGCACTGGTTGTAGTGAAGGAAACGGTTCGAGAAACTCCGCCCAGTGTATTATCTGGAATTGTAGCTGCCGGACCACTAAACGACTGAGTGGTACATTGCCCAAATACATTATCAGAATAGAAAGAAACTAAAAAAATTAAAAAAAGACCAGAGAACCCTTTTAATAATTTATTCATTAATAAATCTATCGTCATACAGAGAGAAATGTTGATGTTTGATGTATTTTTACTCTAACTTTAATATATAAAAATATGGACATAATAGGTCCATAATACAAACGATACGAAGAATTTATTAAAAATCATAGTTAATAACTTTATACAGATCAAATGAGTCTTTACAAAGTATTACCCCTATTAATTATAGTATAAATTAGTGATTAAAGAAATCCCTCAAATTTCAAGCCTTAACTCAACCAAAATATATCGTTTTACAAATAAATATTATGCGTGAATATATAATTTAGCAATGATTAATTTTCATTTTTTTTAACATTTGTTGTCGATATTAGATGAACTACAAATTCTTACTATAAATCGCTATTTAGAACCTTTAACTGAACATTAAATAAATTCGTCCCTTTTTTGAACAACAATGAGCTTATGTCTTTTTTTTAGATCATGTTTTAAGCATAAAAGAAGTTCCAATAGCCAACAATATAATTTATCTTTGCCAAAATTTATTTTATGTCATTTTTAGAAGAAATACAGCGAAGACGAACTTTTGGGATTATTTCTCACCCAGATGCTGGTAAAACCACGCTTACCGAAAAACTACTTCTTTTTGGTGGTGCGATTCAAGAAGCCGGAGCTGTAAAGAGTAATAAGATAAAAAAAGGCGCAACTAGTGATTTTATGGAAATTGAACGCCAGCGTGGTATTTCTGTAGCGACATCGGTATTAGCTTTTGAATACAATGGTATTAAAATTAATATTCTAGATACTCCAGGCCACAAAGACTTTGCAGAAGACACGTTTAGAACCTTAACTGCTGTAGACAGCGTTATCGTAGTTATAGATGTAGCCAAAGGTGTTGAGGAGCAAACAGAAAAACTAGTTGAAGTTTGTAGAATGCGGAACATACCAATGATTGTTTTTATTAATAAAATGGATCGTGAAGGTAAAGATGCTTTTGATTTATTAGACGAGGTTGAGCAAAAATTAGGCCTTAAAGTTACTCCTTTAAGTTTCCCTATTGGAATGGGATATGATTTTAAAGGTATTTATAACATTTGGGAGAAAAACGTGAACCTCTTTTCTGGAGACAGCAGAAAAGACATTGAGGAAACAGTAGAAATCTCAGATTTATCCTCACCAAAACTAGACGAATTGGTTGGCGAAGATTCGGCAAATACGCTTCGTGAAGAAATTGAATTGGTTGATGGTATTTATCCCTCTTTTGATAAAGAAGATTATTTAAACGGGGTGTTGCAACCTGTATTTTTTGGATCAGCCCTTAATAATTTTGGGGTTAGAGAATTACTTGACTGCTTTGTGGACATAGCTCCTAAACCCAGAGCTAAACAAAGTGAAGAACGTTTGGTAAAACCAGATGAGAAAAAATTTAGCGGATTTGTTTTTAAGATTCATGCTAATATGGACCCTAATCATAGAAATCGATTAGCATTTGTTAAAATAGTTTCTGGAGAGTTTAAACGAAACTCACCATACCTGCATGTAAGAAACAACAAAAAGTTAAAGTTTTCGAGTCCAAATGCGTTTTTTGCTGAGAAAAAAGAAATTGTTGATATCTCTTATCCTGGAGACATTGTTGGGTTGCAAGACACAGGAACTTTTAAAATTGGTGACACTTTAACGGAGGGAGAAGCCCTTAACTATAAAGGTATACCAAGTTTTTCTCCAGAGCATTTTAGATATATAAATAATGCTGACCCCTTAAAATCTAAGCAATTATATAAAGGTATAGACCAGCTCATGGACGAAGGGGTAGCGCAATTGTTTACGTTAGAACTTAACGGAAGAAAAGTAATTGGTACAGTTGGAGCCCTACAGTATGAAGTAATTCAATATAGACTGGAGCATGAATATGGTGCCAAATGTACCTACGAAAACTTAAATGTTCATAAAGCTTGTTGGATAGACCCATCAAACTCTGCCTCCGATGAGTATAAAGAATTTGTTAGGGTAAAGCAACGGTTTTTAGCTAAAGATAAGCATGGTCAGCTTGTATTTTTAGCCGATTCCGCATTTTCATTACAAATGACTCAACAAAAATATCCGAACGTAAAACTTCATTTTACATCTGAATTTGATTAAAAATTGTGCATTTCGTCGAATAAATGGCCAGAAATTGTATTTCGTCGAGTATAATACTCAAAAAAAAGTCATAATTTTAATTTTAAGATAGAATCATAACCCAAAAAATGATTAGTCATGAAAATTAATTTTAGAGAATTTAGTAATGACAATATTACTATAACCTACGACCCTTGTGTATGTCAACAATCAGATACTTGTGCAAAACAACTATCTAATGTCTTTAGAAATTCTGTTATCCCGTGGATAGATATTGATGGAGCTCCTCCTGAAAAAATTAATAGTCAGGTAAAAAAATGTCCATCTGGAGCACTTAAATTTTCGTTTAAAAATAAGGTTGCTTAGAGAAAATTGTAATAGATGTTTTTTGAGACATTTTTGACTAGTGTTTAATATTCTACCATCAAAACTTAGTTTAAGGCCAAAAAACAACACTTAAATTTAATCGAATTTCAAGGTGCATAAATAAAAGTTATTACAAAACCATTAAATAATATTTTTCAATTATCATCTTATCTAAAAATAAAGCCTTTTGAGTTTTCTTCAAAAGGCTTTTATTTTATGCCTGACCTGTTGGTCCAAAATTTAAAGGAATTGGAGGCTGCTCGTAATCCTTAATTTCGCCGTGGGCATTTTCGAATCTTGCGACATTATCTCCTAAAGCTTTAAGTAATCTTTTTGCATGTTGCGGTGTTAAAATAATTCTAGATTTCACCTTGTTTTTTGGAACTCCAGGCATAATATTAACAAAATCTACCACAAACTCTGAAACTGAATGATTAATAATAGCTAGGTTTGAATAGGTACCTTCCGCCACCTTTTCATCAAGTTCGATATTTATCTGCCCTTGTTTTTGATTATCTTTTTCTTCTGCCATAATATTTAAAAATTAAAAAGCCTTCAGGTATAATATACATGAAGGCTTTTATTTTATAAGACACTTCGACTTCGCTCAGTGTAAATTTGACTAACAACATTCTCTACACCTTCGGCTTGTGAATGCTGAGTCTCTTTTAATTATAATTCAATTCTTGCTTCACTTGCATCATTTCGTCAAATTCTTCTTTAGAGCCTACAATGATATCAGAATAACTTCTCATACCGGTACCCGCTGGAATTCTATGACCAACAATAACATTTTCTTTTAAGCCTTCTAACGAATCTACTTTACCAGCAACTGCTGCTTCGTTTAATACCTTAGTAGTCTCTTGGAAAGAGGCCGCTGAGATAAAGGATTTCGTTTGAAGTGATGCTCTAGTAATACCTTGAAGTATTGGTGTGGCTGTTGCTGGCTGTGCATCTCTAGCAACTACAAGTTGTTTATCCTCACGACGCAAAATTGAATTTTCATCTCTTAATTCACGAGGTGTAACAATTTGTCCAGCTTTAAGATTTACTGAATCTCCGGCATCTTCAATTACTTTCTTACCAAAGATATCATCATTCTCTTTAATAAAGTCAGCTTTATGAGCCAATTGATCTTCGAGGAAAATAGTATCACCAGAATCAATGATCCTTACTTTACGCATCATCTGTCTAACAACAACTTCAAAGTGCTTATCATTAATTTTCACACCTTGTAAACGATATACTTCTTGTACCTCATTTACTAAGTATTGTTGCACTGCTGAAGGTCCTTTAATATTTAAGATATCATTTGGCGTAATAGATCCATCCGATAATGGCATCCCAGCTTTTACATAATCATTTTCTTGAACTAGAATTTGATTTGATAACTTCACTAAGTACTTCTTAACGTCCCCTAATTTAGACTCCACTATAATCTCACGGTTACCTCTTTTGATTTTTCCGAAAGATACGACACCATCAATAGCACTCACTACTGCCGGATTAGATGGGTTACGCGCTTCAAATAACTCTGTAACACGAGGTAGACCACCAGTAATATCACCTGCTTTAGCAGACTTACGAGGAATCTTAACTAAGATCTTTCCAACGTTGATCTTCTCTCCATCATCAATCATTAAGTGAGCCCCAACTGGTAAGTTGTAAGAACGTATCGTTTCTCCACTTGCATCTTCAATATGAAGTGTTGGGATTAATTTCTTATTTCTAGATTCAGAAATTACTTTTTCTTGGAAACCAGTTTGCTCATCTATTTCTACCTGATAAGTTACCCCCTGCTCAATGTTTTCATACTTAACCTTACCAGCAAATTCTGAAATAATCACACCATTGTAAGGGTCCCAAGTACAAACGACATCATCTTTTAATAGTTCTTGACCATTCTTAACATAAATGGTTGAACCATAAGGAATGTTATTATTACTTAGAACAATACCTGTTTTCTTATCTGTAAGCTTAAGTTCAGATGTTCTGGAAATAACGATATCAACCTCATTTCCTTCACTATCTTGACCTTTAACAGTTTTTAAATCTTCTATTTCAGCAATACCATCAAATTTAACGGCTAACTTGTTATCTTCAGAAATGTTACCAGCAATACCACCTACGTGGAATGTACGTAATGTAAGCTGAGTACCTGGTTCTCCAATAGACTGTGCTGCAACAACACCAACAGCCTCACCACGTTGTACCATTTTACCAGTAGCTAAATTACGTCCGTAACACTTAGCACAAATACCTTGCAAAGCCTCACAGGTTAATGCTGAACGCACTTCTAAACTCTCGATTGGAGACTCTTGAATTGCCTTAGCGATGTCGTCTTCTATCAACTGACCTGCAGCCACTAACAATTCATCTGTTAATGGGTTATGCACATCATTGAGTGATACACGACCAACTATTCTTTCTTCTAACGTTTCTACAACCTCATCATTCTTCTTTAATGGCTCTACTTCAACACCTCTTAACGTACCACAATCTTCTGTATTGATGATAACATCTTGAGATACATCCACTAATCTTCTAGTTAAGTAACCTGCATCCGCTGTTTTAAGAGCTGTATCTGCAAGACCTTTACGAGCACCGTGTGTAGAAATAAAGTATTCTAAAATTGAAAGACCTTCTTTAAAGTTGGAAAGAATTGGATTTTCAATAATCTCACCTCCTCCAGCATTAGATTTTTTAGGTTTTGCCATCAATCCACGCATACCGGTAAGCTGACGAATCTGTTCTTTAGATCCACGAGCTCCAGAATCAAGCATCATAAACACCGAGTTAAACCCTTGCTGGTCTTCTCTAATACGTTTCATGGATAACTCTGTCAACTCCGCATTGGTAGAAGTCCAAATATCAATAACCTGATTATAACGTTCGTTATTTGTTATAAGTCCCATGTTGTAGTTTCCAGTAATTCCATCAACTAAACCATTGGCCTTATCAATCATACCTTGCTTTTCTGGCGGAATGATAATATCACCTAAACTAAAGGATAATCCACCTTGGAATGCGAATTTAAAACCTAAAGTTCTAATAGCATCTAAGAAATCTGCCGTTTCCGGAACAGAAGTTACTTTAAGAATATCACCAATAATATCTCTTAAAGACTTTTTAGTTAATACCGTATTAATGAAACCTGCCGCTTGAGGAACATGCTGGTTGAATAATACGCGACCAACAGTCGTATCAACAATCATTCTATCTAATTTCCCATCTTCATTGATATCGATAGTTCTTACTTTGATACCAGCATTCAAATCTACACGCTTCTCATTGAAAGCGATTTCCACTTCCTCTGGAGAATAGAATGTTAAGCCTTCACCTTTAATTTGTAATTCAGGCGTTGATTTACGGTGCTTAGTCATGTAGTAAAGACCAAGTACCATATCCTGAGAAGGTACCGTTACGGGTGAACCATTTGCTGGATTTAAGATATTATGAGACGCCAACATTAATAATTGACATTCTAATATAGCCTCTGGACCAAGTGGTAAGTGCACCGCCATTTGATCTCCATCAAAATCGGCATTAAATGCCGTACACACTAATGGGTGCAATTGGATTGCTTTTCCTTCAATTAACTTTGGTTGAAACGCTTGTATTCCTAATCTATGCAGCGTAGGCGCACGGTTTAGCAATACTGGATGTCCTTTAAGAACATTCTCCAAGATATCCCAAACCACTGGCTCTCTTTTATCTATAATTTTCTTTGCAGACTTTACCGTTTTTACAATTCCTCTTTCAATTAGTTTTCTAATTACAAAAGGCTTGTAAAGCTCTGCAGCCATATTTTTAGGCAATCCACATTCGTATAATTTCAATTCTGGACCTACAACAATTACAGAACGTGCAGAATAATCAACACGCTTACCTAAAAGGTTTTGACGGAAACGTCCTTGTTTCCCTTTTAATGAATCTGATAATGATTTTAAAGGTCTGTTAGAATCTGTTTTTACAGCTGATGATTTACGCGTGTTATCAAATAATGAATCTACAGATTCTTGTAACATACGCTTTTCATTACGCAAAATCACCTCTGGAGCTTTGATTTCAACCAATCTCTTAAGACGGTTATTTCTGATAATTACACGACGGTATAAATCATTTAAATCAGAAGTTGCAAAACGCCCTCCATCTAGCGGTACTAATGGACGTAATTCTGGTGGAATGATAGGAATTACCTTCATAATCATCCACTCTGGTCTATTCTCTCTGTTCTGATTAGATTCACGTAAAGACTCTACTACTTGCAAACGTTTTAAAGCCTCCGTTTTACGTTGTTTTGACGTTTCGGTATTTGCTTTGTGTCTTAGCTCATAAGAAAGTGATTCTAAATCAATTCTTGCCAACAACTCAATTAAACACTCAGCTCCCATTTTAGCTAAAAACTTATTTGGGTCTGAATCATCTAGATACTGATTATCTTGAGGAAGCGTTTCTAAAATATTTAAATATTCTTCCTCAGTTAAGAAATCCATTTTCTGTAATGGTTCTCCTTCTTCATTCTTGGCATTACCAGGTTGAATTACTACATAACGTTCGTAGTAAATAATCATATCTAATTTCTTGGATGGTAAACCTAATAAATAACCTATTTTATTTGGTAAAGAACGGAAGTACCAGATGTGCGCTACAGGAACTACTAAATTGATATGTCCTACTCTATCACGACGTACTTTCTTCTCAGTTACCTCAACACCACAACGGTCACAAACAATACCTTTGTAGCGAATTCTTTTATATTTTCCACAAGCACATTCATAATCCTTAACAGGACCAAAAATACGTTCACAGAACAAACCATCACGTTCTGGTTTGTGAGTTCGATAATTGATAGTTTCAGGTTTTAAAACCTCACCTCTAGATTCTGCTAAAATAGACTCTGGTGAAGCCAAACCAATTGAGATTTTATTAAATCTCTTAACTGTATTTTTATCTTGTTTTCTTGCCATAATATATGGGTGAAATGAATTTAATTAATTAACTACTCTTCTAATCTGATGTCTAATCCTAAACCTTTCAGTTCATGCATTAATACATTGAAAGATTCTGGTAAACCTGGATCTGGCATTGGTTCACCTTTAACAATACTTTCATAAGTTTTGGCTCTACCAATAACATCATCAGATTTTACAGTTAAGATCTCACGTAAGGTACTTGATGCTCCATATGCCTCAAGTGCCCAAACTTCCATCTCACCAAAACGCTGACCACCAAATTGTGCTTTACCACCAAGCGGTTGTTGTGTAATTAATGAGTAAGGTCCAATAGAACGCGCGTGCATCTTATCATCAACCATGTGACCAAGTTTAAGCATGTAAATCACACCTACTGTTGCCGGTTGATCAAAGCGATCTCCTGTTCCACCGTCATATAAATATGTATGACCGTATCTTGGGATACCTGCTTCATCAGTCAATTCATTTATTTGATCAATATTAGCACCATCAAAAATAGGTGTCGCATATTTACGACCTAATTTTTGACCAGCCCATCCTAATACGGTTTCATAAATCTGACCAATGTTCATACGAGATGGTACACCAAGTGGATTTAATACGATATCTACAGGCGTTCCATCTTCTAGGAATGGCATATCTTCTTGACGAACAATACGCGCTACAATACCCTTATTTCCATGACGTCCTGCCATTTTATCACCAACCTTAAGCTTACGTTTTTTAGCAATATAAACTTTGGCTAGCTTAATAATACCTGCTGGTAATTCATCTCCAACAGAAATGGTGAACTTCTCACGACGTAAAGACCCTTGTAGATCGTTTTCCTTTATCTTATAGTTATGAATTAAATCAGCTACTAGTTGATTTGTATGATCATCTGTTGTCCATTTTCCAGAAACCAAATGCGCATAATCATCAACAGCATTTAACATTTTTAAAGTGAACTTCTTACCTTTTGGTAATACTTCTTCTCCTAAATCATTATAAATACCTTGAGCTGTTTTTCCATTTACAATAGCAAAAAGTTTTTCAACTAAAACATCTTTTAATTCATCAAACTTTCTGTCATATTGCGCTTCTAATGCAAGGATATCATCTTTATCTTGAGCTCTTTTTCGCTTGTCTTTTACAGCTCTAGCAAATAACTTCTTCTCAATTACAACACCATTTAACGATGGTGACGCCTTTAGTGAAGCATCCTTAACATCTCCAGCTTTATCACCAAAGATAGCACGTAATAATTTTTCCTCTGGAGTTGGATCAGATTCTCCTTTAGGCGTAATCTTACCAATTAAAATATCCCCAGGTTTTACTTCAGCCCCAACACGAATCATACCATGCTCATCAAGGTCTTTGGTAGCCTCTTCAGAAACATTTGGAATATCGTTAGTTAACTCTTCGTTTCCTAATTTCGTATCTCTAACTTCAAGAGAATACTCATCAATGTGGATAGAGGTAAATATATCTTCTCGAACTACTTTCTCAGAAATCACAATCGCATCCTCAAAGTTATACCCTTTCCAAGGCATAAAGGCTACTTTCATATTTCTACCAAGTGCTAATTCTCCTTTCTGAGTTGCATAACCCTCACATAAAACTTGACCCTTAGTTACTTTATCTCCTTTAGTAACAATTGGTTTCAAGTTAATTGAAGTTCCTTGATTCGTTTTTCTGAATTTTACTAAAGGATATGTTTTAACATCACTATCAAAACTTACTTTAGCTTCATCTTCAGTACGCTCGTATCTTATTTTAATTTCGTTTGCATCAACATAAAGTACTTCTCCTGTTCCTTCCGCATTAATTAAAACTCTAGAGTCTGAAGCGACTTGACGTTCTAAACCTGTTCCAACAATTGGAGCATCCACTCTTAATAACGGTACTGCCTGACGCATCATGTTCGACCCCATTAATGCACGGTTTGCATCATCATGCTCTAAGAATGGAATTAAAGATGCCGATATTGAAGAAATTTGGTTTGGAGCCACATCTGTATAATGCAACTCATTAGGGTCTATTACAGGGAAGTCTCCTTCCATTCTTGCAATAACTTTATCATGTAAAATTTTACCACTATCATCAACTTCAACAGTTGCCTGAGCAATTAATTTTTCCTCTTCTTCTTCGGCACTTAAATAAGTAGGTGCATTTTTAATATCAACAATACCTTCTTCTACTTTTCTATAAGGGGTCTCTATGAATCCCATGGAATTCACTTTTGCATATACCGAAAGTGAAGATATCAAACCAATATTTGGTCCTTCTGGTGTTTCAATAGGACATAAACGTCCGTAGTGCGTGTAGTGAACATCACGAACCTCGAAACCTGCTCTTTCTCTAGATAAACCTCCAGGTCCTAATGCTGATAAACGACGCTTGTGTGTAATCTCCGCCAATGGATTAGTTTGATCCATAAACTGAGACAACTGGTTGGTTCCAAAGAACGAGTTGATAACAGAAGACAAAGTCTTGGCATTAATCAAATCTATTGGAGTAAAGACTTCGTTATCGCGAACGTTCATACGCTCACGAATGGTACGTGCCATACGTGCTAAACCAACACCAAACTGTGATGATAACTGCTCACCTACTGTACGTACACGACGGTTAGATAAGTGATCTATATCATCAATCTCAGCTTTTGAATTAATTAACTCGATTAAATATTTTATAATGGTTATGATATCTTCTTTGGTAAGCACTTGCTTATCCATTCCAATATCTAAACCTAATTTTTTATTCATTCTGTAACGACCTACCTCTCCTAAAGAGTAACGTTGGTCACTAAAGAATAATTTATCTATGATACCACGTGCTGTTTCCTCATCTGGCGGCTCAGCATTACGTAATTGTCTGTAGATATGTTCAACAGCCTCTTTTTCGGAGTTTGTTGGGTCTTTTTGAAGGGTATTATGGATAATTGCATAATCACCTTGTTCAGAGGTTTCTTTGTGCAAAAGAATTGTTTTAACTTCTGCTTCAAGAATCTCTTCAATATTTTCTTTATCAAGAATGGTGTCACGATCAAGCACAATTTCGTTACGCTCGATAGATACAACCTCTCCTGTATCTTCATCAACAAAATCTTCATGCCATGTATTAAGCACACGAGCAGCTAATTTTCTACCCAAGTATTTTTTCAAGCCTGTTTTAGAAACTTTTGCTTCCTCTGCCAGATCAAAGATCTCTAAGATATCTTTATCTCTTTCGAAGCCAATAGCACGGAAAAGTGTTGTAACAGGTAATTTTTTCTTTCTATCAATGTACGCATACATCACTTGATTGATGTCTGTAGCAAACTCTATCCAAGAACCTTTAAATGGAATAACTCTTGCTGAATACAGCTTGGTTCCATTAGCATGGAACGACTGACCAAAGAATACACCTGGTGAACGATGTAATTGAGAAACTACTACACGCTCTGCTCCATTAATACAAAATGTACCAGAAGGCGTCATGTAAGGTATTGTTCCTAAGTAAACATCTTGAACAATGGTTTCAAAATCTTCATGTTCAGGATCTGTACAATATAACTTTAACCTAGCCTTTAGCGGCACGCTATATGTTAATCCTCTTTCAATACACTCTTCAATGGCATATCTTGGTGGATCTACAAAGTAATCTAAAAACTCTAATACGAATTGATTACGAGAATCTGTAATTGGAAAGTTTTCCATGAAGGTATTATATAAACCTTCATCACCTCTTTCTTCAGACTTAGTTTCTAATTGGAAAAAATCTTGGAAGGATTTAATCTGAATATCCAAAAAATCAGGATACTCTGTTCTATTTACAATAGAGGAGAAATTTAATCTTTCAGCTTGTGTTGATAACATCAATGGACGAAATTTTGATTAAAAAAATAGTGAGAGTGCTTTTAAACACAAATAAAATGGTTGAAATATTCTTTAATATTTATGTGCCATTTGCAATATTCTTTTGGTATATATTATATACGCAAAATGGTCTAGGTGTTATCCCGCATATAGCGGGACAAACCTAAACCTTTGTATTGTTGAGTTGTTAAGCTTATTTAAGCTCAACCTCAGCTCCTGCCTCTTCTAAAGATGCTTTTAAAGCCTCAGCTTCATCTTTAGTTACAGCTTCTTTGATAGCACTTGGTGCTTCGTCAACTAAACCTTTAGCTTCTTTTAATCCTAAACCAGTTAATTCCTTAACTAATTTTACAACTGCTAATTTAGAACCACCAGCCGCTTTTAAGATTACATCAAATTCAGTTTGAGCTTCACCAGCGTCATCACCACCAGCAGCAGGACCAGCAACAGCAACTGCAGCAGCAGCAGCAGGCTCGATACCGTACTCATCTTTTAATATAGTTGCTAACTCATTTACTTCTTTTACAGTAAGGTTAACTAATTGTTCTGCGAAATCTTTTAAATCTGCCATTTTTCTATCGTTTTAATAATTTTGTAATAATAATATAATTGTAATAAGTGCGTACTATTTTAATACTATCCTTCTTTTTCAGATAGTGTTTTAATAATACCAGCTATTGTACCGCCACCTGATTTAAGTGCTGAAATAACATTTTTAGCAGGAGATTGTAATAACCCAACAATTTCTCCAAGCAACTCTTCCTTAGACTTGATATCTACTAACATGTCTAATTGTTCGTCACCAATGTAAACAGCTTCCTCAATGAAAGCACCTTTTAATAAAGGCTTTTCAGATTTTTTACGGAAGTTTTTAATTAATTTAGCTGGTGCATTACCTGTTTCAGAATACATCACAGATGTATTTCCTTTTAATACAGAAGGAAGATCTCCAAACTCCTTGTCTGAAGCTTCCATTGCCTTTTCAAGTAATGTATTTTTAACAACTGCCATTCTTACGTTTGCCTTGAACGCAGCACGACGTAAATCTGAGGTAGTTCCTGCGTTTAATCCAGAAATATCTGTTAAATAGATATTTGCACTGTTGGCCAATTCTGCAGTTAACTCCTCAATTACCAATGATTTTTCTTCTCTTGTCATAATAAAAGTTTTAACTTAATTAACCAATCTTAGGATCAACAGCTATACTAGGACTCATTGTAGAAGACATAAAAATGCTTTTTACATAAGTTCCCTTTGCAGTTGTTGGTTTTAATTTAATTAACGTTTGTAATAATTCATTTGCATTACCTGCAATTTTATCAGCACTAAATGATGCTTTTCCTATAGCAGCGTGTACAATACCAGTTTTATCGACTTTAAAGTCAATTTTACCAGCTTTTACTTCTGTTACAGCTTTAGCAACATCCATAGTTACTGTACCAGTTTTAGGGTTTGGCATTAAACCACGAGGACCTAACACACGTCCTAGAGGACCTAATTTACCCATTACACTTGGCATAGTAATAATAACATCAACATCGGTCCATCCGCTCTTGATTTTATCAAGATACTCGTCTAAACCAACATAATCAGCACCAGCTTCTTTAGCTTCTGCTTCTTTATCTGGTGTTACTAATGCTAATACTTTCATATCCTTACCAGTACCGTGAGGAAGCGATACAACCCCTCTCACCATCTGATTTGCTTTACGAGGATCTACGCCTAAACGTACCGCCAAATCAACTGATGCATCAAACTTTGTATTGGTAATTTCTTTAACTAAGGCAGATGCTTCATCTAATGAATACACCTTTCCTTTTTCAATTTTCGCTAAAGCCTCTTTTTGCTTTTTTGTTAATCTTGCCATTTTCTAATGCTTTAATAGATTAAGAAGGAAATTTCCCTGTTACAGTAATTCCCATCGATCTTGCTGTACCAGCAACCATTTTCATAGCAGACTCTGGAGTAAATGCGTTTAAATCTACCATTTTGTCTTCTGCAATAGTTCTAATCTGATCCCAAGATACTTTAGCTACTTTTTTTCGGTTTGGCTCACCCGAACCTTTTTTCACCTTGGCCGCTTCTAATAATTGTACTGCAGCTGGAGGAGTTTTGATTACAAAATCAAATGATTTGTCTTTGTAAACAGAGATAACCACTGGTAATACTTTTCCAGGTTTATCTTGAGTTCTTGCATTAAATTGCTTACAGAACTCCATAATGTTAACTCCAGCAGCACCTAAAGCGGGTCCAACCGGTGGCGATGGATTCGCAGCACCTCCCCGAACTTGTAACTTAACTACTTTACCTAATTCTTTTGCCATTTTTAATAATTTAATTTGATGCTGTTCTTATGTTTTGGAAGCGAAAGAACGCATCAATTTATATAGTGTAACAATTATTATACTTTTTCTACTTGCATGTAGCTTAACTCCAATGGTGTCTTTCTTCCAAAAATCTTAACCATTACCTCAAGCTTACGCTTTTCTTCATTTATCTTTTCAATAGTACCATCAAATCCGTTAAATGGCCCATCAATTACTTTAACCGTTTCTCCTTTAGTGTAAGGAATCGCTACATTAGCCGATTCTTCAACAGCCAACTCATCAACCTTACCTAACATTCTGTTTACTTCAGATTGTCTTAACGGCACAGGATCTCCGCCTTTGGTCTCTCCTAAAAAACCAATAACATTAGTTACAGATCTTATAATATGAGGGACCTCTCCAGTTAAATTAGCTTGCACCATGATGTATCCAGGAAAAAACACTTTTTCCTTATGTATTTTCTTCCCATTACGTATTTGTATCACACGCTCTGTAGGCACCAATACTTGATCTACATAATCTTGCATACCTAAACGAGCAATCTCGTTTTCGATATAGGTTTTTATTTTATTTTCTTGTCCGCTTACCGCGCGAACTACATACCATTTTTTTTCACTTACTTCAGACATAATTCTTCCTTTACCTATTAGCTAATCCATTGAAAGTAAGTTGTGATAACTTTACTGAATACCGTATCTACACCCCAAATAGCAAGGGAAAATATAATAGAAAACACAGCAACCAAAACTGTTAAACTTTGTGCTTCTGCCCATGTTGGCCACGTCACATTATTTTTTAGTTCTCCGAATGATTCTTTTATATAATTTACAATTCCAGCCATTTTGTTATTCTTTATAATTTAAATTGATTGATCTCAATTTTTAAATTAATTAATAGGTTCCCCTATTTTAGATTGCACGGGTTGAGAGACTCGAACTCCCGACACCTGGTTTTGGAGACCAGTGCTCTACCAACTGAGCTAAACCCGTAAATATAAGTCAAGGTATTCCGAAAACGGAATACCTTAACTCAATATTTGTTTAAACTATAATTAGTCTAATATCTCAGTTACCTGACCAGCACCAACTGTTCTACCACCTTCACGGATAGCGAAACGTAAACCTACGTTCATTGCAATTGGTTGAATTAACTCAACAGTAATTGTTAGGTTATCTCCAGGCATTACCATTTCAACTCCATCAGGTAAAGCAATGTTACCAGTTACGTCAGTTGTACGCACGTAGAACTGTGGACGGTAGTTATTATGGAATGGTGTGTGACGTCCACCTTCTTCTTTTTTCAAGATATAAACCTCGGCTTTGAAGTTTTTGTGTGGCGTTACAGAACCTGGCTTAGTAATTACCATACCTCTTGAGATTTGAGTTTTCTCAATACCTCTTAATAAGATACCAGCATTATCACCAGCTTCACCTCTATCTAATATTTGACGGAACATTTCGATACCTGTAATAGTAGATGTTAATTTCTCAGCACCCATACCAATAATCTCTACAGGATCTCCAGTATTAGCAACACCAGTTTCAATTCTACCAGTTGCTACAGTACCACGACCAGTAATTGAGAATACATCTTCGATAGGCATTAAGAAAGGCTTATCCATATCACGCACAGGCTCTTCGATCCAATCATCACAAGCTTGCATTAATTCCATTACAGTATCAACCCATTTAGCCTCACCATTAAGAGCACCTAAAGCAGAACCAGAAATAACAGGACCATTGTCACCATCATACTCGTAGAAGTTTAATAAATCTCTAACTTCCATATCTACTAATTCTAAAAGCTCTTCATCATCAACCATATCAACTTTGTTTAAGAAAACAACGATACGAGGAATACCTACTTGACGACCTAATAAGATGTGCTCACGAGTTTGTGGCATAGGACCATCTGTAGCAGCTACTACTAAAATAGCACCATCCATTTGAGCAGCACCAGTTACCATGTTCTTAACGTAATCGGCGTGACCTGGACAATCTACGTGCGCGTAGTGACGGTTTTGCGTTTGATATTCTACGTGAGATGTATTAATTGTAATACCTCTTTCCTTCTCTTCTGGAGCGTTATCAATTTGATCGAAATCTCTTGCTTCAGATAAACCTGCATCAGCTAATACTTTAGTAATAGCAGCAGTTAAAGTTGTTTTACCGTGATCTACGTGTCCAATTGTACCAATATTTAAGTGTGGTTTTGAACGATCGAAAGTTGCCTTTGCCATGTTTTTTAAATAATTTTAATCTTAGTTATATAATAATATTAGTGTATTCTAATTTTTTAACTCTAATATTTTAGAGCCAATGACGAGATTTGAACTCGTGACCTCTTCCTTACCAAGGAAACGCTCTACCCCTGAGCTACACCGGCGTAAAGTTTTTATTTCCTTTTCTTTCAATTAATTATATTTATAATGAAAGAAGAGATTCCTGCCTTCGCAGGAATTTTAGAGCGGGAGACCGGGTTCGAACCGGCGACATTCAGCTTGGAAGGCTGACGCTCTACCAACTGAGCTACTCCCGCGTTTTTAATAAGCTTTTGCTTATTTTGGTATTCAATATTTCAAAAATCTCATATCCAGAAAACCTGAATTTTGTGGGGAGAGCAGGATTCGAACCTGCGAAGACATAGTCAGCAGATTTACAGTCTGCCCTCGTTGGCCGCTTGAGTATCTCCCCGGACCACTTTTAAACAAAAATTTAAAAGTTATTTTCAATTTTTCAAAGAGCCGATGGAGGGACTCGAACCCACGACCTGCTGATTACAAATCAGCTGCTCTAGCCAGCTGAGCTACATCGGCATTTTCTACACTTTTTGCGCATAAAAAAAGCCCGTTATTTCTAACGGACTGCAAATGTATAGATTTTTTACTTTATTCAAAACATTTTTAGAAAAATTTTACTATAAATGTGCTCTTAATTTTTCTTTTCTTTTTTTAAGCTGTCTTTCTAACGAGGCCACCGCCATATCTGTACCCTCCTCAAAAGTCTTGCACTGCTTTTTTACAATAAAACTATCACCTGGAACACTTACTCTGGCTTCAAAAATTTTATTCTCTTTATCACTAGTATTTTCAACTTTTAAAAAAACATCAGATTTTATAACTTTATCATAAAACATATCTAATTTATCCATACGCTTTTGGATAAAATCTATTAATTTCTGGTCTGCATTAAAATTTACTGATTGTGTGTTTACCTTCATAATACTCGTTTTGGTTTAACAATAATACTAAATACTACTTCTTACTTCTTGGATGCGCCTTAACATGCACTTTTTTAAGTTCGGCAATACTATTATGGGTATAAATTTGAGTGGCCGCCAAACTGGAATGTCCTAGAAGTTCTTTTACAGCATTTAAATCGGCACCTTGGTTTAACAAATGCGTAGCGAAGGAGTGCCTAAGAATATGCGGACTCTTCTTTACCTTTGAAGATGCAAAACTAAAATAATCATTTATTATTCTGTATACAAGTGTTTCATAAATTTTAACCCCTCTTTTTGTTAAAAAAAGATATTCTGCACTTGAAATACGTTCTAATTCCTGCCTCTTAATCAAATACTTACGTCCAATATTAACAACAGATCCTAACAAAGGGATGAGGCGCTCCTTGTTTCGTTTCCCTAAAACTTTTAGTATTTTACTTTCTAAATCGAAATCAACTAATTTAAGCTCTACTAATTCTATTCTTCTAATACCTGTAGAGTAGAACAACTCTATAATAAACCTATTGCGAATACTTTCAAAATCATTATTATCACCAAAATCATTCAAAACCTTTTTAACTTCATCCTCTGAAAAAGGAACCTGAACTTTTTTACTCATTTTTAATGCTTTATGTTTAGCAAGCGGGTTAACCTCAATATCGCCAATTTTAAGCAAGAATTTATAATATGAGTTTAAAGCCGATATTTTTCTATTGATGCTTCTATTCGAAATATGGTTTTCAACCAATACCACTATCCAACTCCTAATTTGAGCATAATTAACATCTACTATAGTTGCAGTCTCATACTCTTCTTCAATAAATTCTGAAAAGGTATTTAAATCATTTTGATAAGCCTTTACCGTTAGCCCCGAGTATTTTTTTTCAAGAAGCAAATAATCTATAAAGGGTTTAAAAGACATAACATAGCAAGATTGAATTGATATGTTAAAAATAAAGAAATATGTTGATATCTTACTTGTTTAAACCTCTATATAGAGGCAAACAAAAAATCCCGCAAAAAGCGGGATTTTTTTATTCAATAAAACGCATAGATACTATACGTTTTCTGCATCTCTTAATGTTTGAATGTATTGCGCTTTTTGAATCTGAGCACGGCGCTCTACAGAAGGCTTTTTATACTCCTTACGATCTTGAAGCTGATTTTTAATAGTCGTTCTTACAAACTTACGTTTATAACGCTTTAACGCTCTATCTATATTTTCACCTTCTTTTACCGGAATTATTAACATAGTGTCTTAACCTCCTCTCTTTTAAAATTTTTCGGCTGCAAATATAAAAAGTAATTTAAGAATTACAATTGCATAAATCAAAAAACTTTTTTCTAAAAACCGCTTTTATTATATCCTATTAAGTTACCGGTTTATATGCTTTTTTATCAATAATTATTTTTGACAATATTTCACGGAGTACTTCTGAGGTTCCGCCTCCTATTGGTCCTAACCTACTATCTCTTAATAATCTAGCTAAAGGATATTCTTCCATATAACCATAGCCTCCTAAAAACTGAAGACATTCATAGATTACCTCATCAGCCATTTTAGTAGATTTAAGTTTCGACATGGTTGCTTCTTTAACCACATACTCTCCTTTATTTAGTCTAAAGGCCACCGAATAATTAAATTGCTTACAAAGCTCCATGTCTGAATAAAGCTCCACAAACTTATGTCTTAAGGCCTGGTATGTATCGAGAGATTTCCCAAAAGTAGTTCTTTCAGACATGTAATTAAGAGCATACTCCAAGGCATATTCTGCTCGAGCATGCGCGTTTATTCCCATTACCAATCTTTCTAATGAAAAATGCTGCATAATATAAGCGAAGCCTTCCCCCTCATTACCTAAAAGATTTCCAACTGGAATCTTTACATTATCAAACGCTATTTCTGCAGTATCGGATGCTCTCCAACCAAGCTTATCCAGTTTTGTAGACGAAATACCTTCTGTTTCTCTGTCTACCACAAAAATACTCATTCCTTTATTCCCCAATTCTGGACTAGTTTTGGCCGCAACAACCAAATAATCACTATACATGCCATTAGTAATAAAGGTTTTAGACCCATTAACCACATAAAAATCTCCTTCCTTAACTGCCATTGTTCTAATACCAGCAACGTCGCTTCCTCCAGACGGCTCTGTGATACATAAACAACCTATTTTTTCTCCAGATATACTTGGCACTAAGTACTTTTGTTTTATGCTTTCGTCCCCTTCTGCATTAAGATGCGTCATAGCCAAATATACATGCGCCCAAATTGCTGCTGCAAAACCTCCTGAATTTATTTTTTGAAGTTCTTCCTGTAAAATAACAGTGTAAAAAAGATCTAGATTTAAACCTCCATATGCCTCAGGATAGTTGATTCCAAAAAAACCCATATCACCAAATTTTTCCCAAATAAAGCGATCAATAGTTCCGGATTTTTCCCACTTGTCAATATGTGGAACAACTTCTTTTTGTAAAAAATCTTGAAGGCTAGCTCTAAAAAGATTATGCTCTTCAGTGAAGTACATGTTATTCATCTAGTTTTCTTTTTCAATGTGCAAATATAATTCAATTATATTGATTTTATTTACGGGGAAGTCTTTAACTTTTGTTAATTCATTTAAGCTTTTGTAACCTTCTCTTAATTGCCTCCTCTCAATAATATTATGGGCTACGTCATAGTCAATATGAGGAATAGTAACTAAATCATCTACCGATGCCGTGTTTAAATTGATTTTATTTATGTGTCGAGGTGTTTTAACAGCAAACAAGTATGTTATATTTTTAAAAACTTCCGGAGTTAAACCGTAAACATCCGTTAACTCCTCGATAGAATTAAAACCTCCTTTCCTCTTGTTTCTTAATTTGATTATGCGCTCGGATAGAACCTTGCCTACTCCGTTAACTATTTGAAGCTCTTTCGCCGTGACCGTATTTAAATCTTGTTTTTCACCAAAATTCTTTTTGATATCTCCATTTAACCTAAGCCCTTTATGCTCATTTGACTGATCCAACCAATCCGGAAACCTAAAATAGGGTGACATGTTTTGAAGTAGACTGTCTGAAACTCCGGTAACCCTCTGAAATTGTTTTGTTGAATTAATCCATTTGTTTTCCTTCCTGTAGGCTAAAAGTTTATCTATTTCCTCGTTTGTCATTCCCAATATAGAACCTTTATAATCATCTATAAAATTAGGATTAAAAGGATAAGTTTTAGGCGCTTGCTTCTTTAGCTCTATTCTTTTTAATGAATCCATCTCATTAATAAAAACCTTTAATTCTTCTTGGTTTACAGCCACCGGCGATTGAGAAAAGTCAATAAAAAAATAAATTGATTGAAGTATAATAATGAGTGCCAAAAATAAAAAAATCCCATTTCGCTGTTTTCTTGTAAACATAAAATGGGATTTAAAACTCATTATAAGTTTGTATTATTTATTCGCCCTAATGGCTGCAATATATTTTTGTAATTCCTCTCTAACTTTTGGAAACAATATAAAGCATCCTATAATATTAGGAACTGCCATAGCAAATATCATAGCATCCGAAAAGTCCGTTACCGCTCCCAAACTTACTGCAGAACCTATAACGATAAATAGGCAGAATATAATTTTATATGAATAATCTGAGGTCTTTGATCTTCCAAACAAAAACATCCAAGATTGCAAACCATAATATGACCATGACAGCATAGTGGACAAAGCAAACAGCACTACAGCTAGAGTAAGTACGTATGGAAACCAAGGCAAAACAGAAGCAAAGGCTTTTGATGTTGCCAAAACCCCATCTGGAGCTTTAACTCCGTATTCCATAATACTACCATCGCCATTTGTGATTATAATAACCAAAGCCGTCATAGTACACACGACTACTGTATCTATGAATGGTTCAAGCAAAGCAACCAAACCTTCGGAAGCTGGGAACTTTGTTTTAACAGCTGAATGTGCAATAGCCGCAGAACCTACTCCTGCTTCATTTGAAAAAGCAGCCCTTTGAAACCCAATAATCAGAACTCCCAGAACACCTCCTGTTATGCCTTTTGCATTAAATGCTCCATCAAATATTTGTCCAAAGGCAGAACCTATTAGGCCAAAATTAGATACCAAAATAATGATAGCTGCTACGAAATAAATACCAACCATAAAAGGCACTATCTTCTCTGTAATACTGCCTATTCTTTTAATACCTCCAATAATTACAATTGCAACAACAGCAGCCATAACAACACCAAAAACAACACCCGCAGAAGTTGAGTTTGCACCAATCATGGTATTAAACTGTTGAGCCGCTTGGTTAGCCTGAAACATGTTACCACCACCAAAAGATCCACCTACACACATAATTGCAAAAATAACAGCGAGCACTTTTCCTAAAGTTCCTTTACCTACATCTGCAAGCCCCTTTTTTAGATAATACATAGGTCCGCCAAAAACGGTTCCGTCTTCCCCAATATCTCTATATTTTACACCCAAAGTACATTCCACAAATTTCGAAGACATACCTAATAGCCCCGCTAAAATCATCCAAAACGTGGCGCCAGGCCCACCCAAAGAAATCGCTATGGCCACCCCAGCAATATTCCCTAAACCAACCGTACCAGATAACGCCGCTGTTAAGGCTTGAAAATGAGACACCTCTCCTTCCTTACCCTCTATAGCAATAGTATCTACAATGTCGCCATCAACTACATTTACCATAGACTTTTGCTCTACTTCATGATGGTCTACATCATCATATTTACCTCTCACAATGTTTATTGAAACAGGAAATAATCTAATATTAACAAGCTTGAATAAAACAGTAAATAGCAATCCTGCTGTTAAAAGCATGATTATTACAATAGGCATCCCAACATCTTCTGTAAACTGAATAGGATAAAAAACAATGGAACCCCATGCATCTGAAATTGGCTTAAAAGCTTCATTAAATTTTTCATCCATACCTTTTTCAGCAACTTCTTGCGCAAAAAACAAAAAAGGTGACAATAGTGTAGTTATAGAAAGAAGATATTTCTTCATAATGGTGTTATAGATTAATAAATTTCATTGAAAATTTCTTACTGAAAAGAAAGCAAGATGCTAAAAATAAATGAAATTCTAAAACATCGGCAGTTAAAACTTACTGATCTTCAATTTCAATATCGAATTTAGAATTAAGTTTTTCGATTTGTTCTGGACGTCCCAAAACAATAATTTTAGAATTTGGTTCCAGTTTCATTTCTGCTTCTGGATTTACTGTATATTCCCCCTGACTATCCTTGTACCCAATAACTGTACAACCCGTTTTTTTTCTTAAATCAAGATCTTTAATAGTCCTTGCTTTTTTAGAATTATATAGTTTTTCTACAGCGACTTCTTCAATATTAATATTAGACTTGCCAACAATGGCGAGATTATCTATAAACTCCATTAAACCAGGCACTACTACAAGAGATGCCATATGATCGCCACCAATTTTGTCCGGTAATATCACATTGTTAGCCCCTGCAAACTTGAGTTTTTTATAAGACGACTCATTAGATGCCCTGCTTATAATATTAATCTTACTGTTTAGCTGCCTAGTTGATAGCACCACAAATAAATTATCGGCGTCATTTGGCAAAGCCGAAATAAAACACGCAGCTCTGTCAATACCAGCGCTAACAAGCACCTCATCTTCATTCGCATTACCAATTACATAAGGTACGTCGTCCATTTGTAAACGCTCTTCCATTTCTTTGTTTTTATCAACAACCACAAACTGCTTTTTGTAGGCCATTAACTTTCTTGCCGCCTGCTTACCATTTCTACCGTACCCACAAATAACGATGTGGCCTTTAAAACTATCAATTAATTTTTGCATCTTTTTGTGTTTTAATTCTTCAACATCATTTTTACTCAATATATATTCAGTGATTACGGAAAGTGCATAACCCACGATAACAACACTTCCAAGTATTAAGAATATTGTAAAAATTTTTGATTCTGTATCCAAAGGCACTACTTCGCTAAAACCAACAGTAGTCATTGTAATTACAGTCATGTATAGCGCGTCAATCCAGGAGTAACCAGACAAAAACTTATAACCAACCACCCCTATTAATAAAATAACACAAAGCAGGAATACCGCGGTGTATATTTTGGTTCTAAAAAACTTAATAAGTGGATTCATAGGTTACAAATCAAATACAGAAGAACGCTTAGTATAAACCAAATCTTTTATACGCATCCAAAAAGCTAAAAATAAGTACAAAGCAAAACCGAACCCAACAGTAACAAAAGTAAGATACATAAATGTGGTTCTAACCACTTTGGCCCGAATCCCTAACCTATCGGCTATACGCTGACAAACATAGTATCCATGCTTCTGAAAAAAGAGTAATGGTTTATAAATAACGTTCATGCCGCAATTTAATACTTACTTTAGTTGTTTAAAAGTTTAATGGCTTAAAAGTTGATTCCCAATAGCACATTTTAGGCAATTATTTTTGTCGCAATATTCTGCTTTAAGCTGAAGCAAGGCTTGTGACTTCAATGAGGAATCGGACACTATTTTTAAATCGTTATAAGCACTAACAATACTATTCTTCTCCGATTTTAGTTTACTAGCTAAAGCCACAATAGTAGCATCCATTCCTTGTCCTTTCTGCCTTACATAACAAAATTTTAAGGGAAGGATTGTATTGATTAAAATCAGATCTATAAATGATTTTGACAACTTCTTAATTGATGGTTTTGATACTTTCTTAAACGTATAGTGTGTTTTCCAATAAGTTGCTGCTGACACATTAAACAAACTATAAAAATCTTCCAATTCATTCAAACTCATTACTTTCGAAAATAAGTTTTGATTTTCATGATATAAACTCGCCAATTGAGATAAACGAATAGTTGGGAAATTGGCAGGTCTTAACCTAAAAAAATCTGGAGCTATAACCTGAAAATTTTCTAATCTAAACTTCTGTGTTAAAAATTTATATTCTTTAGTTAACTCATTGTAATATGCATCTTCAAACTTTTTGTCTAATAATTTGGCCTGTCCAAAAAGCAGCGCTTCCAAAGCTATTTTTTTAGATTGCACCTTTCTTATTATTGCGAAATCTATTGACTGAGACAAGCTAAAAAATGATTCGCCGTTAACTTTTAATCCAAAATTTTTGGCAAGCATTTTAAACAGTACAGCTTCCCAATCGTTTTGCGATTTTCTTAAAAGATCTTCAATAGTCTTAGATTTTCGCTCTAAACGTTCAAAATAAAGTCGTTCTAGCCAATTATTGAGAACGATATTTTTAGTTTGATGAAATTCATTTTCACAATTAATCCACCTCATTTCGCGAGAAAACAGCTTTTGGTAGTTATGAATAATAAAATCATCAACAAAATCTTTTAACTGTAAAGTAGGTATTTCAGAATTGTCGCTCCTAAAAATATGGGTGTCGTCTTCCCAAACCACATGTAAAATAACATTGTTATAAGCATTATCTTGTTCATGATTATGAAGAAACCAGTCTGATGATTTTACATGAACCTCAACATTACCAGCCCAAAGTTGCCCTCCTATTTTAATGGACGCATTAAAAAAATCGGGGCCAGAGTTTAAATTATGTCGGCCCACCGAAATTACAACAAGTTCTTCTCCTTGCGTTGTTTCTAAGTTGTTAAGCCTAATTTTTTTATATTTCCAGATATAATGTAAAAAGTCTTCTCGCATCTGTTAAATATAAAATTCTTACAGAAAAGAACCAAAACGACTTTTTAAATTATTTGTAATGTGTCTAAGTTTGTAATTTCGCTTAAAACCAAAAAATGGAACAACTCACCCTCACAACACCAGCCCTATTATTCTCTGCTATTTCCTTGATTATGCTAGCCTATACAAATAGGTTTTTAGCCTATGCAGCCACCATAAGGAGCTTACACGACAAGTACATTCAAAACAAAGATTCAATATTAATTGCCCAAATTGATAACATTAAAAAGCGGTTGTATTTAACAAGATCTATGCAGATATTGGGAATTAGCAGCCTCTTGCTCTGTGTACTAACTATGTTTTTAATCTATATTGAACAGCAGTATATTGCCATATGGGTGTTTGGCTTAGCACTTATTTTACTTATTCTCTCTTTATCGTTACTAATTGTGGAAATTCAAATTTCAGTAAAGGCTCTTGAGCATCATATTAGTGATATTGAAAACGGTTAACCTAAAAAGGCAAAAAAGTACTTTACCTATTGAAACCTGATCGCTTTTACTGGAGATATTTTTGTTATGATATAAGAGGGCACCAATAACATCAATAAACACAAAACGAGTGTGCCAAGATTTAAGGCCAATATATACCCAAAACTAATGAAAACAGGGGCTTCGGTAACATAGTAAACACTTGGATCAAGAGGAAATAACTTAAAGTACTTTTGCGCGAACAGGAGCCCTAAGCCAATAAGATTACCCCAAAACAAACCCAGTATAATAAGGTAACCGGCGTTATAAATAAACAATTTCCTGATACTCCAGTTACTACTTCCTAAAGCTTTCAAAATGCCAATCATTTGTGTGCGCTCTAAAATTAGGACTAACAGAGCGGTAATCATATTTATTCCTGCAATAAGAATCATAATACCTATAATTCCAAAGATATTTTTATCAAATATCTTGATCCATTCAAAAATGGAAAAGTATTTCCCAGTTATGGTTATGGTATTGAACGTAGAAGGCGTGTTATGATAAATTTCAAGTCCTTTCTCCTCTAATTCACTATAGTCGTCAATAAACACTTCAAAGCTACCAACTTGGTCAGGCTTCCATCTATTGATACGTTGCAAATGTCTTATATCGCCTATTACATATGTTGCATCTAATTCTTGAAACCCAGAATTAAAGAGACCCACAACATTGTAAGTTATAATATTAGGTAGTTTTTCTGGATCATCTTTAGCGAACACCATCTGGAAGGTATCGCCCACATTAAAACCAAGCCTGTTCGCCAAATATTCCGAAATTAAAACCTCTTCGTTTCGTTTGCCAGAATAATCGGGCAATCTACCTGAAACTAGAAACTCCTTAAAATACCCCCAATTGTAATCTGCTCCAACCCCTTTAAGATAAGCTCCCTCAAAATCGGTTTCTGTTCTAATCACACCAAATTTTGATGCTACAGCTTGAACATGAGTTACCCCTTTTACTGCGTCAAAATTTGGATAGAACTCCTGATTTATCGAAATAGGGGTTCCACTTTCTTGAGAATTATTACTATCGTAGTTTGTAATGGTAACATGGCCATTAAAAGCAACTACTTTATCACGTATTTTTTGTTGTAAGCCAATACCCGTGGCTATAGCAATCATCATTACCACAATACCTATAGCAATGGCCGCTATACCAATTTTTATAATTGGTGCTGATATGCTACTTTTATACGCTTTACTACCAATAATGCGTTTAGCTATAAAAAACTCGTAATTCAATTTACCTTATGACCTTAAATGTGTTCAAAAATACAGTTTTATTCTTTGTTTTAGCCATGATTTCTTGTGCTTCTAAAATGAAAACAAATAACCATACCAATGATAAAAACGCATCTGTTTATCTTGTAAATAAAACTATAAACGTTGATAGTACTAGGATACTGGTTGGGGCGAACCAAACGGAATTGTATTTACCCCTATTAAAAGGTAAACACGTTGGTATTGTAGCTAATCAAACATCGGTTATTTTTAAAAACCATAGTTCTGAGACCAAAAAGACACTTTACACTCATTTAGTTGACTCCCTTTTAAGCTTAAACATAAACGTTAGGAAAGTATTCGCACCGGAACACGGTTTTCGAGGAACTGCTGATGCAGGTGCCAATGTTTCCGACGGTATAGATAAGAAAACAAAGCTTCCACTAATTTCTCTACATGGAAAACATCGAAAACCAACTCCAAAAGCTTTAAAAGAATTAGATATTGTTGTTTTTGACATTCAAGATGTTGGTGTAAGATTTTATACATACATTTCAACATTACATAATGTTATGGAGGCTTGTGCCGAAGCTGGAATTCCAGTAATAGTATTAGACAGGCCAAACCCTAATGGGCACTATGTGGACGGACCAACTCTTAAAATTGAAAACCAGAGTTTTCTCGGAATGCACCCCATACCTTTAGTGCATGGTTTGACAATTGGCGAATATGCTAAAATGATTAATGGAGAGCAATGGTTAGCTAATGGAGTACCATGTGACATTAAAATAATCCCTGTAAAAAACTATACACATTACACCCCTTACAGTTTACCGATTAGACCCTCTCCTAACTTGCCCAACGACCAATCGATTAAACTTTATCCAAGTCTTGGTTTGTTTGAGGGCACTAATATTAACGCTGGAAGGGGTACTGAATTTCAGTTTCAACGGTATGGCGCACCCTTTTTAAACAATAAAACTATGACTTTTAAATATACGCCTATCCCTAATTTTGGAGCCAAACACCCAAAACACAAAAACATCTTGTGCTATGGAGAAGATTTAAAAGATGTTAGTGTTAAAGGCATGTCCTTAAAATGGGTTATTAAAGCCTATCAAAACACTACAGATACCTCTAAGTTTTTTAACACTAGTAACTTCACAAAACATGCTGGCACAGACCTTTTACAGAAACAAATCATGTCCGGTTTATCTGAGGCAGAAATAAAAGCATCTTGGAAAAAAGAATTGGAAAAATTCAAATCCACCAGAGCAAAATACCTGATGTATCCATGATACGTTTTTTTATTGTGATATCATTTTTATTGACCTCTTTGGGATTTAGTCAGAATTCTCAGCTAAACAAAACTGAAGAAACGAAAAAAGCAAAGAAGCTTGCTAAAAGGTTTATGCGCAAACAGAAGGTTCCGGGTATGTCAATTTCTATTTCGTATCAGAAACAACTTATCTGGTCGGAAGGTTTTGGCTATGCTTCACGTAATCCAAAAGTAAAGGTCGATCCTAGCAGAACATTATTTAGAATTGCAAGCATTTCTAAATCGATAACCGCCTTAATATTAGCTAAACTTGTTGACGATATGCTCATTAATTTAAATGAAAGTATCTATACCTACATTCCAGATTACCCGAAAAAGAAACATGATTTCACCGTAAGGGAATTGGCAGGTCACCTTGCGGGTATACGATCGTATCGAGGCAACGAATTTACGCTTAACAAAAACCTATCGATTTCTGGAGGTGTAGCCTTATTTGCCAACGACTCTCTTCTTTTTGAACCATCTACACAATTTTCATATAATACTTTTGGTTATGTACTGTTGAGTGACATTATGCAAAAAGCTGCTCGAAAAAACTTTGAAGATTTAGCTTTTGAGACTATCATCTCCCCGTTACAGATGACTCATACTACAGTAGATGCTCCTGACAAAAATCTGCCCTTTCAATCAAAATTTTATAAAACTAAATGGGAACTGTCTACGCCTGTTAACAATGAATACAAAATAGCTGGTGGAGGTTATTTATCAACTTCGGAAGATTTAATAAAACTGGGACAGGAGGTTATAAATCCTTCAATTATTTCTAAAGCTTCTTTATTGGAGCTTATAACCTCTCAAAAATTAAAGAATGGCCATTCAACAGGTTATGGTATTGGGTTTTCTGTTGAATACACCAAAAGTAAAAAACTGAAATACTACCATACTGGTGGTGGTGTGGGCGCCTCCACAGCACTTATTATCTACCCGGAAGACGCCTTAGTTATTTGCATACTAACTAACAAGTCTAACGTCAAAATTGCGTCATTTATCGAAGGCTTAGAGGCTATTTTTTTTAACTAATCCTTAATAGTTGAGCGTCGATACTTTTGGAAAGGTTGTTTGAGTAAATTAATAATGCTACTATTTTCTTTTTCATCAGGAAATACATCAACTCCATAAATGATTTTATCTGGATCTAAATCCATATATGTTCCAAATAGCCTATCCCACACCGAAAAAATATTACCATAGTTTGAATCGGTATAAGGCAAAACATAATGGTGATGTACTTTATGCATATTAGGCGAAACAATCACATAACTTAAAATCTTATCCACTCGTTTTGGTAGCTTTATATTGGCATGACTAAACTGGGTAGCAATTACAGATAGTGTTTGATATAGCATAACTAACCCTATTGGGGTACCAACAATTATAACGCCAAAAGCCGTAAAGAAAAACCGAATAACACTTTCTATTGGATGATGCCTATTGGCTGTGGTAGTATCTACGTTATGATCTGTATGGTGTACCAAATGAATCATCCATAGTGGTTTTATTTTATGCTCAATGAGGTGAGGTAGGTAAGCACCAAAAAAATCTAAAAACAACAAACCTAAAAACACATAAATTCCCAGTGGCATTTCTGGTAGCCAATTAATAATTCCAAAATTATTAGCTACGGTCCAATCTGCTGATTTTAATAGTAGGAAGGCCAGAGGTAAATTCACCAATAATAAGGTGAGGTTAAAAAACAAATTAGGTATGGCGTGCTTCCATTTTTTATAACTGAAATGAAATAGGGGTATAAAGCCTTCAATAATCCAAAAAAACGTTAACCCTCCAATAATTAAAATGGCGCGATGATGAGATGGAATGATTTCGAAGTAATGTATTATAGTTTCCAGAGCACAAGTATTTGCAATAAATATACTTATTTAATTTTTTCTTTCATAGCTTCAACAATGTTAAAGGCTGCTGGGCAAATGGCTACATTTTTTAAAGTGAGATTAGAAATTTGCTGAAACTTTTTTCTGTCTGTATGCGGAAACTCTCTACATGCCTTCGGTCTAACATCATATATAGAGCAGTAATTATCTGCGCCTAAAAATGTACACGGTACACTTTGCAAAACAAAATCATTGTCCTCATCGACTCTTAAATATTGCTCTATAAAATGCTGAGACTTCATTCTAAAATGTTTTGCAATTCTATCGACATCTTTATCTGTAAATAATGGACCTGTTGTTTTACAACAATTAGCACATTCCAAACAATTGGTACGCTCAAACTCTAGGTCATGCAAGTCCTGCATGATATAGTCTAAATTTTTAGGCGGTTTCTTTTTAAGCTTAGCAAAGAATTTTTTGTTCTGGTTATGCTTATCTTTGGCATGCTTTGGAAGATTGTTTATTTGGTCTTGCATACAGCAAAAATAATCAAAGTTCTATAGATTGCATCTTGTATCTAAAACATAAAAAGAACACCGCAACCATGAAAGACCTTTTTGGAAAAGCCCTACTAGACTACTACAACGGAAACTATATACAGGATATAATCACCGAAACCAGTATCTCTGAAAAGGACATATTACCATTACCTTATTTATTTAGAGATTATAGTGACATGCCTAAAATAGAACAAAAGGCCCTAAATATTTGTAATGGTAAAATTCTAGATGTGGGCTGTGGAAGTGGAAGCCATAGTCTATATCTTCAAAACAATGGTTTTGAGGTAAAAGCTATTGATATTTCTGAAGGCGCTATTGAAGTAAGTAAAAAACGAGGGGTTAAACAAGCTCAAGTTAAAGCGCTCTTAGAAGAAAACGCATGTTTTGATACCATATTACTGCTAATGAATGGTACTGGAATTTTTCAAGAAATTAAACAAGTGTCTAAATACCTTAGTCATTTAAAAAAGCTATTAAATCCCAACGGACAGATTTTAATCGACTCCTCAGATATTAAATACATGTACCAGGATGAAGATGGAGGTTATTGGATGGACGTGAACGCCGGTTACTACGGAGAATTGGATTATTACCTGTCTTATAAAGATGATAAAGAAACACCTATGAAATGGCTTTATCTCGATTTTGAAACATTGAGATTAGCGTGTAAAACTGTTGGTTTACAGTGTGAGCTTATTTTAGAAGGCAATCACTTTGACTACTTGGCTAAACTGAGTGAACCATAAAGAAATAGGATCCTTTTGGCTAGCCTGCGTTAAGGATTGTAGTGAAAAGCCCGCAGTGGTGCCAAATGGTATATTTGGCATTGCGAAGACTTGCAACGCAAAGTCTGCCCCAAGTGGGAACGCCCTTAAACCAAGTACAACATACGTTTATCTGAAATCGAACTTGTAAATTGCGCCTGCCATAAATTGTAAACCTTGAACAGGGTAATTAGTCCATTTTTGATATTGTTGGTTTGCTATATTATTAACCTTCGCAAAAAATGAAAACTGTTCATTAATATGATAACCAACGTGTGCATTAGCATCGAAGAAACTATCTAAACTAACTGTTTGAACTGCATTGTCTGGCATTAAGGTTGCTTCTATGCTTTGCTGATCCTTGCGCTCTCCTACAAAAAATAGGCTAGCACCAGTAAACCAATGTTCATCAATTTGATAGTCGAAAAACATGGAAGCCTTCATATTTGGTAAATTCCAAGCCTCGGCTTCAACATTTGAACTATAAATAAAATACTCCCCTTTAACACCGAGTTTGAAATCCCTGTTAACATCGGCATTCAACTCCCCCGTAAATTTAAAGGTATCAACATCGTCGTATACAATGCCATATGAATTACCAAATTCATAACTTCTTTCGGCTGAAACATTTTTAATAATGTTTGATTTAAAAAGTGCCTTGTCTTTATCTGCCATGTAACTACCGCTAACATTATAACTCATAGTGCTAGAAATCTTTCCTTTTAACCCTACAAAAACGTTATAAACTTGGTCTGTAGGCATGATTAACAAGGTTGGAGACACGAATTGGTTTTCGTTTGCAAAGCCATGATAGCTATTTTGGAATAAACCGCCCTTAATACCACCGTAAGCTATAAGAACTTCATGAACCAACCTATAAGAGGCGTCAATATTTGGGTATATATAAAACTTATTTTTACTATTTTCAAAATCATTTAGATAATAAAGCGACACCCCTAAATTAACGGTTAAATCGTCTTGCCTCAATTGAAATGTTGGCGATACACCGATCTGAAAATTACCATATTTTAGTTCGGCGTTATCCAAATAATTTCTATCAAAACTCCCACCAAGATACTCCGCTTTAAAATCTGTTGAAATTTCTAAGTCGTTTATTGGAATGTCTACCCTAGCCTTGGCAATAAACCTATTTTCTCCAGATCCTTGGTTATCGGAAAAATGACGAAAAAACACACTCCCAGAATTAATATACGTATCCTCGAAAGTAAGTTCACCTCCCACATGAGCATCAAAAAATGAATGTCCTACGTTTAAATTATTTATTAAATTAGAATCATCTTTAAACAGGTCATTAATACCATACCAATTGTAATGTTGAAACTGAAATCCACCATCTATATCCCAGGTCAGATCGCGCTCCTTAAAAGCATAATTCACTTCCAATTTTGAGTTTATAAAATCATCGTCTAAAACCACCTCGTCTATACCTCCTCCCGAGGAATGATGACTTACATATCCCCCAATATTCTCATGTCTATTTAAGGCATGGTTTAAATAAACTTCTCCCAAAATTGTATTGTAAGTACCTAAACCCAATGAGGCATAATTATCATAGAGTTTTGCTGGTTTCTTTTTTTCTACCAATGCTGCTTTTCCTTTTGCTGGCGTAAATGTTGAAGCTACGGGAAATGAATTTATATTATACTTAATATCCTTTTTGGTTTCGGTAGTCTCATCATCAAGAACTGGTACTTCCTTAATTTTAAAAGCATCTGAAATGGTTGGTGTATAAGGTTTTACCACATCTATTACTCCTGTAGTAAGTGTATCGCCTTTTTTTTGAGCGCTCACCGCTGCAACACTTAACAACCATATGAATACGACAAATATATTTTTGTGCTTATGCATCTCTTAATTTTTATAGATAATGTTAATCTTCTGATTGGACTGAAGTGTTAGTTTTCGATTCGTTCTTCTTAATTTTTGATAGCTCTTCTTTTGCTTCTGCAACCACGTCTTCAAACTCAGTAAAATTTTGAATAACACTTTCTAAAATATAAGTCGCTTGAAACGCATCATTTAAAGCATAGAAATTCTTAGCCATAAGAACAAGCCCTTTGGCACTATATACTTTATACCCTGAAAAGTCTTTAGCTAGCCTTTGAACAGATTCGTTTGACGCTTCATGTTTTTCTTCCTTATTTTGAAAATAAGCTCTATAGTATAATGCTTCGGCGGCCATTTCTCCCGTAGCTGTTTTTTCTACTTCAGCATAAGCAGATTGGGCCTTTTTTTCATTACCAGTATTAATTGCTGATCTTGCAATAATAATTTGGGCATCACTCAAAATTTTATTGTCAATGTTAGAGTTTTTTAAAACATCTTCTGCATAAGAAACCGCGACTTCATATTCCTTTATTTGATAATTTGCCTTCATTAAGTTTGATAAAGCAAACACAACATTATGCTGAAAACTGGCCTCATCCTCCAGTCTTTTTAACAATGGCATGGCCAAATCCCAGCTTTTATTTTCCAAATAATACTGAGATAATTTAACTAGAGCCTCTTCGGTAAATTCGCTTTGCGATGCTTCCACTACATACTTGTAATGAGGCGCTGCATTCTCCTTTAAATTTTTATTATCGTATAACTGAGCGATGTAAAAATGTGACTTTAAGGCATGTAATCCTTTTGGAAACTCATTAAGATAATCATTAAACTCCCTTATGGCTTTATCTACATTATTATCTAAATACTGCTTCTCTGCCGATTCGTAAGTTGCATTATCTAGTTCAACGTTTGTAACCTCAACATAGTCTAAGGTATTCACCCATACCGCATACTCATTAACCTCCCCCATATCGATATAAATTAAGCGCGCCGTTGAAACCGCTTGAACCGCTTCTGGTGAACCTGGATAATCTTTTGCTACTTTCTTAAACTGCGTTAGTGCTTCAACATTTTTATTTTCGTTATAGTATACCAAACCTTTACGAAGCAGAGCCTTTGGAACGAAAGAACTCATTCTGTACTCATCTACTAACTGGTTATACTTTATCATAGCTCTATCGGACTCGTTTTCTTTAACATAAGAATTGCCAAGTTCGTACAACGCATCATCACGTAACTTTGATTTTTTATAGGTAACAATGAATTGTTCTAACTCACTTATTTTTTTCGAAGAATTACCTAAGTAACCAACGCTTAAGGCCTTCTGAAAAGCGGGATAGTCTGATTCAATTTCACTTAAATTTATGGCTTTTTCGTAGGCTTTAATTGCGTTACCATAATCACTAGACACAAAATAAGCATCTCCCAACCTTAGATACGCATCATTCAACCTTACCTTATCATTTACTGAAGACTCTACAAAAGCACTAAAAGCCTTGGAAGCCTGATTATACTTTTTAAGCTTAAAATAGGTGTAAGCTAAATGATAGTTTAAACTTTTATACTCTGGCGTATCAGATGATTCTGTCTGATTTTCAAACTGCTTAAACCCAACAAAAGCTTCGTCGTAATTGGACAAGTTGTAATCTGATTCTGCTTTCCAGAATGTTGCTCTAGACGTATAAATAGGGTTAACAGCCAATTTTAAAGAAGAACCAAAAAGAGCTGCTGCCTCCAAATATTGACTTTCATTAAAAAGCTCTAAGCCCCTGTAAAATGTGACTTTTTGATACGCTAGCTTATTCTCAAAACTCTTCTTACCCTCCAACAAAACCAAAGCCTCTTTATAGTTCTTTGATGTTATATAAGAGTCTATTAAAAGTGTTTCTATTTCTTCCTTATAGGCAGATTCTGGATATTTATCTAAATAAGCCGATAACACCTGAGGGGCCGATTGGTAGGGGTTCCCAATCTCGTAACTAATTTTAGCGTAGTTTAACCAAGCATCTTCTTGAATTTTTACATCGAAACTCATTTCTGAAGCATTTTTAAAAGCATTCAAGGCTTCTTGCTTCTTGTTTAAATGTATGTAACTTTCACCTAAATGATAATAGGCATTTTGGGCTATGCCATTGTTACCTTCAATAATTTTATTAAACTCAGAAATGGCGTTTTCATAATCTTCTTGTTTATAATACGCGTAACCAAGTTGATAATAATCTGTATTATTCCATTTTCCGTTTTTACCGTTATAGTCTTTCAAATAAGGAACAGCTTCGCTGTATTTACCCAAATTAAAATAACTCTCTCCAATAATTTTAGACAACTCAGACACCTCATCCTCATCACTGGAGTCCATTTTACTTTTGGCCAACGCAATAGCTTTATCAAATTTACCTAATTTAAAATTTAAGTCCGCTTGATAATAAGACAGCTTTTCTTTGTAACGATCCTGATCTTGAACCTGATCGAAGTATTGATTTGCTCTATCATAATCATTACCTTGATAAGCCATGAAGCCGATATAATATTTCGCTTGAGAACCATATACAGGAGAGTTCTCTACTTTGCTTAAATACTTTTTAGCCTCTTTAAAATCTTTGGTTAAAAAGGCTGTGTAACCATTATTAAAATAAAATTTTTGCAACTCGTTATAGCCCAAGGCCGTTTCGTCCACACGACTATACCACTTCCTAGCATAGGCGTATTTTGACTTACTAAAATAATAATCGGCCACATCTAAAAAAGCTGTATTGCGCTTTGTACTTGTAGGGTATTCATCGACAAAATCTGTTATCAATTGGTCGGCATTTTGTTGATTTAACCTTACGGCACAATTCGCAATATAATAAGCACAATCAGATTGTAAAACGAGCTCGTCTGTGGTTTGTCTAACTTTATAAAATAAAGATTGTGCAGCTTGGAATTGTTGATTGTTATATAGTGAAAGTGCTTTTTGATACTTCACCAAATTACTTGTAAAAATTGCCGATTGTTGCGCCGAAACAAGGTGGCATATAGCTATAATAAATAGCGTGGCGACAATACTTTTTTTAATCATTAAGCGTTTGGTTTTAATTTGAATCAAATATAATTTAATCTAAAATGTATAACGAAATAATCGTTCCTTAATTATAAACGGAATTATTAAATATCCTTTTAGCCTTGGCTTTTAATTTAAACTTTTAGCCCTTACTTTTTAAGAATTAACATTTTAGTAATACATTTACAGCAAGACAAACAAGCGCAAACCTTTATATGAACAACTCTATATTACAATTAAAAGATGCCTCTATTTACCAAGGTAATAGCCTTGTCCTTTCAAAAGTTAGTGTAGAAATTAATAAAGGAGATTTTGTTTATTTAATTGGAAAAACAGGTACAGGAAAAAGCAGTTTCATGAAAACGCTTTATGGGGACTTGCCTTTAAAAGAAGGAGATGGCCTTATTGTAGACTTTAACCTAAAAACACTTAAGGAAAAAGACATTCCTTTTTTAAGGCGAAAGCTTGGCGTTGTATTTCAAGATTTCAAACTATTAATCGATAGAACTGTTCATGACAATTTACGTTTTGTCCTAAAGGCCACAGGTTGGAAAGATAAAGATAAGATGATCGCGAGAATCAATGAAGTTCTGAGCAAGGTTGGAATGAAATCTAAAGGACATAAATATCCACATGAATTATCTGGAGGAGAGCAACAGCGCGTGGCCATAGCAAGGGCTTTACTTAATAATCCTGAGCTCATTCTTGCAGACGAACCTACGGGTAACTTAGATCCGCAAACCAGTATAGAAGTTATGGAGGTGCTTCAGGAAATCAATAAAAATGGGAACACTATTTTAATGGCGACGCATGATTATGCTTTACTGCTAAAATACCCAAGTAAAACCTTAAAATGTGATGAAAATAAGGTTTTTGAGGTAGTGCAAAAAAGAAGTTGATTATGCTTTCGGTACTAATCCCCGTTTATAGTTATAATATTGTTCCCCTTGTAGAAAATTTACACCATCAGTTATCTTTGTCTAAGATTAATTTTGAGATTATCGCCTTAGATGACGGATCTAAATCACCACACAACAAAGTAAATTCATCTATTAACCAACTCGAGTATTGTAAATTCACAGAGCTTCCTAATAATCTTGGTCGCAGTGCTATTCGAAATTTACTTAGTACCCATGCGAGATTCGAGAATCTTTTATTCGTGGATGCAGGTACGTACCCTAAATCCGATGACTTCATTAACACATACCTAAGAGAATTGACCTCTTATGAAATACTTATAGGTGGCATGAGTTATTTGAACACTGCTCCTAAAAAACCTTATACACTTCGATGGCTTTACACTAAAAAAAGAGAAAGTAAAAAGGGGCTACACTCGTGTAACTTTTTAATCAAAAAAAGTATTATACAAAAGCATCCTTTTAATGAATCCTTAAAAGGATATGGCTATGAAGATGTTCTTTTTTTTGATAGTTTAATACAACTAAATTACAAAACGAAAAAAATAAATAACCCGGTAGTACATAGCGCAGATGATAATGCTGATACGTTTATCAAAAAAAATGAAACTGCTATAAAAAACCTTATTTATTTAATTGAAAACAAAGAGTTTTCTATAGAAAAAATAGGTGTTTCCAGATGCTACGCCTTTTTAGAAAGGTTTAAAGTAAATTATCTAGTATTTCGATTCTACATTCTTATTAAACCGTTAATAAGAAAAAACCTAAATTCGTCATATCCAGTGCTATTTCTATATGATTTTTATCGTTTAGGGTACTACTGTTCTTTAAAAAACAACTCATGAATCCCTTTTTCTCTGTAGTCATTCCGCTTTATAACAAAGAAAATTACATTGAAGCCACGCTCAATAGTGTTTTAAATCAAACCTTTCAAGATTTTGAGGTGGTTATTGTCAATGATGGGAGTACCGATAAAGGAGTAGAAATTGTTTCCTCATTTCATGATGACAGAATAAGACTAATTAATCAAAAAAATCAAGGAGCCTCTGCCGCGAGAAATAAAGGGATCATACTATCGGCAGGACAATTCATTGCCTTACTGGATGGCGATGATTTATGGTATAAAAATCATCTGAATGAATTACTATTTCTTACAAAAAAATTTCCAAATGCAGGTTTGTTTTGTAACAACTACGAAATTGTCTTAGAAAATGGATTTATAAGAAAAACAAAATTTAATTTTAAGCATAATGATAATTCTCTAATTGTAACCAATTATTTTGACGCAAGTTTAATTGATCCCGTTGCTTGGACATCAGCGGTATGTTTTTCTCGAAATGACTATTTAGACTTGGGTGGTTTCGATTTGAAACTTTTGTCAGGACAAGATACAGATTTATGGATTAGGTTTGCCTTAAGTTTTAAGGTGGCATTTAATCCTAAAATAACCGCTTGTTACAATAATCACATAGAAAATAGCTTATCTAAAAATGACTTAAACACAATACGAAAAAATATATTTAACAAGTATAAACAAATTGAAAAAACCAATCCTCAGCTAAAAAAATATTTGGATATAATTCGATATTCCTTAGCTATATCTAGTATATTAAAAAATGACATGGTCCTATTCAATGAGTTAAAGAAGAATATTGTATTATCTAATTTAAACATTAAACAAAAGCTATTATTATCGCTTCCTAGACCTATGCTCTCGTGTTTGTTTAGGATTCAAAAAAAACTTATCAGCTATAATATCTATATTACTGCCTACAAATAAATTATGATAACAATTCTTTCCAATCATTTGTAATCTTTTCTACCGTGAATTTAGAAACACTAGACACAGAATTACCCAAACACTTGTTGTACAGCTCTTTATCTTCTACAAACATATTAAAACCAGCTGCTAATTGTTTAGGATCAAAGTTCTTTACAAGTAATCCGTTATAACGATTCTTTATAATTTCTTTTGGACCAGCATTACAATCAACAGAAACCACAGGAGTACTTAAGCTTAATGCCTCTGGAATAACCATTGCAAAGCCCTCTGACCTGCTGGACAAGGTTAAAAACATGGCCTTTCTTATATATGGATAAGGGTTTTTTGTAAATGATTTAAAAACAACATTATTAGAAATCCCCAAAACTTCGGAATAATTTTTCAAAACATCTAAATCTTCTCCATCACCTAATAAAAGTAGTTTAATACTATTCTCTTTTAATTGAGATATCTTATAACTCTCTAAGAGTAACCTTAAATTTTTCGCGCGATCATTTAGCCTACCACAATAAATAATATACTTTTCTTTATCTAATACGTCACTTCCGTTTTGAGACAACCTATTAATTTCCTTAAAATCAAATGCGTTATAAATCGTTTTTATATTAGATAAACCATAAAGCTTTTCAAACTTTTGCCTTCCTAGCCTAGAAACACAAACCATAATTTCGTTTTTATAGAGCCATTTATTAATAGTTCTATACTTGGTAAAAGCGGTAGATTCTTCAAAAGAATGAATCACATAAATTGTAGGAGAGGTATATATAAACTTTGTAATTATAATTTCTCGATAAGTTTGATTCCTTGGCCTATTATCAACGATATATTGAAAGTTATTTTTGTTTAAAAACCTTTTAAGCTTAACCAAGCGCGATATTCTTCTAATAGGCGTGTCTTTTTTATTTTTAAACTGCCCAAGGTCGAAGACTTTACCTTTATAATTAAATGAAACTCCAGAGTCGACCGTTACAATGGTTACCTCATAACCCAAATTATGAAACATAATGGATTGCATTGCGGAAGCTTTCTCAGCTCCTCCTCCATTTAGTTTAGAGCATACAATACATATTTTTTTTCTATTTGAATAATCCTCCATTCCTTTTAGTCAAAATAAGTATCAAAATCTATACTATCTTTAATAAACCGTGTTCTATCTTTAAATTTTGAATTAAAAATACTTCTAGAAAGGTCTATCTCGTCACTCGATACATTGCATAAATCGGCAATTGTGTGTATCATATCGTCTATCATATATTTTCTTTTAGAATTATCTATTAACTGCCTATTAGCTTGATAGTTTTCACTACTCCATAAAAACAATGGTATTTTAAACATATTCTTAGTCACCATTTGATCAACAGAATGACCAAAAAAATCAATATCATCGTAAACTTCTTGTCCGTGATCTGAAAAATAGAGCATGAAACTTTTTACTTGTTGTTTCCTAGTCTTTACTATCACTTCATTAAGAATGCTATCTGTATATCTCATAACATTATCATAAGCATTTATAGTTTCGTATACCTCCTGTCTTTCAAACTTGGTCTTAGGTTTTGTTCTAAAATATTTAAATTTAGGAGGAAAACGCTTCTCGTAAGCAAAATGAGCCCCAATCATATGCATAAAAACAACCTTCTTATTTCCTTCCTCCAATAGAACAGAATCAAGCTCATCGAGCAATAATTCATCATAAGGCGTACGCTCGCTTGTATGATTTACGTTAAGAAATTTAATAACATCTGCGCCTTTCGCTATTTTCGTTATGTGGGTATCTGAAATACCTACTGGTCTTTGATTAGAAATCCAATACGTTTTAAATCCTGCTTGATTTAATAATTGCAATATTGATCCCTTTGATTGGGCTAATGGGTTTTCGTAATTCCCTAAAGTTAAAGCTTTAGATAAAGAGCCAATAGTATAAGCATGTGGGCTAATAGCATCCTCGATTATACATAATTCATTTTTAATTTTGTTCAGTAAAGGGGTGGTTTCTCTATAATATTCACTGTGTAAATTAAAATGTAATTCACTCGTTGATTCTCCTAATACTATAACATATAACTCCTTGTTCTTATCTGTTCCTAAATGCTTTACATTATTGAAACTGCCAAATGGGTTTTCCTCACCATATAGCTTTAACCTCTGTATCTCCTTATAGTAGGAAATAGGTGTTCTAATTACTAAATATGGTACATTGTACATGATAAGCTTTGTTATTTTTAAAAAAGCCATAATTAGAAAAACAGTCAATATTAAAACCACTTTTCTATTTATAGATTGTTTTAGAGCTATTGTATACCTAGAAATGAGAACTAAACCTATACTATTTGCGAAAACTAATATTATGAGTAATATTAAAATAGGTTTGTTAAAATAAGACGATAAGAACTCACTAGACTCTGCCATATTTGTTTCTAAAATCACAAAAATTGCTGAATCATTTAAAACACCTTTAAAATGATAATTGTAAAAGCTTTCGAAGAACAAGCTTAAATTAAAAATAGTGAAAGCAACAAAGAAATACCATTTCCTATATTGTTGTCTACCAAAAAATAATGATAGAATGATAATGACTATTAAAAAAAGTAGGTTTTCAATAAGATTAAAGCTTCTGTTAAAAGTAAAATCGTCTGTAATAATCTCAAAAAGAAAAACAATCAAAACTGGTACTAAAAAAATCGTACTAATTTTTATATTTTTTTTGAACATATTATTATTTCGCCTTTTATAATGAATAGCCTTAAATTTTCAAGAATGTCGTTACACGTTTAGTAAATAGTTTCTTTCTAAAATAACCAAGCAACAATAAAAAATACAAAAAATAGGTTAAAAAATAAGCGAAAGCCCCTCCTTCCAAACCTATCCTTTCAATAAAAAACATAGAAGAAACATACAACACAGCTGCAAGAAACATATCTGTAATAATATATCCTTTTATGTCACGTGTTGCAAAAAAATTGGCCGCAATAACCAGTCCTAAAACTCTAAACAAATCTCCTATTTCATGCCATTTGAATAAAATGGTGGTCGTCATAAACTCTTCAGAGTAAAAGGCTAAGACAATATATTTTCTTAAAAAAAAAAGAATGAATAACCCCAAAATGAAAACAGGTATTATTGACCCATAAAAACTTAAAACTGCGCTTTTTAAACTTTTTTTTCCACTGGATAACTCTGGTAGAACAGATAACACGACTAAGGAAGATGCAAAAAACAAATAATTATCTGATATCCGTTTCATTGCTTCCCAGTATCCGGCAGCATCCTCACCCAAGTAATCAATAATTTCAGTTCTTATTAAAATAGATATGAACGGAAATAGGCACAACGAAATTATGGTCATTAATGCATAACCAGATAACTTTTTAAATACTTCTATTGAAAACTTTGGGATTCTTAAAAGCTGAAACAAAGTTGCCCTTGGCTTAAAAACTAAAATAGCAATTGATTGGGTAATAAAAAAAAAAACAATCCCTAATAATGCTCCAGCAACACCAAAATAATAAGTGAAAATTATAATACATATTGCATTAAATATGCTGACACTTGCATTAATCTTAACAATAGAACTAGTATAACCTAACCCATTAATAAAAGATATATAAAACCCCGTAAAAACACTTAGTGGGATACCAAGAGCCAAGATTTTAATTACAAAAACAAAATCGTAATTTGGGAATAAGGCCCCGTTAATAGCTTTAGAAAAAGAAAACAAGATAATAGCCATAACTAAACTTATTACAGTTCCTATAATTATTAACGTATCTACTAAAGCTTGTCTATTCTTTTTTTCATTTTTAAACTTCGCTGAATAATTAATTATGCCTTTTTGTAAACCTAAGGACGATACATTTACCGTCATAAAAAAAAACTCCCGAAACACCCCACATACAGCCAAACCTGCGGGACCAATAAAATAAGCTAAGGCTTTAGAAGATATTAAACCAGCAATAAATTTTATAAAGAGCGAAAAAGAATTAAAAACACCTATCTTCAATAAGTTATTATCAACAATATTTTTAAACTTTTTAAAATAATTATTCACCTAAATAGTTTTTACATTTTTGAACATATTCCATTCCTAATCTTCCAAAACTCCTTTATCTAGATTAAACACAGAACTTCCAAAAATAAATAAAATGATAGCGTAATACATACTATAGCTAACTAAGTGCGCAACTACTGCTCCTTTAACACCTTCATACATATCAATAAAATAAATACTTGATATATATATCATAACAATGAGAAAAGCTTCTGTTAAAACATAGTGCCAAAACATTTTTTTCGCTAAAAACTGATAGGCTATAACTATAGACAAGACTTTAACAAAGTCACCCATTAGTTGCCATAAGAACAACTCTTCTATAACACTAAACTCTTCCGAAAAAATCAATAGAATTATATAGTCCCTTAGAATATATATTAAAACCAAACCAACAAATAAAATAGGTAAGACAGTTTTGTAAAAACTAATCACTTCCTTTTTAAACTCTCGTACATCGGTAATTTCAGAAAACCTTGGGAGCAAATAAAAAACTATTAAAGAGCTAACAAGCATTAAATAATATTTTGAAACCCTAGTCATAGCCTCCCAAAAACCGGCTTCTTTATAACCAATATTATCAATAATATGTGACCTAATCGCTAAATAAACTAAAGGTAGCAAAACTGCAGTAAAAAGAGCCATTAAAGCATAAGGCCCTAGTTTTTTTAAGTAGCTAGTATCTACATTAGCAACCCTTATATATGACACCAAACTTCTTCGATTAATAATCCCCACAAGGGTAATTAAAAATATTAATGATTCTGCTATAACCACAGATATTAAGGCCCCGTCAATCTTATTTTGATATATTAATAAGAGGGCAATGGAAACACTAAGAATCTGACCTATTATATTGATTATTATCAATATTTTATACTTTGAAAACCCATTCATAATGGAAAAGGAAAACATATTTAAAGCATAAAATGGTAGAACAATAGCGAATATTCGAATTACGTAAGCGTAATCGTTATAGGTTGGAAAAATAATATCGTTTATCCATTCTGACTTAAAATAACAGAAAAATGACACGAGAACCGTAAGTATAAAACCAATATAATAAGCTGTTGATAAGGTTTTGCTCAGCTTTAAAGTATCCTCTTTTATCTCGGACACCAATTTAACGACACCTTTGTAAAACCCGCCAGTTGCAACCGTTTGAAATGCATTTACAAAATTTTGTAAATTTCCTATCAGAGCAAGTCCCTCGGCTCCAATAAATATAGCAATAGCTTTTGAAGTTAAAAGCCCACCTATGATTCTAGTTAACACAGAAGCCATTTGTAGTGAGGCGATTCTAACTAAAACCTTATTATTTATGTAATCTAGTAGTTTTCTCAATTAATTAGAAGGTTCTTTATTTAATTGGGCTATTATGAAAGACAATCTTTTTAACGCATAAAAGAACAAAATATTCTTTGCTTAAAAAAAGAAAACATTCAATAAATACAAATAACGCAGCTTAATTACACCTTACAACGTAATTCCATACCGGTAAATAAAACTATGTTTTCTTAAAAAGAACATAGTACAAATTGACACATAAAATTGCCGTATTTGTTAAGACTATGGGTAATGAGATGGGGTTCAATAAAAAGCCATAAAACACAAATAGTAAACAGCCCAAGCTATTTACTATTCTTAATGTTTTTATTGATTTCATTAAAAACGAAATCACTACTGTAAACATGGCTATATAACCTAACCACTCTGTTTGTGAAATTCCGAAGAATTCCATAAACTAAATTGATTTGTTTCGTTTCCGTTCTACTTCTGTTAAGAAAATTTTTCTTAATCTTAAGTGATTTGGAGTTACCTCAACATATTCATCTTTTTGAATGTACTCCAATGCTTCTTCCAATGAAAACTTAATCGCTGGAACAATTTTAGCCTTATCATCGGCACCAGCTGAACGTACGTTACTCAACTTTTTCGTTTTAGTAACATTTACCGTCATATCATCACCCCGCGAATTCTCACCAATTACCTGACCTTCGTAAATCTCTTCTCCTGGGTCGATAAAAAACTTACCTCTATCTTGCAATTTATCAATTGAATAAGGAATGGCCGTGCCTTTTTCCATAGAAACCAATGATCCGTTTTGACGTTCTGGAATTCCGCCTTTTAATGGCTGATATTCTTTAAAACGATGCGCCATAATAGCCTCTCCAGCAGTAGCGGTTAATAATTGATTACGAAGTCCTATTATACCTCTTGAAGGCACTATAAACTCACAGACCATCCTATCTCCCTTTGCCTCCATGCTTAGCATTTCACCTTTTCTTAAAGTTACCATTTCAATAGCTTTACCTGAAACTTCCTCTGGTAAATCAATGGTCATTTCTTCTACTGGTTCACACTTTACACCATCGACTTCTTTTATAATAACCTGTGGCTGACCAATTTGCAATTCGTAACCTTCTCTTCTCATGGTTTCAATTAAAACCGATAGGTGAAGCACTCCACGCCCAAAGACCATAAATTTATCTGCACTATCTGTTTCTTCAACTCTCAGCGCCAAGTTCTTTTCTAACTCTTTAGTAAGGCGTTCCTTAATATGGCGAGAGGTAACATATTTACCATCTTTCCCAAAAAATGGCGAATCATTAATAGTAAATAGCATACTCATGGTTGGTTCGTCAATGGCAATCGTTTTTAAACCTTCTGGATTTTCTCCATCTGCAACCGTATCACCAATTTCAAAACCTTCTAACCCCACAATAGCACAAATATCTCCGGCCAATACCTCTTCAACTTTCTTCCGTCCTAAACCTTCAAAAGTATGTAATTCCTTTATCTTAGATTTTACAATACTACCATCGCGTTTCACAAGCGATATATTTTGCCCTACTTTAAGCTCTCCTCGTGTTAGGCGTCCTATGGCAATACGTCCGGTAAAGGATGAAAAATCTAAAGACGTAATTAACATTTGGGTTGTTCCTTTTTCAATTTTTGGTTCTGGAATATGATCTATTACCATATCCAACAGGGGCTCTATATTTTCGGTTTGCTTCTGCCAATCATCGCTCATCCAGTTGTTCTTTGCGGAACCATAAACTGTTGGAAAATCCAATTGCCATTCTTCAGCACCTAATTCAAACATTAAATCAAACACCTTTTCATGAACCTCATCAGGCGTACAATTTTCCTTATCTACCTTATTAACAACAACACAGGGTTTTAAACCTAGATCAATAGCTTTTTGAAGCACAAAACGTGTTTGAGGCATAGGGCCTTCAAAGGCATCAACCAATAATAAAACACCATCAGCCATATTTAGCACACGTTCTACTTCGCCTCCAAAATCGGCATGACCGGGCGTATCGATAATATTGATTTTGGTCTCTTTATAGGTTACAGAAACATTTTTAGACGTAATTGTTATACCTCTTTCTCTTTCTAAGTCATTATTATCTAGAATTAAATCTCCTGTATTTTCGTTTTCACGGAATAATTGACAATGGTACATGATTTTATCAACCAAAGTAGTTTTACCATGATCTACGTGAGCAATAATTGCAATGTTTTTAATATTAGCCATAATGAGTGCCTTATTTTAAGCGTGCAAAGGTACTTATAATTAATGGATAAATAATACTATTATATAGTTTTACCGCACGAAGCTTGTTTAGGTTTCCTTTTTAAATTAAAGGTAAACATCCAATTCGTTCAATTTACTAATAAACAACAAGATACACATAAAAACACGCTATTATTCGTTAATCCATAAATTAGCAAAAGTTCTATGTTTGAAACTTCAGAATTGTATATTTGTCATCATAAATACAAAGACGCAGCAGATATGAATCTTCAAGAAATTCCTAAATTAAAACACATAAAGTCTAATAATTTCTTTTTATTATGCGGTCCATGTGCTATTGAAGGAGAAGACATGGCGCTTCGAATTGCCGAAAAAGTAGTAGCTATAACCGATAAATTGGAAATTCCTTATATTTTCAAAGGGAGTTTCAAAAAAGCTAATCGAAGTAGAATTGATAGTTTCACAGGTATTGGAGACGAAAAAGCTTTAAAAATTTTAAAAAAAGTTTCCGATACTTTTCACATTCCAACTGTTACCGACATCCATGAGGTAAGTGATGCCGAAAAAGCTGCGGAATACGTGGATGTTTTGCAGATTCCTGCGTTTTTGGTTCGTCAAACAGACTTGGTGGTTGCTGCCGCTAAAACAGGTAAAGTTGTTAACTTAAAAAAAGGCCAGTTTATGAGTCCTGAAGCTATGAAGCACGCTGTACAAAAGGTTAAAGATGCAGGAAGCAACAAAGCTTGGATTACAGATAGAGGCACTATGTTTGGTTATCAAGATATGATTGTTGATTTTAGAGGTATTCCTACCATGCGAGCATTTGCTCCAACAGTGCTAGATGTTACACACTCCTTACAACAACCTAATCAATCTGCTGGTGTTACTGGTGGTAGACCAGATATGATTGAAACCATTGCCCGTGCAGGTATTGTAAATAATGTTGACGGCTTATTTATTGAAACTCATTTTGACCCCGCTAATGCGAAAAGTGATGGAGCCAATATGCTCCATTTAGACAACCTAGAACAGTTACTGGCGAATTTAACAGCCATTAGAAAAACCATCAAAAGTCTTTAAATATTTAAATAAACCAAGCCTTTTTACTTTCTCTTAATCGACTGGCAGCAGCACGTAATAATTCAACAAAGTTGTCATGATCTAAATCTTCAATAGTCTTTAATTGAATTGATCTTACCTGCTTCCTGTTATTATCATTTTTTAATATCGAAAAGTCTTTTTCTAACAAAACACCTTGAACAAAAGCTACGTCTACAAAGTCTTTTCCTTTTAAGATGTTTATATATAGTAAAGGTTTTTTACCAATATTATAAAAGGGAATTTTATAACTATACCGTTCTGAAATATCTGGGATGGTACTTAGAACAATACCTCTTACATATAACATTATAGACCGATAGGGTTCTTTTTGGTTGATAAAGTATTCGTCTACTGGTTTCATTAACTCTAAATATAATTAAGTATAAAATTAGTTGATTGTTTTGTAACACTTATTATCCTGTTTCAAAAAAAAAATTTATACCTTTATATATAACCAAACTAGAACCAAAATGACTAATAATTTTAGAAGCAAAGGACTTGGTTACTTTATTTTATTAATGATAACCTTATTTGGGACCGCAAAAGTATTTGCTCAAAGTTACGAAACTAAGGAAGGGGACTCTATTAATCCAAGACTTTATGTAACTGCGGGGTACTATTTTCCTTCTATTAACACATCCCTTAGAATAGATGGCAGACTTGGCTTAGGAACCGAAATAGGTCTTGAAGACTTGGGGCTAGAGGAAGACAAGAGTGTTTTTAAATTAGGAACTGTGTTGCGTGTATCACCTAAATCGCAATTAGCTATCGCTTATACAAGTATAAACAGAGATGCCAGCGCTGTTCTTGAAAGAGACATTGTAATTGGAAATACTACGTTTGAAGCAGGATCGGGTTTGGGTTTTGAATTTAATGTAGATTATTACGCTTTAACTTGGCGCTACTCCTTTTTTAATGAAAAAAACTGGAATGCAGGTCTTTCCTTAGGAGCTAGAGCTGTATCCATAAAAACAGGATTCAGAGCTCGAGTAAATGATAGGCTATTTAACGAAAATACGTCGGTAACCGCGCCTGCAATACTTTTTGGAGTTCATGGAGGGGCTTACTTAACGCCTAAGCTTTTAGCAAGATATTCGTTAGAGTATTTTTACCTTAGTGTTAATGGTATTGATATTAGTGTGATTGAATCCAACGCTTCGGTCGAATATTTTTTCTTTAAAAAATTTGGACTTGGACTTGCTTATTCCACGAATGATTATTTAGTTAGGGATGTGCCCATAGGCGAGGATTTTAGTGGTAAAATTGATTTTAATTTTGGAGGCTTCAATTTATTCCTTTCCGCAAGGTTTTGAGTTACTTATTCAATACCATCTACATAGTCCTGTAAATACCTGAAACTCGGAGTCAACTTCCCATTTTCAGTTATTTTCGCACGCGCTAAAACCCCATGTTCATCGCCATTAAAAAACGCAGGGATTACATGTTCTAAAAACATGTCACCAAAACCTTCACTAGCATCTTGAGGCAATTCACATGGTAAATTATCAACCGCCATAACTGTGATAGCTTTTTCATTCCTATAGTCAGTTTCTGATTCTGTTTCGGGATCATATCCATAAATAGGGTCTGCTATTGTTGAAGCCCTTAATGTGGTAGCCACAGGTCCGTCTACATCACAGCTAATATCTGCAACAACTTGTATATTAAAATCAGAAGATTTAACATCTTCTCGGGTATATAAATATGGTGATCCATCTCCATAAAAATGACCTGCAATGTAATAATCGGTTACCCTAGCAAATCTCATAAAATTAGATTCGTACTTCTCTGGATGATTAAAAAAATCGAAAACATCGGTGACTACTTTACCATCTAATCGCTTATTATATTCTAAAACATCTATTTTACAATATACTGGCTGATCGAAATTCTTACTTAAATACGCTTCAACTGAAACTGATTTAATTGCCATAGCATCGAGCATTTCTTGAGCGCCATTGGATACTTTTCCACTACCTGTTAGGAGAATTTTGATATTGGGGAGTTTTATTTTATTTAACTCATCTATTAAAGCATCTTGATTGGGTAAGGGTCCTGCTTTGGGTAATTCCCAAGATCTAAACTTTAAACCCCAAGCCCTAAATCCATTATAGGCGCCAACGATTCCTGCATATCTACCAAACCCTATAAGTCGAAACCCTTTGTCGTTTACTATAGTTTCATGATCGTATAATTCTATATTCTTTTTTAAAACAGCTTGTAATAATTTCCTATTGTAAGGTTGCTTTTTTATAGTATGCGAGAAGAAAAAATACTTTTTGTTCGGGATAAGGTTCTCAATTGGCACTTCTTTTACTCCCAACATAACATCACAATCAGATACATTATGCACCACATCAAACCCTTTATTTTGATATTGTTCATCATCAAAAACTCGTATATCGGATGATTCCACAACAAAATCTGCCATGGGAAATTTTTCCTTGGCCTCGGCTAACTTTTCTGGTGAAAAAACGACGCGGCGGTCTGGTGGATTTTTACATTCTTTTATAATGGCAAATTTCATGGTATTAAATTTTCATTTATGCGCCTAACAAAGGCAAGTGTTTTATTTTATGATAAGTTAGAGCCATTTTAATACAATGCTTTACTGCTCTTTTGGGTAAGCTGTCATTGTATTTAAAAATTATAGCTCTATTTCCTTCAAAGCTTAACTCACTCTTGTAAATAACTTTAAAAGTTGAAACTAATCTGGATGAGCATTGAAAATATAAGGCATACTGATTGGGGGTTTTTGGTTTCCAATCCATTCTAATAGTACTTCCATACTTAGCTAAATAACTTGGTTCTCCCCATTTTAGTGTTTCTTCTAACTTATTTAGACCATCAATTTCGGACGCTGCTTCCAATACCAAGTCTCTTAAATTAAGCATGAGGGGTTTTACAGCTCTGGGGTAATTATTAAAAACCTCCTTAACTTTTGGCTGTGTAACTAATTCAAAATTTCTGTTTTTCATGATATGACTACCAGATGGAATAAGTTTTGCTCTAATTTACTTGGATTTGGCAGGATTAGCAAAGTTTTTGGTAAATTTGCCTTCCGCGTTAGGGATTGAAGCGGCATCCTTTTGCTTTTTTACAAAAGATATAGCGTAAAGCCCGACGTACTTTTGCCTTAAAAAGCAAATGTGCGGAACGCCTAAATGATAATTACAGTTTTTTAACAACGTTACTGCCTTGGCAGTAAATAGGGGTCGACTGGTTTTGACAGCGAGATTAATTGAACGGTAAGCACGTGGTGTAATGATTTTGAAACACCTAAAAGGCTAAATCAAACTTTAAACGGCGAAAATAATTACGCTTTAGCTGCTTAATAACTGAATTATAGTAAGTTCAAGCCCCGGCACACAAGGTGTGCAAGCTAAATGTCTCCAGAAAGCCTTGGTTAGTGGCGTTCTTTTTAGAGGCATCGTAAATATTAACTAAGATAGTGTAGCGCTTTGATACACCTTCGAGATTTAGAAGCTAAGTTGTAAGTGGGTTGTCTTTAACCAGCTTACAATCGAAAACCCAAGAATAGACTAAACGTGTAGAAAGCCCTTTGGTTACTTGTTTGGACGAGAGTTCGATTCTCTCCGACTCCACTTAAACGCCTCATAAATACCCCTTTGTGAGGCTTTTAATTTTTATTTGAATGACCATAGAAAATTTAATTGGCAATTACCGTTTGAGTGGCACCAACCAAGATAACAGTGGAAACACCTATACTGGTACGCTTAAATTAAGTATAGATTCAAATAATAGAATTTTGGCTGAATGGATTATAAATAAAGAACAAAAACAAAAAGGAATAGGCTTTTTTAAGGATGATATCTTGGTGATTAATTTTAGTTATTGGGGTGAAGACAGATTAAAGTATTATGGTGTTGTTGTTTACAGGTGTCTAAACAATAATATTCTAGACGGATTTTGGTCTGAAGATTTAGGCGATCCTAACTTTTTGGGAACTGAAAGATGTTTTAAAGCTGATAGTTTTCAATTACTAGACTAATACTATTCTTCTAGGCACTTAAGTTTATCAATGAAAAAAGTTTTATACATAATTTCAGTTATTTCTAATCGACCTTTGGTTCCTCGAAGAATAATTGACTTTATTGGCGAACTACTCAAAATATTTCTTTGTGATTGGGATAAATTACCTTTAAACAGATACTCACCACATTCCATATCCCAAGAGTGGTAAAAAGATACTTTTTGTCCACTCTCAAGTTTAACTTTTACCGATGAGCGGTTATGTGAAAAATAGCTAACACATCCCAAATCGACTTGCGCACTTACAAAAATATTGGTTTTTCTTCCCTGCATATATAACTCCATAGAAAGCGACTCTGCCACTTCGTAAGGTTCTGTGCGAATTGTTTTAACGTTATAAAAAGGATCAAATTCGTTAATACTAAAATGACAAGTATTTCTATACTCCAAAGAATAAACTTCCTCCTTAACTTTTTCGGGTGTTATAGCAGGGGCTCTTTTAGTTTCAAATTCTTTGGCAATGGAGTCTTTAAGAAATTGCTCCCTTTTTAACAATTCTTCTTTGAAACTTCGAGCAATTGAATCCTTAATAATTTGTTCTCTGAAACCTTGTAGGTTTCTTATACTTTTAGCAATAGAATCTCTAATGAATAGTTCATTTTCCTCTTTTTGCTTTTCTTGTATTTTTGTCATTGAATCCTTTACAAATTGGACGCGTATATTACGTTTCTTTCTTGCTGCATGAGCTATGGAATCATAAACAAATTGCACTCTATTAGCCTTTTTATTTAAGGTTTCTTGCCTTATAGAATCTCTAACAAATTGCTCTCGTATAGCTCCTGCGTTAGCCTCAACCTTAGCCAAAGAGTCCTTTACAAATTGTGTTCGTAGTGCCTTTTGCTCTGCTACCTCATTAGCTATAGAATCTCTAACAAATTGCTCTCGTATAGCTCGTGCGTTAGCCTCAACCTTAGCCAAAGAGTCCTTTACAAATTGTGTTCGTAGTGCTTTTTGCTCTGCTACCTCATTAGCTATAGAATCTCTAATAAACTGCGCTCGAATAGCTCGTGCTCTAGACTCAACCTCAGCCAAGGAATCCTTTACAAATTGTGTTCGTAGTGCCTTTTGCTTTGCTACTTCATTAGCAATAGAATCTCTAACATATTGTTCGCGAATAACTCTTTTCCTTTCTTCAATCTCGGCAATGGAGTCTATAATAAACTTCACTCTTAACGCCTTTCGTTTTGCTACTTCTTTAGCTATAGAGTCCCTAACAAATTGTTCTCGAATAGCTTTCAATTTCGCTTCGGCATGAGCGACAGAATCTTTTACAAATTTGACTCTTAATGCCTTTTGTTTCTCAACTTCTTTTGCTAGTTCAATTTGACGAATTTTATCAATTCGCATTTCTTTATCTGCAATAGCTTTTGCTCTTTGCTTTTCCTGATAAGCATAATAGAGATCCATGATTTCTTCAGTAACCTCAAGGTCCTCAAGAGTAACTATTCCAACATAATCTTGATACTTTACCTGATAGTTATCTCGACCAATATAGCTTAGGACTACACATGTTTCTGCTTCATTAAATTCTGCAATTGGTTCTATTAACTCATTTGATTGAACATCTATTTTTTTGAATAAACTACCATCAAAAGAAAACTGCGCAGTGATTCCTTCTTCTTGAGAAAAAACTGGCAATGAAATTAAAATAACTATTATGTATTTAATGTATTTAATGTATTTAATAGCTTAAGACATTGATATTTCGATAAATAAACCCGTGTATAGTTTCGCAAATTAAAATAAATGAAACAAGAAATCATAAAATATATTAAAATAAAAAAGTCTGTATATACTAATATACAGACTCAAATGTTATTTAAAAGCTTAGGCTTCGTCTATTAACTCACCTTTTGCTGTTCTTTCATTTTTTCCAATAATTGCAACTCATGCTGAATTTGAGCCTTTCTTTCGTTAAACTTTCTCACTTTTTCATCAATTATTTTTTGATGTTTTAATCGTCTTTCACGAATTGACGCCTCCTTTTCCAATTGCCTATTTTTTTCTCTTTTCATTGCCATTTTTTCTCTGGCAACTGAATAATAAGAGAACCCATACATGCTTATAAACAATAAGGCTATAATCCCCAATATTACGTACCCGTTATCCATTTGTGCTATTAATTATAAAATCAGTGTTAGATTTATTAAATATTCAATTTTTATACAAATTTTTATTAAAGATATAATAAATGACTATTAAGGATGAAATAAAAAAGGTGAATTACAAAAAAACTAGTTAAATGATTACATAATGCTATTTCAACTAGTATTCTCTAGTAGTTTATTATATGTTCCTAGTTAATTACGACACCTAAAACGACACTTTATCAGAATGGACTAGTACTCTTTAGAACAGGCAGATCTTTTTCTATCCAATTTAAAAAGCCACCGTGAAGATTATAAATTTGCTTGAATCCAACTTCCTTAAAATGAACAATACTTTTATCACTTCGTTTTCCAGAACGACAATAAATACCAATTGGCTTTAAGGAATCTAATCCTTTTACCAAGTCTTTAAAATTATCAGAGTAATAATCGATATTAATCGCATTAGGAATATGTCCATTATTAAATTCTTCTAACGTTCTTACGTCAATTATTACTACGCTATCTGAATCTATAAAAGCACAAAATTTTTCAGGTTGAAGATGCTTCACTCCTTTCTGAACCACATTTTGATTACAACAAACAAAGAGAAGAATTATGGCACCGAAAATTAGTTTTGCTTTCAATTACCTCTATTCTAAGTCAACAACATCGCCAGTCCAATCCAACATACCACCTTCTAGGTTATAGGCGTTTTCGAAACCCAGTTGTTCCATAATCTTACAAGCCTGCCCACTTCTGTTACCAGATCTGCAATACACATAATAATTCTTTTCTTTATCTAAATCTTCTAGATCACTTATAAATTCCTGACCTTTATAAATATCTAAATGAATAGCATTAGGAATAATACCATCGGCTACTTCTGCGTCTGTTCTAACATCTAGTATTATAGCGTTTTCATCCTTTGCTAATTGTTCAGCCCATTCTTCTTGAGTTAAATCTTCCATATATTGATTAATCTTTTTTAGAGAATCACAAAATTAAGATATCTGAGACTATAGACGAAAAAAAAACCAAAGTATTACACCTTGGTTTTAAGTAAATTATTTTCTTTATGCTATACTTTTATTGAGCAACCAATTGCCTTAGTTTCTGTTTCCTTAACCGATTCTCCCTTCAATAAAGCGTCGACGGCATTTTCAACATATTTTGTAGTAACTGCAGTAGCATCTTTATAATTATTATCTATAGCGCCAATATACTTTACCACATTTCCTTTGTCAGTTTTTTGAAGCACAAACATATGCGGGGTTTTTGTTGCACCAAATTTTGGGTAAACACTTTGATCTGCATCAATTAAATACGGAAAAGTGAAGTCCTTCTCCTCTGCTCTCTTTTTCATTTCTGGTAGCGCATCACCAGGTTTTACTTTAACATTATTAGGCATTATGGCAATAACAGGATAGCCTTTCGATTCGTATTTGTTGTTTAAAGCAATTATTCGGTCTTCATACATCACCGCATAAGGACACGTATTACAGGTAAATGTCACAATAAAACCCTTGGCATCTTGGTAATCGGACAAGGAAACCATTTTCCCATCTATATTTTTTAGCTTAAAATCTTCGGCCACGTCACCAACCTTATAACCATTACCCACTGTAAATGCTGTAATAAAAATTATTGCAAGGAACAATGACATTAATGTGATAGTTTTTTTCATAATGTTTAATTTAAAAATTTTTTTACTTCATTTTCTAGTTCCTCATAAGTGAAGGACTGTTCATAGAATTGACTTCTATCCTTATTATAGATAATGGTAGCCGGAATTGAACCCGACCAGTTACTATCTACCCTTGGAATCCAAGAGTTCATATCAACATCGTCTAGAGCTATAACCTTAGACATTAACTTTTTCTCTTTAATAAAGGGCTTTAACTTTTTCTCATATAAATGCGGAAAATCAAGACTTACAAGCATAACCTCAACATTAGCAACTGCATATTGTTTATTCAACATTTCAAAATAAGGTAACTCTTTTACACAGGGTGCACACCACGTGGCCCAGAAATTAATTACATGGACTTTATCATCTTTTAAACTTAAAAACTTCTTGAATCCCTTAAAGTCATAGACTTCTAGTTCTATTTTTGATGCTTCAGCAGTCTTCTTGCTTTCAAATGATTGACTAGGTTCTGCCTGAGCCTTCTCTTTATTTTTACCACAGCTTGCCATTAAAAGAATGGCAACAAATAACGCTTTTAACTTCATATGCATAAAACTAATTAATAGTTCTTTGTATATCTGGCAGTTTAACAAACTTTTATGGAAAAATTGTTTTAAAGTTTTGGGGAATTATATTTTCATTTCTATATTTGGAGCACAAAAAATAATATGAAATCAATTTTAAATAATACATGGTGGTGGTGCTTTCGAAACTAAAATTCGTGAAGTAAAACCCTAGTATATTTAAACTTAAAATATCGAAAAGGCTTGTCATTCACGACAAGCCTTTTTCTTTGAATTCTGAGATTGCTCAGAATCTAAACAACAAAAAATGAAAAAATTTAGTCTTTATACGCATCACAAACGCATTTTAACAGATACCATTACACCCGTAACTGTATATTATAAAATACGTGATAAATACCCGAATAGTATTTTATTAGAAAGTGGTGACTACCATAGAAACCATAAAAATTTCTCATATATCTGTTTTAACCCAATAGCCTCTATAAAAATAGAAAATGAAGTTATTTCGCAAACCTTTCCTGATGGAAGCGAAACAACTCTAGAGATTACTAATGATGTAAATGTGGTTGATGAAGTTTACAACTTTACAAAGCGATTTAACACCGAATCAGAAGAAAACTTCAAGTTTATTAACAACGGCATTTTTGGATATACAGCCTATGATGCTGTGAGGTATTTTGAAGACATTGAGATTGGTAAAAAAGACGATTCGGTTGTTATTCCAGATATGTATTATGCAGTTTATCAAAATATAATTGCTATCAATCATTTTAAAAACGAAGCCTATATTTTTGCACACTGTTTTAAAGGTATAGACAATAATATTGATGAAATTGATAGACTCATTAACGTTCAAAAATTTGCTTCCTACAAATTCAATACCAAAGGAGATATAAAATCTAATCTAACAGATAATGAATTTAAAGAACATGTTGAATTAGCGAAAAAACATTGCCAGCGAGGGGATGTTTTTCAGTTGGTTTTATCGAGACGCTTTTCACAAGAATTTACTGGTGATGATTTTAACATCTATAGGGCCCTAAGAAGCATCAACCCATCTCCATACCTGTTTTATTTCGATTATGGCGACTTTAAAATATTTGGAAGCTCTCCAGAAGCTCAATTAATTGTTACAGAAGGTTTAGCCGAAATACATCCCATTGCTGGTACTTTTAAACGTACCGGCGATGAGCAAAAAGATGAGGCCTTGGCAGAAAAACTTAAGAACGACGACAAGGAAAATGCAGAACACGTTATGTTAGTGGATCTTGCACGAAATGACTTAAGCCGTCATGGAAATCAAGTAAAAGTAGAAACTTATAGAGAAGTCCAGTTTTTTTCTCATGTTATCCATTTAGTGAGTAAAGTAACAGGACAAAAATACGATACAACCTCAACCATGCAAGTAGTTGCCGACACCTTTCCTGCTGGAACATTAAGCGGTGCCCCAAAACATAGAGCCATGCAACTTATAGAGGATTACGAAAAAACAAGTAGAGGTTATTATGGCGGAGCGATAGGCTTTATGGATTTTGAAGGCAACTTTAATCATGCCATTATGATACGCACATTTTTAAGCAAGGATTACAGACTTAACTGGCAAGCGGGTGCTGGTCTAGTTTCAAAATCAAATAAAGAAGACGAGCTGCAAGAAGTATATAATAAGTTAGGGGCATTAACAAAAGCTATTGAATTAGCGGAAGATATTTAAATATGAAGAAGGTATTAGTTATAGATAATTACGACAGTTTTACATACAATCTTGTACACTATTTAGAAGATTTAAACTGTGATGTAACCGTTGTGAGAAACGATAAATTAACACTTGAAGATGTTGAACCTTTTGATAAAATTGTGTTATCCCCGGGCCCTGGAATTCCAGATGAAGCTGGCCTGTTAAAACCCATTATCAAAAAATACGCATCCACTAAAAGCATTTTTGGGGTTTGCCTTGGGCAACAAGCAATAGGCGAAGTATTTGGTGGATTTCTAGATAATTTAGAGGATGTTTATCATGGTGTTGCAACGAACGTAACCATAAGTGTAGACGATGAATATATATTTAACGGTTTAGATAAAAATATTGAAGTAGGACGTTACCACTCTTGGGTTGTTAGTGCTAATTTACCAGATAGCTTGGAAGCTACTTCGTTTGATGCAAACGGACAAATTATGTCTTTAAGGCATAAAGAATATGATGTGAGAGGTGTGCAATACCACCCAGAGTCTGTATTAACACCAGACGGTAAGAAAATTTTAGAAAATTGGGTAAATAATTAGTAATTAGCCTGTCGTCTCCAGCCATTAGCTAAAAACATATAGCCAAAAGCCCATAAAAAAATGAAAGACATACTTAATAGACTAATCAACCACGAAACCATCTCAACAGAAGAAGCAAAACAGGTTATTGTTAATATATCCAACGACATGTATAACCCAAGCCAAATTGCATGTTTTCTATCGGTTTATATGATGCGCAGTATAACTATTGAAGAACTTACTGGTTTTAGAAATGCGCTTTTAGAACTGTGTGTTCCAGTAAATTTGAAAGACTTTAATGCTATTGATATTGTTGGTACTGGCGGTGATGGTAAAAACACCTTCAATATTTCAACGCTGTCCTCATTCATTACGGCTGGTGCTGGTGTTAACGTTTCAAAGCATGGTAACTATGGGGTGTCATCAACTTCAGGGTCATCTAATGTTATGGAGAATCTGGGTGTTAAATTTTCCAATGATGAAGATTTTTTAAAACGTTGCTTAGATCATGCTGGCATATGCATATTGCATGCTCCACTTTTTCATCCTGCCATGAAAAATGTGGCTCCAATTAGAAAAGAGCTAGGTGTTAAAACGTTTTTCAATATGCTAGGCCCTCTAGTTAACCCGTCATTTCCTAAGAATCATGTTCTTGGTGTTTTTAATTTAGAAGTTTTAAGGCTTTATAGTTTTATACACCAAAATTCCGGGCATAACTACAATATAGTTTATGCCTTAGATGGATATGATGAAATTTCCCTAACAGGTAAAGCTAAAATTGTATCCAATCATACTGAAAAATTATTCTCTCCAGAAGACTTAGGAGTCTCAAAAATAAAACAAGAAGCTATTTTTGGAGGTGATACTATTAACGATGCAGTAAAAATATTTGAGAATATTATTCGTGGCGAAGGGACAGTTGCGCAAAACAATGTGGTATGTGCCAACGCCGGGTTAGCCATTGCCACAAGTAAGCAAATTACGCATCAAGAAGGTTTTGAAATGGCTAAAGAATCTTTGTTTTCTGGAAAAGCCAAAGCAAGTTTAGATAAATTGATTGAGTTAAGTAAATCATGAATATTTTAGATAAAATAACATTAGATAAACGTAAAGAAGTAGCTCTTAAAAAGAGCATAATTCCTGTTTCGCAATTAGAGCAATCGGTTTTGTTTGAAAGACCAACGGTTTCACTTGCTAACAATTTACGTAATAGTAAATCAGGTATTATCGCAGAACACAAACGTAGGTCGCCTTCAAAATCAGTTATCAATAACACTTTAACCGTTCAAGACGTCTCTAAAGGTTATGAATCGGCTGGTGTTTGCGGCATGTCTGTATTAACAGATGGCAAGTACTTTGGAGGATCACTAGACGATTTATTAACAGCTAGGGCAAGTTGTAATTTACCGCTTCTAAGAAAAGAATTCATTATTGATTCATACCAAATACTAGAAGCCAAAGCTTATGGAGCCGATGTTATTTTGCTAATAGCTGCTATTTTATCAAGAGACGAAATCAAACAATTTTCTGAATTTGCTAAGAGTTTGAATTTAGATGTCCTGTTAGAAGTACATAATGAAGAAGAGTTACACAAGGCTGTTATGCCAAGCCTAGATATGTTAGGTGTAAACAATAGGAACTTAAAAACCTTTGAAGTGAGTTTAGAAACTAGCAAAGGTTTAAGCAATATCATTCCAAATGATTTTGTAAAAGTTTCGGAAAGTGGCATTAGTAACATAGAAGCAATAAAAGAATTACAACCTTACGGATACCAAGGGTTTTTAATTGGAGAAAACTTTATGAAGACTGATAATCCTGGCGAAAGTGCAGGTGCATTTATAAAAGAATTAGAGTTATGAAACTAAAAATATGTGGCATGAAATATCAAGATAATATCGAACAAGTTGCAGCCTTGCAACCCGATTATCTTGGATTTATTTTTTATAAAAAAACCCCTCGTCATTTCGATACTAAAATTCCAGAATTATCTGAAGATATTAAAAAAGTGGGGGTTTTTGTTAATGAGGAGGTTAGTACGGTTATAGAAAAAATCAATGAATTTAAATTAGACGCCGTACAACTTCATGGCGAAGAAGCCCCTTACTATTGCAGCATATTGCGCTCAACTCAACTACTGTCAAGACCTGTTGAAATCATTAAAGTATTTTCTATTAAAGATAACTTTAACTTTAATGTGCTTGAAGCTTATGAAAATGTTTGTGACTATTACCTATTTGATACCAAAGGCAAACTTCCTGGCGGCAACGGTTATAGATTTGATTGGAGTTTATTGAATAATTATCCCTCCCAGAAACCTTTCTTTTTAAGTGGAGGCATAGGACTAGACGAAGCAGAAGCTATTAAAACATTTAAAAATAGTGAGGTTTCAAAGTATTGTTATGCTATCGATGTAAATAGTAAATTTGAAAAAGAACCCGGATTAAAAAATGTTTCCATTTTAAGAGAATTCATTAATAAATTGAATGATAAAAAAACAATGAATTATAATGTAGACGAAAAAGGATACTATGGCGAGTTTGGAGGGGCTTTCATCCCTGAAATGCTATATCCTAATGTAGAAGAATTGCGCCAAAACTATCTTAAAGTTATGGCTGAACCAGATTTTCAAAAAGAGTTCAACCAACTATTAAAAGATTATGTTGGGCGTCCCTCTCCTTTGTATTTTGCAAAACGGCTTTCAGAAAAATATAATACCAAAATTTATCTGAAACGTGAAGATTTAAACCACACTGGCGCACATAAAATCAACAATACCATCGGACAAATTTTAATGGCAAAACGTTTAGGTAAGACTAGAATTATTGCCGAAACCGGCGCAGGGCAACACGGTGTAGCTACTGCTACGGTATGTGCTTTAATGGGATTAGAGTGTATTGTCTATATGGGTGAAATTGATATTGCCAGACAAGCACCAAACGTAGCAAGAATGAAAATGCTAGGTGCCACAGTAATACCTGCTTTGTCGGGAAGTCGCACCTTGAAAGATGCTACGAACGAAGCCATTCGAGATTGGATAAACAATCCTGTTAATACGCATTATATAATCGGTTCAGCTATTGGCCCGCATCCATATCCAGATATGGTTACGCGCTTTCAGTCGGTAGTTTCAGAAGAAATTAAATGGCAGTTAAAAGAACAGGAGGGGCGTGAAAACCCTGATTATGTTGTGGCCTGTATTGGTGGTGGAAGTAATGCCGCTGGTACGTATTATCATTATTTACATGAACCTGACGTTGGTATAATTGCTGTGGAAGCAGCTGGACTGGGTATTGATTCTGGAGAAAGTGCAGCAACATCTGTTTTAGGAAAAGAAGGTATTATTCATGGTTGCAAAACCCTATTGATGCAAACCAGCGACGGACAAATTACCGAGCCCTATTCTATTTCTGCTGGACTAGATTACCCAGGTGTAGGCCCAATGCATGCACATTTATGCAAAACGGGACGCGCCGAGTTTATATCTATTACAGACGATCAAGCCATGAAAGCCGGTTTAGAACTTTGTGAACTTGAAGGTATTATTCCTGCAATTGAAACCTCGCACGCTTTGGCTATTTTTAAACAAAGACCATTTAAACCAGACGACGTTGTAGTGATGAGTCTTTCTGGTCGTGGCGATAAAGATTTACAGAACTATATTGATTATTTTAAAATATAAATTGCGATTTACCATTGCGTTAGGGATTAAACGGTATGTTTGAGCTCCCCGACGCAGGAGGGTGCGAGTAGTGAAAGCCCGACCCTTGTGGTAACGCCAAAATTTAAAACCGAAATGAATCGCATTCAAAATAAATTACAACAAGACAAAAAACTATTGTCGATATATTTTACAGCAGGATACCCTAATCTGAACGACACTGTTTCCATTATTCAAGATTTGGAAAAAAATGGTGTTGATATGATTGAAATAGGTTTGCCTTTTAGCGACCCTTTAGCCGATGGCCCTACCATACAAGACAGCTCTACGGCCGCTTTAAAAAATGGCATGACTACTGAGGTCCTTTTCAATCAATTGAAAGACATTAGAAAAACGGTAAATATTCCGTTAATTATTATGGGATATTTTAACCCCATGTTTCAATATGGCGTTGAAGCCTTTTGTGCAAAATGTCAGGAACTTGGAATTGATGGGTTGATTATCCCTGATTTACCCGTAGATGTCTATCATGAACAATACCAAGCCATTTTTAAAAAATACGGTTTAATCAATGTGTTTTTAATAACACCACAAACCAGCGATGAGCGCATTCGCTATATCGATTCTGTCTCTAATGGTTTTATCTATATGGTTAGCAGCGCAAGCGTAACGGGCAGCCAGTCCGGTTTTGGTAACGTCCAAACACAATATTTTGAGCGTATATCAAATATGAATCTAAAAAACCCACAAATTGTAGGTTTTGGGATTTCTGATAAAACGACCTTCCAATCTGCAACTACCTATACCAAAGGAGCCATTATTGGTAGTGCCTTTATTAAGCACATAACCAACTCGGGAGTTAAAACTATTGATACGTTTGTAAAGCGCATCTTAAAATAACCAGTTTTAAAGCAAGCTAGTAATGAAAAAAAATCTTAACGCTGTACTGTTTTCCATCGCTATTGTAATAGCGTCTATCGTTCTTGCCAATGCCGTTATAAACAGAAACAAAAAAGATGGCACCATTTCGGTAACAGGTTTAGGGAAAAGCGATTTTACCTCGGATCTTATTGTTTGGGAAGCCCGATTCTTGCAGTCTAACAGAAATTTAAAGGAAGGCTACTCCAAATTACAGAAAGATCGAATTGTAATTTTAAATTATCTAAAAGCCAAAGGCTTACCAGATAGCGTTATTGTATTTAGTGCTGTAGAAACTCAAAAAAACACAAAACCTATTTATAGCGACAAAGGCAATTATTTAGGAGATGAATTTACGGGTTATACCTTAACTCAAACGGTTCAAATAGATTCGAAAGCGGTTGAAACCGTTGAAAAAATATCAAGAGAAGTTACCGACCTTCTTAACAAAGGTATACAGCTCTATTCAAACCCTCCAAGGTATTATTACACAAAACTTGAAGATTTAAAAATAGAGATGATTGCGCGTGCCACAGAAAACGCAAATCTGAGAGCTAAAAGAATAGCTGAAAACTCTGGAGCAAAATTGGAGGAACTTGTAAGTGCTAACATGGGGATTTTTCAAATAACGGGCCAGAATTCGAATGAGAATTATTCTTGGGGTGGTGTTTACAATACATCTTCCAAAGAAAAAACAGCTTCCATTACTATGAAGCTTATTTATAAAGTAGACTAGCAACTCTTTTAACATGCCTTTAAACATTGTTTTGATTGAGCCGGAAATCCCAAATAACACAGGGAATATAGGTCGACTTGCCCTTGCTTCAGGCTCACATTTACATCTAGTAAAACCTTTCGGGTTTGAAATTAATGATACGAGACTTAAGCGTGCTGGTTTAGATTATTGGCAGCACGTACCAATTAGCTTTTACGACAATGTAGAGGACTTTTTCAAAACAAATGAAGACAAAAATATGGTGTTTTTATCCAGCCACGGCTCAACAAATCACTGGGATATCCCATTTGAAGATGACATCTTTTTAGTATTTGGTAAAGAATCTGTAGGGTTGCCTAAATCTTTGATTGAAAAACACAAAGACCAGCTTTTCAAAATTCCTATGTATAGTGAACATATTAGAAGTTTGAATCTTGCGAATGCTGTTAGTATCGTAGTTTATGAAGGATTAAAAATGATTAATTCTATAAAACCTTAACAACATGAACCTGACTAAAATAATTAGTTTCTTACTTATAGGTTTGACTCTTTTCAACTGTAAAAATAACACCGTAAAGAATACTAAGACTGAAAAAAATGAATGGATAAGTCTTTTTAACGGAATCAACCTAGAGGGTTGGGTTCCTAAGTTTTATAAAGAAGAAACTGGAGTAAACTATCTTAATACATTCCAAGTTTCCAATGGAGCTATTCAAGTAAACTATGATGAATATTCTACTTTCGACGAGCGCTACGGACATTTATTCTACAAGACGTCATTTTCATCATACCATTTAAAATTTAAATATCAGTTTACTGACCAATGGATGGAAGATGCACCGCATTTCACTTATAGGAATAGCGGCATTATGTTCCATACTCAAGACCCAAAAACTATTTTAAAAGATCAAAACTGGCCTATTTCAGTGGAATATCAGATACTTGCTGAAGCCAAAGAAAATGAACCAAGACCTACGGGAAACATGTGCTCTCCAGGAACCGATGTAGTTATCAACAATAAAATTAGTGACGCTCATTGTGTGAGGTCCTCATCACCTACTTATAAATGGGATGAATGGATAGAGGGTGAACTTATTGTTTATAAAGACTCTTTAGTGCAACATTTTGTTAATGGTACTAAGGTTCTAGAGTACAGCAAACCTCAAATTGGCGGAAATATTTTAATTCGCGATTTCGACCCTTCCATAAAAATAGATGGAAAACTTCTTAATAAAGGATACATTGGATTACAAGCAGAAGGTCAAGGCATAAATTTTAAAGACATTCTAATAAAAGTATTTGATTATTGATTTTTATTCTTTAGGTAATTCAAATACATTTTTTCAACCTTAGCTCTTGCCCAGGGGGTTCTTCGCAGAAATTTCAAACTAGATTTTATTGATGGGTTATCTGTAAAACATCTAATCTTTATAGTATATCCCATATATTCCCAACCATAATGACCCACTAAATCATTTATAATTTGTTCCAGCTTTACACCATGCAAGGGATTATTTGGTTGAGATTCCATTTACAAGATTCTTAATTTTCACTGCCTTTTCAAAATGGTCAAGCCTATGCGTTTTAATCCACCAAGTAGCAGCTTCCATAAGCAATTCAGGATTATCATTTTTATTTTTAAAAAACGCATAAAAGGAAACGCCAACGTTTTCACCCTTCTCTGCTATTTTCTTATCACAAACGGTTATAATCTTATCTTTAAGAATTTGTTGCATACCAGATTAATTGTGCCTATCATTACTTCTCCTAGGCTTTCTAGACTTATTTCCTCGATTTTGACTTCTACTCGAATTCCTAGAATTACCACCTTGCCTTGAATGACGACGTTGCCCTCTCTGACCTTGCTTAATAGGTGCTGTAGACGCATTAGGGTCGGGCTCAAAACCTTCTATAATCTCTACAGGGAGCTTTATGTCTATCAGCTTTTCAATACCCCTTAAAAAAGTGGTCTCATCAGCACTTACCAAAGATAATGCTTCTCCCTTTGCCCCTGCTCTACCTGTTCTTCCAATTCTATGAACATAATCTTCAGAGACATTGGGTAATTCAAAATTAATAACATGTGGCAATAATGGAATGTCTAGCCCTCTTGCGGCAATATCTGTAGCTACCAAAACCCTAACTTTTCCGCTCTTAAAGCCTGCTAAAGCTTTGGTTCTTGCCCCTTGACTTTTATTTCCATGAATAGCGGCAGATGTAATACCTGCTTTATTCATTTTTTCAGACAGTCTGTTGGCTCCATGTTTTGTCCTAGTAAATACTAAGACTTGATGCCAATTACCCTCGGAGATTAATTTAATAATTAAGCCTGTTTTTTTTGCTTTTGCAACCCGATATATCTTTTGCTTGATGGCATCAACAGTCGTATTCTCGGGTGTAGCTTCAACTTGTATTGGTTGATTTAAAATACCATAAGCTAACTTCTTTATATCCTTTGAAAAAGTAGCGGAGAACATCAAATTTTGACGTTTTTCAGGCATTAAACTAATAACCTTTTCAATATCTCTTAAAAAACCCATATCAAGCATCCGATCTGCCTCATCTAACACAAAAATTTCAATGCGCTTTAATGATAAGAGACCTTGATTTTGTAAATCTAATAAACGACCTGGTGTAGCTACTAAAATATCCACTCCTTTTCGAATGGTTGCAGCCTGAGGTTTTTGGTTTACACCACCAAAAATCACAGCACTTCTTAAGTTTAAAAACTCGCTATACGCTTTAACATTAGAATAAACTTGCGCTGCAAGCTCACGCGTAGGTGTTAAAATTAAGGCCCGTATTGGTCTATATTTTTGCTTCGGATTTTCAGAAAGAATATGCAACAATGGCAATGTAAAACCAGCAGTTTTTCCGGTTCCTGTTTGTGCAGATGCTAGTACATCATACCCCTCTAAAACTGGAGGTATTGCTTTTTCTTGAATTGGCGATGGTTGTGTGTATCCTTTTTTACTAATAGCTTTTAGCAAGGCATCAGATAAGCCTAAAGATTGAAATGACATATTTTGTGTTTAAAACAGCCTATTGGCCATTGAGATTAAAACTCAATATTTTCAACCTCTTTTTTTTACTAAGGCGCAAATGTACGTTTAATTTTATCATTGTATAAACATCTTTTAAATTATGAAAACAAGAAAACCTTTTACAGGTCACACCTGCTCCTTAGAAAGCACTTCCCTTTTAAAGCAAAACTGTTTCATTCCAGAACTACCAAATGCCAAGACTCTTAAAAATACTCACGATACTGTAGCACCCTAAAATCGAAAGTATTAAAATTGGGATTTTTAGCTTTGAGTTGTTTATAAAGAGGTAATCGACTTATAGATATATTGGCCGCTCCAGAACCAGAAGTTAAGGAAACTGTTTTGATGATTCGGATTGTTTTGGCAGATTCTGGCGTTTCGTTGGGCATGACGAACTGATGAATACTAGGCACCTCATTATCTACCAATTCTAGTTTCAACTGGTAATCCTTTAGATGCTGCCTGAAGAAATATTCGGGGCCGTTTTTGCTATTACCACCAGTAAACAATATCGTATCTATAGTTGGATACTGCTTTATATACCCAATAACATCCCGCAATTCAATGTTTTTCATTCCTAAATCCGAAGCATCTACCTTAAGACGTTCAGCACTTTCAACTATATCGCAAACACCTATCTTATGCTTTATTAAAAACTGCTTGCGCTGATTAATAGCTTCTTCAGAATTATCATAACGTAAATCAAGCCCATGGATTTTATCAATGAATAACCATAACGAGTTGTAATAACTCCCGTAGCAAAAATCAACATCCTTTTCTAAAAGTGCTCCCGTTGAAAATCTTGGTGGAGGTAATGTCCCAACTATTAACTTAGTGGTATCATTCATTATAAATGGCGGATATGGATGACGGTGTTTAAACATGTAATTTACATATATAAAAAAGGTATTCTTCTATGAATTCATAAACCTTTAGCTCCAACAAACCAACATCTAATGAAACTAAAACTTTACAATTTATAAAAATTCATCTTGACTTTAAGTCTTATTTTTCGTATGTTTTACTTAAAATTTACAAGATGGGAAAAGGCGATAAAAAAACAAAACGGGGTAAAATAAATCGGGGTACTTTTGGGGTTAGAAGACCCAAAATAAAAAAGCGCCCAAGCATTGAACAAAAGATTAATATCAATGATAAGGCACAACCTAAATAGGTGATTAAATAATTTACCTCATCAAAATTGACAGAATACTTTTTGAATTAGATTAGTTATAGAAGCTTTAAATTATGGTTATTATTTCCCCAAATTAGTAGTACAGTGCGTTAACGATTGCAGCGGCATCCTTTTTTGAGGATCGAGAAAAAGATATAGCGGAAAGCGTGTTAAAACGCCCAAATAAAAAAACATTATATTTGCCGCTTGAAACTCAAAAAGAAGAGTTCAGATTCCTCAGGGTGAGGATGTGTTACAAGAAGTTTAAGGTTAAGTATGTCGATGCGCTTCTTTATGTAACACTACATAATAAAATCGCATACATTTAAACAAGAATGAGCACATTCCAAGATTTAGGTCTTAACGAAGATCTATTACAAGCTATTACAGATTTAGGATTTACCAAACCAAGTGAGGTACAAGAAAAGGCCATCCCCTTATTATTAGAATCGGAAGGTGATTTAGTTGCCTTAGCCCAGACAGGAACAGGTAAAACAGCAGCGTTTGGTTTTCCTATGCTAGAAAAAATTGATGTAGATAGTAGAACTACGCAAGGTTTAATCTTATCGCCTACCAGAGAGCTTTGTTTGCAAATTACTCATGAAATGAAGTTATATGGAAAGTATTGCAAAGGCCTTAATGTAGTTGCTGTTTACGGCGGATCGAGTATAACAGACCAAGCCAGAGAAATTAAAAGAGGGGCACAGATTATTGTAGCTACCCCTGGAAGAATGAAAGATATGATTAGCCGAAGATTGGTTGATATTTCTAAAATTCAATATTCTGTTTTAGATGAGGCTGATGAGATGCTCAATATGGGGTTTAAAGAAGATATTACCGACATTTTGTCGCATACTCCAGAAGATAAAAGCACTTGGTTGTTTTCGGCCACTATGCCAAAAGAAGTGGCTGCTATTGCTAAAAACTTTATGTACAACCCAAAGGAAATTACAGTAGGGCGCAAAAATGAAAGTACCACTAACGTTTCTCATGAGTATTATTTGGTAAATGCCAGAGATCGTTACCAAGCTTTAAAACGACTTGCAGACGCCAACCCCGATATTTTCTCAGTAGTTTTTTGTAGAACCAAACGTGATACTCAAAAAGTGGCTGAACACCTTATTGAGGATGGCTATAATGCCGGAGCATTACATGGTGACTTGAGTCAGAATCAGCGTGATTTGGTAATGAATGCATTTCGAAAAAAGCAAATCCAGATGCTCGTAGCAACCGATGTAGCTGCCCGAGGTATCGATGTGGATGATGTTACGCACGTTATCAACTATCAGCTTCCAGATGAAATTGAAACCTATACCCACCGTTCTGGACGTACAGGAAGAGCCGGAAAAACGGGAGTTTCTATGGTTATTGTCTCAAAAAGTGAAGTGCGTAAAATTAAAAGTATTGAGCGTATTATTAAACGACAGTTTGAGAAAAAGGACATTCCAGATGGTATGGAAATATGCGAAGTCCAACTTATGTCTTTGGCTAATAAAATTCATAATACAGAGATTAATCATGAAATTGACAGACACCTTAGTAGTATAAATGCACTTTTTGAGGATACCAGCAAGGATGAATTAATTAAGAAATTCTTTTCTGTTGAGTTTACTCGTTTTTACAACTACTATCAGAAAGCCAAGAACTTAAACGTTTCCGACAGTAGCAGTGATGTAGATTCTGGGCGCGATTACCGAGGCAGTAAAAACTCGACTCGCTACTTTATTAACGTCGGTGGAAAAGATGGTTTTGACTGGATGAAATTAAAAGATTTCTTGAAAGAACAATTAAATCTTGGAAGGGACGATATTTTTAAGGTAGAAACTAAAGACAGTTTTTCATTTTTTAATACTGAAAATGAACTTAAAGAAAAAGTACTAGCACATTTTACCGATTTTAAACATGATGGACGTTTTGTAAACGTAGAAGTTTCTGAAAACAGAGGCCGCGCTGGCAGACGCGATAATAAAAAAGGAGGTAAACGAACGGGAAGAAGACGTGAGGATAGAAAAGAGACTTCTGGAAATAGAAGTGATCGTAGACGTTCTGAAGGAAAATCGAAGCCTAGACGCCCAAATTCGGGAGATATTGGAAGTTCAAGACCAAGACGTTCTAGACGATAATCTTACAGAATTTGTTAATTTTTAGACAAAATTAAAAGTTGAAAAACCTATACTACGGTTTTCTTTAGTACTTTTATATCAAAATTGACGTTTAATCATTCTATGAAACATTACCTACTTATTATTACTTTGTTTTTTGTTTCTGCTATCGGAATAGCACAAGAACCAGATAAGGTTTTTGGAGTGATTATAAATGCTGCAGATGATACGCCCCTTGAAAGCGTAAATATTGTTAATCTTAATCAAGTTATTGGAACCACCACTAATAAAAAAGGAGAGTTTGAAATTTCGGCCAAACCCAATGACACCCTTCACCTTTCTTACTTGGGCTTTAAGTCCATTAAGGTAAGAGTGACTAACGACTGGTTAAAATTTGGAAGTGCAGAAATAGAACTTACAGAACTGGCTTTGGCTCTTGAAGAGGTGGTTGTGAACCAATTGAAGCTTACGGGTTATTTAGAAGTCGATATCAAGCAAGTCCCTATTATAAACGATAACTACCGCTATAGCATCTCTGGTTTAGAGGGTACTGGTTATGAAGCCAGTAAAAAATCAGGTTTAACCAATGTTATTGGCTCCATTTTTAATCCTGCCGACTTTTTACATCGCATGTTTGGTAAAAAACCAAATGAGATGAAAAAACTCAAAAAGATGAAAGAGGATGATGAAATTAGAAACCTTTTAGCTTCCAGATTTGACAGAGAAATGCTTATGGTTTTATTACAGGTAGACCGCATTGATTTAGACGAAATTGTAAATCAATGCGATTATTCTGCGGGTTTTATACAAACAGCAAACGATTTACAAATTTTGGACGCTATTAGTGAATGCTATGAAGAATATAAATTGTTAAGCAGAGGACGAAGTAGAAAAATATAGCCCCTTTATTTTTGATAAAATCGTTCAACAATGTCATCATAGCTTTTAAGCGTTTTTTTACACCAATCTAAGCGTTTTTCATTTTTTTCGTGGTCTGTCAACCTCCAATCTATGCCCGATTGTTTTAATTTAGTAGTTACGTGCTGAAGAATAATAGCTGCCGAAACCGAAATATTTAAACTCTCTGTAAATCCATACATAGGGATTTTTAAAAAAGCATCTGCACTAGCTATAACCTCATCTGATAGTCCCTCTGTTTCACGTCCAAAGAAAAAGCATGATTTTTGTGTAATATCGAAGGCATCCAATTCACAATCGTTGCCATGCGGGGTAGTAGCCACAATTTGATAGCCTCTTTGTTTTAAACTAGCGATGCAATCTTTAACGGAGTGGTACCTGTTTAAATCCACCCATTTTTGAGCACCCATTGCTATTTCTCTATCAATTCTTTTAGTATTGCGCTCTTCAACAATATTGACTTCTTGAATTCCAAAAACATCGCAACTTCTAATGACCGCACTGGTATTATGTAATTGGTAAACATCTTCTGTAGCAACCGTAAAATGCTTTGTTCGTTGAGATAACACCTCATCAAAACGACGTTTTCTAGATTCTGTTAGGTAAGATTCTAAATGCTCAAGTAATTTTAAATCTGTCATATTTCAAAACTAAGAAGTTTTATCTGAAAGTATCCTGTTTTAAAAAAGGAAAAATTATCTTTAAATCATGAAACATATTGTTGTACTTACCGGAGCAGGTATGAGTGCCGAAAGTGGCATAAAAACCTTTAGAGATGCCAATGGGTTGTGGGAAGGTCATGATGTTATGGAAGTGGCTACACCAGAAGGTTTTGCTGCCAACCCAGCGTTGGTTTTAGATTTTTATAACCAACGGCGGCGCCAACTTTTTGAAGTTAAGCCTAACCAAGCACATTATGATTTAGCAGCTTTAGAAGCCAATTATAAAGTAAGCGTAATCACTCAAAACGTTGATGATTTACACGAACGCGCTGGTAGTACTAAAGTGATTCATTTACATGGTGAATTGCTAAAAGTAAGAAGCACCGGAAACCCTTCGAATATAAAAAACTGGGAAACCGATTTAGTACTAGGCGACCTTTGTGAAGAAGGGTATCAATTGAGGCCACATATTGTTTGGTTTGGAGAAGATGTCCCCATGATAGAAAAGGCCATGCAAATATGTGAAACTGCAGATATATTAATCATTATAGGTACCTCAATGCAGGTTTATCCTGCTGCCGGATTAATGCATTATGTGCCACAGGATACACCCACTTATTTTATAGACCCTAAACCAAATATTGCAAGTCAGCACAACCTTACCGTTATTTCGGACACAGCAACAGCAGGAATAAAGAAAGTAGTAAAAGCTATAAAAACATAAGCATTTTACGCTTCATGCTTTCCTACTTTTTATTCTTGGCTTCAATCCATTTTGACATGTACTTGGTGCTTTGTAACGTATGATGTTGCAACATCTGCCCAGTAAAATTGTCTTGTCTATGTTCTTTTAGTTGAGATTGTATTTCTTTTATTCTCTGTAGTAACTTATTCTGAAAATAGGAACGATTAAAACGTTTATTAATGTTGTCAAAACCATTTTTTTGCTTTTCTTTCCAGCTGTTTTTCGCTTTATACAACATAACGGACTTGCTAGCGAAATCTATCGGGTTATCTTCCATAAAACCGTTCACTTTTAAATCGCCGTACACCCCCTCACCTCCAATGCTCGTTGTTACGCAGGGAGTCCCATTTATCATGGCATCAAACAGCTTACCTTTTAATCCAGCGCCAAATCGAATTGGTGCTAAGCACACTTTTGCATTTTGCATAACTTCATGTACATCTTCGGCAAATCCCTTTATTAAAAAACCCTGTTTTTCGTTGTGCAACTGATTGACTTTTTTAGAGGCATATGCTCCGTAAACATGCAGCTCTGCTTCGGGTAATTGCTTTTTTACTAACGGCCAAATGGTTTCTTTCAAATACAAAACAGCATTGTAGTTAGGCTCATGCAAAAAGTTCCCTATGGTAATAAAATGAGTTCGATTTTCAAAATTTGCAAGCTTAACAAAGGTCTCGTCCTTAATTTTATCGAGCATAAATGGTAAATACAATAAGAGCGATTCTTCAACCTTGAAATTATTCATTAGGATCTCCACTTCAGCTTCAGAAATAATTAAGCTTAAGTCGCATCTATAGATACTTGCTATTTCTCTTTTGGCTATATCGTTATATAAATATGCTCCATTAAATGGTTTTCCATCTTTAAACGCCATATGTCGGCCTTTTCTTAAAAAGTGCAAATCTTCCGTATCTAAAACCCTAAGGGCATTTGGGCAATATTCAGCTACGCGCCAACCAAACTGCTCTTCCATCATGAAACGGTCAAATAGAACTACTTGCGGATTCAAATCTTGAAGAAACCCATCAAAACTTGAATTATTCAGTTCAATGGAAACTTGTTCTACTCCAATTGAATTTAAGTCAAAAGCATTATCATTTTTAGCACTCGGGCTAGCAAAGGTAACCTGATAATTAGCATGCCTAAGCGCCCCAATAAGTTGCAGCATTCTGTACCCTGCTGCCGAGCTTTTAGGCTCTGGCCAGACAAAACCAATAATGAGTACTTGCTTTTGCATATTAAAAAAGGTATAAAACTAATCTGGTCGAGGCGTGAAACTATATTTTAACCTAACCAAGTTAGCCCAATGAATAACCCACTTTATTTGGGTTTCGGATAATTTGGCATCAGAATGTGTTAGTGTATAAGATTTTAGCGGCATACTTTTGTCTTCTACCATTTCAATAAGCTCCTCGAATTTATGATCTTTACGTCTTACTGAGTTTCCCTCCCAATTTGACAGATTAAAGTGCTTTTTTCCTTCTTTTATATGACCCGCCAGCCAATAATTAATTGGAGTTATATGGTTATACCAGGGGTATTGGGTTACATCACTATGACAATCATAACAAGATCCCTCTAAAATTAGCTTAACATCCTTGGGAGGCTGTGTTTCTTCTAAAAAAGCATTCAAAGAATCTACATTTCCAACGTTCTTTTCAGGTCTAAAAAACTGTGCGACAACACATATTATGACAAGCCCTAAAAACACTTTTTTTAATAACTTCATTTTAGCTAATTTTAAAAAATAAAAATAAGAAAAGCTTTTGACTACCGAACAACTCTATAATAAATTAAATTATGTAAACCACTCTCGTGAAAAGCGTTTACACTATGCCAATTTAGTTTTAAGTAATCCAAATTTAACCCCGAAGCTTCTTGAAATACTGTTTAGAGTTGACGATAGCATATCTCCAAGAGCTGCTTGGGTTCTCGAGTTTGCATGTTCTCAAAACATAAAAACTATACTACCCCATTTAGATGTTTTTACTACAAACATTCATAAAGTTCATTTAGATTCTGCTGTACGACCAGTTGCCAAAATTTGTGAACTTCTTGCCAAACAGTACACTAATAAGAATAATACAATTGTAAAAAAAGTACTCACAGCATGGCATAAAGAACGTATCATTGAAACATGTTTTGATTACATGATTAATGATGAAAAAGTAGCAGCAAAAGCTTACGGTATGTCCACCTTATTTATGTTAGGAAAAGAATACAATTGGGTACACCCAGAACTAGAACTCATATTAAAACGTGATTTTCAAAACCAGAGTGCCGCTTTTAAAGCACGAGCGCGTCATATTTTAAAAAAGATGAAAAAAGGCAAGTAAAACTAAGCACATTAACTTCGGTCTTCGGTCTAAAAACTTTATCTTTGCCACTTCAAAAAATTCAACAAATTATGTCATTATCTGCATTAAATGCCATCTCTCCTATTGATGGTCGCTATAGAAGTAAAGCCCACGAATTAGCACCTTTTTTCTCAGAAGAAGCTTTGATAAAATATCGTGTTTTGGTTGAAATAGAATACTTCATTGCTTTATGCGAAATTCCACTACCTCAGCTTACATCTGTTAATCCAGCAGTGTTTAATGATTTAAGAGCTATTTACAATGATTTTTCTGAAAAGGATGCCATGGCTATTAAAAAAATAGAAGGGGTTACAAATCATGATGTAAAGGCCGTTGAATATTTTATAAAAGAAAAGTTTGATGCCTTAGGCTTGGCCGACTACAAAGAGTTTATTCACTTTGGATTAACGTCTCAAGATATAAATAATACAGCTATTCCGTTAAGTATTAAGGATGCTATAAATACCGTTTACGTTCCTGAATACACCATAGTTTTAAACAAACTAAAAGAACTTTCTGTTGATTGGGCCGATATATCGATGTTAGCTAGAACGCACGGTCAACCAGCATCACCTACCAGATTAGGTAAAGAAATTGCAGTTTTTGTTACCCGCTTAGAGGAGCAGTTCAACTTACTTAATGACATACCAAGTGCCGCTAAGTTTGGTGGAGCTACAGGAAATTTTAATGCCCACCATGTGGCTTATCCAGAAATAGACTGGAAAGCTTTTGGAAATAAATTTGTGCAAGGTAAATTAGGTCTACACCATTCTTTTCCGACCACTCAAATTGAGCACTATGACCATATGGCCGCATTATTTGATACCTTAAAGCGCATTAATACCATTCTTATAGATTTAGATCGAGATATCTGGACCTATGTTTCTATGGACTATTTTAAGCAAAAAATAAAAGCTGGAGAAGTAGGAAGTTCTGCGATGCCTCATAAAGTAAATCCTATTGACTTTGAAAATTCTGAAGGAAACTTAGGCATTGCAAATGCTGTTTTTGAGCACCTTGCTGCTAAATTACCACTATCTCGATTACAACGTGATTTAACAGATAGTACCGTTTTAAGAAATGTGGGCGTTCCTTTTGGTCATACCATTATAGGATTTAAATCTACTCTAAAGGGACTTAATAAATTACTCTTAAACGAAACAAAATTCGCTGAAGATTTAGAAAACAATTGGGCAGTTGTAGCTGAAGCTATTCAAACTATTTTAAGGCGCGAAGGCTACCCTAATCCATACGAAGCACTAAAAGGGTTGACTAGAACAAATTCTGTAATAAATCAAAATTCCATTTCTAGTTTTATCGATACTTTAGAGGTATCTGATACAATAAAAGAGGAATTAAAACGTATAAGTCCTAGTAACTATACAGGAATTTAATTTTTTAGAGATGTTAACCGATAAGCAGACTTTAATATTAACAGGAATAATGGTTGGAGGTATCTTTGTTTTTGGAATACTAGAAATGCTTCAAAATTTTATCGTGCTTACGGTATTGACCATCATATTTTTTACAGTATTAATAAATATTGTTTATCAAAAACCTACATCAAATAAAGAGCTTCACAAATAAGAAAAGCTTCCTTAACAGAGGAAGCTTTTTTAGCTATTAACACATTAAACATAAATATCTCACTTAAAGAAATTTATAACCTTTTCTACTTGAGCTTCATCTATATCGGCTCCTTTTAACGCCTCGATTAAAGTCACCATTTTATCTGGACTCATATTATTCCCCAAAACTCTAACAATCCCAAAACCCATTTCATCTGAACTTCCAAACAAAACAACCTCATCGGCTTCATCATTTGTTCCCAAGTATTTTACAGATATTTTATTCCCTTTATCATTAAACTCCATAAGATCGTTATACTTGCCATCACTCAAAATGGTTTTTATTTTTTGTAACTCCCTTTGATAAGCATCTTGGTTATCTCCACTAACTTTAAACCCCAAAAAGTTTAATTTATCTACCGAGTTGTAAGCCTCTTTTTGAGCTGCTGTAAATTGCGTTTTATCAATTTCTATCATTGAAAGCGGAAAATCTTGAGACACAAACCCTTTAGCTTCTTGGTGATCTACGTAATACCGCTGTAAACTCTCACTATTACCGCAGCTAACCAATGTAACTGCGGTAATTAAGGTGTAAAAGAAATATTTGATTGTTCGTTGCATGATTGATTGTTATTTATTTTTCTCTAGATGTTTACCTCCGGGAATATTCATTTTGTCAGTTAGTTTTGATATTTCATTCAGGTCAATATCACCAGTAAGCGATACCACTACCGTTTCTATTTTTCTGGTTTCGCCATTAATCTCTACACCTTCCCCATTCATGGCTTTATCAATACCATTAACAAATATTAAAAGCTCTTTAACATGATCGGCGTCTTTACCTTCCTTCACATAAAACTTAACATCGGTGCCATCATCTCTTACCTCCATTAATTCTTCTAAAGAGCTAGAACGTGAAGACACCCATTTGGAAATATCTTCAGATATGGCCTTATTATCTGTAACAATCGTTTTAAAACTCGTTATACTCTTTACCATATCCATATAAGCTTGAGCTTCGGCATCGTCTACGCTAATTCCCATTTTTGCAATCATTTGAAACATCTTTGGCTTGATGGATACATAAGTTACATCGGGATCATCATTATATTTTTCGAAAATATCGCTTTGAGCCATTCCAATTATTGGCATGAGCATTATAGCCAGAACCAATACTAACATTCTATTTTTCATTGTCTTTGTGTTTAAATTATTTATGCTATTCATCGTTTTAAAATCTTATTATTTCTTAAAAATTATACTTGTTGTATTTTCAATTTCGTTAAGATATCCTAAGGTAGAAGTGCCTTTATTAACTTCATTTAAATATCCAACTGCCGATGTGCCCTTGTTTAGTTTTTTCGATATCATCTCCATAGATTTAGAAAAATCGTTAAACGCTAATTCTGGATCATCGTAGGTACCTAATTCATCACTACGTAACGAGGCACCAAAATAAAAACCTAACATTATAAGTACTACTGCCGCGACAGAAATCCACCTGAAATTTAATTTCATCTTAGTTTTTAATGGAACGTCTTTTGTAAACTGTTCTTGCTGGTTTTTTAAAAAATACGTAAACATGGGGGTGTACATCTCTAGGTGCGGAGCTACATTGCCGCTAGAAAAATAGTTTTTCAACACTTGCTCCTCCTTTAAGCTGGTTTCACCGTTTTCGTACTTTTCAAGTAACTTTTCTATATTATTTAATACCATAATTATGTGTATTAGTTAATTGCTCTCTAATGGTTTTTCGTGCTCTAGATAGCGATACACGGACTGCTGTATTATTCATATCCAACATTTTGGCTATCTCGTCAAAATCATATTCTTCGATATCTCTAAGCTGAATAATCATACGCTGCTGTTCTGGTAAATCCTCTATAATTCGTTCTACCCAACTTACACTATCATTTAGTTCAACTTGTTTTTGTAACCCCGTTTGTTTGTCTTCATAATTACTATGAACAATTTTTAAATTTTGTGCTTGTTTTGACTTTAGCTTATCAAAGCAATAATTCTTGGTCATGGTCATTGAAAACGCCTCTACATTTTTATACTCTTGAATTTTTGTTTTATTATTCCAAAGCTTAATCAAAACTTCTTGAGTCGCATCTTCAGCCTCTTCGGTAGATACTAGCAACCGTTTTGCCAAACGAAATACTTTATCCTTAAAAGGTGTTACAATATTCAAAAACTCTTTTTGAGTCATTTTTGGTTTCATTAGATTAAAAACAGCTTGGTTTTGCTATTTGATATTACGACGACCTAGTTTGCCTTTTGTTACAAAATTTTTTTTTAAACAATAATGTAAGTATTTTTAAGGTTTAATAGACTTATCGAAAAAGTTTAATTGCATGAAAAGATTAATAGCCCCACTTCTAATGCTTACGCTGGCACTATGCAGTCTAAGTTGTTTTGAAGATAATGATGACTCTACCGTTACAGCAAGTCAAATAAATGATTTTGTTTGGAAAGGTATGAATTCATTTTATTTATATCTTGAGAACACCCCTGACCTTGCAAACGATCGATTTGCAAATGATGGAGAATATGCGAATTACTTAAACAGTTTTCAAATACCAGAAGAACTATTCCAAAGCCTGATTTATGAGCCACAAACTATTGATAGATTTAGCTGGATTGTTGATGACTATTTTGAACTAGAACGACAATTTGAAGGCACAAGAGGAACCACTGGTTTAGAGTACAACTATTATGGTGTACCTAATAATGCAACAAATGTTTATGCGGTTATACGACTAGTATTGCCTAATAGCCCGGCTTCTAACACCGAACTAAAGCGCGGAAATATTGTATATGGGGTTGATGGAATAAGGCTTACAAGAGAAAACTTCAGGTCGTTATTTAATAAAGAAAGCCATACACTAAATTTAGGAATTTACAATGACAATGGTACACCAGATGAATCTGATGATTCGGTAGAGCCTCTTAATGTAAATGTTCCTTTAACAAAAATCACTTACACCGAAGATCCCATTTTTAAAACAGCAACCTTTAATGTTGGTGGAGAAAATGTAGGTTATTTAATGTACAACGGTTTTATTAGAAATTCTCAAAACCAATTAAACACCGTTTTTGCCGATTTTAAATCAAACAACGTTCAGCACCTAGTGCTTGATCTTAGATATAATCCTGGAGGCTCTGTATTAACAACCGCCTATCTGGCCAGTATGATTACTGGGCAATTTACAGGTGAAGTCTTTGAAAAGTTGCGATACAATGTAAATCAGGCCGATAGCAACTTTGACTTTCTTTTTTATAATACGCTACCAGAAAACGAACCAGTTAATTCGTTAGGGTTAAATAAACTTTATGTGTTAGCTACCGGGTCTTCCGCTTCTGCCAGCGAAGGCCTTATTAACGGACTTAACCCATATATTGAAGTGATACATATAGGATCTAATACGGTTGGTAAAACTCAGGCTTCTAGAACCCTATACGACTCGCCAGATTTTACTAGAGAAGGCGTTAATCCTGCACATACGTATGCGATGCAGCCTTTAATTGCAAATGGCCTTAATAAAAATAATGAACAAGTTCCCGGTACGGGATTGACTCCTAGCTTCGGGTATGATTATAATGAAGACCCAACTAATTTTGGAATCCTTGGAGACGCTGAGGAACCCATGCTAGCCCTAGCCTTGGCAGATATTGATAATGCTACCGCAAAAGCATCTAAAATAAAAACAAGAGCCAAAAATATTGAACCTATTGCAAATAGTAACGATTTTAATCCGTACGAAGGCGGTATGTATATTGACTAATCATAGAACTTTTGAGTAAAAACAAAACCTACTTTAACTGGAGTACCGGTAAGGATTCTGCCTTAGCTTTATACCATCTGTTAAACAATTCGGCCTACCAAATTGATGAGCTAATAACCACCGTTAATAGTCATTACAATAGAGTATCCATGCATGGTTTAAGAAAAGAACTACTCATTGCTCAAACCAAAGCCATTGGGATCCCTTCCAGTTTAATAGAATTACCCGAAATGCCAAGTATGGTAGTATATGAAGAAAAAATGCTAGAAACAGTTTCTAGACTAAAAACTGATGGTTTCACACATACTGCTTTCGGTGATATCTTCCTTGAAGATTTACGTAAGTATAGAGAAGCGCAATTGGCCAAAGAAGGCATAAAAGCCATATTCCCCATTTGGAAAAGAAACACCAAGGAATTGCTTAATGAATTCTTAGACTTAGGCTTTAAAACCGTAATAGTTTGTGCCAACTCGAAGTTTTTTGGGGAAGATTTTGTAGGTACTGTTATCGATAAAAGCTTTATTAACAATTTGCCTAAAGGGGTTGATCCTTGTGGTGAAAATGGAGAATTTCATACCTTTTGTTTTGATGGCCCCATATTTAAAAGACCAGTAAGATTCACCCTTGGAGAAAAAGTATACCGCGAATATAACACTCCCAAAACAGATGATGACTCTGTTTGTAGAAGTAACTCTGAAAAATACGGAGTCTGGTACTGCGACTTAATTCCATAAAAAATGCCACTAAAGAAGTGGCATTTTAATTAAGTGGTAAGTTGGGCAGATAAATAATATCTATAAAGTTAATTGAAAGCCTATTCGCGCATTTCTTCCCTTAGTTGTATAATTAGCTATTTCTAAATAATCTTCATTCAAAATATTATCAATCCCAGCAAAGAATTTAATCTTGTTTTTTAATGCTGTATGACTGATATAAAAATTAAAAAGACTAAAACTATCTAGAGTTACATTTCCATTATCTAATCTATCTCCTGTATATTGGTAAGCCAATGAAGCAAATGTTTTTTGAGAAAAGTCATAACCTAAAAGTAAATTTCCTTTGTGTTTTGGAATCCTAACAGGATCATCATCTTTATTCTCTACAAAAGTATAGTTGGCCGTTAAGTTTAAGCTCTTAGCAATATTAGCATCAACTTCAAGTTCAAAACCTTGAGTTTTTACTAAATCGGCTGCATTAAGGTACCCAAGAGTAAAATCGTAAACAACAAAATTCTTCTCTTCTCTATTAAAATAAAGTCCGCTAACTCTTAATCTATTCGACATTTTATATTCGAGTCCTCCTTCAATAGTTCTATTCTCTTCCGGCTCTAAGTTTGGATTTGGACCAAAGTTTCCAAATAATTGTGAAAGTGATGGTGCTATGTAAGATGTGCTATAAGAACCGAATAATTTACTATAAGAACTATTATCATATTTCATAACATACGAGGGGTTCACATTATAAGTAAAGTGCGAACCATACTCACTATGGTTATTCATTCTAACACCAGCATTTACATTAAGACCAAAATCTGAAACATAAACAACATTAGCATAAGGATCGACAATGGTAAAGGTTTTTTCTTCTGAAAATACTGCAGAATTTTCAATAGCATTCACCCCAAGAATGGTATAAAACTTATCATTAAATACATACTTGTTATAAAAATCGGCAACATAATTTTTTGACTCAAATACTGAAGGAAAACTAGAAATAAACTCTCTATCATACGCGCTGTAGGCAGCATTTAAATGAATGCTGCCATTATTGTATTTATATGCGGCAGACAAACCCGTACGAGATTGTTTGCTTTTAAAACGGTCGTCAGTATCTGTTAACATAAAACTAGCATCGTAACCGTCAATTTCAGCATTAACATCTGTGTAATTCCCGAAAATCTGAAGCGAAAAAGCATCGCTAAAGTTATACCCCAAATTTACATCAACTCCATATTTTGAAAAGGCATCTTTCTCATTTTCTTTGGTAATAACTGCCGACATTCCATCGGTAAACTGCTGGTTAAAACCAGCACGATATGTAAACTTATTAAGTGTTCCATCAACAGCAAAACTGTTATTAAAATCGGAAATGTTATAATTCTGATCTTCTTGAGATTGATTAGTACCTATAGAAGACGCTACAACACTTCTTAATTTCTTCTCACTAGCTTTTTTGGATTTAATATTAACAACTGCGGTAGCTGCACCACTTCCATAAAGCGTACTTGCGGCACCTTTTATAATTTCAATCGATTCAATTTGACTTAAATTTAAAAGCCTGAAATCATACTCTCCACTTAATTGCGACGGATCATTAACTTGTACCCCATCAATCATAACTAAAACCTGCCTGTTACGACCTCCGCGAACATAAGTCCCAAGATTTTGACCTGCATTACTCCTACTTCCATTAATCTCAATACCAGATTTAGTATTGATTAATTCTGAAACGGTTCTCCCCTGGTTTTTATCTATCTCCTCTTGAGATATCTGAATAACCGTTTTACCTGAATTTTCACGTTTTAAAGCAAAACGAGAATCTGAAATAACAACCTCATCGAGCTGTTCTACTTTCATCGAATCTACTTCTTGTTGAGCAAATCCAAACCATGATACACCTAAACATAGGATACCAAAAACATTAGTTTTTTTGTTCATTTTAAATGATTAATTAATCGAGAATCGCATGGCTTATCATACGCAAACTTTTATCCCGAAAGTTTAACTTTATTTGTTTGAATTTGGCAGGTCTCCTGACTTGTTTAATGCTATTTTGCCTTCCCAGTTTCCCAGTGGCTTTTGTAGTGAATAACATTCTATTAATTAGATACTGAAAATAAGTTCAGCATAAACTTACAGTTGCGGGAACAGTTCTGGATTTTCACCAGATTCCCTTTTAATCCTTTTCGATGAAACAAAAAAAGAACCAAAATTCGCTGCAAATGTACCACCTAATTTTAAATTAGAATTGCTTTTCTTGATTTATTTATTCAAAAAAAAAGTCAATCTTTGCAACTCCATTTGACAACAAAACAACTCATGATTTACTATATAACTGGAGGCGAAAGATCAGGAAAAAGCAGCTATGCACAAGACCTGGCACTGTCTCTCTCTTCCTCTCCTAAATACATAGCCACATCAAGAATCTGGGATGAAGATCATAAAAAACGTATTGACAAACATATAGCGGATCGAGATGAACGTTGGACTTCAATTGAAGAAGAAAAAAACTTAGCGTCCGTCATTAAACCTGATGATGTTGTAGTCATTGATTGTGTAACCTTATGGCTAACCAACTTTTATCTAGATCATGATTACAACATTGATACCTGTTTAGAACTAGCCAAAAATGAATTCGACAAACTTCTAAACATCAAAGCCAAAATCATTATCATTTCCAATGAAATAGGAATGGGGGTGCATGCCCAAACTAAAATAGGCAGAAAATTTACCGAACTCCAAGGCTGGATGAATCAACATATTGCGAAGCATGCCAACAAAGCAACTTTAATGGTTTCTGGACTACCTTTAGCCCTAAAATAAATTTATGACCTCAACTTTAAAAAAACAACTTCGAGACAAGATAGATTCTAAAACTAAGCCTTTAGGTGCTCTTGGCGATTTAGAAGCGTTGGCATTACAAATAGGACTTATTCAAGAAACTACATCTCCCGAAATTAAAAAGCCGCATATTGTGGTTTTTGCTGCCGATCATGGCATTACTGAAAAAGGTGAAGTCAATCCGTTTCCTCAAGAAGTTACAGCTCAAATGGTATATAATTTTGTTAATGGTGGTGCGGCTATTAACGTGTTTAGTAAAACCAACGACATTACCTTAAAAGTAGTAGATGCGGGTGTTAACCATAAATTTGAATCGGGTTTAGATATTATTAATACTAAAATTGACTTCGGAACCAAAAACTACCAAGATCAACCAGCCATGTCAACAGAACAATGTGATTTGGCATTCCAACATGCACAAGACATCGTAGCAAAAATTCATAAATCAGGATGCAACACCATTGGTTTTGGGGAAATGGGCATCGGAAACACCTCGTCGGCAGCGCTTTTAATGGCACATTTCATCAACTTACCTATTGAAGCCTGTGTAGGTTCTGGTACCGGCCTAAACCAAGAAGGCATAGCGAAAAAAGCAAAGGTACTGTCTGAAGTTTTTAAAACCCATAAACCACAATCCCCAAAAGCAGCTTTAGCTACTTTTGGTGGTTTTGAAATCGCTATGATTTGTGGCGCCATTCTTAAAGCTCAGAAATTAAAAATGACCGTTGTTATTGACGGTTTTATTGTAACTTCAGCATTATTAGTTGCTCAAGCTATTGATAAAAATGTATTGGAAAATTGTGTGTTTGCCCACCATTCAAATGAACAGGGGCATCAAAAAATGCTTGAATTTCTTAATGCTAAACCCTTGCTAAATTTAGGGTTGCGCTTAGGTGAAGGCACAGGTGCTGCATTAACCATTCCGTTGTTGCGCGCTGCTGTAGATTTTTTAAACCATATGGCTAGTTTTTCCAGTGCCGGCGTAAGTACAGAATCCTAAGAAAATGATTAAAAAAGAAATTCAAATATTCCTTACCGCTGTTATGTTTTTCACCCGTATTCCTTGTCCCAAATGGGTAAATCATGAGCCTGAATTTTTAGAGAAAAGCTCAAAATATTTTTCACTCGTAGGTATGGTTGTTGGTGCTATTGGAGCACTTGTTTTTATTGTATCACAATTTATATTTTCAATAGAACTATCTGTTATACTAAGTATGGTAGCCACTATTTATGCTACTGGTGCCTTTCATGAAGATGGATTTGCCGATGTTTGTGATGGTCTAGGAGGCGGTTGGACTAAAGAACGTATTCTGCTCATTATGAAAGATTCTAGGTTAGGCACTTATGGCGCTGTTGGTCTAGGGTTAATTTTGGGCACGAAATACTTAGCCTTGGTGGAAATGCCTGAATTTTACCTACCATTAATTATTATCTCTGGGCATAGCCTGAGCCGGTTTATAGCCACCACGCTCATTTTCACACATCCTTATGTACGCGACACTGAAGACAGCAAAGCCAAACCTGCCGCCAAAACCATGAGTTGGTATTCGTTATTGATAAGTGCCTTGTTTGGCGTTTTGCCACTAGTGTTCTTTCAACGGCCTCTTGTTTTTTTGGTGATTATTCCATGTTATCTATCTAAAATGTTTTTAGCTGCAAAATTCAAAAAATGGTTAGGAGGTCAAACTGGTGATTGTGCAGGAGCCACACAGCAACTATCGGAAGTGATTTTCTATCTTTCTTTACTGGCGCTATGGACCTTTATTTAATCAGACATACCACGCCAAACATTGAGAAGGGCATTTGTTATGGGCAAACAGATTTAGATTTAGTTGAAAACTATCTAGAAGAATTCAAGTTGGTTCATGAATCCCTGACTATTAATGATGAGTTTCAGGTGTATTCAAGTCCATTAAAACGTTGCATGATGTTGGCCAATTCATTTGGTAAAACTGTAATCACCGATGAACGTTTAAAGGAATTAAATTTCGGAAGTTGGGAGATGACACTTTGGGATAAAATTCCCGAACATGAATTAACACCATGGATGAATGATTTTGTAAATATCAAGGTTCCTTCTGGAGAGTCATACCTTGATTTAGCTGAAAGAGTTCAGCAGTTTTTCAACCAAATACATAAAACACATCATGATGCAACCTGCATAATAATTACGCATGCGGGCCCAATGCGAGCCTTATTAGCTAATCTCTTAAATCTTTCATTAGAAGATTCTTTCAAAATAAAAATTGATTATGGTGCGGTGTTTAAAATTTCAAAAACTACAGCTGGTTACCGCATTACCCCTGAAATTAACCTTCAAGAACCAAGCTAGCAAAATTATAGTTACTTGACTGTTCCGTTGCATCAACACTTACATTAATGCGATGTTTAAAAAACGGTGCATTAACCACTAAGGTATGAAACTCGCCGTTTTCACCACAAGCATCAATCCCCCTATCTTCTAAAGTTTGAACCAAATCTTCGGTTATTGTTTTTCCAAGAAAATCGGGTCCTAATTCATTGTTGCAAGAAACAACCATCGCTTCAATACCGGCTTCAATCATTTCTATAACAAAATTTCTGCGGTTGCCTTGCCATAATGGCAAAACAGCTTGTAAGTTTGCTGCCTTTGATACTTTTTCTTCCCATGCACGGTGAGATTCAATATCAATATCACCAAAAACGGCATGACTAATCGAGTATTTGTTGGCGATAGTTTTTAAATTAGATATGTATTTGGCTTCGTAATCAGCCCAAGTACTGCTAAAAAAATGAATCGGTAAATCTAAAGCGTTGGCTTGTGCCTTCAAAATGGCTTTGGGGATACCATGAGATCTGGACCTATCTCCAAATTCGTTCATAACATTGAGTAAGACTTTCGGTGCATAGCCTTGATTTATCGCTTTAAAAAAGGCGTAACTACTGTCTTTTCCGCCACTCCAAGAACACAAAAAATTCATTTTCCCTACTTTTATTCGCCAAAAATAACCTTATGTACGCGGTATTACAAAAAAAATAATGACCTTTGAAATTCAATAATGTTGTATGCAAAAAACCCTATTACTTCTAGTTTTATTAGTTTTTACTATCGCCTGTAAAACGGACAAAAAGCAAAATCTTGAATCAAATAAAACGGTTTTAAAAAAAGAAACGCTTAAGTATGCCAAGGGATTTTCTATTACGCATTATGACACTCACAAAGAGATTGTTGTCACTTCACCATGGCCCAATAGTTTAGATACACTTCATTATATTCTGGTCAATAAAGGCAGCACCTTTCAGTCCCAAAAACCAGTTGACGCGATGGTTGAATGCCCTGTAGATCGCTCGGTGGTGATGTCTACAACAAACATACCGGCTTTAGAATATCTTGGCATTGACCAAACCTTAGTTGGCTTTCCAGGAACACATTATATTTCCTCTGAAAAAACAAGAAACCATATTGAAAATGGAAAAATAAAAGATTTGAACAGCGATCTTGAAATTAACATGGAATTGCTACTGGACTTAAATCCAGAATTAGTGATTGGTTATACGGTAAATGGAATGACCAAGTCACTTGATCAAATTAAAAAATTTGGAATTCCGCTAGTTCTTGATGGAGCTTGGACAGAACAGCACCCATTAGGAAGAGCAGAATGGATAAAATTTGTTGCTGCTTTTTTTAATCAAGAACAAAAAGCGGACAGTATTTTCAACCAGATAGAACGCAATTATTTAGAAGCGAAACAGTTGGTTTCAAAAACAAAAACTAAGCCGGTAATTTTTTCAGGTTCCATGTTTAAAGATGTTTGGCACGTACCTGGAGGCCAAAGTTTTATAGCGCAATATTTTGAAGACGCTAGCACCCATTATCTTTGGAAAGACGACGATAGCACTGGAAGTTTACAGTTTAATTTTGAAAATATTTTAGAAAAAGCGGATGAAGCCGATATTTGGATTGGTGCAGGTTCATTTGAAAATAAAAGTCAAATGCTTGAACAAAGCGAAGTCTATTCTTATTTTAAACCCTTTAAAAACAATGTGGTTTATAGTTACACCAAAAATATTGGTCCCAACGGTGGCTTATTGTATTATGAATTAGGTTCATTGCGTCCAGACCTAATTTTAAAAGATATCATTTACATTGCACACCCCGAGGTGTTACCAAATTACGAAACCTTCTTTTTTAAACCGATAGAATAATTGCCAAACAAAAACTCATACAAATACGCGTTTTTAGCACTGCTGATATTATTGGTAATTTGCTTTTTCATCAACATAAGTTTAGGCTCAATTTCTATTCCCAATTCAACTATAATCCAGAGTTTTTTTGGCGAATTAGAACATAATTCCTGGCAATACATTATCATGGATTACAGGCTGCCAAAAGCCATAACTGCCATAATTGTAGGCTCTGGCTTGGGCATATCGGGTCTCATGATGCAGACCCTATTTAGAAATCCGTTAGCCGGCCCCTTTGTGTTGGGTATCACATCAGGTGCCAGCCTCGGTGTGGCCCTTATCACCATGGGAACGTCTCTATTTGGGAGCACCTTAATCTTATTATTGGGCTCAAAATGGAGCATGGTTTTGGGTGCAACCTTCGGAAGTTTTTTAGTGCTGTTTACGGTACTTATTGTATCATTGAAAGTAAGAGACGCCATGGCTATTTTAATTATTGGATTGATGTTCGGAAGTATTTCGGCTGCGGTGGTTAGTATTTTATCTTATTTTAGTTCGGCGGCTGAATTGCAACAATATGTGTTTTGGGGCTTTGGAAGCTTAGGCAATTTAACTTGGCCAGAATTATCAATTTTATCAAGTATTTACACCCTAGGAATCCTACTAAGCGTGTTTAGTATAAAAAGCTTAAACTCCCTGTTACTAGGTGAAAACTATGCCAAAAGCTTAGGTTTAAACATTAAACGCGGACGCATCATCATCATCATAGCTACCAGTTTTTTAGCAGGCAGTATCACGGCTTTTACAGGACCAATTGCTTTTGTTGGCCTAGCTATTCCGCATTTAACAAGACAAGTATTTAATACTTCGAACCATAAAATACTGTTGCCAGCGGTGTTTATATTAGGCGCCATCATCATGCTAATTTGTGATAGTATTGCTCAACTTCCATCGAGCGAATTAACGCTTCCTATAAATGCCATCACCTCTTTAATTGGAGCTCCTGTGGTTATTTGGCTCCTAGTAAGAAAACGAAAAATGATGTTTTAATGAATAAGGCTGAAAAACAACATATCGTAAAAACAGAAGGTTTGTCTATTGGTTACCGCTCAAAAAAAGGATCAACGGTAATAGCTGAGCATATCAATATTTCACTATTTTCAGGTGAATTGGTTGGACTTATAGGTGCGAATGGTATCGGGAAATCCACACTATTACGAACGCTAACTAAAGTACAGCCCAAACTAAAAGGTAGCATTCAAATAAATGAAAAGTCTTTAAAGCAATATACCAATTTAGAACTTGCCAAGGTGTTAAGTTTGGTTTTAACAGAACCTGTTGTATCTAAAAACTTAACGGTATTTGAACTCGTAGCACTTGGTAGACAACCTTACACCAATTGGATTGGAAACCTTTCCAGTAAGGACCTTCAAATAGTAGAACAAGCCATAGTGCAAATAAACATTCAAGACCTAAAAGATAAGATGTGTTACGAATTGAGTGATGGCCAATTACAAAAAGTTATGATTGCTCGTGCCCTTGCTCAAGATACCGATTTAATTATTCTGGATGAGCCTACAACCCATTTGGATATGTATCATAAAGCCTACATTTTGAAACTGCTTCAACAGTTAGCAAGAGACACTAATAAAACCATCTTATTTTCATCGCATGAAATAGATTTAGCCATTCAGTTGTGTGATAAACTAATCGTAATGACTCCTAATGAGGTGGTTTCAGACACACCTTGCAACCTTATTTCTTCTGGCACTTTTGAAAATTTGTTTCCCAAAGATTTAATAGCTTTTGATGAGGAAACGGGAAGTTTTAGGGTGAAAAAATAAGGATTTTAAAAAACGGTTTTTAAATCATGAATCTTATTTACCGACATTATCAAGTTCAATGTAAAAAAATTATATTTGAATATATTTCAACCTTTAAATGGAAAACAGCCTAATTCTTATTCTTGCTATTATTATTTCTGCCAGCATTGGTGGTTATTTAGGTATGCTTATTTCTAAATTAAAAAGCAAAAGTGAAAACAGCACGTTAGAAGAACGAAATAATAATTTAACCATACAACTATCTAGTTTAAAAACGTCTTTTGAAAGCGAAGCGCAAAGACAAAGTGAAGTTTTTAAATCTCAGCTTGATGAACTTAGAAGCACAATTGAAAAGCTAGAAAAAGAACGAGAAGGCATTCGTAGAGAGAAAGAGTTTCTTAATGCTGAACTTGCAAGAAAAAATACGGAATACGATAATCTCAATCAAAAAAACCTCGAACAAAAACAAGAAGTTGAGCAACTCCAAGAAAAATTCACGAAAGAATTTGAAAACTTGGCAAACAAGATTCTTGAAGAAAAGTCTAATAAATTTACCGAGCAAAATAGAGAAAATATTAAAAATATATTAAGTCCGTTACAAGAAAAAATACAAGGTTTTGAGAAAAAAGTTGAAGCTTCTCAAAAAGAAAGTATCAGCATGCACTCAGCCTTAAAAGAACAATTACTTGGGCTGAAAGACTTAAATCAGCAAATGACAAAAGAAGCCACCAACCTTACACGAGCACTTAAAGGAGATAGCAAAATGCAAGGAAACTGGGGCGAATTGGTGCTTGAGCGGGTGCTAGAAAAATCTGGATTGGAAAAAGACAGAGAGTACTATGTGCAGCAAAGTTTTATGCTAGAAGACGGCACTAGAGTTTTACCAGATGTCGTGTTACATCTTCCAGATGGAAAAAAAATGATTATTGACAGTAAGGTCTCACTAACAGATTATGAGCGCTTGGTGAATGCTAAAGAAGATGAACGTCCAAACTTTTTAAAAGCACATATTAATTCAATTAAAAAACACGTTGACCAATTATCAGAAAAGAACTATCAAGATTTATACGATATCGAGTCGCCAGATTTTGTTTTAATGTTTATTCCCATAGAACCTGCATTTGCCATTGTTGTTAATGAAGATAACACCATTTATAACAAAGCCTTTGAGAAAAATATTGTTATTGTAACACCCTCTACATTACTAGCCACCTTGCGTACCATTGATACCATGTGGAACAATGAAAAACAACAACGCAATGCTATTGAAATTGCGAGACAGGCCGGAGCGCTTTACGATAAGTTTGATGGTCTGGTAAAAGATCTTACAGGTGTTGGCAAAAAAATTGACGCAGCAAAAAGCGATTATTCTGCTGCCATGAATAAACTGGTTGAAGGAAGAGGCAATTTAGTTACCAGCGTTGAAAAACTAAAAAAAATGGGAGCGAAAGCCAAAAAGTCGCTTCCTGAAGCAATTATTAAACGTGCCGAAGAAGACACCATTTAAACTCATAACATAAACCTAATATCATGAAAATTTTAACTAAAATTATTATTGGCCTTATTATTATATTCATTGGGTATTTCTGCTTTCTATATTTTGCCCGTTATAGTGAAGGGGTTAGAGCTGGAGAGTTGGTTAAATTTAGTAGTAAAGGGGTTATTATAAAAACGTGGGAAGGCGAAATTAGTCAAGGCGTATCAGATTCGCAGTTTTTTAAATTCTCGGTAGAAGACAGTGAAAATCAGGTTATTGAGGATCTAAACAATTTACAAGGCTATTACGTTAAGCTTCACTATTTTGAACGATACAAGCATTTATTTTGGTTAGGAGACACCAAATATTTTATCACGAAGGTTGAAAAGACCGATAGAAAACTAAATAAATAACAATCATAACAACACATGTTTAAACACGCCAAAGAATCTCGAGTAGAAATCACAGAACTTATGCTTCCATCCCACTCTAATTTTCGTGGAAAAATTCATGGTGGGCATATTTTAAATCTTATGGACCAAATTGCCTTTGCTTGTGCTTCTAAACATTCCAATCATTATTGCGTCACTGCATCGGTAAATCGAGTTGACTTTTTAAACCCTATAGAAGTAGGCGAACTAGTTACCCTTAAAGCTTCTGTTAATTACACTGGTAGAACCTCCATGGTTATTGGTTTAAGAGTAGAATCAGAAAATATACGAACAGGCAAAGTAAAACATTGTAACTCTTCCTATTTTACCATGGTTGCCAAAGCAGAAAACGGAAAAAACGCAACCGTGCCAGGACTTATTTTAGATAATGAGCAAAGCATACGACGCTTTGCTAGAAGTATTGCAAGACAAGAACAGGCTAAAAAACGTTCAACTAAGTTTAAGGCTTCAGAATTTAAAATGGAGGAGCATATAGAACTTATTAGAACCCAAAATGCAAAAATAGAACTATAAAAAAACCGCTTTTAAAAAGCGGTTTTTTTATTCTTACTATTTACTTAAATACATTTTTCGTCTTGAGTATAAATCGTAAAATTCATCGTCCTTCAAGCTATCTATAAATAAGATACTTTCTCCTGTACTCTTCATTTCAGGTCCTAAACGTTTATCTACATTAGGGAATTTATTAAAAGAGAATACTGGTTGTTTAATAGCATAACCTTCTAATCTTGGATTGAAATTAAAATCAGTTACCTTTTTCTCGCCTAGCATCACTTTAGTGGCATAATTTACGTAAGGTTCTTTATATGCTTTTGCAATAAAAGGCACCGTTCTTGAAGCTCTTGGATTCGCTTCAATTATGTAAACCGTATCATCTTTAATAGCAAACTGGATATTAATTAACCCAACAGTATTTAAGGATCTTGCAATGGTATGCGTATGATCGACAATTTGTTGCATCACCAAATCACCTAGGTTAAATGCAGGTAATGTAGCATTGGAGTCTCCTGAATGTACCCCACAAGGTTCAATATGCTCCATAATACCAATAATGTAAACATTACCATCGGCATCGCAAATCGCATCAGCTTCCGCTTCAATAGCACCATCTAAATAATGATCTAATAACAGCTTATTGTTAGGTATTTTCCTAAGCAAATCAACAACATGCTCAACTAATTCTTCCTTATTGATTACAATTTTCATGCCTTGTCCACCTAATACATAGGAAGGTCTTACAAGAATTGGGAAATCTAATTGATCTGCAAGCGCTAAAGCTTCATCGGCATTTTCAGCAACTCCAAATTCTGGATACGGAATATTATTTTCCTTTAATAATTTTGAAAAACTACCTCTATCTTCAGCTAAATCAAGCGATTCAAAACTAGTTCCTATAATCTTTATTCCGTATTTGGTTAATTTCTCCGCTAACTTAAGAGCGGTTTGCCCACCAAGTTGCACAATAACGCCTTCTGGTTTTTCATGACGGATAATATCGTATATATGCTCCCAGAACACAGGCTCAAAATACAGTTTATCAGCGGTATCAAAATCAGTTGAAACGGTTTCTGGATTACAGTTAATCATAATGGTTTCATAACCACATTCTGCAGCTGCTAAAACTCCATGAACACAACAATAATCGAACTCAATACCCTGACCAATTCTATTTGGTCCAGAACCTAAAACTACAATCTTCTTCTTGTCTGTAACCACACTTTCATTATGCGTATAGGTTTCTCCCGAAGCTGTTTCCACGACATTCTCAAAAGTAGAATAGTAATATGGTGTTTTAGCGGTAAACTCAGCGGCACAAGTATCCACTAACTTAAATACACGTTGAATATTAAACTCTTCACGTTTGTTATACACCTGGCTCTCTAAACATCCGAGCATATGAGCAATCTGGCGATCACCATAACCTTTTTGCTTCGCTTCTAATAATAAATCTCGCTCTAAGGTATCAATAGTGTAGGTTGAAATTTCTTTTTCTAACTGGAACAATTCCTCGTACTGCTTTAAATACCACATATCTATTTTTGTGATATCGTAAATCTGGCTTAAAGGAATCCCCATGGCAATGGCATCATAAATCACAAAAACTCGATCCCAACTGGCATGTGTTAATTTCTCAATAATTTGATTGTAATCGTTATAACCTTTACCATCGGCACCTAAGCCGTTTCTTTTAATCTCTAATGACTGTGTTGCCTTATGCAGTGCTTCTTGGAAAGAACGCCCAATTCCCATTACCTCACCTACAGCTTTCATTTGTAAACCAAGGGTACGATCAGAACCCTCAAACTTATCAAAGTTCCAACGCGGTATTTTTACAATCACGTAATCAAGCGTAGGTTCGAATAACGCCGAAGTAGATTTAGTAATCTGATTATCAAGCTCATCTAAAGTATAACCAATAGCCAATTTGGTAGCTATTTTCGCAATAGGATATCCAGTGGCTTTACTTGCCAATGCTGAAGAACGCGATACACGAGGGTTAATTTCAATGGCTATAATATCTTCTATTTCATCTGGACTTACTGCGAATTGCACGTTACAACCACCTTCAAAATCGCCAATACTACGCATCATTTTAATAGCCATATCGCGCATTTTCTGATACGTGGTATCGCTTAATGTCATGGCCGGTGCCACGGTAATAGAGTCACCTGTGTGAATTCCCATAGGGTCCATGTTCTCTATAGAACAAATAATTACTACATTATCATTTTTGTCACGCAGTAACTCCAACTCGTACTCCTTCCACCCCATCATGGCTTTATCAATCATTACTTCATGGATCGGAGAAATCTCTAAACCACGACGCAATAATTTATCAAAATCTTCTTCTTCATATACAATAGCAGCTCCAGCACCACCTAAGGTAAATGACGAACGTATACATAAAGGAAAACCAAATTCTTGAGCAATTTCTTTTCCTTTTAAGAAAGACGTTGCTGTGGCTTGAGGTGCCATATCTACACCTATTCTCCCCATTAACTCTCTAAACTGTTCCCTATCTTCGGTAATATTAATGGCATTAATATCAACACCTATTAATTCTACTCCAAAATCTTCCCAGATTCCTTTTTCATCAGCCTCAATACATAAATTTAATGCTGTTTGCCCGCCCATAGTGGGCAGTACTGCGTCAATTTGAGGATGTTCTTTTAAAATTTTAATAATCGACTTTGTATTTAAAGGCAATAGGTAAACATGATCGGCCATAGAAGGGTCGGTCATGATTGTTGCAGGATTAGAATTGATCAAAATAGTTTCAATTCCATCTTCTCTAAGCGACCTTAAAGACTGCGAACCTGAATAATCAAACTCACATGCTTGACCTATTACTATAGGTCCTGAGCCAATAATTAGTATCGATTTAAGTTTTGGATTTTTCGGCATTTTACTGGATATAATATGTTGTCTTTTAATTTTTTACAAAAATAGCAATCAGGAGATATAAAAAAAGGCGCTACACTTAAGTAACACCTTTATATTATCAACAATTGTTAATCATTATTTTTTATGTCTAGTTTCAGATGATACAGACAATTTTTTTCTTCCTTTGGCTCTTCTACGAGCTAATACCTTTCTACCATTAGCAGAAGCCATTCTTTCTCTGAAACCATGTTTGTTTCTTCTCTTTCTTTTAGAAGGCTGAAATGTTCTTTTACTCATTGTCTTATATCTTTAAATCTGAAATGTAATTTTAAATAGAGGTTTCCTAAAAACCGAGGGCAAATATACGAAGCCTTTACAACTTTGCAAATCATTTTTGTAAAATATTTAAAATATTTTTTTCATCTATCAAAAACTTATTAAGTCCCTTTATTTATTTAGGATAAGAGCCACTTTTGTTAAAAACCATTACATGGGTTTTCACAAAAATTTAGTTTCTTTGCAGTCACAAATTTGTAAATACGGCCAGACAGGATGGTATTTGCAGATAATAATGATTCCTAAAATAAAAACTATGTTCAATAAAGTCATAAAATTAATTATTGCCGTCGGCATCTTAGCTTACGCGGTTTATCAATTTACAGAAGGTAATATAGGAAATGGCATTGCCTTAATATTACTAGCTTCTGTATTTGTTTTCTTATACTTTAAAAATGAATTCATACTCCTTGCGTTTTTAAAGTTGAGAAAACAAGATTTTGATGGTGCTAAAAAGTGGTTGGATAAAATTAAAAATCCAGAAGCTGCACTTGTAAAAAAACAACAGGGGTACTACAACTATTTACACGGCATCATGGTTTCTCAGAGCAATATGAACGAAGCCGAGAAATTTTTCAAAAAAGCCATAAGTCTTGGCTTATCTATGGATCATGATTTAGCTATGGCCAAACTAAATTTAGCGGGGATTGCGTTTTCTAAACGCAGAAAGCAAGAGGCTCAAAAATTACTCACTGAAGCCACTAAATTAGACAAGCAAGGCATACTGACCGATCAAATTAAAATGATGAAACAAAACATGAAGCGATCGGCTGGTCCTAACCAACACTATGGGGCTGGTGGATCTTTAAGAGCACAAAAGCGTAGAGGATAAAAGATATACTTGTCAAGTCAAAAAAAGGTTAGAGCCAAAAGCTCTAACCTTTTTTTTTAGCCTATTGTAAGCCTTATCTAGTTACATCGTAATGCCCTTCTTTTGGAATTTCAATAAGGTATTGCTTTCTAGATTTATTATTTAAATGCGGCTCTCTTAACCATGGATTATGTATTTTGAGTATCTTATAGTTTATCCCAAACTTTTCGGCAAATTTAGAAAAGTCATGAACTGCCGTATCTACCTCCACTTGAAAGGTAGGTACATTGGTGTACAAATCCTTGTCTCTAAAATTAAACCCGTATTTAGATGGATTGGATAAGATTTCTTTTAGAGCCACAATTCTAAATAGGTATCTACCCGTTTCCTCTCCCAAGAGTAAATCGTAATAAGTTGAAACTCCTTGCTCTTTTAAACGTCTAGAAATCCCAGCTCTACCCGCATTATAAGAAGCGGCTGCTAAGGTCCAAGACCCTAATTTCTCCTTGGCACCAATTAGATATTTACAAGCTACCTCGGTAGCTTTTTCCAAATTATAGCGTTCGTCCACATTTTTATTTACCTCCAATCCATTTTCTCTTCCTGTGGTGGGCATAATTTGCCACACCCCTCTCGCTCCGGCAGGAGACACGGCGTTGGTAAGACCGCTTTCAATAACTGCTAAATATTTAAAATCATCTGGCACACCATGTTCTTTTAGAATCGGCTCAATAATCGGAAAATACTTCTTGGCACGCTTAAACATTAGCAATCCATTTGACTGCCAATACGTGTTTACTAGCAATTCCCGATCCATACGCTCATAAATATCTGGATTTTGCAAAGGTAGCGGCTCCCCTGCGAAACTCAAATCACTAGGCACTTGAAGCGCATAAACGTTATAATCGTTAATTAACTTTTTTTCAAAATTCTCATCTGTAGGCGCATCTTGGAGGGCATAAATAAACAACATACATAAACTTAATAATCCCACCAAAGCCAGACCTCTTTCTATAATTTTCATGACTAAATTAAGTTTTCTTTAAAATTAAAAAAATAACGCTACGAATCTAAGATTATTCTGGGTAAATTTTCATTAAACCACTTATATTTATTAATAATCATAATGTGTGACCCATTCGGAATCCTTATACAGTTGGAGATATTTTTAATTGGAAAAACCGCATCTTGATCGCCGTGAATATGAATCACAGCAGAATCGTATTTCTTCTGTTCCCAGCAAACCATCTCTTTTATAGCCCAGCTTAAATAGTCACTATCATTTACCGATAAATATTTTTTATATAATTCAAGCCGCTTTGCCATCTGTTTCCCGAATGCATACTTTTCAAAAATCTCGATGTTACTTGCTAAATGCGTTGGCACTATTTTATAAGCCCCCGTAGATTTAACTAAGAGCATTTTTTTGGGCAGCTCAAACATAGATTTCACACTGGATACAATTATAAGTTTTCTAACAGAAATAATCTTAGCTATTTCCTGCACCAAAACACCACCAAAAGAGACCCCCAATAAAACAACATGATCGTGCTTTATATACTTAGTCATTCTGGAAGCATAATCGCGTAAAGGCTCTTTATGTTTGGGCATAATCCATTCTAAATAATGAATTTTAAACCTATCGCTTGGTAGCTCGATGTACTCAAAAATTTTTGAACTTGCAGCCATTCCGGGCATCAAATAAACATGTATTATATCCTGATCCATAAGGCATTATACTTTGTTTTACTTTACAGTAACATTTTTTTTTCGTACTTTTGCACAAAGTTAGAGAAATAGTCCTCACTATTTTGTATTCCTAAGAAATAAAACAAGAGCATATGGTTGAAGCAGCAGAACTAGTTGACAATGATTTTTTACGTCAATACGAAATTAAAGTAGATGATCAATTGGCAAAAATTGAATATTCACTACAAGAAAGAAAGATTTTTTTAACCAAATTAATTATTCCGGAAAACGTAAATGATGAAGGTTTTAAAAAAGAATTTTTATCTATGGTTTTTGAAGAAATTGGAGAACGCAATCTAAGCGTGGTTCCTACTAGCCCAGAAATAGCAAAGTTTGTTAGAAGCAATAGAAAATACAAACGTATGCTGCCTGTAGGGGTGAGAATCTAACATGTGATAAATAAAAAAAAAAGCTGAAACCTTCTGGTTTCAGCTTTTTTTTTGCGTTTTTTTTAACAACTCTAACTTGAGAATACCGTTGCAAAATCAAATCGAACGATACCGTCTTGATCAATATGAGTTAAAACACCTTTATGAAGTGTATTTACCAATTCTGGGTTCCATGGCGTTTTTACTTTAACATAATTTTCGGTAAACCCATGAATATACCCCTCTTTATTTTCGCTTTCAAAAAGAACCGTTCGTGTTTCCCCTATTTGAGTCTCATAAAACGCTCTCCGCTTTTTTACAGATAGCCCTCTTAGCATTTTACTGCGCTTACTTCTAACATTATAAGGAATCACCCCATCCATTTGAGCCGCTTCTGTATTATCCCGTTCTGAATAGGTGAAAACATGCAAATAGGAAATATCTAACTCATTTAAGAAATTATAAGTTTCTAAGAAACATGTCTCTGTTTCTCCTGGAAACCCTACAATGACATCTACCCCAATACAAGCATGAGGCATAACTTCTTTTATTTTGGAAACACGATCTACATAAAGTTCTTTCATGTAACGTCGTTTCATTTTTTTTAGAATAGTATTACTACCTGACTGCAAGGGTATATGAAAATGTGGCACAAAGGCTCGAGACTTTGAAACTAATTCTATGGTTTCATTTTTTAGAAGGTTAGGCTCTATAGACGAAATGCGCAAGCGTTCAATACCCTTAACTTGATCTAGTTCACTCACAAGGTCTAAAAACGTATGTTCATGCTTTTTGTTTCCAAACTCCCCTTTTCCATAATCACCAATATTAACGCCCGTTAAAACGATTTCCTTAATGTTTTGTTTTGAAATTTCGCGTGCATTTCTTAAAACATTATCCATGGTATCACTTCTAGAAATTCCACGTGCTAAAGGAATAGTGCAGTACGTACATTTATAATCGCAACCATCTTGCACCTTTAAAAAAGCCCGCGTTCTATCGCCTATAGAATAGGAGCCCACATAAAAATCGGCGTCTTCAATTTCACAAGAATGTACTTCACCAAAATCATTTTTTGATAGGTCATTCAAGTAATCTGTAATCTTAAACTTTTCTGTTGCGCCAAGCACCAAATCGACCCCATTAACATCGGCCAATTCTTGAGGTTTCAATTGCGCATAACACCCAACAGCAGCAATAAATGCATCGGGGTTTGCTTTTTGAGCTTGTTTTACTATGGTTTTAAAACGTTTATCGGCATTTTCTGTTACCGAACAGGTATTTATAACATAAATATCTGCGCTTTCTGAAAAGTCAACCCTATCAAAACCTTCATGATTAAAAGACCTTGCAATAGTAGATGTTTCAGAAAAATTTAATTTACATCCAAGTGTATAAAAAGCAACTTTTTTATTCATTTTTAAATATATTTCCATGACCATGGAAATCTCATTATATTTACCTGTCCTGGCTTTAAAGTCTGCAAATTTACAACTAATAAATTATATGTTAAAACCCGTATTATTGCAAATAACATCCTATTTATCAATTGGTTGTATACTTCTTTTGTTTTTTAACTGTGGGGCGCCTCCAAATAGCAACAAAGATCACTTAGTTTTTAGGTATAACGAATATGCAAATATTAACACATTAGATCCTGCTTTCTCTAGAACACTTCAAGATAATAACGTTTGCAACCAATTATTTAATGGGCTGGTACAATTGGACGACCAGCTAAATATATTGCCTTGTATTGCTAAAAACTGGAAAATCTCTGACAGCGGTACGATCTATCGGTTTTATTTAAGGCGTGACGTATATTTTCATAAACATGCTCTATTTGGAAAAGATTCAACAAGAACCGTAGTAGCCTCAGATTTTGAATATAGTCTTAATAGGTTAAGGGATGAAACAATTGCTGCTCCTGGCAGCTGGGTTCTAAATAAAGTTGATGATTTTAAAGCTATTAACGATACAATATTTGAGATTAAACTAAAACAACCTTTTCCTGCTTTTATTGGTTTACTCACCATGAAATATTGCTCGGTGATACCGCATGAAATTGCCGAAATTTATGGGTCAGAGTTTAGATCGCACCCTATTGGAACAGGCCCCTTTAAGTTTAAACGCTGGGAAGAAAACACCAAGCTAGTTCTAAGAAAGAATCATATCTATTTTGAAAAAGACAAAAATGGCTATCCGCTTCCGTATTTAGAAGCCGTAGCTATTACCTTTTTACCAGATAAGCAAAGTGAATTTTTGCAGTTCGCTCAAGGCAATATTGATTTTCTTAACAGTCTGGACGCTTCGTATAAAGATGAGCTACTTACTGCTGATGGTAGACTTAGAGAGAAATACAAAAAAAGCATTAACTTAATAAGAGGCCCATTTCTTAATACAGAATACCTTGGTTTTTACCTCGATTCCAAGACTCCAGAAATACAATCTGAATTGGTAAGGAAAGCCATAAACATAGGGTTCGACAGGGCCAAAATGATGACTTATTTAAGAAATGGCATAGGTATTCCAGCAACTGGTGGGTTTATTCCTATTGGATTAAAAGGGCATAGCAAATCCATTGGTTTTAGCTATCAACCCAAAAAAGCGAAAGCTTTGATTAATCAATTTAAAAAAGAAAGTGGTATTGAAAATCCAGAAATTACTTTGGTAACTACCAGTAACTATCTTAGTTTTTGCGAATTTATACAACGCGAACTAGAAAAGGCTGGATTGTTAATACATGTCGATGTTATGCCTGAAGCTTCGTTACGATCGGCAAGATCCAACGGAAAAGTGGATATGTTTAGAAGCTCTTGGGTCGCGGACTATTTAGATGCCGAAAACTATCTATCTATTTTTTATAGCAAAAATTTTGCGCCTGGTGGATCTAATTATTTTCACTACAAGAGCAAGCTATTTGATAGCCTTTACAATAAATCGTTTACTATAGCTAATATTAATGAGCGAAAAACACTTTATACCACCATGGACTCTTTAGCCATGGACAAGGCCCTAATGGTGCCATTGTATTATGACGAAGTGATTAGATTTACCAGAAAAAATGTGACCGGTTTAGGGGTAAACCCAATTAATTTATTGGATTTGAAAACCATTAGAAAAGATTAACTTTTCTAATAACACGTTCTGTTACCATTCCCATAACCAATAAATACATAGCACTCCCATAGGTAAACATGATAACGCCATCTTGAAATGGCAAATCGGTTCTAAACGTTTTAATAGCCATTAACCCTTCCGATATCATAAAAAGAAGCACGCCATAAAACACTAGCCAATAACTCCTATTATTCACCACACCTTTTCTTAAATAAGCAAATTGAAATAATAACAAGGAAATGAAAAAGCTAAATAGCGCTGGAATAAAAAACCCTTTTAATCCATCGTAAACCAAACTCACTAATCCAAAAGTGTAACTAAACATGATAATAGAAAAAGGAAGTAAACGCCTAACTTGAAAATCAAACTTATGCGAAAACCTGAAGCAAAAAAGTAATTTTCCTAACGACACAAGAGCCAATGCCACGCCTAAAGAAATTGTATTTTCAACATCGATAAGAACAATATCGGCCAATAAAAAACAAAATAGACCAAGAGATACCCACCTAAACCTACTTCTTTTTATTTCAGAATGATTAAAAAAGTAAAATAGTGACAGGATGATTAAAATAGGCGGCTTAGAAATATAGCGGTATGGAAATGCAGGACAACAGAGTTTAACTAAAACATCGAAACCCAAAACACAAAAATATAAAATTGTGAATTTGTATTTATCTTTAAAAAATCCAGGCATATTCATGGCAAATCAAACGTTCAATATGATCATGCTCACGAAAATACGAAAAATAATCAGGCAAATTATCCAGCTCTAAAATAGCCCCAAGTTGACATAATCAAGGTTAAACGCGTCTGTACTTTTTTGTTTCTTCAAAAACGTGTTCAAGTATGGCTTTGTCTTGCTCTGAAAACTCAACACGTCTTCTTAGCATAACCACTTTAGCGACTTCAAAAGCCTTTTTTGTAAGATAAGGAGTAAACCCTGCACTCCCTCCCCAGCTAAAACTAGGAACAAAATTTCTTGGAAAACCACTCCCAAAAATGTTAGCACTCACCCCAACCACAGTGCCTGTATTAAACATTGCATTTATACCCGATTTAGAGTGATCCCCCATCATTAATCCACAAAATTGCAACCCCGTTTTCGCAAAACCTTCAGTTTGGTAATCCCATAACCTTACTTCGGCGTAATTATTTTTCAAATTAGAAGTGTTCGTATCTGCTCCCAAATTACACCACTCGCCAAGCACAGAATTTCCCAAAAAACCGTCATGCCCCTTATTGGAATAACCAAAAAGCACCGAGTTATTCACCTCTCCTCCAACCTTACTATGAGGCCCAATTGTAGTGGGTCCATAAATTTTTGCACTTAGGTTGACCGTGGCAGATTCACACAACGCAAAAGGCCCTCTAATTACGGAGCCCTCCATAATCTCGGCGTTTTTACCAATGTAGATGGGACCCTTAGAGGCATTTAGTGTTGCAAACTCTAACTTGGCACCTTCTTCTATAAAAATATTTTCAGCAGCAATAATGTTATTACTAGCTGGAATTGACTGAGACCTTCTTCCTTTAGTTAAAAGCGAAAAATCCTCTTGAATAGCCAATCCATTCTTTGAAAAAATACCCCAAGTATTATTTATTTCTATAACATCGTCATGAAACTCAATGGCTTCATAGTCTTCAAAATTAATGTCATCTTGTGCTTCTTTTGTAAAAAAAGCGATTACATTTTCTTCTTTAAAAATGGCTTGATTTTCTTTAAGGTTTTTAACCATTTCAACCAATTCCAAATTTGGAAGAAAGGATGCATTAATCATAATATTCTCGTCCATTTCAACCATCGGGTATTTATCAGACAAATACGCTTCTGTTACCGTTGTTGTGGTAAACTGCAGATACGCTTCCCATTTTTCTCTTATGGTTAAAATACCAACACGAATATCTGCAACAGGCCTTGTATATGTAAATGGCAATAAACTATTCCTTGAAGGTCCATCAAAAAGAATATAATTCATACGGAGTAGAAATTTAGATTGAAGTTAATAGCACGATGGTAAAAATAAAAAAGCCTCTCAACAGTAGAAAGGCTTTTTAAAAATATATTTAGCGCTAAAATTATTTTTTAAACTTAGCGTATTTAGTTTTGAATTTATCAATACGACCAGCCGTATCTACTAATTTAGATTTACCAGTGTAATATGGATGCGATGTTCTAGAAATTTCCATCTTTATTAATGGGTATTCAACACCATCAACCTCAATCGTTTCATTAGTGTCTGCAGTAGATTTTGTTAAAAACACATCATCATTAGACATATCTTTAAATGCTACTATTCTATAATTTTCTGGATGTATACCTTTTCTCATCGCTAAATGCTTTTTATTCTTTTCAATTTTGGAAGTGCAAATTTAAGTATTTTTTACAAATGAACAATACTTTTTATATTTTTTTATTTTCTTCTTAAATGTAACATTTCCCTACCTTTGATTACTAACAAATCAACAAAACAATATTTAAAATATTATGGAAAGATCATTGAAGTCCATCGCTACAAATTACGGTCTCTATTTAGGAGTCTTGTTAGCATTAATTACGGTACTAAGTTATGCCATAAATATAGAATTACTGACTAATATGTGGCTAGGTATTTTTATTATGGTGGCTATAATTGTACTAGGCATCATTGCTGTTGCCAAGGTTAAACAAGCTCAGCATGGGTTTGCTTCTTTTAAACAGGCCTTTACGGCCTATTTTATAACCGTACTCATTGGTTTGCTAATTAGTACATTGGTATCCTATTTGTTATTCAATGTAATTGATACTGAAGCCGCTGAAACCTTGAAGCAAGCAACTATTGAAAAGACCGTTGAGATGCTAGAAGGCTTTAATTCTCCCTCAGAAGCTATAGATAAAGCGGTAACACAAATAGAATCGCAAAATCAATATTCCCTAGCCAATGTAGCTAAAGGATTAGCTGGGTACTTAGTTGTATTTAGTATTATCGGCCTAATTGTTGCCGCTGCCATGAAAAAAAGTAATCCAGAGGAAGCATAAATTCTGTATTTTTGAATTTTATTACCGAAATTTCTCTTTATGGATATATCTGTAGTTATACCACTACTTAATGAACAAGAATCCTTAACAGAATTACATGATTGGATTGCAAAGATTATGCAGTCTAATCGTTTTTCATATGAAATTATTTTCATCGATGATGGCAGTACCGACGGATCATGGAACATCATTACCAAACTCTCGGCAAAAAACCCTCAAGTTAAGGGTATTCGGTTTTTAAAAAATTTCGGGAAATCGCAAGCGCTTCATGCCGGATTTAAAACGGCAAAAGGGCAAGTTGTGATAACTATGGATGCCGATTTGCAAGATAATCCAGACGAGATCCCCGAGCTATATAATATGATTACGCAAGACGGTTTTGACTTGGTTTCGGGATGGAAAAAGAAACGCTATGATGCTGTGCTTACCAAAAACTTACCATCTAAATTATTTAATTGGGCTGCCAGAAAAACTTCGGGTGTAAATCTTAACGATTTTAACTGCGGATTAAAAGCTTACAACATAAACGTTGTTAAACATATTGATGTTAATGGAGAAATGCACCGATACATCCCTGTTCTTTCAAAGAATGCTGGTTTTTCAAATATTGGAGAAAAGGTAGTGCAGCATCAAGCCAGAAAATACGGCCAAACCAAATTCGGCATGGATAGGTTTATTCATGGTTTTCTCGACCTAATTACCATATGGTTCTTATCTCGCTTTGGCAGACGCCCAATGCATCTATTTGGTGCCCTAGGATTTATTATGTTTGCTATTGGATTTGCTTTTGCTGCATACCTAGGCATTGATAAGTTGTTTTTAAACCCAGCTGGCAGGCTTATTACGCAGCGTCCTCAATTTTTTATTGCCCTGGTTACTATGATTATAGGAACACAATTTTTTGTAGCGGGCTTCTTGGGAGAAATAATTCTAAGAAACAGACAAGACAAAAAGCGGTATTTAATTCAAGAAAAATTGAATTTAGCGTAAATACCTAAATCTACTTTTTTAGTTAACCACAACTTTTACGGAGGTTTTCATAATTTAAAACCCTAAAAAAAGAACGAAATGTTTACTTTTGCTTAACAGACAACAACTTAATTATGATACACATTGAACCAAAAATCTTAGAAAGAATAAATAGCTGGCTAAGTCCAGAATTTGATGAAAAAACGCAAGAATTAATCAAAGATAGCATAGCTAATGATCCAAAAGGCATTCAGGAGAGCTTTTACAAAGATTTAGAATTTGGTACTGGAGGTATGCGAGGCGTTATGGGGGTTGGCACCAACCGTATTAACAAATATACGCTTGGAAAGAGCACCCAGGGTTTAAGTGACTATTTACATAAACAGTTTTCTAACGAAACACCAAGGGCTGTTATAGCCTATGATTGTAGACATAACAGTAAAACTTTAGCCAAGGTTGTAGCCAATGTATTTTCTGCAAATGGTATTGAGGTCTATTTATTTGAAGATTTAAGACCTACTCCCGAGTTGTCTTTTGCAGTAAAACATCTAAACTGTCATTGCGGGATTGTGCTAACGGCATCTCATAACCCTCCTGAGTATAATGGCTATAAAGTATATTGGCAAGACGGTGGTCAATTAGTACCGCCACATGACAATGCGCTTATCGATATTATTGGTCAGGTTAATTACGCCGATATTAAATTTGAGCCCAATGATAGCCTGATTCATTTTATTGGTATGGAGGTTGATGATAAATTTGTTGATGCCTCTGTAGCGAATGGATGCGTTGGAGCCTCTCAAGAAGCAAAGGATAATTTAAAAATTGTATTTACTTCTCTGCATGGAACATCGATAACGGCTGTTCCCGAAACACTAAAACGAGCTGGCTATAAAAACGTTTCTATTGTTAAAGAACAAGAGGTCCCTGATGGGGGATTCCCTACAGTTGCTTCGCCTAACCCCGAAGAACCAGCTGCTTTAAAAATGGCATTAGAATTAGCCGAAAAAGAAGGAGCAGATATCGTAATTGGTACCGATCCTGATTGTGATAGACTTGGTGTAGCCGTACGTAATGCTGATGGACACCTGCAGTTATTAAATGGTAATCAAACCATGCTTATGATGGTTGACTTCCTATTAAAACAGTGGAAAAAAGATGGAAAAATAACAGGTAGAGAGTTTATAGCAACAACTATTGTATCTACTCCAATGCTTAATAAATTGGGAGATGCATATGGTGTAGAAAATAAAATTGTGCTTACTGGCTTTAAATGGATAGCTAAACTTATTAAAGACTTTCCAGAGCTAAGCTTTATTGGTGGCGGTGAAGAAAGTTTTGGATTTATGGTTGGAGATTTTGTTCGAGATAAAGATGCTGTTACATCGACACTTCTAGCTTGCGAAATTGCTGCTATAACCAAAGCAAACGGTAGCTCTTTTTACGATGAGCTTGTAAAGCTTTATGTTGAACATGGTTGTTTTAAAGAAAAGCTAGTATCCTTAACTAAAAAAGGTATTGAAGGTGCTCAGGAAATTAAACAAATGATGACCGATGCCAGAGAAAACCCTTTAAGCATAGTCAATGGATCGAAAGTAACTAAAATTGACGATTACGAATCTTCTACTTCGAAGAATATGATTACTGGAGAGATAGCTACTCTAGACATTCCAAAATCTAATGTTATCATCTATCGTACCGAAGATGGCAGCCAAATAGCGTTACGTCCAAGTGGTACCGAGCCAAAGATTAAGTTTTATGTGAGTGTCAATGACGTTTTAAATTCTACAGAGGAATTTAATGCTATTGAATCCAGTCTAGATACTAAAGCTGACAATATCTTAAAAGATATGAATCTTATTTAATGAGTCACTTAACAAATATTCTTAAATATGCAAAGCCCTACAAGGCCTATGCTGTAGGGCATGTTATATCAAATATTTTTTATGCCTTTTTTGGAGCGCTATCCTTTATAGCGCTTATTCCAATGCTAGATATCTTGTTCAAGACTGATTTTCCAGCGCCCACCAAAGAACCCGTTTATCAGGGTATTGGAAACCTTAAAGACTTTTATAAAGACTATCTGGCGTACCATGTAAATACTTACGCCCAAGATGACCCACAAAAGGCCCTATTGCTGGTAGTAGGGTTAATAATTGTTTTATTCCTATTAAAAAACATTTTTAGTTACCTCGCATATTATTTCATGGTTTTTTTAAGAAATGGTGTGGTAAGAGATATTAGAAATGCGGTTTATAAAAAAACAGTAGAACTCCCATTATCGTATTTTTCTGAACAACGAAAAGGTGATATCATGGCAAGGGTTACTACAGATGTTGCGACTCTACAATACTCTATGCTACCAGTGCTGGAGTTAATTGCTAGAGAACCTTTAGCAATTATCTTTACGATTATCATGATGCTATTAATAAGTGTTAAACTTACGTTGTTTGTTTTTATTTTTATTCCGTTGTCTGGATGGGTTATTTCAATAGTTGGAAAGAGCTTAAAGCGCAAATCGGATCGTGTGCAAACCGAACAAGGTGTTATTTTATCGACCCTTGAGGAGACCTTAACAGGTTTACGCATTATAAAAGGGTTTAACGCGCAAAATAAATTCAACAAACGATTTCAAGACTCTAGCGAGCGCTTTTATCATTTTTCAAATAAACTATTAAACCGACAAAATTTAGCATCACCAACAAGTGAGTTCTTAGGCATTGTAGTTATTTCTATTTTACTTTGGTATGGCGGACAGTTGGTTTTAGTAGATAAGTCTTTAGATGGCAGTTCCTTTATTGCATACATGGGTTTAGCTTATAATATTATGGTTCCTGCCAAAGCCATTTCTAGAGGTATTTATAACGTTAAACAAGGTAATGCGGCAGCAGAACGTATTCAAGAAATTATTGACGCTGAAAACCCTTTGAAAGATAAAGAGGATGCCGTTGTAAAAACAAGTTTTAACCAAAACGTAACGTTCGAAAATGTTTGGTTTAAATATGAAGATGATTTTGTTCTAAAAGATTTTAACCTGACCATACCAAAAGGTAAAACTGTAGCGTTAGTTGGCCAATCTGGAAGCGGCAAATCTACCCTTGCCAATCTTATTACAAGATTCTATGATGTTACTAAGGGCGCTATTACAATTGATGGCATAAACATTAAGGATTTAACCACCGATTCTTTACGCAATCAAATGGGTATTGTAACTCAAGATGCCATCCTTTTTAATGACAGCATCAAAAACAACTTAAAGTTAGGCAAAGATAATGCTACTAACAACGAGGTCATCGAAGCGTTAAAAGTGGCAAATGCTTGGGAATTTGTTAGCAAACTGCCAGAGGGTATTGAAACCAATATTGGCGATGCGGGCAACAAGCTCTCGGGCGGACAAAAGCAACGTTTAAGTATTGCCAGAGCCGTTTTAAAAAGCCCACCTATTATGGTTTTAGATGAAGCAACCTCTGCTCTTGATACAGAAAGTGAGCGTCTGGTCCAGGTAGCACTAGAAAATATGATGCGAAATAGAACCTCTATTGTTATTGCTCACCGTCTTTCAACCATACAAAATGCCGACGAGATTATTGTTTTAAGTAAAGGGGAAATTGTTGAAAAAGGAAAGCACAACGAACTTATTGCTAAAAAAGGGGTCTACCAAAAGTTAGTTGAAATGCAAAGCTTTGACTAAAATATTGCCAAAAAAAATAGAACTAAATAAAAAAGGATAGAGATTTGGGCTTCTATCCTTTTTTTTGTTCATGTTAGACTTGGGGACGCCTAACATCATAAGTAGGTTTCTGTTACAAACATAATTCATAAATACATATCCTACAAGAAAAATTGCACTTAATCGTTATTTAACTGCATTTCATCGATTTTTTATGCAATATACTTTAGTTTCGCTGCCAACCCCCAAATACTATAATTTATAAGGCTCTTATTAAACTTTTAGTATATTTATTAGTCTAAAGCATAAATAATTGTTGGTGACCGAAGAAGACAAACTATTAGAACACCTAAAATCCGAGGTTTATAAAGAGCAGGCTTTTAAAACGTTATTAAAGCTTTATAAAGAGCGTCTGTATTGGCATATTAGACATATTGTTAAAACACATGCCGATGCCGACGATGTGCTTCAAAACACCTTTATTAAAGTGTACAAAGGTATTGATAACTTTAAGGGAGAGAGTAAATTGTTTTCCTGGATGTATAGAATTGCTACAAATGAAGCCATTACCTTTATCAACAAAAAAGCAAGGCGGCTTAATGTAAGCAACGAAGAAATTCAAAGTCATGCCATAAGAAACTTGGAATCTGATGTTTATTTTGAAGGTGATGACATACAACTTAAATTGCAACGTGCCATAGCAACACTACCAGAAAAGCAACAATTAGTATTTAACATGAAATATTTTGAAGATATTAAATACAAAGACATGTCTGAAATACTTGACACAAGTGAAGGTGCCCTAAAAGCATCTTATCATATAGCTGTAAAAAAAATAGAGTCGTATCTAATTAATAATTAAACCTTTAAATAATTTTTTAGTCAAAGATTTAAGTATAGATAGAATGAAAAAGATTAATTTAGATAACATAAAATCCAGTGGTTTTGAAACCCCAAAAGGGTATTTCGATACTTTTGATATGGATATATTAAATCTTTCAAAAGAAAAACAACTGTTAGAAAAGAAAACCTCTGGTTTTAAAGTTCCTAAAACTTATTTTGAAAATATAGATAATACTATCTTAACCCAAGTTTCTAAGAAACCCCAAGGTAAGGTCATCTGGTTTTCTCAAAAAACCATTATTTATGTAAGTGGTGTCGCTGCCGCTATACTTATTTTACTAAATCTTTCTATTTTTGAAGAAGCTCCTACTTTTGATAATTTAGAAACAGCAACTGTTGAGAGTTATGTGTTGGATGACCATTTTAACTCCTATGAGATCGCTTCTTTGCTTACCGATGAACAATTGAGTGAAGATATCATTGAACACGATTTGGACGAAAACAATCTAGAAGCTTATTTATTGGATAATGCCGACTTAGAACTACTGATGACAGAATAAAACATATAGAATTATGAAACAATTAATAATTATTGTCCTTTTATTATTTTCATTCTCGGTTAATGCGCAAAAAAAAGGACATAGAGAGCGTATTAAAGCTTTGAAAGTGGCCTTTATAACAGAGCAATTAAACTTGTCTGAAAAAGAGTCTCAAGATTTTTGGCCTGTTTATAATGATTATGAAGAAAAAATAAGCAGTATCCGGCATCATGACATTAGAGACTTAAGAAAAGAGATTAGAGATAACCTTGAAACTATGAGTGACGAGCAGGCTAGTGCACTAGTTGAAGAATACAATCGGGCAGAAAATAAGATGCATACTACACGGTTAGCCTTTGCAAAAAAGCTTTCGGACATTCTTCCTCCAAAAAAAATCATTAAGCTTAAAATCGCTGAGGAAGATTTTAAAAAGAAAATGTTCGAGGAATTTAAAAAACGAAAAAAGGATAGAACCAACTAATTTCAATTCAATCGTAAAATGTAAAAAGCTTCATGATTTCCATGAAGCTTTTTTACGTAATCAAACCAACTAAAATTCCCTTTTCAGTATATCTATATGTCTTTTTAAGCGTTCAACATCTAATCCTATTGTACCATTGTATACACCTCTAATATAACCCTCATTATCTACAAGAATAAAGTTTTCGGTATGAATAAAATTGCTTTCATCCTGGGTTTTAGTAAAATCTTCATCAGCAAAATAACCTGTCCGAGCAATACTATACAAAGCATCTTTATCGCCGGTCACTAAATGCCATTTGTCATCTAAAACCTTATTTTTTTTTGCATAAGCTTTTAACAAGGGTACCGAATCTCGCCAAGGCATCACCGTATGAGACAATAACATAATATCATCATCATTTTTATAGGCTTCTTGAATATTGACCATATTTTTGGTGAGTTTAGGACAAATACCAGGACAACTGGTAAAAAAGAAATCTGCAATGTAAATTTTACCCTTGTATGTTTCATTTGTTACTTGTAAACCGTTTTGATTAATAAATGTAAACGGTGGTATTTTATGTTTTGGCATGTCCCATTCTGGCGTAAATTCTGCCGTATTAAAATAGGGTAACTTTGCCACGGCCTGAGCAGGCTTTTCCTCCTTGCATGCGCATAAAACCACTGCAATAAAAATACCTAGACATTTTCTTCTGAGACTCATGTTAATCCAAATATTTATGCGACTGAAATTGATTATTTCACTTCATCACTATTTACAGTCACCGTGTAACATTTCTTTAGGCCAATTAATCCAAAACGCTCGCCGTTCACCACCTGATAATTTGCTTTAATATTTCCATCTGGCTTCCAAAGTTTTTGGGAGCCATCTTCTTTTCCGTTAACATAATTAAACGCCCGAAGTAGTTGTCCTGATTGATACCACTCCTTCATTTCTCCATGATACTGCCCCTTATCATTAAAATGATACTCAAATTTAATCATACCATTATCCCACCATGATCTATGTATCCCAACTTTAAATCCTTTAGCATAAAAACGCTCTACCTGTTTGTTACCATTCTCAAACCACTGATTTTCAGAACCATCTTTTCTTCCATCCCTATATTCTACTTTACACTTTATAGTACCAGAATTATAGTTTGACATTAAAACACCGTTAAAGGGAGCCGTTTTGTATAACAAAACACCATTATCTAATCTCAAGTTTTCATTTGAATCATAGACCGTATTATTGTTTGTAGCTGAATCACAACCAAGAAACAACAAAATAATTAAAACACTATTTAAAATATGACCGCTCAATTACCTTGATATATTTCCTGGTGTTCCAAAATAGCCGTTTCCATTTAAATAAGGGTCTTCACTTGTAATATGATAGTGATAAATGCCATCAGGAAAATCGGCTGTTACAGATACATGCCCATGATAATCATCCAGATCGGCATTGGTAATAATTTGTCCATTTTCCATTGGTCCATAAACAGGAAAACCGTCTGACAACAATCCTAAAAAAGCATCTTCACCAAATTGCTGTGTTAAAAATGCCGGTTCTATGTGATAATGATAGATCCCTTGTCCAGCGGGGTGCCCCAAAAACTGGTCGAAAGAATTAATTTCATTCGTTAAAGGCGAACCGCCAGCGGCGTATTGATTAAAGAACACCACCCCGTTTCTTGAAATACCAATGGGTCCCATTGGCGTAACCTCTTTATTTGATGCCTCTTCAGGGTTTAAGGGTATTGTAAATACTATATTTTGAGTTTCAATTCTATTAGGGTTTATTCGGAAATCACTATTTGTACCATTGTATGCTTCGTATAAGGGATTGTCTGTGGGCCAATAAGGGCTTGTGTGATTTGGCAAATCTTGGGTAGTAAAGGTTACGGTATTTCCATTAACTGCATAAGAAACACCAGTACCACTAAACTTTGAAAGTATTCCAGAAATATCGTAAGCCGTATTATTTTCTTGTCCTTCTTGAGCGCTTTCCATGGCATCATCCGTACTGGAACATGCAAAAGTCATGAAGGCCATAATCAGTATATAAGGTATGCTAAGCTTTGTAGATTTCATTGTATTTGAGTTTTAAAATTACTGAATTATCCTAGTATATTCTGCCTCTAAGCCCAACTTAGCAGCACTCGCCGCATCAGACAATGGTAATTGACTAGCGTTTAATAAATTAATTTCTTCCATAGGGTCGTTCATCAAATCATAAAGCGCCTCGTTTCCATCAGAAAATTTCATCAACTTATATTGACTGTCTCTCAAAGTATAATCCAATGTGCTGGTAGAAGTTCCAACCTCAGAATACAAATAATCACGAACCGAAACGCCAGAAGTATTCAATAAAGAAGTAAAGTTTTTACTATCATTTATACTTGTTATATCCTCCCCAGCCAAAGCTGCAATGGTAGCAAATAAATCAATGGTACCAATCAATGCGTTATCCTCAACACCTTTACGTGTTACATTACTACCCGAAATTACCATAGGCACATGTATACCACCTTGGTAAATACTGTTTTTAGCTCGACGCCTGTTGTAGGTTTGTACTACCTGATTAGGCGTGCCATTATCACCAACAAAAATAATAATGGTATTATCTTTATCTTCAGGACGCAAAGCATCAAAAAGGCGTCCCATTTCCGAATCCATAGCCTCTAACATGGCCAAATAATAAGGTAGCGGATTTGCTGCTATACTCGCTTCATCCGAAGGCAATACCCCTTGACTATGTAAGTCATTTGGCGGCAAATGAAAAGGTGTATGTGGGGCATTATAAGCCAGCCATAAAAACCAGGGTTGGCTTTGATCTCCAATCCAATCAATAGCTAAATCTGTTAGTTTTGTTGTTGAGTATTCTGTAGAAACCGTACTTTGCATATTTTCAACAAAATCCCAATTAAAATAGGAGTTTACCGTACCACTCAACATACCTGAATAATTCTCAACCCCAATAATATTAGGATGTTGCGTATCCTGTCGATCTCCAAGATGCCACTTTCCAATCACGGCATGACTGTACCCCGAATTCATAGCATCTAGATAACTGTGTATTGACGTTTCGCTAGTTGATAAAGTTCTTCCAACACTCGTCACTCCCGTTCTAAATCCGTATTTACCGGTAAGCATTCCTGCTCTAGTAGGTGAACATAACGGAGCAGACCAAAGGTTTGTAAACCTAATGCCATTGTTCATCATTGATACCAAATTGGGCATATTAGGCTTAACATTACCAATATCATAGCCAGGTGTTGCATCTAAGCCCATATCATCAGCAATAATTAATAAAATATTAGGGTTTGAAAATTCCGTTTGAACCGCTTCTTGTTCTTCTAATATATCGGCTTCCGTTTTTGTGCAAGCCGAAAGCAAAAGTAGAATAAGTAAAAAAAAGTAATAATTAGTTTTCATAGTAGGTTTTGACTGGTAATTATCTTTAGACTAGCTACCTTGAGAAAGGTTTAAAAGTCAATCTAGCTTTAGCCCTCAGATAATAAGGTTTAATATCTGGATTTAAATCCGCTGGAAAAGCAGGATTCAAATCATTTTAACAAAACCCGAATGGTGTTGTAAGTCATATTCAGTTTTATTCTAAAGAGCTCCTGAAGCAATATGCGACATCAAATTATCATGCTCTTATCTTAGGTTTTTATCTCATATTACCGTGTTATATTTCCTGGTGTTCCAAAATAGCCGTTTCCATTTAAGTAAGGGTCTTCACTTGTAATATGATAGTGATAAATGCCATCAGGAAAATCGGCTGTTACAGATACATGCCCATGATAATCATCCAGATTGGCATTGGTAATAATTTGTCCATTTTCCATTGGTCCATATACAGGAAAACCGTCCGACAACAATCCTAAAAAAGCATCTTCACCAAATTGTTGTGTTAGGTAAGTTGGCTCAATGTGGTAATGATAAACCCCCGTACGTTGCGGGTGTCCTAAATATTGATCGAAAGAATCTATCTCATTGGTTAATGGTTGATCTGGCCCAGCATACTGATTAAAAAATACCACCCCGTTTCTTGAAATTCCTATGGGACCTAAACCTGTTGCTTCTTTGTTAACAGCTTCGGCTGGGTTTAAGGGTATTGTAAAAACGATATTTTGTTCACTAATAGTGTTAGGGTTTATTCGAAAATTAGAATTGGTCCCATTGTAAGCCTCGTACAGGGGGTTACTAGTCGGCCAATACGGACTTTTATGATCTGGCAAATCTGAAGTTGTAAAAATCACAACGTTACCTGCAATTTCATAAGAAAGTCCCGTGCCTTTAAATTTCGACAATATATTAGTTATATCGTAAGTTTGTGTAGCTATTTCTTCCTGCTCCAGCTCCTGCTCCTGCTCTTGTTCTAGGTTTATGGCATCATCACCATTAGAACAGGCAATAAAGATAAAGCCTATCAATAGAAATAATACTATTAGTTTTTTTGTCGTTTTCATAAGCTGTTTTTTTACTTTTTAGCAATGATAGTTTCCGCCCCAGACATCTGGATATTCCTATCAGAAAACAAATTAAATATCATGCAGACGTTTAAAAATAATATGGTAAGGATGGCTAGAGCCAGTCCTATAATGAATTTTCTTTGGCTAAGTTTCATTTAATTGGGTTTGATTTATCTCTTTTGATGCTAATTAAAAAATAAACTTGCGGCTACTGCGGTCTTTTTTTAGGCCTTTTACTCTGCTCCTTCAAAAAGAATGCTTCTAACTCTTCCAAACTTAACATATCATTTTTATCGGTATCAATAGCCTTAAAGTGTTTTAACAGATGCGCATTCCGTTTGGTGTCTAGCTCTTCCCTGCTTAGCTCCCCATCATCATTCTTATCTGCCTTTTTTATGAGCTTTTCTGGTGATACTTTTTTAACCTTTTTGTGGTTAAAAAATGCTTCAAGCTCTTCTAAACCCAAAAAACCATCCTCATTGGTATCTATCTTATCAAAATCCTCTAATAATTTCCCTTTTTTGGCTTTAGAGGCTTCTTCTTTACTAATCTTTCCATCATCGTTAGTATCTAACATGGTTAGTATTTGCGATGCGTTGGGGCGCGGTCTAGGTTGTTGACCTTGCCCTGACCCTGGCCCTCTAGTTCCCATTTGGCCACCCCCTGGAGGTCCTTGGGCATAAATATCAATGGTTATTATAAATACAAATGCAGCAAGTGCTGTTTTTAATATGTCGCTTTTCATGGTATTGTATGTTTGTTTTATGTTTAGATGAGGTCTTTTTTAAAAACTTGCGGTTTAACCTAATTATTTTATGATTCAGTAGGGACCCCTTATTTATTGAGGTATAAATTAACTGCAGACGTTCGTGACGACACATGGTTTATTAACTGATTAACCGATATTTGAAAATCGGCACTCGAGTTTAAGAATGTATATCCAGAAACTTCGGTTGTTGCATAAGGTTCGATAAGCGCTGTATAAGTATTATATAAAGCTTGAATGTCGCTCATTTTAAACGCCCCGTTAATAACCTCTTCAAGATAAGCCTCGTATTTAGCCTTGTAAACCTCATCTTGGTATAGATACCCTATTAAAGGCCACTGTGATGTAGATATATTGGAAAAATCTAGAAGCGCAGCTCCTCCTTGTTTCCCTTCTTGAAGTGCCTCATTATTATCCCATGGAATCCAAGTTAATTTTTTCGTGTCGGGATTATTATATAGATAATAATTGTGCGTCATCTTACCATAGGTGTCCCAGTTTTGAATAATGGTATTGGTTGCCAAATATTTTAAAAACACATCGGTATCAAAAACGGTTTCAAGATTGGCTCGCCAAATTTCGGGGTTTGTTATTCTAGATTCGTCATGTAAAAGGCTTAATAAACTGTTAACATCAGAAAAATCAGCCTCTTCCTCATTAGTTTTCTTTACGTACTCGGCTTCATTAAAAGTGCCTAAAGCAAAACTGGCGGCATCTCCATCGGGCTTATATAAATTACCATCATCACTAGAAAATTGAGTATCTAAAACACTACCATCTACTTCTTCTACCAAGGTGTAGAGACCAAAATATTCGGGACCGTCACCATGATCTACATAAAGCGTATAAAAGGCAGTATGCGATCCTACCAAGCCAGCATTTCTAAAAACATCGCCAGCCACTTTTTCTCGAAGCATCGATTTATCGCCGTAGTTGTTTTTAAGACTAAACTTTTTAAAACCATAGAAACGTTGATTGTCAATTTGCGGATAATCATCTTCGAACTCATCAAAATCAAGCTTAAACGATAGTTTTAATATCCCATTTCTCCAACTAGATTGTAAACTAGAATTCCCTTTAAAACGAACCCCTACACGATACCACTGTTTCCCCTTATAGAACACCTCGGCGGGCACAAAAATGGGATCTTCATCTGTATCCAATAAACCACCACCTCTAGGGCCACCATTACCAGCACCAAAAGTTCCATAATGCTTGGTCATGTCGTCTAACATACTTTGCCATCGGGCTTCAGTAATTACGATATCTAGTCTTTTAACCACATCATCTTGAAACACCTCGTCTATATTAGGATCAATATCTTTAGTATGCGTTTCTGTGGTCCAATCTATAGCTTCAAACTGCGTATCGTCAACAACTGGAGCTTCTCCTTCTAGCTCTTCAACCTCCTCAGAAACATCGACTAACGAAGGAGGAGCATCATCACTACTACAACCCACTACAAGTAAAACTCCCGATAGTATAACTAGGGTTTTTAATGTGCTTTTAAACTCTTTTAACTTTTTCATATGCTTACAATTTTATGTTTGTAGCTATTTAGATGTTCATTAGATTAAAAACCTGCGCTCGTTTATGTTAAAAAGCAATAAAAAAAAGACTCTCAAAATAAATGAAAGTCTTAATTAAATTATTCATGCTTAAAACGATGAGGCGGTCCATGACCGTTTCCTTCCCTAGGTCCAGGCCGTCTATCGCCGTCGGGTCTACCGCCTCGCGGCGGCCCATGTTCCCTTCCACTAGGTCTCAAGGCATCCTTAATTATCTTACTAAACATCACTTTCTGTTCTGCATTACATATGTTTTGTATGTCTTTGAAATGATTATACGTTAAAAGTTCACGTTGCTTCTCTTTTTCTCCTATACGTGTCGCAATAGAGTCTATACCTGCCCTTGTCGTAGACGGTTCAGACAAACCTACAAACAGGGCATCTTTCAACCCGCGAATATCCTCCAAAATAGTTCTCATTTCATGACGATGTGCACGAGACAACGCATCAAATGTTTCTTCTTGAGTAGCATCAAAACCCAGCTGATCTTTTAAAAAAGCTCCTGGTGGTTTGCGTTCCTTAGTAGGCTCTTCCTTTTCTCCGCTTCCCAAATAATTGAATAGAAAAAAACCATTCACTACAATCAAAAAAGCAAGTAATATATATATAGGTAGTTTTTTTTGCATCATTAGTTGTTTAAAATTGAAGTGTCTTCGTTATAAACGGATAATCCGTAAGATTCTGCAAACTCACTCACATGCACCTCATAAGCCGAGGCCTTTTCAAGCTTAATAAACGCCAACACATTTAGTACCACTATACACACTAAAGTCGCTAATTGCAATTTAGGTGTAAACCAAGACCAAGCCATTGGCGCTTCCGTCTTTTCTGCAAATAAAACTTGCATGGTTTTATCTTTAAAAAAGGGAGATACATGAACCGTTTCAAGGTTCTCTAACACATGTAACGTCTCGTCAATTTGCTTTTGCATGTTGTTATCTCTATCCATATCAAATATTTAGATGCCCAAAGTTTTAAAAACTTGCGCTAATTATTGTTTTTATAAAAATATTCTAAAAGCTTCTGTAAATTCTTTTTTGCTCTAAACATTAAAGACTCTACAGACGCTATACTCTTCTCTGTAATAGCACTAATTTCTTGATAGCTTTTACCATCTACCTTATGCAGGGTAAACACCACTTTTTGTGCCTCGGGTAGTTGGTTAATCGCATAAAATAAAGTTTGGCTTTTCTCCTTGTTTTCTAAAATAACCCCTGGATGATTCATCTCGGTAAAATAGCTTGTTTTATCAAGAGGAATCTCATTTCCCAAAATAGATTGCATAAACCCAAACCGCTTTTTCGTGTTCCGTTTCCTAATAAACTCTAAACATTTATTAGTTGTAATCCTATAAACCCAAGTTGATAATTTAGACTGCCCTTTAAACTTTTCAATGCTCTTAAAGACCTCTACAAACACCTCTTGTGCAATATCTTCGGCATCCTCCTTATTGGGTACAAACGATATGCAGGTAGCAAACACCTTCTGCTGAAAATCGTCCAACAACTTCCCATATGCACTGGCATGATGGTTACGCAAACCCGCTATAAATTCGTTTTCTGTCAAATACGTTAATTAAACTTGTTCAAGTTTAGATGTATATAAAAAATAAAACTTGCGCTATTTTTTGTGTTTTTTATTTGGGCGCTCCCCTATATCCTGAAACAAGTTCAGGAACCGGGTCGGGCTTTACATTACAAGTCCGCGCACCTCCTGCGTCGGGCTGTGGGCTTTTCATTACAATCACTAGTGCAAACCCCTCCCGCCAAAGTTTATTCTAATTTTAAAATAAAGATGGTTTGCAAACAATTAGCAATGTAAAGAATAAACCAAACCGCCGCAAGAAAGTCAGGATCCAAATCCATGCTAACAAATAATCCACCAAAGTATAGAATGTATAGAAAATGGTAAATTGTACATCCGCCAAAAAGAATAAAAGACATTAACTTTTACACATTTAAAACGTACCTTTGCCGTCAAATTTTCAATCAGTTCAATTTAGGTTTGAGCGCGTACTGCAAACTACCACTGAACACTGAGTACTTAAAAAATGCGATTACACAGAAACCTTTGCTTCGCCGTTATAGACGGACTCACACAAATTTTTAATGACGGGCAATACGCCGACAAAGTAATTCAGCAATTATTAAAACGCGATAAACGCTGGGGCTCAAGAGATAGAGGTTTCGTTGCAGAAACCACCTACGATATAGTACGTTGGAAACGTCTATATGCCGAAATAGCAGAAGTAAAAGCACCTTTTAATCGTGATAATCTGTGGCGCATGTTTGCCGTATGGGCCACCCTAAAGGGGATTAAATTACCCGATTGGAAATATTTTGAAAGCACCCCTACACGTAAAATAAAGGGGCGTTTTGATGAACTTTCAAAAATTAGAAAATTTAGAGAATCGATTCCCGACTGGATAGATGCCGTTGGTGTAAAAGAACTCGGCGAAGCCACATGGACTAAAGAAATAGCCATGCAAAATGAGCAAGCCCAAGTCATTTTAAGAGTAAACACCCTAAAAACAACCAAAGAAAAATTACAAAATACACTCTTCGATTTAGGTATTGAAACCGAATTAATAAAAGGCTATCCGTTTGCCCTAAAACTTACAGAGCGTGCCAATGTATTTGTTACCGATGCCTTTAAGCAAGGCTTGTTCGAAGTGCAAGACGCCTCCTCACAACTGGTAGCTGAATTTCTGGATGTAAAACCAGGGATGAAAGTGGTAGACACCTGTGCTGGCGCTGGTGGTAAAACCTTACATATGGCCTCTCTAATGGAAAATAAAGGGCAAATTGTGGCCATGGATATTTATGAAAGTAAGCTTAAAAAGCTAAAAGTAAGAGCTAAACGAAACGGTGTACATAATATCGATTTAAAAGTTATCGATTCCACAAAACCTATTAAAAAATTATACGATAAAGCCGACCGTGTATTAATCGATGCACCTTGTTCGGGGTTAGGGGTGCTACGCCGAAATCCAGATGCCAAATGGAAACTAGAACCGGAGTTTTTAGATCGTATTCGTGGGGTGCAACAAGATGTTTTACAACAATACTCTAGAATGGTAAAACCTAAGGGCAAACTGGTATACGCTACGTGCTCGGTGCTGCCTTCCGAAAATCAAAATCAGGTACAGGCCTTTTTAAAATCGGAAGCTGGTGAGAATTTCGAACTTATAAAAGACAAAAACGTATTCGCCTACAGCTCTGGATTCGATGGCTTTTATATGGCCTTAATGGCGCGAAAAGCTTAAACACCACAAACATCCTTTGTTTTATATTGCCTTATGTGTACCTTAGGCTTATGAAAAATATTGTGTTTTTAGCCAAGAGTATAGACAACTACATAGCCGGTAAACAAGGTGAGCTCGATTGGTTAGAAATGGTACCCAATCCAGAGCAGTTAGACATGGGGTACAATGCCCTTATGAACGACATTGATGCCATTGTTATGGGGAGCAGCACTTTTAAAACAGTTTTAGGTTTTAATGGGCCTTGGCCGTACAACAAACCTGTTTTTGTACTAAGCCATAACCTAAAAACCATACCCGAACATCTTAAAAAGAAAGTCACGGTAGTCCACGGCAACGAAACCGATGTGTTAAAAACCCTCCACAATAAGGGGTTTAAAAACCTGTATATAGATGGTGGCAGGGTGGTACAAAACTTTTTAAAACAAGATTTAATTGATGAGTTACGCTTAACCACATTGCCTATTATACTTGGGGATGGCATCCCATTGTTTAGTGTATTACCAAAATCACTGGTGTTTGATCACCTTAACACCCAAGTCTTTAACACGCACATTGTACAGAGTTGTTATGCAAGGAGGCGCTAAAATATGAGCTTGCAATCCTTTACACGGCAAGTTAATAACCCATGCCTCTTTTGTTGAAGACTCCCAAAAAACACTTCCTACGCCTGTAAGAAAATAAACTAAATTTATAAACTAATACATACAAGCATCACCATACTCTGGCTATTGTGTGGGATAATAAGAATCTATGGCCACTTAAAAGGAGTTGGCAACAATTAAAACCTCATATGAAAATTAAAGAATTAAAAAACCATTTTTCAGAACTTAACGAAGAATTAGTTCTTGAGTATAACGAAAATGGAAATAATGGAATGTCCTAATTTTGATAAATTCGCTGGATTTAGAAAAGCAATAAATAAATTGGAGAAAACAGGTTTATTAATAGACGAAATAAATGAACTACGTTATAGTGCAATTTTCACAACAAATAAAGATAAAATTTCATTAAACATAAATGAAGCTAGTCCATTAAAAGCAAAATTGGATTATTTAATAAATCTTGTAGGCTCTTTAAGTAAAAGTTTCAAAGAAATTACTGGAGAAACTAATGAAAATAGTATAAGCATTAAACTTCCTAATGTTGAACCCGTAACTGACGATTATACGAGACCGATGGAATACATTCCCTAAAGCCTAAAATAATTCTATTTTTTGAAAAATAGTACCTTTTTTTATGAATATTATTGTCGCATATACTATATTTGCGACTACAATTAATAAAGACATCAATACTAAAGAACCAAATAACAATATTGGCTATTTACTTTGGCAAACAACCATGTTGTGGCAAAAACAAATGAACACTGCATTAAGCCAAGTCGGATTAACACATACTCAATTTGTTATACTAATATCTCTGGGGTGGTTATTGAAAAAATCTTCAAATGTTACTCAATCGGAAATTGCCGACTTCAGTAAAACTGATAGAATGATGGTTTCCAAAATTCTGAGGACACTTCAAAAGAAAGGGTTGATTGCTAGAAAAGAACACGAAAAGGACACAAGAGCTAAATGTGTCTTTCTAACTCAAGTAGGTGAAGAAACAATGCAAAAGGCATTTAAAATAAAACTACATGCTAATGAAGAATTCTTTAGTAAGCTTCCTGACCAAGAGCGGTTCATTGAGGATTTAAAACATATTTTATCCTAACAACTAAAAATAAGCCCAATGAAAACAAACTTAATTTTAGTAATTGTATTGATGTTTTTGTTTGCATCATGCAGAAATACAACAGACAAAAAACAAGAACTGAGCTTTGATGATAAAGTCAACGATTACATTCAGAAATTCCCCTATCAGGACACCTACAATTATATGGTTAAATATACGGGAGGCGATCCGAGTAAATTAAATAAACCTACCGATGCAAAAGCTGAGCTAACAAAAGCAGGTGAAGATAAAGTTGTTCGTATGAACAATGATACTTATTATACCGGGGGATTTATCTATTTGAAAAATGGACCTGTAAAATTAAGTGCTACATATAGCGACCCAACACGGTTTTATTCCTTTCAGTTAGTTGATGAAAAAAATTGCAATTTTCATAATTTGATAAACCCTGAGGGAGATTATTATTTATACTACCACGAGAAGCCCAAAGGTATTAAAGAGGAACAACTCATAAAAGCACCATCTTTAATTATAGCCGTAATAACGCGTGTTGAAGTTAAGGATAAAGATAATGCTAAAGACGTCGAAACAGCAAGGCAAGTCTTTAATGGCTTAAGAATTTCCGGACCTGAAATAGAAGAATTCCCTAAACTTGATTTATTAAGCAGTTTTGAAGATTCTGTAGTCAATAGGGCCAATCAAATAATGGATTCAGTTTTTGCTAATGTTTCCTTTAAAGAGTTGGTTGCTTCGCCAGAACAAGTTCCCAAAGAAGTTTCATATCTAAAATTGGCAGCAGGCACAAAAGGTGGTTGGGGAGGTCCTCTAGCTTCACACAGCTCTTACCAAATGATGTTTTTTGACAACCAAGGCAACGCTCTTGATGGTAGTAAAGGAACTTATACCGTTACCACTGAAGAACCAAAAGTTGATGCCTTTTGGTCTATCACAGTTTATGATAGCGAGCGTGGTGGCTTTTTTCACCCAAACAAAAACAATCGTTACCACATCAACAATACCACTGCCAAACGTAATGCTGATGGAACCATCACCTTTACTTTTAAAACCAATTGTAAAGAAGGCGACCTTAATTGTTTAGAAGTACCTGCGGGTAAATTTGACCTGGCAGTACGTTACTATTTACCTCATGAAGATTTAATTTCTGGCAAATGGACAATGCCTCTTCCTATACTACAAACCAAATAAATTTTTCATCAGTAAAAACCAGAATTATGAGACTAAAATATTTCTATTCATTCATCTGCGCGTGCTTTCTTTTTCAATTTTCGTTTGCTCAAAATAATTCCAGTGCCAAATACGGAGCTGATGTCCCACAATCTTTGCTAACCCCAGATAAAGTTGAAACAAATTTATTAGGCACTTTGGAGTTTACAGACGGTTTACCAAATGAAGCTACCGTAAATAAAGCATACGATTTTTTAACGGTTTCCAGAGGCGTTCAGGCCTTCTTAAACGGTATGCCAGCGGCATCAATATACGCTATGCTAGAGGGCTTGAAAGATGCAGGAGTTAAACCCGGAGATATAGCAACCTTTGAAAATTTAATGGATGCACGTACACTATTTTTAACCGCAAACTCTAGTACTCCTTATATCCTTGCTGAAATCGATTTAAAAAATGGACCTGTTGTTGTTGAAATTGCACAACCTGTTTTAGGGTTCGTTAACGATGCTTTTTTTCATCATCTTGCTGATTTGGGAATTACTGGAAAAGATAAAGGAGCTGGTGGTAAATACTTATTCATAGGTCCGGATTATGAAGGAGAAGTACCTAATGACTATATTACAGTAAACTCAAAAACCTATAGGCACTGGATGCTTTTACGATTGGTTTCAAAACCAGAAGAAGCTAAAGTGGCAATGAACAAATTCAAAGAAACATTTAATTGCTACCCCTTGTCGGAAGCAGAAAATAAGCCAAAGCAAAATTTTATTGATTTATCAGGACAGCAAGTAAACACCATCCATGCGAATGATTATGAGTTTTATAATGAACTTAATGCCGTAATTCAATATGAGCCTGCCACTGCCTTTAATGAAGAATTAGTAGGTCTATTTGCCTCTGTTGGTATTAAAAAAGGAAATTCGTTTTCGCCTAATGAACACACTAAGTCATTATTAGAAGAGGCGGTAGCTATAGGTAATGTTTCCGCCAGATCGTTATGCTATAGACCAAGAAATGAATCGGCTTATTTTTATGAAGATAGACAATGGTATTCATCGTTTTCAGGAGGGGTACATGATTTTATGAATAATGGAGAAATGGTATTAGACGATCGTATCATGTTTCATTATATGGCAACTGGAATTACACCAGCAATGGCAGCTCCAGCTGTTGGAACGGGTTCTGTTTACGCTTTTACTGCCCACGATTCGGAAGCTAACTATTTAGATGGTAGTAAAACCTATAAGGTAACGTTACCTGCACCAATTCCAGCTAAAGATTTTTGGTCTTTCGTGGTCTATTCAAACCAACATCGCTCAATGTTAGAAACAGATCAAAAATCAGCAGGCATCGACAATTTAAACCCCGATGTTAAAACCAATAAAGATGGCTCCTATACTATTTGGTTTGGCCCCAAAGCACCAGAAGGGCATGAGAATAATTGGGTTCAAACTATGACAGGTAAAGGCTATAGTGTTTTGTTACGACTATATGGACCGTTGGCTACATGGTTTAATAAAACCTGGAGACCTGGAGATTTTGAATTGGTAAAATAATCTGAATATGAAAAAATTAAGAGATTGAAAACTTAAGATGGGTATAGTACATTAGCGAGATTGTGGTTTAAGAACATTAATGCCTCAATTTATAAATTTTAGTATCTTGTGAGTAGTATGAGCTATAAAATCGCCAACGAAACCATACCAGAGTTGTTGGTGGTAATATATAAGAGTCGTTAACTCAAGGACATTAATGTAACATGACAAAAACCATATATCAATGAAAACTAAAAATAAAAAAGCAGAATTGTTTTTTCTAATTGCGATTTTATCAATTAGTATTATTTCTTGTACTCCAACAGAAGATAAAGTAAAAAAGCCCAATATAATGCTAATAGTTGTTGATGATATGGGCTACTCAGACCTTGGTTGTTATGGAGGAGAAATAAAAACACTTAATCTTGATAGGCTTGCTGAAAGCGGAGTGCAAATGACTAATTTTTATGCGCTTCCAATGTGTGCTCCAACACGAGCATGTTTACTAACAGGGGTAGATAATCATCAAAACGGAATGGGAAACATGCCACCCCTACATACAAGCAACCAATACATGCAAACGGGTTACGAAGGATATCTGAACAAAAATGTAATTACACTGCCCGAAATCCTTTCTGATAATGGTTATCACACCTATATGGCAGGAAAGTGGCATTTAGGAGTTCATTCAACAGACAATTATCCTATAGGTAGAGGTTTTAAAAAAAGCTTTGCACAAATGGGTGGAGGTTCAGGCTATTTTCAAGATGGGTTTGACCTTGGTCCATTTGAAACTCCAATTACATTCTATACAAGAAACGATAAACGGATTGATGAATTGCCAGAAGACTTTTATTCGACAAAAGCTTTTACAGATGAAATGATTCAATACATTACCAGACAGGAGGACAACAAACCATTCTTTGGATATTTAGCTTTTACAGCTCCACACGACCCTCTTCACGTACCAGACAACTATATGGATAAATACAAAGGTATTTATGATAATGGCTATGATACTATTCGTACAGCCAGACTTAATCGAATGAAGGAAATGGGACTCATAGATAAATCTGTTCCCAATAATCCAGGAACTGGCAATTTTCCTACTTGGAAATCTTTAAGTAAAGACGAAAAGAAACTCCAAGCCAGAAAAATGGAACTTTATTCGGCAATGATTGATTACGTAGATGTTCAGGTAGGTCGATTGATAGATGTTCTAAAACAAAAAGGAGAATACGACAATACACTATTTATATTTATGTCAGATAATGGAGCTAATCCCAAAGAGCCATTATTTTATTATTTAGGGAATAAAGAATTGTTTGACAGTATGGGATTCGATAATAGTTTAGAGAATATGGGAAGAACAAATTCTTTTGTTTCACAAGGTGGCTCTTGGGCAGAGGTTAGTGCTACTCCATATACTTATTATAAAACAACTACAGGCGAAGGCGGTATTCGTACTCCGTTAATTGTTTCCGGAAAAGGAATCGAAACCAATGGGATTAAAAATGCGACAATGCACGTTACAGATATCTTTCCTACTATTTTGGATTATGTAGGTATTGAACGACCAGACACCTACAAAGGAAATACACTAAATCCGTTGTATGGTCAATCAGCAAAATCATTTTTGACAAATAATTCTGAATCAGTAAGAAACACAATGAATGAACCATTGTGCTTTGAATTAAATGGATATAAGGCAGTCATAAAAGGAGATTGGAAATTAATGTCTGGTGATGAGTTCTCGACAGGCACAGAATGGAAGTTGGTAAACCTTGCTGACGACCCAGGAGAAAAAATTGACTTGGCAGGACAGAATCCAGAAAAATTCACAGAATTAAAAGAAGATTGGCAGGAGTACAGTAAAAAATACGGCTATATAAAACCTGAAGGAGAATTACATGTCATTTGCATAGGTGCAGAAACCTTTTATAAATTTGAGCAGTAGAAGTAAAACTAGTAAGTGGAAGTTATGCATCATAAAATTCTACCGCTAACATTTGGTATAAATAAGTCAAACAATGTGTTAAATATCAAGGTTTGTAGCCCGCTCAAACTGTGTAGCCGTTTTGACATGAAACTACCACGAAATCTGCCATTACTTATACCATTTACAGACGGAATACTTTCAGCGAAAGCTGACCAAAATAACTCCGCAATTGCTTTGCTCCCACTATTTCGGTGCAAGTATTCCATCGAACTGCATTTAGCACGTCGTTACCATGTATTAAAACCAACCAACCCTATAAATGTTACCTTCTAAAAGGACAGGTATATGAAAAAAATGTTTTATTTACCAGTATTTCTGATCTTGTTGATTGGATGTAAAAACAAAGAGAACACTTCCAGTCAAGAGGCTTATAAAAGGACAATACAACTTGCGGGTCAAAATAATTTTCGTGATTTAGGAAACTATTCTAACGAGAAGGGGGGAGTTATTAGAAAACACCTCATATATCGTTCTGGTACCTTGTCAAAAATTACGGACCAAGATAAAGCTATCATTAAAGAATTAGGAATTAAAACAGTGATAAACTTCCTTACCAAAGAAGAAATTGCAAAACGAGGTTCAGATAATTTACCAGTAAATGTAAAATCTGTTTATTTACCGATATCAGGAGATAATGATGAAGCATCAACAGTTTTGAATGCGAGACAGACAGGGGATTTTTCAAAAGTCCCAGTTGAATTGAATTATAATATCCATAAGATATTGCCAGAAGTTGGAAAAGACTCTTATTACCAATTTTTAAAATTACTTGCTGATTCGACAATTTATCCTGTTCTTTTTCACTGCTCTCATGGTGTTCATAGGACAGGTACAGCTGCTGCTTTGTTGTTAAGCTTGCTAGAAGTTCCTTGGTCACAAATAGAAACTGATTACCTGCTATCAAACGAATGTAGAAAACATGAGAGCGAAATGCGTATTGAGCAACTTGATTCAATGGCTAGACAGGGTTATGACAACTTGGATTTTGACAAAAACAGAGAGTATATCGAAGCATTTTATTTACTGGAAAGTGACTATATTCTTGGCACCAAGAGACATATAGAAGAAACTTATGGCTCCTTTGATAAGTATTTTGAATATTTAGGATTAACTAAAAAAGAAATATCAAAGGTAAAGAAGAATTTGATTAATGAACAATAACACATAGTAACAATGTATTACATCAGCAGCTAAAAGCAATTTGGCTTGACTAATCAAACTCCCAATACAATAAATTGGCTCACTCACCACATTTTTCTAAAGAAAAAATGTGATAAGCGCGATGGATAATGGCGATCACGCTACAGCACGACTTCACGCTTCATTATCTTCCACTTTTTGTATCTTCGTTTTCATAGCCGAACTGCCTTTAGCAGGTCGTTAGCGGCAATTCCACAGTTCAATTTAACCTTTGACTCCATTTAATTAGAGACTCATTATACAGCCCAATAAATAATGATAGTAAAAAAATTACACTTAAAATGTAAGATTCTGTTTGCTTCTTATTCTAATAATAGTAAATGGGTATAAATCAAGAAAAACAATTTGAAAACTGGTTAAAAAAGCACCAGGGTATAATTATCAAAATCACTAGGTCGTTTAGCCAGACCTCCGACGATTTTAACGACCTCTATCAGGAGATTCTTATTCAAATATGGAAATCTGTTTTAGTCTTCAGGAATGAATCATCAGAATCAACTTGGATATACCGAGTCGCCTTAAATAAGGCAATTTTATGGAAAAAGCGTGAGTCTAAACGGAAAGGTTTGATAAAAATAGTTCAACTAGAAAGTCATTATAGGGATATTAAAGCTAGTGATACTACTGATCAGGTGGAATATCTCTATGAAGGAATTCGTCAGCTTAACAAAGCGGATAGATCATTGATTTTATTAGTTCTTGATGGTCTAAGTCATCGTGAAATATCCAAAATTATCAACACCTCAGAATCCAACATTGGAGTTCGAGTACACCGCATTAAGAAAAAACTAGTTGAACTTATAAAAAAAACTAGTCATGAATTTTGAAGAATTACAAAAAAACTGGAACAACCAGCAAGACATTCCTACTCTTAATGAAAAGGGGACGAGTAAATTAATAAAGCAACGGATTTTGAAAATGGAGAAAAGTAAAAAACTACTCTTGTTTTTCTCGATATTAGCAGTATTTATGGCTATCTCTCTCCTGCTTTTTTGGGCATACTTGTTTCTAACTGTAGGCGTAATAGAAATGCGAAAACAAGATATTTACCCTCCTTTCGGTTGGTTTATAATGTTTCCACTTTTTGTAGCTCTTGCAGGGTGCATTTCTATATATAATTACCTTTCTCAAGGCAAAAAAAATAATAGATTTGATCAAAAGCTAAATAGTTTATTAGAAATCAGAAAAATTCAAGTTGAAAGTCGTATTTCTCTTTTGAAAAAAATACCTTTTATCTATTTGCTAGCTATCATTTTCACTAATCTAGGGCAGTTGATTACTCCAGAATTTAGCTATTTTTATACTTATCCATTAATACTCACCCTATCATTATTTATACCAGACATCATTATAATAACACTTTTGATATGGTGGACTCGAAAAAAGATACGAAAAAAATATAAGCCTCAATTAATTGAAATCAATCTCCTCATTCAAAAATTTAATATTAATTCATAAAGTACTTGATTCATGAAAAAAAATATTTTCAAATTTTTGAAACTAATTTTGCTTACGATTATTTTATTCGTAGTGTTCATCTTTTTTTCTCTAATATGGAATTATTATAGTGGTATCCCGCTCCCATCTGAGGAAGACAAATCTATTTACCATACAGGTATTTTAATCAAAAAATATGAACCACAAGTAAAAGAAGCAAGGTTAGTGCTTGATAAATGGAAAAATCAGTTTTATACTCCAGGTTATTCCATAGCGGTGGGCTATGAAGACCAAGTAATTTGGTCTGAAGCCTTTGGTTATTCTGACTTGGAACAGAAAATTCCCGCTCGTGTAGATTCAAAATTCCCAATTGGTAGTGTAACCAAAACGTTTACCGCAATGACAATTATGGATTTAGTTGAACAGGGGAAGATTGAATTAAAAAACAAAATTCAAGAATATGTACCATCATTTCCTAAAAAGAAACACCCTATTAACATTGAACAACTATTAGCTCATACGTCTGGAATAAGGCATTATAAACCAATAATCAAATGGCCTCCCCCTTATTTTACTATAGATTCAAGGCTAGATGAAACGTTTGAAACAACAGAAAAAAAACTCGCTTTATTTGCCAATGACGCCCTTCTCTTCAAACCAGGGAGCAGATATAGTTATAGCACTTATGGATACACACTGTTGGGTGAAGTCATTGAGTCTGTCACCGAAATGAGTTATAATTCATACATGTCTGAAACTATGTTTAAACCACTTGATATGACTAATACAACGCCGGATTATTTTAATCACAAAATAAAAAACAGGGTTGTTAGTTATAGCAATACTATCATAGGTTCAAGAGTCATAAAGTCCGAAAAAGAAAATTGTAGCTATAAGTGGGCTGGAGGTGGTTATCTATCTACACCAACAGATGTAGTTCGATTTGGTCTGGCTGTACTGAACAATAGAATTGTTAAAAAAAATACTTTTGAAAAAATGTTGGCTCCTTTAAATCCTTATGAGGGATCGCCTTTTCCACAGTACCATGCTATAGGTTGGGATTTTATACCTCGGAAAAAGCAAGGAATTAGAATAGTTAATAAAACAGGATCTCCAACTGGAGGACAATCTTGTATAGTAATGATTCCGGAATCTGGCATAGTCGTGTACATCGCTACAAACTCATATATTTACGGATCACTACCACTCAAACGTGCTGCTACAAAGATTTCCAATTTATTTCATAACGACTGGCTGATAAAACATTAAATTAAAAATGAGAAAAGAAAAGCCGCTTACAATATATAAAAAACATAAGGCGTTTGTGCAAAACCGAAAGGTCTGTGAATAGTTACAAAGCCTGCTAAATATAAAATTTGGTGTTTATAGAAGAAAAGATAAAAGCAAAATATTTATATTTAGCTATGTAAAAAACCGAAACGAAAATGCTTACCATCCACCCTACTTTTCTTACACCCAACCGTTGACAACAAGCAGAAAAATGGACTTAAAGAAAAAAATACCTCATCAAATTGAACTTCATTCAGTTCAAGGGATTAAAGATTGCTTCGAAAACGGACTGAATCCAAACTTGGATTATGATGGGAAACCTCTTTTTGAGTTATTGATAAGTATGTACACCCGAAGTCCGAGATTTAAGGATTGTGTAAAAGCATTTATTGATTACGGGCTTGAATTTGAGGACAAAACCTTGTTGGCAGTTTTGTCTGATAATGCGCAGGATTTGGAAAAACAACTCGAAAACAAACCAAATGAAACTTATAAGGAAATAAACTTAAACGCTGCTTACACTCCTTTAAAAAAAGCTTCCTTACTGCATGTTTGTGCGGAATTCAACCACCTTGAATGCGCTAAAATATTAATAAAAAACGGAATAGATGTCAATCGTAAATCTGGAACTGACAATAAGGGATTTGGCGGGCAAACTCCTATTTTTCATACAGTAAACCAGAACAATAATAGCTCTTCAGAAATGATGGATTTTTTATTATCTAAAGGTGCTGATTTGAGTTATACGGTAAAGGGAATAATTTGGGGAGAAGATTTACCTTGGGAAACCTTTATTCCATCCGTAAATGCAATCAGCTATGCTATGTTTGGACTTTTACCGCAAATGCACAGAGATGAAAGGACTATTTCAGACACGGTATCTAAATTGCTAAAGCACGAATACGGAATTAACTACCGAGCAAAAAATATCCCAAACAAATATTTGAATGAATAAAAGCCAGTTGCCAACAAAGATGTATATAGAAAATTGATGCTTTTAACTTAAACAAAGCTAGATACTTGTATACTAGCTCCCTATTTTCCTTCTGAAAACCCTTGCTTACAAACAACGCAACTTTTCATGCACAAACCAATGGCTAAAATTAAAAACAACACATTAACCTAAGTTTATAAATGAGATTATTTGAAATATTACTAGCACTTATTTCCTTTATCCTGGTACTACAATCGTTTTCAGCTATAAAAATAAAACAACCAAAGTACATACTACCAAGTATCACTTGTATATTTTTTTTGATTCACTTATTCTATGAAGGTATGAGGTGGCAAATGAGCTTAATTTATCTAATACTTTTTTGCACAATATTGGCATTACTCTTTAATCTTAAAATTAGAAATAAAATTGTAAAATGGATAGTATTTTTCTTTTGTGTTTTAGGTATAGTAATATCATATACACTTTCCTACCTAATTCCAATATTTTCATTACCTAAAACAAATGGAAAATTTACTATTGTTACACTAAATCAAACAACTTCGAGTGATTTGGAGTATAAAATTTGGTTACCCACTAAACAAGATTTAAATTCTTTAAAAAGCAATTACCATCAAAGTCCATCAAACGATTTAGATGGACTAATGGGAATGCCAGGATTTATTTTTAGTCACTTAAAACTAGTTAAAACAAATGCATTTCAAGGCAACGAAACAATTAAAACTGAAAATAAAAAGCCATTAATATTGTACTCTCACGGTGCAAGCAGCACAGAAGTAGACAACACAGCACTAATAGAAGAATTGGTAAGTCACGGATATGTCGTTGCAGCAGTTAATCACAAATTTAGTTTTAAACAATACGGACTTGATATAAATGATGCTAAAAAAATAGAAATAGAAGCACAAAAGACACTAATTAACCAACTAATAAAAAAAGCAGTCCCCAATCAAGTTTCACATTATAAGGCTATTATTCATGAATTAAAATTATCTTACCCCAACCAAATTGATTTTAACAATATTGTGTTAATTGGACATTCATTAGGTGGTGCTACTGCTTGTTCTGGTGCTTTAGAAATTAAAAATGTCAAAGCAGTTGTAAATATGGATGGACCAATTGACTTAAAGATAACTTCTAATTTTTCACTGCCTCTTTTATATTTTAGTTCTTTTTCACCAGATTTATCGGAGGATGAATTAAAAAAACTACAAGTACCACCTAGTTTTTACAAAGGTGTTAAAAAATATGAATTAGAAGCTGTTCAGGAATTGTTTAATAATAATCGTGATGAAAAATATTGGGCAAGGTTTAAAAATGCAAATCATCTGGATTTTACAGATATTCCCTATATGATTCCGATGATGAGCGCTCCCAATTATGATAAAGTCAGAGGACACGAGCTTAAAACAAAAATAATTCTTTCTTTTATAGCTAAACAATTAAATGGTAGCCATAAAAATATAGTCGTAATGGATGCATCGCTTGAGTGGATAAAACCAACTACTGCCAACATGGTATATAAGTAATAGGTATCTAAGTGAAAACCTAAAGTATAAACATAAAAAAAAAGGACAGTGTAAAACTGGAAGGTTTGTAATTAGAAATCCAATACTACTAATACACTAGACCAAGGGAATACATTTAAAGAACCAATCAACTTACAGAATTTTGACTGACTTATTTTGTATTTAATTTAACTTGAACTATAGTTTTTATTAACATTTTTAAAATCAAATTATTATATGTTTGACTAAACAATCAATCATAAATTTTTGAAAAAAGAATACTTAATAATTCTAATCTTATTTTATGTTCTTACTGTTAATTCGCAAAATAGGACCTCTGAAAATGAAAAAAGAAATGAATTAAAGCTAAACGTAATATTACCTCTTACCGGAGCTTTTGAAGCAACTTATGAAAGAATCTTAAACGATAAATCTTCTATAGGTATTTCTGCTTTTACTGTATATAACAATGACAATTCCCATGAAGATTTAAATTATTCTATATCTCCATATTATAGAAGATATTTTGGAAAGAAATTTGCTTCTGGCTTTTTTGCAGAAGGTTTTGGAATGTTAAGCTCAATTGATGGAAAAAAAATATATGACCCAAATGATAATTCAATATTTACTAAAGGTTCTGATGTCATTGATTTTTCGCTTGGTATCGGTTTAGGAGGAAAATGGGTTACTAAAAGTGGATTCATATTTGAAGTTAATGCTGGTTGGGGAAAACTATTATTTAACGCTAATAAGACAGACCATGACCAAGTTGCAAGATTTGGATTAAATTTTGGCTACCGATTTTAATTTGGTGATAAAACGTCATGCAATAAAGCATCAAAATAATTGCTCAGCCTCTGCTTAATCGGAAAATCCTGCGGATATTCCCTTAGTTTATCAACTTCTGTTAAATAAATTTCCAATCCACACAACTATTCTTATACCTATACACTGTCCTTAATGCAAAAACACACTCTTTTTTAGACACATTATAAGCTTTTTTTTTAATTTTGTACTCTAATTAAGTTTTATGTCTATTACATCCGTAATATCATATTCGGAGATTGTAAAATAGATAGTCCATTTTCTTTGACTATCGCCATTCTTTACTTCAGATAATAATCTGAAGCATTTCTACTTACCAACATTTTACAAATAAATACATCGATTGTGAACGCTTTTAAATTGATTTATAAGTAAGACAGCGTTTGCAATATTTCAAAACACACAGAATATGAAATTAGAACATTTCGGATATAACAGCAGAATAGAAGAACTTAGAATTCAACATAATCCAACAGACTTTGAAATTGGAAGAATTATTTCAGAGCATAAAGAAAGATATATAGTTAAAACTGAAAAAGGAGAGTTCGATGCAGAAATTACAGGAAACTTAAGATATACTGCAGATACTCGCAAAGATTTTCCCGCTGTGGGAGATTGGGTTACAATTTCTGAATATGATGATCATAAAGTTCTCATACATTCTATTTTTCCAAGAAAAACCATCATTGAAAGACAGGCAATTGGCAAACAAGGAGAAAAACAAGTCATAGCAACAAATATTGACTTTGCTTTTATAGTACAAGCCATTGACAGAGATTTTAATATCAATCGAGTGGAAAGGTATCTAACAATTTGTAATGCATCCAATGTAAAACCAATTATTATTCTAAGTAAAATTGATTTGATAGATGATACCACTTTAATTGATTTAATATCCCGAGTTCAAGAAAGGGTAAAGCAAGTACCAGTAATAGCTATAAGCAATATGTCCCGAAAAGGGATTGAGCGCGTAAAGACGTACATAGCAAGGGGCAAAACATACTGTTTGTTGGGCTCGTCAGGAGTAGGAAAATCAAGCTTTCTAAATAACCTATCGGGTAAACAATTGATGAATACAAATATGATTAGCACGAGTACAAATAAAGGACGACACATAACAAGCCGTCGAGAATTGATAGTTCTTGACAATGGTGGAATCATCATCGATAATCCCGGAATGAGAGAAGTAGGCATCGTAGATTCAGTTGGAGGGTTAGAAAAAACATTTGAAAAAATAATTAAGCTTTCCAAAAACTGTAAGTTCAAAGATTGCACCCATACTATAGAAATTGGTTGTGCAATAATCTCAGCCGTTGAAAGTGAAAAAGTAGATAAATTGTTCTATGAAAATTATCTAAAAATGAAACGAGAAAAAGAACATTTTGAATCGACTGTTACTGAAAAACGTAAAAAGGACAAAAACTTTGGAAAAATGGTCAAGCAATTCAAAAACTTAAAGAAATCAAGTAAGTACTAAGCACAACAAGGCTATGGGAAATAGCGGTTTGGACGGCAACTCGAACCGCTTTTTCGTTTAATTAAACTATATTGTAATCCGAAAATAGTCGTTTTAAATCCGCTACTACTCCTATACAAGAGGTCCAAGCAATTTCATTAAAACAATAGAAACTAAGTACATGAAAAACTATAATAATTTATTTAAGGTATTAGCTTTCTTTTCAAGTGTTGTCTTGGTATTAAGCTGTGATAATTACAGAATAATTAATGATGATAAGCAGTTAACATCCATTGCAGAATCTTTTTCGGCATTCAAAGGAAACTATACACGACTAATTGCTAAAGTCACAAAAAACAGGGATTCATCGTATATCGAGCTTTTAGGAGGTAAGTACCAAAAAGTCACCCTCATTCCAGTTAAAGATAAGCCCAATACTTATAAAATACCAAACGGTCGGATAGTCTTTAGTTTGGGCAAAGACTCACAGCAAATTGGTCTTATACATTATAGAAATAAAAAAGAGTCATATAAGGTTTTTGCTCAAAAAATCAATGCTTTAGAAACCAATACTGACATCCAAGGAGAGTATATATATCAAGGGTGTAAGATTGTTGAAGAAAACAATAGACTCTACAGACTTAGTGCCTCAGGTGATAAACTTGAAAAACGGGAATTGTTTCCAATTTCTCCGACAGAATTTATAGTTCTTAACACTGATGAGAAAATCGAATTCGTTATGGGAGTTGATGGAAAAGCAACCAAGGTAATAAGTCTCACTAGCAAGGGCTCTACCACCTTTCATACTGCTCAACATGTAATGAATAATTCTTCTAAAATTGGCACAAAGTACTTCAATGGTGGTTGGACTGGCGGCGGTGATTTGGCAATGTTTTGGAGTCATGATCCTACGGTTGTGAATAATTTAATTACCCGCTGTATTATTTCTTTTCATGGTGGTGGAAGAAATGCAGTTGGCAGCTATGAATATGTGCAAGATCTCTCGATTGCTCTGGGAGTCAATAATTCTACTATGGTGTTGGCTCCACATTTTTGTCAAACCAATGATGGACAACCCGATAATGTACTTTACTGGACTAATGAGGAAGATGGCGACTGGCGGAAAGGAGATAACGCTGCAAACCTTGGTCAAGTCAGTAGTTTTGAAATTATAGACAGATTAATAGAGTCTGCAGTCAATAACTGCCCTAATCTTTTAAACGTTGTTTTAGTTGGACATAGCGCCGGTGGCCAAATTGTTACGCGCTATAGTACTGGTACACAAATTCCAGAAAAGCTTAGCCTTAATACCATAGAAAAACCCTCTATTCGTTTTATAGTATCGAACCCATCTTCTTACATGTATTTTAGTAACAAAAGGTGGTCGGGAGGCATTTGGCCAGATGGTAGTTTCACCACTAAAAAAACGGAGTGCTCTGAATATAATCCGTCTCATTACGAAGCCATTCATCTTAATGACTATATGTCTCGTGATGGAGTGGATCTTATATCCAATGTAAAAAACCGTCACGTAATATATTTACTGGGTGATCAGGACACAAAAGACGATCTTGGCCTAGATAAAACCTGTCAAGCAATGCTTCAAGGAAAAAATCGTTTTGAGCGAGGGTTCATCTTTCTTGATCATTTGAGAGAAGAGTTTGGAGCAAAAAACGTTTCTGGACATTCTATCTCAATTGTCCCTGACGTTGGCCATAATACTTGGCTTATGTATCGATCATACAATGGGTTAAAGGCAATATTTGATTATAAATATTCTTTGTTTAGGATTGACAAAAGCCGGTAACAAAAAAAAAGATCCTTTGGCGAACATTGCTAATTTTGAGTATTGTGACATTCAATAACATATACAAAGGTTTGACAGATTAGTGTTTGAAATGTTAAACATCACATATTCAAACTTTCATCAGCGAGCTTTAAAGATTAATTGTTGTATTCAGGTTTTTGATGTTCTTGGGAGGCTAAAAATTTCAGAAAAATTAGAAAATTCAAAACCTATTAATGTTAAAACCTTATCAAAAGGGGTTTACATTATTAAAATTGAAGATGATTTAGAAAACACCATTACCAAGAAGTTTATAAAAATTTAAAACAACTTAGTTGCTTACCAAAATAGCGGGCTAAGAAATGGCGTGCTTCAACGGAATTAAATCATATACGGGAACAGAACCTAAAAGTTAATTACTAAGGAAAGCCCCTAACGAAAATTTACGAGGATTTTCTAATGGTCTCCAACGGACAAGTTTAGTTTGTATTTGCTAAATTCGTTGTTAAATCACACAACAAGATATTCTACAGGCCCGTTGGAATGCAAACAGTAAAAAACAAATCAAGAAAAGCATCACGTTATGAACCCATTTCATTTAGCATTTAAAGTAAAAGATATCGATTCTACAAAAAAATTCTATGTGGACCTTTTAGGATGTCGCGAAGGCAGATCTACCGAATCTTGGATTGATTTCGATTTTTTTGGACATCAACTATCGGCGCACGTTAGCAATCATTTTCCAGACTTAGACTATTGTGGTAAAGTAGATGGCATTAGTGTACCCATCCCACACTTTGGATGCTTATTAACAAAAGAGGCATTTGGTCGTATCCAGAAAAAACTAGAATTAGAAAAGGTACCATTTATTGTGAAACCACAGAAACGATATAAAGGTTTGATTGGCGAACAACTTACCATGTTTGTGTTTGACTTTAGTGGAAACCCTATAGAGTTTAAATCATTCTCGAATCCTGATGAGGTGTTTTCTTAATAAAAGCAAACCTAATAGAGTCCATTTGTAAGCTAAATTTAGAAAATAGCTGTACTTAGCACTTTAATAATCAACCCCGCTCCCCCGCTCCTGCTAGTTTTCAAAACTAGTGACGCTAAGAGTAAGTAAGTATTAGTTATAACAAAGAGTGTTAAGCCGCTTTAGGCAAACAGGTTATACTACATATTTTTCCAGAATAAGGCCGTATATATCAGCGCTTAAAGAAAATCAACAAAACATATTGAAAAATATTAAACAGATAACATAGGCATAAAACTTCTCTCTAATTTGGCTGAATACTTACAATTTTTTAATTACATTTATAAATTTACTTACAAAAACACGTTTTTATTTCATGATTATGAAAAAGACTTTACATTTATTTTTTGGCTTAGTTGTTTCTCCTTTTCTTTTTGGTCAAACAACAACAAGTAACTCGTCTAGCCTTAGTGAATTCGAGCCTAGTCTAGAAACTATATTTGCTACTTTCGAAAGTACGCAAGAATTTGTGGAAGACATGTATGCCTTAGTAGTGTCTTATGAGCTACAATCGCATACTTTTCAAGACTATCTTTTAGGTGATGACGGACATGTTAATAGAGAATCAAAAGTAAGTGGTGATATTGATGCAGGAAATTTAAATTTAGTTTTAAGAGATAACTTTACTTACTTTAATAATCATTACAATTCTGATTATGGATCAACAGGAACCAATTCAGCAAATCTTAAAAACCCTAATAGTTTTAATAAACAAAGACCTGGTTTATGGGATGGTAGTATACATGGTATCCGTAAAGCAAATATTGTAATACAAAATATAGACCTTTTAGTAAATGCTACTCAAGCTGAAAAAGATGTTATTCTTGGACAATCATATTTCTTTAGAGCATTTTTTCATAATGAAATAATGAAGTTTTGGGGACGCTTCCCTTATATTATGGACGTTTTTGATGCTGATGAGATAGAGATAGCAATACCACGTCCAGAAACATATAAGGAAGTTGCTTTGCTGGCTCATGAAGACTATAAGAAAGCTGCAGAATTTTTGCCCGTAGATTGGGATGAAGAAGCTTATGGAATGGCTACATTAGGAGAGAATAAAAATAAATTGACTAAAGGAATAGCGTATGCTTTTCAAGGTAAAAATTTACTTCTAGCAGCAAGTCCATTAATGTTTTATAATAATAATTCTGGTATAAATACATATAACTATGATATTGAATTATGTGATATGGCTGTAGATGCCTTTGCAGAACTTTTTAAGTTAAATAAATATTCTTTAGCGTCATGGGAAAGTTACGATGAAGTTTTTTGGAAGACACCGATACCAGACACTTGGCCAGGAAGTACAGAGTTCATCTTTGCAGCGATTTTAGGAGATAAATCTCAAGCTCAAAGATTTATGACATCAGGGGTCAATAGAGAATTACATGGTAGTATATCGGAGAGTATTTCTCCTACGCATAATTATATTCATTACAATTTCGGAATGGCAAACGGCCTTTCTATAGAAGACGACCTTTCTGGTAATTTTGGTGCACCAACTTATAATCCTAATAAGCCTTTCGAGAATCGTGATCCACGTTTTTATAAATGGCATATTATTGATGGACAGGAAATAGCTCCAAAAGCAACAGGTGCTGATTTCTTTCACCAGTTTGCAAATCTTTGGTATGAACATGAGGGTAATGTAGGGATACACCGTAGAGGTGCTTATGACAATAAAAAATCGACAACAGGTTATATGCATACCAAGTTTTATCCTATAATTGACGGTGAGTACCATAGCAGATGGAATCCGATAATAGATGATTTTAACGGCGTGCGTTTGCATATGAGACTTACAGACGTGTACTTAATGTATGCAGAAGCATTACATGCATCTAAAGGAGCTACAACAGCACCAGCTTCTTACAGCTTAACTGCTGAAGGAGCTATTAATTTATTACGTAATCGAGCAGGTATTCCTAATGTACATGCTAATATACTTGCCGATAACAATAAGTTTATGGATGAACTAAGAAGAGAAAGAGCTGTAGAAATGTCGTATGAAGGACACAGGTGGGTAGATATTCGTCGTTGGGGAGTAGCGCATTTGGAAAGGTATAGACAAAAAACGCAATTAAATTTTCCAGAAAACCATGCTACTTCTGGAGGATATCAAGAAGGTGAACTTGTTATGAGAGTTTGCGAGTACCCTAAGCACTATTGGTTACCTTTTGCTCCAAATCGAATAAAATTCGCTGAAGGTTTCCCCCAAAACCCAGGTTGGGAAAATATCGTTTTATCTGTAAAAGACGTTACTAATAAAGAGAATAATCTGTTGGTATACCCCAACCCTTCTTCTGGCATATTTAAAATTTCTGAGAATATTAAATATTCTATTTATGATATTACTGGTAGATTAATTATTTCCGGAAAAGGAAAAACAATTGATTTATCTACCCAAGAAAAAGGAGTATACTTTCTTCGTTATAATGGAAATACAAAGACGATTATTAAATACTAAAACTTATTTGTAAGATTGATTCAAAAATCAACTATTGATGGAGATAACCCAAAAATAAAGAAAAAGAACTACGAAGTTTGAGAAAACAGATTTAAGATAAACTCCAAAAATTTGCTACTCGAATTCTTGTTTTTATGGATTTAACTGATTACCAAGAATGAACTCTAAAAGATGTTAGTACGCAATTAGAACTTAGTGCTTTTAAAATTTACAAGTTTATCAGTTAGTGATTTTAAATTACTCTTAAATTATAGGGCTGTTTAATTTTGTTTTAATGAATTCGGCGGTCTTTTCTCTCTTATATAGGAATTATGAAATTTGAACGAACAGAAGTCGGATCTTGATATGGTAATAAGTTCAGAAGAATTTAAAGGAATTAAAATATCGAGAAGTGCCTACTGGCTTCCTGCAGGCAAGAATGCTATAGCTGAACATGTCAATGACATCTTGAAAGACGAATACTAGCTAAACCAAACCCTTTATAGGATACAACACAAAAAGGGCTACAAAAAATGCAATCCATCTATAACAATGAAGTAAGATAAAGCTTATCTTTAGACTTTAAGCCACCAAATATGGTCTACAAATTAACAGCATAAACTCCATTTTAAACTGTAGCCATATTTCAGGACGTTACAAAAGAAAAAACATCTTGTAAAATGAAAAAAAAGTTAAACTACATTTTAATATATTTTTGTTTTATTACTTGTTTGGTCCATTCACAAAATAATAAAAATGCTATCGATACGATAGCAAATAATTTTCAAAAGCTCGCGAACAATCAATCTTTCGATAATATTTACCTTCAAACAAGCAAGGATATTTATGAAACCGAAGAAGACTTATGGTTCAAAGCCTATATTTTAGATGCACAATTACTAATTCCTTCTCAAAAAAGTAAAACACTTTATGTTCAATTAATTAATAATGAAACAAAACAAGCCGTTTGGGAAGAAAAATATGAAATAGAAAATGGCTTTGTTAATGGCCATATTTATATTCAAGATTCATTAAAATCAGGACAATACGTTCTTACGGGTTATAGTGAACATTCTTACTTTAAAAATCAAAAAGCATTTTATGCTCTTAAAAAAGTTAACATCGTTAAAAAGATAAAAGAAAAAACTAAAGCTAGTTCAATTAAAAATGATACCATATCTCAATTTTCATTATGTCCGGAAGGAGGTTATTTAGTTTCTGATATAGAAAACAAACTTGCATTTAAAGCTGTAAACAAAGAAGGATTGCCTGTAGAATTTTCAGGAACCATATACGAAAACAATTTACCTCTTTTTAATATTAAAAGTGTGCATGCAGGAATGGGAAGTTTAAAATTCACACCAAAAAAAGCAAACTCCTATTATATCAAACTACATGAGTCTGATAAAAAACATCAATTACCTGAAATTAAAACTACGGGTAAAACACTCAGCTTAATAGCAAGCACAAATGATTTTTTAACCTTTAAAATAGCTCAAAGTAAAAACCAGAAGCCAGAAACTATATACTTACGGCTACAGACAAGAGGCGTTATTTACAGTGTAGCATCTGCTAGATTAAAAGAGGAAGTGATTATAAAAATGCCTTTAGAAGATGTACCCCAAGGCATTGCAGAAGCAACCCTTTTTAATTCTAATTTAAAACCAATTGCTGAAAGGCTAGTTTATGTAAAGCCGGACCAAAAATTAAACATAAAAACGGTTCTAGACAAAAGTGAATATAAAACCCGAGAAAGAGTAACTTTAACAATAATAACTACAAATAAGGACAAAGAACCCGTTAGGGCACATTTAGGGTTAAGTGTTTACGACAAAATTTATCATAATACATTTGAACCCAAAAATATACTTACCCACTATCAACTATCAACACAATTAAAAGGTAACATTTATAACCCAACTTATTATTTTAATGAAGCTAATAAAAACAGACATAAAGCTTTAAACCTCCTATTGCTTACACAAGGGTGGCGGCGGTACGTTTGGAATGAAGACTCCTTAAAAGAAAACAACGAACTTAGAAAAACAATACTTTCAGACTCCATTATAGGAAAGGTTCGATTAGAAAAAAATAAGAAGAAATCAGAAATCCAACTACCTCTGTATGTAACGCTCTTTGATCCAGAATCTGCAAAGGAGCAAGGAACTATCATGGCAGATTCTATGGGGTTTTTTACGATAAATTATAAACATTTAAAAACGGCAGAAACAGGTTATTTTTATTTAAGACCACTAGCACCGAAAAAACATAAATATGTTATTGATATTACAGATACTCCTTTTAATACCATTAATAGGAATAATGAAGCCATGTCCACGAATTATCCCTTTCCAAAATTAATTGAAGAACCATTTAAAGATGTTAGACCGCCATTAATCATAGCAGATAACGTTACTAAACTAAACGAGGTTGTCGTTTCAGCAAAGAAAAATCGACCGCCCAGAGATAAGTTTTTAAGTTCTTTGGTTAGTTCACTTCCATCGCCAGATTATGTATGTGGCTATGGTTTATTAAATTGTGTAAATTGTATAACTAATAATCAACGTTTCAAAATAACAAAACCTATTGATGGTCAAACATATATAGCCGAGGATAGAGTAAGTGAAATTATATACAGAAAAAATGATCGTATAAAATATACAAATGAACAACTTATAAAAAAGTTCAATCTAAAAATACTAAAAGGCTATTACGGTGAACGAGAATTCTACCAGACTGTTTATAATAATGAAACTATAAATGACCCTTTTCCTGATTACAGAAATACCCTGTTTTGGAAACCAGATATAATTACTAATGCAAAAGGTGTAGCTAGAATAGAGTTTTATTGCTCTGATATTCATACTATTTTTACAGGAGCTATTGAAGGCGTTGGCGGAACTGGCATACTAGGTTTTGAAGATTTTAATTTTAAAGTATACAAAAAAGAAAATGACTAAAATCCTGAATGCACCGCAGCGTAAAAATAATTGCTCGGTTCTTGCCTACTTAGAGAATCCAAAGTGTTTCCTCGGGTTCGTTGTCTTTTGTTAACTTAGTTCCTGCCAACATAACTAGGCATTATACGAAGCTGTTGGTATTAAAGTATGCTTATATTCAACGGTCGTACAAGCTTAAAGCCACATAACATAAACAAATTAGCTAAAATATTTCATTACTAATATTTAGTATGTCAGTCCCATTCTAATCTCTTAACTTAACCCTACTTTATTATTAAAACCCTGTTAACAACATCTAAGGCTTTCATTAAAAAAGCCATACCAAATAGTTAAAAAAGTGTATTTTTGCGTTTTCTAAATCATACACAAATCCTGATACAATGATTCATTTCTTTGGAAACGTAAATAGCAAAGTTTTTGCTGTTCAGACAACAAAAGAATTATCTACTGAAACCATTTCAAAATTAACCTGGTTATTTAGCAACCAGCCGAAAATAGAACAAGCATCTTTGGATGCTTTTTTTGTTGGGCCACGTGCTGCTATGATTACCCCTTGGAGTACTAATGCTGTAGAAATCACCCAAAACATGGGGATTACAGACATTGTTAGAATCGAAGAGTTTGAGACGGTTACTGAAGGTTTTCAGGAGTTTGACCCCATGATTTCGGAAAAATTTAACGGTTTAGACCAAGAGAGTTTTACCATTGATATTGAACCAGAACCTATTCTAAACATCGATGATATTGCAACTTATAATGCACAGGAAGGGTTGTCATTAAGTGATGAAGAGGTTGCGTATCTAGAAGGTGTTGCAAAGAAAATAGGCAGACCGTTAACCGACTCGGAGGTATTTGGATTCTCTCAGGTGAATTCTGAACACTGTCGCCATAAAATTTTTAACGGCACCTTTATCATTGATGGTGAAGAAAAACCGACCTCTTTATTCAAATTAATTAAGGAAACATCGAAACAACATCCTAACGATATTGTTTCAGCATATAAAGATAATGTGGCATTTATTAAAGGTCCTAAAGTGGAACAATTTGCACCAAAACGTGCTGATGTACCAGATTACTACGCCACCGAAGATTTCGATTCGGTTATTTCACTAAAAGCAGAAACCCACAACTTCCCCACTACGGTTGAGCCTTTTAATGGGGCGGCAACAGGATCAGGAGGTGAAATACGTGATAGGCTAGCAGGAGGTAAAGGATCTATTCCTTTAGCGGGTACTGCTGTTTACATGACCTCATATTCGCGTTTAGAAGAAAACAGACCTTGGGAAAAAGGCGTTAAAGAGCGCGATTGGTTGTACCAAACACCTATGGATATTTTAATAAAAGCCTCTAATGGAGCCTCCGATTTTGGTAATAAATTTGGGCAACCACTAATCTGCGGTTCGGTATTAACCTTTGAGCATGAAGAAGATGCCCGTAAGCTTGGGTTCGATAAGGTGATTATGCAGGCAGGAGGTATAGGTTACGGCAAGCAAGACCAAGCCCTAAAAGACATCCCTAAAGCAGGTGATAAAATAGTAATTCTTGGTGGAGAAAACTACCGCATTGGTATGGGTGGTGCCGCAGTATCGTCGGCAGATACTGGTGAGTTCGCTTCTGGAATTGAGTTAAATGCTGTACAGCGTTCCAATCCTGAAATGCAAAAACGTGCTGCCAATGCCGTTCGTGGTATGGTAGAAAGTGATGAAAATTTCATTGTTTCGATTCATGACCATGGTGCAGGTGGACACCTCAACTGTTTATCTGAACTGGTTGAGGATACTGGAGGAAAAATTGATTTAGATGCCTTACCAGTTGGAGACCCTACCCTATCTGATAAAGAAATTATTGGTAATGAATCTCAGGAACGTATGGGATTGGTCATTTCCAATAAACACATTGAAACGCTTAATAAGATAGCAGACCGAGAGCGTTCGCCAATGTATACCGTGGGCGATGTAACGGGTGATGATCGTTTTACCTTCCAATCTAAAACCAAAGGCAACACGCCAATGGATTTAGCTATGGAAGACATGTTTGGAAGTTCGCCAAAAACAATAATGACCGATCACACCGTTAAACGCAACTATGGGGATGTAGTATATAACTCCAATACGATTTACAGCTACTTAGACCAAGTGTTACAGCTGGAAGCTGTGGCTTGTAAAGATTGGTTAACAAATAAAGTAGACCGTTGTGTTGGTGGTAAAGTCGCTAAACAACAATGTGCCGGTCCGCTACAATTACCTTTAAACAATGTGGGGGTCATGGCCCTTGATTATAAAGGCAAAGAAGGTATTGCAACCTCTATCGGGCACTCGCCTATTTCTGGATTAATTAACCCTGAAGCTGGTAGTAGAAATTCTATTACCGAAGCCTTAACTAACATAATTTGGGCACCGTTAAAAGATGGTCTTAAAAATATATCACTATCAGCTAACTGGATGTGGCCTTGTAAAAACGAAGGTGAAGATGCGCGCCTATACGAAGCCGTAGAAGCTGTATCACAATTCTCAATCGACCTCGGTATTAACGTACCAACAGGAAAGGATTCGCTTTCTATGAAGCAAAAGTATCCTAACGAAGATGTGATATCTCCTGGTACGGTTATTATTTCGGCTGCAGCTAATTGTAACGATATTTCAAAAGTTGTAGAGCCTGTATTTAAAAAGAATGCGGGAAGTATATATTATATAAATATATCGCAAGACGATTTTAAATTAGGAGGAAGTTCTTTTGCTCAAGTTCTAAATAAAATAGGTAATGATGCACCTAATGTAAAAGATGCTGGTTACGTTAAAACGGTATTTAATACCATTCAAGATTTAATAAGAAAGGATCAAATAATTGCAGGACATGATGTCGCATCAGGTGGTTTAATTACAACACTTTTAGAGTTATGTTTTGCCAACACCAATTTAGGAGCTGAGTTAGACCTGTCTGCCTTAGGTGAAACCGACTCGTGCAAAATATTATTTGCAGAAAATGCAGGTATTGTTATTCAAGCAAAAGATGCTTCGATTGAAAAAACTTTAGCTCATGCTAATATTGAGTTCTTCAATATAGGAAACGTTACCGCAAGCGACACCCTAAGCGTGATTAACGGTACGGACGTGTTTACTATGAGCGTTTCAAGACTACGAGATGTTTGGTATAAAACATCTTACTTATTAGACCAAAAGCAAACAGCAAATGGCTTAGCTCAAGATAGATTCGACAATTACAAAAATCAGCCTCTACAATACAAGTTCCCTAAACAGTTTACAGGAAAACTTGCTGACGTCATTGCGAACACAGTGAAGCAATCTGCAGAAAATAATGAGATTACCACATCGCAAGCTCCTCGTAATGACGGAAAGAAGCCTAAAGCAGCGATTCTTCGCGAAAAAGGGTCTAACTCTGAACGTGAAATGGCAAACGCCATGTACCTAGCTGGTTTTGATGTAAAAGATGTACACATGACCGATTTAATTTCTGGTCGCGAAACGTTAGAAGATATTCAATTTTTAGGGGCTGTTGGCGGCTTCTCTAACTCAGATGTTTTAGGGTCTGCAAAAGGTTGGGCAGGTGCCATAAAATACAACGAAAAAGCTAACAAAGCTATTAAGAATTTCTTTGAAAGGGAAGACACCTTATCTGTTGGTATTTGTAATGGATGCCAACTTTGGATGGAATTAGACCTCATCAACCCAGAGCACGAAGTGCACGGAAAGATGCATCATAACGATTCGCATAAACACGAGAGTTCGTTTACATCGGTAAAGATTCAAGAAAATAATTCTGTAATGCTATCCTCTTTAGCAGGAAGTACCTTAGGCGTTTGGATTTCTCATGGTGAAGGTAAATTCAATTTACCTTATACTGAGGAACAATACAATATTGTTGGTAAATACGGTTTTGAAGGCTACCCTCATAACCCGAATGGATCCGATTTTAATACAGCCATGATGACCGATAAATCTGGGCGTCATTTAGTAACCATGCCTCATATTGAACGTTCTATTTTTCAGTGGAACTGGGCCAATTACCCTGATGGTCGCAAAGACGAAGTATCGCCATGGATAGAGGCCTTTGTAAATGCACGCCTTTGGATAGAAAAGTCGTAGTTAAAAAAACACTAAGAAAAAAGCGTTGTTAGGAACGCTTTTTTTCACTCTTACATTACACCGCCTGAAAATATTATTAATAGCGTCATGTCTCTGTGATTTTTAACATGGGGATATGCAAGTAAAAAAACACACTTTCACCACCTAATCTCCTTTGCTGTCATACGGGATATTAAACAAAAAAAAGACACTTTGCACTCTCACTTACAAAGCATCTTTTTTGACTAACCAACCAAGCAAAGTTTAAGCAAATTTTAATTTGCCTTTTTTAATATCATCCATTTTTTTATAGGCTTTTGTCACTTCAATTTTCATAAGAATAGAAACAATTAAAGCAACAACAAATAAGCCTGCAAATACTTTTAACGTTACATCTAATGAACCTGTTGCATTTTTAACCACATCGTATATAGTTGGGCCAACTACGCCAGCTAATCCCCAAGCAGCTAATACCATTCCATGAATGGCTCCTAGTTGTTTGGTTCCAAACAAATCTCCTAAAAATGCTGGTAGTGTAGCAAAGCCACCACCGTACATAGTAATTACGGTAAATAAAACTATTAAGAACCCAACTTCTACCGTAATTTGAGGTAAAAAGTAGAATGCCAATATTTGAAATCCGAAGAAAATGATAAAGGTATTAGCACGTCCTAAATAATCTGAAAGTGTAGACCAGGCCAATCTACCTAAGCCATTAAAAACCCCAATAAAACCAACAATCGCAGCTGCCTGCATAGGGGTATAATTCAATTTTTCTTGCATCATGGGGCTTGCTGCAGAAATAATAGCAATACCACATGAAATATTAATAAACATCATGATCCACATGAAATAAAAACGCTTTGTTTTTAATGATGCATTAGCATCAATATTGGCCATATCTGCCTTTATAGTCTTCCCTTCTCCGGGCTTAAACCCTTCTGGCATATAGCCTTCTGGTGGTCTTTCAATATATCTTGCAGAAGACAATATAAGAATCATGTAAATGGCACCTAACACGTAAAAAGCATTGGCAACACCTACCGAATCAAATAATGATTGCATAACAGGACCAAATATTAGAGCAGCAAAACCAAAGCCCATAATGGCCATTCCTGTTGCTAAACCACGTCTATCTGGGAACCATTTAACCAACGTACTTACTGGTGTTATATATCCTAAACCTAGTCCTATACCACCTATTACGCCATAGCATAAATAAAACAGCCATAAGGACTCCAATTGAACGGCTAGTCCAGAACCTAAAATACCAAGACCATAAAAGATACCTGCTGTGGTACCACTCACTTTTGGTCCTACTTTTTCAACCCAGCGCCCCAAAAAAGCAGCTGAAAGGCCAAGTAATAAAATAGCTATTTTAAAGGCCCACTTAATAACACTACCATCTACATCAAAGACATCTTTAACGGGGTTTGTCATCACAGAATAAGCATAAACAGACCCAATTGAAATGTGTATTCCAACAGCCGAAGCCGCAATAAGCCATCTGTTTTTTAATTTTTGTGTTTTCATAATTAGTATGATTTGGATACTCTGAAGTAGTATCTCTTTAGTTAGTTTATTTTTACCTCTTTGAAATATTGTTGTAAAATTTCAACAGCGGCGTCTATTTCCTCCTTGGTATTTTCTCTGGCATCATTCAACTCATACGTCCATCCTAAGGCCTCCCACTTATGAATTCCTAATTTATGGTATGGCTGCAATTCTATTTTTTCAATGGTTTTATAATCTTTAAAATAGTCTCCCATTTGATGCAACAATTCCGGCTTGTTAGTAATTTCAGGAATGAGTACATAACGTAACCACATTTTCTTTCCTGAAGCTTCTCTATGCTTGGCAAAATCAAAAGTGGTTTCCTTATTTTTTTGACCTGTTATATAGTTATAACCTTCTTCTGTCATGTGTTTGATATCCAACATCACTAAATCTGCATAATCATCCAGTAATTCTTGGGTAAAATGATTTAATAATCTACCGTTGGTATCAATATTAGTGTGAATATTAGCTTCCTTAAGTTTTTTAAAAAACGGTAGTAAAGCCTTAGCTTGTAATAACGGTTCGCCACCAGAAACAGTTACACCTCCTTTTTTACCAAAATAAGGTTTCATTTTAATAGCCATCTCCACCAATTCGTCAACATGGTAACTCTTTCCTCCATGGGTATCAATGGTATCTGGGTTATGGCAATACAGACATTTAAGCTTACATCCTTGCAGAAAAATAACCATCCTTACACCAGGTCCATCATGGGTTCCAAACGACTCAATGGAGTGTACATTTAGTATGTTATCTTGAGTTTTAATAATATTAGGTTTTAGTGTTTAAAATAAGCATCCGAAAAAGTAGCGGTTAAACTCCTTTTTCAGATGCGTTCAAAATATTAATAAAACTACATGGATTCGTGGAAAGAACGTGTAATAACTTCCATTTGCTGTTCTTTTGTAAGTCTAACAAAATTCACAGCGTAACCAGATACACGTATGGTTAATTGTGGATACTCTTCTGGGTGCTCCATAGCATCAAGAAGCATTTCTTTGTCCAACACATTTACATTAAGGTGTTGTGCATTTTTAATGAAATACCCATCAATAATAGTTGCTAAATTTTCAATTCTTTCAACGTCATCAGCACCTAATGATTTTGGCACTATTGAGAAGGTATTAGAAATACCATCTAAAGAATCTTTATAATCAATTTTAGCTACAGAATTTAAAGAAGCTATGGCTCCATTACAATCACGCCCGTGCATTGGATTGGCACCAGGAGCAAAAGGAATACCGCTTTTTCTACCATCTGGCGTTGCCCCAGTTTTCTTACCATAAGACACGTTTGATGTAATCGTTAATACAGACATGGTAGGCTCTGCATTTTTATAAACTGGTAGTTTTTTCAACTCATCATTGAAATCTGCCACTGCTTGCGCTGCTAATTCATCCACACCGTCTTCATCATTACCATAGCAAGGGAACTCTCCTTTAATATCAAAATCTACAGTTAATCCTTCTTCATTTCTAATTGGTGTTACTTGAGCATACTTAATAGCCGAAAGCGAATCTGCTACAATAGATAAACCTGCAATACCATAAGCAATATTAATGCTTGGGTTGGTATCAATTAAAGCCATCTGTGCTTTTTCATAATAGTACTTATCATGCATGTAGTGAATAATGTTCATAGAATCATTATAAACCCTTGCAACTTCCTTCATGGCTATTCTAAAGTTTGCCATAACTTGATCAAAGTCTAACACATCGCCTTTTAGTGGCTCAATACCTTCTACCATTAAAGTACCGGTATTCTCACAACGACCACCGTTAATAGCTAATAATAATGTTTTAGCCAAGTTGGTACGTGCACCAAAGAACTGGATTGATTTACCTAAGCTTTGGTAAGACACACAACAAGCAATACCGTAATCATCAGAACCACGTTGTGCACGCATTAAATTATCATTTTCAAACTGAATAGATGAGGTATCAATCGCTACTTTTGAACAGAATTTTTTGAAATTCTCTGGCAAATCTTTTGACCAAAGAACTGTCATATTAGGTTCTGGTGATGGACCCAAGTTATATAAGGTATTTAAGAAACGGAAAGAGGTTTTAGTAACTTTGGTTCTTCCATCTTCAAACATACCACCAATTGCTTCAGTTACCCAAGTAGGGTCTCCTGCAAATATTTCATCATAAGCGCCCATTCTTAAGTGACGAACCATTCTTAATTTCATCACAAACTGGTCAATATATTCTTGAGCTTCTTCCTCAGTAATTAATCCTTCTTGGATATCATTTTCAATATAGATATCTAGGAATGTAGAGGTATTACCTAATGACATGGCAGCACCATCTTGCTCCTGAACCGCAGCTAAGTAAGCCATGTAGGTCCATTGCACCGCCTCTCTGGCATTTTCTGCAGGACGCTCCAATTCTAAGTCGTATTTAGCACCTAAAGCAATAATTTCTTTTAAAGCCTTTATTTGCTCTGAAACTTCTTCACGTAAACGAATAACAGATTCCGTCATCGGCCCAGTGATTTGCTCTAAATCAGCTTTCTTTTGTTCAATTAAAAAGTCTACTCCATATAGGGCAATACGACGGTAATCACCAATAATTCTACCTCTTGCATAATTATCAGGTAAACCAGTAAGGAATCCTAAAGATCTGAACTTTCTTATTTCTGAAGTGTAAGCATCAAAAACCCCATCATTATGTGTTTTTACATACTTAGAGAATAATTCTGTTAAGGTATCATTTGGCTTAACACCTTGCTCTGACAAGGCTTTTTGAACCACTTTAAAACCTCCAAAAGGTTTCATAGCACGTTTTAATAACTCATCTGTTTGAAGCCCTACAATAACCTCATTATCTTTATCTATATAACCAGCTGAGAATGCACCAACTGTTGAAATGGTTTCAGTATCTACAGAACGTACCCCATTATTTTTTCGTTCCTCTAAAGTGGCTGCTTTACAAACATCCCACAATTTTTGAGTTTTTTCACTTGGACCCACTAAAAACTCATGAGTTCCTAAATAAGGGGTAATGTTATTAATCACAAAATCTCTAACATTGACCTGCTTAGTCCAAATTCCGTCTTTAAATTGTTTTACTTCCATCTTTATCTGGTATTAATATTTTGAAATAATCCGTTATAATTTCTTCACCAAAAGTAAGTACAGAATTAAAAAATAAAGCTGACAAAAGTCAGTAAACCGCTATTATTGAAAAGATTTTTTATTCAGATTTCAACGAAAACGTTTGAGTTATAACCTCCTTATATATAATTATTTATGGTTTAGGTTTTTCTGTTTCAAATAATGCAAACTTTCATACGATTTCTAAGAAATAATACGACAAACAAAAATGGTTTTATGAAAGATTCGTAAAAATATCATCATTATATTAACCCGTGCATCATAATTTCTTTTTATTTTTAGGAATTACTTAACCTACATATAATTTAGGGGTTTTAATTTAATATCTTACTCAAGTTGTTTTACAAGTTTGAAATGGCTATTTATTTTCATATTTTGCAATAACATATTCTATAAAAAACCCATGGCAGCGATAACCAGACTTTTTGATTTTCCTTATTACCAGCTAAATAATCATCCTTTAGAAGCTTGCTTAGTAACTAAATATGATGGCCAATGGAAAAAAACGTCTACTCAAGAATACATTGATAAGGCCAATGCCATTAGCAGAGCGCTTATAAAATTAGGTGTCGAAAAACATGATAAAATTGCTGTTATTTCTTCTACTAACAGAACCGAGTGGAATATTGTCGATATTGGAGTGCTTCAAGTGGGAGCACAAAATATACCAATTTACCCGACTATAAGCGCCGAAGATTATGAGTACATCCTTAATCATAGTGAATCAATTTATTGTTTTGTGTCTGATGAAGAGGTACTTGAAAAAATTAACCAAGTAAAATCAAAGACCAAACTTAAAGCAGTTTATTCTTTTGATAGAATTAAAGGCTGCCAGCACTACTCTGAGCTTCTTGAACTTGGGGCGTCTGGTGAAAACCAAGAGACTGTTGACACTAGAAAAGCGGAAGTAAAGCCTGAAGAATTAGCTACCATTATATATACCTCAGGAACCACAGGTAAACCTAAAGGGGTTATGCTATCCCACAACAATATTGTATCTAATGTTTTGGCCGCAGCAGAAAGATTCCCTCTACCTTATGGAGACCGAGCTTTAAGTTTTTTACCCATTTGCCATATCTTTGAGAGAGTCTTCACCTATTTATATCAATATGGTAGTATAGAAACCTATTTTGCTGAGGCCCTAGATAAAATTGGAGATAACGCAAAAGAAATAAAACCGTCTACTATGACGGTAGTGCCAAGGTTAATAGAGAAGGTCTATGATAAAATAATGGACAAAGGCAATGACCTAACGGGTATAAAAAAGAAATTATTTTTTTGGGCCGTTGAATTAGGTGCACAGTTTCAACCTTACAAGAAAAATGGCTTCTTTTACGAGCTTAAACTATCCATAGCACGAAAACTAATATTTAGCAAATGGCAGGAAGCCTTGGGCGGAAATATAGTTTTTATGGCTTCTGGAAGTGCAGCTTTACAACCAAGACTGGGCAAAATTTTTGGAGCAGCCAATATGCCAATTATGGAGTGCTATGGGCTTACTGAAACCTCGCCTGGGGTATCTGCTAGCGATAGAAGAAACGGTGGCTGGAAAATTGGCCATGTTGGTAGAGTTATTAAAGGGGTTGAAGTTAAGATTGCCGATGACGGCGAAATTTTATGTAAAGGCCCTAACGTAATGATGGGGTATTATAAAGACCCGGAGAAAACAGGTAGTGTTATGAGCGGCGCATATTTTCATACCGGAGACAAAGGAGAAGTTGACAGCGATGGGTTTTTAAAGATTACTGGTCGTAAAAAGGAAATGTTTAAAACCTCTGGCGGAAAGTATATCATTCCTACGTTACTAGAAAACGAATTAAAGCAATCAAGATTTATCGAGCAAGTTATGGTTATTGGCGAGGGTGAAAAAATGCCTGCAGCACTTATTCAGCCTAATTTTGAATTTATAAACGAATGGGTAGAACACAAACATCATAGTATTGATAAAACCTTTGAGGGCATTACCAGTTCTGATATTATTCACAATAGAATACAGGAAGAGATAAACCTATGCAACATGAAATTTGGTAAATGGGAGCAAATTAAGCTTTTCAAACTTACTCCAGAGATTTGGTCCATTGAAGACGGGCACCTCACCCCCACTATGAAAATGAAAAGAAGTGTTATAAAAGAGAAATATAACGATCTTATTGAGAGTATTTATCGTCCTCAATAACCAATAAAATCTTCCACGATTTCATAGCAACATAAACCTTTAAATTTTGTTAAATATATTATGCACGCATAATATATTTTCATATATTTGAAAAAACCAACCTAAAAAATATGAAGGACAAAACCATTGATTATGTTTTAAGGACAACATGGCTTGCAGTTCAAAAAATGTATAATGAGGAAGCCAGCAAGTTTGGGAGCACCATGGCAACGGGCTTTACCTTACTAAGTATAGATCCAGAAAAAGGAACGTCCTCTACAGCATTAGGACCTAAAATGGGTATGGAGGCAACTAGCCTATCAAGAATTTTAAAAACGATGGAAACCAAAGGTCTTATTGAGCGCAAACCGAATCCAGAAGATGGCAGAGGGGTTATTATATGCTTAACCGAATTTGGGAGAGAAAATAGAGACTATTCCAGAGAACGTGTATTAAAGTTTAATGATACCATTAGGGAACACATTTCTGACAACAAACTGAGTCACTTTTATGAAGTTGCCGAAGTTATAAATGAACTTGTGAATAACAAGAAAATATTTAATCAAAACGATTAGTAAATACAGATGAGTAAAAGAAGAATAAAAAAAATTGCCATTATAGGCTCTGGCATTATGGGAAGTGGAATTGCTTGTCATTTTGCTAATATTGGAGTTGATGTATTATTACTCGATATTATACCCAAAGAACCCAATGACAAAGAAAAAACGAGAGGCTTGACTATCGAAGACAAGGCTGTAAGAAACAGAATTGTAAACGATGCATTAACCGCAGCCTTAAAAGGAAAACCTGCACCCTTGTACCACAAAACGTTTGCCAACAGAATAACAACTGGAAATCTAGAAGACGACATTTCAAAAGTAGCTAGCGTCGATTGGATTATGGAAGTGGTAGTAGAACGACTAGATATTAAACAACAAGTATTTGAAAAACTAGAGAAACATAGAACACCAGGAACTTTAATCACTTCTAATACCTCAGGGATTCCAATAAATTTTATGAGTGAGGGGCGTAGCGAAGATTTCCAGAGGCATTTTTGTGGAACTCATTTTTTCAACCCTGCCAGATATTTAAAACTTTTTGAAATTATTCCGGGTCCTAAAACAGATGTTCAAGTCCTTGAGTTCCTAAATAATTATGGCGAGCAGTTTCTTGGAAAGACCTCGGTTGTTGCCAAAGACACGCCCGCTTTTATTGGAAATAGAATTGGAATATTTAGTATTATGAGTCTGTTCCATACTGTTAAGGATATGGGGCTAACCATTGAGGATGTCGATAAATTAACAGGCCCTGTTATTGGCCGACCCAAATCGGCAACTTTTAGAACTGTAGATGTTGTTGGACTCGACACCTTAGTACATGTTGCCAATGGTATTGCCGAAAATTGTAAAAACGACGAGCGCCTTGAACTTTTTAAGCTACCAAGTTTTATCGAGACCATGATTAAAAACAATTGGTTAGGAAGTAAAACGGGGCAAGGTTTCTATAAAAAGCAAGTCGCTAATGGTAAAAAGGAAATTCTTTCTTTAGATTTGAATACTTTAGAATACAGGTCGTCAAGAAAAGCAAAATTTCCCACTCTCGAACTTACAAAACCAATTGATAAAGTTATAGACCGATTTGAAGTGCTTGTTGGAGGTAAGGACAAAGCTGGGGAGTTTTACAGAAAAACCTTTGCAGCTTTATTTGCTTATGTAAGCCATAGAATTCCAGAAATTTCAGATGACCTCTATAAAATAGACGATGCCATGAAATCTGGGTTTGGATGGGAACATGGGCCGTTTCAAATCTGGGATGCAATAGGGCTAAGCAAAGGACTTGATCTCATTAAAGCTGAAAACTTAACGTTAGCTTCATGGGTTTCCGAGATGGTTACTGCTGGGAATGAATCTTTTTACACCGTAAAAACCGGAGCTTCCTATTGTTACAATACTGCTACTAAAAAACAGGAAAAAATTCCTGGACAAGAGGCTTTTATAATCCTTGACAACATTAGAAAATCTAATGAGGTCTATAAAAACTCTGGTGTTGTTATTGAAGACTTGGGTGATGGCATATTAAATTGCGAGTTCCAGTCGAAAATGAACACGATTGGTGGTGACGTTTTAGCTGGCTTAAATAAAGCTATTGATTTAGCAGAACAAAATTATGAGGGGTTGGTAATAGGAAATCAAGGCGCCAATTTCTCAGTTGGCGCCAATATTGGTATGATTTTCATGATGGCAGTCGAACAGGAATACGACGAGCTTAATGCAGCGATTAAATATTTTCAAGACACCATGATGCGTATGCGCTATTCAAGCATTCCAACCGTTTCAGCACCACATGGTATGTCTTTGGGAGGAGCTTGCGAACTCTCCATGCATGTGGATAAAGTAGTGGCCGCAGCCGAAACTTATATGGGGTTGGTTGAGTTTGGAGTTGGTGTTATTCCAGGTGGTGCAGGGTCTAAAGAAATGGCATTAAGAGCATCCGATTCGTTTAGAAAAGGCGATGTACAACTAAACGTACTTCAAGAATACTTCTTAACCGTAGGCATGGCCAAAGTATCAACCTCTGGCTACGAAGCTTTCGATTTAGGTTTGCTTCAAAAAGGGAAAGACACCATTGTTATTAATAAAGACCGCCAAATCGCAACCGCCAAATCGCATGCCAAGTTAATGGCCGAAGCAGGCTATACCATGCCCATTAAAAGAAAAGATGTTAAAGTTTTGGGCAAACAAGCCCTAGGTATGTTTTTAGTTGGTACAGATTCTATGGAAGCCGCAAACTATATTAGTGAGCACGACCATAAAATTGCTAATAAACTTGCGTATGTTATGGCTGGGGGCGATCTCTCAGAGCCTACCTTAGTTACGGAACAGTATTTACTGGACCTTGAACGCGAAGCTTTTTTAAGTCTTTGTACCGAACGAAAAACATTAGAGCGTATTCAACACATGCTTAAAACAGGAAAACCGTTACGAAACTAAAATTACCAAGCGAATCGTAAAAGCAAAAAAAAATGAAACAAGCATATATAGTAAAAGCGTATAGAACAGCGGTTGGCAAAGCCCCAAAAGGCGTTTTTCGCTTTAAAAGAACAGACGAGCTGGCAGCCGAGACCATTCAGCATATGATGAAAGAACTTCCCAATCTAGACAAAGCCCGGATTGATGATGTTATTGTTGGAAATGCAATGCCCGAGGGTTCTCAAGGCCTTAATATGGCTAGATTAATTTCTTTAATGGGTCTTAATTCTGTAGACGTTCCCGGGGTAACGGTTAACAGATTTTGCTCCTCAGGAATAGAAACTATTGGCATTGCCACGGCAAAAATACGGTCTGGAATGGCAGATTGCATTATTGCGGGTGGAGCCGAAAGTATGAGCGCAGTCCCAATGACAGGGTTTAAACCTGAATTAAATTATGACATCGTTAAAGCAGGCCATGAGGATTACTATTGGGGCATGGGAAATACTGCTGAAGCAGTTGCCAATCAATTTAAAGTATCGAGAGAAGACCAAGATGAGTTTGCTTATAATTCACATATGAAGGCTTTAAAAGCACAGGCAGAAAACCGTTTTCAAAAGCAAATAGTTCCTATTGAAGTCGAACAAACATACATTGATTCGAATGGAAAAAAAGCAACAAAAACGTATACCGTAACAAAAGATGAAGGACCTAGAGCCGGCACAAGTCTAGAAGCACTTGCCAAATTAAGACCAGTTTTTGCTCAAGGAGGCAGCGTTACTGCTGGAAACTCGTCGCAAATGAGTGATGGGGCGGCTTTTGTTTTGGTAATGAGCGAGACCATGGTTAAAGAACTAAATCTTGAACCTATTGCGAGATTAGTAAATTACGCGGCTGCAGGTGTGGAACCAAGAATTATGGGTATTGGCCCTGTAAAGGCTATTCCTAAAGCCTTAGATCAAGCAGGCCTAAAACAAAATGATTTAGAACTTATTGAGTTAAATGAAGCCTTTGCCTCGCAATCCCTTGCTGTTATACGAGAGTTAAACCTAAACCCGAGCATTGTTAATGTTAATGGTGGCGCTATAGCCTTAGGCCATCCTCTTGGATGCACCGGCGCTAAACTTTCTGTACAGCTGTTTGACGAAATGAGACAACGGAACATGATAGGCAAATATGGAGCAGTAACCATGTGCGTGGGTACAGGACAAGGTGCTTGCGGCATATTCGAATTTTTAAATTAGAATCATGATTTCAAGAATACAGAATCAAGATTAAATGCATAATTTTAAGAATCTCAAAATATGGCAGGATAGTATTACTCTGGTAGGAGACACTTATCAACTAACTAGTACATTTCCTGATTTCGAGAAATTTGGTCTGGCTGTGTAAATGAATAGATGTGTAGTTTCAATCCCTTCTAACATTTCAGAAGGTAGCAGTAAAAGCACAAATAAACATTTTAATAAATACCTTGAAGATAGTTTGGGCTCGGCATTTGAATGGGAAACTCAACTGATTGTGGCATACAATCAAAATTATCTTTCAGAAGAAAAATTTAGTGAATTAGAAAGTAAAATAACTCAAATACAAAAAATGATTTCAAGATTTCAGTCCAGACTAACATAGCAGGTCTTGGTTCTCGATTCTTGGCTCTAACATCTTAAAGCATAACACATGAAAAAAGAAGAAAAAGACATTTTACGTGGTGGTCAATTTTTGGTTAAAGAAATTGACTGTGAAGATATTTTCACTCCAGAGGATTTTAATGAAGACCAGCTTATGATGAAAGAAGCTGTTACCGAATTTGTAGATCGCGAGCTTTGGGCCAATAAAGCACAGTTTGAACAAAAAGACTTTGCTTTAACAGAAACCTGCATGAAAAAAGCGGCAGAACTAGGATTTTTGAGTGTTTCCGTACCTGAAACATATGGTGGCATGGGTATGGGTTTTGTAGATACCATGTTAGTGTGCGATTTCATTTCTGGGGCCACAGGCTCATTTAGTACGGCCTTTGGTGCGCATACTGGTATTGGAACCATGCCAATCACCTTGTACGGTACAGAAGCGCAAAAACAAAAGTATGTACCTAAATTGGCATCTGGAGAATGGTTTGGCTCTTATTGTTTAACAGAACCAAGTGCGGGAAGTGATGCCAATTCCGGAAAGACAAAAGCTGTTTTATCTGATGATGGCAAATTCTATAAAATTACAGGGCAAAAAATGTGGATTTCCAATGCTGGTTTTTGTCATCTTATGATTGTATTTGCCAGAATTGAAGACGACAAAAATATTACTGGATTTATTGTAGAATATGATTCTGCAAACCCTAATGGTATTACCATGGGAGAAGAAGAACATAAGCTCGGTATTCGATCGTCTTCAACAAGACAGGTGTTTTTCAATGAAACTGTAGTCCCAGCAGAAAATATGCTTTCAGAAAGAGGGAACGGTTTCAAAATTGCCATGAATGCTTTAAACGTTGGTAGAATCAAATTAGCTGCAGCATGTCTAGATGCCCAACGAAGAACCATTACCGAATCTGTGAAGTATGCCAATGAGCGTATTCAGTTTAAAACCCCTATCTCTAGTTTTGGTGCAATACGGCAAAAAATCGCCGAAATGGCAACCAATTGTTGGGTAGGCGAAGCTGCCAGCTATCGAGCTGCAAAGAATATTGAAGATAGAATTGAGCTCAGAAAAAATAATGGCAAAGACACCCATCAAGAAGCAGAACTTAAGGGTGTTGAAGAATATGCGATTGAATGCTCCATCTTAAAAGTTGCTGTTTCAGAGTTTATTCAGAAATGTACCGATGAAGGCATTCAGATTTATGGCGGTATGGGTTTTTCAGAAGAAACCCCCATTGAGTCGGCATGGCGAGATGCTAGAATTTCTAGGATTTATGAAGGTACAAATGAAATTAATAGAATGCTTTCCATTGGCATGCTTATTAAAAAAGCAATGAAAGGGCATGTTGATGTGCTAACCCCTGCAATGGCGGTTAAAGACGAATTAGTAGGCATCCCTTCTTTTGAAGTTCCAGATTACTCTGAGTTATTTTCAGAAGAAAAAAACATCATAAAAAATCTTAAAAAACTTTTCTTGATGGTTGCCGGAGCCGCACTACAAAAATATGGTGAAAAGATTGAATCCCAGCAGCAATTAATGCTTGCAGCATCGGATATATTAATTCAAATTTATCTTGCCGAATCGGCTATTTTAAGGGCTGAAAAAATGGCCAAAAAAAATGGCGAAGACCATGCTAAGGAGCAAATAGCTATGGCCAAATTAAACCTGTTCCATGCTATCGATGTTATTGAAACCGCTGGCAAGCACTCTATCATTTCTTTTTCTACAGGAGATGAACAGCGTATGATGCTTATGGGGCTAAAACGCTATATTAAATATGTAAACATGCCTAACATTATTGAATTGAGGCACATTATTGCAGAGAAAGTAATTAAAGAAAATAAGTATTGTTTCTAAATATATGTTTTGAAACAGAGTAGTGACTAACTCAAAATTGTTAAGACGCTTCAAATTTGTTTTTGAAGCGTTTTTATTTTCTGTATTTTTAAAGAAAAAATATGATACGCGTCCTTTTCTTCTTTTTTTCTTGTTGCCTTGTTAATTTGAGCAATGCCCAGACATCTTTAGACATTTACGATATTATTAATAAGGTATCAAAAGACCGCCTCCAACATGATATACAAACGCTTGTTAATTTTGGCACAAGAAATACGTTTAGTGACACCCTTTCTGAGACCAGAGGTATTGGAGCGGCCCGAAGATGGATTAAATCGGAGTTCGAAACTATTTCAAAGTCATGTGACAATTGTTTGAATGTATTCTACCAAAAAGACTTTGTAACCAAAGAAGGAAACAGCCGTGTTCCTCATGATGCATGGGTGGTTAATGTTGTAGCCATCCAAAAAGGAACCACATATCCTAACAGATATATTATTATGAGTGGAGATATTGACTCGCGGGCTAGTGATACTATGGATTTTACTACGGACGCCCCAGGAGCCAACGACAACGCCTCAGGGATGGCTGGTACTATAGAAGCCGCCAGGGTTCTAAGTAAGTATCAATTTAAAAGCAGTATTGTTTATGTGGGGTTATCAGGTGAGGAACAAGGCTTATTTGGTGGTGCTGGACTTGCTAAATATGCCAAAGATAAGAATTGGGAAATTATAGGTATTCTAAACAACGATATGATTGGAAACATTAAAGGGGTTGATGGAGTTATTGATAATAGAACCTTTAGGATTTTTTCCGAACCTACACCTCCAAATGAAACAGAACGCCAACGCATGTTAAGACGTTTTTATGGTGGTGAAGTTGATGGTATTTCCAGGCAACTGGCTCGCTATGTTCATAAAACCACTAAAACATATATGCCTGAGATGAATCCGATGATGGTCTATAGATTGGATCGATTTGGCAGAGGTGGTCATCACCGTCCGTTTAATGACTTAGGGTATGCTGGTATCAGAATTATGGAGGCACATGAAAATTACACGCAACAACATCAAGATATTAGAAAAGAAAACGGTATTGCTTATGGTGATGTTATTGAGCATGTCAATTTTGATTATGCAAAAAAGTTAACGGCTGTAAACGCTATTAATTTGGCAAGTTTGGCGTGGGCCCCTCCTAGCCCTAAAAACGTGGCTATAGGTGGCATTGTTGAGCCAGCTGCTAAATTCAAATGGGACAAATTACCTGGAGCGACAGGATATAAAATCTATTGGAGAGACACTACCTCCCCCACATGGGATAATAGTCGTTATGTTGGAGATGTAGATGAGTTTTTGCTTAGTGGTATTGTTATTGACAACTCCTTTTTTGGAATTTCGGCTATTGGCAAAAATGGTTTTGAAAGCATGGTAACATTTCCTAATCAAATAATTAGAGACTAACATCTTAGTAAATCTTAAAAAAGCATTAATCCATGATCTTTAGATTAATCACGTTCGTTTTTTTAGCCCTTATTGTAACGCCTTTAAGTGCTCAGTTACTGCAAGACAAGCACACTTTTACAAGACAAGATACCCTAAGAGGCAGTATTACCCCAGAACGTTCGTGGTGGGATTTAACCTATTACGATTTAGATATAAAAGTAGACCCAGATAATAGGTTTATCTCTGGAAAGAACACAATTCAGTATAAAGTATTAAAAGAAAATGCTGTGATGCAAATCGATTTGCAGGCGCCTTTAAAACTACTGAAAGCGACACAAAATGGTAAAGAATTAGAAATCAAACAGAAAGGTAATGCTCATTTCATCTCTCTTGCAGACCCACAGTACGTTGAAACCGTAAACAATTTAACCGTTTACTACGAAGGCCATCCTAAAACTGCAGTAAATGCCCCATGGGACGGTGGTATTTCTTGGGAGAAAGATAAAAACGGAAATCACTTTGTAGCCTCCTCATGTCAAGGCTTGGGGGCAAGCGTTTGGTGGCCATGCAAAGACCATATGTACGACGAAGTTGATAGCATGCAAATAAGCGTGAACGTTCCAGCCAAATTAACGAACGTATCCAATGGAAGACTTAGAAGCGTTGAGCGTATTGACGATACAAAAACCTACACTTGGATTGTTAAAAGCCCCATAAATAATTATGGTGTCAATATTAATATTGGAGACTACAGTCATTTTTCGGAAATCTATAATGGTATGGCAGGCGACTTAAGCATGGACTATTATGTACTAAAATATAATCTAGATAGAGCGCAGCAACATTTTAAAGATGCTCCTAAAATGATGAAAGCCTTTGAGTATTGGTTTGGTCAATATCCTTTTTATAGAGACGGCTATAAACTGGTAGAAGTGCCCTATTTAGGTATGGAACACCAGAGTTCTGTTACCTATGGTAATCAATATAAGTATGGATATCTGGGAACGGATTGGTCTGGCACCGGATGGGGACTTAAATTTGATTTTATTATCGTTCACGAATCTGGTCATGAATGGTTCGCCAACAGTATTACCAATAAAGATATTGCAGACATGTGGATCCATGAAAGCTTTACGGCCTACTCCGAAAGTCTGTTTCTTGATTATTATTATGGAAAAAAAGCTGCTTCAGAATATGTTATTGGTACAAGAAAAAACATTCAAAATGACAGACCAATTATAGGCCACTACCATGTTAATAGCGAGGGTTCTTCAGATATGTACTTTAAAGGATCTAACATGCTTCACACACTAAGGCAACTTATTGAAAATGACGAAAAATGGCGACAAATACTTCGGAAAATGAATTTAGTATTTTATCACAAAACCGTGACTTCGAGTCAAATTGAAGACTTTCTAAGTCAGGAAACAGGAATAGATTTAACGGCATTCTTCAATCAATATTTAAGAACTACCAATATCCCAAAGCTGGAGCTTACACGTAAAAAAAGAAAACTACAATATAGATGGACTAATGTTGTGGCTAATTTTGATATGCCTGTTAAGGTGAAAATTGGAGACGATGCTATTTGGATTTACCCGAACTCTGAATGGAAAGCCATAGAAACGCCTTCAAGTAAAACACCTGTTGTGGTAGACAAGAATTTTTATATAGAAACCAATGAAGCTTTCTAGAATTTGAAAAATCTTCCTGAATTATATTTTGAGCGAGATACAGATTGGCACCAATGGCTATTGGATAATCATAATAGAGTAAATGGCGTATATCTCATTTTTTACAAGCTAGAAATGAAGATTCCAACCATGCGCTGGGAAGAAGCTGTAAAAGTAGCTCTGTGCTTTGGGTGGATTGATTCTACCGTAAAAAGTTTGGGTAATGGAAAACGTCGGCAATACTTTTGTCCTAGAAATCCTAAAAGTACATGGAGTGCTCTTAATAAAACGTACATTGAAGAATTAGAACGCCAAGGACTAATCCATGAATCTGGCTACCATATGATTGATTTAGCTAAAACGACTGGAACCTGGACTGCCATGGATGATGTTGAAAATGGCATCATCCCCAAAGATTTACAGACGGCCTTTAACCAAAACCCAAGGGCTTTTAAGAACTATCAAAACTTCTCAAAAGGTTACCGAAAAAGTTACTTGTCTTGGCTGTATAATGCAAAACGCGAAGCTACCCGAATTAAACGCATTACAGAAATCATTATACTTTGTGAAGCCAATATTAAGTCAAGATAATACGCCTCTGTAGTTCTCTTCAAATTAACAAATGTCTTAGGACAAAACTTTTTATGGTACAACAAATGAAACTGCAGCCGCGGAGTTTGCATTAACATTTGGAAATACGGTTGTGTTAAGATCTGGATCTTCGTATTGATTGGACCAAAACGATTCGCCATAACACTTCACATAAACGGTTTGTCCACTTTCGAATCCTAGAGCCTCAAAAGAATCGCTATTTAAATTAAGATTATATGGTGTAATTTGAGCAGGAAAAGCATCTAAAACTGCATCAAAATTCTCACTACTCACATTAGATTGCGTAGAGAAAAAATATCGAATATAGCGAGTATTGCCAATATTAGCAACAGGATCTGTAGTTGCAGCAACGGTTACAGTTCCTGTACCTGTGCTAACAACGAGATTAGTTATTGATGTGGTTGACTTTTGCCCTAATGATGGCGAATCAGTTATAAACGTGTCGCCGTCATTATGTTCTATATCATATTTTTTAAATGTGCCGTAACCCGTTTTCTCATAAACCAGAGTAACGTCACCAAAAGGTACATTTAACAGCCTAAATCTACCTTCGGCATCTGTTGTTGCTGCTATAGACGAACCTTCAACTTTAACCAACATATCCGCATTGTCGATTTCGTTTATGCCTTCATCATACAAATTCACAGTGCCGCTAATATCGGCTGCTGTTGGTTTTGGTGGATCTGGGTTATTATCATTACTATCGCTACACGAAACAAAACCAATAGTGACAAGGAAATAAAATAGTAAAAAATTGGATTTCATAATGTCGAACTTTAAATTAATTAATCTTTTAAATATAACCGTAAAACTTATTCTATTAAGTAAAAAATGGATAATTTATGTACTATTATAAATCAATGAGCTAGAATTTAAATTCCATTTATAAAACTACCATAAGGATCTTTAAATTGAATGCCTTCGGTAAATCTTTTTTTGCTCAGCTGCTTGAATTCAACTAAGGCCCAAAGAACAAATTCTTTAACAAAATAACTATCTTGTTTCGATAAATTAGGCTGATATTCTCCCAATAAATCATCTAAAGGCGAAATTGAATTTAAAAGCGCCTTATATTCCTTATCTCTTAAATCATCTAAAAGCTCCAAACCATCTTTTAAATTAAAGAACCAAGACACAATATCATCATAAGGACTATCATCATCTTGCCTTTTGAGTTTTTCAATAGCTGGAAAGAATTCTGGAAAAAGGCTCTTTACCCCCTCACCTATTAAATTATAGGCAACAACGGCAGCCCCTTCCTGTTCGCCTTCATAAACTAGTTCTACTTTTCCTGTAATAGCAGGGATAATACCAACAAAATCTGATAATCTTATAGTTGTTTGGCCATCTCCGGCAATAAGAGCCCTACGCTCCGCAGTACTCAAAAGGTTTTCTAGAGCTGTAATACTTAATCTGGCACTAACCCCACTTTTGGCATCAACATACTCAGATTCTCTTGCTTCAAAAACGATTTGCTCTAATAAATCCCGCGCTAAATCTGGTACAATTACAGCATTGTTTTGTCCTTCCACAACTTTTGCCTCCTGCTCTGTAATTAATCGAGCTGTTTCAATATCTTTGGGATAGTGCGTTAAAATTTGAGAACCAATTCTATCTTTTAAGGGGGTAACAATACTGCCTCTATTGGTATAGTCTTCGGGATTAGCCGTGAATACAAACTGGATATCTAGGGGTAACCTTAGTTTAAAACCTCGTATTTGAATGTCCCCTTCTTGCAAAATATTAAAAAGAGCTACTTGAATTCTGGCTTGCAAATCTGGCAACTCATTAATAACAAAAATACAGCGATTAGCTCGAGGTATCATACCATAATGAATCACTCGATCGTCGGCATAACTTAGTTTTAAGTTGGCTGCTTTAATGGGGTCTACATCACCAATAATATCGGCTACTGTAACATCTGGCGTAGCCAATTTTTCAGCAAACCGTTCACTTCTATGTAACCATGATATTTCTGTGTAATCACCTTCTTTTTTTATAACTTCAATAGCATACCTACTAATAGGGTTTAATGGATCATCATTAATTTCAGAGCCTTTTACACAAGGAATATATTCATCCAATAAATTTAGCATTAAGCGTGCCAACCTTGTTTTTGCCTGACCTCGCAATCCTAAAAGGTTTATATTATGCCTTGATAGTATAGCCCGTTCTAATTCTGGAATAACCGTGTTTTCATATCCATGAACACCATTAAAGGTTGTTTCATTATTTTTGATTTTTAAAATTAGGTTGTCTCTTAACTCTTCCTTAATAGATTTACATTTGTAACCCGCTGCTTTTAAATCTCCTAAAGTTTTAATACTTTCTATTTTCATATTTATCCTTTAATTCTTTTTTTTCTGTTGGTTTCATAATCTTCAAAAATCATTTCCCCAAGTCCCTTAAGACCGGTGTAAAAAGCTTTTCCTTGGTTAGCATATGTGAACTCTCTAACAAATTGCATCAAATAACTATCTTGAGCAATCATAAACGTGGTGATTGGAATATGCAATCTTCGGGCTTGCTGGGCCATGGCATAACATTTATTAACAATATGCTCATCTAACCCCATACTGTTTTTGTAATATTGGCCATCTGGCAACCTCAAACAACTGGGTTTACCATCTGTAATCATAAATATTTGCTTGTTGGTATTACGCTTCCTTCTCAACAAATCCATGGCCAGTTGTAATCCAGCTACGGTATTGGTATGATAAGGTCCCACCTTAAGATATGGCAGGTCTTTTATTTCTATTTGCCAGGCATCATTCCCAAAAACCAATATATCAAGCGTGTCTTTGGGGTATCTGGTAGTTATCAATTCGGCTAAAGCCATTGCTACTTTTTTGGCAGGTGTAATTCTATCTTCACCGTATAAAATCATACTATGACTAATATCGATCATGAGCACCGTGCTCATTTGCGCCTTATGCATGGTTTCTTCAACAACCAAATCGTCTTCAGTCATAGAAAAATCTGTAATACCATGACTTATTTGAGCGTTTTTTAAACTTTCAGTCATCGAGACTTTATCTAAAGCATCGCCAAACTGATAAGCACGATAATCACCTGTATGCTCATCTCCCAAACCTGGGCTTTTACTTTTATGGTTACCTTGTCCACTTCGTTTAATTTTTCCGAAAATCTGATCCAAAGCTTGTTGTCTAATAGCCCGTTCGGTTTTTGCAGTAATAGCCATACCTTCCCCGTTACCATCGGGATCTATTTCTTCCTTAATATACCCTTTCTTTTTTAAGTCCTCTATAAAATCTTCAATAGTATACTCGGGTGTTGTTAGATTATATTCTTTGTCAAGTTCTCGTAACCAGTCGATAGCTTCGTCAAAATCACCAGAAGTATGGGTTATTAACTCTTTGAAAATCTCAAAAAGTTTATCGAATGGCGATTGATTAGGCACTTTGTATGTATTGAACACAAACCCCTTTTTTGGTATTTCTTTTTTGTCCATAGCGTTATAAAAATACTATAAATAACAGAGAAGACTCAGTCATTAACATTTATTTAAATAATGTCATGATAAATTTTCGCTATGTTCAAGAATTTAATCCTAGAAGCAGGTAAAAAGTAAATTACGCCGTAATTCTTTTTTTAGAAAGCCTAAACTGGCGATAGAAAAAATGTTCTATTCGATACGCTTAAGCGCCGCCAGATTTTCTATTTTTATATATTTCCCGACTGTAGAAATCGTGCCTTCCTTTTTAAACTGAGACAACACTCTAATCGCTGATTCTGTAGCAGTTCCAACAATATTTGCATAATCCTCTCTTGATAAGAGTACACTTAATGTTCCGTCTGGATTTGTCCCAAAACTGTCATGAATGTATATGAGTGTTTCTGCTAACCTTTGACGAACAGATTTCTGAGCCATATTTACTATAATATCGTCAGAATCTCTTAAATCATGAGCCATATCTTTTAATACCTCAAGAGAAAACTTGGAGTTCTTTTGTAAGTCGGCAAATATTTCACTCTTGGGAATAAAACAAACCTCCATATCGTTTAATGCCGTGGCTTGTAAATTAGAACTCTCTTCGCTTATTAAAGATCGTTGTCCTAATAATTGCCCCTTCACAACCATTTTTACAATTTGGTCTTTACCATTTTCACTCAATTTCGATAACTTGCAAATACCATCTCTAACACAATAAACACCATTTAGCACCTCGCCTTCTTCAAAAATAATCTCTCCCTTTTTTATCTTCTTTGATGTTTTACATCCAGAGATGCGTACCAGTTCATCCTTAGTTAATGCTTTTAGAGAGTTAAACTGCTTAATTATACATTGTTCGCACTTGCCCATAATTCCATATTAGAGTACCGTAAAAATAAATAAAACATGACATATATCATATTAAAATAATCATTAACTTTTCAATTTTGTAACAGGTATAATTGAGCAAATATTTATGGAACATACATCATGTTTCCACTGTGGGCTAGATGCGACTAAGTCTAAAATCATCTTTGATAATAAATCGTTTTGTTGTAAGGGGTGTAAAACCGTTTACGAAATTTTTTCTGCTAACAATCTAACTTGTTATTACGATTTGCAAGAGGCGCCTGGTGCCACTCCAAAGGAAATTGAAGGTAAATACAACTTTCTTGATAACGATAAAATTGTCGATAGTTTACTTGAGTTTAACAATGATAATACCCAGATTGTTACCCTGTATATCCCACATATTCATTGCAGTTCGTGTATTTGGATTCTTGAAAATCTTTACAAGCTTAACCCTGGTATTTCTTCTTCTATTGTTAACTTTGGAAAGAAAAATGTTCGAATTACCTATAATGGCAACCTAATAACACTTAAAAATCTAGTAAAACTTTTAAGCAAGATAGGCTACGAGCCTTTTATAAGTTTGGATGACTACACGGTGGGTAAAAAAAACATTGATAGGTCATTAATCTACAAACTGGGAGTTGCAGGATTTGCATTCGGAAATATTATGTTCCTCTCTTTTCCAGAATATTTTCAGGTTAACGGTTTTTGGATTGAAAAATACGCTCCTCTTTTTAGGTGGCTCATGTTTAGCTTTTCTCTTCCTGTTATTTTCTACTGTGCGCAAGACTATTTTATTTCGGCCTATAAGGGTTTAAAATCTGGTATTCTTAACATAGATGTTCCTATTGCGCTTGGCGCCTCGGTATTATTTATAAGAAGTACTGCTGAAATTATATTCAACTTAGGCACTGGCTTTTTTGATAGCTTATCTGGATTAATTTTCTTTTTATTGGTTGGCAAGTTTTTTCAACAAAAAACCTATAGCTATCTCTCTTTTGAAAGAGATTACAAATCTTATTTCCCGATAGGTATTACAAAAATAAATTCCGATGGCCAGGAAGAATCCATACAAGTCTATGATATTAAAAAAGGGGATAGACTTTTAATAAGAAACGAAGAACTTATCCCAGTAGATTGTATTCTAATACGTGGAAAAGCTCAAATAGATTATAGCTTTGTTACAGGTGAATCTGTGGCAGTCTCCAAACAATCTGGAGATAAATTATTTGCCGGAGGTAAGCAATTACGCGGGAGTATTGAAGTAGATGTACTAAAAACGGTTGAACAGAGCTATCTAACTCAATTATGGAGTAACGATGTTTTTAACAAGGATAAAGAAGAAGGATTTACCAATATTACCAATGCTATTAGTAAACGCTTTACTATTATTTTACTGAGTATTGCTTTGGTTGCCACCGGTTATTGGCTTTATGCTGACAGTAGCAAGGCACTAAACGTTTTTACAGCCGTTTTAATTATTGCGTGCCCTTGTGCCATTGCACTAGCAGCTCCTTTTACCTTTGGCAACCTTTTGCGCATTTTTGGTAAACAAAAACTATATGCAAAGAACGCTTTGGTTATTGAACAATTGGCAACTATAAATACCATTATTTTTGATAAAACTGGCACTATTACGGCCAATAAGGAAACTGTTATATCTTATGACGGCAAGAAGCTATCTACCTCTGAAGAACGGTTGCTAAAAAGCACATTGAGAAACTCAAACCATCCGTTAAGTCGCTCACTTTATGAGCTTCTGCAAGACAATAATATTGTTACTCTAGACGATTATAAAGAATATACAGGCCACGGGATTGAGGCTAAAAAAGACGATAATCGTATTAAAATTGGTTCGGCAAATTATGTTGGTCTTTCTGCAGAAAACGCCACCTTGAATACTTCGGTGCATGTAAGCACCAATAACAACTACAAAGGCAAGTTTACCTTTTACAACAAGTATAGAGCTGGAATATCCGAACTTTTCAATCAGCTAAAAAAAGATTACGACTTAGCCGTTATTTCTGGAGATAACGCAGGGGAACAAGAAAACTTAACTAAATTACTTCCAGCCAAAACCAAATTAATATTCAATCAGAAACCAGAAGACAAATTAGAGTATATAAAACATCACCAAGGTTCTGGCGCCAAAGTACTTATGATAGGCGACGGATTAAATGATGCGGGAGCTCTAGCGCAAAGTAATGTAGGAATCGCGATTTCAGAAAACGTAAATGTTTTTTCTCCGGCCTGTGATGCCATTTTGGACGCCTCGAAATTCAATAAATTGTTTCAGTTTATTAAAGCCTCTAAATCGGCTATCCGGATTATAAGATGGAGTTTTGTATTATCTATTATTTATAACACCATTGGATTATACTTTGCTGTCACTGGACAGTTGGCTCCTGTTATTGCTGCTATATTAATGCCTTTAAGCTCAATTAGCATAGTGGTATTTACCACCATCGCAACCAACATCGAGGGTAAAAAATTAAAATAAGCTTGTTAAAACATGATAAAAGTCATATTTTTAAAATGGGTATAAAATTACTTTTGAACCATAACTTCAAATAGGTATGAGCGTTATATATATTTTGCTGGCAATTAGCATTATAGTTGCTATTGGCTTTTTTATAGCTTTTGTTTTAGCTGTAAGAAGCGGTCAATATGATGACAGCTATACCCCGTCTGTTCGGATGTTATTCGAGGACGAACTTGTTAAAGATAAACCACAAAAAACAGTACTAACCAAAAAGACTAATAATTAATTATGGAAATGCAACAGTTTCATTACGATAACAAAATCGTTACTAAATTCCTCTATGCAACAATCGTTTTTGGAGTTGTAGGAATGGCGGTAGGTTTACTTCTCGCCTTTATGTTTCTATTCCCGAATCTTACTGATGGGATTTCATGGCTAAGCTTTGGTAGACTGCGACCATTACACACCAATGCAGTAATTTTTGCATTTGTTGGAAATGCTATGTTCGCTGGGGTGTATTATTCACTTCAAAGGTTACTTAAGACACGCATGGCTAGCGACCTATTAAGCAATATCAACTTTTGGGGTTGGCAGTTAATTATTGTTGCAGCTGCTATTACGCTGCCTTTAGGAATTACAACCTCCAAAGAATACGCAGAACTGGAATGGCCAATAGATATTGCCATTGCTTTAATATGGGTAGTATTCGGTGTTAATATGATTTGGACTATTTTAAAACGTAGACAGCGTCACCTATATGTGGCCATTTGGTTTTATATCGCCACGTTTGTTACGGTTGCCGTTCTACATATTTTTAATAGTTTAGAACTTCCCGTTAGTGCTTTAAAGAGTTATTCTGTTTACGCCGGGGTTCAAGATGCCCTTGTACAATGGTGGTACGGTCATAACGCGGTAGCGTTCTTTTTAACCACACCGTTTTTGGGGCTTATGTATTATTTTGTTCCTAAAGCGGCCAATAGACCCGTTTACTCTTATAGACTTTCTATTGTACACTTCTGGTCGCTAATTTTTATTTACATCTGGGCAGGACCACATCACTTACTATATACGGCTTTACCAGAATGGGCTCAAAATTTAGGTGTTGCGTTTTCAGTAATGCTTCTTATGCCTTCTTGGGGAGGTATGATAAACGGACTCCTGACTTTACGCGGTGCATGGGATAAAGTTCGAATTGATCCAGTACTAAAATTTATGGTAGTGGCAATTACTGGTTATGGTATGGCAACGTTTGAAGGACCTACCTTATCACTTAAAAATGTTAACGCCGTAGCGCACTTTACAGATTGGATTATTGCACACGTGCATGTGGGGGCCTTAGCATGGAATGGTTTCATGGCATTCGGAATGATTTATTATTTGGTGCCAAGATTATTTAAAACCAAGCTATACTCCTTGCCTTTAGCAAACTTGCACTTTTGGCTAGGTACGCTTGGTATTATTATTTACGCATTGCCAATGTACGTTGCAGGCTTTACGCAGTATTCCATGTGGCAGCAGTTTAATCCAGATGGGACTTTAGTTTACGGAAACTTCTTAGAAACCGTTACAGAGATTATCCCGATGTACTGGATGCGTGCTATTGGGGGAACTCTCTATATTGTAGGTATGTTTATTTTGGTTTACAATATTATTGTGACCATTAAAAATGGTAGTGCTGTTGAAGATGAGTTAGCAGAGGCTCCAGCCCTTGAGAAAGTTACTAGCAAGCGTACGGCCAATGAAGGCTGGCATACGTGGTTAGAAAGAAGGCCAATTCAATTAACCATTTTAGCAACGGTAGCTATACTTATTGGTGGTATTATCCAGATTGTTCCAACCATTATGGTTAAATCTAATATCCCAACCATTGAAAGTGTAAAACCTTATACCGCATTAGAACTTGAAGGTAGAGACATTTACATAAGGGAAGGTTGCGTGGGTTGCCACTCCCAAATGATACGTCCGTTTAGACATGAAGTAGAACGTTACGGCGAGTATTCGAAAGCAGGTGAATATGTGTACGACCATCCATTTTTATGGGGAAGTAAACGTACTGGTCCAGACTTACACAGGTTAGGTCAAAAATACTCAGACAACTGGCACTTTAACCATATGTATGATCCACAAAGTACATCGTCAGGATCTATTATGCCCCGCTACCCTTGGCTAATAACTGGAGAAGGTAGTGAGTTAGATAAATCGCAAACCGAAGCTAAAATGAAGACCATGGTAAGCCTTGGGGTTCCTTATACAGAAGAAGACATCGCTAATGCACAGAAAAGCATGGACGAGCAAGGTGCTCAAATTGAAAAGAACCTGTATTCTGATCCTGATTTTGTAGCTGCTTATGAAGCTGACAAAAAATCGGCAGCTGAAAATGGTGAAGCGTTTATTGAAATGAAAAACAGAGAAATTGTAGCTTTAATTGCCTATTTACAACGTTTAGGAACCGACATTAAAGTAGATGCTAATTAATAACCACCAATACAAATACAGCATATCATGTTAAAATATATAAAAAATCATATGGAGACTATAGCAGGTATAGAAATATACCCCATCATCTCCTTGCTCATCTTTTTTATCTTTTTTGTAGCGCTATTTTGGTGGGTATTTAGTGCTAAAAAAGACTATATAAAAACAGTAAGTAACCTGCCATTAGATAACCAACAAAACGACGATATATTATGAGAAATTTAGTTCCATCTTGGATTCGCGTTCCAATCGTATTTTTTATCATTTTTGGGGCTGTAGAATTCTTCATAGACTCAGGAGATAAACCAGCCTTCGTGGAATACCCAGTAGTTATGCTATTCTTGCTTCTGGTGTTATTAATTTTAATTGCCATCGAAGCCATAATAGGTGCTTTGGAAAACGTGATGCTTCACAAGCTTGATGAGGAAGCTAAAGCTAGATTCTTGGCAGAAAAAGAAAGCTCGGTAAAGTTAACCTGGTTAAAAGAAACTTATATTAAACTTCTTGGACAAAAGCCCATTGAAGAAGAAGGTGAAATTATATTAGATCATAATTATGATGGTATTAAGGAGCTGGATAATAACTTACCGCCATGGTGGTTGTATGGTTTTTATATTTCCATCATTTTTGGCGCCGTGTACCTTTTAAGATACCATGTATTTAATGGACCGTCGCAAATAGATGAATTAGAAACTGAACTTGCGGAAGCTAAAAGTGCTATTGAGGCATACAAGAAAACCGCTAAAGGACTCGTAGATGTTAATACGGTAACTCAACTTACTGAAGCATCAGATTTGGCTGCTGGTAAAAAGATCTTTGAAACTAATTGTGTAGCTTGTCACATGGCTGATGGCGGTGGTGGTATTGGTCCTAATTTAACCGATAAGCACTGGATTTTAGGCGGGGATATTAAGAGTATTTTTAGAACCGTTTCCGAAGGAGGACGATCTGGAAAAGGTATGATTGCTTGGAAAGCACAATTAAAACCTTTAGAGATGGCTCAAGTGGCAAGTTATGTACTTAAATTTCAAGGCACCACCCCAGCCAATCCCAAAGCACCAGAGGGTGATCTTATGATTGATGATAATGAAGGTGTTGAAACTGAAACATCTGACCAAAATACAGATGAAGCTCCTTTACAGATAGAAGTAGATTCTACACAAATAACAGTAGCGAACTAAACTTAAATAGACCTCAAAAGAATATCTTTTTGAGGTCTAAAATATCCCTTGCCGTGGAAACCCCAGAAAACGAAATATTTAGAGATTCCATTGGAACCATAACAGAAGATGGAAAACGGGCTTGGGTATTTCCAAAGAAACCTAGCGGAAGGTATTATAACTATAGGAAACTTGTAAGTTATGTTTTACTTGCGATTCTGTTATTCTCGCCGTTTATAAAAATAAACGGAAATCAGTTTTTGATGTTCAATGTTCTGGAGCGTCGATTTAATATTTTTGGGTTTCCTTTTTGGCCTCAAGACTTTCATTTATTCGTTATTTCTATGCTTATTGGTGTAGTATTCATCACACTTTTTACCGTCGCTTTTGGTAGAATATTTTGTGGATGGATCTGCCCACAAACTATTTTTATGGAAATGGTTTTTCGTAGAATAGAATATTGGATTGAGGGTGATAGAAATAAACAGCGTAAACTAGCAAGACAAAAATGGGATGCAGAAAAGATAAAAAAGAAAGGCCTTAAATTTATCATATTTGCAATTATTTCATTCATTATAGCTAATGTATTCTTAGCTTATTTAATAAGTAGTGATAAGCTTATCCAGTATATTACCGACGGCCCGCAAGACCATTTAAGCACCTTAATATCGCTTACTATTTTTACGGCAGTATTCTATTTTGTATTTGCCTGGTTTAGAGAACAAGTGTGCGTTATAGCTTGTCCGTACGGAAGGCTACAAGGGGTTTTGCTAGACACGAAGTCCATTGTTGTTGCCTACGATCATAAACGTGGAGAAGGAGAAAGCGGCAGAAAGAAATTCAGAAAAAACGAAGATAGAAATGCCCTAGGTCATGGCGATTGTATTGATTGCTTGCAATGTGTACACGTTTGCCCTACTGGAATAGATATAAGGAACGGCACCCAGTTAGAATGTGTTAACTGCACCGCTTGTATTGATGAGTGCGATCATATTATGGAGAGCATTAACTTGCCAAAAGGTTTAATACGCTATGCCAGTGAAGAAAATATAGAGAAGAAAACATCCTTTAAGCTAACCGCAAGAATGAAAGGCTATATTGCGGTATTGGCTATTATGGTAGGCTTGTTAATTGGGATGCTCTTTTTAAGAAATGATGTTGAAGCAAACGTTTTAAGACTACCTGGGCAATTATACGAGCATAAAGAGAATAATATTATTAGTAATGTTTTTACCTATAAACTTGTAAATAAAACATCCAGAGACATAAGCCATGTTACCTTAAAATTAATGTCTCATGAAGGCACATTAAATTTGGTGGCTACACATGATGATTTTACGGTTCCCAGCCAGGGAATTGCAGAAGGCACGCTATTTGTAGAGATTAATAATGCTGCCTTATCCGGAGATAGAAACAAAATTGAAATTGGAGTTTATGAAGGTGATAAACTAATTGAAACCACTACAGCCAACTTTTTAGGGCCAAGGAGTTTTAAATAGAACCGTATTTTGCATTAAGGATTGCAGTGGCATCCTTTTTTGAGAAACGAAAAAAAGATATAACGAAAAGCCTGACCCGCCCTAGGCGGGACATGCTATAAAAATTAAAAATGATGAAGTTTAATTGGGGAACTGGAATTGTATTAGCGTTCATAGGGTTTATTTCTTTTATCCTATACTTTATCATCACTATGAATGTGAATGAGGACTTTGATCATGAACTTGTTACAGAAGATTATTATGCAGAAGAATTGGCATATCAGAAGGACATCGACAAACTCAATAATGCCAAAACCTTAAAAGAAAATATTAGCTACAAACGAACTGAAAATGGCTTGCTCATTAAGTTCCCTAGCTCTCTAGACTATAATAATATTACTGGAAATGTGTTCCTATATAGACCATCTAACAAACAACTAGACTTTGAAACTCCTATTTCACTGTCTAATCCTTATTTGCTCATACCTGACAAACGTTTGGTAGATGGTCGTTGGAACATTAAAATAGATTGGCAATATAAGGGAAAATCTTATTTATTTAAAGAACCCATAATTTATTAGCATGCTTATTTCGGCATTCATATTAGGGCTTTTAGGAAGCTTTCACTGCGTTGGCATGTGTGGCCCTATTGCCTTTATGCTGCCTGTGGACCGATCTAATAACCTCAAAAAAACATCTCAAATCATTGTTTATCATTTCGGCAGACTCCTAACTTATAGCTTAATAGGGCTTGTTTTTGGACTGGTTGGCAAAGGCCTCTATCTTTTTGGTTTTCAACAGCAGCTTTCTATTATTATTGGCATTATTATGATTCTCCTAGTAATTATTCCTCCGAAAAAACTTAGTAAGTACAATTTTTCTAAACCTGTTTACAAAATTATCTCTAAAGTAAAATCCGCATTAGGAAAGGCGATGCAAAAAAAAACTTTAGAGACTTTTCTAACCATAGGCTTTCTTAATGGATTTTTACCTTGTGGACTGGTTTATATGGCTCTCTTTGCAGCTATAGCAGGAGGAAGCCCTCTTAATGGCGCCCTTTACATGCTTGTCTTCGGACTAGGAACTATCCCTTTAATGACTACTGCAATTTATCTAAGCCAATTTTTGAAAGGCCAAACTAGGCAACGTATACAAAAAATCATTCCCGTTTTTGTCGTTATAATTGGCATACTGTTTATTATCCGCGGCTTAGGTTTAGGCATACCCTATTTGTCCCCTGGTCCAGCTTACGATGCTGTAACCGGTGGTATTGAATGTCATTAATCTTAGAGTCTAGTCATTTTTTAGCTACCACATTTTAAACTAATCATAGTATTTATTGATTGTGCATTGATAATAATGATAGCTTTGATTCCTTTTTTAATAGTATTACTATTATATTTGAAATCAAAATAATTAGTTATGCATAATCTACTGTCAAATCTTAAAATCTCGGTACCCGAGAAAATATTTGTAAAAGACCCTGAATCGTCTGCATTAGGAAAGCGTATTATTGAAAACAGTATTCTCCTTATAAACGATATTGGTTTTGACAGCTTTACATTTAAAAAGCTAGGAACCAAAATAGGCTCTAATGAAAGCTCTATTTACAGGTATTTTGAAAGTAAGCACAAATTGCTACTTTACTTGTCATCTTGGTATTGGGCTTGGATAGAATATCAATTGGTCTTTGAAACGCATAGTATTATTAATTCTACAGAGAAACTAAAAAAAGCCATTAATATTGTTTGTAGAGCCACTAAAGAAGATTCTAAATTTTCACATATCAATGAAATTATTCTTTGTCGAATCATCATAAATGAAAACTCAAAATCATTTCTAACAAAAGAAGTGGATCAGGAAAATAAAGATGGTTACTTTGTTATATATAAACGCGTGATTCACAGATTGAGAGATATGATTTTGGAAACATCGCCAGATTATCAGTTCCCTTCTTCTTTAGCAAGCACTATTGTCGAGGGAGGGCTGCATCAACACTTTTTAAAAGATCATTTTATATCAATGACCGATTGTAAGGAACATATAACGCCTTCTGACTTCTATATTGACCTAACCATTAATACCTTAAAACTTTAAATATGTCTCAGCCGTCAATGACCCCATGGCAACGTCTTTTAGGATTATTACAACTTGAAAAAAAAGATATTTTACAAATCTTTTATTACGCCATTTTCTCAGGTGTTATTTCGCTTTCTTTACCTTTAGGAATACAAGCCATTATTAATTTAATTCAAGGTGCTCAGGTATCGACCTCCTGGGTAGTATTAGTGACTTTAGTTACAATTGGTGTTGCGTTTGCTGGGGCCTTACAGCTCATGCAATTGCGTATTATAGAAACCATACAGCAGCGTATCTTTACACGTTCTTCATTCGAATTAAGCTACCGATTTCCAAAAATAAAGATGTCTGAATTACGCAATTATTACCCACCAGAATTAGCTAATCGTTTTTTTGACACCCTTACTATCCAGAAGAGCCTATCTAAAATACTAATTGATGTGCCAACAGCAGTACTTCAAATTCTGTTCGCCCTTATTCTGCTATCATTCTATCACCCCTTCTTTATCATATTTGGATTGCTGTTACTTATTCTCATTTTTGTGGTTTTTAAATTCACTGCAAGAAAAGGTTTGGAAACCAGCTTAAAAGAGTCAAAAAACAAATATAAAGTGGCCCACTGGATTCAAGAGATAGCACGATCAGTAATAAGCTTCAAACTGTCTGGAAGCACCAGTTTAGGAATTAACAAGAATGACGATTTGGTTAACGATTATTTAAAAGCCAGAGAAAGCCACTTTAAGGTTTTGATTCTTCAATACACTCAAATGATAGGCTTTAAGGTTATTGTAACAGCTAGTTTATTGCTTATTGGAGGTGCATTGGTACTTAACCAAGAAATGAATATAGGTCAGTTTGTAGCTGCCGAAATTATTATTTTATTGGTAATAGCTTCAGTAGAAAAACTAATCCTTGGTTTGGAATCCTTTTATGACACCCTAACATCTCTTGAAAAAATTGGACAAATTGTAGATAAGAGCATGGAGAGTCAAAACGGAGAAAGACCTTCCTTTAAGAAAGGCGTTCATATTGAGCTAGACCATGTTGCCTACGAAGTCTCCAATAGAGACAAACATATTTTAAAGGATATTTCTTTAAAAATTAAACCCAATAGCCGAATGCTAATAAAGGGAGAAAGCGGGTCTGGAAAATCAACTCTTTTAAGGTTAATTTCTGGCGTTATTCAACCAACTTCGGGAAACCTTTACGTAAACGACATGTCCATAAGTAGCTTGCATTTAAATTTTTACCGGTCCCAGCTTGGCCTGTCTTTATCGGATGAAACACCTTTTGAGGGAACCATAAAAGACAATCTTACTTTTGGAAATAAACAAATTACTGACGAACACATTCATGATGTATTAAATGAAGTTGGTCTTAAAGACTTTTTAAAAGAGCAGCCCAATGGACTGTATACAGTTCTGTATCCAGATGGCAAACAACTTTCATATACCCTTTCTAAAAAACTAGTCCTAGCAAGAGCCATTCTAAAGCAACCAAAGATACTTATTCTTGAGGATGCTTTGGACAGATTTAATGACGCAGAAACCAACAGTATAATTAACTATTTAACACACCAAGACAGACCATGGGCTCTTGTTGTTGTAAGTAGTAGTGATGCTTGGTTAAACAAGTGTAGTGACGTTATCACTTTAGAAAAAGGAAAAGTAAAAAATTAAAAAACAGACTATGCTTAATATATCACACAACCAATTAAACAAAACCATTGACCTCTCTAAATTTAAGTCTGGGAAGAATTTAATGGAAAAAGTTTATTACCAATACTTTAATAGGTTTCTATTAGCTTTTGCCATTATATTAATTATTATTTTGTTTTTGCCCTGGACACAAAACATAACAGGACAGGGCTTAGTTACTACACTAAAACCCAATCAACGTCCACAACATATTATGTCCCAAATACCAGGAAGAATTGAAGAATGGTTTGTTCAAGAAGGTGATTTTGTAAAGAAAGGTGACACTATAGTAAGAATTTCGGAAGTTAAGAGTGACTATTTTGACGATCAGCTTGTGGAAAGAACAAACCAGCAAATTCAGGCAAAATCATCTTCTGTAACTGCTTATGAAGGTAAAGTTGATGCTCTAAAAAGGCAGATTGAAGCTTTAAAAAGCGAACTACAGCTTAAACTTGAACAGACCAGGAACAAATTAATGCAATCTAAGCTTAAAGTTGAAAGTGATAGTATTGATTTAGAAGCTGCCGAAACGAATTTAACTATTGCTGAAACCCAATTTAACCGTATAGCAACACTTCAAAAAGAAGGTTTAAAAGCTGTTAAAGATGTTGAAGAAAAGCGATTAAAGCTTCAAGAGAATCAAGCAAAATTTATTTCTCAGCAAAATAAACTACTCGCTAGCAAAAATGAAGTGATTAATGCACGCTTAGAACTTTCAAGAACCAATGCTGCCTATGCCGACAAGATATCAAAAGCAGAGAGCGATATGTTTACCGCACAATCTAGTGGTTTCGACACACAGGCTCAAGTTACTAAACTGGAGAATGCCTATACCAATTACAAACGTAGAAATAGCCTTTTGTATGTTACCGCCCCTCAAGATGGCTTTATAAACAAGGCTCTAACCGGAGGCATTGGTGTTACTTTTAAGGAAGGCACAGAACTAGTTGGTATTATGCCAGCTAAATACGATTTAGCAGTAGAAACCTTTGTAAGACCTATCGATTTACCCCTAATCCATATCGGGGAACAGGTAAGAGTTCAATTTGATGGATGGCCAGCTATTGTGTTTAGTGGATGGCCTAACGTATCGTATGGAACTTACGGTGCTAAAGTAGTCGCTATAGAACGTTTTATAAGTCCTAATGGAAAATACAGAATCTTACTAGCGCCAGACCAAAATGATCATGAATGGCCAGACGCAGTACGCGTTGGCTCTGGAGCCAGAACCATTGCCCTACTTGAAGACGTCCCTATTTGGTTTGAATTATGGCGACAAATTAATAGTTTCCCACCTAATTATTATCAACCAGAGGGAGAAAAATCGATGTCAAAAACAGAAAAAAAATGAAAGGTTTTCTATTAAATATCGCATTATTTTCAAGTCTATGTCTGTCGGCTCAAGAAAAATTTCCTGTTTTCGGTATCGACAGTACATCGATTATAAGTCTACCTGAATATTTAGGATACGTTAAGGCATTTCACCCTATCGTGAAGCAAGCTAATTTGGTAATAAATGAAAGTGAAGCCAAGTTAATGAAATCCAGAGGTGCTTTCGACCCCAAACTTGAAGTTGATTACGACAGAAAAAAGTTTAAAAATACCGAGTATTACGACAAACTTAATGCTGCTTTTAAAATACCCACTTGGTACGGCGTCGAATTAAAAGGAAACTTTGAGGAAAATACAGGAGCTTTTTTGAATCCAGAATCTAATGTCCCGATAGATGGGCTATACAGTGTGGGAGTTTCTGTTTCTGTTGCAAGAGGTTTGCTGACTAATAGACGTATGGCCATGCTAAAACAAGCAAAAATGTTTGTTAATCAGGCAAAAGCCGATAGACAATTACTAGTAAACAATATCCTTTACCAAGCTACCTTATCCTATTTTAATTGGCTTAAAACCTATAATGAAAAGCGCGTATTCGAAAGCTTTCTAGATAATGCGCAAATACGTTTTGATGGTATTAAAAAAAGCTACGAAGTCGGAGATAAACCAGCCATAGACACCCTTGAGGCTAGAATAACATTAAATAATAGAAAACTTAATCTTGAGAAGGCCAGAATTAAGTTTGTTAAGTCATCTTTAGAGCTTTCTAACTACCTTTGGCTTGATAACAACACCCCTATCGAGCTTCAGGAAGGTATTATACCCGATATAAATACTTTTGAAACCATAGATCATACGCTAAACACCTCGGTTTTAGATATTGAAAATTTGAACCTTGATGAACACCCGAAGCTACAATCTTTAGGCTATAAATTTCAGAGTTTAACTATTGAAAAGCGGTTAAAAATGAATAATCTTTTACCAAAAATCGATTTACAGTATAATTTTTTATCGCAAACTCCAGAGGAAATAAATTCTTTTAACACCTCTAATTACAAGAGCGGTGTAAACGTAAGTTTTCCACTTTTCTTAAGAAAAGAGCGTGGTGATTTAAAACTTGCCAAAATTAAAATGCAAGACACAGAGTATGAGATTCAATCAACAAAAGTGGCGCTTAAAAATAAAATAAGCGCTATTAATCAAGAACTATCGTCGTTCCTTCTTCAAAATGATTATACAGAGGTTATAGTTGAGGACTACAGCAAAATGTTAAATGCTGAAGAACGAAAATTCTTTTTAGGAGAAAGTTCTTTATTCTTAGTAAACTCAAGAGAATCTAAATTAATTGATGCTAAACTAAAGGCTATTTCAATTGAAAACGATTTCTTTAAAACTAAGGCTAATTTATTCAATGTATTGGCTTTATCTATCCTATAAAAATAAAAAGATGGTGCTTAACACACCATCCTCTCTGCAAAATTAGTCACTATTAAGAAACTATGACTATATTTTAAACGTTATTACTGGTAAGGTAGCATGATTGGCCACGTCTTCCCCTACGCTACCTTCAAAGAAATGAGCAAGCCCCTTTTTACCATGCGTAGGCACAGCGATAAGATCTGCTCCAATTTTATTCGAAAAGGTTAAGACACCATCTTCAACGTTGTAATCAGACACGTAGTGCACATCACTCATTTTATCAAGATTCCCGTCTGCTTTAGTAAAAAAATTCACCACACGCTGTTCTATCTCAAGAGAACTTCTAAACCTATCATTTGGTAAATTAACGTATACCATATACACTTTCGACTTTAACTTTTTAAACAGGCTCATGGCGTTTAAATAGGACTTAATACATTCTTCAGAAAAATCGCAAGCAAACGAAACAACATCAAAATTAATGTTTAGCAATTCGTTTTTTACAACAAGGACAGGAATATCTGAGTTCCTCACCACACGCTCTGTATTTGAACCAATAAAATACTCTCGAAGCCCGCTTGTACCATGCGACCCCATAACAATTAAGTCGACCTCATTTTTCAAGGCCACATCATTAACCTCACTAAATACCTTAAAGTGCTTTATAATTGGAGTTACATTTACATCTTTTAAATAGTCTTTATCTAGAAAAGTCTCAAACTTCTGTTCTGCCAATTGAAGAAAGAAAGCTGCTTTTTGGTTTTGCAAACCATCTGATGCTGATAACATAATATCAGACATTTCAAGCATATGTAAAGCTAATAACTCAGCATTGTATCGTTTTGCTAATCTAGCTGCACTTTTCAGAGCATATTCAGAATGCTCGGAAAAATCTATCGGTACAATTATTTTGTTCATAATATAAGTTTTAGATTAAACAGTCATCGAAAACAACTGTGTATTCGGTTGTTTTCGTTGTAATAACACATCAAAAGCCATACAAATGTTCCTTACAAATGGCTGACCTTTTGTTGTCACTTCAATAGTATTGTTCTCTATTTGAAGCAACCCATCTTTCTCCATTTCTTTTAGCCTAATAATAGTATCTGGTAACTCATCAAAATATAAGTCATCAGCAGTCCAGGAGGTTTTAAACTGGCACATTAAATTTAAAATATGCCTTCTAATTATTAAGTCTTCCTGATTTAAAATATGACCTCTAAATACAGGAATAACATTATCTTTTAGTAAACTATAATAATCTTCAATACGCTTTACATTTTGGGCAAACCCGTACCAACTATCACTAATAGAGGAAACTCCCAAACCAATCATGGCCTGAGTTTTCGAAGCAGTATATCCCATAAAATTCCTGTGCAAATCACCACTAATCATGGACTTATATAAACTATCGGTAGCTAGTGCAAAATGGTCCATTCCTATCTCCTCATAACCAACCTCAGCTAATAAATTCTTACCAAGTTCATACTGTTTTCGTTTTAATTCTGCCGTGGGTAAATTGGAATCATTAAACCCGCGCTGCCCATTACCTTTTATCCAAGGGACATGAGCGTAGCTATAAAAAGCAAGTCTATCTGGCTGTAGTGATTTTGTTTTTAATATAGTTTCCTTAACATGCTCTAAAGTTTGAAAGGGAAGTCCAAAAATAATATCATGCCCTATAGATGTATACCCTATTTGCCTTGCAAGCTCTGTAGCTCGTTTTACGTTATTAAACGGTTGAATTCTATGAATGGCTTTTTGTACGGTTTCATTATAATCTTGCACACCATAGCTCACTCTTCTAAACCCAACATCGTAAAGTGCTTTTAAGTGTTCTTTGGTTGTGTTGTTGGGGTGTCCTTCAAAACTAAACTCATATTGCTGGGCTTTTTCTGCACGCTTAAGAATCCCTTGAATTAAAATTTTTAAATGTTCTGGACTAAAAAAAGTAGGAGTCCCACCTCCCAAATGCATCTCCTTTATTACGGGCATTTCATCCAGCATGTCTACATATAAATTCCACTCTTTTAAAACAGCCTCAATATAGGGCGATTCTACACTGTGCTGCTTTGTGATACGCTTATTACATCCGCAAAATGTACACAAACTTTCACAAAAAGGTAAATGAATATATAAGCTAATACCTTCCTTCGAATTACTTTCTTTAAATGATTTTATCAAAGAAGATTTCCAACGCTCTAGTGAGAACGTATCCCCATCCCAATATGGAACCGTTGGGTAACTGGTATAGCGTGGACCAGCAATATTATATTTATTGACTAATGATTTTAACATACCTAACATTTATAATTCAAAATTATGATTTTCAGGACCTTCAAAATATGACATATGTCATAGCTAATATTTGTAATTAAGTCATTAATACCTTAACTTTCGCTTAAATAAAAACTAAGAAAATGAAAAAAACAATTATCCTACTTATCGCATTAACTTTAGGGTTTACATCATGTAAAAAACCAAATAAAGAGTCTAAAGTTAAAGAAGATACCGAAGCTGTAGTTACAGACAAATTTGTGGTAAAACCAGAAGCCACTTCAGTAAATTGGACAGCCTATAAAACTACCGAGAAAAAGGGTGTTGGAGGTGAGTTTTCTGTTTTGAAATTTGACGAAAAAGAGGGTTCATCTGTTAAAGAAGCTTTAAATGGTTTAAGTTTCTCCATTCCTGTTAGCAACTTATTCACAAAAGATGCTGGGAGAGATGCCAAAATAAAAGAGTTCTTTTTTGGCGCCATGCTAAATACAGAATTAATTAAAGGGCAAATCAACTATATTGATAATAACGTTGTTGTCTCGTTGACAATGAATAATGTGACTCATGAATTACCCATGGATATCAACATAAGTGATGAGAGACGCGTATCGTTAAAAGGAACTATGAATTTAGCCGACTGGGATGCCCTTAACGCTTTAGCTTCATTAAATAAAGTTTGTTATGACTTGCATAAAGGCCCTGATGGCATTAGCAAAACTTGGGAAGATGTGGCTATCGAAGTCAACACCTATTTAAGGAAGAGTTAAGAAAACCTTAAATAACATGGTTTAATCTAAATAAACATGAAATTTAACACTATTCTGTTACTCATTGTTTTAACAATAGTAAGAATTGGTAATTCTCAAAGCACAGATACAAACCAGTTAAAAAAGAAAGATTGGTCATTAAAAATTACGCCTTATGGCTTACTAGCATTTAACTCTACCGATGTTGGAGGTACCAGAATAAGACAATCATTTAATGATCTAGCATCTATAACGGACGCAGGTTTTCAGCTGGCTGCATCAGCACGATACAAAAAATTTCATTTGTTTTTTGATGGAACCTGGGCAACACTTGGAGATCAATCAAATGAGTCTGTTTTAAATATAAACCTAAAAGTTGTTCAAAATATATTGGGGTTTAAATTGGGCTACATGATATATGAAAACTTTAGCTACGAGCAGGATGAAATTTTAAAAGGGTGGTCTTTAACACCAAGTATTGGCACTAAATATTGGAAGAACCAGGTAAAATTAAACTATGTCCTGAAATTTGAAGGTGAAGAACTTGCCTCTGGCACTATTAACGAAACCTTAGATTGGTGGGATTTAATGATTGGAATAAAAGCCGATTTCATTATTACCAATAAATTTATGCTAAACGTAGCGTTTGATTATGGCGGTTTCGGAATTAATGATTCATCCAAATACGCTTACGATTTTGCTTATATAAATACATTTAAAATATCAGAACTCCTGAGTATTAATGCTGGATTCAGAAATTTTAAATATAAGAGAATAGATAACAATGAAACGGGGAACTTAGAAACAACGGTTAACGTCTTCGGCCCGGTAATTGGTGCAAGTTTTAAGCTTTATTGAATTCAATTATTATATATTTATAGTCCTGTTTCAATAACATAATCGTATATATGAGTAAATCGTATTTAAAAGTACTAAATTCACCACTCATTTTATAAAAAACTATGAATCCCTCGTCAACTGGTTGGATAAAAAAACTGCTTAACGAACTACAAAAAAGTGATCTTACGTTGCATGTAGATCAAGACATCTTTTATGATAGTTTAAGAGATTGCGGTTTTATATATGGCACCAATTTAGACGTGGTTCTAAAGGTTTTTCCTAAAAAAGACCTTACCGAAGAAGAGATTTGTAAAATTAATTTAGTTCTAGCGCTATATTTTGTTCACAAAAACCGAAAAACAGAGCAACCATTTGTTGAAAATGTTATTGACTTTTACGAGCATATAAATGAAATTAAAACCTCTTTTTTTCAGGATTTACTTAGCGACAAAAAATCGAACGAACAACTTGAAAAAATAATTCATAAACGTATTCAAATTGATCCCAATATACTTACTAAAAACTTTAATTATTTTGTGATTAATGCGCTGCTATACGTTGATATTTTAGCCTACGCCGAGTTCTTAAAAAACAGTAGGATTTCTGAAGATTACATAAAAAAGCTAGAAGCTACTATCGTTGCAATAACTCTTAACGTTCTTACTTCAAAAGAAGTAAAAAACCAGTATGACGCGAGTTTAATCAAATTGTTCGAATCGTCTTTACGGTATCACGATAACGCCGATTTAGAATACAAAAAAGCTATTCTACATATTAAAACTCCTCAAGAGAAACATTATATACTTGATTTAGCATGTATGGCCACCTGGAGTGATCAAATGATAGATTCAAAAGAGCAACTATTTATAGAAAAATTAGGATATGATTTGGATTTAAATCCGTCTAGAATTAACGAATCTATAAAAACCGTTCATCAATTTTACACCCTAAATAAAGACCATATAGCCCTACTGAGTTCAAAAAATGTGGTGCAAAGTTTTTATAACAATTCAAGTAAAATGGTACATAAATTAATTAGTCGCAATAGCAAACGATTGTACCAGGAAATGAAGGACAGTAAAGAACTTATGGTACTTATTTCGCAATCTACCATAAGAGACTTAAGCAAAGAAGAACAAAAAAAAGTACAAGAACAATTGCTGGACATTTTTAAATCTATACCAAGCTTAGCGATTTTTCTATTGCCAGGAGGTGCGTTGTTACTTCCGTTGGTTGTTAAGTTTATTCCAAAACTGTTACCATCTGCCTTTGATGAAAATAGGATTGATGATTAATTTTGATGTCTCAGAAAAGTGAAACTTGTGTAACCTTTTTATTCTATATTAATAGGGAGTTTCATTGTTATTAAACCCACCCTTGATTTTGTACTATTTTTTTTATACATTTAAAAAAGTCATAATCTTAGAGATATAAACAATTAATCAACCCTTATTATGAAACACAAATTGCTTTCCATTGCTCTACTGAGCATGGTATTTAGTTGCAACTCCCCTGGCAAACAATCGGAAAAACTAGCAACCGCTGGCGACTATAAAATGGATCGGACGGTACTCCCCATACAGCCGCCGCCTCACGAGCCTATAAAAATCATGGATGCTAGAGATGTAGAAAAACCAGAGACTTTTGAAATTAAGGCTCCTGAAGGCGCACCCAATATAGTGGTTGTATTAATAGACGATATTGGATTTGGAGCAACAACGCCATTTGGCGGTACCATTGAGACACCAACTTTTGAGCGATTAGCCAACAATGGTCTGCGATTTAATAAATTCCATACAACAGCACTTTGTTCCCCTACAAGAGCATCCTTACTTTCTGGACGTAACCACCATAACATGAACGTAGGATCTGTTATGGAAGTAGCCACAGGATTCTATGGAAATCAAGGTATTCGCCCAGATAACGCCAAGTATTTTGCAGAAACGCTAAAACAGAATGGGTATAGTACTGCTGCCTTCGGAAAATGGCACGAAACAGCCACATGGGAAGTTTCTGTTTCAGGGCCTTATACCAGATGGCCTACAAACTCTGGGTTTGATAAATTTTACGGATTTATTGGTGGGGAAACCAACCAATGGGACCCTGTTATTTTTGATGGCGTAACGAAAGTAAGTAAAAAGGACGATCCTGATTACCATTTCACAACAGATATGACCGATGAAGCTATTGAGTGGATTAAATTCCAAAAAGCTATGACTCCTAACAAACCTTTTATGGTATACTATGCTACTGGAGCAACGCATGCCCCTCATCATTCACCAAAAGAGTGGATCGAAAAATACAAAGGCAAGTTTGATAGTGGCTGGTTAAAACTTCGTGAAGACACCTTTAAGCGCCAAAAAGAAATGGGCGTTATTCCTGATAATGCTCAGTTAGCACCGATGCCAAGTGACATTAAAGATTGGGAATCTTTAAGTGCTGATGAAAAAAAACTATTTGCCTTACAAATGGAAACCTTTGCTGGTTTTGCAGAACATACCGATCGTGAAGTTGGTAGGATGGTAGACGCAATTGAAGAAGTAAACGAGCTAGATAACACACTCTTCATCTATATTATGGGAGATAATGGATCTAGTGCAGAGGGTGGTCTTGAAGGAACTTATAATGAGCTAGTTCACCTAAACGGAATTTTTGGAGAAGAAACCATTGAGTCTATGCTCGAACATGCCGATGACTGGGGCGGACCAAACTCATTCCCGCACTTTTCTGCGGCTTGGGCCGTAGCTACCGACACTCCATTTAAATGGACTAAACAAATGGCTGCCGATTACGGAGGCACAAGAAACGGAATGGTCATGCACTGGCCAAATGGATTCGACGCCAAAGGAGAAATTCGTTCGCAATGGCATCATGTTAACGACGTTGCTTCAACTGTTTTAGAAGCTACCAATCTTCCTGAACCAGTTTCAATTAATGGGGTAAAGCAAATTCCAATGGATGGAGTGAGTATGCTTTATGCTGCCAAAAACAAAGACGCCAAAGACCGACATACGGTACAATATTTTGAAATGTTTGGCAATAGAGCTATTTATAGCGATGGCTGGTTAGCACGGGTGGTACATATGGTTCCTTGGGTTGGTAAACCACGTGCCAAATTCTCTGAAGAAAAATGGGAATTATACAACACCAAAGAAGATTTTAGTCTGGTAAATAACATTGCAGACGAGCATCCTGAAAAAGTAGTAGAACTTAAAAAACTATTTGAAAAAGAAGCCATAGCTAACAATGTTTACCCTTTGGATGATAGACTTTATGAACGGTTCAATGCAAAAATTGCTGGGCGACCAGATTTAATGGGTGATAGAAAATCATTAACCTTGGCTCAAGGTATGGAAGGCATGCTAGAAAATACTTTTCTAAATATTAAAAACAACTCCAAAACCATTGATGCCAATGTAAGCCTTGAAGGGAAGGACAGTGGTATTATACTTTGCCAAGGAGGCAAATTCGGTGGTTGGGCCCTTTATATGAAAAACGGAAAACCTGCCTATACGTACAATTATTTTGGTCTTGACAGTTATACCATTGAAGCTACAAAACCTATAAAAAATGATTCTGCCAATATAAAACTTCAGTTTGATTATGATGGTGGCGGTACAGGTAAGGGTGGTTTAGCCAAATTATTTGTTGATGGTAATTTAGTTGCAGAGGGCCGTATTGAAAAAACACAGCCTGCAGTATTCTCTGCCGATGAAACGGCCGATGTCGGTAAAGACGATGCCACACAAGTAGCGGACAAGGTATTTAAAAATGTAGAAGACTCTGAGTTTACAGGATATATCAATAAAGTAACCATAAGTATACCAGAAGGATAATTTTAAAAATATTAAGACAGAAGAAAGTCATAAGAATTTATTCTTGTGACTTTTTTTTATATCATGCATAACCGATTACTAAATGAGCGGTTTTCTTATATTTGTGGGCACTACCAATAACATAACTTGTACAACTATGAATATTAAAATGAGTAGTTATTATTACCTTATTACCCTACTAGTTTTTAGTGTAATCCATACAAATACTTTTGCGCAAAATGAGCCTATCGGCAAGTTTAGGTCTTTTTCAATCCAAGGCCATTCTGGGGCTCACATATATTCTGGAGAAACTCTAGACGAAGAGCTACAATATGGCTATGGCGCAATAGATGTGCGCTATTCATGGCAACCAAGCACCGATACTGAATGGGCCAGGGACACAGGTTATGCCTCCTATGGTATTGGTTTTTACTCTGCTTCTATTGGCGACCCTCAAGTTTTTGGAAACCCAAATGCCTTGTATGGCTTTGTCAATTTTTACCTTAGCAATCCTTTTAGAAGAAACACTTTAGAACTTAGTCCTGCATTAGGATTAACTTATAATTTAAATCCTTTCAACCCTGAAACCAATCCGCTTAATGATGCTATAGGCTCCAGAATCTCCGTTTATTTTAGCTTGCATTTTGGAGGAGCTTACAAGGTTAATAGAGATATTGATTTCCTATATGGCATTGATTTTACGCATTTTAGTAACGGTAGAACTTACATGCCCAACTACGGGTTAAACCTATTTGGTTTCAATCTAGGCATGCGATATAACTTTAATGCCCTACAAAACAAGCACGACAAAAATCTTTACACTACGAATGTATTACCGTCACGATTTCAAAGGTCGGTAAGACCCAAAAGCCCTAAGAATGCTTTTGGTAATTCTATGGACATTTATGCTGCTATTGGAACCACCCAAAACGATGAAGATGCTGGTACCAGCAATCGCTATGGCAACTTTACAGGCTCCATAGATTATCGCCACTATTTCAATAAAATGCATGGAGCCTCTATTGGTTTAGATTTTATGATAGATGGATCGTTAGCAGCGGAGTACCCAGACTCAGGCGACCATTTTTTACTCGGAGCACATGCTGGGTATGATTTTATGTTTTGGAAATTAGATGTAAGGGTTCAGGCAGGAACCTACTTAACGGATAGCAGAGGTAAAGGTAATTTCTACCTGCGCCCAGCCATACAATATGAACTTCCTAAAAACCTGTTTGCTCAAATAGGTTTAAAAACCAGCAATGGTGCCGCAGCAGATTGGATTGAATTTGGTATTGGATGGAAACCATTTAAATGGTAAAAATTACTCTAACCATGTTTTAAAATCTTTAACACGCTCTCGTGCGACAATGACCTCCTGCTCCTTGTAGGAATTAAGTTTAATTTGAAGACGGGAGTTTGTATAACTCACCATATCTCTAATGGCATTTATATTAACATAAAACTTCCTATTAATTCTGAAAAAACTATGTGGTTCTAATTCATCTTCTAACTGCTCCAATGTATGATCTATTAAATAGTTTCTTCCTTCAGACGTATGTAAATAGGTACCTTTATTTTGACTATAAAAACACTCAATATCGTCAATATTTACAAGTTTTAAATGCTGCCCTACCTTTACTGAAAATCGTTTCTTATAAGCCCTATCAATTGGATTTACTAACATCTTTTTAATATCATTAAAATCAAGGGTAACCGCCTGTCTTGTAGGAGTACGTTCTTGGTACTTATGTACGGCTGTTTTTAAATCGATACCATCAATAGGTTTTAATAAGTAATCAATACTGTTCAGCTTAAAGGCCTGAAGTGCATACTCATCGTAAGCAGTTGTAAATATAATGGCTGATTTAATTTCAATTAATTCAAAGATTTCAAATGATAGACCATCACTTAACTGAATATCTAAAAATATCAGATCGGGGTGTTCGTGTTCCTTAAACCATGCGATTGATTCCTCCACAGAGTGCAACATTATTGTCACTTTTAAACCAAGATCTTCAAGCATACGCTTCAAGCGTCTTGCCGAAGGTTTTTCATCTTCAATGATTATAACTCTCATAAATCTTTATTTCCAAATTGTAGTTTCTTTTTCCATTTCTAAATATTTTCGGGCCTGCTTATCCTCCCAAGTCTTTCCAAAAAATGGCTTCCCATAAAAAACACGGCATCCATGTAGCACAATAAAAATAGTCCACCCAACCATTATTATACTATCAAACCAAATAAAAAAGTCTTTATACGATCCCTCAGCGATATACATATTGAAAGCGAGTAAGGCCATAACGATAATATACCCAATCAAATGAATATAAAACATTTTAAGGTTCCTAACCTTTTTTTGAGCTCTAATATAGCGCTCCTGTTCATCATATTTAGTCTCCATAGTTTTAGTATTTGCGAGAGTTTTGTTGCTCTCTATCCATATACTCACGTATTTTACGATCTTCCCAAGCTTTCCCAAAAATTAAATGCTTACCAAAAACCGCCATAGCATGAAACCCTAATCCTATTCCCCAAAAAATAGGAGTAGCAAAAGTTCCAAAATGCCATAATTCACCTCCATTAGAAAGGATCATCCCTATAATAAATATATTGACAGCAACATACCAGAAAGCGTGCCAATAAAAGCCTTTTAGTTCTTTTACTCGCTTTTCCGCTCTTAAATAGGCATCTTCTTTTCGATATATTCTTTTGTATTCCTCTACGTTTTGATTATCCATAATTAACAGTGTATTAATCCCAGTTTTTACGTTCCTCCTCCATGTACTTTTCTATCTTCCTTTTTTCCCAACCTCTTCCAAAGGACCCGTTATCCACAAAAACTCGAAACCCCTGTATAGCAAGACCTAGTCCCCATCCAAACATGGGAAACCAAAACCAATGAAACTGAGGAACGGTTTTTAAGTTGATAAATATTAAAAAAGGGATCACTAAAACATACGACCCCAGGCTGTAATAAAAGCCTTTAAGCTCCTCGACATGTTTTCTAGCTCTAATATAATTATCGTCTATTTGAGGTTTAGATGGTGTTCTCATAATTGATATTTGTTTAGTTAGCATAGGCACCGCTACAGCAAAATGCCCTGCGTCTTTTGTAATGTTTACTTTTTTATTCGTTAACAAATCATATCGCTGCTGGATATTACTTAAACCAACACCGCTACTTTTTTTAACTATTTGTTTAGGCTGTAAATTATTTTCAACTACTAGATCTCCTTGCTTTTCATAAATCTTTATATGCAAGGGCTTTGTTGTTGTTACCATATTGTGCTTTACAGCGTTCTCTAACAATAACTGTAAGGACAAAGGGACTACCTTACTTTCGGGATTCATGGCACGCTCTGGAGCACTAAAAACAATACTGTCTTCAAATCGCATTTTTAATAAAGACATATACGTTTTGGCAAATTGCAATTCTTCATCGACCGTAACAAGTTCTTTATTTTTCTGCTCCAAAACATACCGATATACCTTTGATAAGGAGGTAGTGAACTTTTGAGCGCTACCAGGGTTTTCCTCTATTAAGCTGGTTAAAACATTTAAGCTATTAAACAGAAAATGTGGATCTAACTGGTTTTTTAAAGCATCGAACTTGGCACTTGCTGTACCCGCAATAACCTTTTGTTCTTTTATCCTGTTTTGCTGGTACCTGTTATAAAAATAGATAGCATGAAATACAGCAAGAATAATAACCGTTATCCAGAGTCCAAATTGATAGTAACTAAAGCGCTCTCTTTCAATAAAATCGCTAAATGGTACTCCAAAATAAAATACCGTTATCACGACTCTTAAAACAAACAGCCCCAATAAAGTTATTATAATGGCTCCTAAAAAACCAATGATAATGCGCTTAATAGTATCATTTTTCTTCCAACCTCTATGCGCCATAAAATCAAAAAACGCCATGTTGGAATACCCAAGCACAAATGAATATAACTGATAAAATGCAAAACTCTCAAAAAACTCGTGACTACTTTTAAACGTAAATCCGCTTTCTAGAATATTACCAATAACAAAAACGATGCAGCCTATTGCAATGGTAAGTATGATACTTTTTAAGTGTTTAGACATAATTCAGTGATATGCTTTTAAATTACTTTTTACAAGTGTTCAATACTTGCTCTGCTCTTTCTGCACCCCAGTTAGGATGAAAAGGAGTTTCTGGCTTAAAGTTAGCAAAAAGTTCTATGGCACGTTCTATGTCCTTACAAAATGGCGAAGTATCCTGTCCAAAATATCTTGCGCTACCCATATCCCACTCAGCCTTACAGAACACAACTCTTGGGTTGTTTGGATCTATTTGTGATGCCTTCGCATAAAGCTGTGCTACTTTTGGGGACAGAGTCGCACCATATGTTGCCCCATCGTAGGCTACCCACGCTGTATGAAGCAAGGCTTGGAGCACCATAATTTCTGGGTTGTTTTTTGATAATGCCGTAGCATCATTAATCAAATCTTGAGCTTTGCCAAGTTGTTGAGCCAACTTTTCTTTATCGCGTTCTCCAAAACTGGATGTAATATTAATTTGTGCCGCATAATAAGGCGGCAGCCAATTATCTGGTTCTGCTCCAGCTATACGTTCAAAAAGATTAGAAGCTTCGGTTGATTGGTTGCTTCCCCATAATTGAAATGCTTTTTGCATTCCCTTTTCATAATTGGTTTGCGAATGGCTGATAAAAGAAACCAAAAATGCTGCAATGATAATTAAATGTTTCATGATAAAAAGTTTAAATTAATTTGATGACGCAAATATTTAAAGATGGTAGCAGGATATAAAAAGGGAATGACTGAATTGTAGATTTCTAATGACGAATTGTAACTCAGAATGTTAAAAAAAAGAAAGGCCGTTTAATTTGATTAAACAACCTTTCCTTACATAGATATAAAAAACCTTTTCAAAAATCTAATTAACCTTCCTGATATTTGAAAAAGATAGGAATAGCGTATGCCACCTTTACAGGCTTACCTCGTTGCTTCCCTGGTTTCATTTGAGGTAATTTCTTTACAATTCTTTCGGCTTCTTTTTCAAGGATTTCATCTGGGCCTCTCGATCTAACACCCGTAATATGTCCTTTAGAATCAATAATAAAGACAACAGACACCCTACCTTGTATTCCCATATCTAAAGCCATTTGTGGATAGTTAAAATGCTTAACCACATGCTCTTGTATTTTTTTTTGAAAACACTGTTTGGTCTGTGCTTTAGATAAGCCTTCACATCCTGGGAACACCGGAACATCTTCAATAATAGCAAAAGCAACTTCTACTTCTTCCTCTACTTCTTCTACGACAACCTCGCTTATCTCAACAGGATCTGCAATGGCTGTTTCTTGTGTAATCTCTGTACTTTCAATTATGGTTTCCTCTATCTCCTCTGTATCCTCTACAACGGTGACAGATTCACTCACCACAGCCGGAGGCGGAGGTGGAGGAGGTACATTGGTATTAATAATTGGTATTTCTTCCTCTATTTCATTCTGCACGTTTACAATACCTATGTCGACTTCGTCTTGTTCGTAAGTTTTGTATTCTAAAACTTGCCATGAAAAGAGCAACATTAAATTTAACCCGATAGCAAAATAGATACCGCTATTTCTTCCTATCTCTAATTGCGGGTTTTTTTTGGCTTCCATGATAATTTAATTTTAAAGTTTAGATCACCATCAACTTGGTAATTAAAGTTATCATATTCTCACCATAATAACTATGATATTTATCATATCTCAAAATATCCCACAAATACCGAGAATTCATTAACAAAAAATAATTTTAAGAAAATAATCTGTAATTCATTACAGAACGAGATCACGAACAACCAGTCTGTTTCAACCTTGTATTATCTATAGAAAAGACTCAGACTTTATGCCCTACAAATTATCCAGTTGATTGCTCTTTTTATCATCACTAATAGTCCAAAAGAAACCAATAAAGAAAAACTGGTCGGCCGCTGGCCGTAATGCGCGTCTATTAAAATCACCATTCATATCTGGAGTGTTTGAATATTGATAGCCATTAACATTTTTAAACCCGAGTGCATTATTTACAGATGCATAGAGTATTTTTTGCGGACTAATTAAATAAGCCCAATTTAAACTTAAGCTATTAAAAGGTTTCGCCGTTTCGTTTAAAAAGCCCGCCTTATTCGGGTTTGTATAGGTTCTCCCTGAGGCCCAACTATAAGCAAACCCTACTTGACTGCGCCATTTATCAATCCAATATTTCCCAACTACTGAAAGGTTATGCGTGTTTACAAAGTTTGGTTGGGCGGCGGTAGGGTAGTTTTGATAATCGCGTTCAGTATCTAAAAACGAATAGCTTAGCCAATATTCAAAATTCTTGAAACTAGAATTATCCCTCCAAAAAAGATCGATGCCCTTAGCATATCCATAACCATCATTATTAAACACACTTTGAAAACTTGGAAAATATCCTGAGTACTTTACCAAGTCATTATATTTCTTATAATAAGCTTCTGCCCGAAATAGTTTACGGTCTGCGTTGTACTGATAATTTAAAATATAGTGGCTGGTATTTTGCGACTTCACATCTTGAGTAAATTTTAAAATATTACTGGAAGGGTTTTGATAAAAATTCCCATAAGCCATTGATAACTGACTTGCTTTAGACAGTTTATAGGCAAAAGACACCCGTGGCGCAAAAGTAAAATCTTTAAAAACGGTACTATACTCACCCCTCAATCCTAGTTTAAATGCTAAATTTTTAGATATAAAAATATCGGCCTCAGCGAATGCCGCCGCCAAATTATCTTTATATCCGTAATTCACATTATTAATAGTCTCATCACCATAAGACTCTTCAAAATCCGTAGAGAAAAACTCTGCCCCCGTATATATTTTAAACCTATTGCTAACTCTATTCTTAAACTTTACCTTGGCATGAAAAGCATTATCAACACTATTAATATTTCGTTCCATTATACCTTGCTTATTTGAAGCTCGTGTATAACTCCCTCCTCCAAAAACGGACCATGTATCGTTTAAAACCCCAGAATAAGATCCATTAACGTATAAATTCTTATTATTCAGTTTGTACCTAAGTCCTTCAGAAAAATTGATATCCTCTTGAATCAACTCAAAATTTGTAGCATCGAAAGCCGCATATAATTTGATAAGTCCAGAGTTGGTTTTCTTTCTAAAAACAGTTTCTCCTGAGGCCATTTCATAAGGCTTTATCCAATCATTTCTATCTGGAAACAATGCTATATATGGAGCTAGATTAATATAGGAAGCATTGACACTTACCGAACTTTTCTCCCATTTTTGAGTGTTCCCCAAAGTACCACCAACACTCATTATTCCAATATCTGTTTTCTCTTGATCTGGTTCATCAATGGTATTCAACAAAAGCACACTTGACAAAGCTTGACCATACTCCGCAGAGTATCCACCTGTTGAAAACGTAATGCCGTCGAATAAAAAAGGAGAATAGCGTCCTCTTGAGGGAATATTATTAGTAGTTGGCGTGTAAGGTGAAAACACACGTATACCATCAATAAAAATTTGTGTTTCTTCGGCATCCCCTCCTCTAACAAATAGGCGTCCATCTTCAGCGACAGTTGTAGTACCTGGTAAGGTTTGTAGAGCACCTACAAAATCCCCTAAGGCACTCGCCGTTGTAACTACATCTAAAGGTTTAAGTACGTTCACCTTACTATTATCTCCTGCTGAAAACGTTCCGGCGGACAACACGACAGCATCTAAAGCATTAACATCTTCCTTCAACTTTATCGTTAAATCTTTCATATACGTTACGTCCCCCGCCATGGTAAATGTTTCAAAAGACAAAAAGGATACAACAAGAGATTTTGTACCTGTTTCCAAAGTTGAGAACGAGAAAGTACCATCTTCAGCCGTTGAGCCACCGTCATAAGTGCCTTCCAAATAAATATTAGCACCCATTACAGGTCGATTTTTTTCATCCAAAACAAGCCCATTAATTGTTGATTGCGCATGAATATATAAACCAAAAAGAAGAAATAAACTAGCGGTTAGTATTTTCATGATTCGGTGTTTTAAATTTTTTTAACATATCGTTTGATTTTTTTTGACAGAACAAATATGTACCCCTTTCCTGTTTTCAAAAACTCTTCTTTACCGAACTGTAAAAAATGAATGATGAATTGACATTTAAAAAAAAGAATAACCAAAATCTTAAACACATGTAAACAGCTGAAAATGTTACTTTTAAATAAGATCCACGAAAACCTTTAGCATTTTATAGATAAAATTGGTTTTATTTGTTGTAACATTTTATACCATTTCACTACCTACATAATAACTAAACCATCATCTTGAGTAAAACGCTGGAACATAGTTTTGTGGAGTTGCTTGAAAAGCATCAAAATATTGTACATAAAGTTTGTAGACTTTACACCAATAATTATGATGCTCACAATGATCTATTTCAAGAAATCACCATTCAATTATGGAAAGCCTACCCAAAATTTAGAGGCGACTCCAAGTTTAGTACGTGGATGTATAGAGTAGGGCTGAATACAGCCATTACACTTTATAGGAAGTCTAAACGCACCATAAACACACAAGATTTTGATGGGGTATCATTCAAAATAAAAGCAGAAGATTACGACAATACAGAAGAAGAACAATTAAAAGTACTTTATAAGGCCATACACCAATTAAACGATATTGAAAAAGCACTTGTTTTCCTTTATTTAGAGGATAAGAATTATAGAGAGATTAGTGAAACACTTGGAATTAGCGAGGTGAATGCACGTGTGAAAATGAATAGAATTAAAACCAAACTAAGAACCATTTTAAATCCCTAGTTTATGGATGAATTAGATTTATTAAAGAAGGACTGGAACAAAAAACCTGAAAATAAAAAACTCACAGCACAGGACATTTACCCTATGCTTCAAAAAAAATCGTCCTCTATTGTAAAAACCTTATTCTATATAAGTATTGCAGAACTTGTTTTCTGGACATTGATAAACATTATTCCTTATTTCACATCGCCAGCCTACCGCACCCAATTAGATAATGTTTATACTAATAAATTTGTACTTGTATTAATTAATGTAATTAGCTACGCTATTATTGGTTTATTCATTTATTTATTGTTTAAAGCTTACAAATCAATTTCTGTTACCGACAACGCAAAGAAACTCATGGAGAGCATATTAAAAACCAGAAAAATTGTAAGCTATTATGTGATATACAATCTCTCAATAGCCTTTATCTCTATGGTAGTAGGCCTATATTTTGGCATAAAACACAACCCTGAGATCTCGGCTAAACTAGAACACTCAAGTAACTATGAAATTTTTGTTATCTATGGCTTCCTCACAATTTTTACAGTGGTATTTGTTTTGTTGCTATGGTTGTTTTATAAACTTATTTATGGCTTACTTTTAAGGCGTTTAAATAAAAACTATAAAGAGCTAAAGAAATTAGAAGTTTAACTCCAATAGTTTTTTCACTTTAACTTAAAGAGGGCTTACGGTTTCGCGTTATTTTATTAGGCGCGGCTCTTATTTGTCGAATAAACCTAATTTAAGTTACGTTTAATAAAACTCAATATTTATAACTTAAAACGTGTTATGGAATGAAACTATAATCATCAATAAGTTTTACCTCTCCAACTTTCATAGCGTCTAAATTCATGTTCCCCACCCTAACTCTTACAAGCCTTAAAGTAGGATAACCAACAGCCGAAGTCATTTTTCTAACTTGCCTGAACTTGCCCTCTCGAAGTGTAATAGACACCCAAGATGTGGGTCCATGCCTATCATCTCTAATTTTTTTAGAGCGCTCTGGTAATTGAGGTGCTTCACTTAATTTATGAACCTTACACGGTTTTGTTCGATACTTTTTACCTTCTATACCTATTTCAACACCTTGTTTCAATTCTTCTATAGCACATTCTGAAATGTGGCCGTCTATCTGAGCATAGTACTCTTTTTCTACTTTTCGACTGTTTATAAAATCACTTACCTTGCCGCTAGTAGTAAGCAATAGCAAGCCTTCTGATTTTTCATCAAGTCTGCCAATAGCCATGATACCCGGTGGAAAATTATACAAACTGCTTAAAAATCGCTTTGACTGCTGTTTGGAATCATTGCTTTTAAACTGACTCAAAACCCCGTAAGGTTTATAAATTGCAAAATGCTTATGATCCTCTTTTGAATATTCCATTATTCTGCAATATTAAATACATTTCATTTTTCCTTTGAAATAATCTTAAAAAGAATATTTTCTAAGCAGGATATTTTTATTGATTTTGTTAAATAAATTAATATTCAGGTGAAGTTCAGTATGTCTTACTTGCAATTTCTTTTTAAACCTAATACTAGATTTGTTGAGATACTCGGTAATACTATATACCGTATCTATGCCTTCCTTCTTTAGCAATTCACAACAGTGATACCTTAAGTAAGGGGCAATATTTCTTCCTCTAAAAGATTCAAAAGTATACATACTATGCAAATAAGCTTCATTGGATTTAAACTTAAATGTTCTACCTCTAAAACTATAGTTATCTCTTTGAACGAACATATAAGCAACAAGATCTTTATAACACCTCAAGCCAATACAAGCTTGTCCATCTTCAAAATATTTAATTAAATCCTTGTGAGCTATCCCTTTTACAACCTGTTTCACATAAACTAAATCTTCTTTGCCTAAAAACGAAACCTCAAATCCTGATTGATCTCCGGCAATGCATGGTGGTTTTATCTTATCTTTCCCTTCTATGGTCCAATAATAAGGCATCACATCTATACCAATATGAGCAAGGCGATTCCGTATGCCTTGAAATAGCATACCATATTTTAAAATATTCCAAAACCACTTAACTTTGTAAAAGCGTTCTTGTCGACCTAGTTCCATGTATAAATTCAATATTGAGTAAAATACAACTTTGTTTTTTCTTACAAAAAAAAGCACACTGAAGTATTGAACTAATAGCTACTGCACAATATGCTATACACATGCTCTTTGGTAAATGGCATACCCTTCAAACTACTTCTTACTACATCATAAGGCACCTTAAAATCACACCCCGATTTGTATGCCGAGCACCCATAGGCTGTTTTTCCTTTAATAACTATTCCTTTCTTACACTTTGGACACTCTAATCTATTTACAGTTTCTTCAGAATCCACTACTTTTTTAGGCTCCAATTTTAACTTAAAATAGTCATCAAAACGCAGTAAGCCTTCTGTTGCTCCTTTCTCCGTCTTAAATCCTTTAAGGTTCACCGTAGAACCTTTTTTTAAAAGCCTTATAAACTGTTTTTCAGAAATCTTCTTACTTGCGAACTTAAAAGGTAACACAAAATCGCACCCAGTTTTAAATAATGAGCAACCATAAGCCGAATTTCCTTTGATAATATATCCTTCTTTACATTTCGGGCAGGTTTCAGAACTTATACCCTGTTGTCTCTTGGTGCTTGTTTTAACTTCCTTCTTTTTCCTGTTAGATTCATAGGAAATATTGGCTCGTTTGGTTTCGCTTCGAACTTCATAAACTAGAGCATCCACCATTCGCTTCATGTTACTTATAAATGCCTTTGCGCTAAACTCACCTTTTTCAATATCCTTGAGCTGCTTTTCCCAAGATCCGGTTAGTTCTGCCGATTTTAGCAGGTTATTTTTAATGGTTTCTATGAGTTGAATACCTGTTTCTGTTGGTAAAACCTGCTTTTTATTACGTTTAATATACTTTCTTCTAAAAAGTGTTTCAATTATATTCGCTCTAGTAGACGGTCGACCAATCCCATTTTCTTTCATTAAATCGCGCAATTCATCATCATCAACCTGCTTTCCTGCCGTCTCCATAGCTCTTAATAAGGAGGCTTCTGTAAATTGATTAGGAGGCTTAGTTTCCTTTTCTAAAAATGACGGTTCATGCATTCCTTTTTCTCCCTTTTCAAAAGTAGGTAGAACCCCTGACTCCTTTTTTTTATCGTCAGGATTTTCAAATACTATGCGCCACCCTTTATCAAGAATCTCTTTGCCTGTGGTTTTAAACATAACTTGAGCAGCAACTCCCGTTACATTTGTATTAGATACGGCACAGTCTTCGTAAAAAACAGCAATAAAACGTTTCACTATAATATCATAAACTTGCTGTTGGCTATAAGCCAAGTTAGTCTGCAAGCCTGTTGGAATTATAGCATGATGATCGGTAACCTTTTTATCATTAAAAACCCGTTTCGATTTTTTAATCGTCTTGCCAATTAAAGGTTGGGTAAGTGATGCATAATTAGTTAATTTTTTAAGAATGCCTTCCACTTTTGGGTAAATATCTGTTGGCAAAAAAGTGGTATCTACTCTGGGGTAAGTCACTACTTTACGCTCATATAATGCCTGTACAATTTTTAAAGTTTCTTCGGCTGAAAACCCGAATTTTGTATTACAATACACCTGCAACCCTGTTAAATCGAACAGCTTAGGCGCATACTCTTTTCCCTTCTTTTTTATTATAGATTTAATTTCAAAAACACTTTGTTTCACTTTATTAGCCATAGCTTCTCCATCTTCCTTCTTTAAAAAGCGTCCCTCCTCATAGCTAAACAAAGTATCTCTATACATAGTCTGCAGTTCCCAATATGGCTGTGGTTTAAAGTTTTCAATAGCTTTAAATCTCTGGACCACCATTGCTAATGTTGGTGTTTGAACTCTTCCTACAGACAAAACTTGCTTATAACCACCATGTTTCAGCGTGTATAGTCTGGTTGCATTTATGCCCAAAAGCCAATCCCCAATCGCTCTAGAAAATCCAGCATAATAGAGGTTATCGTATTGCTTTGAAGGCCTCAAGTTTTCAAATCCTTCCTTTATTGCTTCGGTGGTTAGCGATGATATCCATAAACGCTGAACCTCGCCTTTATAATTGGCTTCATTGAGCACCCACCGCTGGATGAGCTCGCCTTCCTGACCAGCATCGCCACAGTTTATAACCACATCTGCTTTATCAAATAACGCCTTTACTACTTTAAACTGCTTTTGAATACCTGAATTAGAAACCACTTTTGTTTCAAATTTCTCAGGCAGCATAGGCAAGTTATTTAAATCCCAGCTTTTCCAATATGGCTTATAGTCTGTGGGTTCTTTTAAAGTACATAAATGACCAAACGTATATGTAACGGCATAACCATTACCCTCAAAATAACCATCTCGTTTAGTATTTGCACCCAATACAGAGGCAATCTCTCTAGCAACGCTGGGCTTTTCTGCGATACAGACTTTCATTTACTTATTATTATTGAAGCAAGGCAAAGTAAAAATTTTCCAGAATTTTAAAAAAGGGACTTATTAGGAGTTATTAACGGACTTTCTTAATTTTTAAAGACAGTTGGCTTACCACTCTCTTAACTTGTCTAATTCTGCTTGAGCCTTGATTTCAGACTTGGGTATAACTTTTAAAAAAGACGGGTGCTGCTCTATTGCAAACTCAATTTTCTTGACAATTTCATCAGTCGTTTCATTATCATAATCTATTTCAAGCGGAGCCTTGATTTCCATAGATTGTAATATATTTTTCTTCTTTACGCGCAGTCCTTTTTTATCAAACGAACGCCGAAACCCATCAATAACAATAGGAATCACAACAGGGTTATAGCGTTTTATAATATGTGCTGTCCCTTTTCTTATAGGCTTAAATGGTGTGGTTGTACCTTGAGGAAAGGTAATTACCCAGCCATCATCAAGAGCTTTACCAATATTAGAGATATCACTCATCCTTACCTGCCTGTTCACATCTTTTCCTTCAGACCTCCAAGTACGCTCAATACTAATAGAGCCCACATAGGCCAAAATTTTTGGCAACAAGCCTGCTTTCATAGTTTCTTTAGCGGCTACATAATAAATATTTAGCTTAGGATTCCATATGTAACCAACATGTTTAATAGAGTCTACACGCCCACTTAAACTAGCATTAAACACATGAAACATAGCCACAACATCAGCAAAGTATGTTTGATGATTTGATATAAACAGCACATTGGTATCAGGAAGGTCTTTAAGAATCTCGGATCCTTCAATTTGTAACTCGTTAAATCCTCTAAACCTTCTATGGGTAAGCAGTCCGAAAACTCGAATAATCCACTTCTTTAAAAATAATATATGTCCAAACGGATTTCTTTTAAACAATCCCATAAATCACACGTCAAATTTGTTGGTTGGTCACAAAGGTAATAAATCTGTGAACTACACAAGTTGTTTTAATAAGTCTTTAATTTCACTGAGCATCATGGCGGTAGCTCCCCAAACCACATGATTATTCAATTTAAAGGCAGGCACCTCAACATCAACACTATAAGAGGTTTTAACCGTTCTTGTAATCAATGCCGATTCGTCTAAAAAGTCGTCCAAATTTACTTCTATAATAGCTTCTACCTCATCCTCTTGCTTAACAAAACGCGGTGTTTTTTGAGTAATGCCTATAAAAGGTTGCACATAAAAATTGCTTGGTGGGATATAAACTTGTGATAACTTTCGTTTTATTTCAACCATACTCGAGGAGACTCCAACCTCCTCAAAAGTCTCTCTTAAAGCTGTTTTTTCAAGATTCCTGTCTGAAGCATCCAACTTACCTCCTGGAAATGCTACTTGTGCAGAATGCACCCCTTTATAGGTCTTCCTTAAAATAAGCACAAAATGAGTCAGGTTACCATCGCTTGGATAAAAAAGAGCCAGAACACCAGCCTCTTTCGCTGTACTAACAGCTTTTTCTTGCTGTTTTAAAAGTGCTCTACGAAATGGCGGTACCATTTTAAAGTGGGAGTCTTCTGCTGGAAGCGGTATATTTTTTATTTTTGAAAGCGATTGTAAAAAAACATCAAAATTCATTTATGAGAACTGTCCTAGGTTTTTGCTTCTTATTTCTGTTTTTAAACTGTGAAGATAAAAAAACAAAACATAAGGCTGAACCGCAAATTGAAAACACTAAACAGGTAAAACAAACAAAGAAAAAAACTATTCCTGAGTTACCGGAGCGAGAATTCCCCAAGCTAAATTCAAGAAGTGCCATGGATTTCTTCTTAGAGTACGATAAGCATCATAAAGAAAATAAAGTGCGGCTAACAACAGATTTTGGAGAAATTGATATCCTGCTTTTTAATGAAACCAAGTTTCATCGCTCTAATTTTATTTGGTTGACTAAACAAAACTATTTTGATGGCACTCAATTTTATCGGGTAATTGATAATTTTATGGTTCAAGCAGGAAATAGCGATGACAAAAAAACAGCCAGAAAAAGGGCTCATATTGGAAAATATCTGCTTCCTGCCGATACTAAAAGAGGATTCAAACATGATAGAGGCGTTGTTTCTATGCCTAGTAGCGAAATTGACAATCCGCATAAATTAGCATCTCCCTATGAGTTCTTTATAGTGCAACAAAAAGGAGGCGCACATTTTTTAGATGGTGATTATACCATTTTTGGACGTGTTACTAGAGGTATGGATGTGGTCGATAAAATTGCTGCTGTAGACACTGATGACGGGGACTGGCCGATGAAAAATATTTATATTAGAAAAGCTGAGATTATTAATTAGAAACCGTTTCCCGGCCCCGATTTATTACCGTAAATACTAGGCAAGGCAATTTTAAATTTAACCGCAAGTAACCTTATTACAACCACCATAACTGCAGCTATTATAAACGCCACATTGTTTTTAATAGGGAGCTCACTAAGTAAAAAGTACGCAGTACCTCCTAAAATACAAGCGGTTGCATAAATCTCTTTTCTAAAGATAACGGGAATCTCGTTACACAATATATCCCTTATAACACCTCCAAAACTTGCCGTTATAGTTCCTAAAGCAATACAAATTATAGGATGTAGTCCTGCTAAAATCCCTTTTTCAATACCAACAAGGGTATATAGGCCAATACCAATAGTATCAAATAAAAAAAGAGAGGTTCTCAAGTAATTAATTTTACTTTTAAACACAATGGCTAATACAGAAGCTGCAAGAATGGAATAAGTATAATTCATATCCTGCATCCAGCTTACAGGCGTATTACCAATAAGTAAATCGCGCAATGTACCACCTCCAACAGCGGTTACAAAGGCTATTATTAATATTCCAAATAAATCCATTTTTTTGTTGATAGCCACTAAAACGCCAGAGATGGCAAAAGCAATAGTTCCAAGAATATCAATTGTATAAAACATACCCATAAAAATTCACCTTAATTCATAGAGTGATAAAAAATTAAAACAAAAACTATTTACCTTTTACTTAAAATAGCCTCTCCTTTTGTTAATACAAAGAGAATAGTCATATGTTCAACTACATATTTTGCGTATAAAAATTATAGTCCTTTAATATAACATCAATAAATTCAATATCTGTCTTTTGAATTACGTTCTTAATACCAACAACATCTATAATCTTAGACCTCAACTTAATTAACGTTTGATAATCTTTAGAGGCTCGGGCCACGTTAAAGGTATCTTTTATAATGCGGGCATCATTATCAGACAGCTTAATAACATTGGGATAGCTAGGCCTATAATCGTCTCTTAAATCTTCTAAAATGGTATGGTTTATACTAACACTATCTTTTAAACTAATAACTGCCGTTCCCGCCGCCATATCACCTAAACGCTGGGTTTTTCTATTAAATAGCATGACGAAAAAACCCAAACCAAAAATATAAACATCTACAATTCTAAAAAACCAACGTACCACGTAATCTGAAAATGATGCTTGATACCCATCAAATTTAACAACTCTTATTTTCATAACCCGTTTACCTATAGTCTGCCCTTGAAAAAAAGACTCCAAAGCCAAAGTATAAAACATTACAGGAAAGCTTAACACTGTATTTATCGCAATTTGCGACCACTGATCCATATTGTCGAATGCTCCAAAAGTCCAATTAAGAATTAACATGTAACCAATCTTAATTACCGAATCTATAATAAAAGCAAGCAAACGCACTCCAGGACCAGAGGCATTAAACGAAATTTTCACATTTTGAGTAGTGTTAATTTGTAACTCTGACATATTATATTTTAATTTATCAAATATATGAGAGAAGTTTCATTCATCAAGCAAAATAAGGAAAAATGGTTAAGTTTTGAAAGGGCTGTTTTTCAAAACGACTTCGAAAACCCAGATGAATTAGCCTCGCAATATATTCAGTTGATTAATGATTTGGCTTATGCCCAAACTTACTACCCAAAAAGTAAAGTTATTGCTTACCTAAATCAACTAGCTGCCAAGGCTTTTCAAAAAATTTATAAGACCAAACGCGAAGATAGTCACAGAATCTTTAGTTTTTGGAAAACCGAAGTCCCTCTTATTTGCTATCAGTATAGAAAATTCATCTACGTTGCTTTCATCATCTTTTTTGCATTTACATTTATTGGCGCCATTTCTGCAGCCAATGATGAGGGATTTGTTCGCTCTATTTTAGGCGATAATTATGTAAACATGTCTCTAGAAAACATTGAAGCCGGCGACCCTGTGGCCGTATACAAAAGTGGTAGCAATTGGGGCAGTTTTATAGGAATAACCATTAATAACCTTAAAGTGGGTATTATTGCATTTGTACTAGGCGTATTTTTAGGTATTGGCACCTTATACATCATGTTTAACAACTGTATTATGTTGGGATCGTTTCAGTATTTTTTTTATGACAAAGGTGTGTTTTGGGAGAGCGTTAGAGGTATCTGGATTCATGGCGCTATGGAAATTTTTGCCATTGTTATAGAAGCCGCCGCAGGCTTACTTCTTGGTGCTGCCATTTTATTTCCAGGCACACATTCAAGATACACATCCTTTAAAATAGGAGCAAAAACGGGTATTAAAATTTTAATAAGTACATTTCCTTTTACATTTACAGCTGGTTTTTTAGAAGGCTTTGTTACAAGATATTCTAACATTATGCCGCATTGGTTATCTGTTGGCATTATACTAACTACGCTTAGTGTTATTACATATTACTATTTAATTTACCCTTATAAAGTGCAAAAACAAATTACACAACCCAAAAATTTTAGTTCACTTTCTCTTTGAAAAACTTTCGATGTCATAACTTTTCTCTTTTGATTTTTGTGGTTATCTGCCACAGTATCATATATGCGCAATTAGATAGTTCTACTTTTACTATCAGGCATTTTGACGACGATTTCAAAGAACGATACTCAAGTGACAAATTTAATTATGAAGGTAAAGCCATTATCTCACAAACACCCGCTGGATCGGGTAATTATGAGGACTATAAAGACCGTAAGCCTCGCCAAAACGAAGAAAACAATTCAGACTATTTTTCAATAAATTTAGGCCCTCTTGCTTGGCTGTTTTATCTTGCTATTGCTGGAGCAGTTATTTTTTTGGTATACATTATTTTTAATGAGGGCGGAACCAGTTTATTCACTTCTAAGAGAAACAAAAAAATTAACAACTATCAAGAAATAACAGCCAATAACATTGAAAACACAGACATTAATAGCTTAATAAAAGATGCCGAAAACAACCAAGATTTTAGGCTTGCCATTCGATACCATTACCTTCTAGTATTGAAGACCTTGAGCCTAAAAGACCATATTAGGTTTGAAGAAGATAAGACGAACAGTGAATACCAAAGTGAAGTAAGCACAACTCCTTTTAGTAAAAACTTTGCATACACCTCATACCTATATAATTACGTTTGGTATGGCAAATTTCCATTATCATTTTCTAAGTATGAAAAAGCTAAAACTAACTTTACCACACTTATAAAGCAGGTGAACGCATGAAAAAGGGTATCCCCATAGTCATCATACTTATTGGACTGGTTATAACCGCCTCCATAGTGCTGAGCATCAACCGTTATAGAACGGTTGACTGGGAAGAGTCTTACAACGAAAAAAGCAATAAACCTTATGGGGTTAGTATCTTGTACAAAGAGCTTACGAATCTTTTTGACAACCATAAGATTCGAACGGTTTACCACCAGCCGGCCGGCTATTTAAAGGCCCATAAAACCGATGGTTCTGGCAACCATATCGCTCAAGGAAACTATATTATTATTGGTAATTCTAATTATTTGGAAGATGATTCTGTTAATGAACTTTTAAAGTTCGTAGATTCTGGTAACACCCTATTTATTTCTGATTATAATTTTCATCAAAAGCTTCATGACACGTTGCAAGTTTCTACAAACTATGTGAAAAATGAAAAAGACAGCATCTCACATCTTTTTTTAAACTACCATACCAAACAAGGCTTTGAAATTGACCGAAATGAAGGTCATAGCTATTTCTCTGAATTCGAATCTAACTACGGCATATTAGGACATTCTAAAATAGATTCTAAATGCGTTAATTTTCTGGAAATCCCTTTTGGTAATGGCACTATCTATTTACACACAGAACCAAAAGTGTTTACCAACTACCATCTTCTAAAGGACAATACCTATCAATATGTGGAAGCTGCTTTATCGGTTTTACAGGATAATAATGTATATTTTGATTCATACACTAAAATTCAAACAGGCTATGGTGGTCATGTCGAAAAAGAATCAAATCTAAGTTGGTTTCTTGAACAAGCTTCTTTTAGATGGGCATGGTATACAACAATTATTCTTGGAGTTCTGTTCATGATTTTTAATGCCAAACGAAGACAGCGTACCATTAAAATAATTAAACCGTTGCAAAACACCACCGTTGGCTTTGTAAAAACAGTATCTAATTTATACTTTGAAACCCAAGATCATAAAAATCTTATTGATAAAAAAATCACTTATTTCCTAGAAAAAATAAGAACAGACTATAACTTAAGTACTTCCAATCTTAATGATGAATTTATTAAAAAACTAGCATCAAAATCAAACAAGAAAACAGAAGACGTTAAAAAAATCATCAACTTTATTAATTGGTTAAGAAGTAAAAATGAGTTCTTTGAAGAAAACTTAATAAAACTAAACAGACATATTGAATCATTTTATTCAAAATAATTATGGACGAAAATAAACCACCCCAAGATCATGAAAAGGGTTTAGCTAATCGAGCAACAGAGGGCAACACATCTAAAGAAGATTCGTTACAGTTTGAAAACAGACTAAACCTTTCAGAACTTCAAAATAGTGTTCAAAGGATAAAGCAGGAAATTGGGAATATAATTGTTGGCCAAACCGACATGGTTGATATGCTTATTGCATCACTTTTAGCAAAAGGGCACGCGCTCATTGAAGGTGTCCCGGGAGTAGCAAAAACTATTACTGCAAAGCTTTTAGCTAAATCTTTTAGCGTAGGTTTTAGCAGAATTCAGTTTACCCCAGATTTAATGCCCAGCGATATTTTAGGGACCTCCGTATTCAATCTTAAAGACTCTGAATTTGAGTTTAAGAAAGGCCCTATTTTTTCAAACATGATCTTAATTGATGAAATAAATAGAGCACCCGCCAAAACCCAAGCTGCCTTATTTGAAGTTATGGAAGAACAACAAATAACTATTGACGGAAACAAATTTATATTAGACACGCCTTTTATGGTGCTAGCAACCCAAAATCCGATTGAACAAGAAGGCACTTATAGGTTACCCGAGGCTCAACTTGATAGATTCTTATTTAAAATTGATGTTAATCACCCCAATTTGGGAGAAGAAATAGAAATTCTTGTAAGAGAGCATCAACTAAAAAATAAAAATAAAACCGACGGAATAACCCCGTTTTTAACGGCGTCACAAATTTCGGAATATCAAAATTTAGTTACACAGGTTTTAGTTGAAGAACACCTGCTTAATTATATTGCTCAAATTATTGTTGCTACAAGAAACAATCCTTTTTTATACTTAGGAGCCTCTCCTAGAGCTTCAATTGCAATCTTAAAATCTAGTAAGGCTTTTGCGGCTATGAATGGTCGTGACTTTGTTACTCCCGAAGATATAAAACGTGCGGCGACACCTGTTTTGCAACATCGTGTTATTGTTACGCCAGAACGCGAAATGGAGGGTGTAAACAGTAAACAAATTATTAGGGAAATAATAGAAACTGTTGAAATCCCAAGGTAAATTATGTTTAAAAATATCTTTTCGTTTGAAGGCAGAATTAGAAGAACTGAATATGGCTTAACCTATATTGGTTATATAATAATAGCGAACATATCGGATGTTCTTGAAATTTTTTACAACATTAAAACATCAATAGTCATAAAACTTATTATTCTAATTCCCATGCTATGGATCTTATTAGCACAGGGAGCTAAACGCTGCCATGACAGAGGAAACAGTGGGTGGTATCAAATTATTCCCTTTTATGTGTTTTGGATGATTTTTGCAGATAGCGACCACGGCCCTAATGAATATGGCGAAAACCCCAAAGGTATCGGAAATCATGATGACATTGAAGATATAGGCAAGCCCATAGAATTCTAAACTGCAAATATTACAACTTGAAACTGTTTAAATCGTTTTACATACAACCCCGTTTTTTTTATGCTGGCATAAGCATTGTTGTATTATTTGCTTTAAGCTATTTTGTTCCGTTACTATTTAATATAGCTCAGCTTTCAATTTTGGTATTGGTACTTTTAGTGTTTTGTGATTTTCTAATGGTCTTTGCTGGAAAAAAAAGAATTGAAGCCACTCGCCAATTGCCAGATAAATTATCTAATGGAGACAAAAATTTGGTAACCCTTCATATCACAAACAGCTACACCTTTACGGCTTATTTAGATATTATTGATGAGATTCCGGAACAATTTCAAATACGAGATTTTAAAATTAAGGCACATATCAGTTCTCAAAAATCAAAAAGTGTTAACTATTGGCTTACCCCAAAAGAGCGTGGCGAGTATTACTTTGGAAGCCTTAACATTTATGCCCATTCTATCGTTAATTTGGTTGCAAAGCGTTTCTCCTTTCATAAAGATACCATGGTGCCCACCTACCCTAGCTTTTTACAACTAAAAAAGTTTGAATTACTAAACATTAACAGGAACTCATTAGAATATGGACTTAAAAAAGTAAGGCGTTTAGGACATTCAATGGAATTTGAACAAATAAAAGACTATGTAATTGGTGATGATTTAAGAACCATAAATTGGAAGGCTACGGCAAAGAAAAATCAACTTATGGTTAATCAATTTCAAGATGAAAAATCACAACCTGTTTATGCGGTTATTGATAAAGGTCGGGTAATGAAAATGCCTTTCAATGGTTTAAGTCTACTTGATTACGCCATAAATTCAACTTTAGTGTTAAGTCATATTATTCTAAAAAAACACGATAAAGCAGGTATGTTGTCGTTTTCAAAAAAAATTAACAATGTGGTGGTTGCTGAGAGAAGAAGTACCCAAATGCAGCTTATTCTGGAATCTTTATACAATATTAAAACAGACTTCTACGAAAGTGATTTTAACCGATTATATGGTAACATAAAAAAGCACATTACCCATCGTAGTCTTATCTTAATTTACACCAATTTTGAAACCCTGGATGGACTTAATAGGCAACTACCTTATTTAAAAGCTATTAACAAAAGTCATTTATTGGTAGTTATATTCTTTAAAAACAATGAGTTAAAACAACTTATAACCAGCAAAGCAGAAACGACCCAGCAAGTTTATGATAAAGTAATAGCCGAAAAATTTGCTTTTGAAAAGCGTTTAATCGTGAACGAGTTAAAAAAATATGGTATTTATTCTATTTTAACTACTCCAGAAAACCTAACTATAGATACCATAAATAAATACCTAGAATTCAAATCTAGAGGTCTTTTTTAAATACATAATTGAGAATATTTTATATTCAAAAAACGCCTTCAAGTTTCTTGCAACCCAAGTAGCAACTTAAACAGTTTCACTTAACCAAGCATTCATCATCCAGACGGTTTTTTCCTGCTCAGATATAAAATCCCCCATCATTGAATTAGTCCCTTCATCATTAGCCTCTGCTGATTTGTCTAAAATTTGTCGTTCTATTTTTAACAATTCAGTTAAGGAATCTACAATTAACTTAACAGCCTTCTCATCTTGTGAAACGTTTTTCCCAACAGGTACTTGCGCATTCTGGTTATAATCGGAAAAGGTATGCAGCGGTGTCTCTCCTAGTGTTAAAATACGCTCGGCTATTTCATCTACTTTTATATTCGTATCTGTATAAAGCTCTTCAAATTTTGTGTGCAAATCGAAAAATGCTTTCCCTTTTATATTCCAGTGAATTCCTCTTAAATTCTGGTAATAAACTTGAAAGTTAGCCAATAATTGATTCAAATCACTCGCTAAAACCTTTGCTTTTTCAGCATCTAATCCAATACTATTTAATTTCATCTCTTGTATAATTTACTTACAACAAATTTAACTTATAATAAACCGTAATTTCAATAAGTTTTATTGATGATTTTTATATTTTTATAGCCTAAATTGATACCAAATGACTATTACCCAATTATATTACGTTTTGGCAGTTGCCGAAAACCAAAATTTCACAAAGGCTGCCGAAAAATGCTTTGTTACGCAACCAACTTTGAGCATGCAAATTCAGAAACTGGAGGATCAGTTGGACGTTCAAATTTTCGATAGAAGTAAAAAGCCCATAGAATTAACAGATGTAGGCAAAAAAATAGTAACGCAAGCTAGAAATATTGTTAATGAATCTTACAGAATTCAAGATATTGTAGATCAGCAAAAGGGTTTTATTGGTGGCGAGTTTAAACTAGGTATTATTCCTACCATAATGCCTACTCTACTGCCTATGTTTTTAAAAGCTTTCATAAAAAAACATCCAAAAGTAAAACTTAAAATAGAAGAGTTAACCACTGAAGAGATTATTGCCAGAATAAAAGATGGACACCTTGATGCCGCTATTGCAGCTACACCTCTTGAGGACGACACCATAAGAGAGCGTGTCTTATATTTTGAACCTTTTGTAAGTTATATCCCAGAAGGCCATAGATTACATAATAATAAAAAAATAGACGCTTCGGATTTAGACATTAACGACATGTTACTCCTTGAGGATGGTCATTGTTTTAGAGATGGTGTTATTAATTTATGTAAGGCTTTTAAGGATCATTCCGATGATAATTTTCAACTTGAAAGTGGTAGTATAGAAACGCTTATTAAATTGTCAAACGAAGGTTTAGGTATGACTCTGCTTCCTTACCTACACACTCTAGAAGTTCACGATAAAGAAAAAAAGAATTTACATTATTTTAACGAACCAGCTCCTGCAAGAGAGGTTAGTATCATTTATCACAAAAGTGAATTAAAAATGCAAATTATTGAAGCTCTTCAAGATGTGATTTCAGGAATTATTAGAGGTGCTATTGCATTTCAAAATGTACAGATTATAAGTCCTCTGCCAAGATAAGCTGATAGTACATTTACTAAAGCAAGCCATAAAAAAACTAAAATGAACGAAGTTGTCATAAATTATTTCATTATTATCTCATTCTAGAATGCAGCTGTTTACTCTTAAAGGTGCTAAACTATAAACAGCGACGTTATTGCATAAAAAAAGCGACTAAATAAGTCGCTTTTTTATTATGCTTTTAAATAAATTAAACATTGATTTAATTCTGGGTTTTGCTGTACTAGAGAATGAATAAAAATTTTAAGCTCTTCAATCTCATAAGGCAACAATCTTTGCAATGCCTTCTGTACTTCTTTGCAAAACAACGTGGTGTCAAAACTAACTTTATTAAGTACCGTTTTGGTATACTCTAACATTGCTCTCGCCATTGTTTTGTTTAAGTTTAGGTTAAATTAATAGTAGATTTTCTTTATAGGCTACGTCTTTTTAAATAACATCTAAATTTACTAAAAAATTGTGTATCATGTTATTTTTAAAACAAAATTAACATTTAAAATCGGTTGTCCCCATCAAGTAAATCTCCCAAGCCCCCAAGCACACTCCCTTCTCCTTTATTCTTACCGCCTCCTTGAGGTGCAGACGCCAATACACGCCCTGCCAACCTGCTAAACGGTAAGGATTGAATATATACGGTTCCAGGACCTTGAAGCTTAGCAAAAAACAATCCTTCACCACCAAAAATAGTGTTCTTTATGCCACCCACAAATTCAATATTGTAATCAATTGTTTGATCGAACCCGATGATGCAACCCGTATCTACCCTTAAGACTTCTCCTTGCTTAAGTTCTTTCATGGCCATAGTTCCTCCTGCATGCACAAAGGCCATACCATCACCTTCTAACTTTTGCATAATAAAGCCCTCGCCTCCAAACAACCCCCTACCAAGGCGTTTTGAAAACTCCATTCCTATACTCACGCCTTTAGCTGCACAGAGGAAAGCATCCTTTTGACAAATAAATTTGTTCCCAAACTTTTTTAAGTCTATTGGAATAATCTTTCCGGGATAAGGAGACGCAAACGACACCTTACATTTATCTGAAAGTGTGTTATAAAAGGCGGTCATAAACAAACTTTCTCCAGTAAGAATTCTTTTTCCAGCTCCTAGAATTTGACCTAAAAAACCAGAATCTCTTTTGGAGCCATCACCAAATATGGTTTCCATTTTGATACCATCGTCCATCATCATAAAACTACCTGCTTCTGCTACCACGCCCTCACGAGGATCTAGTTCTATTTCTACGTATTGCATTTCTTCTCCATAGATATTATAATCAATTTCGTGTGCGGTCATTTTAATCGTTTTTTTTGTTAATTACATGTTTGTTGACAGAATCTTAGTTTTGTTACAAATAAATTAATCAAGTCTTTAGCTTAATACTCCATTCGAAAGTAAAAGAGGATACTTCGTCTCCATGCTCATCAACTCCAACCGATTTTAAATCTATGGTTTGACCTTCTCCTGTTTGTATCGCTTTACTTAGAACCTCATCAATTAAATGTCCGTCGTAACACGTAAAACTAATTCTACCCGTTGCTTTTTTTGTGAACCTAGCTTGGTTTGAAGTAACTAACATTGAAATACGTTTCCCAGACGATTGAATTTTTGAGGTCATGATAGCTCCAGTAGAAAACTCGGCAGCCATACCTTGAACCGCCCAAAACATTGACTTAAATGGATTTTGATTAATCCATCTGTGTTTTACCGTTACAACACATTTATTAGTATCAAGATACTTGGTTCTTACCCCGCACATAAAAGCTGCCGGTAATTTAAAAATGATAAAACCATTTAATTTTCTGGGGGTTAAACTCATAATTCTTAGTATTTAATTGGCACTAAGTTATAAAAACTAAAAAGACCTTTATTTGTTAATATTATGTTAAATTTAAGTACTATGCGTAACATAATACCTGTTTTTAGACATATATTTGCATAAGAAACTATTATATGTTTTAACATCAATCAAAAAAATCATGATAACTAATCATCAAAAAAACATTGCCACCTTTATTCATTTATCTACCTTCAGCAGGTTTATAATTCCCTTTGGTAACTTTATTGGTCCTTTAATTCTTTGGATTTCCAACAAGGATAAATCTGAATTCATTGATGCCCATGGAAAGCAAGCTATCAATTTCCAAATAAGCATTTTGTTATATGCCGTTATTTTAGGATCCATAACAATCCCCTTTTTTATATTTAAGTTACTTAGCGATTTTGACTTTATGGATTTTAACGGCTTTCATGATTTTCATATTAGTCTTGGTAAACCATCACCACTATTATACCTAGGTGGTTTTTTGGGAGCTTTAGCCATTATAGCATTTATCATAGAATTAATACTCATTGTAGTTGCCAGTTTAAAAGCTAGAGATGGCGAGCTTTATAAGTACCCCTTAACCATTAATTTTTTCAAATAAATGGCTCCTATTAAAAACAGACAAAAAGAATTTCATCAATAATCATCATCAATCGGTACTGAACTCGTTTCAGCACAAAATCAATCAAAAAATGAACAGTTTTACAACATTAAAAGAATGACACTATGAAAATAGAAAACACAAAAGCTCAAATGCGTAAAGGCGTCCTAGAATTCTGCATACTTTCGGTCTTAAAAGACAACGATGCTTATGTAGCAGAAATACTAGGCACCTTGAAAGACGCAAAACTGCTTGTGGTTGAAGGTACTATTTATCCGTTACTAACGCGCCTTAAAAACGCCGGACTTTTAAACTATAGATGGGAAGAATCCACATCTGGACCACCGAGAAAATATTATGGGTTAACAGAAACTGGCAAGCTCTTCTTAAAAGAACTAGACACCACATGGAACGAATTACAAAACGCGGTTAATATAGTAACCGCAAAAAAAACAACTAACAATGAATAAAACAGTCAACATAAATTTAGCCGGCATATTTTTTCATATTGATGAAGATGCATACTCAAAACTACAGCGCTACTTAGAGGCTATTAAACGTTCATTTACCGACTCTCAAGGGCGATCAGAGATAATAGCCGACATTGAAGCTCGAATTGCAGAATTGTTTAATGAACGCATAAAAAACGACAAACAAGTTATTAGAATCACCGAGGTCGATGAGGTTATTTCTATAATGGGACAACCAGAGGACTATTTGGTAGATGATGAAATTTTTGAAGACGAGCCTCAACAATCATACAAGTCTAAATCCACACATCCTAAGAAACTCTTTAGAGACGCAGAGAACTCATACATAAGTGGGGTTTCTGCTGGCCTCGGGCATTATTTTGGTATCGATGCCATTTGGATTAGACTGGCATGGATATTATTGATTTTTGGTGCAGGCACAGGCATTTTACTCTATATACTATTATGGGTTTTGGTGCCTGAAGCCAAAACAACAACCGAAAAATTAATGATGCGAGGTGAACCCGTTAATATAAGTAACATAGAAAAAAAAATTAAAGACGGGTTTGACTCTGTTACAGAAAAGGTTGGAGACGTAGCCAAAAATGTTTCGGATTCTGTATCGAATGCCGCCAAAAATGTGGATGTAAAAAAAGGAGCTAATTCAATTAAATCTTCATCAAGGACATTTTTTGACACGCTAGCCGATATCATCATGTTTTTCTTTAAAATAATTGCAAAATTTATTGGTATTATTTTAATAATTGTTGCTGCAGCCACCCTTATTGGGTTAATTGTAGGTTTTCTTTCTTTAAGTATTGTAGATTTCATTAATATTCCAGGTTTAGATTTGGTGGATATTGCAAATACAGGGAATTCGCCTATTTGGTTGGTTTCACTTTTTGCCTTTTTTGCGGTTGGAATCCCCTTCTTTTTCCTGTTTTATTTAGGGCTTAAAATTTTAATTAATAATTTAAAATCTATAGGGAACATTGCCAAATTCTCGTTACTTGGTCTTTGGCTTATGTCTGTAATCGCGCTTATTGTTATTGGTGTACGTCAGGCTAGTGAGCATGCTTTTGAAGAATCCTATATTGAAAGAACAGAAATACCTTTAAAAGCAAAAGACACGTTACACATAAAAATGTTAGACAATGACTTACTGGGTTCCAAATATTATAAGGGACACAGAGACTTTAAGCTTACTCACGACGAAAACGGAAATAAGATTATTTTTTCATCGGATATTACAATTCTAGTAAAATCAACCTCCGATTCTATTGCCACCATTGCAGTGGAAAAAAGCGCCGATGGAAAAGACTTTGATACCGCTATTAACAGAGCAAAAACTATTAATTATAATTTTAATTTTACCGATAATGAGCTTCACTTTGACTCGTTTTTTACTCTAGATCCCGAAGCTAAATTCAGCAATCAAGAAATTTCTATTATTCTGTATTTGCCAGAAGAAAGCATCGCTTATTTCAGTAATAGCTCCGAACCATTTATGAGTCACCGAAAACATCGAGGCAATATCATAACTCGTAAAAATGCCAATCATTATATGAAAATACGGGATAACGATTCCGAGTGCTTAGATTGTCCCGTTTCAGAGGCATATCATGTAGATGTGAATACTCCAAATGTTAAAATAAATGAAGATGGGATTGAAGTGCATGCTGATGGGAGTCATTTAGAAATTAATGATCAAGGTATTAAAGCAGAATCTGACGACGTTAAAGTAAACATCGATTCCAATGGAATTAATATCGAATCAGAAGACTAACAATTCATCATTAAAAAACAACAGTTCAAGTAATTAAACTATCAAAAACACTTGTAAAACATAATATTTGAGTTATCAAATCAATAACATTTAATCATCAATCAAAAAACGAATCATTATGACCACACTTATCAAACTTATAGTAGCCACCATTTTGAGCTTAACCCTCTTTTCCTGTAATTTCGATTTTAACTTAAACACTGGAATTAGAGGTAACGGTAATGTTGTTACAGAAACTAGAAACACCGACGCAACATTCAACACTATTAAAGCTACAGAAGGACTTGATGTGTACTTAACACAGAGCAACACCCCCAGTATTTTAGTAGAGGCCGATGAAAACTTGCAAGAGCTTATTTTAACAGAAATTGAAAACGGTGTATTAAAGATTCATACTAAGGAAAATATTGGAAGCGCATCGTCTAAAAAAATAATGGTGAGCTTTCAAGATATTTCAAAAATCATATCAACGAGCGGCGCAGATGTTTATTCGACAAACACACTTACTCTTGAAAATTTGGAGCTCAAATCTACCAGTGGCAGCGATATGAAACTCAATTTAAAAACCAACGTTTTAACGTGTAAATCTACAAGTGGCAGTGATATGAGACTTTCTGGATCTACGGTAAAACTGTATGCAGAATCAAATAGTGGTAGCGATATTAATGCCGCCGATTTAATGGCCGAATCAAGTCAGGTTAAAGCCAGCAGTGGGGCAGATATCGTGGTAAACAGTTCTAAAGAATTAGTTGCTAAGGCTAGTAGCGGAGGAGACATTAAATACTATGGCAATCCAGAAAAAGTTGAAAAAAGCAATAATCCATCAGGAAGCATATCCCAAAAGTAAAGCAATATGCTAGTTTTTTTGTGAGATATAACTCCCAATGAATATATTTACATAAACTAAAATAGCTAAGATTCTCTACTTTTAACTGATTCGCTAGATGGGATAAGATTATCTAACATGGGAGGAGATTAATACACAGGTGTTTTAATATTATTTAACAACAATCTTTTGGTTAAACATGTTATCATCCACCTTAATCTTCACTTGATAAACTCCATTAGTTATTTTCTGTTCTTAGTTTAGTATAAACTTATTCCCAGTTGTTATCTGGAGATTCTTATTTTGAAAAACTCCAATACCTTGAATATTGTAAACGGATATGTCAATAGTAGATGCATTTGAACTGTCAATATTACTTTGCACAGTATTTTTTGCAGGATCTGGATAAAAATCTAGAGCAGAAATTGGATAATCGTAATTCAGGCCAGCAGGGCAGTATCTGGCCAATGAAGGAATGTTTGCACCCGAAACCACCTTCTAAAGTATTTCTTTGACCTGAAAGAGGTCTATTACTTGCTGCAAATCGTAAGCTACCGCCATTGTAGCTCGTAAAAATTATCAAAGTATTTTCATAAATATTATTTGTTTTTAAAGCATCTAAAATTCCTTTCATCCCTCTACCTACGGTATACCTGCATCTTCCAAATTATCTATAGGTACATTTAAAAGTAGTGCGAATTATTAGTTACTAAATTTTGTACCCGATCTTAAATTTTGTTCCCACTTCCAAGCAGAAGATATCATATCTTCCAAATCAAATTTAGACTGCCAATCTAGTTCATCCTTCGCTAAATTAGTAGCAGCATAAAGTGCTGTAACATCTCCTTCTCTACGTCCAACAATCTTATAATTTAATTTTAAGTTAGCCACAGATTCAAAAGTGTTAATAATGTCCAATACAGTGTAACCATTACCCGTACCCAAATTAAATACTTCAAAATTTGATTTGTTTTTGTTTGTCACCAACCTTTCAACAGCTTTTACATGGGCAACAGCTAAATCAACAACATGTATATAGTCTCTAATAGGTGTACCATCTTTACTAGGATAATCATTACCAAATACTTGCAACTCTTTTAGAACACCCGCCGCACATTGCGTTACATATGGTAATAAGTTATTGGGTGTACCACTCGGGAACTCACCAATTAATCCTGACTGATGCGCTCCAATAGGGTTAAAATACCGTAAAGATATTGCAGAAAAATTGGAGTTGGCATATGAAAAATCTTCAAGAATTTCCTCTGCCATTTTTTTTGTATTCCCATAAGGCGAAAAAGGTCTTTTGGTTTCGTTATTCTCCGATATGGGCAAAACATCTGGTTCTCCGTAAACTGTAGCGGATGAGGAAAAAATTATGTTTTCTATACCATTATCAACTTGCCCTTGTAATGTGTTCAAAAGAGAAGACAGATTATTTTTGTAATATAACAAAGGTTCTTTTACAGATTCCCCTACGGCCTTATAGGCCGCAAAATTTATAATAGCCATAGCATCTCTATGTTTTTTATAAGCTGCCTTTGCTTGTTGCTCATCTGCTAGGTCTACTTTTTCTAACCGAGGTTTTTTACCTGTAATTTCTTTTATTCTATCTAGGATGAATTCTTTTGAGTTTGATAAATTATCAAAAACTACTGCTTCGTACCCATTTTCTATTAGTGAAACTACTGTATGTGAGCCAATATAACCACATCCTCCAGTTACAATTATTTTACCTTTCATTATTTACTTTAAATTTTGCTTTAATTTTTATCTTACTCCATTTAAACCTCAAGCTACAAAAGCGATTTGATTATTTTTACAGCCTGCTCTGCTGTAATATCTCTTTGCGGTGTGCCAAACATTTCATATCCTACCATAAATTTCTTTACACTTGCACTTCTTAATAATGGCGGATAAAAGCTCATGTGCCAATGCCAATGACTATTATCCTCATTATTGGTTGGTGCTTGATGGATACCACTAGAGTATGGAAAAGACGTATTAAATATCTTGTCGTATACTTTTGTTAAAACAGAAATAGCCTCTGCATAGAAAAAGACTTCTTCTTCATTCATTTCTAATATATTAGATTGGTGCTTTTTAGGAACAATCATAGTTTCAAAAGGCCATACTGCCCAAAATGGTACCAATACTACGAAAGCATCATTTTGAAAAATAATACGTTCATTCTTTTCTAATTCTTGAAATAAATAATCACCTAGTATACTTTTGTTGTTTTCTCTGTAATATTTTAATTGCTGAACATGTTTTTTTTCTACCTCATTTGGCAAGGTAGACTGACTCCAAATCTGACCATGAGGATGCGGATTACTACAACCCATTACCGACCCTTTGTTTTCAAATATTTGCACATAGTTAACAAAGTCTTTATTACCCAACTCTCTATACTCTCTTTGCCAAGCAAAAACTACTTTTTGAATTGCAGTAGGAGTCATATCTGCTAGACTTTCTGAATGATTTGGACTAAAGCATACTACCTTACAAATTCCTTTTTCACTTTCGGCTATTAATAAACCATCGTTTACTGAAAAAATTGGCGAGTCGCTTTGCAACGCTGCAAAATCATTGGAGAAGACAAAAACGTCTTTGTATTTGGGGTTTACTTCACCGTTAATTCTTGTATTTCCAGCACATAAGTAACAGGTCTCATCGTATTCTGGACGCTTTTCATCATTAACAGCTTCATTTTGTCCTTGCCACGGTCGTTTAGCTCTATGTGGCGACACTAAAACCCATTCCCCTGTAAGTATATTAAAGCGCTTATGAGAGTAATCTTGTAAATCTGAATTTTTCATAACTGAATATTATATTTCCTTGGCTTATTTTACTATTCGAGTTCCATCCGAAAGTCTAACAAAATATACAGAACATGCCTTATTAAATTTTTTCTTGTAAGCCTCTGAGACTAGATCAGAAAAGGCTTTAGCTTCTTTTTTAGCTATTAAATTAAGAGTACAACCTCCAAAACCACCACCCATCATTCTGGCACCCAAAACGTGTTTGTTTTTCTTAGCTTGCTTTACTAAAAAATCTAACTCTTCACAGCTTACTTTATATTGATTTGATAAGCCTTCATGAGATTGATAAAGCAAAGCTCCTAAGGTGTCTAAATCATCATTTTTAATAGCATTGACTGCTTTCAGAGTTCTATTATTTTCCTGAATAACATATAATGCCTTTTGATAATTTGCTGGTATAACCTTACCTGTAATAGCTTCTAAATCCACTTCAGTAGCATCTCTAAGTGACTTAACTTTTAGTAATTCTGAAACTTGTTCACAAGCAGATCGTCTGTCATTATAGGCACTGTTAGATAAGCTATGCTTAACGTTAGTATTAATAAGCATCAATTGATAATCTTTAAAGTCTATTTTGTACGATTTAGATTTTATGGTTCTACAATCTAAATGCAATGCATGGTTTTTTATACCAAACATACTCGCATACTGGTCCATTATGCCACAATTTACTCCTACGTAGTTATGTTCCGCTTTTTGAGATATTAAAATCATATCTTCTTTAGAGAGCCCTAATTCAAACAATTCATTTAAGCCGAAAACCACACTATTTTCTAACGCGGCTGATGACGACATGCCCGCTCCACCTGGAATGTTACCTTTAAAAATGGCATTAAAGTCTCCCACGACTTTATTGCGATTTTGTATTTCCGCAACAACACCAAGCACATAATTCTCCCAACCCCCTCCTTTTGAAGGTTTTAATTTATCTAATTCAAATTCAATAGTACTATCTAAATCTAAAGCTATAGCTGTTGAACTTCCTGAATCACTCTTTTGAATCGCAGCAGCTATACCTTTATCTACGGCGGCAGGAAATACAAATCCATCATTATAATCAGTGTGCTCACCAATAATATTGATTCTCCCAGGTGAAAAAACTAACAAGGGGTTGGCTTTAAATTTTTCAATGAATGTCTTTTTTACATCCTTTACTAGCTCAATACTCATGTCTTATTAATTTATTAGATTAATTATCACCCTTTATACTCCAGGTGATGCTATATATTTAGTTTGGATTTAAAGTTTGTAAGCCTTTTTTTGTTATTAAAACTGCCGATCCAACTGAAGCTGGTTCTATAGCAATGGTATTTTTTTTGCTTAGCGTTTGCACTTGCAAAAAATTGTTCTTACCTGTTCTATCAAATTCCAAGGTATATTTAAGTGATCTCAAGATGACTTCATTTGAATTTGATTCGAAACAATCATTTACAAACTTATCCTTTATAGCTAATAAAGCATCTTCTTCAGAAGCTTTTATGAAACCTGTTGTAAACGTTTCTTTGGACTTCAATATGCCCGATTTAAAATAGGTTCCACCATCTGATGCATTGTCTGGATTATAATGTATGCTCAATTCCGCTAAACCAATGACGATTTTTACATTATCGGTATTATTCCGTTTCCAACCTGTTTGTTGTATTGGGCAACATTGCTTTTTTTTGAACCAATTCTTCCAATTTACTACTTCTGGAGTTTCTAACCCATCTAAAAAATTATCAACAAATGTCCATGAAGCCAACCTATCTGAAACTTTCAACGGTGTTTGCCCATAAAATTTTACTGAGAAGCCAAAAAATAAAATGACAAAATACTGGAACAGATTCATGGTTTTTACTGAACTTTTAATAGCAGTACTTCTTCAGATGCTAAATCAAACTCAGTATCCATAGAATTTGATGTCATTATATTTTGCACGGAAATAGACTTCCCAGATTTTAATGACAATTTAATTTTCGCTTTATTATGCCCCACATTAAGTAAGTTTACCAAGTACGAGCCATCCTCTTGCCGAACAACCCTTGAAATGGTTGTTTTATGCGCTAATCCATTATCCGATTCTACAATTACATCTGGCATTTGGTCAACAAGTTGAGCCAAAGCTTTTGTTTTGATTTCCTCTAAATCCAAAGCCTTCATTGAAATTAACTTTCCCTTATCTGATTTTAAGGTTTTGTTTCGCTTTTTACCATATTCGTTCATGGACAAGCTTTCTGTAGAATCCAAAATCACTGTACCCCCATTACTCAAATAGGTTTGTAAAGCATCAAACTCAGCATCGGTAACATACTTAGTTTTATACACAACAACTGTATTCCAAGAACTATTATCTTGTTTTTCAATAATGTTTTTTGTTACAAATCCTAGTGGCAATCCTTCGAAAAATAATGATTTATACAACTTACCTGTTTGTGTCATATAGTTTGATGTGTTAATAGCAGAAGTCTCTGAATAGAACAAACGCAAAGGGCGTGGTTGATTCCGCAAAGCGATGATTTCCTCTGAAAAAGAATTCAAGTCGTACATTACCTGAGTTACTTCATTTGTAATATGGGGTTGCATATTATTTGAACCTGCGTAGGCACCGCCCAATCCAGGATCAAAAAAGTTTAGTTCTCCCTCCAAACGGTCTTCTGGTGAACCATCAGGATCTCGAGCCCAAAACCACCCCATGTTGGCATCCATTCCCATTAAAGTGGCCAACCAATACACATTTCGTACATAACTCGTACGCATATCCAATTTTCTATATTGTCCTGACGACAAGAAATGAGATTCAGAATTAATATTGATTTTATCTGGAGCAACCGATTCTAGAAAATCTTGTAAAATGGCCATCCCGTCCCACTTATAAACGTAATCTTTATGCCAATCGGAGTTAATATGCGGACGAATACTTGGGTCTCCCAAAGCTTTGGCATCATGACCTATCATAGTTGTTAACTCGGTTAAAGCCTCGAAATCCATTCCGTGTGAACGGGAATCTTCGTAAAACGTGCGCGGAAATAATTTGATATGGGTATCTGCTTCAGGATTTACCGCATGCAGATTATCTTGATTAAATGTAAACCAATCCAATGTTCTATGCATATTATATCGGCACCAATCATACCACATTGGCTTACCTCTCAGCACTGTGTCTATTGGAATTGCAATTTCAACGGAAGCAAAGTTTTTAAATGATGTATCCCAATTTGAATTAAGTTCTTCAATATTATCGCTGTATTTGTCTTTCAACCAAGACCTAAAATTATTCAAAGTATAAGAAGAAATACCATTCATCTCTTTATACTTATAGGTCCAATGCCCCTTTTCAGAATACCAATGAGGCTCGTTGGCGAACACGTATCCTAACTCAGTGACTTTTTTTCCTTTGGTAAGTTCACCTGTATGACGAATAATTTTCCCCCAAACATCACGAGCCAAAGGGTTGTCAATATCAAAACCTGTAAACAAAGAACGACCTATGCGTACTTCTGGCTCCTTTTGCTCTACCCACTTAGGAATGCCCATATCCCAATAGTATAAAAAACCAATGTTAGTATCAGGAATACCAGTAACCTCTTTCATCAATTCTTCGTCCCATGTGCCGTCTTCTTTTAAAAGAAATGAGTTGATGGCACGATCGTGATCCACTGGATAAAGATTTTCTCCACCGTGATACAAAGCTCCTAAATGGTCGTTGTAAACCTGTTCATTAGTTAATGGTTGCCCCACCGTTTTAGAAAAATAATCATATGGAAAAATTGGTTTTCCGTTACTAATAAACATATTATCATCAGCTTTTGTGTTTTGCCAATCTACCTTATTAACAGGCCTTCGTTTTATTTCACCGTTAAGTTCTTTGTTTAAATCATCAATACTTTTATCTAAAATCTGAATCACCTTTTTTCTTTCAAAATCTGGTAATATTTCAGCTAGCGAGTCCTTTTGAGGTTCGTAATAACGCTCATAACCAAAAAGCTTTGCAACCGCTTCTTTGTTGTTTTCATCCCAATTGGCAAATTTTAAGAATTCCTTCGAAAACCATAATACGGTTTCCTCCCTTGCCACGTCAATGGATTCTGAACGTGCCTCGTCCATCATGAACTTTAAAGTTTCAATTTTATTTAGGGCCTCTTCTTCTAGTGTTTTTTCTTGCTGGCAAGAAAGCACATTGACTACTAAAAACGAACCAATGATTAGTTTAAGAAAATTATATTTTAGAATGTCCATGATTGCAAATTATGTTTAGTATTAATATTTTAAAAGTTTAATTAATTAGAATTAGACTCTTATTCGTTTAAATCTAGATAAGATACAGTGTACGGTTTATTATGCTTAGAATTTATCATCCCTTTAGCTACCATTAAATCGAAATTTGAAATAATTAGTTTGCCATTAAAAACAATTAAATCAGCAGGCTGGTCTAAACCACCCTCTGAACCATCATTGTCAGGATATTCGGCTAAAAGCTCTACATTTTTATTGGTGTCTATTTTAAAGATCTGATTCTGTGCAAATCCTGCAACATATAAATTACCGTTATCATCTATATTAATTCCATCTGGTGCTGAATTTTTGGGAAGCTTAGCGTAAACCATTTCGCTTTCAACTTTTCCTTTAGCATTTAAGATTAGTTTATAAATGATCGCATCTCCAAGATTTCCAACAAATAGCTCCCCTTTTTTATTGAAAACTAACCCATCTAAACCAACTTGACGTTCATTGTTTTGTGTTTTTGATGTGTAGATTAAATTGTCATCCGATGTATCGTTATTAATCTTAATGTTTCTGCTGGTTATGCTAAAACGATAGACACCTCCAACCACTTTGTCTTCTTTAAGTTTTGGCAACATAGTTTGTGTAACATAAACAAACCCGTTACTGAATCTAATGCCGTTAATTGAATTAAATCCATGGGCAACAACTTCAGTAGAAATTAACTTATCTTCATTAAAAGTCATTCTTAAAATCCTTCCTTTGTTTGTTTGATTATCGCAAACATAAAGCACGCCTTTATCATCATAAGCAATACCCATTGGATTTGATCTTCCTGAACTAGCTAATACAGGCACTTCTATAAGTTTTGTAACGTCTCCTTCTTTAGAAATTCTCATTAAAACACCTGGCATAGTTTTGTCGGCAAAGTTTGGGCACGATAGCGTTAAGCTTCCATCAGGCGCCACATCAAAAGCATCTGGTGTTGGACAAATGTCTGGCAACTCTGCAAACAGTTTTGTGGTTGACAACTTTTTTTCTTGGCTCGTTACAGTGTTAGCCAATGCAAAAAAGAGTGAAAAGTAAAGTGTGTTTTTCAGTAAACTCAAAGCTATATTAGTTTTAATGATTCCCTTGTAATACATACTATTTCGCCTAGTATAATTTGTTAACTTCAATTATATGCAACTTTAAAAATTTACTATTATTCCAGATAGTTATGGCCTCATCAATGGTTTTGTTTATACCCAAACCAACATGCAAATGGGTTGCCAAGTCTTGAGAATATGATGAAGATGCAGCAGCTACTAAATGCTTATATAACTTGCAAGTGGTGCTCATCGAGAATAACTAATTAATCTATATTATTCAATAATTATTTTTTTAATCGCTGTTCTATTGTTAGAAATAAATCTAGCAATATACACTCCTGATGACAGATTACTTACATCTAAATCTACAGATTCTTTTTGCTTTTCGGTCGTACTAATTAATATCCCAGAGATGTTATAAATATGTATTTTACCATTATCGTTTGATCTAAACGTTACTCTTGATTTTGCCGGATTAGGAAATAAAGAAAAATCTAATACTTGTTCTTTGGTTACGCTTAATGTATTTTGAAATTCGAAATCATCAATATATAGTAGCACTTCAGAGCTAACAATATCGCTAGAATTTAACTGTACCCTCATTCGGTCTCCATTAGTAAGGCTAGTATTAGAAGGGCTAGTTCTGCTAAAACTTTGTGAAAGCTCTACCCATTCTCCTTTCTGTACTCCGGTTAGGTCAAAATTTAAAAACTCCCATGGATTTTCTAGTATAATTTTTAAGGCATTTACCGTCGTACTTGGATCAATCCAAATTTTAAATTTAAGCTCGTTATTCCCAGCAGGCAAACTCAAAGAACCATAAGGCGTAAATGTTGTATAATTTCCTGAGAAGGGACTAGAACGTTGGAATCGCATACTAAAATCTCCTGATGCTGGCTTTTCATTCTTAATTCTCCATGGTACAGAACCCGAATTCCACCAACGTGTACTTCTCCCTTGATAGTAAAATGGGCCTTCAAACCCTAGAGCATTAAAACTAGGACCATTAATTTCTTTTTGCCAAATTCTTACATAGTCTATCTTAAATTCTGCTGGTGTGACCAAATCTGCCTCGGCCGGAGTCCCGTACCAATAAAATACTTCAGAATCTAACCATAACTCCTGAGGATGATCGTGACGCCATTGATTATTAGATTCGAAATTTTGTCTGGTTTCAGATCTTAACAAATTCCCATCAAAGTATGTTCGAATATAATCTTTATCCCACTCAAATCCATAAACATGATAATCTTCGGCTAATCGAATACCCATATCATTTTCAACTTTCCAATTCCTGTGATTAGAAGGAATATCGGGATCCCAATTAATCATATTTGTTCTTTGTTTTCTTTCTATGATGGAATTTGTACCACGAGGATTACCAATAGGGCGCTTTCCATAATTTTCCACCATATCAATTTCTGAGTGATACCCTGTGGTCCAAAAAGCAGATGTAACCGGGGCGTCAGCAATTTTAGCCCTAACTTCCATATAACCATATTTGAAGAATGTTTCACTCATTACACAAGCTTGGGTTATTGGTCTGCTATTGTCATCTCTGCGACCTCCTCCATAATAAATACCATCTAATTGCTCATTTGCAAAGTTAAAAGTTGGTTCCCATTGGCTTCTAATTATTAGATTTCCATCATCCACAATCACATTATGGGAAGCGAACTGGCCAGGGGCTCTCCCTTTCCATTTGCTTCTATAATCGCCATTCTCGCCCAATATCCACCATTTGGTCTTATCCAACTCGCTACCATTAAATTCATCACTCATAGTGGTATTTAAAATCCATCCATCATTATTAGTCGGATCTGATAATGGATTCTGTGCAGTATTCACTAACGAGCAAAGCCCAATAGCAAAAAAACTCATAGTTTTAAGTAATTCTCTATTTTTCATTTTTATAACATGTTAGTTTTATTTCTTTTTTTACCTTTTGGCCGGAAGATTTCCTTTCCACCCCTTGCTAAACTGGGCTAGTAATTCTTCTACTATTTCAGGATTATCACCGGCTATATTTTTAGTTTCTTTTGGGTCTGTCTTATGATCGTATAATTCAAAGAAAAGTGGCTCGCTGTCCTCTTTAGTATAATCTTTCCAAACAATAAACCTATATTCTTGTGTACGCATAGCATAGCCCATTAGGTTATTTTCAAACAAATTTCTATCCCATTTATCTTTCATTTGAGCCTTAATTTTGTCTTCAACTTCTTCGATTAAAGGACCAAAATAAGTTTCTCTCATTCCTTGAGAAAGTGGGTTGGCAGCCCATTCTCTTAGGGCTGGTGTTGGAAACTGACTAAATGCAGCGCTTTTCCATGCTTGGTCTGGATTGTTTACCAAAGGCAAAAAACTGTACCCTTCCAAATGTTGCGGTTTCTCTAAACCTGCTAAGTCGCATAGTGTAGGATACATATCCACTAGTTCTACTAATGCATCCGTTTTTTTACCGCGAGTTCCCTCTGGCATATCGGGAGTCCAGATTATTAATGGTACTCTGGTAGCTATTTCGTAGTTAGTCGCTTTACACCAAATACCCATATCTCCTAAATGAAAGCCATGATCACTCCATAGCATTATAATGGTATTATCTCTTACGCCTGCCTCTTCCAAAGCATCAATCATTTTACCAATTTGAGCATCGATATAACTTACACAAGCCAAATAAGCATGTTTTAGAACAATGGCCATTTCATCGCCAATTGGCCCATTTTTAGGAATGCCGTATCTGGCACGCAGTTCAAAAGAAGGGTGTAACCCCATGGTAGCTGCGTTTTTTGGGGCTTCAGTTTGACTAGCTATCTTAATTTTAGCCGAATCATACATATCCCAATATTTTGACGGTGCCATCCAGTTTAAATGTGGCTTTTTCATTCCCATACCCAAAAAGAAAGGTTTTTCTGGGTTTTTTTCCAACATATCTTTTAAGGTAGCAACAGCCAATTCTGCGTTATATCCATCTTCGTAAAACGTATCTTCAACATCTGCTTTTTCAAACGCCGGCCCTTTACCCAAGCCGTTTCTAGGTGCATCCTTTCCATATTTTGCAATAACTTCTGCGGTTGCTTTTTTGGAAAATTCTTGATTTTCAGTTAATGCATAACCTCCAGGGGCCTTGCTCTTTTCAACAGTCATTTTTCCATATGCGGGTTTTCTACTCCATGACTTTTCCATATCTGCCCATGCCGGTTTGTGATAAATCTTTCCCGTATGCACTGTCTCATAACCATTATTTTTAAAATGCTGCGATAAGGTTACAATATCTGGATTAGCCTCTCTGAAGTAAGTGAAGTTTTCAATGACGTTGATAGTTTCAGGTCTAGCTCCTGTCATTAAACTTGCTCTAGAAGGACTACAGATAGGCTCCTGACAATACGCCTTATTAAATAGTAAACCTCTTGATGCAAGTTCATCAATATTTGGTGTAATGGCAATATCAGAACCATAAGCTCCGATTTCTGGGCGTAGGTCATCTATAGCTAAAAATAAAATATTAGGCCTCTTTTTTGGTTCCTCTTTTGGCCTGTCTAGGTGTTTACAACTAAACGCGAAACATATAGTAAATAATAAAAGATATCCCTTCATTGGGTAATGGTAATTATAAAAATATTCTGAGTGCTAAATTTCAAAAAAAAGAAGCTATTTTGATAAATCATTTATACCATAAAGTACAACGAATTTACCTTTTTTATGAGTAGTCAAAATTCATTAGCACTAAATGACAACCAATAATCTCCAGTTGGCAATGGATTTCCTTTGAAACTCCCATCCCAAGTAAAGCTATTTCCTGTTGAACTCTTCAAAAGTTTTCCAAACTCAGGGATTCGGCAACCGCCAATGGTCTGGGTGTAGGGGGGGAATTAACGTATGAGCAACCGTTAATCCCGCCGTTAAGGATAAGCCTATAAATAAAACTGAACGTTTACTTTTTACCGAAAGCGACTCCACAACGGGCTGTATCAAAATATAGGCCACATCAACAAAAACAGGAATGCAAACCACATAGCCTGTAAAGCCCATAGCCCAAGGCAATTTTTTTTCACCAAGCCATTTTAGTATACGACCCGCTATACGGAAAGCCCCACCTGTTTCTTGTAAAACCTCACCTAATAAAAGCACCTGAAATTATGATTATGGCAATACCCCGTAAGGTACCGCTAAAGCCTTCCAGTAATACTTGTACGCTTTTTTCACCCCCCATACCTAAAGAAAGAGTCAATGCCAATGCAGTAAGTAATAAAGCTATAAAAGGATGAACTTTCCATTTTGAAATGGAAAATATCAAAAGTAAAAGAAAAAATATAAGAATGAATAGACTTAACATCATAAGCAGTACTATGCGTTAATCTTATCCACAATATCCTTACCGGCATGATAATAAATCCCAACATCTACAGCATAGGAAATATATTTTACCCCCAGATCAATCCATTGTTTGGCAGATTCTGGACTTTCAACAAACGTACCCACAACTTTCTCAAGAGGTGCTGCTTTCTCAACGATTTCCTTCATTTGTGAAATGACCTTAGGATGGCTAACTTGACCGGGTACTCCACAGGCCTGGGACATGTCATAAGGCCCAATAAATATGACATCAATACCGTCCACAGCTAAAATCTCATCAATATTATTGAAAGCGATATTGCCTTCAATATGGATAATAGTTCCAGTAGTTTTATTGGCATTACCAAAATAGTTTTCTTTTGGCATAGATGAATAATCTGCCGCCCTAACATAACGGCAAACACCCCTGGCGCCTTCTGGAAAAAATTTTGAAGCCTTTACAACACGTCTTGCATCAGCAGCTGTTTCAATTTGTGGTACTTGCACATAATCTGCACCAATATCCAATGCCTTCGAAATCATATTTTCATTGATCTCTGGCACGCGAATTACTGCAGTAATGCCTGTAGCCTGTGCCGCCCTAACATGGCCTTGAACCGTCTCAAAAGTATTGGGGCCATGCTCTAAATCTATTATAACAAAATCAAAACCGGCAAAAGCGGCCACTTCCACTAAAACAGGATCACTTACTTTCATAAATGGTCCTACCACAAATTTTTTATTATCGAATAAGCTCATAATTTTTAAGTCTAGTGGTTATTTTTATTTTCTTTGAAGTTTTGCTTGTATTTCTTCTAAAGACAGCCCTTTAGTTTCCACAAGATATTTGTAAAGAATAATAACGCCTACAAGTACAATGGCCGCGTAAATTATAAACGTTATAGTTGCCCCAAAGTGTTCCATTTCTAGAGGAAAAAGAAACTGCACCAACGCGCTAACTGTGCTGGAAATTAATGCAAATAAAGGTATGGCTACGCCACGATTGGAAATAGGAAAAATCTCTGAAAGCAAAACCCACATAATAGGCCCTATTGAAAAATTAAAAGCGGCGATAAAAGTTAATATACTGAGCAATATTAACATGGCGTTCATATGTGCAGTTTGCTTAAAAATCACCCCTGAATTATCGCGTGCAGACTCTACCCCTAGAACATCAACTAACGCCCTTTTGAACTCGATATCACTATTAAATTCTTTTCCAACTATATTACTTAAACTTGCTATGTTTGGAATATCTTTCATTTCAGCAATAGCCTCGTCGGTTACTTTGTATGTAGCTTGTTTAAATCCATATGACACCGTTGATATACTGATAATAATCAAAATTAAACCACCCATTACCAGTGGCCTACGACCAAACTTGTCGATCAATGATAATGATATCAAAGTAGACACTAAACCAATGACACCTATCCAGATGGTACTGGAAAATGCGGCATCTGTCCCTAAACCTAATTGCTCAAACATGGTAGGGGCATAAATCATAACTGCATTCATTCCAGTAAACTGCTGCACTACGGCAAGCGTAAATGCTATAATTAAAACAATTCTCATTTTACTACTGAAAATCTCTTTTAACTGACTGACTGTAGAAGTATTGCTACTCTCTGAATTTTCTACACTATGAATCATTTCTTGAACTTGTGTATCCACTTTATCTTCTGGATAAACTTTACCTAATGATTTTTTTGCATCCTTAACTCTGCCTTTATAGATTAACCAGGCAGGACTTTTAGGAATTAAAAACAATAACAAAAACCACAAAACGGCAGGAACAATCTCTATCCCTAGCATCCAGCGCCAACCGGTTTCAGCTAAATTCAAATCTTGAACCCATTGCGCATCAGACCCCATTTTTTGTAAAATCCAATAATTAATCAAATAGGCCGCCGTAAAACCGACTCCCATGTTTATTTGTAGCGTAGAAACTAATTTACCTCTTTGCTCAGCTGGAGCAACTTCACCAATATACATTGAAGCTAAGGTCACTGAGCTGAAAGCTAATCCTCCTAAAAACCTAAACCAAAACAATGACAAAAATGATGGAGCCAGAGCAGAACCTACTGCAGAGACAATATAAAATATTGCGATAATTTGAAGCGTAAGTTTTCTTCCAAACTTATTAGCTGAATATGCTGTTAGAGGTAATGCTATCAAAACGCCAATACCTGGTCCCGAACCGATTAAACCAACTTGTGAAGCTGTTAAATTAAACTCTTGTGTAATAAATTTAAATCCTCCCGAAATTAATACAGCATCTAAACCAAAGACAAAAGATCCTATAGCAACTATAAGGGCGTATAAGAATGCATTTTTTGTGTATTTATTCATTTAATTAGTATTAGTTAGTTGATTACTATTTTCCTATCAGTATTGTACTATTCATTTTTATGATGGTCTGTTCCTTGGTTTCCCCATTGGACCAGGTTACCTTAACTTTTACAGGTCCGCTGCCCGCTCCAATTCCAAAATGCACCTGATCATTAAAGCTAAGGGAATACTGGGCGCCCGTGGAGCCCACGCGCTTTATTTGTTCGGATTTTTTGTTAGTAAGCGTTACGAATGCACCTAAGGCCGTAGCTTTTCCAGATGGCGAATTTCCAACATGCACGACAAGGAAATTGTTTTCGTCTGTATCTGCTAAAGTATTTTTGAAAAGGTGCCATTTCCCGCGCTCGTTACCCAAAACAATATCTACTTTTCCATCGTTGTTGTAATCGAGGTTTTCAACAGCCATTCCCATGGCCCCTAATTCTGGTGAAAATATGGTATGATCCTTTTTTACATTAAATGTGCCATCGCCTTGGTTTAAATATAGGATACACTGAATTCCATTAATTAAATTGCCCCGTGGTACGACCAAAATATCCTGATAGCCATTATTATCAAAATCAGCTATGTTGGATGCCATAGAATGTTCCTTGAACACCATATTTGCCTTACTAGTGGCGTCCTGAAATTTCCCTCCCTTATTTTCCAATAGGACATCCTCAAGACCTGCCAGATGATTGTATTTTGGGTAATCCTCCACACCGTGGATGACTCCTGTTGAGGGTGCAAACAAAAATCCAGCAACACGCCATTTTCGATTGCCAATATATCCAATGTACCAGCCTTTTTTCTCCTTAAAATCTGTATTGTCTGGAAAACCTAGGGCATCGCTTACCACCAATTTTATATCCTTCCCAGAATGGGTTTCCCCTTCAAATTTATAAGCGTACGAGGCTTCACCAATATAATAGGTATCCGCATTTGGCCATTGCGACTGGAAATTCTCCATGTTCAGTACGTCGCCTACTTCAATATTATCAAATAGAAATTCGCCTCTTTTTGTGAAAAGCCCAAGGGTTTTGGTCTCCTTATCGTAAAAGGTTTCGCCTTTTTCGAACTCGAGGCCCCTAGTAAAATACAAATCGAAATCCCCGTCATTATCATAATCTATTTCTGTAACTCCCGTTACTTCATAAATATCCTTTGGCAATAATTTTTTGGTAACATCTTCAAACAAGAAGCCATCACCGCCCTTGTACATTTTAACATTCCCATGGCCGTACATGACGATATCCAATATTTCGTCTCCATTAAAATCGGTAAACAAAACCTTTTGTCCATTTCCTTTACTAACAGGTAAGGTAGAATTTAAAATCATTTGCCCATTTCCATCATTTTCATATATATAATTCTCTGTAGTACCTTTTTTGGCACCATCGGGAAATGCAAAATTTATTAAGTCCAAATCGCCATCACTATCAATATCCACAAAACCTACTGTCCTGCCACGCATTAAGGCCAAGGGTTCGTCAAAATCGTCCATTGGGATAAATTCCCTTCCCACAACACGGTACATTTTCGAGTTTCGAGCATTGCTACCGGAACCACCACCTCGCGACATTATGACTTCGATATTCCCATCTAAATCAAAATCGCCCGCAGAAACCCCGTGCAAATCCCCCATAATAATGTCATAAGGTTTGGCAAATTTGCCTTTATTATTCCAGCACACCTGAATACCGAAGCCATGATCGTTTATCATCAAATCTAGATAGCCATCCTGGTCCAGATCCGCGACCACCGGAGCATCCCATTTTCTGAGATTTTCCTCCTGTCTTGGGAAATCCTTGTATACTTCCTTGAAGATTTGTCCAAAACTTAAACCTGATATGAATAAGCATAAAATGGTTAGTAAAAACGACTTTTTTTCGAAATCTTGAAATTGCATAATGCTATTTTTAATTCTTTACCTCTATTTTTTTGTTATTCTTCGTTGTTGCCAAAACATTGAATATTTGATTTTTATAATCTCCTTCCCCTATTTCGATGGTATAAAAACCAGATCTTAACGTTTTGGGTTGATATGATTTTCCTTTTATCCTCACGGATGATTCTACTGCTCCAGTAGCACTACCTCTAATGGTTACCACTTGGTCGGGCTTTGATAATAGTAGCAATGGTAGTTGATAAAATGTTTTGGGGCTAAAGTTATCAAACTGGGAAATCGTTATGGGCCATCCAGGGTATTGCTTACTGTCTTTTCTTGTAATATCAACATTTCTGGGCCAACAATTGAAGGTAATCGTTCTATTCGATTTATTGTAATTTATAACTCCATAACCTGCAACCCTAGTAGAGAGTTTACCACCTTCGTCTATTTCTTCTGATGAAGGATTAGCTACTGCATAAACGGTTATTTTATTCTGAAAGCCGTCTAAAAACTCCCCCGTGTAGAACGGGTTATTTTTACCCCGGTTTTTTCCTGGCTTTTTGGGGTCCCACCAGCGCAACCAGTAATTAGCAATAGCTGGCGTACAAAATGAATATCCGGCATCATCCCAATCATCAACACCATGCTTGATAAAAGACCCTAAATGCTGATCTCCAGCAATCATTGGTGAAAAACTTTTACGAATAACGGCCAATGCCCTATTTCTTCCGCTTTGTGGCCAGCCGTTAGAATCAAAATCGGCAAAAATTTCCCTATCGTGTTTACCTGTGTAATTATTCGCCATCGTGAAAATGGTTTGAGACAACACTGTTTTCATTTCAGCATCTTCCCAATCGGTTGTCCAATCCTCTAAAAAGTCTAATTGTCTTTCGCCCAATAATAATGCTTTGGGATCGTCGAATATTCTTGTATCTACTTCAGGATCAAAAATGGCGTCAACTACTTTACCCTCATGTCTGAAAATTTGACCAGGTGCAGATTTAAACTTTCTATCTTCTAGTATTGCAAAACTAATGCCTCCCCAAGTTAAATCAGTATAATATACACCAATACCTTGAGCGATTGGTGTTGGATCATACGGATCTGGCAAATGGCTGGTTTGAGCACGTTCTACTTCTTTTATGTAACTTACTGGCATATAATAACCTCCATATTTACCACTTCTATCCTTACTTTTAATACCCCCACTACCCCAAATATTACCTTGACCAACATCATGGTCGTCTACAATACAAATAGTTGGGGTGTTTCTTATAATATCGCCAAAGTCTCTCCCAAATTTCAACCAGTACAAATAGTGTTGGCTATGATCGTAAACCTGATCCCCAGAAAAAAACAATAAATCTGGATTGAGCTTTTTAATATTATCAACAATATCTGTTTTAGGAATATCGCCGCCATGTTCTGGATAAATGGAATTACAGGTTAATGCTGCTAATACAAACTCATCTTTATCAATGGGGTTTTTACGAATAATGCCTTCGTAAAATGCTTTTTTATTGTGAACCACCCTATACTTAGCTTCTATAGTATCATTCCAATTTTCTAATCTAAATAGTGACGTGTAACCAGGATACTGAATTACTGCTGTATCCTTGGTTACCCAATTACCACCTTCTTGAATTTCCAAAAAAGCCTCAAAAGGCTCAAAATTTTTTATGGGATAAAATTGAGCATTAAGTTTTACCGTATTCTCGTGAACAGTATACATGGCAAAACAAATACGATCTTCTGGCTTAATATTTTTTGGTAAATACAAGTGCTGAGCATTAATATTTAGCACAAAATGACAAGCCAAGGTAAATATGAAAATTCTCAAAATAATCTTAAATTAGTTATTCCAAATAACGGGGATAAATACCGTCATTTCGGCCTGCCCTCGGTTACTCCATGCAAAATAAGGCACTAACTGTGTTTTATGATGTTTTAGTTCAGGTTTGGTTACTACTTGGTACATATCATCATTTTTGTCCTCCCTGAGTTGCAGTTCTGCTTTGATTACCGTAACACCACCCAAAAAATTTGGTTTATGCTCTGCCACCAAATTCGTATCACCGTTGATGTACACATTTAAAATGGAGGTGTCATTAGGTAAATCTGGCGACTCTACGCAGTAAACAATTGGTCCACGCTTTACGGCTATTTGATTTCTCACCTCTTCAATTCTGTTATGCCCTTCAATACGTGTAACCTCCATAGGCATGTCCAAAATGATGGTATCTCCAGCCTTCCATTTACGATTGATAGTTGCAAAAGTACCTGGAACAACCTGAACCATAGCATCTTCTCCATTAACTTTTAAGGTACTGCCCACTGCCCATTTCGGAATTCTAACTTTAATATCAAAAGCAGAATCTTTACATTGATCAACGGTAATTTTCACGACACCCTTCCATGGATAATCTGTGTCTTGCGAAAGTTTTATTGAAGAACCATCCAACATTGTGGTATCTAATCTATTTCCACCAAACAAAACTACGGCTACGCCATTTTCTGATAAATTGTATGCCCATCCTGAACTTTTACAAATAGTCCTTACTAGGTTAGGAGGGCAACAAAAACATTCCAAATATGGTTGACGAACAGGACTTTCCGTAACATCGGCATGTGCATCATAATTCCTTGAATTGTTAACCATTCGCAGGGGGTTAGAATAAAAATAATCCTTTCCTTCAATACTTATTCCTGATAGACCACTGTTGTACAGAACCAATTCAATGATATCAGCATATCTGGATTCTTCTTTAATGCCCATCATTCGGCTACTAAACATGGCGTTACAAAGGTTGGCACAAGTCTCGTTATACGCCGTCATGTTCGGCATCATATAGGCATCAATAAAGCCTTCTTCAATCATATCTAAATTAGTAGAAGCTCCGTAGTGGGCTTGACCTACAGCTCCCGTAACATACATCTTTTTACCAGTAACGTTTTCCCATAGTTTATCTAAGGCATCAATTAAAGCTTTTTCACCAGTTTCTGCGTACACATCTGCTGCACCTGCATAATAGTACAATGCTAAAACGGCATGACCAACTGCTTCTTCCGATTCCCTGAAAGGAGTACGTTCCTGAACCATATCTCCAATAGGATAACCTTCAGTAGTAGAGTGGTGCTCAATTTTAAACGTTCCTCTTCTATTGATAAACTTTTCGGCAAGCTTTAGATATTTCTTATCCCCAACTGTTCTATATAACTCAACCAGGCCCATAATTTGCGTTTGATTAAAACCAAAACGTTGGTAGTGTTTGGTGTCTGGCATAAAATAAACACACAGTAAATCGGCCTGCTTTATGGCAATATTCAAGAAATTACGCTGTCCTGTTAGTCGAAAATGTACGCTAGCGGCAATAAATAAATGCCCGTAATTGTACATTTCATGATATTTTCTGTTTGAAAAACGCTCCGCTCCTTCCGTAATTTGAATATGAGTATGGATGTACCCATCTTCTTCCTGAGCCTTACCAATCCATTCGATGTATTCATCTAACTCCTTTAACAATGCTTCTTCTTTCGTTAAAGCATAGATGTACATTTTAGCCTCCATAAATTTAAAAAAATCTCCGTCGTGCCAATAAAAACCCTTATGTTCACCTTCTTTAGCACCGGCTGCAATTTTGAAATTGTTTAAACCATGACCAACATCACCACAAAGCACATTTCCCATGTAAGGAAGCATTCTTTCTGCGGCAGCTTGAACTTTTTCTGCCCAAAATCCTTTATCCCATTTACAATCTCCAAAATTGATGCTTTTCAATTTTACATACGGACTTTCTGATGTATTCGTTATTGCTTTGTTATGAGTGCTCATTGCTTATTAATTTTTTTAATTTGAATATCGTCAATAAATAGTTTTGCCGCTTTTGTTGGAGGCAAATCTTCTCTTCTAATTTCTATTTGCATACCATCATTTTCTGCTGAAACTTTTAATCTTGAAAATTGAGTTTCAACTGTTACCCACTCTCTTCTAGGCATCTTTTTTAATCCGTCAAACTGTAATTCAATTTCAGGGTTCAGTAGAGACACATGAATTTTATCAGTAATTCTTCCTTGGTCTAACCATACTTTGGCTGATAAGGTATAATCACCTGCTGGAAGATTCAAGGCTCCTTCGGGCGATTTAATAACTACCTTATCTACGAGTAATGATTCGTTTTTCCCGTAACCAGAAAATTTTAAACTTTCAACGCCAGAGTTGTATTGCCCTTCATAAATACCTAAATATTGTTTAGAGCCATCATCGATTTGCCAAAATTTTTGATAATCATTATTTTCAGAATTTTCAGGAACTAAATATAATGGTCTTGGATTTTCTTCAAAAAGAATTGGACCTTCAAAACCATAAAATGCTTTGTCCTTTGCCAATAAATTATCCGAAGGCTTTTGCCAAACACGCATATATTTAATTTCAAAATCAACCGGCAACTCTTCTTTATGAGGCACACCTAATCTTTTAAAGATTTCTGAATCCAACCATATTTCCATGGGGTTGTTAAAAATAAAATCGGTTCCAACATCATCTTGAGTAAACGTAACAATGTGTTTGCCATCAATATAAAAACTTAGATAGTCTTCTCCCCATTCTGCTCCATACACATGAAAATCGCTAGCCGTATTAAAATCTAACTTTTCTGAATGTAAGAATACTGCTGTAGGTCTTACTGAAGGTGGACTCCAATCGTGAGCTGTTCCTATCCAATAATTTCCTCCCTCTATAAAGCCATACTTTTTGGGGTTTCCCATGAGCTCAAATACATCCAATTCTTGCTCGAAACCTATACCCCAAAATGCACCTGATATTGCCGCATAACCCACTTTTGCTTCAACTTCCATATAGCCATATAAAAAACGCTTCTTTGTAATAACACCTCCGGTAGTTACGGGAACTGGTTTTCCTTCCAATTTCCCATAGGCATCATTGTTTTTTCCATCGGCATATTTTTCTTTAGCAAACTCATAATCAGGCTCCCATTGTGAAGTAATTACAAGTTTACCATCTGTAACATTTACATTGTGAGCTACAAATTGAGAAGGCGGTCTTCCCTTCCAGATGTAATAATCACCATTTTGCCCTTCGATAAACCATTTTGTTGTGTCTATTGATGCCCCTTCAAATTCATCACTTAGTTCTTCATTTAGAATCCAACCACCTTTGTTTTCGGGATCTGAATATGGTAGTAGGCTCTTCTCTTTTGTTGCAAGCTCTTCATTAAAGGCATTATTAAGGTTTTGTTTACAACTCGTAATGGTAAGCAAACATATTACAGCAGCTAGTGTTATACTAAACATGCAGTCTTTAACCTGATTTGTGGTAATTCTTTCCATTTTTGCCTTCGTTGAAAAGTTTTGATTTTCTTTGACTATTCTATTTTTTAAAATTCTTACTGTTATCTACGTTATACTTTTCTATCTCTTTTTTTACCATTTCTGGAGTGCGATAGCGATCCATTCTATCTATATCGTACTTTTCAAAATCCTGCTTTAAGGTCCACAAGGGGCGTTCGTGGGTTAATTCCCATTCAAATAATTTCTTGAACATTTCATTTAAACGCTCAGGTTGTTCTGTTGCTAAATTGTTTTGTTCGGTTAGATCGGCGGACAAATCATAAAGTTCTGCAGGTCTGTCTGCAAACCGGATGAGTTTCCAGTCGTTATGTCTATAAACGGCGCGCACATCCTTCTTCCAAAATAGATCCTCATGTGGTCTTTCATTGTTCAAGCCATCGACATAAGGAATCAAATTTACCCCGTCAATTTCTTTCAAGTCCTCGATTTTCCCTCCGGCTGCAGCATAAAAGGTAGGCAAAAAATCGAGTGTACTAACAGGGTAATCATACCTTATACCAGCTTTAAGCCTTTTTGGCCATTTGATTAGATAAGGCACCCTGATTCCCCCTTCCAAATGGTTGGATTTTGTACCGCTAAGTGGCAGGTTTATAGACGCATTCTTGTCTGTTGGCCCTCCGTTATCATTTGAAAAGGCAACAACTGTATTTTTATCCAGCCCGAGTTCTTCTAGCTTGTCCATTAATCTGCCGCAAGCCCTATCCAGTGCCAAGGTCATGGCCGCCACTTCCTTACGCTTTCCTTTTAGGTTTGGGAACTTGGCCAAATCTTCTTCCTTTGCTTCCATCGGTGTATGCACGGCGTTAAAAGCCAAGTAAATAAAGAATGGCTTTTCTTTATGTCTCTCAACAAATGAAATGGCTTCATCCACAAAGACATCAGTAGCATAACCATCAGGTTCTTCGTAGTTCTCAAAATTCCTTTCCATTTTATTGTCATGATGTACACCTTTAAAATCCTTATAAGGAAAGTAGCTTCTGGCACCGCCTCTAAAACCGTAAAATTCGTCGAACCCCCTATTTAAGGGATGAAATCTATCGGCGTCCCCTAAATGCCATTTGCCGTACATAGCGTTTACATAGCCTAAGTCTTTTAAATAATCGGCCATCGTTTTCTGGTTTAATGGCAAGCCCATATCATCCCCTAAAAATTTAGAGTTTTCGCTCATATAACCTGGAACATTTATTTCCTGATAACCAAAACGTTGTTGGTATTTACCGGTAATAAGCCCAGCCCGGGAAGGCCCGCAGGTAGCGTCTGTAACATAACCTTGAGTGAACAAAATGCCCTGCTCTGCCAGTTTATCCAAGTTTGGAGTTATCATAACATCACTTCCTTGAAATCCAAAATCGCCGTACCCAGCATCGTCAATAAAAATGAGTACTATATTTGGTTGTTTTTGGCCTATGCAAGACAATTGGCATAAAACAATTGCTAAAAACGCAATAGAAAACTTTAGATTTTTCATGTCTAGTTTTTTTTGTCTTTCTTAAATCGTAAGCTATTGTTAATAATAACTTTAATGTACTTTTAGTTAAATTGAGAATAATTAGTTTTCATAAAGTATATATCTAACCTTAACTACATGGAATTACTACAAACCATTTATTATTTTTTACCAAAAAGGACAACCATTGTAGGCTATCATCTCTTTTTTCAATTAAGGTTTAATAATGAACTTCTTTCTCCTCGATTAATATGTTAAAAACTTTAGTAACATTGTTACAACGCTTAAACCACTTGTTCTGTGTACTTGTCAATTTCACCCCCCTTCATCACCCGTTTTAACCACGCCATCATCAAACATCTCAACTATTTTTACAATATTGAACTAACACATCGTGTTTGCAGAATTATATAAAAAGCCCTCTGATTCGAATTTTACTAAGGTATCCATTGCCCCTAGACTATATTGAATTAATAAAGGCCACCTTTGATACGTATCTATGCTATATGACGAATCAGCCTCAGTAAGCTCTTTTTTCTTAACTGCTCCATATACTAAGGCAAAAATAGCGGAGTCTCTTTGAAGAAAGATAGCCTTATTTAACCATAAATTATCATAAGTTACCTTTCTTCCCATAAGGTTAAATATAAAACTTTACTGGTCTTTTGTATATATAGACCTAATAAACTACAACAAAACCAAATATATCCCGAAATACAGTATTGCTTTTCTTTTGCACATTGATTTTATCTATTATCAATAAAAGGACAAATATGTTACCGATTATTCAGGACCATAGTTATAGACTATAATAAATCTATGATTACTTCAGTTACAATTTGATTTTTTTTACAGCCTAAAACTCTTTTTTCTAAAAAAGATAATATAGTGCAGGGTTATGTTAAAAGATTGCTATCGCTCACTTCTAATACTCTTTAATTTTACACCAAATAAAAGACAGATTAAATAAACTTAAAAATTATGAAAAAAATTTACACTTTTTTAATTGCAGTGTTTACCTCTGTAATTATGTTGAATGCGCAAGATATCTTTAAATCAGGACAATCAGTAGGATTCTTTTCGTCAGATTTCACAGAAGCCTCTTATGATGCTCCAACTGCTCAAACTCTTATTAATAACCATCCAGATTGGCTTTCTCAGGAGGCATGGTCGGCAAATGCAACTGATCAAATTGAACTTGACGATTCCAATTGGAAGAAACTTATTCTTGACAAATCTATTCAGGCAACTGACGGTCAATTTATAACGGCCACATTTGATTTAGTTATTGGTAGAGATAGTGAAGTTATTAACGATGGTGCCAAAGTATGGTGGGGCTTTAAAAACGGAAAAGATTTAGGCGACTTTAATGATCGTGAAGGCATTTTATTCTCGGGAGACTTTGGAGATTTTTTAGTGAATAGCCAATCACATCCTGATGCCACTGGTTCCACTCCATTCCCAAGCCCTATTTATGTTCCTGCGACAGCAAACACAGCGTATTCAGTGCAAGTTGAAATCGCACTAGGTTCGGATGCCGCATCATCAAGCTTATCTGCTAAAGTAGGTGATGAAACAGCATCTGTAACTGGTATTGACCCTCAATTATATACCGCTTTCACTACAGGAAATGTTTATTTTTGGTCATGGGCATACGGATGGGCTCAAGCTGACCCAGACCCTCTTACAGGAATATTTTTGAATAAATTAACGGTTCAAGTTACTGATTCACCTATACTTTCTACCACTAACGCTAAGAATGCCTTTGAATTTGGATTATCTCCTAACCCTACAAAGAATTTGTTACGAATTCAAACTGGAGAGGCTATTAAAAGTGTTCAGGTATTGGATTTGTTAGGCAGAGAAGTTATGTCTAGAACTGGTGTAATTGACGTTATTGACGTTTCTTCCTTAAAAAGCGCTTTATATCTGGTAAGATTGACGTCTGAAAAAGGAACATCTACAAGAAAATTTGTAAAGCACTAAATCTTATTTAGTCACATATTTATTGAACATAAAACCAGTGGTACTATTTATCGCTGGTTTTTTTGTTAAATAAACCAACTCTGTTTTAGACCATTTTCTTAAGAAAGGAATATCTACCCAAACTAAAAATGATAATTTTGGTCTAGATTTTGATAATTTTACCTTATTAAACAATCTATAGAAATACTACATTTGTTATAAATGCAAGACAATTTTAAAGCTATGAAATCCAATATTGCTCCAATTTTAATCTATTTCTCCCTTTTTATATCTACATGGGTATACGGTCAATTCAATCCTATAGCTACTATTGATCCTAATGATACTTGGCAGTACGAGCAAACTTACAGTGATGAGTTTAACTCGAATACTATTGATTGGTCAAAATGGAGCAAAACAACCAACTTACCCAACGTAAGTGCTTGGAAATGGAATAATGATACTAACGTTACCCCCGGGACATTTGAAGGTGAGAACGCTGTAGAAATAACAATGCGCCATAACGAAAACAATATACCTGTAGATGGTACTTATTTTAATAGTGGCTGTATGCAAAATACTACTCAATTGCCAGCAGAGTTTATCGGGTATGTTGAAGCTCGTATTTACGGTGCTTTTATTTTGTCTAGAGAAGCTACCGTTCTAGATAGAAGACGAGGTGTATGCCCTGCATTTTGGTTATATAGCGATTTTTATGATAATAAACCCATTGGAGAAGCAGTGTATACAGAAATTGACGTTGTAGAACTACAACAATTCGATTATGATGCCTTAGCTCCACCCGGTGAAAGACAGGATGACATACACGACGCAGAATCAAATTTGCATCTGGTACTAAATTCTAGTTCTGGTAGGGAATGGTTTAGACCTAAACAACCTAATGCTAGGGACGAGCAATTAAACAAATATGAATTACCAGGTAGATTTGATCCAGCCCTAGGGTGGCACACATATGCCTGTGAAATTACGCCTACTGAACTTCATTTTTTTGTTGATGGCATCAAAGTTGGGCGAACTTTAAACAATACATATTGGAGCGATAATCCTTTAAAGGTTATTGTTTCTTTAGGGTTAAGAGTTCCATTCGTTACATTTAGTGATAATAGATTCCAACCTTTAGACCCGGTTACGAATGATAGGGCTAGCAAAAATTTAGGTGAAATTCCAACTTCCATGTATTTAGATTATGTGCGTGTATGGTCTAAAAGTACTTTAAGTTTAGACGATAAGTCAAAATCAACTTTTAAAATTTATCCTAACCCGTCAAACGGTTTTATTACTATAAAAGGTAAGGAAAATATGGAACTATCGATTTATAATACTACTGGACAAATGGTTTATAAAACGACGTATTCCCCATCTAATAATCAGATTGATTTGTCTAATCTTAAATCAGGTGTATATATTATTGAAGGTAAAGCAGATAGCTCTATTTTTAGAACTAAATTAATAATAAAGTAGATGTAATCTCCCCCTCTCGTATTAAGATATTATAACTGTCGATCCAGATTAAAAATCACCCGTTATTCCTTACTTTTTATCACGAATATTGAGAGCATCTGGTATACTGTAAACCACCTAGTTTTCAAGTTTTATTATTTCAACAAAATGTGGACCGATTGGTAATCTATCGGTTTTAATATAAGCATGAAAATTCCCTGTAGTTTCTGGAAGTCTAATATTTTCAAAAACTACATGTTTTTGCTCTTTTTTAATTGGCAGAATTAAATGTATGTCATTGTATTTCAAATGTGCGAAACCATCCTCCATCAACTCAGGTAAATCCAATGAAATTTTATAACTCCCACTTTTTGTTGTTACACGCCAATATCCTAATTGGTTATCCTCAACTACACGTGGCCCACCATAATCAAAGCGTGAAATAACCCGAGGACCTCCCCAATCAAAACGCGATAACACAACATGTGGTTGTTTCGCAGTGCCCAAATGAATGCGTTGAATACCTTTTGCATCACGCTCTTCACTAACTTCATCAAACCAAGTCTCATAGCTCTCTAACATATTGTCTACAATATCAGGGTGGTTTTTAGCTATATTTATTCGTTCGCTTGGATCTTTTTCTACATCATATAATTCTAAATTTTTCAATACATTTTGAAGCACAAAATCCGTTGGTTGATGTACAATGCCATGAGGGAAATCGTGAGGGCTTACCAATTTGTATTTTGGTGTCCTTACTGCAAAATGCATGTATTTAAACGGCGTTGGCCCATAATGCATTTGCACGAAGAATTCACGTTCGTCAAGATATTCCGATTCATTTCTTGTCCATAGTGGCCACAACGATTCGCCATCCATTTCTATTTCACTTGAAGCTTCAATATTAACAGCCTCCAATAAGGTTGGTAATACATCTATTATAGCTCCCATTTGGGTTGTTTGGCTTTTAGGTTTAATATGTTCGGGCCATTTTACATAAAATGGTACACGAATACCTGCATCATAAACACTGGTTTTGGTTCCTCTTAAGTTTGCAACCCAGCGCCCAGGGTATGAGTCATTTTTAGTACGTCTATGGCGTGGTCCATTATCAGAAAGAAAAATAACTATGGTATTATTATCGATTCCTAAAGTTTTTAGTATCTCAAGTACCCTACCTACATTGTAATCAATATTATCAATCATCCCATAGGTAAGGGCATTATCCTCATGCAGTCCCAATTTCCTAAAAGGTTCAGCCCGAGATTCTGGAACTTGTAAAGGAAAATGAGGTAGGTTAGTTGCCAAATAAGCAAAAAAAGGTTTGTCCCCTTTTTTACTAATGAAATCAATTGCGGCTTCTGTAAAAATATCATCACAATAGCCATTATACTTTTTAGGAACACCGTTATGCTCCAATATTGGATTAAAATAGGTGTTTCCATCAGGTCCAGCAGCCTGACCAATACCGCCACCTTTATGCACTAAGGCTTCTTGAAATCCTTGATCGATTGGTCGCATTGGCATATTATCACCCAAATGCCATTTCCCAAATATTCCAGTTCTATAACCATTAGTGCTTAAAATTTCAGCAATAGTAACTTCGGAAGCGTTCATAAAATGATCAACCTGAGTTACAGCTGTTACCCCGGTTCTATAGGGATATCTTCCAGTAAGAAGTGCGGCTCGTGATGCCGAACAATTTGGGTATGAAAAAAAATGTGTCATTTCCAGCCCTTGTTCTCCTAATGATTCAATTTTAGGCGTTTTTAAATAGGGATTACCGTGAGCTCCAATGTCCCCATAGCCCTGATCATCGGTCATCATAATAATAATGTTAGGCCTTTCTTGGGAATGCGCATTTACGGCGCTAAAAAAAATCGTAAAAAGTATAGGTAATAAAAGCTTCATTTTATATCAATATATAATTCACCAATTCGTAAAAGAGCCGTCTTTCTTTTTCAAGCGTGGGGTCTCCACCATATTAAATCCTTGGTTAAGGGCTAGATCCTCATTAAATTCTATTCCCAAGCCTGGTGTATCAGGCACCTTATATCGATTGCCCTCCAACTTTGGTTGTAAAGGATAATAATTGATATCGTCCAACCCTGGGTTTTCCACAGGGGTATTCATTTCTTCTAACCAAGTAAAATTTGGACATGCCGCCGCCAAATGAATAGTTGCAGCGGTACAAATAGGCCCAATAGGGTTATGCGGTAACAAATCTATATAATGTGCTTCGGCCATACTTGCTACTTTCATTGACTCGGTAAGGCCACCAACATTGCACACGTCTATTCTTGCAAACTGTGTAATATTCTTTTCTATGTAAGGCATAAATTGCCACTTACTTGCAAATTCCTCACCTATTGCGAAGGGTACGTTTATCATTTTTCGTAACTCCTGATATACCTCTGGAGATTCGTCTCGAATGGGTTCTTCAATAAAATCAAGAGTCCCTATTGGCATCCGTTGTATAAACGAAACGGTCTCAGGAACAGATAATCTATGATGATAATCTATACCTATGGTAACTTTGGTGCCTACTTCCCTTCGTAATGCTACCAACCAATCTGCAATAATTGCTATTGAATCTCTTGGCTCAAACTCTGAAGCATATTTACCCTCCTCATACTCGGCAGGAGCCAACCTAAGCATTCGCCATCCTTCTTTAATCAATACTTTTGCTCTTTCTATTAATTCTTCCTTACTGCTAAACCTTAAGGATGCAAAGCATTCAACATAGTTTCTTTGTTTACCACCTAACAATTCGTAAACAGGAACTTCCAATACTTTTCCCTTAATATCATGCAGCGCAATATCAATCGCTGAAATTGCCGCCGTTAACACCCGTCCACCTTCAAAATATTGTCCCCGGTACAGATCTTGCCAAATAGCCCCTATCTGCATAGGGTTTTTACCAATAATTAAAGGTTTATAATGATTAATAGCCCCAATTACTGCAAACTCCCTTCCTGTAATACCAGAAGCACCCCAACCATAAATCCCTATATCGGTTTCTATCTTTAAATTAAGCTGGCTTCTTCCTGCAATATTTGCTGGAAACACCTTAACATCTGTTATTCTAATTTTCATGCTCCTATGCCATTAAGTTCATCTTTGTTACCTTCCAATTGAATACGTTTTACTTTGCCAACAACCAATAAAAATGACAAAAACCCTATAACGGTAAGTATTCCTATAAAGAATAATGCAGGGCTAAAATCACCTTCTTGTACCAAAACACCGATCACAAATGGTACGACTACCGCTGACAATCCGCCAATAAGATTGAATACACCACCAACAAGTCCAATGATACGTTTAGGAGCAATTAAAGACACAAACACCCAAGTAATAGATGCTAGCCCATTGCCAAAAAAAGCGATGGTTAAAAACAAAATAATTAAAAATGTGCTTTCCGTAAAATTTGCACCTATAATTAAAGTAGACAATAATAGTCCTATTAAAACGGGTGCTTTTCTTGCAAACTCTGGTGTTTTTCCATTTTTGATTAAAAAATCTGAAGAAAAGCCAGCCAACAAAACTCCACAGAATGCTGCCAAAAAGGGGATTGAAGCCAAAAAACCAGACTTTATGAAATCGAATCCCCTATACTCTACAAGGTAAGTAGGAAACCAAGTTAAAAAGAAAATGGACATGGATCCCATACAAAACTGCCCTAAATATATACCCCACAATTTTCTATACTTGAAAGCCTCAAAAAAGTCGCCCCAACTGAATCTCTCTTTATCGTAATGAGTCTTAGCCTCTTTTGAAAAACCACCGCCTTGCTTAATCAATTTTAATTCGGCATCACTAACAGTTTTGTGTTGGTCTGGGTCTCGATAAAAAACATACCAAACAATAGCCCATATAATTCCTATCACACCTGAAATGATAAGTAATCCTCTCCAACCTACTTTGTCTTGAATTAGCGTTAAAGCTGGAAATAAAAAAGCCAAACCGATAAACTGACCAGAAGTATAAATGGCTATAGCAGAAGCACGTTCGGTTTCAGGAAACCATTTGGTAACAATAGCATTATTAGCTGGATAAGAAGGCGCTTCAAAAACCCCAATACTAGCTCTTAACCCCAATAAAACCTTGAACGAGTTTACAAAGCCCTGAAACAGAGTGGCCACCGACCACAGAAACAACATCAATGCATACAAAAACCGTAAACGGACTTTATCCACAATTATGCCCCCAGGAATTTGCAAAACTGCATATGCAATACCGAATACTGAAAAAATTGAGCCCATTTGCACGGTGCTTAGTTCAAGCGATTGGCTTATGGCTGATGCTGCAACTGAAATATTTGTTCGGTCAAGGTAATTTATTACTACCGTACCAAAAATTAGAACTAGTATGTTATAGCGCTTTTTTGTACTATTGATTTCTCTCATACTTTTTAATAGAAACTTTATCAAACACCAAAAGGCCAGGATGTAGATAACCCTGGCCTTTACTAAACTAAAATACTAAAAACAAAATATTATTATTCATAGAAGGCATTCTGTAATAATGCTGGCGCCTTTTCAATTTCAGATTGCGGAATGGGTAAATAGTATTGCTTATCATACCATGGACGTGTTACAACAGTCCATTCCCTAGATGTTAAGCTACCATCTCTTTCCTTTGTCCATAATAAACCTCTAACATCAAACCCTAATCTTTCTGGGTTCATCCAACGTCTTTCATCAAAGAAATTGTGGCCTTCAAAACATAGCTCTAATCTACGCTCATGTTTAATGGCTTCTTTTAATTCTTCGCCACTGGCCGTAACGGCAGGTTTTAAAGCTCTAGCTGTTATTTTATTTAAATATGTTCTTGCTTCAGCATCATTCCCTAATTCGGCCTGTGCCTCGGCATAATTTAAATACATCTCGGCCAAACGGTATAATATATATGGCCGACCAGGTACAGCATCGGTAACTAATGGTGTAGCCTCGTCTTGAAATTTTCTAATATTGTAACCTGTTTTAGACCAATGCAGTGGGTTTCCTTCAGACCCAGCCAAAGTCCCCCTCCTAGAGTCTAAACCATGAGGTATAGTAGGGTGATTACGCGACACAGCATAATCTACAGGACGTCCTCTAAACTCTGCTCCTTGATATAATAAGTTTGCATAGAAGCGCATTTCTCTGTTATCGCTAGGATTATCTGGATCATAGGTAGATGAATCTCCAATGGTAGCTGAGCCATCTGCCATATCAAATTCCAAGGCAAAATTATGTGTAGGAGAAGATAAACCCCACCCTCCATATCCAGGCGGTGTTTGAGTCTGTCCTGGCAATGAATTCACATCTGTTCCAAAATCATATAAGGTCCCAAAAGGTCTTGCAAATATTATATCCTCATTTACAGATAAAAATAAATTTTGGTAATCTGTTGCATTATTAACAGAGATAAGGTCTTTAGAACCATAAAAATCTATCACCTCTTTAGCCGCATCAGCTGCATCTTGCCATTTCGATGCTTTACTATAAGAATATAGTTCAGTGTTTTGCGTCTGCGGCATTAAACCTGGATCATGTAAATCGCTCGCAGCATATAAAAGCACTCTAGACTTAACTGCTAGTGCTGCAATTTTGGTTGCTCTTCCGAATTCTGATGCTGGCCTTGTTTCTGGTAAATCTGCTACAGCCAAATCTAACTCGCTAACGATAAAGTCTACAGCATCCTCATAAGGCGTTCTTGGAATATTGAAATCATCTTCTAAGCCTAAAGCTTTTTCTAAAACTGGCACACCTCCGTATAGCCTTGTTAATTTAAAATATAGATTTGCTCTTAAAAACCGCATTTCAGCCTTTAATACAGCTACAGCATCTGGATCTTTCTCATTAGCTTCGCTATCGTCTATCAAACTAAAAAACTGGTCAATTTCTCGAATATATAAATAAAAATCTTCCCACTTACCATCAAAATCACCTACATTTAAAGGTGTCCAGCCGTTCCCTCTTAAGTTTAAACGATCTAAATCACTAAAGTTAAACTTAGCTTCGTAAGAACCGTTTTCGATGTTGTAGCGTCTACCCCACCAAATTGATTTGTTTATTGCCCACGTTTCTGTACTGCCATAAACGGGATACACCAATCTTTCCACCTGATTTGCATCACTGTATACTAAATCTTCAGAAAATGCATTTAACACTTCTGTATTTAACTCATCTTCACAGCTATATACGGAAAATAACCCCAGAGCTGCAAGAATACAAATTATTCTAAATTTTTTCATAATCTATTTTTTTTAAAAGGTCATATTTAATCCAAACGTAAACATCGTTAATGACGGATATGTTGCATTTCTGAAATTGTTGTAGCCAGTAGCTTCAGGGTCTAAACCAAGATCATAAACATCTGAAAATAGGGTCAATAAATTCAAACCTCTAGCAAATATCTTCATATCCGCAAAACGGGTTATGTCTCGAGGAATAGTGTACCCTAATTCAACCTCTTTTAGTCTTAAGAACGAAGCATCGTGTAACCAAGTATCTGCACCTTGGAAATTATCTGGATTAGAATTTTGATTACCGCTAAAGGTATCATTCAAACCAAAAGCTCTAGGATACCTTGAATTGCGGTTATCCGGAGTCCAACGTTGGTCAAAAACATAAGATGGTTTGGATCCTTGTTGATCAAAAAACACTAGAACCTGTGCTTCTGCCTGACCAACCCATAAGAAACTGAAATTCCATTCTTTATAGTTTAATCCTCCACTAAATCCGTATTGAATTTCAGGTATATTGGATGTGCTGGTTCTTACGCGATCTCCAGCACCTATAACGCCATTGTCATCTGTATCTAAATAGTGTATCTCCCCTTCAACCGTATTTTCTAATTTAACATCGGTCGCATCAACCGTTGCTTGATCTGGGAAAACACCAGCAGTAGGATAGACAACATAAGATCTAACTGGTTTTCCGACCCTAGACATACTAGGAGTTACATTTGCAGGTTCAGGAAGCCCTACTACTTCGCTTTTGGCTTGTGTAAAGTTAAACCCTAAATTATATCTAAAATTGTTATTTATCTGCTCTGCCCAACCTAAGGAAAGTTCAAAACCGTAGCTATCTACAACACCCACATTTTCATCAGGGAATATAATACCAGTAAAAGCCGCAACCTCATTTCCTCTGTCTTCCAAAATATCTTCTCTTCTCTGACTAAAGTAATTGATATCTCCTGTGAACTTGCTATCAAATAAAGAAAAACTAAGCCCTATGTTTTTCATAAAAGCTTTTTCCCATGTTATATTAGGGTTTGGGGTTACAGAACTACTATATCCCGCGAAATATGCTCCAACTTCACCAAAGTGATAATAGTTGGGGCGCACATTTTGTCCTGGTACGGTTGGGTCGCTATTATAATTATAGCGTGTTAAAAATTGAAATGGTGGAATTCGATCATTACCCATTTTCGAGTAACTACCTCTTAAATTTAGGGAACTTAACCAACTTACATCTTCCAAAAAGGATTCTTTTCCAATGGCCCAAGTACCGCCAATGCTGTAGAAATTATCAAATTGTTTCCCCGGCGGAAAATTACTACTTCCGTCACGCCTTAATGTAAGTTCTAAAATATACTTTTTGTTATAGTCGTAAACTACATTTCCAAAGTAACTTATCAAAGCATTTTCCGCAGCACCTCCTGCGGTTACAATATCCTCTCCATCCGCTGCAAATAAGTATGGTCTTGAAGGTGAAGGAAGACTATTTCTTTGTACTTCAAAAAATTCGCTTTCACCAGTTGTAAGCTCATATCCTATTAAACCATTTATAGAGTGATTTCCAAAAGTACGATTATATCGAAACGTCGCATTGAATAATTCTTGATTAAATTTATTGAAGTTTTCATTTAGAATCCTATCTTTCCCTCTTTGAGAAAAACCAATGTTCTCATCATATTCTCCAGTAGTTTCGTTAAACCTATACCAAGTCCATGGAGTGTAGAAGTTTTTAATATTACCAGAGCCTCTTCTTAAACCAACAAAACCATTAAAGCTTAAGCCCTCTGTAATAGCATCCAGTTTCCAGTCAAGCGCAAGACGCCCTCTCAAATTAGTATAATTATTCTCTACAAAACCAGACTGATTACTGGACATAATAACAGGATTGGCTCCATTTTCCCCACCAAATGCAGGCAAACCGTTAGGATAAACACCTATCTCATTAGGAAAGTTAGTATAAATATGCTTATAAATGAAGCCAGCATCTACTCCAGGCTGATTTTGCTGAGAAAATCGTCCAGATAAATCTACACTCACCTTGATATCATTATTAAGTTTAACATCAATATTCGATCTTACCTGAGTTTGATTAAAATTTAAATCCCCAGAATCAAATACACCTTCCCTACTCATAAAGTCACCACTAACAAAATATCCAACATTTTCCGTAGCTCCAGAAATTGACAAAGAATTTCTGGTTTCCGGTACTGTATTAGCAAAGGTTAAATCTGCCCAGTCTGTATTAGGATAATTGAGCGGATCTTCCCCGCTTCTATATTTTTCAATATCTTCTTCTGTAAATGGAAGAGGTGCAGATATTCTCTCTGCAATTTCGTTTTCATAAGTAGCCCATTCTGCCGAAGTCATTAAATCCGGTGTTACTGAAAATGAGGACAAACTATAGGAAGTCGATAATTGAAGTTTAGGTCTGCCAGACTTACCCCTTTTCGTAGTAACAATAATAACCCCGTTAGCTGCTCGTGTACCATAAATAGCAGCTGCTCCATCTTTTAGTATACTTAATGATTCAATATCTTGAGGGGCCAATTGATTAAACACCGCAGTACCGGATTGTATTCCGTCTATCAATATTAAAGGATTGTTATTATTTAATGTAGATTGACCGCGAATAAGAATATCAACGTTGTTACTACCAGGATAACCACCGCGGTCATTGATAATAACACCTGAAGCTCTACCAGCTAAAGATTTAGCCACCTCTGTATTTGAGGTGTTTTCTATTTCCTTAGCACTTACTGTACTTACCGAACCTGTTAATTCCCCCCTTTTTCTTGTTGAGTACCCAACAACTACGACCTCATCAAGTCCAGCAACATCTTGTTCCAACAAGACATTAATTGTTTTTTGAGCACCAACAGGTATTTCCTGAGTCTTGTAACCCACATATGAGAATACCAATACAGGATTAGACCCACTAACAGAAATAGCGTAGTTTCCATCAAAATCTGTTTGCGTTCCTGTTGTAGTTCCTTTTACAACAATATTAACCCCTGGCAAGGGCCCATCGACATCTGAGACCACCCCAGATATTTCAATGGCTTGAATTTCATCTGGAACTTCTATTTTTTCACTTTCTACATGATTTTCAGCATCTAATGTTAATTCGTTTGGACTGAAACCAAAGGCACTAATTGCCAATAAATAGAAAACACCTAAAACAAATTTTAGTTTTTTCATAAGATAATTTAGATTAGTTAAAATGTATTAATTTCAAAATTCATCAACTATCTGTTCTCGCCCATAGCAATAATGAAAACTACAGATTGATGTTAGTGAATTCTAAGTCAAAATAAACACTTAATCTATGTTTTGAATGGCAGGAAATTACCCTTATACTAACATATTTTAACCACTTAATCTTAAACGGCTTGTCGGTATTGGTTAGGAGTTCTTCCCATGATTTTCTTGAACTGTTTGTTAAAATTAGTAATGGAATTATACCCAACTAAAAAACAAATATCATTAATAGGGAAGTCTTCTTGAATTAGAATCCTTGAAGCATTTCTAATTCTTATTTCATTCAAAAATTCGCTAAAAGACTTATTGGTTTTTTTCTTAAAAAACCTACAAAAGGAATTTGGTGTCATACAGGCAATATCAGATATGTTCTCGAGTGATATATCCTTTGCGTAATTATCGGAAATGTGCCTAATCACACGGTCAATTCTTTTAGCTCCTTTTGGTGTATATTGTCTCATATCTGATGAAGACAAAAGTTGTTTGTCATTTACCATGGATAACTTATGCAAAATATCCAATAAACTAATATATTGCTGGGTATTGTTTAATGTGGGGAAAGAAAGAAGCTCATCCTTTAAGGCTATAGAAACACTTTTCCCAAAGCTCATACCATACTTAGAATCTGATAACATCCTTTTTATGGCTGCAAATTGAGGTGCCTCAAATGTATTATCCCCAATAAAATCTTGGTAGAACTTAACTACTACTGTCTTAATTGTTTTTTTACTATCTGCACTGTAATATGAGACATCATTTCTCCATAAATGGGGTAAATTTGAACCAACTAAGACTAAGTCACCAGGTTCAAAATGAGATACATTATCACCCACGAAGCGTATACCGCTGCTTCTTGAAATGTATAACAACTCATATTCTGGGTGGTAGTGCCATGCTGTGTCGAGACATGGTTCTTCTTTTAAAAAGGCATTTAGTCTAGAACTTGTAAAACCGTCGGTATTCTTTAAAACCAATTTCATGCTCAAATATAGCTTATTTATTCTTAAAATTCACAATTTTAACTAAGTGTAAACTAAAAAAACGCATTTAAGAGGTTTTTTTTGATTAAGAAGAGTATTAATCTAATCGAAAGGTGGCTTCAAAATTGGGCATTTCATCTGCTCTCCACTGCTCCCCTTCTTTTTCAATATGAAACCAACGCGGCTCCACATGTGTTTCGCTCCATTGACTACCCCTTTTAATAAGATCGGCCAGTATATCAGGGTTTTGGGAGCTTAAATCTCTATTTTCTTCAATGTCTTTCTCAATATCGTATAACTTCCATTTTTGTTGATAAACCTTAAGAGCCTTCCATTTATCCTGTCGGATAGCAACATCCGAAAAACCTTTTCTATGGCGCATTATAAATAGCGGCTCTTCTCGTATCGGGTTTTCATTTTTCAAAAAAGGTTTCCAAATATCCTTCCCATCCAATTGCTTTTCAACTGGAATTTTGGCATTTGCAAGCCCGGCAAATGTCGGGTAATAATCCAGGGAAGAAATTGGGTAATCATATGCCCTGCCAGAAGGAACAACATTTGGCCAATGCATAAATGTGGGAACTCTAAAGCCTCCTTCGTAGGCACTTCCCTTTCCTTCCTTAAGCGGATAGTTCGAGGCTCCCGCTGCTAGTTTCCCCCCATTATCACTTGAGAAAATGATCAAAGTATTATCAAACTGGTTTGTTTCTTTAAGTTTTTCTACTATCCGTTTCACACCTCTATCCACGGCATACACCATAGCAGCATAAGTTCTTCGCTTAATATCGTGAATATGTGAAAACAATTTTAAATCTTCCTCTTTAGCCTCTAAAGGTGTATGTGGTGCGTTATAGGATAAATACAAAAAGAAAGGCTTGTCCTTTTTATTGGACGCTTCCGAAATAAAACGTACGGCCTCTCTGGACAAACCATCAGTTACATATTCAATCTCGTCCACTTCTTTCCCGTTATGTTCCAAGGGCCGAAGGTACTCCCAAATAAAATTTTTACCGTTTGCTTTTTCACGCAGATAAGTCGGCTTGAACTGCTCAGGAAAATAGTTGTGCCCCCCACCCAAAAACCCGTAAAAATCATCATACCCTCTTTGATTGGGGTGAAACTGTTTTTGATGTCCCAAATGCCACTTCCCAACAATACCTGTGTAGTAACCCGATTGTTGTAATAACTTACTTATAAAAGTTTCGCTGACATCAATACCTTTGGACTCGTCTCCCTCAGTTGGTAAATTAAATTGTGAGCCAAATTTGTGTGCATATCTACCCGTCATCAAACTAGCTCTACTTGGGCCACAAAATGGATGCGCCATATAAGCACTTGTACAAATGGTTCCATTATTGGCCAACATATCCAAATTAGGCGTTGTGATATCTTTTGAGCCATTAAAGCCAACATCAGCATACCCTAAATCATCACATAAAATGAATAATATATTTGGTCTTGAGCCAGTATCCCAATCTTTTTCAGACGAAACCAAGGCTAAATTCTTTTTACTTTTCTCAGAGGTTTTGCACCCAAAAAACCCAACGACTCCCAAGCTTAGAATAAAAATTATTTTACGTGAAAATCTCATACATCATGTTATTTAAAGGTGAATTTAATTAAGATTCTTTATTTCCTCGTACTTACATTTAAAAAATGGAACAATTTCTTTATTAGGATTTCCAACCGACTTCAAAAAGCAAGAATAAAACATCTTGCTAGCCTCTATATTAATTCCTTTCATTTCTTCGGAAGTTGTTTCTCCAGCGTTCATTTTTTTATATGGATAACCAAATGCGTCAAGCATTCCAATCCTATTATTTCAAAAATCTTCTTGCTCAGGCCTGTTAAATTATACTCTTTGTCTACTTCCTCTACAAAATAATTATTCTGTTTTTGGCACCACTTATCATGTCCATATATCACCAGCACAAAAACTAGAATGAACAATACAAAAAACCCTTTTTTGATTGTTCTTGCTTTCTAAATCAATTAGCTTTTTTTTTGCCAAACTCTAACGTATTCAATCTCGAAGTCTAACACTCCATCTTCCTTTTTGTCCTCGGGGCTTTTAGCCTCCAATTCTTCTTTAGACTCTGGAATATCGTGCCATGGAAATGCTTCTTGGTCAAGCCACAGGGCAATTGGTTTATTGGACACGTAGCCGTTGTAGTCCAAGGGCAAATCAATATTAACTCGGTTAACTTTAGCCCAAGCAGTAACCTCTTCTGCAGTAACCTCCGAAAATAATTTACCGTCTACGTAGTACTTCATGCCTTTTTCATTCCATTCAATCCCGTAAATGTGAAAATCATCGGCTACCCTGAATCCCAGATCTTTTCTCTCAGTATAAGTTGGCTTTCCTGTAACCGGTTTATCCCAATCCCTGATGGACCACCATAACTGACTATCTAAATGTTTTTTATTAGGATTGCCCGTACCTCCAAAAAGCTCAAAGAAATCAATCTCTAATCGTTCGCCCATAGCCCAAAATGCACTAGATATTGGTCCATCGGCCGCTTTACTTTTAATTTCTATATAGCCATATTTAAACTCATTTCTTCCAATAAAGCAAGCAGTAGTTATATTTTCGTAAGGCATGGCTTCGCCGAAAACTGGCTTTCTAATCTCTGGGTTAAATGGAAAATCTGGCTCCCACCTCGTCTCTAAAATTAGTTTCCCATCTTCCAAACGATAGTTTCTTCCTGAAAACTGTGAAGGCGCGCGTCCTTTCCACACTTCTTTATTGGGCTTATCGGGATGTATATAAAATGGTTTTCCGTCCTTGAATTTTCCAACGATGTACCATTTGTTTTCATCGATTTCATCGGCATCAAACTCATCACTAACCGAATTGTTTAGCTCCCAATTTCCGGTATTACTAGGATCGCTATGAGGTAAAACCAATTTAGAATTGTTTTTTGTTTTTGAATACCCACAACTAATTATTTGGACCGCTAGAAAAATGATAAGCGCTAAAAATCTAATGGTTTTCATACTTTTAAAGAAATACTACTCACTATGTCTTAGATTAAAGCAGTAGACACCCTCTTCTTAACCAAATAATCCTCTAAAGCCAAATGTGAACAATCATGCCCTATACCACTATTTTTAAAGCCTCCATGAGGTAAGTATATCGCATATTTTACACCGTTGATTTGAACTTCCCCAAATTCCAATTCCTCTGTAAATCGCTCAATTCTTTTGTGATCGTTAGTGAATATATATGATGCTAATCCAAACTCAGTATCATTAGCTAACTCTAAAACTTCATCGTCAGTTTCAAAAGACATTACTCCTGCCACCGGCCCAAAAGTCTCTTGATTAAATACGGTCATATCCATATTTACACCTGATAAAATTGTTGGCTCCATCCAATTACCTCCTTTTGGTAAATCCTTCGGGATTTTTCCTCCTAATTCCAACTTTGCACCTTTACTTACCGCATCATCTATAATATCAAACATACGATCTCTTCCTCCTCTTGAAGCTAAAGGACCCATAAATACGTCGGCATTTTCTTTTAGTCCGAAACCAATTTTAATTTTCGACGCTCTTTTTATATATTCCGCTAAAAACTTGTCGTAAATGCTCGCATGCACAAAAATTCTGTTTGCCGCAACACATATTTGCCCAGAATTTCCAAATTTCAAACCAATTGCCAAATTCAATGCAACATCTAAATCTGCGTCTTCAAATACAATGAATGGTGCATTGCCTCCTAACTCCATTCCTAATTTTTTAATGGATGTGGTACTATCTGCAATTACTTTTTGTCCTGTTTGGGTTGACCCAATCATTGTTATCACAGCTGGAATTTTACTAGTAGTCATAGTAGTTGCCACTTCACTACTCGGACCTGCTAAGATATTAACTACTCCCGCGGGAAAATTTATATCGTGCAATATTTCGCCAACCAAATAAGAAGATAAAGGCGATATTCCTGAAGGTTTAATAATTAAGGAACATCCTGATGCTAAGGCCGGACCTATTTTATAACCTACGTTAAGTAATGGGAAATTCCAAGCTAAATAGGCTACAGCGACACCTGCAGGTTGAGAAATCATTTTATGCGTATGGGTATTGTCATGATCTGGAATTTGCTCCTCCCGTAAATTTTGCATAGCACTTGGGTACCACTCCAAAGCCTCAGTTAGTCTGTCTATGTCTTCTTGAGAACCAGCATATGTTTTTCCCATTTCATGAACCATAGCCGTTCTTAGAATTTCTTCTTTCTCTAAAATAGCATCACGCAATTTAAGCATCCATTTAGTTCTTTCTGCTAAAGAAAGTTTTGACCAATATTTAAATCCACGTTGTGCAGATTCTAAGGCTTTTTTGGCATCAGCAGCTCCAGCTCGTGCAACTTGAGCAATCACCTCCCCTGTTGCGGGACAGACAACATCATCTTTCTCTCCCCTTACGGCGTCAATCAATTTACCATCTATATATAGCTTCTTATAGCCGTATTTTTCAACTTTCATTATCAATTTATATCGTGATTTTTTGTTATTCTGTTTAAAAGCCATTCAAGGCTATTTTACTTTATATATTTTTTGAAGCACTTCTATATCAACTTCCTTAACCCTAGAAGCATACTTATGGAGTACCTTTTCATTTATATCAATGCCCAAACCAGGTCTTTTAGGCACCTCTATCATACCATTTTTCATCTCTATAGATGGAAAACATAATTTATCTCTTAAACCATTTTCGGTTTGGTCATATTCCATTAAAAAATCGGGTTGATACATACGCCCTGGAACAGATTCTATATTTGAAATAAAATGCAAAGCTACATGCAATCCAATGGCTGTTCCCCAAGTGTGGGGTATAATATCTACACCATTTGCACTTGCCAAAGCTCCAATTCGTTTAGCCTCGGTAAGCCCACCACTTGCACAAATATCGGGCTGTATAATATCTACTGATTTACTTTCAATCAACTGTTTGAAACCAAATCTGAGGTATTCGCATTCTCCACCAGAGATTGGTATAGTTGTTTTTTGTCTTAACTCACTATATTGATCGTAAAATTCAGGTGATAAAGGCTCTTCAAACCAACTAATATCATATTTCTCAATTTTTCTCGCTAATTCAGTAGCCTCTCTTAATGTGTAGGCATGATTAGAATCCACCATCAATTGGATATCCGGGCCAATAATTTCACGCATGAACTTTACATTATTCACATCCTCCTTGATGCCAAGTCCAACCTTCATTTTCATCGCTTTAAACCCTTGAGAAATATACAGTTCGGCCTCTTCCTTAAACGTTTTAGCAGGATTCTTATGATCTGTAAAATAAAGACCTGTTGCATACGGTCTAATTCTGTCACGATGTGCACCACCTAGTAATGTAGAGACAGGCAAACCCAAAAGCTTCCCTTTCAAGTCCCAAATAGCTATATCAATCGCGCTCATGGAAGCCACTAAAATCCCTCTTCTTGCAAAGTCTAGAGTCTTGCGATACATTTTGTTCCAAATCACCTCATTTTCCAAGGCATTTTGACCAATAACAAAAGGTTCCAAAAGTTTAATACCAGCCTCTAAAACCGATGCTGGCCCATAGCCCTCTCCCCATCCATAAGTACCATCCTTAGCAGTTACTTTTACAATACAAATACATCTTTCCGAATACTCCCATTGGGAAAAGAAAAAGCTTTTCGACAACTTATCCTTTAAGACGAATGTTTCAATTTTTGTTATAACCACAATTGTACTAATTTTTATAATTAAAATTCACTCAGTATTTCTATACTTTTTTTAAGACTCAATTTAATAGACTTCTAAATTAGGACTTAATAATTCTATAATTATTTATTAAATTACCCTCGAAGTAACCAATTTTACCTCATTTATAAATTCTCTTGTTACTGTAAGCAGATTGTAAGTTAAGTATCTTATTTAAAATCAACAGTATAAAAGGCCCTATAGTCTCCTGCATATGTTTATTTAAAGTGTATTTTCAACAATTTCATAACCCATTTCCAAATTCATTTGGAATAACTGTAGATATTACTTGAATAAAAAAACAACTAACACAAACTCCCTGGGAATCACTAAATTTTTTAAGTTAGAAATTAATTGAATTCATTACTTTTATTATTTTCAGTTTTTACCTAACAACTCTTCCTGAACCAGAACCACCCATTAATGCCTCTACTTCAGCACGGGTTGAAAAGTTAAAATCACCTTTTATAGAGTGCTTTAAACAAGACGCGGCTACGGCGTACTTCACGGCTATTTGAGGTTCAGATAATTCTTTTGTTGTTAAAGCGAATATAAGGCCTCCGGCAAAGGAATCGCCACCACCAACTCTATCAACGATGTTCTTTATTTGGTAAGACTGATAATTCCCATCTACGTTCAAAGGGGCGAAAAACGGCTTATCCGATTTCCCATCAAAAAGCATGGCACCCCAGTTATTGTGTGATGCCGAATAACTTTCTCGTAAAGTAATTGCAACTTTATTTACATTAGGAAATTGGCTAATCACTTTACGGGCAACATCTGGATAGCGCGACGTATCCAATTTTCCGGCATGGACATCAGTATCACCTGCTTTTATTCCTAAAACATCATGACAATCCTCTTCATTTCCGATAACTACATCAACGAACGGTAAAATTTTCCGCATGGTTTCCTGCGCCAATTCGCGAGCCGATTTGCTCTCGTCCCAATTCCAGAGTTTTCCTCTAAAATTCAAATCAATAGAAACAGAAGCCCCTGCTTCCTTTGCTTCTTTTGCAGCATGCAAAGTTGCCTGGGCAGCATTTTTTGAAAGCGCTGGTGTAATACCGCTTAAGTGTAACCAACTAGCACCTTGAAAAATATCTTTCCAGTTATACGCATTTGCCGGTGTTATTGCAATGGCCGAATCTGCACGGTCGTAAATCACGTTGCTTGGACGCTGGTTGGCACCGGTTTCCAGAAAGTACATACCTAATCGCCCCTTGTCTGTTCTCAGCACATATTGGGTGTCGACACCAACAGCTCTTACCGCATCCATAGCGGCTTCGGCCAAAGCGTGTTTAGGTAATGCGGTTACGTATCTAGCTTTACCTCCAAAATTACATATTGAAGCAGCAACACTTCCTTCTGCACCAGCATAAGTCATATCAAATTGTCTAGTTTGTCTTAATCTTAAGTTATCTGGAGCAGCGATACGCCCCATAATTTCACCAAATGTTACTACAGTATTCATTTTTACAAATTATTTTGTTCTTATGTTAGATATCAAATTTCTTATTTCTTGTGCGTTCTGAGTAATTTGCTCCCAGTTTTCATCATGTATCAGCGAGCTTTTTGCTATCCAAGAGCCTCCAATCGCTGTAACTAAAGACGACTCTAGATAGGTTCTTGCATTATTAATATTCAATCCTCCTAAAGGAATAAATTTAAGTCCTAGATATTGGTAAGGGGCTACCATATTCCTTAAGTTCTCCATACCTCCAGAAGTTTCAGCTGGGAAATACTTAAGTATTCTACAACCTTCTTCAAGAGCTATTTCAATATCTGTTGGTGTCATAATTCCGGGTGCAAATGGTAAACCCCGCTTAACAGCCTCAACTATTACTTTGGGATTACAACCAGGAGCAACTGCAAAATCAGCCCCTAAATCCACCACAGTTTTTACTTGTTCAGTAGTAAGTACAGTCCCAAAACCTAAAGTAATTTCAGGGACTTCCTTTTTAATCAATTTAGCTGCATCAAGTGCTACAGGGGTACGCAAGGTCAACTCAATTGCGTCAACCCCTCCTTTTAATAAAGCCTTTGCCAAAGGAACGGCATGCTTCAGTTCATCAATGACCAAAACTGCAATTACACCTGAAGCGTCAATTTTTGTAATCATTTCAGGAGTCATTGACTTTTGAGCTATAGGTTGCATCTTCTATTTTTAATAAAGTTTTACATAGACTTTTAAGCGAAAACATGGTGTTGTATCTTAAAAGCATTCTACAAAACAAGACAAAAAACAAAGGCAAGAATTCATAAAACTTACCCAGTACTTAGCTAAATTTACCTTATGGATAAAAAACAGTGCTAGGAAACCCTAAATATCAATGGATAAATAAGCAGCGGGATAGGCTTTCAACAAATTCCCTTTAACAAATAAAAGCTAAAAATTACATCTAAATTCTTTTGGGCAACCCTATGATTTGCTTAAGTGGCTAGTTGAAATTAGGAATGCATTTATATCCCACACCGTGGCATATTTCTGAAATGGGCTAATCTTCCTGAATTAAAAATCGTGAAGCTTTTCTAAGCCGGATTTCATTTAGAAAGTGTGTTAATGATTTATTGGTCTTTTTTTCTAAGAATCGACAGATCGAATCGGTTGTCCTAAAGGCTGCATCTCCAACATCTCAATAAGAAACATCGCTTCCATAAAGTTCTAGAGTTTGCTGAACGCTTTAGAACGGACTTAGATTATAAAGAGTATCTATGAGCAAATCAAGTGGAAAGAAGGCTATATAAGCAGTAAAAGTGATATTACCGGCCATCAACTCCACAAAAAAACCTGATGCCAAAAGAAGATTAATACTAGTTGTATTGTTTAGGAAATCGAATTTTACAATCTGCATAGCCATTAGGTTTTCATGTTTTGTAAAAAAACATTCGCATCAAAAGACATTTAAACCCTCAAAATAACTCATAATTTAAAAAAAAAGCGAGACGCTATTTAGGCTCAAGTTTAGACAAATTGTAATAACTAAATGAAAGTTACCATTTAAGATCTGTGTACGTAGAACTTTTAAATTTTCCCATAAACTACTCTAAAATACAGGATTCAGTTCCTCGAGAATAACCAAACCCTCCAGAAAAAGCATTCATTAATTGGGTGCTTATTTAATGCTCTATTTGTCAACAATTAGAATTAACCAAAATACTAAAAAACAAAAAACACTGATAATCATATAATTATCAGTGTTTTGGTTTTACCTAATTATAGGGTTGTCGGGATGACAGGATTTGAACCTGCGACCACACGGCCCCCAGCCGTGTACGCTAACCGGACTGCGCCACATCCCGTTGAAATAAAACATCAAAGAAAGCATATTTCAATAAAAATCAAAACATAAATGCTGCTTTCTTAAAAAACCGAGATAATGTATCTCGGTTTATATTCTAATCTGCATTAATTTATTCTATGCTGAAACCTCTATATTGGCTTCTTTTGCCGCTAAATAGCGTTCAGCATCTAAGGCAGCCATACATCCAGTACCTGCAGCTGTTACCGCTTGTCTATAAACATGGTCTGCAGCATCACCAGATACAAAGACGCCTTCTATATTAGTTTTTGACGTTCCAGGCACATTGATAATATACCCTGTTTCATCTAAACTTAAATACTCTTTAAAAATATCTGTATTGGGTTTATGACCAATAGCCACAAAGAAACCTGTAGCAGGAATATCGTGCTTCTCATTAGTTTGATTATTAAAGACACGTACACCAGTAACTACTTGACCATCTCCCAAGACTTCTTCGGTTTCTGTATTAAAAAGTATTTCAATATTTTCTGTATTCTTAACGCGCGCCGCCATAATTTTAGAAGCTCTAAATTCATCTCTGCGAACTAGCATGGTTACTTTAGTGCACAACTTTGAAAGGTAATGCGCCTCTTCACAAGCAGAGTCTCCAGCTCCTACAATAACTACCTCTTGATTTCTGTAAAAGAAACCATCACAAACTGCACAGGCCGAAACCCCACCTCCTAGCTTTAAATATTTCTGTTCTGAATCTAAACCTAAATATTTTGCAGAAGCTCCAGTTGATATAATAACAGTGTCACAATGAATTTCCTTAGTTTCATTAACCCACACCTTATGCACATCTCCTGAAAAGTCAACCTTTGTAACCCAGCCATTACGAACATCTGTTTCAAATCGTTCAGCTTGCTTTTGAAGCTCTATCATCATTTCTGGGCCAGTAACTCCTTCTGGATACCCTGGAAAATTCTCCACTTCATTTGTGGTTGTTAATTGCCCTCCAGGTTGCGTTCCTTGGTATAAAACAGGATTCATGTTAGCTCTTGCCGCATAAATAGCAGCAGTATAGCCAGCAGGTCCAGAGCCTATAATTAAGCATTTTACTTTTTCTATTGTATCAGACATTATCTTTATTTTTTATCCTTACAAAAGTAGGTTTTTTGATAGAAAACTTACACTTAAGTTATCAACACTTGTTATTTAATAATAAGGTTTAACTATAAAAAAAAGCGCTCCTATAAACGGAAGCGCTTATTCAAATATGTTACTTAAGTCTACTGAATTTGTGTTTTAGCTCTATTGTCTTCAATCTCTGCCGATTCTTTTAAGGCATTATATAATTTAGAATTTACCACATTCGACTTTTGTTGTTCAACTCTATTAGCTGCGGCTTGGTAGTTATCAAGTTCTACTGCTGGAGTAACCTTTGTTACTTGTATCATATAAACGCCTTTCTCGCCATCAATTAAACTGGAAGTTTCACCTTCATCTAAACCGAAGGCAGCACCAACAACTAATGGTTCGCGTCCTGCTCCTGAAATGGTTGGGTTTTTCATATTAATTCCTGTAGCCGTTCTAACAGAAGTGCTTTCTGCAGCAGCTAAATCATCTAAAGTGGAAGCAGAAACCCGAGATCTAATCATCTCTGCTTTCTTCTCTTTTCTTATAACAGGTAAAACTTTTGCGGTAGCATCTTCAACCGACATAAGTCCTGCTTCATGTTGCGCTACTAATTGAGCAATAACATATCCTCCTGGCACATTAAAACGTTTAATATCGCCCACTGACGTCTCATCTTGAAAAGCCCAACGCACTATAGGTCTTTGATTACCAACGCCCGGAATGCTTTCATCAAGCACTTTAATACCGTTTACAGGTCTTATATTAAATTTATTTTCAGCAGCAACAGTTTCAAAATCTCCTTCTCCTGCATTTATTTCAAAGCTTGAAGCATCTCTAAATACTTTATCGCTTGTTGCCTCCGAAGGTTCAATCTTTCTAGCAATGGTACCTACCTGAACAGCCTTCTTCTTTTCTTTTTGACCTTCTATTTCAATAATATGAAATCCAAAAACAGTTTTTACAACACCTAAATCGCCCGTTTTTCCATCAAATTCAAAGTCATTAAACTCAGGAACCATCGTGTTATATGGGTGCCAATCATACCGTCCTTCTTTTGCTATACTTCCCTGATCTGACGAAAATTGCTTTACAAATTCTGGAAATTTAGAACGACTTCTCTTTAAAACAGTTAATAGGCTATCGGCTAAAGTCTTAGCCTCTGCTTCTGTTTGAGTTACTTCTGGTGTTGCACTTTGAGCCCCGATAAAAGGTATTAATATATGGCGTACTTTAACAGAATCAGGAATTTGCTTTACCGCCGTTACCTTTGATACCTTAAAGAAACCGTCGTGCTTATATGGACCAAAAACTTCACCTTCGTTAAGTGCATAAATATCTTCCGCAAACTCTGTTGGTAAACTTGATTTAAAGACAAAACGATCGTTAAACTTAATATCTGAAGAGGCTATTGAGTTGATATACTCCTCATTATTCTTTACTTTGCTAAACGCAACAATGGTGTCTTTTCTTCCTCGTTCGTCAACCAATTGCCCTTTTACATAGGTTTCTAATTCTTCCTTAATGGCATTTTCATCTTCAACCGATGCTTGCTCCTTAAATTCCACAAAACGAATATCTCTGGAGGCCTCTACTTCATACTGCTTTTTATTGTCGTTAATATAACTTGAAATATCAGATTTAGATACTTGCACGACACTATCTGGAATAGAAGCATATGCTACCTGAACATACTTTATATCAACCTTATTACCTTCTAACTTATGCTCTAATTCCCCTTCTGAAAGCGTTCCTGTTAAACCAGCCTTAACCATATTAAAATAGTTTTGGTTTAATCCGTTAAAAGCTAGTTGCTTCTCATATCCAATCCAACTCTCATAGCCAGGCGCAGATGTTTCTTTTAAATTTGCTATATACTCGTTTAATTTATTCTCATCAAACAATCCTGCTTCATTTAAAAACTCAGGACTTGTTGCTAAAGCTGTTCTAAGTAAATCTCTCATCTGGTCCTGTTCAACAGAAATGCCAAGCTCTTCAAACTGTGTTTCCATCACAGCTTGCCTTACTTCTTGATCCCATACTCTATTCATAACCTGAGTATTTGTGGCATTTGGACCCAATTGCCTCTGCAACCCTTCTACCTTTTGCAAAAATTCTTCTCGAGAAATGTCTTTCCCATTTATAGTGGCAACTATATTTTGCGATTTTGAAGTTAGTGCATCACTGTTCTTGAATAAATCTGCTAATACAAAGGAAAATAACGCTAATGCGATTATGAGAATTAAGAATAGTGAACGTTGTCTTATCTTATTTAAAACTGCCATCTGAAAAATTTAATTTTAACACCCAGTTACAGGGATATACTTATTAATTTGCTGCCAAATATTGCAATTTGACAAAAATATCGTGCGCGAAAATACCATTTTCTATTTAATAATGAAAGGAGAATATCGGATTTTAATCTTCCTCTAAAACTTTAAGTTCTACTAAGTCAATTTTAGTATTTGACACTTCTAAAATGACAAATTGAAACGTATCAATAACCACAACATCGTTTTGACCAGGAATTTCTTCGGCATGATTTACAATAAGCCCTCCCAACGTTTCGTAATTCTCACTTTCAGGAAGATTAATTTTGTAAGTTTCGTTAATATCATCTACTTCTAAACGCGCCGAAAACTTATACGTATTTGTAGCTTCGTCGAACTCTTCTATTAAATCAATCGAATCATGTTCATCTTCAATTTCACCGAAGAGTTCCTCTACAATATCCTCAACCGTCATAATCCCAGAAGTTCCACCATATTCATCTAGAACCACGGCTATACTTCTGCGTTTCTTTGTTAAGACATTTAAAACATCCTTAATGAGCACTGTTTCCGGAACGTACTCTACAGGTGTTAACATTGATTTTATACTCTTAGCCTCTTTAAACAGTTCAAAGGAGTGAACGTACCCTAAAATATCATCAATATTTTCCTTATAGACCAGAATCTTTGTTCTACCACTCTCTGTAAATAAGGTGTTTAAAGATTTTATAGAGTCATTAATTTCAACAGCAATAATCTCCGTTCTGGGAACCATCACCTCTCTAGCTTTTACTTCTGAAAACTCAAGGGCATTCTTAAAAATTTGAATTTCAGAATCTACATCCTCATGCTCTTCAACAGATTCCATCTGCTCACTTATATAATTACCCAATTCTACTTTGGTAAAAGCTAATTGAATTTGATCGCCTTCAGTTTTAAAAAACACTTTCAATATAAAATCCGATATCCAAATAACAAAGTTTGATATCACAGCAAAGAGTATATAAAACAAATATGCTGGTATAGCCAGCGCTTTAATTAATGTGTTGGCATAAATTTGAAAAAACACCTTAGGTAAAAACTCTGCTGTTATAAGAATAACAAAAGTGGAAATTACCGTTTGTGAAAACAGGCTAGCATCAACCAATAAATAATCAACAAACCCATACGATGTAGGGATTAGGGTTTGAAACCAATCCATTAACATATCTCCCATAAAAAACCCATAGATAACAAGAGCAATATTATTGCCTATTAACATCGTGGTGATAAATTTGGAGGGTTTAGCGGTAAGCCTACTTAATATCTTTGCTAAAAGTCCTTCTTGCTTTTTTTCAATCTCAATATGAATTTTATTAGACGACACATAAGCAATTTCCATCCCTGAAAAAAAAGCAGAAAGTATTAAAGATGCAATTATTATAATTACATAAAGACTCATTTACTAAGAGTTATTTCTATTATCAAACTTCTTACTAAACTTTTTCCTGAAGAAATACATGAAAATAGCAAGGGCAGCTAAACCAAAAGAAATATAAGCGCCGTTTGTTCCATTACCCCATTTGGTTACGCCATCATAAATAAATAATACAGCAAATACTAAATACGCATATTGGAATATTTTAGAATACTTCATTTTATTTGTTGAATTTGATTGTAAAGATACTTAAAATTGAAAAAAATGGCTTTAAAATTACTCCTCAAGAGTTATAATTCCAGTAACTTCGAGCACCTCGGCATTAGTAAACTTTGAATTAGAATCGAATCCGTTACCATTAATAATATCTTGTTTTGTTTGAAAAGAAACGGGTTGATTAGTAAACAACCACTCTTTTTTTTCATCGTAATACAACTGGTTCGTTTTTAAAACACTACTATCGTTTGTGGTTATAACCACGTTTTCCTGTAAGTCTATAAGGTTATTGCTTGTATAGACTATTGCATAATCTGCAACCACCGTACTCTTTTTATTCTGATCATCAAATACATAAAGTGTTACCCCCTCTACAAATTCTCTAAAAGGAAAATCTCGATTGGTATAATCTAAAGCTTTTGTACTTAACAGATTAGCTTTTATCCTTCCAAAAGCCGTATATTTTAAATTAAGATTATAGTCAACACCTAATGGTTCATTCTCAGAAATTCCAATTTTTTGAACCTGGTCGTAATTATTATTACATGAAAAAAACATCGTCACAGTAATAACTGTGACGATGTTTAACAATTTATATAATCTTCTAATTTTCATTAAATACTTGGTACGGTAACCGAACTATTTATCCAGCAACCAATTTTAATGGTTTCTCCGGCTCTCCCAGAGCTAAATACTTCTGCCTTACTTGGAGCTTTTGCTTTATAGTTTGCAGAAGACTGAGATGCAGCCTTTTTCATTGTTGGATCAACACGTGCCGCTTTATTTGCTTCCTGAGAAGCTAACCAATATACCGCTCTCTTATCAAAATTTGATTCTCCACAACTATTCGCACTAGCAGCGTACATAGAGGCTATAGCAATATGCGGTCTTCCATTTGATGGATTGAGCTTTAAAGCTTGTCTGTAATAGTTTCTTGCTTTTCCGTAACTTTTTCTTGCCTTTAATTTAGTCGCTACTTTATAATAAAGTTTTGATTTTTTGAAACCATCTGTTTCTAGACTAATTGCCTGATCATAAAACTTAAGCGCCTCATTTGCCTTTTTCTCTTTCTCTTTAAGTAAACCTAAATAATAAGCCGAACTTGCAGAAGGATTCAATTCATGTAAAGCATTTACTAACTTAAAGAATAACGGGTCATCGGTACATTCTTTTTCAGACATTTTACCAGCAGCTCTTTGCAACCAAATGGCATTATCTTTGTTAGCTTCAAAATCTTTTTGGTACAAAGGAATTAAATTTTCACAATTTGCTCTATTCCCCAATTTTTGATCAATACTTCCGGATATCTGATCATAAGCCTTTAAATAACTTGAGTAGTAACGTTTATAGCTGTTCTCTTTTTTAGTTAAAGCTGTACCCGCATCTTCTTTAGCAACAAGTTTGTTTAGTTTTTCAGAGTAATTCTTTACCTCTTCTTCAACTTTCTCTACTATGTCATCATACTTATTAAATAAATCTTGTGCTGGTTTTTTCCCTTCATCAAACAAATCAACCATTAACGAGAAGTAGGTATACAAACTTTTAGGATTCGTAAAAGAATCTTTATCCATGTGGTAGGCCTCATCAAAACAAGTATATAACTCATCTTTAGACAAGCTTAAAATATCTCTATTATCATATTTTAATTGACAAGCCTTTGCAAGATACTCTCCTTTAGGTGTCTTACTTGTAAAATGCTCGCCACGTTGCTCCCATAACTTTACTAAATCATTGATAAAAGCAGTTTTTTCAGCACCACTAGCATTGTCTATTTTGTGATTTAATATTTTCTCGCCGTCTGCATAAATGGCAATATTAAACTTAGGGCATTTATTTCTTACAGCCATCCAAGGTTCGTAGGCAGCATCATAATTCTTTGCTTTCACGTACTCGTGGAATATGGAAAGCTTTGTGATGCACTCCTCGTCTTGTTGAGCAAACCCAATATTAAATCCAATAAATAATAATACTAATAACGTAATTCTTGTTTTCATGATAATAATTTTGTGCTTTTATTGAAATTTTCTTTTCTGAAACCATCTATCGTTCAAAGATAAACTTAATTGAACATTAATAAAATTCTCTTGAATTAAATTATTCTTTGTAGTCCCGCGCTGACCATACTCGAAACCAATATTTGCGTTTGATAGTAATCTTGTATCGCCCACTGGTAACCCTATACCAAAAGACATGCCAAACTCATTAATAGATTCATCATTAATAACCAAACCAGTCTTTTCAAATCGTACCCCTGCTCTATAAACAGCTCTTTTAAAATAACTTGAAAAAGAATTGTATTGCGGAATAAAAAAGCCACCAATTGCTATTGTAGACGCATCTTCATAGGTTGTTTTATTGGTACTGTATAACACATTTGAGAATTTACTCGACTCCTGAAAAAAATATTCTGCGCCGATAAACCAGTTTCTAACTTGTCCAATCCCAAGTCCTATGCTATATTTTGCAGGCATAACTAAATCCGTTTTCTCCAAACCTAGTGCTTCCAAGTTTGCCTCTACTGTGTTAAGAGGAACTTCTCTCCCTGAACTAGGCACTATTGTAATGGTTGAGAATAGTCTATCGTTATCAGAAACGATCTTCCTTTCAGGAGCGTATGTTGCCCCTGTAACCAATTCTAATCTTTCATTTATCTTGGCTTTATAAGACAACCCAAAGTTAACCGTGAATCCACTTAGATCAGACCTATTAATCTCTCTCGACTGATACTGTACAGGAACACGATTATCGTATTGAAACGCAATAACATTATTCTGTATATTTCCAAAGTTATATTGAAAATCTACTCCTGCCGACAACCCTTCAGTAAATTGGTAACCCAAGCCTAAAAACACTCTATTTAAACCGCCTTCACCATTAAACCTGTTGTCTACGTCACCTTCGTCATTAAGAGATTCTAATCTGTAACCTACTGAGGTATAAGGCATAACACCAACTCCAAACCCTAGCTTACCAATAGGTATTGATAAAGCTAAATAATTTAAAGCAGCCGATTGTGCCTCTCCTTTACTTGTGGCACTTTTTAAATTTGTTCTTTTAAAACTGCCTCCCAATGAAAATTTTACGGGTCTGCTGTCGCCTCCCCACATCGCTAGGTTATTTCCTCCATACGAAGCTGGGTTTCTTAAATTTACATGAATACTATCTGTATAGATACTCAAGCCCCCCATACTTCTATTTTCTACGGTACCTTTAAAATTTAAACTACCAATACCATAAAAAGAATAAGGTGAGGTTGTTGCCTCTTGACTATAACTTTGAATTGCAGTTAATACAATTAAACCTAGTACAAGTTTTTTTATCATTCGTTTGAGTTAAATTCAAGAATATAATCCAATCCTTCCAAAAGGAAATTAGAATTGGCAAATATGCTACTTTTTAATTGTTTAGACAAAAAATTAGCATCGCCACCTGTTAAAATAACTGTTAAATCTGGATATTTAAGCTTATACATTTCAATGGTTCCATCAATTTCATTTAAAACACCATTTACCACACCAGAATGCATCGATGTATTTGTAGACCTACCAATTAAGTGTTCGGGTAACATTGGTTTTAATAACGGTAATTTGGCTGTTAAATTATGTAATGCTTGGTAGCGCATAGATATGCCAGGCGAAATAGCTCCTCCAAGGTAATGGTTGCTGCGGTCAACAAAGTCAAATGTTATGCAAGTACCCGCATCTATAATAAGTGTATTTTCATTTGGATATATTTTTACCGAAGCGCTTGCCAATGCCATTCTATCAACTCCCAAAGTTTTTGGAGTTGCATACAGGTTTTTAAAAGGTACTTTTGTTTTAAAATCGAGTAGCAATAGAGTAAAACTACGCCTTATCTCTTGTAAATCAATTGTATTAAGTTTTCCTACCGATGAAATAATAGCCCTATCGATCGCATAATTCTCTTTAATAGCTTTTACATGATACAGCACATTCTCTATATCAACAATCCTTTTATGTTTTAAAACACCTTCTTGAAAAACAGCAAGTTTCACAAAAGAATTACCTACATCAACAATTAAATTCATTCCTTACTAAAAGCTCAAATTTACAAAACCCCATGAAATTAAACTGTTATAAAAAGTTATAATATTCACAATTAATTGGTTAGCATAAAACACTTAAAAAATAAGCTCATTCATATTATTTTTTACGCAATTAGTTTGGCGAATTATAAAATTGAATATATATTTGCAACCGCTTTGGCGAGGTACCTTAGCTCAGTTGGTAGAGCAAAGGACTGAAAATCCTTGTGTCCCTGGTTCGATTCCTGGAGGTACCACAAAAAAATCCCGAAACTTTATGTTTACGGGATTTTTTGTTTTTTAAGCCGATAATTCTGTTAACTGGTCTTAGATTTCCAATGGGATTCTATATATGCCATAGTATCTTTTAAACCCAAAGGCTGGGAAGAAGCAGAAGCCCTGATAAAAAATTCTTCTTTCTCTCCTTTTACTAAAAATACAGGTTTGTTACTCCTTTCTATTTCAATAACACAAATATCTTTATCTTGTAATGAAACTATTTTAGTACTAATATATTTATGGGTTTGTTTGCCTAATGTATTATTGATAAGCGTTATTAGGGCCAAAACAAAACCATCTCTATTATTTTTACGCAGTGTACTATAATCATTATCTAATCCTAACACAGTCCCTTCATCATCCACACCTATAAGTAGCATACCACCATTGGAGTTTAAAAATGCAGATATGGTTTTGGCAACGACCACTTCTAAATCCTTATTTTTTGAATTTTGATAATAGTCCCATCTCAGTGAGGATTTAAACTCAAGAAAATCAGATTCTCCCTTACTGATTTCTGATTCCAAATTATGTATATCAAATACTAACCTGCCTCTTTTAAGCTTAAATACTCTTTTTCCAACAAGTAGTATCCCAGTAATTAAGGCTATTATAACTCCAAATAAAACATACAAAAAGGACTTGTTTAGCGCTACCTTATCCTTAAAAACGTTCCATTTTTTTGCTACTTCTAACAAATCTTCATTCGAAATACTTTCAGATCCTTTCATTATATCGGCCAAAACCCTTTCATTGCCCTTCTTAACAACAGGTCTTAAATTATTGGTAAACAAAGTTTCATATTGCTTATAGCCATCAGGTATCGAAATATCAGCCAGATTTAAAACAGAACTTGGTGTAATATAAACAAACGCATCCAAGGCTTTTTGCTGAACCGCATCATATAAAGCAGCATTCTTTTCGTAAACATTAAGTTTTAAGTCTGGGTGATGTTCTTTTAAATACATTCCCGTATAACCGTTTTTCACATGGCTTACCTCTAAATCTAAACTATCCATGCTAACTGGGTCAAAACCATTCCTAATACAAAGAATAGCTTGCGTAGCCAGTATTTGATCTCCAAAATCGTAAACTTCACTGAGCTCATCTGAATAGAAGCCTCCTGCAATAATATCAACCCTATTATGCTTTAGCCTATCTATACAATCATCTAAACTTCCTGGAACAAAAATTACACCTATTCCAGTTTCTTTGCTCCATAAATCCCACCAATCTATAATAAACCCTGACAACTTTCCTTGCGAATCTAAAGAAGAATAAGGCGGGTAATCGTTTAAGCAGGCCACCTTATATGATTGCGAAAATACCGCTGTAGAAAATACTATAAGCGAAATAAAAAAAAGTAATTTATTTAAGCCTTGCTTGTCCATTAAAATAATTTTAGTAGCCCTCTTTTTGTTAAAATAATCTTTAACACTTACTGACACAAAATTGACATTATTTATATGAATAAAAAAATTTATGTTAACCTTTTATAAAGGCATCTATGAGGAATATGGCGGAGGCTTTTAAAATGGTTATACCTCAATCACGGCACTAAGTCAAATCAAGTATTCCTAAATATTAAAGCAAAAAAAATCCTCAATCTAGCTTAGATTGAGGATTCAAAAAAGGCAGCGACCTACTCTTCCACAAGTGTAGTACCATCGGCGCTAATGGGCTTAACTTCTCTGTTCGGAATGGTAAGAGGT
>NZ_SRWZ01000006.1 GCF_004804355.1 Cognatitamlana onchidii
GGCGCATTTTAAAAATAGTTTGATTTTAAAGCCGTTATAAAATTAAAAATCAAACTACTTTTAAAACGAAAAAATGAATAATTTTGGAAAAACTAACGGTTCTATTTAGGGGAAGTCGACATCTCCAACAGTTAACCCATTCATTTTGACGTAAACTTTTTGTCCAAATTGATAAATATCGGATAAGTTACTAGAGTTAATATCTATTTTAAAACCTAGTCGGGGATCATCGTCTGGGCTGCTATCATTGGTTTTGTTCTGTACAATAAGTTCTTCAAAAAAGTTACCAAACTTATCGGTTGATACAACGTAGCCCTCAATATACAAGTCAGGCATATTAGGAATGACCACCGTTGAATTACCATCATTAACAGCTTGTTCGAATAGTGATTTAATACTCTTAAATGTGGTTAAACTACTTTGTGGAATCTGGGGTTCGCTGTATGAAATATCGGGAATACTATAGTCATCACTTTTTACGCAGGCCATAAAAGTTAGCAGAGCGATTGAAAGTATTTTTTTTAAGACTTTTGAATAACTTGTCTTCATAAGTATTACTTTTTAGAAGGATGATACCTTCATTAAAAACTAAGATTAAGATTAATAAAATAGGTAGTACCTCGACCATACCAATAATTAGGGCCAAAAACAGGCGTTTCTAAAGCCATATCATCTCTTAATTGTCTATAATTTGCATTTCTTCGTTGTTCAAAACCACCTGTTCTATATACTTCATCAAGTAAATTATTTATACTTGCAAATACCCCAAGGTAGTAGTCTCCTACTTTCCAAGATTTACCACCCACCAAGTTTACCACCATATAGTCTTTAAATTTTTCTTGCCTTAGTAAATCTCTAGCCACCTGTTCATCATAATCTGGAAAAGGGTTTCCATCAAAATCGGTATTAAAATTCGAAGATCTTGTTAAGGGATTAATGCTTAAAAACGTATTTGAGAAAAAATTGGCCGACGTCCCAAACCACCAAAAATCAGGATCTCTATATTCAAACCCAATGGAATAAGCATTTTGAGGACCATTGCCTAACCGATAATTTTTTAATTTGGATTGGCCAAAATCTTTAAAGCCATCAATAAATCCCGCTTGCTCGGATTCTTTATTTGGCTCTGTAGTTAAAAACAAACTGGGGTCATTATCGTAAGTAAACTGCCCCAAAGCCGCTACGCCTTTTAATTTAATAGTTGATGTTACTTGAGCTTCTACTCCCAGTTCGGCACCAAAATACTTTTTGTTAAGTCCTTGCAAAATTTCTTGAACAAAAATGGCATTATCTCCACCAACACCATCAGCAAAATAATACGAGACCTGATTCGCATTAATAATGTTAGTATAATACCCGGTCATTTTCGCCTTAATAATTGAAGATCTAAAAACGTAATTTACATCTATGGAATTTATATTTTCTTCGGAAATATTAGGAACTACATTATGATTTTCTCTTGAATTAGAATACACGTTTTGAATAAATGGAGCTCGGCTCATGATCCCTAAGTTTAATTCAAAAATATGTTTACTAGATAACTTATAGGTCGAACCTCCTTTTAATCCAAACCCGTTAAAAACTAACTGTGTTCCTCTTCCTAAACTATTGTCTGGAAATCCGCCATTTTGAAAAAGACCCTCTCGTTGGTACTGCGTTCTATTAATACTGGCAGAGGCATAAAAGTCAAATTGAGAATATGTAAACTGCCCCTGAATAAAAGCATCTATTTGAGATGCATACATATTATAATTGTACTTAAAAACATCACCTTCAGTAACAATTCTATTTGGGTTTTGTAAGTCGTTTTGAGCCGCGTCCAAAGAGCTAGCGAATGGATCAATATCTAAATAGGTTCTTGCTCCTAGTAAATCAGTAACTTCTGCAAAGTTCTTAGATTTTAATCGCTTATAACCAAGGCTCGCATTAAACAAAACATGACTGTTTAAAGACGCATTCAAAATTGAATTTACAGTAAACTGGGAGTCTTTAACTTTGTCTTGGTAAAGCGCGTATATGGCATTTCCTCCTTGTTCAGAATTATTAATATTAGCCTCATACATGGTATCCCAATCTATTTGTCCTTCTTTTTGAAAAGCCTTTAAAGCTAGGTATGCCAGCCCAGGATTATCTGGAAACTCACGTTCGAAATAGCTTGGAAGCTTTTGATAATAAGTTGGACTAGGGTTTGCACCACCTCCTTGGGGGATTCCGTTAATTAAGTCAGTACCAGTATAGTCTAAACGACTATTACCAAGGAAACCAAATTGATATGCTATATTGCTGTTAATAGTTATGTTCTTATTAATATCCCAAAAATGGTTAAGCATAAGTATTGGTTCGTTAACCTCTTTAACTCTTGAGTTTCGTTTCTGTCCATCTTGCCAACCCCAATAGGCATTATACTTAGTACCCTTGATATTATAAACTTCCTGAGTATTGGGTGATGACTTGCCCCTTCTGTTGGGTGTATAAATACCAGTAAAAGACAGACTATGATTCTCGTTAACCTTCTTTTCAACCGAGGCAAATATGGAATTAGAATTGTAAACCGTTCCTTCTTGAAAACCTTCGTTTCCCCAGCGCGCTCCAAAGGAGATTGTATAGGCCCAATTGCTCTTTAAAAGCCCAGATGCATAGGTAGCCATAAGTCTGTTAGAATAACTTCTATTTGAAGAGGAGTAGGTTATACGGCCGCCTTGCCGTGCTAAAGAAGCCCTTGTATTGATGTTAGTTGAACCCAAAACGCCTCCAAAATTATAGCTTGATGGGGCTAACCCTACTACTAATTCTTGATTTCGCAAAACATCATTGATACCACCCCAGTTACTCCATTGTGGTCTCCCGTTAAAAGCCTTGTTCATTTCTATACCATTAATAAGAATTTTACCATTATTGGAATCAAGCCCTCTAGACCTAAAGAATGACGAACTAAATTCGAACGCAGCAGTTCTCTGAAACACATCTAAAGAAGAGGCTAATAAACCCGCTATATTGTCTGCGCCACTAGTATCCGAATGTAATTCATCATCGGCTAAGGTTATAAGAAATAAATCGTCTGTGTGGGATGCATCTTTAACCAAAGTCATATCAAAAATAGAAACGGCTTCACCTTCATTGATTATAATTGGATACCGTTTCGGCACATAACCAGACTTTGAAATCACCAAAACCTGTGGGCCTAAAGGTAAATCTTTACTTAAGAGAAACTTCCCTGCTGCATCAGACGAAGTCCTAATGGGGGAACCGTCAATGGTTATCTCAACACTTTCAATAGGATAATATGTTATAGCATCAACAACACTCCCTTCAATAATAGTTTGTTGTGCATACGTATTAACTAAACGAAAGCAAACGAAAACTGAAAATAACCATTTTAACATATAAAGAATTTTATTTCACAAACAACAAATAATATCTTACACGAAGTAAAATACACAACTTTTAGGAAAAACCCTTAAATTAGAACAAAAAATATCTTACATGTATTACAGGAATACATTTACTCGTATGAATTTCTCAAAACTCTTATTATTGATATCTCTTTTTGGGGTGCAATGGTCTCCAAAAGCACAGGAGAGACAGTTCAAAATTCATACGGTTGCGTTTTACAATCTTGAAAACCTATTTGACGTTATTGACGACCCTAACAAACTAGACGAGTACAGCCCAATAATGGAGTTAAAATCTGGTAGAGATGTAGTTTACGCAAAAAAGCTTCACAATATGGCCAGGGTGATGTCTGATATAGGCTTTGACACATCCAAAACATCACCCTCCATTATAGGTATTTGCGAAGTTGAAAACAGGAAGGTTATACAAGATTTAATTAATGACAGCTTACTAATTAACGAAGCTTATGGGATCGCTCATAAAGACTCGCCTGATTCTAGAGGTATTGATGTAGCTCTTCTCTATAAAAAAGCACATTTTAAGCCAACTCAAATCAACGCTTATAAACTTAAAATATTTGATGATCAAACCCAAAAACAGGTATATACCAGAGACCAATTACTTGTAAGCGGACGCCTTGACAATGACCCCGTTCATATTATTGTAAACCATTGGCCTTCCAGAAGAGGTGGAGAAACTCGCAGCAAACCTAAGCGGATAGCTGCTGCAAAGCTTAATAAAAGAATTATAGATTCGCTACAAGTTATTAATCCATATTCTAAAATTATCATTATGGGCGATTTTAATGATAACCCAAATAGTTATAGTATTAAAAGCATACTAAAACCAGAAAAAGAGTCCTACAAAGTTAAATTAAAAGGGCTTTATAATCCATATATGAACCTGTATAAAAAAGGAGTTGGCACAACAGCCTACAGAGATAACTGGAGTCTGTTTGATCAAATCATGCTAAGCAAGCCTTTTCTAGAAAGCGAATACAATACCTATCGGTTTTATAAAGCCGGTATATATAACAAACACTATCTAATCCATAAACAAGGAAAATACAAAGGCTACCCTTACAGAAGTTGGTCTAACGGTGGTTTTAGTAATGGATACAGCGACCATTTCCCGGTATATGTTCAGCTTATAAAAGAGGTTGAAAAGTAAATACTAAATCCAAGTACTCCAAGGAATTCTAGACAAAAACAACACTAATGCTAAGGTATAAAAAATGGCAATGGTTTTTAATTTAGCATTTGATGTTAACTTCTTTTTGTGCTTAGAATACCCCATAGTAATTAAGACTACAGCTAAAATATTAACAAATGGATGCTCTACCAAATATAGTCTATTTACAGAATCTCCCATAATACCTCCCATACCTAACTCGATAAATAGTTGTAGTCTTGGAGAGACAAAATAAAGCACCAAACCAATTAATAACTGAATATGAGATACTATTAAAGCAAATAATGATCTTCTAAAATCATTAGCCTCATACTCTTTATCTCCCAATGTTCTTACAATAGCAGTAATTGCGGCAATGGCTAGCACAATAAGTACTAAATATGCCCAATAAGAATGAAGTGTTTTTACAATCTCGTACATGAAGACGTCTTTTAAAAATTAAATAACAAATGTAATAATTTAAAGCATAAAAAAACCGCTTCTTAAAGAAGCGGTTTATATTTATTATTTCTCATTTTTTTTGTAGAAAAAATTAAAATTAAGAGTATCCCTAGTTTAGTTAGAACATTATTTTAACGCTTTGACATGTAAAAATCTAAAAGCCCGCTGGTCGAAGAGTCGTGCTCATTTTTTACATCTGCACCAAACTCTTTCAAAATTTTTGAAGCCAGTTGTTTTCCAAGTTCTACTCCAAATTGATCGTAACTAAAAATATTCCAAATAATACCTTGCACAAAGATTTTATGCTCGTACATAGCTATTAATTTTCCTAAGCTCTCTGGAGTTAGTTGATCAATAAATATGGTATTGGTTGGCTTATTCCCTTGAAAAATTTTAAATGGAATTATAGATTCTTTAGTTCCTTCTGCAATAACCTCAGCTTCTGTTTTACCATTTAATAAAGCCTCTGTTTGAGCCAAGAAATTTGAGATTAATTTATCTTGATGGTCTTGATCACCATGTAAAGACTTTGCAAATCCAATAAAATCGGCAGGTATTAATTTAGTCCCTTGGTGAATTAATTGAAAAAACGCATGCTGGGCATTGGTTCCTGGTTCTCCCCAAATAATGGTTCCTGTTTGATAATTGATAGCTTGGCCATTTCTATCCACACTCTTCCCATTACTTTCCATAATTCCTTGCTGCAAATATGTTGCAAACTGATTTAAGTATTGAGAATATGGTATAATAGCTTCGCTTTCTGCACTAAAAAAGTTGTTATACCACACACTAACAAGCGCTAAAACTACCGGAATATTAGAACTAAATTCTTCATTCTTAAAGTGTTCATCCATTTTATTTGCTCCTCGTAGTAGGTTCTCGAAGTTCTTATAACCAACGGCTAAACTAATGGTTAATCCTACGGCACTCCAAAGAGAGAATCTTCCTCCAACCCAATCCCACATAGGAAAAATATTACTGCTATCGATTCCAAATTCTTGAACATTTTCCAGGTTGGTTGAAACGGCTACAAAATGCTTCGCTATAGCCGATTCATCTGCCGATTCTAGGAACCATTTCTTAATTGTATTAGCGTTAGAAAGCGTCTCTTGCGTAGTAAACGTTTTAGAAACAATGACAAATAGTGTCGTTTCTCGATCAAGCTTTTTAATAACTTCATTCACATGATCTCCATCAACGTTACTAACAAAATATGTAGTTAAATGGTTTTTATAATACTGCAAGGAATCTACCACCATAGCTGGCCCTAAATCTGAACCTCCAATACCAATATTAACAACATGGGTGAATGCCTTTCCTGTAAACCCTTTTCTATCCCCATTAACCACTTCGTTTGTAAAAGCCTCTATCTTTTCTTTTACCTCATATACTTCTGGTACCACATTAGTTCCTGAAACAATACATTCTGCTGTTTTAGGGGCTCTTAAAGCCGTATGCAGTACCGCTCGCCCCTCGGTTTCATTAATAACCTCTCCTGAGAACTGACTATTAATGGCTTCTTTAAGCTTAACATCATCTGCCAATTCAAGTAAATACTTAAAAGTTTCTTCAGTGATTCTATTTTTAGAAAAATCAACATAAAAATCATCCCAATTGATAGTAAATTTATTCGCTCTATTTTTATCTTGAGCAAATAAATCTTTCATGTGAAGGTCTTTTACAGTTTCAAAATGTGCTTGTAATTTTTTCCAAGCCTTCGTATTTGTTGGGTTAATATTTGGTAATGCCATAATTACTGGTTGTATGAAATAAGATTATTGTTTTGCTTAATAATATGTTCTGGCTGGTTTTCTTCTTCAAACACGTCTTCTAAAAAATGAATATCGTCCAGTTGTTTTTTTATAGGTTCAATATAATGAAGATATTCTATCTTTAAAGAATCAGAGATTGGCTTAGCCTCCGGTAGCTTTTGTTTGAATGGATCTACTTGTCTGCCATTTACCCAAAAACGATAGCAGACATGTGGGCCTCCTGTATTTCCAGTCATTCCTACCCATCCAATAACATCGCCTTGCTTCACAAATTGACCGACCTTTACATTACGTTTTCTCATATGTAAATATTGGGTTTCGTAGGTTGCATTATGTCTAATTTTCACATAATTTCCGTTACCCCCACGTCTTTCAGACTTTGTAACAGTCCCATTTGCTGTAGCCATAATAGGCGTTCCTATAGGTGCTGCAAAATCAGTTCCCTTGTGTGGTCTTACCCTAAAACCATAAACCGCAATTCGTCGTTTTAAATTATATCTTGATGATACTCTACTAAATTTTACTGGCGCTTTTAAAAATGCGCGCCTTAGGTTTTTAGCTTCCTCATTAAAATAGTCTATAATACCTTTTACCGAATCTGTTTCAAACTCAAAAGCGTAAAAAGGCTCATTATTGTGCTCAAAATAAGCCGCTTTAATATTATGAACTCCTGTGTAAATACTATCATCAATATATTTATCTGTATAAATCACTTTAAACCTATCTCCCTTTTGAAGTCTTCTAAAATCAATAGTCCATGCATAAATCTCGTCTGCCATTTTATAGGCCAACCTAGGGCTTAAACCTTGCTCCTCTAAAGTTAATGAAATATTGTTATTAATAACCCCTGTTGCAATTTTTTCAACGTATTTTATTGGTTTTCTACTAGTAAATGCATGAATAGAATCCTTAAAGTTTATAACCACATATTCTTCTAAGTTAGGCTGATAGATAAAAGATTCTGGTAGTTCTAATGAATCTTTCGAACACAGCAAGGTGTATGGTTTGCCAACTTGTAAACGCCTAATATCGAACGTATCTTTAGCTTTTTCGGCAATATGAAATATTTTAGGATATCCAATTTTATTTCTTTCTAAAATCTGTCCAAAACTATCGCCTCTTTTTATGGTATCACGTTTTACTACATAATCATTTAAGTTGAAACCAAATTCTATAACCTCTTTGGGTGTTTCAACTATAACTGCTTCTTCAACTATAACCTCTTCTTGTTTTTGATCTTCTTTGCATGCTGAAAGAATAATGGCTAAAACTAATAGTACTATATATTTGTTCCCCAATCTGCTAATTCTTGCTCTGTCCATAAATCTGGAAAAAATATTCTCTTTTGATATTTCGGGTGCATGTACTTCACCCATTCACTTCCTCCGGTGGCCTCGGCTGTTTTACCACCAATATTTAAATAATGATTTGCCGTATTATAGTGTGCCATAACCCATTTTATATTGACGGTAAAATCGTAATGTCTCATGGCTTTTATCAACGCTTTATTTGCCTGAGCCTCCTTAGGTAATCCCTTAAATTTACTCCACAAATTGTTGTTTTGATAAAATTTGGTAAATCTAATAAATTCTTCCTTATAGCGCTCCTCAAAAGCTGTTAAAGTATAGGTCTTTTTACCTGTTTGATAGTCTTTTCCCGCTGCTTGCCAATATAAATGTTCAAAGGCATGCTCATAAGACGAGTTTCTATCAATGGTTTCTCTAAATCTTTTATCAATTAAATTAATAAGCTCTGTAGACGCAAACTCAATTTTTCTATACTGGGCACTTTGAAAACCACTGGCAGGGACTAAAGTTGTTCTAAACTGATTATACTGCTCTATGTCCATACCATCTTTCATGATAGCAAAAGATGAGGTAAGCACATCGAAGTATCTACTTACTCTCATTATTTTATCGGTAAACATGCTAACCGAAATAGTATCAGACTTTGCTACCTGCTCAATTTCACTCAGAATCATTTTAAATAACAACTCCGAAATTTGATGATACATAATAAACACTTTCTCATCTGGAAAAACCGTACGTTGTACTTGAAGGTTTAATAAAGCATCTGTTTGGATATAATCCCAATAATCAATGGGTTTACTGTGTAAAAGCCCTTCCAAGTGAGTCTCTACATCTTGGTCTATAGCTTCGTATTTATCTTTTAGTTTTTTAGATAGTTTAGAACTCAAATCGTCAATGTTTAACATCAATTTTAAAAGGATGTTTCAACCCTTTATAGGCTTCTAAATCTGCTCTAAGAGAGCCAACAGCTAAATCTGCCTGAATACGTAAAGGTACTTTATTTTTATCTTTAGAGACCCATAATGTTAAACTTTCTTCTTCTTTAAACACGCGGCCTGCCATAACATATGGTCTAAACTTCAAAGTTTTGACGGTACCGAATTCAGTCTCAATAATTTCCTCGCCCAAATACCTTAGCTTAAAACCATAGTTCTCTTCATCAAAAAACATATTAGTTCTTACTTCATCTCCAGGCTTAAGGGAATCTGTGTCAAGATTATTTCTAAGGTAATAAAAGGTAGAAACCATGTCTTGAATATTGGGTTCTGTATTAAAAGTTTTTATCGTATTATGCTTTCTATTATTTACTCTGGCTTTATTATTCTCTTGATCAAAATCAATAACAATATCTTTGGTATGGCCACCTTCATCTATATTTCTCACAAACTTATAAGGGATAATAGAGTCTTTATCAAAATAGCTTTCATACCGATCTTTTACCTTAAAAAACCATTTTATCATACCTGTGGTCCACCCCTTACCCACAACATGATAAACCTCTTTATTGTTAAGTCTGGTACTTTTAACCTGAAGGGTTGCATTACCTGCCTTAAGCCAATTACTGTAGCTCATTCTAAATTTAAACCATTCGCCAGACCCAAAAGCAGACTCTTGTTGCGACTGGATATGCCCTACTGAAAGCAGAAAACAAATAATTAGGAATGTCCTTTTCATAATAGCTTGGGTAATTGCTATGTAACTCCAATAATAACTTTTTATTGTGACTAGTAGAATTACAATTACTATTCCAAAAATAGAAATTTAATTCTATTCACTTTATTTAATCATGTTATAGTTCTGCTAGACTTTAAACTTTTACAAAAAAAAGACCTATTGCATAAAACAATAGGTCAAACTAACACTTAATTTGGGACTATAATGTCCCTCTCTGAGCTTGTTCACGTTCAATAGATTCAAACAAGGCTTTAAAATTCCCAGCTCCAAACCCCCTAGCCCCCATACGCTGTATAATTTCAAAAAACAACGTGGGCCTATCTTCTACTGGTTTAGTAAATATTTGCAGCAAATACCCTTCTTCATCGGCATCAATCATAATTCCTAGCCGCTTTAATGTTTCTATATCTTCTGTGAGTTCATGACTGTGTTCTTCTAATCTACCGGGCACGGCTTTATAATATGCTTCGGGTGGTTTCGATAAAAACTCAACCCCTCTACTTCTTAGCTGAGAAACCGTCGTTATTATATCATCTGTAGCTACCGCTATGTGCTGAACACCTGCCCCTTCGTAAAAATCTAGATACTCTTCTATTTGCGATTTTTTTTTGCCTTTGGCTGGTTCATTAATTGGAAATTTAATACGGCCATTACCATTACTCATCACTTTACTCATTAAAGCTGAATACTCTGTATGGATTTGCTTATCATCAAAAGACAGGAAGTTTTCAAATCCCATAACATCTTCATACCATTTTACCCAAGTATTCATTTGTCCCCAACCAACATTACCTACCATATGGTCAATGTATTTCAGCCCCACAGGCTTTGGATTATAATCAGATTCCCAAGGTACAAATCCAGGTAAAAATGCACCATTGTAATTTTTACGCTCTACGAACATATGCACCGTTTCTCCGTAAGTATATATACCAGATGTGACTACCTCGCCATGCTCATCTGTTTCTACTTGAGGCTCCATATAAGATTTTGCGCCCCTACTTGTTGTTTCATAGTACGCTTTTCTGGCATCTTCAACCCATAAGGCGATAACCTTAACCCCATCACCATGTTTAACAATATGATTATTAATTGGAGACTGACTATTAAGAGGAGTGGTAAGAACCAACCGTATTTTATCTTGTAAAAGCACGTAGCTAACCTTATTTTTTGAACCTGTTTCTAAGCCTTTATAGGCATAGGACTGAAAACCAAAAGCTGTTTTATAAAAATGGGCTGCTTGCTTGGCATTTCCAACGTAAAACTCAACGTAATCTGTTCCTAATAAGGGCAAAAAGTCTTGAGCCCCTTCAAATATTTTTTCTAAACCGTAGTTTACCGATTTTATCTGCTTACTCATTTCTTATATTTTTTATGAGTTCATTATTATCTCTAAAAAACTGAAAAAGGCATAACGCGCATTTTTCCGATTTCAAATAATTACTCCAACCAAGATTTATAATATTCTTCGTCAGCAATTTTCATAGCGTCTTCTGTTAGCATTAATGGTTTAAAGGTATCAACCATAACAGCCAATTCTTCTGTTTCTGTTTTACCAATACTTCGCTCTGTAGCACCAGGATGGGGCCCATGAGGGATCCCTGCAGGATGCAATGATATATGCCCCGCTTCAATATCATTGCGACTCATAAAATCGCCATCTACATAGTACAATACCTCATCACTATCAATATTACTATGATTGTATGGAGCTGGGATGGCTTTTGGATGATAATCATACAACCGAGGTACAAAACTACAAACTACAAAAGCATCTGTTTCAAAGGTTTGATGTACTGGTGGCGGTTGATGAATACGACCAGTTATGGGTTCAAAATCATGAATTGAAAATGCATAAGGATAATTATAGCCATCATACCCAACCACATCAAACGGATGTGAAGCATAAATCATTTCTATAATATCATCCTGTTTTTTTACTTTGATTAAAAACTCTCCCGATTCGTTATTGGTTTCTAATTCTTGAGGTCTTCGAATATCACGTTCGCAAAAAGGCGCATGCTCTAATAATTGTCCGAACCAATTTCTATAACGTTTTGGCGTATAAATTGGACGACGGGATTCTACAATAAACAGCCTGTTCTCTTTGCTATCAAAATCAATCTTATAAATGACACCTCGAGGAATAAGTAAATAATCGCCATATTTAAAATTAAGATTCCCCAACATGGTTCTTAATTTACCCGAGCCTTTGTGTACAAAAATAAGCTCGTCTGCATCCGTATTTTTATAAAAATAATCTTGCATTGATTCTTGAGGCGCTGCCAATATTATGGCACAATCACTATTTATTAGAACCGTTTTTCTACTTTCTAGGTAGTCCTTCTTAGGTTTCACCAGGAAACCTTTTAGTCTATACGATTTTATATTGTTTTTTACTGCAACCTTAGGAGCAATGGAATATTGTCTTTCTATGGATTTAACTTGAGTAGGGCGCTGTTCATGATAACTATTTGTAGACATACCATCAAAACCAATAGTGCCAAATAATTGTTCATAATACAAGCTACCATCCGGTTTTTTAAACTGAGTATGGCGTTTATTAGGAATACGTCCTAGTTTATGATAAAAAGGCATACTTTTTAGATTTAAAATTAATAATTGTAAGCTGCTTAAACTTGTTTAGGCAGATAACTAACTAATACTTATAAAGATACAAAAAGTATACTCACTCAGGATTTCTCTTGATGAGGTAGTGAAGAAACGCTAATAAGTCTTTCCAATAAGGCTTCATAACTATACAAATATCGGAAACTTTTAACTAAAACCAGAATCCTATATTAAAAAACCAAGTACTCTCTTTCTGTTCTGGAGAGTAACTATATTTTACCTGAATGGGACCTAAAAATGTTTCAACCCCATAACCAAGGGCATATCCTCTATAATCCGGAAGTGTGAACCATTCACCAGTTTCGAAAATATTATCATCAATGTTTGACCAGTTTCCTTCAAGTGTAATATGATGCTTTTTAAAGACTTCATAATCTGCCGAAGCAAAAGCTTTTACAAAACTATTACCTGTTAGAGACACATAATCATACCCTAAAAACGGAATGAAATTATTTATGAAATCATTACCATACCCTCCTAGAGCAAAATCCAAAGCTTGAGTAGAAGTGTCTCCAATTTTAAAGCCACCACTGGTTTGTAAATTAAATGCTAATTTGTTAGTTACACTAAAGGCATATCCCATATTCGCTTGGGCTATAGAAAAATTCTTAAAATTGCTTCCCTGATCTGATGATATAAAATAAATGTGTAAATCTCCATTAAAATAAACGCCTTTTTTTGGAAAGTATTTATCATCATAAGTATCAAGTTTTAAATTACCAAATAGACTTATAAAATTTGTACTCTCGAAGTTTAACTTATCACTTGACTCTTCATTAGAAAGAGTCTCGGTGTTTATTTCAAGATTTTTATGCTCTATCCCCATAGCTAAGGCAAAATCTCTTAAAAACAATGTTTGCACATAAAATTGATTGGTAAAATCTTTGAGCTTAACATCAATCTTACTTACACCACTTGCATCAAAAACAACTGGATCATCAATTAACAGAAGTGAATTAATATTCTTATCAAATTGATTGTATCTTGATTTTAAACCTAAACTCCAATAAAATCCACGATCAATTAAATATTCAAAATTATAACGGACATTATCCCCTAAAATAAAATCTAAGGACGCCACATCATTTTTGGCCAATAGGCGCTTTTTGGTAATATTAACCAAGGCCGCGCTTTTATATAAATCGTCGTAATGAACCCCAAGTTTTAAAAACGTACTCTTTTTAGTTTCTTTTACTTCCGTTATAATATCATAACCGTTATCCTCAAGTTTGATAAACCTGTACTTAATAGCATCAAAATTGTTTGTGGCTTCCAAACGATTCATACCCTCTTGAAAGTCTTTATAACTAACGCGCTCTCCATTTTTTATCTTTAGTTTACCCAAGATATAGGCCCTTGTATATTTTTCATTTCCTTTAACATGCATCTCACCAATGTAAATACTATCAATTTTCTTAGTATAAAATTTCGAAACTTGCGATCTTTCCTTTTTTGGCAGCCGGGAAAGTCCCTCCAACCTATTATTAGCTGCCTCTACACCATTTTTAATAATTTGAGCACCATCACTAAATGAAACCACATTAAAGTTTTCAATATCTGGCTTGATATAAATATCTGTTTTATCAGCCTTTAACTTCATATCATTAATCGTCCTGAAGTTATTAATCTGTAATAAAACATCTGGAGCGGAGGCCAGTTGAGTCCTATCTCTTAACCCATCCTGCACATCGACTCCAATAATAACATTCATACCTTTGGCTCTTAATTCATCAATGGGATAATTATTTACAACACCGCCATCTATTAAAACTTCATTATTAATAACGACTGGTTGAAATACAGAAGGCAAAGCCCCGCTAGCCAATAAAGATTGAGCTAAATCACCTGTATCTAACACAACTTGCTCTCCATTCTCTGCATTGGTTGCGATACAAAAGAAAGGGATTGGCAACTTATTAAAATCCTTAATTTGATTCACTTGAGTCAATAGCTCCATTAATAAGCTATAAACATTATGTCCCTTCGATAAAGCTGAGGGTAATTTAATTTTGAAATTGTCGAATGGCAGTTTTACCGCGTATTTATCGGTATTATCACGCTCATAAAACGTTTTAGAGCTTCTTGGTAACTCATCATTAATAATCTTATCAAAATCTAGAACACTAAATAAAGAATCTAGTTGTTTACCTGAATACCCCGAAGCATAAAGCCCACCAACAATAGCTCCCATGCTGGTTCCAGCTATATAATCTATTTTTAAACCTAAGCTATCAATAACTTTTAAAGCACCTATATGGGCTAGCCCTTTGGCACCACCCCCACTTAAAACCAAACCAACCTTTGGATTATGAAGAGGTAATGTGTCTTGAGCTTGAGCTGAAAACAAAGCAAGTAAACAAAAGGTTAATATGACAACTCTGTAGGTCAAAAAAAATATGAATGTTTCTTATTTAGTGTTATAATAGTTATAAATTTTCTCTGCTCTAGACACCCCAATTACAACTTCTAGCTCATCTAACTTGGCATTAGCTATACGCTTAACAGATTTAAAATGTTTAAGTAATTCAACAATAGTTTTTTCTCCTATTCCAGGGATGGTTTCTAATTCTGTGTTTAAAGCACTTTTACTGCGTTTATTTCTATGATGTTCAATACCAAATCGATGAGCCTCATTACGCAACTGCTGGATAATCTTTAGTGTTTCGCTTTTCTTATCTAAATATAAAGGAATTGGATCATTTGGGTAAAACAATTCTTCCAAACGTTTAGCAATTCCGATGATAGCAATTTTACCCCTTAGCCCTAAAACGTCTAAACTCTTTAATGCCGACGATAACTGACCTTTACCCCCATCTATTATAATAAGATGAGGTAGCGATTTGTTTTCATCTTGTAATCTTTTATACCGTCTGTATACCACTTCTTCCATGGAAGCAAAATCATCTGGTCCCTCAACCGTTTTGATATTAAAATGGCGATAGTCCTTTTTACTTGGTTTTCCGTTCTTAAACACCACACAAGCAGCCACAGGGTTGGTTCCTTGAATATTTGAATTATCGAAACACTCTATATGACGTGGTTCTTCAGACAATCTTAAATCTGCCTTCATTTGAGCCATAATTCTATTAGCATGCCTATCGGGATCCACAATCTTCATTTGCTTAAAACGTTCCATTCTAAAATATTTGGCGTTCCTTAGTGATAAATCTAGAATGTGTTTTTTATCGCCTAACTTCGGTACAGTTACTTTCACATCGTCTCCTAGCTGAACCATAAAAGGCACATAAATCTCCTTAGATTTTGAATTAAAACGTTGTCTAATTTCTGTTACTGCTAAGGCCAATAAATCCTCGTCTGACTCGTCCAACTTCTTTTTAATCTCCAAGGTATGAGAACGGATTATAGATCCGTACGACAATTGTAAAAAGTTAACATAACCATAACTTTCATCGCTCATTATCGAAAACACATCGACATTACTAATTTTCGGATTTACTATGGTCGATTTTGACTGATAGTTCTCTAAAACTTCAACTTTCTCCTTTATTTTTTGAGCTTCTTCAAACTGCATGTTTTCAGAAAAATCACGCATTTGTTGTTTAAACTGCGATAACGAATCTTTAAAATTACCTTTTAAAATCTCCTTAATCGCCTTTATATTCTCGTTGTACGCGTCTTCTGATTCTTGCCCCTCACAAGGCCCTTTACAATTTCCTAAGTGATACTCTAAACACACTTTATATTTTCCAGCCTCTATTTTTTCTTGAGCTAAATCATAGTTACAAGTCCTTAGCGCATATAAGCCCTTTATTAAGTCTAGTAAAGTGTGAACCGTTTTTACACTGGTATATGGACCAAAATACTCGCCACCCCCTTTATAAACCCTTCGTGTAGAAAACACCCTCGGGAAACGTTCATTTTTAATGCAAATCCACGGATACGATTTATCATCTTTAAGCATAACGTTATACCTTGGTTGATACTTCTTTATCAAATTATTTTCAAGAAGTAAGGCATCCGTTTCTGTATCTACTACAATATGTTTTATGCTAGCAATTTTTTTTACTAAAACCCTGGTTTTGCCATACTCATGATTTTTAGTGAAATAGGAACTCACACGTTTTTTTAGGTTTTTTGCTTTTCCAACATAGATTATAGCACCGTTTTTATCATAGTACTGATAAACGCCTGGTTGTGTGGGTAAGGTTTTTATTTGAATATCTAAATCGGGGGTCTCCATTATGGTAAAGGTATATACTAAATAGTAAAAATCTAAAAATCAGCAGACCTTTTTTAGTATCTTGCAAGTAACTTTGTATACACCCAAAATATTAAAATAATTATTGAATAGCTTTAGACTCATGAACCTCACAGCACTTAGGTACGTTTTATGAATATTGTTATTTTATCCAGGAATCCGCAGTTATACTCCACAGAACGCCTAGTTGAGGAAGGAGAAAAAAGAGGGCATCAAGTTGAAGTTATAGACCCTCTTAAATGCGATCTTATCATTGAAAAAGAAAAACCTACCATTTACTATAAAGACCGGCATTTAGACTATGTCGATGCCATTATTCCCAGAATTGGTGCCTCAATTACTTTTTTTGGATGTTCTGTGGTCAGACAATTTGAGATGATGGGCGCTTTTACCATAGTAACTTCTGATGCGATTCAGCGCTCCAGAGATAAATTACGTAGTTTACAAAGACTAAGTAAAGCTGGTATTGGCATGCCCAAAACCGTTTTTACAAATTATTCCAGAGATGTGGAAGAAGTTATTGAATATGTAGGCGGCACCCCTGTGATTATAAAACTTTTGGAAGGCACGCAAGGACTGGGCGTTGTTTTAGCTGAAACCAAAAATGCCGCAGAGTCTGTTTTAGAGGCTTTTAATGGCTTACAAGCTCGCGTTATTGTTCAAGAATTCATTAAAGAAGCTAAGGGAGCAGACATTAGGGCTTTGGTTGTTGACGGTCAGGTAGTAGGTGCTATGAAACGGCAAGGTAGAGAAGGGGAATTCCGATCTAATCTACACCGCGGAGGTTCTGCAAATATTATAAAACTAAATCATAACGAATTAAAGTTAGCCATGGGAGCTTCAAAAGCGTTAAATTTGCCTGTCTGTGGCGTAGATATGCTGCAATCTTCCCGAGGTCCATTGTTATTAGAAGTAAACTCCACGCCGGGTTTGGAGGGTATTGAAACAGCCACAGGTAGAAATATTGCTAAATCTATTATTAGATTTATTGAAAAAAATGCCAAGTAAATGCCTAAATCTAAAATTGAAGTACTAAATATTCTAGGAGAATCTATATACCCAGGAGAGCGTAAAGAGGTAAATTTTGACGTTGCTAATTTACACACGTCTACCCCTGTAAATATTCCCGTAATCATTGAACGTTCGAAAAAACCTGGTCCTACAGTGCTATTTACAGCAGGTATTCATGGCGACGAGGTTAATGGTGTGGAAATTGTTAGGCAACTTATAGCAAAAGGCATTAACCAACCCAAAGTAGGCTCTATAATTTGCATGCCTGTAATTAATGTTTTTGGTTTTATTAACCTGAAACGAGAATTTCCCGATGGTCGAGACTTAAACCGTGTATTTCCAGGAAGCCCTACAGGATCTTTGGCTGGTCGTGTAGCTTACAAACTTATTCATGAAGTCATACCTCATGTTGACTTGATAGTTGATTTTCACACCGGTGGTTCTGGCAGATTTAATGCGCCTCAGATTAGATACTCCAAAGACAACACAGAACTAAACGACTTAGCTCAAGCATTTGGGGCGCCATTTGTATTATATTCCAAAAACTTATCAAAATCATTTCGAACAACATGCTCTAAACAAGGTAAACAACTTTTACTTTTTGAGGGCGGAAAATCTTTTCATATTGATGATGTGGTAACAAACACTGGAGTAAACGGATCCAAGCGCTTACTAAAACACTTAGGGATGTTAAAAACCGTTTTTAAATCTAATAAACCCAAAAGAGACTGTGTGTTTATTAATGAAAGTAAATGGTTGAGAGCCAAATATTCTGGTATGTTTAAGGCTACCATGGCCGTTGGATCTTATGTTGAAAAAGACGATATTTTAGGACATATTACAGACCCATATGGTAAGTTCAATTATTTTGTTAGAGCTAAAAATAACGGATTCATTATCAATGTAAATGAGTCGCCTATTGTTTATCAAGGAGACGCCTTGTTCCATATTTCTTTAGATGTAAAACAATAGAAACATGACCAAAGAAGACGCTCGAAAAACCTATAAAGCTAAACGGCTAGACCTAACAGAAAATGATATTGAAGATTTAAGTTTGGCCATTTCAAATCAATTGTTAAAACTACCTATATGGGGTTCTTCGTTCTACCATATTTTTTTAACTATTGCAGAGCAAAAAGAAGTAAACACAGATTATATTTTGAATATTCTCTCTGGTAAAGATAAAAACATTCTTATTTCTAAAAGTGATTTTGTATCTGGACGTATGACCCACTTTTTGTTAACAGACAACACCCCAATAAAAAAAAATAAATACAACATTCCCGAACCAGTTGAAGGTATTGAAATAGCCTCTAAAAAAATTGAAGTGGTTTTTATACCGCTATTGGCTTTTGATAAAACAGGCAATAGGGTTGGTTATGGCAAAGGCTTCTACGATAGATTTTTAGCTGAATGCCAACCAAAAACTTTAAAAATTGGACTCTCTTTTTTTTATGCAGAAAATGAAATTGTCAATACTTTGGAAACAGATATTAAATTAGATTACTGCATTACACCAAACACTATTTACACCTTTTAATTGTTACAATTTTCGCAATAGGTCTTTCTTAAGAATGCATTTTCAAGCAACTGAAATGTTACCCCATCTTTATAAGACGAATTAAACAACTTACAAAATCGATCCTTGTTCACATTGTAAGCATTTAACATAATAATTCTATAGCTCTTCTCCGTGGTTAGATTCTTATCTATTAGTGTTAGGTTTAAATAATAGAAAAGTAAATCTTCGTCTATATCAATGGTTCTAGCCTTTTCGTCAAGTAAATCAACCGCCATACTTGGATCGCCATACTTATTAAAATATTGTGCTAAATTAAGGTAGTCACTATTTGACGACTTAAACTTTCTATAATTACTATTAACATAAGTCACAGAATTAGCTTTGCTTGAATGGTCGCCTTGTCCAAGAAAATACTCCGATAATATGATATGAAAATTCACTAGCATTCTAGAAATATCGGCATCAGCAATACCATAGTCTTTTAACGAGAAGATTTGAGTATTGAGATCTGTTTTTTGCACATTGGCTGCATCCCAGTACAAAAGTTTAATTCTTACTGCTGCCAAATTGTACTTTACAGCCGCATTATTGGGTGCTAATTTTTCAAGTTCTTGCAGTTCTTTATAGGTAATTAACGCATAAGTATAATCAGTAAGATACTTGAAAGCAGCATTTTTATTCAGTAAGTCAACATAGGCTTTTTCTTTTGGAATTATCATCTTATCTAAAAAACTTAAGCCCTTAGGATTTCTTTTAATCCGCTCAAATATAGAATTCTGCACATCCTTAGCAGTTTCAATATTTCTTTTACTAATTTCTAGATTGAACTTTGACAATAATTCGTTTAAGGCCAACGTACTAAACTTATCCTTTCTTTCTATCTCCAACTCTACAACAGCCTTCCTATGATTTTTAAGAATCGGCTCCATTTGCCTTGAAACGGTACCTGCTATCTCTTCTCTAACCTCATCTTTTGTTAATGGTTTTAAATACTCGTACTTGGTTCCTTCAATATCATTAAAAAACTCTACCCAGTTTTCTGAGGCAGACACTTCTGTTTGTATTTCGGGACCCTGAAATTCCTGAATAGCATTAACAATACTATTGGCCCGTTTTTCTTGAAGCACAATGTTTCTGCTTACGATCCCTTCGATAGATGCATAGGCTTTTATTTTAATACGCTTAATATTATAATCTCCTAGCCTTAAGGATTCGTATATGGGTTTTATATCTTCCTTTGAAAATGTTGTTTGATTTTTTTTGAAAGGAATAATAAACTTTAAAGCTTTTTCCTGAGTCGCAAATGTTTGTTGGTCTAAGGATTGGATTTGTTTTGGACTAAATGTTAACTCATCTAAATACATCCCCATATCGAGTAAATCCCAGTCGTAAGCCTTTAAATCGTAAATAACATAATATCTACAAAGATATTTATTGCTCAAAAATAGAATATTAAACTCTAAGTCTTCATCCAACAAGTCCTTTGGAATTTTACCAAGATTTACCTGATAAACATTGTTGTCATTTTGTTCTAACTTATTCTTTAATGTTTTAGAATATACTGGTTTGAGTAAAACACCTTGAATTTCTTTAACGGGAACAGATGCAATACTACAATCATATTTACTTTTTGGCACAATATCGACGGCTAAACCATCACCTGCCCGACTAAACAAACGATTAAACCACTCCATATCATTTACTTGAAAATATAAATCGGACTGTTCTCTAACAATAGAAAACTCAACTTCTTCTGGCTTTTGGTTAAATATTTGGAAGCAGGTTTGACATTTATCGTTCTCATCATTTCCAGGAAATAAGATATCATAAGTGTTTTGCGAGAAAGAAAAATTAAAGAATAAAAAACAAAAGTATACGAATAGATACTTACCTTTCATTAAATCGGGGATTAAAGTGAATATAATAGCAAAATTTAAAGATAATAAATAAAATTTGATGGTGTGAATAACTCCCTCACATTCTCCTATATTATTTTTTACTTGGAAAAGCTTGTTTATTAAACACGATTAGCATTACAAACCCAGTACTTATTGCTACGTCGGCAATATTAAAAACCGGTTCAAAAAAATTAAACCGCTTACCGGCATAAAAAGGAAACCACTCTGGCAAGTCTACTTCAAATAATGGAAAATAAAGCATATCAACAACTCTACCGTGCAACCATGTATCATAACCTCCCGAATCTGGCAAGAACGCCGCTACTTGCCCCATGCTATCATTAAAGAAAACTCCATAAAAAACGGAATCAATAATATTTCCCAAAGCTCCAGCAAATATTAAAGAAATAGCAAGTATTAAAATTCTTGAAGTTTGTTTTTTTGTAGCATCATATAACCAATAACCAATACCAAAAATAGCCACCACCCTAAATAAAGTTAGTGATACTTTAGCTGTTCTATCGGAAATAAAAGAGGAAAAATCACTTAGTTTAGTTCCCCAAGCCATGCCATCATTCTCAATAAAATAAATTTTAAACCAACTAAATACATCCACACTTTCATGAAGTATAAAATGTGTTTTAATGTAAATCTTACTAACCTGATCTATTATTAGGATAATGACAATTAGGGCAAGTGCTTTTTTTAATGACATTTTAACAAGTTATAGAGCATTAAATAGAATCTAAAACGTTTAAAAATGAAAAACGCCTCAAACTTGAGACGTTAAACATATATACTATAAAAAATAATTATTGCATGTTTTTCGCTTCAATACTTAAGGTGGCATGAGGCACAAGTTCCAACCTTTTTTTATTGATTAATTTACCTGTTACACGACAAATCCCATAAGTTTTATTTTCAATACGAATAAGCGCATTTTTCAAGTCGCGAATAAACTTCTCTTGTCTAATGGCCAGTTGAGAATTAGATTCTTTACTCATAACTGCACTTCCTTCATCAAAAGCTTTAAAGGTAGGCGAGGTATCTTCTGTACCGTTATTGTGGTCATTCATGTACGCACTTTTTATAAGCTCTAAATCATGCTGAGCCTTTTCAATTTTTTCAGAAATTAGTGCTTTAAACTCTGCTAATTCTGCATCTGAATATCTTACGCTATCTGCCATAATATTTAATGTTTTTGGATAAATAGTTTGGTATTTACATCATCAAAAGCAATTTCTATACCATTTTCTAATTCATCAATTATTTCAAGTTCATTAGTTAACGTTTCTGATTTGATGTAGGTCATATTGGCATCAACAGCACTTACAATTTGTTCATCTTTTTGAAGGGTTACATCAATTCTATCTGTAACTTCAAACCCAGAATCTTTTCGTAAATTTTGAATGCGATTTATTAACTCTCTAGCAATTCCTTCTCTACGAAGATCATCAGTTATGGTTACATCTAAAGCCACTGTCAAGGCGCCTTCATTAGCCACTAACCACCCTTCAATATCTTGTGAGGTGATTTCTACATCTGTTCGCTCTAAAGTAATATTTTTTCCGTTTACTTCAACATCTAAAATACCATTTTGCTCAATTAATTTAATATGGTTAGCACTAAAGTTATTAACTACTTGAGCCACAGACTTCATGTCTTTTCCAAAACGAGGCCCTAGTACCTTAAAATTGGGCTTTATTTGTTTTACAAGAATGTCTGAAGCATCTTCTAAAACCTCTATCTCCTTTACGTTAACCTCCGATTTTATAAGGTCTGAAACAGCTAATATTTCAGATTTTTGAGATTCGCTATTTATAGGAATCATAATTTTTTGTAAAGGTTGTCGTACTTTAATCTTTTCTTTAGCTCTTAAAGAAAGTACAAGAGACGATATAATTTGAGCACTTTCCATCTTACGCTCAAGAGACTTATCAACAAAAGTTTCATCAAAAACTGGAAAATCAGCTAAATGAACACTTTCATATTCTTCTTTTTTGGTTACGGCATTTAAATCTAAGTATAGCCTATCCATAAAAAATGGAGCCACAGGCGCACTTAGTTTTGCAATATTAACCATGCAAGTGTACAATGTTTGATACGCAGATATTTTATCTTTTTGGTAATCACCTTTCCAAAAACGTCTTCTACTTAAACGTACAAACCAGTTACTTAAATAATCTTGTGTAAAATCTGAAATAGCACGTGTTGCTTTTGTTGGCTCATAATCTGCATAATAAGCATCTACCTTCTTAATTAAAGTATGTAATTCTGATAAAATCCAACGATCTATCTCTGGTCTTTCATTTAGAGGGGTATCTACCTCTGCATAACTAAAATTATCGAGATTAGCATACAGTTGAAAAAATGAATACGTGTTATAAAGTGTCCCAAAAAACTTTCGTTTTACCTCTTCAACACCATCAATATCAAACTTTAAATTATCCCAAGGGTTGGCATTAGAAATCATGTACCAACGTGTAGCATCGGCACCATAGTTACTGAGCGTTTCAAAGGGGTCTACAGCATTACCCAATCGCTTTGACATTTTTTGTCCATTCTTGTCTAAGACAAGACCGTTAGACACCACGTTTTTATAAGCCACCGAATCGAATACCATTGTCCCAATAGCATGAAGGGTATAGAACCACCCTCTAGTCTGATCGACACCTTCGGCAATAAAATCTGCAGGGTAGGTAACCCCTTTATCAATTAAATCTTGGTTCTCAAAAGGGTAATGCCACTGCGCATAAGGCATAGATCCAGAATCAAACCAAACATCAATTAAATCGCTTTCACGGAACATTTTTTGACCCGTTGAAGACACCAAAACAATACTGTCTACAATATTTTTATGCAAATCTAACTTGGCATAGTTTTCTTCGGAATTATTGCCAACTTCAAAATCGGCAAAAATATCCTGTTCTAAAACACCAGCGGCTACAGCCTTTGCTATTTCTTGCTTTAACTCTTCTACAGAACCTATACAGATTTCTTCTTTACCATCTTCTGTTCTCCAAATAGGTAATGGAATTCCCCAATAACGAGAACGCGATAAATTCCAATCGTTAGCATTAGCTAACCAATTACCAAAACGTCCAGTTCCTGTTGCTTTTGGCTTCCAGTTAATCTGTTCATTAAGGCTAAACATTCTATCCTTTACGTCGGTTACTTTTATAAACCAAGAATCTAATGGATAATACAAGATTGGTTTATCTGTTCTCCAACAATTTGGATAACTGTGTTTATATTTCTCAACCTTAAAGGCTTTGTTTTCCTCTTTTAATTTAATGGCTAATTCAACATCAACAGAACGTTCTGGAGCCTCTCCATCGGTATAATACTCGTTCTTAACATACTTGCCAGCAAATTCACCCATTTCTGGTCTAAACCTACCCTGTAAATCAACTAGTGGCACTAAATTGTCGTATTCATCTTTAACAAGCATAGGAGGCACTTCTGGGCTTGCTTGTTTTGCCACCAAGGCATCATCTGCACCAAAAGTAGGTGCTGTATGGACAATCCCAGTTCCATCTTCGGTAGTTACAAAATCACCAGAAATAACTCTAAAAGCATTTTCAGGATTATCGTTTGGTAAGGCGTATTTTAATAGTTGCTCATATTTAATACCTACTAAATCTTTACCTACAAATTCCTTCGAAACACAGAAAGGTATTTTCTTGTCTCCTGCTCTATAATTTGATAGTTCCGACCGGCTTTCAACTTGTTTGAATTTTCCAGAAAACTGATAACTAACCAGCTTTTTAGCCAAAATCACTTTAACCGGTATAAAAGTATATTGATTGAAGGTTTCAACCAACACGTAGTCTATTTTTGGGCCAACGGTTAAAGCTGTATTGCTCGGTAATGTCCATGGTGTTGTTGTCCAAGCTAAGAAATAAACCTCGCCTTCACTTTTCAAAAAGCCTGGCAACGAATCGGTTATAGCTCTAAATTGTGCAACAACAGTTGTGTCTGTTACATCTTGATAGGTCCCAGGTTGATTTAACTCATGCGAGCTTAATCCGGTCCCTGCCTTGGGGGAATATGGTTGAATAGTATAGCCCTTGTACAGCAAACTCTTGTTATAAATTTGCTTTAACAGCCACCACACACTCTCCATATATTTTGGTTCGTAGGTCACATATGGGTCATCCATATCTACCCAATACCCCATTTTTTCGGTTAGATCATTCCAAACATCCGTATAACGCATCACGGCTTTTCTACAAGCCGCATTATAATCTTCTACAGATATGGTTTTACCGATATCTTCTTTCGTAATACCTAATTCTTTTTCAACCCCTAGTTCAATAGGTAACCCATGGGTATCCCAACCAGCTTTTCGCTTTACTTGGTATCCCTTCATGGTTTTATAACGTGGAAATATATCTTTAATAGCTCGAGCCAAAACATGATGCACTCCAGGAAGTCCATTTGCCGATGGCGGCCCTTCATAAAACACATATGGATTAGCTCCTTCTCTTGAGGATACACTTTTTTCAAAAATGTCATTTTCTTGCCAATATTGCAGAATCTCATCTGCTACATTTGGCAAGTCAAGTCCTTTATATTCAGGAAATTTCACGCTCATTTACTCTAAATTCTTATAAGTTCGCGAATTTAATGAATTTTGCAAAAAAAGTAAGACTAAAACCAATTTTTAATACAGAAACACTGAAACACTATTTAATGCCTGTTGGAGCGTGAAACAAACGATGAAAGAAGTACTACTTTAACTTTATACAAAACTTACAATCAGTCACACTTCTCAAGCTATAGCTTTCTAAGCTAGAAATGCCACTAAATCTTCAATCTTAGAAATAAGTTGAACCTTTATAGAGGTACCTTTAAGAGATATTTTATTGTATTTAGACACAAAAATAGTGGTAAACCCAAGTTTTTCGGCCTCCAAAATACGTTGATCAATACGCTGTACTGGGCGAATTTCTCCAGAGAGACCAATTTCGGCAGCAAAACAAAAATCCTTTTGTATGGACACATCTTCATTAGAGGATAAAATTGCAGCTACTACAGCCAAATCTATCGCCGGATCATCAACCGTAATACCCCCAGTTATATTCAAAAAAACATCCTTAGCGCCTAACCTAAACCCCGCTCTTTTTTCAAGAACTGCCAATAACATATTTAGCCGTTTGTAATTAAATCCGGTGGCACTTCTTTGAGGTGTTCCATAAACCGCTGTACTAACAAGCGCCTGCACTTCAATCATTAGAGGTCGCACCCCTTCCAAAGTTGCTGCAATAGCATTCCCTGATAGTTCTTCATCTTTTTTTGAAATGAGAATTTCTGATGGGTTAGAAACTTCTCTTAACCCAGCACCCTGCATCTCATAAATTCCTAGTTCACTAGTTGAACCGAATCTGTTTTTATGAGCTCTTAAGATTCTAAAAACATGATTTCGATCTCCTTCAAACTGCAAAACGGTGTCTACCATGTGCTCTAAAATCTTAGGCCCCGCAATACTTCCGTCTTTTGTTATATGCCCAATAAGTAATATAGGTGTTGCCGTCTCTTTCGCAAATTTTATAAGTTCTGATGTACACTCTTTTATTTGGGAAATACTTCCTGAAGAAGACTCAACATAATCACTATGCAAAGTTTGAACAGAATCAACTACCACAATATCTGGATTCAATTCTTCTATTTGCTTAAAAATATTTTGAGTTTTAGTTTCTGTTAAAATATAACAATTACTCTTTCCTGGGTTAATACGCTCGGCGCGCATTTTTATTTGTTTTCCACTTTCCTCTCCAGAAACATAAAGCGTTTTATAAGGCAACTTTAGAGAAATTTGTAATAAAAGTGTACTCTTTCCAATACCAGGTTCGCCTCCTAACAGCGTTAAAGAACCGGGAACAATTCCCCCTCCTAGCACCCTATTCAATTCTTCATCACCAGTACCTAATCTAGGCTCTTTAGACGTGTCAATTTCATTTATTTTTAAGGGGATAGGAACTCTTTTATCTTTTTTATCGGAGAGCTTCCATCCTTTCTTCCCAGGCTTTTCTATGAGTTCCTCTACTATAGTATTCCATTCTTTACATGCGTTACACTGTCCTTGCCATTTAGCAAATTGTGTCCCACAGTTCTGACAAAAAAAAGTAGTTTTAACTTTCGCCATTCCTAATACCCAAAATCTCTTTTAATTAAATCGGCTCGATCTAACAAATCATCTTTAGTAATACCACCGATTTCATCTAAATTGTAAGCTGATTGAAATGTTCTCATGGCTTTCTTAGGCTCACCTGTTTCTTCGTAAAACCGTCCCATATAAAACCCACCTAACAATGTGTCTGGATATGCCTTCCTTGCCATTTTACCTAAATCTTCATAATATTCGTAGGTCTCATTTCTTTCTATAGCTGCTGCAATGGCATTAAAGTCATTGATAAGAATTTGCTTTTGAACACCAAATAAGTCATTAATGACTTGATACTTTTCTTGAAGATAAAGCACTGGCGATATTTCCAATTCAAGTATAACTTCTTTGTATTCTTGTTTTGAGATAGGCTGAAAAACTTCAAATATACTTTCTATGGCCTTTGGAATAGCGTGTGCCGAAATTGAATAATGCGAAGGTCCTTCAAAATGATCATGACTGTAAACTAAATGGTCATTTTCAAGCATTGAAATATCTTTATCTAAGCTGCTTACCATATTTCTAATAGATTTAGAATCATTATTGGTATCGGCTAAATAATAAAATGTTTTAGATTGAATTTTACGCAACGTTTCTGGTAGATAGTCTATTAATGCTGGAGCCAATTCGGGACTTATAACCATATACCCCTGAAAAAGAGGTTTTGACTTTAGCAAATAATAGTTTATGAAGTTAGCTGTTTCTCCATGACCTACGGCAATTTTAAAACTGCCTACCTGATAATTAGCCTCTAAATACGGAATTAACTCTTGTCCAATAAATTCGTAGAAGGCGGCCCCTGAGCCAGTAGGCAAATAGTTTTGCTCTGAATACATGCAGTCATCAAACCTAAAACCTAGTTGATTTACTCCAACCACAACAGCATCGGGCATGTCCTCCCAATACGTATAATAGTCAACATTGCCTGCAACAGCCTCAAACATATAATCGCCATCTAAGACTAAAAACAGCGGATATGTTTTATCATTTTTTGTTTGATATCCTCTAGGCAGTTGGATTTTTATTTGACGTTCTTGCCCTAATTTTGATGATTTAAAGGTTTCATATTTAACTTGACCAAATAGTAGGCTAGACGCTAGAAACAACGCTAACAAAAGAAGAATTTTAAAACATTTCATGAAGGCTGATTAAAATTTAAAGCAAGGTAAAAAATAAAGGTTAACTATAAAATAGCCTATAACAAGGTTACATAAATAATTTAAGAGGCTCTTTTAAAGAATAACCTATTCATCACCCAAACTATCTTCATAACCATACACCTTAAAGCTATTGGCCCCACCAATAATCACTTGAGACTTATCAAAGACTTTTTCAAGAGCTCTTGGAATTCCGCGCAAAACAACATTATGCTGGCTGGTATTATGAAAATCGTCATAATTAAAACTAAAATAATCATTTTCAACATTTTCAAGAGCTTCAACGGTACTTTTTAAGGTTGAATTTACTGGCGCTGAATCTATTGACGAAGCAGCCATATAATATGAAACTTTGTTGGTATGACTTTTGGCTCTTTCTATTAAATCCTTGCTTACTTCTGGAGTAACAATGGGATTTAAATTCACACATGCCTGAAAAACCGGTGATTCCGAAAACAAGAAAGACACTATTAAATCAGTAAAATTGTCATCCCCTATAATCACATTAAACCCGTTCGTTTTAAAATGAGTATGCATATATGGTAATAAATCTGAAACAATAAAATCATAATAATCACTCTCGACTAAGTGCGGTTTACCATTATTATCACCTATATTTTTTGAATTACTTTTATCTATCCCAACTACAATAGACTCAGGCATTTCTCCAACATAAGCATGATAATCGGCCAACCCAATAACCGGATTGAATAAATACTCGGAATTAAGAACTAAAATAAGGGGGTATTTTTTTGCATGATCTTGATTATAGCTATCTGGCAACTCAATAGTTATTGATTGTTGGATTCCCAACTTGTTAGAGTCAACCTCCTGAGAGAGCGTTTGCCCTATTAAACTGACATTAATAGATATAGACAGAACAATAAATAAAATATTCTTCATGACATTAGTAGGCTAAAATTTGGACTGCAATATAACAAAAAAATAGACTAAGTGTTTATTTTTTTCGATGAAATGCCGTTTTTTTAAAAATATTCAGCTTTAATGATCTCTATTTTGTCATATAAAACATCTTTATCAATAAACTGAGAAGGCGTTAGGGCGACCCCTGACTGATAACTTTGCAAGGCTCTTTTGTAGTTACCAACGTTTTCATAGTACATCCCAAAGTAATAAGCTCCTATCATAGACTCTGGATAGGTTTTCTTTGCTAGTTTAGCAAGTTTTAAAAGAGAATCTTTATCTTCTTTCTTCTGGCAAGCAGAAGCAATAGCGCGTAAATCATTTTCAACAACTCGCTTTTCTATTCCATAACTCTTAAAAATAACGTCATATTTCTTTTCCAAATATTCAAAAGGGCTACCATCAAACTCAAGCAAGTCCTCTTTGTACTCCTTTTTACTTATTGGCTTGTATAATTTAAATATTTCGTTTAAGGCTTCTGGGATGGCCTGCCCTACAAGGGTATAATGGTTAGAATCAGCAAAGTCATTAAACTTATAAAAAAGATGTGGGTTATCAATGCTTTTCAATTTACTGTCTGTATTTAAAATCGTTGATCTTAAATAACCTATATCTCCATCACTGGTCGCTAAATAATAGTAGATATCCTTTTCCAGACTTGTTAACCTGGAACTTAACCTTTCCGGAATTTTATTGGCATAATCTGGACTTAGCACCACATAACTATCAAAAAGAGGCGCTTCCTTGAATAAATAATAATTTATAAAATTGGCACCAAGATCATGCCCTACGATGGTCCTAAAATTTGATACGCGATAATTCTCCTGAATGTAAGGCAGGAGTTCCATGCTAACAAATTCAAAAAAAGTAGCTCCATTTTGGGAAGGCATGTGAGTTTCATAACTTAATTCAAAATCTATTAACCGAGTTTTTGACTGGTTCACTCCAACAACAATACATTCGGGCATTTCATTCCAATAAGTCTGGTAGTCTATATTTCCTGCAACTGGCTGAAAAAGATAATCGCCATCAAACACGATAATCAATGGATAGTTAATCTTATCGAGATTATCATAACCATCGGGAAGTCTAATTTTTAGCTCACGATCTTCTCCTAACTTACTGGAATAAAATTTTTTATACTCAACCTGAGAATAGATAATTCCAGTAAAAAACATCAAACAAGCAAGAACAGTTTTCAATTTCATTAAACATGTTAATTTAGGTCTTCGCAAGTTAAACAAATATCTTAAAACTAGTTAATCTACTTGAGTTTTACGATTAAAAATTGGCAAGTAAATAAGAGATAACCCACCAAGGACAATTATTAAGAATGTTTGCGAAGCCCACATAATCCAACCAAATGCCATACTTGGGTCTTCTGGAATACTAAAAATTGAAAACGCCGCATAGATAGCCAAGGGATAAGAACCTATTCCTCCATTAGTTGCAGCTATGCTAAAACTTGCTGAGATAAACCCAATTAAAATAGCTCCAAGAGACACCGCTTTTAAATCGTCTATAGCTAAGGAGGTAACATAGAACATCGCTATATACATACCCCAAATAAATAATGTATGAAAAATAAAGGCCCATTTCTTTTTCATCTTAAAAATACTTAGAGCGCCTTCAACTAACCCATTAACAAAAACTTTAATTTTTTTTGCAAAAGTGGTCTCGCTCTTTTTCACAAACCTTGTAAAGACTACAAACGAAAACAATACTATAGCAATACCAACAAAAATTTTAATCGGATTAAACCTTTCGACTAAAAAAGCATAAATAAAATCAAACTGCAAAAACAAAGTTACCGCGATAATACCCAGCATTACGATCATATCTGCAATACGTTCTGCAACAATAGTCCCAAAACCTTTTTCAAAGGGGACTTCCTCATAATTAGTAAGTATCGAGGCTCTCGCAACCTCACCTGCTCTTGGAATTGTATAGTTTATTAAATACGCTGAAAAAACAGCCATAATACTATTACCTAAACGAATATCATACCCCATGGGTTCTAATTGAAATCGCCAACGGTAAGCTCGAGATAAATGACTTAATAGCCCCAAGAACATACCTAACAAAATCCAGCCATGATTCGCCTTTTGAGCATATTCCAATAATTCCGATAAAGATACTTTCGACAAAGCGTACCAAACCAAAAAAACTCCCAAAACTAGTGGGAGTGTAATTTTCATAATCTTTTTAAACTTTTTACTCAAAAGCCTATTTTAATAAATTGGTTGTTTCATTTGGGAATACCAAAGAGGGCTTAAACCCTTTTGCTTTTTCGATATCCATAAAAGCATAGGTAATTAATATAAGTGTATCTCCTACAGACACTTTCCTAGCAGCAGCACCATTTAATGTAATTTCACCTGTATTACGTGGGCCAGGGATACAATAAGTTTCAAGACGTTCTCCGTTATCATTATTAACAATTTGGACTTTCTCCCCTTGGATAATATTTGCAGCGTCCATTAAGTCTTCGTCAATGGTTATACTACCAATATAATTGAGTTCTGCACCTGTGCATTTAACTCTATGTATTTTAGATTTTACTACTTGAATTTGCATGCGGCAAAGATAATTAATTTAATGCGATATTATCTATGAGTCTTATATCATCTGCATATACGGCAATAAAAGCTCTATATGTCTTTTTTTTAGATTTTCTTTGAACTGTTTTTAAAGTTTTAGTATCGGCAATAATAAAATATTCTAATTCCAACAGCTCCTGATTAACGAACTGACTTTCAACCCATCTCGTTATACTTCCAGCACTTTCTGTGCCAAATTTTTCTTTGGCAGCCTGTAATGTCTTATATATAAATGGAGCCGCGTCTTTGTACCTAGGCTTCAACCTTGTATTTCTTGAACTCATTGCTAAACCGTTTGGTTCGCGATGAATCTTACACCCCACAATATTTACAGGAATATTATACTTTTCAGCTAGTTTTTTAATGATTGTAAGTTGCTGAAAATCTTTTTCACCAAAATAGGCCTTATGCGGTTTTACTATTTCAAAAAAACGCTTTACTATAGTGCCTACACCATCAAAATGTCCCGGCCTAAAAGCCCCTTCCATTTCATTCTCCAAACCATCAAAGTCAAACTTTTGCGACACCGTATTACCGTTATACATATCATCTATCGAAGGCGCATATACAATTATAGAATCTTTATCAACAGTTTTAAGCAGAAGAATATCTTCATTTAAAGTCCTGGGATACTTCTCCAGATCATCATCATTATTAAATTGCGTAGGGTTTACAAAAATACTTACGACCACTTTATCGTTCTCCTCCAACGCTTTTTTTACCAGCTGCAAATGCCCATCGTGTAATGCTCCCATAGTTGGGACCAACCCGATAATTTGTTTATCAGCCCTTAGAGCTTCAACACAGGAAGTTATTTGTTGTTTTTCAGAGTAAATTTTCACAATTTAATATAAAATTAACGCGTGCAAACTTAAGATTTTACCCGCAATTAGCATAAATTTTTGTATTTTTGCGTGTTTTTTATTTTCAATAATCAAAAGCAGAACCTTTATAATCAAGCTTTATACAATTTCTTTTTAAAGAAAGAGTTGAATAATTAAGCCGTATAAAGATATTTTTAAGTCAAATAAAACTAGTATATGAAAGATAAGAGGATATTGTACGTATCATCTGAAGTCGTGCCCTATTTACCTGAAACTGAAATTTCTTCCATGTCGTTTGAAGCTCCAAGAATGGTAAATCAACAAGGTGGACAAATTAGAATATTTATGCCTAGGTATGGCAATATTAATGAGAGAAGACACCAGCTGCACGAAGTTATTAGACTATCTGGAATTAATTTAGTTATTAACGACTTAGATATGCCTTTAATTATAAAGGTAGCTTCAATTCCTAAAGAACGTATTCAGGTGTACTTTATTGATAATGATGAGTATTTTAAAAGAAAGGCTACCCTAACGGACGAAGATGGGAAACTATTTTCAGATAATGATGAACGCGCTATTTTCTTTGCAAAGGGCGTTATAGAAACTGTAAAGAAATTAAATTGGGCTCCAGACATTATACATGTTCATGGTTGGTTAGCGTCCTTGCTACCCCTATATTTGAGAGAATACTATAAGGATGAGCCATTATTTAATGAAAGTAAAATTGTTACATCTGTCTATAACCAGAGTTTTAGCGACACGTTAAACAAGGATATGGTTAATAAAATTAAATTTGATAATATAGACGACGAGGTAATAAAACCTTTAGAAGAACCCTCGTACACGAATTTAATGAAAATTGCCATTGATTATTCTGATGCTTTAATTGTTGGATCTGAAAATATTCCTGAAGATCTTGACGCTCACCTACAATCCTCGAACAAGCCAATCCTGGAATACAAAAGCAAAGATGAATTTGGAGAAGCTTATACAACATTTTTCAATAATAGCGTTTTAAGCTAAATACCCCCTCATCTTAAAATTGATATATGAAAAAGACAATAAATGCCCTAAAATTCTCTGTTGCTCTTATTTTAATCTTTTCAGCTTTCTTTGGTTGCGACAAAGAGTTTAATGCTATAGATAGTGATGTTTTAGGACCTGAAAATTTCAACTTTGCTACAAGAGACTCTGTTTGGCCTGTTACAGCCTACAACAAAAAGCTAGATTCTTTGCAAGTTAATAATTTACGCTCAATTCTTCTTGGTATATACAATGATCCAGCGTATGGTGAGACCAAAGCCAGTATTGTTACTCAAATTACACCGACTTCATTTAGTCCAAGTTTTGGGGTTAACCCGGTTATGGATAGTGTTATTATGAGCATCCCATATTTTAGTACAGCTATTAGCACTGATACTGATGGTTTCCCAATTTATAGATTAGATTCTTTATACGGGAACTCTAAATCAAGTATTAAGCTAACCATTTATGAAAATGGCTACTTTTTAAGAGATTTTGACCCTAGCAATCCTGACGATCTTACCCAAAATTATTATTCTAACGGAAATAGCGCCGTAAATTCGGCATTGAACGGGAGCTCTGTTATTAATTTTGACGAACATATTGTAAATATAGACATGCCCATTTTAAACATTGACGCCTTTATTCCTGATAGCACCTCCGTAAAAACAAGTATTGGAACAGGTGATAACAAGGTTACTACAAGATCCGACCCCGCCTTTAGGTACGAGTTAGATAAAGATTTTTGGACTAAAACCATTATCGATATGGAAGGGGATCCTGTTTTAAGTAATGCTAATAACTTTAGAAACTATTTTAGAGGCTTGTATTTTAAAGTAGAATCAAATCCTTCTCAAGAAGGAAACATGATTCTGTTTAATCTTTTAAATTCTGCAGCAAACATTACTTTATATTACACCCAAGGCGAGGATGCGTCGCGGTCTCAATCATCTTATACATTAAACTTTTCGGGAAATAGATTTAACACCTTTATAAACAATTATAAGGTAGCATTAGTTAATGGCGATAAAGACGCTGGAGATGCAATATTATATCTAAAAGGCATGCAAGGATCTATGGCGGTAGTAGATCTGTTTAAGGGGATGATTGATTGTGATGGAGATGGCGTAGCCGAAGAAGACGCTTTGAAATGCTTTATAGACACCTTTAGACAAATTGACAACAATGGAAACTATATACAGGACCCACTTACAAATAGATTCTTATTAAAACGACTTATTAATGAAGCACATTTAGTTGTTTTTGAAGATGAAAATATTGATAACGGAGGAGATGAGAATTATCATTTATTTGATAGGATTTATGCTTATGATTTAGAAAATAACCGTCCTACTATTGACTATTCAATAGATCAAACAGAGAATTCTCAAGACCCTTTTAATTCAAAAGTAATTAGTTTAGTTCCGAGGAATCCAGAAAATGGTAAATTCAAAATACGTATAACCGAACACCTGAACAATATTTTAATTAGAGATTCGACAAATACCAAAATCGGTTTAGTGATGTCTACTAATGTAAATTATATAGATAATTCAGAAATACTGAATAGTGAAGATGAGGTAACCCAAGTACCCTCTGCAACGATTCTTTCGCCAAGAGGCTCTGTTGTTTATGGAAGTAACGATAATGTTGACAAAGACAAAAAGCTAGCGTTAAAAATATTTTTCACGGAATCTAAATAAGTATAATTATATGATTTTAAGTATTGTATACTAGAATTTAACAAGAAACCAAAAGCATGACTTTTATCGTATAAATCATTGCTTTCACATAATAATTAATTCTGATGTGTATTTATTTCACATCTTTGCACTGAACTATAAACCCCTAATCAAAAAAATAAAACTATGTGTGGAATTGTAGGATATATTGGCCCAAGAGAAGCTTATAACATTGTTGTAGAAGGCTTAAAACGGTTGGAATATAGAGGGTATGACAGCGCAGGTATAGCCCTATTTGATGGCACAGACCTTAAAGTTTCAAAAACTAAAGGAAAAGTTGCCGATTTAGAAACTAAAGCTTCAAAAGAAATTTCGAAAAATGGAAATGTTGGCATAGGTCATACAAGATGGGCCACACATGGGGTACCTAATGACATAAATTCACACCCTCATGTATCAAATTCTGGAGATTTAGTAATCATTCATAATGGAATTATTGAAAATTATGAATCTCTAAAACAAGAATTAATTACTAGAGGCTATACGTTTCAATCTGATACCGATACAGAGGTTTTAGTGAATTTAATTGAAGATGTAAAAAATCAAGAAAATGTAAAACTTGGAAAAGCTGTTCAAATAGCTTTAAATCAAGTTATTGGAGCTTATGCTATTGCCGTATTTGATAAAAACAAACCCGAAGAAGTCGTTGTAGCTCGCTTGGGTAGTCCTTTAGCTATAGGAATTGGAGATAATGAAGATGAGTTTTTTATTGCGAGTGATGCTTCTCCTTTTTTAGAATACACAAAAAATGCCGTGTATTTGGAAGATGAAGAAATGGCCGTAATACGATTTCATAAAGGAATTAAAATTAGAAAAATTAAAGACGACTCCTTAGTCGACACCTATGTCCAGGAGCTCCAAATAAACCTAGAACAAATTGAAAAAGGTGGCTATGATCATTTCATGCTTAAAGAAATTCATGAGCAACCTAAAGCTATCACAGACACGTATAGAGGAAGACTGCTAAGAAACGAAGCTATTATTAAAATGGCTGGGGTAGAGGATAATATGAAAAAATTCCTTAATGCTAAACGAATCATTATTGTTGCCTGCGGAACTTCATGGCATGCTGGTTTAGTTGCCGAATATATTTTTGAAGACTTAGCAAGAGTTCCTGTGGAAGTTGAATATGCGTCGGAGTTTCGATACCGAAACCCTGTTATTACAGAAGATGACGTTCTTATTGCAATTTCACAGTCAGGAGAAACGGCAGACACTTTAGCAGCAATAAAATTAGCAAAATCGAAAGGCGCTTTTGTTTTTGGTGTTTGTAATGTTGTTGGATCATCGATTGCAAGAGAATCTGATGCAGGAGCTTATACCCACGCAGGTCCTGAAATAGGGGTTGCTTCAACCAAAGCCTTTACCACTCAAATTACCGTATTAACTTTAATGGCATTACGATTAGCTAGAGCTAAAGGCACGATAAGTAGTTCCGATTTTAGAACTCACCTTCTAGAATTAGAAATGATTCCTCAAAAAGTTGAAAAAGCCTTAGAGTCTGACGGGTTAATCCAAGTGATCTCCGACGTTTATAAAGATGTTAACAACTTCCTGTATTTAGGAAGAGGTTATAACTTCCCAGTTGCTTTGGAAGGTGCCCTTAAATTAAAAGAGATTTCATATATACATGCCGAAGGCTATCCTGCTGCCGAAATGAAACACGGTCCTATAGCATTGATTGATGAAAACATGCCAATTGTAGTCATTGCAACCAGAAAAGGACATTATGAAAAAGTAGTAAGTAATATCCAAGAAATAAAATCTAGAAAAGGAAAAATTATTGGTATTGTAACTGAGGGGGACACTCAAGTAAGAGAGCTGGCCGATCACGTTATTGAAGTTCCAGAAACTTTAGAGTCATTATCTCCGTTGCTTACTACTATACCATTGCAACTACTATCCTACCATATTGCTGTTATGTTGGACAAAAATGTTGACCAACCAAGAAACCTTGCAAAATCGGTTACTGTAGAATAATAGAATAAAATCACATTAAACATTTAGTAAAAGCCATGTTTCAAGAACATGGCTTTTCGCATCTACCCCATTTTTTTTATCAATTAAATAAAATAACTAGACTTTTTTTACTGAATTATACTATGCGTGCATAATTTTTTATATTTTTAGCAATGTGCAATTTGGCTTATATTTACTTTGGCCTTTTGTTAAACTTAAACTATACTTATTAAATGAGAACATTTTTCCCTATTATCTTGTTGTTTATTAGTAGTGTTTGTTACGCTCAAACAACAATAACTGGTTCGGTTGTTGATGATAACGAACAACCCATTCCTGGAGCTAACATCATTGTTCTTGGAACATCTACTGGAACTGTAACAGATTTTGATGGAAACTTTACTCTAACCTATAGTCAGAACCCACCGTTTTCGGTTCAGGCCAGTAGTATAGGGTTTGAAACTGTCACGCAAGAAATTACCACAAATAACCAATCTGTGAAATTTATTTTACAAGAAGGAACCGCCTTAGATGAGGTAGTTATTTCTGCATCAAGAACTCCTGAGCGTGTTTTTGAGTCGCCCGTAACTATTGAGCGGCTGGGATTGAAAGAAATAAAAAATACAGCCTCAGCCGATTTTTATGATGGTCTAGAAAACCTAAAGGGTGTTGATGTAAACACCAACAGTTTAACTTTCAAATCGGTAAACACGAGAGGTTTTGCCACCTTTGCCAATAACAGGTTTATGCAACTTGTAGACGGCATGGATAATTCTACACCTGCTCTAAATTTCCCTATTGGAAATTTAGTTGGTATGACAGAAACAGATGTTTTAAGTGTTGAATTACTCCCAGGAGCCTCCTCTGCACTCTACGGAGCGAATGCCTTTAATGGAATATTGTTTATGAGGAGTAAAAACCCTTTTGATTACCCAGGGATTAGTGTTTCCATAAAAAAAGGGATAACGTCTCAAGAAGCAGCTGGAGATAATGACTATACAGACTTAAGTTTAAGAGCTGCGTATAAGTTCAGTAACAAATTTGCTGCTAAAGTAAATTTTGGTTATTTAAAAGGAACTGATTGGGCTGCCGTGAGCGAAGTAGATAAAATTGATCCTTCGAGAACTAGAGCTGATCTAGACTACGACGGTATTAACGTATACGGAGATGAAGTCTCTGCAAATATAAGAACCGAAGCTCCCGATGCTGTTAAAGGCATTATTCCAGATGTAGATGTAAGCAGAACAGGTTATAATGAAAAACATTTAACAAATTACAATGCAGAAAGTATTAAAGCCGATTGGGGATTATATTATCGCCCTTTCGAAGATGATTTTGAAATTGCCTATGTTGGTAAAGTAGGAACGGGTTCCACCATATATCAAGGTACCAATCGATATAACATTGCCAACTTCTTTCAACAACAACATAAATTAGAATTCAGAAATAACAACTTCTTTTTACGAGGTTATGTTGTTGCCGATAAAGCAGGAGATTCTTATGATATGGTATTTACAGGTATTAACATAAATAGAGCTTGGAAAAGTGATGAAGATTGGTTTCGTGAGTATATCGAGACTTATGCGGGAGCTACCTTGGGAGGTGCTACGGAAGAGGAAGCTCATGCAGCAGCACGAGCTCAAGCAGAAACTGGACGTTATGAACCAGGAACTCCAGAGTATAATGCCGCTTTTAACAGAAGTATTAATGACCCCGACTTAAGCACTGGCTCTAAATTCCAAGATGCTTCTAAGTATTACCACTCCGATGCCAATTATAACTTTGGTCATTTAATTGATTTTGCAGAAATTCAAGTAGGAGGTTCTTTTAGAAGGTATAGCTTAAATTCTTCAGGTACTATTTACACAGATCTTGATGGCCCCATTGATTATTCTGAATATGGTTTATATACTCAAATTCAAAAAAGTCTTGAATTAAACGAAAACTTAGATTTAAAACTAACAGGATCTGTTAGATATGACAAATCAGAATTCTTTGATGGTTTCTTTTCTCCAAGATTATCTGCTGGTTTAACTGTAAATCAAAATCATAACATTAGAGCATCTGTACAAACAGGGTTTAGAAACCCAACGACTCAAGATTTATTTATAGGCCTCGATGCTGGTAGAGCTATATTAGTGGGTTCTGCTCCAGAAAACTTAGATCGATATGTTAGAACTTTTGACATAAGCAACGAAGGACAGGCCATTGGCCAGCCTGCAACGGTTACTCAAACTGGTCGTGTTGCCTATGAGAACTCTTATACTAGAAGTTCTGTTGAAGCCCTTTCAGAAACTGGAGACCCCTCGGTACTTGAAATTGCTAATCCAGAGCTTATAAAACCAGAGCAAGTTACTTCAGCAGAAGTTGGATATCGAGGAAAACTTGACGGGTTAATCGTAGACTTTAGTGCATATTACAATAGTTATAAAGACTTTATTTCTCAAGAGGTGGTGGTATCTCCTTTTTACGGTACTGTTGGTGATGGCAGTCTATCGGTTGCAGCCATTGCAAATGATGATTTTCAAGCCTGGAGTACCTACACAAACTCCCCTGCCGATGTTAATTCGTATGGTGCGTCAATTGGGTTATCCACTAAAATTTTTGGAAATTACGATTTAGGAGGTAGTTACACCTATGCAAAATTAGACTTTGACCGTCAAAAATTTCCTGATTTTACCACGAATTTTAATACTCCTGAGCATAAATTTAAAGCCACATTTGGCAATACCGAATTGTTTAAAAACTTTGGCTTTAATATTGCCTATAGATACAGTGATAATTATTTTTGGGAAGCCACTTTCGGTAATGGTTTAGTTCCAGAATACCATGTGCTAGACGCTCAAATAAACTTAAGAGTTCCGAGCTTTAAATCATCTTTCAAAGCTGGTGCAACCAACCTGTTAGGAGAAGAATATTTTACGGCCTTTGGAACAGGTAATATTGGTTCTATGTTTTATGTATCATGGACAATTAATAACTTATAAAATGAAAAAGAACATCATGAATACTAGATATATCATCATTTTAATACTTATTGTAGGTTTTACATCCTGTAATTCTCCCGAAGATGTGTTGAGAGACAATAATGTGCCTATTAAAGAAGACATTCAATTACCCGCTTTAGACGCTGGTGGTGTCGATTTTTCTACATATATTTCTTTAGGAAACTCGTTAACGGCTGGCCTTTCAGATGGCACCGTTTTTCTTGCTGCTCAAAAAAAATCTTACCCCAAAATACTATCCGAAAAATTTGCATTAGTTGGAGGCGGAGATTTCAATCAGCCTCTTGTAAATGATAACAATGGGGGCTTAGCTCTTAATGGAACCCGAATAGCAGAACCAAGATTTGCAATAGGTGAAGATGAATGTAGTGAAGACCCAACACCAAAAAGATTAGATGATATCATAGGTCCAGTAACCGTCACTACAGATATATTATTAAATAACCCAACAGGGCCATTTAATAATATGGGAGTTCCTTTGGCTAAAAGCTTTCATTTATTAGCACCAGGATATGGTAATTTGGCAAATTTAGAATTAGGCCGTGCTAACCCTTATTTTATTAGAATGACAGGATCGACCCCAGACGCAAGTGTTTTAGAACTATCTATGGCACAAGCTCCTTCTTTCTTTTCACTATGGATAGGTAGTAATGACGTTTTAGGTTATGCAACTTCTGGTGGCGATGGCTCCAACCCAATCACTCCTGTTGATGGCCCTCCAGGCGTTGGTTTCAATCAAACTTACGGAGCCTTAATTGCTACTTTAACATCTGGTGGAGCGAAAGGTATTGTTGCTAATATTCCCTATGTGACAGATATTCCACACTTCACTACAATAGATTGGAATGCTTTAGACCCAACAGATGAATGTCAAGCCGATCTTGCCGATCAAATACCAGCATTAAACGCACAGCTATATGGTATTTTAAAAGATATATTTACGGCTTATGGTGAACCTGATAGATTAGATTTACTAACAACTGAAGGTCCCAACCCTCTTTTAATATATGACGAAACTCTACAAGACCTATCTGCGCAAATAACAACTATTCTTAGTAATAGTCCAGAATTTGCTTTATTAGTACAATCATTTGGCTTGCCCGTTGAAGCAGTTCCGCTTGTGGCAGGCCTTTTTGGAAATGCATACGGAACTGTAAGACAAACAAATGAAAATGATCTGTTAGTTTTAACAAGTGGTTCAATAATCGGAACAGTAAATGAATCCTCATCTAATGCCCTGCAAGGACTTGGCTTATCGAAAGAAGTTGCCGATCAGTTTTCGGTAGAAGGTATTACGCTTCCATTGATTGATAAATGGGTTTTATTGCCCAGCGAACAAAAAGAAATAAACGATGCTACCGATAGCTATAATAACACAATTAAAATGGCTGCTGCTCAAGCAGGCTTAGCTTTTGTTGATATAAATTCCTTACTTACAGAATTGGCCACTACAGGCCTTACATATAATAACTTCACATTAACATCAGGGTTAATTACTGGGGGAGCTTTTTCTTTAGATGGAATTCATTTAACATCTAGAGGGTATGCCGTAATTGCAAACGAATTTATGAAAGCTATTGATGAAACCTATGGTTCAAATTTTGAGGCATCTGGGAACTTAGTGGATATTGGCACATATCCAACTAATTACTCTCCTTTATTGCCTCCGCAATAATTTGTTGAAAAAATGAAACAAAAAGACCTTTAATTTAAAGGTCTTTTTTTATTCCAAAAAAGCTATAAAAAAGAACTTTCATTTTAAATTAAAAAATATATCTTTGCAGCGCGAAAACAAAAAGAGTTTTCACGCAATTAAGTCGCATAATATTAAACACATAAGTAATGTCTAAAGTTACAGGAAAAGTTGCACAAATCGTAGGACCAGTTATCGATGTTGAATTCGCTGCAGGTTCAGAACTTCCAAAAATTTACGATTCGTTAGAAATTAAAAGACCTGATGGTTCAACATTAGTATTAGAAGTACAGTCTCATATTGGAGAAGATACTGTTAGAACTATTGCAATGGATTCCTCTGATGGTTTAAGTAGAGGGACAGAAGTTAATGCAACAGGAGCTCCTATTCAAATGCCTATTGGTGACGATGTTTACGGACGTTTGTTTAATGTGATTGGAGATGCTATTGATGGTCTTGGAGACTTGCCTAAAGCTGGAGAAGCTGGGTTACCAATTCACCGTCAAGCTCCTAAATTTGAAGATTTATCAACTTCTACTGAAGTTTTATTTACTGGTATTAAAGTAATTGACCTTATTGAGCCATATGCAAAAGGTGGTAAAATTGGTTTATTTGGTGGTGCTGGTGTAGGTAAAACAGTATTGATTCAGGAGTTGATTAACAATATAGCCAAAGGTCACGGTGGTTTATCGGTATTTGCTGGTGTAGGTGAAAGAACGCGTGAAGGAAATGACCTTTTAAGAGAGATGTTAGAATCTGGAATTATTCGTTACGGTGATGATTTCATGCATTCTATGGAAGAAGGTGGATGGGATTTATCTAAAGTTGATAAATCTAAAATGAAAGAATCAAAAGCGACGTTTGTATTCGGACAAATGAATGAGCCTCCTGGAGCACGTGCTCGTGTGGCTTTATCTGGTTTAACTATTGCTGAATATTTCCGTGATGGTGCTGGAGACGGGCAAGGAAAAGATGTATTGTTCTTCGTTGATAATATCTTCCGTTTTACACAAGCTGGTTCAGAGGTATCGGCACTATTAGGACGTATGCCTTCTGCGGTAGGTTACCAACCAACATTAGCAACAGAAATGGGTGCTATGCAAGAGCGTATTACTTCTACTAAAAAAGGATCTATTACATCTGTACAAGCGGTTTATGTACCTGCAGATGATTTAACTGACCCTGCTCCTGCTACTACCTTTGCTCACTTAGACGCAACAACCGTACTATCTCGTAAAATTGCTGAGCTTGGTATTTATCCTGCGGTAGATCCATTAGATTCTACTTCAAGAATTTTAACAAAAGAAATTTTGGGTAACGATCACTACGCTTGTGCGCAACGTGTAAAAGAGTTATTACAACGTTACAAAGAGTTACAAGATATTATTGCCATTCTTGGTATGGAAGAGTTATCTGAAGAAGATAAAATGGCTGTAGGTAGAGCAAGACGTGTTCAACGTTTCTTATCGCAACCTTTCCACGTAGCTGAGCAGTTTACAGGTATTCCTGGTGTATTAGTTGATATTAAAGAAACTATTAAAGGTTTTAACATGATTATGGATGGTGAATTAGATCACCTACCAGAAGCAGCCTTTAACCTTAAAGGAACTATTGAAGAAGCTATAGAAGCTGGAGAGAAAATGTTAGCAGAGGCGTAGCCAAAGCTAATACTGAACTTGTTTCAGTATCTTTTAAAATTATTTATATTAATAGTTATAAGACCCAGAAGTAAATTCAGGGTAGTAAAATAAATTTTTACTATGTATTTAGAAATTGTATCACCAGAAGCAACCTTATTTAGTTCAGAAGTTGACTCTGTAACAGTACCAGGTGTAAATGGTGAATTTCAAATGTTAAATAATCACGCGCCTATTGTTTCATTACTAAAAGACGGTGTCATTAAAATTCATACGCATACTCAAAGTCATTTGGCTTTTGATTCACTACATAGTCAAGTAGTTCCTCATGCTGACGATGATAAAGTTTTAACAGTTACAATAAACTCAGGCACTTTAGAAATGAAAGATAATAAAGCTATTATATTAGCTGATTAATTTTTATTTCTCAAATAAATAAAAAAACGCGAAATCATAGATTTCGCGTTTTTTTATACCTTAATTTTCTCTAAACTTTTTTTATCACATTAGTTACAATACCCCAAATAACAAAATCGTTTTCTTCGGTAACATGTATAATCGGGTAATTAGGGTTTTCGGGTTTTAACCAAATACCATCAACATCAACTCTTAGTCGTTTTACTGTAAACTCCCCATCTAAAAAGCATACTGCTATTTTATTATTAGCAGGCTCTATACTCCTATCAATCACTAACAAGTCATTATCATCTAAACCTGCTCCTATCATCGATTGTCCACTTACACGGGCGTAAAATGTGGTTTCTCTATTTTTAACAAGCTCGGTATCTAAAGAGAGGTGTTGCTGCTCACCAAAATCTTCTGTAGGCGCTGGAAATCCGCATGAAATACCTGTATCAAAAAAAGCAGCTCCTAGCGTATCATTAGTGGGTTCTGGGTTAAAAAAAGTTAAGGGGTTAGATTTAAGTGATATCATATAAAAAGGCCTTTAGTTTAAAATTAATACATCATATTTTATTACGGAATCTTATCTCTATAGTCAATACAATCCCTTTTCTAAATCTTTAATAGATTTAAGCTCTACATTAAGTTCTTGGAGCATACTCATAATACTACTTAATTTCAGTTCGTCTTTACTATATTCTTGTGTATTAATACAACAGGTAAACTCCCATAACTCTATAACATCTTCAATCTTTACATTATAAGGTGTATAGGCTTTATTATCTGAATGTAATTCTAAATAATGTTTTTCTTTTACTTTATTATAAACTCGCTTATACACTAAGCCATCCTGTTTAGTAAGCACAATATACGTTTTACCATTTTTAACATCATCTATATTATCAATAAATCGAGCCACAATAAATGCTCCACTTTTAACTGGCAACATAGAATCTCCACTTATAGGAAATGCACGGTGTGTTCCTGTAGGCAGAAAAGGCAATTTAATTTTTTGTAATTGCTCAATATACTCAGGATCGGAATACCCCTGAAGATATCCTGCCGATGCTTTTGCTGGAACAATTTCAATTAAATCTTCATCGGTATCATTAACAGTTATAGGAAATAGTATACGCTTGTTTCCTACTTCAATGAATGACGTATCATTAGCCCCTCGTAAATCATTTTTAACTAAAATATCTATGGGTATATCAAAGTAATTAGACAGCTCTATTAAGCGATCAATTGGCGGTTCTGAACGCCCCTCTTCATAAGAGCCTACCATGGAACGCGACCACCCTAATTCATCTGCAAATCGCTCCTGAGAAAACCCTTTAAGGCCACGTAAATGTTTAATGTTAGACTGAACAACCTTCATCTTTAAAATAAATTTTAACACAACTTGCTACAAATATAAGCAACAAAAACTACAAATAGTAGTTAATTTTACATCTCCTATTATGTATTTAAATTGTCACACATATTATAGCTTGCGCTATGGCACTATTAAACCAGAGCAATTACTTAGTATTGCCTTAAAGAACAATATAAAAACACTAGCATTAACAGATATTAATAATACATCGGCCTGTTTAGACTTTGTAAGATTATCTAAAACGTATAATGTAAAACCTGTACTTGGTGTTGACTTTAGAAATGGTGCACATCAGCAATTTATTATGCTAGCAAAAAATAATAAGGGATTTCAAGAGATTAACACTTATTTATCCAAATTTTTACATAGCAGCAATCTAGAAATCCCTACCAAAGCCCCTATTCTAAAAAACACCTATACTATTTACCCTTATCAACATTATAAAGAAATTAACCTGAGAGATAATGAATTTTTAGGCATCAAAACAGGCGACCTTAATCGCCTTAAGTTTTCGAAATGGAACAACTCAAAAAACAAATTAGTCATACTCCAAACAGTTTCTTTTAATAGTAAAAAAGACTTTAATACCCATCGCTTATTACGCGCTATAGACAACAATACATTACTAAGTAAACTTCCAAAAACCGAAGAAGGATTGCCTACAGATACCATGTTACCACATGATAAGCTGTGCGAACTCTATAAAGAATACCCCTATCTCATAAAAAACACGGCAGCTATTTTAAATAATTGCCATATTGAGTTCGACTTTTCACAAGAAACACCTAACAACCAAAAATCATTTACTCAAAATGAAAATTCGGATTACCAACTATTAAAAAAACTAGCTTACCAAGGTCTTTCTTATCGGTATAAAAATCCTTCTGAAGCTATTTACAAGCGCATAAACAAAGAGCTTAACATCATTAAGGGTCAAAATTTTGTCTCATATTTTTTAATTAACCATCATATTTTAGAATATGCCCGAAGCAAAGGGTATTATTATGTTGGTCGCGGTAGTGGCGCTAACAGTATTATAGCCTATTTGCTAAGAATAACAGATGTAGACCCTGTAGAATTAGACTTGTATTTTGAACGTTTTATTAATCTATACCGCAAAAACCCACCTGATTTTGATATCGATTTCTCATGGACAGACAGAGACGATATCACTAATTTTATTTTTAAAACGTTTAAACATACTGCTCTCTTAACAGTATACAATACCTTTAAATTTAAAGCTTCTGTTAGAGAATTGGGTAAAGTATTTGGGCTACCAAAAGCTGAAATGGACATACTTACCAGAGGACGCTACAACGTCAATAATTTAGACAAACTATCCCGTCTTGTATTAACATATAGTAAATACATTCAAGGGTTTCCAAACTATTTGGGCATTCATGCTAGCGGTATTATTATTTCAGAAAAACCCATTCATTATTATACAGCTACGTTTTTACCTCCTAAAGGGTATGCCACAACGCATTTTGATATGGTAGTTGCCGAGGACATAGGTCTTTATAAATTTGATATTCTCAGCCAACGTGGGCTAGGAAAAATAAAAGATGCTGTAGACATTATAGCATATAACCACCCCAAAAATCCGGCTGTTGACATTCATGATATTGAACGATTTAAACAAGATGAAAAAATAAAACACCTACTGAGAAACGCAAAGGCTATTGGATGTTTTTACGTAGAATCTCCTGCCATGCGCATGCTTCTTAAAAAGCTACAGGTTGATGATTATTTAGGTTTGGTTGCTGCTAGTTCTATTATTCGACCTGGCGTTGCTAAATCAGGCATGATGCGGGAATATATTTTAAGACATCGTTACCCCGAACGTATTAAAAAAGCACACCCCGTTTTACTCGATATTATGCCCGAAACCTATGGGGTTATGGTATACCAAGAAGATGTTATTAAAGTTGCTCATATTTTTGGAGGGTTAGATTTAGGTCAAGCCGATAAATTACGTCGAGGCATGTCTGGAAAATTTCGTTCCAGAGATGAGTTTTTAGCGGTTAAGGAACAGTTCTTTAGTAATTGCAAGAAAAGTGGAAAACCAGATGCACTTACTGCCGAAGTATGGCGACAAACCGAAAGTTTCGCAGGATATGCATTCGCTAAAGGGCATTCAGCCTCTTATGCCGTAGAAAGTTACCAAAGCCTATTTTTAAAGGCTTACTATCCTTTAGAATATATGGTAGCCACCATTAACAATTTTGGCGGATTTTACAGAACTGAATTGTACGTTCATGAAGCCAGAATGCATGGAGGTATTATAGAAACCCCCTGCGTAAACACAAGCTTTAAGCAAGCCATTATAAAAAATAAAACTATTTACTTAGGCTTTATACTTTTACATGCTCTCGAAGCTAAAACCATTGAAAACCTGCTCATAGAACGTAACCAAAATGGTTTATTTAAAAGCTTAGATAATTTTATAGAACGAGTACCCATATCTGTAGAACAAATTTCAATTCTTATAAAAATTAATGCTTTTCGATTTACAGGGGTTAATAAACGTGAATTGCTTTGGGAAGCGCATTTAAAAATTAGAAAAACACAAATTGAGGAACAGGTAATTCCCCTATTCCAATCAGAAAAAATAAGCTATAAAACACCTCGTTTAACCAGTACAGCTTTAGAGCATGCTTTTGATGAAATAGAGTTATTAGGTTTTCCGTTATGCAACCCATTTTATTTACTAGAAACCCCTACTTCAAATCCATTAAGAGCAAAGGCCTTAACACATTTTGAAAACAAAACCATTACTATTGAAGGGTATTTGATAACGACCAAAAACACAAAAACCTCTAATGGAAAGATTATGCATTTTGGTACATTTTTAGATTACGATGGTGATTTTATTGACACCGTTCACTTTCCTCCAATAGCCGCAAAATATCCCTTTAGAGGAAAGGGAATTTATACCATTACTGGAAAAGTGTTAATTGAGTTTGATTGTGTTAATATTGAAGTATCTTCTATGGAGCGTGCTGCTATTATTGAAGATCCACGCTATGCTGTAAATTCTTTGAATACCACATTTCAAAATAAAAAAAGCTTTGCAGACCATAAAGCCGCTCAGTTGCCTCCTATGGCACCAAAAAATTTTGAAACAAGCATTAATAACCTATTAACATGAACCACCACCGTTCAATAGTACATATGGATTTAGATACTTTTTTTGTGTCTTGCGAGCGCTTATTAGATAGTCGTCTTAATGGTAAACCCGTGCTTATTGGAGGCACTTCCGACAGAGGTGTTGTAGCCTCTTGCAGCTACGAAGCCAGACAATTTGGAATACATTCTGCCATGCCTATGCGCATGGCAAAGGCCCTGTGTCCTGAAGCCATTATACTTAGAGGAAACTCAGGTATCTATACCAAGTTTTCAAAAAACGTTACCGATGTTATTAAAGAAACCGTACCGTTATATGAAAAAACATCTATTGATGAATTTTATATAGACCTAACAGGCATGGATAAATTTTTTGGGTGCCACAAATTGGCTTCAGAATTAAGACAACGTATTATAAAAGAAACAGGCTTGCCTATTTCTTTTGGTTTATCTATTAATAAAACTGTATCTAAAATAGCTACTGGAGAAGCTAAACCTAACAATGAAATACGCATTCATTCAGGTACAGAAAAACCATTTTTGGCTCCGCTTTCAGTAAAAAAAATACCTATGGTGGGTAACGTTACTTATAAATCGTTATGCGATTTGGGCGTAAAGCGTATTAAAACAGTACAAGATATGCCCATGGAGCTTATGCACAAAGTATTAGGAAAAAACGGATTAAGCATATGGAAAAAAGCTAACGGCATAGACAATAGACCTGTTATTCAATATCACGAGCGAAAATCTATTTCAACAGAACGCACATTTAACAAGGATACAACTAACGTTTCAAAACTAAGAGGTATTATTATTGCTATGGCTGAAAATCTGGCCTATCAATTAAGACGAGGCAACAAATTAACAGCATGTATTACCTTTAAAATTAGATATTCCGATTTTCAAACCTACACCCAACAACAACGCATACCCTATAGTTCTATGGATCATTCTATTATCCCTGTAGTATTAGATTTATTTAAAAAACTATATCACAGACGATTGTTAGTAAGGCTTATTGGTGTAAAATTTAGTCATTTAGTTGAAGGCGGTCATCAAATCAATCTCTTTGAAGATAACGAAAAACATCTTCACTTAAGTCAGGCTATTGATAAAATGCGTGAACGTTATGGCGACAGATCTGTAATTACGGCCGCAGGCATGGAAGCCAAAAGTATTAGTAGATGGAATCCATTTACAGGAGAACCGCCACCTTTATTGGCTAATAGGCGGCAATAATAAAACTATAAATTAATACGAAGCAAATATCAAAATGTGTTCGCAATTAACTAAACTAAAACAACTTCCCTTTTTTTATTATGCTATTACCCATACGCTTATAAGCCACTTTAGTGCCGTTTGCACAAAATGTATAATTCCCTTTTTCCTTTTGCTCTTTGTAGGTTAATAATATTACATCTTCAACCTCACAGTTATGGTCTTTAGCAACCTTAGCCTTAACATGCTTCATAGTTGCTCGTCCCTTTTTTAACTGCGCCTGAATTTTACTATTCAATTTAGGTTCTGTGAAGTCTTCCGCAAGATTGCAATTATTAATTTTTTTAGATTCAGACTCTGCCACCAACGTAGTATCTGTTTCTTTTTTTACTGGCACTTCTAAATCAATATACTCCCATGTGTAATCTGCTTTTAACAGTACACGCCTGCCATCCTCTGTTTTAACGATATAATTGTTTTGAGAAAAGCCAAAAGTAACAACAAATAAGCATACAAAAGCAATAGAAATTTTCATGGCAAATTATCTTAAAATTGATTCCAAAAATACAATTTAATCTTCAACATACTCTAAAATATCAGCAGGTTGACAATCCAGTGCTTTACAAATAGCTTCTAAGGTAGAAAACCGAACCGCTTTGGCTTTACCAGATTTTAGGATAGACATATTCGCTGTGGTAATACCAATAATTTCGGCAAGCTCTTTGCTTTTCATGTTGCGTTTGGAAAGCATAATGTCTAGATTTACGATTATTGGCATAATTAAATGGTTAGATCGTTTTCTTCCTGAATATGACTTCCTTTTTTCAAAACGTCTAAATACAGATACATTAAAAAAGCAATAACTAAATGGGCCAATACGATAAAATAATCATCCTCAAAACGGATGGGTATGCCTTGTATTAAAAAGGAAGCTGTAAATAGCACAATATATACTATGGGAAGTATATTAAGTTTTAAGAAAAAGCGTAATCGCTTTAATGACTTGGTCTCAAAAATTTTATTTTTAACAAAAACCTTTAAAAATTCCTTGAAAGCATAGAAGTAAATCGCATAATATGTCATGGCTCCCCACATGATAATAATAGCGTAGTTAAAGGGCACATTAATGTTTAAACCAATAAAAGGCACATATACTTTTCCCCTGCCATTGATGATATCTATAAACGGCATGTCTATTTCAAGCTTATATTCTAAAAAAGCGAGCGCTGAAAACAAGAAAACGAATAGCAATACGATTGCAACAATATAGAATAGAACTAAGGATGTTAAGTATGCAAGTTTTTTCATTTTGCCTAAATCGTTAAATTATTTTCCTGTTCGGCTAAGCGTGCCTTTGCAAAAACTTCACTCAAAAACATAAAAAACAAGCCTACAACTATAGGCGTAATCAAAGAAAAATCTATTCCAAGCCTAATATCTCCTAACATTACCAACCTTGCTAAAAACTTATAAACCGCATAAGAAACCCCGCAAATTAATATAAGCCTACCAATCATTTTAAAATTTTTAATAATCAGTTCGGAAAAATAATTGCCTTCAGATAAGTCTTTTAGAGTTTCCTTCAGCAAATAAACCGCTCTAACAAATAATATATAAATAGTAGTGGGTACCGATATCAGAGCCAAAAACTTCAGCGTGCTTATATTCGAAACATCATAGTCTTCAATAATTTTTAAATCGGCTACCTCTCCTTGTTGAATCATAATTGAAATGAAAATAACGATTCCAATAAGCACAAATAGCAATAAATAATAATACATGTTTATTAGTTTTCTCAAAACTTCAATAGTTTTCATTAGATATAAATTATTGTTTAACGATAACAAAAATATATAAAATTATTGAAAAACAATAATTTTATTAAAAATTTAATTTACAATTAGACCTTTCTGGTTTTGATAACCTGAAAGGTCTTAGTTATCTTTGATCTCATGTTTCCCAAAAAACTAAATCAAAAACTAGAAGTGCGCAAAGCGAGTAATGCCTTACGTAAATTAGGCGCACAAGATGATTTAGTAGACTTTTCGTCAAATGATTATTTAGGTTTATCTAAAAACGAAATCATTTTTGACAATGCCCACAAATTTTTAATTGAAAACAACATTAAACAAAACGGTGCAACAGGTTCTCGTTTACTTTCAGGGAATCATAAATTGTATAACCAAGCAGAACAGCAACTGTGCGAGTTTCATAACAGTCCTTCTTCCATAATTTTCAATTCAGGCTACGATGCGAATATTGGTTTCTTTTCATCTGTTCCCCAACGTGGAGACATCATTCTTTACGATGAATTTATCCATGCTTCCATTAGAGATGGCATTAAAATGAGTCATGCTAAAGCTTATAAGTTTAATCATAATGATTTGGATGATTTAGAAAAAAGATGTCAGATGGAGCGCAACCGAAGTCCTCGTGATTCAGAAATTTATGTTGTTACAGAATCTGTTTTCTCCATGGATGGAGATACACCAAATTTGCTTGCTTTGGTGCAAATAAGTAAAAAGTATCAAGCCCGTTTAATCGTTGACGAAGCCCATGCCATCGGTCTTTTTGGAGAAAATGGCTCTGGCATAATTCAAGATTTAAAACTAGAAAACGATATTTTTGCTCGCATAGTCACCTTTGGAAAAGCCATGGGCTGTCATGGTGCTGCCGTTCTAGGAAGTCATGCCTTAAAAAGTTATTTAATAAACTTTTCTCGTAGCTTTATATACACCACAGGACTCCCGCCTCACAGCTTAGCAACCATTAATTGCGCTTATAATGAACTGCTAAAATCGGATAGTAAAAGTAGACTTCTTAAGAATATTAGGCATTTTAAGTCTGAAATAGTTAATAACAAACTTGAACACATTTTTATTGAGTCAAATTCAGCAATACATTGTTGTGTAATTTCTGGTAATACCAAAGTAAAATCTATTGCAGAAAAACTTCAGCATAATGGCTTTAATGTTAAACCTATACTTTCTCCTACCGTCCCAAAAGATAAGGAACGTTTACGCTTCTGCTTACACAGTTATAATTCTTTAAGAGAAATAACCCAAGTCTTAAATCTACTTGCTACTTTTGTAAGGTTTTGACACAGATTCTTATTTAAGAGATGTTAACCAACAACTATTAATCTACTAATGGGCCATACTTTTAAAACAATAGCTAGATTTCAATATTCTGCCGAAGCAGAAATTATCAAAGGACGATTAGAAGCCGATGGTATTGAGGTATTTCTTTCTGACAATTTAACCATAGATACCGACCCACTTGTGAGTAATGCCATTGGGGGTGTGAAGCTAAAGGTTTTGTCTGATCAGGCTGAAGAAGCTAAACAAATTTTAAAATCCATAAACCGATATTCTGTTGACGATAACGGAAAAAGTATAAGCTGCCCAAATTGTAATAGTAAAAAAACACAACTTTATTCTACTGTGAAAGATGCTAAATCTTTTTTTGCCTTTATTTTTGCGCTTATTCTTAATCTGCTTGTTTTTATTTTACCGTTCTATACGAAGTATAAATACAGATGCGAAGATTGTAAAACAGAATTTGATTTAAAATGAAAGCGTCACACTGAACTTGTTTCAGGGTCACACAGGTAAAATGAAATCTAGCCATATCTACATATTAACAAATAAATACAGAACAACTTTTTACATAGGAGTTACGGGAAATTTATCAAAAAGACTCGAAGAACATTATGAAGGAACTGCTTCAAAATTTACAAAAAAATATAACTTAAAGGATTTAATTTATTTTGAAACATTTTCCGATATTGAGCAAGCGATAGCTAGAGAAAAGCAATTAAAAAATTGGCGTAAAAAAATGGAAGTTGAAATTAGTAAAAGAAGTTAATCCAACTCTAAAAACTTTAGATTTTTAAATAAATAATGCGATGCTGAAACAAGTTCAGCATGACGAAAACCATGAATACATATTTCATCACTGGAATTTCAACAGATGTTGGAAAAACCATAGCTTCGGCAATTATTACCGAAGCTCTCGAGGCCGACTATTGGAAACCTGTACAAGCAGGAGAACTAAACAATTGCGATACTAAAAAAGTTAGAAGCTTAGTTTCTAACACAACTTCCAAATTTCACCCCAATGCCTATGCCCTAAAAACACCTATGAGCCCCCATGGCGCGGCAGATATTGATGGTGTTGAAATTAAAATTAGCAATATAAAACCTCCAAAAACCTACAATCATTTGGTTATTGAAGGCGCCGGAGGACTCCTTGTACCATTAAACCATAAAGACACCGTTTTCGATTTAATTAAACCGAATTACAAGGTTATTGTAGTTTCTAGGCACTATCTGGGCAGCATAAACCACACCCTTTTAACCATTAACACTTTAAAAACAAAAGGCTTAGAGGTTAGTGTTATTTTTAGCGGTAACGAACACCCATCAACAGAGAGCATTATCAATGAGATGACACAAGTTTCGGTAATAGGAAGAATCGATGAAGAGCCTTATTTTGATAAGAATGTGATTAAGGAATATGCAGAACGCTTCAGAAACAAATTATGACCCTAAAAGAACGAGATAAAAAACATCTTTGGCACCCACTAACACAACACAAACTACACCCTGATGCCATTGCCATAACCAAAGCAAAAGATTGTATTCTTACAGACGAAAATGGCAATGAGTATATCGATGCTATTGCTTCTTGGTATACCTGCATGTACGGCCATTGCAACGATTACATTACCAGTCGCGTTTCCAATCAAATGCAGCAACTAGATCAAGTTGTTTTTAGCGGTTTTACGCATGAGCCTGCTATAAAATTATCGGAAGCCCTTATCGAGATTTTACCTGAAAATCAAAACAAACTTTTTTTTAGCGACAACGGTTCTTCTTCAGTCGAAATAGGCATAAAAATGGCTTTGCAGTATCATTTTAATCGCGGAGAGAAACGTAACACCTTGATTGCTTTTGAGGATGGGTTTCACGGTGACACATTCGGCGCCATGAGCGTTTCTGGACTTTCTGTTTACAATGGGCCTTTCGCAGATTTTTTCTTGAATGTAAAACGTATCCCAACACCAAATGGGAAAAATCTCCAAACCATTATAACCTCATTAGAAAACATTATAGGTCATAATAAAGTTGCCGGATTTGTATACGAGCCCTTAGTCCAAGGGGCAGCAGCCATGAGCATGCATTGTGCCGCAGATTTAGATGAGATTTTAAAATTCTGTAAAAAGCACAGCATCATAACAGTCGCTGATGAAGTTATGACTGGATTTGGCAAAACAGGTAAGTATTTTGCATCCTTACATTTGGAAAGTAAACCAGATGTCATGTGCCTTAGTAAAGCCTTAACAGGGGGATTACTTCCCATGGCATTAACCACATGCAGTCAAGACATTTACGACGCCTTTTACAGTGACGATTTAAGCAAAGGGCTGTTTCATGGACACACTTATTCTGCAAACCCCTTAGCTTGTACTGCAGCTCTTGCCAGCATAGATCTATTAAAATCTGAAACTATTCAGGCCAACATAAAAACCATCATTAAATCTCATGAGGCCTTTGGGCAAAAGATAGCTCAGCACCACAAAGTAAAATCCATTAGACAAACAGGGATTATTTTTGCCCTTGATTTAGATATTAAGATGGAACGCTATGGTAACCTAAGGGATAAACTTTTTAATTTCTTTATGAATAAAGGTGTGTTTTTACGTCCCTTAGGAAACACCATATACATCCAGGCTCCCTATACCATTGCGGAGAAACAGCTTAATAAAGTGTATGAAGTTATTGAAGATGCTTTAGAAATACTATAACTTTGCACCAAAATAAAAAGCTTGCAACAACCAATTTCAATCACCGCAATTTCATCCATTTCTTCCCTTGGAAATTCGAGTTATCAAACTTGGAACAGCTACCAAAAAAATAGGCATTATCTAAGTTCAAGGGACGTTTTTGGGAAACCTATTTTTGTTGCAGAAATTCCAGATGATGCGAAACAAGATATTGAAGCTCTAAGACTATCTGATAGCAAATACAAATCACTAGACAATTCTGTACTATACGCTATTTATACGTCAAGACAAGCTATAGCAAATGCCAATTGGTGTAGCTCAGACAACTTCGGTATTAATATTGGTTCATCGAGAGGAGCTACAAAATTGTTTGAAGATTACCACGAATCTTACTTAAAGAACCAAAAAGCCAAAACACTAACCTCTCCAACCACCACACTTGGTAACATTTCATCATGGGTGGCTCATGATTTGCAAACTCAAGGGCCTGAAATAAGTCACTCCATAACATGTTCAACAGCGCTTCATGCCATGTTGAATGGTATTGCTTGGATCAACTCAGGTATGAGCAACAAGTTTTTGGTTGGAGGTAGCGAAGCGCCACTTACACCTTTTACCATTGCCCAAATGCAAGCCTTAAAAATATATTCAAAAAACTCAGAAGAATATCCTTGTCGCGCTTTAGATTTTAGTAAAACTAAAAATTCTATGGTATTGGGTGAAGGCGCAGCAATGGTATGCTTAGAAGCTGGAAATACCCCAAATGCACTAGCAAAAATTACAGGTTATGGCTACGCTACAGAAATTTTAAAGCACAATATTTCTATTTCAAGTGATGCCAGTTGTTTTCAAAAATCCATGAAAATGGCTTTAGGCAACTTAAACCCTGACGAAGTTGATGCCATTGTAATGCATGCACCTGGCACGGTAAAAGGCGATCTTTCTGAATTTAAGGCTATTGAAAAAGTTTTCGGTAACAAAATACCCTTTTTAACTACCAATAAATGGAAGATAGGTCACACCTTTGGAGCATCTGGAACTCTTAATATAGAGCTTGCCGTTTTAATGCTGCAGCATCAAAAGTTTATTGGTGTACCCTATGTAGACACTACTTCGTCTCCTAAAAAACTCAAGAACATCCTAGTAAATGCTGTGGGGTTTGGAGGAAACGCTGTTTCTATTTTATTGTCCAAAAATTAAAATCATATCTCTTTTTATTAGTATTTTTGATGCCAACAAACTGGCATGTTTATGAGCGAGACTAGACACAACTGGACCAAAGAAGAAATTCTAGAGATATACAACAAACCATTTATGGAACTGCTTTATGAAGCAGCTACGGTTCATAGAATAAACCACGACCCTAATGTGGTTCAAGTAAGCACCTTGCTGTCTATTAAAACAGGTGGATGTTCTGAAGATTGTGGCTATTGCCCGCAGGCAGCCCGGTATCATACCGATATTGAGGGCAATGATTTAATGTCTGTTCAACAGGTTAAAGCACAGGCCTTACGAGCAAAATCTACTGGAAGCTCACGTGTATGTATGGGAGCCGCTTGGCGAAATGTTAAAGATGGTGAAGAGTTTGATCAAGTTCTTGAAATGGTACGTACCATCAATAAACTCGATATGGAAGTTTGTTGTACCCTAGGTATGGTTACCGAAAATCAAGCAAAACGTTTAGCAGAAGCTGGTTTATATGCTTATAATCATAATTTAGATTCATCTGAAGAGTATTACAAAGAAGTTATTTCTACCCGCGGTTATCAAGATCGTTTGGATACTATTGATAATGTGCGTAAAACCAATGTTACCGTTTGCAGCGGAGGGATTATAGGCATGGGCGAAAATATTGAAGACCGAGCAGGTATGCTTGTCGCACTTTCAACACTAAACCCACAGCCAGAATCTACACCTATTAATGCTTTAGTAGCTGTTGAAGGCACACCGCTTGAAGACCAAAAACCAGTATCTATTTGGGATATGGTGCGTATGGTTGCAACCACAAGAATAGTTATGCCAGAAACTCAAGTACGCTTAAGTGCTGGTAGAACGCAAATGACCAGAGAAGGACAAGCGATGTGTTTCTTCGCTGGTGCTAATTCTATTTTTGCTGGTGATAAATTACTCACTACACCAAACCCTGATGTTAATGAAGACATGGAAATGTTTGCATTGTTAGGTATGAAACCGCAAAAACCTTTTACTAAAAAAGTGCAACCACAAACGGTAGAAGCACAGGACTCCCAACTACAAAGTCTGGGTGAAAAGCCAAAATGGACACGACCAGAGCATACCATAGAGCGAAATGAAGCTGCAAAAGAAAAGGCTAAAACGCTTAAATAAACGAATTTCTGTTTAACCTTTTGAAAAATATTAGTTTGCTTGTTTTCTGTCTAAGGTGAAATGATTATTCAGATTCACTTTGTTGGTTAAACTCATCCTATGCTGTTTTAAGTTTCGCATCCTTTTCTTAACTTTGTCTGACTAAACTTTCAAACTTTGGCATTAAACCTAAAGGACATTCCGCGCGTAAAAACGATAACCAAAGCAGATTTTTTAAAGCACTATTTTAAACCCCAAAAACCTGTTGTTATCGAAAATGCCATTAAGGACTGGCCAGCATACAGTAAATGGAGTTTAGACTATATGAAGGGCAAAGGAGGTTATATTACGGTCCCTCTTTATGATGACAGACCGGTAGATTACAAAGATGGTTTTAATGAACCCCATGCTAAAATGAAGCTTTCGGACTATATTGACCTACTTAAAAGTAAGCCCACTAAGTTTAGGATTTTTCTCTGGAATGCCCTTAAAGAGATTCCCTCGTTACAACAAGATTTTTCGTTTCCCGATTTTGGTTTGCGCCTCATGAAAGGTATTCCTATGTTATTTTTTGGTGGTAAAGATTCATACACTTTCATGCATTATGATATTGATTTGGCCAATATTTTTCATTTCCATTTTGAAGGAAAAAAACGTTGCATCCTTTTCGATCAAAATCAAAATGAATACTTATATAAAATACCACACTCTTTAATCACCCGAGAGGACATAGATTTTAATAACCCAGATTTCGAAAAATGGCCCATGCTAAAAAAAGCAACCGGCTATATCACCGAATTAAATCATGGCGAAGTGCTTTACATGCCTGAAGGCTACTGGCATTATATGCGCTACATCACGCCCGGATTTTCAATGAGCTTAAGAGCCATCGCTAGAAACCCTAAAAATTTCAGTAAAGCCGTTTATAACGTTTTTGTTATGCGCAACTACGATAACCTAATGCGAAGAATTAAAGGACAAAAATGGATTGATTGGAAAAACGAACAGGCCATAATTAGAACCCATAAACACCTTTAAGTTTTATTTGATAATTTATAAGTTATAATATCTTTGCTCGTTTAAAAATCAAATACTCAAATCATGAAAAAATTACTTTTTGTAATCGCTATTTTAAGTGGTTCAATTTTAAATGCTCAAGCTTTTATTGGCAGTGGAGACAACAAGTTCCAAATAGGTCTTAATCTTCAAAATAATGCCACTGGAATTAATGCGTCCTACGATTTTGGTGTGGGAGAGAATATGTCCTTAGGATTCTCATCATCATATGCGCTTGGTGTTGATAGCGTTCTCGATGCCGATTTTAAGGACCGTATTGACGTAAAGGCTCGATTTAATGCCAACCTAGGAAACGTGATCAACATCGATGAAAATTTTGACATTTACCCAGGGTTAAATTTTAGCTTGAAAAACTTTGGAGGCCATTTAGGTTTGCGTTACTTCTTTACAACAGGCTTCGGTGTTTACACAGAGTTCAATGTACCTCTAGCCAAGTATGATACAGGAGTACTAACACCAGCTGAAAAATTACACAACCAGTTTACGGCAAATATTGGAGCTTCTTTCAATTTGTAACAAGCACACTTTGAAAACATAAAAAGGGGAGGGTAAGATGCATAGTCTTACCCTTTCTTTTATATTCTCATACCTTTATTGTATTAGCCATTTCATAAACTAAATGAGACTCCCAGCCACGATATAAGAAATAGTTAATAAATCTCTGGCGCTTTTTTAATACATTGGTTTCCCTCATACTTTGTATTTTTTTTTGGGATATCGTGTAGAAGATATCCAAATATTCGGTCTCTTCAATCTCTGCTAAAGCTGCTCCTATGTTATACTCAGAAATAAATCTGCGCTTTAACTCTAGTTTTAACCGCTGCTTGCCCCAGCCTTTTATATTAAACTTGCCTCTTACAAAGGTTTTTGCAAAACGGCTTTCATTTAAAAAGTTATGTTCTAAAAGATGTACTATAACCACATCAATAGCTTCTGGTATCATGTTTAAAGCCTCTAACTTCTGTCTAACTTCTTGATGGCAACGCTCCTGATAAGCACAATACTGCTCTAATTTTCTGATAGCCTCTTGTAAAGTATATGTTTTCTTCGTCATAATTTCCTGTCTAAAATAAAAAGTTTAACTTTACAGCATGTAATTTCCCTCATAAATTTACTCTCATGAAAAAAACTACTTTCTTAATACTCTTACTTTTAACGTTTAGTTTTGGGTTTGGGCAGACCACTCTTAGTGCTGGTGAAGTGGCGGTAACTGGAATTAATTCAGAAACACAAACTCCTGCAGATACAACGGACGAATTCTCTTTTGTTTTGTTAACTGACATAGATAGTGGCACTGAAATTCATTTTACAGATTGTGGGTGGACCTCTGCTGGTGCTTTTAGAAATTTAAATGTTGGTACTGGCACCATAGGAGAAGGTGCTATTACTTGGACAGCTCCTAGCGATTTGGATTGTGGAACTGAAATCATTATAGAAGAGACCGGTACCAATACTTATACTGCATCCATTGGTACAGTTACCGTATTAGATCTTGGTTTTGACCTTAGAAGAAATGGAGATCAATTAATAGCATTTCAAGGTACTACGGTATCGCCTACATTTTTATTCGGCGTTCATTTTGCGGATGGGAATGGTTGGTCTACTGACGCTACTAATGTGAGAACAAGTGCCGTACCTGCTGGACTAACAGAAGGCACAAACGCGTTTGCAAGAAACAGAGATAATATCGTTTACAGATATAATGTTACTTCAAACGCATCTTCAATCTTGGCAGCTCTGGCCGACTCTGGTAATTGGCTTGGCAGTAATTCTGTCTTTCAAACCTTAGGACTACCTAGCGGTATTTCTTTTACCTGTGATGCTACTAGCACTCTTGGAGCAGGTGATGTTGCTATAACGGGAGTTAATTCAGACGACCCTGACGAATTCTCTTTTGTATTATTAACCGATATCGTTGCTGGTACCGAGATAAACTTTACAGATTGCGGGTGGCAAGCTGCTGGGAATTTTAGAAACTTTGGTTTTAGTAATGCCAATGGAAATACAATTGGTGAGGGTTTTGTAAAGTGGATTGCTCCTAGTGATTTAAGTTGTGGGGAAGAAATTATTATTGGCGAAACCTTTGCTGGCTCAAATATATATACAGCATCACTGGGAACAGCCGTTGAAATACAAGATGGCTTTGCACTTGGAGGTGCCGATCAAGTAATTGCTTTTCAAGGCACCATTGGATCCCCCACATTTTTATTTGGAACTCACTATGGTAATGATACTGGCTGGACTGAAGCTACAAGTGGTAGCACCAGTGCAGTACCTGCTGGTTTAGTAGATGGTGTTAATGCGGTTACTAGAAATAGAGATAATTTTGTTTATAAGTATAATATTACCGGAAATACATCTTTAATCTTAGGGGCTTTAGCTACCCCAGGAGAATTTATTGGAGATAATAACATACGGCAAACATTAGGACTACCAATTGGGGTTTCTTTTACTTGTGATGCATCAATTATAAGTGCTGGCGATATAGCCATAACAGGGGCTAATGCAGACGATCCTGATGAGTTTTCTTTTGTTTTATTGACGGATGTAACCTCTGGTACAGAGATTAATTTTACAGATTGCGGTTGGCAAGCAGCAGGTGGATTTCGAAATTTCACTTTTAGTAATGCCAACGGTAATACCATTGGCGAAGGATTTCTAACATGGACTGCTTCTAGTGATCTAAGCTGTGGCACAGAGATAATTATATTAGATACTGGAAGTGATACCTGGTCTGCCGATTCTGGAACTGTTGTAGAGTCTGAAACCGACTTTGCTCTAGGGGCTGGAGGTGATCAAATTATTGGTTTTCAAGGAACTACAGCCACTCCACAGTTTTTATTCGCAGTACACTTTGCAAATGGCAATGGTTGGACTGATGCCACTGGTACCAGCTCAAGTGCTGTTCCCGCCGGATTAACAGATGCAGTGAATGCCTTGGCTGTTAATTTTGACAATATTATTTATGATTACTCTGTAACCACAAATCAGTCTTTAATTTTGGCTGCAGTTGCTGATATTTCTAACTGGAATGGTAGTAATGGCTCTCGTCAAACATTAGGTATCCCAATAGGTTCTTTTTCATGTTCAGCTGCTGGTACTTGTGCGAGTAATGCGTTTTGGACTGGAACTTGGACGGTTATACCAGACTCAAGTACAGCTGTTTTTCTTTTAACATCTTATGATACCAGTGTAAATGGTAGTTTTAATTCTTGTAGCCTTGAGATTGATGCAGGGGCTGTTTTGACAGTCTCGGATAACACATTCGTTGTTGTAGAAAATGATGTTACCATAACTAGTGGTAATATAATTGTAGAAACTAGCGGTAATTTTGTTCAAAACGGTGTTGGTGCTTCAGCCGGTACTTTTACCGGAACAGCGACCCTAAATAAAACAACACCTTTAAAAGATGAGTGGTACTACTACACCTATTGGGGGTCTCCTGTAGTTGGTGAAACTATTGGTAACGTATTCCCTAATGTACTTTATGATTGGCGTTATAGTTTTAATGCCGCTAATTTTGTTGACACCGATGGCGATGACATTGATGATGATGGTAATGATTGGGAAATTGCAGGAGCCGGAGACACCATGACCCCAGGAGTAGGTTTTGCAGTTGCTGGAGAGCGATCAAGCTCAGGCGCTTACCCTAGAGCCGACAATATTTCGTTTACAGGAACCTTTAATACCGGTGATATTAGTGTCCCTATTACCTATGGGGCAGGGAATCCTAACATTAGATGGAACTTTATAGGAAACCCGTATCCTTCGGCTATTGACTTTGTGGCATTCCATTTAGCTAATTCGTCAGTTCTAGAAGGTGTGGCTTATTTTTGGTCGCAGGCATCTCCTCCTGATTCTGGAAACCCGGGGAATAATGCCGAAAACTTAAACCTTGATGATTACGCTGTATTTACTATTGGTACAGGAGGCACTGCTGGTGGTTCTGGTGTAGAACCAAATGGTTTTGTTGCTTCTGGTCAAGGGTTTTTCATTCCTGCTAGAACAAGCCTTACAAGTCCTTCTGGCCATTCCGCTACCTTTACCAATGCCATGCGCTCTGCAGATCCCTCTAACAATGGGCAGTTCTTTAAAGGAACAACCACTAAAACATCTGGCGCTAATGCTAGCAATCCTTTAGAAAATAAACTTTGGGTAAACTTAACATCTGATAATGGTGTGTTTAATCAAATATTAATAGGTTATGTTGAAAATGCTACTGATGCTTTTGATGGCATGTCTTATGATGCTCCCAAATTGTTAACCCCCGGCTATGCTGCTGCATTATATAGTAATATGGAAAATGATGACACCAAATATGTAATTCAAGGTAAATCATTAAACAGTATTAACGAAAATGAGGTTATTAAATTAGGATTAAGTACCACTATTGACATAGCAACCCTTTATTCCCTGTCTATTGACCACCTAGAAGGAGATTTTTTAAATAATACTAATGTTTATTTAAAGGACAACTTAAATGGTATTTCACATAATTTAAAGGACTCTAGCTATTCCTTCACTTCGGAAGTTGGTGAATTTAATGATCGTTTTGAAATAGTATTTAGTGAAAAAGCCTTATCTATTAATGACAAGCTTTCTCAGAATAATAGTCTTAGGATTATTGAACTAAATGACGGTTTTGTGCAATTTAAAACTTCCGAACAACTGCTAATAAAGAAAGTTTCTATCTACGATGTTTTAGGCAGACAACTGTATGACTTAAAAGGAAATTCAAGCTCTGAAATCTATAAACTTGAAAACCTAAGCAATGCTACTTACATTGTGAAAGTACAACTCTCTAATGGTAGTGTACTGACTAAAAAAATAGTACTTAAGTAATTAGGTTTTTAAACGCATCTCAAAAACCCAAAGGCAAAATTGCTTTTGGGTTTTTTATTTAAATTAAGATTCAAACCTGTATTTTACTAAACACCTGAATTTCGCTATTTTTGCCACTCATTACATCCCTAAGTCCATTTATTTCCTATGGTTAAGAGTGCTATATTATATGTTTTATTACTTCTAACATATTCATATGGTTACGGACAAACTATTTTAAACTCTGGAGAAATCGCCATTACTGGATTTAATTGTGATGATACTGGAGGACTTATAAATACAGAAAACGAGTTTACCTTTGTGCTATTAAGGGATATTGAAAGCGGAACAACCATCAGATTTACTGATAATGGTTGGCTTTCATCTGGAGGTTTTAGAGCTAATGAAGGTGTTATAACATGGCAAGCGAATTCTAATCTTCCTTGCGGCACCGAAGTCAATATAAGTACAGGCGTTGTTAACTTTTTCTTTTTCACATTCCCTTTCTATAACGCTTCAGCAGGTTCAATAGATTCATCTAATTTTGCCAATTTTGAATTATCAACTAACGGCGACCAAATATTAGCCTATCAAGGCACTTCCTTAGCGCCAAGTTTCCTTTATGCAATAAATTTTAACGGGACAAACTGGAGCGCAAACGCAGTTAACAATGCCACATCTGCTATACCAGCGGGGTTAATAAATAATACCGATGCTTTACACATTAATGAAATAGACAATGCAGAATATGACTGTACTGCAACATCTGGCATCTCCAATACATTATTAGGCATTACCAATGCTTCAAATTGGATAAGAAACAACAATGCTCGATTTTCTCCCTTAGGAGGCTGTTCATTTAGCTGTAATGGCTGCTCATCAGCTGTTATTTGGGACGGTTCTTGGAGTGGAACTCCAGATTTAACAACGGAAGTTCTTTTCAAAAGCGACTACAGTACGAGCTCTGGAAATGTTCAATGTTGCAGTGTTATTGTTAATACAGGAGCCACCTTAACAATTAATAACGGGTCATTCATTGAAATTGAAAACAATACGAGTATTAATGGGAATTTAATTGTAGAAACTAGCGGTAATTTTGTTCAAAACGGTGTTGGTGCTTCAGCCGGTACTTTTACAGGAACAGCGACCCTAAATAAAACAACGCCTTTAAAAGATGAATGGTATTACTATACCTATTGGGGGTCTCCTGTAGTTGGAGAAACTATTGGTAACGTATTCCCAAATGTACTCTTTGATTGGCGTTATAGTTTTAATGCCGCTAATTTTGTTGACACCGATGGCGACGACATTGATGATGACGGTAATGATTGGGAAATTGCAGGAGCCGGAGACACCATGACACCTGGAGTAGGTTTTGCAGTTGCTGGAGAGCGATCAAGTTCAGGCGCTTACCCTAGAGCCGACAATATTTCGTTTACAGGAACCTTTAATACCGGTGATATTAGTGTCCCTATTACCTATGGGGCAGGGAATCCTAACATTAGATGGAACTTTATAGGAAACCCGTATCCTTCGGCTATTGACTTTGTGGCATTCCATTTAGCTAATGCCTCTGTATTAGAGGGGGTAGCATACTTTTGGGATCAAGGCACCCCTCCCGCTTCTGGAAGTTTGAGCGGTGATGATTATGCCGTATTTACTGTTGGTACTGGAGGTGTAGGAGCCAGAGGAGATACTGGAGCTAAACCAAATGGTTTTGTTGCTTCTGGCCAAGGGTTTTTCATTCCTGCCAGAACAAGCCTTACAAGTCCTTCTGGTCATTCGGCTACATTTACCAATGCCATGCGCTCAGCAGATCCAACAAGTAACGGGCAATTCTTTAAAACATCTACTACAAAAACATTAAAGACTACCGCTATAAATCCTTTAGAAAACAAACTTTGGGTAAACTTAACATCTAACAATGGGGTGTTTAATCAAATATTAATAGGTTATGTTGAAAATGCTACTGACGCTTTTGATGGCATGTCCTATGACGCCCCTAAATTATTAACGTTTAATTATGCTACTGCATTTTATAGTAAGATAGACAATGATAATACCAAGTATGTTATTCAAGGTAAAAACATCAATAGTATTAATGAAGACGAGGTTATCAAATTAGGTCTAATTACCAATATTGAACAAGAGACTGTTTATAAATTTTCTATTGATAACATTGAAGGCGAGTTTTTAAGTAGTAACGCCATCTACCTTAAAGATAACTTATTAAGTATCATACATAATTTAAATGACTCTGATTATAGTTTTACCTCAGAAGTTGGTGAATTTAATGATCGTTTTGAAATAGTATTTAGTGAAAAAGCCTTATCTATTGATGACAAGCTTTCTCAGAATAATAGTCTTAGGATTATTGAACTAAATGACGGTTTTGTGCAATTTAAAACTTCCGAACAACTGCTAATAAAGAAAGTTTCTATCTACGATGTTTTAGGCAGACAACTATACAATTTAAAAGGAAATAAAAGTACTGAAACCTATATGCTATCGAACTTAAGCAATGCTACTTACATTGTGAAAGTACAACTCTCTAATGGTAGTGTACTGACTAAAAAAATAATTAAGAATTAGTTCGCACAATTTCTATATAAGAAGTAAAAGCTCTAAACTAAAATTGGTTTAGAGCTTTTTATTTATAGCTGATACCTTAAAGCCACAATTAGATTTCTTCCTGCAGCAGCTATTCCCGATGAGTAGGTCCTGTACCGCTGATTTGTAAAATTTTCTAAACTGGCCGAGACAACAGCAGCACTACTAATTTGATATTGAGTTCTAAAATTTAAGGTATACCAAGACGGACTATACGGCTGTCCGTTTTCGTCTTTTGCATAAATATAATCCTTTTCTAATTCTGAAGGTGCAAGCTGATTATTAGATAATTCTCCATTATAATTAGCAAATAAATCTACCTTTAACTTTTTATTGTCCCACACTAAATGAGTGTTTCCAAACTGTGGAGCGACATGTCTTACCGGCACCTCAACACCTCCCATAGTTTCAGTACCTCCAACAATACTGTATTGAGACGTTAATTTCAAAGATTCTGTTAGCACCAGTTTTAAACCTACCTCGAAACCATAAATCCAAGCTTTAGAAGCATTTTGAATGGCTTGTACGTTACTTAACTCCCCATCATATATAATGTCTGTCTCACCATTTAAACTATAATCTCTTCTCACTAAGGCATTATCTAGGTAAGTGTAATACGTTGCCAAATCTAAAATAAACCGCTCATCAAAATTTAATTTTAACCCCAATTCGCCACCATAGGCATACTCAGGCATTAATTGATCATTAGGCACTACTACAGATCCAGGTTCTGAGTCGAATACTTTGCCAATATCATCAATATTAGGTGCTCTAAAAGCAGACGATCCATTTAACCGCCATTGCATTAATGCGCTTGGAGACCAGCTTATTCCCGCAGTTCCAGTAAGGGCATCCGATTCGTTTTTGGAACTACTGAAGGGTAAATTTAAAAACACATTATTTTCTTGAAAATCTGCCTTGGAAACTACATAGTTATATCGTAAACCTGATTGAAAAACGAAGTTCGGGTTCGGTTTATATTTTATACTTGTATAAAGGGCAGCCGATTGCCAACTTGATCCATTTGGATACCTTGAAACCGTTTTTTCACTCGATAAATCTGAAACATTGACTTGTTTAGCCATGGATTTAACATGATTAAAAATATATTCAGCTCCATAAAACAATTTTGTTCTGGGGCTAATGGATTTCTCTAAGTCTAAATTAAAAGAAAACGCATCTACAGATTCTTCTCTAATAGTTCTATATATAGATTGATAATATCTGTCTTTTCGGCTTTCTTCAAAATTTTGATACGCCAGTGTTGTCTTTATTTTATCGTATAGGTTTGAACGGCTGCTTAATTTGGTAATATGCAAATTAGACATAAACCACTTTTGGGGCCCATAATTCCATTCGGCCGACCGTAAAACATCATCATTATAACGAATAAGTCGATCATACCTTGGAATATCCGAAGTTGTGGTATAATGCAATCCAAAATCAAAAGTCAAGCCACTAGTAGATTCGTACTTAATTTTCTGCATTATATTTAACTGATTATAACCTGTAAACCTCTGAATTCTTGGATTTGAGTTTGCCGTAATTAAATCTCCTTCATTTGTAACTTCAACATACTCCGGTCTTAAATATTCATTCTTACCATGCTTCCCCGTTTCCAAATCATCAAAATTAGAATAACTAACACTTGTTAGAAAACCCCATTTCTTAAATCCAAAATTAAAATCAAAATGACCTGTTTTTTCATGACTTGCAGAAGCATACCTTACTGCACCATTTGCTTGAAAAGCAATAGAGTCGGTATAAGACAAATGAGGCTTATAACTATAAAAACTCATAACGCCACCAATAGCATCGCTTCCATAAATTACAGAACCAGACCCTAATGTTATTTCTGTATCCTGAATAGTGAATGGATCGATAGAAATTACATTTTGTAAATTGCCTCCTCTAAAAATAGCATTGTTCATTCTTACACCATCTACTGTAATTAATAGCCTATTTGTCGCAAAGCCTCTAATCATTGGGCTTCCCCCTCCTAACTGGCTCTTTTGAACATAAACCAACCCCGTGTTTTCTAATAAGTCTGCACTAGTAGCGGGGTTGTTGAATGCTATCTGATCTGAATCAATACTTACTATTTTTTGTGGAATATCTTTTTTGCTTTGCTCAAACTTTGAAGCTGAAATAACAATTTCTTTTAACCCTTGCGTATTTGAAACTAAAAAGACCTTATTAGCTTGAAGAAGCTCGTTTTTTTTAATCCTCTTCAAGATATGTGACAAATGCTTGAAATATATTATCTCATCGTTAGAAAAAACACTCAAATCTGCCTCGCCTCGAAAATTGGAAATAACACTCTTAGCTTTTCCTTGATTATAAATAGCGACACCATAAATAGGCTCATTGGTGACACTATTGAGCACCTTTACGGTTTGAGCAGATAACGACAATGAAGTTAATGCTAAAAAGAAAAAAAAATAAGAGTGCAATTTCATGCGCTTAGCTAAAAACCTGATTAAATACCTGTAAAGACTTTGGGAGCTTAAAACTTCCCAAATGTAATTCAAAATAAAGCAATATCATACTTAAAAAAGATTGTCTTTGTTTTGACTTGAGTTTAATATTTGAGAGTGCATCAAATGTTGTGCCCAACAGCTGTTTTAATACTAAAAGATTCTCTCCAGATAAATAATATTTACTAGTTGGTTTAAGCTCAAACTTTCCTTCTTCTAAATTAAAAATAGGATAGCCATCATTTTTCTCATCCGGATAAAAACCAAGGTATCTTGTGAGTTTCAGTAAAAACAACAAATGAAAATTAGAGAAGTTGTCTTGTGTATCAAGCCATAAAAAGGTATTTTCTATAAAACTATAAAGAATCTCATTTTTTTCTTCTTCTTGTAAAACACTTGATAAGATTTCCGATAAGAAAAGAACAATAGAGCCTTTTAAAATATTGGCGTGTAAACTTTCATAAATTGAAAACACCTTAACCTCTTTGATTGTTTGTAAGGATTTATTGGGCTTGTAATTAACAATTATATTTAATTGAGTTAGCGGTTGGAAATACCCTATTTTAACAGAGCTTTTTCTGCTTTTTAAAACACCTCTCAATAAAAAGCTGAGAACCCCTCTTTCTTCCGTGTAACATTTCACAATTAAATCATGATCCCTATACCTTATTTTAGATAATACAATGGCTTTTGTTGATACTTGCATTACCTAACAACCATTAATTTAATAATCTTTGTTTCGAAAGTATCTAAATCTGAAAGCATAACTAAATAGACCCCAGAAGCCACAACATTATTGGCTAAATTCTTCCCATTCCAATAGGCTGTTCCTCCATCAATTTCAAGGTTATATCCACCGTAACGTTGATTAGTTTTAGATTGTGCCTCAGCCACTAAATTACCCTCTATATCGGTAATTTTAATATTTACATTCTCTGAAATATCTTTTATTTTAACCTTCTTATCTACAATGTTAAACCCTGGCCTTACAGGATTCGGGTATGCAAATGCTCTATCTAAAGTTTCATTTGGACTTGAACTTCCCGATTTAAAAGACACCAAACCTCTATCTGTTGCGATATAAACAATACCATTAACACCATCAATAGATAAATCTCTAATACTATTTGATGGTAAAGGTGAATTATCTCGAGTAAAATGAAAAATAGTATTTTGCCCATCGGGCGAAAAATAGAACAGTCCAGAATCTGAAGTTCCAATCCACTTATTGTTTGCACCATCTACCTTGATATCGGTTATATTTTGCTGAAATAGTAACTCTTTAGCGATTCCATCTTCTTCTATAATAATTTGATCAAGCCTAACCGCCTCATTTGAAAAAAAGCTAGACGTGTTATACAATACTCTTAATCCTCTAAAGGTTCCTACCCATAATTGGTTTCTATTATCAATAGCTACGGCTGTAGCCAATTCTGTTGGCATATTCTCTGCTTCTGTATCAACTTTTCTAATCTGCGGATTACCGCCATTTTCGTTGAACCCAATTAACCCATTTCTATAACTTGCCACCCATTTCGTTCCGTCATTACCAATGGCCAAATCTCCAAATCCTAACTCATCTGAAAACCCATCAGAAATGATATCTGTGAAACTATAAGACCGCCAGCTCTCATTTGAGGGATCATACGATTTTAAAGGTCTATCAATCCTACTCGTAATGGTCCACAACAACCCGTCATCATCAAACTTTGAGGCTCCAACTCTTAAATCCTTGTAATTAGGGTCTTCTGGTAATACTAAAGATTCAAGTCCACTATTAGACTCATCATAAAGAATAACTGGTAAATCCTCATTAATTTCTAATAGTCCACTAAAAAAAGAACTTATAAAAACTTGTGAAACTTTGAATGGGTTTACGGCAATAGCGTTTAGACACTTAGCTTCCAAAACATTTTCGTATCGATTGTTGACCCATTCATCATTCACTAAATGACTAATCCCTCGTTGATTTAGAGGATATGGATCAAAAAACAAATCATACTCACCAAACGTTACCCAAACCCCATTAGCCTGAGCTTGAACTGAAAAAGGGACATTTAATAAAGGTCCCTCCGGATGGACTTCTTGGAATTCCATAGAATTAGACAAATTTGTTTTTAATACCCCAAACAAATCTGTTCCAATAAACAAAGCATCATTGTTCGCAACATTGGCTGTGTTATATGGTGTTTCAAACTCAGAACTACTACCTATTACAGATACTATACCAAAACCTGAATCGTAGACATAAACTTCATTATCTGTTGTTACTACCAGGTTTTGATTGGATGACTTTATACTTACGGGCTTACTTGGGTAGGTAAACAAAGCATTCAAACTATTATTAATAACTTGATAAATCTTGCTATCGTCGTTTATGGCATACAACCTGTCTGCGTTTACTTCAATACCATTCCAATTCCCGCCGCCTAAAGTTTCCCAAGCTTGAAAATCAATAAGGTCTGGTCGCGAAATATCGGCCTTTTTTATGCCATTACTATTTCTGGTAGACGCATAAATGAATCCCTCAAAAACAGCGCTCTGTGTAACAGGTATTTGAGAACCTCCAGCCCCAATAAAATAGGTGTCTCCAAACTCTAAGCGTTCTAAATCTAAAACCGTTAGTCCGAAGTTTGTGGAGACATAAACATTATTCTGGTAGGCATTAAAATGATTAATACGTTTGTTATTAGGGTCTATTGTGGGCTTATCCAAAATATTTACAAACGATACAATTCGCTCTTCGTTATCGAATACTATTTCTATTAATCCATTTTCATACCCAACAACCAATAGTTCATAAACCTCACTGTAATAAATTGCAGAAATAGACTCTCCAGAAAGGCCATCAATAGTGCTTCTCTCCTGTAATTCATTCGTCTGAAGATCTAAAATAAAAATAGCATTATCTGCAGCAGCATATACCTTATTGTTTCCAAGACTAATGTCTTTAATCTCATTATAGGAAAAATGGCCTTCCCATTCATTCGAAAAGTTTTGAGAAAACTGCATCAATGGTATGAAATAAAGCAATAAGGTAATAAGTCTTTTGAGCATACTCTTTTTTTGAAATTCAAATATATTTATAACTAACGAATTATGCCTCAAAATCATATATGTATAGCCAATTAATCATCTGGTCTTTACTATTTCTGACAATTAAAGCCGTATTTTAAAAAAAAATCATCACTATGCGCAAATATATTTTGGCATGTATGGGCATGCTTTTAGTAAATGTAAGTTTTAGTCAAGACATAACAGTCAATGAGTTGCTGGAAAAGGTCATTAACTATCATGACCCTCATAATAATTGGAATACATTTAATGGTGAGCTCAACATTGTTATGACAACTCCAAAAAATATAGATAGACACAGTAAAGTTAGCATCAATTTACCTCAAGAACATTTCAATTTGATTACAGAGCAAGATTCAATTAAAACAACCTATACAATTACTAAAAACCATTGTATCATCTCTCAAAAAGACTCGCTAAGAATTGCGAATCAGAAAGAAAAACCTAAAAGGTCTCATTGTGATATGGCAGAACTTTTTAAAAATTACTACACTTACTTATATGGCTTGCCAATGAAATTAAAGGATCCGGGCACCATTATAGACACAGCTGTTGAAACCAAAACCTTTAAAGCTAAAACGTATTTAGTTCTCAAAGCATGGTATGAAGAAAGTGTTGGCAGTGATGTTTGGTATTTTTACTTTGACCCAACAACCTACGCCATGGAGGTTTATCAATTCTTTAGAACGGACAACAAAGGTCAAATTAAGCCTGATAGCGGCGAATATATTTTATTATCTGAAACTGTCTTATTAAATGGTATTAAAATGCCTAAAGTAAGAGCTTGGTACTACAATAAAGACGACCAGTATTTAGGAACAGACGTTTTGAATCCATAAAAAAGCATCTCAAATTGAGATGCTTTTCTAAAAATTTGGGGTTCCCCCTTTCGAGGGAACTCACCCAGTAACTATTTCTTTATGATCCACACATTAAGCAATCGTCACCTTCAGATGCTTTTGCTTGTGCAATAAGTGCTTTCATTTCTTCTGGGCTCATAGGCTCTACTTCTGCCTCATTCTGTTTTGCAAATTTAGCCGCATTCTGAGCCGCTAGTTTTTTCTTTTTAGACTCCTCCTGTTGCGAAACTACATTATCTACCTCGACAACTTCTGCAACTGGCTCTTCTTTTTTAGAGGTTTGCAACGTAAACTTAATAGCATCAACAGCACTCTTAGTTCTTAAATAATACATACCCGTTTTTAAGCCGCTTTTCCAAGCATAGAAATGCATAGATGTAAGCTTAGCCATAGTAGCACCTTCCATAAACAAGTTTAAGGATTGTGACTGGTCAATAAAATAACCACGCTGACGAGACATATCAATAATATCTTTCATGCTCAATTCCCAAACTGTTTTGTACAAATCTTTGATCTCCTGAGGAATTATGTCTATATGTTGAATAGAACCGTTAGCTCGCATAATATCTTGCTTTAAACTCTCATTCCAAAGTCCTAACTCTACTAAATCTTCTAGCAAGTGCTTATTTACTACAATAAACTCACCAGATAATACACGACGTGTGTAAATATTGGATGTATATGGTTCAAAACACTCATTGTTTCCTAAAATCTGGGATGTTGAAGCTGTAGGCATTGGGGCAACTAACAACGAGTTACGAACACCATTTTTAAGCACTTGTTTACGCAGTTTTTCCCAGTCCCAATTGCCACTTAATTCATCATCTTTAATATTCCAAAGATTATGTTGGAAGTCTCCTTTGCTTATTGGAGAACCTTCATACGTTTGATATGGCCCATCTTTTTTAGCCTCTTCCATACTTGCTGTTACCGCAGCATAATATAAGGTTTCAAAAATATCTTGGTTCAATTTTTTAGCCTCATCACTAGTAAAAGGCATACGCAACTGAATGAAAGTATCTGCCAACCCTTGCACCCCTAACCCAATTGGTCTGTGGCGCATATTTGAGTTTTCAGCTTCTGGAACAGGGTAGTAATTTCTATCGATTACTCTATTCAAGTTTTTTGTTACTCGTTTTGTAATTCTGAATAATTCCTTATGATCAAATTGACCATTTTTAACAAACATAGGTAAGGCAATTGATGCCAAATTACAAACAGCCACTTCATCTGGTGACGTATATTCTAGAATCTCTGTACAAAGGTTTGAGGAACGAATTGTTCCTAAGTTTTGTTGATTTGATTTTCTATTGGCAGCATCCTTATACAACATATAAGGTGTTCCTGTTTCTATTTGAGATTCTAAAATTTTCTCCCAAAGCTCGCGAGCCTTTATCGTTTTTCGACCGCGTCCTTCAGCTTCGTATTTAGTATATAATGCTTCAAATTCTTCGCTATGCGTTTCTGGCAACCCTGGGCATTCATTAGGACACATAAGCGTCCAATCGCCATTTTCCTGAACACGTTTCATAAATAAATCTGAAATCCACATGGCATAGAATAAGTCACGTGCTCGCATTTCTTCTTTTCCGTGGTTTTTCTTTAAATCCAAGAAATCAAAAATATCGGCATGCCATGTTTCTAAATAGATCGCAAAGCTTCCCTTTCGTTTTCCTCCACCTTGATCTACATAACGCGCCGTATCATTAAAAACACGTAACATAGGTACAATACCATTACTAGTTCCATTAGTTCCAGCAATATAACTACCAGTCGCTCTTACATTATGCATTGCCAATCCTATACCTCCGGCTGACTGAGAAATTTTAGCAGTTTGCTTTAATGTATCATAAATACCATCAATACTATCTTCCTTCATAGTAAGTAAAAAGCACGAAGACATTTGTGGTTTAGGTGTTCCTGAGTTAAATAAAGTGGGTGTAGCGTGTGTAAAATATTTTTTAGACATCAACTCATAAGTTTCAATAGCTGCATCGAGATCATCTAAATGAATTCCTATTGAAACACGCATAAGCATATGCTGTGGTCGTTCAGCAATCTTTCCATTTAATTTTAGAAGGTATGAGCGTTCTAATGTTTTAAATCCGAAAAAATCATATCCAAAATCACGGTTATAAATAATTGTTGAATCTAAACGGTCTTTGTTATCCATGATAACCTTATAAACCTCATCTGAAAGCAATGGTGCTTTTTTGCCTGTTCTTGGATTTACATATTTATGTAAATCTTCCATTACATCGCTAAAAGTCTTTTTGGTATTTTTATGTAGGTTAGAAACAGAAATACGTGCCGCTAAACGTGCATAATCAGGATGCGCCGTAGTCATGGTAGCTGCAACCTCTGCAGCAAGATTATCAAGTTCACTTGTAGTTACACCATCATAGAGTCCTTCTATAACACGCATAGCTACTTTTAAAGGATCTACTAATTCGTTTAATCCGTAACACAATTTTCTTACTCTGGCAGTAATTTTATCGAACATAACTTGCTCTTTTCTGCCGTTTCTTTTTACTACATACATATTTTACACTTTTTTAAACTTTTCTGATACACCTTCAGAAAACGGGTTGGTTAGTCATTCTAAATTTGGCACATAAGTGTTTTGCCTAATTCAGTTGGTTTAATTAATTCAATAAATGTTACTCTGTTGGCTTTCCACAAGGTGGAAAAATCATTCTAGTTATTTTTTCAGCACAGATTTGTTCTGAAAAAATGAGGTCAACTAGAAATCGGCGTCAAAACTAAATTTATCTTTCTCTTCCTCTTTGTTAAGAACCCCTGCTTTTTGGTATTCAGATACACGCTTTTCAAAGAAATTAGTTTTTCCTTGTAAAGAAATCATATCCATAAAATCAAAAGGATTTGCTGTATTGTATTCTTTCTCACAGCCCAATTCACTTAACAATCTATCTGTTACAAACTCTAAATATTGTGCCATTAAAACAGCATTCATGCCAATTAAGCTAGCTGGCAATGATTCTGTTATAAACTCACGTTCTATATCTAAGGCATCAATTAAAATCTCTCTAATACGAGACTTTGGCACTTTGTTTACTAAATGTTTATTATGTAAGTGTACTGCAAAATCGGCATGCACACCTTCATCACGAGATATTAACTCATTTGAAAAGGTCAATCCTGGCATTAAGCCTCTTTTTTTCAGCCAAAAGATTGAGCAAAAAGCACCAGAAAAGAAAATCCCTTCTACAGCCGCAAAAGCAATTAAACGCTCTGCAAAACTAGGAGACTCAATCCATTTCAAAGCCCAATCCGCTTTTTTCTTAATAGCAGGAAAGTTCTCTATAGCATTAAAAAGCAAGTCTTTTTCCTTTTCATCCTTAACATATGTGTCTATTAAAAGCGAATAGGTTTCACTATGAATGTTTTCCATCATTATTTGAAACCCATAGAAGAATTTCGCCTCACTATATTGTACTTCGTTAACAAAATTCTCCGCTAAATTCTCGTTTACAATACCATCACTTGCAGCAAAAAACGCTAAAATATGCTTAATAAAATAACGCTCATCATCATTTAGTTTTGTCGTCCAATCTGTTAAATCTTGATGTAAATCAATTTCTTCAGCAGTCCAAAAACTAGCCTCCGATTTTTTATACCATTCCCATATATCATGATGTTGAATAGGAAAAATTACAAAACGATCTTTGTTTTCTTGAAGAATGGGTTCTACTGCTTGAGACATTGTTTATTGGTTCTTTGAAAAATTAAACTAAAAATTTATTTGATTTCAGGTTAACAAAGATTATAAAATGATTGCTATTTTTTAAAAAAAAGTATGAAAGCTTTTCAACAAGTTTTTAACAAACAATAAATACCCTTGACGCCGAGAAGTTTACAGAAAAAAACACTTAACGATCTGTTTTTCAGATAATTAAATATTTTAAAACTTAAAAAAGTTTACAAAAAAAATAAAAGATTTAAACACGAAAAGCCTTTGTTTACAAGGCTTTTTAAAGGTTTTTTTAAACTTAAATTTAGGCTAAAAAGTTTTTGCAACCTTTTCCAACTCGGCGTACCAATCTTCACCAAATTTTCTAATGAGAGCTTCTTTTACAAACTTATAAATGGGAACCTGTAGTTCTTTTCCCAAAACACAAGCATCATCACAAATTTGCCATTTATGATAGTTAACTGCACTAAACTCAGAATAATCCTGAACTCTAACCGGGTACAAGTGACACGATACTGGCTTTTTCCAAGACACCTCGCCTTGATTATACGCTTCCTCTATAGCGCAAAGCGCCACGTTGTTATCATCAAAAATCACATAGGCACAGTCAGCACCATTTATAAGTGGTGTTTCAAGCTCCCCTTCCTCCGTGCGAATGTAAACCCCTTGTTTTTCGATAGCATCAACACCTTCTTTTCGTAAAAAAGGCTTCACATTAGGATAAATAGCTTCTAGAATATTTGCTTCTTCTGCCTCGAGAGGTGCTCCGGCATCACCATCAATGCAGCAAGCACCTTTACATGCACTTAAATTGCATACAAAATCTTTTTCTATAATATCTTCTGAAACTATGGTTTTACCTAACTGGAACATAAAAACGTCGTTAAAAGCGCTCACAAAAATAGACAAACTTTGACTTTATTTTTTAAGATTGTTTAGCAATATTGACATACTTTTGCGAAAACCTTAAAAATCAAAGTCATGCAACTAAATTTCAAAGAAATATTTACAGCATTTATGGTGTTGTTTGCCGTAATAGACATTGTTGGCAATATCCCTATTGTTATAGATTTAAGAAAAAAAGCAGGACATATTCAAAGTGAAAAAGCGTCCATAATTGCAGGCGTTATTTTAATCGTATTTTTGTTTTTAGGGAATAGCATTTTAAAACTTATTGGTATTGATGTGAACTCTTTTGCTGTAGCAGGTGCTTTCATTTTATTTTTTATCGCCCTAGAGATGATTCTTGGGATTACTTTATACAAACAGGACGAAAATGCCTCGCTAACTACAGCTGTTTTCCCTTTAGCTTTTCCGTTAATTGCAGGCCCTGGTAGTTTAACAACTTTATTATCCTTACGAGCTGAGTTTAATACTGAAAACATTATTGTAGCTGTAGTACTAAACGTTATTATTATTTATATTGTTCTTAAAACATCTGCAAGAATTGAGCGCTTTTTGGGCGCCAATGGCATAAACATCATTCGTAAGGTGTTTGGAGTTATTTTATTAGCTATAGCCGTTAAGTTATTCGCTCACAATATAAAAGCATTGTTCGATATTGCTTAAATTTGCAAAAAACTTATTTGAATGAAATATTTCATTTACACCATTATTGCTTTGTCCGTTGGCTTGGGCGCTTTTAATATGACGAAAATTGATTTTACCAATCCGTTTGAAGGAGAGAGTATTATTGCCCTAATTACCATTTTAGCTTCGCTATGTGCTATTATTTTAATGCTAATTCTTTTAGTGTCAAGACGAATAGAGCAAAAAGTAAAAGAGCACAAATAATGTTTGATGCCTTAATAATTGGTGGTGGTGCCGCTGGCATGTCTTGTGCGTTAGTTTTAGGATCAGCCAAGAATAAGGTCTTTGCTAAAGATAAAGCCATAGGTATTATTGCGCACCAAAAAACATCGCACCTACAAACCGCTTTATTCAATAACGTATTAGGATTAGCACCTGGAACAACGGGCGCCTCAATTTTAGAAAGCGGCAAAGCGCAACTCAAAGAGCTATATCCACATGTTGAACAAATAGCAAAAGAAAAGGTTCTTGAAATACGTCATACAAACAACCTTTATTCTGTTAGAACCAACAAAAACAGCTATCACTCTAAAATCGTGGTAATCACCGTTGGGTATACTAATTTAATACATATTAAAGGCATTGAAGACTTTATTGAGCCACATCCTAGGGCTGCTATTGAAAAAGATAGGGTTTGGCTAAAAAATACCGACCACTTGATTAAAGAAAACCTTTATGTTGCAGGAACATTGGCTGGTTGGAGAAGTCAGTTCGCCATAGCTTCTGGCAGTGGTGCGCAAGTAGCCACCGACATACTAACACTATGGAATAATGGGAAGCACACGAAAGTGCATGATAAAATCGTCTAGTCTATTTCAGCACTCAACTTAATAACCTCATCAATCATAATATCACGCTGATTATATACTTCTTCAAAAGCCCCGGCACCATACAGCTGATCTGCTAAAGTTGCTTTAATATATTGCTTAACTTCATCATGATAAGCTACAAAGGTTACTTTGGAGTCGGACCGCAAGTTTAAATAATCTTGAAAGGCATAAACTAAATCTTCCCCTATCTCAAAATCACTGATAAAATCTTCTCTAGAAATACCATCATAAGCATGTCTGTCTTTTTCCAACTCTTCAAATACAAAGTTTCCAAAATAACCTCTGCGTTGCAAGAAAGACAAGGTTTCGTTTTGCATACTACTGTCTAGAGGCACAAAAACATCTGGTATAATACCTCCCCCACCATAAACAGTCTTACCTCCTGGCGTTGTAAACTTTAAAGAATCATCAACTTTTATTTTTTCTGGATCCAACAGTTCACCACTTTCCAATCTGTCGAAAACCTCATCATAGTAATCATTATTCCCGTTATTATATGGCCGTTGTATAGAACGCCCTGTAGGTGTATAATATCTGGATACGGTTAATCGCACCGCACTACCATCACCTAGATCCATTTCGCGCTGCACCAAGCCTTTTCCATACGAGCGTCTACCAACAATAGTTCCTTTATCGTTATCTTGCAAAGCTCCAGCAACAATTTCGCTAGCAGAGGCTGAGTTCTCATCAATTAAAACATACACCTTGGCGTCCTCAAAATCGCCTCTTCTGGTTGCGAAGCTCTCTTCAACATCGCCACGTTTGTTTTTTGTAAATAAAATTAACTTATCATCTTCTAAAAATTCATCGACTATCTGTTCGGCTATGCCTAGAAAACCTCCTGGATTATTTCTTAAATCCATAACAATCTCTTGAGCCCCCAAGTCCTCTAATTTATCAAGTCCTTTTTTAAATTCTTTAAACGTAGATTCCGCAAATCGATTAATTTTAATGTACCCGAGTTTATCTGTAAGCATGTATGCAGCATCAACACTTTTTATTGGGATTTTACCACGCTTTACTGAAAAATCAAGGAGCTCTGGCTCTCCCCGGCGGTAAACTTTTAACTTAACCTTTGAGTTTATAGGCCCCTTTAATTTCTTAACTAGTTCGCCGTCATTTAAATTATCTCCATAAAGAGAATCCCCATCTGCCATAATAATTCTATCGCCACCTCTAATACCAGCCTTTTCACTAGGGCCATTTTCAATAGCTCTTATAACCGCAATGGTATCTTTATAGGTGTAAAAACTAACCCCTATACCTACAAAATCACCTTTCATTTCCTCAGCAACACGCTCCATGTCTTCTTTTGGAATATATACCGAATGCGGATCCAGATTATCTAAAATACCATTTACTGTAACGTCAACAATACTATCCGTATTAATTTCATCAACATAGTCATATTCAATATAATCTATAAGTCTGTTTAGTTTGTCTTTCTTACTATTTGTTGAAAACAGTCTATCGGGAGAATCTGTAAAACTAAGTTTCCCTCCAATAAGAATGCCTATGGCTATAGCAACACCAAAAACCAAGGGTAAATATTTTTTTTGAAAAGACATTATGCTTTTAAATCTTCAATTTGTTCGAGTTCTATTCCAGCTTTTTCTAAAAACTTCAAGCCAGAATTATCCTTATACGCTTCATGATAAACCACTTTTACAATCCCTGCTTGATGTATTAGTTTGCTACACTCTTTGCATGGCGACATGGTTATATACAAGGTGGCTCCCTTACAAGATTGTGTAGACGATGCTACCTTTAAAATGGCATTTGCCTCGGCATGTAAAACATACCACTTGGTATAACCTTCTTCATCTTCGCAAAAATTCTCAAACCCGGAAGGTGTTCCATTATAACCATCAGAAATAATCATTCTATCCTTAACAATAATCGCTCCTACCTGTCTACGGTTACAATATGATAACTTACCCCATTCTTGAGCAATTCTTAAATAAGCCTTATCATACTTACGCTGTTTATTTTCTAACATGTTTTAAATAATTACGGCGTTCCCCTCCTTGAAAATTAAAAACTATATTAAAAACTCTAACTATCGGGGCAGGCTTTACGCGACAATCTTTTGCCAAAAAAAGCAAAAGGATTTCTACTGCAATCCTTAACGCGAAACAATATAACGAATATAATCGCTTCGTGTTTTAAACACAATGTTAATGACGTTAAAGTTTTACGAAAATTTTATGCTAAAAAATCGCTGTTCAAAATCATTGGAATCACTAAACCAACAACAATGGCCGATATTACCATAATCCAATCTCGTTTAGAAAACCTGAATATGGTTTGAGCCACAAACCCTAGAAACAGCACAATAAATACGATAATAACCTGCGCAAGCTCAATGCCCAATGCAAATTCTAATAACATAACTAACTTATTATCGGAATCTCCCAAAAGCATACGAAACTCGCGTGCAAAGCCTAATCCATGGATTAAACCAAAAAATAGGGTTGACAAAAACAATACCCCTACCTTTTCTTTTTGAGCACCCTTTCCGGCAGTAAATACATTAAACAGTGCAACAACCATAATAGTTATAGGAATTAAAAACTCTACCAAACTAGCATTTACATGAACAACACCATAAGCCGCTAAAACCAAAGATAAGGTATGGCCAAGTGTAAACATAGTAACTAACAAAAGCACCCGTTTCCAGTCTTTAAACAAATAAGGAATGGTTAGAACAATAAGAAATAAAACATGGTCGTAGGCATTAATATCAAGCACATGATTAATACCATATTCAACATTAAACCAAAAACTGTCGAGCATAATAATTAAGATTTAGGGAGCGTCAAATATACGATTTATTATATTTTTTACTTAATTGAAAAATCATCTCCTCGGTAATAGCATCGAGGGAGAACCGATGCTTCCATTTCCAATCTTGTCTGGCATAAGAATCATTTATACTCTTTGGCCAACTGTTAGCGATGTCTTGCCTATAATCTGGTTTATACGCTACTTTAAAATCTGGAATATACTTTCTAATGGATGTGACAATCTCTTCTGGAGAAAAACTTATCGCTGCCAGATTGTACGACGACCTAATTTTAATAGCCTCTGCCTTAGCATTCATAATATCAATAGTTGCTTTTATAGCATCATCCATAAACATCATAGGTAATTCTGAATCCGGCTTTAAAAAACATTCATAAACCCCATATTTAATAGCCTCATGGTATATTTCTACAGCGTAATCTGTGGTTCCCCCTCCTGGTAACGTTTTCCAGCTAATAATACCAGGATATCGTATACTTCTAACATCCACATCATATTTGCTATGATAGTATTCACACCAGCGTTCCCCGACCTGCTTGGTAATCCCATACACGGTAGTTGGTTCCATAGTCGTGTATTGCGGTGTGTATTGCGTGGGTGTACTCGGCCCAAAAACAGCGATACTGGAAGGCCAAAATACCTTTTTAATAAATCTCGATTTTGCTAGATTTAAAACATTAAACAAAGAGTTCATGTTTAAATCCCAAGCCTTCATAGGGTATTTTTCACCAGTAGCACTTAACATCGCTGCCATTAAATACACAGTATCAATATTAAATTTTTCAACACAGGTTTTTACACTAGAATAATCCATAGCATCCACTATTTCAAAAATTCCAGAATTAACGATATCAAGATTGCTGTAACTAATATCGCTAGCTACCACCTTATCATCACCATAAAGCTGCCGCAGCCTAAACGTTAACTCAGAACCAATTTGCCCGCAAGCTCCAATAATTAATATTTTAGAGTCCATTTACAATCATAATTATGAGGATTTTTCAAAAATAATAAGATTTTATTGATAATAATTTATTTTTAAGGTGAAAAAATACGGATTTGCATGACTTACGAATTCTAGAAAGTATAAACCTTTAGCATATATTTGTTCTATATTTCTTTAAATACTACGTCATGGCAATAAAACCCCTATTTTTTTTAAGTTTTTTGTTTTTAATAACGGCCTGTAAGAAAGAGCAAGAAAACAATGTTTCTTCCCAGATTGAACAAAACATACACCATGAGGTTTCAAGAAATGACATAGAAGCCCTAGACTATACAGAGTACATTATAGATTCGAAAGCCGACAAGCTAATACAGGATTGGTCGGAATACATCCAAATTCAGGAAGTTATAAGTAGTGTTAAAACGGGCGATTTAAGTTTTTTTAACGATAATAAAAAAGCTATTAAACAACTACTAAAAGAACTAAAATCTAATATTCCAGAAGCATTAAAAACCGCATCTATTGAAGCTAGAATATTAGTATTTGAAACCAAACTTTATCAGCTTGAAAGCTTGTCTAATTTATCAACAACAAGTAAAGAGGAATTACTGTCTACCATAAAAGAGTTTCTAGTTGCTTTTTCTAATTTAAGCCTTCAAATCAACAAAAAAATTGAGTTTGATACTCAAGTCATTGAAAAGCCATAGCGCATTGAAACAAGAACGCTGCTCAATATCTGAACAGCGATTTTAAAACCAACTCGTTAATACCTTCTTATTCTTTAGAGGGCTCTGCCTGTTCTTGCAGCACCTGCTTCTGCCTTAATAATTCATTTTTTGAAATTCTAATGAGATTAAAATTTGGAGCCATTTTAAGCGCAGCATCTAAAATATCAACCGACGCATCAATATTTGCCTTAGTATCCTTATTGTAGGTAGATAAGGCTTGTAAATACATAAATGCTGCCTTTAGCGACACTTCGTATGGTTGTTGCGATTCGTAAAACGCCCGATTCATATCGTCTTTAGAATTTGCTAAACCATAGGCAATATGTTTATCTGCTTCTTCTAAATTTTTCAACTGCAAGTTTAATTCAGCCAGCTCGTAAGCAACAGCTGGACTCGCAGCTCGTTTAAATATTTCATTAAACTGCTCTATGGCCAGCTTTGGCTGTTTTACGGCCTGTAACGAAATTGCCTTTACCTCTATGGCTATATCCGAATCAGAAGGGTTAAACTCAACTCCAATGGTATTTAGTGCCTGCATATACTTTCCTTCTCTCATATAAACATAAGCTAGGGTATCTGTTCTTGCTTGAGATGGATTTAGGATGTTTAGGTGTGTCATCCCGTTAATCATACCCTGTACATCCCCTTGTTTTTTCATTTGCTTATAGTAAGCTTCGTAATGTGTTACCAATTCTGAGTTAGCTTGTGCATTCAACATAAAACTACTCATCACTAAAACCAATCCAATTAATGTCTTCATTCTGTTTAATCTGTTAAAATTCTGGCCTAAAACTATAAAAAAATGGTCTCTATTCTCTTAAAAGATTGCTAATTATTTAAGGGTTTTATGATTTAATAACGTATGATTTTTGGAAACCGATACCATGTCTTACAATTTGGCTCTCATTTTTTTTCTAGGAAAATTAAAAAAGATTGGCTATATTTAAGTTTAGCTAAAAAATAAATTACATATGGGAATAAAGAGTTTTCAAGGAGCCAGAAGGCAACAATCAAGCAGTTCGGAGTCGCAATCCTTAACGGTAAGCGATTATATGACAAGAAGCTTGATTACGTTTAAACCCGACCAGAGTATTGAAAGCGTTATGCAGGCATTAATTAAACACAGAATCTCTGGAGGACCTGTTGTCAATGATAAGCATGAATTAGTAGGTATTATATCTGAAGGCGATTGTATTAAGCAAATTAGTGAAAGTAGATACTACAATATGCCAATGCAAGATCAAACCATTGAAAAGCATATGGTTTCTAATGTAGAAACTATTGATGGAAACATGAATATTTTTGATGCTGCCAAAAAGTTTTTAGATTCAAAACGTCGGCGTTTTCCAATTCTTGAAAACGGAAAATTGGTGGGACAAATAAGTCAAAAAGATATTTTAAAGGCAGCTATGACTATGAAGGGGCAAACCTGGAAATAACCTAAAGCCTTTTTTAAACATTAAAGCTTTTGATTGTTATTAATCAAAAGCTTTTCTTTATTAGATTTTTTCCAAACAGCGTCAGAAACATGTGGCTTGCTTCTTGTTATTAGCTTTCGCGTTTCACCAAAACAAAGTAATCATTTTCGAGGGCCAAATACCCTTGATCATAAACAAAATAATATACAGTACCTGCTTTGGTAGTATACAAACTAGTGAAATAATTAAAATCGAAACCAGCCTCAATAAGTTTTGCTCTTGAGGTCTTAGTTTTTTGACTTACGTTTAGAGATTCTAAAATTCTATAGTTCTTCCTTAACCTATTATTGGTATTTCTTATTAGGTTTTTACTATCTTTATTTACCCTATTATTATAGGCGTTCCTGCATCCATCGTTACAGAATTTTTTATCAATTCTTCCCACAATTTTATCTCCACACTCCAAACATTGCTTTTCCATAATTACTTGTTTTCAATTTTATACCATCTAAGATCCATATGCTCTCTCTCAAAATAAAATGTATTTATATAATTCAACCCTATTTTTAATAAGGCTTGGTGCGACGCTTGGTTATCTATATGTGTCGTTGCGTAAAGTCGTTTTAGTTTCATTGTTTTAAAAGCATAGGCAAGGGCGGCCTTTCCAGATTCTGTAGCATATCCTTTACCCCAATATCTGGGAATTAGCCTATAACCAAGATCGTAATATTTTGTAAATCCATTCATATTAAATTCTATATTTAACCGCAGCCCAGACCAACCAATAAAATCTCCTGATTCTTTTTCTATAGCAACCCAACGCCCTATTCCTCTTTCATGGTACTGGTTTATCACGCCTCGTATCACGGCAAGCGATGAGGCTTTATTTGTAAACGGTCTATTCCCTAAATATTTATGGACTCTTGGATCTGAATCTAACTCAAACATGCCTTCTAGATCTGCTTCTCGCATATCCCTTAAAATTAGTCTTTCTGTTTCTATTTCGAATTTCATATGCCTTAATTACCAATTCCCAGCATAACTTAAAGGTGTGTTGGTTTGCTGCTTTAAATACAAATACTGATAGTTCAAAATTTGTCTGATATGCAAATAATCATGAGCTAGCCAATTATTTAAGAATAACTCCGCTGATAACTCACCTAACTCTGGATGCTTAATGGCATGGCCCCATGAGGGCTTTTTCAAATTTTTCAACCAAGCTATCGATTTTTTACGTTCGTTTAAAAACATGATTAAGGTGTCGTTATAATTCTTTGAAATATAATCGTGTCTGGCAACCCATCCAACTGGGTCTATTGGGACTAAAGGTTTTTGGGGTGTTTCAAGGGCATGTTTTAATCTTGCTTTAAAATCGTACTGTTCTTCATCTAGTAAATGACACACAATTTCTAAAAGGCACCACTTTTCTGGTTTCGTCCTCCAAAGCGTTTCTTCGAGGCTTTTATTTTTGAGTAAGCCTTCAAAAACCAAAATATTTTCCTCTAACTTTTTAATTATAAATGCACTGCTCATTCCCTAATGTTCTATGTTTTCCTGATGTTCTGGGTACTTATTACCCATAAGTTCCAAGTAATATTTTTTACGATTGCTGTGAGTAATTGCGTGGTTTAGCACTTAACTTTGCAAGTACACACCAAACTGAAAATCCGCTAGGATTTTTAGAAGTAGGCGATAACTAGCAATTACTTATAGCCATTGTTGTAGCCAGTTTTTTTTAAAATTTAAACACACTATCAAATAGTTTTTCTGCTATTAATTCAGTTCGTTCGATAATACTTTCTTTTGTCCAATCAGTCGCATTTTTAACCTCGTCATCCAAATATACATTCGAATTCAAATAAACAGGTTTTTTTACTGAAAATGGTTTATTGCCCAATTTTCCATTGAGACTTTCGTCCATTAGAAGTAAATTTCCAATTTTCCCTATATCTGAAATATCAATTGTTTTTGAATTATCCTTTTCTGCGAAAACATGCTCAATAGTCATTAGTTCATAGTGAATTGCAGTTCCTGTCTGTGTTTGTTTTGAATAGAAGTTGTCGTATTTAGTCAGTATATACTTAATTAGAGCTTTTTCCTTTGTGTATACCGAACTGTAGTTCAATTCTAGAAAATTTGCAACAAATTCATCTTTAGATGGTAATTTATCTCTTAACTTCTTTTTTAAGTCGTCTAAAGCTTTAGTCTTATTATTTTGGTCAGCTTGGTCTAATTGTCTTGCGTGAAATGCGTACATAAATGAAATTCCACCTGATGAGCGTTGAGATGTTACAGCGGTAAATATGAAATGGAAGCATTCAATGGCATTAATAATATCTTTAACTCTTTTAAGTTTTAAACTTCCCTTGTCATATTCCCTCATTACTGATAATAACATAGGAATCTGTTGTTTAACACGAAAGATGCTTAGTGCTTGAAGTGAGTTTTTTACGTCTTCCTCTTCATTTTTCCATTCCCTATAAGATGTGTCTAATGTTTCTCTATAAATTCTAGTTTCATTTAAGATATCATTTAGAAATGTCTTTGCGTTTCTTTTATTTACAATTTGCTTTAATGACTTAAATAATTTTTTCTGGGTTGTGAATTCATACTTTGAAAGCCAAAAATGATGAAGGAAACTGTCCATATTTAAATCAGCATTCGAGCCCTCAATTATGGTTCTAGCATCAGTCCATTTATCTTTTGACAGGTCTACGGACTTATTCTTTTTTGGAAGCATTTTGGTTAGATGATTTTTTACTAAATCTGATACTCTCAGATCTTTCCCGCGAGTATTGAGTGTTTCAAAAATGATATAAGCATCATCTTCATTTCCAAGTTCAATGTATATGACCTTTAAGTTGAGTATTTTATCACGAATATCTTTTAAGGTCTTGACTTTTTGTTCTTGTTTTTCTTTATCGGATATAGTAGTGCTCTTATCGATAGAGTCCAATTCCTTGTTGACTAATGTCATTAGATAATCATATCCTTTCTTTATATACTCTTCTTCTTTTTTAGCGGGAATTTCTGACACATCCGATAAATCAAATTTTTGAACATTTTCATGAAAAAAAGGATAACTGCTTTCTGTTTGAAGTACATAGTTCAGTTGGTCGTCTAAATCTTTACGCTCAATCATACCTTGAGTGCCTTTAGCTAAACTATCTTCTCCAATATTTTTAAATGCTTCACGAATAACACCTAAAAGCATTGTTATTGTAGTTAATCTCTGTTGGCCATCGACTACACCAAAAGTATCCTCTGTAATTTCATAAACAACCATTGAACCGATAAAGTAGTCTCCGCTACTTTCTCGAATGGAATCATTCCAAAAATCTTCAATATGTTCTCTGTCCCAAGAGTATGGCCTTTGAAACCTAGGTATTTTATAATAACTTGATTTAAGTACTGTTCTTATGGTTTTATCTATACTTGATATGTTCATTTACGTTTTTCTTAAATTTCCTACAACTAGTTAATAATCCCCAAGATAATAAAAATTTATCCGTTTACAAACGAATACAAACATTTACAAACGATTTTAAATAAGTAACGACCGAATATCTTTTGCTTTCCATCTCATATTTGCAGTGTCGAAACATAAGAACCTGCCTACCAACAGACAGACTCGATAGTATCAATTGTTTAACGAAAAAATTAAAATTATGAGTACACTAAGAAACAAAGTACAATTGATTGGTAACTTAGGAAATGATCCTGAAATCATCAATCTAGAATCTGGTAAAACTTTAGCAAAATTTAATATTGCTACCAACGAAAGTTATACGAACAATAGTGGTGAACGCATTACGGATACCCAATGGCATAATATTGTAGCTTGGGGGAAAACAGCCCAAATTATTGAAAAATATGTTACTAAAGGCAAGGAGATTGCCATTGAGGGAAAACTTACCTCTAGAAGTTATGATGACAAAGATGGTAATAAAAGATATATTACTGAAATAGTATGCAACGAGCTCCTAATGTTAGGGAAATAAATCTGGTAACATCTTGATAGAAAAAGGAAGTTTTTTAATTAAAAACTTCCTTTTTATTTTAATCAAACTTGTTAGGCCTACCTCCTAAAAAAAGGAAACAAGAACACGTAAAAAACTATGATTTATAGATTATCAACATTGTAATAACCACCTTTATTTTCAGTACGATCTAACGATTGTCTAATAATAAGATGCGCCACATTAATCATATTGCGAAGTTCACAAAGGGAGGTTGTTATTTTCGATTCTTTATACAAATCCTCAACTTCCTCATAAATTAAATCTAAGTGTTTTATCGCTCTTTTTAAACGTTTATTACTTCTTACAATGCCAACATAATCGCGCATTAAGGCCTGAAGCTGTTTTAAGTTATGTTGAATCAATATGTGCTCTTTAGGAATACTTGTGCCTTCATCATTCCAATCTGGAATATTAACATCTAAAGGATTATTATCTTTTTTTGCCAAGTTTTTATAAATATTATGAGCGTACACTAAAGCCTCTAATAAAGAATTTGAAGCAAGCCTGTTAGCGCCGTGTAATCCAGTTCTTGAACATTCGCCACAAGCATAAAGATTATCTATAGTGGTTTTTCCCTTTTTATTAACCTTAATACCCCCACACACATAGTGGGATGCCGGCACAACAGGAATCCAGTCTGTCTTAATATCAATATGATGTTCTAAACACTTTTGGTATATATTTGGAAAGTGATCTATAAAAGCATCCATATCTAAATGAGTGCAATCTAAATAAACATGAGCTTCTCCCGACTTTTTTAATTCATTATCTATGCTTTGAGATACGATATCTCTAGATGCCAACTCAGCGCGTTCATCATAATCAGGCATAAATCTATAGCCTTCCTTATTCCTTAAATAAGCACCAAAACCTCTTACTGCCTCAGAAATTAAAAAAGAAGATTCGCCTTTGGCTTCATACAATGCTGTAGGGTGAAATTGCACAAATTCCATATCCTTTATCCTCGCCTTTGCTCTATAAGCCATGGCAATACCATCACCAGTGGCAATTACAGGGTTGGTAGTATGACCGTACACGCAACCTATACCACCAGAAGCTAATAAGGTATTATTTGCCTTAATTGTAAATATACTACCAGAATTTTGATCTAACACATAGGCGCCATAACAACGTAATGTGTTCGTTTCGTTTTCTTCAATATGGTGATTAGTTACCAAATCAATAGCAAAATGATGCGGTAAAATGGTGACATTATCAAGCTGATGGACTTTGGTTAGTAACGCACGCTCAATTTCGAATCCAGTAATATCTTTATGGTGTATTATTCTATATTCAGAATGCCCACCTTCTTTCCCTAAATCGAATTTTCCGGAGTCATTTACATCAAAATTAGCGCCCCACAGTAAAAGTTCTTTCAGTCTATCTGGACCTTCTTTAACAACCATTTCCACCACCTCCTTATCACATAGGCCATCGCCAGCAATTAAGGTGTCCTTAATATGCTTTTTAAAAGAATCTTCTTTATTAGAAACGATAGCAACACCTCCTTGAGCATATTTAGTATTGGATTCGTCCTCAAAAGACTTGGTAACAATAACGACCGTACGTTCGGGAAACTTTTCTGCGATTTTTACAGCAAATGTTAGCCCTGCTACCCCCGAACCGATAACTAAATAATCTGTTGTCATCATTTTATTTTGACAACTCTAGCATACGTTCTATGGGCAATAAAGCACGATCTATAATTGCAGGATCGACCTCAATTTGAGGAGACTCATTCAAAAGGCAGTCGTATAATTTTTGCATAGTATTCATTTTCATAAAATGACATTCACTACAAGCACAGGTATTATCTTCTTTAGCTGGCGCAGGAACCAGTTCTGTATTTGGCATTTCCTGTTGCATTTTATGTAATATCCCAGCTTCTGTGGCCACAATAAACTTTTGGTCTTGATGTTCCTTTACATAATTTATCATCCCTGATGTTGAACCAATATAGGCGGCCGTATCTAAAATATGCGTTTCAGATTCTGGATGCGCAATAATTTTATAGTCAGGATATTTTTTATGAAGTTCTATAAGTTTATCCATAGAGAAAGCCTCATGCACCACACAACTACCGTCCCAAAGCAACATATCTCTACCTGTCTCATTAATTATATAACGCCCTAAGTTCTTATCTGGCGCAAAAATTATAGGTGTTTCTTTGTGGATAGACTCTACAATTTTCAATGCATTTGAAGAGGTACAAACAATATCGCTAAGCGCCTTTATCTCTGCAGAACAGTTTACATAAGTAATAACAACGTGGTTAGGATGTGCTTTTGTAAACTTCTCAAAAGCTTCTGGTGGACAAGAATCTGCCAAAGAACATCCAGCATTCACATCTGGTAATACCACTGTTTTTGAAGGGTTTAATATTTTTGCAGTCTCTGCCATAAAGTGCACCCCAGCAAAAACAATAATATCGGCATCTGTCTCTGCCGCTTTTTGAGACAAACCTAAACTATCACCAACATAATCAGCTATATCTTGAATTTCACCTATTTGATAATAATGCGCCAAAATAACAGCATTCTTCTCCTTTTTAAGGCGTTTTATTTCTTCTACTAAATCCATTTTAATCTGTGAGAATAATTGTAAAATATTAAATAGCCAGTATTTACTATTCTTAAAGTTACAAATATCTTAATTAAAAGCTTTAATAAAATGTGAATTCCCTAAAAAAACACTTTGAATATAAAACCGTTAGTTTTTTTATTAAATCATTAAACTTTTGTTAAACAATGTCTTTATTATTTAATAAAACAAGAAAGTATTTTTCCGGGTTTTAGCCCATTAAGCCGTTACCGTTAGGCTTTGAAGCTCCATTTGAATTTGATTTAAAACAGCCTCCGTCTCCTTTAGTTCTTTTAAAACTGAAGATTTAATATCCTCAAATCGATGCTTAACGTTATCAAAAAGACCATGGTAATATGCCACACCTACTTTCATATTACTGGTAAATGTTTTTAAATACTTCTCTTCTTTTTTATTCATAGACATGCGTGCTTCATCCAATTTATTTTTTAAATAATCTATATAAATGTGAAGCTCTTTAATAAACAAGTTAGGTCGGTCTGTGCGAGATACCATGTTAGACCTTCCGTAAATATGATCTGTAATATTTTGAAGACTCATAACTTTAGAATAGTAAGCCATATTAGGTCCAGGGCAAATAGACACTCCATTTCCTTCCACCTTTGTATCTAATTTGTACTTTAATAAAGCCGATGTGCCCAAACCAACGCAAGTACATGACTTTTCAATAATTTTATCATAAGCTTTTTGATATGATATTGGGTCTAGATTCTGCTCTTTTAGATCCTTAATTTTTAAATATTGATACTCCCTGGATGCTGTACAAATTCCAGCCTCTTTAAATTCTTTGTTCAAGGCAACAAACTTTTTGGGACACGAACTACCAGGTCTATTCTTATCAATTAACGTCTGTTTCTCAATGTCTTTTGTATTGTTCTTTAAATTGTTGAACGGGATTCCTAGTGGAGAAATATCACTTAAATATAAATCCTTTTCTTCTGCTTTAGCCAACTTCATTAATGTTTCATCATCTACCGTTGTGGCTTCTGGCACCAGTAAAAAAGGACTTCCCCAACCTACAGAATCTAAATCGTAGTGCTCTAATAGAAACTCATGTTCCTCCTCTGTTCCCACTCCTCCCTGTGCGGTTATTTCAAAAGACAAGGGCACATTAGGAATGATTCTGTTTTGATTAGTAAGTTCTTTTTGTAAAACTCCTTGAATAGCTTCTAGGAGTTCCGCTCGCTTTTCTTTAAACTCTGCCAAAACAGGCCCGAGTAAATACCCATCTGTTGCAAAGGCATGGCCACCACAATTTAATCCAGACTCAATTCTGTATTCCGAAACCCATAAGCCTTTCTTTGCTAAAAAACGCCCTTGAATAAGTGCCGATCTATAATCACTCACTTTTAAAATAATACGTTTGTTAAAATGACCGTTTTTATCTGGATAAAAATCATCAAACTGCCCCATGTAGCTATATAGCCTTGGATTCATCCCCGCCGATAAAACCACTGAAGAATTCAATTTACTTTGTGCAAAACCACGTAAAGCGGCGTGAGCATCATTATATTCGGTAGCTAATTTTTCAGACTTCGTATAATTATCTTTATCTACTTTAGTCATGATATTAACATCGATAGCTCCCATCACCAAATTTTTTGAAGCCCACTCTTTAATTTCAGAAAAATTAAAACCTTTGGCGGTCATATTTTTAAATTCAGACTTCAACTTCGAATTGTCAGGCAACATATGAATGTATGCTAAAAGCTCATCGCCTTTTTTTGAAGTCATGTTTTTTAGAGATTCAAACTTCTCTTCTGCCAAATCACTAATTAAATTCAGGTAAGACGTTATACGCTTTGCTCTAAAATCTTCAATTTTATCTGTTATTTCCTGATAAGGAATTTCAAATTTCTCGCTGTACATTTTCCTTAATTTCTCAAGCAAAATGTCGTCTACCAACGAGATTACCGAATCCATTCCATATTGTGCCACTTTTAGTGGTGTATCTATTGTAAAACCTATTCCCATAACAGGAATATGAAAAGAATGTGCTTTCTTCATAAACTAATTTTAATTGAACTAGTAAAATCAGGATTCATTCATGATGCCACTAGTTAAACGCTAGTATGTCGTTTATTATTTAATTAATCTGCAAAGCTAAACACGGTGTTTGGGTTAAATTATGACATATGTCATGCCACAACAAATTAGAGCGTATAAGCTTTTAGATGCGTTTAAATGAAAAACGAAAGGATTAGAGCTTATTTTTTAATAATCATCAAATTAAATTAATTATCGATTGAATATCTATAAAACTTTTGAAAAGCTGTGATAATAACCACCTGTTTAGTACTTTTATGCTCAATTTTCAACAGATAGATACTATGTCAGTAGAGCCAAAATTAACCAGATTTAACCAAAGCGTTTTGTCAAAATACCAGATATACAACAGTATATTTATGACATTACCTTTTGATGCGGTAACAAAAACTGGGGTGCTTCTCCCATTATTTCATGAAACCTGTAAAAAAGGTTTTGAGCAGGGTGATGACCCTACAACCATTGTTGATACTTTTTTCACGAAGTACCAAGCACGAAGAAATAAAGAAAGTCAAATAAATTTACTCTTTAGATTTATTCAATATATAGAAAGACAAGTTGTACTATTTGACGCTATAGAAGACGCTTCATTTTCTACGGTAAATAATATGGAAGGTGTTGGTACCTTAAGAAACCTTAAAGGTTCTGCAAGATCTGAGGGCAAACTAGAAGAACTTAAGGACTTTTTAGAGGAATTTAAAGTGCGTATTGTTTTAACAGCACACCCCACGCAGTTTTATCCAGGATCTGTTCTAGGAATTATTACAAATCTAACAGATGCTATTAAAAGAAATGACCTTACAGATATTAATAACTTGTTTGGTCAATTAGGTAAAACACCGTTCTTTAAACACAAGAAACCAACACCATACCAAGAGGCTAAAAGTTTAATCTGGTATTTAGAAAATGTGTTCTACGAAACCTTTGGAGAGATATACAACTATATTCAAACCAATATTTATGATGATGGTAAAAAACATAACGACATCATCAACATTGGATTTTGGCCAGGTGGTGACCGCGACGGAAACCCATTTGTAAAACCAGAAACCACTTTAAAAGTGGCTAAAAAGCTTAAAAAAGCAATTCTTAAAAAATACTATCAAGATCTAAAAGTTTTAAGAAAAAAACTAACGTTTAGAGGTGTAGAAGAACGCATCATTCGTTTGGAAACCATAATGTATGAGTACAGTATAAATCTTAAAACCAAAAAAGCGATTAGCGCCAAAGAATTAAGAACAGAACTTTTAAGTATAAGAGATATTATTGTTGAGCAGCACCAATCGCTTTACGTGAATGAAATTAATGAACTTATAAACAGAGTTCACCTTTTTGATTACAGGTTTGCAACGCTAGATATACGACAAGATAGTAGGATTCACCATAATGTTTTCACTACCGTTATAGATCATTTAATTGAAAAAGGTAGCAGTTCATTTCCTAAAAACTATCATGATTTATCTGAATCTGAGCAAATTGAAATCCTATCGAAAGCCGACGATTCGATTGAAGATTTAGAAGTTTTTGAAGATGAAATGGTTAGAAACACTCTAAAAACCATCTCTGTTATAAAAGACATTCAAAAAAGCAATGGCGAGCGTGGAGCAAATCGTTATATTATAAGCAACAACCAAACAGCGCTTAACGTTATGCAATTATTTTCGATGCTGAAGATAGTAGCCTTTAAAGATGCATTAACGGTAGATGTTGCGCCATTATTTGAGACGATTCCCGATTTAGAAAACGCACCTGGAGTTATGGAACAATTATACCAGAACCCAGAATATATGGCACACCTAAGAGCTCGAGGAAGCAGACAACATATCATGTTAGGATTCTCTGACGGAACCAAAGATGGTGGTTATTTAATGGCCAACTGGGGGATATATAAAGCCAAAGAATTATTAACCGAAATGTCTAGAAAATATGACATCACGGCCATATTTTTTGATGGTAGAGGTGGACCACCAGCGCGTGGCGGTGGTAAAACTCACAACTTCTATTCTTCACTTGGTCCAACAATTGAAGACAAAGAAGTGCAAATAACTATTCAAGGACAAACAGTAAGTTCTAATTTTGGAACCAACGATTCGTCGCAATACAACTTGGAACAGTTAATTAGTTCTGGTATTAAGAATAGAATTGACGGTGAAAAGAATCGCTTATCTAATGAAGATAGAAGCGTAATGAACGAATTAGCAGAAACGAGCTACCAAACATATAAAGACTTTAAGAGTCATGCCATGTTTATTCCTTATTTGGAGCGCATGAGTACCTTGAAATACTACGCAAAAACAAATATTGGAAGTAGACCATCAAAACGAGGAAAATCTGATAAGTTGGTGTTTTCAGACTTGAGAGCCATTCCATTTGTAGGCTCTTGGAGTCAGTTAAAGCAAAATGTTCCAGGTTTTTATGGCGTAGGTACAGCTCTTAAAATGTATGAGGATAGAGGGGAATGGGATAAAGTTATAAATCTATATAACAACTCTAAATTCTTTAAAACATTATTAGAGAATAGTATGATGTCTTTAACCAAATCATTCTTTGATCTTACCAAATACATGGCCAAAGATGAAGAATTTGGTGAATTCTGGAAAATTATTTTTGAAGAATACCAGATTACAAAAAGACTACTGTTAAAACTTACTGGTTATGATGAGCTCATGGAAAATGAGCCTGCCGGTAAAGCCTCTATTCAAGTAAGAGAATCTATTGTATTACCATTGTTAACTATTCAGCAATACGCCCTTAAAAAAGTTCAGGAGCTTGAAAAAGCAGGGGTCGCTGCAGACAATCCTGAGAAACTAATTTTTGAAAAAATAGTAACTAGATCTTTATTTGGTAATATTAATGCTAGTAGAAACTCGGCTTAATAATCAAGTCTCTAAATAATACAATAAATAAAAAACCTCGCATAAGCGAGGTTTTTTATTTATGCACAGTTTAATTATTAACTCTCACCACTTATTATTTGCCGAAAACCTATAACACATTTCTAATCTAGTTGTTTATTATAACGCACAAAAAATGCCTTGCTAATAGTAAGCAAGGCATTTTTTAACTAAATAAAATTAAATCTAATCTCTACTTAAATAAAGTATTATATTAGTGTTCATTTAATCGGAAATCTGGATAAGCATCCATACCATGTTCATGGGCATCCAATCCTTCTAACTCTTCTCTTTCAGACACTCTAATGCCCACTACTTTCTTCAGTGTGAAAATAATTAAGAATGATGTTACTAAACAAAATGCCGCATAACAAAGCACTCCAATTAGTTGTGTCATAAAAGTATGCTCTGGGTTGGTTGAAAATATCCCAACAGCCAAAGTACCCCAGATACCACAAATTAAGTGTACCGCTATGGCTCCAACAGGATCATCTAACTTAATAGAATCCACAAAACTTACTGCAAAAACTATAAGTAAACCTGCAATAGCTCCAATAAGAATAGCACTTTCTGGTGTCATTACATCGGCTCCAGCCGTAATACCAACTAAACCACCTAAAATACCATTTAAAAACATTGTTAAATCTAAATTCTTAAATTTTAAGAATGATACCAAAGCAGCAACCACACCACCGGCAGCAGCAGCTAAACATGTTGTAACCAATACTAAAGAAGTTAATTCAGGGTCAGCAGACAATACAGAACCACCATTAAACCCAAACCATCCTAACCAAAGTATTAATACACCAGCCGTAGCTAAAGGTATACTATGACCTGGAATGGCCTGAGGTTTACCATCTTTAAATTTACCAATACGTGAACCGAGCAAATAAACAGCCACTAAAGCAGCCCATCCCCCAACTGAATGTACTAGTGTAGAACCTGCAAAATCATAGAATCCCATTTGATCAAGGAATCCACCTCCCCATTTCCATGAACCAGCAATAGGATAAACTAAACCTACATATATAACTGTAAAAATCATGAATGGTCCAATTTTCATACGTTCGGCAACGGCTCCCGAAACAATTGTAGCGGCCGTTGCAGCAAACATACCTTGAAATAAGAAATCTGTCCACCAAGTATACCCGCCATCGGCATATTCTGGAGTCATACCATTTTCTGGAGGCGCAATACCAAAACCTGCAAATTCGAATATACCAGCAGATCCTTCAGAAAAACCAGGGTACATTAAATTGAATCCTGCAATGTAGTAAAGTAACAACCCTACTGTAATAATAAATATGTTTTTAAATAAAATATTGATTGTGTTTTTTTGCCTAGTTAACCCAATCTCTAAAAATGCAAATCCCGTATGCATAAAGAAAACTAGTGCTGTACAGATCATCATCCATACATTATTCGCTGTAAATAAACCTTCCATTATATCGTTTTTAGTAAATAATTATTTTAAAGTGTCTCCACCTTTTTCTCCCGTTCTTATTCTGTAACATTCAGAAACATCTGAAACAAATATCTTTCCATCCCCTACTTCGCCTGTAGCAGCAGAATTAAGGATGGCTTGAATAGTTGCCTCTTCAAAATCATCATTTACAACGATGGACAAGTGTCTGCGCTGGATATCACTTGTACTATATGATACTCCTCTGTAAACATGCCCTTCCTTCTCATTACCAAGACCAGTAACATCCCAGTAAGAGAAAAAATTTACACCAACCTCATGCAGCGCTTCTTTAACCACACGATATTTGGATTTTCTAATAATTGCTTCAATTTTTTTCATATGTCTAATAGTTGTTTTAGTTAGTCCGTAAAAGTAAAAAAATATTTAAACTACATTAAGGCACTTAAATAACATGCCAAAAACATACCCCTAACTACATAATTAAAGGATGCCCTTTAAATCGGGCATCCTTTTTATTAACACTTAAATTTATCAAACTAATCGTCAAATCTCTTTGTTAGTTCAATAAGATTAATCTTCAATTTCTCTTTGTCTTTTACCTGGGTACGCTAAAGCACCGTGCTCAGATAAATCAAGACCTTCAATCTCTACTTTTTCCGATACTCTTAGTCCTAAAGTCTTTTTCAACACCGTTAGGAAAACAAAAGAAGTAATTACAGCCCAAGCAGCATATGCCAAAGTACCTATTAACTGAGTTACAAACTGTGAAGAACCTCCACCATTAAATAATCCAATTCCAGTATCTCCGTCAACACCCCAAAGTCCAATAACTAAAGTACCCCAAGCACCAGCAATACCATGTACTGAAAACGCACCTACGGCATCATCAACTTTAAGTTTTTGCTCTACAAGCTCCATTGAGAATACTACAATAATACCACCAACAAAACCTGCTATAATAGCACCACCTTCAGTCATGTTTCCACAACCAGCTGTAATACTCACTAAACCAGCTAAGGCTCCATTTAACGTCATATCTAAATTTGGCTTTTTGTATTTAAACCATGATAAGAAAAGAGCTCCAAGTGCACCGGCAGAAGCAGCCAAGTTAGTAACTAAAACTACCATAGAAGCACCTACAGCGTCATCACCACCCCAAGCTAATTGAGATCCACCATTAAATCCAAACCATCCAAACCATAAGATAAATACACCTAAGGCTGCTAATAATTTGTTATGACCAGGAATATTAACGGCTTTTCCATCCATGTATTTCCCTAATCTTGGTCCTACCAAATAAGCAGCAACTAAAGCAGCCCATCCACCAACAGCGTGTACAATAGAAGAACCAGCAAAATCGATAAAGCCCATTTGAGCTAACCAACCATCACCGTTCCATTGCCATCCACCAGCAATAGGGTAGATAAAAGCGGTTAATACTAAAGAGAAAATAAGGTAAGTTGAATATTTTGTTCTACCAGCAATAGCTCCAGATACAATAGTAGCAGCAGTAGCACAGAATACTGTTTGGAAAAATAAATCCGCTGGACCTTGGTTATACATAAGTCCACCCCAACCTATCCATCCGTTGGTGTCTCCATACATAAGCGAATACCCAATAAACCAAAATACTAGCGATCCTACTGCAATGTCCAATACATTTTTCATAGCAATATTTACAACGTTCTTTGAGCGGGTCATACCAGATTCAACTAAAGTGAATCCTGCTTGCATTAAGAATACCAAGATACCAGAAATAAGCATCCATAACATTCCCATATCGCCTTCAACTGCGGCGGTGTCTTGCATTATAAGGGGCATATTAAATAATGACATAATAAATAATTTTTAGGGTTAGTTAATTAAAGAAAAGGCAAGTTCTAAGAGAACTTGCCTTGATTCTCTATATATGTGTTTTTTAAACTGTTTCTTAGAATGCGTAGATAGCAGCTAAAGTAAACGCAGCCAAACTATCCGTTGGAGCTCCGTCATTATCAATAAACTTACCGTAGAACATTCCGTCATCTTGGTTAGATAAGGCATCTAACCTAAGTTCTGGCTTGATAATTAAGTTATCAACAGTAAAACTTCCTGTTAAAGTAGTTGCAAACACAGATGGTAAATCATCACCATCACCATGTAATGCGAAATACTCACCTCTTAAACCAATTGAGAAGCTGTCAGAAGCAGCTAACTGTGGATATAATGCAGCACCATAGAAACCAGATCCGTCATTATCATTATATGCAGCGTTGATTCCTAAATAAAATGCATCTGTTAAATCAAAACCACCAGTGTAGTCAACTTCAAAACCTAAACCACCAGCATTACCACTGTCATAGTATAAGTTTAAGAATTGTCCTTTGTAACCCAATTGAGCTCCAAGAGCATACTCTCCTGTCATAGAGATATCGTTCGTATCCCAAGGATTAGTAACAGCTAACATTAAGCTTAAATCATCAGATAAAGCAAAATCAGCTTTTAAACCCATATGAGAAAATGGACCACTTGAGAATAAATAAGAACAACTGTAGTTAAAGTTTCCTGCTGGAGCAATAACTTCATATCCTAAAAACGTATTCCATCTACCAAAGGTTAAGGTTGTTTTATCAGAAACATTCCAGTAAACATAAGCTTGATTTACAATACCGTCAACTATATCAGTATTAAAAGTAGCACCTGCTCCTCTTGGTCCAGTAACAAGATCAATCACCGCACCAGCTTTTTCTCCTTCATAGCCTACCACTAAGTTGGCCATACCTAAAGCGAAACCAGATTGACCTGCAAAAGCAGTTCCAAAAGTTGCGCCCTCATTATCGGGAGCTGTTAAGTATGTTTGATAATAAGCATCCACAGAACCTGTAATTGAAAGTTTGCTTTCTGTCGCTTCTTCTTGAGCAAATAACGCTGTTGCTACAAAAAGCATTGAAAGAGTAAATAATTTTTTCATAATTGTTTTCATTTTAAGTTATTTAATTAAGTAAGCCTAAATCGTTTGTTATTGTTTTTTTGGTTGTTTTAACAGGCTTACTTTTCCTTAAGAACGAGTCAAAACTAAATCAAATTCACATAACCCCCATAAAAAATAGGGGTATTTGTGTAACTTTTATTAAAATTAAAATTTTACCCCTATTTTTTTAAGGGTATTTACAATAATTCGTTGTTTTTTGATTTTTCAACAAACCTAGTATTTGAATTATTGTCAGTATTTTCCATGGATTACTGATATAATTTTGAAGAATTCAAGAAAACCATACAAGAAATTCAGATATCTACATTTAACACCATATAATATGATTTGATGATTTATTAAAAAAGTGGTGGAATATTGATATATAATTATTTTTATCTCGAGATAGCTTCTAAAATCGAAATAATGAAAACGCCTTTATTGTAATTCGAAAAGTAGAGCGTATCTTAGCGCTTCAACTCAAGTTTTTAAAACCAATATTTGTTGATTATGCTGAAGAAACAAGGACTTTATTTACCGGAATTTGAACATGAAAATTGTGGTGCCGGTTTTATTTGTAATCTTAAAGGAGAGAAGACAAATCAAATCATCCATGATGCTTTAGAAATTCTAGTAAAATTAGAGCACCGTGGTGGTGTAAGTGCTGATGGAAAAACTGGTGATGGTGCTGGTTTGTTAATTGATATCCCTCATGACTATTTTAAGCGTGTTTGTGCGTTTTCACTTCCAGAACAAAGAGAATACGCTGTTGGTATGGTTTTCTTACCAAAAGTAAAAAACCAATATGAATTTTGTAAAGCTACTTTCGAAGCCGAAGTAAAAGCGCAAGGCCTGTCTATTTTAGGCTGGAGAAAAGTCCCTGTAGATTCTACACAATTAGGACAAATAGCCTTGGCTTCAGAACCTAATATAGAACAACTTTTTATTGGAAAAACAGACCCGATAGATGAGGCTACTTTTAAGGCCAAATTATATGCTGCCCGTAAAATTACTGAGCATGCCATAAGAGAATCGAAAATCTCTGAAAGTGATTATTTTTACGTACCAAGTTTATCGACAACAACCATTATCTACAAAGGCATTATTATGCCAGAAGATATTGGCCCTTATTATACCGATTTACAACAGCAAGATCTTGTAACCAGACTGGCTCTGGTACATCAGCGATTCTCAACGAATACCATGCCTACTTGGGAGTTGGCACAACCATTTCGCTTTATGTGTCAAAATGGTGAAATTAACACCTTACGCGGAAACGTAAGTAGAATGCGTGTGCGTGAAGAAATTATGAGAAGTGATGTCTTTGGTCCTCAAATAGACAAACTTTTCCCGATTATTTTACCTGGAAAATCGGATTCTGCATCTATGGATATGGTTGTTGAATTATTAACACATACCGATAGATCTTTACCAGAAATCATGATGATGATGATTCCTGAAGCATGGGAAAAACACAAAACCATGAGTGACGACAAAAAGGCGTTTTATGAGTACAACGGCTGTATCATGGAGCCTTGGGATGGACCAGCTTCAGTACCTTTTACTGATGGAGACTACATTGGAGCCTTGTTAGATAGAAACGGATTAAGACCATCAAGATACACCGTAACCAAAAGTGGTAAATTAATTATGTCTTCAGAGATTGGCGTTGTAAAAGTAGACCCTGAAGATGTAAAAGAACACGGACGATTAGAACCAGGAAAAATGTTCTTGGTAGACATGAATGAAGGTCGCATTATAGAAGATGAAGAGATTAAAACAAAAATCGTTTCTGAAAGACCTTATAAAGCATGGTTAGATAAAACGCGTTTACACTTAAGAGACGTTCCTTACACGAATGAAACGTGTCCAATCGAAACTATCGACATAAAAACACGCCAACGTTTATTTAACTATACGTTCGAGGATATTCAAGAAGTTATCACCCCAATGGCTGTGGCAGGAAAAGAAGCCTTAGGCTCCATGGGAATTGATACCCCGCTTGCCGTTTTATCAGACAGGCCTCAACTTATTTCGAACTATTTCAAGCAATTATTTGCTCAGGTTACCAACCCTCCATTGGACGGTATTCGAGAAGAAATTGTAACCGATATTAGCTTAAACCTTGGTAAAGACAGAAATATTTTTAGCATTACAGAAAGACAGTGTAGAAAACTACGAATTCAAAATCCTGTTATTTCTAATGGCGATCTAGAAAAAATAAGAACCATAAAGATAGAGAGTTTTAAAGCAGAAACTATTCAAATGCTTTATCCAAAAGCCCAAGGCTTAAATGGTCTTGAAGATGCGCTTGAAGATATTGTTAGACAAGTTGAAAAAGCTTTAGAAAGAAAAACAAATATTATTATTCTTTCAGATAGAGGTGTAAATCAAGAAAACGCACCTATCCCAGCACTTTTGGCCTGTTCGTACGTTAATCATCAACTTAATCGTTTACGTAAGCGTTCTTATTTCGATATTATCATAGAGTCTGCGGAGCCACGCGAACCACATCATTTTGCTACCTTATTTGGTTATGGTGCTAGTGCCATTAACCCTTATATGGTGAATGAGATTATAAGAATGCAGGTTAAAGAAGGCTTTATTACAGGTATGGACGAGCAAAAGGCTGTCGATAATTTTAATAAAGCCATAGGTAAAGGTATTCTTAAAATCATGAATAAAATTGGAATCTCGACATTACATTCTTATAGAGGTTCACAAATTTTTGAAATTGTTGGTTTTAACTCTCAGTTTGTAGAAAAGTACTTCCCTTATACAGCTTCAAGAGTTGAAGGTATTGGTTTGTATGAAATCGAAAAAGAAATCAACCAACGATATAAACAGGCCTATCCTGACAACAAAGTTGACAAAAAATTAGGATTAAATATTGGTGGTGATTACCGCTGGAGACGTAATGGCGAAAGACACTTGTTTAATCCTACAACGGTTGCTAAATTGCAGCAAGCCGTGAGGTTAAGTGATCAGAAAAGTTATGATGTATACTCAAAAACTATCAATGAACAGTCTGAAAACTTAATGACTATTCGTGGCCTATTTGAGTTCGATAATTTAGACCCTATCCCTCTTGATGAAGTAGAGCCATGGACAGAAATAGTAAAGCGTTTTAAAACAGGCGCCATGTCTTACGGATCTATTTCAAGAGAAGCTCATGAAAACCTTGCCATTGCCATGAACCGTATTGGAGGTAAATCTAACTCTGGTGAAGGTGGTGAAGACAGAAAACGTTTCCAGAAAGATGTTAATGGTGATAGCCGAAATTCGGCGATTAAACAGGTAGCTTCTGGACGATTTGGAGTAACTTCACACTACCTAACCAATGCACGTGAGATTCAGATAAAAATGGCCCAAGGTGCAAAACCTGGAGAAGGAGGACAACTTCCTGGAGAAAAGGTACTACCTTGGATTGCATCGGCAAGAAATTCAACGCCTTTTGTTGGATTAATTTCTCCACCGCCTCATCACGATATTTACTCTATTGAAGATTTAGCACAGCTAATCTTCGATTTAAAAAATGCGAATAGAGATGCACGCGTTAACGTAAAACTAGTATCAGAAGTTGGTGTTGGTACTATTGCTGCTGGTGTAGCAAAAGCGAAAGCTGATGTGGTATTAATATCTGGTTACGATGGTGGTACAGGAGCCTCTCCGCTTACATCACTTAAACATGCCGGACTACCATGGGAGCTTGGTTTATCTGAAGCACAACAAACACTTGTACTTAATAACTTAAGAAGTAGAATTGTTGTAGAGTGCGATGGTCAGTTAAAAACAGGTCGAGACGTTGCCATTGCAGCCTTATTAGGAGCTGAAGAATTTGGCTTTGCTACTGCTCCGCTTGTTGCCTCTGGATGTATAATGATGCGTAAGTGTCATTTAAATACCTGCCCAGTTGGTATTGCCACTCAAGATAAAGAGTTACGTAAAAACTTTAAAGGCACGCCAGAACATGTAATTAATTTCTTCTATTATGTTGCTGAAGAATTAAGAAAAATTATGGCGCAATTAGGGTTTAGAACGCTGGCCGAAATGGTTGGGCAAACGCATAAAATTAATGCAAACAAAGCTATTAAACACTATAAGGCTAAAGGTCTAGATTTATCAAGTATTTTGCATAGACCATCTGTATATAAAGAACTTACCGTTCGCAATACCGAAACGCAAGACCATAATTTAGATAACGTTCTTGACTTTACGATACTAAAAGATTCTCATAGAGCTTTATATAGAAAGGAAAAAACAAACCTTTCATACCCTATAAAAAACATCGATAGAACGGTAGGAGCCATAGTAAGTAACGAAATTTCAAAAATTTATGGCCATTTAGGCTTACCTGAAGACACCTTAAATATTAGTTTTACAGGCTCTGCAGGGCAAAGTTTTGGAGCCTTTGGTGCTCATGGTTTAACATTTACTGTAGATGGCAATACCAACGACTACCTTGGTAAAGGGCTGTCTGGAGCCAAACTTATTGTTAAAAAACCAGACGCTGCCGATTTTATAGCAGAACATAATATTATTGTTGGTAATGTATGCTTATTTGGAGCTGTTGAAGGCGAGGCCTATATAAATGGTATTGCTGGAGAACGTTTTGCCGTTAGAAACTCGGGCGCCAGTGCCGTTGTTGAAGGTGTAGGTGATCACTGTTGTGAGTACATGACTGGAGGAAAAGTAATCGTTCTAGGAGACACAGGTAGAAACTTTGCTGCTGGTATGAGTGGAGGTATAGCCTATGTTTATGATCCAGAAAACAAATTTGTAAATGGTTTATGTAATACGGAAACCATTGAATTTGAAGATATCACTTCAGAAGATGCAGCAGACTTAAAAGCATCTATTGAAAAACACACACTGTATACTAACAGTAACAAAGGCCAAGAATTATTAGCCGATTGGGATACCAGTTTAGGAAACTTTGTGAAAGTGATGCCAATAGAGTATAAAAAAGCCCTTGCGCGTTTAGCAAAAGGAGAAGTAATGGTTGAAGAATTAGAAATAGCATAATTGTCATGGGTAAAGTAACCGGATTTAAAGAATTTGAAAGACAAGATGAAACATACTCACCAGTTGAGGATCGTGTTAAACATTATAAAGAATTTACTGTTCCCTTAAGTGAAGCAGAGTTAACAAAGCAAGGATCGCGTTGTATGGATTGCGGAATTCCATTTTGCCATAGTGGATGTCCACTTGGTAATTTAATTCCAGACTTTAACCATATGGTGCATCAAGGAGAATGGCAAAAAGCTTCTTGGTTGTTGCACTCTACAAATAACTTCCCAGAATTTACGGGCAGACTATGCCCTGCGCCTTGTGAAAAATCCTGTGTGCTAGGTATTATTGAAGATCCTGTTTCTATTGAAAATATTGAGAAAAACATTGTAGAACGTGCTTTTAAGGAGGGTTGGATAAAACCACAACCACCAAAAACAAGAACAGGAAAAACCATTGCTGTTGTTGGGTCTGGTCCTGCTGGATTGGCAGCTGCTCAACAATTAAATAGAGCTGGGCATACCGTAACCGTTTTTGAACGTGATGATGAAATTGGGGGGCTATTACGCTATGGTATCCCTAATTTCAAAATGGAAAAAGAAATTATTGACCGTAGACTTGCCATTTTGGAAGCCGAAGGCATCACATTTAAGACCAATGTTAATGTTGGTGTTAATTATGATACTGAGGAATTAAAAAGCTTTGATGCTGTTGTGCTTTGTGGTGGTGCTACAGAAAGACGTAGTTTGCCAACACCAGGTATTGATGCCGATGGTGTGGTTCAAGCCATGGATTTTTTAACACAGCAAACAAAAGTATTATTTGGTAAAAAAGTAGAAAACCAAGTAATGGCTACAGATAAAAACGTGATTGTAATTGGTGGTGGTGATACAGGATCTGACTGTATTGGAACCTCAAACCGTCATGGAGCTAAATCTGTAGTAAACTTTGAAATTATGCCTAAACCACCAGGGCATCGTTCTCCAACAACACCATGGCCGTATTGGCCTCTTCAGTTAAAAACCTCTTCTTCTCATCAAGAAGGTGTAGAACGCAATTGGTTAATAAACACTAAAGAGTTTGTTACCGATGAGAACGGCAAATTAACCGCATTAAAAACGGTTAATGTAGAATGGAAAATGGTTCCTGGTCAGCGTCCTCAGCTTGTAGAAATTGAAGGTACTGAAAAAACTTGGCCTTGTGAATTAGCTTTATTAGCGCTTGGGTTTACTGGACCAGAAAGCACTTTAGCCGACAAGTTAGGCATAGAAACCGATGCACGTTCTAACTACAAAGCGGAATACGGCAAATACCAAACCAATATCCCTAACATCTTTACTGCAGGCGATATGCGTCGCGGCCAATCGTTGATTGTATGGGCTATTTCTGAAGGTAGAGAAGCCGCTAGACAAGTAGATTTATATTTAATGGGTAAATCTAATTTACCATCAAAAGATATGTCTGGCGATTTAGTTGCTATGTAAGATGTAATATTAAAGCATATATAAAAAGCGAACCTTATATGGTTCGCTTTTTGTTTTTATAGAGACCAACAAATAGCTATTTATAAAAATTCATGTGATCTAAATACTCCCAAACAGGTTCTGGAAACATAGGTTTTACGTTTTTCCCAGCCGCTATGGCTTTTCTTATAAACGTAGAAGATATTTGCATGACTGGCGCATCAATAAAATGAATTCTTTTATGATCATGAAAGTCTGTTTTTACCTCCTCTTTAGAGATTCTTGGGTACACATAAATATGATGACGATCTAAAATAACTTCATAGTTTTTCCACTTATGAAAGCTTTTTAAATTATCTTCTCCCATAATTAAAGAAAACTCATGACTGGGATACTTTTCTTCTAAATACGCCAAGGTATTCACTGTGTAATTAGGCTCCGGAAGATTAAATTCAATACTGCTTGGTTCTAGATGCGGATAATCTTTGGTCGCTCTATATACCATTTCTAAGCGTTGATGATTATCTAATAACGTCGATTTTTTCTTAAAAGGATTATGCGGCGTCACAACAAACCAAACCTGATCTAAATCACTAAACTCCGCAATATGGTTAGCAATAATAAGGTGACCCACATGAATAGGATTAAAAGAACCAAAATACAAGCCTATTTTCATGCTTCTTTGTTATGAATTAATAAACGTACTTACTTTTTCATAAGCTTCTTCAAGAGCATGTTCTAAAGTATCATTCACAACAATGGTATCAAATAACGGCGATGTTGCTAATTCTGCAGACGCCTTGGCAACACGCATGTTTATTTTATCTTCACTCTCTGTTTTTCTCTTTTTCAAACGAATTTTTAATTCATCAACACTTGGAGGTTTAACAAAAACGGCAAGCGTTTCTTCAGGAAACTTTCTTTTTATACGAAGCCCGCCAGACACATCAATATCAAAAATAACGTTCTTGCCCTGAGCCCAAATACGCTCCACTTCTGTTTTTAAAGTCCCATAAAAATTATCGCGATATACCTCTTCCCATTCCAAAAAAGCATCACTTTTTATTTTACTTTTAAACTCTTCTGCAGATAGGAAGTAATAATCTTTCCCGTGTTCTTCCGTGCCCCTTTTTGCACGAGACGTTGCAGAGATTGAAAACTCCAGGTTTAACTCTTTATTTTTAAGAAGATGCCTAACAATGGTAGTTTTTCCTGAGCCTGATGGAGCAGAAAAAACAATGAGCTTTCCTTTTTTCTTCATATTCTTTTCCATTGTAAATGACTTTAACTAGAGTACATTTAATAACTGTTCTTTAATTTTTTCAAGTTCATCTTTCATTTGAACAACCAATTGTTGCATGGGTGCATAATTACTTTTAGAACCAATGGTATTGATTTCTCTTCCCATTTCCTGACTAATAAACCCTAATTTTTTACCATTGGACTCCTGAGAGTTTATTGATTCGGTAAAATAACTTAAATGATTTTTTAGTCGAACTTTCTCCTCTGTGATATCGAACTTCTCTATGTAATAAACCAGCTCTTGCTCAAACCTGTTTTCGTCATACTTTTCTTTTAAATCCTCAACCCCTCTTAATAAGCGTTCCCGAACGCCTTCAATACGTTGGGGATCCATGGCAATAACCTGTTCCAAAATATTAGTAATGGTCCTTACTCTACTATTAAAGTCCTTTTCTAGAACCTTACCCTCATCAAGTCTATGAGCTGTTAAATCTTCTACGGCCTTATAAATTCCAGTTTCAATGGCTTTCCATTCATCTTCATCGATCTCTTCTCTCACGGTATTTAAAGCATCGGGAAAACGCACTGCCATTTTAAGCAATTCAACATCATCACCAGCTACAAGGTCTTTAAGCTGTGCTATATATTGCTTTACAACAGGCTTATTTATCTGTGTCGAGGTATCTTCAGCGGTAGCCTCCACATATATCGAGAAATCAATTTTTCCACGAACTAACTTATCGGCAAGAACCTTTCTAACCTTCAATTCCTTTTCTCTGTAAATTGAGGGCATTCTGGCATTTAAATCTAAATTTTTACTGTTTAAAGATTTAAGTTCTATAGTGACTTTTTTAGTAGGTAATTGCAAAACAGATTTCCCATAACCTGTCATTGAATATATCATATATACTATTGTTTAAGTTATGCAAAGGTAACAAAACCATAAGGATAGAAACAGTATGTGTAAGGCAACTTTTATTTCTAACAATTTTTTATAATCTATTCTAAGATGACCGTAATGCTACCTCCCAAACGACTCTCCAATTCTAAAATACAACCCCCAGTCATCTTTTCCCGCTGCCACATCAATACCTATATTAATACGTTCTTTGGGGATCATCATATATCGAATCCCAACACCACCACCAGGTAATATCTCTGCATTACTTAAGTCCGCAAAATTCTCAACAGCCGTCGCTAATCCAAAAAAACCAACCATACCAAATTTATTCTCGAAACGCCATCTGTATTCAGATTGGATAGCATATACCTGATTATCGCGGTACTTCCCGTTAGAATAGCCTCTAATATCGTCTTGACCAACTACGTTCTGTCCTTGAAAAGGCACATCGCCAGTAGCTATAGAAGCCTGTACTCGTGTAGCTATAATTTTTCTTTCCGAGCTTAAGGGGTAATAGTGGTTATAGGTTAACTCAAAACTTTCAAAGTTATCTTCGCTATTAAGCCATGTTCTAAAGAAATCATTTTTAAACTCCACGTTAAATCCCTTGTATGGGTTTAGCTGATTATCACGCTCGTCGTAATTAAATAGATATCCCAAACTATTCATGCGCCGCTCGTCGGTTAATAGTTCTGGCGGTAAAAAATCGGGGAGATCAAAATCCGTCTTACTAGTAGATATTACAGTTCTTACACCTCCATACAATTTGCCTATAATTTTTCGTTCTACCTTTAGCATTGCAAACTCTGCCCTTGTATTAAACCCAATAAAATCACCGCCAATAGTTGGAATTTCCTGCCAATACTGATAATTAATATTTCCCAGACCTATACCAAACATGAGTCGCCACCTATCTTCATTTAAATATAGTTTTTGAAACGCTGCAGCAAAAAACGTGTTATTTGTTGAGTACATTCCAAAAACGCCTGTGGACGATGTAGGCGAAATAGTATCTTTTGCATTTACTTTATAAAACATTTGTCCCATAACCCCAGCACTTAGACCAATGGCATTACTATAATTTATAATGGGAATCCCTGCAAAATTGACCTTTTTAATAGAATCATTTTTCTTTTGCGAAAAACCTTTAAAACCTATAACCATTATAAAAAAAATGACATAGCACAAGTTTCTATTTACAGAAAAATTAAGCGTTCTATTAATATTGAACATGACTTTTTTTAAATGTTTGATCGAAAAACGAAGTTAGTAAAATACTTCAACCCAGAACAAGAATACGTTTTAAAACTAATTGCATGCATACGGTCATTCTTTAATTTAACCAGCTCACCATTTAACCAGCTCACCCACTCTAAATGGCTTTGCTGAAATTGTTTTATATTTAGCTTAAATAAAACTTACACCAAAATGAAACATACCACAACATACCTAACTTTTTTTATGATTCTTTTTTGTGGGCTTTCTAATATGGCCTTTGCCCAAAATGGCGATATTCAAGAAAAAAAAGAACGTAAGGCAAGAAGCTCATTTAAAATATCGGCTGGTGTTAATTTTAATGGACTTAATTTAGACACCAAAACCCAAACCACATCAGATTTAACCATTGGTTATAACCTAGGCCTTTCTTACAAGAGAGGTCGCTTTTTCTACTATGAAATTGGAGCGCGCCTAAATAACAGGCCTTACGATTTTACAGATGCATTCGATTCTAGTGACACTTTTAGTTTTAAAACTACGGCGATTGATGTACCTGTTTCTCTTGGGGTTAACTTAACCTCTTTTGCAGATAGACTAGTTGGAGTACGGGTGTTTGTAAGTGGCATACCCTCTTTTACCACCTCAAAAAGTGTAGAGAATATTGATGATATAACAACTGATAACCTAGAAGATTTTATTTTTTATGGACAGCTGGGTGTTGGTGTAGACATTGCCTTCTTTTTTGTAGAACTTGGGTATAATTACGGATTTGACGATATGATAAACACCGTAAATTCTAACCCCAACCAAGGTTACTTAAATTTAGGCTTTAGGTTTTAATAAACCAGATATAGAATGAAAACAAAAATGCTAACCTTGATTGAGGTTAGCATTTTTTAGTTTTTATAGAGTTATAACATGTTACGCATAAACTCTTCGGCTTTTTCAACCATATTTTTACTACCACATATAAAGGGTACTCTTTGGTGCAATTCTGTTGGCTCTATATCCATGGTTCTTGTATACCCATCGCTAGATTTCCCATTAGCTTGTTCTGCTAAAAAAGCCATAGGATTACACTCATATAACAAACGTAATTTTCCATTTGGGTTTTTTGAACTCTGTGGATACAAGTAAATCCCTCCTTTAATCATATTTCTATGAAAATCTGAAACCAAAGACCCAATATATCTTGAAGTATAAGGCCTATCGCCCTCTTCCTCCTGACAATACTTAATATAGTTTTTTACACCTTGCGGAAAATGAATATAGTTCCCTTCATTCACTGAATAAATTTGTCCATCTTCTGGGAACTGCATTCTAGGGTGTGAGAGGTAAAAAGATCCTATGGCTGGATTTAAAGTAAATCCATTTACACCATCTCCAGTAGTATATACCAACATGGTAGAGGTTCCATAAACCACATACCCAGCAGCTACTTGTTCACTTCCTTTTTGAAGAAAATCTTCAAGTTGAACAGGTGTTCCCACCGGTGTAACACGTCTATAAATTGAAAATATAGTCCCCACAGATACGTTAACATCAATGTTTGATGATCCATCCAAGGGATCAATTAAAACCACATATTTATTCTGATGATTTTCGTCTTGACTATTAATGGTTATAAAATCATCCTCCTCCTCACTAGCAATACCGCAAACAATATTTCTTTTAGTTAAAGTTTGTATAAACTTTTCATTAGCATACACATCCAATTTTTGCTGATCTTCTCCTTGAATATTAGTGTCGCCAGCAGCACCTATAATATCAACTAATCCTGCCTTATTTACCTCATGATTTACAATCTTAGCTGCCAGTCTGATGGAATTTAGTAAGCTTGATAATTCTCCTGAGGAATATTGAAAAGAGGTTTGGTTTTCAATAATAAACTCGCCTAAGGTCTGTTTTTTATGCGTCATGTTAGTTTGTTTTGATTTTTACAAATATCTACAATTTTTAGTAAACTACATCGTTTTCGGAAGTCTTAAACACAAAATATATTTAACTTTAAACTATATTTGAACGATTTAGTACAACTATGGATTTTATAATTAGAAACGCCCAAAAAACAGATATGCCAGAAGTTCATGATTTAATTAAAGAACTGGCTATATTTGAAAAAGAACCTGAAGCAGTTGAAATTACAGTTAAAGACCTTGAGCTTGATGGCTTTGGAGACACCCCAGCTTTTCATTGTTTTGTTGCAGAAGTTAATTCTAAAATAATGGGTATCGCTCTCATTTACAATAGATATTCTACTTGGAAAGGAAAGGCCATTCACTTGGAAGATTTAATTGTAAGTAAATCTATGCGAGGCACTGGTATAGGCACAGCCTTATTAGACGAAGTTATTAAATACGGTCATAATCTTGGTGTAAGACGCATTAATTGGGAAGTATTAGATTGGAATGAACCTGCTATTGCTTTCTATGAAAAAAAAGGAGCCCATGTGATGCGCGATTGGAATGTTGTTCAACTCAATAAAGAAGCCATAGAAAACTACATAGCTAATTTGTAACATGCAAATATTCAAATTTGGAGGCGCTTCTGTAAAAGATGCTAATGGTGTAAGAAATCTTGCGTCAGTATTACAAAAAGTAGGTTACAAAAACACATTAGTAGTAATTTCTGCGATGGGAAAAACTACCAATGCCTTAGAACTGGTTGTTAAGCATTATTTTAATAACAAACAGGAGCTTCAAAATTCTTTGCAAGAAGTAAAACAATATCATTCTGAAATTCTTCATAATTTATTTGAAAACCAAACACATCCCATCTTCAAAAAGATATCTGCTCTTTTTTTGGAATTAGACACGTTTTTAAAAACTAATAAATCGCCTGATTACAACTTTGTGTATGATCAAGTTATACCCTACGGCGAATTGGTTTCAACAAAAATAGTTGCCGAATATCTTAACCAAATAGGTTTAAAAAACAACTGGGTTGATTCTAGAAACCATATAAAAACTGATAACTATTACCGAAGCGCTCATGTTAATTGGGAAAACACGAAAAAAATAATTTTAAGCACTCTCAACACTAAGAATTTAAACATTACACAAGGATTTTTAGGAAGCGACGCCAATAATTTTACCACAACACTTGGAAGGGAAGGAAGTGATTATACGGCAGCTATTTACGCCTATTGCCTTAATGCTAAAGGTGTTACTGTTTGGAAAGATGTACCCGGAGTTCTTAATGCCGATCCAAGGTATTTTAAAAATACGCAGTTGCTCAATAAAATATCTTACAGAGAAGCTATCGAGTTGGCCTTTTATGGCGCCTCAGTAATACATCCAAAAACATTGCAACCTCTGCAACGAAAAGAAATCCCTTTATACGTGAAACCCTTTTTTAAACCAGAAGCACAAGGGTCCCACATAGGAAAAAATGCCCCATTAGAGCCACTCGTACCTTGCTTTATCGTTAAGAAAAAACAAGTACTCATATCTGTTTCTTCCTTAGATTTCTCTTACATGGTAGAAGATAACATTAGTGAAATTTTTAGACTTTTACACACTAATAAAATGAAGGTAGATCTTATCCAAAACTCAGCTATTAGCTTTTCTGTTTGTGTAGATAATATTTATAATAATTTGGATACACTCTTACAACAATTAAAAGCTAAGTTTAAAGTTACCTGCTATGATAATGTATCGCTTTATACTATTAGGCATTATACGGAAAAGGCTATTAACGATATTGAAAGAGGTAAAACCATTTTGTTGAAGCAATTAACACAGGAAACCTTTCAAATGGTAACTAGGTAAACATTTAGTACATTTACAAACATGAGTAAACAACAAGATGTAGGGTTAGTAAATGCCAAAGAAGTTGCAAAAGCCATTCAGCTAGAACGATATGGTTTTATTGGAACATTTGTTGGCTGGCTACTAATGAAAGTTCTTAAAATATCAACCCTCAATAAAATATATAAACGGAATAAACATTTAAGTCATATTCCATTTCTTAATGGCATTTTAGGCGATTTCCAGATAAAATTTGAAATACCTGAGGAGGATTTAAAACGTATTCCAAAAGAAGGGCCTTTTATTACTATTTCCAATCATCCCCTTGGAGGTATTGATGGTATTTTACTTTTAAAATTAATGCTAGAACAGCGAACAGACTTTAAAATTATAGCTAATTTTTTGCTCCATAGAATTGAACCTATGAAACCTTATATTATGCCTGTTAATCCTTTTGAAGACAGAAAGGATGTCAAATCAAGCATTGCAGGGTTTAAAAATGCGATTCTACATTTAAGAAGCGGGCACCCCTTAGGCATCTTTCCTGCAGGTGAAGTCTCTACCTATCGAGACGGCAAATTGGTTGTAGATAGACCCTGGGAAGAAACCGCCATGAAATTGGTACAAAAGGCAAAAGTACCAGTGGTTCCAATATATTTTCATGCAAAAAACAGCAGGCTGTTTTATCAGCTTTCTAAAATAAGCGACACATTTAGAACGGCAAAACTTCCTTCAGAGTTGCTTACGCAAAAGCGAAGAACCATTAAAGTAAGGATAGGCAAACCTATTTCTGTAGAAGATCAAAAAGAGCATCAATCTTTGGAAGAATTTACAGAATTTTTAAGACGTAAAACCTATATGCTCTCTAATGCGTATGAAGATAAACCCAAAATATTGGATAACATTTCTTCAACATTAAAGGCTCCAAAACCTCCCAAAAGTATTGTGACGCCAGTATCGCAAGACCTAATGATTAAAGAGTTAGAAACCTTAAGAAAAACAGACTCTAGACTTTTAGAAAGCAAAAACTACGAAGTGTTTTTAGCTCCTGCCAAAAGCATTCCTAACATTCTAAGAGAAATTGGTAGATTAAGAGAGATTACCTTTAGGGAAGTAGGTGAAGGCACCAATGAAGCCATAGATTTAGATAATTTTGACAATTATTACCACCATATGTTTTTATGGGATAACCAAAATAATGTTCTTGCTGGTGCCTATAGAATGGGATTAGGCTCAAGGATATTTAAGCAATATGGGATAGATGGCTTTTACTTGCAAGATTTATTTAGGTTTGAACCTGAACTCTATAAAATGATGAGTCAATCTATAGAAATGGGACGAGCCTTTATTATTAAAGAGTACCAACAAAAACCAATGCCTCTATTTTTACTGTGGAAAGGGATTGTACATACCACCCTAAGACACCCAGAGCATCAATATTTAATTGGAGGCGTAAGCATAAGTAATCAATTTTCAAATTTCTCAAAATCCTTAATGATTGAGTTTATGAAATCACATTACTACGACCCTTATATTGCTCAATATGTGCATCCTAAAAAGGAATTTAAGGTTAAATTAAAAGATGCTGATAAGGATTTCGTTTTTGACGAAACCGAAGCCGATTTAAATAAGTTCGACAAGATTATTGACGAGATAGAGCCAGGAGCATTAAGACTTCCTGTATTACTTAAAAAATATATAAAACAAAATGCCAAACTTGTAGCCTTTAATGTTGATCCTCTTTTTAATAATGCCGTTGATGGTTTGATGTATATAAAAATTGCCGATTTACCCGAAAGCACTGTGCGTCCAGTGATGGAAGAATTTCAAGCCGAGCTAGAACGGAAATTCACTGGAAATAATGAACATTAAATACTGTCTTCTATTTTTTTTACTAAATAGTCTATGGGGTTATTGCCAGATTATAAAAGGTACTGTTTTAGAGGCTAAAACTAAATCTCCAATTGAATCGGCTACTATATATTTTGATAATACAACTTTTGGTGTAATTACTAATGCCAAAGGCGAATTTGCCATCAAATATTCAGACACCATAAAATCACCATTAGTCATATCTTTTTTAGGTTACAAAAAACAAATTATAAATAATTACAGAGAAAAGGATACTGTCACCGTTTTTCTTGAAGAAAATTATGAACTATTAAATGAAGTTGTTGTAAACGCCAATGATGGATTAACACGAAAGCAAAAATTAAAGTTTTTTAGAAGAGAATTTTTGGGATCCTCACGGTTTGGAAAATCTTGTACCATATTAAATGAAGATGATCTTATTCTTCGTTATAATAAAAAAGAAAGAGTTTTAACAGCACACGCTAAAGCTCCATTACATATTGAAAACAAAGCATTACAATACCATGTCATTTACGATCTTAATTCGTTTACATTAAAATTTGCGCTTCCCAGCTCAAGGCACCGTGCTTTTGATGGAAAATCAGTTAGTTATTTAGGTAATTCATACTACGAAAACTTTGAGGATTTTAATGAGAAAAAAGCTATTAAAAATAGAAATAAGGCTTATGCCGGTTCTAGGTTGCAGTTTATGCGCGCTTTATATGCACAACAGTTTGAGGATAATAAATATCAAATATTTTACAGAGGTGTTAAAGTTAACCCTTGGAAATATTTTGAACTAAAACCTGAAGGTGATACCACCCTAAAACGTGTTTCTTTGCAGAAAACCGTGACCATATTATTTGACAATTGGGAAATATCCAGAATTAAGTTTGTTACACCTTCCATTCTTGTTGGTCAGTTTGGAAACTACACAAAAGCCGATAAAGTACATTTCTCTGACGCAATGGGCGAGAAGCGTGTTGGCGAAATGTTACCTTTTGATTACGGATTGTAATTATTTAGCCTACTCCTAACTTTTATTTAATGCTGAAAATACAAACTTCATCTCTGTTGCAATCTGTTTGCTACGTTCTAAATAAGTGTCGTTTTGTTGCGGGGTCCCGTCAGATTTTTTAGGATCCTCATACGTAACTGCAATACGCTTATCGCACCCTAAAACCATCGGGCATGCTTCATCGGCCGATGAACAAGTCATAATAGCCGCAAACTCTGAAGCAGGATTAAACGCATGCCCAAACTCTTTTGAAAAAGCTATTACGGCGGGTGCATTCTCGGAAAACTTAATCGCATAAACCGGATTTTCCGCTTCTGAAAGTTTTAAGATTTGAAACCCTTGATTGGACAAGGTTTCCCCAACTTTTGGAAACATGGCGGTGGCTTCAGTTCCTCCAGAATAACAATTAACTTGTTTTACTCCATAATAAGCAGCCATCGTTTGAGCCCATATTTGAGACAAATGACTTCTTCTAGAATTATGTGTGCAAATAAAATTCAATGAAATTGGTGCATTGTCCTTTTCCTTTTCTATGATATAATCAATAAGTGGCTGAAGCACTTTCTTCCTTTCTTCAGGCACATGCTGCGTATTTAACGCGCTAATTTCGTTTGTAATCTGTTCAAACATTTTTTAAAATTGTATTAGCAACATCCACTACCTGGTGTGCAACATGATGCTTCATTCTTAGCTTGTTCTTCTTCTGTAACTCCACAAAGTTCTTTGGCTTTACAATCCGTTTTTTCAATTGCTAATTTAACAATCAAATGACTTCCCTGTATATTGTAATCGTCTACAAACATTTGTGCCGTATGGAAGTTGCTATTACTATATTCCAGCTTTAATTCTGCATCTAGCACGTACGGTTTCATGGCTCCCACTTTTTTAAGAATTGATAGGGCTTTAAAAACAGTCATGTATTCGGTTTTACCAATTTCTTTAGGACTCTCCCACAGTTGTACAATAGTTTCCTTCCATGAATCTGCTTGCGAACCGCAATCAATCGCATCGACAACAACATGTTTTACTTCGGTAATATGATAATTAGCCCCAACCAATAAACCTGGAGCATATTCGAACAGTAAAGATTTCTCCTTATTTCCTTCTAAAAGATTAAAAAAATCGAGTGTTTTCATAATATATCTTTTTTATAGTTATGCTTTATTAAAACATCTAACAACAGTTAGATTTAGTCTTATTAAAAAAAGTATTTAATTCGTTTTGAAGTTCGGTCCAACGTTCTACATTAATACAATAACACATACTTTTACCTTCAACTTCACCTTTAAGTAATCCTATACTTTTTAGCTCCTTTAAATGTTGCGAAATAGTAGCCTGAGCTAATCCAATCTCATCAACTAAATCATTACATATACAGGCATTTTGCTTACTTATATATTGTAATATAGCCACACGTGCTGGATGCCCTAACACTTTAAAAAACTGGGCTAAATCATTTTGCCTTTCTGTAAATATTTGTGATTTGGTAATCCCCATGTTTTAAATTTATATATTGCAATATTACGATAATAAAATGAAAACTAAAAACTATATTTGATATATTAACTAAAAAATCAAACTATTTATGAATTGGTATTTAAAAGTTTTAAAGCAATATGCAGACTTTACAGGACGCGCAAGACGTAAAGAATATTGGATGTTTATCTTATTTAATTTACTCTTTGCCATAGCCGCTCTGCTTCTCGACAACCTATTTGGACTAACTTTTGGAGATATTCCATATGGGCCTATTTATGCGCTATATGGATTAGCTTTGTTTATTCCAGGTCTCGCAGTTGCCGTACGCCGTCTGCATGATATTGGCAAAAGTGGTTGGTGGCTGTTAATTAGTTTAATTCCCCTAATAGGCGGAATTTGGCTGTTCGTGCTAATGGTTACTAATAGTGAATCTGGATCTAATAAATGGGGGCCGAACCCAAAAACAAATGCCGAAGAAATTGACCAGATAGGTACTGAATAACTAATAACTTTTCGTTGTATAAAAGCCTAGATGTAACTACTATATCTAGGCTTTTATATTAATCTACAGATGTATTTAAAACCAAGGTTTTTTACCAGCCTGATAGGTGTTGTAAAAATCTGCATCCGATCTTGTAAGGTAAATAATGCCTTCTATAAAACCAATAATACTAGCAAAACCACAGGTTAAAATTGTGGCTATTAACAAAATAAACCCTTCCTTGTTATAACCTAAAACAAATTTATGAATCCCTAGGCCACCAAATAGAATACCTAATATTCCTGCAATAACTTTTTTATTATCTGTAGAACCAAAGGTTTCCTTGGCACTTTCAGCAAACTCAGATGCCGTTTCTTTTGCTTCTTCTGCAAAGTCCTTAGCTTTTTCGTTTAAATCGTCTTTTAAATTCTTGTCATCAGACATAATATAATTTGTTTTTGATTAATCCTTAAATTTAATAAAAATAGTGTTTCCATGTGTTACCTTACTAACATCATTAAACCACCTAAGGCTGTAATCACCAAAATAAAACGTCTGTAATTCACATTAGACATAAACTTGAGCACATAAACCCCAAGATAAAACCCCAAAACCACTATAGGAATTAAAACTACATTGAGTACTAAACTCTCTTTGGTTACGGTGTTCCAAACGAAAATATGGAAAGGTAATTTGAAAAGGTTAATAATAAAAAACAACCAGGCTGCCGTACCAATAAATTCATTTTTCGGAAAGCGCATAGCCAAGAAATAAATGTTTGAAATGGGGCCAGCCAAATTGCCAATCATGGTTGAAAACCCTGTTAAAAACCCCGTAGATGTAGAAAATAGTTTACCCGAAGGAATCGTTTTTGATTGTCGGCGTTCCGAATAAAACATGATAACTACAGAGACCAAAATAACCACCGCCATAAGTCGTTTAAATAGGGCCTCAGATATATCATTCCCTACCCAAACTCCAACCAAAACACCAACTACCATCCAAGGCAATAGTATTTTTATGTATTTCCATTGTGCATGCCTATTGTAATAGGTCACCGCCAATACATCAGCACAGATAAGCTGCGTTAACACAATACCCGTTGAAGCTTTTTCACCAAACACAAAAGCCATGATAATGACTATAATAATGCCTATACCCTTAAGTCCAGCTTTTGAAAGTCCTAACAACAACACCGCAAAACTTACAGCAATCCATTCTGAAACACTTAAATTGTAATGGGTTAGAATTTCTGAAATATACTCCAATGGTTTTTAATTCAATGAATGGCGAAGCTACAAAAAAGCGGTCTCAATGGGTTCCCAAAGCTCAATTTTATTGCCTTCATTATCCAAAATCCATCCAAATTTGCCATAATCATAGACCTCTATGTCTCCCACCACCGTTACGCCCTCTTCTTTTAAAACCTTTAGTAGTGCCTCTAAATCCTCAACCCGATAATTAAACATAAAGTCTTTTTTTGAAGGTTGAAAATATTTGGTATCCTCCTGAAATGGACTCCATTGCGTGGAGCATGAGTTCCCGTTAGCATCTTTCCACCAAAAGGTACACCCCCAATCATCAGTATTAAAACCTAGGTGTTTGTTATACCAATCTTTTGTGGCCTTTGGGTTTTTCGATTTAAAAAAGAGTCCTCCAAGACCCGTAACGCGCTTTTTCATTTCTTTCGGTTTTTAATAACACTTTCATAGGTTTCAACCCAGGATTCTACGGTTATTTTTTGACACAATTCGGCAATAAGCCTATATGGAATAGTTTCAATTTTTTTAAAGCGAACACAACTTTTCCCCATATCTAGCTTAAGCTTTGAATGCTTCGGATACTCTGCTACAAACCAATCATAAAGTTCAGGGATAGCATAAATACCGCTATGATAAAGGTTGATAGAGTTTTTTTGAGAGGCAAAGTTCATAAATGGCAGGGGTTCTTTTGGGTTACAATGATACCCATCTGGATAGGTGGTATGCGGCACATAATACCCAATCATTCCGTATTGTATACCTTCTTCAAATCCTGGCGGTAAATTTTTAAGAATAACCGCTCTTAATTTTTTAATAGGTGCTTGCCTTTCTTGAGGTAGTTGGCTGATATAATCTTCTGGTGAACTGGCTTTATATTGCATAACCTTAGTGTTTGCACTAAAGTTAGCAAAATTTTGCTTTGATTTTATCTACTATGGTTTGCGCCAGTTTTGCCTTGCTTTCAACAGTCCAACCCGCGACATGTGGCGATAACAATACGTTTTCTGCGTTTATTAAATACTGAAACGCCTCGGGCAACTCTTTAGAAAATAAGGTCTCAAAAGACGCTTTTTCGTACTCTAAAACATCTAAACCTGCACCTAAAATTTTATCAGATTTAAGTGCTTCAACTAAATCTTGAGTAACCACACTCTTACCTCTTGCCGTATTGATTAACCAAAATGGCTTATGAAAGCTATTAATAAAATGGGTGTCAATCATTTTAAGGGTTAAAGGGGTTTGTGGGGTATGTAAACTTAATACATCTGCATGTTCTTGAAGCTCTTGTAAACTAACTTGTTTAGCATTAGCATCCCCAACCCCTTCTTTAATATCGTAACACAATACCTCAACATCGAAACCTCGAAGTTTTTTAGCAAAGGCTTTTCCCATATTACCATAACCAATAAGACCAACAGTTCTGCCATCTAACTCAATACCTCTATTAGCTTCTCGTAACCATTTTCCAGCTCGCACCTCTTCATCTGCTTTGTTTAATTTATTGAATAACGATAGTAGCATGCCTAAGGTATGTTCGCCTACCGCGTTTCTATTACCCTCTGGTGCCGATATAAGATAAATACCTTGCTCTTTAGCATAACCACAATTTATATTTTCCAAACCTGCTCCAACACGACCAATAAATTTTAGGTTTGTTGCCGCATCTAGAAATTGTTTATCTATGGTAAACCTGCTTCTTAGTACAATACCATCGTAATCCTTGATTTTGGCTTCAACCTCCTTTTTTGAAGATGTGTAATCTTCATGATTAATAAACCCTAACTCATTTAGCTGATTTATTAGTAAGTCATGATTAGTATCTAAATGAAGAATTTTCATATGCGATTAAATAAAGTAAAAAGGAATATTTTTCTGATATAAACTAGAATGTAATAATCAAATTCCTAAAATAAGTTTAGCAATCATAAAATAGATTAAAATACCAAAAATATCATTACTTGTAGTAATAAATGGGCCCGTAGCTATGGCTGGGTCTATGCCTCTTTTATCTAGAAATAAAGGCACAAAGGTTCCTATTAAACCAGCAACTATTATAACCGCAACTAAAGACACTGAAATGGCAAAAGCGGTGTTAATCTCTCCAATGGAAATCCACACAAATAGGAAGAGAAAAATGGCTAATATAGCACCGTTAAGTGCTGCTAAAAACATTTCTTTTAATAGCCGGCTGTTAATACTTCCTTTTACGTCGTCATTAGCCAAACCTTGAACAATAATAGCACTCGATTGTACACCTACATTTCCTGCCATAGCTGCAATGAGCGGAGTGAAAAAGAATAACACCGCATATTTTTGAAACGTATCTTGAAACCCTTCCATAATTAAAAAGGCTCCAATACCTCCAACTAAACCAAGAAATAACCAAGGCAAGCGCGCTCGTGTGAGTTCCAGAATACTATCATCTGAATCTACATCACCTGTAATACCGGCAGCCATTTGATAATCTTTGTCTGCTTCTTCTTTTAAAACATCTACAATATCATCAATAGTAATTCTACCTAAAAGCGTTTTATTTTCATCAACTACTGGAATAGCTTCCAAGTCATATTTCGCCATAATTTTGGCAACATCTTCCACATCTTCATCAACCCCAACATAATCAACATTGGATATATAGATGTCAGATATTTTCTGCTCATTTTTAGCGACGACCAAATCTTTTAATGACAACCGCCCTATGAGTTTTTCCTGCTTGTCCACTACATATACAGAATGCACTCTAGTTACCTCCTTGGCCTGTCCTCTAATTCTACGTAAACAACCTGCTACCGTCCATGTTTCATAAACTTTAACAAGTTCTTTGGCCATTAAACTTCCAGCGGTATTGTCTTCATAAGCTAAAAGTTCTTCAATCTCAGCCTTATGCTCCTCATCTTCAATTCTATTAATAACCTCCTGCTGGCGCTCCTCGGGTAACTCTGCTATAATATCTGCTGCATCATCTGTATCGAGTTCCTCTACCTCCTCGGCAATTTCTTTAGCGGTTAGGTTTTTAAGTACTTTTTCTCGATTGTCTTCATCGAGTTCTGTTAGAATATCGGAGGTTGTTTCAGAATCTAACAGCTTTATAATGTATACTGCTTGTTCTAGATTAAGCTCATCTAAAATCTCGGCAATATCGGCATAATGAAACGCCTTAAAAAGGCTCTGTAAATCTTTATCTTTTTGTTCTGAAACTAAAGATGTTACTTGCTCTAAAAGTTCGTCGGTAAGCTCAAATTGTATGTTTTCTGTTTCTTCTAACAAATAGCAAGGTTTAAAAAAATCTAAGTATTGGTTTCAATTAACTGTGTAAGTTTGATAAACTCTTGAACTGATAATTGTTCCGGACGCTTGCCAAATATACTATTTGCTTTTAAATTATCAGATAAATTAAATGTTTTTAAACTGTTACGTAATGTTTTTCGACGTTGTTGGAATGCTGTTTTTACTGTTTTGAAAAATAATTTTTCACTACATGGTAGGGTGTAATTATCTTTTCTTGTAAGCCTTAAAACACCAGAGTCTACTTTTGGGGGAGGATTAAAGACTCCTGGAGGAACCGTAAATAAATACTCCGCATCGTAAAACGCCTGTGTTAAAACCGATAATATGCCATAAACCTTACTCCCTTCTTTAGAACAAATACGCTGTGCTACTTCCTTTTGAAACATGCCTGAAAACTCAGGAATTTGATCCCTCATCTCTAGAGTTTTAAAAACTATTTGACTTGAAATGTTATAAGGGAAGTTACCAATAACAGCAAAAGGTTCCTGATTAAAAACTATGTTTAGATCATACTTTAAAAAATCCTGTTCTATTATTCTCGGTGCCAAACTAAGGTAATTGACCTGCAAATATGTTACAGATTCCGTATCAATTTCAATCACGTAGGTGGTCACATCTTTCTTAAGTAAATACTTGGTAAGCACTCCCATACCCGGACCAATTTCCAATACATTCTTATAACCTTTAAACATTAGCGTGTCTGCAATTTTTTCAGCCACGCTTTCATCTTTCAAAAAATGCTGTCCTAAATGTTTTTTTGCTTTTACTTGATGTTGGTTGTAATTATTTGCCACGAACAAAGGGAATTAAGGTTTTTAAACCGCTAAATTTTAATGCAAAACTAAACTATTTAAAGTTTACCGTATATTCATCAATAATTTGCAGCTCTGTTCTAAAGGCCAACATTTTATCTGCAAACTTTTTTAAACCTTCATTTCTTAAATTATCGGCATCTTCTTTATAATAAGCATCTAGGGCTTCTCTAGAATAAGTTCGATATTGAATGGAATAGGTAACACCTCCCATATCTTCTTCAACCAAAACTCTTGTTAATGTAGCCTTTTCAAACTTCCCAGTTCCCAATACTTGAGGAATATGTTCTTTTATCCAATTAAGCCATTCATCATGAATAGATTCGTCAATATTAACAGTTACATTGTATATATACATCCTTATAATTTTTTTAAATAACAGAAGTTCCTTTTCATCTTCAAACTAGTTAGACGCTTTTCGTTAATAATTACCAATTTTTAATTTACCAACAACTTATTCTCAAAAAATTCAACAAACGATTTATATTTTGTTTCAGATCCAGGATAGTTTAAATCGGCTTCAATATTTAATTCGTCCATTTTTTCTTTTAATGCTATTCCAAAATCTACATGATGCATAATCCAGCCTCTAACCTTACTTGGGGTATTAGGCGCCTTAGCATTTGGAGACATATAGTACTTCATAAAAACAGGAGGGTCATCTACCGAAATTAATGAAAGCGCCGATAAATTATGAGCCATCTTATCGGCTTCTTCAAGTGTTTTAGCACCATACATTGCCATACGATTACGATCTATTGTTGCAGAATCTCCGAATATTTTTGCTACATAATCTGTACCCTTTTCATCCTTCAAATGTCTATCGACTAGTTCTTTCCAAAACTTAAGATTCATAGTTGTTTGCCCTATTATTGGTGCGATACAAGTAACCCTTGTTGATTCCCTTTCAATTGGGTCGTTACTATTTGTATTGGCCATATCGTCACTAAAGGCTAACCACATACAAATTTGTGCACCAGCCGAACCTCCAAATAAACCTATTCTATTTTTATCAATTTTCCATGATTTAGCCTTTGAACGTATAAACTGTAGCGCATGCTTTGCATCCATATGCGCAGCTGGCAGTGGCGCATTTGATAATAACCGATAATTTATTGATGCAACAGAAATTCCTGCCTCTAACAATTGTGATAGGTCATTGGCCTTAATTTTTTGTTTGCTCCCTATTTTAAACCCTCCGCCATGTATATAAATTACAATAGGGGTTATTTTGGTAGAATCTGCAAACCAAATATCCAAAACGTTTCGTTCATGATCTCCATATCTCACATTTTTAAAATCAGGTGCTGGCTTACTATTTTGAGCGTGAACAAAATTTAATGTAAAAAACAAGAATACGAATATCTTGATTGGTTTCATTGGTCTCATTTTAAAGGTTAAATCTAACTACTATCAACAAAGCGTAAATTGCACTTGGAGCTCTTAATTAATAGCATCGCCACGCAACTTTCTGAATCTTTTCCGGGCTTCTATAAAATAGATGCTATCTGCATGATTAAATACAATTTTCTCGTAGACGGCTTTTGCTTTTTCAGGCATATTCAAATACTTTTCGTAAATAATCCCCAAATGAAAGTAGGCATCATCAATTAAAACACCATCTCTGTAGTTTTCAATAATGGCTTCATAATTTACTAAGGCTTGATCGTATTGAGATTTTAGTTCGAATAGTTGCGCCTGCTTATAAAGTGTTTGGGCTATGATAGGTTCTGTTTTATGCGCCTCTAGAATTTTACTTAAAATCGCAATGGCTTCGTCATTCCTGTTTTGATAAGATAATAAATCTGCTTTAGCGTATAATTTTAGAGCCGTTTGAAGCGAATCTTCATATTTGTTATCAGAAATTAACAATTTCAAATCAAGGGCATCGTTAGCAATAAGCTGAGATGTTGAAGCTTTTAAAATTTTTAGTTGAGACTCTGCCCACTTAAAATCTCCCTTATAGTAGCTTGCTTTGGCCACTTTAAACCGAGCTTCCTGAGAAATCGTACTATTTTTTAAATTACGTTGAATTTGAGTGTAGTATATAAGCGCTTTATTAAACGCCTCCTTTAACACCAAAACATCCCCTAGCTCAAGTTTAACTTGGGCTTTTTCTAATCGGCTTAAAGGTGCTTCCATCAAATTCTCCAAAAAAGAAATGGCTTCATCGGTCTCATTCATATAAAAGGCCAAAAAATGAGCATATGATAATTGCAATTCTAGAGTTTCTGGGGTTGTTCCAAAAGTATTAAGTAATTCTAAATATTGCGTTTTTATAGAGCCATAGTCATTTTCGTCGCTTGATGCTATATTTAGTTGCAGTAAACTGAAATGAGCCTTTAGCTTGGTTTCGGCATCTTGAGCCGTTTCAATAACATAACCATAAATTTCTTTAGCTATATTGGGAGCTTCCTCATTAGCAGCAATGGAGGCCAATTCTAAAACCCTATCTAAGTTACCTTGTTCTCTATTAAAAATAGCCTTCTCTTGAATAAATGCTTTTTTAAAATCTTTTTGCTGGATAAACAACCAACTTAAAGTAGCATTCCAAAGTGTATTTGGTTCTTCTTGCAGTCGTTTAAGTAGGTTCTTTCTTAATAGAACGTTGTTTTCGCTGTAAGCATCTTCACTTATAAAATCGTTTATAGCGCGTTTTACGTCTTTTAGGGCAGCGGGGTTAAATTCGGCATAATTTAAGTAGCTATTAAACATCTTATCAATATTACCTTGCTCGCCATAAATTTGTGCTAACTGTACATTAAAATTAAAATCAGGTTTTAAAACCATGGCCTTCTCATAGGCCAAAGCAGCCTCTTCTAACAAGGAATGATTTTGAAAACTTCGAGCCACTGTAAATACATTAGTAACTTTATCATCGATACTTACCAGTCCTTTTTGATAATTTAGTTGAGCTTGTTCTTTATTATTTTTTAACTCAAAATTGTAACCAAGTTCAACATAAAATGCTGGATAATTAATGCGTTTAATAAGCTTTAAAATAAAAATTTCGGCCTCTTCATACTGCTCTAATTGCTGATACGTACTTATTATTTGATTTATATACGTGATATTAGATGGGGCTCTGGCATAGAGTTTCTTATATTCAACTAAGGCCTTTTCGTATTTCCCATTTTTAAAATATTCTTTAGCAATAATATCGCCCTGAGCAATTGTAACAGAACAAACCAGAAAAAATAATATGAACACGACTCTCATACGGTAAATATAACAAATGTAGTAAGTTGAAAATGTAAATATTATGATAAAAAATGCCCGAATAAAATTCGGGCACAAACCAACCAAAAATAGATTTTTTATTAACTACTGTTAATTAAATACTCGATTGGGGACAGTCTTTAAACTCTTGATAAACGAGAACGACTATATCAAAAAATTCATATTGCATCAAGAATTCACTTTTGAATGGAATCCCTATTTACTCACTATAGCGGTGGTATTCTCTTCGGATTTAATTAATTCAAAATCTGAAGACAATACTTTACTAGCAACAAAAATGAGCGTAATTAAAAGCAGAAGGCGTTTAAAATTCTTCATGGTTAGTAGATTTAATAGATTTGGTTAGGCTAACTTGAAAATTAAAATCCAAATCACCAAAAGAATCTACAAAAAATCGTTAATTAGCATGTGTTTTTTGCATTTTATCGATTTTAATAACAAAATACTACATAAAAAGAAAGAATAAGACTACTTGTTTTAGTTAATTATACTGAACCCAGTATATGGACGCAAAATCTCTGGAATAACGATACCTTCTTCTGTTTGATAGTTTTCCAAAATACCTGCCAGTACTCTCGGTAAGGCCAAAGAACTTCCGTTTAAAGTATGGGCTAATTCATTCTTACCATCACTATTTTTGAATCTCAATTTTAGACGATTCGCTTGGAAGGTTTCAAAATTCGAAACAGAAGATATTTCCAACCATCTATCTTGCGCTGTTGAGAACACTTCAAAATCGTAGGTTAAGGCCGAAGTGAATCCTAAATCGCCCCCACACAATCTTAAAATTCTATATGGTAGTTTTAATTCTTCTAAAATCGTTTTTACATGTGCTACCATACCATCTAAGGCATCATAAGATTTTGATGGATGCTCTACTCGTAAAATTTCTACTTTATCGAATTGGTGCAACCTGTTTAAACCTCGCACATGAGCACCATAACTCCCTGCTTCTCTCCTAAAACATGGGGTATAGCCAGTAATTCCAATAGGCAATTCACTTTCATTTAAAACTACATCTCTAAAAATATTGGTCCCTGGTACCTCTGCTGTTGGAATTAAATACAAATTATCTTCTCCAACATGGTACATTTGCCCTTCTTTATCTGGAAGCTGGCCCGTACCAAAACCGGAGGCCTCATTTACCAAATGTGGTAACTGAAATTCTGTATATCCTGCTGCTGTATTTTTGTCCAAAAAATAAGCTATTAAAGCCCGTTGTAACCTAGCACCTTTACCCTTATAAACAGGAAAACCAGCTCCAGTGATTTTATTCCCTAATTCGAAATCAATAATATCATATTTCTTGGCTAATTCCCAATGGGGTTGCGCACCATCGTATAACACAGGAATATCTCCAGCTCTAAAAACCTCTTCATTATCCGCGTCCGTATTTCCGGCCGGTACGAGCTCGTTTGGTACATTTGGTATTTTATACAGTAGAGCGTTTAAGGCTTCTGCCTTTGCATTTAATAATTCGGACAATTCCTTTGAGCTGCTCTTTAACTGTGCTGTCTTTGCCTTGAGTTCATTTGCCTTATCAACCTCACCAGACTTGTACAAATTTCCAATTTCTTTAGATAAGGTATTAGATTCTGCCAAAGTGTTATCTAACTCCGCCTGAAGACGTCTTCTATCTTCATCAAAAGTAATAACCTCCTCAATCATTTGCACAGCATTGATGTTACGCTTAGCTAAGCGTTCTACAATCAATTCCTTGTTCTCTCTAATAAAGGCAACTTGTAACATGTCTTGAAAAATTTAAGCGACAAATTTAATGAATTACATAGATAATTAATCTTGTTTTGAAGGTAAAATCCATAAGGCATGCTTAAATATATCCCATTCCTGATTTGCTATATCAACATTAGGATCTATAAACTGTTTGAAAGGCTTTCCATTAACACTTACTTTACTATCTACATAAACGCCAACGTTCAACCCTTCCTTACTATATTTCTCTTTCAGCCATTTAGCAAACTGCCAAATAACATCTGGCTTCGTGCTTGCCGAGCGCTGTTGTTTTTTAGTTAAATAAAAATCAGGATCAACCAACCACCGCTTACCATTTTCCTGATTTTCTATCCAATATGAAATGCGTCCTGACTTGGTTCTAAGCATCATACGCCATGATAAACGATGGCCTTCTTCTGTCCATAAAACATCGTCATCAATAAAATGATGCCTCACGGGCAATACTATTTGTACAACAAAATAAACAGCAAACAGAGCCAACAAAGGTGTCCTTAATTTAGGAACTATCACCTCATTAGCCTTGTACAAAGTTTTCTTCTTTAAAAAGTATTTTTGAATGACCTCTGAAGGAAAAAAGAACAAAGTAAAGGCTAGAGACAAATACGGAAAAATGCCTATTTGAAATACAATGGAGTTAAAAAGATGAAAGCCTATAGATACCACAAAGGCATATTTCCTTGTTGGTTTAAATAGGAGTAAAGGCACTACCAAACCATCAAAAATAATACCTCCATAGGCAAGGGCATAATGTGTCCATTTTTGCTGTAAAAGTTCACCCACTATGTAATAATCCTTCTTACCTCTCATTAAATTTTCAATAACCGTAGTGTCCAACCAATCTGGGTACAACTTTGCTATTGAAGCATAGGTATAAACAATAAAGAGTTGAAGAACAATGACCCATTTACACCAAGCTGGCATAGATAAACTCTTAATTTCTGGGCGCCTAAACACATCTATAGAAGCATATTTGTGTGCTGGCATAGCGACCATAACTCCACTTAATATCATTAACAGATAATAGTGATTATTATAGGACGACTTTTGCATTAAATATGTTGCAGACCACATTAAAGTGAAACAAATCATACTCAGCCTATACCTGTACCCGAGCATAACGCATAACCCAAAAATGCCCATAATAGCATAGTAATAATACATACCATTCCCAAGCAAGGGTTGTAGCCACTCGAAACCAATAAAATTGAACGTGAAATGAGGCTCCACTAGGGTGTGCTTTACCCAACCTGTAAAAATAGCTCCTACCGATTCTAAAAAACAAAGTAATCCGAAAATAATTCTAAAAACAATTAGACCAGAATTATCAATATGCTTAAATAGGTGTTTATTAAGCATGGTGCTTGGCAATATACTTCAAGGCAGTTTCCTTATCTCTGGCGAGTTGAAGTTTTAAAGCTTCAACAGAGTCAAACTTTCTTTCATCACGAATACGGTGCCATAAATTTATTTGAATGGACGCTCCGTAAATGTCTTTTTCAAAATTGAAAAAATGAACTTCAATAGTCTGCTCACTGCCATTAACGGTAGGGTTCACACCAATATTCATCATACCATAAACCGTGGTATCATCTATTCTGGAAGAGACTATATAAACGCCTTGCTTGGGTATAATTTTGTAATCTTCTTCAATCTTAATATTAGCTGTTGGAAATTGCCATTGCTTGCCTAATCCTTTGCCTTTAATAACTTGGCCAGATAACATGAACTGGTAACCAAGATAGGCATTAGCTTTATCTATCTCTCCTTCATTAATGGCCGTTCTAATTTTAGTAGAACTCACCGATACATCATCGATATCTTGAGCTGAAATCTCCTCCACCTCAAAGCCATAGGTTTCACCAAACTGTTTCAGATCATTGATATCGGCATTCCTGTTTCTTCCAAATCTATGGTCATAACCAATAATCACTTTTTTAGCGTTTATTTTATCTACTAGAATGTCTTTTACAAAGTCTTCTGCAGAGAGTCTAGAAAACTCTTGCGTAAACTTTTTAATTAATAAATAATCTAATCCAAGGGCGTCCAAAATATCATGACGTTCTTTAATAGTATTTATGAGTTTAATATTAGAATCCTTTTGCAATACCATTCTGGGATGCGGAAAAAAGGTAAGTATTACAGATTTTAAACCCTCTAGCTTTCCGGTATTTATAAGTCTCTTTATAATTTTTTGATGACCTATATGCACGCCATCAAAAGTACCAATAGTAACCACAGTAGGTTTGCTGGATTTATAAGTTTCTATATTTTTTACTTTCCGCATTTGGTGCAACAAATAATTAAAATGACCTAAAGCCTTAGAATTATTATCTTTGACAATAAAATTCGCCTCAAGATTTGTTATGAAAGCAAAACTACATTATGTTTTAACAACCACAATGCTTTTCTTTGCATTTTCAAGTTTTGCTCAAAAAAGTTACTTTACAAAAGTAAACCATGATGCCTCTTTCCAAAAAACTACAATAAATAAAGACCAAACTAATTCTGAATCTATCTACCAAATAGATTTCAAAGGTCTAACCACAATTCTATCTCAAGTTGTTGCAAAACCTAACAAATCACAAGTGCAGGAATGTATCATAGGTTTTCCTAACTTACACGGAGAACTGGAACGCTTCAAGGTAGTAGAATCGTCTGTACTACATCCAGATTTACAATCTAAATACCCCGAAATTAAATCGTATGTAGCATCTGGTATAGACACGCCAACAGCTTATATGCGATTTAGTTTATCGCCATATACTGGGCTTTCTGGAATTGCAGTAAAAAACCACCAAACCATTGTATACCAAGCCTTAAAAAACTCCCCCAATCAGGTTTTGGTTTCACAAAAGTCCAATTTGTTGCAAAATAAATTGTTTAACTGTTTGAATTTGGACAAAAACCTCAAGCAAGCTTTAAAAGTAAACACCTTAAAAGATGCCGATGATAGCAAAAAACGAACTTATAGAATTGCTATTTCCACAACCGGTGAATACGCGCAGGCTAATGGAGGCACATTAGCGTCTGTAAACGCTGCTATAAATGCGACATTAACCAATATCAATGCGGTATATGAAAATGACTTAAATGTATCGCTACAGCTTATTGCCACAAATAACAATGTGATTTACTTAAATCCTTCAACCGATCCTTATACGGGCTTAGGAAATTATAATAGCCAATTGGCTAACACCTTAGACACCCAGATACTCGAAGCTAATTATGATGTTGGACATTTGTTAGCAGGAATTGATGATGCCGCTGGCAATGGCACTGGTGATGCTGGATGTATTGGTTGTGTTTGTAATAACGGAGGCTCTTACCCTAATAGAAACCATAAAGGTTCTGGATATTCCACGAGTTCAAACCCTTTTGGAATTAATTTTGATATTGATTTTGTTGCTCATGAAATTGGGCATCAATTTGGTGCAACCCATACTTGGACTCATGATGGCAATGAAGGCAATAATTCGCAAATGGAACCTGGAGGAGGGTCGACTATTATGGGTTACGCGGGTATAACCGGTTCTACTAATCTACAATTACATAGCGACCTATATTTCCATGCTATATCTATTCAACAAATAACCAATTTTATTAAAGGGACCTCCTGTGCTATGATAACAGATACAGGTAATACGACTCCAACCGCCAATGCTGGAAACGACCTAGTTTTACCTGTGGGTACTGCCTTTAAGTTAATTGGTTCAGGGACTGATGCCGATGGCGACAATCTTACTTTTTGCTGGGAGCAAATGAATGAAGACAATGCTTCTACTGTTTACCCAAACCCAGAATCCACAAATTCTAATTCCGTGCTATTTCGGTCATTTCCTCCAAAACCAGAAAATACAAGACACTTCCCGAATATTTCCGATTTAAGGTTTGGCGTTAATGCCACCCAATGGGAAAAAGTTCCTAACGTAAATAGAACTGCGGACTTCAGACTAACTGTAAGAGACAATAAACCTGGTGGAGGCAATAATACCCACGATAATATGCGTGTAACATTTAACTCAAATTTTGGACCTTTTGAAGTTACATCTCAGAATTCCCAGGGTATTATCTGGGAAAGTGGTAAAACCGAAACTATTACCTGGGCGGTAAATAATACGAATAACTTATCTGGAGCATCGAACGTAAACATTCTACTTTCTACAGATGGCGGTCTTAGCTACACCACCACATTGGCTACCAATATTCCTAATAATGGCGTATATACGTTTACTGTTCCTAATTCTCCAGCACCTTATTGCAGAATTATGATTGAGCCTACTGATAATTACTTTTATGCTATAAACTCACAGGATTTTGCAATCGATTATCAAGTTACCACCAATTGTACGCGCTATAGCTCCGCGGATAATTTAGGCATATCCATAACAGATAATGGCAAAGCATTTACAGAATCGCATTCTATTAACATTGGGCCTAATTCAAATATAAGCGATGTTAATATTGGCGTTAATATTTCTCATTCCTACAATGGCGATTTAGAAATTGGCGTTGTAAACCCGAGCAATACGCAAGTATTACTAAAATACCATGAAGATTGCGGTGAAGAAACCAATATTGTCTGTATTTATGATGATGATGCCATTCCTTACAATTGTCTGGAAGCCGCTAACAATAAATCCTTTAGGTCTTCGAACGACTTATTAGCGCTTTTTAACAATCAAAACGCTTCAGGAAACTGGACCATTCAATTAGGAGATTTTGAATCTGGAGATGTAGGTACTTTAAATTCGTGGTTTGTTGAAATATGCGAAACTGCAGAAACCCCATTAAGCGTTGTGGATCCCCCAACAGAAAGTAACGAATTTAAATTGTTTCCAAATCCGAATAAAGGCACATTTACTTTACAACTCTTTAATCCTTCTGGTAATCCTATTTTGATAGATGTTTTTGATATTCGCGGACGTTTGGTTTATAAAGATGTTTATCAAAATATTACCAACTTCGACAAACAAATTGTCTTAAATCCAATTCAATCTGGATTATATGTTATGCAGGTTTCGTATGGCGCTGAAAAGGTTATAAAAAAAATAGTTGTTAAGTAGGCCTTATTTAGCACGTCTTTACTATTTGCCATTAAAGCTATTCATAGTATTATTTATACCTGCTAGGGCAAAGGATTTTATTAGTTCAGCAGATGTTTTTAATCGCTCTTCGAGTCTTTCCGACTCTTCACTAGTCCACTCACCTAAAACATAATCTACTTGTCTGCCTTTGCTAAAAGCATCGCTAATACCAAATCTAAAACGGTTGTATTTCGTGGTGTTCAGTTTATCTTGAATATCTTTTAAGCCATTATGCCCGCCATCGCTACCTTTGGTTTTTAGCCTGATACTTCCAAAAGGCAGATTTAGGTCGTCCGTAATAATTAGTAAGTTTTCTAATGGGACTTTCTCTTTTGTTAACCAATATAAAACGGCTTTACCGCTCAGGTTCATATAGGTATTAGGCTTCATAAAAATAAAGGTTCTGCCTTTTAGCTTATATGTGGTTACATCACCAAGTTTTTGAGTCTCAAACGTAAGACCTTCCTTCATAGCAAAATAATCTAATATTTTGAACCCAATATTATGCCTTGTATTTTCATATTTTTCACCAATATTCCCTAACCCGACTATTAAAAATTTTTTCATACCATCTATTTCCTCTAAGGGCTTGCGCTTATTCCTTGTAAAAAGATTTATAACATACCGCCACATAAAGGATTGTTTTTGTAAAAATAAAAAAGCATCCTGAAAACTACAGGATGCTTAAACTATTTAGTTAAGAATATAACCTATTCTTGAGCTTCGGCTGCTGCTTCAGCTGGTGCTTCTGCTCCTTCTTCTAACTCTTCATCTTCTTCTTCATCTTCTACGGCTGTTCTAGAAGTTCTTACTTGACATACTACAGTATTATCAGAATGTAAGAATGTATATCCTTCTGATGGTAAATCGCCAACAGCCACTTTATCACCAATTTTAAGAGGTGTAATATCAATCTCTATAAAATCTGGTAAATTAGCAGGAAGTGCTTTAATACGTAACTTTCTGTTATTTCTTCTTAATACACCACCATTTTTAACACCTCTTGAGTTTCCAACAAGGTTTACAGGAATATTTAAAGAAATTTCTTTGTCTTCAAATAATTGATAGAAATCTATGTGAAGAATTCTATCTGTAACCGGATGAAATTGAATGTCTTGAAGTACAGCATTTAAAGTTTCACCGTTATCAAGCTCAATCACAACTGTATGCGCATTAGGCGTGTATACAAGTTTTGAGAAAGCTAATTCTGGCGCAGAGAAATGTACTGGCTTATCTCCTCCGTATAATACGCAAGGAACCTGACCAGCATTACGTAAGGCTTTTGTTGCTTTTTTGCCTACGCTTTCTCTTTGAGATCCGTTGATTGTAATTGATTTCATTTTTGTTTATATAAATTTAATTAATGTTCTTTATTTGTTGTGATTACATCACAAATTTTGAGCTAATTGACTGGTTATTATGAACCTTTTCCATGACCTCGGCAAATAAATCTGCACAACTTAAAACTGTGATTTTATCGCTTAGTGGTTTTACAGGAATAGAATCTGTAACAATAAGTTCTTCTAATTTCGAGTTATTCAAATTATCATAAGCAGGTCCTGATAAAATTGGATGTGTACAAATAGCTCTAACACTAAGCGCACCGCGTTCCATCATTAAATCGGCCGCTTTGGTAAGTGTTCCAGCAGTATCAACCATATCATCTACCAAAACAACATTTTTACCAGTAACATCTCCAATAAGCTCCATGTGAGCAATTACATTAGCCTTAGCACGTTCTTTATAGCAAATTACGACATCACTTTGCAGCGCTTTGGAGTAAGCATATGCTCTTTTTGACCCTCCCATATCTGGTGAAGCCATTGTTAAATTATCTAGATTTAGGCTTTTTAAATACGGCAAGAAAATAGTAGATGCGAATAGATGATCTACAGGTTTCTCAAAAAAGCCCTGAATTTGATCTGCGTGCAAATCCATGGTGATAATGCGTGTGGCTCCTGCCGCTTCCAACATTTTTGCCACGAGTTTTGCAGCAATAGGCACACGGGGTTTATCTTTTCTGTCTTGTCTTGCCCAGCCAAAATATGGTAATACAGCTGTGACATGCCTTGCAGAAGCACGTTTTGCAGCATCAACCATTAAGAGCATTTCCATTAAATTCTCTGGCCCAGGATTGGTAGAACCAATAATAAAAATTCTAGTACCACGAATCGATTCCTCATACGATGGTTGAAACTCACCGTCGCTGTAGGTTGATGTTATTACATTACCTAATTCAGCGCCAAAGGCTTTAGCAATTTTTTCCCCAAGGACTTTACTTTGAGTACATGCAAAAATTTTAGCTTCTGTAATAACAATTGGCATAGGTAACTTGTTGTATTAGAGCGAAAAAACCGCGCTTTATTTTAACGAGGTGCAAATTTATACATTTATTTTAATCTAAAATGTATATTGACCACTATTTTTACTGGTAATATGGAAAAAATATATAAATTTGCAGGCACTTTTTGCTCAAGTGGCGGAATTGGTAGACGCGCTGGATTCAAAATCCAGTTCTTTCGAGAGTGTGGGTTCGATTCCCACCTTGAGTACAGATAAAAGCCCATAACAAAATAGTTGTGGGTTTTATTTTTTTAAAACGCCTTTTACAGTGTAAGTCCTAATGGGTTCAGACTTACCTTTAACTTTAACTAGAGGCATCGGTTCCAACACAAACCGATTATCTAACTCCACTTTTATTTTTTCGGTTATTAGAATATCTGTATTGTGCTCTCTAGTAAGAGCTTCAACACGTGCGGCCACATTTATTGGGTCTCCTACCACACCAAACTTGCTTAATTCGTAATTTCCCATTACACCCGCTAGTACCTTACCTTTATGAATTCCAATACCAAATGCTAACTCCGGAAACGACTTTTCCTTTAACTCCTTATTGTATTCTTCTAGAGCTAACCTCATATCTAACGCAGCCATAACCGCATCTTGAACCTGCCAAGGGTTATTTCTTAATGCTCCAAACAATGAAAGAATACCATCTCCTATTAACTCGGTTACTTGTCCATGATGTTGCGTTAAGACCTTACTCATACACCTAAAATAGCCATTCAGAATATTTACCATGTCACTTGGCTCAATTTCCTCGCACATTTTTGTAAACCCCTTAAGATCGGCAAACAAAACAGTAACAGGCCTCATGGTAGGTTTAAACGCCCTATCGGAATCTGTGAGTTGCTCTATAACTTCCTCTGGCGTAAATCTTCCAAAATGTATTTGAAGACGTTCTAGCTTTTCATTTGTATACGCTAGTAGCTTTTCTAATTTTTGATTACGTTTTCTTTGATTGAAGATTATAACACCTAAACAAAGCACTAAAAAACTCGCAAGTAATATATAAACTATCATATTTATTAACCTAAAAGCACCGCTAATCTAACCGTTGAATTGGCCAGGGATGCAACTCCGATAGCCTCAAGCATCATAGAATCTCCAACTTCCAGAGCCAGCTCCCTAACTCTAGATTGCATCGGACCATTTTGAAAATGTATGGTTTCTCTGGTCCACGAAAGTAATTTTTCTTCTTGCTCCGTTAAATGCGGAGAGGATAAGGTATTCAAAGCCGCGTTGAATTCAGTTTCCGAAAAACCACACTCTAATGCCATGGAATGTGTTTCTTCTTTACAAAACTCGCAGTCTAAACTATTGGCCACTACAGCAAACATAAGTATCTTTAATTTTCTAGACAGGCCATTAGAATTTAGTGCGCCTTCTAGTGCATCATTCATGACCCTTGCAGCCGGCAGCCCCAATAGTTTTTGCACTACCCCAGGAAAAGACTCGGGATCTCCTTCTAAAGGCCGGGTTTCTGTCCAACTCATTTTCCTAAGTTTCCATCCAATAATAGGTCTTAAAAGTTTTCCTAAAAAACTATTGGGGAGACGTTCTAAATCGTCCATTGGGGGGACTGCCAAAAAGGTAGATACTCTATTCACAAAACACTGGTTTACTATAAGGAAAGCCATTTCTGCCACCGCCAATTCAGAATACCCCAATCGAATAAGCTCATCTCGATCTTTTTTTGGTGGCTTTGGATTGGACCTCGACAAATTTCTACAAAACCTAATAAAAGCCCGTTCTTTTTCATCCATTTCTGCCATTTGAACGCTGCGCTCTATATTATTAATCATCTTTTGAGAATACCCCCAAAGTCGCATCCACGACCGTGCCACCCCATAGCAGTACCTACAAGCATTTTCCTGTGCAGCAACAAGCGTACAAATGTCGGCCAATTTTCTTGGGAATTCTTTCGCTTCATATCGGGGCCATTTCAGAATGGTTTTTCTTAGCCATTCACTATTAGAAGTTCGCATATGTATATCCATAACCCGACCAATATCGGCCTTAACTTCTGCTTCCCACTCAAGATCATGTACTATGGGTAAGGTTGGTTCGCTCCATTCAATATCATTAAGTAATTCAGCCATGACTAAGACATTTTATTTTGTATTGTAGTGTCACTAGATATTTACTCTAGATTTTATAAACTTAATACTTTTTTAATAGAATATAAATTGCGCTAAATCTACAAACAAAAGAAACCGCCTAAAGCGGAGTGCCTTAAACGGTTTCTAACTAAATAACCAACCAAAAATTTTTATTTAAACCCTTAAACTTTCTCGAGGGTTCTCTTGCTTTTCTTTTTTAAACTTACGTGTTTTCTCTTTAACTTGTTTTTTCCCATCAGCAGTTTTTAAATACTGTATGTATCCTCTTCCCTTGAACTTATACACAGTTTCAGAAACGGGATGAAACAACTTGATGGTTTTGTCATTTATAACGGTCAATTCGAAAAATTCATTGCCCATAAAATCATAATCTAATGTTAAAGTTTTTACGTAAAAATCGTCCACAACGTCTCCAACACCATATAATCCTGTATAATCCCAATAGATATACATTGGATTTATCCCTATATCATCTTTAGAGCTCCTAAAAGTAGAATCGTTTCCTCCTGCTAAAAACTGTAAATAGTTTTCCTTGTCAAACTCGTTAATAGCGCCAAACTCACTGGTGTAGGTTTTTTCCCAAGCCTCATACTCTTGTAAAAAATAATGAATGTTATCATAAAACACATAGTCATAATCAAAATTATCACGCTGATAGCCCTCTAAAAAATACGAGGTATCCAACTCTGGATTGTAAAGTTCTATTCGGCTATTATTAATTTGAAACACATCGAAGGTTACAAAACCATCGAGGTCATGATTCACATCTAGTATCATATCGTAAGCATCGTAATTGGCCACATCAATACCAAATCCGTCCCCAGTATCCCCAATACCAACAATATTGTTATTTGCATACAATACACCATTTAAAAAAGATACGGTAAAAGCCTTTTGCAAGAATGGAATCTCTCCATAACCTAAAGTAGCATTAATATCCACATACCATAATTCGTGCGACCCTAGCACCTGATTAATTGATATTGGCACGTCCTCAATTAGAGGTTCCACTACAATTGTTTCTTGATAACAGGAGGTAAACAACGTTATGCTTAGCGCAAAACCAAAAAGTAATTTTATAGTATTCATAGTACAAACATTTAGGGGTTCTATGTATGCTATCCAAAACGCGTGCCAAAAAAATGACTTCTCATATCTTGTTTGATAATTCATTGAATTTTTATGTACTTTTGGTATTAGGATTGATTTAGTTTTTATGGATAAACCTTTAAAATATGCTGTTTTTGGAGCTGGAAGCTGGGCTACAGCTATAGTAAAAATGCTCTCGGAAAATTTGGACGAAATTGGATGGTATATGCGAAGCGTTTACACCAAAGAACATCTATTAAGAGAACAGCACAACCCCAACTATTTAAGCTCTGTAGAGTTTCATTTAGAGCAGTTAATATTAAGTAATGATATTAATGAAATTGCAGAATATGCCGATGTGCTTATTTTTGTGGTACCTTCTGCTTTTATTCATACCGAACTTGAAAAACTCACTATAGATATTTCCAAAAAAACCATTGTGTCTGCAGTAAAAGGCATTGTTCCAGAATCTGGTTTACTCGTGGGCGAACATTTTAACGAACATTTTAATGTCCCTTTTGAACACATCGCTGTTATTGCGGGTCCTTGCCATGCCGAGGAAGTAGCCCTTGAAAGACTATCTTACCTCACTATTTCTTGTTGGGATTCGAAAATAGCTAAAGACATCGCTGAAAATTTATCTAGTGACTACATAAAAACCAAAATTAGTGATGATGTTATAGGCATCGAGTATGGTGTTATGCTAAAAAATATTTATGCTATTGCCGCCGGTATTGCACACGGATTAGGTTATGGCGATAATTTTCAAAGCATATTAATGAGTAATGCTATTCGAGAAATGAAACGCTACATAAAAAAAGTGCATAAAATGAAGCGTAATATTAATAACTCTGCCTATCTGGGGGACCTTTTAGTAACTGGTTATTCTGTGTTTTCAAGAAACCGTATGTTTGGTAATATGATTGGCAAAGGCTATACCGTGAAATCGGCTCAAATGGAAATGAATATGGTTGCTGAAGGTTACTATGCTACAAAAAGTGCCTATTTAATCAATCAAAAAAACTCCAAAAAAGCGCAGATTCCCATTATAAAAGCTGTTTACGCTGTGCTTTATGAAAATAAAAACCCTAAAAAAGTTTTTAAGCAATTAACCGAGAAGTTAGATTAACACTTACTTGACAACAACGCCTTTTACATCCATTAACGGCACGGACTGTAATGCCTTTAAGTTGATAGTGTTTTTTCTAAAAAGATACGTTTTGTCAAACATTTGGTTTCCCTCAAAAAAAGACACTTTAAACGTATTGTTTAAAGCAAACAAATCCTCTTGCATTAATTCTATTTTTGCATAGCTTTTCCTTGGAAGACTATCTAGTTTCTTTCTAAAAACAGACGTTGTCTTTTTCTCTGAATACCCACTAGTTACAATAAGTACCATATCCAGATCAATATCTTTATTGTTTATTATATAAGCATTCCAATCTTGAGTTTTATAAATAGCATTGTATTCGTTTACCACAGCAATATAAACGTCTTCAACTTTAGGAATATGGATGTCTTTTTTCATAGGCTATAAAGCCGATTTAAACTGCTCTAAGAAACGCACATCATTTTCACTGAGTAAACGAATATCTCCTATCTGGTGTAATAACATGGCAATACGATCTATACCAACACCAAAGGCAAAACCTGAATACTCAGAAGCATCAATTTTACAATTCTCAAGAACATTAGGATCTACCATACCACAACCACCAATTTCTAACCAACCTGTCCCCTTCGTAATCTTATAATCGGTTTCTGTTTCTAAGCCCCAATACACATCAATTTCGGCACTAGGCTCTGTAAAAGGAAAATATGACGGACGTAACCTAATCTTAGACTTTCCAAACATTTCTGTTGTAAAGTGCTGCAAGGTTTGCTTTAAATCTGCAAAACTTACATCTTTATCAATATAAAGCCCTTCTACTTGATGGAAAAAACAATGTGAACGTGCCGATATAGCTTCATTTCTATACACTCTACCGGGAGAAATAGTTCTAATAGGTGGTCTGTTATTTTCCATATAACGCACCTGCACAGAACTGGTATGGGTGCGCAATAAAATATCGGGATTCGTCTGAATAAAAAACGTATCCTGCATATCGCGAGCGGGGTGATATTCTGGTAGATTTAATGCTGTAAAGTTATGCCAGTCGTCTTCTATTTCTGGGCCCTCGCTTACATTAAAACCAATGCGCGAAAAGATATCTATAATTTGATTTTTAACAATTGAAATTGGATGACGTGCACCAATTTCTATAGGAGCTCCGGGACGTGATACATCTCCGTAAACCCCTTTAACTTCCTCTTTACTTTCCAGTTCATTTCTAAGAGCATTTACCTTGTCTTCAGCTGTTTTTTTTAGCTTATTTATGGTTTGGCCAAATTCCTTCTTTTGGTCGTTAGCCACGTTCTTAAACTCAGCAAAAAAGTCGTTTAGTATGCCTTTTTTTCCTAAGTACTTAATACGAAAGGCTTCAACCTCCTCTTTAGATTGCGCTTTAAAAGATTCTGCTTCGGTAATAAGTTCTTTTATCTTGTCTATCATAACGTCATTTCAAAAATGCATGCAAATTTACTATTTTTATGGGATTTGTACCAGAGGTTTAACGGCTTTCAACAATGAATTTTGAAATATGTGTTACCATAGAATAAAAGAGTACTACAACCACAAAACGTTATATCTAAAAATAAGCGTTAAAACTTTCAAATCCTTTAAAACACATCGAAAAAACCTCCTTTTTTTTAGACAAATTGAAATAGTTCGTTATTTTTAACATCAATTAAAACCAGAAAATTCTCTAGTATATTTAATATATCTCACACAAAATAAAATCTTAAAAGAAATCCAACTAAATCTAATAGCATGAACCCAATAAAAAGCCAAAACTTACTTTTCGTCTTACTAACGCTATCCCTATGTCTTATTGGATGTGAAGGAGATAGAGGTCCAATCGGCCTAAAGAGCCTTATAAAAACCTCTAATGAACCTGCAAGTAGTCGCTGCGAAAATGGCGGGACAAAAATTGATGTTGGTATTGATAACAATGCCAACGGCGTATTAGATAATGATGAAGTAACCAGTACCAGTTATGTTTGTAATGGCGTTGATGGTAATACGAGCCTAACATCTACAACCATCGAACCGGCGGGTGAAAACTGTGCCAATGGCGGGTTAAAGATTGACTCTGGAATTGATACCAACGGCAATGGAACCCTTGATGAGGATGAGATAACTGCCACAGCCTATGTGTGTAATGGTAATGATGGTAATAATAGCCTAACTAAAATTACTACTGAAGCGGCAGGAGCCAATTGTGAAACTGGTGGTGTTAAAATTGATTCGGGGGTAGACACCAATGGCAATGGCATGCTTGACGAAAATGAAATCATTGCAACTGCCTATGCCTGTAATGGTTTAGACGGCAAGCTTAGTTTAGTGAATGTTAACGATGAGGTAGCAGGAGATAACTGTGAAAACGGGGGAGTTAAAATAGAATCGGGGGTTGATGATAATGGTAATGGCACTCTGGATGACGATGAAGTTAGCGTAGAACGCTATGTTTGTAATGGTATTGATGGTGGGTTTGATGAACAAATAAGACTTTTGATAATAAGTGGATCTGGAGGTGAATTTGGCACCAATGGACCTCCAACCATAGATGGGGAGTTAATTGATTTTGATAAACGTAACTGGATAGGTGTAGACTCTATAGTATTTATACCTGGACTTCATACATGGACATCAAATAATACAGTTTTTGCTGAATTATATGATCTTACTAATAACAGAGTTATTGATAATTCAAAAGTGTCCACCAACAGTACGGATTTTATTCATGTTAAATCGTCAAATATTTTCAGTGATTTACCAGAAGAAAAAATTGATTTAGCTATTCAATTAACATCGGAAAACTTGGTTGACCCGAATGGCCCCATTGAATGGAGTTGGGCTCGTGCAAAGTCTTATTTAATGTTATATCGAAACATTAAACCTGAATAATTCTTAATTCTTAAGGCATATAAAATGAATACGCATGCCTTCTTGTTGTTTCAGGCATCCATGCGTATTCATTTTGTTGTTACTCTAATAATCTAGAAAAAAACAGCTCTAGGCCATATAAAACTTAACTCAGCAAATAGATGCGTTAGGGATTGCAACGGTAGCTTTTGGCGAGGCGTGCATCGAGCCAAAACTAAAAGTGGAAAGCCCGACCCGCCAGGGTAACGCCCTAATTGTTTTAATTAATATACTTGGTTTCTAGAAAGTAACCCACAATAGCTTCTTTCATTAACACACTTTGCTCGCCTGCCTTTAAAAAGGGAAGCTTTTCGAGCATTTTATAATGTGGCCAGCCATCATCATCTACAAAATCGAGTTCGTAATAACCATAAGGCACCAATACTTTACATATAGCAATATGCATAAGATCGAGCTTTTGGTCCTTTTTAAAAGTCCTGCCAAGCTGCCCCAATTCCTGAACCCCAATTAAATAAATAATCGCATCAAGATCTAGCGTATCGCCATCTGCAAATTGATTGGAGAGTTTCTGCACTAGTGTCTCCCATCGTTCCTTTAATTGTTCGTCTCTAGACATCAAGTTTATCGTTATTACTATATGGTGCTAATACTAAATTGGGATTAGCTCAACCAAAATATTTTCTACGCAATACACACTTGAAAATATGCGTTTTACTAATTTGAAAGCTGCAAAGTTAATAAACCATATGTTCACTATTATTTATATTTGCTGAAATTGTTTAGCTACAGGTTATGGAGGTTATTGATATTGTTTTGGGTGCTCTAATTTTATTTGGATTGGTTCGCGGTTTTATGAAAGGGCTCTTTGTAGAAATTGCCTCGTTAGTAGCCTTGGTGGCTGGGGTTTATGGCGCCATACACTTTAGTAATTTTGCTGCGGAATTTTTACAATCTAAAACCGATTGGAATGAGAACACGATTCATATTGCGGCATTGGCTACAACCTTTGTAATAATTGTTCTAGCTATTGCCTTTGCAGGGAAAGCCTTAACCAAATTAGCAAATTTTGCTGCTTTAGGTATTTTAAACAAACTAACTGGAGCGGTTTTCGGTGCTTTAAAAATGGCCCTTATATTAAGTATTGTTTTAAATCTTTTTGATAAAATAAACAAAACGATTTCTATTATTGATGAAGACCATGTAAAAGATTCTAGTTTATTTGAGCCTATAAAAGAACTAGTCCATGTTATAATTCCTGATATATGGGAGCCTACCATAGAAATCATTGAAGATACGACCCTTTCAAATGAAGCATAAAAAAAGCCACTAAATAGTGGCATAGTTTTTTTATACTATAGGTTTACAGCATTTCCACTTTCCCAGTAGAGAGCATATAAACACCACCTACTATTTGAATTTCTCCGGCTTCTTCCATCTCTTTCAATATTGGGCTACGCTCCCTAATACGGTCTATGGTAAATTTAACATTATTTTCAACGGTTTTAGATACAAATTCACTGTTTGACGAATTTAGTTCACCATCAACTTCTTCAGAACTTCTTTTTACTGCAGGCAAAATATTTCCTAGCATGGCCGTAATATTGCCCAGCTCAACACCATCGCAGGCTGCTTTTACTGCACCACAGCTTTCATGACCTAAAACTAAAATTAATTTACTTCCTGCAACCTTACAGGAATACTCAAGGCTTCCTAATATATCAACATTCTCAAAATTACCTGCAACTCGCGCTACAAAAATATCTCCAATAGCCTGATCGAAAACAGTTTCTACAGGTACTCTAGAATCTATACAAGACAGCACCACGGCCTTAGGAAATTGACCTGTTGTTGTTTGACTTATAAGTGAGGCATTATCAACTTCTTGATTATTATTATTTACAAAACGGTTATTCCCGGCAATTAAATCTTCTAAAACACTTTGCGGGGTGTATGCCGATTGTACATCTTTTGTTATGGCCGTATTTTTCATATGTATAAGGTTATTATTAATCTCTGTCTTTTACATTAAGTTTTATCCATTTCAGGCAGTCCTTAAAGGTATCAAAAATATGTTCATTGGGAACAAAATCTGGAATTATATCAATACGCTCCATCATATACCTAGGTTGCTTAAGAAGATCTACAAACAGGACGTCAACATCTTTCTTTCTCAAATCTTGGAGCATATCTTCCATAGCATACAGGCCCGATTGATCCATATATTGCATACGTCCTAACCTTAAAATAACCACTTCTGCTGTTTCAGGTATTTGGGCATATAACTGTTGAAAATCGCTGGTAGAACCAAAGAATAATGGTCCTTTTAAGTGTTTTATAAATACTTCTTCCTTTAAATTAACCGGAAAATCCCCCTCATCATCCCAGGCTTCTTCCTTAAGTGGTTTTACATCGGAGCGTTCCGCCGTTAAATCCCCTATTTTTTTCATAAACATAAGGGATGCAATTACCAAACCGATACCAACAGCATATACCAAGTTCCAAAAAGTAGATAATACTAAAACGGTTAGCATAATTACAACTTCCATACTAAATTTTATAGGTCCAATTTTCACATCTTTTGGTAAACTTGGAATGGCCTTTAAGCCCTTATAATCCATAACTCCAATACCTACAGTAATTAAAATACCCGCTAAAACAGCCGCAGGAATTTTTGAAGCAATGGGTCCTAAACCAAGCAAGATTATAAATAACAAAACCCCTGCAATCATGCCAGACAATTTAGTTTTTCCACCAGAAGTGATATTTACAACGGTCCTAATGGTTGCTCCTGCACCGGGAATACCACCAAAAATAGCTGCAATACTATTGCCTATTCCTTGCCCTACTAATTCCTTATTGGGTTTATGTTTGGTCTTAGTCATGTTATCTGCCACCACACTAGTAAGCAACGAATCGATGGCTCCTAGTAATGCTAAAGTAAGTGCTGTAAAAATATAGGGTGTTAAACTCGCTAAATTAAAACTGGTAAAGATTTCTAAATTAGGAATTGGTAATCCGCTTGGAATCTCATCAATGGGTCTATACTGTATCCCAAAGCCTATTGCGATACCAGACATAACTAAAAGCGCTACTAAAGTACTGGGGATGGCCTTTGTAATACGTTTAAACCCATAAATTATGAAGATTGTTCCAAGTGCCAATAACAGTTCTATCCAGTTAATATGTTTAACCGCTCTGGGGATAGCTTTTATAGATCCTAAAGCGCCCGAAGCTGCTTTTGCAGCAAGTGTTTGAGATTCTTTTAAAATGGCTTCCTCCGTAACCTCATCTGAGCGTTCTATGGTTTCCTTAAAATCTTCCAACACAAGAATACCTTCTTCCGCTTCTTCTTTTAAAATATTCTCTAAAATAACCTCTTCAGCCTGTGGTTTAAACTGGCTTACAAAGTCCATATCTTCCTTTGGGTAATATCCTAAGGAAGGCTGTATTTGAGTTAATAAAATAATCACGCCTATGGCAGTCATAAAACCAGAGACAACAGGGTATGGGATATACCTGATATACTTTCCTAAACCTAAAAGGCCTAAGCCAATTTGCATTAACCCCGACAGTAAAAAAATAGTGAGTATTACGGGAAGCGCTTTAGATATATCGCCGTCGTTAGTGGCAATAATACCCGCAATAACCACCATACTTACTGCCGTCATTGGAGCTGTAGGTCCAGAAATTTGAGTGTTAGTACCACCAAAAAGTGCTGCAAAAAAACTAATAAAAATAGCCCCGTAAAGACCTGCCGTAGGCCCTAAACCAGAAGACACTCCAAAAGCAAGAGCCAACGGTAATGCCACAATACCAGCAGTTACTCCTCCAAAAATATCACCTTTTAAATTTGAAAATATACCTTTTACCACTACCTTATAAGTTTTAACCTCTAAATTAATCTAAAATGGCAAAAAATAAGCTAATATTAAAAATATCAGCTTATATAAAAAATCATAATGATTCTTCCTTAAGGATGGCCTATTACAGTTCATATGGTTGCCTACCCGAAATAAGCATTGACACATTAAGTTTACCAATTAAATCTCTTAAATCATATTTCATAAGATTTACCGTGTCTTTTGCTGGCGCCTTATCCCTACCCACACATAACAAATCAATCTTGTTTTTAGATAAATACTTTGACAGGTTATCTATGGCATTATCCCCTTTCTCAAACACATAATTAACTGTTTTTAAGCTACTAAATACACCTTTACCGGCCTTTAATTGAGACGGTGTCTCTCCAATTTTAAAAGATTTTAAAGGGACATTAGTGTTTTTAATTAGTTGATCTGCAAAATCAATATCTAAAGGTTTATGTTTACCTTGAAATATTCCTAAAGAAAGTTTTTTGTTGGGTTCTAAAACGTTGCCTTCAGAAGCAATAAAAACGGGTCCTTCATGATGTTTTAGTATAAACTGCGTCATATTATCTCCTCCAAAGTTTAAGAACTTCTGCTTGCGCTTACCCAAAACAATTACATCTGGATTAACCTCCTTAATATGACTAATTATTTCGTTTTTTACATTTCCTATGGCGAACTTGTATTTTATTTTGACGTTATAATCTTCAGCGATTGAATTCAATAAGGTTTTTATCTTTTTTTCCGAGGCACTAAACTGACTGTTAATAGTTCTTATTGCCGAGAATTGATTGTCTTGTTTTATAACCTCTGTTGGTTTCTTTACATAAAAAAACTCTACCGCTCCATCTATCATGTTTGCTAAACGCGCAGTGCTTTTTAAGATAGAAGCTGTTGAATTCTTAAAATCGGAAAGCACCAGGATCTTATACTTCTTTTTTTCCATGATTTCTAATTCTAAGTCAATTTTGGCCTTAATTTGAAAAATTCAATAAAACTCTCAGGGTTTTCAACAATGCCCCGCTCAGAAATTAATTGAATATCAATATTCCTTTCGGTTGCCTTAAATGCAAAATCCTCTAAAATCTCAATAATATCGTTATCTAAATATCTCGTTTTAGTAACATCAAGCTCTAAATAGGTGTCTCTAGGCAAGCTATCTAATTCTTTTAGGATAGCCCCTTTATTGAAAAAGGTTACTTCTTCGGCAAGCGTCATCTTAATTTTATGTTTTCCATTACTCTTGTCCTCAATGTGCAGGAAGTGTGAATTCTGAAAGCTCTTAATTAATATCACTATAATACCAACTCCCAATCCAAAGCCAATTCCCCAAAGTAAATCAACAAATACAATCCCTAAAATAGTCGCTGTAAATGGCACCCATTGTTTCCAGCCTAAACTAAACATTTGTTTAAACGTTGATGGCTTAGCCAGCTTGTATCCTACAAGCAGTAATATAGCCGCTAAAACCGACAGCGGGATCATATTTAATAATCTAGGGATAAGAATAATAGAAGTTAACAAGAAAAACCCATGAATTATGGCCGAAAGTTTTGATCTTCCTCCGGACTGAATATTGGCAGAACTTCTTACAATCACCTGAGTTATTGGAAGCCCTCCTATCATGCCAGAAATAATATTTCCTGTTCCTTGTGCGAGTAATTCTCTATTTGTCGGCGTTACATTTTTGTGCGGATCTAATTTATCTGTTGCTTCAACACATAACAATGTTTCTAAACTAGCAACAAGTGCAATAGTAAAGGCCACTACCCAAACATCTGGGTTTGTTATGGCCTTAAAATTAGGAAAGCTAAACTGCGCAAAAAATGAAGCGCTATCTTCGGGTACAGGTACACTCACTAAATGCGTCTGTGATATACTTAAAGTATCATTTGACTGTGTTATAACATAAAAAATAATCCCAATAACCACAACCACAAGAGGTCCTTGAATTAGCTGAAATATCTTTGCCTTTTTTGAAAGCACTTTTTCCCAAAGAATCAAAATCCCTAAACCAACTACTCCAATTAATGCAGAACCTGGGGTTATAAACTTGAGCGTATTAAACAAATCAGAAAATGTATTTTCACCATCTACCTGAAAAAAAGCAAAATCCCCTTCGGGATCGGCATCATATCCAAAGAAATGAGGTATCTGTTTAAGAATAATAATAATCCCTATTCCTGTTAACATCCCTTTAATGACGGATGAAGGAAAATAGTAGCCAATAATACCAGCTCTTAACACTCCAAATAACAGTTGAATAACACCGCCTAAAACCACAGCTACCAAAAAATTTTGATACCCTCCTAAGGTGCCAATCGCAGTAAGTACTATAGCTGCCAATCCAGCAGCAGGACCACTAACCCCTATTTTGGACCCACTTAAAGCTCCAACCACTATACCTCCCACAATACCAGCAATTAATCCTGAAAATAGAGGTGCACCACTAGCTAATGCAATCCCCAAACACAATGGCAAGGCCACAAAAAACACGACAATACTAGCTGGTAAATCTTTTTTAATTGTTTTAAACATATTACAATGAATTATCCTTTTGATATTTGGAAATATCGAAAAGTTGTTAAAATTAAGACTGAGACTATTTAGATTAAAACAGTCTGAAAAAAACTCTAAATACTATAATATGATTAGCTCTGGAGGCGGGGAGATAAGATTTAAATGAGGCTTAGGGTACTTTTTAAAAAAGTAAACCAAACTATTATCGGTTTCATTTAAATCAAATTCTGAAAGATATTTTGAAAAATCATAAAGCAACAATTCTTTATCTTTATTTTTTTCTTGACCTTTTTCTTCTTCTTCACTTGAAGTATAAAACACAGAAACATCGACCGAATCGTCTACCATCATAATGACTGTTGGCGCACTTACAAACACTAAGAACAACGCAGATAAAAATATGGAAACGATGTGTTTTGACATCTAGGCTCAAGTTTTATTAAGACCTAAATATAAGAATTTCGCGTTAGTTATAACTAAAAGTCCTTTAACAATTTAACATCCTCAGACATAACCCAACCTGTTTTCCCGTCTGTAAGTTTAATTTTTTGCCAATTATTATAGCTATCTACCACTTGGACTTTAGTACCTTCATGTAACCTAAAAGCTTCTTCTCCATTAGGGTTTGGCGTGTTCTTTACTCTACTTTCTTGAACAAAGATAATCGCTGGGTTATCAAGTTTTTCAAGATTATATTTATGAAAAGCTAGTGCTAAGGTGATACAAACCAACATTAATGCCGTTATGCTGGCAATAAATGTAAATCGTTTTCTAAATGTGGAGTACGAAAAATAATAGAACAAGAACAATATTACAAAGACAAAAACCAACACAACAGTGCAAACAGCCCAAGAATCGAATGACATTGCATTCGCTATATTCTTAATAATTTTAGCTAATCCCGCTTCAGGTATTACGTCAATTACATCGATTGTCATGTTTTTCGCAAAGGCCATATTGTCCTTAATATCTTGATCATTAGGATTTAAAAGCAAGGCTTTTTCATAAAAATAAATACTTGGAGCTATATTGTTTAATTTATAATTGGCATTCCCTAAATTAAAATACAAATCGGCTGAGTGATATCCACTTTCTAAAATAGCCTGATAATTATCAATAGCTTCTGCGTACTTCCCTGCATTATAAAAGGCATTGGCCTTCTCAAATAAATCTTGATTTTGAGCAAAACCAACCATAGTCAAAGAAATCAACAATATGTGAATTATAAATTTCATACTACCTTGCTTGTTTATCTATTAAAGAAATGGTTTTACTAGCCTTTTCATAGTCCTCTTGCATGGTTACGATATCAATTGGTGTATAACGTGCCAGTTCACAACGTTCTAAAATACTGTTAAAGGCATTGATAACCTCATTATCCACGTTCCTACCAGACAATAGTTCGGTTATTTTATCCTTACTTAAATCACTAGTCTCGATACGTAATTTAGCCTTTAAATAATTATGCAAAGCTTTTTCTAAAGCAATGTAAAAGGCCTCCTTTTGACCTAGTGATTTTTTTGCGCCTTTTAAATATTTTCTGGCCAGTTTATCGGCTTTTCTAATTTTATTCCCATAAACATCGGCATCTCTAGCTTCTTTCTTTCTTCTAACAATAACCGCCAACGGTATGGCTATAAACGGTAATAAAAATAAACTCCAAAACAACTTAGTTTTAAAGAAAAAAGATGACTGTACCTCACTAAAATCTGTTCGCGTTTTTATAAAAGCAAATTGATCACTATTTAAAACCACCGCTTGTTTGTTTCCGGCAGAAACCACTTTGTTTACATTACCCGAAGTACCGCTCGATGGTCCGTTTAAAACATTTATAACAATCTCATCTGAAGACAACCGCTTGTAAGACTCTGTTTTTAAGTCGAAATATGAAAATGAAATGCTCGGAATAGGGTATTTTCCTTTGTACTGAGGAACCACTGTATAGCTATCTGAAATACTACCTTGCATGCCCGATAAATTTGTTTTTACCTTTTCGTCATGCTCCGGTTCATAGACTTCTAAAGAACTAGGAAGGGATACTTTTGGAAGCTTAAAGAGTTTTAAATTGCCTTTACCCTTTACACTAACTTTTAGCTGTAACGATTCGGTAGCATCAAGTTCTGTTTTTGTGGTTGCCACATCAAATGTAAAATCGCCAACGGCACCAGTAAAATCTTGTGGCTTACCCATTTCTGGTAGCGGTTTTACATTAATTGTTTTGCTACCTGCCGAAACTGTTTTATTGGCTCTTGCCATTAAAACACTTCCAAAAATGTCTCTTCGGTTAGTAGGAACACGCAAAGCAATATCTAAACTTAAAGGCTCTATATTTAGACGGCCCGTTTTCTGAGGATATAATACCGCCTTTTTATAAATTACATAGCGGTAATCCTCCCCGTTGTACTTACCACTTTGCACCTTTTGGTTTTTCGTGTCTAGGTTCTGACTCCAAAAATCATTATATCGAGGGGTGTCAATTTCATTAACATTATCAACGGCTATTTTGTGAGATATGTATAGCTTATAAACCACCGTTATGGCTTCATTCAAATAGGGATTGGTGTTTGATACCTCTGCAACCAAATGGATGTTTTGCGACGCCAAATAATTCGGGTCATTAGGGTCTTTGGGAAGTTCTACTGCTGCCGTCACTTCAACCTTAATAGGAGAGGTTTTAAAGGCGCTTCCATCTACATAAATAGTTGCTTGCGAAATAGTAAAAACACCTCTTTTCTTTGGTGCCAACCAGTAGCTATACGTTTTTTTGAAGGTTCTAACTCCGTTAATCCATGAATTACTTACAGATTGATTTGGCCCACCTACCACCGTAAACATTGAAAAATCTGGAGGACTAAAATTATCTCCATCTTGATTCATTATAAAATCAATACGCAGGCGTTCGTTAATACCAAGCTTATGCTTACTAACTTTTGCAAAAAACTCCACCTCTTGTGCAGAAATAAAGCTTACAGACAATGTAACAAGTATGGTTAATATGTGCTTAAGTAGTTTCATTTATAGTCCAAGTCTGGTTGGTTTACCTACCAATCTTTATCTGTCTTTATTATAACCCCTTTTTGTTTTTCAGCATTCATTTTTTCTTGAACCTTCTGCTCTTGATTATTCATAGCTTCTAACAAGTTTTTAATCTGTTGAGGCGATAATTGACCTGGTTGAGGTTTTGGCTGTTGTGGTTTTTCTTTTTTATCCTCTCCTTCTTTACCCTCATCTTTTTTATCATCTTCAGGTTTACCGTCGTCATCATTTTTATCATCTTCTTTCTGCTCATCTTCGCCCTGATCGTTTTGGTCCTCCTCATTATCGCCTTCCTGATCTTTATTCTCTTGATCTTCTTTGTTATCTTTATCCTCTTGATTCTCGTCGTTCTGGTCGTCTTTGTTCTGATCCTCCTGCTGTTTCTGTTCTTCTGCACAAGCCTTAGCAACACTTAAGTTGTATCTTGTTTCATCGTCTATAGGATTATTTCTTAAGGCGTTTTTATAGGCTTCAACAGCTTCTTTGCATTTTTCATTCTGCATCAAAACGTTCCCCATATTATGAAACGCTTTGTGCTTTTCGTTTTTAGAAGTGGCTGCTTTTGCTGCTTGCTCTAAACGAAATAAGGCTTCTGGTGCATTTCCATTTTTTATGTAAGCATTAGCTAAATTGTAGGTTCCAGCTACTGAACTAGATTCTTCTGAAATGGCTTTTCTGTATTCCATTTCTGCTAAAACAAAGTCTTCTTCTATTAAATTATTGCCTTCATAAACATAATCATTGGCTCTTTTAATAGCCAGTTCCTGAACCTTATCCTTTTCCTGAGAAAAAGATATACTTGAAAAGCATATTATTAATAGTGTTATTATTTGTTTCATTTTTTTACTTCTAAAGTATAAAACCTGTTCTTTTTTATGAGTTAAAAAACTTATAAATAAAGCAACTCTCTAATCACAAATTCTCATTAAATAAATTCAATTTTTTCAACCATGCTGTTTTTCGTTCCAATAGAAAAACATCTAACAGCAAAAAGAAAATACCAAATCCTAAAAACCACTGAAATTGATCCTTAAAATCGGCAAATTGTTTCGCTTCAAATTCTGTTTTGTCCATGGCATTTAAAATCTCTCCTATACTATCCACAACCTCATTTGTGTTTCTTCCGTTTATATAAACGCCATCGGCCTCGTTAGCTATTTCCTGAAGCGTTTCTTCATTTAGCTTTGTTATAACAGTTTCTCCTTGACTATCTTTTTTATAGTTAAGTACAACGCCGTTTCTTTTCTCTGGAATAGGACCACCCTTAACATCTCCTACGCCTATAGTAAAAATTCTAATCCCGTCTTCACTAGCTTCTTCAGCTACCTCTGCCGAAGCTTCGCTATGATCTTCTCCATCAGATATTATAATAAGTACACGATTGGTTTGCTCTTGATTATCAAAATAAGTCCTTGATAGTTTAATAGCCTCATTAATTGCTGTACCTTGAGAAGACAGCATGTCTGTATTCATACTTTGCAAAAACATTTTTGCTGAGGCATAATCTGTGGTAATAGGCAACTGCGGAAATGCTTTGCCTGCGTAAGCAATAATTCCAACCCTATCACTGGCCAAATTATTAATGATTTGTGTGACTAATTGTTTCGACTTTTCTAAACGATTGGGCGCAATATCTTCTGCAAGCATACTTTTTGATACATCGACAGCAAAAACAATATCGACACCTTCACGTTTAACAGTTTCTAACTTGGTGCCAATTTTGGGGTTTACAAGGGCAATAGTCAAACAAAAAAATGCGAGACTTAGCATTAAAACTTTTAAAGCGCCTTTAAACACAGATCTATTAGGGCTTAATCGCTTAAGAAGCTTCTTATCTGCAAACTTATTCTGAGCCTTATACCTCCAAAATTGAAGCACCAAAAAGAATAGTATTATAATAGGAATAATACCTAACGCCCAGAACCATATTTTTTCTTCTAACTGATACATTATTCGCGTTTCATTTAAACAAAACTTCTAAAAACGGTAAACCTTAATAGCAATTCTAGCAACAGTAATAGGCCTGCCAAAATAACTAAAGACCGGTATTTTTCATCATAGTTATAGAACTTAAACTCTTCTATTTCCGTTTTTTCTAATTTGTTAATCTCCTCATAAATTTCTTCAAGCTTCTTGTTATTGGTAGCTCTGAAGTACTTTCCACCTGTAGCATCTGCAATTTCTTTTAGTAACTCCTCATCAATTTCTACTTGTGCCCTGGCATATTGAAACTTTCCATTTTGCAAAATAGCAACTGGTGTTAAAGCCATTCCGTTTGTTCCCAAACCAATAGTATACGTTTTTATACCATATTCAACTGCTAATTCACTCGCTATCTTAGGGTCAATAAAACCAGAATTATTGACACCATCCGTAAGTAGAATAATAACTTTACTAGTCGCTTTACTATCTTTCAATCTATTTACTGAAGTGGCTAACCCCATTCCAATAGCCGTTCCGCCTTCAATAATAGTATTGTATTTAATACTTTTTAAGGAACGTAATACAATACCTTTATCACTTGTAATTGGTGTTTTAGTATAACTTTCTCCTGCGTATTCAACTAAACCAATTCTATCATTTGGACGCCCTTTTATAAACTCGGCTGCCACCTTTTTGAGAGCCTCCAATCTATTAGGAGATAAGTCTTTTGCCAACATACTTGCCGAGACATCAATAGCCATAACAATATCAATACCGCGAGTTGTTTTCGTTCTGGTAGAAACGTCTACCGATTGCGGTCTTGCAAGCGCCGTAATAAGTAGTGCCAACGCAACAAGCCTTAAACCAAATAAGACATGCTTTAGTTTTGGCAACCAAGAGTGTGTTAACTTGAAACCTTTTAAGCTTGAAATTTTTAACTCGGCTGTTTGTTTCTTATGCTTTAAGATGTACCATAAAACAGCCGGTGGTATAGCTAAAAACAACCAAAAAAACTCTTTATTTAAAAACTCTACGCCTCCAATCATCACTTATCTAGTTCTTTAAGTTCTACTGAATTAAGAATTCGCTCTACCATTTGCTCTGCATAGCTGTCTCCTGTTTTCCATGTTAAGGAAACCTGCTGTACAATATTCTGAGTCGTAAACGCCAAAAGCACATATTTACCATTCTCTAACTGCTCTGTTCCTTGAGTAGGCATTTGTAGGGAACCATAAACCTTTAATCCTTCGGCACCATTTGGAGTAATAAATTTATCATTCTTAGTAACAATATTTTGGGCTCCAGCCGCTTCAAAAGTTTTTAAATTACCATCAATAACTTGATTTAAATCAATATTGGTATCGTCTTGTGTTTTATAGTTTGAAGTGGCAACAACAATATTAAATTTATCAATTAAGCTACCGTAACCAAAAAGCGTTATATCAACCTGCTGTTTCATTTCATCAGAGAGACCAGCATCTATTCTCTTAAGAACCCTTGGTGTTGTTATAGTTACAGGTGGAAAACCGTACTGACTAGTTACCCAATCGCCCTCCAAAAGTTCTTTACTATCATGCCCAATAATGGTATCTTTTACATAATTAAAACCAAACTTTAAGGACAACCCTGTTACAGTGGCAAGCAATAAAAAAACACTAATTCCAACGGTAAGCCATATTTTTTTACGCTTCTTCTTGCGTTCTTGTTCTTCTCTATATTTTTCGTCTAGCAGTTTTTCTTCTTCGGTAGGTTCTGGTAGCGCCTCTTTAACATGGTCTATTTCAACATCAATAGTTTGTCTATCCATTTTTGCCAATTCAACATCTGGAGCAGATTTAGCAAATTTCACCAAATCGGCACGTTGCAAGATACTTTCTAGATTCTTAATATCATCTTTAGAAATATCAATTTGATTTCCTTCTTTTAATAAGGTTAGCCGATCTATGAGCTCGTTAGTGGTACTCTCCAAAGCCTTGTCGTAAACCTTCTCTTCAAGATACTTTCTAATAATAAATGTTAATTCAGAATAATAGTCTTTTAAGTTTTCGTGCTCTAAATATGGGCTTTCATCTAGTTTTTTTAATGCCAATTTTGCCCGATCATACGGCGGTAATAACGCGATTTGTTCTTCTTCCGTCAATGGTTTTTGACGCCATATAAACCAATATAATAGTGCTCCAACCAAAGCCATTATTAGTATTGCTAAAAGCAAGTATTTCCACCACTTACTTCCTGATTTTTCAACAGCAATAATCGGTTTAATATCGTATAGTCCTTTTGTACTGTCTATTACAACCGTATTCACTTCTACTTTCAAAGAATCTGTAAAAAAGCTTTTATCTCCAATGACTATTTTTTGCGGAGGAATAGTATACGACCCTGAATCAAATTGTGTTAACCCGTATTTTTTTATAAGATTGAACTTATCCTTATTTTTTAAGGTATCTACATCATAAGACTCTATAACTTCTAAAGGTAAAAAAGTCTGTCCCTCAGGAAAAACTACCAACTTGGAAGTATCTGCTTCTACCTGTATACGATAAGTAATTTGCTCTCCAATTTTAATTGAAGTAGAATCTACAGCCGATTTTACTTGAGAAAAGGAAAAATTAGATGCCAGAATAAAAATTACTAAAAACACAATCGAAGTTAGGCGTCCTAAATCGATATTTTTCCATTTCATAAATTGTAATTCGTTAACCATAAATCACTCTCCTTATTAACCTCTTCTTTTAAAGTAGCCCAATAATTTTTTCACATAACTTTCGTCTACCCTACAATCAATAACACCAGCACCAGCTTTTGAGAAACTCTCTTTGTAATAGGCTACTTTTTCTTTATAAAACTTGGCATAATTTTGTCTAACTTTTTTAGATGAAGTATTTACAAGCATATATTCCCCAGATTCTTCATCCTGCATTTGCACAATACCTAAATTTGGAATGTCCGCTTCTCGTTTATCATAAACTCTAATGCCTGTTACATCATGCTTTCCTGAAACAATTTTCATGGTTTGATGATAGTCTTCGGCCATAAAATCGGAAAGCACAAAAACAATGGCTTTCTTTTTCATAACATTTTGCATGAATTTTAAAGCTTCGGCGAGATTAGTTTGCCTACTCTCAGGTTTAAATTCTATGAGTTCTCTAATAATTCTTAATACATGAGAGCGTCCTTTTTTAGGCGGAATGTACAACTCTACCTGATCTGAAAATAAGATTAAACCAATTTTATCATTGTTTTGAGTAGCAGAAAATGCTAAAGTGGCGGCTATTTCAGTAACCACCTCATTTTTAAATTGCTCTTCTGTTCCAAACAATTCAGAACCAGATACATCAACCATTAGCATCATGGTTAATTCTCGTTCTTCTTCAAAAACCTTTACAAAGGGTTCGTTATAGCGGGCTGTTACATTCCAATCTATATTCCTAACATCATCACCAAATTGATACTGACGCACTTCGCTAAAAGTCATACCACGTCCTTTGAAAGTAGAATGATATTCTCCTCCAAAAATATGATCAGACAACCGGCGTGTCTTAATCTCAATTTTTCGTACCTTCTTTAGTAATTCTTTAGTATCCATCTATAAATTGTCTATTGAATATTTTTTATTGATTATTCTTGAACCCTATAATCAATGGTCAATTATCAATTGTCAATTATTAAGGTACTTCTATTTCGTTTACAATTTTATTGATGATTTCAACCGATGTCACATTTTCTGCTTCAGCTTCATAGGTAATACCTATTCTATGTCTTAACACATCATACACAACAGCTCTTACATCTTCAGGAATCACATAACCTCGTCTTTTAATGAACGCGTAGCACTTAGCAGCGGTAGCTAAATTGATACTTCCACGAGGGGAAGCGCCAAAGGATATTAGGGGTTTTAAATCGGCTAATTTGTATTTTTCAGGGTAGCGGGTAGCGAAAATAATATCTAGGATATATTTTTCTATTTTCTCATCCATGTACACGTCCCTAACAGCCTCTTGAGCTCTTAAAATTTGATCAATAGATACTACGGCTTGAACTTTATCCCATGCGCCTTTTAAATTAGCCCTCATAATGAGCTGCTCTTCTGTTATTTTAGGGTAATCAATAACTGTTTTTAACATGAAACGGTCTACCTGAGCTTCTGGTAATGGATAGGTTCCTTCCTGTTCTACTGGGTTTTGCGTAGCCATTACTAAAAATGGTTTGTCTAGAGGAAAGGTTTCATCTCCGATGGTTACCTGTTTTTCCTGCATAGCCTCTAGTAGTGCTGATTGCACCTTAGCTGGAGCCCTGTTAATCTCATCTGCCAAAACAAAATTAGCAAAAATAGGTCCTTTCTTTATTGAAAAATCATTGACCTTCATATTGTAGATTAATGTCCCCGTTACATCTGCAGGCAATAAATCTGGAGTAAACTGAATTCTACTAAAACTTCCATCAACTGCTTGCGACAGCGTGTTAATTGCAAGTGTTTTTGCTAAACCAGGTACACCTTCTAACAAAATATGCCCGCGTCCCAGTAAACCAATAAGCAGGCGTTCTACCATATGCTTTTGACCCACGATGACTTTATTCATCTCTAACATCAATAAATCAACAAAAGCACTTTCTTTTTCTATTTTTTCATTAATCGACTTAATATCAATCGTACCTGTTTCTTCCATCATTTTTTATTTTATTAAAAGCCCGAATATACAGTCCTTATTTGAGCATTGCAAATTGTTAAAATTTTTATTGTGATGATGTTAAAAATTGGTTAAAAATATGAACAAACCTCAACAGGAATAGTATTTAACAAAATATTATAATACGTTTATCTTAAATAAGAACTCGATTCTATTTCTTTCAAAAAAAAGAATACGTTTTATTCTTGTATTGCGTATTTTGTGGTAATCATATAAAAACTTAAAAACCAGAGCATATGGCAAAAACGGCGCTTATTACTGGAGCAACCAGTGGAATTGGAGAAGCAACGGCCTATGAGTTCGCAAAACAAGGTATTCAATTAATTTTATGTGGAAGACGATTAGAGCGACTTCAAACCATAAAAAAGGCTTTGGAAGGTTTAACCAACGTCCATTTATTAAACTTTGATGTAAGAAATAAAGACGAAGCCTTTAAGTACATAAATGAGCTCCCTACAGCATTTAAAAACATTGACATTCTTATAAATAATGCTGGGAATGCTCATGGCCTCGATCCCATTGAAACTGGAAATATTGATGACTGGGATGCCATGATGGACATTAATGTAAAAGGTTTATTATATATAAGTAAGGCAGTAATCCCGCAAATGACTGAGCGCAGGTCGGGGCATATTATTAACATTGGATCTTCGGCTGGCAAAGAAGTGTACCCAAAAGGAAATGTTTATTGTGCCAGCAAGCATGCTGTTTTAGCTATTACAGAAGGCATGCGAATAGACCTAAACCCTTATGGTATTAAAGTAGGATCAGTCAACCCCGGCTTGGTTGAAACTGAATTTTCAAAAGTACGTTTTAAAGGCGATGCCATAGCCGATTTGGTTTACAAAGGCTACAAGGCTTTGCAAGCCAAAGATATCGCTGAAATTATTTATTTCGTGGTATCCAGACCAAGTCATGTAAACATAGCCGATTTGCTAGTTTTTCCAACAGCCCAAGCCAATAGTACTACCATAAATAAAAACTAGACGTAATAGGTTCCTTAAATCATGATTAATAAACGCCTTCTTATAAAACACTTACTCGCTCACAATGACGAAAACAGTTTTTATGACAAAAAGCGTAAAATTGACATTAGCCATAAAGAAGGGAAAGCAAAATTCTTAAAACACATATGTGCATTATCAAATAGCAACCCCAAAAACAACTCCTACATAGTTATTGGGATAGAAGATGAGGATAACAACATTATTGGGGTAGATTTTTTTGATGATAGTAAAATACAAAACCTTATTAATGCCTATTTAAGTAAGCCTCCTATTGTACAATACGAAAACATTCCTTTTCCTCATTTACCAGATGATAAAGTAGTTGGACTGGTAACTATTAGACCAACAGGAACACTTACTTCATTAAGAAAGAATATTTGGAAATATTATGGAGGTTCTGTGTTTTTTAGAGATGGCAGCATGAGCATGCCTAAGTTTTTTGACATTGAAGTAAAAGATGTTAACTCTAAGATTGTTGAAGCCATTGAAAAGCATGCCCAAAATAATATAGAGCATACCCTTAATGGTGTTTTTCATTTTATGAATACGCGAAAAGATTACAACGCTAAGTACAAAGTTTTTAAAGAGTATTTTGTGGTATGCTGGGCCGGACAAAAAAAAGTGGTTAAAGATGAAGTCTTTTACTCTAGAGTAGACATTGAACTTATAAATGAACAGGTACGATTATTTTTTTCTGCCTTAGACGAAGTTTCTATTGATTATAATGATGATAGCTTTAAAATTATTGAATACGTTAACCTTGGCTTACAAGGCAGCAACAAATATTATAAACTTGAAGAAACTCTTATAAAGTTTGAAGACAACGCCCATTACAACATAGAAACCAAATTATTGTTTGATCCGCCGCAGTTTGATAAAAGAATATTGCATCATATTTATAATGCCAACAACAGTATTTTAGAAAAGCTTAAAAAAGGACAGGCTTTAACCGAAACCGAACAACAGGATTTAAGAAACTTACCTGCCACATATTTAATATGTTACTTAAACCTTTTTCATGAAGCACTAAATAAACTGAACGAGGCCAAACCCTACTTAAAAAACCATAGCAAAGAAATATATAGCTTATATAAAGAAGCCTTGAGGATATTGAGAAAGGTAAAGTATAGTTAACATTTGTTAATAGATTTAACTTTAAGTTAACTTTAAAAAATTCCTTAGAAATGGAAAAGCACTACATTTGCACTGCTATTAATCTTTTTAAGATCTGAAACCTTGTCTCTCAATTGTTATTCAATTTTGGTCAAGGTTTTTTCATTTTTTAAATATATTATTAATAGTTTCATGGTTTGCACCAATGTTTGCATTTTCTTTTACATGGCAGCCAAATTCTGAAAACGTTAAAATTAAAATACCGCCAAACATACCACTGGCTTTTAAATCATTTACCAAACTCTCGAGTTAAAAAAAACCGCTTTTCTTAGAAACGGCTTAGTAATGATATGTAATGCTCAAATCTATTCTATAAATCAAATTTAATGCCTTGAGCCAATGGTAACTCAGTTGTATAGTTAATAGTGTTTGTCTGTCTGCGCATATAAACTTTCCAGGCATCTGATCCAGATTCGCGACCTCCTCCAGTCTCTTTTTCACCCCCAAATGCACCTCCAATTTCGGCACCAGAGGTCCCAATGTTTACGTTGGCAATACCACAATCACTTCCTGCGTGAGATAAAAATCGCTCCGCTTCTCTTAAATTACTCGTCATTATTGCTGAAGAAAGCCCCTGAGCTACATTATTTTGAATGTCAATAGCATTTTGAACGTCTCCATTATATTTCAATAAATACAATACAGGAGCAAACGTTTCGTGTTGTACAATTTTAAAATGAGGTTCTGCTTCTGCAATTGCTGGTTTTACATAACACCCGCTCTCGTATCCAACCCCAGAAAGGACACCTCCTTCAACAACCAAATTACCACCTTCTTTTACCACTTGTTCTAAAGCGGAGGTATAACTCTTAACCGCCTCGACATCTATTAAAGGTCCCACATGATTATTTTGATCGAGCGGATTACCAATGCGTAATTGCTTGTAAGCGTCTATTAAAGCCTGCTTCACCTTTTCGTAGATTGAATTGTGGACAATTAATCTTCGTGTCGACGTACATCGCTGACCTGCCGTACCAACTGCACCGAATACCGCTCCAATAATAGTCATTTTAATATCAGCATTAGGAGTCACTATAATGGCATTATTACCTCCTAATTCTAAGAGTGATTTGCCCAAACGGCCTGCCACTTCTTTTGCTACTATTTTTCCCATTCTGGTAGACCCTGTGGCAGAAACTAAAGACACTCTGGTATCTTTGGTGATAAGCTCTCCTACTTTATAATCGCCATTAACCAAACATGAAATGCCTTCAGGTAGGTTATTCTCTTTTAATACCTCTGTTATTAAATTTTGACAAGCTACTGCGCATAATGGTGTTTTCTCTGAAGGCTTCCACACACAAACATCCCCGCATATCCATGCTAAGGCCGTATTCCAAGACCAAACAGCCACAGGAAAGTTAAATGCCGAAATTATTCCAACGATCCCCAGCGGGTGATATTGTTCATACATACGATGTCCTGGGCGCTCAGAGTGCATAGTTAAACCATGAAGCTGACGTGAGAGACCAACGGCAAAATCACAGATATCGATCATTTCTTGCACCTCTCCCAAACCTTCTTGATAACTCTTACCCATTTCAAAGGACACCAACTTACCAAGCGCATTTTTATGTTTACGTAGTTTTTCTCCAAATTGACGCACTATGTCTCCACGTTGAGGAGCGGGCATAAGCCTCCATGTCTTAAATGCTGAAACTGCCGCCTCCATAACTTTTTCATAATCAGCTTTTGTTGCTGACTTGACCTTTGCAATTAAAGTTCCATTAACTGGAGAAAAGGATTCAACAGGCTCTCCATTTGAAAAGTTCTGCACTCCTGTAGAAGCCCCTTCGTTCATCATCCTAACCTGTAAATCTTTAAGAACCTTATCTATACCAGAACCAGAATTCATATTCATTAAGTTTGTTGATTTAATAGTATTATTGTTATTATTTGCGAATATACTAATAAATAGTTGATTTTTATGAAATTAATCAATTACTAAATATTAACTTTAACCTTTTCTTATAACCTATTTCAAATGAAACCCATCCTTACAACCCTCCTTATTTCTGTCTTTATATTATCCTGTAGAGACAACAAAACCATTAAAAAGGAAACCTCTAATCAAGAAAGAGTTACATTTTCTATTGTCGTTCATGGAGGCGCCGGAAATATTATCAAAGAACAAATGTCTGATAGTTTAGAAATGGTATATCGTCAGGAATTGAAAGAAGCTATTCAGGTTGGATATAACATATTAGATACCGGTGGAACAAGTCTTGATGCTGTTCAAAAAACTATAAATATTCTGGAAGATTCCCCTCTATTCAACGCTGGAAAAGGAGCCGTACTTACCTATGATGGCATAAATGAACACGACGCTTCTATAATGGATGGTAAAACTTTAAATGCTGGAGCATCAGCTGGAACCAAAACAGTTAAGAACCCCATAAACCTAGCTAGGGCCGTTATGGAACAATCTCCTCATGTAATGCTCTCTGGTAATGGAGCAGAGTTGTTCGCCAAAGAACAAGGATTAAACATAGTTGATCCAAGCTATTTTCTAACGAAAGCAAAATTAAATGCATTAAAGCGGATAAAAGCATCTGACAACAGTGAAGTTGTTTCGGTTTATGACCAAACTATTAGCGATTCAAAATTTGGAACCGTTGGTTGCGTTGCTCTTGATAAACATGGAAACCTAGCTGCTGGCACTTCTACAGGGGGAATGACCAACAAACGGTGGGGACGTATTGGAGACTCGCCTATTATTGGTGCAGGCACCTATGCCAACAATAATACTTGTGCTGTATCTGCCACAGGTTGGGGCGAATTCTTTATAAGAGGTACGGTAGCCCATGATATTTCTGCCCTTATGGAGTATAAAGGAATATCTTTAAATGAAGCGGCTCGTCTAGTTATTCAAAGTAAACTAACAGAACTTGGTGGAGACGGAGGCATAATTGCTATCGATAAGAACGGGCATGTGACAACGGAGTTCAACACATCAGGTATGTTTCGAGCCAGTATGAACGACAAAGGAGACCTTTACGTAGCTATATTTAAAAACTAAGTTTATTTTTGGAAATGCTACTTTCTAAAAAACACCTGTGTATAATAAAAAAATCCTGAATTATCTTTTATAGCACTAATACCTATATGAGTAAAATTCGCTTCTATATTAGCTTTATGCCCTGGGCTGTTTAACCAAGCTTCCATAACCTCCTTTGCGGTTCTGTATTTAAACGCAACATTTTCTCCTACCTTAATAGCTTGTTCTTCAGAGATAAGCCTGTCCCCTCTTTCATCAAAATTATCATGACTAATATCTCCCTTATTAATCATATATAAGGTATGTTCCTTAGCTAAAACGGCAGCAAGATTGTTGATCTCTAATTTTGATTTTCCAATACTGGACCGATGATTATTAACCAATTGAAGAATCTCTGTTTCAATAGCACTTGCCTCCACGTTTATGATATCTTCACTTGAATCATCATCAACTGGAATATCAACTTCATCATTTGAACAAGACATAATACAAATAGCAGCGACCACGCATATAAAACACTGTCGTGCTTTAGCATAAATAGTTTTCATAATGTTTGATTTAGGGTACTCAAATATACATTTATTTTTTTAACTATGGAATATGGAGGTTTTTTAAGACATGTTGAAACAACCTAATTAGAGTATAAATGATATAATGAATTAGAAAAAACCAAGCGATAATGCATTTAAGAACCAAAATATTCATCCTCTATTGAGAACCACACCAATCAAACTATGATCGGACAATAATGTTTTAGTATTTTTTGAAGTTCTTATTTCTAAATCTGGAGACACCCATATTTGATCTAATGACAATAAAGGAAGCCCCCAAAACCAGGTTTCTCTAAACCCATTTCCTTTGGAAGAAAAAAAATATTTATAATTATCTTTTATTTTTTTTAATAGTGTAGACTCGTATGGCACGTTAAAATCTCCCAATATAACCGTATTCTCTTTTGCAAGAATAACCTCATATAAAAAACCTATTTCCCATAATCTTGGAACGTCTATACTACCTGTGACATCAACTGCATAAAAATTGATTTCCGCTGTTTTAAAATTAACCACACTGGTACTATAGTGGGTAGTAGTATCTTTTACTATAGTTAGTGGTGTTTTTGAAAAAATTCGTAATTCCCTCTTGCCTTGATAAAAATAAAAATCAGGATATTTACCTTTTAATTTATTGAAATTATAATCATTTGATTCTGTTAAAACCAAAACATCTGGAATACCCTTATTAATTTCAATAGCCGTTTTAAAACCATTATCTCTTGAAGCATTCCAAAAAACTATTTCTAAATCTGATTTTTGAGGTTTTATAGGGAAGCTCATCCTAAAACTTCTTCCTATCCAAATAATAAATACAAATCCAGCGATGATTAAATTATACTTTCTGTATTTACCTAAAAAAACGGATAAGCATAAAATTATAAAAACTATAATTGGTAATGGAAATGAATAAAACCAAATTGCATATTTAAAGGACGTATCTCTTACAATAAAATACAGAAGTAATAATGCTACTATAATAGCAATATTGACAATTAAATATAAACCCTTTACTAGTTTCAACATCTACCTTAATGGAAACCCTTTTGCAGCCCACCATGGGTGAACCTCAACTTCTAACCTTCCTGCCTTTACCATAGGATCGGCATTAGCTAAACTATCTACCATCTTTAATGTTGGTACATTATAAATGGTAACGCCTCTAATATTCCCATCATCACCAAAAGGACCAGATATATCGGCATATCCTAACTCATACATTTTTGTTAAATGTGATAAGTGTTGCACCTGTAACTCTGCATCTTCCTCTTCATTTTGCCCTCGTATGGGCCCCGTTTTTAAAAAAACCATAAAATATTGCTGCATTAACACTGTATCCTGAGTTTTTTCATCTACGTAATCAAAGATTTTAAAACCTTTGCTTAAAAGCGCTTCTTTTTTTTCTTTTACAGTTCTTATTGGTGCGTCTTGCACTTCAACAATAGAATCCACTTCAACCTCAACTTCGTCTAAAACAACCTCTTCTGATAGACTAGGTTGGGATGCCTTTTTACATGATTCCGTCATTACTAATAGTAATAATACAGCTAAAATTTTTTTCATTTGATACATGTTTACGAGTCCCAAGTATTATAAGGACGTTTACTTAATAATGAGTTATAATATTTAATATCTCCTGTTACTTCAGTATCTAACCAATCAGGTTTTTCAAAATCTTCAATAGTTGATTGAAGCTCAACTTCTGCAACAATTAAACCTTTATTTTCTCCAAAAAACTCATCAACCTCATAAGTATGAGTTCCACATGTTACTTCGTACCTAATCTTATCAATTATGGTTGGCTCACACAGCTTCAATAAAGCTATAGCCTCCTCTTTAGAAATGGACTTTTCCCATTCAAATCTTGACAACCCATCATGCGATGACTTCCCTTTTACAGTAAGAAAACCCAAATCACCTTTAATTCTTACGCGTACCGTGCGCTCTTTGTGAGTATTAAGAAACCCTTGACAAATTCTGGTTTGTTTAAAAGCCTGTTTTTTAAAAGCCTGAGACTTCACTAAAAACTTTCGTTCAATTTCTATCATAGAAATGTAATAAAATTAATAATGGACACCGAAAGGTAATCATTAAAACTCATTTATTAGTTAAATTTACATGATGTCTGATAATCTTCCAAAACGCAAAATTATTCATGTAGATATGGATGCTTTTTATGCCTCTGTTGAGCAAATGGATAATCCTAAACTGCAAGGAAAACCAATTGCTGTTGGTGGAGGAAGTAAGCGAGGAGTGATTAGCGCTGCTAGTTACGAAGCAAGAAAATACGGGGTTAAAAGTGCCATGGCGGGTAATTTGGCTTCTAAGCTTTGTCCAGAACTTATCTTTGTAAGGCCACGTTTTGAACGTTATACTCATATTTCTAAACAACTTAGAACCATATTTTTAGATTATACAGATTTAGTAGAACCGCTTTCTTTAGATGAAGCTTATCTAGATGTTACAGAAAACAAAAAAGGTAACCCAAGTGCATCATTAATTGCAGAGGAAATAAGGTTTAGAATTTTAAATGAAATTGGTTTAACAGCTTCAGCGGGAATTTCTATCAATAAATTTATAGCAAAAATAGCCAGTGATTACAATAAACCTAACGGACAAAAAACTGTTAACCCAGAGGAAGTCATCACATTTTTAGAGCAGCTTGATATTAGAAAGTTTTATGGTATAGGCAAAGTAACTACTGAAAAAATGTACCAAAAAGGTATTTTTACAGGACTCGACTTAAAACAAAAATCGTTAGAATACCTCGAGGCCAACTTTGGCAAATCGGGACGCTACTTTTACTACATAGTTCGAGGTATTCAAAATAGTGAAGTTACACCTAACCGCATAAGAAAAAGCTTAGCGGCAGAACGTACTTTTAAAGAGAATTTATCATCGGAAGTTTTTATGCTTGATAAACTCGAACATATTGCTGAAGAAGTTTCTAAACGATTAGCTAAAAGTAAAGTTGCTGGAAAAACGGTAACGCTAAAAATAAAGTATAGCGATTTCACCTTGCAAACTAGAAGTAAAACTTTATCATATTTTATACGTGACAAAAGTGTGATCTTAGAAACGGCAAAAGATTTGCTCTATCAAGAAAAACTAAATAATTCAGTACGATTATTAGGTATCTCTCTTTCCAATTTAAATACTGAAAAAAAGGAAGCCGACCTTAAAAATCACCAAAGTAAACCTGTGCAAAAGCAAAGTGTCAGTGTGCAGTTACGGTTTGAGTTTTAGATTCAAAATCAAATACATTTTTAGCCTAATTAGGACTAATTGTGGTTAATTATTTATTATTCACGATAAACTAAAACTTCTATCTTCCGTTCAAAATTTGATAGGTAAAATGAAAACATTCTTTATGCTTGCAATACTTACAGTTTTGCACATGCCTTTACTTGCTCAAGTAGAGGCACCTTCTAAATTACCATCACAACGATTAGAAAGTGAGTTTTTTACTGACAATTCTGGTGATTTTACTGCATCTCAAAGAATTACATTAGTTAATAATCCAGGTGATGATTCATCTACTTTAAACACCAATATAGCAGCGCTTTCTAATACCGGCGGTGGTGTAATAACCATACCAGCAGGTACTTGGGAATTTGGAGAAATTGTATTGCTTTCTAATGTACATTTAATGTTTGATGAAAATGCTATTGTAAAACCTGTGCTTTCATCTAAAATTGATAAATCTATTTTTGTATTAGGATTTAATAATGCCAGTATTTCTAATGTAAGTATTCGTGCTATAAGTGGTAAGTTTACATTAGACATGTCTGAAATAAGTTATGACCTAAGAGTATTACCTTTTAATGTCAAAGATTTGGATAATTTTATGATCGCTGGTTGTCATGTTATCGATAAAAGAACAATACACTCTACAGTAAACTGTGGTGTTAGTAGAAACAATAATGTATGGGCAGGAGCTAGGAATGGTGTAGTAAAAGACATTACTGTTGAAAATGCTCATGATGGTTATGGTGCTGTTCAGGTAAGAGTTGGTGAACGTTTATTTTTTAAAAACATAATTTCTCTTAGTGGTGGTGCCACATTACGTATTGAAACTGATGCACACGAAACAACGAACCTACAAGCGCCAAGAACTGTAACTCGAGTTTCTGAAATTTCTGGTTATAACATAAAATGTAATGAAGGAAACTCTGCTGTAATGATACAACCTTGGGGAGTAACAAATGGCTGGTTTGATGTAGAAAAGATTGAAGCCACAAGTTGTAAAACAACCGTAAGAGTTGATAGAGCTTTTGTTGATGTAAATGCTGATGATATTGGTAGCTTTGATCCAGACTCTAGAATTACTGATGTAACTAGTACTTACGGAACCAATGCACATATTAAAGATGGAAGTTTTAAATCTGTTCCTTGTGCCTTAAGAAACCTAATTAGTAATACTGCGCTTGAAGGTACTGGTGGTAGATGGTTTGTAGGTCCTACTATCGCACCAGTTTTATATACCGCAAGTAGTGATGGTCCTGATGATCCAAGATATTACAGAGTACGTATCCCATCAGAAAGTGAGCTTGCAGCACAATCATCAAATTTTCCGGATAATTCATTAGTAATATCTCGTTGGAATCATACAAGAACTAATTGTAATGGTGGTAATGGTTTAACTTTTCCTATTACTGGTTTATCTGTTTCGCCTGCAGAATCAAGTATAACTACAGACGAGACTACACAATTAACAAAAATAATTACTCCCAACGGGGCTACAAATAAAGGTGTTACTTGGACGTCTTCAGACGAGGATGTTGCTTATGTAGATCAATGGGGTGCTGTTACTGGTATTAGTGAAGGTATTACAACTATAACCCTTAATAGTACAGAAGGCAATTTTATTGCCACAGCAACAATTAAAGTAGAGAATAGTTTAAGTACTGATGTTTTTACAAATACCAAGCCTCAAATAAAGATATACCCCAACCCAATATCTGATAAAGATTTGTTTATTAATTTTAGCCAAACCCTAAATGAGCCTTTAATAGTTATATATAATGTAAAAGGGCAACAAGTCTACGAAAAGTCGTTTAAGGGAAGCATCGATAAAATAAAAATTAACACTTCAGAACTTCAATTAAATTCAGGGTTATACTTCCTTTTGATAAAAAATGAGCAGTACAACCTTAATTTAAAACTGGGTGTTCAATAAAGCAAAGCTTACAAGTCTAAGACAAAATAAAATAATCTCTAAACTAAAGTACTTATTAGTTTTATTTCTTCGCTTTATAAAAATATATGCTTTCATTTAGAAACTACAGCTCCCTATTTCTGTAACACTTAAAGTGTTTACCATCCCCTTAGCCTTCATAGGCATGGCTGCTAAACTAATAAACATATCACCCACATCGAGATAACCCTTTTTACAAGCAATGGCACTCATATCCTTAATGGTCTCATATGTACTAACAAACTTATCATAATAAAAAGCTCGTACACCCCACAACAAACTTAAACACTTTAAAATACGCCTATTTGATCTAAAAACTAAAATATGGAATGAGACGGTCTCCAAGCAGAAATTTGAAATGCAGTATACCCAGTATTAGTATAGTAAGTTTAGAAATGGCTTTTGCACCAATCTCGTTTGCCATATTTGCAGCGTGAAAACAAATGGGCTTTGTAATATAGCGACTGGTGCGAATAGGGGGCGGCCATTGTGGTACTTGAATTAAGGTAGAAGTCACTAGAATTTTAAGACTCTGATTTTGGGAAATCTGGACGCTATTATTACCATATCGCTAGAGGTATTCATAATAGCGAGGTAAAACCCAACCGAATACGAAAGACCTTAGCTACTGAGCGCATCTTTAGTGAAGATTTATCATCGGAAGTTTTTATGCTTGATAAACTCGAACATATTGCTGAAGAAGTTTCTAAACGATTAGCTAAAAGTAAAGTTGCTGGGAAAACGGTAACGCTAAAAATAAAGTATAGCGATTTCACCTTGCAAACTAGAAGTAAAACTTTATCCTATTTTATACGTGATAAAAGTATGACCTTAGAAACGGCAAAAGGTTTGCTCTATCAAGAAAAACTAAATAATTCAGTACGATTATTAGGTATCTCTCTTTCTAATCTTAATACAGAAAATAGAGAAACAAAGGAAAAAAACAGTATCAGCGTACAATTAAACTTCAAATTTTAAACAACTACACCACTGTATTTAACCTGGCCAATGAATTTGAAATAAAAAATAATTAATTTGGTTGTCAATTAACAATGCCTAACTTGACACCAAGAGTTTTTATCAGATTTAAAAATGGAACCCAAAACGTTAAACTAATATTTATAAAACATTTATGATGTTTTTCTCATAATACATATTATGAAAAGAACAACCAAACCTTGATATCTAAATTACGACTAAACAACATGAGCCTTCCACAAAAACCCTCTCTTTTAAACAAACTATTTATCTCAATATTGGTTTTTACCAATCCGCTATTCATGGAATATGTTATGGCCGAGGTTAAACTTCCTGCTATTGTTTCTTCCAACATGGTCTTACAACGAAATACTACAGTTACGCTGTGGGGCTGGGCAGATGCTAAGGAAAAAATATCTGTAGAACTATCTTGGCTAAATACTCCTTTAAAATTAGAGGCTAGTGAAAAAGGAACTTGGCAAATTAATGTAGAAACAAACAATAGTAGGAAGCCCCAAACTATTAAAATAAAAAGTGACACATCAAATCTCTTATTAGAAAATGTCGTATTTGGTGAGGTATGGCTCTGTTCTGGGCAATCCAACATGTTCCAGCCTATGAAAGGGTATAAAGGACAGCCCACTTTTAGCTCTACATTGACAATTGCAAAGTCTTCAAACACAAAATTACGTCTGTTTACTGTCAAGAAAGTAGGCTCTAGAATACCGGTTGAAAATATTGAAGACTATATCTCCTGGCAGCAAGCAACACCAAACAACGTTGCAAACTTTAGTGCTGTGGCGTATTTTTTCGGTCAACAATTGCAAGCCATTTTAGATGTTCCGGTTGGCCTAATTCATACGTCATGGGGAGCAAGTAAAATTCAAGCTTGGATGAGTAAAGACGCTCTAAAACCCTTTCAAGAGGTTAGCCTTGAAAATGCAAACCTAAAAAAAGCAAACCGAATTCCAACAGCACTCTTTAATGCTATGATTTATCCCTTAGTAAACTATAAAATTAAAGGCGTTTTATGGTATCAAGGCGAGGGAAATCGCAATGAACCCGAAAACTATAAAAAACTATTTCCCGCTATGGTAAAAGATTGGAGGACATTATGGGGACTTGGAGACTTCCCTTTCTACTTCGTTCAAATAGCTCCTTACTGGTATAATGATAATAGTGCCTTCCAATCTGTTACTAATACTGCCTTTATGCGCGAAGCGCAACTACAATGCCTGGACATCATTCCAAATTCGGGTATAGCCATTACCATGGATATTGGAGATGAATATTGTATTCATCCTCCAAAGAAAAAAGAAGTAGCTGATCGACTACTACTTAATGCCCTTCATAATACTTACGGATTCGAAACTGTTGAGTATACAGCTCCTAGTTATAAATCTTTTGAATTAAAAGATAACAGCGTAGTTCTAAAATTTAACAATGTAGGCAATGGTCTATTTACTTATGATCAACTAGAAGGGTTTGAAATTTCTGGAAACGATAAGGTATTTTATCCCGCAGAAGCTAAAATTATTAATGGCCAAGATATTCTTGTAAAAAGTGATAAGGTCACGAGTCCAGTAGCGGTAAGATACGCATGGAGTAACTGGACTAAAGGCAGCTTATTAGGCACAAATCTTCTACCTGTATCTTCGTTTAGGACTGATTTATGGAATGATAATGACGCTACTCGTCCCAAAAAGATATAACCTCTAAAGGTGACAATACTATTATAAAGTAAAAAAACGAAATGCGTCGTAAAATCACTATGCATTTCGTTTATTATTAAATATTAGGAATCCCTATCCCAATAATATGTCAAACACGTGTAAAAGTCTAAAAACTACAGCTCTCTATTTCTGTAACACGTAGAGTATTTACCATCCCTTTAGCCTTCATTGGCATGGCTGCTAAACTAATAAGCATATCGCCTACGTCTAGGTAGCCCATTTTACAAGCTATGGCATTTACATCCTCAATAGTCTCATCGGTACTAACAAACTTATCATAATAAAAAGCTCGTACACCCCACAACAAACTCAAACGCGTTAAAATACGCCTATTTGATGTAAATACTAAAATATGACATGACGGTCTCCAAGCAGAAATTTGAAATGCAGTATACCCACTATTAGTAAGTGTAGAAATGGCTTTTGCACTAATCTCGTTCGCCATATTTGCGGCATGATAACAAATGGACTTTGTAATATAGCGATTGGTGCGAATATGAGGCGGCAATTGTGGTACTTGAATTAAAGCAGAATTCTCAACACTTTTAAGAATATCAGACATTTGTTTAATGACCTGAATAGGATATTGACCAACAGACGTTTCCCCCGATAACATTACAGCATCTGCACCATCCATAACAGAGTTTGCTACATCATTAACCTCAGCTCTTGTTGGTGTTAAACTAGAAATCATGGTCTCCATCATTTGCGTAGCAATAATAACAGGAATTCTTGCTTTTTTAGCACGTAATACCAGTTGCTTTTGAATAAGCGGCACCTCTTGTGCTGGCACCTCAACACCTAGGTCACCACGAGCAACCATTAAACCATCACAATGAGCAACAATTTTATCTATATTCTCAACTGCTTCTGGTTTTTCAATTTTTGCTACAATTGGAATTTTATAATCGGAATGCTTAGCAATAAGATCTCTTAACTGCATCAAATCTTCAGCATGTCTTACAAACGATAACGCAATCCAGTCTACATCAAGGCTAATAGCAAATATAGCATCCTTTATATCTTTTTCGGTTAATGCAGGTTGCGAAATATCTGTGTTAGGAAGATTAACCCCTTTTTTAGATTTTAAAGGACCTCCTTGTATAACTTTAGCTTTAACCTCAGATTTTTTATCGGTAGATACGACTTCAAAAATTAACTTTCCGTCGTCTAAAAGGATACGCTCTCCTGGCTTCGCATCTTGAGGAAAACGATCATAAGTCATATATACACGTTCTTTTGTCCCTTCAAAACGTTCTCCTGTAGCAAAAATAATCTCGTCGCCTGGGTTTACAACAACCTCTTCCTTCATAACGCCCACACGAAGTTTTGGACCTTGTAAATCTGCAAGAATAGCAGCGGTAAATCCATACTCATCATTAAGCTCACGAATCATTTTAACACGTTCAGCTACATCATTATAATCAGCATGAGAAAAATTTATTCTGAATACATTAGCACCCTCTTCTAGCATTCCCTTTAAGACTTCTTTAGAGCTTGTAGCGGGACCAAGAGTTGCTACTATTTTTGTCTTTTTTAATATTGTTGACATTAGTTAAAAATTAAATTGTCTTTAGATTTCAATTTACTAGAATCAATACTATAAGCAGTGGCAACTTGTGGAATTCTTAAAATACTATCTACGATATATTTTTCTTTATTAAAGCTAAAATCGCTTTCTATTTTTAAAAAAAAGTTGACCGTTTTATGTTCTGGTAATAAATGAAATGTTTTTATTATTTTTTCTTGAGTGTCGAATAACGACCTAATTTCTCGTTCTTTAAGTTCTTCTGTCTTACAAATGTTTGACACCAAACTCCAAGTTATTAGCTGTTTATGGTCTTCCCATTCGTAAATAGCGTATGAAGCCTCTCCATCATTAAAGTCTAAATCAGAAGCTTTTCTAGTAAGCGCAGTACCTAAGTATTTATTTATTAAATAGGCTAATCTATAATCTTCAAGCCTACAATGCACTGCAATTAAGGTATATAGCGCCTCATCCAAAGTATCTTCTAAAATAAACTTATGAACAGCCATAATTCGCATTAAACTTCGGTAAATATAGTATTAATATGCTTTTGTCGTATCACAATTAGGGCAATGTTAACATGAAAATCAACTAAAACGTTGTAGTGAATTAACAAATGTTAAGCCTACTTTAAATCATTTGTGACATCCTGCTCTGGAACACAAAAAAAGCACGTTTTGAAGCTTTTTCTTCAGCTTTTTTCTTTGAAGTTGCACGTGCTTTAGCTACTACTTTATTATCTATTGATAACTTTACTGAAAAATGCCTTACATCGTCATTTCCAGTATCCTCATACACATTATAACCAAATGTCTTTTTTTCTTTTTGGCACCACTCTATTAGTAAACTTTTATAACTAATTACTTTACCTTCTAGTTTTTCTATATCAACATAGGGTTTTATAACTCTTCGATCAATAAACTTTTCACAATACCTATACCCTCGGTCTAAAAAGATAGCACCAACAAGCGCTTCAAAAAGGTTGCCATGAATATTATCTCCAAACTGACCTGAAGGTATCTTGCTCTCTACAAGATCTATTAACTTTAAATCTTTACCAAGTTCATTTAAATGCTCTCTACTTACTACCTTAGATCGCATTTTTGTTAAATATCCTTCATCGCCACCTGGCACCTCCAAATATAAATGCGATGCGATGACAGAACTAAGCATGGCATCCCCCAAAAACTCCAAACGCTCATAGTTAAAAGGATTCCCTTTACTATCTCTAATATTCATGGAGCGGTGTGTAAAAGCTCTTTTGTAGTATTTAAGGTTCTTTGGCTTAAAGCCCAGCATTTCATTTAAGGCCATAAAAAAATTCCCGTTACGTTTAAAACGGGAATTTAGTATGTTACGAATGCTATCCATTCGGGATTTAATCTATTTTCTTGAATAATACACAGGCGTTGTGTCCGCCAAATCCAAAGGTATTACTCATTGCTACTTTTACGTCGCGCTTTTGAGCCTTATTTAAAGTTAAATTCAATTCAGGGTCAATTCTTTCGTCAACAGTTGAATGGTTAATGGTTGGCGGCACTACGCCATTTTCCATCGCCAATATTACTGATATCGCTTCGATAGCTCCAGCAGCCCCTAAAAGGTGCCCTGTCATAGACTTTGTTGAATTGATATTTATATGCTTAGCGTGACTACCAAATACTTCTGAAATTGCTTTTAATTCTGCAACGTCTCCTAAAGGTGTAGATGTACCATGTGTATTAATATGGTCAACATCTTCTGGTTTCAGACCTGCGTTTTCTAAACAATTTTTCATAACCGCTATAACACCAATGCCATCTGGGTGTGGCGCTGTCATATGATGTGCATCAGAAGACAATCCTCCTCCAATAAACTCTGCATATATTTTAGCGCCTCTTGCTTTAGCATGTTCATACTCTTCCAAGACAAGAGCTCCTGCTCCTTCACCTAAAACAAAACCATCCCTGGTAGCGTCAAAAGGTCGTGATGCTGTTTCTGGGCTATCGTTTCTTGTTGATAAGGCATGCATAGCATTAAAACCTCCCATACCAGCAATCGTGACAGCAGCTTCACTTCCTCCTGTAACTACTACATCTGTATGTCCTAAACGAATAGAGTTTAAAGCATCAAACATCGCGTTGGCAGAAGAGGCACATGCCGAGACTGTGGTATAATTAGGCCCCATAAAGCCATGTTTTATAGAAATATTCCCTGGTGCTATATCAGCAATCATCTTAGGAATAAAAAACGGGTTAAATCTTGGTGTTCCATCTCCAGCTGCAAAATTTAAAACTTCTTGCTGAAAAGTTTCTAAACCACCAATACCTGCTCCCCAAATAACACCAACACGTAACTTATTAACTTCATCTAGATTAAGCTTAGCATCGGCAATGGCCTCATCGGCCGCTACCATAGCGTATTGGGCAAATTTGTCCATTTTACGCGCCTCTTTTCTATCGAAAAAATCGTTAACGTTATAGTTTTTTAATTCGCAAGCGAATTTCGTTTTAAACTTATCGGTATCATAATATGTTATAGGCGCAGCCCCACTTTTTCCACTTATTAAACCATCCCAATATTCATCTTTGGAATTGCCAATCGGTGTTAAAGCTCCTAATCCTGTGACTACAACTCGCTTTAATTCCATAAAGTATTTGCTTGTTTTTAGCTTATTTTGCTTCTTCTATATAAGAGATAGCTTGACCAACTGTAGCAATATTTTCAGCTTGATCATCTGGTATTTGAATATCGAATTCTTTTTCGAACTCCATAATTAACTCTACAGTGTCTAAAGAGTCTGCTCCTAAATCGTTAGTGAAACTAGCCTCAGAAACTACTTCGTTCTCATCTACTCCTAATTTGTCTACGATAATCGCTTTTACTCTTGATGCAATGTCTGACATAATCTTTTAATTTTTAAGTTTTAATTAGTTGGCAAAAATAAAAAACTTTATTTTTAAAATACATCTTTCCAAAAAAAATGTGTTGGTAATTTACTAAAATTACTTTTAAGTATTTATATTTTTACCTTCTAATTGTTAATAATTATTCTTTTTTTTGTTCGAATAATCTTAACACTATAGTCTGTAAAATGAAACGTATTGTAATTTTTGCGTCCGGAGGTGGAAGTAATGCAGAAAATCTGATAAAGTTTTTTCACAACAGCGATAATGCATCTGTTATTCAAGTACTTTGTAACAATCCTCATGCCAAAGTTTTAGATCGTGCCAAAAGACTTCAAGTAAGCGCCTTTTCATTCAACAAGATAGCCTTTACAAAAACCAACGATGTACTAAACATTTTAAAAGCAGCAAAACCAGATTTAATAGTATTAGCAGGGTTTTTATGGAAATTTCCTGAAAACATATTAAATGCTTTCCCAAACAGAGTTATTAATGTACACCCTGCTTTACTGCCTAAATTTGGAGGTAAAGGTATGTACGGCATGCATGTGCATGAGGCAGTAGTTAAAAACAAAGAAACCGAAACAGGAATTACCATACATTATGTGAATGAACATTATGACGAAGGCGCCATTATATTTCAGGCATCTTGCAAGGTTAGCCCAACTGATACGCCGCAAGATGTGGCATCCAAAATTCATGAATTAGAAATGAAACATTTCCCTGAAGTGGTGGAATCATTGTTATTGCAACAAGAGTGAATCTTAATAACAGACATTCATAGTCTAACATAATATGTCTAAGAAAAAGAAATACTATACCGTTTGGAAAGGGCATCATACAGGCGTTTTTGACTCATGGAACGATTGCAAAGCTCAAATAAAAGATTACCAAGGAGCTCAATATAAATCTTTTTCAACATTCGAGGCTGCAAAGAAAGCTTTAAAAGGTCATTACAAAGATTATGTAGGGAAAAACAAATCATTTATAAGCGAACTTTCTGCTGCTGAGCTCAAGAAAATTGGACAACCTAACTATAATTCCATTGCGGTTGATGCCGCTTCTAGTGGCAACCCTGGCATTATGGAGTATAGAGGCGTAGACACAAAAACAAAGCAACAATTATTTATCCAAGGCCCCTTTGAAGAAGGCACGAATAATATTGGTGAATTTTTAGCTATTGTTCACGGGTTAGCCTTTTTAAAAAAGAACAATAGCAATAGAATTATATATACAGACTCTAGAACAGCCATGAGCTGGGTGAAAAAGAAAAACTGTAACACGAAGTTAGACAGAAACTCAAAGAACAAACCTGTATTTGATCTTATTGACCGCGCTATTATGTGGTTAAAAAACAACTCGTATAACACTACCATAGTAAAATGGGAAACCAAAGCATGGGGCGAAATCCCTGCGGATTTTGGAAGAAAGTAAACACACCTATATCCTATTTATTAGCAGAAGTGAGACGTACACGCATTTCAAGAAAATATTCTTCAATTAGTATTAAAATGACGTATATTTGCAGCAAATTATCAGGTCTCTTTTATGAGTAAATTAGTTATAGTGGGAACCGTGGCATTTGACGCTATTGAAACCCCTTTCGGTAAAACCGATAAAATTTTAGGTGGTGCAGCTACTTTTATTGGTTTGGCTGCTTCTCACTTTGATATTGACGCGGCTGCTGTTTCTGTAGTTGGTGATGACTTTCCTCAAGACTATTTAGATCTCCTATCTAATAAGCATATCGATACATCGGGCATTGAAGTTGTTAATGGAGGTAAGACTTTTTTTTGGAGCGGACGCTATCACAACGACATGAATTCTCGCGACACTCTAGTTACCGAATTAAATACCTTAGCAGACTTCAACCCAGTAGTTCCTAGTGATTATAAGGATGCGGAAGTCGTTATGCTCGGGAACCTTCATCCCCTAGTACAATCGAGTGTTTTAGACCAAATGTCGAAAAAACCAAAACTGGCTATTTTAGACACAATGAATTTTTGGATGGATTGTGCTCTAGATGATTTACGAAACGTAATAAAACGCATCGATGTTATTACAATAAATGACGAAGAAGCAAGACAATTAACTGGAGAATACTCGTTGGTTGTAGCAGCAAGAAAAATCTACGAAATGGGACCAAAGTACGTGGTTATTAAAAAAGGAGAACATGGGGCTTTACTATTTCATGACGACCATGTATTTTATGCTCCAGCTTTGCCTTTGGAAGAAGTTTTTGATCCAACCGGGGCAGGAGACACTTTTGCTGGAGGATTTGCTGGATATTTGGTAAAAACAAATGATTTTTCATTTGAAAACATGAAAAACGCTGTTATTTATGGCTCCACTCTTGCCTCCTTCTGTGTTGAAAAATTTGGAACCGAGCGTATGCAAACCTTATCAAGTAGCGAAGTCCATAAACGACTGCTACAGTTTAAACAATTAACACAATTTGATATAGAACTAGGATAATATAACGCGCTCTAAAACTGGGTGCGTTTTTTAATTATAAACAATTACTATGAGCTTATTCAACAACATGAATAACGCGAAAATATTTATTTTATGAGTGATGCCTTAAAACACGAATGTGGAATAGCCGTTATCAGACTTTTAAAACCATTAGAATACTACAAGGAGAAATACGGTAGTGCATTTTATGGTGTAAATAAAATGTATTTAATGATGGAGAAACAGCACAACCGTGGTCAAGACGGAGCTGGATTTGCAAGCATTAAATTAGATACGCAACCAGGACAACGCTATATAAGCAGAGTACGTTCTATTGCCCAACAACCTATTCAGGATATTTTTGGCCAAATAAATGATCGTGTAAATAAAGAGTTTAAGGCCCACCCAGAATATAAAGATGATGTTGCTGCTCAAAAAAGAAACATTCCATATATAGGCGAAGTTTTATTAGGCCACGTGCGTTATGGTACTTTCGGAAAAAATAGTGTAGAAAGCGTTCATCCTTTTTTAAGACAAAATAATTGGATGCACAGAAATTTAATCATGGCTGGAAACTTTAACATGACCAATGTTAAGGAACTATTTTCTAACCTGATTGAACTAGGTCAGCATCCAAAAGAATATACAGACACCATTACTATAATGGAGAAGATAGGGCATTTCTTAGACGATGCTGTTAGTAAAATTTATAAAGACCTTAAAAAAGAAGGCTATAACAAAAGACAAGCTTCCCCACTTATTGCTGAGCGCTTAAAAGTTGCCAAAATACTTAGAAGAGCAGCTAAAAACTGGGATGGAGGGTATGCCATGGCGGGATTAATTGGTCATGGAGATGCATTTGTTTTAAGAGATCCTGCTGGAATAAGACCTGCCTATTACTACAAAGATGACGAAGTGGTAGTAGTTGCCTCGGAACGCCCAGTAATTCAAACAGTATTTAATGTAAACTTTGAAGATGTTAAAGAGCTAGAGCCTGGCCAAGCCATCATCACCAAAAAATCCGGAGAAGTTAGACTTAAACAAATTTTAGAGCCACTAGAGAAAAAATCTTGTTCTTTTGAGCGTATTTATTTCTCGAGAGGAAGTGATGCCGAAATCTATCAGGAACGCAAAATGCTTGGTAAGCTATTAATGCCAAAAGTATTGGAAGCGATTAACAACGACACAAAAAATACGGTGTTTTCCTATATTCCAAATACAGCGGAGACCTCATTCTTTGGAATGATTGAAACAGCTGAGGCATTCATCAATAAAACAAAAACACAAGCCATACTTAATGGCCAGCGATCTTTATCAGCAGCTAAAGTTACGGAGATTTTGTCTGAACATGCCCGTGTTGAAAAGATTGCCATTAAAGATGTCAAACTAAGAACGTTTATAACGGAAGACAGCAGCAGAGACGATTTAGTTGCTCACGTATACGATGTGACATACGGAGTTATTAAACCTAATGACAATTTAGTTATTATTGACGATAGTATTGTACGAGGAACTACTTTGAAAAAGAGTATTTTAAAGATGCTAGACCGCTTAAACCCTAAAAAGATTATTGTCGTGTCTTCTGCTCCACAAATACGCTATCCGGACTGTTATGGAATTGACATGGCACGACTTGAAGATTTAATAGCCTTTAGAGCTGCCCTGGAACTACTTAAGGACTCGGGTAAATACGATGTAGTGGAAACTGTTTATAATAAATGTGTTACTCAAACAGACTTAGAAGACAAATTCGTACAAAACTTTGTAAAAGAAATATACGACCCATTTACGGATGAACAAATTTCTGATAAAATATCTGAATTGTTAAGTGATGACAGCATCAAGGCCGAAGTGAAAATTATTTTTCAACCAGTAGAAAACCTACATAAAGCCTGTCCAGAGCATTTAGGAGATTGGTATTTCACTGGAAACTACCCGACCGTTGGAGGTAATCGTGTGGTAAACAGAGCTTTTATTAATTTTTACGAAGGAAACAAAGAACGAGCCTATTAATTAGGATATTCTTAATATTTAACGTTTAAACCGCAAATAACGTATTTCACCCCATAAATATGTTATTCGTCTAAAAAATATTCAGATTATCTAAAATACACATAACTTGGTCTCACCATAACATAAGTAGGTTAAGTTCATGGTAGATTTGGGGCAAAAAAAGGTGAACGCTTGTTCGCCTTTTTTTATGCGATTTAGTTTCCATCTAATTTACCCAAATGCTTATACAGTTCATCCCTTTAAAAGTGCGCTAACTCGCTTAAGCCAATAATTGCGCCGTTCAACTAAAATATTTTAACAAACTCTATAAAGCATATATCTTTGACTCACCATAACATAAGTAGGTTAAGTTCATGGTAGATTTGGGGCAAAAAGGTGAACACTCGTTCACCTTTTTCATTTTATAACAATTATCATTCCAAAGCATAAAAAAATCGTCTAGAAATTTCTTTCTAGACGATTTTAACGTTCTAATATTATTTATGCCTACTTAGCTTCAGCGTAGCGTTTTTCAACTTCGTTCCAGTTAATTACATTAAAAAAAGCACTAATATAATCCGGACGACGATTCTGATAATTCAGATAATAAGCGTGTTCCCATACATCTAATCCTAAAATTGGTGTACCGCCACAACCAATGCCTGGCATTAATGGATTATCCTGATTTGCTGTTGAACAAATTTCAAGTTTACCCCCTTCGTGAACACATAACCAAGCCCAACCTGAGCCAAAACGTGTAGCTGCAGCTTTGCTAAACGCAGCGATAAATTCGTCTTTAGACCCGAAAGTAGCTTCAATAGCATCTTTTAAATCTCCAGAAAGATACCCTCTATCCTCAGGGTTCATAACCGTCCAAAACAATGAGTGGTTAAAAAAGCCACCTCCATTATTTCTCACAGCTCCATTATCCATATCCAGATTCGACAAAATGTCTTCAATAGATTTTCCGTCTAAATCGGTTCCTGAAATTGCATTATTTAAATTATTAGTATAGCCTTGATGATGTTTTGAGTGGTGTATCTCCATGGTGCGTGCATCCATGTGAGGCTCTAAAGCATCGTAAGCATATCCTAATTTCGGTAATTCGAAAGCCATAATTATTTGTTTTAAATTAATTTTTAAATTCATCAAATTTACACTAAAATCGAGTCAATTAAAAATAATTAATTGTTATCAAACCATTGATAGTTTTTATCTTGTATTCAAATATATTTTTATGTTAAAAACATCGTCCTTTACCATATATAACGCTTCTGCTGGTAGTGGAAAAACCTACACATTAGTAAAGGAGTATTTAAAATTGTTGTTTCAATCGGACAACCTATTTCATTTCAAACGTATTCTAGCCATCACCTTTACCAACAAAGCGGTAACTGAAATGAAAGAGCGCATTATTAATACGTTAAGATTATTTTCTGAAGACGATGTCCTTGAATCGTCAAACAGTATGTTTGAGACTATTTCTTCTGAATTACAAATACAACCAGAGCGACTTCAAAAAAAATCCAAGCAACTTTTACAAACCATTATTCATAACTATGCTTCTTTCGACATTTCAACAATCGATGGTTTTACTCATAAATTAATTCGAACTTTTGCTCATGATTTGAAACTACCCCTAAACTTTGAAGTAGAATTAGATCAGGACACCCTTCTAAATGAAGCCGTAGAAAGCCTAATAGCAAAAACAGGAACTAACAAAATTCTAACCAAGACCTTGGTAGAATTCGCATTAGAAAAAGCCGACGACGATAAAAGTTGGGATATCTCTTATGATTTTAATAAAATAGCTAAGCTATTAATTACCGAAAACGACAAACCTTTTATTGAAAGTCTAAAGCACAAAACTCCCGAAGATTTTGAAAGGTTAAAAAAACAGTTAACCCAAGAAATAAATGATACTGAAGCGATAATAACCAAAATTGGCAAAGACGTTATTGCTTTAATAAAAAACTCGGGATTGGAGTTTAGTGATTTTTCCGGAGGTTATTTACCAAAGTATTTCGACAAATTAGCCAGTTCAAATTTTAAGGTTAGCTACGACTCTAACTGGCAAAAAGACTTAGAAAATAAAACCCTCTACCCTAAACGGGTTTCAAGAGACATCGCCTCGGTTATTGAAGCGCTTCAACCTCAAATCGCAAAAGCATTTCATTGTAGTAAAACTTCCATTTTTCAATTAAAATTTTTGAAAGCTTTTTATAAAAACATCACGCCCTTATCGGTCTTAAACGCTATAAATAATGAACTCACGCTTCTTAAAGAAGACCAAAACAAAATGCTTATCTCTGAGTTTAACACTATAATAAGTGAAGAAATTAAAGAGCAACCCACGCCATTTATATATGAACGTATCGGTGAAAAATTTAAACACTATTTTATTGATGAGTTTCAAGACACCTCTATTATGCAATGGACAAATCTAATTCCTTTACTAAATAATGCGGTTTCTACCGAAGGGGGAAGTACCATGCTTGTTGGAGATGCTAAACAGGCTATTTACCGCTGGCGTGGTGGTAAGGCCGAACAGTTTATCGATTTGTTTAATAAAACAACCTCTCCTTTTCAAATAGAGCAGAGTGTTGAAAATCTTCAGGAAAATTACAGAAGTTTTAAAGAAATTGTAAGCTTTAACAATGGTTTTTTCAAATACCTAGGGGCTCATTTTTTTGAAAATAGCACGCATCAAACCTTGTATGAACAAGCTGTTCAAAATAGCACACAAGACCATACTGGTTATGTTGAATTGTCTTTTTTAACCCCCAATAAAGATGATGATAGGAATGCCCTGTTTTCTGAAGTTACTTTAGATAAGATATATGATTGCTTGAATAATGGATTCCATTATGAAGATATCTGTATTTTAGTAAGAAAGAAAAAAGACGGTATTGCCACCGCTAATTACCTAAGCCTTAATAATGTGCCCATTATCTCTTCCGACACCTTATTATTAACAAGTGCACCCGAGGTAAATTTCATTAACGACCTATTAAGTCTTCTTAATCAACCCACCAACAATGAGATAAAAATTAGAATTTTAAATTATTTGTCAACTTCATTAAAACTTGACGACAAACATGCCTTCTTTTCCAAACATATCACATTAAACCTTTCTGATTTCTTTAAAAGCTTAGAAGCTTACAACATCAAAATATCCAGTCAAAACTTGCTTCAGCTACCCTTGTACGATTTAGCAGAAACCATCGTAAGAAGTTTTAATCTAGTTTCCTCATCGAACGCTTTCGTCCAATTTTACCTAGATGTTATATTGGACTTTTCAGAAAAAAAAGGATCGGACTTATCAGGTTTTTTAGAGTATTTTGATAAGAAAAAAGACACCTTAAGTATCACATCGCCTAAAGGACAAAATGCCGTTCAAATTATGACTATCCATAAATCTAAAGGCTTAGAGTTTCCAGTTGTTATCTTCCCTTTTGCAGACCTAGATATTTATAAAGAATTAGAAGCTAAATCCTGGTTTAAAATAGATGATAGCAAGTATTCTGGATTCACTCATACCTTGTTAAACTACAATAAAGATTTTGAGTTTTTTGGAGAAGAAGGTAACTATATTTACCATAAACATAAGGCAGAGCTTGAACTAGACAATATTAATCTTCTATACGTTGCATTAACAAGAGCAGTTGAACATCTATACATCATATCTTCAAAAGACATGTCTTCAAAAGGAGATGTTAACTCGAAAAAATATTCTGGCTTACTCATTAATTACCTCCAGCAGATAGGCATTTGGAATGCTAATGAACTGGTCTATAGTTTTGGAACGCCACAAAACTCCTCTCGTGGGTGTTTGGAACAAAGTGCAACACCCCTTGAACCATCTTTTATTTCTACCGCTAAAGAAGAACACAACATAAAAGTTGTCACAAAATCGGGGTATCTTTGGAATACCAATCAACAAGAAGCCATTGAAAAGGGAAATCTAATTCATGATATTTTGGGGCAAATCATTACGGCAGATGATATAGACCTTGTTGCAAATGAATTCTTAGTATCAAATAAAATTAACTTAGAACAATCCATAGCTCTTAAAGAACTTGTCTTAAGTATCACTAACCACCCTAAACTCAAAAAATATTTCAGCGGAAAAGATATCGAAACCCATAATGAGCGTGACATCATATCAACTGATGGCATTATTCTAAGACCGGATCGAGTAAGTATCAATTCGAAAAATGAAGCCACAATTATTGATTATAAGACTGGACTAGAAGATAAAAAACACGAGCAACAACTTAAATCCTATGAAGATGCTCTTGAAGACATGAATATAATTGTAGAAAAAAAGATTCTTGTATACATAAATAACGATATTAAAGTTAAAGATGTGTAAATTTGCGAAAAACGCAAAAACATGTACGGAAAACTGAAGAATCACCTTCAAGAAGAACTTGAAACGTTAAAAAACAACGGACTTTTCAAAGAAGAACGAATTATTACCTCTGCCCAAGGTGCAGAAATCACCTTAAATACCGGGGAGACTGTACTTAATTTTTGTGCCAATAATTATCTAGGGCTTTCTTCTCACCCAGACGTTATAAAAGCCGCAAAAAACACTATGGATACCCATGGATTTGGCATGAGTTCGGTACGTTTTATTTGTGGCACACAAGATATTCATAAAGAATTAGAGCAAAAAATAGCTAACTTTTATCAAACCGAAGACACCATATTATATGCCGCAGCCTTTGATGCCAACGGAGGTGTTTTTGAACCCCTACTAGGAAAGGAAGATGCGATTATTTCAGACGCACTAAACCATGCCTCCATTATTGATGGTGTTCGTCTTTGCAAGGCCGCTAGATATCGCTACCAAAATAATGATATGACAGACCTTGAACAACAACTTATTACAGCCAATAAAAACGGTGCAAGATTCAAAATAATAGTTACCGACGGCGTGTTTTCTATGGATGGCTTGGTGGCACCCTTAGATAAAATTTGTGATTTGGCCGATAAATATGAAGCCTTAGTTATGGTAGATGAATGTCATGCCGCTGGATTTATTGGTAAAAATGGGATAGGTACATTAGAAGAAAAAAACGTATTAAACAGAGTAGATATTATTACCGGCACTTTAGGGAAAGCTTTAGGTGGTGCAATGGGAGGTTATACCACTGGGAAAAAAGAAATTATTGAAATATTACGTCAACGTTCTAGGCCGTATTTATTTTCTAATTCTCTTGCGCCTTCCATAGTTGGTGCATCCATAAAAGTATTCGATATGTTATCTCAGAATACAGAATTAAGAGACACCCTAGAACGGAATACCAATTACTTAAAATCGGGTCTTAAAAAAGCAGGCTTTGATGTTGTTAACGGAGATTCGGCAATAGTACCTGTAATGCTTTATGATACGAAATTATCTCAAAAAATGGCAGACCTACTCCTTAAAGAAGGTATTTATGTTATTGGCTTCTTTTTTCCGGTGGTCCCTAAAAATAAGGCGCGTATTAGAATTCAACTTTCAGCAGCTCATAAAAAAGAACATTTAAATAAAGCCATAAGTGCCTTTACAAAAATTGGAAAGCAATTAGATATTATCTAAAATCGTTCTGAACTACCTATTAACAAAGAGAATCTTCAATATTTTTATATATTTGTCTTTGTTAATAAAATTTAACAACTTACATTTGTTTACAATTAACACTTAAAAATTAAACTTTTGAATATGAAAAATCTTAGCAGATTATTGGCTGCAATGTTGCTTGTACTAGTTTGCAGCAATGTTAATGCACAAGACAAAAACAACCCATGGCAAATTACCATTGGGATTAACGCAGTGGACTTTTTTCCAGTAGGAGAGGACTTTCCTCAAGGTGACTATTTTGATGAATTCTTTAATGTAACAGATCATTACAACATCTTACCGTCGCTTTCTACAATTTCTGTTTCTAAATACCTAAACAACGGCATTTCTTTTGGTGTTGCGGGTTCATTAAACAAAATTGATAAATTTGGAGAAGCTCCTGCACCTGATTTATCTTATTATGGTCTTGATGGTACCATCAAATATAATTTCATTGAAGGGACAACTCTGGATCCTTTTGTTGGCGTAGGTGGTGGTTACACCTGGGTTGACGAAGTAGGTGCTGGAACCTTAAATGGAACTGTTGGTGTTAACGTATGGTTCTCAGAAAATGTTGGTTTAACTGTTCAGTCATCATACAAACATGCTTTCGAAGATTACTTATCTAAACACTTCCAACACACTGCTGGACTTACTATTAGATTTGGAGGAACAGATACTGACGGTGATGGCATTTACGACAAGGATGATGCTTGTCCTGAAGTTGCTGGTTTAGAAGCTTTCAATGGATGTCCTGATACTGACGGTGATGGTATCCAAGATAGTAAAGATGACTGTCCAAACGAAGCTGGTTTAGCTGAATTTAACGGATGTCCTGATACAGATGGTGATGGCGTTCCAGATAAAGACGATAAATGTCCTACGGTTGCTGGTTTAGCATCATTAAGCGGTTGTCCTGATGCTGATGGTGACGGTGTTGCCGATGGTGATGATAAATGTCCAGATGTTGCTGGTCCTGCTGCTAACCAAGGATGTCCTTGGCCAGATAGAGACGGTGACGGTGTTGTAGATAAAGACGATTTATGTCCAGATGTTGTTGGTACTGTTGCTAACAACGGTTGTCCTGAAGTTACAGAAGCTGTTAGAAAAGCATTAAACGCTTATGCTAAAACTATCTTATTCGATACAGGAAAAGCTTCCATCAAAGCACAGTCTGGTGAAGTTCTTCAAAATATCATTGATATCTTGAAAGAATACCCTAACGCTAAATTTAACATTGAAGGTCATACCGATAGTGTAGGTAGCGAGTCTTTAAACCAAAAACTATCTGACTCTAGAGCTAACTCTGTTAAAGATTACTTAGTTGACGGTGGTATTGATGGCGGTAGATTATCTGCTAAAGGATATGGAGAGTCTAAGCCAATCGACACAAACAAAACTAGAGCTGGTAGAAGAAATAACAGACGTGTTGAAATTAACTTAAACAAAGATTAATTCTTGACTTAAGTTTTAAATAAATAGTTACAAAAAACGCCTCGGGTATCCGAGGCGTTTTTTATTTTTATGCTATGAGCACTTTTATTCTTGACGTCTTAAAAGATTTAAAAAAACAAAACAAAGACTTCTCTAAACTAACCTTTATACTACCCAGCAAACGTGCTGGCCTTTTTTTAAAGCATCAATTACCACATGTTCTGGATCAAACAATTTTTTCACCAAACATACTAAGTATTGAAGAATTTGTAGAAGTGGTGTCACAATTAAAAACAGTTTCAAATACCGAACTGTTGTTTGAGTTCTATGATTCCTATTTGAACTTAACTCGCCAAAACGATCAAGATTCATTCGAAGTTTTTTCAAAATGGTCTCAAATATTGCTTCAAGATTTCAATGAAATAGATCGATACCTCATTCCCCAGGAACAAATCTTTAACTACCTACATGCTATTGAAGATTTAAAACACTGGTCTTTAGAAGAACATAAAACAGATTTTGTTAAAAAATATTTGGCCTTTTGGAATACATTACCTCTCTACTATAAAGATTTCACGCATAATTTAAAACAAAAACAAATAGGTTACCAAGGGCTCGTTTATCGTGAAGCTGTTAAAAATTTAAGTTCTTACATAACAAACAACCCTAAAAAGCATTATGTCTTTTTGGGTTTTAACGCATTAAACACCTGCGAAGAACATATTATTCAAGAACTACTTGAGCACAATTTAGCCCAAATATATTGGGACATAGACAAAACATTTCTGAAAAATGAAAAACACGATGCAGGATTATTTATTAGAAAGCATCTAAATAATTGGAAATATTTCGAAAAAGCACCTTTTAATTGGCCAACAGGAAACTATTCTAACCCAAAAACAATAGGTGTTTTTGGAGTTCCTAAAAATATAGGTCAGGCTAAACATATTGGTTCTTTATTAAAAACACTTAAAAATCAAACAAATGCTTTACAGAATACAGCTGTAGTACTGGGTGATGAAAGCCTTCTTATACCAGTATTAAACTCCATACCAAAAGGTATTGACTCATTAAATATAACAATGGGGCTTCCGTTGGGATCTATCCCCTTAGGCTCCCTGTTTGAAGCACTATTTAAACTTCACAAAAGCACGACAAAAACATTCTATTTTAAGGATGTTATTAACATTATTTCCAATCAATTTATTAGGCCACTTTTAAACATAGACGGTATAGATTATGCCTCTCAAATTATCGAGTCTATTGAACATAATAATATTGCTTATCTAAATGTTTCTAGAATCACTCAGATAGCTAGAAAATGTGAGACTATTATAAACTTATTATTTTCAAATTGGGGGCAATCCATTAACAATGCTTTAAAAAATTGCTTTCAACTCATCTTGCTAATAAAGGATGTTTTGGATAAAGACAAACAGTCAAATCTTCTTAGCTTAGAATATCTTTTTAGGTTTAACGAACTATTTAACGAAGTTTCTAGACTTAACTCAAAATATAAGCACATAAAAGATTTGCATACACTGTACAATGTTTATAAAGACCTTTTAGCAACAGAATCTCTAGATTTTCAAGGAGAACCGTTACAAGGTCTTCAAATTATGGGAATGCTAGAATCGAGAGTTCTAGATTTCGAAACCGTAATTATCTCGTCAGTAAACGAAGGTATTCTCCCTTCAGGAAAAAGTAATAATTCGTTTATTCCTTTTGATGTAAAACTAGAACATGCATTACCTACTTATAAAGAAAAGGATGCTGTTTATACCTATCATTTTTACAGACTCCTACAACGCGCCAAAAACATATATATTCTTTACAATACGGAAGCAGATGTTCTTACTGGTGGAGAAAAAAGTAGATTTATTACGCAATTGGAATTAGAGCAAATTCGTACTTTAAATCATCAAATCATTACCCCTAAAATCCCTATTATTGAACAACGTTTAAGCGAAGTAAAAAAAACACCAGCCTTGCATCAAGCCATTATTGACATGGCTAAAAACGGGTTTTCACCGTCCTCGTTAACTAATTACATTAGAAACCCCATGGATTTTTATTATCAAAAAATATTAAAGATAGGAGAATCTAATGACGTCGAAGAAACGATAGCTTTTAATACTTTGGGAACCGTAGTCCATAATACCCTTGAAGAATTTTACAAACCTTTAGAAGGAACATATTTAAGCTTGGAAGTTATCAAACAAATGAAGACAAAAATACATAAACGGGTAACTTACTACTTTCAAAATGAATACAAAGAAGGGGATATTACTAAAGGTAAAAATTTAATCATTTATGAAATAGCTAAAAGGTATGTCGCTAACTTTCTTGATTTTGAGGAAAAATCTATTAAATCTGGAAACGACATTAAGATACTTGCTATAGAAGCTGATAACCAAATTAAACTGAATATTTCAAATCTTAATTACCCTATCGCCCTAAAAGGAAAAATAGACAGAGTGGATGAAGTTAATGGTATTACTAGAATAATTGACTACAAGACAGGTAGTGTTAGTCCAGGTCAAGTTGAAATTGTAAATTGGGGCGAATTGACATCAGATTACAAAAAATATAGTAAAAGTTTTCAAGTATTGTCTTACGCTTATATGATGTATAAATCGGGTCAAATTAGCCTTCCAATAGAGGCTGGAATTATAAGTTTTAAAAGCCTAAACTCTGGATTTATAAAATTTTCAAAAAAAGACAGCCCGCGTTCTAGAACAAAACATACCATGATTACTCAAGATACATTAGAAGCCTTTGAAGAAGAGCTGAAAAATCTAATTTCAGACATATGCAATCCAGAAATTAATTTTATTGAAAAAGAAATTTAGTATGACTATTACCAAAAATATTATTGTTTCAGGAAGCCATAAAAAACCCATTCTTACGGATGTTTATTATAATAACAACCATAAACAAAAACCTGTTGTTATTTTTTGTCATGGATACAAGGGTTTTAAAGATTGGGGAGCCTGGGACTTAATGGCTAAAGCGTTTGCCCAAAACAATTTTTTCTTTATAAAATTTAATTTTTCACATAATGGAGGTACTATAGAACAACCCATTGATTTTCCAGATTTGGAAGCTTTTGGAAATAATAATTACACCAAAGAGCTTGACGACCTTTCCTCTGTTATTAATTGGATTCATTCGGAACCTCGTTTTAAAGAGAACATAAATCTTGATAAGGTAACACTTATTGGACACAGCAGAGCGGGTGGTATTGTAACCATAAAAGCTGAAGAAGATTCCAGAGTTACAAAAGTAATTAGTCTTGCTGGCGTATGCGATTTTGGAAAGAGAACCGCTACGATTGGCGATTTAGAAGATTGGAAAAAACAAGGTGTTAAATACGTATTAAACGGACGTACTAAGCAACAAATGCCACATTTTTATCAATTTTATGAAGACTATAAAAACAATGAAGAACGCTTAAATATTAAAAGAGCCGTTTCCAATTTACAAACGCCTTACTTAATCATTCATGGAAACCAAGATACTAGTGTTCTGATTGATGAAGCAAAAAACCTTCATGAATGGCAACCACAAAGTAAATTTATTGTTATTGACGGTGCTAATCATGTTTTTGGTGCGTCACACCCTTGGACCAAGGAAGAGCTTCCTGCTCAATTAAACGAGGCAATTAAGACTATACTAGCATTTTTAATCCAATCTTGATATGTAACCTACACACATGCCTAAAACAACAACCCCATTTTCTATTCTAAGCAGAAAGGCTCACCTTGAACAGCTAGAAAACGAGACGTTCCATATGGCCATTATAGGAGGCGGGATCACTGGAGCAGGAATTGCCTTAGATGCAGCCTCTAGAGGACTTAAAGTATGCTTAATTGAAAAAAACGATTTTGCCTCTGGCACTAGTAGCAAGTCAACAAAACTTATTCATGGTGGCTTACGCTATCTCAAACAATTTGAAATAGGGCTTGTAAGAGAATCGGGGTCTGAACGTGCTATAATTCATAATCTAGCACCTCATCTTGTAACACCAGAGAAAATGTTATTACCTTTAATTAAAGGCGGTACTTATGGAAAATTGATGACGTCTATAGGACTTAAAGTTTACGATTTTTTAGCAGGTGTGAAGGGAAACGACAAAAGGCGTATGCTAAACAAAGAAGAAACCTTCAAAAAAGAACCATTACTAAACAACAATCTTCTTTTGGGCGGTGGCTATTACGCAGAATACAGAACTGATGATGCTAGGTTGACCCTTGAAATCTTAAAGAAAGCGGCTTCTTTGGGTGCAGTAATTGTCAATTACTGTAACATGCAAGCCTTTGAATATGACAGTCACTCAAAAATAAAAAACCTAATTTGCAAAGACCTCAATACAGGGCATATACTCAAGATTAAAGCTCATAGCTATGTTTCGGCAACAGGTCCTTGGGTAGATACCATACGCAATCTAGATCAATCTTTAAGCTCTAACTATTTGCAGCTAACTAAAGGCGTACACGTCGTTTTCCCTTTTGAAAAACTACCAATAAAGCAAGCCTTGTATTTTGATGCTCCAGATGGAAGAATGGTATTTGCTATTCCGAGAGGAAGAACAACCTATGTAGGTACCACAGATACTAATTATCATAGAAGCTTAGATCGTGTTATTGTTACTAAAAATGATGCTGAATATCTTTTACAAGCTATTAATCGTACCTTCCCTAGTGTTCAGTTAAACATTGAAGACATTGAATCCCATTGGGCTGGGTTACGCCCGTTAATACATGAAGACAACAAGGCCCCTGCAGAGCTATCAAGAAAAGATGAATTGTTTATTTCTGATAGTGGGCTAATTTCCATCGCAGGCGGAAAACTTACGGGTTACAGGCGCATGGCACAGCGTGTTATTGAAACCGTGTTAAAAACTTTGAATAAAGCGTGTAAGGAACACCTAAAAAAATCTTCAACAGATAAAATTCCTTTGGTGACACCTCGACTTGAAAACACAACCGAAGTAAAACGTTATCAAAAAGAGCTTGAGGAAATTTTACAATCAAAAGGAGTTACAAATAGTTTTTACCCGTTATATTTATGCACTACTTACGGGAAACAGGCTAATGTAATCATTAAAAAATCGAACGAATTTAACAGTACCTGTTCTCGTGAAAACTTGATTCGTGCAGAACTTTGGTATAGTATCCATTATGAAATGACAAACAGCTTAGCTGATTTCTTTGTACGCCGTACTGGGATGCTGTATTTTGATATCTACAACATGAAAAAGCATTTAAAAATCGCTCTAAATGACTGTATAAACTACTTAGAATGGGACGCAAAACGCATAGCTTCTGAAAAGGAACAGATAAAAATTCTTCAAGAGGACGCCACACGTTTCTACAATGAAGAATTTTAGCCTTAAAAAGCAAAAAAAGAGGCAACGCTTTCACGTTGCCATCAATCAAAAATCAAACCTCATCATTGCTATTAATCCAGCTCCATTTTCTTTAAATTTTTAATTGTAATCAAAAACCAAAATATTAACCTTTACAATTTTATATCCATTGCTCAACAAAGTTACAGCGGTTACTGCATAAACCTTACGACATTAAATGTCCTAATAATGATTCATCCTTAAAAAGTACCTTTAATAATTTTGTTTCATCATGCGACAAGACCGATCCCTTAATATCGTTTAAGAGTATTAACGTTTTATCTATCGAGTAATCTGGAACTTCTTCGCTCCCAAAATTTATCTGCATAAACAACTTTTCAAGAGCTAAAACAGTTTGTAATTGCGCCCTGTTTTTAATAGGGTCTTTGTTTAAAACACCTTGCATTATTTTTAGTTTCAATAAAAGCACGGACACAATTAGCTAGTTTATTAGTCAAAACTAGTTATTTAACAGGGTATTTAATATGACATATCATGTCGGAAATAACGCATTTTATTATATTTACAAGGCAAACTCTTGTTGCTATGATGCAAAGATATGACTCCATAGGGGCCCTTTTTATTGATTACAGAACGTATAACGACCTGTCCCAGTCTGAATTTGCCCTTATTTTAGGAGTTGACCTGCGGACCATACAACGATGGGAAAAAAACCTAACTTTAATAAAATCTGAAAAAGAAGAAGATATCGTTTTATCCACGCTACTGCCTTACCAACTTATTCATAACTTAAATGCTACTGTACCAATTCCTACTTTCTACAACTTTAATACCCGGAAATATTCACTTTCAAAACAAACAAATAGTTTGCCTAAATTAAGTTGGTTTAAAGATCAAATTAACCTTAGGTCTTCGAACTTAAGAAGCATTGATTTTGATTATGATATTAAGCATTTAGATCAGTTTATTACCACTGAAAAACACGAGTCTAATTACGTTAATCATGATTTAATAAAAGAAGCCATAAGGTTGTTACCAGAGTTAAACTATATATTCACGGGAAAAGCTGGTTACTATGCTGGTCATTGCATTGTACTTCCGATTTCTGAAGCTACTTATTTAAAACTGCGCAATAGAGAGCTTACCAACAAAGACTTACGATCAAAAGATTTAATTGATTATAAACGCTCGGAACGTCCCATTTTCTACAGATACAATATTACTGGAGACTGTAATGATACTATTTTTTATATTATCGCTCATTTCATGAGATTCTTTAGAGATTTAAAAAACAAAAACTACTTAATCTGTAGTTATACTGAGCGGGAAGACAGCTACTATTTAAGTTTAGAAGTGGGTTTAAAAATTATTTGGGAAGACAAAGAGCTTCAGCAAAAAAAGGGACTAAAACATCCACCTAGATTTATTGAAGGCGACTATGTCAAGTTCCTTTCAGATTTAAGTTGAAACGATTTAAGTGTGTAAAATTATTTGATAAACGGATTTAAGGTTTGCTCTCCAACCTTTAAATAGTTCTGTATATGTTTAAAAGATGGTTTCTCCCCAATTTCATACAACATGCCATTTAAGGCACTGGCGAACCATTTTTTTTGCTCAAGACTTAACTTTTTTACCAGTTTAAAACTGTCTTCAATATTACTATCTTCATAAGTCTCCATGTACTTAGATCTAATCCCAAATCCAATAAGTTGAAACTGACCATAAACATAGTCGTACATTTTAAGATTTGGAGATGTATCGGCTCTTAAAACATGAAAAAAAACATGAGCCATCGCTGCCTTTTGTTTAACGGATAAACCTCTTCCAAAGTAGATAACCCTTGGATGCCTTTCAAACCCAAAACGTTTTTTTTTGTTAACCAAACTAAACATATATCTCTGTTATTTAGTCTAACAAAATTACATTGAAGGAACAATATTACATGCGACATTTTATGTCGAATAAACCAAACCGCTTTTAAAGAAGTAGGCTTAACGACTTTAGCCTGATATATGACATTTCATGTCACGCAGTATACTTTTGCAAATCTTTATTTTCGTTAAAAATTTGTAATGAAACAATTTATTTCCCTTTTTCTAATTGGCTTTTTAATATTTGGATGTAGTACTGATGACAGTAACGACCATGAATACCACTTGGAGTATGTAAATGTTGTAAGCGCAGAACTTCCAGACGAATTTGTTTATGGAAATACTTATAGAATTAAGGTTACCATAGAATTACCCAATAGTTGTTACTATTTTTACAATCAATACGACTACTTCTATGAAGAAACATCAAGGATTATTTATCCTATTGCACATGTTGATGATGGTGTTCCGTGTACTTTAAATATTAGAGAAACAACTTTCTCAATACCTGTGCAAGCTCTGCAGTCTAAGCCTTATATTTTTAAGTTTTATCAAGGAGAAGATGCCGATGGACAAGACATATTCTTAACTATTGAAGTTCCTGTTATTAAAAATTAATAGCATCTATAAAAACAAAAAAGACGTTCAAAAAATGAACGTCTTTTTTGTTGTGGACAAGACGGGATTCGAACCCGTGACCTCTTGACTGCCAGTTAAGAGAAATAAGCATTATCATTAATTAGTAAAATCCCATTAAGGGTTTTAAGATAACCTGTGAGGTAGGCATTGTTAAACTAACTTCTGGAGCGTACAGTATTTCAAATAATAATTAATCTCAAATTTTAAGCAAAAAGAAAACCATTCTTTTTTCTACTGCTTTATAGCACCCCACAGATATTTAAGGGTTTGTTTTTGCTAGCCACTTATTTCTTAGTGCACTATTTTATGATATTATATTTCCAACGCTAATAAATGTACCTTTGTACCTTTGATAATTGAGTTATAAACAAAGGCACGAACTCATGTGTCGAGTTACACAATTCCTAACACAGATGATAAGGCTGAAGCCAGTCCTAAAAAACTCAGAAACCCACAAATATCGGTTACCGTTGTTAAAATAATTGATGATGATGTTGCAGGATCTTGACCTATGGCTTTTAATCCAATGGGAATAATAGCCCCTGAAAAACCAGCAATAACCATTGAAAGTATCATTGAAATGCCAATTACCAGAGCTATACCAAAAGAATTTGCCCAAAAATAAACCACAATACCTGTTGTAATGGCCACGGCTATGCCATTTATAAACCCAACTGCAAGTTCTTTTTTAGCCACTCGCAACCATTGTCCAATTCTAATTTCCCTCAAGGCCAAACCTCTTATGGTAACTGCCAAGGCCTGAGAACCTGTATTACCAGATTGGCCGGCAACCACGGGTAGAAACACCGCTAAAATGGTTATTCTTGCAATAGTATCTTCAAATAATCCAACAATCATGGAAGCCAAAAAAGCAGTCACTAAATTAATCTGTAACCACGGTAAACGCTTGGCTACCGCAAAAAATGGTTTAGATAACGCGTGTTCTTCTTTCCCAGCACCAAACATGGTTTGCAAATCTTCACTAGCTTCTTCCCTTGATGTTGTAATAAGCGTATCATTTCTAATCACGCCTAGTAAATTATTATTAATATCAACAACCGGTAGTTGTAACAGCGCATACATTGCAATGGCTTTCAACACCTCCGCTCTAGTAGCCGTAGCATGCACACTATGGGCTTCATACATGAGTTCATCAAGTTGCTGGTCTGGTTGAGCAACCGCTAAATAGTTTACCGGAACTCTACCTACAAGTTTTTCCTCATCATCTAAAATATAAATGGTTAGAATCTTTCTGTTCCCAATTTTTCGTAGCTTATCAATCACCTGTTCCACCCTGTCTTCTTTAGAAAAGGTAGCCAAAAGGGTTTCCATAAGGAAGCCAGCGGTATCTTCATCGTATGCCAAAAAATCTTTGATTTCACGTGCAGTAACCTTGGAGAGTAAACCTAACTTTTCATCTACTTCATCACGATTTAGGGCAGATAAGATACGTGCCGCCCTATGCGTATCCGATTTTGAAAATATCTTTATGAATGCCTCATCACTTATCAATGGAAAAACATCGACCACCACATGGCGGCATAATTCGAAAAACACGTGTTGAGCAGTGGCCGGAGTCGAGGTTTCTAAAAAAGAAACAAGATCCTCCATAGGCTCATTCTCCAAATTATTGGCAATTTCTTTAAATGTTTTGGTTGAAAATTCTTGATTTAACATGGTTATAAACTGGCTTTATTAGAAATGGATTCCTGCTTAATTTCTTCTGAAACAGAATGTATCTTCCTCACGGTTTTCAAAATGAAAATATTGTTTGGCATAGTGATTTCATCAAGCGTATCAATAAGTTTTATTTTTATGAAAAACAACCCAATGTTCACTACTTCGCCACGTATCTCATAATCTTTGGTTTCCATAATGGAAATGTGATCTCCTATTTTCACCGTATGCCCAAAAAATATGATAATGCTCGAAGTTATATTTGAAAGAAGGGACCATTGGGCAAAAAAAGCAACACCAACAATGGTTAGCACAGACCCTACAAAAACAGCGATATCCGATTGATTTACACCCCAAATTATCAATAATAGAATCAGACAAATCAGGGAATTAATTAAATTTATGGAGCGCCTAATGAGTCGACTTCTCGATTTTAAAACCACCTTTTTAATTAGTGTTTTGTTTATGAGCTGATTGATCAAAATTCTCAATACCACAAAAATGGCAATAACAATGAGTGATTCAATAATTTTCGTTTGATATATTTCCATAGATCGATTTTTTTATAGAATAAAAGTGTTGCTTGAAATAGTAAACAGTACCACAAAATAGCAACACCATTATCATATCTCTAAATTAGACAAATAGCATGGAATAAAAAATTTGATAGAAATTAGCTATTAGTTTGAAGTTTCATTTTTTTTAACAAAACACATCTTAAAAATATGATTATAGCATGTTTGGATTATAAAAGCAAAACACTTTTTACATGAAAATGACCTAAATAAAAAAGGAGAATGTTTTTGATCTTTTGAAACTTTGGTAATTCTTGAAAGATAATTAAACCAAAAAAAGCTTTCCCATTAAGAAAAGCCTTTTTTATTTCTGTGGAGAAGACGGGATTCGAACCCGTGACCTCTTGACTGCCAGTCAAGCACTCTAGCCAACTGAGCTACATCCCCATTACTTAAGAACAATACAAATGTATACATTTCGTAACAAAACTCATTATAAAAATGGGCTTATCAATATATTTATTGTTATGGTAGCAAAGCTATATGTTTAATACTCAAAACAACATGTTATTTTATTGCTTAAAATCAAATCATGGGTATTATTTTAAAATCTTAAAAATGTTCTATTTAATATCAATAAAAACAAAACCGTTGAAAGTTTAACTTAAAACCAAGACGACTTACATAATAGGTAATAAATTAAGTATAATTCTATTTTAACCCACTTAACACCAAAACAGGAATACTACTATGAAAATCCTTTTTCAAAATCGTATTCTTCTCCCATTTTTTAGCAAAGAACCCTCTTTTACGGCGTACCACACACAACATATCGGGATTATGCGATTGAAAATGTTCTAAAACGCCTTGAAAGGTCGTGGCATTATTGGTTTTTGTAATAGTTGTTATTAACCCATTAAGAGACGCGTTTACATCAAAATCGCCATCCATGTAATAGGGCGTTTTAACAAGTAATAAATCAATTATAGTCTTAAATGTGTTCTTTAAAGTTTCTAAAGGACTTAAAACATTCTCCTTTTTTATTATGGCCGATTTTACAGCCATCAAAATACTTGATGGTGGCTTGAATTTATAATCTTCAGGAACAATTAACGCCGGCACATCCATTTGCTTAATAATTTTTCCAGAAGTTTTTCCTAAATAAACCTCATCTTTTATGGATGTAGCCTTAGGCTCCACTAAAACCAAATCTATATCGGCTGCCTTACAGGCCAATTCTAAGGTATCAATCAATTTACCCTTTAAAACCTTAACAACCACATTAACATGACTAGTGTCGATTTTAGAGACTAACCCATTTAAAAACTCCAAACTCTCTCTTTCTATAATATCATCCACTTTTACCATGGTTCCTGCCTTTGTATATACATTATATACTTGTACCACAAAAAGCTTGGCATCGAAAGATTTTGCAAAATCTACAGCATACTGTAAATGACTTAAGGCATTTTTTGATGACCCAACAGGAACTAAAATATTCTTCATAACAACAGAGCGTTTAATCTAAAATTACAATAAATTTGATGCAAAAGTAAAATATTTAAATGATTCGAAAAGCAACGGTCTCAGATATAGTCTATATATTAGAAGTTACCAAAGCCTGTGCTACACATATGATAAAAAACAACATTTATCAATGGAACGCTCTTTACCCTAATGAAAACGCTTTTTTTCAAGACATTAAAAGAGAAGAACTTTACGTTTTAGATATTAACAACAAGGTTCAGGGCTGTATAACAATTTCGTGGTTAATGGACGAAGAATATCATCCTATTTCATGGATTACACCCAACACAACCAATATTTACATTCACCGTTTAGCTGTTCATCCAGATTACCAAGGGCAAGGTTATGCTCAAAAGCTTATGGACTATGCAGAGACATTTGCAAAAAGGCATAATGCTATTTCTATACGCTTAGATACCTTTTCTAAAAACTTTAGAAACCAACAATTTTATGAACAACGTGGTTACAAAAAACTAGGTGATATCTATTTCCCAAAACAAAGTGAGCACCCGTTTCACTGTTACGAACTTGTCCTTTGAATACAGACCTTAGCTTAAAACATATCAATAAACTTGCTATACCAGCATTAATCTCGGGGGTGTCAGAACCTATATTGTCTTTAACTGATGCTGCAATAGTTGGAAATATTGAAGTAAATGCCACCGAGTCTCTTGCCGCTGTAGGTATTGTGACCACATTTATATCCATGCTTATTTGGGTACTTGGACAAACCAGAAGTGCCATTTCATCAATTGTTTCACAATATGTAGGTGCTAATAAACTAGAGGTTATTAAAAACCTGCCTTCTCAAGCTATTTTTATAATTACCTCTTTAAGTGTTTTAATTATTTTAGGTACTTTCCCCTTAGCAAGATCCATTTTCAAATTATATAACGCCTCAGATTTAATTCTTGACTACAGTGTTGTTTATTACAAGATAAGGGTTCTAGGCTTCCCTTTTACACTTTTTACTATAGCTGTTTTTGGAGCTTTTAGAGGCTTACAAAACACCTTTTACCCTATGGTAATAGCTATTATAGGGGCCGTATCAAATATCCTTCTAGATATTATCTTGGTATACGGTGTCAAAGACTATATCCCCGCCATGCACATAGAAGGCGCTGCTTATGCCAGCGTTATTGCGCAAATGCTTATGGCGGCACTTTCTGCTTTTTATTTGTTGAAAAAAACCAATATTCCCTTAAAACCTAGTTTTCCATTTAATGCAGAAATAAAACGTTTTATCCTAATGATTTTAAATCTTTTTGTAAGAACTATTGCTTTAAATGTAACGCTCTATTTTGCCAGTGCTTACGCCACGAGCTATGGTGCTGAATATATCGCGGCCTATACTATTGCCATTAATCTTTGGTTTTTAGGTGCCTTTATTGTTGATGGCTATGCCAGTGCAGGAAATATTCTATCTGGAAAACTCTACGGCGCCAAAGACTATGCTTCTTTAATCTTACTTAGCAATAAGCTCATAAAATATGCCGTTATTATTGGTGCCTTTTTAGCCATAGTAGGGGCCATTGTATATGTTCCCATTGGACGAATATTCACTAAAGAACCAAAAGTTTTAGAAGCCTTTTACGATGTGTTTTGGATTGTTTTACTCATGCAGCCACTTTGTACCATAGCGTTTATTTTTGATGGTATTTTTAAAGGCCTTGGCAAGATGAAGTTTTTGAGAAATGTGCTTCTATTTTCAACTTTTTTAGTTTTCCTTCCCATTCTCTTTTGGTTGGATTCCTTAGATTATAAACTCCATGCCATATTTATTGGAATTACCTTTTGGGTTATTGCCAGAGGTGTCCCACTCATTATAAAATTCAGACAACTTTTTTTGCCACTAGCACAAAACGACTAACTTTGCATGACAGCATAAAAAACAATAATGAAACTATTTATTGCCTGTCTTCAACAAGTAAATATTGAAGAAAAAATTAAAAACGCCCCAGATAAAGGTTATGAAATTGGGGTGTTTATTGGGTCTATGATTCCATTTGTTGTTCTTGTTGCCTTAGCGTATTTATTATACAGATATAACAAAAAAAAGAATCAATAAACTGTCATTATGGATATTATGTCTTTTGTTAGCGGAAACGGATTGTTTCTTTTACTAGCTCTCGTTTTAATTATTGTATATTTTGTAAACAAAAGAAAAAGAAGATAATGGGTAATAAAATTCGCATCACTAAACAATTTTCTTTCGAAACGGGTCATGCTCTATATGGGTACGATGGGAAGTGTAAAAATGTTCATGGCCATAGTTATAAACTTTCAGTAACGGTTATCGGCAAGCCTATTACAGACCGCACCCATGTTAAGTTTGGAATGGTTATAGATTTTGGAGATTTAAAAAAAATCGTAAAAGAAGAAATTGTAAACGTGTTTGATCATGCTACCGTTTTTAATAAAAACACGCCTCACGTTGAGCTTGCTAACGAACTTGAAAAAAGAGGTCACAATGTACTTTTAGTAGACTACCAACCTACTAGTGAAATGATGGTACTTGACTTCGCTAAAAAAATAAAATTACGTTTACCCAATCATATTAAACTGCACTCATTAAAACTACAGGAAACAGATACCTCCTTTGCAGAATGGTACTCCTATGATAACAATTAAGAAAGGACAGTGATACTATGCCTGCCTACTAAGTAATTATTATATTTACGGCATGCAAATTCCAAAGGGTAAAAAAATATATTTTGCTTCAGACAACCACCTTGGTGCACCCACTCTCGAAGCTTCACGCCCTCGTGAAAAGAAATTTGTTGCCTGGTTAGATGAAATAAAACAGGATGCCGCAGCTATTTTTCTACTAGGCGATATGTTTGATTTTTGGATGGAATATAAGCGCGTTGTACCCAAAGGTTTTACAAGGACTCTTGGTAAGCTTGCAGAAATAAGTGATTCTGGAATTCCTATTTACTATTTTGTTGGAAATCATGATTTATGGATGAATGGCTATTTTGAGGAAGAACTAAACATTCCCGTTTACCACAAACCTCAAGAATTTACATTTAATAAGAAATCTTTTTTTATTGGTCATGGCGATGGCTTAGGCCCCGGAGATAAAGGCTATAAACGCATGAAAAAAGTATTTACAAACCCATTTTGTAAATGGCTATTTCGTTGGTTACATCCAGATTTAGGAGTACGAATGGCTCAACACCTATCAGTTAAAAATAAGCTTATCTCTGGTGATGATGACGCCAAGTTTTTGGGAGAAGACAACGAATGGCTGGTACAGTATTGTAAACGAAAGCTAAAAGATAAACATCGTGATTACTTTGTATTTGGACATAGGCACTTACCTTTAAATATTGACCTCAATGCACATTCTAAATATATTAACCTGGGTGATTGGATTCAGTATTTTACATTTGGAGTTTTCGATGGAGAAACCATGGAACTAAAGGAATACAAAAAATAAGAACTAGCCATCTTTTAGTTTAACTTCCATATCTTCCGTTAAGTCTAAATTTCTTAAAACCGTATTTTTCTTTCCAATTACCAACACCGTTAATAAAGTCATACATCCACCAAAGACAACACCAGTAACTGGGCCCATAATTTTGGCGGCTAAACCACTTTCAAAAGCACCCAATTCATTAGACGAGCCAACAAACATGGAATTAACTGAAGAGACTCGTCCGCGCATATCGTCTGGGGTTTTAAGCTGAAGAATAGTTTGACGAATAATCATAGAAATACCATCGGCAGCACCACTTATAAACAACATTAAAACACTCAACCAAAATAGCGAAGACAATCCAAAACCAATAATACTAATTCCAAAAATAAATACAGATACCAACAACTTTTTTCCTGTATTCTTACTTATGGGAATATATGTTGTGATAAACATGGTTAAAATACTTCCTAAAGATATAGATGCGTTTAAAACACCAAATCCTTCACTCCCAACCTTTAAAACATCTTGCGCAAATACCGATAAAATAGTAACCGTTCCGCCAAACAAAACCGCAATCATATCTAACGTTAAAGCTCCAAGAATGGCTTTATTATGAAACACAAACTTGACCCCAGCTTTTAAACTGTCTTTAACAGGTTCCCCTATTTTTTTATTTAGAATAGGTTTCTTTTTAATTTGAAATGTTATAACAAATGAAATAGCCACTAATACAAATACCAAGCACAACGTTTTATCTACCCCCATCCAACCAATAGAAAAACCACCAAAAAGCGCTCCTAAAACCGCTGCTGTTTTCCAGGTACTTGTGCTCCAAGTAGCCGCATTGGGGTAAATGTTTTTAGGAACAAGAAGCGCTACTAACGAAAATATGGTTGGCCCAAAAAATGAACGCAAGAACCCACCAAAAAACACCAATGCATAAATCCCATATAAAATAGATTTTGTAGACCAATTAGCAACTAACTTAGGCCATGTTAAAAGGAAAAGCCCCAAACTAATTAATGAAAATAGCGCAATACAGGTTGCAAAAAGGTTTCGCTTTTCTCGTTGATCTACAATATGACCTGCAAACAAAGCCATAGAAAATGCAGGAATAATTTCCATAAGCCCAATAATACCTAGAGACAATGGGTCTTTTGTTAAGCTATATACCTGCCATTCAATAACAATAAACTGCATAGACCAACCAAAAACCAGCAGTAACCTAACCAGCAAAAAAATGTTAAATTCCTTTATTCTCAGCGCTGCATAAGGGTCTGTTTTGACCATAAACTTGTTGTTTAACTTACTTTTGCCTTTTAATGTCTCTAAGTTTTAACTGCAAACTTATATTACCTTGCCATTCGTTTTCATCAACAGAATATACCGCTTTAAAAGGCTTCCCCTCAGAAATTAGGTCATATTTATCACCCATACTAAAACCAATACAAACAAATCGTGCAGTACTATTGGGTTGAATTGCCGTGAGTCTTAAATGAGTTTTATCTTCTCCAACACATTTTCCATAACCTGTATCTCTTAAGTATTCAGTCATAAACACAGGTGTCATGTTACTTGGTCCAAAAGGCGCAAATTGCTTTAAAATTCTGTAGAATTTAGGGGTAATTTGACTAAGCTCGATTTGTGAGTCAATTTTAATTTCAGGAGTCAATAAGTTTCTATCAATTGTTTTTGCTACTTCATTTTCAAAAGCCTGTTTAAAGGCTTCATAATTCCCCTCTAAAAGTGTTAATCCTGCCGCGTATTTGTGTCCTCCAAATTGTTCAATGTGTTCCTTACAGGCATCCAATGCATTATACACATCAAAACCTCTAACAGACCTTGCAGAAGCCGCCAATTTATTACCACTTTTAGTAAACACCAAGGTTGGTCTATAATAGGTTTCTGTTAACCTTGAAGCCACAATACCAATAACACCTTTGTGCCAAGATTCATGATAAACCACTGTAGTAAAACGGTTTTGCTCTTTTTTATCTTCAATTTGCTGAAGGGCTTCTTCTGTAATTTTTTTATCTGTTTCACGTCGGTCTAAATTATACTCATTAATTTCGCGAGCATAATTGGCTGCCATTTTAGGTTCTTCCTCTGTTAATAGAGAAACTGCATAATTACCGTGTTTCATGCGTCCTGCAGCATTAATCCTAGGAGCTACTATAAAAACGACATCGGTAATCGTAAATTCGGTCTTTTCAACCTGATCTAGAATAGCTTTTATTCCTGGTCTTGGGTTTGAATTTATAACAATTAAACCAAAATAGGCCAGCACCCTATTCTCACCATCAATTGGTACAATATCGGCCCCTACGGCTGTAGCCACTAAATCTAAATACGGCAATAAATCTTCTACAGTTTTACCATCCTTTAATGCCAAGGCCTGAATAAGTTTAAACCCCACACCACAGCCGCAAAGTTCTTTATATGGGTAATTACAATCTTCTTGTTTTGGATCTAGAACCGCTGCTGCATTGGGAATAACATCATCTGGCCTATGGTGGTCGCAAATAACAAAATCAATGCCTTGTTTTTTGGCATAATCTACCTTTTCCACAGATTTAATGCCACAATCTAAAGCAATAATGAGTGTAAAATCATTCTCGAGCGCAAAGTTTATTCCCTTATATGAAATGCCATACCCTTCGTCGTATCTATTGGGAATATAGGTGTAAACAAGACCATGTTTAGTTTTTAAGTAAGAAGACATTAAGGCGACCGAAGTGGTACCATCCACATCATAATCCCCATAAACCAAAATGTTTTCGTTGTTTTTAATAGCTTTTTCAATACGAGCCACAGCCTTATCCATATCTTTCATTAAGAATGGATCATGTAAATCTTTTAAACTAGGTCTGAAAAACTTTTTGGCGGCCTCGTAATCTTCAATACCCCTCTGCACCAAAAGTGATGCTGTAATGGCATCGACTTGAAGTGTCTTTTGCAAAGATTCTACTTTATCTTGTTGAGGTTTTGGTTTTAAGGTCCAACGCATTTGTGAGAGAAAAAATTGGATTAATCGGCAATAGCAACTTAATTTTTATGAAAATGTGTTTGAATATCTAATTCTGCAAACTGACGAAACATTTCCATAACACCGCAGTATTTTTCTACAGATAAATCAACTGCTCTTTGTAATTTCTTTTCATTTAATTTATTTCCATAAAAATGAAAATGCATTGCTACTTTATCATAATATTTGGGATGTTCTTCTGTAAGATTTGCATCAATTTCAATTGTGAAATCCTCAACATCTAGTTTCATTTTTTTTATAAGGGCAGCCACATCCAACCCGGAACAGCCAGCTAATCCCGATAGCATAAGTGCCTTAGGACGATAGCCTTCTCCTTTACCGCCATTCTCTTCTCCTGCGTCAATAAACAAGTTATGCCCTGATGGATTTGTGCTTTCAAATCGCATGTTTCCTAACCACTTTGTGGTAATCTGGTTTCCCATTTTCTAAACTATTTTTTGTTTCTTGTATGTCTCAAAAATACTACTAAAAAAATAAACAATGCCTTTAGTAACACCATTATCCGCAGAACACGATTTAGAGACTAAAAAATTAGCTGAATTCTTTAATGAAACTTTAGGGTTTTGCCCAAATTCCGTACTTACCATGCAACGCAGACCTGCTATTAGTAAAGCCTTTATTAATTTAAACAAAGCAGTTATGGCCAATGACGGACGAGTAACTTCGGCATTAAAACGTATGATTGCATGGGTAAGTAGTAACGCTACTGGGTGCCGATATTGTCAGGCCCATGCTATTCGAGCTGCAGAACGCTATGGTGCAGAACAAGAGCAGTTAGATAATATTTGGGAGTATAAAACGCACCCAGCTTTTAATGAGGCCGAACGTGCTGCCTTAGATTTTAGTTTAGCAGCCTCTCAAATACCAAATGCCGTTGATGAAACCATTAAAAAACGACTATACGACTATTGGGATGAAGGGGAAATTGTAGAAATGTTAGGAGTAATTTCTTTATTTGGGTATTTAAATCGTTGGAATGATAGTATGGGTACCTCTATTGAAAAAGGGGCCGTAGAAAGCGGGGAACAATATTTAGGGAAACATGGTTGGGAGAAGGGGAAACATGATTAAATGTTTTATCATTGCGAAGTAAATTTATAATTTACTGTGGCAATCTCATAATACAACAACAGATTACTACAGTCGTTCCTTCTTCGTAATGACAACTATAAAATAACTCCCTTAACTCGCCTCCTCAACTCTGGCAGCACCTCAACATCAAACCATGGGTTTTTAGTTAACCAAAATCGATTTCTTGGTGATGGATGTGGCAAGGGTAAATATTTTGGTAAGTACTCGTTATAACTTTTAACGGTTTCAGTTAAGGTTTTCTTCGCTTGTTTTTGCAGGTAATATTTTTGAGCATACGTGCCAATTAGAATCACCAATTCAACATGCTTAAGTTCATGAAATAGAGGTTTGTGCCATTGCGGGGCACATTCTGGCCGAGGTGGTAAATCGCCTGTTTTTCCTTTACCAGGATAACAGAACCCCATAGGAATAATAGCAAACTTGGTAACATCGTAAAAATCGTCTACTGATACATCGAGCCACTTACGCAATTGCTTACCACTTGCGTCATCCCAAGGAATACCTGATGTATGCACTTTAGTTCCTGGTGCTTGTCCTATAATTACAATTTTAGAATCTGGATGTGCTGAAACCACGGGACGAGGTCCTAGTGGTAAATATGATTTGCAAATAGTACATTGTTTAATTTCCTCCAGAAGTAATTTCATGTTTAAAAACTATGGAATAACTACTTTTCGGTTAAAGGCTCTTTTTCAAAACTTAAACCTTCAAATCCTGTTTTTATAAAGTTTCTTATATTTTGATGCCCATCGCCATCTGGATCTTGCAAGACATCTTCAAAGTAAAACTGACCAAAACAAGCTAAGGTTTCGTCTTGTGTTAAACCTTGTAATTTGGCAAATGCAAACAATTTGCAAGATCCTGAGTTTTGTCCTTCAGCATTTTCAAAAGTACCGTTTTTAAAAGCTGTTGGTATAAAATTATAGTGTGCTTCGATAACACTCATGGTATCAGAAAACACAATATGTTTAGGGGTTTCTTTTAATTTTTTTCTAAAAACGTCTATCGTCATTATTTTTATTTTAAAATTATTTACTTTTTCCTGCAACCACAATTACGATCTCACCTTTTGGTGATTTGTTTGTATAATATTCTAATACTTCTTTAGCTTTTCCGCGTATGGTTTCTTCAAACATTTTGGTTAATTCTCTAGATACAGAAATACTTCTATCTTCTCCAAAATACTCGCAAAAATGTCCTAATGTTTTTACTAATTTATGCGGACTTTCATAAAAAATCATGGTTCTGGTTTCTTCGGCTAAAAGCAACAATCTGGTTTGGCGTCCTTTTTTAACAGGTAAAAACCCTTCAAACACAAATTTATCGTTAGGCAATCCCGAATTCACTAGTGCAGGCACAAATGCTGTTGCCCCGGGCAGACATTCAACCGCAATATTGTGTTCAATACAAGCACGAGAGAGTAAAAATCCAGGATCGGAAATTGCTGGTGTGCCAGCATCACTTATTAACGCTACCGAAGTTCCCGCTTTTAATTTTTGAATTATACTATCTACCGTTTTATGCTCATTGTGCATATGGTGAGATTGCATGTGCGTTGCAATCTCAAAATGCTTTAAAAGTTTTCCTGAGGTTCGGGTATCTTCGGCTAAAATTAAATCGACCTCATTTAAAACTTCTATAGCTCTAAAAGTGATGTCTTTTAAATTTCCAATGGGAGTGGGGACTATATAGAGTTTACTCATTTAAACTATTTAATTTAATTATGATAAAGATACTGACTTATATAGTTCTTGCCCCTTTAAAGTTAAATAAGGAAAGATAGACTGATAAGTTATTTCTGAATACTGATTAACTGAAGCTCTAGTGATTTTACCCTGTTCTACAATCACTGATGACATCCAGAAATCACTTAAAATTTGAAATCGCTTAAATAGATTATTGTATTCATTTATAAACAAGGGCTGTCTCAATAAACCAGCATCAATCAACATATCAATGGCATTTAAAAACTCTAATTCTCGTTGCTTTATTAGCTTAATATAATGTTGTTTAATTGTTTTATGCTCTCGCATAATTAAAACAAAATCCAATAAGAAAAACTGATACTTATAAAATGTAAACATTATGGTTTTAGAAACACCAAATAAGGCTTCTAAATAATTTTGAGACTGAAAACTATTATTAACAGCTTCATTAATGTTTTCTACCATTTGAAAGTAGAGCGCCTCAACAATATCTTCTCGCCTTTTATAGTGATAGTTTAAATTACCTTGACTAATACCCATTTTATTAGCAATAGTTCTTAAGGTAACCTTAGCCATACCCTGAGAATTAAACAAATCTAAGGCTATTATTAAAATTCTATCTTTAGTATTACTCATGCTATCAAAGATATTAATTTTAGTAATGTTGACCTAATTAATAAAAAATTAGTACATTTGACCTAATCTTAATTTTATATTCATGATTGTAAAAACCGAACAATCTCCAAACACTCAAATTATTAGAAAAGCACTTTCTAGGATCGATTTTTCCGATACGTTTTCAGTTACAAATCATAAAGATTCTTTAGAAACCATAACACATTTAATTTTTGGAACCATGCCCAAATGGGTGATGTTTTTAATGCGTTTGCGCAATACAATAGTTAAACTATTTGGTTTAAAAACCGATATGGAAGAAGACTTTAAACCTCATTATAAATCTGGAGAAAGTATTGGGTTTATTAAAGTATTTAGTGTTGCTAGTAATGAAATTTTATTAGGTGCGGATGATAAACATTTAGACTTTAGAGTAAGCGTTTTCAATTCAGAACAGCATCAACACAACATAAAAGTAACTACCCTAGTAAAATACAATAATCTATTTGGAAAGATTTATATGAATTTAATAAAGCCTTTTCATGTTTTAATTGTAAAGCAAATGGTAAAGCAAGCTTACAAGGTTTAGCTAAACTTATCAGCTATAATGTCCATAAAACGTTCTTCAAACTCCTCTTTGCCAACCCAATTATTATAATCAGGTTTTACTACTTCTTGAATAAACTTAACGGCATTTTCATGAGCTACAAATGTATTTAACTGTGATAATACACGATCGTAATCTTCGCTTTTACCCTCAAACAAATGTTTAATAAATGCTATTTTATCGTTTAAACCAATATTGAGTCCACCAACTTTTAGTTTCTCATTCAAAGATTTCTTCTCATTAGAAATGCCATTTTGGTTTTGAGTGACCGGTTCGAAGACGGGCATATTTTTAAAATCGGCTGTTAGTTCTTCGAAATCATGAGACTGCGCTTTTCCACCTATAACAGCGTCTTCAATGTTAGTTTCTAACGACGACTTAGTTGATTCATCGGGCATATGCTGAAGCATATCCTTAATTTTAGCCATGGTTGAGGTAGTAATTTCTTGACGCCCCGAATCATCCATGTTAATGTAAATTTTATCTTCGACTTCAATATTATCACTTACTTTATTATTAAATGCTTTGCCTAGCATTCCAAAAAATGAGGAATCACTACCAATTTTAGGAAAATCATCCTCGAAATTTTCATAGGCAAACTTTAAAACTGAAATAGTCTCGTAAAGTTGCGACACTTCAGCATGCATTTTTAATACGTCCTCTTTCCCCTTAAGCTTAAGAATTCTTTGTGCTATACTAATAAGTTCTGATTCTAACTTCTTCTTCATTGTTTATAATTTTTAAATTATTGCACTTAAAGGCTTTTGTTTTTTGATAAATTTACGCCACCTTTATACGAATAAATAATTGCTTTGTTTTAGTGTTAAAATTACGAAATGTTTCTTGAAAATACCGTAAATCATAAAGAACAATTTGGATGGATTGAAGTTATCTGTGGTTCCATGTTTTCGGGAAAAACTGAAGAACTTATTAGAAGACTAAAACGTGCCCAAATCGCTAGGCAAAAAGTTGAAATATTTAAACCGTCTATCGATACACGATATAATGAAGATATGGTCGTGTCGCACGACGCTAATGAGATTAGGTCAACCCCAGTGCCAGCAGCCGCTAACATTCCTATTTTAGCAGATGGATGTGATGTGGTTGGTATTGATGAAGCGCAGTTTTTTGACGACGAGATTGTTAGAATTTGTAATGACCTAGCCAATAAAGGTGTACGAGTTATTGTTGCTGGTTTAGATATGGATTTTAAAGGCAACCCTTTTGGCCCCATGCCTAACCTTATGGCTACCGCAGAGTATGTAACCAAAGTACACGCAGTATGCACTAGAACTGGTAATTTAGCTCAATATAGCTACCGAAAAAATAAAAGTGATAACATTGTTTTATTAGGCGAGGAGAGCGAATACGAGCCTTTAAGCAGAGCTGCATATTATAAAGCTATGACGCGGGATAGGGTTAGAAATATGAAGGTAAATGACCCACAAGAGGTTCATAATAAACGTAAAGACTCCAATGCCTAAAGCACTAGAAACGGTGCTTGAAATTGATTTAAAAGCACTTCAACATAATTTTGAATACCTAAAATCAAAACTAGATACTAATATCAAGTTTTTGGCGGTAGTGAAAGCTTTTGGTTATGGCAGTGACTCCTGTGAGATTGCCAAATTTCTTGAGCATTCTGGTGCCGATTATTTTGCAGTAGCCTATACCAATGAAGGTGTTGCTTTACGCGAAGCAGGCATTACCAAACCTATTTTGGTACTTCATCCACAAACCGTAACTTTTAAAGAACTCATAGCTTATAATTTAGAACCTGGACTATATAACTTTAAAATTTTAAACGACTTTATTGAAACCACCACTAAAGTCGGACTGCAAGCATTTCCTATTCATATTAAATTTAACACAGGGCTAAACCGCTTGGGTTTCTCACAAGGCGATGTTAGTTTAATTATAGAAAAAATTCATCAAACTTCAGCAATTTATGTTAAGTCTATCTTTTCGCATTTGGCTGCTAGTGAAGACCTTAATGAAAAGGCGTTCACATTAAATCAGATTACCAGTTTTAAAGAAATAAGGTCATTTTTTAAAATCAATTTAGGCTATTCACCCTTGTTTCACATGTGTAATACATCGGGCATTTTAAACTACCCTGAAGCCCATTTTGATATGGTAAGAAGTGGTATTGGGTTGTATGGTTTTGGAAATTCTGAAATAGAAAACCAGTTCCTAAAACCAATTGGAACACTTAAAACCGTTATCTCTCAAATTCATCATATAGAACACGGCGAGTCTGTGGGCTATAACCGGGCTTTTAAAAGTAATGGAGCCATAAAAACCGCTACTTTACCCATTGGACATGCAGATGGTATTGGCAGACACTACGGCAATGGGAAAGGTTTTGTTACCATTCATGGCAAACAAGCCCCTATTATTGGTAATGTTTGTATGGATATGATTATGGTAAACATTACCGATATAACATGTAACGAAGGCGACGAGGTTATTGTCTTTGGAGAACACCCAACTGCCGAGGATGTAGCCGCCAAAGCAAACACCATCTCTTACGAGCTCATTACCTCTATATCTCAGCGTGTTAAACGACACTTCCTCAAATAGGTTTTAACATATGTTAAAGTTTTTCCTTATTTTTAGAATCAGTAACTAAAAAATCACAATTATGCTAAAAGAATTTAAGGAATTTGCAATGAAAGGTAACTTGGTAGACATAGCCGTTGGCTTTGTTATGGGTGCAGCTTTTAAAGAGGTGGTAACCTCATTTACAGGGGGTATTGTCTCGCCTTTAATCGGACTAATTTTCGATGCAGATTTCAAAGATTTAAAACTAATAATTAAGGAAGGTGTAGCTAATGCCGAAGGCGTTGTTACAGGTGAAGTTTCTGTGCTTTGGGGCGCCTTTTTAACTAACGTTATTGACTTTATCATTGTAGCCTTTGTTATGTTTATGGTTGTAAAAGGGGTTAATAAAATGAAGAAAAAGGAAGAACCAGCACCAGAACCTCCAAAAGGACCAACTCAAGAAGAACTACTTGGTGAAATTAGAGATTTATTAAAAAAATAACTATTTGTTAAATATACAACAAAGTGTTATTTGTTGTTAAAAAGCCCTTGTTTCAAGAAAATGAGGGCTTTTTTTAGATTTTAAAATAGAATTAATACTTAGTTTTGTCCACACAAAAATTATAAAACTTAAAAAAATGAAAGTAGCTGTTGTTGGTGCCACTGGAATGGTTGGAGAAGTGATGTTGAAAGTTCTTGCCGAACGTAATTTTCCTGTGACTGAATTAATCCCAGTTGCATCTGAACGATCTGTTGGAAAAAAAATCACTTATAAAGAACACGATTATAGCGTTGTTGGTTTAGAAACTGCTGTTTCTATGCGCCCAGATATCGCTTTATTTTCGGCTGGAGGAGAAACTTCTTTAGAGTGGGCTCCAAAATTCGCAGAAGCTGGCACAACTGTGGTTGATAATTCTTCAGCATGGAGAATGGATCCTTCTAAAAAATTAGTTGTTCCAGAAATTAACGCAAACGAGCTTACTAAAGACGATAAAATTATAGCAAACCCAAACTGCTCAACCATTCAATTGGTTATGGCATTAGCACCACTTCATGATGCATACAAAATGAAACGTGTTGTGGTATCTACCTACCAGTCTGTTTCTGGAACTGGCGTAAAAGCAGTAAGACAGCTTGAAAATGAAATTGCTGGTGTTGATGGCGAAATGGCCTATCCGTATCCTATTGGTAGAAACGCATTACCTCATTGTGATGTTTTTCAAGATAATGGGTACACTAAAGAAGAAATGAAACTGGCAAAAGAGCCACAAAAGATATTAAACGACAGAACTTTTTCTGTATCGGCTACAGCAGTTAGGATTCCAACTGCTGGGGGACACTCAGAATCTGTTAACGTAGAATTTGAAAACGACTTTGATTTAGCTGATGTTAGAAAACTTCTAAGCCAAACACCTGGTGTGGTAGTTCAAGACAACACAGATACCAACACCTACCCAATGCCAATCTATGCGCATGACAAAGATGAGGTTTTTGTGGGTAGAATTAGAAGAGATGAAACACAACCAAACACACTGAATATGTGGATAGTTGCCGATAACCTTAGAAAAGGCGCTGCAACAAACACCATTCAAATTGCAGAATACTTAATTGAAAATGAATTAGTGTAGATTTTTCAATCTTAGATTATATGATTAAACTCCTGTATTTTACAGGAGTTTTTTTGTTTATTTTTGTTCGATTTCATTATCCATCAATCATTAATAAAATAATAAAAATGTCTTTCATCCTTATAATTATATTTGGGTGTAAAACGATATGCAAAACATTTAGAAAACTCGTATGAATTACCCAACCAATAAAACCGTTGATACCGTAGACACGTATTTTGGTATTAACGTGAAAGACCCTTACAGATGGCTTGAAGATGACAGAAGTAAAGAAACTAAGGCTTGGGTAGAGGTACAAAACAAAGCGACTAATGCGTATTTAGACAAAATTCCTTTTAGAACAGCACTAAAACAACAACTTACAGAATTATGGGACTACGAAAAAATTGGCGCGCCTTTTAAAGAAGGTAACTATACGTATTTCGCAAAAAATGATGGTCTACAAAATCAGAGCGTATACTATCGCAGGCATTTGGATAATACAGAAGAAGTGTTTCTTGACCCTAATACCTTTTCAGAAGATGGAACAATTTCCTTAGGAACTATGAAATTTTCTAAAAATGGTAAGATCTTAGCTTATTCCATATCTGAAGGAGGAAGTGATTGGAGAAAAATTTTAGTTATGAATGCCGAGACTAAAGAAATTATCGAGGACACCATCATAGACGCCAAATTTGGGACGATTTCATGGTACAAAAACGAAGGGTTTTATTACTCGAGCTATGATAAACCCAAAGGAAGCGAGCTTTCGGCTAAAACAGATCAGCATAAAGTATATTATCACAAGCTTGGCACGCCTCAAAGCGAAGATCAGTTAATATACGGAGAAGCCCCCGAAGAAAAGTATCGATACGTAACTGCAATCGTTTCTGAAGATGATAGATATCTTGTGTTGATGCCTAAAATTTCTACTTCTGGAAATAAGTTGTTAATAAAAGACCTAAGTCAAAAAACTAGTTCATTCATTTCTATATTGAGCCACACGGAAAGTGACACCTACCTGCTTGACAATGAAAAAAGTAAATTATATTTAGTAACAAACCTTAATACTCCAAATAAAAAAGTGGTTTCTGTTGATGCTTCAAATCCAACACCAGAAAATTGGATAGATGTCATTCCAGAAACAAAACATGTTTTAACAGCTTCAACAGGGGGTGGTTATATTTATGCCCATTACATGATTGATGCCATTTCAAAAGTTAAACAATATAATTTTGATGGATCACTGGTAAGAGATATAGCCCTGCCAGGCTTAGGTACGGCGAGTGGATTCGGTACCAAAAAAGAAGAAAAAACAGACTACTTTTATTTCACTAATTACAACACGCCATACAGTATTTTTAAATATAATGCGGATTCTGGTGACACTGACTTATTTTGGAAACCCGAAATAAACTTTAACAGCAATGATTTTGAAAGTAACCAAGTATTCTACACGTCAAAAGACGGTACTAAAGTCCCCATGATAATTACTCATAAAAAAGGTCTAAAACTTAACGGTAAAAACCCCACTATACTATATGGATATGGCGGTTTTAATATTAGTTTAACTCCAACTTTTAGCCTTACTAATGCCGTATGGATAAAGCAAGGCGGTATTCTTGCCATCCCTAACCTAAGAGGTGGCGGTGAATATGGCAAAGATTGGCATAAAGCGGGAACCAAAATGCAAAAGCAAAATGTATTTGATGATTTTATAGCTGCAGCTGAGTATTTGATTGATAACAACTATACGTCCTCTGATTATTTAGCCCTAAGAGGAGGTTCTAATGGCGGCTTACTGGTTGGAGCGGTTATGACACAGCGTCCAAGTTTAGCCAAGGTTGCCCTACCTGCGGTTGGTGTATTGGATATGTTAAGGTATCACACCTTTACGTCGGGTGCCGGTTGGGCCTATGACTATGGAACTGCTGAGGACAGTAAAGAGATGTTCGAATACCTTAAAGGATATTCTCCCGTTCATAACGTAAAATCTGGCGTGGCATATCCTGCCACCCTAATTACCACAGGCGACCATGATGATCGTGTGGTACCGGCACACAGTTTTAAATTTGCAGCCGAATTACAAAGTAAGCAAACTGGAAATAACCCAGTATTAATTCGCATAGAAACCGATGCTGGCCATGGAGCTGGAACCCCTGTAAGTAAAACTATTGAGCAATATGCAGATATTTTTGGTTTTACACTTTACAACATGGGATATAAGGTTTTACCCAGTACAATGGAAGAAAAAATAAAAGAATAATTTACCAGCAGAAAGGCACTAAAAAAACAAGCACTTAATTAAGTAACCTGTTATTTTATGCTATTTTTGCGATGCTATGCTTAACGTAAAACAACTTACTTTTTCGTACCAAGAAACGCCCATTTTAAAGCATATTTCCTTTACAGCCGAGAAAGGTGATAACCTTGCTATTATTGGAGAAAGTGGCTCGGGAAAAAGCACCTTGCTTAAATTACTTTATGGTGAATACGACTTAGATGAAGGCGAAATTAATTGGAATGGCAACCCTATTTTAGGTCCAAAATACAATCTTGTTGTAGGCTACGATTTTATGAAATATGTAGCTCAGGAGTTTGATTTAATGCCCCCGCTTTCCGTAGAAGAAAACATTGGGAAATTTCTTTCTAATTTTTATCCTGAAGAAAAAATACGTCGGACTGCTGAACTAATTGAAGTTGTAGAGCTTACGGCTTTTGCAAAAAACAAAGTAAAAACACTTAGTGGCGGACAAAAACAGCGTGTTGCACTTGCAAGAGCCTTGGCTAGAGAGCCTGAAATCATTTTATTGGACGAACCCTTTAGTCATATTGATAATTTCAAGAAGCAAAGCTTAAGACGTAGCGTTTTTAAATACCTTAAAGAAAAAAACATCACCTGTATTGTGGCCACGCATGATAAGAACGATGTTTTAGGCTTTGCCAATAAAATGATCGTTCTCGATAAGCATCAAATTGTAGCTAATGAGGTTCCAGAAATATTATATAAATACCCTAAAACACCTTTAGTAGCCTCTTTTTTTGGAGAGTATAATATTATTGATAATCAATTGGTTTATGCGCATCAGTTAAAAATCACGCAAAACTCTAAACTAAAAGCTGTGGTAACCCAATCCTATTTTAAAGGGAATTATATCTTAATTGAAGCTCGTTATAATCAAACCAAGGTCTTTATTAATCACCATGAGTGTATCAAAAAAGATACGTCCATTTTTATTGAAATTATTAAATAATAGATTTAGCTGTCAAATTTTTTTAATAAGGCAGGCAGATAAAATATGTCTGTAATTAAAGCCGCACTTACTGTTACGGCGCAGAGGAGTCCAAAGTCTTTTACAGAAGGCACAGCGCTGGAGCTTATAATTAAAAAACCCGCTACTAGAGCAATTGTTGTTGAAAACAAAGCGCTCCCAGTATAGGTCATGGCGCTATTTATGCGTTTCTCCGACGTACCTTTAATACCTTTTACACGCTTGTATTTATATACCAAATGAATGGTGTCATCCATGGCAATTCCTAACATAATTGGTGTAATCATAGCCGTAGTTACCCCAAGAGGAATATCAAATAAACTCATGAAAATTGCCAAAATAACTAAAGGCAATACGTTGGGAATTAGCACTAAAACAGTAGTTTTAAAATCCTTGATAAAAACTAACAAACATAAAAAACCAATGAGAAAAGCCCAAAAGAAAGATTTAAACTGTGTCTCTAAAATAAAATTATTTAATTGGGCAAATACGACCGCAAAACCGTTAATTTTTAGCGTATAATCTTTTTCTGCAAATACACTATTAAAATCATTTTTAATGTCGAACAACATCTGTTCTAATTGCGATGTTTTCATCTCTTTAAAACTTACTGTTATTCCCGCAGAGCTACAGTCTTCAGAAAACACTTTAAAAAATCCGTTTTCAGAATTGTGAATAGAAGCAAAAGTCTTTTTAATGTCAACTTCAGAAACAGATGGCTGTACCAAAAGCGGGGTGCGTGCCTCTAAAAATGACTTTATATCAACTATAGATACTATATTTCCTATTAATGGATTACTTTGTAATTTCTTTTGAAATGCTCCTAAAAGTATCAAAGCTTCCTTGTTGAACATTTTTTTTCCTGAAGGTGCAGAAATATCGAGTTGTAGTCTCGAACTTGAGTTGAGTTTGCTCTCCACATATCGCAAATCTTGTTTTGCCCTCCCTTCCGCCAGAAGATCTAACGAATCCGTATCAATGTTTACTTGAAAGACCGTATAAACACCATACAACAACAGGGCTGAAAACCCCATAATTATAACATTTTTATATTTTGATGTAACGGCATTTGTCCAGTTGATTAATTGTGTTTGACTGAAAACATTAAAGTTTAAAGGTGGTTTGGCAGACTCAAAACTTGAGGTCATAAAACTAAACCCAATTATAATTATCAGGTATACTAAAAAGAAACTTAGTAATAAGCCAATACACGTAAACACACCCATATTTTTAAATGCCGGTAATGGCGATAAATACAACGCAAAATACCCTACAAACGTGGTAAGCGTCGTGTAAAAACACGGTGTTAAGCTTTTCCTTACTACCAAAGTGATGAGTTTTATTTGACTAATATTATGCTGCTTTAGCCCTTCTTTATGGTAAATATTTATAATGTGTACGGCATCACTAACACTGTAAACCAACAAAATAGTAGGAATAAGCATAGATATCATGTTCAATGCAAAACCTAAAGACGTTATTATGCCAAAAAGGAGTGTAAGCGGCACTGCAACCGCTAATAAAGACACCAACAAATACCGCCTACTCGGTAATAAGAACAGAAGCATTATGGTAATAACCAAAACCGTTAAAACACCAAACATCATACTCTCTTTATATATTCCTAAGCTGTATGCTTCATTTAAAACGGGAGGACCCGTTAAATAATAATTAGAATATTCCTTTTCAATTAAACGCTTTATTTCATTCACTATAATCTCTCTATTTCCCTCAATTAACGGTGTTGGAGCCAACTGAATGTAGAAAAACTGATGTTTGAAATCTGCAGTTACTAACTGGTTTGTAACACCGTCTAATTTCGAATACAGGTTTTTGAGTCCCTTTTTACTTCTTTGAGGATTATATAATTCGTCAAAAACAATATGGCCATTAGTGTATATGGGATATTTAGCTTTGGCTAAACTAAACGATGTCTCAACATATGGTAAGGCATCTACGGCTTCATGAAGGTTTAACAAACGCTGTTTCTCCTTAGCGCCAACAGCATCTTCAACTGGAAACATGGCAATAAATATCTCATCAGACCCAAATGCTTCTTGAAAATCTATATACGCCTTATAACTGGGATCATCTTCCAAAAACCAAATGGACAAAGAATTGTCTACGCTAAGTTTTGAAAGGGTTTGAAAACTGGAAACAATAACAAGAAGTGTTAGTACAACCACAATGGTAACTCTCGTTTTTATAACCCGTGCTATTATGTGTTCTAGTTGTTTCAAAATGACATCTCAATAAAAATGTGAATTGATATTTATAGAATCTTTGTAATTGTAAAATTAGTATTTCTAAAGGTAATAACATCTCCAACTTGTTTTGACAGTAATAGTTTTGCTATGGGAGTAGACAATGATATAGCATAAAAGCTTTCAGTATTTGCTATTAGCTCTCCGGCGCTGATACTAATAAAATAATTAAGATTAGAAGTATAAACTAAAGCCCCTAAACCTACTTTTGTAAATTCTTGTTCTGTTTTAATTTTATCCAGAACCTCATTTAACGTTTGAATTTGAGCTAATTGAAGACCTGCCTTTTCACGTTCTAATTGTAACATAGCCCTTCCGGTTTCATGTTTATCTCCAGCGCTACTCTTTGTTTCGTGAGTTAAAGACACCTGAATATCATCAATTGTACTTTGGGCCGTTTGCAATCGGTTTTCAACAAAATCAATACAAGCACTTTTTAACGTATCCTTAATTTTATAAGATTCATTCATCTTTTTTCCTCGTAACTTAAAACCCCAAAATACTGCATTTGTTTAACAATCCATTGTTTTCTTGACGTTATATATGCTGTAGGCGGATGTGCCCTCCACTTTCTTGGATTCGGCAAAATAGATGCTAAGGCAGCACCCTCTTCTTTTAACAACTTTGAGGCCTTTTTTTTAAACCAATACTGCGCTGCAGCTTCAGCTCCATAAACTCCCTCTCCCATTTCAATACTATTAAGATAAACCTCCATAATGTGCTGTTTAGACCAGCATAATTCAATTAAAAATGTGAAGTAGGTTTCACACCCTTTTCTAAACCAACTGCGCTGTGGCCACAAAAACACATTCTTAGCAGTTTGCTGACTAATCGTACTGGCCCCTCTAATCCGTTTGCCCTTTTTATTATAATCTATGGCTTTTTTAATAGCACCATAATCAAAGCCATGGTGATTAAGAAAATTTTGATCCTCACTACAAATAACCGCAAGCTGTAAATGTTTTGAAATGTTATCAATAGATATCCATTCGTGTTTAATCACTTTTTGGCTATCTGCTTCAAAATACCTAACAAGCATTAAAGGTGTAATGGGCACAGGCACCCACTTAAAAAGGAATACAAGAGCGACCGACATAATTATAAACCACAAGGTAAATTTTGCTATAAATCTAAAAAGTCGCTTCAACATTTACTTAATGAGTTTTGATAATTCATAACCAATAGCACTTCCTATAGCTACCCCCATCCCTCCAAGTCGCACCCCACAAAACACGTTATCGCTCAGCTGTTCTACAATGGCTTCTTTTTGATCTCCAATCCCCATAATTCCACTCCAACTATATTCTATATTGTAAGGTGTATTAGGCAAAATAATTGATTTTAATAGGTCCTCCAAATTGTTCTGAATAAGCTTGGTTTGTCCAAATTCCGTGGTTTCTTCTCCCTTAAAATCTAAATGCCTTCCTCCTCCTAGCAAAATGCGATTATCGATATTCCTAAAATAATAGTATCCTTTATTTAAATGGAACGTACCCTTAATTTTTAAGTTATTAATAGGTTTGGTAATAAGCACCTGTGCTCTTGCCGGTTTCACCTGTTTTTTAATAAGACGGGCTGCAAAACCATTGGTGGCTATAATGAGTTTTGAACAACGAATGTCGCACATACTCGTATTAAGATGTACTGCGTCACAATTTTCCGAAAAACGCATCACCTCTATAGCATTCAAAATCTTTATGCCTTTTGATTGCACCTTGTGCAATAGCGCCTCCATCATTTTTCCAGTATCTAACTGACCTTCAAACTGATTAAAAATATAAGGTTCATTTATATTCTTAAAACCAAAAATATTGTCCTTAAAACTGAAGGTGTAATCTTTAACAATAGGTTTGAGTAAGGTATTAATTTTGTCTTTTTTTTCTAAACAAGTCTCCAATAGACGAAGATCCGATTTAACGAACAGCTCATAGCCGCCCAATTGCTTGTAGTCAATGACGTGATCTCCTAAGTTTTGCCTTAATAGCCTTAGCCCATTAACACGTTGTTTTACAAGATTAAAAACAGCTTCTTCTGAATGTGATTCTAAATCATGTAATAGTTCACTTAAACTACCAAAACAAGCAAATCCAGCGTTTTTTGTACTAGCCCCTTGAGGTAAAACACCTTTTTCTAAGATTAATATTTTTGCATTAGGGAAACGGTCTTTTAAATGCATCGCGCAGTTTAAACCCACTATTCCACTGCCTACAATACAGAAATCTACGTTAGTTAACCATGTTTTTATTTCCCAATAGGACAGGTTCATAGAGCAGTTATTGGTTATTGGTAAAAATAGGAATTAATTTGGGGAACTTTTGTTAAGATTAAGCCTAGCCACTTTTATGAAACCCTTATTTACAAACGCTCCATTAAAATTAGGTTAAAAAGTCAAAAGGTTCAGTTATAAAAAGACAGGTTGCTATTTGCAAGGTCTCACAAAAAAAAGAGTCATAAAAAAACTCCGAAATTTATTTTCGGAGTTTTTTTATGTTTTAATCTTCAACCTGTTTTTCTATAACAAAGTCTTCCATAAATTTAGTGGTATAATTACCAGCTAAATAATCTGGATGATCCATAAGCTGTCTATGGAATGGTATTGTGGTTTTAATACCTTCAATAACAAACTCATCTAGGGCGCGCTTCATTTTATTAATAGCTTCCTCTCTGGTTTGAGCAGTTGTTATCAACTTGGCAATCATAGAGTCGTAGTTAGGCGGTATTGCATAACCTGCATAAACGTGTGTGTCCAATCGAACCCCATGCCCCCCTGGCGCATGTAATGTGGTGATACGGCCCGGAGATGGTCTAAAATCATTAAACGGATCTTCAGCATTAATACGACATTCTATTGAATGCAAATTTGGCGTATAGTTTTTACCTGAAATAGGAACTCCAGCCGCTACTAAAATTTGCTCTCTAATCAAGTCAAAATCTATAACTTGTTCCGTAATTGGGTGCTCCACCTGAATACGTGTATTCATTTCCATGAAGTAGAAATTGCGGTGTTTGTCAACTAAAAACTCGACTGTTCCTGCGCCTTCATATTTTATATACTCTGCAGCTTTTACTGCCGCCTTACCCATTTTATCACGTAATTCTTTGGTCATAAATGGTGAGGGCACTTCTTCTGTTAATTTTTGATGACGACGTTGAACAGAGCAATCGCGTTCAGACAAATGACATGCCTTTCCTGTAGAATCACCAACAATTTGAATTTCAATATGACGTGGTTCTTCTATAAGTTTTTCCATGTACATATCATCATTCCCAAAAGCAGCTTTCGATTCTGTTCTTGCAGATTCCCAAGCAGCTTGCAAATCTTCTGGTTTCCAAACGGCACGCATACCTTTTCCACCACCTCCTGCAGAAGCTTTTAACATCACAGGGTATCCTGTTTCTTCAGCAAGCTTTTTACATTCCTCAAAATCTTCTATTATACCATCACTTCCTGGGACACAAGGTACACCTGCAGCAACCATAGTAGCTTTAGCATTGGCTTTATCTCCCATTCTATCAATCATTTCTGGAGAAGCACCAATAAATTTTATACCATGTTCTTCACAAATTTTTGAAAACTTAGCATTCTCTGATAAAAATCCGTATCCTGGATGAACAGCATCTGCATTAGTAATTTCTGCTGCCGAAATGATGTTAGACATTTTTAGATAAGATTCGCTACTTGCTGGTGGCCCAATACAAACAGCTTCGTCTGCAAATTTAACATGCAGACTTTCTTCATCAACAGTGGAATAAACTGCCACCGTTTTTATGCCCATTTCTTTACAGGTTCTAATAACACGTAGTGCTATCTCACCTCTATTGGCTATTAATATTTTTTTAAACATAATTTTTAAGTTTATCAGTTTATGGTTTATTAGGTTTAAAAAGTTTAGTTGCTATTTGATATGCTTCTAAACTCTTAACTTTTAAACTTTTAAACTTTTAATTAAGACGGATCTACTAAGAATAATGGCTGATCAAACTCTACAGGCGAAGAATCATCCACTAATATTTTTACAATCTTTCCTGAAACTTCAGATTCAATCTCGTTGAATAATTTCATGGCTTCAATAATACATAATACGTCGCCCTCTGCAATGGTTTGTCCAACTTCAACAAATAATGGTTTATCTGGTGATGGTTTTCTGTAGAAGGTACCAATAATTGGTGATTTTATCGTAATATATTTTGAATCATCAGAAGCTGGCGCTGGTGCTGCCGGTGCAGGTGCTGCAGGCACTGGCGCACTTGCTTCAACAACAGGTGCTGCTTGAATTGGCTGTGGTATTGGAGCAGCAGGTACTTGATGAACAATGGTTGTGTCTGAATCCGAGCCTGTTCTAATAGTAATCTTTACGTCATCCATTTCCAATTTAACCTCACTTGCACCAGATTTGGCAACAAATTTGATTAAGTTTTGAATCTCTTTTAAATCCATAATTTTTTGCTAATTAGTTAATGGTTAGTCTTTTGAATTATAAGCCCATTTTAGGTAAATAGAGCCCCAATTAAATCCGCCCCCAAAAGCGGCAAAAATGATATTATCGCCTTTTTTTAGTTGCGATTCGTAGTCATTAATTAGAAGCGGTAAAGTTGCAGATGTGGTATTCCCATATTTATGAATATTCATCATTACCTTTTCTTCCTCTAAATTTATGCGTTGTGCGGTAGCATCGATAATACGTTTATTTGCTTGATGTGCAGCAAGCCAATCAACACTATCTTTAGTTAAATTATTACGTTCTAAAATTTTAACAGTGGCATCGGCCATATTAAACACAGCATTTTTAAATACGGTTCTTCCTTCCTGAAAAGCATAGTGCCCGCCTTGCTCTAAAATTTCAGCTGTTAATTTATGTGAAGACCCTCCATAGGTAGCTTGTAAAAATTCTCTTCCGCTCCCATCGCTTCTTAAGTATTCATCTTGCAACCCTAAATTCTCTTCATTAGGTTCAAATAAAACTGCTCCAGCACCATCTCCAAAAATAATACAGGTTGCCCGGTCTTTATAATTAATAATAGACGACATTTTATCGGCACCTATTAGTAATACGTTTTTGTATCTCCCAGATTCAATATAACTAGCTGCCACAGACATCCCATATAAAAAACTAGAACATGCTGCATCCATATCGAAAGAAAAAGCATTCGTTGCTCCAATTTCTGAAGCAGTAAAAGAAGCAGTAGAAGCCGCTTTCATATCTGGAGTGGCAGTTGCAACAATAACTAGTTCAATGTCTTTTGGGTCCAAACCCTTTTTATTTATAAGATCTTGAGCTGCTTTAATAGCTAGATAAGAGGTTCCTTTACCATCATCTTTAAGAATACGACGTTCTTTAATACCCGTTCTAGTGGTTATCCATTCGTCATTAGTATCAACCATAGTTTCAAGAATTTGATTGGTTAATACATAGTCTGGCACATATGCGCCTACAGCTGTAATTGCCGCTGAGATTTTACTCATAACTTTATAGTTAATTTGTCCAAAAAATGATTAAAATTGAACAAAAACGTTTAAAATTTCGTGAAAACTACTAAATTTTGATGTAATAATTTGCAAATTACTGGTTTTTGTCCTTTAGAAAAAGTATTTCATAAAAAAAACGCTCATAAATGAGCGTTTTATTATATGCTTGCATAGCTAATTATGCTACGTTTTCTATTTCCTCAGAATTATCAATCAATACTTGACCTCTGTAATATAATTTTCCTTCATGCCAGTGTGCTCTGTGGTATAAATGAGCTTCACCTGTTGTTGGGCATGTAGCAATTTGTGGCGCAGTTGCTTTGTAATGAGTTCTTCTCTTATCTCTTCTTGTTCTCGAGATTTTTCTCTTAGGATGTGCCATTTTATGTGTTTATTTATCCGTTAATAATTTCTTTAATGTATTCCAACGAGGATCTATATCCTCTTCTTTATCTTTATCTTCTTTAAGCTTTGGGCTTAATTCTTCTAATTTTTTTAGTATTTCTGAATCTAACGTGCCGTCTGCAACACCTGGATGAACCCTCTTGATTGGAACTGCTAATATGACTAATTCATATACGTATTGTTGTATATTAATTTCATAAGAACCATGTGGTATAATAAGAATATCGACGTATTCATCATTATAATCCTCTCCAAACTTAACCACCAAATCAAAACTATTATCGATGGCTTGCTTATAAGGTTCGTTTGTTAAGTCACAATTTATATTAACCCAACCAGAAATTTCAAAATGTAATTCAAGTAATGTTGATTTTTTTTCTAAAACCACATTTACGTTAACATCAACATCATTAAAATCTTCATACTCAAAATGTTCAAAGAACGCCTTCGCTACTTTATACTCAAAATGATGCTTTCCTACCTTTAATCCTACAAACGGAATAATAAACTCCTTCAATGCCTTCATTATCACATCTATTTTGAGCCTGCAAATATATAAATTTTTATTTACGCGACATGACTTATAAACATTTTTTTGTTCATATTTCTAATACGAATACAATCTAGTATTCCTATTCATAGTCAGTTTGTTAACGTCTTTCTTTTCTGGGTGCTTTTTTAAGTGGATTTGCTGTAAGAAGATTATAGGATTTTCTGTTTCTAAAGATTTGAATCCCGCTAAAAACAGCTTCCTTAAAGGAGCCATGATCTGCTTGTCCTTTACCAGCAATTTCGTAGGCAGTTCCATGATCTGGAGAGGTTCTCACTTTATTTAAGCCAGCAGTAAAATTAACGCCTTGCCCAAAAGACAGGGTTTTAAACGGTATTAATCCTTGATCGTGGTAAGATGCTATAATAGCGTCAAAATTCCTGTAATTATCAGATCCAAAAAAGCTATCGGCTGCATATGGACCAAATACTAGCTTGCCATTTTCTTTTATTTTTTGAATTGTAGGTCTTAAAACATCATCGTCTTCGCTACCAATAACACCATTATCTCCGGTATGCGGATTGATTCCTAAAACCGCAATTTTTGGCTTTTGAATATTAAAATCTTTTTTTAAAGATTCATAAACCGTATTTATTTTTTGTGAAATTAGTTCTGGTGTAATATGACTAGCAATATCTTTAACAGGAACATGATCTGTAAATAGTCCTACCCTTAATGTATTTGCAACCATAAACATTAAACTATCTCCTTCTAATTCTTGTGCTAAATAATCTGTATGCCCAGGGAATTTAAAGTTGTCGGACTGAATATTATGTTTATTTATAGGCGCTGTAACCAATACATCAATATCACCACTCTTTAAAAACTTGGTTGCTATTTCCAACGACTTTATGGCATAAGTTCCTACTTTTGGATCTTCTTTTCCAAATTCAATCTTCACACTCTCATTCCACGCATTAAACACATTTACCTTGCCATGCACCAATTGCCCCATGTTGTTTATACTGTTGAACGATATCTGCGATTTAAAATGAGACTTATAAAAGGCCATGTTTTTTGTTGAAGCGAAAACGACTGGCGTACAAAAATCCAGCATCCTTGAATCTTCAAATGTTTTTAACACAATTTCACCTCCTATGCCATTTAAATCTCCTATAGAAATCCCAACGATTATATTTTGTTCTTGCTTCATTAAAAAGACAACTTTTGTTTGTAATTTTCTTTTGTAGCGTAAAATTTTATTTTACTTGTCTAATCTCTAAGTTAATCTGTAAATTTTCTTCATTTAGTCTTTATAAATCTTTAAATGAAAAAATTCATTTACTTTTGAATTTGCAAATTTAATTAAATAAACAGGAATTGATATGTTTACTGGAATTATTGAAGATATTGGCATTGTTACTGATTTAAAAGCGGAATTTGATAATCTTCACATTACTGTGCGTAGCAAGATAACCTCTGAATTAAAGATTGATCAAAGTATAGCGCACAATGGTGTTTGTCTTACAGTTGTCTCTATCGAAAACGACACCTACACGGTAACCGCCATAAAAGAAACTTTAGATAAAACTAGTTTGAGTCACTTAGAGGTTGGTAACCATGTAAACCTTGAACGCGCTATGAAACTTGGAGATAGGCTAGATGGGCATATTGTTCAGGGTCATGTAGATCAAACCGCCACATGTATATCAATTAAAGAAGAGAATGGTAGCTGGGTATTTACTTTTAAATATGATAGTTCACTAAATAATATCACTATTGAAAAAGGTTCTATTACCGTTAACGGCACTAGCTTAACTGTTGTTAATTCTAAAAGAGACACCTTTAGTGTAGCCATTATTCCTTATACTTTTGAACACACCAATTTTAATACCTTTAAAGAAGGAACTGTTGTAAACTTAGAATTCGATGTGCTTGGAAAGTATGTAGCTAAACTTGTAGAATTAAACAGCTAAACTTACTTTCTTTTAGGAAACAAGGTCTTTTTTACCCCGTAATAGAGTCCAGCAATAACACCCAAAAGAACCCCACCATCTATCGGGAACGGCGGCGGAGGTGGCCCATCGGGACTACCAGGTGCTGGCAATTGAGGGTCATCAAGCCCTAAAGCCATACAACTACAACTTATTAATACAAATAAGACTGAGGCAAATATTCTTTTACTTTGTATTGTCATGTGGCCACAAATGTATAAAAAAAAGCGACTTCATAAAAATGATTACTGCTAATATACTTACAAATTAATACTAAGCAGTAAAATCATCCGATAAATGTCAACTTCAGAGCTTTTCGCCCTTATAGCTAATAATTCTTTATTCTATAAACAACTCAAACCCCGCATCTTCTCTTTCCATCCTGTTTAAAATCCATATCAAAAATACGGTATTCTTTTAAAAAAGTCTTTTTTTTAACGTAATAGTTACTTAAAGTTAAACTAAAAAAAGCCTTACATCTCTGCAAGGCTTTACAATTTCTAAAAGTGGTCCCACCTGGGCTCGAACCAGGGACTTTCTGATTATGAGTCAGATACTCTAACCAACTGAGTTATAGGACCGAAATTGGAGTGCAATATTACTACTTATTTTATTTCTTACCAAGAAACGAACATTAATAAATTTAAAAAACACATTCATTTTTAATGTTCGAAATTTTTAACGTGAGCATCAAGTGGTTACACAGGTTCTTAGTTTTTTATTTACTTTTTCTAAAGATAAAAAATTTAAACATGTGAAAAATTATGGCTTTATCTCTTGACACAGCTCTATTAAAACCCCATTTGAAGATTTGGGGTGTAAAAAAGCCACCATCTTATTATCTGCGCCTTTCTTTGGTGTTTCATTGAGTACCTTAAACCCTTCATGCTTAAGACGCTCAATTTCAGCAACTATATCATCAACATCAAAAGCAATATGATGAATGCCCTCCCCTTTTCTTTCTATAAACTTTGCAATGGGACTATTACTATGAGTTGCTTCTAGCAGTTCAATTTTATTACTCCCAACTTGAAAAAAGGAGGTGCTCACTCCCTCGGACGCAACGGTTTCTACTTTATAGTGAGCTTGCCCAAATAATCTGGCAAATAAATCATTAGAGTTTTCTAGACTTTTAACAGCAATTCCTATATGTTCTATTTTATTCATAACACTAATACCTATTAATAGATCCAAATTAAACAATCTAAAATCAATATTATCTTTAAATATCCGTTATTTTTGCATGGTAGTTAGAATTAAAGCTATGATATAGCGATTATGGAAGAGAGTCAAAGACAAAAAAAAATAGGTTCGGTTTTACAACACGACCTAGTAGATGTGCTCCAAGGTGCAGCGACACAAGGCGGAATGCGAGGTGTTTTAATTTCTGTAACCAAAGTTAAGGTTACTGTAGACCTTTCGGTAGCTAAGGTTTATTTAAGTATTTTTCCAAGCGATAAAGGACAAGAACTATTAGAAGGTATTAAATCCAACACCCCATTAATTCGACACGAATTAGCACAGCGCACCAAAAATCAGTTACGCCGAATGCCACACTTGGAGTTTTTTATTGATGATTCTTTGGAGTATATTGATCAAATTGAAAAGTCCTTAAAAGGCGAAGAAAACCCTTTAAAGGACCCATCTACTTTAGACAAGAGAAAAAAATCGTAACCTAGTTTATTTGCGTTTTTCATTATATATAGCAAAACGATATTTGCGCTCTAAGAGCTCAAACAATGCTATTAATTTTATTACTTACATTGCTCTAGCTGGTGTTATTTTAGGTTCTGCTTCTTTATTCATTGTACTCTCCGGTTTTGCTGGACTAAAAGCATTTACCCTTCAGTTTTCAAGTGAGGTTGACCCTGACTTAAAAGCCTATCCTACTGCCGGAAAATATTTCGAATTGAGCACTAACGACATAGCTAAGCTCAACAAATCTGATGTAATTGCCAATTACTCTAGAACTATTGAAGAACGCGTTTTTATAGAATCTCAGGGAAAAACCACCCTAGCCACCATAAAAGGGGTTGATGAAAAATTTCAAAGCATTGTACAAATAGATTCTGTTATTGATTATGGCGGGTGGTTCGATCAAAATTCAAATCAAATTGTAACAGGTTGGGGCATATCAAACAGTTTATCTCTTGGGGTTTTAGATTTTACTAGAACCATAAACATATATGTACCTAAACCAGGCAAAGGACAAATTACCTCAGCGAACAACGCCTTTAACTCGGTTAAAGCACTTAATGTTGGTATCTTTTTTATAAATGAAACCTTAAATGACGAGTATATTTTTGCTCCGATTGCCTTAGCAAAAAAACTGCTTAACTATAAAAGCAATCAAGTGAGTGCAATAGAATTTAAGTTACAAGACGGTGTTGACGAAAACGAAGCAAGAGCGCATATTAAAAGTATTCTAGGAGACAGCGTCTTGCTAAAAAATAGAGCCCAACTTAACGACGCACTTTACAAAATGCTAAACACCGAAAATTTAGCTGTTTACCTTATTTTTACTTTAGTGTTAATTATTGCTTTTTTTAATGTAATAGGCTCGTTAATTATGATGATACTCGATAAAAAACAGAGTTTAAATACCCTTTTTAATATAGGAGCATCCCTTAAGGATATTAAACACATATTCTTTTACCAAGGCAGCTTAATGAGCGTTATTGGTGGGTTTATTGGACTTGTATTAGCGTTTATTTTAGTGCTCTTACAAAAGCAGTTTAACTTGGTAATGATTACACCTACCTTACCTTATCCCATTGATATTAAAACGGAGAACTTCTTTATTGTATTGATCACGATCTCGGTTTTAGGTGTTGTTGCTTCCAAAATTGCATCCGTACGTATTACCAAAGCCTTGGTAAAAACGCAATAACCATACTAATACGCCTCTTCTTTTAAGCTTATAACGAATTTGGCTAACCATGCCAAAGTGATAGGATTGGTTAGCTTTTGGCGAGGCGGCATCGAGCCAAAACTATAATATGCATAGCACGGTGGCTTGCCATTTTCCCAAACCCTACTACTCTGTAAACTGGTACCCTGCAAATTTTTCTAAAACCTCATCGAAAGTAGAAAAGACATCTTCTGAATGGTCGCTAGTTACCATTTTCATGCGGTACTCTTTAAAATGTGGAATACCTTTAAAGTAGTTGGTATAATGGCGACGGGTTTCAAAAACCCCAAGGGTTTCCCCTTTCCAATCGATAGACATTTGCAAATGCCTGCGAGCAGCTTCTACACGGGCTTCTAAAGAAATAGGTGGCAAATATTCTCCAGTTTCAAAAAAATGCTTTACTTGTTTAAAAAACCAAGGATTTCCAATACTTGCGCGTCCTATCATGGCACCATCTAAACCATAAATATCGCGCATTTCTACAGCTTTCTCGGGCGTGTCTACATCGCCATTACCAAATACAGGAATATGCATTCTAGGGTTGTTCTTTACGGCAGCAATGGGTTTCCAATCGGCATGCCCTTTATACATCTGGGCTCTTGTGCGCCCATGTATTGAAATGGCCTTACAACCTACATCTTGCAAGCGCTCTGCGACCTCTACTATTTTTATAGAATCATGATCCCAACCAAGCCGAGTTTTAACTGTAATCGGCAAATTTGTTCGCTTTACCATTTCGGCTGTTAGTTTTTCCATGAGACAGATATCTTTTAAAATACCCGCTCCAGCACCTTTACTAACCACTTTTTTTACAGGACAACCAAAATTAATATCGATAATATCTGGGTTAGATTTTTCAACAATATCAATAGTTTGCAACATACTATCCAGATTAGCCCCAAATATTTGAATACCTACAGGACGCTCTTTTTCATATATATCGAGCTTCATAACACTCTTGGCGGCGTTACGAATTAATCCCTCGCTAGACACAAACTCGGTATATACCACATCGGCCCCTTGTTCTTTGCATAACGCACGAAAGGGGGGATCGCTTACATCTTCCATGGGCGCTAAAAGCAACGGAAAATCTGGAAGTTCTATATTGTCTATTTTTACCACAACATCAAATTTTTGGCAAAATTAGGGTTTTTTATACATATGACTGAATATGAGTTAAAAACTGATCTTTTTTATTAACCAAACTGCTAAGTCTATTTCCTCTTATAAACCCACAACCCATAAAACCCAATTAGAAGTTCGCCTAAAGTTCCCCATACAAATAGGGCGCTAGGTAAACCATCGACACCCATACTCAATAAACGACCAAGGCCTAAGCCCAACATAAACACCATATTACTCACAAGTGCTATTTTGTAATATTTAGGCTTACTAACACCCAATATCCAAACGATAGCAAAGCCCAAATATAAGCCCATAATAGCTTTAAAAACATTGTATTGGTTTGGGGTAGTTATATTTACTTCAAATAAAAGTTCAGGTTGAAAACCGTAAATAAAAGCTATAGGCCCAACGATTAGAGCGGAAATTATTAGGTGGATTTTATTTTTAAAATCTTCTTTAGTGCGCATCTTGACTTCGGTAATAGCTTTGTCCAAAAGTAAGAAAGATATCTTGCTTTACGATACCACTAAAAGACAGCCTTAAGAAACCTAAGAAGGCACCTTAATAAACTCAATGAAAACCTATATCTTTGCCAAATCTTTTTAAGAAGATAATCCCATATGAAACACATTAGAAATTTCTGCATTATTGCACATATAGATCATGGTAAGAGCACACTTGCAGATCGTTTATTAGATTATACTGGTTCGGTTACTGCGAGAGAGAAGCAAGACCAGTTATTGGATAATATGGACTTGGAGCGCGAACGCGGTATCACTATTAAGTCGCACGCCATTCAAATGGACTATGAGTATAATGGTGAAAAATATGTTTTAAACCTGATAGACACCCCTGGTCATGTAGATTTCTCTTATGAAGTTTCTCGATCCATAGCAGCCTGCGAAGGCGCTTTACTTATTGTAGATGCTGCACAAAGTATTCAGGCGCAGACTATTTCTAATTTATACTTGGCTTTAGAAAATGACTTAGAGATTATTCCTGTTCTTAATAAAGTGGATTTACCAAGTGCCAACCCAGAAGAAGTAACCGACGACATTGTAGATTTATTAGGTTGCGATCCAGAAGAAGTGATTCATGCCAGTGGAAAAACGGGTTTCGGTGTTGATAATATTTTGGCCGCTATTATAGATCGTATACCTGCACCAAAAGGCGATCCAAAAGCGCCTTTACAAGCGCTTATTTTCGATTCTGTTTACAACACATTTCGTGGTATTGAAACCTACTTCAGAGTTTTTAATGGCGAAATTAAAAAAGGACAACACATTAAGTTTGTGGCAACAGGCAAAGATTATTACGCCGATGAGATTGGAACTTTAAAACTAACTCAAATCGCGAAACAAACTGTAAAGGCTGGCGATGTGGGCTACCTAATTACAGGAATTAAAACAGCTAAAGAGGTAAAAGTAGGCGATACTATTACGGATTTTGCTAAACCAACAACCAATATTGTTGAAGGGTTTGAAGATGTAAAACCTATGGTATTCGCGGGTATTTACCCCGTGGATACGGAAGATTATGAGGATTTAAGAGCCTCCATGGAAAAACTACAATTAAATGATGCGTCTTTGGTGTTTCAACCAGAAAGCTCTGCGGCCTTAGGGTTTGGATTCCGTTGTGGATTTTTAGGAATGCTTCATATGGAAATCATCCAAGAACGCTTGGAACGTGAATTTGACATGACGGTGATTACCACAGTTCCCAACGTGTCTTACCATGCGTATACGAATAAAAATCCAGATGAAGTTATTATAGTTAACAACCCATCAGACTTACCAGATCCATCAACCTTAAACCGTGTTGAAGAACCCTACATAAAAGCCACTATTATTACCAAAGCTGATTTTGTAGGTAATGTGATGTCGCTTTGTATTGAAAAACGCGGCATCATTACAAACCAAACCTACTTAACCACAGAGCGTGTTGAGTTAATTTTTGAAATGCCTTTGGCTGAAATTGTATTTGATTTTTACGATCGTTTAAAAACAGTTTCTAAAGGCTACGCATCTTTTGATTATCATCCCATGGGCATGAAATCATCCAAACTTGTGCGTTTAGACATTCTATTAAACGCACAGCCAGTCGATGCACTTTCTGCCTTAATTCATGCCGACAACGCGCAAACCATTGGGCGTAAAATGTGTGAAAAACTCAAAGAGCTCATTCCACGTCAGCAGTTTGATATTCCCGTACAGGCCGCCATTGGTGCGAAAATTATTTCTAGAGAGACTATCAAGGCCCTTAGAAAAGATGTGACTGCAAAATGTTATGGTGGCGATATTTCTAGAAAACGTAAGCTGCTAGAGAAACAGAAAAAAGGAAAAAAACGCATGCGCCAAGTAGGAAATGTAGAAATTCCGCAACAAGCGTTTATGGCCGTTTTAAAACTAAACGATTAATATTTTTAGTATCTTTCTCTTCATGTAGATTGTTTACATGAAGAACCCTATTAAAAAGATTCTTATCTGTGAAGACCATCAAATAGTTATTGATGGCCTGTCTTCTATATTTAATACTCAAAAGGACTACAAAATTGTAGGCTACATTACTGATGGCAATAATGTTCTATCTGCTATTGCCGAACATCATCCAGACGCCTTACTGCTTGATCTAAACCTTCCGAATAAAAATGGAATAGACATCTTAAAAGAAGTAAATCCGTTATTCCCACACATTAAGGTTATTATTCTAACTATGTACAATAAAGAGAGTATTGTAAAAAAAGTAAAACAATATGGTGCAAATGGTTTTTTAATTAAAAACTGTTCCTCTCAAGATTTACTTAGCGCCTTGGATAGCGTCTTTGAATCAACTCGATTTTTCCTAGGTAAAGACGTTAAATGCATTACTACAGAAACAGATGGTTTCACAGAAAAAATAAGTATTACCCTTAGAGAAAAAGAAATCATTTCAGAACTTATAGCTGGTAAAAACGTGCCTCAAATAGCCAAAACTTTGTTTATAAGTCCGCATACTGTTGAAACACACAAAAAAAATATTTTTAAAAAACTTAATATTCACAATAGCATTGACTTGGTAAATCTAGTAAATGAAAAAAAGTTGTTATCATAAATGCTGTATTGTTGTTGTGCTATTCATAGCAATAGTTGTATCTCCTGCTAACGCACAGCTTGACACCCTTTTTATTGATTCTAGTTTCTCATCTACCAACCTTAAACCCTTTTCAAGTATAAACAGTAATTTAGAAAATAACCAGGCAGACAAAAGAAGCTTTTTCTATTTTAGTTTTAACAATACTTTTAATACAGTTGACTTTACTATTACCAATACATCCAATAAATCACAAGTACTACTTTTAGAACTTTCTAATATTTTTATCAAAGAAATAGATTTAAGAAAAAAAGATGACCATAGCTTTTCTCTTCTTTTTAGAACAGGAACAGACTATTTTATAGGAACAAAGCCTACTGTTCATAGACTATATTCATTCCCATTATCATTAAAGCCTATGGAAACAAGCAGTTTTCAGTTAAAACTAAAAAAAGAAGCTGGAAAACCCTTAGTTACAACCGCTTATCTTAAAAGTGAAAATGTCTTTAACAGACGTAGTTTTGTGCAACAAATACTAATCGGTTCATATTATGGAATTAGCCTACTTTCTGTCCTTTTTAGTCTTTTGATTTTTTATTTTTTAAGAAAGAGTACTTATTTAATATATGCCACTTATATTATTTTTTTGGGGCTATTTATAAGCTCTTACATAGGTGTGTTTTCTCAAATATTTTTACCTGAAAATACAAAGATTAATAAGTACACACACTATGTGCTTTTTAGTGAGATATCACTAGTTCTCTTTGCTTTATTCTCTCAAAAAATTTTAGAAGCTCAAACTTATATGCCAAGATTAAAACGAACCATTGAAATTTTGTTAACTATTCTAATCTTGTTAAGACTTTCTCTGCATTTCTTTTTTAACCAAATTTTCGAAAATGCAGTGTCCTTTTTTATGAACATATGGTATGGTATTTTTTTAATATTAATCATACTAATCATTATAGAAATTGCTGTGTTTTTTAAAAGAAACAACAAGCGGACGTCCTTGTTTGCTCTAGCATATGCCTTTATGATTTTTGGAACTTTTGCCAGTATTCTTTACCACAGCTATGGCTTAGTAAATACTTACTTTTATGACTTACCATTACTGTTTTATTCTTCCTTTTTAGAAATACTGTTCTTAACCTTTACCATTGTTTTCATGGTGAAGGACATTTATGATGAACGCAATTTGTTATCCAAAAAAATAGTCATTCAAGAAAAGAAAAACTTAACTGCGTTTATAAAGGGAGAAGATCAAGAACGTCGCAGAATTAGTAAGGAATTACACGATAACATTGGCAGCCAACTAAGTTACCTTAAGCGTTTTGTTTCAGATACTTTTAAAAATGAGCAAATAGCACAAACTATTGATACTATTTGTAACGATGTTCGAAACCTCTCTCATGACATCTCTCCTTCCGATTTAAATATTATAGGATTCGAAAATGCTGTTAAAGATTTAGCATCAAATATTTCAAAACAAACCTCCATTCAGGTTGATTTTAATAGTTACCATTGCCCTGAAACCTTAAACCACGATTCTTCTACACAGCTATATAGAGTTATACAAGAAGCCTTTTCCAATATTTTAAAGCATGCTGATGCCAATCATATTGAAATACAACTAGTAGGACATGACAATGCGCTTGTTATTAATATTGAAGACAATGGAAAAGGTTTTAATCCTATTACTAAAGAAGCGGGTATAGGTTTAAAAAACATGAATTCAAGAATGGAACAAATAGGAGGATCTCTTACAATAGACTCCAGAATAAATCAAGGTACTTCTATCCTTATTTCATTACCATTACCATAAAATTTACCGGAGTTCCGGTATTGATTCACAGCTCATCTTTCATGTAGTTTTACCATAATCAATTTAAAACTATATATCATGAAAACACAACTCCTTTTTTTAAGCTGTTTTGCCTTTTGCGCTACTATTTTAGCACAACAAAACATATGGACAGGCACAGTAGACGATAAATGGTCTAACAAAGAAAACTGGACTGGAGAAGTTCCAGCAGCATCAGATGATGTTTTAATTCCTTCTGGGTTTACCGTAACCATCGATACACCAGTAAATATCTTGTCTATTGAAGTTCAAGGGAATTCTGTACTTAACGTTACAGAATCATTAATCATTGCAAACCCTTCTGAGTTTGAAGATAACGTTGTTGTCAATTGGTCTGGTGGTGATTTAAGTGGTGGTGGTATCTTACTTAATAGTGGCACAATTAATATGTCTTTTCCTTCCTTTGATCTTTCAGGCTCCACATCACTAAACAATCCTGGCACTATTAATTTAGTTGCTGGCGGTGTAATATTTATAAATCCAAATAGCGTTATTAATAATTCAGGCACAGGAATTATTGATTTCAAAGCAAACGGAACAGCCATTACCAAAGCTGGTGGTGCACCAAACTCCTTAATCAATGATGGCTTGATAAAAACATCATTTCCAAATGACTCCGACAGTGCCTCTATAGCTGCCGCACTTATTAATAGAGATGGGGTGCTACAAGTTGAAAAAGGAAGTCTAAATTTAAATAATACTTTGGTAAACCTAGAAGGAGCAACCTTTAATATATCCAATGGAGCAGCTCTAAATTTAAATAGTCCAATGACCGTTTCTGGAACTCTAAAAGGTAACGTTCTTGGAAACTTAAATTGGAACGATGATATGTCTGTGGCAGGAACCGCTATTTTTAATTTTTCAGGAAATAACGCCATTAACTGGATGTCGGGCGATTTAACAGGTGGAGGGGTGCTCACAAATAATACTATTATTAATAGAAATAGTGGCGGAAACACAGCTATTACAGGAAGTACGACCCTAGACAACAATAACGAAATCTGGCTCTCAGGGGGAGGCGACATTCTTATTGGAGCAGACTGCACCCTTAATAATAATATGTCAAGCATTATTGATTTTAGAAGTGATAACGGAAACATATCATCTCTAGGGTTTGTAGATGACACAAGAGTTTTAAATAATTTAGGGCTAATAAAAGTAAACCTACCTGATATAGCTAACCAAGGGCTAATAGGCATTAAACTAAATAACAATAATGGAACTATTGAGGTCAATAAAGGAGGTCTTCTATTAGCTTATGAAGGGATAACCTTAACAAACGGTTCTTATAATATTGGATCTACGGGCAACCTCGGATGGGTTCAACCAATAACCATTTCAGGAAATTTATCTGGCAGTTTACAAGGTAACCTCCTTTGGGAAGCAGACCTCTTGGTTCCCTCTTCTGCATCATTTAATTTTACAGGAACTGGAGCCATAAATTGGAATAAGGGCCATTTAGAAGGTGGGGGTGTACTTAACAACGAGCATCTCATCATAAAATCTTCAGGAGGAACAAAACGTATAAATAGTGGTTCAACGCTTAATAATAATGGTGAAATTAGACAAACCGTAGGGGGAGCTATACTAATAGCTACAAATTCTGTTCTAAACAATAACGTAAATGGTGTGATAGATTTACAAGCATCAACAGCCGGTTTTGGATCAACAGGAAGTGCTCCAAATACCATAAATAACTTTGGAATAATAAAAGGCAACGCCTCAACAGGAAGCGCTTCATTAGCAGTAGACGTTATAAATAATGGCACCATTGAAATTCTACAAAACACGCTTACCTTTTCAAAAAAACTAACGAATGAAAACACTGGTACAATAAAAGGTATTTCTACAATTAATGTACCCTCTTCTCCAGACTTTACCAACAAAGGCACATTTGCTCCTGGAGCCTCACCAGGAGTATTAAATGTAACAGGCAATTATACCTCAACCCCATCTAACATTCTAGACATTGAACTAAACGGACCAAACCAAGGCTCTCAATATGATCTCTTAGCCATTAATGGCAATGCATCTTTCGACGGGTCACTTCAAATATCTTTAAATTTCGAGCCCGCATTGAACGATGAGTTTATTGTAGCAACAACCTCTGGAACCATTTCTAATTGTAACCTACCAGCATCTCAAACAGTTAACTATAATGGATTTCAATATGAATTTAACATTACTTGCAGAAATAATGACGAGTTAGTTTTAACGCTCTCTAAAAAGACCTTGGGTATAGACCTCTTAAAGAATGATATTTCTAAAGTAAAACTATACCCTAACCCAGCAAAGTATAGTATCACTTTTTCAGATAATCGCATAATAAAAATCAGAATTTTTGATGCAAACGGAAGGCAAGTATTAAGCACACAGGGACTTCGTGCTTCGGTTAAAAATCTATCCAAAGGCATTTATTTTGTTCAAGGTATAACGGCTGATAATATTACTGTGGTAAAAAAACTTATTAAAATATAAAGACGCTATTAATCAATGCTCTTAGGAGTTAAACATCAAGATATTCGTTTTAAATTGATTAAATACATATCTTGAAATAAGAGGTTTTAACTACGTTAAAACCTCTTTATCTTTTAATGGCGCCTTGCTTATTAGCCCCCAATTAAAACAACCTCAATGATTCTGATCCATAATTTCTATTTACTGTTTTTTTCTTCAAAATAAGAAGAAAACCTAAAGCCAAGATTAGAAACATATCGAAACTCTTCGGAAATCATTTGCAGCTGCTCAAAATTGAACGATTAAAACTAAAGTAGGCATTTCTCTTAGTTTTATTATTGATTATATCACGTATTTACAATTCTACTTTATTTTCTTTAAAAAACAGAATATAATAAAATTGTTAATAATTAATTTTGTATGTTTATAACAAACTAGACTTAACGATTTGTTTATACATCACAACACCTTGTTAATACTATGTTTGTCTAATTTTACTCTTAGGGACATTAGCTAATTAATCGGCCTAATTGTTATTAACAATTTTGAGATTTTTTGTTTGTTTTTTGCTTGATTTTCAACCAAATACCCTACACAAAATTGAATTGACAATTTTTTCAAATAAACACCATGTCATAGATGGAAAATTCACATGATTTCTTTCTTTTGACAAGATTTTAAGATAATATACCATATGAAAGCACTTTTTTACACTAGAGAATTTCCACCATATGTTTATGGTGGTGCCGGCGTACATGTTGAATACCTTGCGGGAGAACTCGCTAAACTCATGGATATGGAGGTGAGGTGCTTTGGAGATCAAGATGAAAAATCATCAAATCTCGCGGTAAAAGGGTTTCCTTTTGACAATGCTGTTTTTGATAGTGCAGACGATAAGTTAAAATCGGTGTTTAAAACACTTAGCACCTGTTTACATATGAATGCCGATGCTATTGATGCCGATATTGTGCATTGTCATACTTGGTACGCCCATTTTGCAGGTATTGTATCGAAACTTTGTTATGGCACCCCACTAGTTATTACAACCCATTCCCTAGAACCTTTAAGACCTTGGAAAAGAGAACAATTAGGTCGTGGTTACGATGCCTCCTCATGGGTAGAAAAAACAGCCATTGAAATGGCCGATGCTTTAATTGCTGTTTCAGAAGAAACCAAAGAAGATGTGATAAAGCATTTTAACGTCGACGAAAACAAAGTTCATGTAATTTACAATGGCATTAATCTTCAGCAATACGTTACCACTTCAGAAACTGCTACGTTAGATACTTATGGTATTGATAAAACAAAACCTTATGTGCTTTTTGTGGGTAGAATAACAAGACAAAAAGGAATTATTCATTTGGTTAATGCTATAAAATATATAGATCCTGACACGCAGATAGTACTTTGTGCAGGTGCCCCAGACACCCCAGAAATTGCCAAAGAAATGAAAGACAGTGTAGACGCTGTTAAAAAAACACGGCATAATGTTATTTGGATTGACAAAATGGTAACCAAAGAAGAAATTATTCAATTATACTCGCACGCGGCAGTATTTTGTTGTCCTTCCATATACGAGCCGTTCGGAATTATAAACATCGAAGCCATGGCATGTAACACAGCCGTTGTGGCAAGTGCCGTTGGAGGTATTAAAGAAGTGGTTGTTCATGAAGAAACAGGTATCTTAATTCCGCTAGAGCAACAAACAGAAGCTCCTTTTGAGCCGGTAGACCCAGATAAATTCTCTCGAGATTTAGCTGATGGGGTAAATAAAGTAATCGGTGATAAAGCATTGCGAGAAACGATGGCCAAAAACGGCAGAAAACGTGTTGAAGATTATTTTGACTGGGTAGCGATTGCTAAACAGGTAGAAGCCTTATACAAAACACTTATATAACAAAACTAACTAAAAACTAAATGATATGATTAACAATAAAGTTTTATCCATAATATTGGGAGGTGGTCAAGGTTCAAGACTATATCCGTTAACTGATCGACGTTCAAAACCAGCCGTATCCATAGCTGGAAAATACAGATTAGTTGACATCCCAATTTCAAACTGTATTAATGCAGACATTAAGCGTATTTTTGTATTAACACAATTTAATTCCGCAGGTTTAAACAAGCATATTAAAAACACGTATCACTTTAGTTTTTTTAGTAGTGCTTTTGTTGATGTATTAGCTGCAGAACAAACTCCAGAGAGCAAAACTTGGTTTCAAGGAACAGCAGACGCTGTAAGACAAAGCATGCATCATTTTTTACAACATGATTTTGAATATGCTTTGATTTTATCTGGAGATCAGTTATATCAAATGGATTACGATAAAATGATTGAAGCTCATGAAGCCAGCGGCGCTAAAATTTCTATTGCCACTATTCCTGTAAATGCTAAAGATGCTACGGGCTTTGGTATATTAAAAGCCGATGATGACAATATTATTACCTCTTTTATAGAAAAACCAGACGCCAGTTTATTACCAGATTGGACATCGGAGGTGAGTGATGATATGAAAGCACAAGGGCGTAACTACTTAGCATCAATGGGCATTTACGTATTTAACAGAGACCTGTTAGTAGAATTGATGAAAAACCCAGACACCATTGACTTTGGTAAAGAAATCATCCCGCAGTCCATTGATTCACACAAAACACTAAGCTACCAATATGAAGGTTATTGGACAGATATAGGAACTATCGATTCATTTTTTGAAGCTAATTTAGGATTAACCGATGATATTCCTAAATTTGATTTATACAACAGAGAAAAGCGAATTTACACACATGCAAGAATGTTACCCACCACAAAAATTGCAGGAACCGTTTTAGATAAAGCTGTTGTTTCCGAGGGGTGCATAATAAGCGCTGCAAAAATTGAAAAGTCGGTTATTGGTATTCGCTCAAGAATTGGTAAAGAATCCACTGTTATTAATACCTACATGATGGGTGCCGACTATTATGAATCGCTTGAAGAGATTGAAACCAAAAAAATTGAAAACTTAATGGGTATTGGTGAACGCTGTTTCATAAAAAACTGTATTCTCGATAAAAATTGTCGTATTGGTGATGATGTTAGAATAAAAGGCGGACCACACTTAGAAGATTCGGAAACAGACACCTATTGCATTAGAGATGGTATTGTTGTTGTTAAAAACGGTGCTACCATCCCTAAAGGTACTATCATTTAAAAAAATCTAAAATTTTTATTTTTCTTATATAATCAACAAAAATGCAAGACCAAAGAAGAGTTGTAATCGATTATGTCTCGCCTAGCGTTAATTGTGGCGACTTTTATATCAAACGAGTTGTTAATGAAATTGTTAATATAGATGCTCATATTCTGGCGGATGGCCATGATGTACTTGGGGCCTCTGTTCTTTTTAAACATGAAAGCGACACCTCGTGGAATGAAACCAGATTAGGCTTAAGCTCTAACGATGAATGGCAAGGAAGCTTTACGGTTAGCAAACAAGGTTTTTACGCTTATAAGGTACAAGCTTGGGTTGATTATGCCCTTAATTGGCGCTATGGGCTAATTAGAAAAATAAATGACGGGCAGCATGTGGTTTCAGAATTACTTGAAGGTGCCGAATATATTGAGGCAATTCTCGATAAAGTAAACGCCGAAGACAAGACTTATTTAGAACACCTTCATAAGCTTTTTAAAAACGAAGATTATTACGGCGAAGCCATTAATGAAGCTACTAAAGAACGTATTTATAATATTTTCTATGCCCACCCCTTAAGGATACTGGCTAATGAGTCTCAAACCTTTAAGGTTTATGTAGATAGAAAAAAAGCTCGATTTAGTACTTGGTATGAATTTTTCCCAAGGTCTGCTTCAGAAACCCCAGGGGTTCATGGTACTTTTAAAGATTGTGAACGCCTTCTGCCAAGAGTAAAAAGCATGGGGTTTGATGTGGTTTACCTACCTCCTGTTCATCCAATCGGCGAAGTAAACCGCAAGGGAAAAAACAACACTACCGATGCCAAAGAGGGCGATGTTGGTTCTACATGGGGTATTGGCTCACAATATGGAGGACACAAAGACATCCACCCGCAGTTAGGTTCTTTGGAAGATTTTAAATCCTTAATTCAATGTGCCAAAGACAACGATATTGAGATTGCTATGGATTATGCCCTGCAGGCAGCACCAGACCACCCTTGGGTTAAAGAACACCCTTCTTGGTTTAAATGGCGACCAGATGGCACGGTACAATACGCCGAAAATCCGCCCAAAAAATACCAAGATATTCTACCCATTTATTGGGAAAGCAACGATTATAAAAGTCTTTGGAATGAATGCTTAGACATTTTAATGCATTGGATTGATTGCGGTATCAAAATTTTTAGAGTAGATAACCCGCATACCAAACCTTTTTATTTCTGGAACTGGATTATAACACAAGTGAAAGCCAAACATCCTGATATTATTTTTTTAGCAGAAGCTTTTACCGCGCCTAAAGTGATGCAGCAATTAGCAAAACAAGGGTACACACAATCCTACACTTATTTTACATGGCGAGAAAGTAAGCACGAGCTTATTGAGTACGTCGAAGAGCTAACAAAATCTGAACTTAAACAATATATGCAGCCTAATTTCTGGCCCAATACGCCAGACATTAACCCGTACCATTTACAAGGCGCCAACGAATCAAAACATATTCAACGCTATGCGCTGGCGGCAACACTAAGCTCTTGTATTGGTATATACGGACCCGTATTCGAGTATATGCTTTCAGACTCATTACTTGGAAAAGAAGAGTACTTAAATTCAGAGAAGTTCCAGATTACGCATTACGACTGGGATATAAAAAATAAGCTCATTACCATTATAGCCAAAATCAATTATATAAGACATCATAATCCGGCGCTTCAGCAAACCAATAACATTAAGTTCTGTCATATAGAAAATGATAACTTGCTGGCTTTTTATAAATGGAATGACGATAAAACAAATCAAATATTAGTCATAATTAGTCTTGATGCTCATAACTCACAGCAAGGAACGATTCAGGTACCATTGCAAGATATTGGGGTGCCACATGGCCATAACCTTGAAATGCACGATTTAATAACAGACAGTCGTTATAACTGGAACAACGAATGGTGTTATGTAGAATTACACCCTACTATGCCATTCCATATATTTAACATCAATAAATAGCATGTCAAACCAATCCTCGACAACATCGATAACACCCCTTTTCACTTCCGAAAAGACCTGGGAGGAGTTACTAGATCATACCGATTTTGTAACCATCTTTCTATCCGATGTTTTAGAAGATTATATAGTTAAACAGCGCTGGTACGGAGGTAAAGCTAGCCGCTTAAAATATATTGAACTGGCTGAATATTTTAAAATCCAGCAACATGGTGAAGTATATTATGGCTTAATATTAGAAGTTAATTTTGTTGAAGCCTTTTATCAGCACTATTTTTTACCTATCGCCTTTGTAACCGACGAAACTTTTGCCCAAAACGACCGCATTTTACCCATTAATATTAATGGGCAAAATGGGTTTATAATTGACGCTATAAATTTAGAAGCGTTTAGAAAGGTAGTATTTGAGCGTATCGCCACGGCCATACCCAATGATACCACTCGTGTACAATATCACAAAAGTCATCTCTTTAATAATATAACCTACGAGTCTTCCAGATTTATGGGGTTAGAGCAAAGCAATACATCGTTGGTTTACAACGAAAAATATGTTTTAAAATTTTTTAGAAGAATTTTTGCCGATAAAAATCCCGACTACGAGATGAGTCGGTTTTTGTCGGAAAAAAAGGCCTTTAAAAACACACCTTCTTATTTAGGAAGTATCAATATTGTTGATGCTGAAAACATCAATATTACCATTGGCCTTATGCAAGAAATGATTCCCAATCAAGGCGATGCTTGGGATTATATGCTTAGGGAGCTACACAAGGTGTTTTCCAATTTAGAGTATAAAAATATTACTATTGGTAGCCTTCCTAATACAAACCTATATCAAAGATTATCCATTAACGACATTCCGCCTCAAATAATAGATTGGGCAGGATTGCATATATTTTCTCAAGTACAAACATTGGCTAAACGAACGGCCGAAATGCATATTGCCTTAGGTTCAGAATTTGAAGAAACCGCCTTTACACCTGCTCATTATAACGATGATTATACGGTATGGCTTAAAAACAAAATGCTGTATCAATTTCAAAACAGGCTTAATATTGTTGAGAATAACATGCATAAATTAAAAGGCTTAGCCCTTAATTTAGCGCATGAGTTTTTAGACAAAAAGAACCACATAAGAAAACAGTTTGTTAATTTTGATTGGACAAAATTAAAAGGCGAACGCATAAGAGTTCATGGCGATTACCACTTAGGGCAAGTTTTAGTAAAAAACCATGATTTCTTTATTCTAGATTTTGAAGGCGAACCCGAAAGTACCATAAGAGACAGAAAAGTAAAACAACCACCTTTAAAGGACGTTGCTGGCTTATTTAGATCGTTCCATTACGCTATTTACGCCAACGTTTTTAATAATATGCAACATTATAAAGCGCCTCAAGAAGCCCTGTTTGATGCTTCCGAGATTTTATACCGCTACATAACAGGTTTGTTTTTGGGTACTTATGTTACAGAAACACAAAATGCCAATTTAAACCTTGGGTACAACCAAGAGCGCATTTTTATATTAAAATACTGCTTGTTAGAAAAAGCAGTTTACGAACTGGGCTACGAGCTCAATTCTCGCCCACAATGGGCCGTTATCCCCTTAAAGGGCATATCTAACATTATAAATCATTAATTTATGGCACAGGTAAAACCGTATAGTCTATTTACAGAATTTGACATCAATCTTTTTAAAGCAGGAAAACATTTTAGGCTTTACGAAAAGTTTGGTTCTCACTTGGTTACCGTTGATGGGATAGATGGTGTCTATTTTGCCGTTTGGGCACCTACCGCAAAGCAAGTTTCTGTAATTGGCGACTTTAATTATTGGCTAGAAGGCGAGCATCAACTTAACGTACGCTGGGATTCTAGTGGGATTTGGGAAGGCTTCATCCCCCTTGTAGAAAAAGGCGCGGCTTACAAATACAAAATTCAAAGCCATAACAACGATATAAAAACAGAAAAGGCCGACCCGTACGCAAGGCGCTATGAGCATCCACCAAATACAGCATCTATCGTTTGGGATGACGACTACAGGTGGAAGGACAAACAGTGGATGAAAACTCGTAAGAAAAACAATGCCATTGATGCCCCATTCTCGGTATACGAAGTACATCTTGGATCATGGAAACGCCATCTTGAAGAAGACCGTTTTTTATCGTATTACGAGTTAGCCGATGATTTGGTTAATTATGTAAAAGACATGAATTTTACCCATGTCGAGCTTATGCCAATTATGGAATATCCTTACGACCCTTCCTGGGGCTACCAATTAACCGGGTACTTTGCACCAACCTCTAGATTTGGCTATCCAGAAGAGTTTAAATACTTGGTTGATAAACTACACCAAAACGGCATTGGTATTATACTAGACTGGGTACCATCGCATTTCCCCGAGGATGCACATGGCCTTGGGTTTTTTGATGGCTCGCACCTATATGAACACCCAGATAGACGTAAAGGGTATCATCAAGATTGGAAAAGCTTAATTTTTAACTACGAACGCAATGAAGTACGCTCATTTTTAATTAGCAATGCTGTTTTTTGGATGGATCAATACCATGCCGATGGCCTGCGTGTCGATGCCGTAGCCTCTATGCTGTTTTTAGATTACTCCAGAGAAGATGGGGAATGGGAACCTAACATATATGGCGGACGAGAAAATCTAGCCGTTATAAGTTTCCTTAAGGAACTCAATGAAGAGATTTATGCATCTTTTCCAGATGTACAAACCATTGCAGAAGAGTCGACGGCATTCCCTATGGTATCGAAACCAACTTTTGTTGGTGGTTTAGGTTTTGGCATGAAATGGATGATGGGCTGGATGCACGACACCCTAGAGTACTTTGGCAAAGACCCTGTTTACAGGAAATATCATCAAAACGATATTACCTTTAGCTTAGCCTATGCCTTTACCGAAAACTTCATGCTACCCTTGTCGCACGACGAGGTGGTTTATGGCAAAAACTCTATTTTAGGTAGAATGCCGGGTGACGAGTGGCAGCGCTTTGCTAATTTACGTTTGTTATACGGTTATATGTTTACCCACCCAGGTACCAAACTTTTGTTTATGGGAGGTGAATTTGGACAATACAATGAGTGGAATTTCCAAGAAAGCTTAGATTGGAATTTACTAGAGTTTAAGCCCCATCAAGACATGCAAAACTACTATAAAGCTCTTAACGCCATTTATAAAAGTACCCCAGCATTGTATGAAAAAGGGTTTAGTAGCGAAGGGTTTGAATGGATAAGCTACGACGATCATGAAAATTGTGTTATTTCATACATTAGAAAAGGCTATAAGGAAGAAGAAAACGTGGCTGTAGTTTGTAACTTAACACCTTCGGTAAGAAAAAGCTATAAAATAGGATTGCCTTCCAAAGGAAAACTAGTTGAAATTTTTAATAGCGACGCCAAAGTTTTTGGAGGCAGTGGTATTGAAAACAAAAAACAAACCACTATAAAAAAAGTACCTTGGAATGGTAAGGATTATTCAGCAGAAATAACCCTCCCTCCCTTGGCCGTTACCATTTTTAAATTTGCATAAGTTAAAATAACTTGTCTTACCAAAACACCTTTTTAAATCTTTGAGTTAAGCGTTTAAAAAGGTGTTTTATCTTCATAAAAAATCTATAATTTCTACTTTTTACCTAGATGTTTCTCTAAACTGTACACAACCAACAAAGCACACTTAGTAATCAAAATAACAGTGTGTTTTTTAAATATCTTACAAAATAAAAAGCCAGTGTTCTTTTCTACTTTGTCTATTTTATAATTAATACCCTCATTTATTGAGCTTTATGCAATTTTTTAAGGATTTTTTTAATAAAAAGAAGTCATTCAAATTTATGAATTTTAGTATTTTCGTGACTTATTATTCACGCATAATTTTATGATATTAAATACTGAATTAGAATATAAAGGAAACTTATTTCCATCAAAAATTGTTTCCTATGAAAAAAACCTAAACGTTCTCTCATTTACAGCCGAAAATGGTGTGATTTTACAAGTTACTGTTAGAAGAGACAGTATTCTGCGTTTCAGGTTTACTACCACAGGTATTTTTGAAAACGATTTTTCGTATGCTATTACCAAATATGCTAGTAGAGGGTATAACCATTTAGACGTTGCTGAAGATGATGACAAGTATATTATTACAACCGCGAAGTTAATCTGCCACATTTCAAAATTAGATTTAAGAGCATCTATTTTCGATGCAAAAGATAAAAGCCTTATCTGTGAAGACGAGCTTGGTTTTCACTGGGAAGAAAGTTATGAGTTTGGAGGCGATGTTGTAAAAATGTCTAAAACCGCTCAACCTGGAGAAAGCTATTATGGTTTAGGAGATAAACCTGTAGATAATAACTTAAAAGGGAAACGTTTTGAGAATTGGGTAACCGATTCTTATGCCTATGGTAGAGACACCGATCCTATTTATAAAACTATTCCGTTTTACACGGGGTTACACAATAAAAAATCTTACGGAATATTTTTTGATAATACGTTTAGATCTTATTTCGATTTTTGCCACGAACGCCGAAACATAACTAGTTTTTGGGCACATGGTGGCGAAATGAACTATTACTTTATTTACGGTCCAGACATGTCTGAAGTGGTTGCCAACTACACAGATTTAACAGGAAAGCCGCACGAAATGCCCGCACTTTGGGCCTTGGGATACCACCAATGTAAATGGAGTTATTATCCAGAGTCGAACGTAAAAGAAATCACCTCTAAATTTAGAGAATTACAAATTCCTTGTGATGCCATTTATTTAGATATCGATTACATGGAAGGGTTTAGATGCTTTACTTGGAGTAAAGAATATTTCCCAGACCCTAAACGTATGGTTAAAGAATTGGCAGACGATGGCTTTAAAACCATTGTAATTATAGACCCGGGTATAAAAATAGACATGGATTATTCGGTGTTTAAAGAAGGTCTAGATAAAGACTATTTCTGTAAACGTGCCGATGGCCCTTATATGAAAGGTAAAGTATGGCCAGGAGAATGTTACTTCCCCGATTTTACCAACCCAGAAGTAAGAGAATGGTGGTCTAACCTATTCCAAGAACTTATTGAAGATATTGGTGTAAAAGGTGTATGGAACGATATGAACGAACCTGCGGTTATGGACGTTCCAGGAAAAACATTCCCGAATGACGTAAGACATGATTACGATGGTAACCCTTGTAGCCACCGAAAAGCCCATAATGTGTATGGTATGCAAATGGCACGGGCCACTTACCAAGGTTTAAAGAAATTTTCTTATCCTAAACGTCCGTTTGTAATTACCAGAGCCGCTTATTCTGGTACGCAACGTTACACCTCTAGTTGGACAGGCGATAATATTGCTACTTGGGATCATTTAACGATTGCCAATTTACAAGCACAGCGCATGTGTATGTCTGGCTTCTCGTTTATAGGATCGGATATTGGTGGATTTGCAGAACAACCCAATGGCGAGCTATATGCCCGTTGGATACAATTAGGTATTTTCCATCCATTTTGCAGAACACACTCCTCTGGAGATCATGGAGACCAAGAACCTTGGGCTTTTGGAACAACCATTACCGACGTGGTTAGAAAATTTATTGAAATACGATACCAATTGTTACCGTACTTATATACCGCTTTTTGGAGGTACGCAGAAGAAGGTGTTCCTATCTTAAAATCATTAGTATTATATGATCAAGAAGACCCACAGACCCATTATAGAAATGACGAGTTTATTTTTGGTGAGAAAATACTAGCTTGTCCTATTACAGGACCAAACCAAAAGGGCAGACGTATGTATTTCCCAATTGGTAAATGGTACAATTTCTGGACAGATGAGTTGGTTGAAGGTGGTGTTGAAGACTGGGTTGATGCCGATTTAGATAGTATGCCAATATTTGTAAAAGAGGGTGCTATAATTCCTAAATACCCTATACAGCAGTATGTAGGTGAAAAAACCATTGACCAGTTAACACTCGATGTGTATTACAAACACGGTAAAGAAACTTCTGAAGTTTATGAAGATGCTACCGATGGTTACGACTATATTAAAGGGCGCTATAGCTTAAGAACCTTTAAATTAAATGGTAAAAAGAAGGAGCTTGTTATTCAGCAGCACAAGTCTGGTAAGTTTATAACCACCTACAAAACGTTTAAACTAAACTTACACGGCTTACCATTTAAGATTTCAAAAATTGAAATTGACAATGAAGAGATTGCCTTTGCAGACCTTAAACTTAATGGAGATAACACTTTAACCATTTCTAAAGAGTTTACAGAACTTCATATTATGGCCTAAACGCCAATTTATAATACAAGGTAAAAGCCTCATAGTAATATATGAGGCTTTTTTATTGTGCGTATCTAAGTATTCTAAACCTATTTATCTGGGCATTCCCTTTATTTTGAAGGCTGTTCAAAATAAAGGTCGCGCTTTTCGTTACTAGTTTTGGCTCAAAGCACAGCTCGCCAAAAGCTAACCACTACAATCGCTAATGCAAAGGCGAACTCCAAATAATCTTTCATGTGTATAAATAATTTCTTACTTTTATATAAAAAACGGAATGCCTGCTCGACCTACCATAACATTAAAACCGCTTTCTCATAATAATAAAACCTACATAGCTATAGAGTTTGAGGACAATAATAGGCTAACAAATTATGTGCGTGCCATGCCCGGTGTAAAGTGGAGTAATACTTATGGCGTATTTTGTACATATTATACTAAAAAACGCATACATGAACTCTTTACATCCTTTAGAGAAAAACAATGGTATGTTAATTATAAAGCTTTTAGAGTCACAAAACAAGCCCAGAAAGCAGTAAATAGAACAAAAGTACTTAGACCATTAGAGTTGCCTTCCTTGAATAAAGAAGCCAAAACAACTCTTTTAAAGTATAAAAAATGGCTTCAACAAAAGCGTTTAAGCCCAAATACTGTGAACACTTATTTAGAAGTAACAAGTTTCTTTATACGGTATTTAATACTTAAGCAAATAAGTACTATTACTGCCAGAAGTATTGAACAGTTTAATTACGACTTTATTTATAGAACTAACAAGTCTGTCTCCTACCAAAATCAATGTATTAGCGGTATAAAAAAATACATAGAATTTAGCGACATTACCATAGATAGTTTGGATATTAAACGCCCTGATAAGGACAAAAAACTCCCAATTGTTTTAAGTAAATCCGAAGTAAGAACACTATTAAGCACACCAAGAAACCTTAAGCACAGAACGCTTTTATGTCTAATATATTCTGCAGGTTTACGTATAGGAGAGGCTTTGAACTTAAAACTTACAGACTTAGATTATGATAGAAAGCTTATTCACATAAAAGGAGGTAAGGGCAGAAAAGACAGATATACACTGCTATCTAACAATATTATGGATTTATTAAATAGTTACTTTCAAGCATATACGCCCAAAATTTATGTGTTTGAAGGCCGCGGTGAAAAGCCTTACACGCAAGTTAGTGCAAGGCAAGTATTTAAAAAAGCACTTAAGTCTAGTAAGATTAAGAAATACGCTACCCTTCACACCTTAAGACACAGCTTTGCCACTCATTTACTAGAGAGTGGCACAGATTTGCGCTATATACAAGAGCTCCTTGGCCATAATAGCCCAAAAACGACCATGATTTATACACATGTTTCGGAATCAAACCTTGAGGACATAAAAAACCCATTTGATGCGTTGTAAGAATTATTCTCCTATGAACAAAATAAGTATATTTGATAGCGTGATATGGATACTAAATAAGCATAAAAAACCATCGTTATCACTCCAAATAGGGTTATTATGATTAATTTAATCATCCATATAAACAAGTTGGCAAATATTATTAAAGACGTTCCCTAACAAAAATGAATAAATCAATTAAAGAAAAATTAGAATGGTACTTTATTGGTCTAAGAAAAAATGCAATAAGCACTTTAATTGGTCTTTTAGGAATTTTAATATTCCTATATATTTTCTTTTTTCAACCTGATGGTAGAGGTAACAAACTTGAAGAATTACAAGGAAGAACAACTTGTAATGTAATTTATTTTCAACCTAAAGAAAGTATGGCACAAACCTCTATCGGAAATCACATTTCAACTATAGGATACACTATTAAATACACTTATGAAGTAAACGGGATAACTTACTATACCACAGAATATTTAAAAGACAGCCAGTATAATCAAAATACTATTTTGACTATTAAGAGAAATCTTAGAGACAAAACTAATAGAATTAAAATTAAATATTCATTTTACAATCCAGATCAATCAATGCTAGATAGAGAAAATTAATATAGAAGAGAAAAAAATAAATTTTATCAAACTTCAACTATGAGGAAATGAAAGAAAACAAATACATTGAAAAATTTAAACATAAATCTAAGCGTGATTTAGAATATAAAGTGAATAATCCCTCACTATTTGACAGTGAGTCTATTTTAGCAGCTAAACACATACTTGAAAATTATTCTGAATTTCAAAAACAACAATCAGAAACTAAAAATAATTGTCAAGAAATTGAAAATAAATCTTTTTCAACCAACAGTTTTTTAATTCCTTTTATAATATTCTCTTGTCTAATCGCAGTTGTTATATTAATTAATGGATTGAACAATATTTACTTATTAATGAGTATAACAAGTGGTTATTTCTCCTATTTATTGTTTAAACACTACAAATCTTGGAAGTCTGAATATCTAAATTCAAATAATACACATCTAACAGTCAAGTATTTGACTTTACCAATCATTCTAATGCTCGTATGTGTAATATTCTTTTTTAAATCATTTTCTGAATAATACTGAAAACTTAGTCAATAACAATAAATAACATTAGCCAACAACGTATATAAAAAATTGCTGTACTCCTACTCTGTTGAAAAATTCGTTACTTTTATAAAAAATAAAATAGCATGAAAAATTACGTTTCAAAAAACGCAACTTTTCATATACAAAAACGTTGTGTGTCATTTAAGCACAGGAACTTCAAATTGAAAACATAGAAATAAACAGAAGAGGAAATTGAAAAGAATGATTAAAAAATATGACGGAAAAAAGTATACTCTGAAAGAGTACCTTCCAGTTATATTTCTGTTTATATTTCTTATTGGATTTGGAATTTATACCGTTGTAAAAAAAGGAGAGTTTGAATATGTATTTTTAAGTACAACTTTTAACGAAAGTGTTGTTGATATTTTTGAAGAAAAAGGAAATACTTATTTATTACTGACAAATAAAAAAAATAGATATAGAATCGAAAATAGTCGGAATTATGATTATAAACCTGCATTTTTATATGATTTTATTAAAGAAAATGACCGAGTAATTAAAAACGAATGTTCTGATACTCTTTACATAGAACGAAATTCAAAAAAATATCATTTTCTTATTGGAAGTGCATTGTACAATCGCAAAGGAAAATCAAAAGCACTTATCGAAAAGTCATTAAACGAAAGAGAAATAATGAATAAAAGAAATGATTGCAATTGAAAATAAAACTGAATAAAAACGAACACACAACATTGGCTATAATTAATACGGGTTTAGTCGTTTAAGATATAAAGCTGGAATATCAGCTAACAACGCCAAATCTTTTGGATTTGGCTTTTGATATAAAAAAATAAAAACAAACAAAAAGCTTCGGCTAATCGCTTAAACGGAAACAAAAGCATACTTTTATTCCCGTACTAATCATAGCCGAGAACGTTGTAAAACATTATGAAAAGACTCTGGAAAAAATATAAAATATTGATTTTCCCTATTTTAATTCTAATTGGGTTTATAAATACAGTTTGGTTTTTTGATAAACACTCTATTTCGGAGGAGGACTTTTTCAATAATGCAGTAAAAACTTCTTATAACAAGTCATATGATGGAATTATAACCCAAAAGTTTTATAAAAAAGAAGGAGGTAGAGATATTATTGTACTTGAAAAAAATGGAATTACAACTCAAATGGATTTTGTTTATCAAAACCCAATTTTATATCAATACCTCAAAGTTGGTGACACTCTAATAAAAACTAAAAATAGCAACTCTATAGTCGTCAAACGTGCAAAATTAGATACCACAATAAATCTAACATTTGAGAACTTGAAAGGTGTAAAAAAATATTCTATAAACAATCCATATTTAAAAAACTAAAAAACGTTTTACAACATAGTATAAAAATAATGCGTAAGTTTATTCCTAAAGCAAAAGTTAGTGCTTGTTTGCTTGCATCTGATTTTCCTTCGGAAAATCCTCGCATTCAAACTACGCACTATTCTTATACGTAACCGTTAGCAAACATTAAGGAGTGAAATACAAACTTGAAAATATAGATTTAGGAGATTTAGAAGATGTTGTTATGAAACTTGAAGATTCTTTCGAAGTTCAATTAACTGGAATTGACATTCTAAAGATTAATAATTTTGGAGAACTAACTGATATTATTAAAGAAAAAATTGTATTTGAAAGTGAAGAAAATTGTACTTCTCAACAGGCATTTTATAAACTTAGAAGTGTAATTGAAAAAGAATTTGGAATTGAAAACTTGAATCCAAAATCTAAATTATCTGAAATTTTCCCTAAAAAAGAACGTTTATTGAAAATTAAGCTAATAGAGGAAAAATTAGATTTTAAGCTAAAAATTACTCAACCTAAAAGTATTTTCCTGAAATTTTTTACTTATTTACTTTTAGTTTCTCTTTTGTTCTTTATAATTAACTACAAAATAGCATCTATTTTATTCATAACATCAATCATTGGAATTTGGACTTTATACAAGTTTGGAAAAGAATTGAATATAAATACATTTGGAGAATTAGCTGAAAAAATGAAAAGAGAGAATTATTCAAAAGTTAGGAGGAATAAGAACTCAATAAATAAAAAAGAAATTGAAAAAATAATAATTGATACATTCTCAATAGAACTTGACTTGGATAAAACTAAACTTACGAGAAACGCATTATTATGAAACGTTTGCTAACAACGTATAAATTTTATTGCTAGCTAATTGCTTACTTTCGAAAGTCCTCACAGACTTTCTATTCAGTAATAATTTGCTTACTTTTAGCTAAACGAAACCGCAACAAAGTTTATACAGAGACGTTGTGGTTAATGTCGAAAAACCAAGAAACTAAATGAATAAAACAATATTTGAGATTACCAAAATGGATTGTCCTTCAGAGGAAAATCTAATCCGAATGAAATTGGACGGAATTTCAAGTATTGCGAATTTGGACTTTGACATTCCCAACCGAAAACTGACCGTTTTTCACAGCGGAGAAACTAACCAAATTGAAAAATCAGTTATCGAACTGAATTTAGGCGGAAAGAAAATCTCGACTGAACAAACCGACCAAACGGAATTTAATGAAAATGCAAACCAAAAAAAGCTACTATGGTCTGTACTTGCCATAAATTTTGCGTTTTTCATAATTGAAATGACAACAGGAATAATCTCAAAATCAATGGGATTGGTTGCGGACAGTTTAGATATGCTTGCGGACAGTTTCGTTTACGGAATTAGCTTGTTTGCGGTTGGCGGAACAGAAGTAAAGAAAAAACGGATTGCCAAACTTGCTGGATATTTTCAAATAACACTTGCAATTATCGGATTTGTAGAAGTTTTAAGAAGATTTTTCGGAGATGAGAAACTACCCAACTTTTCGACAATGATTATCGTTTCGATTTTCGCCCTTATTGCAAACGGAATTTGTCTTTACATTTTACAAAAGTCAAAAAGTAAGGAAGAGGCTCATATGAAAGCAAGTATGATTTTCACTTCAAACGATGTGATTATCAATTTAGGAGTAATTACAGCTGGACTTTTGGTAAATTGGTTGAGTTCAAGCAAACCTGATTTGATTATCGGAACAATCGTTTTTGTTTTGGTAATTCAAGGAGCATTTAGAATATTAAAATTGAGTAAATAAATTAAAAAACACTAACCACAACAATGGCTATAAGTAATTGCTTGTTCTCGCCTACTTCTGAAAATCCTAGCGGATTTTCAGTTTGGTGTGTACTTGCTAAGTTAATCGCTAAACCACGCAACTACTCATAGCCGAGACCGTTGTGCGTCATTTGAGAAAAACAGTTAATAATACAAATTGAGTTGGATAAAGAAAATATTTGGAACAAAGAAAAACAAGGAAGTTGTTGAGCAATCAGTCGCTAAAATCACCGACGCGGAATTGGAATTTCTAATCAACCGAGAATTTCCTGAAAATGCGGATTTAGTAAAAAGCAAACTGAATGAAATTCAGAGTGACTCTCATTATGGAAAAAACAGAATTTCCGCAGCAGTCCTAAAAATCGCAAATTCGGATTTGACAAAAATTGACTTTTTGATAACAAAAGCTAATGAGGATTTTCGAGATATAATTTCAGAAGCAGAATATCCAAGAGTCTCAAAACACGGATTTGGAGAACGGAATGAAAAGGAATTAAAAACTGATAATTTAAATGATTGGACTGAATATACAAATTGGAAAAATAAAAAACGAACGCACAACACCGTATAAAAAAAATTGCTAGTTTTAGCTAAACCAATGTTAGTTGCTCGTTTCCTAGCTTCTGATTTTCCTTCGGAAAATCCTCGCACACAAACACGCAACTTTCCTTATACAAACACGTTGCCTTTAATTGCGGAAAACAAGAAGCCAAAATCTGAAAATGATTAATAAACTCCAACTTATATCGATATTATTAATATTTCTATCATTTTTTAATTGTGCTCCTAAGCTCACTTATATAGAAATAAAAGAAAAAGTAAATAACAAGTATATTGCCTTAAACGAAAAAGACTTCGAATATGAATATAATAATCTTCCCGAAAAGTATATTATGGAATATGGAGAAGAAGGATTAATAAAAAAACTCCAAGAGACTTATGAATTGAGAAAAAAAGACAAATTTCCAATTACATATGATGACATCGGAGACTTTAAAATTCAACCTATAAACAAATGCAACTCAACTTACTTTTATAAAGTAAAATATATAGTTGACAAAGTGCAGATGACTCCATATTTGGACTCTCTTGCATTAGAACGGAATTATAAAAATTATGGGAAAGAAAATGTGAGTTTTAATTCTATTTTAAAGATATTAGAAGTTAGACTATATAAAGAAGATATTTTAATATTCGACAAAGATAAAGTATGGAAATTATTAGCTTTTAAGGATTTTGATAGTCAGCTTTATGATAGACTATTTAGAAAAGGATTTTCTGAATGTGTAAAAACAAAAATTGATAACGCGGAATACCTTCCGTATTGGTGAAAAATAAAACAACTAAAGGCAACAACGTGTAAAAATAATTGCTTGGTTCTAGCCTATTCGGAAAATCCTTCGGATTTTCCTCTGGTTCGTTCCACTTTTGCTAAATTAGTGGCTTAACCACGCAACTATCCTTACACAAACACGTTGTGGTGCATTTAACAAACAGACGAACTAATATGAAAAATTGTTACAAATGTGATTTTGAAATACAAGAAAGTTTTAAGTTTTGTCCAAATTGTGGTTCAAATCAAACTGAATTAGTTTGTCCTAGTTGTAAGTACAAAAATGAGCCAAATTCTAAATTTTGTCAAGAATGTGGAACAAATTTAAAAGGAACTAAAAAGCCTTCTAAACCTAAAATAGAAATAATTGAGCAACCAATACCTGAATTTGGAATTACTGTAGAGTTTAAGTATTCTACTTCGCAAACATTTGACTTTGCAGTTGAAGAAGCGATGAAATTCAGCACTTTTCAACAAATTGGTGAAGATAAAAAAGCAATTTATCGTGTTAATGTCACTGAAGACCAAATAGAAACTCTTGAGCCATTATTGGAGAATCTTAAAGGTTGGAGAAACCGAAAAGTTTATCATAATGGAGAAAAAGTACTTTGGGATTCAATGTTCAGCCATCAATGGTGCTATAAACAAAGAAAAGCAAGTTATAAACCAGAGCTTTATTGTTTCGGTTATGAAAACAACTATGATTATAATTTATGGGGTTGCATTCAAACAAGACTTGCTTTTAGAGAACATTCAGAACTATTTACTTATGGTAAGTGGTTAAATACTAAAGGTGACTGGGAATTTGACAAAGAGAGAATAAGTCACACATTAGAAAAGAATCTTTTTCAATACCGCTTTTGTCCTGCTATGAATTTGGAACTAGTTAAAGATGTTTTGTTAGCGTTCCCAGACAAAGTAAACCCTTCAAAAGATGATGACTGGAAATTCATAAAAAATTATGGTTCACAAGACGGTTTGAAAATTACTGAAAAAAGCAGTTTTGGCTATGTTGAAGAATACTATGTTAATGGAGCTGCACCAGCAAGTATGAAGAAGTTCTTAACTCAAATCAGCAAAAAAATGACTAAAAAGTTACCTAGTGGAATTATAGAATAATAGACAGAATATGAACGAAATTATTTGTCCAAATTGTAAAAAAGCATTCAAAGTTGATGAAGCAGGTTTTGCAGATATACTTAAACAAGTTCGAGACCACCAATTTGAAGAGGAAATTAATTCAAGGTTAGCAATTGCAGAAAAGCAAAAGGATGATGCAATAAAACTAGCTGAAGCGAATGTAAAAAACTCATTTCAAGCTGAACTTGCAGAAAAAGAGAAAGAGATTTCTCTATTAAAAGCTAATAGTAAAAGTCAGTTAATTGAGAAATTAGCAGAAAAAGATGCTGAATTAGCAAAAGTCAATTCTAAAATTCAAAATGCTGAGACTGAAAAAAAATTAGCAATATCTGAAGCTGTCAAGCAAATTGAAAAAGAAAGAGATAATTTGGCTAATGACCTTAGAATTAAGGACACTGAGAAGGAGCTCCTTGAAAAATCTATTAAAGAACAGTTCAATAATAAACTTATTGTAAAAGACGAAACCATAAAAATGAAAGATGAGGAAATTACTCGTCTGAAAGACTTCAAACAAAAGCTATCAACTAAAATGGTAGGCGAAAGTTTAGAACAACATTGTGAATCAGAATTTAACAGGATTAGAACAACAGCATTTCCAAATGCATTTTTTGGGAAAGATAATGACGCTAGTTCAGGAACAAAAGGTGATTTTATCTTTAGAGAATCTGATGCTTCAGGTAATGAAATAATTTCTATAATGTTCGAAATGAAGAACGAGAATGAAACAACCTCTACCAAAAAGAAAAATGAAGACTTTTTTGCTAAATTAGATAAAGACAGAATAACTAAAAATTGCGAATATGCAGTTCTTGTATCGTTACTAGAATCAGATAGTGAATTTTATAATACTGGTATTGTTGATGTTTCATATCACTTTCCTAAAATGTATGTAGTTAGACCTCAATTCTTTTTACCAATCATTTCATTTTTACGAAATGCAGCTTTAAACTCAATGAAGTATAAAGCGGAGTTAGCTCAAATTAGAAACCAAAACATTGACATAACCAATTTTGAGGATAAGATTAACGCCTTCAAAACAGGTTTTGCAAAGAATTATGAATTGGCCAATAGAAAATTTAACACCGCTATTGCAGAAATTGACAAAACAATAAGTCACCTACAAAAAACAAAAGATGCTTTATTGTCATCGGATAGAAATTTAAGATTAGCTAATGACAAAGCAGAAGGATTAACTATAAAAAAATTAACACACGGAAACCCAACAATGAAAGCTAAATTTGATGATTTAAATAACGAATAAAAACGACACCACAACAATGGCTATAAGTAATTGCTTGCTCTCGCCTACTTCTGAAAATCCTTGCGGATTTTCAGTTTGGTGTGTACTTGCAAAGTTAAGTGCTAACCCACGCAACTACTCATAGCCGAGACCGTTGTGCGTCATTTAAGAAAAATCGTGAAATACAAGAAAATAAGAGGATTAAAACGAAAGGTTGCTAATATTCAGAATTGGATAAATGAATATTTGGACTTAAATGTTGAGCATTTGAATGAACATAAATACGAATACACCAAAGTTTATGTTGACCCTTGGGACAATCTGACTTTGACTGACAGTCTGATTCCTGAACCGAAAGGAAAAGCCAAAAAGGATATCCTAAACGGACTTGAAAAAATCTATGATAGTTGGAAAATTGAATTAGAGAAATTAAACAAACCGTATTATTTAAAAATATGGTTGTATGAACCAAGGATTTCTAAATCTCAAGTCGTTTGTGCAATTGACGAAAAGATTGAGTATTACGAAAACATATTTGAAAAAGCCGATTTTAAGCCAAATGACTCGTCATTTACTAATCAATTGAGTTCTGAATTTAAATGGCAACCTAATATTGACGAAGAACCTTATTGGGAAAGTGATTTGCTTTGGCCAATTGACCAGTACGAAAGAATAGAAGACAGTTATTCGGACAGAAGACTTTTGAACAAACTGAAAAAAGGGAATTTTAAGAATAAAGAAATTGACAGTCCAAATGGAAATAAAGACACGATTTATTTCTTACCAAAAGGGAAAATTTGGGTTGGAGAAAAATAAAAAACGAACGCACAACAATGGCTATAAGTAATTGCTTGTTCTCGCTTACTTCTGAAAATCCTATCGGATTTTCAGCTTGGTGTGTACTTGCAAAGTTAAGTGCTAAATCACGCAACTACTCATAGCCGAAGCCGTTGGCGCTAATTTGAGAAAACGACATTGACAAAGAATTTCAGCATATTGATTTTTAAACAAACCAGGGTAGTGATAAGCTTATTTACCTTTGTAATTTTGTTTATACCCGTTTTGTTGCTTCCAAGCCAAATTGAAAATTCAATTTTACAATTAGTGGTTACTGCTCTCGGAATAATTGGGCTATTTGGAATACTCTTTTATTTCTCTTATGGACGACTAAATGTGACTTTTGAAAATGATACACTCCATTTTGAATGGCAAAAAAAACTGCTTTTTGACTATGCGAAAATCCCAGACATTGAACTTAATGAAATAAAATGCCTTGTGATTGACCAAGGACAAATCTTAAGAAAAATAATTACGGACAAGGTTGAAATAACACTCGGAAATAATCGCCCAAATAATATTTTAAAAAGCGATTCACAGTCCTTTATAAATTTCCTTTCAAAAGAAATTCAGGACAAAGAAATTATTGATAGTTGGGATATTTGGGTTAAAAAAGGAATTTTAAAATGGGCATTAAGAATTAACACAATGATTCTTATTGTGGTAGTTGGAATTTTAGGTTTTTTTGCTGCAACTAAAGGAATTGAAAAGATTCCCCCTGCAAGTTTCTTTATGCTGATTTTCCTTTTACCACAAATGATTTTATATCAAAAACAAATGAAAAATAAAATAAAAAACTAGCGCCAACACAGTATATAAAAAATTGCTATTTTGTGCTTAACCAATGTGAGTTGCTTTGTTTGCTAGCTTCTGATTTTCCTTCGGAAAATCCTCGCACACAAACACGCAACTTTCCATATACATAAACGTTGTAAGTCATTTGAAAAATGAACAAAACATTCAAATTCATATCATTAAGTTTAATTGGAATACTTATCCTTACTTCTTTCGGACTTCAAAACAAACCGAAAATACTTTTCCATAAAATAAGGTTTACCGCATCTTCTGTGAAATTAGAAAAATGGAATATTAAGGATACAATAGGAACTGAATTTGTAATGGAAACCATAGATGATTACGGAAGAACTAAAGAATTAAGGTTCTATAATTGGAAACATCAATTGGATTGGGCTGGCTCGGGATTTTATGGTGGACCAATAATAAAATACGATTACGAGAAAAATAAAATAATCGAAACGTTTTTTAGTTCTGACACAGAAATTGCAAATGACTTTAGCACATCAGAAGTTCCTTTTCAATTTATTTATTATCTCAATTCTCAAAATAATATTGAGCGGACTGAAATGAAATACAAAATGGATTTTAAGTGGACTAAAGAAAGTTTAGAAAAAACCATTAAACACTTGGAATTTTATAAACAATACGCATCCGAAGAAGCTGATTTAGACCAAGTTTTTGGTTATTCTTATGCGTTTGCTAAAATGAATGGAATTGAACCTAAAACAAAATAAAAACGCCTTACAACACCGGCTATAGTTCATTGCTTCTGACTTTCCTATCGGAAAGTCCTCGCAAATTTGCTATCTCCGGTTTACAGCGGAAAATCCTTGCGGATTTTCACGCAACGAAACCATAGCCAAACACGTTGTGTGTAAGCTGAAGAAAAATCCGTGAAACAAGAAAAATGGGAATATTTGATTTTATAAAAGGTAATAAAAAAGCTAAATCGGAAAAGACCGAAAAGCCTTCACCTGAACAAAAGTTATTCTCGGAAAAAGCTATGGAAATTGTAATTCCGACTTTTGAAAAGTTCGGATTTATAAAACACCGAATTGAAATCGGAAAACATTCTTCTATAATAATTTACCGAAAGGAAAACCAATACTTAAAAATATCGAGTACAACTTATCCGACAGATTACCCATATTGTTACAATATAATTTTCGGAGAAGGAGACAGCGAAGACGTTTTAGAATATGACTGGAATTCAATTGCACTCTGGAGGTTTAAGAAAATAGTTGAGCCGAAATCAAAAGCATCGGAATATGAGTTTCCGACTAAAAAAGGAGTCGAATCGAGTTTGGAAAATGCTAATAATGAATTATTGAAATACGGACTGACTTTTTTAAACGGAGATTTGAATTTATTCCACGAAATTAGAAAAGAACAAAACCAAAATAGAGAACCATATAAAATATATTCGCCTGACAAAAATGGAAAATATCAAACGTCCTACGAACCAAAAAGCGTGGAACAAAAGAAAAAGTATAGTTGAATAAATAAAAGCCTACACACAACAACGTGTATAATTAATGGCTAGTTCAAGCCTACTTACGAAAATCCTCGCGGATTTTCTATTCGGTTTTTATTTGCTTAATTAAGTGCGTAGAACACGCCACTAATCATACACAAAACCGTTGTGTGTAATGCGAGCGAACATCTTTGGAATAAAATTTGTTTACTAAAAAGGAAACTTTTATCTTTGTAACAAACAAATATCTGAATGACGGAAAAATTTAAAGTTGAATTTCTTAAGGAGGCTTTTGACTTCTTGGATGAACTTGATGAAAAGGCTCGAAAGAAAATACTTTTCAATATTGACAGGGCAAAAGTAAAAACAGACAATACGCTCTTTAAAAAACTGACTTCGGATATTTGGGAATTTCGGACTTTGTTCAACAAAAAACAATACCGACTTTTTGCATTTTGGGATAAAACCGACAATAAAGTGACTATTGTAATAGCAACACACGGAATTATTAAAAAAACGCAGAAAACACCGAAAAAAGAAATTGACAAAGCGACCGAGTTAATGAACAAATATTTTGAATCGAAAAACAAGAAGTAATGAAAACATACACATTTGACGAAGTAAAAGACAAATACCTTGGAAAAAAAGGTACAGAGGAAAGAGATGCCTATGAAAATGAATTGCGACTTGATTTGATCGGAGAAGCAATCAAAAAGGCTCGTAAGGAAAGAAAACTGACGCAATCGCAACTTGGAGAATTAATCGGAGTGAAAAAAGCGCAGATTTCCAAAATCGAGAATAATTTGACCGATGCAAGATTTGAGACAATTTTAAAAGTGTTTAGAGCTTTAAACGCAAAGATTAATTTTAACGTGGAATTGCTGAACCAAAAAATGGACTTGGCAACTGAATAAAAGCACTACACACAACAATGGCTATAAGTAATTGCTTGTTCTCGCCTACTTCTGAAAATCCTTGCGGATTTTCAATTTGGTGTATACTTGCAAAGTTAAGTGCTAACCCACGCAACTACTCATAGCCGGAACCGTTGTAGCACATTTACCAAAACAAACTAAATGATTGAATTAATACTTTCGACTTTAGCAGAATTTGGCCTAATTCGGGAAGATTATAAACATCGAAAACGGATTAGTAAAAAAGAAAAAGAAGACGGAATTAATAGACCGATTCAAAAATATTTTCTACAACCGAGTTCAATAATGGTTCTTTCAGTTTTGATTATTGGAAGTTTAGGCGCATTTCTGTTTTTTAGCTACCAAAGGACTTCGATTTTTCCAGAAAAAACCAAAAAAGAAATAACGGAAATGAGTGACAGAATGGAAAAGTGGAATGAAAAATTTGGAAAATATCCAACTGACCTAAACGAGTTGATTGGTAATAGCCCAATAAGACAGGAATGGATAAAAGATTCATGGAATCGACCTTATCAATACTCTGTTAAAGAAAATGGATTTTTAATTGTGTCAGCTGGTTCTGATGGACAATTTGGGACTAAAGATGACATTGAATCGGAATAAAAGAAAATTTAAAATTATAAGACTTTATTTAATTAGTTTAGTCTGCATTGCCTGCTTCCTTTTGTTAGAGAACTCTAACATAATTTCTGAACTTGTTCAAATATCGGAAAAAGGACGTTATGGTGGATTTCCAACATTTTTTTTAACAGGATTATTTAAATACGGATTATTAGTAATTGGAATAAGTATCATTATAATTATGAGTTTTCTGTTAATCAGAGAAAGAACAAAAAAACAATTGAATAAATAAAAACGTGCTACAACACCATGTAAAAATAATTGCTTGGTTCTTGCCTACTCGGAAAATCCTACGGATTTTCCTCTGGTTCGTTCCACTTTTGCTAAATTAGTAGCTTAACCACTGTCGACTTCCCCTAAATAGAACCGTTAGTTTTTCCAAAATTATTCATTTTTTCGTTTTAAAAGTAGTTTGATTTTTAATTTTATAACGGCTTTAAAATCAAACTATTTTTAAAATGCGCC
>NZ_SRWZ01000007.1 GCF_004804355.1 Cognatitamlana onchidii
AATAAATCCCCTGTAGAATTTATGCCCAGATTTGAAGATGAAATAAATTTAATCTCCAAATCTGACCTTAATAACAATTTTTTGTCGAATTTAGAGGTGTCCTAAAAAGGGATAGGCTACATAGTGTTAACAAAAGATTAAAACTTAGGAAACTTTTTTGGTTTTTAAAGTTTCCTTGTGTAGATTTGCCCTCGATTATGAGAGAGAAAATTTTAATTGGCGCCTCCGAACTGTTCTTAAACTTTGGTTTCAAGAGCGTAACTATGGACGATATTGCCAATAACTTAGGTATTTCAAAAAAGACCATTTATTTACATTTTGCTAACAAAACCAAGTTGGTGGAAGCCACAACTATGTACCTCTTTGAATCTATTTCGGAAGGTATTAATCAAATTTGTGCTTTACAAAAGGATCCCATTGAAGAAATTTACAGTATTAAGCAATTCATTATGGAACATTTAAAGGACGAAAAGTCCTCGCCTCAATATCAACTGCAAAAATACTATCCTAAAATATGCAACTCCTTAAAAGAAAAACAATTTAAGGTTATGCAAACTTGCGTTATAGATAATCTTAAAAGAGGTATCCAACTGCAGTTATTCAGGGAATCCATAAATGTAGAGTTTGTAGCAAGAATATACTTTAGTATTATGCTGGCTATAAAAGATAAAGACCTGTTTCCCGATAAACTTTTCTCAATGAATATGCTTATGAGCAACTATTTAGAATATCATTTAAGAGGTATTTGTACGGCTAAAGGCTTAGAAACGCTAAATAAATTTATAACATCAAATCAATCATAAAATGAAAATCAAACTAATACTATTTAGTTTACTATGCACGTCTGTTATATTCTCGCAAGAACAAGAACAAACTAAGCTAAGCTATACATTGCAGGAAGCTATCGACTATGCCATAGAAAACAATAGAAACGCTAAAAATGCCTCCAGAGATGTGGAAGCCGCCTATAAAGAAAAATGGGAGACCATCGCCTTAGGGCTACCTCAACTAAATGGGCAAATAGATTACCAGAATTTCCTAAAACAACAGGTGAATGTAATTCCTAGTGATTTTGAAGACCCTGATTCTCCCCTTGTTCCAGTAATTTTTGGAGCAAAACAAAATCTTACTGCTGCTGCAACTTTAAGCCAGCTCATATTTGATGGTTCTTATATTGTAGGGCTTCAATCGGCTAAAGTTTTTCTAGAAATTTCTAAAAACGCCAAAGAAAAAACCGATTTAGAGGTTAGAAAAGGAACCATTAATGCTTATGGCAATGTCCTTCTTGCCGAAGAAACCGTTGCTATTTTGGAAGAAAATAAAGCTACACTTCAAAAAAATCTTGATGAAATTACTAAGATATTCGAAAACGGTTTAGATGAAGAAGAAAGTGTTGAGCAAATAAAAATCACATTGTCTGATATTGAAAGTGCTCTAAACAGAAGCAAACGTATTAAAGACGTTTCGCTTCAAATGCTTAATATGACTATGGGGTTAGACATAACCCACCCAACCCAATTACTTGACAATTTAGAGACCTTAACCGCCAGAAATGTAGATTTGGGTTTAATATCGGATCCCTACTCCATCGAAGATAATATAGATTACCAAATCGCAGAAAATGATAAAATATCAAAAGAACTTTTAATAAAACTTGCCAAAAGTAAATCCATGCCATCGCTAAACGCCTTTTTGAATGGGGGATATAATTCTTTTAGTGATGATTTTACCTTTCTTAACAAAGACCAAGACTATTTTGGATTTGCTGTTTTTGGTGTTGGCATGAGCATTCCCATTCTAAGTTCAGGTGGTCGTAGTGCAGCCACACAGCGCGCCAAAATAAATTATGAGAAAGCACAGGACGATTTAATAGAAACAGAGCAACGCATTAGATTAGATATTGCCACTGCGCAAAGTGACTATCAATATTCTATTGAAGATTACTCCAATAAAAAAGAAAGCCTTGACTTGGCAGAACGTATTGAAGCTAAAAACCAAACAAAATTCTTTGAAGGTATTGCTTCTAGTTTTGACCTCCGGCAAGCACAAATTCAATTATATACGGCACAGCAAGAATTTCTTCAGGCCATGCTAGATGTAATCACCAAAAAAGCAACATTAGAAACCTTATTAAACCGCATCAATCAATAGATAACTTATCATCAAACAATCAAAACAATGAAAACGATATACACCTTATTATTTGCTACTGTTCTTTTAAGTTCTTGTGGTTCTGAAAGTAAAAAATCCGTAGAAGACATTCTAGCTTCAGATGATTTGGAACTCATGAGAAAAAAGAAAAGTGAATTAGATATAACCGCTCAAGAGATTTCAGCAGAATTAAAGTTATTAGAAAAGAAAATCAAAGAACTCAACCCTCAGGCTAAAGTTCCTCTTATTACTACTTTTAAAGCTGAAGAGACTAATTTCAACCACTTTACAGAACTTCAAGGAAGTGTTAGTACCAAACAGAACCTAGTTATTCACCCAGAATATTCTGGTATTTTAACCAACGTTTATGTAAAAGAGGGCCAAAACGTTAGAAAAGGGCAATTGCTGGCCAAAATTGATGATGGTGGTTTAAGCCAACAACTATCTCAATTAAAAATTCAAACAGAACTGGCTAAAACTACCTTTGAACGCCAAGACCGCCTTTGGAAACAAAAAATTGGTAGCGAAATTCAGTACCTGCAAGCAAAAGCTACCTATGAAGCGCAATTACAAGCTACTAACCAGTTAGAGCAGCAAGTGGCTAAAACGCAAGTTAAAGCACCGTTTTCTGGAACTATCGACGATGTTATTACGGAACAGGGAAGTGTTGTATCTCCTGGGCAATCTCAACTTTTTAGAATTGTTAACCTGGACAACATGTACATTGAAACAGACGTTCCAGAGCGTTACGTAACAGACATTACAAAAGGTAAAGAAGTAAAAGTTTATTTCCCCGTTTTAGGTAAAGAAATAGACACCAAGGTAAGACAAGCTGGAAACTTTATAAACCCTGCAAACAGAACATTTAAAGTAGAAATTGGCATTCCAAATACAGATAAATCAATAAAACCTAACCTAACAGCTAGGTTAAAGATTAACGATTATTCAAACCCCAAAGCCATTCTAATACCTCAGAGTATTATTTCTGAAAACGCCTACAGCCAACAGTATGTTTATACAATCACTGATAAAGTAGAGAACAAAGCTAAAGTAAAGCGTGTTATTATTGAAACTGGCAAAACGCAAGGCGATTACATTGAAGTACTATCGGGTATTGAAAATGGAGAAGAGATTATTAACGAAGGTGCAAGAAGTGTAAAGGAAGGACAAGATGTGAAAATTCTTGTAATCGATAATGCCAAATAACTTTAAAGACTACCCAAGCAATGACTAAAGATAAAAAGAAGAAAAAAGTAAATAAAGAGTTTGCATTATCCTCTTGGGCAATTAACAACAAAACAACCATGTATGTGTTGATTGCTTTGATACTCTTTCTTGGAGCTGGAGCGTATTTTAGCATGCCAAGAGAGAACTTCCCAGAAATAAAAGAAACCAAAATCTATATTAGTTCTGTTTACCCAGGAAACACAGCCGAAGATATTGAGAAATTAATTACCGACCCCATTGAAGACAAGTTAAAAACGGTTAGTAATGTTGTTGAAATTACATCTACATCTCAGGAAGATTATTGCATTGTTATTGTTGAATTTGACGAAAACATCACGGTTGAAGCTGCAAAGCAAAAGGTAAAAGATGAAGTAGATTCTGAAACGGCTGGCGAGGACTGGCCTACTTTTAATGGCGCTAAAGTTGAGCCTAATGTGTTCGATTTGAGCATGTCTGAAGAAATCCCGATCCTCAATATTAACATTTCTGGTGACTACCCAGTTGACAAACTTAAAGAGTATGGCGAATATCTTGAAGACGAGATTGAAAGCCTTCAAGAAATTAAGCAAGTAGATATAAGAGGAGCTCAGGAAAAAGAAGTAGAGGTCGCTGTAGATATTTACAGAATGATGGCTGCCCAAGTGAGTTTTGATGATGTTATTAACACCATAAGCAGAGAAAACATGACCATGTCTGCTGGTAATTTAATTACAAGCGGGCAGCGCAGAACCATTCGTATTCTAGGAGAAATAGAAGATCCCAAAGAACTTGAAAATTTTGTCGTGAAATCTGAACTTAATAACCCTATCTATTTAAGAGATATTGCTACGGTTACATTTAAAGATGAAGACAAAACTACGTTTGCCAGAGAGTTTGGACATCCCGTAGTAATGCTTGATGTAAAAAAGCGCGCTGGTAAAAACATGGTGGCAGCAGCAGAACAAATTCAGGTTATTGTAGACAAAGCTGTTGAAAATGTTTTTCCTCCAGATTTGGAAGTAACGATTGCCAACGACCAATCCTCGAAAACCATAGGTCAGGTAGACGATTTAGTAAACAATATCATCTTTGGTATTATACTAGTGGTTACCGTACTTATGTTCTTTTTAGGGTTTAAAAATGCCTTGTTTGTAGGGTTTGCCATCCCAATGTCTATGTTCATGTCTTTAATGATTTTAGACTATTTGGGATACACCATGAATACCATGATACTATTTGGTTTAATTATGGGATTAGGTATGTTGGTCGACAATGGTATTGTGGTTGTTGAGAATGTTTACCGCCTAATGAGCGAAGAAGGCATGAGTCGAATTGAGGCCGCCAAAAAAGGTATTGGTGAGATTGCATTTCCTATAATCATTTCTACTGCAACTACGGTGGCAGCCTTTATCCCATTAGGATTATGGCCTGGAGTAATGGGGCAATTCATGATTTATTTCCCAATTACACTTTCAGTTGTATTAGGATCTTCTTTGTTTGTTGCTATTTTCTTCAACTCTGTAATGGTGTCACAGTTTATGACCATCGAAGACAAAAACATGCCGCTCAAACAAATCATAAGAATTTCAGCTATTGTTGGTGGTATTGGTTTACTAATTTTAGTGGCGGGAGGAAGTTATAGAGGTCTAGGAACTTTAATGATTGTAACCGTAGGTCTACTATGGCTATATAGATTATTCTTGAGAAAATGGGCTAATGGTTTTCAAAATCATGTTTTACCCCGATGGGAACGTGTTTACGAAAAGTCATTGCGCTTTGCACTAAGTGGAAAGAAACCCATTCTCATATCTGTAGGAACCTTTATATTACTCATAGTAGCCTTTATGGGCTTTGGAGCTTCCGTAGGAAGTCAGCGAACTAAAGTCGAGTTCTTCCCAGACAATACCCCTAACCAAATCATTGTTTATATTGAATACCCCGAAGGTACCGATATTCAAAAAACGAATGCCATTACCAAAGACATTGAGGAGCGTGTCTATAAGATTATAAATGATGAAGCTTATATGCATGGCGATTTTAACTTTTTAACAGAGAGTGCCGTATCGCAAGTAGGAGAAGGTGCTGGAAACCCTCAAACAGATGGAGGCTCTGCGGCAGAAATGCCGCATCGTGGAAAAATTACGGCTACCATGCGAGAATATAAATATCGTGATGGTGCAGACAGTAATGTATTGCTCAAAAGAGTTCAGGAGGACCTCAAGGGTATTTACCCTGGTGTTGCTATTTCGGTCGAAAAAGACGCCGTTGGCCCCCCTGCTGGTTACCCCATTAATATTGAAATTGAAGGGAGCGATTATGGGGAACTCATCACTACGGCAGAAAAAATGCGTGACTTTATCAATACTAAAAATATTCAAGGTATCGATGAGTTAAAAATTGATGTCAATAAGGCTAAACCTTCTATGCAGGTTTTGGTAGACAGGAAAAAAGCAGGAGAATTAGGTATCACCTCCGGTCAAGTTGGACAACAGCTACGTAATGCCATTTTCGGAGCTAAAGCCGGCATATATAAAGAGGATGGGGAAGATTATGATATTTATGTTAGGTTTAATAAAGAAAATAGATATAATACGAGTGCTATATTTAATCAGAAGATTACATTTAGAGATATGGCTACTGGTAAAATTAAAGAAATACCGGTATCGGCGGTGGCTAGGCAAAACAACTCCTCTGGTTTTAGCGCCATTAAACACAAAGATGTTAAGCGAGTGGTAACCTTGTATTCGGCACTTGCACCTGGATTTACAGATGCTGGAGCCATTGTTTCCAAAATTCAAAACGAGATGCAAGGTTTTACAGAACAGCCTGACGGTGTAAAAATAGATTTCACAGGTCAAATAGAAGAGCAAAACAAGCAAATGGCATTCCTTATGGGAGCTTTCTTTACAGGTCTGGGTTTAATATTCTTCATTTTAATATTTCAGTTTAACTCGGTTTCAAAACCTGGTATCATCATGTTAGCTATTTTCTTGAGTTTAATTGGAGTATTTGGTGGTATTGTAGCAACAGGAAGTGCCTTTGTTATTATGATGACCATGATGGGTATTATTTCTTTAGCTGGTATTGTAGTAAACAATGGTGTGGTACTTCTCGATTATACACAACTTCTTATCGACAGAAAAAAAGTAGAACAAGATTTAGAAGATGATCAATATCTGCAACAAACAGATTTAATTGAAGCCATTGTTAGAGGCGGTAAAGCTCGTTTGCGTCCAGTATTATTAACAGCCATTACGACTATTTTAGGATTAATACCGTTGGCTACAGGGTTAAACATTAATTTCTTCACTTTATTTAGTGAGTTCAACCCTCATATTTATATGGGTGGTGATAACGTAATTTTCTGGGGTCCTCTGGCATGGACCGTTATTTACGGTCTTTTCATCGCAACATTCTTAACATTAATTGTGGTTCCAATTCTGTTTTATTTGGTTACAAAGTTTAAAATGAGTCTCTTTAAAAATAGAGTCTCTAAAACTGAACAAATTGATGCCATTGGTGTGAACTAGTATTTTTATTAATTGTTTCTGACTAACTCGATTAATAGTGAAAAAGCTTCGATATAATTATTGAAGCTTTTTCTTTTTTAAGACCTTCACTTAGACTTGTGTTTCTATCGTATTAATTAAAGCTTAAAATCAATATTCAAATACGCATTTAATCATCTAACTTATGTAAATTTGCACCTCAATTTTACGATAATGTTTAGAAGCCATAATTGCGGCGAATTAAGAGCTGCACATATCAACACAGAAGTTACCCTTGCCGGTTGGGTTCAGAAATCAAGAGACAAAGGATTTATTGTTTGGGTAGATTTACGCGACCGATACGGCATTACGCAACTAGTGTTTGACGAAGAACGTACCTCCAAAGATTTGATAGCACAAGCGCAAAACTTAGGACGTGAGTTTGTTATACAGATTAAAGGAACCGTTATAGAACGAGCTTCGAAAAACCCTAATATACCAACTGGTGATATTGAAATTCTTGTATCTAAATTAACCATTCTAAACGAAGCCAAGCTACCTCCTTTTACTATTGAGGACCAAACAGATGGCGGTGAAGACTTAAGAATGAAATATCGTTATTTAGATATTCGTCGTAATCCTGTAAAAGACAGTTTAATCTTTAGGCATAGAGTAACTCAAGAAGTACGAAACTATTTGTCTAACGATGGTTTTATTGAAGTTGAGACCCCATACTTAATCAAGTCTACTCCAGAAGGGGCACGCGATTTTGTGGTACCTTCAAGAATGAACGAAGGACAGTTTTATGCCTTACCACAATCACCTCAAACCTTCAAACAATTATTGATGGTAGGTGGTATGGATAAGTACTTCCAAATTGTAAAATGTTTTAGAGATGAAGACTTGCGTGCCGATAGGCAGCCAGAATTCACACAAATAGACTGTGAAATGGCATTTATTGAGCAAGAAGATATACTAAATGCTTTTGAGGGACTAACACGCCACTTATTAAAAGAAGTTAATGGGGTTGAAGTCGACAAATTCCCAAGAATACAGTATGATGACGCCATGCGCCTGTACGGAAATGACAAACCAGACATTCGTTTTGGAATGGAGTTTGGAGAATTAAACAAGGTTGCCCAGCACAAGGATTTTGGTGTTTTTAATAATGCTGAATTAGTGGTTGGAATTGCGGTTCCTGGTGCTAATAGCTTTACCAGAAAAGAAATTGACAAACTAATTTCTTGGGTTAAACGTCCTCAGGTAGGAGCTTTAGGTATGGTATATTGTCGTTGTAATGATGATGGTTCGTTTAAGTCGTCTGTAGACAAATTTTACAATCAAGACGATTTAGCCAAATGGGCAGAAGTTACAGGAGCCAAGGCTGGTGATTTAATTTGTGTGCTTTCTGGCGATAAAAATAAAGTACGTGGTCAATTAAGTGCTCTTCGTATGGAATTAGCGGAACGTCTAGGATTGCGTAAACCCAATGAATTTGCGCCATTATGGGTTATGGACTTCCCGTTATTAGAATGGGATGAAGAAACAGAACGTTACCACGCTATGCATCACCCATTTACCTCTCCAAAACCTGGACAATTAGAATTATTAAAAACCAACCCGGGCGCTGTAAAAGCCAATGCCTACGATTTAGTTTTAAATGGTAATGAAATTGGAGGCGGTTCTATAAGGATTCATGATAAGGAAACACAAGCATTAATGTTTGATTATCTTGGGTTTACTGAAGAAGAAGCCAAAATACAATTTGGATTCCTAATGGATGCTTTTCAATATGGAGCCCCACCGCATGGTGGGCTGGCTTTCGGATTAGATAGACTCGTTGCAATACTTGGCGGCCAAGAAACTATTAGAGATTTTATTGCATTCCCAAAAAACAATTCTGGACGCGATGTCATGATTGATGCTCCATCCCCAATAGACGACGAGCAACTCTCAGAATTAAGTTTAAAACTTAATTTAAAATCATAAAAATTAATCCCGCCATGGCGGGATTTTTTAGTAATTTTAAGCATGCCTTTTAGTACCAAAAGCCTATTACGCAAATTTTTAATCTGGAAGTACAAGCATATTTCAGAAAGCCAGTTTATTTATATACTCAGTATTCTTGTTGGTTTTCTTGCAGGTATGGGAACTGTTGTACTTAAGAACTTAACGTACTACATCAGACATTTTTTTAGTCTTTATATTTTTCATGATTATCAAAGTACCCTTTACTTTATTCTTCCCATAATAGGCTTATTACTGGTTTATATTATAAAACAAACCTGGCTAAAAAAGCATATTGGTCATGGTATATCAACAACTTTATATGCCATATCAAAACTAAACGGAATTATTCCAAGATATAATATTTATGCAGCATTAATTACCGCTCCGTTAACTGCTGGTTTTGGTGGATCGGTAGGATTGCAAGGACCAGCAGTAAGCGTTGGTTCGGCTTTAGGTTCTAATGCGGCACGTTTATTTCATATGAATGTAAAAACTAGAATGCTCTTAATAGGCTGTGCCGCAGCAGGGGCTATGGCATCCATGTTTAAAGCACCCATTGCGGCCATTATTTTTGCCATAGAAATATTTAGTTTGGATATTGCCTTTACCTCTTTAGTACCATTACTATTAGCATCGGTTTCTGCAGTAGTTACCTCTTACTTGTTTTCTGGAACAGACGTATTATTACGTTTTGAACTAACTGATAAATTTGAAGTTAATGATATTGCTTTTTATGCCCTACTAGGTTTGGTCACAGCATTTGCTTCAGTCTATTTTTCAAAGGTGTTTTTTGCCATCACTAATTTCTTCAAACAGTTTGAAAGCAGAGCATTAAGACTACTAATAGGTGGCTTGGCTATTGGCACCATGCTCTATGTTATTCCGCCTCTTTATGGTGAGGGGTATGGTATTATGAATAACCTTTTAAAAGATGATCATTTGGCTGCAATTGGCACCACCCCTTTTGATATTGATTTATCAAACATCTGGATTGTTATTGCACTTTTGCTAGGAATTGCCATATTTAAGGCCATCGCTATGACCACCACATTTGGAGCGGGTGGAGTTGGTGGGGTATTTATTCCAACGCTTGTTATGGGAAGTGCTATAGGTAACGCCTTTGCAAAAATAATTAATAATTTAGGATTGGATTTTCATGTTTCAGAATCAAATTTCACTCTTATTGGAATGACTGGCTTAATGGCGGGTGTGCTACATGCCCCCCTTACCGCCATTTTCTTAATTGCCGAAATTACTGGTGGCTATGAGCTTTTTGTTCCGCTCATGATTGTTTCGGCCATATCCTTCGCAGTAACTAAATACTATATATCACATTCTATTTATACTTTAAAACTAGCTGAGCGCGGTGAACTGATGACTCATGATAAAGATCAAAATGTATTGATGGTTTTGGATATTGATAAAGTCATTGAAAATAATTTTGTCATCTTAACACCAGAAATGAAACTTGGTGACATCCTTACTAAAGCGGTAGCAAAATCATCGAGAAATCATTTTCCGGTGGTTAACGACGACCACGAGTTTCTGGGTGTAATTCGTTTAGATGATATGAGACACATGATGTTTGATACAGATTTGTATGACAAGGTTAAAGCTTCTAGCCTCATGCACGCCGATCATGGTATTATAAACTATGATGAAGATTCGATGAATGATATTATGAATAAATTTAAAACCAGTGGCGCATGGAATTTACCCGTTGTAAAGGGCGGCAAGTATTTTGGTTATATTTCAAAATCAAAATTACTTACAGCCTACAGGCAGCAACTCATTAATTTTACTAAATAGTACCATGAAATATATCATTCTTACACTTACCATAGCCGCCTTAACAAGTATTATACTGGGCTTTGTATTAAACGTAGATTATCAAGAAAAGCTTATCGGGTTTGGTGTTGCAGGTTTATTTTTAGTGGTATTTCCTTTATTTTCTTACTACCGTTGGAAAGACAGGAATGTTAAAGAGTATATGCTCACAAAGGAGAATTTAGATAAAATGCGTGAAAGTCAAAAAGACAGAAAGTTTTAGGCTACAACTAATCTTTAATGCATCTGCAACTTTGCATAATTCCAGAACTCACTGTTCCAGATGTAGAAACCAAAACGTTAGGTTCAATACGTACTTGTTTCCATGAATTTGGCAGACCACCATCAGTAGACGTATAGTAATATCCTTTAAGAGTAATGTCTTTATAACCTGCAAAATACCAACCACCTGCTAATAAATTAAAGCCTACAGGCTCTCCTTGTTGCATGGCAAAAGGTTTTAAAAACACATGGGCAGCATTAATACCTCCTAAATAATCAATAAGAAGGTCCCATTCTTCCTTAGATGGTAAATGCCAACCTTCTGGACATGCGGTTTGAGCAGCATCTCCTGTATAGAGTCTACCATATATAAAACAATTATCGGTCTCACCGTCATAACATGAACTGGTATCGTCTCCAAAATCGTAATTAAGGTTTTCTGCAAACCATGTTTGGTCACCAATAGTTATAATTTCATAAACTTGGTTGTCTCGTGTATCAATAAACTCAGTATCTGGAACTATTGGAACATTGTTATCATCGTCGTTTGAACAAGACATCAAACCACATAAACAAACTATTATTATCATATTGAACCTCATAAACGATGGCTTTGGATATGAATTACTATCTATAAATATAAAAAAAGTTTTTGAAAGCTTTTTACTTCTAGTTTAGGTTACGTTTCAAAATAAAAAAACGCTTCATTAAACTGGACGCTTCTTCTGCCATAATTCCGCCCTCTATAGTTGTTTTTGGATGTAATTTTGTATTTAACGTTGTAAATCCGCGCTCCATATCTCTAGCACCATAAACAATCCTTGAAATTTGACTCCAATATAAAGCTCCAGCACACATTTGGCAAGGTTCTAGGGTTACATAAAGGGTACAATTCTTTAAATATTTTCCTCCTAAAAAATTCGCTGCTGCTGTAATAGCTTGCATTTCGGCATGTGCTGTAACATCGTTAAGCGTCTCGGTAAGATTATGCCCTCTGGCAATCACTTTATTATCAACGACTACCACTGCACCTACAGGTACTTCGCCTTGCTCAAAAGCCACCTCTGCCTCTTGAAGGGCCTTTTTCATAAAATATGCATCATCAAAAGGTTCTATCATGGTAACAAAAATACGATTTCATTCTTGTATTTTTGTCTCGTGCAAAAAAGTCTACTATCAAATATCAATTCTCCTAAAGAACTCCGTCTTTTAAACAAAAAAGATCTTCCCCAACTTGCCCAAGAGTTACGCAAGTTTATTATTGACATTGTTGCCACCAAAGAAGGCCATTTAGGAGCTAGTTTGGGAGTTGTAGAACTCACCATTGCCCTACATTATGTTTTTAACACCCCAGAAGATTTATTGTTATGGGATGTTGGACATCAAGCCTATGGTCATAAAATTTTAACAGAACGACGAGATAATTTTCACACTAATAGACAATTAGGTGGTATTAGCGGATTTCCAAAACGAGACGAAAGCATCTATGACACCTTTGGTGTTGGACATTCTTCCACTTCCATTTCTGCAGCATTAGGCATGTCGATTGCCTCAAAACTAAAAGGCGAAAACAGGCAGCATATTGCCGTAATTGGTGATGCCTCCATTGCCAGTGGCATGGCCTTTGAAGGGTTAAATCACGCTGGTGTAACCAATGCCAACCTATTGGTTATCTTGAACGACAATGCCATTGGCATAGATCCTAGTGTTGGTGCATTAAAACAATATTTAACTAACGTTAAAAAAGGTGTTCAAAAACGAAATAACATCATTGAAGCCTTAAATTTTAATTATTCAGGGCCTATTAACGGCCATGATTTAAGTAAAGTGATTTCTGAATTAGAGCGTCTAAAAACTGTTGAAGGCCCTAAATTATTACACATCATTACCACCAAAGGCAAAGGCTTAAAACAAGCCGAAACCCATCAAGTAAAATATCATGCCCCAGGAAAGTTTGATGCCAAAACAGGTAATTTAGCTGTAAAACCCAATAAAGAGCAACCACCTAAATATCAAGATGTATTTGGGCATACACTTGTAGAACTGGCAAAGAACAACAAAAACATTATAGGGATTACTCCCGCCATGCCTACTGGAAGTTCTTTAAAATACATGATGGATGAAATTCCTGATCGTGCTTTCGATGTTGGCATTGCCGAACAACATGCGGTTACGTTTGCTGCAGGTATGGCAACACAAGGTTTGATTCCGTTTTGCAGCATCTACTCTACGTTTTTACAGCGCGCTTACGATCAAGTTATTCATGATGTTGCTCTTCAAAACCTACCAGTTGTATTCTGTCTAGATCGTGCAGGGTTGGTGGGACAAGACGGAGCTACACACCATGGAGTTTTTGATATATCCTTTTTACGTTGCATCCCTAATCTGATTATTTTTGCGCCACGAAACGAAGTAGAATTGCGCAACATTATGTATACTGCGCAATTAGGTTTAGAACACCCCATAGCCATAAGATATCCACGTGGAAGAGGCGTGACTTTAAATTGGAAACAACCTTTTATCAAACTAGACATTGGCAAAGGAGTTCAACTAAAGCAGGGTAAAAAGCTTGCGGTTTTAAGCATTGGTCCTATCGCAAAAAATGTTTCTGAAGCTATTGAAGGGTTAGAAATTTCGCACTATGACATGCGTTTTGTAAAACCTTTGGATGAGGTTACATTGCACGCCGTTTTCAAAAGACATCAATTTATTGTAACCATTGAAGACAATTCTGTAAAAGGCGGTTTTGGTTCGGAAATTTTAGAATTTGCTGCAACACATGACTACAAAAATTCGGTTAAAGTTTTAGGGGTTCCTGATGGGTTTGTACAACACGGAAGGGTTGACGAATTACAAACCATAGTAGGGCTAGATGTTGAAAGTTTAAAACAGCTTTTTAGCAAATATTCAAGCTAGTCCAGTTTAATTCGTAACATATCTATTCCAAAATTCAGCATGATTATCAGCTACTTCTCCAATATTAAAAATCCACCAATTCTCGACACAATCTGAATAGTCTACTCCATCATAACGAATATAAGACCATTCATGAGGGAATTTGTTTGGGAATTTTCTAGCAATAACATTGTCGGCTTCAGTCCATAATTTTCTTGCTTTTTTATTAGGTGATGTTTTAGCTAAAGCTATCCATTTACTGTCTTTAGCTCTGTACTCTGGTGTTTGATGAGGCCCTCGACTTCCCTTTTCAACTCCATAGGCTTTATTACCATCGTCTATTGAAAAATAGTTAGTTTTTTGTTTTACATAGTCTAAATCTGACGCCGTGGTATGATCTTCATTCCATTTACTATGTTGTACTACAATAACGTTAGATTTTACAAGTACTTCTGGAATTACTTTTAGTACTTCTGCAATCCAATCTGCAGTAATGTTCGATTGTCCTGCTTCTTGCACCCAAACTTTTCCACCTTTTTTTAATGTATAAACTACTTTCTTTGTAATGCGAGCAACGGCTCCGTTCCAATCTTTATGAGCATTGGTCCACTTATTACCAAATGCTAATTTTAGTAATTTACTGGAATCTATAAATGCACCTTCTTGAATGCCAGTGGCTCCTGCTACCACAAAATAATTTACCCCTCTTAAATCCTTGTGCAATAACATAGATCCTAAAGCTGCTTGAGCGTGAATATCATCTGGATCTGGTTTACTATCAAACTGAGCAATCAACAAATCATTTTCTGCATTAAAAAAAGGTCGTTCACTAGACCGTACAAAATTACATGATACCAAAACTAATGCCAAGAGTAAAACTTTCGATGTCATAATGCTGAATTTCTTATTGCTTAAAAATAGTCAAAAAGTAATACTCTGCGCCAAAGACTAATACCTTTGCTAAAGCTTCCTGACAGAAAAAGGAATGCCTCTAAAATAACAGGAGCATTCTTGTATTAGGAAATACTATTTGAGGTTACGCATTTTTTAGAATGTAACGCCTTCAATCTTTTTAAAATTCTGGATGGCTTTGCTGTCACTTAACAAAGACACATAATGGCAAACAGATAACAAGCGTTGGTATAAACTAGAAGCACTAAAATTTATGGTTTCTGGGAGGCGTTTTAAGATAAGCTTGTCGTAGTTTGATGCAGTACCATTAAAACTGTTATTTACCGCAACAGTATATACCATGAGCAATTTGTTGATTATTTGATAGCCAGCAATTTCTTTATCGACCACCTCGTCGGATTGGTAAATTTTTTCGACACTTATTTTAATGATATCCTTTATTTGTGCGTCATACTTGCTTTTATCCAGCAATGCACAATCGAAAGTACTATTTAAAATAGCATCTTCATTTTTCATAAAAATATCGACAGCGTCATTTATTAGGGCTCCAATGGCCAAAGCTCGAAGATACCCAATACGATCTTCCTTATTCCCAAGTGCGTAATAATTTTCTGGGATGATATTATCACGAATTACCTTGGAAAGATACTCTAGCGCATATTCCTCTTGAATAAGCCCAAGGTTAATACCGTCTTCAAAATCAATAATAGTATAACAAATATCGTCTGCCGCCTCGACCAAATAAGCTAATGGGTGCCGGGCATAACTCAGATCTTTATCGCTTCGCTTTATAAGCCCTAGTTCGTTCGCTACATCTTTAAATGCCGCTTTGTCTGATTGAAAGAATCCGTATTTTTTGTCGGCAATGTGTTTTGTTGGTTTCTTGGGTAAGGATTCTTTAGGGTATTTAGTAAATGCCCCTAGAGTAGCATAGCTTAGACGAAGCCCGCCCTCTCGACCTGCTCTACTTTGGGTTAGAATCTTGAATCCGTTGGCGTTCCCTTCGAAATCACATAAGTCTTGATATTCTTTATCGGTTAATTGATTTTTGTACTGCTTCCCGAGTCCTGATTTAAAGAACTCTCCTATAGATTTTTCGCCAGAATGCCCAAATGGCGGATTTCCAATATCGTGAGCCAAAGCCGCGGTTGCAACAATAGCCCCAAAATCGTTTGCTTGATAACCATGAACCTTTTGTAAACTTGGATGTTTTTCTAATACTTTTTGCCCTACTTTTCGCCCTAAAGAACGCCCAACAACACTAACCTCTAAACTATGGGTTAAACGGGTGTGCACAAAATCGGTTTGTGATAAAGGGATTACTTGCGTTTTATCCTGTAGGCTTCTAAATTCTTGAGAAAAGATAATACGGTCGTAATCCACTTCGAAACCCAGCCGAGTTTCATCCTGTTCTTTTCTTAGTCGTTTATTGGTATCGCCATAGCGTTTTAAGGAGAGAAGTTGTTCCCAGTTCATTGTTTTGATTTAAGCTGAGGCAAGATACTAAAGAATTTGGTTTATTATTGAACTAATCGGCGCTTTACTTTACAAAACAAAAGTAATCACTATAATGTCTGTTTTACAGATAAACCGCATCAAAATACGATGAAAAGACAGGGTTTAGCAAAATCCGTAAAACTTCATGATTCTGGTAACATTAGGGTAACATTTTGATTAAACAGGTTTAAAGTTTAGGTAACATCTTAATCATGTTTATATCTTTAATTTGCATTTCATTTAAGAAATAGCAAATGAAAAATATTGTTTTTACATTATTATTAGTTATTGCGGCATCAAGTTTAAGCTTCAGTCAAAATTCAGGATCTATTAGCGGAACCTTATTAGATCTTGAATCTAACAATGCGCCTTTAACTTTCGCAAGAGTTAAAATTAAGGAAACAGGTGCAGAAGTGCTTTCTGATGAAAATGGCGTGTTTAGGCTTAACAACTTAGAGGCAGGCGCTTACACTTTAATTTACAGTTTTGTTGGTTATGAAACTAAAGAAACTGAGGTGAAAATTACTTCAAACAAATCCACAAACATAACTTTACATTTAGCGGCTAGCACTATTTCACTAGACGACTTGGTTATGGCTATTGCAAGTACAGACGAAAAAAGTACAACGAGCACCAATTAAGCAGCACATAAAAAGTTCTTTTTTTAAAATATTTTAGAAGCGGTTTTTAAGTAATTAAAAACCGCTTCTTTTATTATAGACATTATCAAGCAATTAACATATCATTAAAATATTCTTGCAAAACCAGCTTTGCAATAATGTAAAACCCCTATCTCTACTAAATCAAGGGTTTAACGTTTTAATGTTAAATTAATGTAACTAAATATAATGCTTAATCGCTTCTTGATAACATTATCCTAACGCTTTTGTTACTGTTCTTTAACTAATAGGTAACGCTTTGTTTACAATATGTCAGTTCCTTTGCGGCAAGAAATCATAGATAAAAAATGAAGAAAATCACATTTCTGTTTATACTTTTAGCAACAGTATTTACGTACGCTCAAACTACAGGATCTGTAGTTGGGAAACTAACAGACAAAGAATACAATAACGAGCCGTTAGCCTTTGCAAATGTTTTAATAAAAGGAACAACAACAGGAACCACTTCAGATTTTGATGGACTTTACGCCTTTAATGACTTAGAAGTTGGAGACTACACCTTAGTATTTAGTTTTGTTGGATATGAGACTCAAGAAATTTCTGTTACTATTGCTGCAGGAAAAGTAACTGAAGTTAACGTGCCTATGGGAGCCAGTGCGGCATCTCTTGATGAGGTGGTTATTACTACAACCACAAAAAGAGAAAGCGAAACCGCTTTATTATTGGAGCAGAAAAAGGCAGTAATTATGAAACAAGCCATTGGAGCTCAAGAACTGGAAAAAAAGGCCGTCTCTGATGCTGGTGCCGCGACTTTAAAAGTTACCGGCGTTAACAAAAAAGAAGGTTCCAGTAAAATATATGTAAGAGGTCTTGGGGATCGATATAATAGTACGACCTTAAATGGACTGCCACTCCCATCTAATGATCCACGAAATAAAAACATTGATTTAGCTATGTTCTCGTCTGGAATTATACAAAACGTAGGAATATCGAAATCATTTTCTTCAACATTTTCATCTGATGTTGCTGGAGCCAACGTCGATATTGTAAGTAAAGAGATGTCTGGAAAAGAGTTTTTTAAAGTTTCTCTATCGGCTGGGGCAAATACCCAAACCACCTTTAAAGATTTTAAACAAATGGATGGTGCTAACTGGATTGGTGTTAATACAAATACCAAACATAAAGTTAGAGACTTAACTATTTACAGTTTTGACAATAGCTTTACTCCTAAATCCATTAAAGCCAGTCCTAATTTTGGTTTAAGTTTAAACTATGGTAACAAATACCAAATAAACGATGAGAGTAATATTAGCATATTTTTAGTGGGATCCTTTAGTAATTCTTACCGTTACCAAGAAGGACGTAATGAAAACATCATAGACGCTGGTAATGTGGGCTCACAATGGGATACTCAAACCTTTGGTTATGGCGCCTCAAAAATGCTCATGGGGAATGTGGCTTATAAAATTAATAACAATCACCAAATAAGCTTCAACCATGTTTTTATTCACTCCAATACTCAAAAAATAGAAGATTTTGTTGGTACGACGCCAGACATTGGTAGAGATGAAGACGACAACAGACTTGTAAATTTAGTTTTGCAAACAGAAATTCAAAACAAGTTGTTCACTAACCAGCTTTTGTCTACAAACAAATTTGGTGAATCCATTGATGTTAATGCTGGGCTAAGTTATAATGCCATTTATAATGACGAACCTGATAGACGTAAGAACACTTTTATTATTGATAATGATCTTGAGAAAACTCGAATTTCTCAAAATGCCGTGAGAGATAATAGTAGATTTTACGGAAATCTTTTTGAAGATGATATTGCAGGTAACCTTAATTTTATAAAGTATTTTGGAGAGCGTTTTGAAAATAACGGAAAATTAACCTTAGGCTATAATGGAAGATATACCCAAAGAAAGTTTGATGGTATGTATTTTGACCACAATTTCACTAGTCCAAGGACTACTTTTGTAGACGTTAACAACCTTGATGCTACATTTAATCAAACAAATTTAGACGATGGCGTTTTTGGGCTTGAAACATCTAGAGGACGAAATAACCAAGATGCCGAGACTTTTTTGCCACAACTCTATGATGCCGATAAAACTACACATGCTGCTTTTGGAGATGTTGTTTATAAATTTAACGACAAATTTACCGCTAACGCAGGATTACGTGCTGAAAACGTAAAAATGAATGTAGCTTGGAACACGAATATTAGTTTTCCTGGATTTACGGACAATAGCCAAATAGCATTGGATAAACAATATGTTCTGCCTGCTTTAAATTTAAAATACCAACTTAACGATAAAATTAACTTAAGAGCGTCTGGTAGTTTAACATACACATATCCGCAGTTTAAGGAAATTGCGCCTTTTACTTATGAAGGCATAAACTATCAAGAGTCTGGTAATCCTGCATTGCAACCCTCAGATAACTATAACGCAGAATTAAAATTTGAATTATTCCCGAAAAAAAGTGAATTATTTGCGATAGGCGTTTTTGGAAAACTTATTGAAAATTCAATCAATAGATTAGAAAGAAACTCGGCTATTGAACGTGATTTTACTTTTGACAATTCGGGCGATGCAACAATTTATGGAGCTGAACTTGAAGCGAGATTAGATTTATATTCAAAAGAAATTGATGATGAAAAATCGCAATATTTTACTTTTGGTACGAATGCAACATTTATGCACACAGATTTAAAATTTGATACTAGCAACACTGCCTTTAACTACACAGGCGAGAATTCACAGTTAGAGGGCGCATCTCCTTTTACTATAAATGCCGATGTTTCTTATAGATTTATTAATGGAGACAAAGAAACCGTTTCAACATTAGTATTTAATTATCAAAGTGATAAAGTATACAGTATTGGTACTAACTTCAAGGAAAATATTATTGAAAAAGCCGTGCCAATTTTGGATTTTGTTTTTAAACATGATTTTAATGATCAAATTGGAGTTAAATTTAACGCAAAGAATTTGCTTAATCCAAGCTTTGAAAGGTACAGAGATATTCCAGAAAAGCTCACGATGAACACCTATAAGAATGGCGTCACTATTACTGCTGGTGTCTCCTTTAATTTCTAATAAATATAAAGCCTCCTAACTTAGGAGGCTTTTTTACATAGTACTGTTACTAAAAAGTAAATCTTGAAAAAGAAAAAAATCAAAGCAGTAAACAAACACTTAACATTAGGATAAATTCTTAACATAATACTAATACAAGCGTAAGATTATGTTTAAGGAAAATTTCGTGCTTTGCAGCACAATAAAATAAAAACGAAAAATGAAAACTTTAAAAAATTTATTCTTAGTTGCTATAACAGCTTCAATTATTTCATGTTCATCTGATGATGATAATAGAACTATTGTTCCTCCGGGAGATGGTGGAGATATCATTGGTAGCGAATTAAAAGGAGATATTACGGCCGATAGTAAGTTAATTGCAAGTGTTGACTATATTATGACAGGTTCAGTAACTGTAAAAGAAGGTGTAACACTAACCATTGAGCCAGGAACAACTATTAAAGCTAAAAGCGGAAGAACAGATGTGTTTTTAGCGGTTGAAAGAGGCGCTAAATTAATTGCAAAAGGAACTGCTTCTAATCCTATTGTATTTACATCTGATGCTAGTTCTCCTAAGGCTGGAGATTGGGGAGGTCTTGTATTAGCAGGAAAGGCTCCTTCAAATAAAGGGCTTGATGTACAGTCTGAAGTAGCAGGATTATTATATGGAGGAACGGAAGTAGACGACAATTCTGGTGAACTCAGCTATGTTATTGCTGAATATACTGGAGCAAAAATTAACGGTGAGCAAGAATTTAACGGAATTTCTTTCTTTGGTGTTGGAAACAATACTACTGTAAACAATATTGTTGTAAGCAATGGTAACGACGATGGAATTGAATTCTTTGGAGGAAGCGTAAATGTAACCAATGTTTACTGCGCGAACATAGCAGATGACATGTTTGATTGGACTGGTGGATATACGGGAACCGTCACAAATGCGTTCGGTGTTCGTAACGAAGATTTTGATGCTGCTACTGATGACCCAAGAGGTATTGAAGGCGACAGCAACAGTTCTGATGCAACAGCAACTCCAATTTCAACTCCTACATTAAACAATGTAACTATCCTTAACTTAAATCCAAATGTGCAATTAAAAGCAGGTGCCGAAATTAGAAGAGGAACCGTTGCTACTATCAATAATATTTTCTTTGCTGCTTATGGTGATGCTTCCTTTGGAAATAGAATAGACACAAAAGATGACAAAGGAAATGGTACTTTAACTATTGTAAATGCAAATGCTCAAGGTTCTGTGGGAGATGATAAAGAAGGTGGTGCTATAAACGGATCTGTAACTGAAATAACTGATGGTTTTTCTGTACCAGCAGATAATACTGTTGAGTTCAAGTCTGGAGTTGGAGCTAACCTAGCTGCTTTTGATTGGGCTGACCAAAACTTTGTGGTTACCAAAAAATAATTCTCGGGTTACAATTAAAAACACTTGATAACAAAAAGCATCCCAATTGGGATGCTTTTGTATTTAATTTAGTTTAGTTGCTATTTTTAAAGTGAAGCTACATTTTTACTATAATCAACTTCCTTCAACTCACCTTCAATAACATAAATCCATTTACCAACTTTCTTTCCATCCTTATAATAAGCAGTAACAAGTTTTTCTCCTTTTTCATTAAAACTTAACCACTCTCCCTCTAACTTACCATCTACGGTGTAAGTTCCTGTTTGGCTTACTTCTCCATTATCATGATAGTAAACAACTTCAATTAGGTTTGTTTCTTTATTATGCGTTAAGGTTCTTTCTTTTTGAGCAAAAGTAACCGTAGTAAAAAGCGCTATTGTGAATAAGATTATATTTTTCATATCGATGGGGTTTTAATTAATAATTACTTTACAAATATACATTTGTTTTTACATTTAAGCAACATTCACGTAACATTAATTTAACATTAAACCTATAAATAATTGATATTCAGTAATTTATTTTATTTAAATTTAGTAACATTCGTTAACATAACACCCAAGCGCCTCGTAAATACCGACTCTAACTCCTTATTAGTTTCTTTAAAATGAAAAGAACATAACATTCGCGTAACATTGGGTTCACTTAAAAATAAGACATTTGTTCCTGTAATTTTTTGACCTTATTTAAATGGGAGACATTTATATCTATATGCTAGTTGCACTTGCGTTTCTAGCCATAGCCGATTTAGTTGTTGGCGTTAGTAATGATGCAGTAAACTTCCTTAACTCTGCCATAGGTTCTAAAGCCGTTTCGTTTAAAACCATTATGATTGTTGCCAGTTTAGGTGTTGCAGTGGGAGCTTTAACTTCAAGTGGCATGATGGAGGTAGCTAGAAAAGGTATCTTTAATCCTAGCGAATTTATGTTTGATGAAATCATGATTATTTTCATGGCTGTCATGATTACAGATATACTTTTGCTAGACTTTTTCAATACGCTAGGTCTACCAACTTCTACTACCGTTTCTATTGTTTTTGAACTTTTAGGAGCTTCTGTCTGTGTTGCAATTATCAAAATAACTACCGATAACAACCAATCCCTTTTAGATTTAGGAAACTATATTAACAATGAAAAAGCCATCGAAATCATTTTAGGCATACTCCTTTCTGTGGTGGTAGCCTTTTCTGTTGGTGCGATCATACAGTTTTTTTCACGCTTACTACTATCTTTTGATTTTAATGATAAACCTAAAATATTTGGCGCCATTTTTAGCGGTATCGCGGTTACTTCAATCATGTATTTTATTCTTATTAAAGGAATAAAGAATGCTACATTTATGAGTGCAGAACTTAAGTCTTTTATTGCGGGAAACCCTTCTGCCATAATTGGTATTGGTTTTTTAGTTTTCGCCTTAGCTTCCCTTATTTTAATGACGTTTTTCAAAACTAATATCTACAGAATTATTATCGTAGTTGGGACCTTTGCTTTAGCTGTTGCGTTCGCCGGAAACGATTTAGTAAACTTTATTGGTGTACCCATTGCTGCACTTGATTCTTTTACCAATTGGTCTGTAAGCGGTGTTTTGCCATCCGAATTTAGAATGACTAGTTTATCTGAAGCTATTGCCACCAAGCCATATTTATTATTAATAGCAGGTTTAGTAATGGTTCTTACATTATGGTTTTCAAGTAAAGCTAAGGCCGTGGTAAAAACATCGGTAGACCTATCTCGCCAAGATGCTGTAAAAGAACGTTTTGAGCCTAACTTCTTATCGCGTGGTATTGTTAGAATGACTATTGCTGCATCCGATAATTTTAATAGTTTATTACCCGAAAGCGTCAAAAAGCAAATTGAAAAACAATTCCAAAAACCCAAAAATACTATAACTCTAAAAACCGAAGACAAACCAGCATTCGATTTAGTTAGAGCTGCAGTTAACCTAATGGTCGCCAGCGTGCTTATTTCTATTGCCACTTCTATGAAACTCCCGCTTTCTACTACCTACGTAACTTTTATGGTAGCCATGGGAACGTCTTTAGCAGATAGAGCATGGGGCAGTGAAAGCGCCGTATACCGTGTTGCAGGTGTATTAAATGTAATTGGTGGTTGGTTTTTTACAGCCTTAAGTGCTTTTGTTGCAGCATCCTTAATGGCTTTTATCTTGTTTTATGGTAAAGGTTATGCCTTAACAGCCTTGTTATTCTTTGCTATGGTACTATTATTTAGAAACTACCTAAAACACAGGAAAAAAACTATAGAACAAAAAGTTGAAGACAGTTTACACAAAGCCGAAAGCAGCTCTATACAGGGTGTTATTATTGAAAGTGCAGATAATATTGCTAACGTGGTAAGACGTGGTAAGAAGATCTATTCAGGTGCTATAAATGGCTTAGCAACCCACAACCTAAAACTTCTAAAGAAGAACAATAAAAATATTGAAAAACTCTCAGATGAAATAGAAGATCTTAGAGATAATATCTTCTATTTCATTAAAAAACTTGAGGAACCAAGTGTTACGGCCAGTAACTTCTATATAACGGTTCTAAGTCATCTTCAAGACATGACCCAATCTTTAGAATACATTTCAAATGTTAGCTTAAAACATGTAAACAATAATCATAAAAAATTAAAGTTTACACAAATCAAAGAATTAAAGGAAGTTGATAGTGCCTTAGAGGAACTATTTAATAACACTAAAAAGGCTTTTAACTCTGGTTCGTTTGAAGAAATTGGTTATGTTTTAGGTAGAAAACAAGATGTTACGAATCTACTTACCGAAAAAATTCAAAAACAAGTAGAGCGCACGCGTACTGAAGAATCTAGCCCAAAAAACACCACACTTTATTTTGGCATATTACTAGAAACTAAAGACTTGCTTAACGCTACTATGACACTGTTAGAAGAATACTATAACGCTCATGATGACTCTGTAGAGCCTGCTACAATAAATGTCGCGGATTCTGATTCCTCAAAAGAAGAGGAATAAGGGCACAACCATGATTATTAGCTCTTATTTTCTTTAAAGTATAACTATGAGCTTTTTAAGAACTAAACTCGTATTTCTCTATACCTTATACCTATTTTGAAACTTTAAAAACAAAATTTATGATTGCAACTAACGAATATTTTGAAGGTCAAGTAAAATCTTTAGGCTACAATAGGACTTCTGGAAAATCTACTATAGGAGTCATGGAGCCAGGTACGTATGAATTTGGCACATCTACCCACGAAACTATGCAAGTTATTGAAGGAGAGATGATTGTAAAATTACCAAATAATGATGACTGGATCACATACAAGGCTGGTGAATCTTATGAAATTGAAGCCAACCAATCGTTTCAGGTAAAAGTTTTGGAGCAAACAGCCTACCTGTGTAAATACCAGTAGTAATATTTTTTAAAAAATCAATGTAATTCGTAATCTGGATGAGGGTTTATTACGTAAATCTTCTAAACCAAAAGTTATTAATTATGAAAAGAATTTCAATCTTACTACTTGCTGTTATTACGTTCTCTTGTGTTTCAAAAAAGAAATACTTAGCATTAGAGCAAGAAAACGGACAAATTAAAAGTGAATTACAAAAAACTCAAGTTGAAAAAGAAGAATTAGAGGAAAAATTTGCAAAAATTGAGGCGCGAGTTGATGCATACAATGAAAAAATCAACACTCTTAAAGCCGAAACAGACGGAAAACTAGAGGTTAAAGATGGTGCTGTGATTTCCAATAATACTAAGGCTAAAATGCGTGAAACATTGAAAAATGTGGATCCAGAAAAACTAAGCCAAGCTAAAACTTTAAAAGATTCTATGAATTTAGCTGTTGCTTATAACCTTGAAAAAACAATCAACTCGAGTAATATTGATGAAGATGAAGACTTTGCAGTAAACATCAATGAAACGGTTGTAATGATTTCTATTGCCGACAACATGTTATTTAATACAGGTAGTTACAGATTAAGCTCAAAAGCTGATCCAATCTTGAAAAAATTGGCAGACGTTATTAATTCTGAACCAAGCTTAGATGTTATGGTTGAAGGGCATACCGATTCTAGAACAATTAATACAGAGTTTATTGCAGATAACTGGGACTTAAGTGTTTTAAGAGCTACATCGGTGGTTCGTAAACTACAAGACAAATATAATGTTGCTCCGGAAAAATTGATAGCCTCAGGTAGAAGCAGCTACCAACCTATTGCAGAAAACAACTCGACAGAAAATAGAGCCAAAAATAGAAGAACTAGAATTATAATTCTTCCAAATATTGACAAATTTTTTGCCCTTATGGCTTCAGAAAACTAGAGTAAAGATCACATAAACTTAGAAAAAAATGCTTCTCAAATTGAGAAGCATTTTTTTTCATTTAACAACAGATGCTACTAAACGATTCCTTGGGCCAACATGGCGTCGGCTACTTTAACAAAACCTGCAATATTAGCACCACGAACATAATCAATATAGCCATCATCGTCTTTACCATATTCCAAACAAGACGCATGAATATCTGCCATAATATCTTTAAGTTTATTATCCACCTCTTCTCTAGACCATTTAAATCTTAAGGAGTTCTGTGTCATCTCTAGACCAGAAGTAGCAACACCTCCCGCGTTTGATGCCTTACCGGGAGCAAACAATATTTTAGCTTTTTGAAACGCATTTATAGCCCCAATTGTAGATGGCATATTTGCACCCTCACTTACACAGATACATCCATTGTTTAGCAATGCATTGGCATCTTCTTCTTGAAGTTCATTTTGCGTAGCACAGGGCAATGCAATATCGCATTTAACATGCCAAGGGGTCTTCCCTTTTACAAACTCTGCGCTTGGATATGCTTTTAAGTACTCACTAATCCTACCTCTTTTATCATTCTTTAATTCCATTACAAAGGCTAACTTTTCTTCGTTGATACCATCCTTATCATAAATATAACCTGAGGAATCAGAAAGTGTAAGCACTTTACCCCCTAGCTGAAGTACTTTTTCGGCTGCATATTGCGCTACATTTCCTGACCCTGAAACAACCACGTTCTTACCTTCAATAGTATGACCCTGTGTTTCCAACATTTTTTGCGCAAAATAAACGGTTCCATACCCTGTAGCTTCAGGCCGTATTAAGGAACCTCCCCAAGACATACCTTTACCTGTTAAAACACCAGTAAACTCGTTACTAATTTTCTTGTACATACCAAATAAAAAACCAATCTCACGAGCCCCAACACCAATATCACCTGCAGGCACATCAGTATTATGGCCAATATGCCTAAACAGTTCGCTCATAAAAGCATGACAAAATCGCATTATTTCGTTGTCACTTTTTCCCTTAGGATCAAAATCGCTACCTCCTTTACCACCACCCATTGGTAAAGTAGTTAAACTGTTTTTAAAAACTTGTTCAAACGCTAAAAACTTCAGAATACTTAAATTAACAGATGGATGAAATCTTAATCCGCCTTTGTAAGGTCCAATAGCAGAATTCATCTGTACTCGGTATCCTCTGTTTACCTGAATTTCCCCTTCATCATCAACCCAACAAACCCTGAATGAAATAACCCGTTCTGGCTCCACCATTCTTAGCAAAATGTTCTTTCCATAGTAAATATCATGTTTTACAATATAAGGGATTACCGTCTCTGCAACTTCCTCTACTGCTTGCAAGAACTCTGGTTCATGACCATTTCTTTGCTTGACGAGATCTAAAAATGCTTCAATTTTTCTTTTCATAAATACAATTATTAAAGAATTATTTATTAAATATGTAGTTTATTGGGACAAATATACATTATATTCAAAAATACACATGTTTTTTTCTTAATTTCATAATAAAATACCGTTTAAAAATTCCACTAGTATTTTAATATTTGTTTCTAGTGTCAGTTTTTATATATTTGTTCGTAATTATGCCTCGAAAAAACGCACCTTTTTATGCTTAAACGAAAACACTTTGGACTTAGTTTTTGCTTGTTACTTTTCATGCAGTTTGCTAATGCTCAGTTTGGGTTATATCACGAAATAGGTGTTATTGCTGGCCCAGTGCAATTAAGATCTGATTTTGGTCAAAGGCAAAATTCTGAAACTAATTTTGGGAATATGGGATTTGGAGTTGGAATTGTACATTATTTAAACTTCACATATGCAGATGCTCACATATCCTCTTTCACAAATACCTACTTTAACGACCATTTTAAGGTAAGAACTGAATTATCATACAACACATCAAAACTTGAACATTTTGGTGAGTGGGTTGACCCATCGAAAACTAGTGAAAACGCCAAAAGACTAAGAGCCCACAAAGGAGAAGCTAATAACTTTGATATTGGAGCCCAATTAGAATTTTCACCTTTAAGTTTAAATGAATTTCAAGGATATGGTCATCGATTCTCACCATTTGTGTCCTTGGGGGCCCATTATACATTTTCTAATGCTAAGGTTAGCACAACTTACGACAACCCCAATCCAGATGCAATAGGAGACGTTACAGATCCGAGTAATTTTTATTCCTTTTGGGAACCAGGATCGGTAGATGTTTCTAGTCCTAATTCATGGTCTATAGTTACAAGTGCAGGTGTTAACTACAAACTAACAAGAGTTTCGGATTTAATGTTAGACTTTAGGTTCCAATACTATCTCAATGATTGGGTAGATGGTCTTAACCACCAATTACCTAGTAACAAAGGTAATGACTGGTTGGTTTGGATTAATGTAGGCTACATTCACTATTTGGACTAATTTTCCGGTCTTAGATAATATTACCTTGACCTAAGAGAAACGCACGCCACTCCACGCTTACTTTCTAGTGGATTGACACCAGTAGTCTTTCAAGTAAAAAATCAGGGCCGAAAGATTAGGTTTTAACACAAAATCATTACCAACCAAAAACAACAATATTGAGATTAGCTTTGAAAAAAGTGTTTGCCAGTTATAGCCCCAAAAAGAATCTAAAGACTATTTAGCCTCAACAATACCTCCAACAAAAGCCCTCTAATAAAGAAGGCCCGTTTATTTAATACACTAGAATGGCTCCTATAAACTAGGCCCGATTTCACCCGTTTAGAAAAAAAGAGAAGTTATTTAACCTTTAACAGCTCTTAATAAAGCTAAAATATATCCGTAATGAATGCCTTCATGGGTCACAATAAACTGCAAAGCTTCGTTAATATTATGAAGTGTATTACCTGTTGTAGATACAGTGTACGTGTTATACGTTTTAAAAACACCCGCATCATAGTCCTTTTCCGTTTTCTCAATAGTAGAAAACAACAAGGCCTTTATCTCTTCCATTTCTTCTATAGAAAGATCGCCATGAGGGCTTGAGCCTTTCATAAACCTACTAATCATATCGTCTGATAGTCCTACCTCTAAACCAGATAACTTATAAGCGAGTAATTGTTCCGTTACCGCAATATGACCAATATTCCAAATAATGTTATTATTAAAACCTTCTGGTATTTTATTTAAATCTTCTAAAGAATTATTATCGATAATGTCTTTGAAAATGCCTCTCATGTTCTTTAATATCTGAAATGTAAAATCCATTTAATTCTTTTTTTGATAAATATAATCTTAATTTGCCTTTTAAATGATTCATCCATGAAAAAAGTATACTATTTAAAGACTTGTAACACTTGTACTAGAATAATCAAGGCCTTGAACTTAGACCAAGGTTTTATCCTTCAAGACATAAAAAGCGACCCCATTTCGGTAGAGCAGCTAGACGAGATGAAAAGTCTTGCGGGTTCCTATGAAGCACTTTTTAGTAAACGCGCAAAACTTTATAAGGAAATGGACCTAAAAAATCAAAACCTAACAGAACGCGATTACAAAGCTTATATATTAGAGCATTACACGTTTTTAAGCAGACCTGTCATTATTTTTGATGAGCAGATTTTTATTGGAAGCTCAAAAAAAACATTAGATACGTTAAAAAAGGCTCTTGAAAAGAATAAACCATAAGTATATAAGTCGCAGCATTGGAGCTTTCAAACAAGTGTAAATTTTTTTAGTTAATTTTAAACAGTCTTATTTTAAAATTTTAATATGGGCAATAATGGAAATGGGTTTTTAGGGTTCTTAGCAGGTGGAGCCATTGGTGTAATGTTAGGAGTATTGTTTGCGCCTGACAAAGGTAGTTCTACAAGAAAAAAAGTACTTGATGAGGCCTTACTGGTAAAAAATGAGCTTTCTGAAAAAGCCAGTGATATTATTGAGAATCTGGAATCTTCATTGAATAACAAAGAATTTTTGGAAGAGCAACTTGATTCGATGCTAACAAATGTGAGCTATAAGGCAGATGACCTCATTGAATATTTAGAAAACAAACTAACATTACTAAAAGAAAAAAATAAAAGTTACCAGCGCAAATCGAATATTGACCCTAATACAAGCATTGATTAATGGGAGTTATTGATTCCATAAAAGATACAAATAAAAAAGCTTCAGAAGTTGGTGAGCAATTTCTGAACAAATCATATGACTACTACAAGCTTAAAGCCTTTAAACAGTTGGTAATTTCTATTAGTATGCTTCTTAAAATTATTGTTATAGGGGGCTTAGTAGCTATAGGTTTTACATTTCTAACAATTGCTCTAGGAATAAAAGTGAGCTTGTACCTTAAAAGCTATGTTTTAGGGTTTACATCAATAGGTATTATTTATCTTGTCTTAGGCTTGATTGCTTATTTTTTAAGAAAGTACATTACTAATATAATAGTAAAATCATTATCAAAACATTTTTTTAACAAAGATGAAAGTCTATAAAAATATAGAAAGTATTGAGCGTGACTTAAAAATCCTTGACCTAGAACGCAAAATAGCTTTAGAAGAATTAAAACTTTTAAAAAATGATTATGAAAACAGCTTTAGGTTACCCAATTGGTTTCAAAGCGGATTGAGCATTTTAAATAAAGCAAGCACAATTCTTATGCTGAAAAGAGTGTTTAAAAAATAAATAATACTTCATACAAATCTTTTCAAACTCAATTCGACAAACAAACTATATTCTTCGACAAACTAAGTAAAGTTATAATTGACTTGGTTCTTTAATATGGTGATTTCGACCATATATCGAAAAAAAAAGTTGCAATTAAATTATAGGGTAATTTAGCAATGCTATTAATCCATTTTTTAAAGAAATTATGAAATCAAAATTGTTGACCCTTAGCAAATACTTTGCTATGGTACTTTTTATTGCAGCCTTAATCGTCCCTTCTGAAGTGGGAGCAACAACAGTAGACAGAAAAGAAAAAAAAGAAAAACCTCAAAAACCTCAAAGACCTCAAAGACCTCAAAGACCAAAAAAACCTAAGAATAAAAAATGCAAAAACGGCTGTAGAAAAGGCTGCCCTCACACTAACAAATCAGGTAAATCAATCCCATTAGATGGAGGTCTGAGTATATTAGTTTTAGGCGCAGCAGCATTTGGTGTTAGAAAATTAAAAAGAAAATAAATAGGTATTGGTCACCTTGCAAGAATCAATCTTATCAAAAAAAGGGCTCTAAATTTATTAGAGGCCTTTTTTGCTTAGAACTGAAATTTTAAAATTTAGCCTTATCATTAGTTGTAAAAAAGTCCGATAAACTGAACCATTTATTACCAAACACCAAAAAAAAAAGAATTTTATCGAAAAATACTCTGGACTTTCCTTAAAAAGTAAAAATGTTATTAATTTCATATAGCTATTATTAACCAATTTAAAGATTTCATGGAAATGAATAAGATTTTTAGAATTCTAAAGCCCCTCTTGATTATTCTTGTTTTTACATTCTATACCAATGCTAATGCCTCTACCTCATCAAGCAGCATGATTCATATTGAGCAAGGTTCAATGAAAAACATATCTACAACCACAATTGGTATTTCACTAAACATGTACTCTTTGACTTGGGGTCATTCTAAATGGAAAAAATTCTTGGAATGGCTGAAAAATGCTATTTGTAGCAAGTGTGGAACTAAATGTGGAGGATCTTGCGGACCCAATGGAGGAGGTACTCCCCCTGGAGGAGGAACTTCAATTCCTTTAGATGGTGGCTTGAGCATTCTAGCACTAGGAGCTGCAGCATTTGGAATAAGAAAATTACGAAACACAAAGAACGGTAAACAGCATTAGTGTATTAAAAGACAAAATTCCTTCACCAATAAGGCTTTTCTTAGGAAAAGCCTTATTGATTTTTATCATTTGGGAAATTGTTTATGGCTTATTCTTGTATGATTCACAAATTATCGATCGGTTATTGACTACGCATGTTGGAGAATCCTCTGTGATGATTTTGAATAACTTGGGAGATTTTTCAGGATTCACCTCTAGAACAGAAAGTTGGAGCTCAGTTTATTCAGGAGAAACGTTGGAAAATCAGGTTTCTGCAATTTATCATAATAACAAAAGAGTTCTTTATATTGCCAACGCTTGTAATGGACTTTCCCTTTTGGTTCTATACATTGGTTTTATTGTGTGTATGCCTTCTAGTTTTTGGCGAAAACTAAAATATATAGTTTTAGGACTTTTGGTGTTAGATTCCATTAATATTATGAGATGTGTTGGTTTAATCTTGTTACAAGAGTATTATGAAACCTATTTTGACTTTGCGCATCATTATTTGTTTAAAGCAACTGTATATGCATCTACCTTTTTTATATGGATGATATACTCACGAAAAATCAATTTAAAAAATGAAGTTATATAAATCCGATAAAATTCGCTTCATTTCTGGACTAATCATTATAATTCTAATATATTCGTTCTATTATATATACTTTGTAGAAAATAAAAACACCTTACCTATTTCAAGAAAACTCAAGCATGCTATTATGCTTTTGGCTACAGTAGCTGTTTACTTTGTAGGAACATTACATTTGGGAAAATTAAAAGACTCATGGATGTCGTCAATATGGCACTTAGTTCACATTTCTGGTTTAAGCATAATTACTTTATTGGGGTTTGCAGACTGGGTCCTAACCAATGGAATCTCTTTAAGTTTAAGAAGTTTTACCCTTTCTGTTCAAGAAATACTGATTTCACCAGTGCTATATGTTGCTATGGGTTTACTCAATAAAAGTTTAAATAGAGATGAAAAACCTAATTAATTATTTAAACTGGTGCTAAATAAAATTAGTCAAACTTATACTTTGCGAATAATTCTGCATCGAAAATTAGCATTCATTCTCTGAATAACACAAACAGTTTTTGCTATAAAGCTTTCCAATTTAAAAATTGGAGAAACAATTCTATAAAAACACTTACAAATAAGCCCAAAAAAACTATCAAACAGAAACACATCTCTGTAAAGTCTTTAACTTGCTTAGCTAACCCAAATATTGTTTTGACAAACCTATTCAAAAAGAATTATTCAGGCTTGCTTTATTATACGACAGTAAATATAATAGTCTCATCCACTGGCGGAATAGCTCAAATATAAAAAACCGGGGAAGTAAACAATCAATTTATTATACAATCTATAGAATGTAGCTCCATATGTTTAATAACTGTCTAAAGCCACAACCTTTTGGCGCAAAAAAAAGACTTAAGTTTACTAGTCCAATAATAACCTTAATATTAATTATCCCAGAAAACGCCTAAAGCAAGACCAAAATGAGATAAACCATCCAGCCCACCAGACTTTGCCGCGTAATTATACCGAAAAGCACCTCTTAATCCAAATCCATATCTCAATTCGTATTCTATTCCAAGCTCTGGTCGTAAACTAAATTGCCATGCATCACTAGACAGAATATACAAACCTAAATCCTGTTCCTGTTTGTTATACATAACACCAACGCCTAAAGATATAAAAGGTGTCAATTCTTTTTTTGATGAATTAAAAAAGTAACTTCCTGTAACATGAATAGGCAAACTATTTATATAATTATAGCGTCTAGCAGAAACAGTTTCTGTACCGTTTTCAGTAGTTTGATACCCTATATCTTCGTAAAATGTTTGCCAACTAATACTTCCGCCTATACCCCAATTTCTGTTAAGCTCGTGGGTATAATCAAAACCTACACCCCTCCAGCTAGTAGTACCAATAAATTCCGAGGTTTCCCCAGTCGGGAATCCAATAATATAATTAAGACTATACTTATCTTGTGCAACTGTTATTGTTGAAATAGCTAATAAACCAACGAATAATATAAATTTAAATTTCATAAGTCATCTTTAATTATTGAATGGCGCTTGATTAAAAGCTTGATCTAAGTTTCTATCTATTCTATCTATAATATAATTGGTACTCCCTTGTAGTAAACCATTTATACCGCAAATCCAAATAACTGGAATCTCATTATTGATGGCGCCATTAGGCACGGTCATTTGAATCAAAATTGAGCCTGTCTTGTACCCCCCAACGTAACCAGGGAAATAACCTGGATACCACCAACCCCAACCTGGATATCCTGGCGGCGGGAAATAATAATAAAAACTTTTATCAAATGCAGAGGCTACGATAACAATTTCAGGGCTTTCAGACTCATCTATCTGAGTCCAATTCATCGCATCTAAATTGGTCTTTAAATTACTTAAAATAGCATCGCTATAAACTTTATCTATATATTCTGGATCATCATCATCGTTTCCATCAATCTTAATAACCCTATCCGGCAATGAATAACTGTAGGTCTTATTAAAATCATAATCCGGTGAATAGTTCGTGTATACCAAATCATAATCACTTACATATTGCCCGCCCTCTGGGGTACAACCAGCAACAAATAAAATGAAAGAAAATAAAAATAGAAAATCAAATCGTTTTACATTTAGAATATACTTCATAGCGTATGCCATTAAAATTTTTAAAGCCCAGTAGGAGTTTTAAGGTCGGTAAAATTACAATATTTTTTTGTAGATAAACTAGTTAAAATCGAATCAGAAAAAAATCTTAAACTAAGATATAACAGTTTTTAAAGTGGATATAAAACCTAATGGTCTTTAAAAGCCCCTGAGGCATATAACCTTATATTATTTGTTTAAAATCATTTAATCTTCAACTATAAAGTAGCTTAAATGTAATTAAATTTATAGATCACCAATAAAGCAAACATAAATTATTTACAGAAAAATTAAGCAAAAAAAAGACCTCACATCTCTGTGAAGTCTTTAACTTGCTAAGCTCCTCTTCTTGGGCTCGAACCAAGGACCCTCTGATTAACAGTCAGATGCTCTAACCAACTGAGCTAAAGAGGAAGATTGATTTTTGCTTTAGCGAGTGCAAATATATATTGTTTTTTAAATACTACAAATTTTTTTTGATGAATTTTTTAACCAAACATCGCTTTATAGATATCATTACCATTAGCAAATAAAACCAGCGCTATCAAAATAAAGAATCCTACCATTTGGGCATACTCCATAAACTTGTCCCCGGGCTTTCTTCCAGATACCATTTCATATAACAAAAACATGACGTGCCCTCCATCCAATGCTGGTATGGGCAACAAGTTTAGAACGCCTAACATAATTGATAAAAAGGCGGTGATGCTCCAAAACACTTGCCAACTCCAAGTACTCGGAAAAATATCGTATATTGCCTTAAAACCACCAACACCCTTGTAGGCTCCTGTGCTAGGTGTAAAAATAGCTGCTAGCTGATCCCAGTAAGAAACGATTCTATCTTTTGCTTTTTTCATTCCCACAGGAAATGATTCTAAAAAACCATAATCTTTAACATCAAAATCGTAATAACCTAAAGCATTCAATGTTTCAGGCGTTGAACTTCCCGCAATAACTAAACCTAACTTAGCTTCTTCACTTACCTTTAAGGGTAGGCTTATTTTATTATCCTCTCTTTTTACTAAGGTAGTCACATCCTGCCCTTTATATACCTCCAACAAATTCTTCACCTCATCGGCATACCTAGTAGGCTTTCCATTAATTTCTACGATAATATCGCCTTCTTTTAGTCCGCTACCCTTATTAAATGAGGTATCAGGAACTTGAACTACTACAAATGGCTGTCGTAAACTAATAAACCCTTTCTCTTTAGCGTCCATTAACTGCGATAAAAAGTCCTCCGGCATATTTATGGTAGACTTTGATCCGTTTCTATCAATCACAATATCTTTCCCGAATAAAACTTTTTCAGAAATCTCAGAAAACGTTTCAATTTTATCACCATCAACTTCTATAATTTTATCTCCGGTGTACAGCCCTGCTTTATTAGCCACGGTACTCTCAATTAATAGACCATCTTTAATATTATCGTTAGGCAAAAACGTGTCGCCATAAAAATAGCTCATCCCAATATAAATTAAAATCGCCAGTATAAAGTTTACAGTTACGCCTCCTAACATTATGATAAGCCGCTGCCAAGCCGGTTTAGAACGAAACTCCCACGGCTGTGGTTCCTGTGCCATTTGCTCTGTATCCATACTTTCATCAATCATACCAGCAATTTTCACGTACCCTCCTAAAGGCAACCAACCAATTCCATAAACTGTTTCACCAATTTTCTTTTTAAACAATGAGAACTTCACATCAAAAAACAGGTAAAACTTTTCCACACGGGTTTTAAAAGCTTTTGCAGGAATAAAATGTCCTAATTCATGTAAAATGATTAGTAGAGAAAGACTGAGTAGAAACTGCGATATTTTTATAACAAACTCCATATAGTAGGCTTAGCATTTTTTTATAACCGCACAAAAGTAAGGTTTTAAACCAACTTTGAAAAAACAATTGCTCTTCTGACTGATATTTAACAGCAATTTAAGCTTCTATTTAAATCTTAAAATCTAAATTTCATTGTATTTTTGCTCTACCGAATTGTCATTGACTTCCTATGCTGGCCTTCTTTAAAGATTATAAACTGTTTGCTATTGTTTTTGGAATAATCTCACTTATCATTATTTCCTTAATTTACAACACCTTAAATGTATATCAACCGCTTCCCATCTATCAACCTGCTATGGTTAGTACGGAATTAGTGGATAGCACCATTCAGTATCAAAAAAAATATCATAAAATAGCCGACTTTGAACTTCTTAACCAAAACGGGAACGTTGTTACTCAAGAGACTTACAGAGATAAAATATATGTGGCCGATTTCTTTTTTACAACTTGCCAAACCATATGCCCAATCATGACCGATCATATGGTAAAAATTCAAGAAAGTATTAAAAATGATAACGATATCATGTTGTTATCGCATTCCGTAACACCAGAAATAGATAGTGTTGCACGACTTAAGCACTATGCTTTAAAAAAAGGTGTTATAGATAAAAAATGGAACCTTGTTACTGGTGATAAAAAGGTTATTTACAAATTGGCAAGAAAGAGCTATTTAGCTGTTAAAGATAATGGCGACGGCGGTCCTTTTGATATGATTCATACTGAAAACTTCATGCTAATTGATAAGAAAAAACAAATTAGGGGCTTTTATGACGGCACCAATGCTGAGGACATAAACCGCCTATTAAAAGACATAAGCATACTTAGGGAAGAATACAAACAATAGTTTTTTTACATCTATTTTTTTAGCGATATTTTTTACACTATTTTTGCTTCTTTAAAATCAATCTAAATAAGCTTGCAAGACACTTTAGCGCAATTAAAACGAGGAGAAAACGCTGTTATTACAGACGTTTCATCAAATCAAATTCCATTAAAACTTCTTGAAATGGGCTGCCTCCCAGGTAACCCTGTACAATTGGTTCAACTAGCTCCTTTTCAAGACCCCATGTACTTAAACATAAATGGTTCGCATCTTGCTATAAGACGAGAGACCGCTGCTCATATCCTAATTGAAAAAGTAACGCATGAGTAAGCAAATAAATGTAGCTTTAATTGGGAATCCCAATACAGGAAAAACCTCTGTATTTAATGCACTAACAGGGTTAAATCAAAAAGTAGGTAACTATCCTGGCATAACTGTTGAGAAAAAAGAAGGTGTTTGCAAGCTATCGCGAGGTGTTAAAGCTCATATTATTGATTTACCCGGTACCTACAGCCTCAATGCCTCTTCATTAGACGAAAATGTAGTTATTGAACTGTTGCTTAATCAAAACGACAAAGATTTTCCTGATATTGCTGTAGTCGTTACAGACGTTGAAAACCTGAAACGCAACCTGTTGCTTTTTACGCAAATAAAAGATTTACAAATTCCAACGCTTCTGGTTATTAACATGGCTGACAGAATGAAATACAAAGGGATTTCATTGGATATTGATTATTTAGAAGAGCAACTTGAAACCAAAATTGCACTAATTAGTACACGGAAAAATGAAGGCATCGATCATCTTAAAAGCCTTATTACTAGTTACAAAGATATCTCGATAAAACCTTGTATAGATATTAAATCTATTGAACCAAAGTATTTTGAAAATTTACAAAAAGTCTTTCCAAATCAACTACTCTATAAGCTTTGGTTAGTAATAACTCAAGATGTAAATTTCGGAAAAACCAATAGAAAAGATTTTGATGCCGTAGAAGATTTCAAAACAAAAAGTGCGAGTGACTTAAAACGATTACAGCAAAAGGAAACAATTAAACGCTATCAGTTTATAAATAACGCTCTTAAATTAGGACAACAGATAGATACTTCGCAAGCAAAAGATTTAAGAAGCAAGCTAGATAGAGTCTTAATGCATAAAGTATGGGGCTATGTGATATTCTTTTTAATATTGCTTCTTATTTTTCAGGCTATTTATGATTGGGCAAGCATCCCTATGGACTTAATAGATTCGGCGTTTGCAACCTTAAGTGAGTGGACTGAAAACGTCTTACCGCCAGGAGCCTTTACCGACTTATTATCTGAAGGTATTATTCCTGGATTAGGTGGTATCGTTATTTTTATTCCTCAAATAGCATTTCTATTCTTATTTATTGCCGTTTTAGAAGAAAGTGGTTATATGAGTCGTGTGGTCTTTTTAATGGATCGTGTAATGAGACGATTTGGATTAAGTGGCAAAAGTGTCGTGCCCCTCATTTCTGGTACTGCTTGCGCGATTCCTGCTATCATGGCCACTAGAAACATTGAAAACTGGAAGGAAAGATTAATCACTATTCTTGTAACACCGTTTACTACCTGTTCCGCAAGATTGCCTGTTTACTTAATAATCATTTCTTTAGTTATTCCTGAAGGTAGATTTTTTGTTTTAAGTTACCAAGCACTCACCTTAATGCTTTTGTATTTAATTGGGTTTGGAACAGCAGTTTTATCGGCATACGTGTTAAATAAACTTTTAAAAATAAAAAGTAAATCGTTTTTTGTTGTTGAAATGCCAAATTACAAGCTGCCGCTTTTTAAAAACGTGGCATTTACTGTTATTGAAAAAACAAAAGCCTTTGTATTTGGAGCAGGGAAAATCATTTTAGCGATTTCAATAATCTTATGGTTTTTAGCATCTTATGGTATAGGTGAAAACTTTAATAATGCTGAACAAATTATTAAAACAGAATATGCCTCTGAAAATTTGAATGAAAATGAGCTTCAAAACAAAATAGCCTCACATAAACTAGAATACTCATTTATTGGTGTGGTTGGTAGAAGTATCGAACCCATTATAAGACCTCTTGGTTACGACTGGAAAATTGGTATTGCCATTGTAAGTTCTTTTGCAGCAAGAGAGGTTTTTGTTGGGACTTTGGCAACTATATATAGCGTTGGAAGCGATGACGAGGAAACCATAAAAAATAGAATGGCTGGAGAGGTAAATCCTTTTTTTGGGGGGGCTCTATTTAATTTTGCTTCCGGTATTTCTCTACTTTTATTTTATGCCTTTGCTATGCAATGCATGAGTACATTGGCCATTGTTAAAAAAGAAACTAACAGCTGGAAATGGCCTGTTTTACAATTAGTTATTATGACCATTTTTGCTTATCTTATTGCGTTATTAGCCTTTCAACTTTTGAAGTAATGAATAATTTTATACAGAATATACTTGCCTTTACAGCTATCGCTCTTGCTTTAGCCTTTCTTATTCGAAAGTTTATATGGTCTAAACCAAAGGCTAAAGCTAAAAAGACCTGTGGTGCAAATAACTGTGGTTGTCAATAAGCATGTATTATAGAAGATAAACTATTTGGAAGAAATCCTTCCGTAGTAGGTCATAACACTTTTTCTATTACTTGTTATGGTAACCGTACAGCCCCCCTCAGACGAGACACTTAAATTAAGCCTATAGCTATCACTATCATCTTTAACCTCCATGGTAATCCTAGTCGTTTTCTTTTCATTAACCGAATAGTTCTCAGGTTTTCCTTTAAAATATAAACCGGCATCATTCGACCCATAGTGTCCTGCCCCTGTTGCCTGACCAAAAAAAGGCATTTCACTTTCAACCATTTCTGGACTAAACTTAATAAAATTCTCATTACTAGTTAAATCTACTGTCCTTCCTCCAGCCGCAATAGCTGTCCTGCCAACAAAAGTAAAAGTTTTAGTTGCTAACAAAGCTTTAGTTGCCTCTTGTTTTTGCAACTTTTCTTTTTCTTTTAACTCTTTTTTACTCTGCCCTTGAGCAAGTCCTGAATTAAAAAAAAGGCCTATGCAAAACACCAGCATTAACACCTTTAAATAAGACGCACTCTCAATATTATTCGATAACCGCATTTTTTGAATCATTTAAGTTTAAACCTAAAATTACAACTTTTTTATAAATAAAAATATTTTCTATTTTTTTAGTTACATTTGCAAAATATTTAAGCTTACTTAAAAATTAATTAAAGCACACAATTAATGTCGACCGCAATAGAGAATTTCGTAAAGGCCATTTACAAAAATGGCAAGCGAGACAATAATGATACCAAACCCGGGAATATTGCTAAGGAATTAGGCATATCCAATGCAGCAGCTACAGATATGGCTAAGAAGTTAGCAGCAAAAGACTTGTTACTCTATGAAAAATATCAAGAATTAAAGCTAACAGAAAAAGGCACTAAAATGGCACTCAATGTGGTGAGAAAACATCGTCTGTGGGAAGCCTTACTTTTTAAACTATTTGACTTATCACTACACGATATTCATCGCGAAGCTGAATTATTAGAACATCAAACTTCAGACCTATTAGCAAATAAGATTAGTGAATACCTTGGAAACCCAAAATTTGATCCCCATGGAGACCCCATTCCTAATGCTCAAGGAGAAATAACCACAATAGATACTTCTATAGCTCTTTCAAATGCGGAAGAAGGTAAAACATATGTTATTTCAAGATTAATGAGCGATGACAAAGAATTTTTTGAATTCTGCGCTCAAAACGGTTTAAAATACAGCAACACCGTTTTTGTTTCAAAGCAATTTAGCAATAACAAAATGACCCAAATACAAGTAAACAATAATAACATCCTATTAAATCAGGATTTTAGTTCTATTATCTACGTTAATGAAAACAATTAAATTTACCTGTTTCTTTCTATTCTTAGCCAGCCATATCAAGGCTCAAAATATTTCGGGGCGAACAACCTCCGAAGGTATGCCACTTCCTTATGTAAATATCTTCTTAAAAAACACAACCAAAGGAAGTTCCAGTAATGATAATGGACAATACACCATAAAAAATGTTTCACCAGGCACCTACACTATTGTAGCGTCGTTTACTGGATTTAAAAATATTGAGAAAAAGATTACTGTTACAAAGCATAAAAACACGATTGTTAATTTTGAACTTCAGGAATCCGAAAGCTTGAATGAAGTAATCGTTACCGGAACACTTAAAGCAGTTTCGCGCTTAGAAAGTCCAGTTCCAGTGGAAGTTTACACCCCCACATTTTTCAAAAAAAATCCAACAACAAATATCTTTGAAGCTCTTCAAAATGTTAATGGTGTAAGGCCCCAATTAAACTGTAACGTATGTAACACAGGCGATATTCACATAAATGGTTTAGAAGGCCCTTATACCTTAGTGCTTATTGATGGTATGCCCATAGTTAGTGGACTATCCACTGTTTATGGTTTATCAGGAATTCCTAATTCTTTGCTAGACCAAGTTGAAATTGTTAAAGGACCAGCATCGTCACTTTATGGTAGTGAGGCTGTGGGCGGACTAATCAATATTATAACCAAACTTCCAGAACATGCGCCCATGTTTTTTGGAGATACCTTTGTATCGAGTTGGGGAGAGGTTAATACCGATTTAGGTTTTAAATCAAGAGTTGGTAAAAGTGCCGATGTTTTGGTAGGCGTTAATTACTTCAATTACACCAACCCAATTGATAACAATAACGATAACTTTACAGATGTTACGATTCAAAATAGAATATCCGTTTTTCAAAAATGGAATTTTAAAAGAAAAAGTAACAAAGCATTTTCTCTAGCTGGAAGGTACTACTACGAAGATAGATGGGGTGGTGAAATGCAATGGAATTCAAGTTTTAGAGGAGGCACAGACGTATACGGTGAAAGTATATATACGTCACGCTACGAGCTCCTAGGGAATTATCAATTACCTGTAGAAGAAAATATGAATTTTCAGTTTTCTTATTCAGATCACGATCAGAACTCTGTTTATGGTGACACCCCATATTTGGCAAAACAGCGTATAGGATTTGGCCAACTCGTTTGGGACAAACCCATTACAAATCACGATTTACTCTTTGGAATAGCAGGTAGATACAATTACTATAATGATAATACCCCTGCCACTGCAACTGTTGACGAAGTTGTTATTCCGTCACTATTTGCCCAAGACGAAGTAACCCTAAGCCCAAAACAACGATTACTTTTAGGCGCTCGCTATGACTATGATAGCCGACATGGCTCTATATTTACGCCAAGAATTGCTTATCGTTTTAAACCTACAGAAGATGATATTATCAGACTAAATGCTGGAACTGGATTTAGAGTAGTTAACTTGTTTACAGAAGATCATGCGGCTTTAACTGGAGCAAGAGATGTTATTATTGAAGAAGAGTTAAAACCTGAGCAATCTTACAACATCACACTTAATTACCTAAAGCGATTGTACACTAAAAACGGGATGTTGTTTACTTTTGATGCTTCAGCTTTTTACACCTATTTCACCAATGCCATTATCCCTGACTATGATACAGATCCAAACAAGATTTTTTATAGAAACCTTGACGGTTACTCCACCTCAAAGGGAGTGAGTTTAAATATTGATGCCGTGTTTGGAAGCGGCATAAGTGGTTCTATTGGAGCCACACTTCAAGATGTATCTAAACGTGAAGATGGTGTAACCACGAAACAAATTTTAACCGAAAGCTTCTCGGGAGTTTGGTCTTTATCCTACCGTCATTACCCAACAAATATAACAGTAGATTATACTGGAAATCTTTACGGCCCCATGCGTTTACCGCTTTTAGGAGAACTAGACCCTCGTAAAGAATATTCGCCAACATGGAGCATACAGAACATTCAATTTACTTATAACGGGTTAAATAATTTCGAAATATACGGAGGTATAAAAAACCTTTTAGACTGGACTCCTAACGAAGGAAATCCTTTTATAATTGCACGTTCAGAGGATCCTTTCGACAAAAACGTTGACTTCAACGAAACCGATCAACCTGTTTCTGCCACGAGTCCAGCTACGGGGCAAACCATTATTGTGCAACCAGGAGGCGTATTACCAACAGACAATAACCCATATGCCTTAACTTTTGATCCCACATATGTATATGCGCCCAACCAAGGACGTAGATTATTCATTGGATTAAGATATACTTTAAACTAAAAATATGAAAAAGCTTGTTATCATACTCTCATTATCCCTTGTTTTAATTAGCTGTAAAACCGAAACAAAATCTAACGGCAAAATAAACGTTGTAACCACAACTACCATGATTACCGATTTAGTGCAGCAAATTGGAGGGAACCACATAAACCTTAATGGGCTTATGGGTAGTGGCGTAGACCCCCACTTATACAAAGCTAGCGAAGGCGATGTTACTAAACTAGCCAACGCTGATATTATTTTTTATAACGGGCTTCATCTAGAAGGTAAACTAGTAGAGGTGTTCGAAAAAATGAAAAACAAGAAAACCATTGCTATATCAAATGCCATCGATAAAAACACCCTTATAGGTTCAGAATATTTTGCATCTAATTACGACCCGCATATTTGGTTTGATATAGATTATTGGATTCAGGTTACTCAATTTGTGGTCGATCAACTTTCAGAAGCAGTGCCCCAACAAAAATTAATTTTTCAAAATAATGGCAATAGCTATATAAAAGCCTTACAAGAATTAAAATCTGAAATAGAAACCGCTATTTCTAAACTTCCTCAAGAAAACCGTATTTTAGTAACAGCCCATGATGCGTTTAATTATTTTGGAAAAGCCTTTGACTTCAAGGTAGTTGGTTTACAAGGGCTATCAACGGCAACCGAAGCAGGCGTTCAAGATGTTCAAAAACTTTCAAATTTCATCATTGAGCATCATGTAAAAGCTATTTTTGTTGAAAGTTCCGTACCAAAACGCACCATCGAAGCATTACAAGCCGCGGTAAATTCGAAAGGCCATCATGTGAAAATTGGCGGTTCCTTATATTCGGATGCACTAGGAAATGCTGGTACTACAGAAGGTACCTACATAGGTATGTTTAAATATAATGTAAATACTATTGTCAATGCTTTAAAGTAATTTTTAGTAGCTAATCCTGCTATCCACAGTATCTTTTTTTGAAGCTACGCTTCGGTATCTGCGAACAACATATTATTTTGTTCTTGATAATCTCAAAAAAAGGATGCCGTTTCTATCAGGGCTAAAACAAAACATTATGAGTAATAATATTGCTGTTCAAATTGACGATTTAACCGTCGCATACAATTATAAACCTGTACTTTGGGATATCGACTTAGAAATCCCAGAAGGTGTACTCATGGCAATTGTAGGGCCAAATGGCGCAGGTAAATCAACACTAATAAAATCAATTTTAGGCATTTTAAAACCTATTGCTGGTAGCGTTAGTATTTATGGAAAACCCTATGACAAGCAAAGATCGCAAGTGGCCTACGTGCCACAAAAAGGTAGTGTAGACTGGGATTTCCCTACCACAGCCCTCGATGTGGTTATGATGGGGACCTATGGTAGTTTAGGATGGATTAAAAGGCCGGGGCAAAAAGAAAAAAAAGCAGCCCTAGAAGCCTTAGAAAAAGTAGGTATGCTACCGTTTAAAAACCGGCAAATAAGCCAGCTTTCTGGTGGGCAGCAACAACGTATATTTCTGGCCCGAGCCCTTGTTCAAAACGCCTCTATTTATTTTATGGATGAACCTTTTCAAGGGGTGGATGCTACGACCGAAATTGCCATAATCAATATTTTAAAAGAACTGCGTAAAGCAGGTAAAACGGTTATTGTAGTGCATCATGATTTACAAACAGTTCCTGAATATTTTGATTGGGTAACCTTCTTAAATGTTAAAAAAATAGCAACGGGTCCCGTAAAAGACATTTTTAATGATGACAATTTAACTAAAACCTACGGTATTAATTACAAAGTAAGTATTCAAGAATAACTATGGATTTACAAGAATACATACAACTGGTTTTTACAGACTACACCCTAAGGACTATAACACTCGGCACAGCAATTTTAGGAGCCGTAACGGGCATGCTTGGTAGTTTTGCAGTTCTAAGAAAGCAAAGTCTTTTAGGCGATGCTATTTCACATGCTGCCCTTCCAGGTATAGCCGTAGCGTTTTTAATAACAGGCACCAAAGACAGTAATATATTACTTTTAGGTGCGCTCATTAGTGGCCTTATAGGAACCTTTTGGATACGCGGTATCATTAAAAAAACACACTTAAAATCCGATACAGCCTTAGGACTCATTTTATCACTTTTCTTTGGTTTTGGAATGTTACTGCTTACATTGATTCAAAAGCAACCTAACGCCAATCAAGCGGGCTTAGATAAATATTTATTCGGTCAGGCAGCCACCCTTGTAGAAAGCGATGTTTGGATGATGACTTTGGTAACAGGTTTGTGCTTAATAGTTCTACTTTTGTTTTGGAAAGAGTTTAAAATTCTTCTTTTCGATGCCGATTATACAAAAACCTTGGGTTTTAATACAAAACTCATAGATATTCTTATTACCTCTTTCATCGTATTGGCCATTGTTTTAGGCTTACAAACTGTAGGCGTGGTATTGATGAGTGCGATGCTCCTTGCTCCTGCCGCTGCAGCAAGACAATGGACCAACAGTCTTGGTGTAATGGTATTACTCGCAGCTTTGTTTGGAGCATTTTCGGGTGTATTAGGCACCGCCATAAGTGCCTCTCAAAATAACCTATCTACAGGCCCTGTTATTGTAATAATTGCAGGTGTTTTTGTACTATTCTCATTTATATTTTCTCCTAGTAGAGGGCTCCTGTTTAAGCAAATACGATTTATTAAAAACAGGCGTGATCTTAAACTTCATAAAACATTGGCCTTCATGTTTCGAATTGCCGAAACACATGAAAATATTGCGCATCCCCATTCTATAAAAATTTTAAATAACTTTCAAGGGTTTACAAAAGGTACGTTGCAGCAGTTGGTTAGAAAAAACTACGTAAAATTAGAGGGTAGTATGTGGAGCTTAACAGATACCGGGTTTAAAACAGCAACTAACTTGTATAACCAACAAAATAAAGACGATGACTAGTGCTCAATTTGAAATACAGCTTATTGCAAGTTTAGTGGCCATAGCATGTGCTATTCCAGGTACGTTTTTAGTACTCAGAAAAATGGCTATGATAAGCGATGCGATTAGCCATTCCATCTTACCAGGCATTGTCATTGGTTTTTTTATCACCCAAGATTTAAACTCACCACTATTAATCCTTTTGGCTGCAATAACAGGTATTATTACGGTCGTGTTGGTGGAGTACATACAAAAAACAGGACTCGTAAAAGAAGATACCGCCATCGGTCTTGTGTTCCCTATTTTGTTCAGTATTGGTGTTATTCTAATTGCTAAAAATGCTAATGATGTCCATCTAGATGTGGATGCCGTACTATTAGGAGAACTGGCTTTCGCTCCATTTGACAGGGTTTTAGCCTTTGGTGTAGATCTAGGACCAAAATCTTTATGGGTTATTGGCAGTATTTTAATAATAACTATCGGTTTACTGATTGCATTTTTTAAGGAATTGAAAATAAGCACTTTCGATGCAGGTTTAGCGGCATCACTGGGGTTTTCTCCAATAGGCATTCATTACGGATTAATGACCATGTCATCAATTACCACGGTTGGTGCCTTCGATGCCGTAGGTGCCATATTAGTAGTAGCACTCATGATAGCACCTGCAGCGACAGCATATTTACTTACCAATGATTTAAAGCGCATGCTCTTGTACTCTATTGGTTTTGGAGTTTTCTGCGCTCTATCTGGTTATTGGTTAGCTCATGGTTTAGATGCCTCAATTGCAGGTTCTATTACTACTATGCTTGGTCTAGTGTTTTTACTAGTCTATTTATTTGCACCTAATAAAGGCGTCTTGGCTGTAATTTATAGAGAAAAACAGCAACGTACAGAAGTATCCTTGCTTACCTTTCTACTTCATCTAAAAAACCACTCTGAAGAAAGTGAACGTCATGTTAATCATCTTAATGAGCATATAAACTGGCAAAAAGTTAGAGCAAAAACCGTACTCGATTTAGCCTTAAAAAACAATATGATTCAATTTGATAAAAATATTGTGTCTTTAACCACAAAAGGAGAAGCCTTCACCTCTCAAGCCATTGATTATATTATAACCAACGAAGATGGTAAAATAGAGCATATGAAGGAGGACTTCTTTTTATTTAGAGGATAACTATGGCACATCATAATGAACTAGGAAAAAAAGGAGAACAACTCGCGGTAGACTTCCTTTCTGAAAAAGGCTATCATATTGTAAAGCGTAATTACCGCTTTGAGAAAGCCGAAGTGGATATTATAGCGCAAAAAGATGACATTCTGGCGATCATAGAAGTTAAAACGCGTTCAACCTTAGATTATGGTAACCCACAAGACTTTGTTAAACCAAAACAAATAAAAAACCTAGTCAAGGCAGTTGATGCCTATATTACTTCAAATAATTTAGATTTAGAAGTACGCTTTGATATTATAGCTATTATAAAATCGGAGACGCGATATGATATTGAACATCTAGAAAACGCCTTCTATCATTTTTAAAGCAACTTGAGCACTATCTGCTGAAAAACGCCTTTACTGCATCAAAATTCTCGGGTTTATCAACAATCTCCTTATTTCTATTTAAAATAAAATAGGTAGGTGTGGATTTAACTCCATAAGACTGCGCTACCTCATTTTTCCATTTTTCTTTTCCATAAACGTGAATAAAATTTGGAAAGTGCCCAATCAATTCCTTCCATCGTGTTGGTTCGTCTTCTAGACCGACGGCCACAACTTGGATATTTCCTTTGGGTTTAGCTTCAACATAAGATTTAAGTTGAGGTACCTCGTCTAAACAATGTGAACAACCACTACTCCAAAACACAAGCACGTAATAATCCGCTATTTCCAATTCGCTTAATCTTTTGGCAGGACCTGTATTACCCTGTTCTGTTTCTAATAAAAAATCAGGAGCTTGCGTGCCATTTGAAAGGTCTTTATACAATATTAATGCCCGTAAAAGTTCTTGATCGTTTAAAGCTACTGCCACATCCATTAAATACGTTTCAGAAATATAATTAGCAATAGGCTCAAGTTTTAAATCGGCCATTTGCTGCCATAAATCAAATAATAAGGCCCTTTGAACTTCTTTTGGCGCCACCTTCATTTTTTCGCCAACAACATCAATATTCTTTTTAAAAACAGCCAACTTATCTTTACTAGAAGATGACATTCCAAATACATAGTTCAGCGTTTTTTCCGTCAAAAAACTAGAACTTTGTAAAGCCGGATTACTGTAATCTACATAATCAAAATAATGTGCTTTCAAGGCCTTTATGTAAGCATCTATTTTTAAGTATTTATTAGGAGTATAAGGTTTATTGGCTTTAATAAAATCTAAAGCAATGGTTCCTTCGGCTGCTTTCTCATAGCCTTCCTGTGTTTCTTTTTGTGTCTTAAAAATGCTCTTTAAAGCGAGGGTGTCATTACTTTTTTGTCTAAAATAATTCCCGATACTCTGAGTTACCATAGACATGCTACTTGTATAAGATGAAAGTAATTTATTCTCGAAAGAATTAATATAACTTACACCTGTTTCTGCATTAAAACTTAACTCAATATCTTCTTTAGCATTATAAATAACATCAAAATTATAATCTTCCTGTGGTACCGCATACACCAATCTATACACGCCTTTTGAAAGCGAAGCATCTAACTTAATTTCGAAATGACCATGCTCATCTAGTTTAGAACTGGCCACATACTCCGATATAGTAGGCGTTACTTTGTACAGCAGTAAAACGTTATAACTTTCCGCTGGGGTAAAGGTCCCTTTTATGACATGCTGGGAAAAAAGAAAACATGGTAAAATGAATAAAATAAAAACTAATCGCTTCATATATAGTTAAAAACAAATTTTAAGCCACAATTGGCTGTAATGCTTCCAAAGCCTGTTTAATGGATTTAATATTTTCAAAAGTAAGCATTAATCGCAGCCCATTTCGGGTTTGCTTTTCTTTCATTTTACATGCCATCGGATTGGTTTGCACAAACTTAAGCACATTAGTAAAACTGGAACTTTGATAAAAACTACTTTGTTGATCGTTTATAAAATAACCTATGAGTTTACCTTGCTTCATCACCACTTTTTCTAGACCTATTTTGGTTGCCAACCACTTAATTTGGACACTGTTTAATAAATCGGTCACTTGCTTTGGAAGTTCACCAAAACGATCCATTAATTCTTTTTCAAAGATATGTAATTCCTCGGCTGTTTTAAGGTTATTAAGCTGTGTATAAAGATTTAACCTTTCAGCTATATTATTTATATAGCTATCAGGAAATAGAAGTTCAAAATCTGTATCGATTGTAACATCTTTAACATATATTTTGTCATCTTCAGTTTCATTATACAAATCCTTAAACTCGTTTTCTTTAAGTTCTTCAATAGCTTCATTCAAGATTTTCTGATACGTATCAAAACCTATTTCATTAATAAACCCACTTTGTTCACCCCCTAACAAATCGCCAGCTCCCCTAATCTCTAGGTCTTTCATAGCAATATTAAAACCACTACCTAATTCGGTAAACTGTTCCAGCGCTGTAATACGTTTTCTGGCATCATCGGTCATGGCTGAATACTCAGGGGTGATAAAATAACAGAATGCTTTTTTATTGCTACGCCCAACTCTACCGCGCATTTGGTGTAAATCACTTAAACCAAAATTATTAGCGTTATTTATAAAAATAGTATTGGCATTGGGAACATCCAAACCACTTTCAACAATAGTCGTGCTTACCAAAACATCGAAACCACCATCCATAAAAGACAACATAAGTTGTTCTAATTTTTTTCCATCCATTTGGCCATGCCCAACACCTACTTTGGCATCTGGTACTAAGCGTTGAATCATACCTGCCACTTCCTTAATGTTTTCAATTCTATTATGAATAAAAAACACCTGTCCGCCCCGTTCAATTTCATAACTCACAGCATCTCTAATGGTCTCTTCAGTAAATCTGATAACATGACTTTCAATGGGGTATCTATTTGGTGGTGGCGTCGTGATTACCGATAAATCTCTGGCAGCCATTAAGCTGAATTGAAGAGTTCTAGGGATTGGTGTTGCTGTTAAGGTTAAAACATCAACATTTTCTTTTAATGATTTTAATTTTTCTTTAACCGCAACCCCAAACTTTTGTTCCTCATCAACAATAAGAAGCCCTAAATCCTTGAATTTAACATTTTTATTAACCAACTGATGCGTCCCTATAATGATGTCAATCTTACCGTTATTAAGGTTTTCAAGAACGTCTCTTTTCTCTTTGGCTGTTCTAAAACGGTTCAAATAATCAACCGTTACAGGAAAATCTTTTAAGCGTCTTTTAAAGGTTCTAGCATGTTGATATGCTAATATCGTGGTTGGAACTAACACAGCCACTTGCTTACTGTTATCTACAGCTTTAAACGCTGCTCTTATAGCAACCTCTGTTTTACCAAACCCCACATCACCGCAAACCAATCTATCCATGGGGCGCTCGCTCTCCATATCGGCCTTAATATCTGCAGTAGCACTACTCTGATCAGGAGTGTCTTCGTAAATAAAAGAGGCCTCCAGCTCGTGTTGCAAGTAACTATCGGCGTCATATTGATAACCCTTTTCTGTTTTTCGTTTTGCGTATAATTTAATAAGGTTAAAAGCAACGTGCTTAACTCTAGCTTTTGTTTTTTGCTTAAGTGTTTTCCAAGCGCTGCTTCCTAATTTATAAATTTTTGGAGGTTTCCCGTCCTTCCCATTAAACTTAGTAATTTTATGCAAGGAATGTATACTCAAATAAAGGACGTCCCGTTCACCATATACCAATTTAATTGCTTCCTGTTTTTTGCCTTCTACCTCAATTTTTTGAAGACCACCAAAACGCCCAATTCCATGATCTATATGAGTTACATAATCGCCAATATCTAAATTTGTAAGTTCTTTTAGAGTAATAGCTTGCTTTTTTGCATAACCATTTTTTAACTGAAACTTATGATAACGTTCAAAGATTTGATGATCGGTATAACAAACCAGTCTTGAATCATGATCTATAAAACCTTGGTGCAATGATAGCACCACTGTGTGATAAGACACCTCTTCTTCAACATCATCAAAAATATCATGAAACCGTTTTGCTTGCTGCTCGCTCACACATACTATGTAATTGGAATAGCCTTTACTGTGGTTGCTTTTTAAATCATCTATTAAGAGATTAAACTGCTTATTAAATGATGGTTGTGGGGTGGTATGGAATTCGATGCTATTGCTTGGGGCATTATTTGAAAGTACGGCCTGCGTTCCAAACTCTACTAATGTAAAATCTAATAACTGTTTCCTTAAGAGATTAGAATTACAAAACAACGCATTGGGTTCGGCATGCTTAATATCGGACGATAATGATTTAAAGGCATCTTCAGCCTTCTTATAAAAATCATCAATCCTAGAAAAGAGCAAATCCGTATTCTTTACAAACACTACTGTTTTTTGAGCTATATATTTTAAAAAGCCTTGACGTTTTTCTTGAACTAACTTATTAGCAACATTAGGGATAATGTTAATCTTTTTTATCTGCTCAATAGACAGTTGTGTTTCGACATCGAAAGTTCGAATACTATCTACCTCGTCACCAAAAAACTCTATTCTGTAGGGTTTATCATGAGAGAACGAAAAAACATCCACAATACCTCCTCTAACAGAAAACTCGCCAGGTTCTGTAACAAAATCAACCCGTTTAAATTGATATTCAAAAAGGATCTCATTAACAAAATCGATAGACAAGTTATCATTAATGGCAACCTTAAGTGTATTACGTTCTAACTCTTTTCTAGTAACAACTTGCTCAAATAATGCATCTGGATAGGTTACAATAATAGCGGGTTTTTTTTGCGAATTAATCCTGTTTAAAACCTCTGCTCTTAAAAGCACATTGGCATTATCGGTTTCTTCAATATCGTAAGGCCTTCTATAGCTTCCAGGATAAAATAACACATCTTTGTCGGTTAATAACTGCTCTAAGTCATTTAAATAATGTGCCGCTTCCTCCTTATCATTAAAAACCAATAAAAATGGTTTTTTCGAGTCTTTAAAAACACTGGAAACAACAAAGGAAAAAGCCGATCCTACTAAACCTTTTAGATGGGTAATACTTTGGGGATTAGCAATAAATTTCTGCAGATTTTGCGTTTGCAAAGCCTGTAAATAGGTTTGAGAGAGGGCCTTTTTGCTCACCTAATTCTGTTTTGAACTGCAAATATAAGACTTGCCTATATTAATAGAGTTATTTTTTAGAACATATTAAACTTGATTTTAAACTGTTACTTATCATAACTAAAAATGATATTTTGAATAAAAATTATCGGCAGGTAAACTATTAAAAAATCAAAAAAATATGTAGGTTTGTTATTATACATAAAAGATAAGATATATGTCGTTTTCAAATTTATTTGATGGAGGATTCAAGAAGCGTAATGAAAGTCATTTTGCTGCTATTGTGCGTGTTGCAATGGATGATGGTATAATAACCCCTGAGGAACAAGCTTTTTTAGACAGATTGGCTCACAATTTGAATATTGGAGAAGAGAAATACAAGCAAATTTTAAAAGATTACAAGTCGCATCCCATTAACCCTCCAGTGTCTTATGAAAAGCGTTTAGAGCGCCTTTATGATTTGGTGCGTATGGTTCATGTGGATCAAATTAAAGGAAACTCTGAAAATAAATTATTACATAAAATTGGAGTGGGTCTTGGATTTCATGCCGTTAATGTAAAATACATAGTAGACAAAGCTTTAACCCTTGTAAACAATGGTGTAGATTTAGATACTTTCGTAGATCAAATAAAAAATATGAATAGATAATTTATAAGATTATCGCTGTAAAAAGCATCCAATAATAGGATGCTTTTTTTATACCAGAATTACAAATTAATTGCTTAAAAATGCGACAATACGCAAAGGGGCACCGCTGCCACCCTTAATTTTCATAGGTAATGCTACAATATCAAAACCTTGACTAGGCAACCTATTCAAATTCGTTAAATTTTCGAAAGCTGGAATGTTTTCAGATAACAAAACCACGTGGGTTTTAAAATACGTGGATTGCCCATAATCGATACTAGGTGTATCGATACCAACAGCATGTACGCTTCTATTAGCAACTAACCACGAGGCCGCCTCGGGTGATAACCCAGGAAAATGCAATAGCTTAACAGCTTCTTCCCCTCTTTGACTGGTCCCTAAATAAGTTTCTTTATCTGGATAATACTTTGAAAAGCCCGTTTCAAGTAAAACGATACTGCCATTGGGAATTTGTTGATTCTCTTGTGTTTCCCAATTTGTTAAATCATCAATAGTAATAAGGTAATCTGGATTATTTAAGGCCTTTTTACTCACGTCAATTTTTATTGCATGTCCAATAAGCCTTTCGAGAGGAATTTCGTCTACATGTTGTTTCCCTTTTGCAAAGTGAATGGGCGCATCAATATGGGTACCTCCATGTTCTGCCGTAGCAAAATTATTCGCGGCATAGTAAAACCCTTTATCGGTTTCACCAGCAGCAACAGTATCCATTTCAAACTCCTTGGCTGTTACCCAATATACCGTTTCTTCAGAAAACTCATGAGTTAAATCAATAACTCGTTTATTGGAAATTGAATCTTGTTTGGCACTAAGCGGAGCTTCTGCTGCGTTATTACATGCCAATAAAAAACCAATAACACTTAAGGATAATATTTGTTTCATATCTTAAAGTTTAAACCATTCCTTTAAAGATAAGAATTTAGCAAAATTTATTTATGTAGCTTTAGCTGAATACGCTTTCTTGAAATATCGACATCCAATACTTTAACGATAATTTGTTGATGCAAGTGCACGTGTTCACTAACATCTTTTACAAATCCATCTGATAGATTCGAAACATGGACAAGACCACTTTCCTTTATACCAATGTCAACAAAACAGCCAAAATTTGTAATATTATTGACAATACCAGGCAATAACTGCCCCGATTGCAAATCGTTGATAGTCTTTATGTTTTGATTAAAGGAAAACACCTTAGCTTGTTCCCTAATATCTAACCCTGGTTTTTCAAGTTCTATTATAATATCTTCCAATGTTAAAACCCCTATTGTTTCGTTACAATATGCTTTTAAATCTAATCTTTGGAGCTTTTCGGAATTCCCGATTAAGTTTGCCACCGTTGTTTTTAAATCCGACGCCATTTTATTTATAAGCTTATAGCGTTCTGGGTGTACGGCAGAATCATCAAGAGGGTTTTGGGCGCCTTTAATTCTTAAAAAACCGGCACTCTGTTCATAGGCTTTCCCTCCCAATCTTGGTACTTTTTTTATGTCATTTCTTGACAGAAAAGCACCATTTTTATTTCTGTAGTCTAAAATATTCTCAGCTAATTTGGGGCCTATTCCAGACACATAACTCAATAAGGGCTTACTGGCAGTATTGATGTTTACGCCAACGGCATTAACACAATTTTCAACTACAGTATCTAATTCCTTTTTAAGCTTCCCTTGATCGACATCATGTTGATACTGACCTACGCCTATAGATTTGGCATCAATTTTAACCAGCTCTGCCAATGGATCTTGTAGTCTTCTCCCAATAGACACTGCGCCTCTAACTGTTACATCATAATTAGGAAACTCCTCTCTTGCTATTTTTGAGGCAGAATAAATACTAGCTCCAGCCTCACTAACAACAAACACTTGAATCTCATTTTTAAAATATATTTTCCTAACAAGGTGTTCTGTTTCTCTTGAAGCCGTACCATTTCCAATAGCAATAGCGTGGATTTTATAAGCATCTGCCAGCGAACTAATCTTTTTCATAGCACCCTTGCTATCATTTTTTGGCGGGTGTGGATAGATGGTTTCGTTATATTTTAGCTGTCCTTGAGCATCCAAACAGACCAGCTTGCAACCGGTTCTAAAACCTGGATCAATAGCCATGACCCGTTTTTCTCCAAGTGGAGAACCCAATAATAGCTGTTTTAGGTTTTTTGCAAAAACTCCAATAGCAGCATCATCGGCCTTTTCTTTAGCTACTTGCAAAGCTTCATTGCTTAGAGATGGCAGCAATAATCGCTTGTAGGCATCTTGAATTGCTATTTCAATGTGTTCTGCAAAGGCGTTATCACTTTTTATAATGCGTCTTTGAATATTATCTAAGGCTCGATCATCATCAATACCAATTTTAATACGGATAAAACCTTCTTTTTCAGCTCTTAAAATAGCCAGCAACCTGTGTGATGGAATTCTGTTTAAAGACTCTTCCCATTCAAAATAATCCTGAAATTTCTGAGCACCTTCTTCCTTGGACTTGGTTTTTACAACTTTGGTAGAAATAACAGCAAATCGCTCTAACTGATATCTAATTCCTTTTCTTATATCGGAACGTTCGTTTATCCATTCTGAGATAATATGTCTAGCGCCCTCCAAAGCATCTTCAGCAGAACCAACAGCTCCTTTTACATATCTATGAGCTATTGACTCAACATTATTTGCATTTTGAGACATGATAATTTTAGCCAATGGTTCTAAACCGTTTTGTCTGGCTTTTTCTGCTTTGGTTTTTCGGCTCTTTTTAAATGGTAGATATAGGTCTTCAAGGGCTGTAACATCTTGCGTCTTTTCAATTTTTTGCTTCAATTCAGCAGTAAGCCCCCCCTGCTCTTCTAAAGCCTTGAGAATAGATTTTTTACGTTTTTGTAAAGCCTCAAATTGTTCTTTATATTTTACTATATCTCCTATTTGAACTTCATCCAAATTGCCTGTTTGTTCTTTTCTATACCGAGAAATAAAAGGAATCGTGCAATCTTCGTTTAACAATTTAATAGTACTCTTCACGCCCTGCTTTGGGAGTTCTGTCGCTCGCGTAATAAAATCTATCATGGCACTAATTTAAAAAGACCTATCAAGTTTAAAAACTTGATAGGTCTTTTTTATCTATTTATTAAAAAGCTTAAGCTACTTTCTTGATTAAATCGAAACAAGGGCATTTTTTACAGCGCTTAGCCTCTCCTTTCTTAAATTTTTTGCAGCAGCTAGATTTTACCTTATTTGGAACTTCTATACCTAGCTTTTTTAGTTTTTTTACTGCCTTTTTTTGCTTTTTCTTACCCACAGAAATTTATCATATAAGAATCTGCGAGCAAAAATAAGCTATTTTTATTAAATCTAAATAAGCCTAAATGTTAAAATTATTCAGGTGCATTCATAGCAGCTGTTGTAACCGTAAGATTTTCTATGTCTCTATCAAATAAATAAAGGCCTCCCTTATCATCCCCAATCATATTAATTTTATCTAAAATAGTTCTTGCAACGGCCTCTTCTTCTATTTGTTCGGCAACATACCATTGTAAGAAATTATGAGTAGCATAATCTTTTTCTTGAAGGCTAATATGTACCAATTCATTAATACTTTGAGATACAAATACTTCATGCTCAAACAACTTTTCAAACATTTCTTTAAATGATTTGAACGTTACGTTAGGCGCGTTTAATTGAGAAATTTTCGCATGACCACCTCGTTCATTAACAAACTTTACTAGTTTCAGCATGTGCTCCCGTTCTTCATCCGATTGTGCAAACATAAAATTAGCAACACCTTCAAGGCCTTTCACTTCAGCCCAGCAAGCCATCGCTAAATAAATTTGCGAAGATTCAGCCTCTACACGTATCTGTTTATTTAATGCTTCTTCTATAGTTTTTGACAACATAATATTTCGTTTTTTGTAAAGTTACAGATTTCATCGACTTCTTTCAATGCTCTGGTATAAAAAAAGGCTATCCCGCATTAGGATAACCTTATTCAACATTTAACCAAACTACCCCCTACTTTACTGTAAGCGTATACTGTGGTGTTGGATTTAACGGACAGAAATATACATACTCGCCTTGGGTTAAAGTTGTTGCATTTGTTTTTTGTGTTTCACCATCTTTCACAACTGTGGTTACATAAGCCGTCTTAATATGATTTTCTGGGTTGCTAGCGTCTTTTCCTTTTGGCACCAAAACTAAACCAACCTCTTTGGCAGCATGGTTATTTGACACTTCAAAAATGTAGGTTCCTGCATCTACAGTTAATCCTTTTTGAGTAAACTCTCCTTTTGTCTGTTCTAAAGCAATGGTTTTTGTTGCTTTATTCATTTGATCTTGTGCATTTGATTGAAATGTAAATGCTAACACTACTACTAATACTGATACTATCTTTTTCATAATTTTAAGTTTTGCGAGCATATCGCTCTGATTATATGTTAATTATTAAGTTTTTTAATTTGTTAAGCCAATTCTGCTTCAAGTGGCTGAGCCAAAGGGAAATCAACTGGTACCTGCGTTGTACTATGGATATAATTTGAAATGGTTTTATCTCCTACCAAAGAAATAGCATCTATTAAATTGGCTTTTGTATAACCTGCGTTAAAGAAATTCTCTAATACATCAGAATCTGTACGTCCTCTATTTTCAGTTAAGTTTTTGGCAAATTTTGCTAAGGCATCAAATTTTGAATTAAATGATGCGCTTCCTGCTCGAAGCTCTAAAATCTCACGCTCAGAGAAGCCATTCATTTTTCCTATTGCCGTGTGGGCAGATAAACAATAAATACAGTTATTTACTTGGCTTACGGCTAAGTTAATTACCTCTTTTTCTTTTGCAGACAACGACGTTTTCGCGTTAGCAAAGGTTAAATAGTTTTCTAAAGCTGTATCACTATTTGCATAGGTTGCATATAAATTTGGAACAAAGCCTAAGGCCCTTGTTAAGTTGTCGAAAATAGCTTGGTTATTTTCGCTTACTTCTTCTCTTGTTGGTACATTAAATGTGTCCATTACTTCTAATTTTTAATTGTTAATATTTTAAATTTTATTGTTTTAATTTCTTGGTACAAAGATGCTTTGGTTCTGGATTTTGCACCATGTAGCAATTTCCTTTTAAGATGTCAATTTTTCCCTTTATGAAAAATCACCAATCTAAGAAACAACATGAGGCCTTTCTGTATCACAGTAAAAATCTGAGATATAGTTTTGCTCACAATGCGTTTTTGGCGAAATCGTATTTACTACCGACCTTCTTTTTCCTTTAAATATTTCAATAAGATTGAAAATGGATGTGTGTTTTAAATTCATGATTTTGCTGTTTTAATTATACAGTACAAAGATGCATGAAAAGGAAAGGTGATAAAATGACAAGAATACCCATAAGGTTGTCAATTTTTCCCTAATAGACTTTTTTTATCTGCTTTTTGAAATCTGATGGAGATAGAGTCGTGTGTTTTTTGAATAATCGGCTTAAGTGAGAGGCATCTTCGAAACCTACCTTATAAGCAATTTCTTTGGCTGTCATATCTGTATACATCAATAACCGTTTCGCTTCTAAGATTATACGTTCATGAATAATTTGTAATGGACTGGTATTTAACTTAGCAAAGTTATTGGACAGTGTTTTAGGCGATTTAAAGAGTCTGTCTGCATAGTAGGAAACACTATGCTCTGCTTTAAAATGAGCTTCAACCAGCATATTAAACTCCCGAAGCAAATCTATTTTAGTGTTTTTAGCAGTCTCTACAAAGCCTTCTTTAGCCTTTAGTAAGCGTGTGCTAATAATTATAAAACGCGCCATTAGCATGCGTAACATTTCAGCTTGAATCGTATCTTTTGTTTCTAGCTCATCTAAAAACACTTCATGAAGAATATTTAGTTTGCGTTGCTCTTTTATATCGAGTGCGATTATAGGAATATGCATATTCCCAAAGAATAATAAGCCTGCACAGCTCACTTCTTGGTCATGGTCTTTAATACAATAAAACTCTCGATTAAACTGATATACAATTAAATCTCTACCCGAAATAAACTGAAAATATTGAACTACTGTAAGCGCTAGTATACTATTTGGCTCAATGCTATAAGGGATACTATCTACTACAACCTCTGCTGGATAATCATTGGTTCTAATAAAGGTGTATAAATCTGGTTGCCTTGGTGTACTGTAAGATTCTAAAAGCCCTTCATTACCTATTTTAAGAATGGCATTGGTAGAGAATTCTGTAAATGTATTTTGCATGACCGCTTAGTCTATATAATCTTAGAATAATTACAGAACACTAAAAACAAAAAATCCTGCTTAGAATCTAAACAGGATTTTAATCTAAAACAAACTGGTACTAATTACCCGCTTGCTGTTTTGCTTCTTCAATCATATCGTCATTAGGTAAAATAACAATATTTACACGCCTGTTTTTAGAACGTCCAGCCTCAGTGGAATTATCTGCAATGGGCTGTTCTTCTCCGTACCATTTGGTAATTAACCTTGAAGACTTTACTCCATTTTGTTTTAAAAAATTGGTTACAGAATTGGCTCTGTTTTTTGAAAGCGTCATATTATATCCAGCATCTCCCGTACTGTCTGTATGCCCTACAACCAATATTTTAGTGTCTGGATTTTCAATAAAAATAGAAACTAATTTCTTTAGGGTATTTTGTGAAGGCTCGTTAATATTATACTTATTTGTTGCAAAATACACGCCGCTACCGTCCTCAAAAGTAACTACAATTCCTTGATCTATGCGCTCTACTTGAGCCCCAGGAACTTCCTCTTCTATTTGTTGCGCTTGTTTATCCATTTTATCGCCAATAAGAACACCAGCACCACCGCCAACAACGCCACCTATAACAGCACCTAATGCCGCATTTCCGCCACCTACATTATTCCCGATAATGGCTCCTAAAATAGCACCGCCAGTTGCTCCAATAGCAGCTCCTTTTTGTTTATTATTAGCGTTTTGAATGGATTTACAATTAACAAGGCTAAGCGCCAGCACCAATGCAAATAAAAATACTGATGTTTTTTTAATATATGTTCTCATAATAATAACTTGATTTAAACTAAACTTTTAATTTGTGCTATTTATAGTTTTCGAAAAATTCATGGTAATCACAAAAGGTTTCCCGTCAACCGTAGTCGTTTGCTCCCATTGCATGTTAGTTTCAGATAAGGCCGCAAGCTTTAAACGAAAGCCTTGGTTAGTTTCGGATTTCCCCTTGGCATCGGTTGGTTTTAATAAAAAGTCATATAGGCCTGTAGCTTCATCAACCTCATCAATAGTAAAAATAAAAAAACGGTCCCCACTACTACAGCCTACACCACTAATAGCATAGGTGCCTGTGTTATTATTAGGAATAAACTTCCATGTACTTCCCTCAAAGCACTCCTTATTTTCGTCATTTAGAAGCGTTAGCTTATACGGTCCTTGTTCACTAAAGGCAATATTGGTAAGGGTCCAATCCCCTTTCATTACTTTTTTAGAGATTCTTACTGTTTTCGACCCTCCACAGGCTATCAAACTAAAAGCTAATAGCAGCATTACAATGTTTCTCATGAAATAATTTGATTTTTAGGTTAGATAAAGGTATTACAACTATGACCCTTTTTAAATAAAACGTCACTTTTAAAAAATAAAATACTTTAACTAATTTACGCTCAATGAACCTATTTAGATGATTCCTTAATCCAGTTTTTTTTATTAATTCTGCCCAGCTTTGACGTTCTAATTTTCAATTATATTGAACTAACTTATCTGCAGCCCATTAGCCACATTACTATCATCCGGGCTTACAAAAACTAATTTGCCCTCGGCCGTTTCAGTCATTAAAATCATACCTTGACTTTCCACACCTCTTAAGGCTCTTGGCGCTAAATTTACTAAAACAGTTACCCGCTTACCAATAACGTCTTCAGCCGTAAAGCTCTCTGCTATACCCGAAACTATGGTTCTGGTATCTATCCCAGTATCAACTTTCAGCTTTAAAAGTTTTTTAGTTTTAGGCATTTTCTCTGCCTCTATAATGGTTCCTACGCGAATATCTAACTTGGTAAAATCATCAAAAGTAATAGTATCCTTTTGAGGTTCTACAACCTTATTTGCTGCTTCATTGGCTTTTTTACTGGCTTCAAGCTTATCTAACTGTGCTTGAATCGTAGCGTCTTCAATTTTAGAAAACAGCAATTCTGCTTTTCCTATTTGATGACCAGCAGGAAGCAATTCTTTTTTATTTTTCACATGGTTCCAGTCGGTTTTTGCTTCACCCGAAACCACATTAAGAATGTGTTTTAATTTGTCTGAAGTAAAAGGTAAAAAGGGTTCACTTAACGTTGCCAGAGCCGAAGCTATCTGAAGCGCCACATACATGATTGTTTTAGTACGTACCTCATCTTGTTTAATAACCTTCCAAGGCTCGGCATCTGCTAAATATTTATTTCCTAATCTCGCTAAGTTCATTAACTCTTGGCCCGCCTCTCTAAACCTGTATCGCTCAATAGAACTAGCAATAACATCTGGATAAGCTCTTACAGCGGCAAGCGTATCTTGATCTTCTTGTAAAAACTCGCCGGGTTCTGGTACTACGCCATTGTAGTACTTATTGGTTAGTACCACTACACGGTTTATAAAGTTTCCAAAAATAGCCACAAGCTCGTTATTATTTCTGGCTTGAAAGTCTTTCCAGGTAAAATCGTTATCCTTAGTTTCAGGAGCGTTGGCAGTAAGCACATACCTTAGCACATCTTGTTGCCCTGGAAAATCTTTCAAATATTCAGGTAGCCAAACCGCCCAATTTTTTGATGTTGATAGCTTCTGTCCTTCTAGGTTTAAAAATTCGTTAGCTGGCACATTCTCTGGTAAAATATAAGACCCCTCGGCTTTTAACATAGATGGAAAAATAATACAATGAAATACAATATTATCTTTACCTATAAAGTGTACCAGCTTGGTGTCTTTATCCTTCCAGTATGGCTCCCAATCTTTTCCTTCTTTTTCAGCCCATTCTTTGGTAGAAGAAATATAACCAATAGGCGCATCGAACCAAACATACAATACTTTTCCTTCACCCCCTTCAACGGGCACCGGAATCCCCCAATCTAAATCTCTGGTTACGGCTCTTGGTCGTAATCCATCATCAATCCAAGATTTTACCTGCCCATATACATTGGGTTTCCAGTCTTTTTTATGACCCTTTAAAATCCAGTCTTTTAAAAACGCTTCATGTTTATCCAAAGGTAAAAACCAGTGTTTTGTTTGTTTGAGCGTTGGCACATTTCCTGTTAAAGCCGATTTTGGATTTATAAGATCTGTAGCATTATGGCTAGTGCCACAATTTTCGCATTGATCTCCATAACTCTCTTCATTACCACATTTAGGGCAGGTACCCACTACAAACCTATCGGCTAAAAATTGATTGGCTTCCTTGTCGTAGAGCTGTTCCGTAGTCTCCTCAATAAACTCTCCTTTATCATATAAGATCTTAAAAAACTCTGAAGCCGTTTCATGATGAATAGGGGCAGACGTTCTTGAATAATTATCATAAGTAATTCCAAAATCTTCGAACGACTTTTTAATAATGGCATGATATTTATCTACAATATCTTGTGGAGACACACCCTCATTCTTTGCTTTTATCGTAATAGGCACACCATGTTCGTCGCTGCCACCAATAAAAGCGACATCGTTCCCTGTTAACCTTAAGAAACGTACATAAATATCTGCTGGTACATAAACACCTGCTAAATGCCCAATATGAATAGGGCCGTTAGTATAAGGTAAAGCAGTGGTAATGGTATATCTTTTAGGATGGCTCATTGAATCTATATTAATCTATCGTTATAAAAGCTTGAAAAAATAAGGTTTTATTATGAGGAACTCGTGGTTGCTCACATTTTCTGATATTCTTATTTTTTACTGCGCCACAAAAGTAATCAAATAAGCAGGCATTTAGAAAAAAAATGTACATTTACCGTATGTGGAAAAACCTCCTAAAATTCAGTATATTTTGGATGCTTTTGTGCTTCATATCCAACAAGATTGAAGCCCAAAATAATGCGCCAGTAACAACACAACAAATTTTGAAACAACCAGTATATTTAAAAGCAGGAGATACCGTTGCTATTATAGCTCCTTCAGGAATTTTAAGACATAGAACAAGGGAAATAGAGCAAGCTAAAACCTTGCTAAAAAGTTGGGGGCTACATCCAATTTTGGGGAAGCATGTGTTTAGTCAAAACAATCATTTTGCAGGAACAGACGACGATAGATGTGAAGATTTCCAAAAGGCCCTAGACAATCCTAAGGTTAAAGCCATTTGGTGTGCTAGAGGCGGCTATGGTTCTGTTAGAATTTTAGACCATATCGATTGGACAACATTTAAAGAAAACCCAAAGTGGGTTATTGGTTATTCAGATATTACAGCCATTCATAATCAAATACATAACGAAGGTATTGAAAGCTTGCATGCCCTTATGTGTGTAAGTTTAACTCAAGATTTATCTGAAATCGAGTCCAGTCTTTCTAGTTTTAAGAACACTATTTTTGGCAAACCTCTTAGCTATACACTTTCAGGATCTACATATAATAGAACAGGAATAGCCTCTGGACAACTAGTTGGTGGTAATTTAACGATGCTTCACACCATGCTAGGGTCCGATTCCAGCATAAACACGAATGGAAAAATTCTATTTATTGAAGAAATAGGCGAATATAAATACCATATAGACCGTATGTTACAAAGTCTAAAACGGGCAGGATATTTTAAAGACTGCCAAGGCGTAATTGTTGGAGACATGTCTAAACTCAGAAAAAACACAACGCTTTGGGGGAGTTCTATAGAACAGCTTATCTTGGACGCCCTTTCAGAATATAATTTCCCTATTGCCTTTAATATGCCTGCAGGTCATGAAAAAGAAAACAACGCTTTAATCCTTGGAAGAACCATAGACTTAGAAGTGGGTAAAAAGGAAACTATTATTAAATTTAGATAAGAATTAAACACCAAACTGAGTTAAATGATGATCAAGATGTTTGTAAAACATATTATTCCATTCATCCTTGGATAGATTCCCAAAGGAGTGCGACTCTTTGCCATCAAAATAACTAGCTCCTAAATCTTGTGTTTTCTTAAGATAATCTGTTAAACGCGCTTTTTCCTCCACAAAATTCTTAGCATCAGACACTAAAAATTGAGGGGCTGTTCTGCTGTTTTTCTTATATGGTTTCGGGCCAACTACCGCATTTTTAACAAATAACTTCAACATAAATTTGGTAAACCCGTTTGGCTTCTTGTGTTTATCCTCAAAAGCCATCTCGTAAGTAACATTGCAATGAGCAAGCATCTGGCCTACACTCATTTTACCCCATAACGGCTGTGTTGTTGGTTTAAGTTTATTGATTCTTTCAATAACCAAATCGGTTTCCTTAGCGTCAAAAATATTTCTCATAATTCAAAAAAGATAAATAGATGCTTCTGCAATTTATTTATTTTATTTTTACTTTGAAACAGATGCTATGGGTTTTTACGATTTATCGAAGAACGAATGTCCTAATTTAGTTGATAAAAGTGAATTAAAAACCGCGTTCCTTTTGAATCTGTTCGTATGCGGCCTGAACCTTTCTAAATTTTTCTTCAGCACCCTTTTGGTGCTCCTTTCCTAAATGAATAACCTTATCTGGATGGTATTTTTTGGCCATTCTACGATACGCTTTTTTAATATCGTCTACCGAAACATTTTTATCGATCTCTAAAACCTTGTAAGCGTTATCACTATTACTATAAAACATGGCTTTAATACTCTCATAATCCCGAGAACTAATGCCTAAGTAATTTGAAATGGTATAAATCTGTTTAACCTCATCTTCAGTAACAACACCATCTGCTTTGGCAATTCCGAATAAAAAATGAAGCAATTGTAAACGCGATGCATGATCCATCATTTGTCTAATCTGCAAGCAAACAGGGCGAACAGAAATGCGTTGCTTATTAATACTTTTAAAGAGTTTAAAGGCATGGTTGGCGCGTTCCTTTCCATACATAGTTAAAAACTGCTGCCGCACATAATCTAACTCTCTTTGATCTTGTTTTCCATCGGCTTTAATAACCACTGAGGCCAAGATGAGTAAACTCACTTCAAAATCACCCGATTGTGTTTGAGGCCTTTGTCTTGTTCTACCTCCTCTGTAAGGCTCATCACCTTTAAAAACGGCTGTACCATTAGACATCGAATCTATCAAACTTCCTATAGCCACACCAATTATGGCCCCTATAGGGCCTCCAAAAGACCACCCTAATGCGCCACCAATCCATTTTGAAAAACTCATCTGTAAGTATAAATTTTGTTTATCGTCAAATATAATATTTGTTAGTTGATTGTCTAATCCATTTGTTACACAATTGATATCTTTGTAGACATAAAAATTGTTAATTATTTAAATTTAAAAATATGTATCCAGCAGAATTAGTAAAACCAATGAGAGAAGACTTAACTAATGTTGGCTTTGAAGAGTTACATACAAGCGAAGCTGTTGATGCTGCTTTGGCAAAAGAGGGTACTACCTTAGTTGTAGTTAACTCTGTTTGTGGTTGCGCAGCAGCCAATGCTAGACCAGGGGCTAGAATGAGCTTGCAAAATGCTAAAAAACCAGACAACATTGTAACGGTATTTGCAGGTGTTGACAAAGAAGCTGTTGACACTGCTCGTGGTTATATGGTACCGTTTCCTCCAAGTTCGCCAAGTATGGCTTTGTTTAAAAATGGAGAACTTGTTCATATGTTAGAACGTCATCACATTGAAGGTCGTCCAGCCGAACTTATTGCTGAAAACCTTGTAGATGCCTACAATGAGCATTGTTAAAACAGACAGCAACACTCTTAATTAGAGTTAAAAAAACCGATAAAAACCACGATTTTCGTGGTTTTTTTATTTTAGAACGCAACCTTTGGAGGTCATTTACATCTTAAAACAATATGGTCGGAATGAAAAAAACCTATACACTTATTATTATTCTTGTCTTTTTTGCAATCATATCCTTTACGTGTAATGATAGTGACGACATGTCTTCTCCGCAACAAGATGAACTGGCAGAACTAATAACTTTAAAAACTGAAATTATATCTCTTGCAAATAAATCCATTTGCAACGAAACTACGGAATGTAAATTTATTGGTTTAGGCGCAAAACCCTGTGGCGGGCCATTGGAATATTTAGTGTACTCCACTTCCATAAACACCACCAAATTAACAGCTTTAGTAAAAGACTACAATAAAAAAAATGAGGCTTATAACACCAAATGGAATATCGCATCAGATTGTGCGGTTACAACTCCTCCAACAAGCTTAAATTGTAAAAATAACACTTGTATTGCTGAGTATTAAATCTTGAGTTTTGCTATTTTTGGGGCATGTTAAAACTTGTATCATACCCTTTATCAATTATCTATAACCTGTGCTTTTTCTTAACACTTGTTATATTTCATCCCATTCAATGGTTTTGTTTCAATGTTTTTGGTTATCAAACTCATAAAAAAAGTGTTGATTTTCTACAACTGGCCTTAATGCGTTGTGCCAATATTTTAGGAACCAGATTCACGTTTACAAATCCCTATAATATTCCAACAAATAGACCATTAATTATAGTGGCTAACCACCAAAGTTTACATGACATCTACCCACTAACTTGGTTTATGCGTAAGCACCATCCAAAATTTATTAGTAAAATTGAACTTGGAAAAGGCATTCCTAGTGTATCCTATAATCTGCGTCATGGTGGGGCAGCGTTAATTGATCGAAAAAACCCAAGACAATCTTTACCCGCCCTTATGAAATTTGGCGAATATATTGAATCCAATAAAAGAGCTGCAGTTATTTTTCCAGAGGGAACACGCAGTAAAGATGGTAATCCAAAAAAGTTTCAAATAAAAGGATTAGAGATTCTCATTAAAAAAATTCCATCTGCACTAGTCGTACCTGTTACTATTAATAATTCATGGAAAATGCTTAAATATGGGAAGTTTCCCATGGGTTTAGGCATTCATCTAACATTTACTGTTCATAAACCCATAGAAATAGCTACCTTTGTGAATAAGCAGGATCTAATAAGTAGTGTTGAAACTACAATTACCGAACACATAAAACCGTAAAATTAAAATATGTCTTTAAAGAATAAGCGATTAGAAGTAATGAAGTTTTTGGAAAAAGACGTTGATGCGTTAATGGAAAAGTATTTAATCCCCATTGATAGCATTTGGCAACCAACAGACTTTCTTCCTAATTCTGAGGCACAAGACAGTGCGTTCTTTGAAGAAATTAAGGAGATTCGAGAGCTTGCAAAAGAATTACCTTATGATTTCTGGGTGGTTTTAGTAGGAGATATGATTACAGAAGAAGCTCTTCCAACCTATGAATCTTGGCTAATGGATGTTGAAGGCATAGAACAAGTTGACGGTGTTAACGGCTGGGGGAAATGGGTAAAGCAATGGACCGCTGAAGAAAACAGACATGGCGATGTCCTGAACAAATACCTCTACCTTTCTGGGCGCGTAAACATGAAAGAAATTGAAATTACCACCCAACACCTTATTGCGGATGGTTTTGACATTGGAACGGATAGAGATCCTTACAAAAACTTTGTTTATACAAGTTTCCAAGAATTAGCAACCTATATCTCGCATAATCGTGTTGCTAAAATTGCAAGAAAAAAAGGCAATAAGCGCTTAGCTAAAATGTGTCAAATAATTTCTGGAGATGAAATGCGTCACCATCATGCTTATTCAGATTTTGTAGATCGTATTTTTAAAGTAGACCCAAGCCAAATGATGATGGCTTTTCACTACATGATGAAGCAAAAAATAACCATGCCAGCACACTTTTTAAGAGAATCTGGAGGAGCAATTAGTACTGCTTTTGAAGAATTTTCTAATACAGCACAGCGTATTGGTGTCTATACTTCTACCGATTATGTAGACATTCTTCAAAAGTTAATAGATCGCTGGGAAATAGATAAAATAACAGGGCTGAATGACGAAGCTGAAAAAGCGAGAGACTACCTAATGAAACTTCCATCTCGAATGTATAGATTGGCAGATCGCATGAAAATTCCTGAAAATTCATTTCAATTTAAGTGGGTAGAACCTGCTATTGCTAAGTAAATTTTAAACTTCTTTGTATGTCAAATTGATTTTCAAAAAGTATCAATAAAGCATACATAACAAGGGATTTATGAACGCCGAAAGTCTTATTAATAAAACCAAAACCTTTGTAAAAAAAACACTTTCTGGAGCTGAAGGAGGGCACGATTGGTTTCATACTGAACGCGTCTTTAATAATGCCTTATTAATTTCAAAAGGCGAAAATGTAGATACCTTAGTGGTTGCCTTAGGGGCTTTACTCCATGATATTGCCGATAGCAAATTCCATAATGGCGACGAAACCGTTGGCCCCAAAATAGCACGAGAGTTCTTATTTAAGCATAATGTAGACTCCAAAATTATTGAGCATGTTGCAGCGATTATAGAAAACGTTTCTTTTAAAGGGGGTAACGAAACTCAAAACTTTAAATCGGCAGAACTCGATGTTATACAAGACGCCGATCGGTTGGATGCCATTGGAGCTATTGGTATTGCCAGATGTTTTAACTATGGTGGATTTAAAAATAGAGGGCTCTATGATCCCAATATTAAACCAAACCTAAATATGACCAAGGCGGCGTATAAGAATTCTAAAGCGCCAACCATAAATCACTTTTACGAAAAACTTCTGCTATTAAAAGACAGAATGCACACCAAAACCGCAAAAAGAGTTGCTCTAGAACGCCATAACTATATGTTAGATTTTCTAGAACAATTTTATAAGGAATGGGACGGCCTAAAATAAAAGACCTTCTCTATTCCCCTAACTAATTAGCATTTTTGTTTCTTTTCTATAACTCGATGCACTTTTTCCCGTAATATCATTAAACGTTTTATTAAAGTGCGAAAAATTATTGAATCCACATTCGTAGCAAACATCGGTTACACTCAAATCACTTTCAGTAAGCAGTTTTGTAGCATGTACTACACGATATTCATTAACCACTTGGGTGAAAGTTTTTCCGGTAGATTTTTTAAAATATCGACAAAAAGCTGGAACCGTCATACTTACCAGATCTGCAATTTCATCTAATGCTATATGGCTTTGAAAATTCTTATTCACATACTTGAATATAGTTCCTATTTTCGCACTGTCTTGAGCTTCCGCTTCGACTGCCAAGCCATCAGCATTAAGCAACTTGTAATCGTCCGTAGACGCCAAATAGTTTAATATTTCCAAGAATTTGATAAGACGCTCTAAACCTTGGTATTCAAGAAGTTTATCTATTTTAGGTCCAATAACAGCTTTGGTTTCTATTTGAAAACGAATGCCTTTTTTAGCGCGTTCAAACAAAGACACAACATTGACCATTTCAGGAATATCAATAAAATCTTTACCTAAGAAATCGGCTTTAAACTGAATGGTTGTTTCAGATCCATTTGCTGTTAATCGATCGGTAAATCCATTATGAGGTAAATTAGAACCTATTAATATAAGCTGACTATTATTAAAGTAAGATAAATGACTCCCAATATGAGTTTTACCTTGACCTTTATTTACATATATTAATTCTAACTCCGGGTGAAAATGCCAGTATGCCTCATTCTTATCAACCTTTTCTGTGTGCTGCTTAATTAAGAGCGAGCTTCCAAAACTCGGACTTAATTTTTTTAGTGTAGGTTTCTTATTTATCATAGCAGGGCCTTTTTAATACAAAATTACTACTTATTATGCATACATTATATATTTTATTACCCTAATTGTATGCTATTTTAACTTAACAGTAAGTTAACATTGCTTTAACAGTTAAAATAGCATAGATAAGAGCCAAAATTGATGTTTTTTACCATGCCTCTCTCCTATATCTTTGTATTGTTGAATGTTAGTATTCATAATACTTAAAACATTTTTCACATTAAAAAGTAGTTTTAAATACTCATAAACTCTTTTCGCAAAGAGTATCGGTATTCATTAATAATTAGTTTAATGTCTTATTTAGTTTAGTTTAGTTGGTAAAGTGGGCTGTGGTGGCCCACTTTCTTTTTACCAGCTTTTTAAATCCATAAATTTATATCGCCTCCTTTTTTAAAAGCGCTTTCTGGTAGATTTTGTTTCTATTTTTAACACTACTCTTTTAACCAAAAACAATGCTCAATTAACCATCAATATAACACACAAAGTCATTAATTTCAATGTTTTACAAAGACCCTCCCCATTATATCTTTGTTGTATTGAACCTTAAATATGGTAATTATGAAACGCATTATTTCAAACACAAAAAAAGCATTCTTAATGGTAGCGCTCTTTGCTACTATTATGGGATTCGCCAATGACGCAAAAATTCTAATCGATAATAAAACTAAGACGACAGCATTGGTCTTAGAGGATGTAAAAAAAGGAAACCAGATATATATTAAAGACAATAACGGTTTTGTATTATATAAGGAACTTATAGAAACCAATGGGATTTACAAAAAAGGATTTGACCTTAATAACTTGCCAGATGGAACCTATATTTTTGAGGTTGAAAAAGATCTAGAAATCAATACCATTCCGTTTACTGTTAAAGCCAACCATGTTGTTTTTAATGAGGAGCAAGAGTCCACAATTTTTAAGCCACATACAAGACAAGAAGACGATCTGGTATTTATATCAAAATTAGCGTCCAGTGCCGAAAGTATTTCTATTAAAGTTTACGCCGTTTATAATGACTCCTCTGCTTTAGTACATTCTGAAAATATTGAAAACGAAACCATTTTAGAACGTATTTATAAATTGGAAAAAGGCCAATATAAAATAGTGATAAACGCTAACAACAAAACTTACACAACATTTATTAGTAATTAGTTTAATGTCTTATTTAGTTTAGTTTTGAAAGTGGGCCTTGATGGCCCACTTTTCTATTTATGGAAATAACACAAACCGTTTTTAATTGTTTTCTAAAGGAAAACAAAGAGATTTTGAGTAGACCTTATTTTTTTCTTGAATACTATACGTTCCATGATACTATTTTATTAGACCGTTTATAAAGACCAAAATTAAACACACTTAACCTCAATATATACTCAATTAACTTAACACATATTTAATACAAAAATAACAGTTAAAATCCCACATAAATTGGTCAATTTCAATGTTTTACAACAATCAAATCTGATATACCTTTGACTTGTTGAACGTTATAAAACCCAAATTATGAAAAACGTAATTAAACACTCAAAAAAAGGAATCTTAATGGTAATCATGATGACTACCTTGTTAAGTTTCGCAAACGAAGGATCTTTTTACAGTATTAAAAATGATGCTTCAAGAACCACCCTTACTTTAAAAAGTGTTAAAGAGGGAAACCTGTTATCAATTAAAGATAATCACGGAGTCACTTTATATAAAGAATCGATACAGAAATCTGGAACCTATATTAAGGGGTTTGACTTAGTCGCTCTTCCAGATGGCGATTATTTATTCGAACTTGAAAAAGATTTAGAGATAAAAACCATCCCGTTTAAGGTAAAATCTAAGGAAGTAACCTTTAACAAAGAGGCTCAAACTATTAGTTTTAAACCCTTTACTCGAGTTGAAGGCGACATGGTTTTTGTTTCTCAATTAAATCTTAACGAGACACCTCTTGAGATTAAAATTTTCTTTTCTGATGACCGATTTTATTCTGATGCTTTTGAATTAGTGCATGCTGAAAAAGTTAAAGGCATAAAAAACATACAAAAAGCATTCAAATTATCGGGAATGGACAAAGGATCTTACAAATTAGTATACCATACACAAGGAAGAACCTTTACAAAAACAATCAATTAAAGTCTAGTTCCTTATTTTTAATTTAGTTGAGAAAGGTGAGTCATTAAAATGACTCACCTTTTTCGTTCAAAACAATTTTAGCTGACCATGTTTATAAGCACTAAACAATTCTAAATTAAGCTCTGGCATGCGCGCCTCTTTAAAATATAATCGCTTTGCCAAACTAACTAGATCATGTATTTGTTCGGCTATTTTACCGTCGCCGCGCATTCTTTGGCCATACCTAGAATCGCTAAGGCGACCTGCATGACAACCTTCTATTTGATGCAGTACTTTTTCGGCGCGATCGGGCATGACTTTGTAAATCCACTCTCTAAAAACTTCGCCAATAGCACCATTTAGCCTAACAATGGTATGTGATATTGATGTAGCTCCATGTTCACTGACTGCCTTAGCTAAATTCAGAATTTCATGACTATTTATAGCTGGAATAATTGGTGCAAGCATAACATTTACAGGAATACCATGACTGGAAAGTACCTTAATTGTGTTTAAGCGCATTTTAATAGATGTTGTTCTAGGCTCTAATACCCATCGTGTTTCTTCGGATAAAGATGTTATCGAAATATGGATAGCCAACAAATTATTATTAGCAAGGGCTTTCAAAATATCCAAATCTCTTAGTATAAGGGCATTTTTTGTAATTATCCCAACGGGGTGCTTATATTTTAAAAACACCTTTAAGCATTGTCGAGTAATCTTATACTTTTTTTCTGCAGGCTGATAGCAATCTGTATTTCCCGACATTACAATAGTTTTTGCTTCCCAACATTTCTTTTTTAAATGAGCTTCTAGTAGTTTGTGAGCATTTTTCTTTACTAAAATTTGACGTTCAAAATCTAAACCCGCCCCATATCCCCAATATTCATGGGTATTTCGCGCATAACAGTAAACGCAACCATGCTCGCAACCTTGGTAAGGATTCATACTATAATTCATACCTACATCAGGACTTGTTACCTTATTGACAATAGTTTTTGGAAACACCTCTTGAAAATGGGTTTTATTATCCGCAGGTAACTCACCTTCCTTTAGGCAATACTCTAAAAAGTCATCCCTTAAGACCTCATTATATTTTAAAAATTTATTTGAAACTTGAGACTGGGCACCACGCCCTTTTAAGTAAGTTTTGGGATTCATAACAACTAGATTGAAAAGTTCTCTTTAAAATTAGCTATAATAAAACTCGGTATATGTTAAAGGAAGACTAGGTTATTAACAAAATCAGGGATTAATTCCTTTATATTATCAAGCATAACCTATTCGCCAGGAAACTCGGCCTTACGCTTCTCTAAAAAAGCTGTAGTGCCCTCGGCAAAATCATCAGTGCCAAAACAATTACCAAACTCCTGAATCTCGACGTTAAAACCATTAACATGAGACATATAATTTGCGTTTACAGCTTGAATAGCAGAACGTATAGCTACCGATGAGTTTCTTGATATTTTAGCCGCTATTTTATAACACAAGTCTAATAAATCCTCTTGGGAAGTTACATGGTTTACTAAACCAAACGATAATGCCTGATTCGCATCAATCATGCCCGCGGTCATAATCATTTCCATAGCTCTTCCTTTACCCACCAATTGAGGTAACCGCTGCGTACCACCATACCCTGGTATAACCCCTAAAGACACTTCTGGAAGCCCCATTTTTGCGTTATCACTGGCAACTCTAAAATGACAAGCCATGGCTAATTCAAGTCCACCGCCCAACGCAAAACCGTTAACTGCTGCAATAACTGGTGTCGATAAATTTTGAACAAAATCAAACAAAAGCTCTTGCCCTTTTGCTGCTAGCTCGGTGCCTTCATCAACGTTAAAATGTGCAAATTCACTAATGTCTGCTCCTGCAATAAAGGCTTTCTCGCCACTTCCTGTTACTACAATAACTTTTGTTGTCTTATCTTGATCTGCGCTTTTAAAAGCATCGTGAAGTTCACTAATTGTCTCTTTATTAAGTGCGTTTAATTTTTTTGGTCTATTAATGGTAATTGTCGTTATTCCATTATTTTCTTGGGTAAAAATGTTGTTGTATACCATAATTTATTCTTTATATACTGTTAAACCTACTATATGAGAAGTTTCAGACTCATAAAACCTTAATGCTGTTTTTACAACTTTATCTGATTTATCTCTTGGTGATTTTGTGATGTATCTTGCTTTAGAGTTATTTAGATTCACGGTGAATTCCTGGTTTAAATCATCCTCCTTTGAAAAGAACATTATTACTTTTCCTTCTATTTTCCAAGTCCCTTTTCCATAAAAGTTTTCTTCCGGGTTCCTTTCTCCTGCAACTCTTAAAAAATGATATAAAAATGTACCATCTTGGTTTAACGTTATTGTCCACTGAATTATGGTACCGTCTTCTCTAGGCTCTTCACTTCCTCTATTATAAACACCTGCTTGAGAAAACACATGTAACGTAAATAAGAAAGTAATTATTATTAGAAGCTTACTTTTTAAATTCATCTTTTATTTATAGGACTCCTGACTCTGCAGAAATTACAGTTATTCTTTTGGAAATGTAACTTTAAAGGTCGTTCCTTTATCTTTTTCAGAAACAAAAGAAATACTTCCTTTATAAGTCTCCAGAATATTCTTTACCATTGCTAAACCAAGGCCCATACCACTGGATTTAGTAGTAAACTTAGGCTCAAATACTTTGCTTTTATTTTCTTCGGCTACCCCCGCTCCATTATCTGAGACCTTAATAATAACCTCGTCGTTAAGCTCACTAACAGAAATCTCAATTTTTGGCATGGTTTCATCTGGAATAGATTGAATCCCATTTTTCACTAAGTTAGTAACCACTCTAATTAATTGTGTTCTGTCAAACTTTGCAATAATCTCGTCTGCATCTGCTTTAAACAAAATATAATCTTCATTAAAAATATCTAAGGCTAACTTAATAATTTTAACAACATTCAAAGTTTCATTTTGTTGCGCTGGCATCTTAGCAAAATTTGAAAACGCCGAAGCAATTGAACTCATGGTGTCTATTTGTTGTATCAAAGTCTTACTGAATTCATCTAATTTTACATGAATTTGTGCATCATTAGGGTCAAACTTTCTTTGAAAATTTTGAACTGTTAGACGCATTGGGGTTAATGGGTTTTTAATTTCATGAGCCACTTGTTTTGCCATTTCTCTCCATGCTTGTTCGCGTTCGCTTTTTGCCAATTGCACAGCACTTTCTTCCAGCTCATCAATCATACTGTTATATGAATTTACCAAAGTGGATATCTCTTCACTCATATCGTCAACCTCAATTTTTTCATTTAAGCGCTCTAATCTCGTGGCATTAATTTTATCACTTATTGTTTTCAAAGACTTTGTGATGTACTTCGATAATAAAAAAGCAATAGCAATAGCCATAAGAAGCACCACTATAAAAGCAAAACCTATTCGAGTTAAAAATTCCTTAAGCTCTTTATCTAAAAAATCGTCTTTTTCTAAATATGGAATATTTAATATCGCGAGTGGTTTGGAACGATTATCTGTAATATAGGTGTACGATGACTGAAAGGTCTCTCCATTTTCTTTAAGCTTATCTACATACCTGTGTTGCGCAACCTCTAATGCATTATTAAACTCTACAGTATTACTTATGGCATTCATAATATCGGCCGTCAAGCAAACCTCGGAGCCCGTGTTTTGCAAACCAGCTTTTGATGAAATTAATAATCCGCCTTCTAAATCGTAAATATTTATTTGAAGCTTATGGATATCTGCAATATTGTAGACCTCATCTTTAAATATATATGGGATATTTTCAGTAATAACCTCCCATGTATTTTGACGTCCGTTTAGTACCCGTTTTAAATGGGTTCTAATATTTTCTTCCTTTCGCTCTAAACGTGCTTTATGATAATCTGCACTTTGCTCTTTATATTGATAAATAGCTACAGCTGCAATTAATACAGACCCCAGTAATACCAATAAAATCATGGCAATAAATATTCTGGTCCGTAAGGATAATTTTTTGAGTTTCAAAAGCTATCTAAGTGTCTGTTTTAACGAATCTAAATATAGCAATAATCAAACCAAAAGCCTTCAATCATTCAACTTAAATATAAAAGAGTAAAAATCTGAATATTAAAAATTGAAGTCTTAAAAGGGACTTTGTTCTCTCAAAAAAAGAATCATCAAAAAAACTTAATCTAGCCCAATATCAATAACCAAGTATTAAGCGTCTGGGTTATTCTCTCTAAAATTCTTGTATAACTTAAAGCCCAACATGATAAGGATGCCAAGCACCAAAATACCAATAACACCCCATATCCAATTAATGGCACTTTTTAAGATAACCAGAAAGATAACCGCAAACAAAATAAAGGTAGCACCCTCATTCCAGATGCGCATATAACTCGATGTTTTTCGTACGTCATCTATTTGCAACTGTTTGTAATATTTATGTGTTATGAGGTGGTAAGCAAATAACAATAAAATGAATCCTATTTTTACCTGCATCCAATCTTCATAAATAAGGGTTGGATTTATGTAGAATAAAATAAGACCGAATAGTAACGCGAGTATAGCTGAAGGCCAAGTAATAATAAACCAAAGCCGTTTTGCCATTAGTTTGAGCTGTTTTCCAAGTATTTCCTTTTCTGGAGACGGCTTTTGAAAAGCCTCAATTTGATAAACAAAAAGTCTTGGGGTATAAAATAACCCAGCAAACCAAGTAATCACAAAAATTAAATGAAAGGCCTTAAAATAGTAGTAATACGCCATGAACTAAGCTATTTTAACAGATGATTTCACCCACTCATTAATCCAATTAGAAAGTAAGTCTACGAATGCTTGATCGTCATTTAAACAAGGAACAGTAGTGAATTCCTGTCCTCCAACCTCATGGAAAAGTTCCTGACCTTCCATGGCTATTTCTTCAAGTGTTTCTAAACAATCACTCACAAAGGCCGGAGTTACTATAGCCATATTCTTAACACCTTGCTTTCCTAAACGCTCAATGGTTCTATCTGTATAAGGTTGCAACCAAGGGTCAAAACCCAATCTGGATTGAAATGAGGTTGAGTAAGTACCTTCTTTTAAGTTTAATCTTTGCGCTACTAAACGGGTAACCTCTTTACATTGATGTCTATAACAAAACTCATGAGCTGGAGAGGGTGTTGAGCAACAGCTGCCATCAATTTTACAATGAGATTTAGTGATATCACTTTTTCTTATATGTCGCTCTGGAACACCATGGTATGAAAAAAGCAAATGGTCATATGGTTTACTCTTTAAGTGTGCCTTAATAGAATTAGAAAGCACCTCGATATAATCAGGCTTGTTATAAAAAGCAGGGACCGAGGTTATTTTAAGGTTAGGAAAATGAAGCTTACGCAACTTTTCAGCCAAAACTTCTATCGTTTCGGTTGTAGCCATGGCAAATTGTGGATATAACGGAAATAATAGGACATCATCAACGCCTTGGTCTACCAATGCATCTAAACCTTTTTGAATCGACATACTCCCATAACGCATTGCTAAAGCCACAGGCACTTCTACTTGTTTCTGTATTTTACCTTGTAACCTCTCGGAAATCACAATAAGAGGCGACCCTTCTTCCCACCAAATTTTCTTATAAGCAGCCGCAGAAGCTTTGGGTCTGGTTTTTAAAATAATCCCTCTTACCAATAATGCTCTGGCCACATAAGGAATATCTATAACCCTTTCATCCATTAAAAATTCCCCTAAGTACTTTTTAACATCTTTAGGTTCTGGGCTATCTGGAGAACCAAGATTTACAAGTAGTATTCCTTTTTTCATGCACATTTTTAATTATTACAAAAATACAACACAAATTACATAAGTGTCAACTTGCTAGATACAAATAGTACGCCTATTTCTTTTCTTTTAAATTAAATTGCGCATAATTTAATACCGACCCCTTTTCATTATTACTCAAATCTTGAAATATACCACACGAAACATTTGGCTTCGCTAGGGTTTTTTGATTCTCGCCTTTAAAAAAAGTAGCTATTTCTGGTGTTAAATACTTCATAACTAATAATTTTATGTGTTTTTGGATAACTTTCTAAATTAAACTAAGAAATATTAATTTAACGACATGATATATTTTTTTGGCGTTGTACCATATTTTTTCTTAAAAGCTGCAATAAAGTGGCTAGAGGTACTATACCCTACTTTATGGCCTACTTCATTCACATTGTCTTCACCCGCCTCAAGCAATTTTCTGGCTACCTCCATTTTATAGTCTAATAAAAAGCTAAATACCGAATCGCCATAAATTTGTTTAAAACCCTCTTTTAATTTCTTTAAACTTAATCCAATCTCGTCCGCCAATTCCTGCAAGCTTGGTGGCTCTGCCATTCTAGATACAACGATGTCTTTTGCCTTTCTTATTTTAATCACGTTGGCTTCATCGACCAAAAACGGACACTGCTCTACATTGGCATCCTCATTTCTATTAAAGTATAAACTTAATAGTTCGTAAGCCTTTCCTTTAAAATAAATATGCTTAATAGAGCTGTTTAAACTGTAATTTATCAGCTGATTTAAAACAATAGCCATGGACGGAGAAATAACCCCATCCTTATAATACTTCTTATCCTTATTATCATCATTTAAGAATGAAATATGATCCGCTTCAGAAGAAAATAACCCATGAAACTTCTTAATAGGAATTAGCACTGAAACAATCCAAGAATTTGGGTCTACAAGAAGATTAATTGGCAACTCTCTCTGCGGATTGTAAAGTAACAGTGAGTTCTCTTCATGAATATCCAACGTATACCTACCCTGATTAAAAACAAACTTCGTGGTTCCCTTTACACAAAAATGAAATTGAATGAACGAGCTATCAATTGCTTTTAAAACACTTTGAGGACTTTGTTCTTCATTTTTAAATGTTAAAACCACAACACCATCATCTACCATTGTTTCATCAAAAGTACTTTTAGCGACATTTTTTTGATCTAATTCTTGACTCATTTTTAAGCGTTATTTAGATTCATTCTATATTAAGGTCTTCAAAACTGCCTATTTCCCTACAAAAATATGACATTTATCATATTTATTAGAGAAATAGCTTTAAAAAACCACAAACGACACTAAAAGTTCTTTTAGCGTTACTTTTTTTTAAACCATCCCTATATTTTTGCTACACAATTTCAAACTGAGCAATGCAGAAATACAATATTTCACGGAGTAACTACTTTTATGCCATAGGCTTAAGCTACAAAAAAGCCGATGCTGATATAAGAGGTCGCTTTAGTTTAGATGATGAATCTAAGCACGCATTGCTCCAACAAGCCAAAGAAAATGATATTGAAAGTTTGGTAGTTACTTCTACGTGTAACAGAACCGAAATATATGGTTTTGCACAACATCCTTACCAGCTTATTCAATTACTTTGTGATAACACTAATGGCACCGTAGAAGAGTTTCGTGATGTTGCTTACATTCACAAAAACAAAGAGGCTATAGCTCATATGTTCCGTGTAGGTTCAGGTTTAGACAGCCAGATTTTAGGTGATTTTGAAATTATAAGCCAATTAAAAGCAAGCACCAAATTATCAAGAAAGCATGGTTTATTAAACCACTTTACAGAACGTTTGGTTAATGCCGTGATTCAGGCGAGTAAGCGTATTAAAACAGAAACAAACATTTCATCAGGAGCAACCTCTGTTTCCTTTGCTTCCGTACAATACATCTTTAATACGATTGAAAACGTATCAGATAAAAACATTTTACTCTTCGGAACAGGTAAAATAGGTAGAAACACTTGTGAAAACCTCGTAAAGCATACCGAAAACGAGCACATTACACTTATCAATAGAACAAAAGATAAAGCTGAAAAAATTGCTGGCAAATTCAACTTAGTGGTCAAGGATTATGCTAATTTGCAGGAAGAAATAAGTCATTCCGATATTTTAATTGTTGCCACAGGAGCCCAACGCCCAACAATTGACAAACATCTTATTCAAAGCAAAAAGCCACTTTTAATTTTAGATTTATCCATTCCTAAAAATGTAAATGAAAATGTTGAAGAGTTAGACCATGTTTCTTTGGTTCATTTAGATCATCTATCTAAAATTACAGATGAAACTCTTGAAGCTAGAAAAGCGCATATTCCTGATGCCGAAGTTATTATTGAAGAGGTTAAAACCGAATTTAACAGCTGGTTAGAAACACGAAAATTTGCGCCCACAATTAAGGCCTTAAAGCATAAATTAACAGATTTTGCCGCTGCCGAATTAGACACGCAACGCAAAAAAATAAGTGATTTTAATGAAGCGCAAGCCGAGTTAATCAGTAATAAAATCATTCAAAAAATTACCAATCATTTTGCGCATCATTTAAAAGATGATGATGTATCTACTGATGATAGCCTGGAACTCATCAAAAAAGTATTTCAGTTAGAACCTTCCACAAAAAATGTCTAAAACCATAAGAATTGGTACTCGCGATAGTGAATTAGCACTTTGGCAAGCCAACATTGTACAAAATTTACTTGAAAAAGCAGGTCATAAAACAGAATTAGTACCTGTAAAATCTACTGGAGATTTAGTACTCGACAAGCCTCTTTACGAACTAGGGATAACCGGTATTTTTACGCGTACACTTGATATCGCCATGTTGAATCATGATATTGATATTGCTGTACACTCGCTTAAAGACGTGCCTACCGTTTTACCAAAAGGTATTGTCCAAGCTGCCGTTTTAAAACGTGGTAATGTGAACGACACCTTAGTTTTTAAAGATAATGAAGAGTTTTTAGGGGCGAAAGAGGCGGTTATCGCTACAGGAAGCTTGCGAAGAAAAGCACAGTGGCTTAATCGTTACCCCACACACACCATTACAGATTTGCGGGGTAACGTCAATTCCCGGTTACAAAAACTTCAAAATAACGACTGGAACGGTGCTATTTTCGCTGCTGCTGGCATTGGCAGAATTGGTATTAGACCCGAAGAAGCTATCAATTTAGACTGGATGATCCCTGCACCTGCACAAGGTGCTATTATGATTACGGCTTTAGATGAAGACGCATTCGTAAAAGAAGCTTGTGCCTCGTTAAACCATGAGGAAACAGAGATTTGCACCACCATAGAACGCAAATTTCTTAACCGGTTAGAAGGCGGATGCACGGCTCCAATAGGGGCCCTAGCTAAAATTAAAGATGAAGAAATACTCTTTAAAGGTATTCTTTTAAGTAAAGATGGCTCAAAAAAAATACAAGTAGAACGTTCTGAAAAATTAGGCAAACATGAAGATTTAGCGGTCTTTTGCGCAGACTATATAATAGAACGTGGTGGTAAACGTTTAATGGATGAGATTAAATACTCAAATAAAGTTACCAATGTGTTTTCTACTAAAAAGTTAACCCAAGATCAGCAAAAATTATTCCACGAGAAAGTGGTTGTTAAAAGCGACGATTTTATAAAAATAAGTTTGAATCGTATCCGCCCTCAAATTTTAAAATCAGAAATTGAAAATGTTATTCTTACAAGCAAAAATGCTGTTGAAGCGCTAATCACGAATTACTCCGCAGAAGAATTACAATTTAAAAATATTTATTGTGTGGGTCGCAGAACAAAGCGCTTAATAGAACGTAAAATAGGTCCTGTGAAACATGCTGCTAAAAACGCAAAAGCGTTAGCAGACTATTTAGTGGAGTATATTGAAGGTACTAAAGTAACTTATTTTTGCAGTGACATTAGGTTGGATGCATTACCTACTATTTTGAGCGAAAACAATATAGCGGTAAATGAAGTAGAAGCATACCAAACTAAATATGATGGCAGTAAAGTGGAAAACTCTGTGGAGAGCGCTATGTTTTATAGCCCATCAACAGTTGAGAGTTTTGTTCGCAGTAATAAAAATGATGTTATAGCCTTTTGTATTGGAGAAACCACAGCAAGTGAAGCTAAACAGCATTTTAAAGATGTTAGGGTGGCAAAAGTACCAACTGTAGAGAGTGTAATTGAGTTAGTGAATCAGCATTATATTTAAAACGTCATTACGAGGAAGTATGATAAAAAACGATTTATTTTTAAGAGCATTAAAAGGAGAAACAGTAAACCGTCCGCCAGTATGGATGATGCGACAAGCAGGACGTTACTTACCAGAATTCATGGAAATTAAGGCAAAGTACGATTTCTTTACGCGTTGCCAAACTCCTGAATTAGCAAGTGAAATTACCGTGCAGCCTATCCGCAGATACGGTATGGACGCTGCCATTTTATTCAGTGATATTTTGGTCATTCCGCAAGCCATGAATATCGAGGTGCAAATGAAACCTAATTTTGGACCATATTTGCCTAATCCTGTGCGTTCTCAAAAAGATGTAGATAATGTTATTGTACCCGATGTAACCGTAGAATTAGATTACGTATACCAAACCATAAAAGCCACCAAAGAGAAGCTTAATAATGAAATTCCATTAATTGGTTTTGCAGGGTCTCCTTGGACTATTTTATGTTATTGCGTGCAAGGTCAAGGCAGTAAAAACTTTGATAAAGCCAAAGAGTTTTGTTTTACAAACCCAGTTGCAGCCCATCAATTGCTTCAAAAAATTACAGATACTACGATTGCCTATTTAAAAGAGAAAGTAAAAGCAGGTTGTAATGCAGTACAAGTGTTCGATTCTTGGGGAGGCATGTTATCGCCTGTCGATTATCAAGAATTTTCATGGCAATATATTCAGCAAATTATTGATGCTTTAAAAGACGATGCCCCTGTAATTGCTTTCGGAAAAGGCTGTTGGTTTGCACTGGGCGAAATGGCAAAATCTGGTGCGTCTGCATTGGGTGTAGACTGGACCTGTTCTCCAAGGAACGCGCGCTATTTAACAGGAGGGAACATAACGTTGCAAGGTAATTTCGATCCTACACGCCTGTTTTCACCACCAGCAGAAATAAAAAAAATGGTGCACCAAATGATTAACGATTTTGGGAAAGACAAATATATTGTTAACCTTGGCCATGGCATCTTGCCTAATATTGGTTTAGATCATGCCAAAGCGTTTATTGATGCCGTAAAAGAGTACGAAAGTTAAAATAATTGTGCGTTACCTACTTTTTTTGAATAACAATTGGTTTCAGTAATCACCTTATAGCCGTAAAAAGTAGGTTTGCCCTGCCTGCTGTTAGGCAGGCCTTCGAGGAGCTTGAACAAATTCCTCAATCCCCTAGCGTAAAAGGAAAGTTATGATTAAAACTATCATTTCAGGAATTCAAGCATACTTCGGAGCATTCAGCTTAATATCAAAACTAAAACTCTGGAAATACTTTGCCATTCCTATGCTGATTAGTTTTGTCACAGCAACTATGGTTTTCGGTTTAGCCTATTTACTATCAGATAACCTAGGTGATTTTATCTCAAAAATCTGGATATGGGACTGGGGTAAAGCCACCTTTTCATCCATTAGCAATTTTATTGGAGGTCTTATTATTGTGGTTATTGGTCTTATACTATTTAAACACATCATCATGGCATTATCGGCGCCATTTATGAGTCCCGTTTCCGAGAAGATAGAAGCCCATTTCACAGCCAACCCATCACACTCTTCCCGAGACACCTCGTTTATCCAACAACTTTGGCGAGGGATAAAAATTAATGGTAGAAATTTGATAATGGAACTAGTTTTAACTATTCCTATTTTACTCTTAAAATTCATTCCTGTGGTTAATATTTTTTCAACCATATTGTTATTCATGGTCCAAGCCTATTACGCCGGTTTTGGTAATATGGATTATACTTTAGAGCGTCATTTTCAATATAAAGAGAGTGTACGATTTGTACGTAAGCACCGAGGGTTAGCCATTGGCAATGGTATTGTTTTTATCCTTGTTTTACTGGTTCCTCTAATTGGTGTAATTTTAGTATTACCTTTATCTGTAACAGCTGCTTCAACAAGAACTGTTAAAGCTCTCCAATTAAACCCGAGTCCAGTTGATGCAACTTAATTTAGGCTCATATTACATGTCACCAATTCAACCAAAAGACGGTTGGGGTTGCTGCAATTTTGTTGTGACTAACGAAGATCGCTTAAAACGTTATTTCCCAAAAACCTTACAACAGAACTTATCCCCAGACTTATCCAATATTTTTGTCCAGAAAAAACTAAAACAATTCGTATCGAAAGAAGAGTTTTTATTCACAATAAAAACTACTAAGACAAAAAAAATAGTAGGTCTAATTTATATTAAAGAATTGGACTGGTTAAACAAACAAGGCGAGTTTGCCTATGCCATCAGTTATGACATTGAAAAACAAGGCATAATGACAAAAGCCATTAGCCAGTTATCTGACTATGCTTTTGAAAAACTTGGCCTAAAAACCTTGCAAATTATTGTTCATAGAAGTAATTTAGGCAGTGTTAAAGTTGCAGAAAACTGTAATTATACATGGATAAAAACGCTAAAAAACGAGTACACACCTCAAGGAGAACAAGCTCTAAACATGGAGTTATATGAACTCTATAAACACATTGAATAAATGAAAAACAAATTCTACCAATATATCCAGGATTTACAAGATAGTATCACCACAAAACTAGAAACTATCGACAGTAAGGCTAAGTTTAAACAAGACCTATGGAAACGTCCAGAAGGTGGTGGCGGACGCACCCGTGTTATTGAAAACGGCGCGGTTTTTGAAAAAGGAGGCGTGAATATTTCTGGCGTTCACGGCAAACTACCAAAATCTATGCAAGTATATTTTAATGTTGGTGTTGTTGATTTTTTTGCCTGTGGATTGAGCCTAGTATTACATCCCAAAAACCCTATGGTTCCCACCGTTCATGCCAACTGGCGTTATTTTGAAATGTATGATGAAGATGGTAGTATTATTGATAGCTGGTTTGGAGGCGGACAAGATTTAACGCCTTATTACCTGTTTGAAGACGATGCAAAGCACTTTCATCAAACATGTAAAACGGCATGCGATAAACACAACCCTGAGTTTTATCCCATATACAAAAAACGCTGCGACGAGTATTTTTATAACACCCACAGGAATGAAGGCAGAGGAGTTGGGGGGCTGTTTTTCGACTACTGCAAAACATCTGACGACATGACAATGGAAAATTGGTACAACTTTGTAACCGAAATTGGGAATAGCTTCTTAACAGCTTATACCCCGATAGTTGAAAAACGAAAGGATTTACCATACACTAAAGCCAACCGAGATTGGCAAGAAATAAGACGAGGACGCTACGTAGAATTTAACTTAGTACATGACAAAGGGACTTTGTTTGGTCTAAAAACCAACGGCCGTATAGAAAGTATTCTAATGAGTTTACCGCCTCATGTGCAGTGGGTATATGACCACCACCCTAAACCAGGAAGTGAAGAAGCCAAGCTGCTTGAAGTGTTAGCCAACCCTAAAACATGGGCATAAAACAAATTTTCCTTGCTTCTTTTTTATTTTGTTTTGTGCATCTGTGTTCGGCTCAAGATAGTATTCAAACGGTTTCATACGAAACACTTAATGGTCACACAAAAAAATTTCTAAATAGAATTACAGGGCGCTTGTTTTATGTAAACACATCCAATGCACTCCAGTTAAACGACAGAAATTCAGATCTCTTTTTTAAACTCACGCCGAACAAACAAGATAGAATAGGCGCCTCAATTGCATTTAGATCCATTCAAATATCTTATGCTTTTGCACCTAATTTTCTCTCAAATAATAAAGATAACACAGGCTCAAGACTATTTAACCTCAACTTTAGAAACTACTTTGGGAAACATTGGATGCAAACCATAATGCTTTACAATGAAAAAGGATTTTATTTAAGTAACAACGAATTCAACACCTATTATCCTAACATTAAGTCGTTTAAAATTGGGGGAGGCACATCGTATATAATAAATGAAAACTTCTCCTTTAAAGCCATTGTTGGACAAAATGAAAAACAACTAAAAAGTGCAGGATCTTTTATTCCGCGGTTTGTTTACTTCTATTCGGAATTTAACTTTAATTTTGACGATCCCAATTCAGCCAGTAACTTGTACAGCTTCGATATAGCATTTGCCCCATCCTACTATTACAATTTTGTACCGTCTAAAAACCTTTTAATCTCTGCAGGAGCCTCTGCTGGAATAGGGATTAATTTCTCAAACTCGACAACTCAAAGCTTAACATCTCTTCTAACCGAACTTAATTTTAGAGGATCTCTAACGTACGATATTGAAAACCTCTATTTGGGAACCCACTATAGCTACCTTGTTCTTAATCACAACACCGACCGGCAAACCTATGTTAAAGATAACATCCCATATTTTGAAATATTTGTTGGCTATAGATTCAAAGCTCCAAGAAAACTAATATATAAAGCCGATATTATAGACGACAAATTAGGGCTATAAAGATTAGGCAAAATTCGATCCAAGTCGCAACCAACCGAAAGCAGATATATTATTAACTTTGCGTTCAATAAAGCAATAGAGTATGTTCCCATTACGAAGAAATAGAAGACTAAGAGCCAACGATGCCATACGATCATTAGTTCGAGAAACCATAATTACACCAAACGATTTTTTAGTCCCGCTCTTTGTAGTGGAAGGTAAAGGCTTAAAAGATGAAATTCCATCCATGCCCAATTACTTTCGATATAGTTTAGATCTACTTGAAGGCGAGGTGAAAGAGCTTTGGAATCTGGGTTTAAAATCGGTTTTACTTTTTGTAAAAGTACCCGACAATTTAAAAGACAACAAAGGGGCTGAAGCTTTAAATCCAGACGGCTTAATGCAACGCGCCATTAAAACGGTTAAAAATGTGTGTCCGGATATGTTGGTCATGACCGATGTGGCTCTAGACCCGTACTCAGCTTATGGGCATGATGGCATTATTGAAAATGGACTAATAGTAAACGACCCTACCGCAGAGTTTTTAGCAGAAATGAGTATTTCCCATGCTGAGGCAGGGGCCAATTTTGTAGCACCAAGTGATATGATGGATGGGCGTATTTTAACCATTCGTGAAGCTTTAGAAGATGAAGGTTTCATCAATACAGGCATCATGAGCTATTCAGCCAAATATGCTTCCGCATTTTACGGGCCTTTTCGGGATGCTTTAGATTCTGCTCCAGTAGATTTGGTGGATATCCCTAAAGACAAAAAAACCTATCAAATGGATTTTGGGAACCGTTTTGAGGCCATCAAAGAAACCGAAATGGATATTGATGAAGGGGCCGACATTGTGATGGTTAAGCCCGGCATTTCTTATTTAGATATTTTAAGAGAGATAAAAAATGAAGTGGATGTACCTGTTGCTGTGTATCAAGTATCTGGAGAATATGCCATGATTAAAGCCGCTTCTGAAAAAGGTTGGTTGGATCATGACCAAATTATGATGGAAACAACAATAGCATTTAAAAGAGCTGGAGCAGATATTATTGCTTCTTATTTTGCTAAGGATGTTGTTAAGATTTTAAATGGATAAAAAATCATCAATTGAAACTAGCATAAGTTATCTTTAGTGTAGTCGAGGGATTGCTAAGGGCGTTGTGAAGTTAATATCTTAATTATTTTCCAATCTTTTTTCAACAGTATAAGAGGTTTCAAAATACCCAATTTTTCCATCTGGTGTAATAGCCTCTATAATGATGAGTTTGTCACCTATAATGTCATCATTGTAAAATTCCAGTTCAATGTCTCCTTTGTTATCGGTGAACAAAGAAGGTTCCCAGTGTAATACTGGTCGTAAATCTGGCATATCCCAATCTTCAGGTTTTAAGGTCTCGTATTTTGGTTGATAAAACTCGGGGGTAATTGAAAAACCGGAAAACTTTCCTCTAAAAATACCTTTTGCATATCGTAGAGCTTCCATTCCAATACTGCCATAGGTATATATACTTATAATAGCCATGTGTTGGGCACCAAGCACTCTTTTAGGCCTTTTTATAACTTCAACGCTTTTTATATTTTCGATGGTTAAATAGGGCAATAAAGTAATAGCTTCTTGACCAACCGGATAGCCATCCATATAATATAAAGTCGAATCTGCACTAGCAATATGTGCTAGTAGAAAGCTTCCCCCATTTGGTATTTGCACTACTCTAAATATAATATCATCTGGGAACTTAGTGCTAAGAAGGTCGTATAATCCAGACATCCATTTTTCTTCTCTCTCTTTGAGTTGTTCATTCTCAATGACGATATCTGGAGGTCCGTGGAGTTTAAACATTCTTTCGCGTTCTGGTGTTACGTTGTAGCCCGTTAATTCTACGGCATCCAACTCTACGGTGTTGTCGTCCAAATCGAACCCAGTTACGGCTTGTCTTTCTTGCTTTTTAATCTCTAAAAAGTCATTTATAATACTATCTGGGAGCGCTATTACTTCTTCTTTCTCATAGGTGATTTTAGGCGGGGGTATCGGTGCGTCTATCTTAATAGAATATTCTTTGGCTCGCCCTTTTTTGTTGGAAGATTGTATTATAACATCTAGCTTATCGCCATAAGGGTCAAATAAATCAAAAGCAAAATTACCAGTACTGTCCACTTCATGAGTATAAACTCTAGGTGGTTTACCCGAGGTCATTAAGATTAAATTCACGTCATTTTTAGGTACTTTGTTTTCATTCCAGATGGCACCCACCTTCCCAGAAACACGTAAGGCGGTTTCAGGTTGTATATCAAAAATAGGGTTTGCATCTTCAAAACTATACTTATAATTGCGCCAACCCTGTGTAAGCATAAGGGCTTCTATATCTCGTTTTCTGTATATGTTGTTATTGTTAAAGTAATGTGTGGGGTGCTCAATATGCCCTTTTAATTCTGAGTTTAATAAAAAATAGGATAGAATGTTACCTTTAAATTGCGCGGTTTGCGCTATTTGATTTTTATCTACAACTAAGGCGGAAAGATTTGCCTCAACTGGCCTGCCATCACTATTGGCAACATTAAACTTAAGAGCCGTTTTATCTCTCTGGCTGTAATATTGCCCTTCGGTTTCTTTAACAATATTTAAATTATCGGCTTCATTAAGATGAAAAAACAAACGCTCACACAATGGTGTTTTATGCTCACTTAGCAATGTAACATTAAGAATGCCTTGGGGTAATTTTTGTTTGGGTATCGAGGCATTATAAGGTGCATTGGATAATGATACTGGAAATTCCTTTAATATCTCACCTTTGGATTTAAGTTGTATCCAATAATCACGGGTGGTTTTAACCTTGGAAGTCATATTTATGTTCATGTAACTTGTTGTTTCCGTTATACCTAAAACGTGCCCTTCGGGATACACATTTGGGAGTTCAAACTTACAGGTGACATCATATTTAGAATTAATTTTACCATAATAAGTTTTGTGTAATTTTGGTGTAAAAAACACATAGCCCATACCTAGCTTATTGGTTTTAATCGGCACCACAATACTATCCTTTTCATCAACGATAACACCATTAATTTCTATACCCAAACCTCTATAGTTTAATGCCTTAAACGCAAGCTTACCGGCTAAGCCATCAATTAACTTCCCACTTTCAGGAAAAAACTGTAGGTCTATAAACGCTCTATCTATGGCGATGGTTTTGTCGTATGTTTTCTCTACCCTTGTTTGAAAGTTCTTTAGCTTGGTGTCCTCTAGTTTCATTTTTAGGTTTACCGAAACCGCATCTTCAGGGAGTACATATTGTAACTTGTAAAACCCATTTTCTCTTTTAATTTCTATGGTGTCTAAAAACGTTTCGGTTTTAATGTAAACCGTTACATCCTTTTTATAGTCGGGTTTTATAAGTTCTGGGAAAAGTTGGGCAAATACTTCGTGCTGGCCATCCTCTTCTTGATACAATGTTATGTTTTGTATGGGTGATGGCCGTGGGTTGCCATTGGCAGGAAGCAGGTTAACGTATTGCTTGAACATGAAATCCTCGCCAAAGTTTTTATTCCACGCTGTATAGGCCCTTATTAAATAGCGTCCGGGGGTATAGGTCTGTTCCAATTTAAAACCATTATCGGCCATTCCATTTACTAACTTCAACGTTTTTGTGGCTACAATGTCCTTATCAAAATCGATAAGTTCTACGTACAAAACACTACTTAGTCTTGTTGGTGCGTTTTTGGCGTCTGTTACTATGGCCTTAAACCAGATGGTTTCCTCGTTGGTAAATACAGAATTATTGAGTTGTAGGTATATTTTTTCGGCGTAAGAGGTTCTGGAAACTGTATTAGTAACAATAATAGTATCTTGTGCGTTTAATGAAGGAATTGAAGACAACACATGGTAAATACAAAATATAATCTTAAACGAGTGGAGCAGTTTCATCGGTAATTTTCGTTTTTCTCTTCTATACCGTATGTTGTTTCAGAATATCCAATTTTCCCATCAGGTGTAATGGTTTCAATTATGATGAGTTTGTCTCCAATACTATCGTCATTATAAAATTCAATTTGGGCTTTGCCCCTTTGGTTTGTGTATAACGAAGGCTCCCAGTGTAACAACGCTCGCAAATCTGGAATGTCCCAATCTTCGGGTTTTAAAACAGCGTATTTAGGGGCATAAAATTCTTTCTTCACAGATAACCCTGAAACTCTACCTTTATAGATGCCTTTAGTAGGCATAAGTGCTGAAATACCATTACTACCAAAGGTATATATACTAAGGACAGCTATGTTACTCATATTTGCTGCACTATCTCTCTCAAATGGATTCAATCTAGGATATGCCTCTCTTAGATAATCCACAAACATACCTTTGGGCCTTCTTAAAATCTCAACACTTTTAACACTTCTTACGGGCAAATAAGGTAAAAACTCATATTCTAAACCACTAACTACTTCTCCATCAATATAAACAAGTGTAAAATCTGCATTAACCACATGCGCGGCTTCAAAAGTTGATGCTCTCTCAAAGCCCATTCCCAACGTATCTGGGGGAATTCCAATGAGGTCTTCCATATACTTTACGCTTTTAAAAGCAATATCATCTGGAAATTTAGCTAAAAGAAGAGCGTATAATCCAGACATCCAGTCCTCTTCTTCTTTTTCAAGGGCTTCATTTTCTATGACAACATCAGGTGGTCCATGTAGTTTTAGTATTTTCTCACGTTCTGGTGTTAAATTATAACCCGTTAGTTCAACCGCATCCAGTGCAACGTGCTCACTAGAGAGTTTAAAATCCTTATTGGTTTCATACTCAGTAATACGGTGTTCTACAAAATCTTTATATACTTTTTTGCCGCTTAACATAGTTTCTTTAGCCTGAAAACTTACCTTGGGAGGATCTAACGGAGGGTCTAACCTAATATTGTAATTTTTTGGCAGCCCTTTTTTATTCGTTGCCTGAATAATAACATCAAGGTTATCAGCAAAATAATTATTTAAATTAAAAGTAAACTTCCCTAAGCTATCTGTAACCCTAGTTTGCGTACCAAACGAAGGTTTTGTAATCATGGTAAGATTAACTGGCTTTTTAGGTATTTTATTTTCGTTAAAAACAGCACCTACACGACCCGGAATCGACACATTAACTTCTGGTTGGTATTCAAAATCGGTTTGTTTATCTGGACTGTTATAAACATACTGTCGCCAACCTTGAGTTAGCATAAGCGCCTCAAGATCGCGCTTCCTGGTTGTATCAGCCGAGCTAAAGTAATAATTAGGGTTTTCTATAAACCCCTTTAGTTCAGAATTTAAAAGAAAACATGCCAGGATGTTAGGCTGGAGTTTCTGGTGTGAATTTAGTTTGTTTTTATCTATTACAAGTACAGAAAAATTTGCCTCAACGGGCTTGTTATTTTTATTAGAAACTGCTACGTTTAATGTCGTTTTATCGCGCTGCGCGTAAAACGTATTATCCGTCTCTGCCGATATGTTTAGTACCCTCTTTGTATTTAAATTAAAAAATAACCGCTCGCAACGTGGAGATTCATCTTCATCAAATAATCTAACACTAGAAATACCATGAGGAAGATCCATTTTATTTATGAAAACCTCATGCTCTCCGCCTTTTAGTTTAAAAGTATGCTCCTTAATTAAGACACCACGACTTTTTATCTGAAAATACAACCGACCAGAATTCTTGACATTGCTTTTAATAATCAATCTAAAAAAGTCTTGAGTTTCCATAACACTAAGCATATAACCTTCAGGCAAAACTTCGGGTAACGGATATTTATAAATAACATCCTGCTCTATTATTTTACCATAATAAGATTCACCAATACTTGGCTTGAAAAACGTATAACCCATTCCGAGTTTATTAGTTGAAAAAGATCCAGCTGCACTATCGGCTTCATCAACAATTTGCCCTTGCACGTACTCCCCCAACCCTTTGTAATTAATGGATTTATAGGCTATTTTATTTATAAACCCACCTATCATTTGTCCTCCTTCTGGAAAAAACTGTAAGTCTAAAAACTCTTGGTTTAGAGCAATCGTCCTGGAGTAAGTATTTATTGCTTTGCGCTTTCGATTTTTTAATTTAATATCTTCAAGTTTTATCTTAAGTTTTACCGAAACCAAATCTTTTGGGAGTTGGTAATTAAAAAGATACTCCTTATTATTTCTTTTAATTTGAACGGAGTCCAAAAGGCCTTCTGAATAAACGTATACGATTATATCCTTTTTGTATTCGTCTTTAATTTCTTCTGGAAAAACACTTGCGGACAGTCTAATTAGATTTTCTTTTGTTTCAGTAATTGTGATCTTCCTTATCACATCTCGGTTATTAATAGTTTCTAAATCAAGAATGTCTATGTATTGTTCATAAATAAAATCCTGTCCAAAATTACGATTCCACGTGGTATATGCTCTAACTAAATAACGACCGGAGGCCAAGGTATTACTTAATTTGAAAAATCCATCGGACAAGCCATTTTCTAGTTTAAGGGTTTTTGTCTCGAGAATATTCTTATCAAAATCAATAAGATCTACATATAAAACACCGCTTATTGATGAGGGTTTATTTAAGCTATTTGTTACTATGGCTTTAAACCAAATAGTCTCACCTGTTGTAAACATCGTATTGCTTAATTGAAGATATATTTTTTCGGCGTAGGATGATTTGGAAATCTTAGTATTCACATCGGCAACTTTTGTTTGTGCCAAACAAACCGTCACAAAGAGTGAACCCATTAGAACAATGATAGACTTCTTATTAAGCAAAATATTCTCTTTTTCCTTTAAATATAAGGATTAGTAGTCATACTTCGACCAATTTTTAGTTAAATTACTTTTGTAAATTAGCACCTTACTAAAACCTATTTAATGAGCGCATTAATTTTCTGGGCAACCATTTCTATTTTCTTTTCCTTTTTATGTTCTATTCTCGAAGCCGTTTTACTTAGTGTTACACCAACATTTATTAATGTAAAAAAACAAGAGGGAAAAGATTATGCTACTACTTTGGAAGAGTTAAAAAAAGATGTAGATAAACCATTAATTGCTATACTAACACTAAATACCATTGCGCATACTTTAGGTGCCATGATGGTGGGTATTGAAGCCGAAAAACTGCCCTATAAAATTGAACTCTGGGGTATTAATACCGTGGGCATTGTTTCGGCCATCATGACTTTTTTAATTTTAGTGGCTTCTGAAATAATTCCTAAAACCATTGGGGCTACCTACTGGAAAAGCTTGGCGAATTTTGCTTCCAAGACCTTAACTATTCTCATTTTTCCGTTAAAATGGACAGGGATTTTATGGCTGTTACAGCTTACAACAAAACTAATTGGAGGAAAAGGACATGGGAGTGTATTGAGTAGAGAAGGCTTTATGGCCATGACCGATATTGCGCATGAAGAAGGTGTTTTTCAAGAAAATGAAAGTAAGATTATTAAAAATTTGCTCACATTCAAAGAGGTCTTTGCTAAAGATGTCATGACTCCCAGAACCGTTATGGAAACTGAAGATGAAAACACTAGTGTTGAAGATTTTTTTAGACGAAATTTAAACCTTCGATTTTCTCGAATTCCAGTTTACACTAATAATCCAGACAATATCACGGGGCTTGTGCTTAAAGATGAAATCTTTAAGGAAATGGCACTCGATAATAACTCCAAAAAGTTAGCAGATCTAAAACGCCATATTATAGTAGTGAACAGAAGTCTTGCTATACCGATCTTATTTGAAAAATTGGTTGAAAGCAGGAATCATATGGCTTTAGTAGTAGATGAGTATGGCTCGGTAAGTGGACTGGTAACCATGGAAGATGTTATTGAAACCTTACTAGGGTTAGAAATCATGGACGAAAGCGATAGTGTTTCAGACCTGCAAGTCCTGGCCAGAAAAAGTTGGGAATCAAGAGCAAAAAAACTAGGCATATTTGATCCCGATTCATCAGAAAAGTAATGGAGACTTGTACCATTAACACACCTCTTGGGTTCGCAAAAATTGTTGGTGACATACATGGTATTTCTTCGGTTATTGTGCTCAATTCTGAAGAAATAATTACGGACATTATTCCTATTGAACTTGAAGATTGCGTTATTCAGCTTCAAGAGTATTTTGGTGGTAGTAGAAAACAATTCAATATAAAACTAAACCCTCAAGGCACCGATTTCCAGAAAAAAGTTTGGGAGCAGCTCAATCAAATTCCTTTTGGAAAAACCATCTCGTATCTTGAATTGTCTAAACAATTAGGAGACACCAAAGCCATACGCGCTGTTGCAAATGCCAACGGTAAAAACCCCATATGGATTATTACGCCTTGCCATCGTGTTATTGGCAGTGACGGTTCACTTACAGGTTATGCCGGAGGTTTACATAGAAAACAGTGGCTTCTCAATCATGAAAGCCCCTACAAGCAACAATCGCTGTTTTAGGTTTTAATTTGCATATCATAATTGGAAGCGGTCTTTATAACTTCATTAATGATACTTTCTGAAATAGATTTAGCTCGTGCATTTTCTATATCGGCCTGTATGCCAACGTTTTCAAAAAAACGTCTAAAGCCTTTTGGACTATGAATATTTACCCATTTACAGGGCTTGTCACTTACATTGCCAAAGGTATGAATGGTATTTTCAGGTAAATCAACGGTTTCTCCTGCCTTAACCACCCTAACTTCTCCTGAAACCATAAATTCCATTTCACCTTCAGTAATTAAAAAGCTCTCTTTTAAACCTGTATGAACATGCGGTGGTGGTCCCGGAACCCCTGCAGGTGTTTCTCCAAAGGCTAAATCATAATCGCCAGACGTATTATGCAATGTTACCTTGTGCCCCAAAACCCATTTTGTAACTGTATTTTTCATTTTATGAGATTTTTGTCTCACAAATATAAAATTTGTTTTTGAGTTTTCAAATTTTTATAAGACATTTGTCTCATGACCAATTCATCATTAAACACAGGACGCAGTAAACAAAAGCAACTCACCAGACAAAACATACTTCGTACAACACAAAAACTTCTAGAACAGCAAACACCATTAACCCTTGAGGAAGTCGCACAAGCCGCCGGAATTTCCCGAGCCACCATTTACCGGTACTTTTCAAATATTGATGTGCTTTATTCTGAAGCGAGTCTGGATTTAGTCACCCATTCCACAGCATCTATTTTTAAAGACATCGAGCATTTATCGGTGGTTGATCGTATTCTTCATATTCAATCTTATTTCAATAAACTGGCACTTCGTAATGAAATGGCATTCAGAACCTATTTAAGTATCTATCTAAAAGAATCGGAAACCGCAAAATCCACACGCGGATCAAGACGCACTGCTGCTCTAAAACTTGCCATTCAGCCATACAGGCATCAAATTCCGAAAAAAGATTACCAAAAACTCATTACGGTTGCGACCGCCTTAATGGGAATTGAACCTTTTGTCGTGGGTAAAGATGTGTGCGGATTAACTAGTGAAGAGACCGAAAAGCACCTCAATTGGGGCTTAAAAACCATTTTGGAAACAGTATTTAAACCTTAAAAGTCAAATCTTACTTTTACCATATTATTATTATATTTAGTACAGCTAAATATAAACCTATGACGTTCCTTAAAAAACATGTAAAATGGGTCGTAATTCTTATCGGCCTTGTTATTCTTGCATTATATATCACAGATACCGATTATCTTTTAAAAGCGGTAAGAACCATTTACCTTAACGGATATACCACTGCCTTTTTAGAAGATTACAAGTATTTTGACAATCAAATGGTTAACAACGCCGAGCCACAACCTTGGCCAATTCATAAAGATTATAACATCGTAAAAGAAACGGCAACCCTTGATTCCATTAATAATTCTAACGGAACCATCGCTTATGTGATTATTAAAAACGACAGTATTTGGTTTGAAAATTATTACGATGGTTTTAATGAAAACTCCAAAAGCAATTCGTTTTCTATAGCTAAAAGTTATGTGTCTGGACTCATGTTTAAAGCCATTGAGCAAGGTTATATCAAAGGGCTTGACCAACCTGTTAGTGACTTCCTACCTACCTTTAATGAAGGTTTAGCCGCTAAAATGACTGTTGGACACCTAAGCAGTATGGCTTCTGGAACCTCGTGGGACGAGCAGTATTATTCACCATTTTCTATTGTGACCAGAGCCTATTTTGATGACGACTTAGAAAAAGTCATGCTAGGTTTGGATGTGGTTACCGAGCCTGGGAAAAGCTTTAAATACTCAAGTGGCGACACCCAAATGCTAGCAATGGTTATTGAAAAGGCTACCGGGAAAAAACTTTATGACTATTTAACTGAAAGTTTTTGGAAACCTTTAGGATGTGAAAACCCAACCCTTTGGCAAGTTGACAGTGAAGCCCACGATTTGGTAAAAGCCTACTGTTGTATTGCCAGTAACGCCAAAGATTTTGCCCGTTTCGGAAAACTGTACAAAGACCACGGCAAATGGAATAACAAACAAGTTTTAGACTCCACAGCTGTGGCTAAATCCGTAACACCTGTGTATCCTGATGGCGACATGTACGGTTACGGTATGTGGTTAAAAACAATTGGCGCCAAAAACTTTTTTATGATGCGTGGTCATTTGGGGCAATACGTAATTGTTGAACCAACTGACAATGTGATTATTGTTCGTTTAGGGCATTCCAAAGGAAATGATGAAAAAGTTGGTGAATTTACAACGGATATTTTCACGTACATTGAAGAGGCTTATAACATGTTGAACTCCAAATCTTAAAATTTTGTTATTTAACAAACAATCTTATTGTAAGAAAATATTTTATTTTTAATTTGATTGAAACGGCATCAATCAATCCTTTATGAACAAGACAATTATATTTCTCTTTCCATTACTTATAAACTTCTTTGCGCCTGCGCAAAACCCTCATAATTTAGATTTTGAAGAATATAGCTACCATTTGAAATTACCTAAAAAATGGTTTATCTGGGGCAATTATATTATAGGTGCGGATACGCTTCATGCGCATTCTGGAAAATATTCTGGAAAAATTACTTCAAACAAAACAGAAGATTCTTTTGGAAGTATAGCATATCGCATCCCCGTAACTTACGAAGGAAAATCTATTCGTCTTGAAGGCTATATGAAAACCAAAGATGTCAAAAATGGCTTTGCTGGATTGCTACTAAGAATAGATGGCAAAGATAAAATGTTAGGTTTTGACAATATGAAAAATCAAAATATTCATGGTACCAATGACTGGCATAAATATTCCATTACATTACCATTTCCTGAGGAAGCTGAAAGAATATATATAGCAGGAATTTTAGTAGGCAAAGGAGAAGCCTGGTTTGATGATTATGAATTAACTATAGACGGCAAAAACATTCAAACCCTAAAAGAAAAAGAGGAGTCCATTTATAAGGCCGATTTGGATAAAGAATTTGATTCTGGTTCGCAAATTAGTTTTCCTGCACTTGATGAAAACCTTGTTGGTAATTTAGACCTTTTAGGTAAAGTCTGGGGGTTCTTAAAATACTATCATCCAGCTGTTGGAGCAGGTGAATACAATTGGGATTATGAATTATTTAGAATACTCCCAAAATATCTGAATTCTAAAAACGACTCTGAAAGAGATGTAATTCTTGTTAATTGGATTAATACTTTAGGGGAAGTTAAACCCTGTAAATCATGTAAAGATACACCAACTGATGCCGTTTTAAAACCTGACTTAACTTGGATTGATAATAACTCATTATCGAACTCATTAATTTCAAAACTAAAATATATTCAAAAAAACAGACACCAAGGAAACCATTACTATATTGGCATGACTACTAAGGTAGGGAATTCAGAGTTTAAAAATGAAAATCCATATTCAAATATGGCCTTCCCAGATTCTGGATTTCGTCTTTTAGCATTATATCGATATTGGAATATGATGCAATATTTTAATCCGAACAGGCGCTTAACGGATAAAAATTGGAACGATGTGCTATCAGCCTACATTCCAAAATTCATTAATGCTAAAACGGAACTCGAATATGAACTAACCTTGATACAAGTAATTGGTGAAGTAAACGATACGCATGCCAATTTATCGGGCGACCGTGATAAAGTTGAGAAACATCGTGGATTTTATTTCCCTCCCGTTCATTTACGCTTTATAGAAAACAAATTAATAGTTGATGACTATTTCAACCCAGAAATGAAACCTGAAATAGGTTTAGAAATAGGAGATGTTATCACCCATGTTAACCAGAAACCTATTGAAGATATTTTAAAAGAAAACCACGATTTCTACCCAGCATCAAACCAATCAGCGCGCCTTCGTGACATGTCACATGATATCTTAAGGTCTAAATCTAAAACAATAAATATAACTTATCTCAGAAATAAACAGTCATTTACTAAAGAACTACAATTATTCAAAAAAGCAGACTTAAACTACTATACTTGGTATAGGTATGAAATTGGTGGCGAAAGCTATAAAATGCTTGACCATAATATTGGTTATATAACCCTTAAAAACATCAGAGTTCCTGAAGTCAGGATAATCAGAAAGGAATTTATCGACACCCAAGGTATCATTGTTGATATTCGAAATTATCCTGCGAAATTTATGCCTTTTGTTTTGGGCTCCTTTTTTACTTCAAAACCCAGTCCATTCGTTAAATTTACAATTGGAAACGTGAATAATCCTGGAGAATTTTCCTTTGGAAAAACATTGTCTATCACTCCAGAAGAAACCTGCTACAAAGGAAAAGTTGTAGTTTTAGTTAATGAGCTATCCCAAAGTCAAGCAGAATACACAGCCATGGCTTTTAGAGCGGGTGATAATGTGACCATTATGGGAAGTACAACTGCAGGAGCAGATGGAAACGTATCCAATATTCCTCTACCTGGAGGTTTAAGCACTAGGATTTCGGGTATAGGTGTTTATTACCCAGACGGAAGAGAAACACAGCGCGTTGGTATTGTTCCAGATGTAGAGGTAAAACCAACTATTATAGGAATAAAACAAGGTAGAGATGAAGTTTTAGAAAAAGCTATAGAATACTTTAATGATTCAAAACAATGATTAACAAACTACACCTTGAAAACATTTTGTTTCTAGATATTGAAACGGTTCCGGAGGTTCAGCATTTTTCCGAATTAAACGGAACCAAACAAGCACTTTGGGACACCAAATCGAAGTACCAACGCAAAGACGATTATACAGCTGAAGAGTTTTACGAACGGGCTGGTATTTGGGCCGAATTTGGTAAAATAGTTTGTATTTCGGTGGGCTATTTTAATATTCAAAACGATTTAAAACGCTTTAGAGTGACCTCATTTTATGGCGATGAAATTGCGATTTTAAAAGATTTTAAAAATCTACTAGCCACCCATTTTAACCAAACCAAACACTTACTGTGTGCTCATAATGGAAAAGAGTTTGACTTTCCGTACATCGCACGGCGTATGATTATTCATAATATAGAATTGCCTCCTAAACTGAATCTGTTTGGAAAAAAACCTTGGGAAGTGCCCCATCTAGACACCTTAGAATTATGGAAATTTGGCGATTATAAAACCTACACCTCTTTAAAACTTTTAACCAACGTTCTAGGCATTCCTTCTCCCAAAGATGATATTGATGGCAGTGAAGTATGCCGCGTATTTTATGAAGAAAACGATATTGACAGAATCATAACTTATTGCGAGAAAGACACCATTGCTGTAGCTCAGATATTTTTGAGACTTCGTGGCGATGACTTGTTGACTGATGATGATATTATGCATATATAGTTCTTGCCATAGGAGTTAAGAAAAAGTAAATTTGCAACATGAACAATCACCCAATATTAAAAGTAGAAAACCTATCCATCGCATTTGGCGAACATGAGGTTATTCACGGTATTTCGTATCATTTGAATAAGAATGAAATCTTGGGGATTGTTGGCGAATCGGGTTCGGGAAAATCGGTATCCTCGTTAGCCATCTTAGGTCTGCTTCCAAAGAATATTTCGAAAATTACTTCTGGTAGTATTGCATTTCTGGGTAAAGATTTGGCAACGCTCTCAAATAAGGAATTTCAAAAAATTAGAGGAAAAAAAATCGCCATGATTTTTCAAGAACCTATGAGCTCCTTAAACCCATCTATGACCTGTGGCGCGCAAGTACTTGAAATTTTATTAAATCACACCAGGATCAATAAAAAAGAAGGAATAAGCGAAACCATATTATTATTTGAAAAAGTAAAACTCCCAAACCCAGAACGTGTTTTTAATGCATATCCTCATGAAATCTCTGGAGGACAAAAACAACGTGTCATGATTGCTATGGCTATTGCCTGCAAACCAGATGTTTTAATTGCCGACGAACCAACAACAGCCCTAGATGTAACAGTTCAGAAGGAAATTATTGAGCTTTTAAAAGAGCTTCAAAGCATTACAAAAATGAGCATTGTGTTTATCACTCACGATCTTGCACTAATTTCTGAAATTGCAGATAGCGTTTTAGTGATGTATAAAGGGCACATTGTCGAGCAAGGTTCTGTAAGCACCATTTTTAAGACCCCTAAACATAACTACACAAAAGCCTTAATTAATTCCAGACCTTCTTTAAACACAAGATTAAAAACCTTACCTACCATTCAAAACTTTTTAGAAGACGACATTAAAACGGAAGTAATTACTAAAGAGAACCGCCAAACCAGACATAAGGAATTGTATAATGGTACGCCTCTTCTTGAAGTTGTTAATATTGAAAAAGAATACCTATCGAAATCGGGCTTATTTGGAAAACCTACGTCATTTAAGGCTGTTAATAATTTAAGCTTCAAGCTATTTGAAGGTGAAACTTTGGGTCTTGTTGGAGAGTCTGGCTGCGGAAAATCAACCTTAGGCAATGCCATTTTACAATTGGATAAAGCCACGGCTGGTAAAATCTTATACCAAGGCGTTGATATTACCAAGCTTTCTAAAACAGAAACTAGAAAGCTAAGAAAAGACATTCAAATAATTTTTCAAGACCCATATTCTTCGCTTAACCCAAGAATTCCAATTGGTCAAGCCATTATGGAGCCTATGAAGGTTCATGGGCTTTATCAGACCGATTCGAATAGAAAGGAAAAGGCTATTGGTTTATTAGAACAAGTCGGTTTATCTGAAGAACATTTCAACAGATATCCACATGAGTTTTCAGGTGGCCAGAGGCAGCGTGTTGGCATTGCTAGAACCATTGCTTTAAACCCAAAACTGATTGTTTGTGACGAATCTGTATCGGCCTTAGACATATCTGTTCAAGCGCAAGTTTTAAACCTGCTTAACGAGCTAAAAAACAGCTTTAAATTCACTTATATTTTTATCTCTCATGACTTAGCTGTTGTAAAATATATGTCTGATCAATTATTAGTTATGAATAAAGGACAAATTGAAGAATTGGATGATGCCGATACCATTTACAACCATCCTAAAAAAGCCTATACCAAAAAACTGATTGATGCCATACCAAAGGGGCTATAAAAAAAGGTCATTTTTATTTAAATAAAAATGACCTTTTTAAAAACTAAACTATCTAAATATAATTAAAGCATAAATATCTTTTTAGTTAGATAGTACAAACTTCTAAAAAACTGCAAATTCTCCTTTAAGGTCTCTTTGAATTTGCTCTCTTCGTTCGTAGGTAGTTCAGGTAGATTTGTGGCAATATTCATAGATTTAAAAGTTTATGGCAGATTTTAAAAAATCTTAGGTTACTTGTTTTTTGGGAGTACTAATATCGAATTTATTTTCAATTTAATCGTTAAAAAACATATTAATTCGATGAAATGTTTATTTATTTAACATTTAGCCCTTATTTCATCGAAACCACACCTACTTTTTTACTTACAGAACCATTTCAGGAATAGTGCCTTCAACAATTAAACGGCCTTCAGTCGCATTCCTAATATCGTCCACACTTACGCCTGGTGCCCGTTCCAACAGTTTAAAACCCCTTGGAGTAACTTCTAGCACAGCCATGTTGGTTACCACTTTTTTTACGCAGCCCACTCCCGTTAACGGAAGCGAACATTTCTTTAAGAGTTTTGAGGCCCCTCGTTTATTAGTATGCATCATGGCCACAATAATATTTTCTGCACTCGCCACTAAATCCATTGCACCTCCCATTCCCTTAACCATCTTCCCTGGAATTTTCCAATTGGCAATATCGCCGTTTTCAGCAACCTCCATAGCGCCTAATATGGTAAGATCAACATGCTGTCCTCTTATCATTGAAAAGCTTAGTGCAGAATCAAAAAAACTTGCTCCAGGTAAGGTTGTAATAGTTTGCTTTCCTGCATTAATAATATCGGCATCCTCTTCACCCTCAAAGGGGAAAGGCCCCATTCCTAAAACCCCATTTTCACTTTGAAATTCAACCTCAATATCATGCCTTACGTAATTTGCTACTAACGTTGGAATACCAATTCCTAAGTTCACATAATAACCATCCTGAACTTCTTTTGCTATACGCTTAGCAATACCATTTTTATCTAACATTTCTTTTGGTTTATACAGTTACAACATATAAAAGCTTATATCCTAGTTCTTTTTTTGGGGTAAAACCATAGCCGCTTTAAGTACTTTTTTGTCTTACAGTACGCTGTTCAATTCGTTTTTCATAAACAGCTCCCTGAAAAATACGTTTAACAAATATTCCAGGAATATGAATTTGATTAGGATCTAACTCCCCTAAAGGTACAAGCTCCTCAACCTCAGCAACTGTAATTTTAGCAGCTCCGCACATATTTGGATTGAAATTCCTTGCTGTTCCTTTAAAAATAAGATTACCTGCTTCATCACCTTTCCAGGCTTTTACAAACGCAAAATCGGCTTTAAAAGCATGTTCTAAAACATACATTTTCCCATCAAATTCACGAGTTTCTTTACCTTCAGCTACTTCGGTACCATAACCAGCTGGTGTATAAATTGCTGGAAAACCTGCCTGTGCAGCTCTACATCGTTCGGCCAAAGTACCTTGAGGAATAAGTTCTACTTCCAATTCCCCAGAGAGCATTTGACGCTCAAATTCATCATTCTCACCCACGTATGACGAAACCATTTTTTTTATTTGTTTTTGCTGTAATAACAACCCCAAACCAAAATCATCAACTCCTGCATTATTAGAAATACATGTAAGTCCGCTCACCCCAAGTTTTACCAATTGTGCAATGGCATTTTCGGGAATACCGCTAAGACCAAAACCACCAAGCATGAATGTCATATTATTAGTAACGCCTATAAGAGCTTCTTCAACGCTAGACACTTTCTTATTTATCATTATTATTCAGTTTATGCTGTCTAAATTTACGAATAATTGAATAATTTGTTCTAAACAATAACAATTTAAAAAACCATTCTTTAATTAAAGAATGGTTTTCAATATTTTAGAAAGTACCCTAGATTTTTTTTAAAAGTCTAGCTCTGGGAGATCATCCTCGAGCGTATTATTATCGATATCTTCAGGATTATCACTGCCCGAGCAATCCACACGAATAGAAAGGTTCTCTGGCGCTTCAAACTCGGCTTTAGATATATTTAAAGTTTCATCGGTATAACAGCTTTTCATGTATACGCCCCAAATAGGTAATGCCATAGCTGCTCCTTGTCCGTAGGTAATGGATTTAAAATGAGCCGCTCTATCTTCTGCTCCAACCCAAACCCCTGTTACTAAATTTGGCACCATACCCATAAACCAACCATCACTTTGGTTTTGCGTGGTTCCTGTTTTTCCAGCAATAGGGTTTTCAAACTCATAAGGGTAGCCTGTTATTATTTCTCTATAATCTACTCTTACCTTATCTCTGCCCCTTCCTCTTAACCTCGCTCCTGAACCAGACTGTGTAACCCCTTCCATAAGTTTAACTGCAACATAAGCTGTTTCTGCACTTAAAACATCTCTGGTTTCTGGCTTAAACTGGTACAAAATAGTACCGTTTTTATCTTCGATACTTGTAACCATAACGGGTTTCGTATAAACACCTTGATTAGCAAACGTTGAATAGGCTCCCACCATTTCGTAAACACTAATTTCAGATACCCCTAAAGCAATTGCAGGAACGGGAAGAATCTCTGACTCAATTCCCAATTTTTTTGCCAAATTTACTACCGGTTGTGGCCCTACTTTATCAATTAATCTGGCCGTAATGGTATTGACAGAGTTTGCAAGCGCATTTTTTAAGGTTCTAGTACCACCATAATCATTTTCACCATTCGAATTTCTTGGACACCATTCCTCTGGGTTACCAAACTTATTGGCCTCTATACAAAAAGGGGTGTCGGGAAATTCATCACAAGGAGAAAAGTGTAATTGATCGATGGCTGTGGCATAAACCAAAGGTTTAAAGGTTGAACCTATTTGACGTTTACCTTGCTTTACCATATCATACTGAAAATGCCTATAATTCATACCTCCAACCCAAGCTTTAACATGCCCTGTTTGCGGATCCATAGACATCATGCCCGTTCTTAGAAACATTTTATAGTACCGCATAGAGTCTATGGGTTTAAGTATGGTATCAATCTCTGAAGGCTTCCCATCTTTCCATGCAAAAACAGACATCTTAACAGGCTTATAAAAAGATTCTTCAATTTCTTTATTAGACTTTTTAAGATCGTACTTCATATGCCGCCAGCGTTCTGATTGTTTCATGGATCGATTCATAAGCGCCTTAATCTCTTCCTGATCTAAATCCAAAAATGGTGCCGTTGGATTTCGTTTAGGTGTATTTTGATTAAAAAACTCGGCTTGTAACCTAGGCATATGCTGCTGCACTGCATCTTCCGCGTACTGCTGCATGCGAGAGTCTATAGTGGTGTATATTTTTAGCCCATCGTTATACAAATTCCATTTTGAACCATCAGGCTTTGGGTTCTTTTTAATCCAATCTTTCATAAAACCGTCCAAATACCCCCTAAAATAAGTGGCAATACCTTCGCGATGTGACTCTGGTGAATAGTTTAAATCTAAATCTGTTGCTTGAAGAGAATCTTTTAGGTGTTCATCTATAAAATCATACTTATACATTTGAGCCAAAACTACATTGCGTCTTTCTTTCACCAATTCAGGTCGCCTTCTCGGATTAAAAAGTGATGAATTCTTAAACATTCCCACTAACATAGCGGCTTCTTTCAACTCTAGATCTCTTGGTTCTTTGCCAAAGTATATTTTGGCCGCACTTCTAATACCATCAGCATTATTCAAAAAATCATAAATATTAAAATACTGTGCAATAATCTCTTCTTTGGTGTATTGACGCTCTAATCGAATGGCTATAACCCATTCTTTTAGTTTTTGAAGCACACGTTCAACAATATTTTTTGATCCTTCCCCGTGAAACAATTGTTTCGCTAGTTGCTGAGAAATAGTACTTGCTCCACCTCCACTTCCTAGTTTAACAGCTGCCCTTAATGTACCACGAGCATCAATACCCGAATGTTCATAAAATCTAGCATCCTCGGTTGCAATCAATGCCTCTACAAGATATTCTGACAATTCATCATAGCTAACAGGTGTTCTATTATCATTAAAGTAAAACTTCCCTAAAGTTTTTCCATCTGAAGAAATAATTTCGGTAGCTAAATTCGTTTTTGGATTCTCTAATTGGGTATGATCTGGCATTTCACCAAAAGCACCCCAAGAAGCTAATAAAAACAGTAGTGCTACACATAAAATTGCTCCTGAGAAGATAATCCAAAACCAACGTATATATTTTGAAAAGTCTTGAACCGCTTTTGTGTCTTTTTTTGCTTTAGCCATAGTATAAGTCTCTTAAGTTAAAGGTAGCCTTAAGTTTTTAAAAGTTCCGTTGGTTATTTTTGCGTTAGGGTTTCAATTCTAAATCCAACATCGGTAATGCCCTCCAACTCTATAACCCCATTCACCTTTCCTTGCTCCCTCATGGCATGTTGAATGTTTACAGTATATTCGCCTAGTTCATTAAACACAACCTGTTCTTTATACCATAACTTGTTTTCTTTTATATCTGTGTAACCCGTTCCAAGAAGTTTTCCACTAGGCTCTGCCATTTTATATTCTAGAGTATCCTTAACGGTTTTACCATGAGGAAAAACCATTTCAACTATTAGGAATAAATTGTTGTACTTATAAGCATTGGTGTTTCTTAGATTTACAAATAGATTGTAAGGGTTTATTGAATCGGGAGGGGTTAGATTAAAACTTATTATAGAATCTTTATGCCATTTTTCTGGAACCGATTTATATTTATCGAAAACTTGATTGGAATCGCAACCAACAAGCATAAAACAACCTATCAAAAAAAATAACAAGACTCTATTTTGTAGCATTCTTTTTGTTTTGAGGTTTTCTTTTTTTGTTTCTATTTCTATTTTTTGGTTTAGGGGTTGCAGCAGTAGTTGTCTTGTTTTTATTAGACTCCGTGCTTTTATTTTTTTGATTCCCTTTCCTTCTATTATTTCTACGTTTTTTATTACGTTTTGGACCATCAAAACGTGTTAAACTATCTTGACCTACAACGTTTTCAAACTCAGTTTTAGTATCTTCAACCAAATCCGATGCGTATTCTTCAAGACTAGCAATTTTCTTTTTTATTTTGTTGAGTTCTATAATTTCATTGGCCTGAACCGTGGTAATCTTATGCCAATTCATCCACTCTCCTTCATAAGCATACCACATATGGCCTTTGAAAATATCTGTTTTTTGGCATACAGCAGTTCCTTTTTCTGTATAGAGTTTGGTATCTGTTTTCGGGAAATCTTTTAAGGCATCAAGATAAGTGTCTAGCTCATAATTTAAACAGCATTTTAGTTTCCCACATTGCCCTGCCAGTTTTTGAGGATTTAATGATAACTGCTGATATCTTGCTGCCGAGGTGCTTACCGAACGAAAATCTGTTAACCACGTAGAGCAGCATAACTCTCTTCCACAGGATCCTATACCCCCAAGTCTTGCCGCCTCTTGACGAAACCCAACTTGCTTCATTTCAATACGGGTTCTAAACTCTCGAGCAAACACCTTTATTAATTCTCTAAAATCAACACGTTCTTCTGCAGTGTAATAAAACGTAGCCTTACTGGCATCTCCCTGAAATTCAATATCTGAAATTTTCATTTGAAGCTTGAGATCGATGGCAAACTGGCGCGCTTTTACCTTCATAGGCTCTTCTCTGTCCCGAGCTTTTTGCCAAATATCGATGTCTTTTTGAGAAGCTTTTCTATAAATCTTTAAGGCTGCTTCAGTATCTTCTGATATATTTTTGCGCTTCATTTGGATACGCACCAACTCTCCTGTAAGAGTTACCATACCAATATCATGACCTGCTTTTGCTTGTGTAGCAACAATATCACCGATGCTTAAGGTTAAATTTTCAGTATTGTGGTAATATTCTTTTCTACCATTTTTATACCGTACCTCAACCCAGTTATAAGGTTTTTCACCACTAGGAAGAGACATATTCGATAACCAATCGAAAACGGTTAATTTATTGCAACTGTCTGTTCCACAAGTACCATTATTCTTGCAACCCTTTGGAGAGCCGTCTTTTGTTGAGCAACTTGCGCAAGCCATATTTTATATATTGAATTCGTTAATAATTATATTATTACGAATGAAGATTCATACTGTTTTATAATCTGTAAATATATGATTATTATCAGGACTTAAAAAGGAGATTTTTAACAAGTTAAACCTGTTTTACAGAGATAATCTTTACAGGGCATGCTTTGGCAGCATTATCGCATGCTTCGAAAATTACCTCGTCGTTAGACTTGAGCGTGAAAAACCCTTTTTTGTTATTAGAATGCAGTAATACCGTTTTGCCGTCTTTCTTTGACATTTGAAACTGACTAGGCGCTAATTCTACACAATAATTACACCCAATACATTTATTACGTTGTAAGGTAACTACAACCATTAGACTTCTACTTTGTTTTCAACAATTTTATAAAGCTTGTCTGATTGACGAATTCTAAATGGCAACTTCAAGGTAATCATATCTCCCTTTAAAGCTTCTGATAATTTTTCATCATTCACGAACATATGATCCACCACTAACTCTTGTGCTCCTGTTGTTGGCCCTGTTACCAAAACGGTATCGCCTACAGTCACATTATAAGCTTCAATTTTAAACTCGCCTACCATGGCTTTTGGGAAAAAATGTGTTCCTTTACCAATGTATACTTTTTTCTGTGTAGCATGCGAACCAGAACCTTTACTCCAAGCTCCTAATTTTTGACCAAGATAATAACCGCTCCAAAAGCCTCTGTTGTAAACGGTTTCCAGAGTTTGCATCCATGAGACAACCTCTTCTTTACTATAGGTGCCGCTTTCAATACTATCTATAGCTTCTCTATAACATTTAATTACTTTAGCCACATACTCTGGCGCTCTTCCTCGGCCCTCAATCTTTAGTACTTTAATTCCTGCATCAACCACTTCATCTAAAAAATCAATGGTGCACAAATCTTTCGGAGACATGATGTACTCATTATCTAATTCCATTTCAAAACCAGTTTCCTGATCTATCACTGTATATTTCTTTCTGCAATTTTGTTTACAAGCCCCTCTATTTGCAGATGAATTTTGAGAATGTAAACTCAGATAACATTTCCCAGAAACCGCCATACACAAGGCACCGTGACCAAATATTTCGATCTCTACTAGCTTACCTGAAGGCCCTTTTATTTGCTCTTTTTTAATTTGCTCGGTTATCTTTTTTACCTGTCGTAAACTTAACTCCCTGCTTAACACCATAGTATCTGCAAACATGGCATAAAACTTAACCGTTTCAATATTGGTTACATTTATTTGAGTTGATATATGCACCTCCATTTGCGCCTCTCTTGCCATGGCTATAACCGCCTGATCCATAGCAATAACCGCTGTAATATCTGCTTCTTTGGCTTTTTTTATTAAGGTTTTTACTATTGATAAGTCGTGGTCGTAAACAATTGTATTTAGGGTTAAATAACTCCTAACCTCTTTGGCTTTGCAACGTTTAGCTATTTCAGAAAGATCATCTAAAGTAAAGTTTATTGAGGCCCTAGCTCTCATATTAAGTTGTTCCACACCAAAATATACAGAATCTGCACCATTATCTAAAGCAGCCTGAAGTGACTCAAAGTTACCCGCTGGTGCCATTAATTCAATCTTTTGCATAACGCTTACCTTAGTTTATCTGTTTTTAACGTTTCGAAGATATTCCGTAAATCCTTTTTATAAGGTAAATGATCTGCTCTTCCCTTTTTAAAGATATCATTGCTATTTCCCTGACCTTTTCTTAAAGCCTTTTGTTCTTCATAAGGTAAAGCATGAATCTCTTTACAGGCTGTTGAACAGCAGTTGTTCATTTCCTCCTTACACGCTTCGCATTGTATGAATAGCAAATGGCACGCATCGTTGGCACAATTGGTATGGACATCGGCAGGATTACCGCACTGATGACAACAGGCAATAACATCCTCACTTATTTTTTCTGCTCTTCGCTCATCAAAAACAAAGTTTTTCCCGATAAACTTGTTCTCAAGCTCCTGTTCTTTCACCTGTCTGGTATACTCAATTATCCCTCCTTCAAGCTGAAATACATTTTTAAAGCCTTTATACTTAAAATAAGCACTTGCCTTTTCACAACGGATTCCCCCAGTACAATACATAACCAAATTCTTGTCCTCTTTATAGGATTTTAGATCGTCTCCAATAATATCGAGAGATTCACGAAATGTATCAACATCGGGGGTGATCGCATTTTTAAAATGCCCTATTTCACTTTCGTAGTGATTGCGCATATCTACCAATACCGTCTTTTCGTCTTCTATAAGTTCATTAAAACGTTCGGCACCAACATGCACCCCTTTATTGGTGACATCGAAGGAATCGTCGTTTAAACCATCAGCCACAATTTTATGACGTACTTTAACTTTCAATTTCAAAAAAGACATGTTGTCTTGCTCTACAGCCACATTCAGTCTAATATCTTTTAAAAATGTAATGGTATCTAAATGGGATTTAAAGGCATTAAATTTATCAGCGGGCAAGGAAAGTTGACCATTTATACCTTCTGTTGCAACATAAATACGACCTAGAACATCTAAATCATTCCAAACTACAAATAATTGATCTCTAAATTCTTGAGGGTTCTCAATTTTGGCATATTGATAGAAAGACAAGGTTAATCGATCTTTTCCTGCTTTCTCGATTAACTCAGCTCTTTCTTTAGCACTTAATTTATTGTACAGTTGCATGCTATACTAATTTTAAGGTTAAAGCCGCATACATGCGGAGTTAGAAATATTTGAGGCGCAAAAATACAACTTTAAAAGCAAGTTAAGCCGAATCACAAAAAAAAAGGCATTTAAAACTAAATATTTAAATGCCTTTTTGAGTTAGTTTGAGTTAGTCAATAGGATTCTTTGATAAATTTGATAGCAAAAATTTCCTTACTTATAAGTAAGATACTCGACAAACAAAAAGGTTGCGTGAACAAGCTAAATAATTTTATATGGTATCTACTTTTTGTGTTGAAAACTATTATTGTGATATGATAAAAGATATAGTATTTTAGCCTACACAATTAAGAAAAAACAAGATACATGAGCACTGAAAAAGACGCTAAATTAAAGGCACTTAAACTAACATTAGACAAATTAGATAAGGCTTACGGAAAAGGAACCGTAATGAAGATGAGTGATGCCGCCATACAAGATGTTGATGCCATTTCATCTGGGTCTTTAGGATTAGACATTGCATTAGGCGTTGGAGGGTATCCTAGAGGGCGAGTAATTGAAATATATGGTCCAGAATCATCGGGAAAAACAACGCTAACATTACACGCTATTGCAGAAGCTCAAAAATCTGGAGGCATTGCAGCATTTATTGATGCTGAACATGCATTCGACAGGTTCTATGCAGAAAAACTAGGTGTAGATATTGATAATCTCATTATTTCTCAGCCAGACAATGGTGAGCAAGCCTTAGAAATTGCCGATAATTTAATTCGTTCGGGGGCGATTGATATTGTTGTTGTAGATTCTGTGGCAGCACTTACTCCCAAAAGTGAAATTGAAGGAGAAATGGGCGATTCTAAAATGGGATTACACGCACGTTTAATGTCGCAAGCGCTTAGAAAACTAACCTCGTCTATTAGTAAAACAAATTGTACGGTTATTTTCATTAACCAATTACGTGAAAAAATTGGTGTTATGTTTGGAAACCCAGAAACCACAACTGGGGGTAATGCTCTTAAATTTTATGCTTCGGTAAGATTAGACATAAGAAGGTCTACGCAAATAAAAGAATCGGACGGTACAGTAGCAGGTAATAAAACGCGCGTAAAAGTGGTAAAAAATAAGGTAGCACCACCTTTTAAAATGGCCGAATTTGATATTATGTACGGAGAAGGCGTTTCTAAAGTAGGTGAAATTTTAGACTTAGCCGTTGAATACGACATTGTAAAAAAGAGTGGGTCTTGGTTTAGTTATGATGAGACTAAATTAGGACAGGGGCGAGATGCTGTTAAAGCACTCATAAAAGACAACCCTGAACTCATGGACGAACTTGAAACCAAAGTAAGGACCCTAGTCGCAGAAAAATAAATTAAAATCCCGTTTTTACGGGATTTTTTTTGCCCCCTAACGCAACCTTTTAACCTAATTGACATCTTCAACGTACAAGCATCTATTTGCGTTTTACGCTCTTATTGTCTTTGGTGAAAAAATATTGTAATTTGCTGAAGTTGTATTTTAAGGACTCATTAATGGTTTTGTAATCAAATTTTTAGATAAAGCCATTTTTAGCTCCATAAAAACAGTGATATTGAACTAGTAATAACTAAAATAGAGGTTTAAGTGAGTTTAGATCAACTCATAAAAAATTGTAAAAAGCAAAATACTAAAGCGCAAAGCGAACTGTACCATCTGTTTGCCAGTAAATTGTTTGCCATATGCTTAAAGTATTCTAGAAACCGCAGTGAAGCTGAAGACAATCTGCAGGATGCTTTTATCACAATTTTTAAAAAAATTGAGCAATATAAGCACAAAGGATCCTTTGAGGGCTGGATAAAACGAATAACGGTTAACACTGTTTTACAGCGTTATCGAAATGAAAAGGTGTTTGAGCTTATAAATGAACATATTATTGAAGACCCTTTAGTAGAAATTGATGAGCACCGTATTTCCATTGATTATTTATTAGGGATTATTCAAGAATTACCCGATAGATACAGATTGGTTTTTAACCTTTATGTGTTAGACGGTTATTCTCATAAAGAGATAGCAAGTATGCTAGACATAAATATAGGTACTTCAAAATCAAATTTAGCAAGGGCTAGACAAATTTTGAGACAAACTATAGAACAATACAGAATTAAAGAACAAGAACACACGCAATCCTTATAATGCGCGAAAAGAAACATATAGATCGAATTTTTCAGGAGAGCTTTAAAGATTTTGAGGCCATACCTAGTGATTCCGTATGGAATACTATTGAAGAGCGTCTTGAAAAAAAGAACAGGAAGCGCCGTATAATCCCTTTATGGTGGCGCTATACCGGGGTTGCAGCTTTACTACTCTTGTTTTTATCATTAGGGGGTCTGTACCTACAGAATAATCAAACAACCCCAAATATTCAAGTTGTCGATACCGAATCGCAAGAGTTAAACAATCTACAAAATTTAAACAAAAGTTCTACTAGTGTTGTAAATAATGAGGTAATTGATAATGCGTCATCTAATTCTAACACGAACTCAGAAAACACCTTGTTTCAACAAAAACAGGAAGTTCAGCATGGTTTTACGAGCTCAAATGGTCAAACAATTATAACCAGTCCTAATTCAAAAGTGAACCAGCGCAACCAGTTATTATCCAATCAACAAGAGCATTCTAATAAGGTAGTAGCTTCTTCTAATATTTCTGATAAACATCAAAAGATTGCCAGTACAGAAACAAATAAAAAAGAACAAAATGCGCAACTTGAGAGCCCTATAATTGATAAAGAAGACTTTAACAATTTAGCCTCTAAACAAAATAGTGTAGCGCTAAGTACGGTTCAAGAAAAAAACGCCAACAATCTTCGCAAAACAAATATCAATGAAAACACGTTAACCATTGAAGAAGCCATTGACAAAAACAAAGATATAACACCTAGTAACATCCCTGAAAACAGATGGAGCGTTGCCCCTAATATTGCGCCTGTTTATTTCAATACTTTAAGCCAAGGTTCTACTATAGATGGGCAATTTAATAATAATGCTAAAACTGGCGATGTAAACATGAGTTATGGGATTGCTACCAGTTATGCAATAAACAAAAAACTAAAAATACGCTCTGGTATTAACAAAGTTAATTTGGGCTACAACACAAACGATATTATCGTTTATCAATCAAATGGTGTTGGTAGTAGCGCTCTAAGAAATGTTAACGAATCTAGTACGAGCTTGGCCGTTGCAAGCGATCAATCCATAGAAAGTAATAGCTCATTAAATACTGTAATTAGCACTAATTCTTCAATAAATCAATCGTTTGGATATATAGAAGTACCTTTAGAGGTTCAATATACTTTTGTCGATAAAAGAGTAGGTATTAACGTTATTGGCGGGTTTAGTTCCTTTTTCTTAGAGAGTAATGAAATATATTCTGAAATAGATAATGGCACTAGATCTTATCTGGGAGAAGCCAATAATATAAATGATATTAGTTACAGTGCCAATGTAGGCCTCGGTTTAAACTATAGATTTTCAAAGAAAATTGATTTGAACTTAGAGCCTACTTTTAAATATCAATTTAACACATTTAGCAATACATCGGGTAATTTCACACCGTTCTTTATTGGTGTTTACACTGGGTTTGCAATAAAGTTCTAGGTTTTGGTTAGATCTGGACATTGATTTTAATTAAGCTCAAAATCAATGTCAAAAAAACTGTTTGGTAAAACAAACAGTTTTTTTATGTTTTATGAATTGAATTCTTGTAGCTGATCTTTTATTATTCGTCTTGACTGAATATTCAAAGGTTTCGTATCTTCAATTTCTAATCCTTTCGTATCAATAAATTTGTGAATTTTAACCCGCATTTTACCAGGTCCACCGCTAAAAAAAGTATATGAAAGTCGCTTTTTATTATCCCCAAAAGTAAGAGGTACTATTGGTATTTGGTGGTTTATTGCCAACCTAAAGGCACCATCTTTAAATTCATCTAATTCAATATGTTCTTCAGGAACGCCTCCCTCAGGAAAAATACATATGCTTAATCCAGACTTTATTCTTCGCTGTGCTCTTAAAAAAACGGCTTGTCTACTTTTAGCCGAACTCCTATCAACAAGAATACATGTTCGCTTATAAAAAAAACCAAAAAGAGGAATTTTTGCTAATTCTGCTTTTCCAACAAAAACAAAAGGGTTTTTAATAGAAACCAACATCAGCATGATATCTGCCATGGAGGTATGATTTGCAATAAACATATAACTTTTTCCTATCTCGGGCGTTTGTTCACGTTCTATAAGATAAGCAAATCCCATGCCTATCAAAATAAACTTGGCCCATAATCTGGCAAGCTTAAAGAAAAACGGATACCACGATTCTTTAGATATGGAAACAAGAAGTATTGGGAATAAAACAATGATTGGCAAGGTTACCAATATGTAAAACCAAACACGGTAGAGTGTCCAGAAGATGTACTTTAATACCTTCATCGTGCCTAAAAGTACTATTATAAATTGATTATCTTTAAATCAAATAACTTAAATCTTGAATTATGATATATGCATTATTAATTGGGGCGATAGCTGGGTGGCTAGCAGGAAAACTAATGAAGGGTGGTGGATTTGGACTTTTACTTAATGTTATAATTGGTATAATTGGAGGCGTTGTTGGTAATTGGTTATTTGCCACCATAGGAATCTCAATAACAGGCGGTTTAGTAGGTGATATCCTTACAGGTGTTATTGGCGCCTGTGCCATATTATTCATTGCAGGGCTTTTTAAAAAATAATGAATTAGGTGATTTTATAAAAGTGGTAAGAGCCTCCTTTTTTTATTGCGGAACTTATCTTTAAATTTGCGCCTTATTGGAAAAACTATGGCACGCATACTTACAGGTATTCAAAGTACAGGAACCCCACATTTAGGTAATATTTTAGGGGCTATATTACCGGCTATTAAAATGGCTGAAAACCCAGAAAATGATTCTTATTTGTTTATAGCAAACCTGCATACACTTACTCAAATAAAAGATGCTAAAGTATTACGAGAAAACACCTACTCAACGGCTGCCACTTGGCTTGCGTTTGGCCTAGATGTTGAAAAAACGGTATTTTACAGACAAAGTGATATTCCTCAAGTAACAGAACTATCTTGGTATTTAAGCTGTTTTTTTCCTTATCAACGTTTAACCTTAGCGCATAGTTTTAAAGATAAAGCAGATAGACTAGAAGATGTGAATTCGGGTTTATTTACATACCCTATGTTAATGGCTGCCGATATTTTGCTTTATGATGCCGAGATTATTCCCGTTGGAAAAGACCAATTACAACATATTGAAATGACTCGTGATGTGGCGTCGCGTTTTCATGCTAAAGTTGGCGATACCTTTGTAATGCCTCAAGGAAAAATTCAGGAACATACCATGCTCATTCCAGGAACAGATGGTGAGAAAATGAGTAAAAGTAGAAACAATACCATAAATATCTTTCTAACTGATAAAAAACTTAGAAAACAGATTATGGGAATTCAAACGGATAGCACCCCGCTTGAAGATCCAAAAGATTGGAAAACCTGTAATTGTTTCGCTATTTATAGTTTACTCGCCTCTGCTGCACAAATTGAAACCATGAAAGCTAATTATGAAAATGGGGGATACGGCTATGGACATGCTAAACAGGCCCTTTATGAATTAGTCGTTGAAAAATTTGCGGTTCCGCGCGAAAAGTATAACTACTACATGAGTAACCTGAACGAGGTTGATAAAGCTCTGGCTGTTGGTGCCGAAAAAGCGAAATTAATTGCTAATAACGTTTTAAGTAGAGTAAGAGAGAAAGTTGGGTATTAATTAAAAATTAAGATTATGTTTAAGAAAGCTTTAGTAATTTCCTTATTCGCTATCTATAGTTTTCAAGCCCAAAACGGATTGCCATTTTCTTCAAATAAAAAAGTTTACACAAAAGGCTATTCTACATTAATAGGAAATAATATAGTTAGCACCCACCCAACTAAAACCTATCAAGGCAACTCTTTCAACGATGTTTTAAGTTTAAGATATATAGATGTTGACAAGGATAAAACCACTTTTAGTTCTAGTAAAGCTACCTTAGAAACAACGCAAAAAGGTCAAAAAGTAGCATACGCCGCATTATATTGGAGTGCGATATATAAATATGATAAAGGCCGCACGGTAACAAAAAAACTATCGGGACATAATAAGAACATAAAACAAATGTTCTACGAAGGCGATAATATACGCTCTACCGACGTTAATTCCATTTTGTTTAAAACTCCAAACAGCGAATACCGCCCAATTAAAGGTCGTATTATATATGATAGTTTTAACAAAGAGCATGCCTTTCCTGAAACCAAACCTTATGTTTGCTACGCCGATGTGACTTCGATATTACAAAACTTAAAGCAACATAATGGAGAATATACGGTAGCCAATATAAAAGCAACACAAGGTATGCTTTCCGGTGGTGCAGCTGGGGGTTGGCTACTTTATGTTATATTCGAAGACGACAATAGTTCGCCAAAATATTTTACAGCTTATAATGGTTTTATTAATGTTTTTAAAAAACCTGTAGATATTGTTTTTGAAGATTTTAAAGCCCCTGAAACTGGGCAAATAAAAACATCGATTTTACTTGGTGCCTTAGAAGGTGATAAAAAATTTAAAACAGATTTTTGTTCTTTTCTAGATTATAAAAGTGAAACCTACATCCCACTTTTTAATAGACTTAGGCCCAAGCTTAATTTTTTTAATGGTAGTATTACTATTAATGAAAGCTTTTATAATAATAGAGTCCCAAATAACGAGAATACATTAGGGTTTGATTTGCTAAAAATGGAAATCCCTAATTCTAATAATAGTATTATTTCAAATAATATGCGACATGCCCAGGTTAGTTTTAACTCTAAAGCAGATCAGTTCTATTTGTTTTTCGTCGCTTTTGAAACAGAAATCAATCCTATTTTCTTAGAAAGCAAAACTAACACGGAATCTATCTTGGTCATTGAAAAAAATAAAGAACCAATAATAGACCAAGACCTAGAGAAAATAAAAAATCTTAAAACCTTATCTATTCCATCCATTGAAAAAGGATATTACTTGGTAACGAATGTATTTGCTTCAAAAAGCAATGCTTCAAACTGGATGACTATCCTGAAGGCCAAAGGATTTGAAACCAAGTCCTATATTAATCCCAAAAACGGATGGACTTATGTTTATTTAGATAGAGATGAAGACCCCGTTCTTATTTACGAAAGGCAAAAGGAACTTTCTAAACTAGACTATTTTGAAGACATCTGGATTTTAAAAATCAATTTTTAAATCAGCTCAAATAATTTTCCAGGTAAAGGCCTAACCACCCCTTTTAATTCCATATTTAAAAGCATACTTGCCACCTTAAAAATGGGTAAACTGCAATGAAGCGCAATCGTATCCAATTGTTGTTTTTCGTTTTCTTTGAGGTAATTATAAATGACTTTTTCGCTACCATCTAACTCCACAAAAAGTTGTTTCTGTATAGCTGGTTTTTCAACATTATCTAGCTGCCAGTTTAGCAAATACGGGACATCTAAAGGTGTTGTAAGCATATGGGCTTTTTGATGTTTAATTAAATTATTACAGCCTATACTTTGGCTATCAGAAATCCTACCCGGAACAGCAAAAACATCTCTATTATAGGAATTTGCAATATCGGCTGTTACTAAGCTTCCTCCTTTTTCAGCAGATTCAATCACCACCGTGGCTTCACTTAATCCAGCAATAATTCTATTTCGTTTTAAAAAATTATTCTTGTCAAATATATCGGTACTCCAAAAATCGGACAAAAACCCACCATTCTTCTCAACGTCTACCATATACTTTTTATGAACCCTAGGGTATATTTGATTAAGTCCGTGTGCCAAACACCCAATAGTTTGTAGGCCCTTCTGTATCGCTGCTTTATGTGCCGTGATATCTGTACCGTATGCAAAGCCAGAAACTATTATTGGATTGTAAATTGCTAGTTCTTCAATTAGTTTTTCACAAAATGCTATACCATAGGTCGTAATCTTTCTAGTGCCAACCACACTAATTATTGGTCGATTATCAAAATCAATATTTCCAACTTGAAATAGTAAAATGGGAGCGTCAATGCAATGCTTTAGCTTTTCAGGGTAATTTTCACTTTTAAAATAAGATGTTTTAATACCATTATTTTTGATGAACTCTAGCTCTTTTTCAGCCTCCTTTAAATGATTTGCCTTTGTTAATTCAGTAACCGTAACACTACCTATACCATCTATTTTCAATAAATTTTGTCTTTTTTCTTTAAGCACCGCTTCCGCCGAACCGCAAGAAGCCATAAGACGTTTGGCTAAAATATCTCCAACATTAGGAACGTGTTGGAGTGCTAAAGTATAGAGCAAATCATTTTCGGTCATTCTATATCATTGATAATGAAATTACAATAAAAGAATTTTTGCCCTGTTAATAAATAGTTAAGACTAAATTTTTACAAAAAGCATAATTTTTTAACTTTGGTCGTATGCAATTAGAAACCTACATTAGCGATTTACTTTATAGATATGAATGCGTTACCATTCCTGACTTTGGGTCTTTTTTAACGCAGTGCGTGTCGGCAACTATTGAACCTGAGTCTCATACATTTTATGCTCCTAAAAAAGTACTGTCTTTTAATGAGCAAATTCAACAAAATGATGGTTTATTAGCACATTATATCGCCGACATTGAAAAAATTCCATTTGAGGTTGCTAACAAAAAAATTGCAAAACGTGTCAAACTTTTAAAATCGTATTTAACCCAAGGAGAAACCTTAACGTTTAAAAATATTGGCGACATTGTTTTTAATAACGAGGGGAAAATATTGTTTGAGCCAACATATCAGTTAAACTATTTAACAGATGCTTTTGGTTTATCCCAATTTGTGTCCGCTGAGGTAAAACGAGAATCTTTTAAGGAAGAAGTTAAATCTATTGAACGCGTTATTCCTATTGCAGTTACTCCAGAAAAACGTAAGTCAAGACCTTATTTAAAATACGCTGCTGTAGCCCTTATTGCGCTTACTCTTGGCGGTTTTGGGGCTTCAAAGTTTTACGTAGATAAGATTGAAGCTCATAACCAGTTAGCTCAAGAAGAAGCCATTAAGGAATTAGATTCGAGAATACAACAAGCCACTTTTAACTTAAACCCATTGCCGTCCATTACTTTAAATGTTACGAAGCAAACGGGTAATTATCATATTGTAGCTGGGGCCTTCAGAATTGAAAGCAATTGCGATAAAAAAGTTAAGCAACTAAAAGCCCAAGGGTATAGTGCTAGAAAAATAGGAGCCAACAAATATGGACTTCATCAGGTAGTTTATGCCAGCTATGAAGGCCGATTAGACGCTCTAAAAGCACTTAGAAACATTAAGAGGACTCACAACAGCGAAGCATGGCTTCTAGTTAAAAGATTAGACTAGTCTATCCTGCGCTAAACTCCGTTTTACAGCTTTAAAATATGTAACTTTGCACATCAAAAAATTGGTGATGAAAGCAAAGACTCCAGAACAATCAAAAACCATAATGACCGATTTGGTTCTTCCCAGTGAAACAAATCCTTTAAACAACCTATTTGGCGGAGAGTTATTGGCACGAATGGATAGAGCCGCCAGTATCTCTGCCCGCAGACACTCAAGACGTATTGTTGTAACGGCCTCAGTAAACCACGTAGCATTTAACAGAGCTGTTCCTTTAGGAAGTGTTGTTACTGTTGAGGCCAAAGTTTCTAGGGCATTTAAAACATCTATGGAAGTTTATATTGATGTTTGGACCGAAGATAGAGAGTCTGGCGAACGCACCAAAGCCAACGAGGCTATTTATACCTTTGTTGCTGTAGACGAAACAGGAAGACCCATAAGCATACCCGAAATTATTCCAGACACGCCCTTAGAAATAGAACGGTATGAAGCGGCTTTACGAAGAAAACAATTAAGCCTTCTATTAGCAGGAAAAATAGGTCCAGAACAAGCCAGCGAGTTAAAAGCTCTATTTGAGTAATTAAACCTTTATAGTTTTTGTGAGTCTTAAAAGCAGAACCAAATTTAAAATGCTATGAGACTTACTTTAATGTTATTCATTTTTAGTGTTGTATTAAGCACCTCCTCCTGTGCTACCCATGTAACTCCAAGACCAGCAAAAGTTACTGTAATTAAAACACCTCCTAAACACTATAGGGTTGTTAAAATTAAAGGTCAACGGTACTATGTTTGGAATGGAAAACACTACAGAAAAACAAAAAAAGGTTATGTTGTTGTAAGGGTTTAAATTGTTTAGAGCTCCATATATACGCACGTTAGGACGAGATAAATCGGTTCGATTGCCCCGATATTTTTTTGAAAACACTATCTTAATAATGTGATTAGGTTAAATGTGTACGTACTAGAAAACAACCTTACATTTTATAAATCCAGCTTCCAGGGTTTTCTGTATTAAAGCCTTTTGAAATAGTAAAACTCAAAATGGTTTCTCCATTACTAGGGTTTGTAAACACCTCTCCAATACTCTGTTTTGTAGTCACTCTATCTCCTTTTTTTACGTACACCGATGCTAGATTTTTATAAATGGTTAAATAATTACCATGGCGTATCATAACAATAGGGTTTACATTTTTCAACTTAATAATTTCACTCACTTCACCATTAAAAACAGCTCTGGCCTTGGCACCTTTTGAAGTTGCAATTCTCACGCCATTACTCTTAATGGTTAAAGAACGGTCTATAGGGTGCCTTTGGGTACCATAGCCTAACCTTACTACGCCGCGTTCTACCGGCCATGGCAACTTTCCTTTGTTCGCCATAAAGTTGGAAGCCAAAACCTTCTCTTCGGCTGTTAGAGCAAATGTTTTCGACGATGTGGCCTTTCCTGCTTTTTTGTTTGATTTAGCAATAGCCGCCTTAATAATTTTATCAATTTCTCGGTCTATTTTAGCTGCTTCTCTTTGCTTTTTCTTAATCTGTGCTGTATATCTAGATAAGTTTTTCTTAATGGAAGCCATCAGCACCTGATGTCCCTTTCGTTCTTCTTCTAAAGACCTTTGAGTAATCCTGTTTTCGGCAATTAATTTCTTTTTTTCTTGTTGCTGCTCCAATAGCTTCACATTTATCTCTTGTAAATCAACTGTTTTTTGCTTTATAATCTCTCCCTGCTGTCTTTGATGCTCCGAATACTGCTTAATGTATTGCAAGCGCTTGTAGGCTTGTTTAAAATCATCAGAGGATAAAAGAAACATGACTTTACTTTGCTGATTTCGACTTTTGTAAGATTTCACAATCATATCGGCATAGTCTTCTTTTAACTGCTCAAGTTCATCTCTTAAAACCGTTATTTTCTTTTGGTTTGAATTGATTTGACGTGTAAGTAAATTTGCTTGTTGATTAGTGACCTTTATTAAATTTGATAAGACATTAATTTTATAATTGAAATCTTCAATTAAAGACAATTGTGATTTTTCTCTTGACTTATTCTCAGCCCTTAACGCATTAATTTTCTGAATTTCACGCCTTAATTCTTGACGGCGCGATTCTAACTGCTTTTGCTTATTGTTTTGAGAAAACCCTAAACCTACACATAACAGAATAGCTATTATAGCAATATTTTTACACAATGATTTGGCTCTAATCATTCAAGTTCAATTTTTTTGAATCCTGCAGGTATTTTAAAAGGAAACCTGAGTGCTTCGTTTAAAGAAACATTTTTATATTCAAGGTTAATTATTGTTTCTTCGTTGGCCTCAACCGCTATAACCTTAATCTTTTCAGGGATTAATTGCGCCCCTATCTCTTGATATGATAAATAATCTATTTGAAGGTGCCTAAAGGTTTTAGGCTGTGAAATTTGCTGTGACTTTACTTTAAAATTAGTTGGATAAAGCAAAAAGAAAATTTCGAAGAGGGCCTGTTGCTCTTTAGGTTGAACAATATAGGACTCGCCGTCTACTTCAGAGGAATACTCACTTGATTTTAACGGGTAAAGTGTTTCGGCAAAAAGTAAGTTTTGTACTTTCTCAAAATCTAATTCTGTGCCTAATAAATCACTTAAATACTTAAAATCACCTTCAAAACAGGTATTGTCTAGCTTATTATAAAAACTTACTTTTTCGGGGGTGACCATAGCTCTAATCACCGAAAAAGTAGCATTAATCCATAAAACTTCATCCTTTTTTGCCCTAAAACTAACAGAATGTGTTTGAGACTTGCCCTTTTGAATAATATTAATTTTAAGCTTTGCTTGAAGTGTTTCGAAATTTGCTGCCTGCCTGCTGTTTTCTTTAATAAGTTGCCTTGTAGATAGTTTAAAGTTAGCTTCACCAGCACGTGCTGTTTTAACCGACTTACAACTTACAAAAACGAATAAAATACTGATTAAAACGCAGATATATTTTCCCATTAATTTCCAGATTGTAATTCTTTTGCTCTATCACTGAACGTTTTTGCCTTAGAGGTATTGTTTAATAAGCTGTATGCTTTGCTTAATTGTTTATAAAAATCTACCTCCATGCTATTATTGTCTATTATGTAATCTAGGCCAAGCTCTAAAGATTCTATAGCAAGTTTTGGATGATTTAATGCGTTCTGTGAAACACCGTCCAGCAAATATAGCAAAGGCTGAGAGGGATACTTGCCTAAAGCCTCTTTGGTCATGATTTGAGCTTTTTCATACATGCCTAAATCGATATGCAGCAATATGGTGCTCTTTAAAACCTTAAAATTATTTGGTTCTAACGATAAAGCCGATTCAAAATAGTTTAGTGCTTTCTCCTTTTCTCCTTTGGCTAAATAATACTGACCCAATTCTATAAGTGTTTTGCTATCGTTAGTATTGCTTACCAATGCTGTAGCCTCCACTAAATCGGCCTCGTACGCTGGGTGCGCTTTTACAAAAGACACAAAGTCTGCTAAGACTTTTAGTTTCGCATTTGGCTTAATTTCTGGACTTTTAACCACTATTTTCATAGACTCGATGGCCTTTTCAGTCTCATTGTCTTCCAAATAAAACTTATATAATGCCAGATGCACTTTTTGAGAATTTGGGTTTATCTTAAGTAGTTCTTTAGCCACTTTAAAGGCTTTCTCCTTTTCATTATTCTCACTGTACCTAAAAATCAAAGCCAAATAATTTGACTCCTTCTCAGGATTGTTCTCTAAGCGCTGTTGTAAATTCTTTATTTGGTCGTCCTTTCTTCCGGTAGCGTTATAAATAGTATTTCTCATCATATCCCTACTTACAGAATTACCAAACTCAGCGTCTAATTCATCCAAAATAATTAAAGCTTCGTCATATTTTTCGGTTCTTAAATACAGGGCAGCAAGGTCTTCTTTATAGTCTGGATGATATTTAACTAAAAGTCTCACGGTTTCAATAGCTTTTTCATGCTCATTTTGAGCAGCGTAGAACCCGTACAATTCATCTAAAAACCATTCGTTATCTGGGGCCTTGGCAACAGCTTCTTTAAAGGCGTTTTCGGCAGCATCAAAATTTTTGAGTTTGCTGTAGCATTTCCCTAATTCAAAATAAAGTACGGGCACAGTATTATCCAAATTCACACATGCTGTAAAAGCTTCAACTGCCTTATCAAAATTTTCAATACTTTTTTGTTTTAGGCCCTCATAAAATGACTCCTGAAATTTGTCTTCTATATCCCCTAAATCATCATCTGGAGTTTTATTAAAATCAACTTGCGCATCACATAGCCTTGGAGCAACGATTACTCCAAAAAACATGGTTAATATACAAATGGTTTTAAGCCTCATACGTTTTTTTCTCTAGCAAATCTTCAACGACTTCAAACTCATCTAAAATCTTTATTTCTTCACAAGCAGATTTCATTAAGTCTCTAAATTTCAAGGCTTCTTTAGAAAGGTTTTTTCCTGCATTCTCAAAAATTGCTTTTTCTGGCCATTGTGCATAAGCCATATACTCTAACGGTCCTTTTTTATGCAAACGAGACCCTAGGCTCCCTTCATATTTATATATATGTGATGTTAAGCCCTTCCAGCCTTTAACAAAAGCTTCTGCTAATGTTTCTTTTACCTTAAACCGATATAAGACAATATACATACAATTTATTCTAGAACCGAATAATCGCCAATACTAATACTGGTAAACTCCCCGTTATATTTAACATGGTTTCCAATCATGGCTTGGTCTAATTTAGCATTTTTAATACTAGAATGCGTTTGGATTAGGCTATTTTTAACAATTGAATTGTCTATAACTGTATGATCTCCAACCGAAACAAAAGGTCCGATTGTACAATCTTTTAAAACAACATTCTCGCCAATAAAGCATGGCTCAATTATAGATGTATTTTGTAAAGTGGCCGTACTAGCTATGAGCTGCTCATTGCCATCCGCCTTTAAAAAGCCTAACATTCTTTGGTTAGTTTCTATGGTAATGGCTTTATTACCACAGTCCATCCATTCATCAACCGTTCCTGTTTTAAATATTTTGCCATCGGCCATCATGCGTTTTATACCGTCATTAATTTGATATTCTCCACCATTCATAATATTTTCATCCAAGATTTCTTGTAGTTTCCCTTTTAAAACGCCAACATCTTTAAAATAGTAAATTCCAATAACCGCTTGATCAGAAACAAATGTTTCTGGCTTTTCAACTAATTCTGTTATTTCATTATTCTGATTCAATTTTACAACCCCATAGGCTTCAGGGTTTTCAACTTGTTTTGTCCAAATAACGCTATCTGCCTGAGGGTCTAAATCGAATTCTGCACGAATAAGCGTATCGGCATAGGCAATTACGGCGGGTCCAGATAATGATGGTTTGGCGCACATAATGGCATGACCAGTTCCTAAGGGTTGGTCTTGACGATAAATTGATGCTTTGGCTCCTAAACCTTTAGCAAGTGCTTCCAAACTTGCCACAACCTCATCGCCAAACCAAGCCGGATCACCTAAAACAAAGGCAATTTCTTCAATGGGTTGTTTTAAAACTTTTGCTATATCCTTTACTAATCTATGCACTATAGGCTGACCAGCAACTGGGATAAGAGGTTTTGGAACTGTTAAACTATGCGGACGCAGTCTAGAACCACGTCCTGCCATTGGAACTATAATTTTCATTTTTATTTTTTTTATTAATAGCTTTTTTACTTGACTCCAGTACTACCAAACCCTCCAGATCCACGTTCTGTTTCGGAGAGCTCATCTACTTCTATCCATTCAGCGCGCTCATGTTTTGCTACAACCAATTGGGCAATACGCTCGCCGTTATTGATTGTAAATTCTTCATGGGATAAGTTCACTAGAATAACCCCTACTTCACCTCTGTAATCTGCATCTATAGTGCCTGGAGCATTCAATACTGTAATCCCTTTTTTTGCAGCCAAACCACTTCTTGGGCGCACTTGAGCTTCGAGCCCTACTGGAAGCTCCAAAAACAAACCCGTACCAACAATGCTTCTTTCCAAAGGTTTTAATATTCTGGGCTCTGACAAATTAGCTCTTAAGTCCATGCCAGCAGAGGCTAAGGTTTCGTAATTGGGTAAACTATGATTTGATTTATTTATGATTTTAATTTTCATTGTTCTTATTTAAAAGCTGTTTAACTTCTTCTTTTTCTGAAATATAAATAATACCCAAAAATACAACTAACAGTGAAATTCCAACGTAATAATTACCCCTAAATTGATAAAAAGATACCATTGAAAATGATATTGTAAGCACTAAATACACCACAATTTTCTTAATATTATAGGGTATGGGGTAATATTTTTTACCAAAATAATACGAAAGCAGCATCATAGAAGCATAGGCAGATAGGGTTGCTATAGCAGATCCTTTGTAACTCATTATTGGGATCAGCCAAAAGTTAAGAGCCAAGGTAAGTACGGCTCCAAATACGGATATATATGCTCCGAATTTTGTTCTGTCCGTAATCTTATACCAGACAGACAAATTATGATAAATCCCTAAGCAAAAATTAGCTAACAATACTATTGGTACAATCCACATAGCTGGCCAATAGTCTTCATCACCAATTAAAATAACCTTTAAAACATCTGCGAAAACAACTACTCCTAGCATAATTAAAGAGCCAAAAACAACAAAAAACTCAAGAATCTTCGCGTAATTTTTTTGCGGGTTTTTGGTATTGGCGTGGCTAAAAAAGAATGGTTCAATACCTAACCTATAAGCGGTAGCGAATAAGGTCATAAACAAGGCAAGTTTATAACAAGCCGAATACATTCCAATTTGCGTTTCGGCTATATTTTCAGGTAATATCTTGTCGAGCAAAATGCGATCAAATGTTTCGTTTATGGAGAAAGCCAAACCTGCCACAAAAATAGGTAAGGCATAGCGCATCATTTTAGTCCATAAAGCCCTGCTGAAGGTATAGTTCACTTTAAAGTACATAGGAAGTACGATAAATAATGTAATAGCACTTGAGGCGAGATTTGCTATAAGAATATAATTAATTTCGAAGTTCGGTTTATAGATACTGTCAAAAAAAGTATAATCGACTGCTAAATCATCTAACCATATTAAAAAAAACAGATTTAAACTTAAATTAATAACAACGTTTAAAATCTTTATTGCGGCGTACTTTATGGGTTTAGCATTAGCTCTTAACCAAGCAAAAGGCATAATTACAAGGGCGTCAAATAGCAAAATCCATACAACTAAGTTAATATATTCAACTTTGATATCGACAAGGCTAGCTATATTAGAATTAAAAACTAACGCCAGTAGAAAAAAGGATAACGATGTAATTATGAGGGAAATTACCGAAGTGCCAATTACCAGCTCCTTATTATCTTCTTTATTATAAAACCTGAAAAAAGCTGTTTCCATACCATAGGCCAAAATAATATTGAATAGAACGAAATACGAATATATTAAGGAAAGACTTCCGTAATCTGCCACCGCTTTTAAAACGTCATCATCGGTATGGAGTCTAACCAATAAAAAGCTTAACATTCTGGGAAGCACAGTTGCTAAACCATAAATAAATGTTTGCTTGAATAATGACTTGAGTGCGCTCAAAAATGGGTCTTTTTTGGTTGGCTAAAAATAGCGTTTTTAAAACAAAAAAACCTAACTCGTTAAAGTTAGGTTTGGTATAATTATTAGTAGCTCTCTTTACTTCTGTAAAGTCCTACTAGTTATTTAAAGCTTCTGCTCCACCCACAATTTCTAAGATTTCGTTAGTAATTGCAGCTTGACGTGCTTTATTATAAGTTAACTTAAGTTGATCTCTTAACTCTGTTGCGTTATCGGTTGCTTTGTGCATAGCGGTCATACGAGCTCCATGTTCACTTGCAAAAGAATCTCTAATACCTTTATAAAGCTGAGTCTTTAGGGACTTAGGTATTAATTCTTCTACAATCTCTTCTTTTGATGGTTCAAAAATATAATCGGCATTTACATTGGCATCGCCTTCTACTGGCACAATTGGCAAGAACTGCTCTGTCATGATTATTTGAGTCGCAGCATTTTTAAACTTGTTATATACAATTTCGATTCTATCGAACTCGCCCGCCACAAACTTATCCATTAACAGTTGTGCTATATCTGCGACATTATCAAAAGTTAAATCATCAAAAACTTCGCTTTTGTTTGCAATAACCTTATTCGTCTTTTTAAAAGCATCATTTGCTTTCTTACCAATAGCTAAATAAGACACTTCTTGATTAGCATAAGTCTCTGAAGATAATCTTGTAACTTCTTTAATGATATTTGAATTAAAAGCACCTGCCAACCCTCTATTAGAAGTAATTGGAACGATAAGGACCTTTTTTAACTCACGTTGCTCAGAATAGGTGCTTCCAGAATCTGCATCTAAAGTAGCACTTAAGCTTTGTAAAAGCTCTGTTAATTTATCTGCATAAGGACGCATTGCCGTAATAGCATCTTGAGCTTTCTTTAACTTTGCAGCCGATACCATTTTCATGGCACTGGTAATCTGCATCGTTGAAGATACTGATGATATTCTGTTACGTATTTCCTTTAAATTTGCCATATTTTAAAATATGAAAAGATTCCCGCTTACGCAGGAATCATGAATTATGCACTATATTTTCCTGATAAATCTTTTGCTACAGCCGTTAATGTATCTGTAACCTCATCAGTTAATTTTCCTGACTTTAATGTATCTAAAACACCTCTATGTTTAGCATTTAGGAATTCAATAAAATCTCTTTCAAATTCTTTTACTTTATCTACAGGCACATCCTTTAACAAGTTTTTAGAACCAGCATAAATAATTGCTACTTGATCTTCAACAGTAAAAGGATCGTTTTGAGCTTGTTTTAATATCTCAACGTTACGTTTACCTTTTTCAATTACATTAAGCGTTACAGCATCAAGATCTGAACCAAACTTAGCAAACGCTTCTAGCTCACGGAACTGCGCTTGGTCTAGTTTTAAGGTACCAGATACTTTCTTCATGGATTTAATTTGGGCATTACCACCAACACGAGATACAGAAATACCTACGTTAATTGCTGGACGAACCCCTGAGTTGAATAAATCTCCATCTAAGAAAATTTGTCCGTCTGTAATAGAAATTACGTTTGTTGGAATATAAGCAGATACATCACCCGCTTGTGTTTCAATAATAGGCAACGCTGTTAAAGAACCTCCACCTTTTACCATAGGCTTTAAGGCTTCTGGCAGGTCGTTCATATCTTTAGCAATAGCATCATCATTAATTACTTTTGCAGAACGCTCTAATAAACGAGAGTGTAGGTAGAAAACGTCTCCTGGGTAAGCCTCACGTCCTGGTGGTCTTCTTAATAATAAAGATACCTCACGGTAAGCAACTGCTTGCTTAGATAAGTCATCGTAAATGATTAATGCTGGACGACCAGTATCTCTAAAATACTCGCCAATTGCAGCACCCGCCATAGGAGCGTATACTTGCATTGGCGCAGGATCTGATGCGTTTGCCGCTACAATAGTAGTATATGCCAGAGCACCTCTTTCTTCTAATACTTTAGCAATATTAGCTACAGTTGATGCTTTCTGACCCACTGCCACATATATACAATATACAGGCTCACCTGCATCGTAAAACTCTTTTTGATTTAAGATAGTATCAATACAAACGGTAGTTTTACCTGTTTGACGGTCACCGATTACCAACTCACGTTGTCCACGACCTACAGGAATCATGGCATCAATAGACTTAATACCTGTTTGTAATGGTTCTGTTACTGGCTCACGAAATACAACACCAGGAGCTTTACGCTCTAAAGGCATTTGGTAAGTATCTCCAGTAATAGGTCCTTTACCATCGATAGGGTTTCCTAAAGTATCAACCACACGACCAACAATCCCTTCACCTACATTAATAGAAGCAATTTTATCGGTACGTTTTACAGTAGATCCTTCTTTAACTCCAGTCGATCCACCCAATAATACGATACCCACATTATCTTCTTCTAGGTTAAGTACAATACCTTCTAATCCACCTTCAAATTCTACTAACTCACCATATTGAGCGTTAGCCAATCCGTAAGCTCGTACAATACCATCACCTACAGTTAATACAGTTCCTACTTCATCTAATGAAGCACTAGCCTCAAAACCTGAAAGTTGTTTTTTTAAGATTGCTGATATTTCAGCTGGTTTTACTTCTGCCATCTTATTATTTATTTAGATATATAAATATCTTAGTTTAATGTAAATTCTCTTTTTAAATTGTTGAGTTGGTTTGCAACACTAGCATTATATTGTACATCGCCAACTCGTAAAATGAAACCACCTAATATGCTTTCATCAATAATGTTTTCTACTTCAACATTTTTACCCGTAAGTTCTTTAGCTTTTGCTAAGACTTCCTTTTTTAAAGCAGCCGTTAAAGGCACAGCGGTTGTAACCGTTGCTACTTGAACACCCTTAGCTTCATCAAATAACTGTGTAAATTTTCCAGCTACTAAACCTAAAATATCAATTCTATTATTGTCGTTTAAGGTATCTATTAAGCTTAAAGTTGTTTTGTTTGCTTTTGCAAAAACTTGCAATAAAACAGCTTTCTTTTCAGATGAAGGAATTACAGGGCTTTGAAGCATGCTATTTAACTCTTTACTACCTGCAATTGTATCAGTTATCAACTTCATATCTTTATTTACAGCATCAGCTGCTTTTTGATCTGTAGCTAAACTTAATACTGCTTTTGCATAACGTATTGCTGCTCTTGCTCCGGCCATGTTTCTTATTTTGAAGTTTTTTCAGCTAATAAGGACTCAACTAATTCCAATTGTTTGTCTTTATTAGATAATTCTGTACGCACCACTTTTTCAGCAATATCCAAAGATAATCCTGCAACATGATTTTTAAGTTCTGCCATAGCGGATTTTTTCTCACTTTCTATAGCTGCTTGAGCTTGCTCAATCATTTTATTAGCTTGCTCTTGAGCTTCACCTTTAGCGTCTTCAATCATCTTGTTCTTGATATCACGTGCTTCTTTCAGCATAGTTTCGCGCTCGGCTCTTGCTTCCTTCAATAACTTTTCGTTATCAGCTTGCAGATTGGTCATCTCCAATTTTGCTTTTTCAGCAGAATCTAAAGCATCTTTAATACCGTCTTCGCGCTTTTCAACGGCGTCAAGAATTGGTTTCCATGCAAACTTTCTTAAAAGTAAAACCAGTCCAATAAACAACACCAATTGCCAAAAAAACAATCCTATTGAAAACTCATTAATTAACTTTTCCATTTATATATCTTAGTTTTTAATAAATAGTAACTTTAAAAAAACAGCTTTAACCAACCGTTAAAGCTGTTTTAGTTTTTTTAAGCTGCGAATAAAGCAGCAAATCCAATACCTTCAATAAGGGCTGCTGCAATAAGCATAGCCGTTTGGATTTTTCCAGAAGCTTCTGGCTGACGTGCAATAGCGTCCATTGCTTGTCCACCAATTCTACCGATACCTAAACCAGCACCGATAACGATTAAACCTGCTCCTACAATGTTTGGAATTGTCATAATGTATATATATTAAAAATTAAACATTCAAAATTTTAGTGCTCATCGTGGTGTTCTTCAACTGCCATACCGAAATACAGTGCAGATAACATTGTAAAGATATATGCCTGTAAAGCAGCTACTAAAAGTTCTAACAATGATAAAGCAAATGCCAAACCAAATGATAACGAACTTCCTAACCAGTTTTTAAATATGAACATTAAACCAATAATACTCATCAATACAATGTGTCCTGCTGTAATGTTAGCGTACAAACGAATCATTAATGAGAAAGGTTTAATTATAGTTCCTAACAACTCAATAGGTGCTAAGATAATTTTCATTGGAGTTGGCACACCTGGCATCCAGAAAATGTGGCCCCAGTAATTCTTATTAGCTGTAAATGTTGTTAGGAAGTAGGTTATTAAAGCCAATGCTAATGTTACGGCAATATTATTGGTAACATTTACCCCTAATGGCGTTAAACCTAGTAAGTTTATAATCCAGATAAAAAAGAATACCGTTAACAAATAGGGCATGTATCTTTTATACTTCTTTACTCCAATATTAGGAACCGCAATATCATCTCTAATATATAAAATGATAGGCTCTAAAAATCTACCCATACCTCTTGGCAAACTACCTGTTTTGTATTTTTTAGCCATTCGGCTGAACATAACAAACATTAGTAAGCCAACTAAAAATATGGTAAATACGTTTTTAGTAACTGAAAAATCTAAAGGTTTTGTATTTGTTGGGTGATGATGATCGTCTAAATCGATACTTCCTTGAGCATCTGTTTTATAAATCTTATTATGATATAATGTGTAGTAATCGCCATTAACCTCGGCAACAGATTCACCATGATGAAACTTTGATGATGAAAATACTTTTAAACCGTTATCCCACAGAATTACTGGAAGAGGAAACCCTACATATTTATGTTCTCCAGAGTCGGTTGTGTACGAATACAAACTAAAATCATGAGAATCAAGCAAGTGATGATTAATGTATTCTTTTATTTCAGTTTTAATATCTCCTTCACCTTCATGCTTTTCTTCTTTCGCAAAAGAAAACGTTGTAACCATTAAGAAGAGTAAACAAATCGTTTTTCTAGAAATAATATTTTGCATATCACTTATTATAAATAGTGGCTTAAAAATCGGTGCAAAGGTATGTTTTTATCTCAAAAGCCAAAAACAAATTTTAATATTATTTACCTGCTTCAATTTTAACTACTTATAATTGTCTAAACTGTTAAGAAACTTAGATAGAATAACACTTTCTGTAATCAAGCAAATCGCATAGGGAATAAAGAAGGTTAGAAACTCCATTCGACTTAAAAGACCATCTGCATTATACTCTGGATACAATAAAATAAAAAAGAACACAAATTTAAGCATGCTTGCCAGCATAAACACAAAACCTAATTGGTCTTTAAGCTTTTTTTTAAGTAAGAAAATGATTGAAATAACACCACAAGCTAACAGCATGTTTATGCTATATGAATAAAGAAGCTGATTTAAAGTAACAACACTCTCTAAAAAAAAATTTATTACATAATGAACGGCAAAAGAAACCGCCGCTACCAAAATAACCACAAGGCAGCTTTCTAAAAGTTTATTAAAAATCAAGGATTTAACTTCTTTATTTGTTTTAAAACAGCATATAAAGATACCGCCACACCAAACAATGTGCAAATGATTAAAAAAACTTTGGACTCTCCATTAAACTTAGTATCTAGCCATCTACCAAGTAACACAAACAGATAAATTGTGAGACCCATTTGAATAGCTATTCCAGATAATGCAGCAATCTGTTTAAGCTGTTTTTTCTGGTTTCCTTTGTTGTTGCCCGCCATTGTCATTATTCATAGCTTTCACCGTACCTTTCATAACGCAGGTTACATTAAAATTAGCACCAGGCTCCACAGCTAGTTTAGCAACCACGACTTCTCCTTCAATATGAGCCGAAGATTTTAAAGTTAAGGTACCAGATAACGCCAATTTACCAGAAAACTTACCTTCAAAATAAGCATCTGTACCATTTAAAGTTCCTTTAATTAGACCTGCTTTTCCAACTACCACTTTTCCTGTAGTGTTAATATTACCTTCAATAGTACCGTCTATTCTAAAATCGCCTTCACTATTAAAGTCACCAATCATTTTTGTGCCTTGCGCAACGATATTTTGACTTGTTGAACCTTCTGTCATTTGCTTGTCTTTTTTGTTTTCAGAGAACATAATTGTAATTGTTAGGGTTAGTTACTATATAGATTCAAATAAGCATCCAAATTTTTGTGAATTTGAATAATTTGATAGTTTGTAGACGATACTACAAAATACGGGGCTTTTATTTTATTTTTATCTTTTTTTATAATCAATTGGTCAAAGGTTTCTGCAACTTGTTTAGATTTTATACCATGTACCATTACAAATGTCGTATTGGGGTTATAAACATCTACAGAAGATTTTAATTTATAATACCTAACATGCTTTAAAACAGTATCTAAAGTTGTTTTAAATCTAGATATAGCCTCTGGCTTAGTTTCCTTAAACTGAAACACCACTTTATGCCCCACCCTAATACTATCATTCGATTCAACAAAATCTGTACTGGCTAATTTAGGCAAAATATTCGACGATATGTCTTGGGCCTGTTTCCCTTCGGGCGTGTTAGCATAGGTAACGGCAATATAGTCGATAGCCTCCTTATATGGGGCATACCCATACAAACGCCCAGTAGCTGTTGCTTTTAGAAGTTCAAATTTTGGTACAATGGCATCTCCCTCAAACCTATTAATATAATTTTCACTTTTAGAAATAACTTGAGCGTATTCCTGATTTTCATGTTGAAGATATAAGGCTTCATACAGACTTTGTGGGCTATTTTCATCTCTTTCTGAAACAAGATCTGGATTAAGTAAAATTGTGGCATATCTTGAATCAGGATACGTGCTAACAATATCTTTCTTGGCTATGTTAGCCTCATCAGCCTTACCCAAAGCCTCATAAATTTTATACAGGTTGTACTTTGACGGTAGTATTAAACGTTCCTCTGGTTTACTTTGCAGTAAATTTTGAAATTTACTCTTTGCTAATTCATATTCCTTAAACTTTTCTTTGTAAATAAGTCCAAGTTGATAGTAGGCGTAATTTCTATCTTTAGAAATGCTATCAATTTCTTTTTGTTCTGTTGGAATTTTTGAAATGTAAAACTGAGGATCAAATTTTTCGTCGTCGGAAGCTGTATCAGATATGTTGGTTACACCATTATTGGATATTATTCCTATTGCATTACTAGACCAACGCCAGTTATCTTCTTGTTTTCTGTTACCCCAAATTTTTACAAATTCATTTTTACCATAGGCTACTGTTGTAGGGTTATAAAAATAGAATAATGGCGCCTGATCTGCATCTCCACCTACTCTACTAGGTTGTCCTCCAATACGGTTATTTACTGTAACCAGCCCATTATTTCGCCGCTCAGCAGCTTCCGCTTTTTCTTTTTCTTCCTCGGCTTTTATTTTTAGTTGCTCGACATAATCGTTAAAATACAAATTGCGCTCTTCATTGGGCATATTCACTAGTCTTAAAACGCTATCGTTAACTTTTGCAATACCTTCGTAATAAATAACGTCATTTAAGTTGTCCCGCTTTCTTTTTATAACTCGATACGGCTTAGAGTTTAAGGGTAAACTGCTCATCGTGCTATCGTAATACGCCCCCGCATCGGCATAAATTGAAGCATCAAAATACATGTCACCCAAAATTTCATAATTACGAGCATTTAAATGACTATCTCTAGAGTTGGTTCTTAATGACTCATTGTAATAAGCAATGGCAAGAGAATCGGATCCGTTCAACCTGTAAAACTCTGCCGTTTGATGATATATTTTATCTAAAAAGGGACGATTTTCTCGGTTTTCCTCTAATTCACGTAATAATTGAGCTACCTCGTAAGCGTCGCCGTTTTCAAAATCAAAATTTTTAACTTTTTCAAGGTGCGCAGCAATCATGTATATTCTTGGCGTCTTTCTATTAAGCTCAATAACCCTATCAAAAGCAATATTGGCACTATCTTTTAAGCCGAGTTTATTGTACAATTGACCTTGAATAAACCGATATCGACCTCGCTCGTCGTGACTTTTAGTTGCTACAGAAGCCACTTCTAAGTAGGTAATAGCTGTATCAATAACTTTCGTATTAATATAAGCTTGCGCCAAAGTTGAAGAAGCATCGGCCAAGTCCTGTCCACTTAATTCCTCTTGTCTAAATAGGCGTTTCAAGTTTTTAATAGCCAACTCATTATTATCTAAACGCATATTGGTTTTCTCACGCCAAACCTTAGCTTGATTAATCTTGTCACTAGCTGGATATTTGTAAAGTATGTAATTAAAAGCTTCTAAAGCAGGAATAAAGCGTTCATCAAAATATCTGGATTTCCCTAGTAGCATATAAGCTTCATCCATTTGAGGGTTTTTTTCTTTTCCCTCAATATTCATACTATGTTTTTGAATGGCTTTTATCGCTTTTTCTTCAGCTCGATTAAAGTTTTCGTTTTTCACCTGACCAGGTAACACAATATCTTCGCTTAGCTGCATGCGTTCAACAGGCAAAACTTCCCAATAGTTATCAAAATAAGATGTGTTAAGACCTTCTCTTCCCTGCTCTAAAGCAATGTACCCATTATATAGAATATTATATTCCGTACTAAGCGCATGCATATTTCTGCTTACAAACTTGTCCTTTTTTCGCGAACAACTCAAAGCAAATACTACGCAAAAACCAAAGGTTAATATGACTTTAAAGGATGTTTTCAATACTGGTATTTTTAGTCTAAATAATAACTACAATCGGCCGTTATTATTATACAGCCGGGTAAAAATAAGCATCTTTTTGAATTATTAGTAGTTATCTACTGATTTTACAAAAAATAGACCTGCTTTACGTTGCATGCCCTGATTAGCTAGAAAAAAGTGCTTCTAGCTCTTTTAAAGTGGCCTCACTGGTGTGAAGATCTTTTAGAACCATTCCTTTTTCTAAAACCGAAATACGTTCACAAACATCCGTTATGAGTAGCAAATCATGAATAACTCATTGACTATATTTTTGTGCAATCTTTTGCACTTTCATGCCCCATGCTTGGCCATGTGACATGGCTTTTTGTGTTAACCCCAATTGCTTTTCGGCCAATTTTTTACCTAAATCTGTTTTATAGAAGTTAACCAATTGTTGTATTTCTTCAGGAGTAAACTCGGCCATGTAAAGTTCTGCCAATTGATCGTATAAATCAGTTAATGTTCCTTGAGCTTCTTGAACATAGGTTGCCCTACTTGTTTCGGGTACCATAGTTCCAATTTGAGTAATTGCATTCTCAAAAGCGGCTCCTGCCCCCGTGATTTTTAAAAATTCGACGGTTTCATTTTTAAATTTTTTGCCTTCCTGAGCTTGAACAAAGCTCATGGTTATTAGAAGCAGGGAAACAAATAAAATCTTTTTCATTTTAATAGTGTTATTGTGGTTAGAGAGGAATTGTTTATTGGAGTAAAATTACGTTAACTGCTCCAATATTGTTAGAATTTTTTTAGCATCCTCTATTTGCAAGACAAAAAACATATTATCTTAAAACTAGTTAACTAGCTCCTTCATTAGAACGGTACCTCGGATTTACTAATGCTCGCATCGTCCTAATATAATCTTCAAGCTCTGCAAGTTTATCTACAGTTTCTTTGGTACCCGATTCTGTTAAATTATAGTACTTCCGCTTCCTATTGCCAATTTTAACCACCTCAACTTCCAAGTAACCTTGGGATTTAAGCTTGTGTAATGCCGGATACAAAGCACCTTCTGTTAGTATAAGTTCGCCATGAGTTATTTCTTTAACTTTTTGAGTAATTTCATACCCATACATCTTGTCATTTTCATTGAGAAGTTTTAAAATAATTATAGTTAAACTTCCTTTGTATAATTGAGAGCTTTTCATAGCATCAAAAATATACATAATTTATATATGCATTGAAATATTAGGTATATTTTTCTTTTAAAATACCCTCGTTTTTTTAAAGGCTTCACTATTTTTGCCAAAAACTTATTCCATGTCGTCATTTTACACGCTCTCAGTTAAAAAAATTAATAGAGAAACCGATAAAGCCATAAGCATTTCATTTAACATTCCTGATAATTTAAAAGAACAATTTTCGTTTAAAGCAGGACAATACATTACTTTAAAAACTAAAATTAATGGCAGCGAAATAAGGCGCGACTATTCCTTGTGTTCATCGCCAAAAAGCAGTGAACTAAAAGTTGCCGTTAAAGAGGTAAAGGGCGGAACATTTTCGGCGTACGCAAACAATACCTTACAGGCAGGAGACCTCATTGAAGTGGCTCCTCCAAAAGGTCGTTTTATTTTTGAGCCAAACGATTCAAAAACGAAAAACATTGCTTTATTTGCTGCAGGAAGTGGTATTACACCTATTTTAAGCATCATAAAATGCGCCTTGGAAGAGGAGGTGTATAGCAAGGTTATTCTTGTGTACGGTAATAAAACCACTAAAGACACAATGTTCTTGCAAGAGCTCTTAGATCTGCAGTACCAGTACAAGGAACGGTTTTCTGTGCAATTTGTGTTTAGTCAACAGGATGAAGACGACGCTATTTTTGGTAGAATAGAAAAAAGTACCGTTAATTATGTTATGAAAAACCAACATAAGCATGTCGAAGTTGATGCCTATTATTTGTGCGGACCTGAAGGTATGATTCATACTGTAAAAGACGTTCTAACTGAACATAATATTGACGAAAACAGAATTCACTTTGAATTGTTTAAAGCAGCCAAACCAGCTGAAGTCAAGGACAGTAGCAGCGCACCATCTGGAAACACCAAAATATCTGTGACAGTTGATGACGAAACATCTACTTTTGAAATGTCTCAAAAACGCACCATTTTAGAAGCAGCTTTAGATGAGGACATTGATGCTCCCTACTCCTGTCAGGGCGGTATTTGTAGTAGTTGCTTAGCCCGCATAACAGAGGGTGAAGCCACTATGGTGCAAAACAATATTTTAACGGAAAGCGAGGTGGCAGAGGGGTTGATTTTAACTTGTCAAGCGCATCCAACCTCAACTACTCTAAAAATTGATTTCGACGATGTCTAATCCTCTAGAACCGATATAACTTTAGCTACTATAGTATCGGGCGCAATAGTTCCAGCTGCCTCTTTGTAACCGTTCGGATACTTATTCCCATAAATAGACGTAGGAATTAATGGATACTTCTTTTTATCGGCTAAAATAGCATGATGTTTAGGCTGATTAAAGGGCGAGAAACCAGCAAACGGATGTGTTACTCCCCAAATAGTAACAACTTTAACACCAAGCATAGCGGCTATATGCGCATTTCCAGAATCCATTGATAGCATTACATCTAGATTAGATATTAAATCCAACTCATCATTCAAATTCAATTTACCACCTATGCTCTTAATATTAGGAGACTTAACCTCAATTTTATCTAGTAATTCTATTTCTCTTTTTCCCCCACCTATTAATACCACATTATAATTATTAGAAAGTTTTAATACAACCTCTTCCATGTGCCCTAACGGATACACTTTACCCTGATGAGCTGCGAATGGAGCAATCCCAATCGATTTCCTGTCTTTATTAACCAAAAAAGAACTCAATTCATCATTTAAAACAACCCGTTCTGGCAAAAAAGGTTTAGATAGGTCCAAAGGAAACCCCAACGCTTCAAAGACATCTGCATAGCGCTGGTGTGTTGTTTTAAGTTGTTTAAACGCTTTACCCGAAACCAATGCTTTTTTGTCTGCCCTCCCTTTATCAATATAGGCTGTAAGGTCACAACCCATAAATTGTCTTAGCAGCTTACTTCTTAAAACGTTATGCAAATCAGCAACCGCATAAAAGTTTATGATATTTTTTAATTCTTTGGCTAATCTATAAAGCCCGAAAACACCTTTATGCTTTTTATTTACCTGAGCAGCATACACCTGAGTATTACATAAGTCTCTAAAAAAAGGCTTAAAGAATTCCCGCGTTAAAATGGTTAAGTGTACATCTGGGTATTGTTTATTCAAAGCCCTTAAAACAGGCACTGTCATTGCAACGTCTCCCATAGCTGAAAGACGTATAACTAGAATGTGTTTTTTTAGTGTTTGTTGTGGCATCTCAACTTAAAAGGATGCTAGAAAAAACAAGATTACTTTTGAGAACGTAATACTGGGTTTAACTCATCATCATTATACATCTTCATTTGCTTGTAAACCTTCATGTATTTATCGCCATTCTCAATGTCAATTAAAAGCGTATCTATTGCTGTGGATAAATCAACGCGTTGCTCTAATAAAATATCCAACTTTTTCTGGCATGCCGCTCTGTGTTCACTAGAAGCGTCCTCTCGTGTTGCTTCTTCATTCATATGATATATCTTAAGAGCCAAAATAGATAACCTATCTACTCCCCAAGCAGGACTTTCTGTATTAATCGTTGCATTCTCCTTTACCGTAACGTTCTTATATTGTTCAAGAAAGTAACTGTCAATATACTCCACCATATCTGTCCTATCTTGATTAGAAGCATCTATTTGACGCTTTAAAGTCAAAGCTGCAACAGGATCTATTTGAGGATCACGAATAATGTCCTCATAATGCCATTGCACGGTATCAATCCAACATTTTCTATACAATAAATGCTCTAATAAATCAGCCTTATCATAAGGATTTTCGAAAGGTTGATCTACCTCATTAATAACATGGTACTTTTCAATAACATCTTGAAATATCTTATTCGCCTTAGTTGAAAACATAGTATTAAATTTAGAAGGCAAAGATACTTATATTTGATTAATTTTAAGCTGCTAATTCGTATCTCATTATGCATATTCACCATATCTCAAGGCAAAACTCGGTATTAAACACTTTTCTTTCTGAAATTAGAGATGTTCATACTCAAAAGGATCCTTTGAGATTTAGAAAGAACATTGAGAGAATAGGTGAAATTTTAGGCTACGAAATGAGTAAGACTCTGAATTTTCAAAAATCAACTACGAAGACACCTCTTGGAAATAGTTCTGTGCAACTAATATCGGAAAACCTAGTACTATGCTCTATTTTAAGAGCAGGCATTCCGTTGCACAATGGTTTATTAAACTACTTTGATCGCGCGGAAAACGCTTTTATTTCGGCTTACAGACAACATGACGAAGACTCTAACACGTTTAAAATTTTAGTTGAATATTTAGCCTGCCCAGATTTAAACGGAAAAACACTTGTTCTGGCCGATCCTATGTTGGCCACTGGACAATCCTTAGTATCTACATTTGAAGCATTAAAACCTTACGGAATACCCAAGAAAACAAATATTGTTAGCATTATAGGATCCAAAAAAGGTGTTGCCTTTGTAAACGATTATTTTGATAAAAATACGGACTTATGGATTGCTGCCATTGATAACGATCTCAATGAAAAAGGCTATATCGTTCCAGGATTGGGAGATGCAGGTGATTTGGCATTTGGTGAAAAACTACAGCAGTAATAACACAAAAGGAACGAGAATAAGTAAGCCTAAAAACACTTCCTTAAACCATTTTTCATTGATAATTTCAAGGTAATTAGCAATTACAATTGACAATGGGGCCAATAAGAATAAAAACTCACTTCCATTTTTATTAGGAACAATAACAACCACAATAAAGCTAAGTATAGCCCCTAAAATGACTGTTTTGAAAGACGCTCTTAATACTTTCTTTTGCTTTTTTATATTTTGCAGATAAAAAAATGAAGACCATATTCCAAAGGATAAAAGTACCGTAATTGCAACTAAATATTTGACTGAATTATATCCACTGTAATCATAACTAACTAAGGGTGGTAAATTGAAAACTGAAAAAAAATCATCATTCCATACAATAGAGTATGCAACAGACGTAACAAAAACTGCCAAAATACCTAAAAAAGGTATGATCCAATGTCTTAGATTGTTATCTGCATATAGAGCAAGGGATAGAATAATAAGCACAAAGAAAATAATAGACCAAAAATAAAATAGCGATGCAATACCAATCCAAAATGCAGCATCAAACAACTTATTTTTAATTTGCTTCTGTGACCGCAAACTTACAATACGCCTCAGCGCCACAAGCACAAACAAATTTGATACTATAACACTGGAACTACCAGTAGTCTGTGGTATGAGTAATAAAAAAAGACTAAAAAGTAAGACCTCAAAATTACTCTTATGGGTTAAACTATTTTTACTTGCAATAAAATTAAGAAGGAATATGGAGGCAACTAATATTAGTAATAGAACAACCTGTTTGATTAAAACATTTACCGTTAACTCCTGATATTCATATGATGTTCTCGCAATTACAAAAGCTAAAAACGTAATAACCAAAACGATGATGAAGTTTGTTGGCTTAGATTTATTAAAAAAACTTGTTAACATTAACTGTTTTTGTATTTTTGCCTTGTAAATATACTAACTATTGCTGCGTTAGTTCTTAATTTTATTAAAATGACCGATTTCTTTTACGCAATACAAGATTTATTTGTAAATGTTCTTTTTGCTCCTTTAGACGCACTAAGAGCTTTAGAACTTGAAAACTGGGGTATGGCAAATCTTATTTCTTGGATTTTTATAATCATAGGGTTTGTTGCCATGGTTTATTGGATGATACAATTAAAAGGGTTTAATGATAATAATGAAGAAGACAAAAGCATTTCTTCTCACTCCTTTTTATAAATCAAAACCAATATCCTTACGATAATTCATCTTATCAAAATGTAGTTTTTCTATATTTTGGTAAGATTTTTTTATGGCCTCTTGATATGTGTTACCATAGGAGGTTATAGCCATAACGCGTCCACCAGAGGTTACAGTTTTACCCTCTTTTAATATGGCACCTGCATGAAATGGAATTGACCCCTCAATAGCATCAACTCCGGTAATTTCCTTACCTTTTTCATAAGCCTCTGGATAGCCTCCAGATACTAACATAATGGTTGTGGCAGCCCGCTCATCAATTTCAATATTTATTTCGTCTAAAGTCCCGTTAGCCATAGCCTCTAAAACCTCAACCAAATCGTTCTTTACTCTTGGAAAAACGACTTCTGTTTCTGGATCACCCATACGTACATTGTATTCAATAACTTTTGGATCGTCTCCTACTTTTATAAGACCAATAAAAACAAACCCAACATAAGGAAGGTTATCCATCTTAAAACCCTCGATAGTAGGCCGCACTATTCGATCCTCTATTTTAGTTAGAAAATCTTCTGTTGCAAATGGCACTGGTGAAACAGCTCCCATACCTCCTGTATTAAGCCCTGTATCCCCTTCTCCAATGCGCTTATAGTCTTTTGCCGTAGGTAATATTTTATAGTTTTTACCATCAGTTAGTACAAAACAGCTCAGCTCGATTCCATCCAAAAACTCTTCAATAACAACTTTTGTACTTGCCTGTCCAAATTTAGCATCAACAAGCATGCTTTTAAGTTCTGCTTTAGCTTCATTTAAATCATTCAAAATTACCACTCCTTTGCCTGCGGCTAAGCCATCTGCTTTTAGTACGTATGGAGCCTTTAAAGTCTCTAAAAAGGCATAACCTTGCTCAACACTATCTTTAGTAAAACTCTGGTATGCTGCTGTCGGTATATTATGTCGAAACAAAAACTCTTTTGCAAACTCTTTACTTCCCTCTAGTTCAGCTGCCTTTTGTTGTGGTCCAATGACAGAAACATGCTTAATGGACTCGTCATTTAAAAAGAAATCATGAACACCCTGAACCAACGGGTCTTCTGGTCCTACCACGACCATATCAATACGTTTGTCTAATACCAATTTTTTAATAGAGGGAAAATCTGTAACACCAATATTAACATTAGTAGCTACTTGAGCGGTTCCCGAATTTCCCGGCGCTACAAACAAATTATCACATTTTGAACTTTGTGCAATCTTCCATGCAAAGGTATGTTCTCTTCCGCCAGAACCAAGAATTAAGATATTCATTGTTTTGATACTTTAATGTCTCGAAAACCGAAACAAAATTTAGTTTACAAAAATAGAATTAATGCTTCTATTTCATGTTATTTTTTTATTTACTTTACAAAAATTTTTATTCTTGAACTTATTTGATATTTCGCTGAAGCTTAATGGTTTTCCTATTGAAAAAGCAAAAGCTTACTTCCAAACCATTAAAAACGAAAACAACGCTGATTTTGTGGGTCATTTAGAAACTAGAAAAAAAGCCATATTAAGCTATCATTTAAAACATAATTCTTTTTATAGATCATTTACTAAAAACATTGATATAAATAATTGGAATGATTTGCCCATTATGACCAAGCAAGATCTTCAGCAACCACTACAACTTAGGTTATCTGACGGTTTTACAAAAAAGAATGTTTATGTAAACAAAACGTCGGGCTCTTCTGGTAATCCATTTATTTTTGCAAAAGACAAGTTTTGCCATGCTTTAACCTGGGCTGTTTTTATAGACAGATATAACTGGTTTAACATCGATATAAACCGCTCCAAGCAAGCAAGGTTTTACGGCATCCCTTTGAACATGCTAGGGTATTACAAGGAACGACTCAAAGATTTTTTTAGCAACAGATTTCGTTTTTCTGTATTTGATTTAAGCGATGAGCAACTTGATAGAAATATTACAAAATTCAAATTAACAGCATTTGATTACATAAACGGTTACACAAGCTCGATAGTGCAGGTTGCCAAATATTTGGAACGCAAAAATCTTATATTAAAATCGTTATGCCCTTCGCTTAAAGGCTGCATTGTAACTTCTGAAATGCTATTTGATAGTGACAAAAAACTTTTAGAGCATACACTAGGTGTGCCTATAATTAATGAATATGGAGCTGCCGAACTTGGCCTAATTGCTTTTCAAGATGAACAAGATAATTGGATTGTGAACTCAGAGGATTTATTCGTGGAAATACTAGACGACAATAATAATCCCTTACCTCTTGGAAATAATGGCAGAATTGTTATTACTTCCCTTTACAATAAAGCGCATCCTTTTATTAGATACGACTTGGGTGATATTGGTACGCTATCACAAAAAAGCACACCTCAAAAGCCCATTCTTAAAAAGCTGACAGGGCGGACAAACGACATGGTACAATTGCCAAGTGGGAAAAAAGCAGCTGGACTTACTTTTTATTACGTTACAAAAACCGTCATAGAAGATAGTGCCAATGTAAAAGAGTTTATTATTGAGCAACTTAACCTAAACACTTTTAAAATAAGTTACGTGAGTGACGACGCGTTATCTCTCGAAAAATCAGAAGAAATAAAAGCGGCAATCATTAACTATCTCGAGCCGAATTTGGTTGTGACTTTTGAAAGAAAAGAAAAAATGGAACGCTCCAATAGAGGTAAATTAAAACAGTTTAGATCTTATTTATAGTAACTGTTTGCCTAGATTTTACTAAAAAGTGTTCCATAAGAAATATTATTAAAAACAACAAAGACTTAATGCTTGAATAGCGCAAGCCTTTCCTATACACCAAATAATTATACTTTAAGAGGTTTATTTTATTAGAGGAAATAGACCTTTCTCTGACTCTATAATAAGCCAAGGGCTCTTTAATTCCTATGGCAGGTTTTCCGGACTTTTTTAACGCAGCCAGCCATAGCAACCAATCCTGTCTCTTTCTTAAGTTTGGAGATGTGATTTTCCCTAAGCTTTCAACATTATAGATACCTGTTAAATTACCGATGTAATTACTCTTCAATAACTTCTTATATGTTAATAAATTTAAAGCCCGAACCTTTCTATTTAAAGGTTCTCCAGATTCGTCAATTTGTTCATAACTAGAAAAACACACGTCGCAGTCTGCTTTATTCAAAATAGCAACTTGAACCTCTAACTTATTGGGTTTCCATAAGTCGTCTGCATCTAAAAAAGCTATAAACTTCCCACTAGCCTCCGTAATGCCTTTGTTCCTTGAGATTGCGGCTCCAGAATTATTTTCGTTTCTCAGTAGTTTAATGTTATTGTATTTGTCTGTATAGGATTTTACAATTCCCAAAGTATTATCTGATGAATAATCATCAATTAAAATTAACTCCCAATTGGTATAGGTTTGACTAAGAACGCTATTTATAGTCTCTGAGATATACGCTTCAGAATTATATAATGGGGTGATTATGGATACTAGTGCATTCAATATAAAATTAATAAGCTTTACTTTCTCCCTTAAACATATTAAAGATAGTCTGAAGAATAATCTTTAAATCCAACAATAGAGACCAATTTTCAATATAAAAAATATCGTACTTAATTCTGTTTATAATATCTATTTTAGTCTCTATCTCACCTCGATAACCTTTTATTTGAGCTAAACCGGTTACCCCTGGTTTTACGTGATGTCTGTAAATAAAGTTAAACTTGTCAATGACTTTTGAATACTCATCGGTATAAGACAACATATGAGGTCTTGGCCCTACAACACTCATATCTCCTTTTAATACGTTGATGAATTGTGGCAGCTCATCTAAACTGGTTTTTCTTAAAAACCCACCAATTTTAGTTACTCTATTGTCTCCCTGCTTTACATAAGTTCCTTTAATTTCGTCTGTGGTTTTTAAAGACCTAAACTTATAGCAGTTAAACTCTTTATAGTTTATCCCGTTTCTTTTATGCTTATAGAATAAGGGGCCCTTAGACTCCAACTTAATTAAAATAAATAAAATTACCGAAAGCCAAGAAAAAATAAATATTAAGACAAAAGATGAAAATAAGACATCAAAGGTTCGTTTTATAAATGTATTAAAATCGTCATTCAAACTGGCCTCATCTATGGATAAAACGGGAATATAGTCATAGTAATCCGTACGAAGTCGTTTTGTAAAAAGTCTTGATGTGTTGGGGACAAACTTAATATTGCAATGATTCAAATTAGCGTACTTAACATATTCGTTAACTTCTTTTTCAGTAAGCTCGTCAATACTGCAATAAATCTCGTCAATATCTCTATTCTTCTTTAAGTACTCAAAACTATCTGCAATGGTACCTTCAAAATCACCCCCTCTTGTGTTACTAAATACAGCTTTCAATTTATATCCAAGTTCTTTTTGAGTTTTAAAGAGAATATTGAGTTCTTCGGTACTCTCACTACTCCCAATAAGAATAACATTCCTAAGATTCCCTTGCAATAAAGATCTAAATGATTTCAAAAAATAGTAACTAATCAATTTTAATGATCCAATGGCTAAAAAAGAATATAAGAGATAATTTAAAGTAACGCTAGCAGGCATATTAATACTTCTAAACACTCCTATAAAGGCAAATACAATTATAGTATAGACAATGAATTGCTTTACCAGCAATGATAAAACCTTAAAGGCTGAAGTATATCGGTAAACCTTATAAAATCCAATAAAATAAGTTGAAACACTCCATAATGCTGTTGAGTAGAAAGCATACAATAAGTTTCTATCGTTAAACAAATCTGACGAAAAAAAATACATGCTTTCGTCATTAAAATTTAAATATTTAAAGGCAAAAAAATTAACAACAAAAATATCGTACCCAATTAACAAAGGTCTCAAGAGCCATGAATATCGTCCTCGTCTATATTTCAAAAGCTAATTATTAATTAATATACCCCGTAAAATCTTTATGCTCACTTTTATAAAGCTCTTCTTCAGTTAATCCTTTAAAATAATCGAAGGTTAGCTTCATACCTGCTTCTCTTCCCACTCTTGGTTCCCAGCCTAGAAGTTTCTTAGCCAATGTTATGTCTGGTTGTCGCTGCATGGGGTCATTTATAGGCAAGTCCTTATAGATTATTTTTTGAGTCGTTCCTGTTAAATTTATAATCTCTTCAGCAAAATCCTTAATGCTTATCTCATGAGGATTTCCTATGTTAACAGGTTCGACATAGTCGCTTAGTAATAGGCGGTAAATGCCTTCGATTTGATCATCAATATAGCAAAACGACCGAGTTTGAGAACCATCACCGAATACCGTTAAATCCTCCCCTCTTAATGCTTGTCCCATGAATGCAGGGATGACTCTTCCATCATTAAGCCGCATTCTTGGACCATAGGTATTAAAAATACGAACAATACGGGTCTCTACACTATGAAACCTGTGGTATGCCATGGTCATTGATTCCTGAAATCGCTTAGCTTCATCATAAACGCCTCTAGGCCCAATAGTGTTAACATTTCCGTAATAGTCCTCCCTTTGCGGATGCACCAAGGGATCTCCATATACCTCAGATGTGGATGCAATGAGCATTCTGGCCTTTTTTACTCTAGCTAACCCCAGAAGATTATGTGTGCCAAGAGAACCGACTTTTAAAGTTTGAATAGGAATCTTTAAATAATCTATTGGACTTGCTGGCGAAGCAAAATGAAGTATATAGTCTAAATCGCCATCAATATGAACAAATTCTGTTACATCATGCTCAATAAACTCGAAACATGGGTTAGATAGGAGATGATCAATATTTTTCTTATCACCAGTTATAAAATTATCCATTCCTATAACCTGATAACCTTCTTTTATAAATCGATCGCAAAGATGTGATCCTAAAAACCCCGCAGCACCTGTTATTAATACTTTACTCAAAATCTATATATTGATTTTTCACTTTTACTTTTTATTTTTTTTTATTAGCTTCTTACTTTTCCCTTTTACGCTTTTAACTTTGTTTTTAAACAAAATCTTTCTTCTAATATTTGCAAAACTATAATCATACCTGAAGAAAAAGTATCCTAATCCAATAACAGTTAAAACTAAAACAGTTACCAACCAAAAATTGTAAGATGTACTACCCAAAATTATAATTAAATAAACAAATATTAAATTAAACCCACCTATTATTAAACTCGCTTTTTTATGAGAAATCTTGAAATAATCTATTAATATATGGTGTGTATGATTTCTATCGGCGGAAAAAGGGCTCTTTTTATTAGCCAATCGAATGGTAAAAACCCTAGCTGTATCGAATAAAGGAACTATTAATATGGCGATAGCAATTAGAGGTACATTTTCAATCAAAAACGGCAAGCTATCGTATTTCTCAGGTGATAATGCCAAAAATTTTAGCGTCAAAACACTAATTATAAAACCAACTAATAATGAGCCTGTATCTCCCATAAAGATTTTTTGCTTGGACGATAAATTAAACTTTAAGAATGCTATTAAACATCCGTTTAAGGTTAAACTTAAGAGCACAAAGAAATACTCCTCCGTCATATAAAAAATAGTGGTATAAATAATTAAAATAATTATACCCACAATTGCAGCTAGACCATCGATACCATCAATTAAATTATATGCATTTATGATGGTTAACATAATAAAGGCACCTGCTAAATAATAAATATAAGGCGGAATGTTGTTAATACCAAGAAATCCGTTCATGCTAAAAATGGTAAAACTTTCATTACTAAGCACAAAAATAACGGCAAGCAACTGAGCACCAAGTTTCGTATATGCCGATAATACCACTAAATCATCTTTTAAGCCTACAATAAATAAAATAGTTAAACTTGGTATTAGATAAATCGCCTCGGCATATTCACACCAATCTTTTGCAAAGAAAAGAGCTAAAACAAGTGCATAAAAAAAAGAAACGCCTCCAAGAGTAGGTGTTTTACTAATATGGGAACTTCTACTATTAGGATTATCCATGAGATTTTTATACTCAACAAGTCCTATTATTTTCGGAATAGTAAAAAAAGTCAATATATAAGCTCCTACAAAAAAAAATATGAGGTAGTAAAATGGCATCCTAGGTAGTTTAATGGCAAAAGTACAAAAGTATGCTTAGTTTACGCGCAGTAGAATTTATTAATTATTTACTAATAAAACTGAGCATAGCAGACGCAAGGTTATTTCTGTTAAAGTCTTTTACTATTCTTTTAAAGCCAGTTTCGCTAAAGGACATAGCCTCTATCTTATAGAGATTATTAATAAAATCTTCTTCATTCTCTGGCAAAAAGGCAATACCAATATTATAATCCTCAATTAGTTTTCTAGCCTCCCCCTCAACACCTAATAATATAGGTTTTCGCATTGCAGATAATTCAAAAATTTTAGATGGCAATACATGCATGAAAGTATCAGACTTCTTTAAGTTCACTAAGCCTACATCAATAATTGAAATATAGCTTGCAACATCGTTCTTCTTAACCGACGAAAGCATGGTCACATTATCAAGATCTAAACTTTCCTTTAAAATCAATAACTCCTCCTTTTTCGCTCCGTCTCCTAAAAACAAAAAGTGAAATCTTTTATTATTTAGTTTTTTTGCACTTTTCAAAATAAAATCTAAACCATGAGCCATTCCATGCGTTCCAATATATCCAATAATGAATTTATCTTTTAAATTTAATTTTTCTAATAATGAAATGTTTTTTTCAGAAGGATAGAACAAATCGTTATTAATGCCATTTTTAATAATTTCTATTTTGGTTTCTGGAATATTATGCTGAGAAACTAATGTGTCTTTAAAAGAATCTGTAACCACAACTATTTTGGACGCATTACGATACATACTCTTTTCCAAATATTCAAAAAACTTAATAATGGGGCCTGTTTGCATTGCACCAACGGCTTTAATAGATTCTGGCCATAAATCTCTTACTTCCATAACCCATTTTTTTCTTTTCCAAAAAGACAACCACCTTCCTGAAATAACCGTAAAAAACTGTGGAGATGTTGCAACTATAACATCTGTCCTAATAAACAAACCAACAATAAATGATGATATCATGAAGCTTACATAATCTAATATTCTTTTGATAAATCCTTTATTTTCGGATATAAAAGTCCAAACCCGAACAACTTTTATTCCATCAACTATTTCTTTTTGATATAATTTATTTTTATAGCCACCAAACACCTTTCCTTTAGGAAAGTTAGGAAAGCATGTAATTACTGTAACATCAGTACCTTCCTTAACCCACTGCCTACAATGCTCATAGGTTCTAGTAGCAGGAGCATTAACCTCCGGCGGAAAATTATCTGTTAAGAAAAGTATTTTCATAGATAAATATGAGTCTTTAATATTCTTCGAAAAACCACCTCTGCCTTTTGCGCCTTAGTGGTTTTATTAAATCCTAAAGCGTAATTATACTCGCGTATAATAATATCTAATACATCTTCGGAAAATTTCATTATCACACCTTCCTTTTCAAGTTTAATACTATTTTCATCTTTTACAACTCTAATTCCAGGGTAAAAATGAAAAAAGGCTCGTGATACATAATCTGGTTCTTTAGAAAGCAGGTCCTCAATAATAACTTCATTAGGTTTAGCAACGTACTTCCTGGTATGTAACACTTTTATTCTTTTATACCCATCGTGAGTTGCTTCTATTATATTTCCTTCCTCATTTATACTAATGACTTTTGCTCGATTTCCTACCCTAAACCCACTCCATACTTGAGATTGATTATAATCCCCTATTTTCACAGTATTGTGAGACTCCGTACTTCTTTGTAATTGTCTTAAATTATTTTTTTCATATGTTGATGTCCCAGAATCAACAATTATTGGGACTTGTTTAACCATCAACTCAAAGTTAAAAGTATCTGCATGAGCATGGGCTGGTTGATAAGATGCTCCTATATGACCAACATCTATAAAAAGCTCATAATTTTTCATTATTACTTTCCGATACCCAGATTCCTTAAGCTCCCCTTGGTTCCAATTTAAATTCAATAGTTTAGCGTAATCAAACAGTTTTTTAGAGGATGGTGCTATATCATGACTGCTATCGTTTACCATTGGAATACTGCCATTCTTATATGTCACTTTTTCTAGCCAAGCTAACATCTGAATTGCTTTACATTTCAAGAACTCCTCTAGCTCCTGAGACTTGTAATCGTTATATCTAACTAAACACAAACAATCTAAAACCCTATGCAACATAGTTTGATGATACATTGGTGAAAGTTCAAAATGTGCTCCATCTTTCAAAATTTCTTCTTCAAGTTCTGACTCTAATATTTTCTTCGATGCTTTATAAAGCTCGTCGTCTTGAAAGAAGTATGCTCCAAATAAAAGGGCAAAACCATTTTCCATATAGTGATTTCCCAAAAACTGTAATTCTAAATTACTTAACAACCTTTGATAATCGTTAAACAAAACTTGGTTTATTGACAAATCTTGGATATTGTGTTTGGACAAAAACTTAACCCAATTTATAGTTCTTAAGGATATTGTGTAGGACTCTTTACCATCCTTAAGGATTTTATAATTAGAAATATAATCATTCACTAAACTAAGACCTTCATCTACTTTAATGTTTTCTTGGTTGAGAAAATCAAAATAGTTTAAATTAAATGTCCATAATTTTCCATAGCCTGAGTAATTCCAATCTATCCCATTTTTAAAAACATGTTTAATATTTAAAAAAAGAAACATATTACTTTTTAGAAAAGAATTTGGGTAAAGCAATGAATCACTCCAATTTAATCTCGTAAAATTCTTAGGCAGGCTTTTTTCATATTTAGGGTTAAAAAAATTATGCTTAACAAAATAAACCAGTCGATAATAGACCTGCTTAAACCTTAAATACTTTAGTGTGTTAAATATTAGACTTAATTTATGTCTATCCATTTACCTTGTTTAAGTGATTCAATAGCTGCAAAAGAAGCCTTTGTTGTATTAACAATAGCTGCAAAAGCAATAATGGGACTACTTCCATTCTTCTGACTCATTATTAACTCTTTAAATTGATTATAATGCCCTTTATCTTGTTTAGAAGATGCATTTGCTCCTTTAAATCCGTAGGTTTTCAATCTACGCCAATTATCCATAATCAAAGTACGTTCTTGAGAATACACTTCAACTCGCTCTTTAGAATATGCTTTACTTCCATTTGAAAAATAATTAATAACAGCATTACTCCCATTTTCATACTTTAATAGAATACTTGCATTATCTGTGTTTTCTTCTGGGTTTTTACCCAAAGAATTCATACAAACAGCTGTTACTCTGCTTCCTGAAAAATAACTGCAAAGATCAATGTAATGACAAGCTTCACCTATGATTCTACCACCACCAACTTCCATGTCATGAACCCAAACATCCCCTGGAATAAAACCGGCATTCATTGTCGCAACAATATTAATGGGAGTATTGTCATTTCCTAAAAGCTTTTTCATTTTTTTAGATAACGGTGCAAAACGCCGATTAAAACCAACTGATATATTTACATTTTGTTTATTGTACTCATCAATTATGTCATCTAACTCAGAATTATTCAAAGCCAAAGGTTTTTCTACAAAAACACTTTTCCCAGCTTTCAAAGTTTCTAAAACCATTGATGCATGCATATGGTGTTTTGTAGTAATAAAAACAAGATCAACATCATCATCCTTCAATATTTCTTTATAATCAGACGTTGAATTCTTAATGTTATGGCGTCTCGCCATAATTGTAGAAGAAAGCCCCCCAGAACTTGCAATATATTTTACATCCGCATTTAACTTTTTAAGATTTGGTAAAATCGTAGAGCTCGTAAAATTACCAGACCCTATAATTCCTAAAACTCCTTTTTTACCCTCAAATGATTTTTGAAAAATCTCTACTGTAGATTGAGGAGACTTTGTGTCGTTATATTCCAAAATAGAGGCTATCGATTTTGGGTTCTTCATATCTCCATAAATCTTTTGATATTCTGCTAACGGAATTCGTTCGGTAATTAGGGGTTTTACATCAAGTGTTCCTTTAGAAATAGAATTTAATATCGCCTCGAAGTTTCTTTTTTCGGTCCAACGCACATAACCTATTGGATAATCATTTCCTTTTTGTTCAAACTCTTCATCATATCTTCCTGGCCCATACGAGCAAGACACTTGAAAGGATATTTCTTTTTCATAAAAATCTGCTCTGCTAATGTCTAATCCTATTACTCCTACAAGAACAATGCGTCCTCTTTTTCTACACATGTTTGCGGATTGAGAAATAATTTCATTACTCTTGCTGGATGCCGTAATAATGACACCATCGGCTCCAACTCCATTTGTATGGGCTTCTATATATTTAATTTGATCACTTCCTTCGGCTGGGTTAAGAGCCATAATACCTTTTCCTTTGGCTATTTTTATTTTTTCAGAGTCAAAATCAAAACCTACAACATTACAACCATTAGCCATTAACAATTCTGCGGTAATCAGTCCTATTAACCCCAAACCAACAACAACTATCGTTTCTCCAAAAGTGGGGTTCAACAACCTAATTCCCTGCAATCCTATCGAACCTATTACTGTAAATACAGCTTCATCGTAAGAAACATTGTCAGGAATTTTAGCAACCAAATTCTTTGGTACGTTAACAAATTCTGCATGATTCCCATTTGATGCTACCCGGTCTCCAATCTTGAATTCATTAACTCCCTTACCAACTCCCACAACTTCCCCTACATTACAATATCCTAAAGGTAAGGGCTGATTTAATTTATTAAAAACAGCATCCATAGTAGGTTTTAAGCCGTCGGTTTTTACCTTATCTAAAACCATTTTCACCTTATCCGGTTGTTGTTTCGCTTTCTGGATAAAATTGGCTTTTCCAAATTCTACCAACATTCTTTCGGTACCAAGAGAAACTAATGTTTTCGAGGTTTTTATGAGAACATGACCCGATTTTACCATTGGCACAGGTACTTCTTCTAGAATTGTTTCTCCGTTTTTAAGGTCTTGTATGATTTGTTTCATAAATCTAGTTTTCGTTTTCTAACACCATTACCAGTTTTTTAATTCCTTAACTTACTCTTTAATTTATCCATAATTATCGGAGTATCTTAAGTTTATAAAACTTAGAGATTGCGTCTTCTAAAATAAAAGCCAAAAATACAATTTATTGAGGCTTTTCTTTATACTTAATGTCATATTTTGGTAATGCAAAAAAAACTTTTCCTTCAATTTTAGATTGTTCTTTTAAAACATCTATTCTAACACCTAATGAAAAGCTATTCCTGAAACTTTCATTTTCTAATTCTAAATACTGCCAAGTATTTTTTTTATTCAGGTTATACTTTTTTCGGTATGAAACATTTACTCTATCCCAAGCAAAAACATATACTTCATTGATATTACTATCTTCAGAAAGATAACACCATATTCCAAAATTAACTTTTGCTGGCTGGTCGATAGTGGTTGTATAAACCTCTGGCGCAATAAAATAGCCTCTCTCAAACACTCTAAAATCACTTAAACTATTAAAAGAACAAGCATCCGTCACAAAAGGCAAACCCTCTTTATCTGGTAGATCTGCATATTTTACATATGTAAAAGGTAATGTCATATACGTATAAGGTTTTGCATTATCAAAACCATTAGTTTTAGACCATATAAACATCATTAAAATTAAAATAAGAGAAGCTATACTGCTTCCCAAAACAATCATATTGTCATCATTTCTATATGCGCTATTACCTCCCTCTTTACTACTATTTGTTGAAACCAAAATAAAAACCCATAGAGCCATTGGAAAAGTACCTATATCTCGCGAAAGCATTGACTCAATAAAAAAACCTATTCCAAATAATGCTAAAAACGCATATAAGTAAGGTTTTCTATCAAAGCCAACAAAAAATAAGGATACAAGAAAAAAAATAAACAAAATGATTCCAACAACACCAGTCTCAAGAACAGTTTGCAAATATTGATTATGAACATTTAATTTATTTGATAATTCTAAAATATTTCCATTGGCTTGATATGATTGCAATAGTTTATTATGAGAATCTCCTATACCCACGCCAAGAATTGGGTTGTCTGCTATTATTTCAACGGCATTTACCCAAGTAACAAAGCGATTATCAATATCTTCTAATGGCTTATTTTTCTTAATAAGGTCTATGGTTAGTTTTGTGCGTGGATGGGAACTTAAAACCGAAAACGCTGCAGTAACCAGTATAATAAGCGTCATAATAAAATATACACGTTTTACCTTAGTTCTCAAAAATTTCAAAAGAAATCCGAGGGCAATAACTAATGTACAAAGCACCAAGATTCTTGCTCCGGTAGAATATATCATAAAAAAAACAACTCCAAACAATAAGAAATATCCAACTTTTCTAACCCAGCTGATTTTCCTTATTAAATTATGGAATATTAAAGGTAGAATCATTAATAGCAAAACGCCTACATATAATCTATGTTCAAAAAAGCTTAATAGATTAACTTGACTAAATCCTTTTACTAAAGCTATTGCTCCTAAATACCCATTAAAAAACATGTAAAAACAATAACATAAACTAATTATGATAGCCGTTATTGCACCATAAAAATAAAAGCGTAAAGTTTTATTAAACTGAAGTGTTATTGTATTTGAAACAATACCAAGAATAGCAATAAGTAGTAAAGGAATTTTTTTTTCTATCTGCTTAATGCCCCCATATAAATTCTCTGAATACAATAAAGAAACTAAATGCCAAACAATAAAAAGCATTAAAAAAACATAAGGGTATTTATCTCTTGACAACTTAAAATTATGATACTCTTTTTGCTTAGCAATCTTAACCAAAGTAACCCCAATGAAAATATATGCTACAAAATTAAGATCTGAAAAAAAAGCACAAAATGCCCAAAGGTATAGGGCATATTGCTGAAAAATCTCCAATCTCGAATACTGTGGCTTTAATACTTCTGACAAAATATAAATAAACTATTTTACACTAACAGAACTTAATTTCTTATGATTTCTTTTAATTTAAGTTGTTATTTTTAACCACTGTTAAACTAAAATCTCCAAAACCATCATATTCAATTACTAAAGTTCAATTTTTTCAATATCATATATATAAAGCCTAGAGCCATATGATAACACAATTTGATTATTCATAAAGCACATGGTATATCGATCTCCATTCGACAAAATATCATGTTCATCCTCAGAGATGTAGGCAATTCCAAAATGATTACCTTCTTCATCCAAAATAGCTATTTTATTGCTGTCTCTTGCATAACTATTTATCCAAATTTCACCATTTCTAGCAGTAATCCCCCAAGTAGCCTCCGGAAAAGGTTTTTTAAATTGGTTAATTAATCCACCGTTAATTGGGTTTATTTGATTTAAATTTCTCCAAAGCATATAAAGGCTTCCATTTAAATATGCTAAATCACTTGAAGGGTCCATCCCAAAACTTTTTACTATTTTACCATCAATAGGATTTACTTGAAACAACGTACCTTCAAAAGGAACCCTATAATTTGTCCATAAATACGTGCCATCATATGCTAGTCCCTTAAAATCACCATCTAAAATAAATGTCTCTAAATTTGTACCTGTTTTAAAGTCATATTTAACAAGCTTACCGTTTTCATACATTATCCATAAATGGCTACCATAAAATTCTATACCTGTTACTGTTTTTTCAACCGCAAAATTAGTTACAGATTTGAGTTTATAAGCCGTGTTTACATTATTAGCAAATTCTTTTGTTTTTATTTTATAAATACTACTCCCTCCAAGCTTGCCTTTATCATTCATTACATAAATACGGTAATAATAGTCCGTATTAGGGTATAGACCGCCTAAAGGGGAATTCTGGTCGTCGATAAAAGTGGTATCGTTTCTAATAGTTGATACATGTCTTAAAATTCCTGTATCTTCATCTAAAGCGGAGCTTCCACTTCTATATATTTTATATTCTTTAAAGTCGTCGGAATTTGATGCATTCCACGCTAAATTAATAAACGTATTACTAACCTCAATAGGATCCGCGAAGTCTACTGGAATAGGTAAAAAAATACTCTCTAATTCAGTTCCATTATTCCCTTTAGTATTATATACTTTTTTTACATGTAACCCCTCATTATTCAAATCTTTGGATACCTCCAATGTATAGGGTACTGGATTTAAATTTTCAAATATGAATTCTCCATCATTTTTAGTTACGGTTTTATAATTGTCATTTTCATTTTTCAATAATACCTCTGCACCCTCAACCAGCTCTCCTTCTAAAAATACTCTTCCTTTTACTTCAAAGAACTTTGAATCTTCCTTTTTTGAACATGAATGAAACAAAGTAATGACTAGAAAAAACAGGGTTAAAATATTCCTTTTCATAAATTCTTGATTTGAACGAATAAAGATACAAATATCCTGGTTTTGCTTTAACAAATAGAAAATAATTTCTAAGAATTTAAATAGATCTCTAAAATTTTAGGTGTAATCTTTTCGCCATTGAAAGAAATGGGAGTTTTATTAATAGCTTTTGAAGCTTTATACAACTCGAAAGTTTTACTTAATAGTTCTTCAAAGTCCCTACTTTTAAAAAGGACCGCCTCCTTAGGTCTTTTACAAACATTACTTGCAATAACAGGAGTGTTAAAGTCTAATGCCTCTTTAACGGAAACGCCCTCTATATCAGTAGTTGTTGGTCGAATAAAAAGATCTGAAGCCTCCCATATCTGGAAGGCATTTGGTAATTTTTCTTGTAGTATTAATATATCTTTTTCTAAGCTTTTGTCCTTAATTATAGCACACAATTGACCATAGTATTGCTGATTCCCAATTTGTGGTAAGCAAAAAATTAAGCCCACATTAATATCTTTTTTTTTCAGGGCATATACCAAATCAATTAACAAATCAAAACCATATATATCAACACCTTCCTCAAAACGAAGCATAAATGCATTAGCGGATATTAAAAATTCTTTATGTTGCCTAAATTGAAGGACTTTTTTAGGTAGTTTACTTCGTTCTGTCTCCAATGGCTTTATATAAGCGGGGAGTACATGTGTTTTTAATTTATCAATTTTAAACGCTTCTGTAAATTGATTAGCGTATTCTGGATCATTTAGTATTATAAAATCTAGTCTTCTTAGAAATAAAGTTGTTAATTTCTTTTTTACACCTTTTGAGGTCTTAACAAGATTTTTATTGTGAATTGTCATCCCAATTTTATGCTTTCGTCCAAAAATTAATAGCAAAACAAAAACAATAAACTTATTTGAATGCAAATGAATTAACATCTTTGAACGAAAAGGTAAGGCAAAAAATTCATTAAGTTTACTCTTAACTTTAATTATATAATCGAATTCATTTTCATCTAACCCATTAAAATCCTTCAGTACAATATTTGAGTTAAGTTTATTAACTTCATGAATAAATCTCATTATATGTATGGATACACCTCCTATAGGAGGAGGATAGGTTCCCCAAATTTCAACTTTCATCTATAAGCTCATTATAAAACAACTCAATCTCTAGGTTTAAGTCATCAAATTTTCTAATGTTTTTATAAGTGGATTGCGCGTTTTTACTTAATTTTTTAAGTAATGCTTCATTAGATAATATTTGTCTAATTTTTGCTGTCAAATCATATATATTTTCATTTTCAACAAGCAACCCATTATGTTTATCCTTTATTACAAAAGGAATAGCGGAATTATTAAATGCAATAACCGGTAATCCGTAAGACATTGCTTCAACCATAACCATTCCATAGCCTTCATGCAAACTTGGGAAAACAAATATGGATGCCTCCTTGAGATAATCTTTCATTTGTTCATCTGAAACTCTCCCACAAAAAGTTATCTTATCCTCTAAATGACCTTCTTCTATTTTGGATTTTAGCATTAAATAATACGGGTCTTGATTTTTAAAAGCTCCAACGAGCTTAAGCTGAAAGTCTTCTTTTACCTCTTTTAACGACTCTATAAGCAGGTGTATTCCTTTCCTTGACTCTATGGTACCTATATAAAGTAAATTTGGTTCAGGATGTTTTTTTATAACTTGTAAATCGCTACTTTTTTCAAAAGCTATTTCAAGTAACCGTAAGGCCTTTTCTGGAAAAAGCCGCTTTGTTTCATTCTTCACATATCTACTCGGTATAATTATTAAATCAAAACCTTTTAAAAATCGAAGTTCAAAATATCTGTGTATCTTTCGAGTTAACCCAGATTTAACCTTATAATTATAGTGATGATGAATTACAATAAGTTTAATGTTCTTACTAAATATCTTCAAGATTTTTAAGAACAAATATTGCCTCGGATACATCCTACTGTTCGTTATTAAAACATCTGCATTAAGAAAACTATTTAGTTTCAACGAATAAATAAAATTATAAATAAGTGCAACTTTTGGCTGAATACTAAAGGTTTTATCGGTAACTGTAACAATCTCACCATGTAAATCCTTTAATTTGTTTACAAGATAAATGTCATACTTCTGTCCTCCCGTTTTTGGTTTAGTAACTTTTGGCAACAACACGGTTATTCTCTTCATTTAAATTAAATACTTTTTTGAAGCTTCCATTGCTTAGATCTTAAAAAAATGACATAGGTAATCCAGAAAAAAATATCAATAGTAATCCATCCTCGGTTTATTATTCCATTGCTTTCAAAAAAACACCTTACCAATATGCCCATAAAAATACCCCAAATAATAAAATAAAAATTTCTGTCTTTGAGGAGACTGACTTTCAGTCCTTTATAATATTTTCTTCCAATGTGCAGCAATATTAACGCCAAAATTCCTGATCCAAAAACACCAATTTCTGCTGCTGTTTCTATAAATACGTTATGAGAACTTTGAATTCCAATATCTAATAGCATATTTTTTAACCAATTTCCAACGTCCTCTTTTTCTATATAAATAGCTCCGATATCTTTTAGATTACCAAGTCCAATACCAGTATAAGGGTGATCTTTAGTAATATTTATACCAATATTAAATAAAACGTCTCTTGCAGATAAGCCCTTATCTAATCTTAACATTGTAAGAATTTTATCTTTAAAAAAGAATAAGACGCCAGACAGAGAAATAAGCCCTAAAAACAATAAACTAATAACTTTCTTTGTTAATTTGAATCGCAAATTATAAAATAAGAAAGAGACCGCTAAAGCCAGCATACTTGCCCTAGAGCCAGTTATAATAATTCCGCCTACAAAAAATAACATTAAAAAAACGAAACGACTCTTCTTCTTTTCAATAAATTTGAAATATGAGTATGCACAGGATATGTAACAAATAAATCCAGCACTATTGATATTGGAAAAAATTCCTCCGGTTCTAATACTACCATTAGATTCATGCTGCACGTTTCCCAATAGAACAGCCAAATATATAGAACCACAAACTACTATTCCTGCATAGATAATCGATTTAACGATCAATTGAAACCTATAATAATTATCCATCCATAAATACAATCCACTAATCAATAAAAAGAAAATAATAATCCTAAAAGTGATGAAAAAACTATTAGCTTTATCATAAGCATAAATTGAGGCAATTACGCATATAAATATATATAAGTATATCAGTAATGTTGTAAAATTTATTTTTACTGTAAACCTAAATTTTACTAAAAAGAAGGTAATTAACATTATTGGAAATATCATGGATATTACTTTCCTTAAAGGGGAATCCCAATATCCTGTGATAATTACCAAAAATATAAATATAGGGTAGTAATAATCATCAACTCTGTTATCAACTTCTTTCATCATTTTACTTTTAAAAACAATTCAGATCGCCTATAAAGAAGTAGCACAATTATAATCACATTCAGCATAAAACTTATACTAGTGGCCAACGATAGTCCCCAAAAATAGGATTTACTCATAAACAAAACACTTAATACAATTTTAACTACTATTGCTAAAAAAGTACTCAAAAAAAGTATTCTTTCCTTATGCAACGCAAAACACGCTTTAGCCAATAGGATATGAAAAAATATAAATGGCAGCCCTATTGACAGAACTTGAAGATATTTACTTGTAACAAAACTTGCATTATTGCTAAAAGCTCCTCTTTCAAACATCAAAGTAATTATATCCTCCCCGTAAAAGTAAAAAACAATTGAGAAAGGGAATCCCACTAAGAAAGAAAACACCAACCCTTTCTTTAAAAAACTCTTGAGAACCAGGAAATTTCTGTTTTGCGCATAAAGTGAAATTTTTGGAAAAAATACAGTTCCCAATGTCAAACCAATAATTGTTACAGGCAGATTGTTCAAAATCCCTGCATAGTACATTGAAGATATATGTCCTTCAGGCAAATCTGCAATAAAAGACCTGTCAATTAAGGCATAGCTCTGCCCCAAAAATTCGATTAAAAGTATTATCACATAAGACCCCACATGTAACTTATTTGGCTGAAGGGAAAATCTAAAATATTTAAAAATATTTCTTTTAACTAAATCAAAAACAAACACAAATATTTGTAAAACACTTCCCAAAACAAGACCATATGCAAATGAAAGCACCCCATATTCTTGATAAAAAAATAGGACTGATAAAATAACACAGATATGGATGAGTAATGGTGTAAATGCAGGTAACGTAAACCTTTCTTTTGCGTTATAAACAGCTTTAAAAATGTTGTAAGTTGAACTAAAAAAAGTGAAAAAAGCAAATAAAATGGTAAGATTAGATGCTAATTGTATGTGATTTTCAAATTGAATTGAAGGTGTTAACTTAATATAAAGTTGAAACAATAAGTTATATATAATAACTATAATTAGCAGAAATATTATATATGGCCAAAAAAACTGTTTGGCAAAGAGGGTATAGAATTTAGCTTCGGATTTTTGGCCCAAATCAAGTCTTGGAATTACAATATGAGGTATAGCGTATAAAAGCAAACTAATTATCATGTTGGGCACAACGAAAACTGTTAAGAGTATGTCGAACTCCTGTGAAACACCAAATCTAGAAGCAATGACTAACTCTCTAAGAAATCCAATCGCCTTACTCGACAAAGTAGCAATAAGAAGAATACTAAAATTTTTTTTCCATGATTGCTTCATACAATAAAGCTTCCTCTAATAGTGACCACTTTTCTTTCCATCGTTCTACTTTCTAAATACCCCGCAAAAATCTAAAACAATCTTGTCTTCATTCAGTTCTAGGGCTTTAAACTCATCATGGGCTACTAAAAACACCACAATATCTGCGTTTTTAGCAGCTTCGGTATAATCTGTTAACTTAAAGATATTATGTACATCTATGTTGGGCTCTACAATATAGTGTTTCTCATTATTGGCATTCTGCAATATTTTTTGAGCTATATATTTTGCTGGAGACTCTCTTAGATCATCAATGTTAGGCTTAAAGGCTAAGCCCATTATAGCAACACTTGGCTTTCTACCATGAGCTAATTCAAACTCTAATTTAGCTGTCTGTACTTTTTCTGCACACCAAAAAGACTTATAATTGTTAATCTCCCTGGCCTTTCCTATTATTTTAGACTCCATAGGGTAATCTGCTACTATAAAGTAAGGATCTACCGCAATGCAATGCCCTCCAACCCCACAACCAGGTTGCAAAATATTAACTCGAGGGTGTTTATTTGCTAATTCTATTAATTCCCATACATTTATTCCAGCCTTATCGCATATTAAAGATAATTCGTTGGCAAAAGCTATTTGTACATCTCTTGATGAATTCTCAACTAGTTTACACATTTCTGCCGTTCTAGCATTGGTACGGTGCAAATCTCCTTTTATAAACTGTTTATAGAACGATAGGGCCTTCTCTGTCGATTCTTCATCAACCCCGCCAATAACTCTATCATTATGAACTAACTCATACATAACATTCCCTGGTAAAACACGTTCTGGACAATAAGCAATATTTAGCATGCCTTCAAGCTCTGGTCTTTCAGAATATATAAGCTGCATCATTTTTTCTGTTGTACCTATGGGAGAGGTTGATTCAATGATATATAAATCATCCTTTTTCAAAAGAGGTAGTATCGCTTTAGTGGCAGATTCAACAAACGAAATATCTGGTTCATTTTTTGCCTTAAAAGGGGTTGGAACAACAATTAAATATGTATTAGCCTCTACGGGAACCGTGTCTGCTTTCAAATAACCGTTTTTTACGGCGCTTGCAACTGCCAAATCTAATTCTGGCTCGACAATATGTATCTTTCCTGCATTAATTGTTTCAACAACCTTAGAGTTTATATCAACCCCGTGAACGTAAGTTTTATTTTGAGCTATTAAGGCTGCCGTAGGTAATCCGATATACCCTAAACCTATCATTACTACTTGTGGTTTTTTGTTCATATCTTATAACTTAGTAATAAATTCAACAATTCTTTTACAGGCCATTCCATTTCCATAAGGATTATGTAACCTACTCATGCTATTATAGCTTTTATTTGATAGTAAACGATTCGTCTCTTTTACTATTTTTTCTGTATTCGTCCCCACTAATAAAACCGTTCCAGCATCAACCGCTTCAGGCCTTTCTGTAGTATTCCTCATAACCAAAACAGGCTTCCCCAAACTTGGTGCCTCTTCTTGCACGCCACCGCTATCTGTTATTATTAAATAAGATTTGTTCATTAACCAAACAAAGGCAGGATAGGATAAGGGCGAGATTAATTTTATATTGCTCACTTCTCCCAAAAGCTTATAAACAGGTTTTTGTACATTTGGATTAAGGTGCACAGGATAAACAATCTCAACATCTTGGTTGGCCTGAGCTATATCTTTTAAGGCATGGCAAATATTAACGAATCCGTCTCCGTGGTTTTCTCTTCTATGACCAGTTACTAATATAATTCTTTTAGAAAGATCTAATATGGTCTTTAGTCCATCTACCTCTTCGTCAGAATAGTCTTCTGAAGAAACCTTATTTGTGCTAAACTTAAGAGCATCAATAACCGTGTTTCCAGTAACCAAAATTAAATCATCTTTTATATTCTCCTTTAGTAAGTTTTTCTTCGACGTGATGGTTGGGGCAAAATGGTAGTCTGATACTACGCCCGTAATACTTCTGTTAACCTCTTCTGGAAAAGGAGATCTTTTATTAAAGGTTCTCAATCCAGCCTCAATATGGCAAACCTTAGAACCCGAATAAAATGCAGCTATACTAGCAGCCATTGTAGTGGTGGTATCACCATGAACATATACAAAATCCGGATTAAACTCCTCTAAAACAACCTTCAGCCCTTGTATAATTTCTGCCGTCAAAGAGTATAAGTTTTGATTAGGCTTCATTAGGTCTAAATCATAATCTGCAGTAATTTCGAAAAAAGATAAAACTTGATCCAACATTTCACGATGCTGAGCCGTAATGCAAACTTTTGTGTCAAATTTATTAGGGAATCTTTGAAACTCTTTAATCAATGGAGCCATTTTTATTGCCTCCGGCCTTGTACCAAAAATCAATAAATTCTTTTTTTTCATATCCTACCTTTCCTTCTTTAAATTAACCATATAGTCCATACCCTATTGCTTAAAGCTATTTTAGTCTTGATAAACACGTACTTAAACTATCCTTCCAATATGGAATATTTAAGCTAAAAGCATCCTTTATCTTACCTTTATTCATCACACTATAAGCTGGTCTTGCTGCTGGTGTTGGGTACTCTTCAGATTTAATCGGATTTAATTGCACTGTTGCTTCCGACAAATCAAATATCTCTTTAGCAAAATCGTACCAACTTACTATACCCGCATTACTGTAATGATATAGTCCATAACAATCCTTTCTTTCTGCAATAAGTTTCAAAATAACATTGGCTAGATCTCTTGCATAGGTGGGAGTCCCTATTTGATCATTTACAACGCTTAAAACTTCTTTCGTCTTAGCTAACCTTAACATAGTTTTCAAGAAGTTATTCCCATGCTCCGAGTACAACCAAGCCGTTCTAATAATAAAATGTTCGCTAAAAGTGTGGCCTATTTCTTTTTCTCCCTTCAATTTAGAGGCTCCATAAACATTTATTGGCTCTGGCATATCTTCCTCGGTATAAGGGACTGATTGATTTCCATTAAAAACAAAATCTGTAGAAATATGAATTAAAACAGCATTGTGTCTAGCACAAGCCGAGGCCAAATTTTTTGGGCCGAGCGCATTAATTTTATAGGATTTTTCTACATCTGATTCAGCCTCATCAACAGCAGTGTAAGCAGCACAATTTATACAGTAATCAACTTGGTTTGATTCAAAAAATGGAATGACCTCATCCATTTTACAAATATCTAGTTCTTGATAATCTGTGTAAATAAAGTTAAACCCCATATAATTAGGCGATAAATCTCTTATGCAGTGTCCAAGTTGACCACTAGCTCCAGTAACTAAAATATTTATCATATAAGGGTTTTATCAAATTCAGGTAATATTAAATCTTTCTCTGAAACAATTAGTTGTTCATCTGGCAACTTCCAATCAATGTTTAAACTCTTATCTGAATACAATACCCCGCCTTCAGATTCTTTGTTGTAGTAATTATCACATTTATATGAAAAACGTGCAGTGTTGCTTAAAACAACAAAGCCATGAGCAAAGCCTCTTGGTATAAACAACTGCCTTTTATTTTCTTCAGATAGTTCAACAGCAATATGTTGCCCAAATGTTGGTGATTCTCTTCTGATATCAACCGCCACATCCAAAACTTGTCCTTCAAGAACTCTTACCAATTTTGCTTGTGCATATTTCCCTTGTTGAAAATGTAGTCCCCTCAGAACTCCTTGAAAAGACAAGGACTCGTTATCTTGGACAAAACCAACTTTATTCCCTACAATTTCGTTAAAAACAGCTTCATTATAAGACTCGAAAAAATAACCTCTTTTATCTTCAAATAGTTTCGGTTCAAGAATAATACAACCTTCTAATTCAGTTAGGGTAGCCTTCATCATTTCTCCTTTAATATGCCTAGCAAATTCTTTCCATAGCCACTTTTCAATAGAGGCTCTGCCAAAACTTTAAACTGACTTTCATTAATATAACCCATTTCAAATGCAGCTGCTTCAATAGCACCTATTTTTAGCCCTTGTCTTTCTTCTATGACTTCAACAAATTGAGCTGCCTGCATAAGGGATTGAAATGTTCCCGTATCTAACCAGGCCGTACCTCTATCTAAGATACTTACATTTAATTTCCCTAGTTCCAGATACTGTTTGTTAACATCTGTTATCTCTAGTTCCCCTCTCTGACTGGGTTTAATATTTTTGGCTATTCCAACTACAGAATTATCGTAAAAATAAATTCCAGGAACCGCGTAGTTTGATCTTGGTTCAGCTGGTTTTTCCTCAATAGAAATAGCTTTGTTGTTATCATCAAATTCCACTACCCCATAACGCTCTGGATCATGAACCCTATAAGCGTAAATAATCCCTCCTTCAGGATTATTGTTTGCCCTTAAGAGTTTCTTGAGCCCAGTCCCGTAAAAAATATTATCTCCTAATATTAATGCCACCTTGTCGTTTCCTATAAACTCTTCTCCAATTAAAAACGCCTCAGCCAATCCATTAGGAGCTTCTTGAATAGCATATTCAAAAGAACATCCGTACTTTTCACCATCTCCTAATAAGTCTTTAAATAGTGGTAAGTCCTTAGGCGTAGAAATAATCAAAATTTCTCGAATCCCTGAATACATTAAAGTAGACAGAGGATAATATATCATAGGCTTATCATAAATAGGCATAAGTTGCTTGCTTACTGTAAGTGTTAGCGGGTGTAATCGTGTTCCTGACCCCCCCGCGAGTATAATTCCTTTCATACTATTTATTATAGTGATTTTCGTAATAAGACTGATATTCCCCACTTGTTACATCATCTAACCACTCTTTATTATTTAAATACCATTCAATTGTTTTTTCAAGTCCTTGCTCAAAAGTTACCGAAGGCTGCCAGCCTAATTCGTTCTTTATTTTGGAAGCGTCAATAGCATATCTTAAATCATGACCTGGACGGTCTTTGACATATGTAATGAGCTTTTCAGAAGTTCCCTTTTTCCTTCCTAATTTACTGTCCATTTGCTCACATAGCAACTTGACCAAATCAATGTTTTTCCATTCATTAAACCCTCCTATATTATAAGTTTCTTCGTTTAATCCTTTATGATAAACCAAATCAATTGCTATCGCATGATCTTTAACATACAACCAATCTCTAGTATAATTTCCATCGCCATATACTGGTAATGGTTTGTTGTGTATTATATTATTTATGAATAACGGAATTAGTTTCTCGGGAAACTGGTTCTCACCATAATTATTAGAGCAATTTGTAATAACATAGGGCAAACCATAGGTTTCGCTGTAGGCTCTAACAAAATGATCTGAACTGGCCTTCGAAGCTGAATAAGGAGAATTCGGATCGTAAGAAGTGGATTCTGTAAATAATCCTGTTTCCCCTAATGTCCCGTAGACCTCATCTGTACTAATATGATAAAAACGTTTACCTTCAAAATTATCTTTCCATAAATCTTTGAAAGCATTCAATAAGTTTAATGTACCTATAATATTAGTTTTCACAAATGCCAAAGGGTCTTTTATCGACCTATCCACATGCGATTCCGCAGCCAAATGAATAACTCCTTCAAATCTATGCGTTTGAAAGATTTCTGAGATAAATGCTTCATCATTAATATCTCCTTTTATAAAAGTATAATTAGCCTCTTCCTCAATATCTTTAAGATTTGAGAGATTACCTGCATATGTCAAGGCATCTAAATTAAAAATCTTATAGTTAGGATATTTCTTCACAAAAAGCCGAACCACATGCGACCCAATAAAACCAGCTCCTCCTGTAATTAATACTCTCACTTTCACTACTTATTATAGTTCTTCAAAAAACTATTTAATGTTATTAAGCCAAAAAACAAGATCATTATGCAAACGATTACAATAGGAACAATAAACTTATAACTATTTAAAACCCCTTTTAATTCTACACCCTTTGAAGGGAAGTCTGAAATAACATTTAAAATACTAGATTTATTCGCTCGTTCTTCGTTAAGTTCAACCAGTCTTGCTTTTAAAGCTTCCATTTTATTTATTAAAGAAAGTTCTTTGTTTTCACTAGATCCATTTTGTCCCAAACTAATATTTGTTCCTGATTCGATCTTTTCAGCTTCTTTTAGCATGACTTTCTTGTATAACAACTGTAATGAGTCTATTTCAATCAATTGTTTATTGTACAAACTATCTTGTAATTGAATATTAACATCACTAATATCCTTCTGAAGATTAAAATAATCGTTGCTTGAAATAGAGTTTATGATAGCAGGCTGTATTTGTTTGGCGATAACATTACTTGAGGCAACAACAGAAACGGTATGAAAACGGGCATCTAAGGAATTAAAATTCTTAAGATATGCTTTCATATCAATGGCCTTCTGAGTAGTTGTATCTAAACTGCGTACAAATTCATCAAATAACAGCACTTTTTGGTTTTCATCGGAATATGACTCAACGGAAAATTTCTTAATATAAGAAGCTTCCCTTTGAGAAATATTAAGAGCCTCTGCCAAAGCCGTAGAGTCCTTAGATACGGCTAACTCATTATAAAAGTTTATATTGTTATACAGCTGTTGAACACTGTTAAAATTTGGCTCTAATACCATGGTGGAAATATATTTAGGTTCTTTATTGTAATCTAAATAAACCCCGATTAATAAGCCTATTACCCCAGCAATCGCAAACTTTATAAAATGTTTTTGAATAAAAAGCAAAAACAATATAATAATTCGAAAAATGCCTTTGAAAATGCTTCCAATAAATTTAAAAAAACGCTCAAAGGCATTTCCTATAAGCTTAAACAATTGGCCTAAATCTACCTCTTCTGATTGTTGCGGCTGACTAGATTCTTTACTCATAATAGTTGTTAATTAAGTATTTGCTGTATAATTGTTTTCGTAATTAAATATGTCGGTCTTACCCCAGTGGTACCAAGTCCACCAGATGCCAAAGTAGCTCCTGTTTCAAGTGGGTTATCACTAGCGTAATAGGCATATCGTACTTTTACATCCTTCTTTATACTTCCTCTTACTTTCGATGCCGCTTGAATAGCTTTTTGATAATGCGCCCCTTCCATCTCTAACCCTATAACTTGCCAAGTGGAATTATAAAAGAATTTCAAAATATCCTTGTTTTGCAAGGACGTTCCTAATACGGTAATCATCGCGCCTTCATAAACACCAACTCCTTGCCCCTCAACATCTTCTTTTTTTAATTCGTTTTTAAAAGGATAGTTATCGGCAGTGCCTTCAAAAATATGTGCTGAAGGAATCATAATATCTCCCTTTCCTCCTTCTAAAATACCCGCCTTACCCATTATAGATACCGATTCTACATTTAAATGAATTTTTTCATCCTGCCTTTTATATGGTTTTAATAGTTCATCAATTGATTCATAGGCCTGTTCCCCAAATGCATAATCCATAACCAAAACTACAGGCTTTTCTTTTTCAATAACAACTTCTGACATCTTAACACCAACTTTTGAAATATCCATTTTAGACGTGTCAAATATCTGAACATCAATATTTGCTCTAGATTTATCTTCAATATAAATCATCCCATTTTGCAAGGCTACTTTTGTAACTTTATTCCTTAATGCCTCATTCTCTTTTTTACTCAACGATTCATAAAGCTCAACAACATCCAAATTTGATGTTTTGGCCTTTAAAGCCTTTCCTGCAAAAAGCGTATTCATAACGCTATGCATATTAGCACTTATTATATGCAAAGGCCTCTCCAAAAGATTATGGCTATATAGTACTTCTTTGATAGAATTTGCCCATAATTCTCCATGAATGTGATGCCCTATTCTTTCTCTTAAAACAGGACTAAAAGTAACCGTTCTTTTGTTATTATGAACCAGTTCTTCTATGGCCAACTTACCTAACCAATATACAATATGCAAAAGTCTTTCTGGTTGTGACGGACAAGAAAATGACCTGTAGATTACATTTATTTCGTTAAACGCTCTTCCAAGGATATTTGCAGCATGTGTAATAGCTACCTCCCTCTGTTCATTTGTAAGCTTCTTTTTTGAAAGTACTACTTTTTCTAACTTGATCCAATCGCGCGTTGTCGAACCTTCCTCATCAATTAATACTCGGTTCCCAATTTTATGAGATTCAATAAAAAGAAACGTTAAATGGGTAAGAATATCGTAGATTTCTGAACGCCCTCTTGTAATTTCAATATTCATCTGTTCATCATCTATTCTATAACAATTACGTCGTCTTTTTTTAGGAATAATAGGTTCAAAATGCGAATTGGAGTATCCTTCATCACTTGTCAAGTTTATAAACGAACACTCTTCAATACCTCGTGGTAATCTATCTATAACATAAAGAAGCCCTTCTAGCTCTGCTTTTTCTTCGCCTACCGAACCATAAATTTCTGGTCTTAACAGTAATAATGCTTGCCTTAAGGTTTCGCCAGAAACTCCCATAGGTTTGTAAAACCCTCTATTAAACAAATGACGCATGGTAATATACATGCGCTCTATGGCGTTAGAGCTCTCTTGCGCCCTTGTTCTTTCATGTTGCTTATTACTGGCCATAGCTTAATTTGAATGGGCCAAAGATAAGATTATTTGAACTAATTTACATACGTTAGCTTGTCAACAATTTTTCTATCGTTTGATAATCTTGGAATTTTGTTTTGCCCTCCAAGTTTACCAACAGATTTCATATAGTTTTGAAACCCATTTTTTTCAACAATAGTTATCTTTAAAGGTTGCAAGACTTTTCCTTGAATTAAATCAAAATAATAAGTGTTTTGCCTTTGAAGTGATTCATCTATTCTTCTGGAGAACTCCATAATATCTTGAGGTGTTTTCTCAAACTCAATAAACCACTCATGGTACGGCAACCCTTCTGGAGGGGTTATTTGCGGAGCAACTGTAAATTCTGAGATTTGTATATCCAACCCTAAAACAGCTTCTTGCATAGCTTGCTCAACCTCTTTACCAATAACATGCTCCCCAAACGCTGAAATAAAGTGTTTTATTCGGCCTGAAACAACAACTCTGTAGGGTTTTATGGAGGTAAATATTACAGTGTCTCCAATATTATAAGCCCATAGCCCGGCATTGGTAGAAATTATCATTACATAATTTACCTCTAATTCAACATCTTTTATTGTAATCCGCTCTGGGTTTTCGTCAAAGAAATGGTCTGCCTTAACAAACTCATAAAATATCCCAGAGTTTAATAGAAGTAACATCCCTTTTTCTGCCTGTTTGTCTTGAAAAGCAAAAAAACCTTCACTAGCTGGATATAACTCAATACTATCAACACGTCTTCCTATTAAATTCTCAAATTTAGCACGGTAAGGTTCGTAATTAACTCCCCCAAAAATGAAGAGATTAAAGTTTTTAAATATATCGCCTACCTTTTGACCGGTTTTACTTTGAAGTTTCTCAAAATACATTTGTACCCAGGATGGAATCCCAGAAATAACCGTCATATTTTCTGGTAAGGTTTCTTCGACTATGGCATCAACCTTGGTTTCCCAATCTTCAATGCAATTGGTTTCCCAAGACGGCAACCTATTTTTCTGTAGATATTTAGGAACATAATGCGCTACAATACCTGAAAGTCTGCCCAATTGCACCCCGTTTTGCTCCTTTAGTATGGGGCTTCCTTGAAGGAAAATCATTTTTCCATCAACGAACTTATTATTACCTGTTTCGTGAATATAAAATAAAATAGCATTTCTGGCAGCTTCAACATGACCAGGCATACTTTCCTTAGAAATGGGAATATATTTAGCTCCTGAAGTAGTCCCTGACGTTTTAGCAAAATACAGGGGTTTTCCTTTCCAAAGAACATCCTCTTTTCCTGCAACCACTTTTTCAACGTATGGCTTTAAGCCTTCATAATCCCTTATTGGGACGCGTTGTACAAAATCTGCATGATTATTTATATTGACAAAATCATGGTCTTTTCCAAATTCTGTTCTGATAGCATCATGAATCAAGCTTTGAAATACTTTTTCTTGCGCCCTAATAGGGTTATTAGCCCACTTTTGAACTTTTTTAAAGATTCGTTTCGCAAACAGTTTTGCTAATACAGGTTTTAATGATACCATTTACTTAAAATCTATAAAGTTAGTTGGGTTTATTGGATAGCCATCACTCCATAATTCAAAATGTAAATGCGGTCCTGTAGATAGCTCTCCAGTATTTCCTGCAGAGGCAATTACCTCACCCGATTTTACTAATTCTCCTTGTTCTTTATTAAGTTCTGCACAATGTTTATATATAGATATTAAGCCATAGCTATGTTCTAAAATAATTACATAGCCAGTGCTTGCTGTCCATTCGGCAAAAATTACCACGCCATCGGCTGTTGCTTTTATTGGAGTATCTTTTGCGACTACAATATCTACAGCATAATGCTTTTCCTGAGCATTATAGGGTTCTGTTATTTCTCCATTTACAGGTGGAAACAGCACAAAATTAGTTGCCGAGGTAGCCGATTCAAAAAGGTTGTACTTGTCCTCTTTATCAACTTTTTCACGCAACAATGAATCTTCTGCTGTTGGTGCTAAATCGACTTCGCTGGCCTCAATTTTAACAGCATCAATGATAGAATCTCTATTAAAATCAATAGTGCTTACGTCTCCTGTTAGCACTTTTTTAATGGAGGCATAATACCGATCATTCATTAAAATAACCTGACGCAAAGAATCTGTTTTATAAGTGAGCTCTGTAGCCTTCTTTTTTAATGCTGTGGAGGAATAACCTGGAATGTATTCTCTAAGAGGTGTAAAGGCAATAATAATGTATGTTATTGAAATAAAGAACACGGCAATTAATGATCCCATTACGAAAACATTTAGCCTCGTTAACTTGAACGATAGGCGCTCTTCAAAGGTATTCTCATTAAGAATCACTAGGCGGTACTTATCAAGTAGCTTACGCCTTAATTTTAGTCTTCTTAGTCTCTTTTCCTTTTCTCCCATTATCCACAAAAATAAATAGAATTTATGACTTTATTCATGTGGTTTTAATAAAGCCCAATTTTAATTATCATTAGTAATTACAGCATTTGAGCTGCTATTACCAATAGGCTAAAAATAATTATAAAACGAGATTATTAAACTATAATTATTAACTTTGCCTTTTAAATTTTTAATTATGAGCATATATATGTTACCCTTAGCTATAGGCCCTTGGCAAATTGCGTTAATTGTTGTGGTTGTTTTATTGTTATTTGGAGGTAAGAAAATTCCAGAATTAATGCGCGGATTAGGTAGTGGTATCAAAGAGTTTAAAGACGCTAGCAAAGAAGAGGACACAACTGACGATAAAAAGGAATAAATCTAATAATCGTATCATAAAAAAAGACCGGTGTTTAGACACCGGTCTTTTTTTATGCCCAATATTAAGCAGCAATACTATTCAATCTTAATAGATTTAATAATAGATTCTAATTCCAACATATAATTTCTTTTCTCAATCGATGGCGCAAACACAAACCCCTCAACACCTACCCATCTATTATTTGCCATGTCTTCGATGGTATAATTTATGAACGCACCACCCATAAAATCGTTTGTTAATTCCCAAACACCTTTGGTTTCAAATGCCAGTTTATTATCAATTCTGGTTTCACCAAAAAAAGGGGTATAAGCATCTTCAGTTACCATAAAAGAACTAATTTTATTTCCCTTAGCATCGACCGTGTTATCCAATCTTCCTTTAAAATATAATTTCCCTATGGAATCTCTAATTTTAATGAGTTGTACGACTGTACTATCATTTCGTTTGATAGCATTATAGGGTAATTCATAAATCATAAGGTGCGAATGGCCCGTTGTAATGTTCTTTCTAAACCAGAAAAAATCATCTCGTTCTTTTGCCACCTCATATATTGACGGAAACTGAATAGTGAGCCCTAATTTTTCTTTAATACCAGTAAAACTATGCGGTGATTTAGACATTTGACGCATTCGTTCTGCCAATTCTGCGTTTCTAAAAGTTTCAATTATCTCAGATTCGTGTTTTTTTAATGTATTGATGATGTCCTCTTTATTTTGTCCTGAAATAACAATTACTTTTTGAGGTTGAGCATATACGTCTTCTAAAGTTTTAATACCTACTTCTTTATTCATTTCAATCTTTAGTACCGTTCTGTTTTTTGTTACAAACCCTGAGAAAACGGCAGGAGGAATCTGGCTAATAGTAAACATCGGTTCATCCTGAGGTAATCCATAAATTGGTTTAGCCAAAACGCTTCTAATGGCATCGCCTACACGACCGTCCCAAATTTCGTTTTCTGTAACCACAGATACATTATTAATAGCCCCAGAGGCATCAGGTAAAAACTTTTCAGTAGATTTTTTTTTATCGCCGCAAGACATTAAAATCATTAATGCTAAAACAGAAAAAAGAACATGTTTCATTATAGTTTTTATTTAATAGGAATTTAACCTTTTGCTATTTTAAGTTTCATTCCTGGTTTTAAGCGACTACCACTAATACCATTCCAATCTTTAATATTTTGAATAGAAACTCCAGGAAATTTTTGAGCGATACTCCATAAGGAATCACCATTCTTAACGGTATAGGTAATAGCTTCACCAGAAATTGGTTTTGTTTTGCTTGCCGTATTTTTTGCCACAACAGCTGGTGCAATATAGGGTTTACGTGGATATATGGTTAAACGCTGCCCTATTTTAAGGTTATTACTTCGTAAACCATTCCATCTTTTAATATCACTTACTCTCACACCATACATTCTAGAAATTTTGCCTAAATAATCTCCCGATTTAACACGATACCTAATTCTATCATTAGCTTTAAAAAATTGAGGTAATGGTTTTTCCCTTTTATCAAATTCGTCTTTTGCAAAAGCGTATATTTTATCTTCGTTAGTGACAAAATTCCCAATCACTTGCCTAGGCAATCTTAGAACATAGTTTTCGTCTTCCAAATATGGAATGATATCTAGTTTGTACGAGGGGTTTAAAAATTGAAGTTCTTCTATAGGTGCCCCCGTTACCTCCGAAACTTGATCCAAAGTAATCATTTGCTTAACCTTAACAGTATCTGTTTCAATATAAGCAAACTCTGGTTTAGAATTCACCACAAAACCATGCTCCTTAGCATATTCAAAAATATACATATTAGCTAAAAAAGCTGGTAAGTAACCAGCCGTTTCTCTGGGGAGATTATGACGAATATTCCAATAGTTTTGGTAACCTCCAGAACGCCTTATGGCCTTGGTAACATTACCTGGTCCCGAATTGTAGGCCGCCAATGCCAAATCCCAATCTCCAAAAATCTCATAGAGTTTTGACAAGTATTTTGCAGCGGCTTCTGTTGCCATAATTGGGTCGCAACGCTCATCTACATAACTATTTACATTAAGACCGTACATTTTGCCTGTACCATACATAAACTGCCATAACCCCGTTGCTCCAACCCGAGATTTGGCTCTTGGTTTAAGCGCAGATTCCACAATGGCTAAATACTTAATTTCTAAAGGTATATTATGCTTATCCAGTTCTTCTTCAAACATAGGAAAATAAAAAGCGCTTAAGGTAATGAGCTTTTGAAGTAGTTTTCTTCTGTGCTTTAAATAAGATTTAATAACACTCTCTAAAGAAGGATTATATGCCACATTAAATGGTGTCTTGGCATCCAAAGCTTTTAATCTAGCTTTTAAAGTGTCTGTGGGCAGATCTGGGTAATCAACAGGTTTGTAGTCTAGTTCTGCTACCGATTTGTAAACAGAATCAAACAGCATGGCACTATAAAGTTCGGCATACCATTTTTCATCATATTTGGCAGCCAACTCAAGATCCTTAAGGTTTTTAACCGATAAGCTATCGATTGAAGTCTCTAAGGACGTAATAGTGCTTGTTGTAGCATTAACCAAGGAATCTTTAACCTGAGTGTTTTGAACAGAAACACTATCCTTAATAGATTTTTGAGCTAATAAAATAGAATCTTGTGTTTGTGAAAAACAACAAGTATGTAAGAATAAAGTCAATATAAAAAAACGAAACGCCATAAAATCAATTCAGTTGGTTATTGAACGACATTATGGCGAAAATCGTATTTTTTACTCTAATTTGAAAGCTTAAGGCTTATTATTCTAATATAGCAGCAATACCAGGAAGCGTTTTTCCTTCAAGACTTTCTAACATAGCCCCACCACCAGTACTTACATAACTCACTTTATTTTCAAAACCAAATTGCTTTACGGCAGCAACCGAATCGCCTCCACCAACTAAAGAAAAGGCGCCATTTTTGGTAGATTCAGCAATAGAATTTCCCAATTCAATCGTTCCGTTAGCAAAACTTTCCATTTCGAAAACCCCCAATGGCCCGTTCCAAAGAATCGTTTTTGATTGCATCACTACTTGATGAAATTGTTGTATGGATTTTGGTCCTGCATCAACGCCTTCCCATCCATCAGGAATGGCATTAATATCAACTATTTGTTTATTCGCATCGTTACTAAAGTCGTCTGCTGCTACTGTATCAACAGGAATATGAACCTGAACATTCTTTGCTTTAGCCTGTTTTAAAATATCCAGAGCTAATTCCATTTTATCATCTTCGCAAATCGAATTTCCAATCTTTCCTCCTTGGGCTTTAACAAACGTGAACGCCATACCTCCCCCTATAATTAAGTGATCTACCTTATCAAGAATGTTTTCAATAATGGTGATTTTTGATGATACTTTAGCCCCACCAAGAATAGCTAAAACTGGTTTTTCACCAGTTTCCATTACTTTTTTAATACTATCAATTTCTTGAGCTAATAAACTTCCAAAACATTTTTTCCCTTCAAAAAACTGAGCCACTATGGTAGTAGAGGCATGTGCTCTATGCGCTGTACCAAAGGCATCATTAACGTAAATATCCCCTAGTTTAGATAGTTTCTCAGCAAAATCTTTATCCCCTGCTGTTTCTTCTTTGTAAAAACGCAAGTTCTCTAAAAGCAAAACCTGTCCTGGTTCTAAGCTGGCCGCTGCCGCTTCAACATCTGTACCAATACAATCTGAAACAAACTTCACATCAACACCTAAAACATCTTCTACTTTACTCACAATATGTTTTAATGAAAACTCATCCTGAAACCCTTTTGGGCGTCCTAAGTGTGACATTAAAATACAGCTACCACCATCTTCTAATATTTTAATAATAGTTGGTTTAGCCGATACAATTCTAGTAGCATCCGTAACCTCAAAATTCTCGTTTAATGGCACATTAAAATCTACTCTAATTAATGCTTTTTTATTCTCGAAATTAAAATCGTTAAGCGTTTTCATTATTATATATTTTGTCTTTTAACTATTTGAAACACAAATGTAACTAATTAAAAGACCATAAAAAATGCCTTTTTTAACGAAAACGTTTGAAGTGATAAAAGATTTCTAAATTTTATTCCAGAACAGATTTATTGGGGCTAAATCCCGAATTAATTAATAAAACAAGTTGCTTAATGTTTTCAGAAATTACCTTTTTCAACGTTCTTTTCATAAAGGGTTTCATAAACCATCCAAAAGAATTAAAATCTGCAAAAACCTGAATGTTCATTTTAGTATAACCGCCCTCAGTTTCTTCAAACACAAAATAATTATTAAACAGCTTTGTAAACGGAACATTTGTGGTAGACTCGCCATAAACAAGCTGATTTTTACCTGCTGCTTTAGTAACTGTAGTTTGAGAAATATCGGCATTCTTGTTAAACAGACATTTGTGTTTTTCTCCCAGTCTATTCACCTTATTTTTTTCATATTCCAAGCGGTCAACACCATTGATCCAAAGTAACCGATAGTCAAAATTACTAATTACTTCATACAAATCATTTATGGGCATATGTATGGTTTCTGTCTTGTCGTACAACTTATGCTTTGGAATATTCTCTGGAATAGGATCTATCTTTGGTACGTGTCTTTTTAGGTGATTAAGCGGATTATAAACAAAGCTAATATCTCCAAAATCGTACCGGGAACTTAGTGTCTTATTATACGATTTAAACGCCGGTAAAACCGCCTCTGAAAACAAAGCGTATTCATCAATAGGAACGTTGTTTTTAAGCAACCTATGCGCCTTAATAACATGACTGCCATAAGGTTTTTCAGTTTCTTTAACTGATATAAACTCTATCTCACCATAATGAACTACAAATTTTAATTTGAGATTATAGGCCGATGAACAGGCACCACAATTGCAAATACGTTGAAGTTCATAACGTTTTAAATGCGTATGAAACGCCACATACATAACTTCTATTTGATGCTCTAAAACGCGCATCTCAATGGTGTCTGCAAGATGATAAAAAAACAAAGCATCTCCTTCAATTTCGGCCAACTCTAAACCCATAGTATTACTGTCAATTAATAACTCTAGAAGTTCAGATATTATATGTTTACTATGCGCCATAGAAGTATGATGCACAAACTCTGTAAATCCAGAAATATCTGGAATAAATAGCATCGCGTTTTGAGTCATTTTTTATCTATAGGCCTTTATTTACTCTATAAAAATAAGTCGATTAATCATTAATTTGTTACAAGATAATGTTAAAAATGTGTAGGTTTGTTTTATGCTTTTCCAAGATATTTTAGGGCAGGAACACATAAAAACGCACTTAACTCAAAGTGCAGATAATGGACGTATTCCACACGCCCAGCTATTTGTAGGGCCTGAGGGCAGCGGCACTTTACCAATGGCCCTAGCCTATGCTCAATATATTTTGTGCTCGAACAGTAATGCTGAAAACAATACTGGAAATGAATCATGTAATCTCAAATTTAAAAACTTTTCGCATCCCGATTTACATTTTGCCTTCCCAGTAACTACCAGTGACAAAGTAAAGAGTAAACCTGTTTCTAGCTTTTATTTAGAAGAATGGCGCCAGTTATTAAACGAACAGCCCTATGGCAACCTTTTTGATTGGTATAAGCTACTTGGTGTAGATAATAAACAAGGACAAATAGGTGTTGATGAAGCCCATGAGATTTTAAAATCGCTTACTTTGAAATCGTATGAAGGTGGCTATAAGATTATGCTTATTTGGATGGCTGAAAAAATGAACTCCCAATGTGCTAATAAGCTTTTAAAATTAATAGAAGAACCGCCCAACGATACCATATTTTTACTAATTGCGGAAGATGAAGAGCAAATTATAAATACCATAAAATCTCGTTGCCAAATAATGCATTTTCCTCCATTGGCGGAAAGTGTTATTCAAGCATCATTGATAAAGCAATTCAATATAGATAGTGCCGTGGCCACTAAAATTGCCCACCAATCTAATGGAAATTATAACAAAGCTTGCGACTTGGTTTATCATGATTCTGAAGACACGCAGTTTGAAACATGGTTTATTTTCTGGATTAGAAGTGCTTTTAAAGCCAAAGGCAATAAAGCAGCTATTCATGATTTAATTTCTTGGAGTGAGGACATTGCTAAAACGGGGCGAGAAACCCAAAAACAATTTTTAAATTTTTGTTTAGATTTTTTCCGTCAGGCCCTTTTGTTAAACTACAACGCAACAGATTTAGTGTTTTTCGAACCAAAAGCGGATAGCTTTAAATTAGAAAAATTTGCACCTTTTGTGCATGGTAATAATATCATGGACATTAGCAACGAGCTACAAGATGCCATCTACCATATTGAACGCAATGGCAATTCAAAAATTATTTTAACCGATTTATCGATTAAACTTACCCGATTGCTTCATAAAAAAGCTGAGTAATAACCCCCGACTAAAAAGAATTTAGCCAGGGGAATCAACAAGCAGAAAACATAAGCTATTCGAAGGTGTAATTTACCTTGTCAAACTCAGTTAACCTAAAATAGCCATGTGCGTAATTGTCTGGGTTATCTACATTAACACAATTCCCTTTAAGCTTAGCCGGAATGGCCGAGAACGGATCTCCTGCACTGTAATATTGCTCAATTAAAAGTCTTACATAATTAAAATAAGATTCCGATATACCATACAGCGCAATCTCCACCTCATCGCCAGGGTTAAATTCTGCCTCAGGGTCATTATCATCTCTTTCTTTTTCAAAAAAAGTATCTAACTGATTCCCATTTACAAACTCATCTGGAAAATCCTCCAAATTTGGAAATAAATCGCCTTCTTCAATAAACTTGATAAAATAAAAGTTTTTCTCGTCGGCGGGATCGTCCCAAAAAATATACACATCAAGAACATCATCATAAAACCCACCTTCAAGCGTTTGCTCCACGGCCTTTATTGGTGAAACCCCATGTAAAGTTTCGGTTGCAGTATACGTTTCATTATTATAAATAACTTCTAGGGTATAGGTGTTATTAATAACAGGTTCAAAATTTGAAATAATATAATTCCCGTTTTTTTGATCCGTAAAGACATATTCTGTACCGTTATTATTATTAGTTACTTTAACACTGGCTCCAGTAACAGGAACTAGCTTATTAGTATCAAAATAAGGTGTTGAAGTACTTAGAGAGATCAACTGATTATTTCCATCCGTTCCTTTTTGCCAATCTAAAGAGGCTTCAATGACTAGCCTTGACTCAGCACTTGGTACTGTCACCTCGATGACATCCTCACAAGATGACGAACTGACTATAAGAATGGCTAAAAATAGTTTTATATATCGTTTCATAATAATTAAAATTTAAAGTTGTAGGTTACTGAAGGAATAATACCAAAAATGGCTATTCTAGTGGCTTCATTGTTTCCAGTATCTTGGTTTTGACTAAATGAAATGGAGGCAGCATTTTTTCTGTTATAAACGTTATAAATTCCAAATACCCATTCCCCTTTCCAACGTTTGTTATTTTTATTCCCCGGACTGAGTATTGCTGAAACATCTAATCGATGATATGCTGGAAGCCTGCTTTCATTTCTATCAGCGTAACTTGCAATAGAGAGATCCTCATACTGGTATTGCCCTACTGGATAGGTTATTGGTCGACCTGTTTGGTAAACCAAGTTCGAACTAAATCGCCATTTATCATTTAGCTTATAAGTTCCTGTAACAGAAAAATCATGGGTTCTGTCATAAGGTGTATTGTACCACTTTCCTCCATTTATACCTGGGCCTCCAGCAGTGCCCCCGAGTGTTTTTTGCTCAGATTTGGATAGTGTATAGGCAAACCACCCTGTAAAGCTTCCTTTGTTTTTTTTCAGTAAAACTTCGGCACCGTAAGCACGAGACTCACCATTTAAAATTTCGGTTTCAATGGTATTATTACCTATTAAACTTGAGCCATCTAAATAATCTATTCGGTTTTCAATCGTTTTATAATAGGTTTCAAACTCAACAGAAAACATATTGTTTTTAAAATTCCTGTAATACCCCAGAGCGTACTGATTAGACAACTGCGGTTTAATATAGGTTCCGCTAGGTGTCCATACATCCAGAGGTGTTACTGCGGACGTATTAGATAATAGATGCATATATTGCGCAGCTCTATTAAAACTGGCTTTTACAGAAGACACTGGGTTTAGCTGATAGGATAAACCAAACCTAGGTTCTAAATTATTAAAGGTAGCTATACTTTGATTTTTCTTGTAATAGGTCTGACCTAAAACTTCGCCATCTTCATAAATATCTAACTTACTATTATAAACAACAGGTTGATTATTAACATACTGCGTAATGTATTGACCACCCAACCTATTAAACATGCTATACCTTAAACCGTATTGCACGGTTAGTTTATTTGTTAATTGATGCTCTGCACTAACATACAACCCGCTTTCAAAAGCCCGCTTTTGCTCCAATTTCAGGTAATTGATAGGAGATGTCTCCGATGTGGGTTTTACTTCTCCTGGATTTAAGCCATACAAGATGCCACTAACTCCAAAATCGATTCTTATCCTATCATTAAGATAATACCCAAAATCATACTTAACATTATAGTTTTTAATATCGGCAATCCAGTCTAGTTCGGCAAAATCTAAAATAACTTGATAATCATATTTACTATAGATTAATGACAAATTAGAGAATAGCTTATCATTAAAAACATGATTCCATCTTAAGTTAGCAGATGCATTACCGTAATTGTTTTTTACAATTTTTGAAAGATTAAAGGCATCCCTGCCGAAATACCCAGACAGAAATAACCTATTGTTCTTATTAAATCTGTAATTTGTCTTAAGGTTTAAGTCGTAAAAAGATATTTTATCATCCTTAAAATCGTCAATACCTTTCATAAATAGATGCGCATAAGAAGTACGCCCAGCCACCAAAAAAGACCCCTTTTCATTGAATAACGGTGCTTCCAAGGCTAACCTGCTTGTTATAGTCCCTATCCCACCAGTAGCAGCAAAGTGCTTGCTATTTCCGTCTTTTTGGTGTACATCTAACACCGAGGAAACCCTACCTCCAAATTTTGCTGGAATATCGCCTTTGTAAAGTTTAATATTTTTAATGGCATCTGTATTAAATACAGAAAAGAAACCAAAAAAATGTGAGGTATTGTAAATTATGGCCTCGTCCAACAGTACTAAATTTTGATCGACAGCTCCCCCTCTTACATTAAACCCTCCAGTTCCTTCTCCGTTATTGGTAACACCAGGCAATAATTGAATGGATTTTATAACATCTACCTCTCCCAAAACAGCTGGCATTTGTTTAATGGTACCAGCATTTAACTTAGAAACTCCCGTTTCAGGGCTTTTAATACTTACCCGTTCTGATTCCTCAGCAATCACGACAACCTCCTCTAGTTGCTCGGTAAGCTCCTCAATTTCAAAATCGAGTACTTGGTCCTTGTCTAATACAATCTTTTTAGATGTTTCCTTATACCCCATATAAGACACCACCAAGGTGTAAGCCCCTGGTTTTGCAGATAAAGAGTAAAACCCATAAGCATTTGTAATGGTTCCTATAGAGGTTCCTTTTAAAAACACCGTGGCCCCTAACAAGGTTTCGCCATTTTTAAAGTCTTTAACGGTTCCCCTAACACTATGCGTGTTTTGAGCCGTGAGTGATATGCCAAATAATAAGCATATTCCTAATAGAATTTTTTTCATTTTAATTTGTTCGTTTTTTGATTGTTGATACCATCATAGACAACCCAAATATGATAGGGTTGCATAAAAAACTAAACACAATGAAAATTTAAATACTTACCGATACTCCCAAAAACAAATTATTTGAGGTGGCATAACACTATTTGAATTAAAATATTGACCAATATGACTTTTTCGCAAGAAACTTAAGTGTGCTGAACAGTATGACCGGTACAAGTTCTTAATAGTAACCCTGTAAAGTTGACTAAGAACTCATTGGACTAATTAGGTCTAAGAAAGCAATGCGTGATGAAATTATCCATTCTTACACACACTCTTTGTGTTTAAATTAAATGTAATTGACGTAAAAAAAAGAAGATTGAATTAAAAAGTTTTGTCTATTGAATAAATAAAAAAATCCTATTAAGCAACACTCAATAGGATTATCTGTTTGAAAATCAATATATTAAAACTACTCGTAAGCGTTATTAAGAGCCTCTAAAACCGTTTGCGTTAAATCATTCTCGTCTGCTCCATACATAACCGATGCAGCCGCATCACTTGTACCTAATATATACGTATAGCCATTCTTTTTACCATAATCCTTAACATAGTCTTTTACTTTTACAATTAAAGTATCTATTTCCGCCTGGAATTCTTGGGTTATCTGGCTTTGTTCAAACTGCATCTGCTGTTGAAGCATCTGCTGCTTTTGCTGTAAGCCTGTCATAAGTTCTTCTGCCTTCTTTCTGTTATTTGTCTGTGCTAGTTTTTGGGCCTCGGTTTGCGTACTTTGAGCTTCCAACTGAAAAGCCTGACTTATACTATCCGCTCTTTTTCTAAAAGCCTCTTCTTTCTTTTGAAATTTTGCCTCGACATCCTTCTTTTCTTGATAATCGTTAATAATAGTACCGTTGTTTACAAATCCAATTTTTTGTTGCTGACAAGAAAATAAGCTCAAGGCTATAACTGCAGTAAAAAGTATGTTTTTCATTATTCTGTTTTTATATCCGGACAAATGTAGCAAAGTAAGTTAAAAAGCGACCTTTAATTGATTCTACTTTAACGTATTATAAAAATCTATATACTTAACATAAACCAATCAATTATATTTATACAAAACTACTTACTGCGAAGCGATTTAAAACACTTTTAAAAAAAGGATAATCACTTTTGCGTTTTTCAAGAAAAACCCGCCACAAAGCCTTTAAATTAAATTTTATTTGTTTTTTATGATATAAATGAGCGAAGAGGCCTCTTTTGTGGAGACGGCTTTCAGATTTGAAAGTAAACCAATCCAAAGCCCCCTAATAGCATTCATTTTTCCAGTTTTGTATTTTTCTGAAAGCATACTTACATAAAACGCATCAAACCACATAGGTTTTACTTTAATAACCTCCATTTCTATACTATTAAATAATTTTGAAACAGACTTTCTATTAAAATGCCATAAATGTCTCGGAACATCGAAAGCTGCCCAGAATGATTTATAATACCCCGCATCAAAACTTCTATAATTCGGTACCGCAATTACTAAAGTTCCATTTGTTTTAAGTAATTTTTTAAACACAGCAAGCTGTTCATTTAAATTTGGCAAATGTTCCAAAACATGCCATAACGTAATAACATCAAAACTATTATTTTCAAATTGTAAAAGTTGCTCTATATTATAAACTGCTTTATGTGTTTTTGAATTAGCAATAGCTCTAGCCTCATCGTTGGGTTCGACTCCAGAAATACTCCAACCATTATTTTGTGCTTTGTGCAAAAAATCTCCAGTACCACACCCAACATCTAAAAGTGTCTTTTTTTCTCCAGCAAAATTATTTATCAAACTAAGTTTACTTTTTAATGAAAATGATCTTACCAGATGATATACCTTTTCAAAAACATTTCGCTTGGCATCTGTATGAGAAATATAATCTTCACTCTGATAATATTTAGGCAAATTATTTGAGGAAGGCTGAGGAAATGTTTCTAAAAACCCATAAACGGAGTTTTTAATTAACCCAAACATTTCTCCTGAAACAGAGTAGTCTTTAACTTTTAAACGAACACGTTTTTGATTTGTTTTTAGCACGAACTATAAATTGTTACACCACTTATTACTCTTGAAATTGTATTCACGTTTCTTTGAAAAACCTGTGTTTTTTTACAATGTTCCACGTGGAACACTAATTTTTCACGAAACTTATCTGCCCATATAAACTAATAAAACAGAAATATCGTTGGGAGACACCCCACTAATTCTTGATGCTTGCGACACCGTTGTAGGTTGTATTTTTTTCAATTTTTCCCGAGCTTCAAAACTCATAGATTTAATAACTGAATAGTCAAAATTCTCGGGTATTTTTACATACTCCAATCGACTTAATTTATCAGCATTGTTCTTTTCCTTTGCAATATATCCCGCATATTTTACTTGAATTTCCGCTTGCTCAATCATCTCCCTATCCAAACCATGTTCTTGAATATAAGAAGCCACTCTGCCCAATTCCCTGAGATCATTCATCTCAATATTAGGTCTAGCAAAAATTTTAAAAAGCTTACCCGACTGCTTTACCATTGCCGAGTTTTTAGCTTTGAGAATAGGGTTAATCTCTTCCGGTTTTACGCTTTGATTTTCAAAAAAACGAACGAATTGTTTCGCTGATTCATGCTTCTCCTCCATTCTTCTAAGACGCTTTTCTGTTGCTAATCCCAGCGCAAACCCTTTTGGCGTTAATCTTAAATCTGCATTATCTTGACGCAATAAGGTTCTATATTCTGCCCTCGAAGTAAACATCCTATATGGCTCTTCGGTTCCTTTTGTAATCAAATCATCAACTAAAACACCAATATAAGCTTCATCTCTTTTAAGTGTAAAAACATCTCTCTCCTGAACTTTTAAACTAGCATTAACACCAGCCATCAAACCTTGAGACGCTGCTTCTTCGTACCCTGTGGTACCATTAATCTGCCCAGCAAAATACAAGCCATTTACTAATTTTGTTTCCAAAGTATGCTTTAATTGCGTTGGTGGAAAATAATCGTACTCAATAGCGTAACCTGGTCTAAAAAACTTTACATTTTCGAAACCTGCCACAGAACGCAACGCCTTGAATTGAACATCCTCTGGTAATGAGGTCGAGAACCCATTAACATAAACCTCACAAGTATTCCAACCCTCTGGCTCAATAAACAATTGATGCCTATCCTTATCTGCAAACCTATTTATTTTATCTTCAATAGAAGGACAATAACGAGGCCCTAAACTCTTAATTCTACCATTGAACATAGGCGACCTATCAAAGCCTTCTCGAAGCAAGTCGTGCACCACTTCGCTCGTGTAGGTCATATAACAAGAACGTTGTGTCTCCAACGGTTTTGTAATATCTAAATAAGAAAACTTTTCTGGGTTATCATCTCCAGGTTGTTCCACCATTTTAGTATAATCTAAAGACCTACCATCAACTCTAGGTGGTGTACCCGTTTTCATTCTTCCTGAGTCAAAGCCTAAATCCACTAGTTGCTCTGTAATCCCAGTCGCAGCTTTTTCCCCAGCTCTTCCTCCTCCAAAATTCTTATCCCCAATATGAATTAACCCATTCAAAAACGTTCCATTAGTTAATACCACCGTTTTGGCTTTTACCTCTACACCGAGGGATGTTTTTACACCAACCACCTTGTCTCTTTCAATTAGTAATCCAGACACCATCTCTTGATAAAAATCAAGATTAGGTGTGCGCTCTAAAAGCATTCTCCAATCCTCAGCAAATCGCATTCTATCACTTTGCACCCGTGGACTCCACATTGCTGGTCCTTTAGACTTATTAAGCATTTTAAACTGTATAGCCGACGTATCAGATACGATACCACTGTAACCCCCCAAGGCATCAATCTCACGTACTATTTGTCCTTTAGCGATACCACCCATAGCTGGATTACAAGACATTTGCGCAATATTTTGCAAGTTCATCGTAATAAGTAATGTTTTGCTACCCATGTTAGCAGCAGCAGCAGCAGCTTCACTTCCCGCATGCCCAGCACCAACAACTATAACATCATAAACTTCGTTAAACATAATAAGCTTTTCATTAACATGTTCCACGTGGAACACATCTTCGTTTAAGTCTGCAAATATACGCCGAAATCTTTAATAAGTACTAAGCTGCCCAAGGTAGAAGTTCTCCTTGTTGCGCATAAGCTTGGCTTCACCCTCAGACTTGTCTTTATATCCACAATAGTGTAGAATGCCATGGATAATAACGCGATTAATCTCTTCGTCAAATGAAACACCATACTCCTTTGCGTTTTCCTTAACACGCTCAACAGAAATAAATATATCGCCCTGCAGAAGTTTCCCGACAGAATAATCAAAACTAATAATGTCGGTAAGGGTATCATGATTAAGGTACTCTACATTTAATTTATGAAGATATTCATCGTCACAAAACACATAGTTTATTTCCTCTAATTTACACCCTTCCGATGTGATGGTTTCAACTATCCATTTAGAAATCCTACCTTCTTCATCTAAACTAAATGCCGTTTCGTAATTGAAGTTAATCATAACTTTGCTTGAAATAATCCTGAACCTTTTTCCTATAACTTTGCTGTAAAGGTAATGCCCTTTTATTTAATATTTCTGTGGTTTCAAAATACTCTTTTGCCGTAGGTAATTGACCATCGCTATTAACATCAAAATCATCCCTATTTGTTTTAGATTCCCTACTACTATCTTCTCCTTGTTGTAATGCAGCATTTTCCATTTTTAGTAACTGATGTTCTAAGCGCATCATCTTCTGCAACGTTTGATTGCTAAAGCCCTTGTTTAAAAGTTCTAGCTCGACTTGTTCCATTTGCCTTACAAGAGATGAACCATTCGCTCCTTTACCTTCTTTTTCCAATCGATCCTGTAGTGCCTGCCTTAACTGCTGCTGTTTTTGATAAATTTCGAATAACAACCCTTCCTGCTCATTATTGAAATCTTCGCCATTTTCACCATTTCTTTGCGTGCCATTTCCATTCTTTGTATTCTCTCCTTTACCCTTTTCATCCCCTTCCTTTCTTCCTTTTCCTTCCTCTTTTCCTTCACCATCTTTAGGCTTCCCTTTATTAGCCTTCTTCATCCCTTCTTTCATCATTTCATTTAACTGCTCCTGACTCATAATTATGTCTGGCAATTGCATATCCCCCTTTCCACCTTTGCCCGCAGACATGCTCATATTCTCCTGCATGCTATCCAATGCATCACTTAGCAAGTTAGCCAAATTATTAGCCGACGTTATAGCGAACTGTTGACTAGATATACCTTGATATAACCTATTATCGGCCATCAAATCTAAAGACTTATCTATGCTGTAAAACACTTCTGAAATCTCACCGTTTACTTGTTCCGATATTTTGGGCTGCCGTAAGGACAACGCAAATAGACTATCATCAATATGTTCAAAATGTTCCCTTAAATCATGTTGCTTTTTTAAATAATTCGCAAACTTATTATGATTAGCTTCAATAGCTTTAAACTGCTCCATGAGTGCTTCTTGATCAAAAGAGAACAGTACCAAATTATCCAAAATCTGCCGTAGCATATCAAGGTCTTCTTGCATCTGCTCCTCCCCTTGCATTTGCATAGCACTCTGCATATTTTGACTCATTTTTCTCATTTTTTGAGCTGCTTTCCTTTGACTCTTTTTAGCATTCTTCAACTCATCGTTTTTCCTTCCAGAAGAATTTTCCTTATTACCATCTTTTTGTTTTTCCTCATTCTTCTCTAATTCGTCTGACGCTTGTTGCTGCTCCTTCTTTACCTCCTGTTCTTCAAGTTGATCCCTGGGAATATTGATAGGCTTTTTTAAACTCTTATTATCTTCTTCAAGCTTATCAAGGCGATTTTTAAATTCTTCAAATTGATCGTTAAGACTATCCTGATTCTTTTTCGTGTTTTCCTCCTCAGATTTATTTGACAACTCATCCTGTTTACTTGCCAAAGTATTTAAGTCCTCAGCAAGTTTCTCTAATTTCTTTTCAACATAAAACCGCTTAGTCAGTTCTAAAAGTTGCTCAAGACTGCGCTCTTTATTCCTATTTTCTTTAGCCAGTTCATCCAGTTTTTTAATAAGCTCTTCTTTGTTTATTTTATCTTGAATTTTTTCAATTTCTTCAAGCATTTTTTCATCCTTTTTCAATTTCTCCTCATTCTCCTTAATTCGCTCCTTAAGATTTTCCTTAAATTGATCTTTCTCTTGGTTCTCCTTTTGAAATTCTTCCAGGTTTTTTGAAAGTTTTTTATTGAAGTTTTTCATCATCTCGTCTTGCTGTTTTTGACGACGAAGAAAAGACTCTAGCTTCTTTTTATCATTAAAATTTAAACTAGATTTCTCTTTTTGAGTTTTGGTTATTTCGTCCAAACGCTTTTCCTGATCCTTAAAATTAGTTAAAGACTCCCCTAAACGTTTTATGGTTTCTCCTTGTTCCTTTAGTTGTCTTTCTTGCTCCTCTTCAACGGTACGTTTTCTATAATTAAACACACTACTTTTGGTAGTCTTAACACCGTTAACAGCATCATTATCAAATACTTGAAAATATATTTGATAAACAACACCATCTGTAATGTTCAATCCATTAGGAAAAGCACTAATAAAATCAGCTATATTACTTTTGGATATAGGAATGTTAAGATATTCTTTATGCTTATCGTTACCAGCAGGATAATAGACCATTTGCAAACCAGTAAACCCATAATCGTCGCTAATTTGCCCATAAAAATAGAGTGATTGCAAATCTAAACTGTCTTTTTTAACCACGACATCAATTGCTGGGTATTCATCTTTTACAACATCAATATGAAACTCTAGGCTCTCAAAATACTTTAGTGTTTTATTGCTGGTACTAATGGCATAATTAAAATCATTAACAACTTCTTTTGAGCTCTCAAAATAATCTTCTCTAATGGCCTGCATACTCACCGTATCTGTTGCACAAATCGACACATCACTTGTGGCCTTAGTAGTAACTTTCCAGCCCACTTTAGTACCCTCAGGAACTATCGCATTACCCGTACTTTTTAAAAGCTCATTCTTTCGCTTAGTATATACTGGATAATCTAAAGTCATTTCAAAACTTAGTAATGATGGCACTCTAATAACCTTTAACGTGTAAGGCTTTGAATTTACTTCGTTACTAAATAACCTAAAATTTAAAGATGCCTTGGGTTGAGTAAACACATATTCAAATTCGCCAATATTTTTTTGCTGCAGAAAATATGTTTCGCCATTGTAAGCTATTTGCATACTTTCTGGCGTTACATCTCCAACAGTTTTAACTTTAAGTTTAAAATCTTTATTCTCTAGCGCCTCTAATTTTTCATTGAATATAAAAAAAGCAAAAGGCGCTGGTGGCTCATAAGCTGTTTGGTAATCTACAACTCGTTTATAACTACTGGAAAACCAGGACGTATTTCCTGTAAGAAAAATAATCACCCATATCGTAACTGGAATAGCGGCGTACTTTAAATAACCTAAATTACTTCTAAAATTAACGGCTAATTTAAAAGGAATAGGACTTAATTCGATTGACTTCTGTTCGATACTAGCCAACAATAATTCTGACTCTGAGTTCAATTCGTGCAGTTGCAAAACATTTAATAGTTTATCGTTTACCTCTGGAAAATGTCTTCCAATTATCTTGGACGCCTCTTTGTAATCTATTCCTTTTTTTAGCTTAAACAAGTTTGCCAAGGGAATAAAAATAAACTTAAACAAGAGTAAAAACTCAACAACAATAAATAGCCAAAACAATACTGTTCTAGCAACTGTATCCAACCATAAGACATGCTCAATCAAAAGTGTTAGAAAAAAATATAAAGTTCCCGCCGCAAAGAAAAGAATGAAACCTTTTAGCAGCTCATTGGCATAATAACGCTTTATAAACGTTTCCAACTTACTTTGTATGGTATTAAAACTTGTCATAATTATGTGATAAAAATACGGCATTTAGCATAACAAATGTGCTAATATTTGTTAAACCCTTTGTAAGGAGCTCTCATGAAACCCCACTAAGCATAAAAATTATCCATGATGAAAAAGTATGCACTTGTCGTTTTCACCTTCTCCTTTTTAAGTATAATTACTTCCCATGCTCAGGGCGCATGGACTCAAAAAAAAGGAAAAGCCTACACCCAATTATCGTTTTCAAATATCGGACCATATGCAGATATTTATGGTAATCCCGATTACAGTACCGAACGGGAAATTACCGATAATACGGTGCAGCTCTATGGTGAATATGGTTTAAACGATAAGACAACGCTTATTCTAAACCTACCACTCAAATTAATAGAAACAAGTAATCCGGTAAGCACTGGTACTCCAATTACTACAGCAGCATCAAAAACCAGTATAGGAAATCTTGAAGTTGGTATTAAAAGAAATTTTTATAACAAGAAGTGGGTGGTTTCTGGTCAAGTAAATCTCGAGGCTAACACGAGTTCTTTTGACAATGCCTCTGGTATAAGAACAGGTATTGATGCTTGGTCTTTAACCCCAACTATTAATGCTGGCCGGAGCTTTAAATGGTTCTATGCGCAAGTATTTACTGGTGTTGCTTTAAGAACAAACGATTACAGTAGTAGTTTTAAAATTGGTGGCGAATTAGGGGTGCAACCTATTAAACGTATTTTAGTAATAGGTATGATTGACGTCGTAAAATCGTTTGAAAATGGCAACGTAATACTGCCTCCATCAAACACCCTAACAGGACTTTATGTAAACGATCAGGAATATGCTGCTTATAGTTTAAAATTTATTGGCGAAATAACCGAAATGCTCGGTGTAAATGTTGGTATTGGCGGCGCTTTTTCTGGGAACAATGTTGCAAAAAGACAAGCCTTAACTTTTGGTGTTTACCATAAATTCTAAAGAATTTATGGTATTAAGTTAAGAACATATCAACTTTCTTATAAATGATATAGCCTTCTTATTCCTTTTCCTAAATAACATTTTATCTTTGCAGTCTTAATTGTAAAAAAATGACCGAAAACGTTCGTGTGCGTTTCGCACCAAGCCCAACAGGACCTCTGCATATTGGAGGTGTAAGAACCGCTCTTTTTAACTATTTATTTGCTAAAAAACATGGCGGAGACTTTATTTTACGAATTGAAGACACAGACCAAAATCGTTATGTTGAAGGTGCCGAGCAATATATTATTGATTCCTTAAATTGGTGTGGTATACCGTTTGACGAAGGCGTTAGTAAACCCGGTGATTTTGGTCCCTACAGGCAAAGTGAGCGCAAACAGTTATATAAACAATATGCTGATAATTTAGTCGCTTCTGGAAATGCTTACTATGCTTTTGATACGGCAGAATCTTTAGATTTTCATAGAAAAGACCATGAAGCTAAGGGCAAAACGTTTATTTACAATTGGCATAACCGTTTAAAACTAAATAACTCTTTAGCGCTAAGTGCAGAAGAAGTAAAAGAAAAATTAGATGGCGGAGAAGACTATGTAATCCGTTTTAAATCGCCCCAAGACGAAACACTTCATTTAAAAGATATAATTCGTGGCGACATAAAAATTGACACCAACATTTTAGATGACAAAGTTCTGTTTAAAAGCGACGGTATGCCCACGTACCATTTAGCAAACATAGTTGATGATCACTTAATGAAAATTACACACGTTATTCGTGGTGAGGAATGGTTACCGTCGTTAGCACTTCATTATCAATTGTACAACGCTTTGGGTTGGGACACTCCAGAATTTGCACATTTACCGTTAATTTTAAAACCTACAGGAAAAGGGAAACTAAGCAAGCGTGATGGGGATAAACTAGGCTTTCCCGTATTTCCGTTAGAATGGACGGATCCAAAAACCAATGATGTTTCAAGAGGTTATAAAGAAGATGGTTATTTCCCTGAAGCCATGGTAAACTTCTTAGCATTTTTAGGCTGGAACCCAGGAACAGAACAAGAAATATTTAGCCTTGAAGAATTAATAAATTCCTTTGATTTAGGTCGTGTTAATAAATCTGGAGCCCGTTTTGATCCTGACAAAACTAAATGGTTTAATCATCATTATATGCAAGAACAAGACAATGACACGCTTGCAAACTCGTTTAAAAAACAACGTTCAGAGCTAGAAGATATAGATATAAATTATATTTCTATGGTTATAGGTCTCATTAAAGAACGTGCTACATTTATTTCTGATTTCTGGGATCTGAGTCATTTCTTCTTTGTAGCACCATCGAGCTATGATGAAAAAGCGTCTAAAAAAGCCTTTAAAGACGGTACAGCGGCCATTTTAACTGAAGTGTTAACCTTGGTTAACAACATGGAAGACTTTACTGTGAGCACCCTTACAAGTGCGATTAAAGGTTGGATAACATCAAACAACATTGGCTTTGGAAAGGTTATGATGCCGTTGAGGCTAGCCCTTGTAGGAGCCTTGCAAGGACCTGATGTGTTTGATATTATGTTTATGATTGGAAAAAATGAAACCGTTAAGCGTTTAGAAAAAGTCGTTGCAAGTTTATAGCTAAGTTATATCCTTGCTTACCTTATTTTTTTACCCAAGTACACTAGCTTGTAGCCTGATGCAATTTTATCAATAGCCTTATTCTGCGATGAGATTATCTCCAACACGCCCTTCTTGTCTTTTACCAATAACGGAATAATATCTGGGTCGTTATTGGTTCTTTCAATTAGTTTCTCAAAATGCATTCTGTCCTTCAGCTCTATCTCATGGATTTTAGGATTATTTCTTGCTACCTCTGTCAATGAATTAAAATCGTCGGTTTGAGAAAACAAGCCTTCTTCTGGACTATCAGGATTGTCAATTTCTTCTGCCGTAATTAACCGGTAATAACCACTCTCACCAAATTGCCCCCTAAACTTATCAATAGCATAGGCATTAATATCGGCACTTCCAGTTAAAGCCATTAAAAAGCCAACATCATTAAGTTCAATATTATCATCTAACGTTTCAGAATAAATGTCGGTATCAATCGCCTCCAGCCCCTCTTCTTGGGCCAATTTAATATTAGTTTGATTGCTGTCAATTAGCACAACATGCCTGCCATTATCTTCTAAATACCTGCCTATAAGACGCGATACGTGCGAAGCTCCTACTATTAAAATACCTTCCGATTTTTTTAGAAAAACACCCACCATTTTAGCAAACAACCTGGCCGTGGTAGCATTCAATAATACGGTACCTAGCACAACCATAAATACCAAAGGCGTAATATATTCCGCCCCTTCAACACCTTGCTTAATTAATTTACTCCCAAAAAGTGATGCTATACCAGCCGCTACAATACCCCTTGGCCCTACCCAACTAATAAAAAGTTTATCATTAAAACGTAGCTTAGAACCCTGAGTACTTAAAAAAACACCTAAAGGTCTAATAACGAGCACTATTGCAAAAAACAAAATAACTGTTTTCCATGTATAAAGTAGCATGAGGTCCTCAAAATCAATATTGGCCGCAAGGAGAATGAATAATATGGAAATTAATAAGACACTAAGGGATTCCTTAAAATAAAGCAATTCCTTAATATTTTTAAGTTTGCCATTACCCAAAACCATACCCATAACCACGACCGCTAGTAAACCAGATTCGTGAGCAAATATTTCAGATTCTACAAATACCAAGAGCACCGTAGATAACGATACCACATTCATTAAATAATGTGGGATTAATTTTTTATTAATAACGAAGGCCAAAGCATGTGCAAACGTAAACCCAAAAGTAATACCAAATAAAAGAATTTTACCAAACTCAATTAATGCTGTTTTTGTAAAACCACTATCTCCTTCAACACTAATAAACTCAAATACCAATACAGCTACTAAAGCTCCAATCGGGTCTATTAAAATACCTTCCCATTTTAAAACGGTAGAAATATCTTTTTTTAGCGGAATGTTTCTCAAAATAGGTGTAATTACAGTTGGCCCTGTTACAATAACCAAACCCGAAAACAAAAAAGAGAGCTCCCAACTTAAATTAAAAATAACCCGTGCTAAGATTCCAGCCCCAAAAAAAGTTATCGTTGTTCCTAAGGTAATTAGTTTTGATATTACTGGACCCAACGATTTAATTTCAGAACGCTTAAGTGTAAGTCCTCCTTCAAATAAGATAATACTTATGGCTAAAGACACAAAATAATATAAACCCTCACCAGGAAAAAAACCCTTCTTTCCATTCCAAACAGGCTCCATCCACTTAGAGCCGTCCTCACTAAAATACTCAGAAGCAATTGGTCCAACTAAAAGGCCAATTAAAATAAGTGGCAGAATAGCTGGTATTTTAAACTTCCATGCTACCCATTGGGCTAATATTCCTAAAATAATAATACCTGCTAGTTCTAACATATAGCTATATGAATAATAAAAATCACTAATTTAACTAAATCCATCGATTTCAACTTATAATATTTTGTTTTAAGTTTATAAAAAATACTATCTAACTTTTAGCTTCTTATAAAAACGAAAAATGCTAGTCTTTAAAGCTCTTTAAGAGTGTTTTTAGGGCTTTTCATAGTGTTTTTCAGCACAAAACATACAAGATCCTACTTCTAGTATTCATGACCATTTTAGTGTATTCTGTTTATCGATGAGTTTCTTCTAACATGAGCATAAAAATGTTTTCTATAAACAAAGAACTACCCTCCTAACGCCTCTAACAAATGGTTTAACTCTAGTCTAGTTGAAAGATTAGTTGGTCCTTTTATTACTCATGTCATCATCAATAAAAGAAATCTCGACAATCTTTGATTTTGGAAAACGTTTAAAACATAAATATCTAAATATATTCTTAACAAATTCAAGGAATCTAAACAGATTTCTTAATTTTACAATTCTATGAATTTATACCCCGTTAGCGCAGGAAATTTAAAACTTGATGGTGGCGCCATGTTTGGCGTGGTACCCAAGTCATTATGGGAACGTACCAACCCATCCGATTCCAATAATATGATTGAAATAAGTATGCGATGTTTACTAATTGAAGATGGTAACAGGCTTATTTTAATTGATAATGGGATGGGCAATAAACAATCCGATAAGTTTTTTGGTTATTATCACCTTTGGGGTAATGATAATTTGGATGATTCATTGAAAAAATATGGTTTTCATAGAGATGACATTACCGACGTATTTTTAACTCATTTGCATTTTGATCATTGTGGAGGTAGCATTCAACGGAACAAAGACAAAACGGGTTACGAACCAGCCTTTAAAAATGCGTATTACTGGAGCAATGAGGACCATTGGGAATGGGCAACAAACCCTAATAAAAGGGAGGTGGCCTCTTTTTTAAAAGAAAATATACTTCCTATAGAAGAAAGCGGACAGTTAAAGTTTGTTAACATTCCCACTGGAGATACACTCAAAAACTCCGAATTAGGCTTTGATATTTTCTTTGCAAATGGCCATACCGATAAGCAAATGATTCCCTTAATTAAACATAAAGGAAAAACCATAGCTTTTATGGCCGACTTATTACCAACGGCAGGACACTTACCTCTCCCTTATATTATGGGCTATGATACTAGACCATTATTAACCTTAAAAGAAAAGGAAACATTTTTAAATATGGCAGCTAATGAGCAAATCCATTTGTTTCTAGAGCACGATGCTCACAATGAAATTATTACTGTAAAACAAACAGAAAAAGGGGTAAGACTAAAAAGTATAATTACGGCAAACGACATTTTATAATAAACATGATAAAATCAATTGATACGCATGAAATCATTTAAATCAATAACAGCATCAGCATTATTAACTATTTTAATTTCTGGATGTGGTGGTACCGCAGATATATTATCAACTCCTGTAGAAAATATTGATACATCGCCTTTAAAAGTTTCAGAATTAACAGAAGCAGAAAAGCATAATTGGGGACACCTAGACTTAGTGAAAGATACCATTCCAGGGATGAGTGTCGACAAAGCTTATGCTGAACTCATTAAAAAGAAAAAAGGCGAAAAAGTTTTGGTGGCTGTTCTAGATTCAGGTATTGATATTGATCATGAAGATTTAAAAAATGTTATTTGGACCAACAAAGGAGAAATACCAAATAACGGTATTGATGATGATAAAAACGGGTATGTAGACGATGTGCATGGTTGGAATTTCTTGGGTGCTGGTTACGATGAACAATTAGAATTGGTAAGGATTTTAGTAAAAGGAGACACTTCAAATCCAGACTATGCTAGAGCCAAAGCAGAATATGAAGAAGAATACGAAAAATGGTTGGGCAGAAAAACCCAATACGATCAAATTTATGAGCAGGTAAAAAATGCAGATGAAGCTATAGCTAATCACCTCGGAAAAAAAGATTATTCTAAGGAAGAAGTTAATGCCATTAAAACTGAAGATGAGGTTTTGGGCAGGTCGGTTCAAATAGCACAATATATGTTCAGCAATGATCTGGACAGTATGCAAGACGCCTTAAAGGAAATTAGCAATAGCCTTGAGAGTATTAATAATCGATTAAACTCCAATTTAAACAAAGACCTTAAAGGCCGGGTTACTGGCGATGACCCTGACGATATGTCTACCAAATATTATGGAGACGGCAACGTTAAACCTGTTAAGAAAAGTGAAAGTCATGGCACGCATGTTGCTGGTATTATTGCTGCCGAGCGTAACAATGGTTTAGGAGCTAATGGCGTTGCTAACAACGTTGAAATTATGAGTGTTAGAACGGTCCCTAATGGCGATGAATACGACAAAGATGTTGCACTTGCTATACGCTATGCCGTAGATAACGGTGCTAAAATAATCAATGGGAGTTTTGGAAAAAGTTATTCTCCACATAGTGATTGGGTGCGTGAGGCTATAACCTATGCTGCTGAAAAAGATGTACTATTTGTACATGCCGCTGGAAATGACAGTGCAAACATTGATATTGAACCTAATTTCCCTGATGATAATATTGATGGTGAAGAAATATCAGACACCTACATACGTGTTGGAGCATTAGCTCCAAAATATGGTTCAAATATGGTGGCTAGTTTCTCTAATTATGGCAAGCAAAATGTTGATGTTTTTGCGCCTGGTGCTAGTGTGTACTCTACAACCCCAGAGAGCGAATATGATACCAAAGGAGGCACCTCTATGGCTGCCCCTGCTGTAGCTGGCGTTGCAGCTCTTATACGCTCCTACTACCCAAACCTAACAGCTGCCCAAGTAAAGCAAATTATAATGGATTCTGGTTTAGCTATTAAAAGACAAGTTATTGTGGGCGGAGACTCTGAAGATGTTCGTCCATTTGCAGATTTATCAAAATCTTCAAAAATGGTAAATGCTTATAATGCCTTAATTATGGCCGCCAAATTATCGGCTGCGAAGTAATTACATATATTAAATTTATAAGCTTGTTTAGTTATAAGTCTAGACAAGCTTATTTTAAATTAAGTATCTATGAATCGTATATTTATCTATGTTCTTCTTGTTTCATTATTCATATCCTGTAGTAGTTCTAAAAATGTTAAAGCTACAGGTACGTCGCAAACTTCAAAGTCGACCTATTGGCAACAGCACGTAGACTATACCATGGATATTGATATGGATGTGAACACCTACCAGTATAAAGGCAAACAAACTTTGGTGTATACCAATAATTCGCCCGACGTACTTAACAAGGTGTTTTATCATCTTTACTTCAATGCCTTTCAACCAGGAAGTGAAATGGACGTAAGGTCTCGAACCATAGAAGATCCAGACCCAAGAGTTGGTAATAGAATTAGCCAACTAAAACCAGATGAAATTGGGTATATAAACGTCATATCTTTAAAACAAAATGATACAAATTTAAACTATGAAACCGTAGGTACTGTTTTAGAGGTAGCTCTAGCAAAACCAATACAACCAGGAGAAAAAGTTACTTTTCAAATGGATTTTGATGCACAAGTACCATTACAAATTAGAAGATCGGGAAGAAACAATAAAGAAGGAGTTGCTTTATCCATGGCGCAGTGGTATCCTAAACTAGCTGAATACGATTTTGAAGGATGGCATACAGACCCTTATATTGGTCGTGAATTTCATGGTGTTTGGGGGGATTTTGACGTTAAGATTTCAATTGATAAAAATTACACCCTTGGAGGTACTGGTTACTTGCAAAACCCTAATAGAATAGGTCATGGCTACGAAACTGGTGCAATTACACCAACTACCCAAGACAAACTTACTTGGCACTTTGTGGCTCCAAATGTACATGATTTTACTTGGGCAGCCGACCCAGAATACAATCATGATACTTTGCAGGTTCCTAATGGTCCTTTACTTCATTTCTTGTATAAGCGCACCATGCCGCAAGAAAAGCTCGATAACTGGAAAAAACTGCAACCTTATGCGCAAAAACTAATGGAATTTTATAGCCAAAATATTGGGCAATACCCGTATAAACAATACTCTATTATTCAAGGTGGTGATGGTGGTATGGAGTACGGCATGTGTACTTTAATAGTTGGAGAAGGTGAATTTGATGGTCTATTTGGAGTTACAGCCCACGAAATGGCACATTCTTGGTTTCAATTTTTGCTAGCAACAAATGAACTTACCAATTACTGGATGGATGAAGGCTTTACAGAGTATTTTGGAGAACTAGCAGAAAGCAAAATCTTTAATAAGCCTTTTAGTAAACCTACACGGCGTGTTTACGATGTTTATAATTACTATGTTGAATCTGGAACCGAGCAACCACAAACAACACATGCCGATAGATTTAATTTTAATCGTTCTTCGGCAATATCTGCTTATTACAAAGGTTATATCTTCTTAAATCAACTTGGTTATGTAATTGGAAATAATAACCTTAAAAAAACCATTAAATCTTATTTTAACGAATGGGCTTTTAAACACCCCACTCCCACCGATTTTATAAGAATTGCCGAAAAAGTTTCAAACCTCGAATTAGATTGGTACTTAAATGATTGGACACGCACCATCAACACCATAGATTATGGTGTAAAGTCTATTGAAGGGGACTCTATAACTTTAGAAAGAATTGGTTTAATGCCAATGCCTATAGACCTATCAATTACTTATACCGATAACACCACTGAAAATTTTTATATTCCTTTACAAATGATGCGGGGAGAAAAACCAACCTCAGCCACAGTAATAAAGGATTGGGCTTGGTCCTACCCTACTTATAGTTTTAAAGTTTCTAAGCCTGTAAAATCAGTAGAAATAGACCCTAGTAGTAGGATGGCAGATATTAACAGAGTAAACAATGTAAAATAAAGCACCTACTCGTATTCTCCGCACTTCATTTTTTATAAGCATATCAACTATGCTTTACAAAACATATCTGTGTCAGCTATAAGAACATATTTTTTTATAACTTACTGACTTCTAACTGAAAAACTCAAGGAAGAATGACTAGGCATGCCACAATTATACTACTATTAGCTTTACTCATAGTATCTTGTAAAGATTCCAAAAACACTACTAAAAGTGTTGCTACCGTGTATTACGGTGGCGATATTTTAACCATGGTTGGCGACACTCCAGAGTACAAGGAAGCGCTGGTTGAACGGGCAGGAAAAATTGAGTTTGTCGGTGCTTCGAATAAAGCCATGGAGGTTGCTGGGCCAGGACATAAAATGACTGATCTAAATGGACAGACTCTTCTACCTGGTTTTATTGATGGACACGCCCATTTTGCCGCATTTTCTGCACAAGCTATTGGAGCTCAAATATTACCACCTCCAGATGCCGAAGCTAACAATATTGAGTCGTTAATAGAAATATTAAAAACATGGAACACACCTGAAAACAGAAGCCTAACTGGTTGGATATTTGGTATGGGATTCGATGATTCTGTACTCGAAGACAAAAGATTTCCCACCAAGCATGATTTAGATAAGGTAACCACAGAACATCCCATTATGCTGATACACATATCTGGACATTTTGCCGTTGTAAATTCTAAAGGCTTAGATGAAATTGGTTATAATGCAAGCACCAAAGATCCTGAGGGCGGTATTATAAGAAGAGAAAACGGTAACGAACCTAACGGGGTTTTAGAAGAACTTGCAGCTATTCCACATATGTTAAAAGTTATACATCCCGCATCTAATGAGGCCGAGGATATTTTCTTTAAGGCTGGCCAGGATTTGGCGCTCTCTTATGGTTATACTACAGCTCAAGAAGGCCGAGCCATGCAAAACCATAACATATTAGCAAATGCAGCCGAGCAAGGTAAAATCAAATTAGACGTTGTAAGTTATATAGATTATTTATTTACTGACCAGTTCATGGACTCTAAATGGTATGGGACATCATATACAAATCACTACAGAATTGGAGGTATGAAATTAACATTAGATGGTTCTCCTCAAGGGCGAACAGCTTGGAGAACACAACCTTATCTTATTCCACCAGAAGGGACGAGCAAAGACTACGCCGGCTACCCCGCCATACCTAATGATAGTGTTGTACAAAGCATTTATGAAACGGGTTTTAAAAATAACTGGCAAATACTTACACATGCCAACGGTGATGCGGCGATGGATCAAATGATAAGAACCATGACACCTATTGCCAAAAAATACGGAAATAGTAATAGACGCAATGTTTTGGTACATGGTCAATATATTAGAGAAGATCAATTAGATGCCTTTAAAGAACTAAATATTATCGGATCTTTTTTTCCTTTGCATACCTTTTATTGGGGCGATTGGCATAAGCAGATTATTGGAGATAGCCTTGGAAACAAAATAAGCCCAATGAGAACCGCTATAAATAAAGGTCTTAAAGTAACTATTCATACCGACGCTCCAGTAGCATTGCCAAATTTAATGCGCATGGTGGGTATCTCTGTTGAACGTAAATCACGATCAGGACAGGTTATAGGCGCTCATGAAAAACTAACACCTTATGAAGCCTTAAAAGGTATAACCGTATGGTCTGCCTATCAACATTTTGAAGAGCAAACTAAAGGAACTTTAGAAGCCGGTAAATTAGCAGATATGGTTATACTTGATAAAAATCCGCTAAAAGTTTCGGAAGAAAACATAAAAAATATCTTGGTGAATACTACCATAAAAGAAGGCCAGGTTGTTTATCAAAAACCATAAAAAAATGAAAACGTTAAGTTTACTTTTATGCATATTTACTATACACGGCTTAATATATGCACAAATACCCGATAACACCAATAATTCGGTCGCGCCAATCGCTGAGGCTGATGCCTTAGCGAAACAACTACAAAACCCTATAGCAAGTTTAGTTAGTGTCCCCTTTCAATTCAATTTTGATTTTGGTGTAGGCTCTAGTGATGGATCAAGAATGACCCTAAATATTCAGCCCGTTATCCCCATAAGTATTAGTGAAAACTGGAATTTAGTAAGTAGAATTATTTTACCTGTTATTTCCCAGAATGACGTTTTCGGTAATAGTGGTAATCAATTTGGAATAAGTGATGCTGTAGTAAGTGGATTTTTTTCGCCCAAAGCACCAACATCAAGAGGAGTAATCTGGGGAGCAGGCCCTGTTTTACTAGTACCAACTGCAACAGACCAATTGCTAGGTACTGAAAAATTTGGTGTTGGTCCCACCGCAGTAGCCCTAAAACAGACTGGGACCTTAACTTTTGGTGGCCTTATAAATCATATTTGGTCTTTAACAGGCAGTAACGAAAGAGCTGCGGTTAATGCTACATTCTTCCAACCGTTTCTTGCAAAAAACTTTGCAGGAGGTTATGCTTTAGCACTTAATACTGAACTCACCCATAATTGGAACAACAATACCTCCTCAGGGTATTTGCATCTTATAGCTTCAAAAGTATTCACCTTAGGAAAACAAATGACTCAGTTCATTCTAGGTCCCAGAATACCCTACGGTAACGGTAATACTGCAGAATGGGGTTTTAGAACAGGTCTTGTTTTACTATTTCCTAAATAGCTAATAAACTAATACCAAGCTTCTTTCTTATAAAGCTTAGACTTGGCTACACGCTCTCTGTTGTTCAATCTTAAATGTGTTTCTGTTATATGACGACTTCTATAGCCTAATAAATGAAAAAAAGATTTAGCAAAAAAATGAGCAATATTTAGGTTTACTTGAAGTATTCCCTCCTTTTTATTAGCCCAAGACACCCCCGGTAATAATACTAAAACACCATCAAACCTTACCTTTCTCAGTAGAGCTGATAATCTTAAAAAAAAGGGTTTAATAGGTTTAATTATAAAAAAGCCTTCGGAGCCCCTCTTCTGATATAATGGCATAAAAATACTACCTGTAGTGGGTGCTTTTAACTCCTTATTATTATGTATGGCTAAAGGAATACCTTTTTTTATAGGTTGAAAACTATCAAACCCATTTAACATACTAAAAGCATCTTCATTTTTAAGGCTGTGCAAGTATACCACCTCAAAAACTGCTTTAGAACCAGATGTTGCAAGAAAAAGCAGATTGTGATAATATGAAAAATCTAAGGACGACTGCTCATCTAAAACACCAGATTTTTTTAGTGATAGATACACAAATGCCTCATGATATGTAATAGCATTTAATTCGTCGTGTTGCCCAGATTCAAACCCTAAAGAAACATACCCTAATTCATTAATATAGCTTAATAAAGGTCCACTTAAATACTCTTCAATACCTAAAACAATTGGCACAGGAAACTCCTGAGAAAACTTTCTATTAATAAGAGCATCATTAATAGTAATAAATGGTAATGTTCTGCTGGAGGTTGTATGTAAGTCAATAAAATAAAAAGGCGCAACCTCGTTCTTTAAAATATCATTGAGCACTTCAAGAAGTTCTAATAACTCTGCTTCATCCGGGTTTAAAACCGTTTTTGACTTTATAATATCTATATGCGGTTTGGTCCAAAGCCTGTTTAAATCTTCGTTAATATATCGTTGATGCTTTTTTAGTGCTCTTAAATTTCCTGAAATACCATATACTACACCACGAACATGGTCTTTTGTTAGAGACTGTAAACAACTCTTAATAGCAAATACCCCCGAGGTTTCGTTACCATGAATACCAGCAAAAAAAACAACTGTGGGTCCAGGTTGTAACCCTTCTACCCTACCTATTACTCGGTTAACTTTTGTATACTTATCTAAGGCCTTACTATATACATCAATCATGTATCATGCATTATTAATCAAAATCGTTACTAGTTATTAATCCCACCAACTTATTATTTTTAACAACAGGCAAACTTCTAAAATTATGCTTCTGCATAAGGTCTTTTGCATTTTTAACCGAGTCATATTGATCTATAGTCACAATACTTGTCTGCATAAGCTTTGAAACGCTATTATGAGGAACTTTGTCTTGGGCTAAGTAGGCATCTACATCAGTTGAACTTATTAGTCCTAGTAATTCTCTATCGCTATTTATAACTGGCATATGATGAATATTTTTCCATTTCATAATATTAATAACCAAATCGACACTATCTTTTTTCCCTACGGAAAAAATATCTGAACTCATAATATGCTTTACTAGCTTGCCTTTACTAAAAAAAGACTCATCAGAATGATGCACTGTACCCCAGGCCGAAACAGGATATCCCTTTTCTTGCTTCTCATACATTTTTGCTGTTAACATTTGCATAGCCTCAAAACGATGATGTGTTTTTTGAAGGTCCCTATAGTTTCTAACCATCCATTCCGAACCATTATGCCCCCTTACCCTATTGATAATAATCTTTAAATAGTACTCGGCGTCCTTAGGAGACACCCCATACCTATAAAGCCCTTTATAAGCCATTGGTAAAAGCTCATCAATAATTAATTGATGACTAGACACATACTTTCCGTTCCAATAAAACTGAGTAGCCATTCCATATCGTGCGGCGCTAAAAAAGTTATTTTTTACATCCTTAAAATCCCATTGCTCATGGATATTATCATACTTCTTAGGCTTACCTAACATAACACCTACCCAAAACATCATATTGGCAATTTCGTCAACAGTCGTAGGCCCAGAAGGGATATATCTATTTTCAATTCTTAAGGTTGGTTTATCATTTAAAACACCATAACATACCCTATTCCAAGGGTAAACAGTTCCGTTGTGAAGTTGCAAAGCCCTTAACCTGGGTGTTTCGCCATTCTCAATCATTTTCACACTATCAAGAACAAAATCGGTTGTTAAAAAACTTCTAAAACGCGTAATATTATCCTTAAAAATATCGGTTATTGTACCTCTCTGCCAATCCCTTCCAAAACTCACCCTAGACTGCTTTTCATTAAGTAAATATGAATTGGCTCTGGTATCGACGCTTTGGGTAAATAAGGCTATTCTTGTTTCACTCCAAAGCTCTTTTCCAAACAGAAGTGGTGAGTTTGTACAAGCACTTAAAATAGGACCTGCGATAGCTTGCGCCCAATTGTAATTGTCGACAAAACCATTAGGGTTTAATTGTAAATGCATTTGAAAACTTGTATTACACCCCTCGAGCATTACAGAATCATGTAATAAATTAAGCTCATCAACACCCTTTATATGAATATCAAAACTCTTTCTGCGGCTCTTTTTAATGGCATCATTTAAAACGGTATAACGTTCCTTATTCGTCATACTACTCTCATCTACATTACTTACAGATAAAGATGGTAATATTCCAGTAAGCACAATTTTAATACCTTTCTTTTCGGCTACAGTTTTGGCCTTGTTTAATAAAGATTCTAGTTGTTTATGCAGTTTTGAAAAACACTCATTACCTAGCTCAAAAGTATCTAAATTAAGTTCCAAATTATAATTTCCTATCTCTGTGGTAAAATGACTATCATTAATATCCTCCAATATTTCTAGAGATTTGCTTTCAGGAAAAAAATCTTCATTTACCATGCAAAACTCTTGCTCTGCTCCTATTCTTAGAGGACCATCATCTATTAAGCCTTTATCTATTAGCATGTCTAGTGCTTTAATATCATTTAATAAATGATGCACGTAGTTTTCTCGGTCCTTTTTAGTGTTTAGTGAGGTTATTTTTAAATTTCCCATCCTTTATCTTGATTGGTTCTAAGGGCTAAAATTACTCCGAATGTCGCTTTTTAAATATGATTTTTATCATGAGGTCCTCATACTGGGCAGTCTTTTAATTGTAATTGCTACTTTTGTAACAAGAGAGCTACTTATGTTTTACACCTATTCGAAAAAAGAAAAACTGAAAAGTAAAAAGCTAATTGATCAAATGTTTTCAGAAGGTCAGTCTATATCTGTTTTTCCTTTACGATTGGTATACCTACCAGCTAGCTTTGAAGAATCTATTTTCGCCAAAACAGGCGTGTCTGTTAGTAAACGAAACTTTAAAACTGCCGTAGACAGAAATCGTATAAAGCGTTTATTGAGAGAATCTTACAGATTGAATAAGTCCCGCTATTTTAACAATATTTCAACACAGTACGCCCTAATGATTTTGTACATTGGTAAAGACCAACCATCGTATCAAGAAGTTGAAAAAAAAATGAATTTATTATTTGATAAATTCTCTAAAAAGATATCTAAATAAGAACTGATTACATGAAATTATTACTAAAAAAGAAGGTGCTTGTTCCTGTTTTGATTGGCGTGGTGTTTTTTACTACTACGGCCTTCAAAAAGGATTTTTTTGAAATAGCAAAGCAAATTGAAATCTTTACCACCTTATTTAAAGAACTCAACATGAACTATGTTGATGATACTAACCCTGGTGATTTAATGGATACCGCCATAAAAAGTATGCTATCAGACCTAGATCCATACACTAACTTTATGAATGAGCAAGATGTAGAAGCGGCAAGAATTAATAATACTGGCGATTATACGGGAATAGGCGCGAAAATTAAAACCCTGCTCGATAAGCTAATTGTTATAGAACCCTATAAGGATTATCCTGCAGATAAAGCAGGTTTAAAGGCTGGTGACGAAATTATTCAAATAGGAAATATTCAAGTCTCAAATTATAATGACAATGCTGGAGATTTACTAAAAGGTACACCGGGCTCTGACGTTGAGATTACCTATAAACGACAAGGTAAAACAGCTACAACTCGTATTAAACGAGCAGAAGTTGAAATAAAAGCAGTTCCGCATTTTTCTATGATTAATAGTAATACCGGCTATATTGTTTTAAGCCAATTTAGTAGAAAAGCCTATGTAGAAACTAATTATGCTCTAAGAGACTTAAAAGCCCAAGGTGCCGAAAAAATGATTTTAGATTTAAGAGGTAATCCTGGAGGACTGGTTAACGAAGCTATTAAAATAGTTAACTTGTTTGTACCAAAGAACGAATTGGTAGCCACAACCAAATCAAAAGTAAAAAAATACAATAGAACATATATCACCAAAAACGAACCTATTGATGCAAACATGCCTTTGGTTGTTTTAATTGATGGTTCTAGCGCCTCTGCAAGTGAAATTGTATCTGGAGCACTTCAAGACCTTGACAGAGCTGTTATTGTAGGCTCTAGAAGCTTTGGAAAAGGTTTAGTACAGCGCCCTAAACCTTTAACCTACGGCACTCAAGTAAAAATTACTATTTCAAGGTATTTTACCCCATCTGGACGATGTATTCAATCTTTAGATTATTGGAACCGTAATGAAAAAGGGGAAGCCGTAAGAGTAAAGCAAGAGAATTACAACGCTTTTAAAACCAAAAATGGTAGGCAAGTATTTGATGGCGGAGGTATATTTCCGGACGAAATTATAGGAGCTCCAAAAAACTCAACGATTACTAAAGCTATCGTAGACAGCGATTTAATATTTGACTTTGCAACTCAATATTACTACAACCATACCTATGATGATATAAATAGCTTATCGTTATCGGCTAATGATTTTAAAAACTTTAAAGATTATTTAATAACTCATAATTTTTCATTTGAAACAGAAACGGAAAAAGCACTTAAAAAGGCTTTTGAGACTTCAAAAAAGGAAGAGTTAAATGACAATATATCTAAAGATTATAATACCTTAATTACTAACTTAAACACATCCAAAACTTTAGTTATCGATGAAAACAAAGACTTTTTATTAAGCCTTTTAACCGAAGATATCGTAAAAAGATATGTATATAGAGAAGGTTTGTATGAGTACTACAAAATTCATGATCCTGCTATTAAAAAATCTATGGAAATACTAGCCAAACCAACAAGCTACCAAAGCTATTTAGAATAAAGAGTAGCGTATTTTATCGGATTTTTATATTGAAAGTGCTAAGAACGATTCTCTTTATCCATGAAATATTTACATATGTAGGTATGTCGTTAAAATTTAAGTAGAAAATATTATATTTATATCGTTTTCTATTCCCTACTATGACTAAATTAATAGTAACAATATTAATTGTGCTTCAGTCTACAACGCTGTTATCTCAAAATGAACTAACTCATGAGGTTTATTTTGAGACCGATAAATATGAAGTTCCTAGTACAGAGGTTAATCGTTTATTATTATTTATTTCAAAATTAACCGATGTCGATATTGAATCTATTTCCATATTTGGCTTTTGTGATGATCGGGGAGCCGATTCCTATAATTTAAGACTCTCTCAACAACGTGCTGATGCTATAAAAGCTATTTTTTCTAATAATGAAATAAGCGAAAGTTTAATAAACAATGTAGATGGAAAAGGAGAAATTCTGTTAATTATTGTTGAAGAAGAAGATGATATTTTAAAAATACGTGGTTTGAATAGAAAGGTGGAAATTATAGTAAAACCTAGGCCGCCTAAACCAAAGCCTGAAACACCCAAAAAAGTTGAACCTGAAGAAAAAGGTGTTGTAGAATTAATTAATGATAGTAAGAAGGGAGATAAAATTGTTTTTAAAAATATTTTATTTAAAACAGGCTATGCTACCGTAACACCATCATCTAAACAAACCCTTAACGACATAGCTAACGCTTTAGTTGAAAGAAAAGATATCTACTTCACCATTCAAGGCCATGTATGCTGTACACAATATACCAGAGATGCTGTAGATAGAAAAACAAAAAAGAGAAACCTTTCTGAAGCTAGGGCAAAATATGTGTACGATTATTTTGCGAAAAAGGGCATTGATAAAAGGCGTATGCGTCATTTAGGAATGCGTAGAAAATTTCCTTTAGGCGGTGATCCTAAATTTGATAGACGGGTTGAAATATTAATAACCCACACAGCAGAAGACGATGCTAATTAATCAACTATGTTTAAAACTTGGTGTTGTATTGTTACCCTTTTTTTCTGCTTAACAAGTATTGGCCAAAACACAGCTATTCCAGACAATAATTTTGAACAAGCACTAATCGATTTAGGATTAGATACACCCCCTCTCGATAATCAAGTACCAACCACCAATATTGCTAATGTTACCAATTTAGATATTAAAGGTAAGGGTATTCAGGATTTAACAGGTATTCAGGATTTTAAAGCCCTAACAAACCTTGATTGTTCGGTAAATATGCTAACAACTATCAACCTAGCACAACTTTCAAATTTAAAAATCCTGTGGTGTTTTAGTAACCAAATTAGTACTTTAAATATTAGCCAAAACACGGCATTAACAGCTTTACGTTGCGAAAATAACATGATAACCCAGCTAGACGTATCCAATAACACTAACTTGGTTGATTTAGCTTGTGAAAACAATAACCTAAACGCTATAGATGTTTCAAAAAACACCTTTTTAAGTAGGTTTCAATGTGGAAATAATGCCTTATCAAGCTTAAATGTTACCAGCAATTCAAACCTCTCATATTTATCATGTGAACAAAACCAAATAGCTAGTCTTAACTTAACTAATAATGGCAATTTAAAAGTACTACTGGTTCAAAATAACCTAGTAAATACATTAGATTTAAGTAAAAATACTGGTTTAACTACCTTAAATGCAAGCAACAATCAACTATGCCAACTTATTCTTAACAATGGTAATAACAGTAATATTATCGATATAAACTTTTCAAACAATCCTAATTTAAACTGTGTGGTGGTAGATAATCCTAATGCCGATCACAGTACTTGGATTCCTAGTACTTTTAATAATTATACCGCATCAAATGAAGCTTGTGATGCTCAAGTCCCTGTAGATTCTTTAGACGATTTTATTGGTGTAAGTTATACACTTCCCCCAATTGTAAATGGGCAGTATTATACACAATCTGGCGCTAATGGTAATAGATTAAATATTGGAGATATCATTAGCGCTTCACAAACCATATACATATATAATGAAGAGAATTGTTATCGCAATGAATCTAATTTCAATGTTTTAATTACCGATAATCCATATTACATTCCGAAGTATTTTACGCCAAATAATGATGGTTTTAATGATACCTGGGAAATTTTGGATAGTTCAAAAACGATTAATAATGTGAGTATTTTTAACCGTCATGGAAAATTATTAAAGTTTTTACCTGGAGACACTCCAAAATGGGATGGGACTTATAGAGGCCTCCCAATGAATACAGACAGTTACTGGTACGAAGTAGTTTTAAATACGGGCCAAGTATTAAGAGGTTATTTTGCGCTAAAACGTTAAAAATTTATTTACTGTCTTAACATTGCTATATGTGGAATACCATCTTCCAGATAAGATGCTCCCACGGCCTCGAATCCGCAGTTAGTATAAAATTTTTGTAAATAACACTGTGCCGAAATCTTTATAGTTTTTTGATTATAATAAGTTTCTATAGCATTTATTGACGCTTTCATAATATCATAACCGTAACTATGCTTACGTTCCTCTTTGGCCACCACAACCCGACCAATACTAGCTTCTTCAAAATACAAACCAGGTTTAAAAATTCGCGTATAAGCAACCAACTTATCTGCCTTAAAACCGAGTATATGTAGAGCATCTTGGTCTTTTCCATCAATATCTTGATAGACACAATCCTGCTCTACCACAAACACCTCACTACGCAATTGCAATAACGCATATAAATGAGCTTTGGATAATTCATCGTACGATTTTATCTTAATACTTAACATATCGATTTAACTTAATCCTGTACAATCACATCTTTAACATCATCTTTACCATATTCTGGTTGAATATTTACATGATTGATATCGTATTTATTAAAAACCAAATCTTCAATATCGTGTAAAATAACATCAAATTGAGACAAGGTAATATCTTCATGAAAATCGATATGAGCCTCCAGATGAATTTCATCTTCGTTTAACTGCCAAACATGAACATGGTGCACATTTTTTATACTCTTAAAAGCATTTATCTCGTTAACAATAGTATCTATAGGAATAGAATCTGGTGTAAAAAGCATGAGTACTCTAGTAGAATTCTTCAACAAATCAAAACCCATCCAGATTAAATAAATAGCAATAGCCAAAGTAAGTAAACTATCCACCCAATATAACTGATAGTATTTCATGAGCAAACCACCAATTAATACCGCCACACTAGCCATCATATCTGTTAACAAGTGCAAATAAGCACTTTTCATATTCATGTTAGCTTTAGAGTCTTTCTTTAGTAACAACACGCTAAAACCATTGCCTAAAATAGCAATAAGAGATAACCAAATAACTAAATTAGATTCGATAACTTCGGGATTTCTAAATCTTTTAAACGCTTCAATTATTAATAAAATAGCTACAATCATTAGTGAAGCCGCATTAATAAAAGCCGCTAGAATTTCGGCGCGTTTATAACCAAACGTTTTTTTTGTTGAAGCTTTCTTTTTGGTTAATCGATTGGCAACATAGCTAATTATTAGTGATAAAACATCACTAAAATTATGCAAGGCATCACTTAATAAAGCCAAACTGCCAGATACCAAACCACCAATAACCTGTGCTACGGTAATACCAATATTTAATAAAATAGATATAACAAGATTCCGACCCTTTAAATCGGAATGATCATGTGCGTGGTTATGCCCATGATGCTGTCCCATTTAACAAGATAAAGGAATTTTATCGATACGGTTTTGATGTCTTCCCCCCTCAAACTCAGTGTTTAAAAATACCTCAACCATCTCGAGCGCTTGCTTAATAGCTGTAAACCTAGCGGGAATACACAAAATATTAGCGTTATTATGACTTCTAATAAGGTGTACAATTTCTTTATTCCAGCATAAACCGGCCCTAATTTTTTGATGTTTATTAGCGGTCATTGCCACACCATTGGCACTGCCACAAATTAAAATACCATAGGTAGAATTACCATTTTCAACATCCTTTGCTACTGGATGTACAAAATCTGCATAATCTACACTATCATTGGCATCGGTACCATAATTATTAACAGTAAAACCTTTAGACTCTAGGAGTTCTTTAATAGCAAATTTATAATCGGTTCCTGCATGGTCATTCCCAATAGAAATTGTCATAACGTTTTTATAATTTAAAGAAGTACAAAGGTAACAATTATAAACATTGTGAATGTTGGTATTAATTACTTGTTAATAACTGTTCATTAGTTTATAAAATTTAAACTAGGAGAATTCATTTATTTTTTCAATCAGTAACATTTAGGTAACATACAAATAACTTAATGTAAATTTTTGGTTAAGTTATAAGCATTAAAAGGTATAGTTTTAAGCCATGTTAACATGACTATTTATTAAAAATTCTTGTTAATAGCGTTTTCTAACAATTGTTAATAGTATTTTACTAGAGCTTTAAAATAAATAAGTTAAGTTTTAAAAAGCTGTTTATTTCCTATCAACAATTTTCAATAAGATACATTTCAAAATAAACTAGAAAAAAGTTATGCCACATATTAACACACTATAATAACTATAATTTTATTTTTAAAATTTTTAAAAGAAAATATATATGTAGTATATAATGTGGATAACTATAAAAAGCTAACTCGTCTTAGTTTATGTTATACAGTATTGGACAGGACAGTTTGGTATTAATTATGTATTAAATTGTATTTTAAACAATTAACCTTTATTATGAAACAAGTTTACTTCTTTATTTTATGTCCATTACTATTATTCAGTCAAATCCAAATAGGTGATGATATAGATGGAGAATTAACGATTGCAGGCGATAATTCAGGTAGATCTATAAGTTTTTCTGCTGATGGAAGTGTTGTTGCTATAGGAGCTCCAAACAATGATGGTAATGGTTTAAATTCAGGTCATGTAAGAATCTATAAGAATATCAATGATTCATGGGTTCAAGTAGGTAGTGATATTGATGGTGAAGCTAGAGGGGATAATTTCAGTGAAGTAAGTTTATCATCTGATGGTAATGTAGTTGCTATAGGAGCATCTTCTAATAATGGTAATGGATCGAATTCAGGCCATATAAGAGTTTATAAAAATATAAATGATTCATGGGTTCAAGTGGGGAATGATATAGATGGGGAGTCGGCCGGGGATGGTTTCGGTGTAAGTTTAAGTTTATCCTCTAATGGAGATATAGTGGCTGTGGGGGCATATTTTAATGATGGTAATGGAGAAAACTCAGGTCATGCAAGAATCTATAAGAATATCAATGATTCATGGGTTCAAGTGGGTAGTGATATTGATGGTGAAGCTGTTGATGATTTATCAGGTTGGACTGTATGTTTATCTTCTGATGGTGGTATTGTGGCTATTGGAGCTCCGAGCAATGATGGTAATGGATCAAATTCAGGTCATGTAAGAATCTATAAAAATATAAACGATTCATGGGTTCAAATAGGTAACGATATCGATGGAGAAGGAGTAGGTGATAACTCAGGTAGAAATGTTAGTTTATCCTCTAATGGGAATATAGTGGCTATAGGGGCTTATTTTAATAACGGTAATGGTTTAGATTCTGGCCATGTACGAGTTTATAAAAATGTAAATGATTCATGGGTTCAAGTAGGTAGTGATATTGATGGAGAAGCAGAAGGAGATTTTTTTGGGTCAAGTGTAAGTTTATCTTCCGATGGTGGTATTGTTGCAATAGGAGCAATATTGAATGATGGTAATGGATCAAATTCAGGTCATGTAAGAATCTATAAAAATATAAATGATTCATGGGTTCAAATTGGTAGTGATATTGATGGAGAAGCAGCAGGGGATCAATCTGGTGAAGCGGTAAGTTTATCCGCCGATGGAAGTATGGTTGCCATAGGCGCATTTTTAAATGACGGAAATGGATTTAATTCAGGTCACGTTAGAATTTATAAGAATGTATCAGATGTTTGGACACAGGTAGGTAGCGATATAGATGGTGGTGAACCTATAGGTGGCTCATCGGGTCAAAGCGTTTCTTTATCAGCCGATGGTAATATCGTTGCTATAGGCGCAAGATTAAATAATGGCAGTGAAGAAAGAGCTGGTCATGTTCGTGTGTTAGAAAATGTATCGGGAATTTGGACCCAAATAGGAGATGATATTGACGGTGAAGCGAGACTAGATGAATCTGGATATAGTATAGATTTATCACCTGATGGAAATGTAGTTGCAATAGGAGCGGTAAGAAATGATGGCAATGGAATAAGTTCCGGACATACAAGAGTTTTTGAGAATGTATCAGGAATTTGGACCCAAATAGGTGAAGATATTGATGGTCAAGCCCGTGGAGATTTATTTGGATACAGTGTAGGTTTATCCTCTGATGGCAATATTGTTGCTATTGGAGCTGCACAAAATGATGATAATGGTTCATCTTCTGGTCATGTACGTGTTTTTGAGAATGTATTAGGTTCTTGGATTCAAATTGGTAATAATATTCCAGGAAAAGGAGCAGGAGATCGTTTTGGAATAAGATTAAGTCTAGCTTCAAATGGAAATGTAGTTGCTGTTAGTTCTGAGTTCAATAATGGAAACCCGACATCATCAGCCTATGTACGTATTTTTGAAAATATTTCAGGTACTTGGACTCAAATAGGGAATGATATTGAAGGAGAATCAGCTAATGAACGTTTTGGATTCGGATTGAGTTTATCATCCAATGGAAATGTTGTTGCTATAAGTGCGCCTTTTAGCGATGTAAATGGAGGTGATTCTGGTTATGTTAAGGTATACAAAAATATATCTAATGTTTGGACACAGATAGGTACAGATATAAATGATGCTATAACAGGAGATTTTTTTGGAAGAAGTGTAAGTTTATCGTCAGATGGCAGTATTATTGCTATTGGAGCTGCAGGAATTGACAGTAATGGAGCTACAACGGGTCATGTAAAGATTTATAGAAACATATCTAACGTTTGGACACAAGTAGGTACAAGTATAAATGGAGAAGCTGAAGGAGATTTATCAGGGAGCAGTGTAAGCTTATCTTCAGATGGCAGTATTGTAGCTATAGGAGCTCCTGGAAATGATGGCAATGCCATAGATTCCGGTCATGTTCGTGTATATAATTTAAGCGCAGTTTTATCAACACAAAGTTTTGAAAAAGATTATTTTTCATACTATCCGAATCCCGTAAAAGATTTTTTAAATATTAATATAAATAAAGGCTTAGAACTAAAACAGGTTAATATTTATAATCTGCAAAGTCAATATTTGTATTCCGTAAAATCATCAAAAATAGATGTAAGCAATTTATCAAGTGGTTTTTATTTTATTGAGGTGGTTACTAATGAAGGGAAATCTGCTAAGAAGATTATAATTGATTAAAAAATAAGTTTATGAAGCAATTATTGATTTTAATATTATGTCCGTTTTTTCTAATTGGACAAACGCAAATAGGTCAAGATATTGACGGAAAAGATAGTTACGTAGACAATCTTTTCGGTAAAAGTGTTGCTATGTCTTCAGATGGTACTATAGTAGCTGCTGGAACACCAAATAATGACGATATAAATGGAAACAACTCAGGTCAATTGCGTGTTTACAAAAATATAAATGGGACTTGGATTCAAATAGGAAATGATATTAGTGGTGACGTATCACAAGATAATTTAGGAGAAAGTGTGAGTTTATCCTCAGATGGGAGTATTGTAGCTGTTGGAGCGCCAGGAAATTTTAATAATTTAGAAAGTTCAGGTTATGTAAAGATATACCAAAATATAAATGATAATTGGGTGCAAATAGGAAATGATATAAATGGAGCAGCTGCAGGAGATGAATTTGGTTTTAGTGTAAATTTATCCTCAGATGGAAGCATTGTAGCAATAGGCGCTCAAAATGCTCAAAATGTTAGTATTTATAAAAACATATCTGGTATTTGGACTCAAGTAGGAAGTACTATTGAAAGTGAAGGTAACGAATGGTTTAGATTTAGTTTAAGCTTATCTGATGATGGAAATATATTAGCTATTGGTGCGCCACATAGTTTTAATGGAAATAACTTAAGAACAGGGCTTACACGTATTTATGAAAACATAGCTGGTACATGGACGCAAGTAGGAAATGATATTGATGGAGAAGCAAATAGAGACCAATCAGGTTTTAGTATAGACTTATCATCGAACGGCAGTATTGTTGCTATAGGAGCTGTATATAACAATGGTTCTATAAATTCAAGTGGACATGTACGTGTTTATGAGAATATTGGTAATTCATGGACTCAAATAGGAAATGATATTGATGCCCAAATAGGAGATATTCGATTAGGACATAGTGTTAGTTTATCTTCTGATGGTAGTGTTATAGCCATTGGTGCGCCAACGAGTAGTACAAATAATTACAGATCAGGTCTTGTTAGGGTATATAGATATAATGGTGTTTTTTGGAATAGTGTTGGATTGGATATTAATGGAGAGGGAAAACAAGATTATTCTGGTGAAAGTGTAAGTCTATCTTCTGATGGTAATACTATAGTAATTGGCGCCACAAGAAATTCTGGGAATGGCCTAAATTCTGGTCATATAAGAGTGTTTGAAAATATAAACGATACATGGACTCAAATAGGAAATGATATTGATGGTGATATTGGTATTTCGGGTGACAATTTAGGAGAAAGTGTAAGTCTATCTTCAGATGGAACTATTCTAGCTATTGGCGCTCCTAGATACGACTCCGCAAAAGGAAGTGTACGTATTTACGAAAATATTAATGGAAATTGGATCCAAAAAGGTGATGATATAATTGGAGAAGCTAATCATGATTTATCAGGTTCTTCTGTAAGTATGTCTTCAAACGGAAACATTGTAGCTATTGGTGCTCCAAGACATGATGGAATTAACGGATTTAATTCTGGTTATGTTCGAGTTTTTGAATTTAATAATGGTAATTGGACACAAATAGGGAGCGATATATATGAACCAATTATTAATAATTTTGGAGAAAGCATTAGTTTATCAGCAAATGGAAATATTGTAGCTATTGATAGTTTAATTGTTTATGAAAATATAAATAATAATTGGGTTAAATTAACTGAAGATATAACTGAACAATCTCTTACTATAGGTGCGCAAAATGTAAGCTTATCTTCAAATGGAACCATTATAGCTGTAGGTGTACCCTCAGATAATACCTTAACAGGAGGACGTGTTTATATTTTTGAAAACATAAATGGCATTTGGACTCAAAAAGGCAATGATATTACAGGTGAAGCAGAATATGATGCATCTGGATTTAGTTTAAGTTTATCTTCAGACGGAAATATTGTAGCCATTGGAGCTCCTTTTAATGATGGAACAGAAGAGGGTTCTGATACTGGACATGTGCGCGTTTATAAATATATTAATAATGCATGGACACAAATAGGTGATGATATAGATGGGGAAGCAGCAAATTATAATTTTGGATTAAGTCTAGAACTCTCATCAGACGGAAGTATTGTTGCTATAGGCTCACCATTTAATAATGGCAATGGTACTGCTTCTGGGCATGTACGTCTTTATAAAAACATAAATGATGTTTGGACACAAATAGGCAATGATATAGATGGTGAAGCAGCAGAAGATTTTTCAGGTACAAGTGTTAGTTTGTCTGCAGATGGAAAGGTTGTAGTTATAGGAGCTCCAAACAATGATGATAATGGTCTTTCTTCTGGTCATGCTCGTGTATATGATTTATCAGCAATATTATTATCAACAAAAAGTTTCGAAAGAGATTATTTTTCATATTACCCAAATCCTGTAAAGGATATTTTAAACATCAACTTAAACAAAGATTTAGAATTAAAACAAGTAAACATCTACAACATCCAAAGCCAATATTTATATTCAGTAAATTCATCAAAAATAGATGTTAGTCAATTATCAAGCGGCGTTTATTTTATTGAGGTGGTGACTAATGAAGGTAAATCTGCTAAGAAAATAGTGATAGATTAGATATCAACTTATATAGGTCAAGGCTCACAATAATGTGGTCTTTTCCATAAATTAATCATAAAGAAATATAGGTTTCATATTAAAGTTGTAGTTTTGTTTAAAACAATAATGAGTCTTCTCCTTTAAACACCATTATTGATTAACACAATTTCCTGTATCTTAGGATATTGAAATGATTACAAAATTACATGAGTAAAAAAAGAAAAGGAAAGTCCAGAAAAAAAGGAATTTCCAACCTAACAAATACTATTCTAAGTATTTTAAAAAAAGATAGAAACCAAGCCTTTAATTATAAACAAATAGCCGCTAAATTGGGCGTTAACGATGCCAGTAGCAGAAACCAAATTATAAAAACACTTGCTAAACTCGCTGCTAAGCAAGAAATTCAACAGGTAGACCGAGGTAAGTTTAAAGCCATTATTAATACCGAGTATCATGTTGGTATTTTAGATGTGTCTGCTAAGGGTAGCGGATACATTATATGCGAAGATTTTGATGACGATGTGTTTATAGCCTCGAATAACATAAATAAAGCCTTAAACGGCGATGAGGTAGAGTTTTATGTCTATAAAAGACGAAAACGCGGTAAAATAGAAGGCGAAATCACTAGTATTATAAAGCGAGCAAAGTCAGAATATGTAGGTGTTATTCAAATTCAAAAAAACAGTAATTATGCCTTTGTTGTTCCAGACAGTAATAAGATGTACAAAGATATTTTTGTACCAATCAATAAAACACTTAAGGCAGAAGATGGTGATAAAGTATTGGTTTCTCTAGAAGATTGGCCTGAAAAAGCCGATTCTCCCTATGGAAAGGTGATACAAATACTAGGAAAACCTGGAGAGCATAACACCGAGATTCATGCCATATTAGCTGAATACGGCTTAACACACGAGTTTCCTTACGAAGTAGAACAATTTGCTAATCAATTAGACACCGCTATTACTAAAGAAGAAATAGCAAAACGCAGGGATATGCGTAAAGATTTAACTTTTACCATAGACCCCAAAGACGCTAAAGATTTTGACGATGCTTTATCTTTTAAAGTGCTAGAAAACGGGTTATACGAAATAGGTATTCACATTGCCGATGTGTCGCATTATTTGAAAGAAGGCACTGTTCTTGATGACGAAGCTTACGACCGTGCAACCTCGGTATATTTAGTAGATAGGGTTGTGCCAATGTTGCCAGAAGTGCTATCCAATAACGCCTGTTCTTTACGTCCTAATGAGGAAAAATACACCTTTTCGGCTGTATTTCAAATAAATGATAAAGCTGAAATTAAAAAGGAATGGTTTGGAAGAACCGTTACCTACAGCGATGCTCGATTTGCTTATGAAGAAGCGCAAGCAATTATAGAGTCTAAAACTACAACCATTCCTGCAGCAGTATCTTTAACTGGAAAAGCATATCAAACTCATCAAGAATTAGCAGATGCGATTTTAAAGTTGGACGAGTTAGCTAAAATTATGCGAGGACAACGTATGAGGAATGGAGCTATTTCTTTTGATAAAGTGGAAGTAAAATTCAATTTAGATAAAGATAACAACCCTGAGGGCGTATTTTTTAAAACAAGTAAAGATGCTAATAAGCTTATTGAGGAATTTATGCTTCTTGCCAACCGAAAAGTATCTGAGTTTATAGGGAAACAAAACCCAAAAAAAACATTTGTGTATCGTGTGCACGATGAGCCGGACGACAGTAAATTAGCGGCATTACAAAATGTAGTAGGCCGGTTTGGTTATAAGCTTAATTTTAAAGACAGAAAGAGCACTACAGCCTCTTTAAATAATTTATTAAAGGACGTGGTTGGTAAAAAGGAACAAAATCTCGTAGACACACTTGCCATTAGGAGTATGAGTAAAGCAGAATACACAACTCATAATATTGGACATTACGGTTTAGCATTCGACTATTATAGCCATTTTACCTCACCAATTCGTCGATATCCAGATGTCATGGCGCACCGTTTGCTACAACAGTACTTAGATGATGGAAAATCGGCTAATGAGGCAGATTATGAAGAAAAATGTCAGCATTCAAGCTCTATGGAAATGTTGGCTACTAAAGCAGAACGCGATTCTATTAAGTATATGCAAATACGCTTTATGGAAGATCATAAAGATCAAGAATTTGTAGGAGTTATTTCGGGCGTTACCGATTGGGGTATTTACGTAGAAATTATTTCGAATAAATGCGAAGGCATGGTTAGTGTAAGAGATATGAAAGACGATCACTATGCTTTCGATCAAGATTTATATGCCATGGTAGGTCGAAATACTAAAGTTATGTATCAGCTTGGCGATGAGGTTGTTGTTAAAGTTAAAAACACCGACCTTGTTAAAAAGCATCTTGACTTTAATTTAATAGGTAAATTTGAAGATAAATAAAACATAGAACTACAGTCTTATAATGGAACAATTATTGATAATCTTAGCTAAGAATAGAAACATAAGTATCATGAAAATAGTAGTTTATTTTGGCATTCTTTTTTGTGCGTTCGTAGGTTTTTCGCAAGAGTCTATGCAACGAAGCGTTGGAGAGTTTAAAGAGTTAAAGGTTTACGATTTATTAAATGTAGAACTCATAAAGTCAGATCAAAATAGAGCAGTTGCTAGCGGAGACAATGCGAGTAAAGTGGTTTTTGTTAATAAAAATGGAAAGCTTAAAATAAAAATGGATCTCGACGAATCTTATGATGGCGCCAACACCCATGTTAAATTGTTTTATACGACAATTGACATTATTGATGCTAACGAAGGGTCATCGGTTATAACTAAGGAGCCCATTAAGCAATTTGAAATAGAATTATATGCCCAAGAAGGTGCCACCATTAACGTTCCTGTTAATGTTACTTATACCACTTCGAAGGCTGTAACAGGTGGTATTATCGAGGTTGAAGGCCAGTCTAAAAAGCAAAAAATCTCCTTATTCACCGGAGGTAAATTTAAAGGAGAAAACCTAGAGTCCGAAAATGCAGAAGTATCTATTAATGCTGCTGGAGAGGCCTATGTTAATGCTACTAAAATGGTGGATATAAAAATGAGAGCTGGTGGCGACGTTTATATTTACGGTAATCCTGAAACTGTTAATGAAAGTAATGTTTTTGGTGGTAGGGTTAAACGAATGAACTAAACGAAGTACAATACTATATTCGTAAAAAAGCCATCTAATTAGATGGCTTTTTCTTTATGTATAGAGAATTTATGACGATTTTTTAACCCATACAAAAACTATACAATGGCTTTGCTAGCCCTTATTTTCATTATCTTAGTAACACTACAACTAAAAAACTACAAACGTGAAGCTAATTAAGGCATGCCTATTTAGGCTATGTGTAATGTTGTATCTGTGCAATATTTATGGGCAAGAGCAACCCCCCATTAAAGTATTTTCTGCAAAAGATTATGGTGCCGAAACGCAAAATTGGTGTGTTTCTCAGTCTAAAGATAGAAACATATATGTTGCTAATAATAAAGGTTTATTAGAGTATAATGGTGCGCGTTGGACCTTATATAATTCACCTAATGAAACCATCATCCGCTCTGTTAGCGTTATTGACGATTTAATATATACTGGAAGTAATAGTGAGTTTGGTTATTGGGAAAAAAACCAGTTTGGAACACTTCATTATACCTCTCTATCAACAAAATTAAACATAGAGTTTGAGGATGAGGAAAACTTTTGGAACATAGTTAGTCTTGAAGATTATATCCTATTTCAATCCTTAAAGAAAATTTATATTTTCAATAAAACAGACAAAAGTTACAATACTATTGATTCGAATACTATAATCTACAAAATATTTAAAGTAGATGAGAGCATATATTTTCAAAAAATAAATGAGGGGGTTTATAAAATTGAAAATGGAGAGGCGAAGTTAATTTCAAACCATGAAGTAATATTAAATAATAGATTAGTAAATATATTTAAGAGGAACGGTTCATTACTAATTGAAACTGAAAACAATGGGTTTTATGTTTTAGAGAAAAATATATTAAACAGGTGGGACATTCCAGCTAATAAACAACTTTTAGAAATTAGTGTTTTTAGAAGTATTAAATTAAAAGATGACAGCTTTATTTTAGGAACTAGATCTAATGGCATTGTTCATTTAACGTCAACAGGGGAAATAGATTATACTATTGATGTTATTCATGGATTAAGTAACAATACCGTGCATGGGGTCTTTGAAGATGAAGAAAACAATATATGGTTAGCTCTTGAAAATGGAATTAATTGCATAAATATCGAATCTCCTTTTAGTATTTATACAGATGAGAACGGTAGGATAGGTACTGTTTATACATCAGCGGTTTTTAATGATTACCTCTATTTAGGCACTAATCAGGGCTTGTTCTATAAACCGGTGGGAAGTGATGACGAGTTTCGAATTGTCGAGGGTATTCAAGAAGTTGTTTGGAATTTGGTAGAAATTAATAATACCTTGTTTTGTGGACATGATACAGGTACCTCTGTAGTTAACGGGGTAAATTCTCAAAAAATTAATGATATTCAACATTGTACCTGGGATATTAAACCTTTACCAGAAAACCCTAACCTGTTAATTCAAGGTAACTGTAACGGACTTTACGTATTAGTAAAGCTTGGAGGCAGATGGGTTTTGAGAAATAAGATTCAAGGTTTTGATTTATCAAGTCGCTATTTTGAAATTTATAACAATCACATTTTCGTAAGTCATGAATATAAAGGAGTTTTTAGAATAAAACTAGATAATGATTTTACCAGGGCAGTGGGTATTGACAAGTTTCCTGGCATAGAAAAAGAGTTGAATTCAAGTCTAGTAAAATATAAAGACAATTTATTGTTTGCATACAAGGATGGGGTACATAAGTATAATGAAGTTAACAATACTTTTGTAAAAGACTCTTTGTTAAGCAGATTATTTAAGAATGAAGAGTATACTTCAGGAAAGCTTATTTATTCACATAAAACCAATACCCTTTGGGCTTTTTCCAAGAATAATTTAAACTATCTATCTCCTGGTAAATTAAGTGATGTACCAAAGGTCAACAATATTTCGCTTTCTCAGTCGTTGCCACGTGGTTTAACAGGCTATGAAAATATTGCTTATTTAAAAGAACAAAAATATTTAGTTGGCACGTCAGCGGGATATACCATTGTCGATCTGGATAAGTTGCCTAATAAAGACTATAAAATAACCTTTAATTCTATAACAAAGCAAAAAGTTGGCACAACCCCTCATGCCATTAATATGCTTGAAAATGGTAATTTTAAAAACAATGAGAGTAATATTCAGTTTAATTATAGTGTTGCGGAGTTTGACAAGTACATTGATACAGAATATCAATTTAAATTAGAAGGAAACTATCCTGAATGGAGCGAATGGTCTACCAGTGCCTCAACGTCATTTAAGAATTTAAGTTATGGTGACTATACTTTTAAAGTAAGAGCTCGAGTTGGTAATAAGATCACAAATAACACGCTAGAGTACGCGTTTAGTATTGAAAGGCCATGGTACTTGTCGAATAAAATGATCGGCCTTTACATTGGTATAGTCCTTTTGTTTTCTTGGTTTATGCATAATGTTTACAAACGCTACTACAGAAAGCAAAGAGAGAAACTGCTAGAACAGTCTCAGCAAAAATTAGAATTAAAGGAGTTAGAGAATAAGCAACAACTCATGCGTTTTAATAATGAAAAATTAAGGCAAGACATAGAAAACAAAAACCGTGAGCTGGGTATATCGACGATGAGTTTAATTAAAAAGAATGAATTTTTAAACACTATTAAAAAGGAATTACTAAATGCTGATAATACTGGAAAAAGTATTAAGCAAGTTATTAAAGTTATTGATAGAAACTTAAATAATACCGACGACTGGCATGTCTTTGAGGAAGCATTTAATAATGCCGATAAAGACTTTCTAAAAAAGATTAAATCATTGCACCCAGAGTTAACTTCAAACGACTTAAGGCTTTGTGCATACCTAAGACTAAATTTATCATCCAAAGAAATAGCCCCTTTGTTAAATATATCACCTCGAAGTGTTGAAGTTAAGCGTTATAGATTGCGAAAAAAAATGAATTTAAAGCATGAATCGAGCTTAACAGATTATATTTTGGAAATATAAGAACACAACATTTCCTTTTTTTACCTATACAGAGCCACAACATCTACTTATAATAGCTTGGTTTTGAAAGATTTCTAAAGTCTTACATTTATTGGTAAAACCACATTATTATTGAGGTTTTAATAAAAAAATACATATTTTTTTACGATGTATGTTTTTTGTCGAGGTGTAATTTATCAAATCAATAGTATCATTTAATAGTTTTACTAGAAACAAAAACTAACAATTTATGAGACACACGCTATTTAAAATTTTAACCTTATTCTTTATAGCATACTCCAGTGCCCAGACTGTGGACATTAGTGGAGTAGTACAGGACGAAACACAGTTTCCAATTCCTGGGGCTAATATTATTGTAGTAGGGACTAGCAAAGGTACAACAACAGACTTTGATGGTAACTTTACATTAACAGAGGTTGAAATGGGGTCAACAATTTCCATCAGTTATATAGGATATGTAACAAAGGAAATAACAATCACGGGCAGTGAAGAACTAATTATCCAATTGCAAGAAGACTTAGCACAACTTGATGAAGTTGTCGTAATTGGTTATGGTTCACAGAAAAAAAAGGATGTTACAGGGGCAGTATCCGTTGTAGATTCCAAAACTATTGACGATTTAAAACCCGTAGATGCGGCGCAAGCCTTACAAGGTACCTCGGCTGGGGTTGCGGTGTCTGCACCATCAGGCTCTCCTGGTGGAGGGTTTAATATTCTGATTAGAGGTGTAAGTTCTAATGGTGATAATGGACCTTTGGTAATCATTGATGGTTATAAGGGGGAGTTAAACACGATTAATCCAAGTGATATTGAGTCGTTCTCAATTCTAAAGGATGCGCAAGCTGCCATTTATGGGATTGAGGGTGCAAATGGGGTAGTATTAGTCACCACAAAAAGCGGTAAAAGAAATGCAGGTTTAAGAATTAACTACAATGGTTTTACTGGTGTTCAACAAACGTCGCGCGAATTACCGTATTTAAACGCTACAGAGTATGCTTTGTTAATTAACGAAAGTCATGCTGCCAATGGTGAAGCTTTGCCTTATCCAGATGTAAGTGGCTTAGGAGTAGGGACTAATTGGCAAGATGAGGCATTTAGTACAGCTCCCATAATGAATCACAACATTAGCGCTTCTGGCGGTGGCGAAACTAGCACCTATTATGTAAGTGCCGGTTACATCGATCAAAGAGGTATTGTAGCGCCAGAAAAATCCAATTTTAGAAGAGCGAACGTGAAACTCAAACTAGATTTCGATATTGGCAAAAAACTTAAGTTCACAACCTCCGCAAACTATTTCAATCAAAACCGACAAACTATTGGTGAAAATGCACTAGGTACGCCTTTATTTAATGCGCTTAATTATGCACCTACTTACGCAATAGATGAGGAAGATACTTCAGGGTTTTTAGGTAATGAAGTTATTAATCCGTTATCGCAGATAGCTAACACTTATAATGATTATACAGGCAATGCGATTGAAGGCACCTTTCAATTAGTTTACAAACCTATTGAAGGTTTAGCCATTACATCGCGTATCGGTGTTAGGTCCTATAACGATAAAGGCAAAACTTTTAGCCCAATAGTAGAGTATGGTTCAGGTAAAGTGTTTAATAATCCCCGTAGTAGTGTTAATCAATATAGAAATACAAACAACTCGTATACATGGGAAACCTTTGCAACGTATCAAAAAACATTTGCTGAAGATCATAATACCACGTTTACCCTTGGTACCAGTGCTATCAGAGAGTGGGGAGATAACATAAGTGGTACAGGTTTCGACGTTCCTAATAATTCGTGGGAATTTGCAGAACTACAATTAGCAGACGGTATTAACGAAACAAAAAATGCTAATTCCTTTGTTTACGATAGTAGATTATCATCATATTTTGCCAGAGTACAATACGACTACAAAGGCAAATATTTATTTTCCGGAATGATTCGTCGAGATGGATCCTCTGATTTTTCTCCAGAAAATAGAATCGATTATTTCTCCTCGGTAACGGCAGGGTGGAAAATTTCAGACGAACCTTTTTTAGAAGATTCTAACACCATTGATTTTCTTAAATTAAGAGCAAGTTATGGTACCTTGGGTAATAACACTGGGGCCGATCTTTATAGAGCTCTACTTAATGGAGAAGCAACTTACGTTCTTGACGGCAGCATTACAAATGGTAGAGCAAGTGGTAGAATACCTAATCCAGATGCGCAATGGGAAACAGCTAAAAAGTTTGATGTTGGTTTAGACTTAAACATGTTCGATAATAAGCTAACTATAGTTGCAGATTATTTCGTTGAGGACAGAGAGAATTTACTAATAGAAAATTTCCCCGTGTCGGGGATTCTTGGAGGTTTTGCTCCAGGTGCTGGTTTACCAACTGTTAATGCAGGTACTACCAGAAATACTGGTATTGAATTGGCTATTGGTTATAAAAGTCAAATTAACGAAAAAGCATCCTTCGCTGTAAACTATAATGTGACTAAAATTAAAGGAGAGGTTATCGAAGTAAGAGATAACATTCCCTCAAGAGGAGGTGAGTTTAGTGTTGGTCAACCGCCAATATCTGTATTAGAACCAGGACAACCTGTTGGATACTTTCTTGGGTATAAAACAAATGGTTTATTTCAAACTCAAGCAGAGGTTGATGGATCAGCCCAAGCAGGTGAAGCTTCTCCTGGTGATATTCGATTTGTAGATATAAATAACGATGGAGAAATCACAGATGCCGATAGAACAAAAATAGGAAAACCTCAACCAGATTATATTATGGGACTTAATCTAACTTTTGACTACAAAAATTGGGATTTCGGAGCCTATTTATATGCAGAATTAGGTAAAGAGACGGTAAGAAACTATGAGCGTGATCAACCTAACGTAAACCGATTAAAATTATACTTAGATAGATGGACGGGTCCGGGTACTAGTAATTCTGTGCCAAGAGTAACCAATGCAGGAACAACCAACAGGCTATTTTCAGATTTCTTTGTGGAAGATTCTTCATTCTTAAGAGTTCAAAATATGCAGTTAGGGTATTCTTTAGCCGATGATGTGATTGAAAAAATTGGTATAAATAAGTTACGTATATACGGATTAGTAAACAACCCGTTTACGTTAACTAAATACAATGGTTACGATCCAGCTGCAACAAGTGGAGATGCACTTGGAGGTGGTATAGATTATGGATTCTACCCTGTAGCAAGACAATTTATTCTTGGTGTAAACCTATCAATCTAAAACTATATACAAGATGAAAAAATATATAAACAAAATAACAAAAGCTTTAGTTGTTGCACTAGTTGCGTTTGGAACTCATTCTTGTGGCGATGCTTACTTAGAAGATGTTCAAGTATACAATATTGACTCAGAAAACTACTTTAATTCAGAGTCAGATTATTATGACGCTCTAGTAGGGGCTTACGATTTGTTACAATCGTCTTATGCAAATGCCATTCTTGGTGAAATAGCATCAGATAACACCCTTTGTGGCGGAGAAAGTGCTACCGACGTTATCGGGTGGCAGCAGATAGACGACATGGTACATACTCCTGTTAATGATAACTTAAGAGATATCTGGAATTGGATGTACGCCGGTGTAAGTAGAACAAATTTTATTCTTGAGTTTCAAGATAAAACAGACTTTGAAGGTAGAGCCGCTTTAATTGCTGAAGCAAGATTTTTAAGAGCATACTATTATTTTGAGTTGGTCAAATGGTTTGGTCCTGTACCTTTAAAAGAAACACGTTTTCAAATTGGAGACGAGACATCAGTACCTCGTGCTCCGGTTGCAGATGTTTATGCGCTCATAGAAGCCGATCTTAGCTATGCGGTTTCAAATTTAACATACGTGGCACCTCAGGTTGGAAGAGCAACTAAAGGGTCTGCTCAAGCACTTTTAGGAAAAGCATATCTATTTCAAAAGAAGTATGCCGAAGCAACGGCCGCTTTTGACAATTTAATAGAAATGGGCCCCTATGATTTAGTAGAAGATTATGAAATGCTTTGGGAAGCTGAAGGTGAGAATGGTATAGAGGCTGTTTTCGAAATTCAATACACAGATATTGAGGGCGCTGGTTTTGAGTGTTTACAATGTAGTGAAGGTAATGTAGCGATTGGTTTTAGCGGTATTAGAAATTATACAGGACCATTATTTTCTTCTGGATTTAGTTTTAATGTGCCTACTGAAGAATCTTACAATGCATTTGATGATGATGACTTAAGAAAAGATATCGCCATTTTAGATATTGAAGCATGGGCAGCTCAAGAAGGTGCTACATTTGGAACAGGCTATGAACATACCGGTTATTTTAATAGAAAATACATTCCAAGAAAACGTAGCGAGCAGGCGGCAGGAGATTTAAACTTAACGAATCCTGGAAATTATAGAGCTATTCGCTTTGCAGACGTGTTGCTTATGGCTGCAGAAGCTTACAATAGCGGAGGTTTAGGAGACACTAAAGCGCAAGAATACTTAAATAGGGTAAGAAGACGTGCTTTTGGTGTAGACGATGCTTCAAAAGATATTACAGATACAGGTACGAATTTAACAAGTGCAATTGCCCAAGAAAGACGTTTAGAACTTATGGGTGAAGGACACCGGTTTTTCGATTTAGTAAGAACAGGTGATGGTTCAAGGATTCCTGGTTTCGTTGAAGGAAAACATAATGTATTTCCTATACCTATTGAAGAAATTCAGTTTGCTAATGGAAATTGGGAACAGAATCCGAATTATTAAAAAAAAGAGAGATTATGAAAACAATAAAATATATAAGCAGTTTTTGTTTAGTGGCCATACTATTGGTTTTTGGTTGTGATAAAGATGAAAACGTAGATTTTGTGAATAATGTGGCTGCACCTACCAATATTTCGGCAGGAGTTAATGTTATTCCAGACAATACGGGACTTACCCAAATAACCCCTACAGGCAATGGTGTATCCAGTTTTGTAGTAGACTTTGGTGACGGTTCTGAACCTTCAGAATCCCTAGCTCCTGGAGAATATGCCGAGCACATGTATGCCGAGGGTACTTATGAGGCGATAATAAAAGCTACAGGAATTAACGGTAAGTCCGCCACTGGAACACAAACGGTTAATGTATCGTTTAGAGCACCAGAGAATATTGAAATTAATACGGCCATAGATGGCGCTAACCCATTTTTGCTTAATGTATCTGCGACAGCCGATTTTGCTGCAAGTTTTTTAGTGTTCTTTGATACCAGTAACCCTGATGAGGAAGGAACACCTTTAGAGTTGGATGGTACTGTAAGTAACGAATATCCGGGTGTTGGCGATTATAACATTAAGGTAGTTGCTTTAAGTGGAGGCACAGAAACTAGTGAGTTGGAGCAAACAGTAACGATTTCAGCTCCAGTAGTTTTTCCTATAGATTTTGAGTTGTTTGATGAGACAGCAATGGGCAGTTTTGGTGGTGCTTCGAGCGCTGTGATAGATAACCCTGATACTAATGGCAACGCATCAGCTAAAGTTGCAAGAATTATTAAGGATGCGCCTGAAGTATGGGCTGGAACTGTAATAACTATGTCTTCACCAATAGATTTCAGCTTGAAGAAGGCAATGAAAATGAAAGTTTGGTCTCCGAGAGCAGGAGGTAAATTATTGTTAAAGCTAGAAAACCTTGATGATGGTCAGATATTTATAGAGAAAGAGGCAACTCTTACAGGCAACAGTGCTTGGGAAGAAGTTACCATTGATTTCTCTGATATCGATGAGTCTCAGTCTTATCAAAAGCTAGTTTTCTTCTTTGATTTTGGAACAGTTGGAGATGGGAGCTCAAATTGGACATTCTACATTGATGATATTAACCAAACCATACCATCAAGCGGAGCAACTGGGTTACCTGGTCAATGGGTAATGGCTCCTGAAGCTGGTTCTTTAGGGGTAGGACCTTCGGTTGGAGATGTCAGTTGGTGGAATTGTGATGCAGATTGTGTAGCAGCTAGAGCGTGTTATTATGACGATGTTTACATTTTTGGTAATGATGGTTCGTTCCAAAATGATTTGGGTGCAGATTCTTGGATTGAGGGTTGGCAAGGCGGCGGAGATGCTTGTGGAACTCCAGTGGCACCGCACGACGGATCAAATCCAGCAACTTATATATATGATGAGGGAGCAGGTACTTTAACATTGAATGGTGTTGGAGCCTTTATTGGGTTGCCTAAGGCCTTTAATGGAGGTGAGTTAACCAGCCCTGGCGACGCTCCTGCTTCTATCGTTTATAATCTAGAGTTTTTAGATAATGATACCATTAGTGTTAATATTGATGTGGGAGGAGGAACTTTCTGGCAATTCAGATTAATAAGATCAGGAGTTGTATCTACGCCGTTAACTGGAACATGGCAAATGGCTAATGAGGCTGGAGCTCTTGGGGTAGGCCCATCGGTAGGAGATATAAGTTGGTGGAATTGTGATGACTCTTGTGTAACAGGAAGAGCCTGTTACTATGACGACTTATACGTATTTGGAGTAGATGGCTCATTCCAAAATGTTCAAGGTTCTGACACTTGGACAGAGCCTTGGCAAGGTGGAGGCGATTCTTGCGGACCGCCTGTTGCACCTCATGATGGTTCAAACCCTGCAACCTATACTTATGACGGTGCTGCAGGAACCTTTACGCTGAATGGAAAAGGTGCTTATGTAGGTTTGCCGAAAGCAGTCAACGGGGCAGAACTTACAGATCCTAACACAGCTCCCGATGCTGTAGTATATAACGTTACGTTTATTGATAGTAATACAATAAGTGTACACATTGATGCCGGTAGCGGAGTATATTGGCAATATAAGCTTGTAAAAATCTAAAAAAACTGAATTATGAAAAAAAATAAATTTAAATATAGCATAGGGTTTTTTCTTGTATTAGTAATGGCTCTATTTAGCTGTCAAGATGACGATGCTACCTTTGGAGATATTAAAATACCAACTAATATTGCACTTACTGCAGAGGTAGTATGCGAAGGCTGTACGGATGCAGACGGAGACGGTAGTGGTTTAGTTAACATAGAAGCCACATCCAGTGGGGCACTAGCCTATAAGTTCGATTTTGGTGATGGTTTTACCAAAACCAATCAAACCGGAAAAGTAACACACCGTTTTACGAGTGTTGGGGTTAATACCTATACGGTTGTGGTAAATGCCGTCGGTACAGGAGGGGTACAATCCAGTACATCTATGAACGTAACGGTGAGAAGTGATTTTGAAGATCAGGAAGCGAAAGACCTTTTAAGTGGTGGCTCTGGTAATAGTAAAACATGGTATTGGGCGGCCGATAAACCTAGTAACATTGCCCTAGGAACTAATGTTAAAGATGGTGCTGGGTTTGGAACACACACCTTCCCAACATTTTTTAACTCAGATCCTTTCCACCCAGATAAATTATGTATGTATGATGCGGAGTTAGTGTTCACTCAGGATGCCGAAGGTAACTTAACATTCCAACAAGTGGTTGGGCAAGCTTATGTACCAGGTACTGTAGCTGGAGCTTTAGGGGTAGATGGAGATACATGTCATGGTAGTGATGTGGCCCCCTCATTAGGTATTGAAAGCAGTGTAGCGCTTATTCCATCATCTTCAGTTGCGACAGAAGATGCAAGAGATCCTGAGTATCGAGGTACAAGTATTTTATTATCGGATGATGGTTTTATGAGCTGGTACTGTATTAACAGTTTATTTGAAATCATTACGGTAACCAGTAGTACTTTAAAAGTTAGAGTGGTGGACGGTGTTGATCCGGGATTAGCATGGTATTGTACGTTCCAAACACAGAACCCTAATGAATCACCAGATGGTGGGTTTGAGACTTTAGTATGGTCAGATGAGTTTGATGTTGATGGTGCTCCTAACGCAGCCAATTGGACTTACGACCTTGGCGCTGGAGGCTGGGGTAACCAGGAATTACAAACCTATACTAATAATGCTGAAAATGTTTCAATAGATAACGGTACTCTTAAAATAACAGCCATTGCCGATGGAAATGGTGGGTATACGTCTGCTAGAATAAAAACAGAAGGCTTACAAGAATATACCTATGGAAAAATAGAATGTAGAGCTAAATTGCCAGCAGCTCAAGGTACATGGCCTGCAATATGGATGTTAGGTGCAAACTTTCCTGAGGTAGGTTGGCCTAATTGTGGAGAGATTGATATCATGGAGCAAACAGGTCAAGATAAAAGTAAAACATCAGGAGCTTTGCATTTTCCTGGAAATTCTGGAGGGGACGCTATTTTTAGCGAAACCGAAGTGCCAAATAGTACAACCGAGTTCCATAATTATGCTGTAGAGTGGACAGCAGAATCGATCAAAATGTCTGTTGATGGTGAGTTCTTTTTCTCCTTTGATAATAATTCAGACATCCCATATAATGCCGATATGTTTATGATATTGAATGTGGCTATGGGAGGTACTTTAGGAGGAACTATCGATCCTAACTTTACCCAAGACACTATGGAGATAGACTGGATTAGAGTGTATCAATAAGCTTGTTTAGTTAATTTGAAAAGGGTCGATATCACTCTCACTATCGGCCTTTTTATCCTTTTTAGATTATAGAAATTTTGAAAAAAGAGCTTTAGAATAGCTAACCAAAAGTATATCAATGTCAAAAAAACTCATACTTATAGCGCTTACAGTATCCTTGGGAGGTTTCCTTTTCGGATTCGATGCAGGCATAATATCTGGGGTAATGACTTTTGCTGGACCCGAGTTTAATTTGAGTGATATACAATCTGGTTGGGTGGTAAGCTCACCTTCTTTCGCTGCTATGATTGCTATGATTTTTTCTGGAAGACTTAGCGACATTACTGGCCGCAAGCGTATACTTATTGTAGTGGCCTTTCTGTATGCAATTTCTGCATTACTATCGGCTTATGCAGATTCTTATGAAATGCTTTTTATAGCAAGAATGATCGGGGGGCTAGCTTTTGGAGCAGCCTTAGTGCTTGCGCCTACCTACATTGCAGAAATTTCAACTTCAGAGAATAGAGGAAAGTTGGTTTCCATTCAGCAATTAAATATTGTGCTTGGTTTTTTTGCTGCTTTTTTAAGTAATTACTTTTTTAATAAGTACAACACCGCAAATAATACCCTATTTACAGATGAAAATGTTTGGAGGTGGATGCTCGGTGTTGAATTGATTCCTGCCCTACTGTATTTTATCCTATTGTTTTTTGTTCCAAAAAGCCCAAGGTGGTTATTTACAAAGAGAAGATATGCTGAAGCAAAACGTATACTTTCCACTATATATGGTAAAGAAATGGCTGAAACAGAATCTAGTATTATTTTATCAAGTTTAAACCATAATGACGGGCAAGCTCAAGAAAAAGTAAAAATAAAGGATCTGTTTAAACCTGCACTAAGATTTGTGCTTATTGTTGGTTTGCTGGTAGGTATCCTTCAACAAATTACAGGAATTAATGCCATCTACTTTTATGCAACCTCTATTTTCAAGCAAACTGGTATTGGAACCAATGCGGCTTTTGCTTCAGGAATTCTTTTGAGTAGTATTACGGTTGTATTTACGTTAGTGGCCATGTATCTAATCGATAAAATGGGAAGACGACCATTAATGCTAATAGGCACAGCGGGTATAGCGATTAGTTTATTGGTATGTGCTTATGGGTTTAAACAGGCGACATACCAGCTCTCTAAAGACAATATAGAACAATTAAAATTTGGGGAAGCATCTAAGTTAATGGCTGTTAATGATAAGCTCTATGAAAGTGATATTGATTTTAAAAATGATATGAAATCAATTTTAGGGAATCAGGTTTATAGCAGAAATGATGGGGCGATCTTGGAAGCAGCTACCAGTATAAATGCTTACTTGGTTTTAACTGGCATATTGGGCTTTGTGGCATGTTTTGCTTTTTCATTGGGTCCAGTAATGTGGGTTTTACTTTCAGAGCTTTTTCCAAATAAGTATAGAGGGTTTGCCGTGGGTGTTATAGCATTTGTTAACTCCTTTATAAGTTGGCTTGTGCAATTGCTTTTTCCATGGGAGCTTTCAAATTTTGGTAATGCGCTCACCTTTTTCATCTTTGGAATTATTGCTTTGGTAGGCTTTTTCTCTATGCTTAAAGTACTGCCAGAAACCAAAGGAAAATCTTTAGAGCAGATTGAGCGCGATTTAGTAACATATTGATATGAGAAAACCATGAAGCCATTATGATGCATGGCTTTTAGTTGATTGAATGATAATACAACAAAAAAAATGAATCAAACCATACTAAGTAAAAATAATAAAACTCCGATAGACACTTTAAATGTTCAAGGTGAGTTGGTACATTTTGATAACGAGATGTACTATAAGATTTCTAATTCTGATGCGATGCGACCATTTTTTATGAGTATCGTAAGCGACTCAAACCATTGGATGTTTATTTCAAGTAATGGTGGGTTAACAGCAGGTAGGAAGAATAGTGAATCTTCAATATTTCCTTATTACACCGATGATAAGATAACCGAGTCGGCCGATATTACCGGAAGCAAAACTATTTTTCAAGTGGAGGTAGATGGTGATATTAAAATTTGGGAACCCTTTTCGAACAGACAAATGGGTCAGTATCAAACCCAAAGAAATCTATATAAAAACACCTTCGGGAATAAAGTCATTTTTGAAGAAATTAATCACAATTTAGGTCTGGTTTTTAGGTACAAGTGGAGTTCCAGTAATCAGTTTGGTTTTGTGAAAAATGCGACACTTATTAACAACAATAATGAGTCTCTCAAAGTTACTGTTTTAGATGGTTTACAAAATATCCTTCCTTCCGGAGTAACCACAGATTTACAAAATAGCAGAAGTAATCTTGTTGATGCATATAAAAGAAATGAACTTATATCAAATGTAGGATTGGGGGTTTATGCACTTAGCGCCATTATAGTAGATAAGGCGGAACCAAGTGAAGCTTTAAAATCTAATGTTGTTTGGTCTCTAGGCATAAATAACCCAACTTATCTAGTGTCTTCTTTGCAGTTGGACGCCTTTAGAAACGGAAATGCTGTAGTACAAGAAGAAGATATTAAGGCAGAAAAGGGAGCTTATTTTGTGTCCACAGACCTGCATCTTGAACCTTTTGGTGATACCAAGTGGTTGTTTGTTGCCAATGTAAATCAGTCAATTTCTGGTGTAACCTATATTTCAGAATTGATAAAAAATGAAAACAACCTAGAAAAGCTGCTCCGCGAAGATATTGATTTGGGTACAAAAAATTTGGTGGAACTCACTGGAGCTTCAGATGGGTTACAACTTACACAAGACCCTTTAACAAATACAAGGCACTTTGCAAACACGCTATTTAATATTATGCGTGGTGGTATTTTTGATGATAACTACAATATTGAAAAAGCCGATTTTACGAAGTACTTAGAAAAAGCAAATAGGGCTTTGTATGCGAACAAGAAAACGCTTTTGGCGCGTTTACCTGAAGCGTTTTCACTGGAGTACATTCAAGATATAGCACATCAAGATGACAATAACGATTTTAAGCGCTTGTGTTTAGAGTATCTACCTCTAAAATTTAGTAGAAGACATGGCGATCCAAGTAGGCCTTGGAATAAGTTTTCTATCAATACCCGAAGTGAAATCGATGGTTCCAAAATTTTGGATTATGAAGGAAACTGGCGAGATATTTTTCAGAATTGGGAAGCTTTAGCGCATGCCTACCCTGAATTTATTGAGGGTATGATTTATAAATTTTTAAATGCGACAACTTTTGATGGATACAATCCTTACAGGGTAACCAAAGACGGTTTTGACTGGGAGGTTATTGAAGAAGATGATCCATGGTCTTACATCGGTTATTGGGGCGATCACCAGATTATTTATCTCTTAAAATTTTTAGAGTTCATTGAGAACTATTACCCGGGCCGCTTAGAGTCCATGTTCTCACAAAACATATTTGTTTATGCCAATGTACCCTATAAAATAAGGTCTTACCAAGATACGCTCAAAAACCCCAAAGACACCATAGATTTTGATCATAAATTAGATGCAAAAATCAATAGATTGAAAGATGATATTGGGGCAGATGGAGCGTTGCTAAGAGATCAGAACGATGTGATCTATAGAGTTAATTTTATTGAAAAATTATTAGCAACCGTTCTTGCAAAAGTTTCCAATTTCATACCTGAAGGCGGTATTTGGCTTAATACTCAAAGACCAGAATGGAACGATGCGAATAATGCTTTAGTTGGTAATGGTGTATCAATGGTTACACTTTACTATTTAAATCGTTTTTTAAACTTTTTTGAAGGGATTGTTTCAAAATCGGAAATCGAAAAAATTGAGCTGTCGGAAGAACTTATGATATTTTTTGGTGCTGTTTTAGAAACCTTAAATAAACACAAAGGAATTCTTTCTGGACCTATAAGTAACAAGGATAGAAAATCAGTACTAGACGGATTAGGAGAAGCAGGAAGTCAATATAGACAGGCTATTTATGAATCTGATTTTTCAAGTAGAAAATCATCTATTTCCGAGGCAGACATCATAGAATTTATAAAGGTTACCAAGAAATATTTGCAGCACAGTATAAAAGCAAATAAGCGTCATGACAATATGTATCACGCTTACAATTTAATGACGGTTGAAAACGAAGCAGAAATATCTATTTCTTATTTATCAGAAATGCTTGAAGGGCAAGTCGCTGTTTTAAGTTCTGGCTTTTTGTCTCCTAAAGAAGCTTTAGAGTTATTAGATGGTTTAAAAGGCAGTAGCTTGTTTAGAGACGATCAATACAGTTATATTTTATACCCGAACAAAGACTTGCCTCGATTTAAGAAGAAAAATAATATTCCAAAGACACTTGTTGAGGAATCAAAACTATTAGCGGAACTAATAAAAGATGGTCAAGCAGCCCATATTGTTGAAAAAGATGTTTTAGGGAATTTTCATTTTAATGGTAGCTTTAACAATGCAGAAAGCTTAAAAGAAGCCCTAAATAAACTGCCTGATGCTTATAAGAATTTAGTTGAAAAAGACACTAAACTTTTACTTAATGTCTTTGAAGAAATATTTGACCATAAGTCATTTACTGGACGTTCAGGAACATTTTTTGGTTATGAAGGCCTTGGTTCTATTTATTGGCATATGGTTTCAAAGCTTCTGTTGGCTGTACAAGAAAATTGTTTACAAGCCATAAATAAAGGAGAATCTGATGAGGTGATAGGTAGGTTATTAGATCATTATTATGAAATTAACGCTGGAATTGGCGTGCATAAATCGCCTAAATTATATGGAGCTTTTCCAACAGACCCTTATTCGCATACTCCTGCTTCAAAAGGAGCACAACAACCAGGAATGACTGGTCAGGTTAAGGAAGATGTGTTGAGCAGGTTTGGAGAATTAGGTGTATTTGTAAAGAATGGAGCTATAAGGTTTAGCCCATATCTTTTACAAACAAAAGAGTTTTTAAACGAGCCAGCATCTTTTAGTTACATGGCCATTGGGGGAGAAAAGATCCAAATTGATTTAGCTGCAGGATCGCTTTGTTTTACTTATTGTCAAGTTCCCATTATTTACACGTTATCAGATAAAAACGGTCTATCGGTTGTTTTTAACAACGGTACAGAAATAGATTTTGATTCTTTAGGCTTAGATCTTAAAACATCAACTATGATGTTTAAGAGAACAGGGGATGTTAATCAAATTAAAGTCTCTATCAAAAAGTAATATGGCGAAAAGGCTTAACATATTATATCGTTTAATGTTCTTAGTTTTTGGCTTTGGGATCGTTTTGTGCTGCCAAAAAGTTGAGACCAAAAAGCTGAGCCATGATGCCATGATTGCATATAGAGTAGATTCTTTATTGGCATTAATGACCTTAGAGGAGAAGATTGGACAAATGACTCAAGTTAGGCACTTTTCAGATATTCAAAAAGGCGATATAGGGACTAAATACATAGGATCTGTAATTCACACAAACGGCCCCTTACCAGGCGAAGGCGCCTATGGTTGGCAGGCAAAGTTTACAGCCTTACAAAAAGAAGCCTTATCCACCAGATTAGGAATTCCACTCCTCTTTGGGGTAGATGCTGTTCATGGACAGAACACCTTTAAAGGCGCTACCATATTTCCTCATAATATTGGTTTGGGAGCCACAAGAAACCCAGATTTGGTACAAAAGGCAGCACAAATAACGGCAATAGAGGCTCAAGCAACAGGGTTTAATTGGGTGTTTTCACCCTGTGTGGCCATACCTTATAACGAAAAATGGGGGCGCGTCTATGAAGCGTTTTCAGAAAGCACAGAAGTCACTCAGGCTATGGCTAAAGCGTCCGTTCGTGGACATCAGGGAAACCTTTCAGATAGAACGACAGTTATGGCTACGGCAAAGCATTATATAGGTGATGGCGCTACGGATTTTGGCATTGAAGGCGGGAATACAACAGTTAGTTCTAATGAAATAAATAAACGGTTGTTACCACCCTATCAAGAGGCCGTTAAAGAGGGGGTAGGGGCTATTATGGCTTCTTTCAACACCCTTAATGATATGCCTTTACATGCACACAAAGCTCTAATTACAGATACCCTTAAAACGAAAATCGGGTTTGACGGTATTGTACTTACCGATTGGAAAGGCTATTCTAAATATGGTAAAAATGCTATTGTTAATGCTGGAGTTGATATGGTAATGGCGGTAGATGGTGATCTAGACCTGTTTCAAAATGGCTTAAAAAATGGTGTAGAAAAAGGCTCTGTATCTATGGATAGAATTAACGATGCGGTAAAGAGAATTTTAAGGCAAAAATACAGACTTGATTTGTTCAATAAACCGTTTCCAGATACAACTTTAATACAGAAAATAGGAAGTTTAGACCATAGAAATACTGCAAGACAAGCCGTAAGGGAATCTTTGGTTTTGCTAAAAAATGATAACAATGTGTTGCCTATCGATAAACAGGTTAAAAAAATTGTTGTTGTTGGGGAGCATGCTCACAATTCAGGACTGCAGTCTGGAGGTTGGACGATAAGCTGGCAAGGCGATATAGAGAATTATGAAGGTGCGACAACTATTTTGGATGGACTCAAGCGATATTCTAATAATATCATATATGATGCAGATGCTACCGGAAACCATGTTGATGCAGATATAGCTATCGTGGTAGTAGGAGAAAAACCATATGCCGAGTTTTTTGGCGATATAAATGAGAATACAGGATTTAAGCTAACCTTGAGTGAAGCCCATAAAAAGTATATAAACACCTATGTAAATGCAGGAGTAAGGACAGTAGTTATATTAATTTCTGGAAGACCTTTGGTGGTAACAGACCAGTTGAGGGCCGTGGATGCTTTTGTTGCTGCTTGGTTACCAGGTTCTGAGGGCGATGGTATTGCAGAAGTTCTTTTTGGAGATTACGACTTTTCTGGAAAACTCCCACATTCATGGCCAGAATCATTAGAAGACTTTTCTGGAAGGTTTGGTCCAAATTTTTGGGATAATTCTATTAAACCATTGTTTCAGTTTGGATACGGGCTCTCCTATTAATCTAACAACATGGAAAATATATAAGATAAAAATGAAACTTAGTTTAATAAAAATATGTTTACTAACCGCTTTAATAGCGTCTATAGCATGTGTAAATAAAGATAAAAAACCAATTGAAAACGTGATAGAAATGAAACATGTAACAGCAGCAGATATTTTAGGAAACCCTGATTATTTGGCAATTTCTTATGGAGGGTATAGGCAAAAAACAAGAGACAGTCAGCCTACTATTCTTCAATTGAAAGAAGACATGAAAATTTTATCAGCCATGGGCGTAAAAGTTCTTCGTACCTATAATGTGCAATTGCAACAAGCCCCTAATTTATTAAGGGCGATTAGTGAACTTAAAATAGAAGATCCAAATTTCGAAATGTACGTGATGCTTGGCGCTTGGATTGATTGTAAAAATGCTTGGACAGATTTAGAGCCTAATCATGAGATTGAGAGTGAGGACAATTCAAATGAAATAGGTAGAGCGGTGGCATTAGCTAGTAAGTATCCAGACATTGTAAAAGTTATAGCCGTAGGCAATGAAGCCATGGTACGGTGGGCTACTAGTTATTTTGTAAGGCCAAATGTGATTTTAAAATGGGTGAAGTACCTTCAGGGACTTAAAGCCTCAGGGAAACTCCCTAAAGAATTATGGATTACCAGTTCTGATGATTTCTCTTCTTGGGGAGGAGGAGACCCAAGCTATCACACATCAGATTTAGAAGCATTAATTAGAGAAGTAGATTATATTTCAATGCATACCTACCCCATGCACAATTCCCACTATAATCCAGCGTTTTGGCTAGCTCCTAAAGATGAAGACCAATTAAGCGATCACGAAAAAGTGGAATCGGCCATGATTAGGGCGATAGATTTTGCTAAAAATCAATATCAGGAGGTTACCAAATACATGAAAAGTTTAGGGATTGATAAACCTATTCATATTGGAGAAACTGGTTGGGCTACCGTATCAAATGGTCACTATGGTCCGTCAGGTTCTAAGGCTGCAGACGAATATAAATCAGGCAGATACTATCAGCTTATGCGTGAATGGACGAACAAAGAAAACATCTCCTGTTTTTATTTTGAGGCCTTTGATGAGCAATGGAAAGATGCTAAAAACACTATGGGCTCAGAAAATCATTTTGGGCTTATAAACTTACAAGGTGAGGCAAAATATGCACTTTGGGACTTAGTGGACAAAGGCATATTTGATGGATTAACCAGAGATGGGCATGCCATAAAGAAAACTTACAATGGGAATAAGGAAGAGCTGTTAAATGATGTCTTAGTTCCTCCAACAGAATATGGACTAGTTACACAACACTAATAATTTATTTATAATGAATAGAATAGTTCAAATACTTTTAATAGTCTTTTTGTTTTCGTGTCAAAGCAACACATCATTACAAGATGTTGTTAAAGTGTCTGATCGTTCTATCCTTTTAAATAACGAACCCTATATTATAAAGGGAGTCTGCTATCACCCAGTACCTAAAGGTTTTGAAAAAAGAAATTTCACAACTTTGAGTCAAGATTTAAAGTTAATGATTGAGGCAGGAGTAAATACAATCCGCGTTTATGCGCCTATTGATGATGTGACGGTGCTGGATCAAATTCATAAGGCAGGTTTAAAGTTAATTATTGGTTTTGGGTACAATCAGGGTGGTCATTTTGATATCCTCTCTGGATCGTATTTGGATTATGTTAAAAAGTTCAAGACCCACCCCTCTATTTTAATGTGGGAGCTTGGGAATGAATATAATTATCATCCAGAATGGTTTGATGGCGATTTAAACAATTGGTACCAAGCTATGAATAATGCGGCCCAAGACATACATTTAGTGGATCCAAACCACCCTGTAACAACAGCTCATGGGGAATTACCTGACAGTTTAGCATTAACTGCCTCCTCGAATATTGATGTATGGGGTATGAATATTTATCGTTGGGATAACCCGGACAACCTTTACGAACAATGGAAAACCATAAGTAATAAACCTATGTATTTGTCTGAAGCTGGTGGCGATAGCTATATGACTATTGCCAAAGAAGGGTATCAACAAGGCTTAAATCAAAAAGCGCAAGCAGATGCCAATCATAATATTTTGGAATCTATTTTTAATAATCTTGATATATGTTCTGGTGTGACCATGTTTTCATTTACCGATGGTTGGTGGAAGGCAGGCAATATAGACCAGCAAGACCCAGGAGGGTGGGCACCAAATAGTAGTGGTGTGCCATATGATGGATCGCCCAACGAAGAGTATTGGGGTATGGTAGACATCGATAGAAATAAAAAGGAAACCTTTAAAGTTATTAAATCATTTTATACCAAGTGAAGGCCATGAAACATTCAAAATACATCATTTTAATTCTAACGGCACTATTTTTTATGGGATGTAAATCTGAAGAAAACAAGTTTGGTTTTAAGGTTTTTGAAACATCAGAAAGCGGACATAAACTTACAGAACTTAAGACGTTTAAAGAATTGGATAAAAAATCTTCTATAGTTTTAAATCCAGAAAAGACGTTTCAAACAATTACTGGGTTTGGTGGTGCCTTTACAGAGGCTTCAGCATACTTGCTTAACCAACTTAGTAAGTCTAATAGAGATACTATTTTAAAAGCTTATTTTTCAAAAGAAGGCGCGGGGTATTCGCTCGTAAGAACACATATGAATTCCTGTGATTTTTCGCTTTCAAATTATTCTTATGCACCAGTTGAAGATGATAAGGAACTGGAACATTTTAGTATCAATGAAGATAAAGATGATTTAATACCTATGATAAAGGATGCTATGGCAGCATCGGAGGCAGGTTTTAAAATCTTCGCATCGCCATGGACAGCGCCTCCATGGATGAAGGATAACAACCATTGGGTGGGTGGGAAATTATTACCGGAGTACAATGACACTTGGGCCCTATTCTTTTCAAAATATGTTGACGCTTATAAAGCTGAAGGCATTGATATATGGGGGTTTACCGTGGAAAATGAGCCTCATGGTAACGGGAACAATTGGGAGAGCATGCACTTTACACCCAAAGAGATGACAGATTTTGTTGAGTTTCATTTAGGTCCGAAATTAGAAGCTGATGGAAAAGGAGATATAGTGATTCTTGGCTATGATCAAAACAGAAGGTTTTTAAAAGAATGGGTAGACGAGATGTATAGAAATGACAGCTCATCAAGGTATTTTGATGGTACGGCGATTCACTGGTACGATAGCACATACGATTTCTATCCTAAGGAGCTACAATATGCTCATAACAAAGCACCGAATAAGTATTTAATTGAAACCGAGGGCTGCATCGATGCTCAGGTTCCTGTTTGGCAGGATGATGCTTGGTATTGGAAAAAGGAAGCCACTGATTGGGGTTATGATTGGGCGCCTGATGAAGATAAACACTTGCATCCCAAATACGCCCCTGTTAATAGATATGCTAGAGATATTATTGGTTGTTTAAATAATTGGGTTGACGGATGGGTTGACTGGAATATGGTTTTAGATAGACAAGGTGGCCCTAATTGGTTTAAAAACTGGTGTATAGCGCCTGTAATTGTGGACCCAGATGCCGATCAGGTGTATTTTACACCATTGTTTTATACCATGGCACATTTCAGCAAATTTATAAGGCCAGAAGCTAAGGTTATAGAAGCCATTAATTCAGATCCAGAATTGATGGTAACAGCAGCACATAATCCAGATGGCTCTATAGCGGTTGTTATTTTTAATGAAGGAAAAACACGTAAGAGTTTCGAACTTAAACTACATGAAAACTCTAGAGACATTACCATAAGTAAACAAGCTATTCAAACCATACAGATACCCTAAAAGACTTATGATGCAGATAAAAAACTAACGAAACCAAAGAGATTATGCCAAACGTTGAAACTAAATCTAAAGATAATGTACCAATTGGGCAAAAAGCCGCCTTTGGGGCTGGTCATTTTGTTCTTAATTTATTACCAGGTGCCTTGGGATTTTTTATGTTCTTTTTGTTGACTGCATTTGGCATGGATCCACTTTATGCAGGTATCTTAGGAGCGCTTCCAAGATTATTTGATGCTATTTCAGACCCAATAATGGGGTTTATAACCGATAATACAAAGTCTAGGTGGGGTAGACGAAGACCCTATATTTTTGTAGGAGCCATCTTAAGTGGCATTTTATTTGCTTTAACGTGGCAAATGTCATCTGAGAACTCCCAAATGTATAATTTTTGGTATTTTCTAACGCTAACCATTCTCTTTTTGGCTGGTAATACCATGTACGCAACACCACTTGTTGGTTTAGGCTACGAAATGACATCAGATTATAATGAGAGAACAAGATTGATGGCTTTTTCGAATACCATGGGTCAAATTGCTTGGATGATTGTACCTTGGTTTTGGGTTATAATTGCAGATCCTAATATCTATGAAACTCAAGCCGAAGGTGTTAGACATTTATCTATTATTGTAGGTTCCCTATGCGCGTTTCTTGGTGTACTACCTGCTATTTTCTGTAGAGGTATTGATTCGTCTCATATGGAAAACAGGAAGAAAATTACTTTTAAAACATTGGCCTCTAACTTAAAGGACCTTTGGGGAGGCATTATGCAAGTATCTAAGAATAAGCCATTCATGAAGCTTTGTGGTGCTACATTTTTAGTGTTTAATGGCTTTCAATTGGTAGCAGCGTTTAGTGTGTATATTATTGTGTTTTATATGTACAACGGAAGCTATGCGCAAGCTGGAACTTGGCCAGCGTGGTTTTCAACCATTACCGCGGTTACAACGGCTTTTTTGGTGATACCAATAATTTCAAAAATGGCCAATATATGGGGCAAACGAAAAGCCTTTATTATTTCAACAGTTATTTCTATCGTTGGATATACATTAAAATGGTGGGGTTTTAATACAGAACTTAACGCCAGCTTTAATGAGACGTCTTTTGGGCAATCTTTAAATAGTGGTGTGGCATCAGTATTCGAATGGTTAAACCCATTTTTAGAAAGTATTGGAATGACTTGGTTTAGTATTGATACGAGTCAAGGTTCTCCATGGTTAATCTTTATGCCTATACCATTTATTGCATTTGGGTTAGGCGGTTTGTTTACGCTTATGATGAGTATGACTGCAGATGTATGTGACTTAGACGAGCTTAACAATGGTATGCCTAGAAAGGAAGGTACATTTGGAGCTATTTATTGGTTAATGGTAAAAATAGGACAGTCAATTGCTTTATTCCTAGGTGGCTTAGTCCTAAAATTAGTGGGTTTTATTTCAGAAGCTCCAACCCAAAGTGCAGAAACCATGAATAGTCTTAGAATTGCAGATATATTGATTCCATCTATTACAGCAGGTTTGGCCATTTGGATAATGTATAAGTATAGTTTAAACGAAGAACGTGCAAGAGAAATAAAAGCATTGTTAATTGAAAGAAGAGGTGAATTATAAGGATTAGTTAATTAATATTTAAGAGTTATGTCTAGTAAAAGAAATCATAAAATCATGTCGTTGTCTGGTGGGCATCTTGACAATAAAACGACAAAAGGGTTACAGTATATTTTTGGAAAAATCTTAAAAGGAGGCATGCATGGCTTATGTTTTAGTCCTTATGAAGAAGGGCAGGAACCTGGAAGCCAAATTACAGAAGCACAAATACGAAGGCGCATGGAAATTATTCAACCTTATACCAAATGGATACGTTCATTTTCTTGCACGGATGGTAACGAGGCAATTCCAAGAATTGCCAAGGAATATGGTATTAAAACCCTCGTGGGTGCCTGGTTAGGGGATGATGATGAGATTAACAAAAATGAGGTCGCGGGATTAATTAAACTAGCGAATGAAGGCTATGTTGACATCGCCGCGGTTGGTAATGAAGTCATGTATAGAGGTGATTTATCCGAAAGCAAACTATTAGAGTTTATGAAGGGGGTAAAGGGCGCTATTCCAAATGATATTCCGATGGGGTATGTAGACGCGTATTATGAGTTTACCGAACGTCCACTTATAGCGGAAGCATGCGATGTTATTCTAGCCAATTGTTATCCGTATTGGGAAGGTTGTAGTTTAGAATATTCTTTGCTTTACATGAAAGACATGTTTCAGCAAGCTCTTAAAGCCGGGAAAGGTAAAAAGGTTATTATAACAGAGACAGGTTGGCCAAGTCAAGGCAGCGGTTTGCACGGTGCATTGCCCTCTTTTGAAAATGCAATGAAGTATTTTATTAACTCGCAGAAATGGTCGCAGGAAGACAATATAGACATGTTTTATTTTTCGTCGTTTGATGAATCTTGGAAGGTTGGTGCTGAAGGCGATGTTGGAGCTTATTGGGGGTTATGGGATAAAAATGAAAATATTAAGTTTGTTGATAAAACCTCCCTAGTTTCACGCGGTAAAAGATTGTTCAAAATGGTTTAACGGTATCATGAAATAGACGACCAGTCGGCTGGTTATTGACTCAAAAAGTCTCTTGAATTTTCCATATTCAGAGGCTTTTTTTATTACCATGGCGAGACACTAGGTCTTTTATTCAAGAAGTTTCATAAGTTGAGTTTTTATGAATGCATTTTTACCACAACATTACCACAACAAGTTGCTTTTTATCAAAATATTAGAATTTTGAAACCCCTCCTTATTAACCGTTTTTATTGAATAAAACACAAAAACAAAGAATGTTTTTTGAGTTGTATGTTTTTTGTAGTGGGTTAAAATGAGGAATTAATAATGTTGAAGTTTAATTTTAAAGAAACTAAATATAAACATTTTTTAAAAGAGTTAAATTATGAAAAAAATTACGATTTTGGTTATGCTTGTTTCCTTCTTAGGGTTCTCGCAAACAATACCAGTAGATTTTGAATCGAACATTATTATAGGTGACAATTGGAAAGCAGATAGCGGTTTAGCTTCCGTAGCTGTAACAGATGATCCTATAACTTCTGGAAAAGGAAAAGTGGGACAAATTAATAGCGCTGCATCTGGACAACCTTGGCAAAATGCCCAGTTAAAAATGACCACCAACTATTTAGATTTAACAAATGCGACAGGGAGCAAAATCATTACTGTCGATATTTACACTACGGCTGCTCAAAGTTTTCTTTTAAAACTGGAGTCAACAAAAGATGGTGTTACGGGAAACACAGAAAAAAGCTTTACTACAGCAGGTTCTGGTTGGGAAACTATTAATGTTGATTTTTCTACACCTGATCAGGGGGATGTTCCTAATGATCAGTACGCTTTGGTTGTTCTATTTCCATGTTATTCTCCTGGATTTGGCACACCTCCTTTTGATGGAACAACTTATGTGGACAATGTTTCAGGAACAGTAGGGGCAGCAATTGCTCCGGCAGTACCTAATGAAGTAACAGTTGATGTTAATGCTAACTGGATAGCTTACATGAACTGGTTTAATACGCCTGCTGACGGTGGAGGCTTCGCCGGAGGAGATGGCTGGGCCGTGGTCGATGTGAAAACTACTATAGGAGCCGAAAATATTACATTACAACCTAATTTTAGTACTTATGCCAATGCTGTTGGAGGTGATGACGCGGCAAGAGCATATTGGACTAATTCTCCGGATAATGGAGTTACAGCCGGGCCTACAGGAAATAAAATTATGGAGGCTTCTACTTTTGTAGAACCTGGAGCTTCATTTAATGGATCAGATTTAACGTTTTCTGGAGAAATAGTTTCTAATACTATTGATGGCGAATACACCGCGCAGTTTTTTATAAAGGCGTTAGATCCCAATAACGGTTTTAGTGATGCTTTGGGAGGTTCTAAAGTTATGACTTTACCTGCCTCTGGCTCGTTTTCTGTTTCCGCTACAGGAGCCGAATTAGCTCCTGGATTGATTATTCAGTACGGATTTGCAATCAACGGGCTTAATGCCAACCCTGCAGATGAGGTGGCGTTGGGAAGTGTTGTTGTTGGAGCTTCTACACTTAGTACATCTAGGGTGACTGATGCAGAATTCAAAGTGTATCCAAATCCCACTCAAAACACATGGAATATAAAATCATTAGACTCAGAAATAACCAGTATTAATGTAATTGACGTTTTAGGAAAGACCGTTATGAGCTTAAACCCAAATAGTTCAAACGCAATTGTCAATGCGTCTTCTTTAAAGACTGGTCTATATTTTGCTGTGGTTGAAACGTTATCTGGAGTGGAAAGTATAAAACTTATTAAGAACTAATTAGTTTTAGGTAGTTTATTAAGTAGTTTGTAAAGGAGCGAGGCAATCAATCGAGTCTCGCTCTTTTTTTTCGCAACGGTTGTTTGTTATCCGGGATTTTAAAACCTAAGATATTAAGCCTGTCTTAATATAGTTTAATCAAATATCCCCAATGTCCCAGACGGTCTAAAATAAACTGAATCAATATTTAATGTTATGATTAAAAATTTTATATGTCTTGTTTTAATTTTAGCTTCAACAATAGTTAAATCGCAAATAGGGGTTGGCAGCGGAAGTTACACAACTAATTTTCCTGGAACGGATTCCGCTGGAAGAAACGGGTTTCCATCAGGAACGCCACAACTGTCAGGCAATGCATTAGGCAAACCTGTACCTACAAACGATTGGTGGTCTAAATTAATAAAGGAAGATCATGCAGATAATTTATTTAATTATCCCATGACCATGAAAACAACCAATACAGGCCTTATTGTTACCTATATTCCTTTTGGGGTTATCGGGGACTCTGCCCCGATTCAGGTTGGATTAACAGGGCTAAATACAAACAAAGCAACCGTTTCCGATTATTCTGACTGGACAGTTACCATGAATTGGAATGATGGTAATCATGAACTAAAAGCAACCTCAGGAATTGGGATGCCTTTCCTATATTTTGAAAAGGAAAGCGATGATGTTTTAGAAATCAAGGTAAATGCTGGTACGGTTTCAATCTCATCAGAAATGCTAATTATAGAAAATGCGAGTGGAGAGGTAGATTTTGTTTTTTATGCACCTTCGGGAAGTACATGGACAAATAATGGAAGCACCTATTCTTCAACCTTAAATGGGAAAGACTATTGGTCTATGGCCATGTTACCACAAAGTAATACCGACCTAAATGCGCTTGCTCAGGAATACAAAAAGTACGCCTATGTGTTTCCTACTAATACGACCACAAACTGGTCTTACAACCCAAGTACAGGTGTTGTGCAAACAAATTTTTTAGTAACTACCGAGACTAAAGAAGGAAGCGAAACAAATATTTTACAAGGTTTATTGCCTCATCAGTGGGATAATTTATCTTCTATGTCTGCAACACCCAATGGATATAGTTATGATGGGGTGCGGGGAGAAATAAAAACCATGGATGGAAATGGATTTATAGTTGAAAACACATATCATGGTATTTTGCCAACAATGCCATATTTAGCAAATTATAGTGAAAGTTTTGACCCCTCAGAACTAGATACAAAAATTTCTCAAATTGAGAATGACCAACTAGCAACCTGGACCGATTCTTATAATGAAGGTCAGGTTATGAATCGTTTAATTCAATCTGCTAGAATTGCTGATCAAACGGGTAATACAGAAGCTAGAGATAAAATGATAGCTACGATAAAGGAAAGGCTAGAAGACTGGTTAACCTATGAGTCTGGCGAGAAGGCCTTTCTATTTTATTATAATAATACCTGGTCGGCTATGTTGGGTTATCCAGCAGGTCATGGTCAAGATACTAATATTAACGACCACCATTTTCACTGGGGCTATTTTATTCATGCAGCGGCTTTTATGGAGCAATTTGAACCGGGTTGGGCAGATGACTGGGGAGGTATGATTAACTTTTTAATTAGAGATGCAGCTTCCATTGATAGAAATGATTCTCAATTTCCGTTCCTAAGAAACTTTAGCCCCTATGGAGGACATTGTTGGGCAAATGGAATGGCTTCTTTTCCTCAAGGAAATGATCAAGAATCTACCTCAGAAAGTATGCAATTTAATTCATCATTGATTCATTGGGGAACCATTACAGGTAACGACGCCATTAGAGATTTAGGGGTATATCTTTATACGACAGAACAAACGGCTATAGAAGAATACTGGTTTGATATGAAGGAGCGTAACTTTGGGCCATCACAGCAATACAGCCTAGTATCTAGAGTTTGGGGTAATTCTTATGATAACGGCACTTTTTGGACATCAGATATTACAGCGTCCTACGGGATCGAGTTATATCCCATGCATGGAGGTTCTCTTTATCTTGGACAGAACAAAAGCTATGTTGAAAAAATTTGGGAGGAATTAAAAACCTATACAGAAATATTGAGTACAACAAGTACCAATCCTAATTTATGGCATGATACCATTTGGAAGTATTTATGTTTTATAGACCCTCAACAAGCTATTGATTTGTATAATTCTTATGCAGACCGTATCATGAAATTTGGCGTATCAGATGTACAAACCTACCATTGGATTCATGCCATGAATGCTATGGGAACTTTAGAGGCCTCAATAACGGCAAATTACCCAATCGCGGCCGCTTTCAATAAAAATGGAGATATAACCTACGTGGCTCATAATTATTCTAACAATCCAATAACAGTTACGTTTTCAAATGGATTCGAATTGAGTGTTCCTGCGAATCAAATTGCAACAAATAAAGATACTAACGTCTCAGGTGTCATGTGTAGCGACTTTAATCAAGCCTATCCTAATGGAAGTGTTAACTTAACGGTACAGACTTCAGGATCAGGAATAACTAAGGTTGTTTTTTATGACGGCAATGCGATATTAGGAGAAGCCACAAATTCACCATACGAAATGAAAGCTACCAACCTGACATTAGGCACTCATGGGATGTACGCTAAAGTATATGAAGGGGAGCAATTTAACGTGACTAATATTGTAAACATTCAATTAGGGGAACAAGTGCCTTACTCGGGAACAGCCATTCAAATTCCTGGAACATTTGATGCGGCTCATTATGATATGTATCAAGGAGGTAATGGTCAAGGAATAGCGTATGTTGATATCTCTCAAAACAATCAAGGCGATTTTAGAACGGATGAATATGTTGATTCGGCTGCAAATGCTTTAGAAGGGGCTATAGTAGGCTGGATTTCTTCAGGCGAATGGATAGAGTACACCATAGATGTACAAACTGCAGGTATTTATGATTTATCGTTTCGATATGCTTCTGGAAATGCAGCTGGAGGTGGGCCGCTTTATTTTGAAATTGAAGGAAATAAAATTAGTCCCGACATTGTTGTTAGTGCAACCAGTAATTCCAATTGGACCACATGGGCCACCAAGACAGTCAGTAATATTGAATTAAATAAAGGCACTCATGTTCTAAGGTTGGTCTTTACTAAAGGAGAACTTAATATAGGAAGAGTTACTTTAGCACGTACCGGAGATTTAACATATAACCCACCGGTAGCCCATGCTGGAGATAACGTGTCTGTTATTTTACCTAATACAACAGCCACTTTAGATGGTTCTCAAAGTACGGATAGGGACACACCCAATTTAAACTATAGTTGGGAACAGATCTATGGGCCATCAACCATTAGTTTTTCAAGTACTTCGGTTGTTGCTCCAATTGCTTCTAATTTAGAAGAGGGAATTTACAAAGTTAAGCTTACAGTTGATGATGGTTCTAATACGTCCAATAGTACCTCGCTAATCATTGTTACTCAAACAGGTAATGTGGTTCCAACAACATCAATTACAAACCCAATGGATAATTCAGTCTTTAAAGAAGGGGAAGATATTGAGATTTGGGCTTCAGTAACTGATTTGGATGGTACTGTTGCAAAAGTTGAGTTCTATGATGGTACTACAAAAATAGGTGAAGATGACTCTGAACCATATAGCTTTGAATGGAGTGATGCAAGCATAGGAGCGCATCAAATTTCTGCAAAAGCTACTGACAATGCAGGTGGAGAAGGCACATCTCAAACTATAAATATTTCTATAGATGAAGTTAAATTATGCGAAGAAATTGGAACCTCGGCATTGCAAGGGTCGTTCTCAATTGGTTACAAGAGTACTTTTGAAACCATAGGGTCTGATGTAATCATAACTTTTGAATTATTGGATAATGATAAGTTTTCTGGCAATGCTTATTTATGGCAAGAGACGCCATTTGCTGAGTCTCAGATGGATTTTATTGAAACTAATAAGTTTTCAAAAACAATTAGTGGAGTTACAAGTGGGGAAACCTTAAGCTATGCTTGCAAGTTTGAATTTTCAGGAGGATTAGCAGTTACAAATTATGTTCGCTATATTGTTGGTTCTGATTGTTCTGGTGGAAATGACACTGAAGCACCAGAAAATTTTACAGTTTCAATAGGGACAGTAACCCCCACATCTATTGACATGTTATTAAATGCGACCGATGATTCTGGAACCGTAGTCTATAATGTATCTTATAATGGTAAAAATGATGGCATAACAGGAGATTCTGGAGTTGAAAAACCAATGACTATTAATGCGTTACAGCCAGAGACGTTATATACGTTTACTATTACTGCAAGTGATTTGGCAGGTAATAATGCTGCAAATAATCCTATAAGAATACAGGCTACAACGGCAGTTAGTGCAAATACCGATTGCTCAGGAATAAGTGCTGATGCCCAACAAGGAGGCTTTGATATAGGCTACAATTATAGTTTTGAAACTTCGGGTACAGATGTAACATTTACGTTTGAGCTCTTGGATGATAAGGACGGTGTTATTGCGTATTTATGGAGGCAGAGCCCCTTTAGTGAAACTGCTATGACTCCTGTACCTGGTCAGCCTAAAACTTTTAGAACTACGATTTCAGGTCAAACGATAGGGGAAACTATTAGTTATGCGTGTAAATTTGCTTTTGCAGGAGGGCTAGCTGTAACAAAATACTTTTCTTATGAAGTAGGTGATAGTTGTATTTTGAGTACAGATCATCTAGAGTCGAATGGTTTTAGTGTTTATCCCAATCCTAGCTCGAATGTTTGGCATTTAAAATCGACTAATGTATTAGTAGAGGTTTTAGAGGTTTTTAATGTTCTGGGGCGAAAAGTAATTGTATTATATCCAGAATCAAGAAAGGTGTCTATAGATGCTAGTGATTTAGAATCAGGACTATATTTTGCAACGATTAAAACAGAACAAGGAGTTAAAAGCATAAAGCTCATAAAAAAATAGTTTAGTAGTTTATTATGTAGTTTATAGAAGAGCAGGGCAGTATTACTTTGCTCTTTTTTTATGTTTCTAACTTAAATTTTGAATATTAATAGTTTGAAATATTTCTTTACTTTGTATAAAGCTACAATAACTTATGATTGATGATATTTTAACGGCTATTCCCTTTGGTATAATACTGGCCTTTACAATTGGTCCAGTATTTTTTGTGCTCCTAGAAACTAGTGCAACCAAAGGTTTTAGAAGTGCCTTAATTTTTGATTTAGGGGTTATCCTAGCAGATATTATATTTATTGTTATTGCATTTTACAGTACAAACAGTTTAAGAAGTAAAATAGGCAACGATCCTAGTTTTTTAATTTTTGGAGGCGCCTTACTTATTGTTTATGGAATAATTTCATTTTTAAAAACATCCAAATCTTTTCGGGCCATTGTTAAAGAGTACCATAAAGTAGAAATTCAAAAAGACTACGGAAAGTTATTTGTAAAAGGGTTTCTCTTAAATTTTATCAATATTGGGGTGTTATTAGGTTGGCTAGGGTTTATTGTATTGGGAGACTCATTAACGTCATCAAAAAATGGAGGCGTTATTTTTATTGTTTCAATGCTTATATCTTACTTCGTATCAGATATTTTTAAAATATTAATTGCTAAACGCTTGAAAGCAAAACTCACCCCTCGCCTTATATTTAAAACCAAAAAATTGATTGCCTTAGTTATTTTAGGTTTTGGAGTGCTATTATTTGTGCAAGGACTCTTTCCAGAAGCTTATGAAAAGAATAGAGAAAAGCTAGAACACATAGCCCCTATGCATTAAAAAAGTCTCTAGGATTTTTCTAGAGACTTTTTTGAGGCGTCAAGCGGATTCGAACCGCTGTAGAAGGTTTTGCAGACCTCTGCCTAGCCACTCGGCCATGACGCCATTAGTGCTGCAAATGTAAAAAAAAAAGTGATTTTATGGGGTATAAAATTACTTTTTACGTCTATCAGTCATTTTTATTGTAACGCGCTCTACATCACCTCCAATAGGTGGGTTTAATTTACTAACCCACACGGTGGCTTTTTTTACCATACTATCTTCAGTAAAAATTCGATTTAATATACGCTTTGCAACGGTTTCAAGAAGTGCAGAAGGCACGTTCATTTCTTCTTTAATTACCCTATTTAAAAAGACGTAGTCCACGGTGTCTGTCAATTTATCAGTATTAGCGGAGGTTTGTAAATTAGCTTTAACCTCAAGGTCAACCCGGTAATGGCTACCAATTTTTGTTTCTTCTTTTAGGCATCCGTGATGTGCAAAAACACGAATATTCTCTACTTTAATTATTCCCATTAGCTTGTAAAAAAGTCAAAAACGTTACTTAAAGCACTCGTTTTGGTTTTATAGAATTCAGTATACGTGCATTGGTCACAAGTGATAGCGGTGAACTTTTGATTTTGAATATCGAATATTTTTGAGAAAGTTCCTCCTGTAGCTCGCATTTGTCCAACGGTATAGGTTTTATTATGGCATTTCGGGCAAGTGTAATTTAAGTTTTTCATCGTAAAGAATTAATAAATTAAGTGTCTTAGCTATTGGTGTATTAAATTCAAACTTTGTTACGCTTCCCTAAAATATTAAGCTAAAATAAAGGGATTTTCCGTAATTTTGACGCTTATTTAGTTGAAATAAATCAGAATATGTCTGAAGAAAGAAAATCACTCAATTTTATAGAGCAAATTATAGAAGAAGATTTGGCTAATGGACTGTCAAGAGCCCATTTACGCTTTAGATTTCCACCAGAGCCAAATGGCTATTTGCATATAGGTCATACTAAAGCCATTGGTATTAGTTTTGGTTTAGGTGAATACTATAATGCTCCTGTTAATTTGCGTTTCGATGATACGAATCCAGCCAAGGAAGAACAGGAATATGTCGATGCTATTAAGCGAGATGTAGCTTGGTTAGGTTACAAATGGGATAAAGAATTGTTTTCTTCAGATTATTTCCAACAATTATACGATTGGGCAGTTCAATTTATAAAGGAGGGCAAGGCTTATGTAGATTCGCAATCTAGCGAGGCTATGGCTGAGCAAAAAGGAACTCCTACAGAACCTGGAATTGACGGACCTTTTAGAAATAGAAGTGTAGCCGAAAACCTGGACTTGTTTGAACGTATGAAAAGTGGCGAGTTTGATGAAGGTGCACATATTTTGCGCGCTAAAATAGACATGCAGCATCCCAATATGTTGATGCGCGACCCGATTATGTATCGTATTTTGAAAAAGCACCATCATAGAACTGGTAACGCATGGTGTATCTACCCCATGTACGATTGGACGCATGGTGAAAGTGATTATATAGAACAAATATCACATTCGCTATGTTCTTTAGAGTTTAAACCCCATAGAGAACTTTACGATTGGTTTTTAGATCAGGTTGTTGTTAGTGATAAGTTAAGACCTAAACAACGCGAGTTTGCTCGATTAAACTTGAGTTATACTATTATGAGCAAGCGTAAGCTGCTTAAGTTGGTAGAAGAGAAGGTTGTTAATGGATGGGATGATCCAAGAATGCCTACTATTTCTGGATTAAGACGCAGAGGTTACACGCCTAGTGCCCTAAGAAAGTTTGTTGAGACCGTTGGGGTGGCTAAAAGAGATAATGTAATAGATGTCTCGCTTTTAGAGTTTTGTATCCGCGAAGATTTAAATAAAACAGCACCAAGAGTTATGGCTGTTTTAGATCCTGTAAAGCTTGTAATTACTAACTACCCTGAAGATAAAATAGAATGGTTAGAGGCTGAAAACAATCAAGAAGACGAAAGTGCTGGTTTTAGAAAAGTGCCTTTTTCTCGAGAGTTATATATTGAAAGAGACGATTTTAAAGAAGAAGCAGGAAATAAGTTTTTTAGATTAAAATTAGGAGGCGAGGTCAGACTTAAAAACGCCTATATAATTAAGGCCGAAAGCGTTGTTAAAGATAACCAAGGACATATTACCGAAGTACACTGTACCTATTCTAAAGATACGGCAAGACGTGTAAAAGGGACCTTGCATTGGGTCTCCATAAGTCAGGCTATAAAAGCTAAGGTTAGAGAGTATGATAGGCTATTTATGGATGAAGCTCCAGACAGTCATCAAGACAAAGACTTTATGGAATTTATTAACCCTAATTCTTTAAAAGTAATTGAGGCGTTTGTAGAACCGAGTTTAAAAGATGCCAAAGTAGGAGATAGGTTTCAGTTTCAACGTTTAGGGTATTTTAATGTAGATGACGATTCTACTTCACAGGCACTAGTATTTAACAAAACGGTTGGATTAAGAGACTCTTGGGCAAGACAAAAACCTAAGCCGCAGCAACAAAAGCCTCAAAACAATCAAAAGCCACAACGAAAAGCTATCGATGTTATTCAGCAATTGGGTAAAAAATACACGAATTTACCAGAGGCAAAACAACTTAAAGTAAGGGCTGAGATTTTAGATTTGGCTAAAAATGTTAGTTATGAAGAATTAGAACCACTTTTTAATACAGCTGTTAAGAAGGTTGGTACTCGTATTGCTGTAACTCTTGTAATTGGGGTTTTGCTAAGAGATGGGCGAGAGAGAACTGCAGAAATAGATGCTTTTATTGAAAAAGCCTTACAGGATAAAAACACAGTGTTAGTGTCTGAAGCTCAGGGTGTTTAGACTGGTTTGAAAATCTGGTTTTAATGGTGTCTTAGTTTTTTTAACTATATTTAATAACAAACTAAACATTTTTAAATATGGAATTATTAAACCCGGTTGCAATGCTAATTGCAGCAGTTTCGGCTCTTGTAGTTGGATTTATTTGGTACAATCCAAAAGTATTTGGTACAGCGTGGATGCAGGCAGCAGACATGACTGAAGAAAAAATGAAAGGAGCCAATATGGCCAAGATTTTTGGAATGGCTTTGTTTTTTGCTTTCTTATTGTCTACAGCCTTGCCAGGCATTGTTATACACCAAATGGGTGTTTTTAGCCTTGTAGGAGGCGACCCTTCTGCAGCATTGCCTTCTTACGAAGCGCTTATGGCAGATTACGGAGATGCCTTTAGAACGTATAAGCATGGAGCTCTGCATGGCATGCTAACAGGCATATTTATTGCCTTACCAATTTTAGGAACCAACGCCTTGTTTGAAAGAAAAAGTGCTAAATATATCTTTATAAATGCGGGGTATTGGATTGTTACATTAGCTGTTATGGGAGCTATTATCTGTGGGATGAAATAAAATTTTGTAATCTTTTAACATAATTAAGGACTGAGAATTGTAATTTTCAGTCTTTTTTATTCTCTATTGAACACGTATAAGATATATGAAACAACGAACGCCTTGCCTAAAGCCTGGGATAGTTTAGTGTCTCACGATTTGTTTCTTCAAACCAAATATTTAAAAGCACTCGAAACTGGGGCTCCTTATAATATTGAATTGTTTTTTATTGCAGTTTTTAGAGATGCAAGTTTGGTTGGTGTGGCCGTTGTACAGCGAGTAAAATTGTATCTTGAGGATATGTTCAGAAAAACTCAGGTGTCTTGCGTTAAAGAGTTTTTTCAAAATCTGGTGTCTAAGGTTTTAAGGGGCAATATTCTGGTTGTTGGCAACTTAACTCAAACAGGTCAACACGGGGTCTATTTTAATGAAGCGCAAATACCATATAATGCGTATTTAAAATGTCTATCTGAAGCACTTAACACTTTAAAAAAAGATATAAAGAAAAAGCAAGGAAAAACCATTCGCTTAATTTTATTTAAGGACTTTTTTAGTAATGATATAAAATACAATAGGGCCAAGGATTTTAGTGAGCTTAATTTACATAAAGTATCTGTGCAGCCCAATATGATACTAACCATATTAGATGATTGGAAAACGCGAGAAGATTACAGATCCAGCCTAACAAAAAAATACAGAGATCGGTATAAGCGCGCCCATAAAAAGTTAGCTCCAACTAAATTCAAGGAGCTCACCGCAGAAGAGATAAGTAGCAATGCAGAAACATTACACAGTCTGTATTTAAATGTTTGTAACAATGCCAAGTTTAACACCTTTATACTGCCTGCAAGTCATTTTGTTGCTCTAAAAACTAATTTAAGAGAGCGTTTTAAGTTAGTAGCTTGTTTTGTTGAAGATAAATTGATTGGCTTTTACTCATTAATTTTGAACAATTCGAACTTAGAAACTTATTTCTTGGGCTATAATCACGACTACCAGCAGTCACATCAATTGTATTTAAATATGCTCTACAATATGCTTCAATATGGTATAGAGCAAGAGTTTAAATCTGTTGTTTATGCAAGAACAGCTATGGCTATAAAAAGCTCTGTTGGAGCAAAGCCTTACCCAATGGTTATGTATATGAAACATACCAATGCCTTATTAAACTTGCTACTTAAACCTGTTTTTAAGCTAATGAACCCAAAGCAAGACTGGGAAGAACGCCATCCTTTTAAGGAAGATTATGGCAGCAATAAGTTTGTTTAAGGCCTTATAGTTTAAACAGGAGGCTTTTCTGAGAAATAAAATCTAAAAGGCAAAGTATATAAAGAATATGCTTGATGTGTTTTTTATTTTCTTTTTAGGTGTTAATTTAGTTTCAAATTCCAATAAATGAGTCTAAGGTCTCTCATATTAACTATCACAAATGGCTTAGTTTTTATAGTCGTTTTAATGTTGTCATTTACTTTTTACAATCAATTTTCCAACACTATTGATGAACGAATTCTTCTTCAGTTAAATTCAATAAAGACTTTAAAAAAGGTTCAGATTGAGAATTTAATAAAGAATGAATGGGATTTATTTCTGTCTGCCAAGCCAGTTTCAAGTAATCTAGATAGTTTAGATTTAAAGGAGTCCTTTAATTTACCTCAGACTTCTGGTGTTTATGATGTAACACAACATACTAAAAGCGGTTATACGCTTATTGTCATGGTTTCTGTTGAAGACTCTATAACTAGAATTAAGGGTATTGACAATAATAAAGTTACCGAAATATTACTGGAAAGGGCAGGTATGGGAAATACTGGCGAATCGTATCTGGTTGGGCATGACTTTTTAATGAGGTCGCCTTCGCGATTTTTTCCGAATAAAACCCCTTCAAAGATTAGAGTGGATACAAAGGGTGTGAGAGATGCTTTTCAAGGAAATATCGGGAAAGATGTTTTTGCTGATTACCGGGGTGTACAAGTATATAGTGCTTATAGTCCAATACAAATTTTCAATTTAAGTTTGGTTATTCTTTCAGAAATAGATACCAGTGAAGTTACAGCGCCTTTAAAGAATCTTAGAGTTAGACTTTTTGGGTTAATCGTTATAATTATGTTGGTAGCGGTAGTCCTTTCCTTATTTTTAACAAGACTTATTACAACCCCAATTTTAAATATGCAGAACAGCTTAAAGGTTATGGCGGCTGGAGATTATAGGGATGGTAATGAATCTGTTAAAATTTCTAATGAAATAAAAGAAATGTTTGACGCTTTGGCACATTTAAAAAAATCACTTCAAGGGGCGGTACACTTTTCAAAAGAAATCGGAGAAATGAATTTGAATAGCAAGTATTTACCGAAAAGTGAAAGTGATGTATTAGGAATGAGCTTATTAAAAATGCAGGACAAGCTTATTGAGTATAGAAATAATGAGAATAAAAGTAGCTTAAATGCAAAACGATTGCTTGTTGATGGACTTGAAAAGGAAAGACAAAGACTGTCTAGAGAATTACATGATGGTATAGGACCTTTATTAACAACGCTAAAATTTTATATTGAAAACAAAATTGAAAGTAAGGAACAACAAGCCGAAATGAAGAAAATAGTGGACTCGACTATTAATGAAATAAGACTAATGTCTAATGCTTTAATGCCTTCTGCTATTAATGACTTTGGTGTAGGGGCTGCATTATCAAATTTTATAGAAGGAGTCAATAAATCTGCTAATGTGGATATAGTTTTTGAGGATTTAACCAAAAAAGAGAAAAGTAAAATAACCAAGGCACACGAGATAAATATTTTTAGAATTGGTCAGGAACTAATAAACAATGCCTTAAAACATTCTGAAGCTAAACAGATAAGAATAAGCTTATCTGAGTTTGACGATTTCGTTTCTTTTTTTTATTTTGATAATGGCAAGGGCTTCGATATTAACCACGTAAAATTAGGGTCGGGAATTGTAAATATTAAAGAACGCGTAGAAATTTGCAAGGGCCAGATACAGATAAACTCTAAAGACGGAAATACAACCTTTGAAATTGAATTACCTTTAAACAATGAGTAATATAAACGTAATAATTGCAGACGACCATGAACTTTTTAGAAATGGACTAGCCGAACTATTGAAAAAATATGAGGATGTTCAGATTGTAAAAAGTGTTAGCGATGGCCAAGAGTTTATAAGTCTTATTCAAACTCAACAGGATATAGACGTTGTATTGCTAGATATTGCCATGCCTAATATGGATGGTTTTCAGGTGTTAAATGAAATGAAAGCCCTTAATTCTTCAGTAAAGCCCATCATAATATCGATGCACGATGATGGCAATTATATTGCCAAATGTGCAAAGAACGGTGCATACGGATATTTGTTAAAAAACACTGATCAGGAAGAACTTATTAAGGCGATACGAATAGTACATGCTGGCAAAAAATATTTTAGCCCGAGTATATCAGAAAAAATGATAAACTTCATGTCCGATAATAGTGTTAGTGCCAATATTCTGTCAAATAAAGAACAGGAGGTTTTAGGTTTAATATCGGAGGGGCTTACAACTAAAGCAATAGCGACGCAACTATTTGTTAGCTCCAGAACCATAGAAACGCATCGTGCCAATATTCTAAGAAAACTTGAAGTTAAAAATACGGCAGAACTTATAAAAAAAGCCGCTAAAATTAATTTAATTTAACATCCCTATCCGTATAAATACGGATGCAAAATACGTGCTTTCTCTTATAAGCGGCACCTTGGTTTTAGATGTATTTTTATAATGAATTTAAAACGGAGAAATTATGAAGAAATTAGCAGTATTATTAGCACTTATGTTCGTATCCATAACTTCTTTTGCACAAAAAAGAAGTGATTTAAGAGGACCACAATATAAAAACTATAAACCTTGGAAGCACGATACCAAGTCTACACCTCTATACACTTCAAATACTAAGGAAGGGCTTAAAGGGCCTGAATATAAAAATTACAAGCCTTGGAAGAATAAAGGGGAAGCTAAGTATCAGGAAGTAGCAACAACCGTAAATGAAAGGGCAAAACTAACAGGGCCTAAGTATAAAAATTACAAGCCTTGGAGAAATAAAAAGGCGGAGGAAAGCACTGTAGTTGCGAGGCATAATGAATTAGATCAAGAGTAAGCAAGTACGCAATTATAAGAAAAGGCATTTAAACCACGTTTAAATGCCTTTTTTCTTGTAAAATTATTAAGCTTTAGGGGGTTTCTTTTTAGCTTCTTTCATGGCTTCTCCTATTTGGTTACTAGCCGTAAAGCTGGCCACCATATCATTGAGCATATTACTACCTGCTTGGGGTGCATTAGGTAATAAAATGAGGTTGCTATTCGTTTCTTCACCTAGAGATTGTAATGTGTCGTAGTGTTGGGTTACTACAATAAGCGCAGAGGCTTCTTGGCTATTAATACCAACACGATTTAAAACCTCTACAGACTCCTCTAAACCACGGGCAATTTCACGTCTTTGGTCTGCAATACCTTGACCTTGTAATCGTTTGCTCTCGGCCTCCGCTTTTGCTTTTTCAACTATTAAAATACGCTGGGCGTCGCCTTCAAACTGAGCCGCTATTTTTTCGCGTTCTGAAGCATTAATTCTATTCATAGCTTCTTTTACCTGAGCATCAGGATCTATATCTGTAACAAGTGTTTTAATAATGTCATAGCCATACTCCATCATAGCGTCATTAAGTTCTGCTTTTACTGCAATGGCAATGTCATCCTTTCTAACAAAGACATCATCCAACTTCATTTTAGGAACTTCTGCTCGAACAACATCAAACACATAACTGGTTATTTGATCGTGGGGGTAGTCCAATTTATAAAAGGCGTCATAGACTTTGTCTTTAATAACTTTATACTGTACAGAAACTTTTAGGCGCACAAATACATCATCAAGGGTTTTGGTTTCTATGAGGACATCTAATTGCTGGATTTTTAAACTTAAGCGACCTGCAACTCTATCAACTAAGGGAATTTTCATCTGTAAACCAGATTGACGGATGCTTGTATACCTACCAAAACGTTCAATAATAGCAGCGCTTTGTTGTTTTACAATAAAGAAGGATGAGATTAAAACGAACAGCGTAATAATAATAAAAGGAATAGAAAAGAGACTCATAACTATTTTTTTAGATTAGAAAATATTAAGATACAAAATGTATTTTATCCTAGGGTGCAGCTATTTAATTTTGTCTGCAATTAGGAGTTTAATTATTAGTTGTAATAAGGGGTGTTTTGTTACAAAAAATCAATTTCTAAGTTATAAAGCATATAGACTCCATAACGTATGGGTTTCGGATAACCGACTTATTTAAAAGTGGAATTTAAATCTTATTGCCCTGCTCCCAAATTAAGTACCAAACATTTAATTTTACACTTTCTTGTAAACAATAGCTTTATATTTCAAACTGTTTTAAGCACAATTCAAATTATAGAAGTTTACTATTTGATAGACAAGATTTTTCTTAAATTGTTTTTTAATCAGTTATTACTAAGAATTTTTGATTTGGTAGGTGTTTCAGCGCCATTTTCGTAAAAATCAATTTTCATAGTAATAGGTTTAGAAGGAATATAAACCCTAAGGTCTGTCGTTAAGTCATCTGAAGTTGCTTCCAGAACTTGCGTGTGATAATCTCTATCTAGAATTTCTATAAACCAATTTACCCTTGAAGTTGTTGAATAACTCCAGTAAGTCGGAATTTCTTCATTTGGGTGAGTTGATGTTCTTGTTATTATTATTTTTAAACTGGTGTTTTTAGGCAAAATAGCTGAAAAACTATAGCTCTCTCGAGGTTTTGCTTCGGTAAATGAACTCGCTAAAATATTATCGCCAAAAAAACCTGTTTCTGGGTATTCTATACTAGCTGGAAGCGTGGTAAATGTTTCTTCATTGCCATAAGCCGTAGTACCTTCACTATTTGTTGCATAAGCTCTTACATAATACGTTGTATTTGGAGTTAAATTAGTAAGTGCGCTTTCAAAAACACCATGATCACTTCCGTCATCAGTTTTATTATTGTTTATAGTAGGATTAGTTGTGGTACTCCAGCAAATGCCTCTGGTAGCAATTTCAATTCCATGGTTATCTGTAATATCCCCGCCACTTTTAGCGGTAGTTTGTTCTATATCACTAATAGTTGTAGTTGTAAGAATTGCGGCAGGTGCTTTAGTTTTAAAAGAAATATCTTCTCCATAAGCAATTTCTCCTTCGCTATTAATGGCGTATGCCCTTGCGTAATATGTTGAGTTTTCTGTTAAGGATGTTAGCGTAGAACTAAATTCTCCTGAGCCTGTTCCATCACTTGTAAAATTTCCATCAATCGTTGGCAAGGCTTCAAGACCCCAGCAAACACCTCTTTGAGTAATTAATAGATTGCTTGGGAATTCAATATTTCCATGTATTACAGCTGAATTTTGTGTAATATCAGTTGCCTCTATAGACGTTACTTTAGGTAAAGGCAATTTTGTTTTAAAAAGTATAAAGTTGCCATAAGTAGTTTCTTCCGCTGAAGTTGCATAGGCTCTGGCATAATAGGTTGTGCCGGGGCTTAATTCTGTAAGTTCACTTTCAAAATCATCATTCCCAGGGCCTTCTTTGGTAGCATTATCGCTAGTATCTGGATATAAAGAAGTTGTAGACCAGCAAATACCTTTTTCTAATATATCTACATTTTCCACATTCATAGTTGCAGCAACAGTTGCAGATACATCTTCAATAGTAGAAGCTTCTAATGTTAGTAGATTGACTAATGAGGGGTTTGTTTCAAAGAGAATAATCTTTCCATAACTTGTACCAACTCCATTAGTTGCATATGCTCTTGCAAAGTATGAGGTTCCTGGTTGTAAATTTTCTATTTTACTTGTAAATTTTTCATCTCCTGCGCCATGCGTTGTTTTGCTGTCGTTTAGGTCTGGTTCTACAGAAGTTTCAGACCAACATATGCCTTTTTGAGAAATTGGACTGTTTCCATTACTTGAAATAATCCCAGTAATGTCTACAGAATTATGAGTAAGATTCGTAGTTTGTTCTGTTGTTAATTCTGGTAAAAAGGTAGGTTCTTCGTCCTTTTTACTACAGCTTAAAATGAGCATAACAAGACAAGAAAAATGTAGTAATTTGCTTTTCATAGCTGTTTTTTTTATTTGACAGAGTAATGTATTTATGATATTGATAGGCATGGTTCGTTCTTTAGGATCTTTTTATAAACTGTTTTGTTATGATGCGTAGGTTCTTTTAAGGAAAGTATATTTATTAAATAATTCTATTTTGCCATGCCTTTAATAAAGTCAATGGAGTCATTGAGTTTAATTATTTTTTTTAGTTATTTGCTGCATTTAAGGGATTAGCTCAACAAATGTAGCTTTAAATTATAGGACCCTAAGCTACAAATTTTAGATTATACTTGATGGTTTATTTTAGGGGTTTTATATTTTTTTTATGTCATTTTGTTTATTCATGCCTATTTTCTTTTACTCCAAGTACTATGATTTTTACCAGTATAATTGATACAAATTATATCATTTATGAATTTAATCAATAATTAAAAGTTTGAATTCAAATACACAATAGTAGTTCTTTTTCGGTGGTAAGTTCGTCTAAAATTTTCAGTTTAAAGGGTTCTGAATACCGTCTGATGACTTTGTCATTTTTATACATAATGTTTAAAATTATGTAGCCTTTATTCAGGACGGGTCAAAATGTTTTACAACGGTCTTGTATATGAAAAGTAGCGGATTTTACGCACTAACTTTTCGGATTTTCACTAACCTTAAATTTATAAAATTCATTTCCGTTTAAGCACTAAAACCGCTATTTTTTATATACGTTGTTGTGTTTTCGTACTTTTTTCCGCAATCTTGCTAGCGTTGGCAAAGACATACTCTTTTGCAATTTTTGACTGTGTAGTGGCTGTAGCGAATTGCAAATGTGTATGGCTTTTAGCGTTGGCTTATTTCAGATATATTTCGTCTTTCACATAACTTGCGTTTAACCAAAAACAATGCTTTGTATATTCAGTCAATCCTGTTAATTTATCTGCGACAGGTAATTCATAAGTATCTGCTGCATTTCTTGCGTGTGGTCTAACGTGACTTATCCTGTTTTCAGTTTTCTTTGGAAAATAAGTTTTTCTTACACCTTTTTCAGTTACTTCTTTTACGATTTCTCCACTTGCAACTGTCTTTACCATTTTGTAAGCTTCCCTATAAATCGAACTGTTTAAAAGTGTAAAAATAATATTAACTTTAAACAGTAATTATGAGAAAAAGTAAATTCAGTCCCCAGCAAATAGCTAAGATTTTAAAAGAGTTCG
>NZ_SRWZ01000008.1 GCF_004804355.1 Cognatitamlana onchidii
GAACTCTTTTAAAATCTTAGCTATTTGCTGGGGACTGAATTTACTTTTTCTCATAATTACTGTTTAAAGTTAATATTATTTTTACACTTTTAAACAGTTCGATTTATAGGGAAGCTTACAATTTCTTATAAAGAGAAAATTTCGGCGTTCTCTGGTATTAAAACTTCACCTATTGTTGTACGTAAATCATTTTTTTTAGAGAATAAATTAGACGTTGCGAGTTGGGTATTGGTTATGCAGTTGATTGAAGAATTATCAATAGAAGTCTCAAAAAATAATAGAAACAAACGTATAATTGTTTTCAACTAACTAATAGATGTTAATCAAAAAGCGCCAAATAATACCATAGTTCATTACTCTTGAAAATCACGCGTAACAGAACTATCTACAACTATATGAATTAAATTAGTCGCTAAAACAAGCGCAACGTACCATACAAACCGATAAGTGCTAGCCCAACTTAAAAAACATATTCTTAATCAATACGCTCTATATGCGCCCCTATAGCTCTAAGGCGCTCATCAATATTCTCATATCCTCGGTCTATCTGCTCTATATTTTGAATAGTAGAGGTTCCTTTTGCAGATAATGCTGCAATTAACAGAGATACTCCAGCACGAATATCTGGCGATGTCATGGTCGTTGCCTTCAAAGTCGATTTATAATCATGCCCAATTACGGTAGCACGATGTGGGTCGCAAAGTATAATTTTTGCCCCCATATCAATCAATTTATCCACAAAGAATAGTCGGCTTTCAAACATTTTTTGATGCACTAATACACTGCCTCTGGCCTGTGTAGCAACCACCAAAATAATACTGAGTAAATCTGGTGTAAATCCGGGCCATGGGGCATCAGAAATGGTTAAAATAGAACCATCTATAAAACTTTGTATTTCGTAACCATCGGTATGCGCTGGTATATGAATATTGTCTCCTTGTTTTTCAACCGTAATTCCAAGTTTTCTAAAGGTTTCAGGAATAAGCCCTAAATCGTTCCAAGATACGTTGGTAATGGTAAGTTCACTTTTAGTCATTGCTGCCAACCCAATCCAACTCCCAATTTCAATCATATCTGGAAGCATGGTGTGGTTAGTACCTCCTAAGCTATCCACCCCATCAATAATAAGCATGTTAGATCCTACACCGCTAATCTTAGCACCCATTCTATTTAGCATCTTACATAACTGCTGCAAATAGGGTTCGCAAGCTGCGTTGTAAATAGTGGTTTGGCCTTCAGCTAAAACAGCAGCCATTAAAATATTGGCTGTTCCTGTTACCGAAGCTTCTTCAAGCAACATATAAGTCCCTTTGAGTTTTTCGGCTTCAACACCATAAAATTGTTCTTCCCTACTGTATCCAAACTTGGCCCCTAGTTTTATAAGCCCTTCAAAATGCGTGTCTAAGCGACGACGTCCAATTTTATCTCCTCCTGGTTTTGGGATATACCCTTTACCAAAACGTGCTAATAGCGGTCCCACAATCATAATAGACCCGCGTAAACCACGACCATCTATTTTGAATTCATCAGACTCTAAATATTTTAGGTTTACCTCATCAGCCTGGAAGCTATAAGAGCCCTTAGCGAGCTTTTCTACTTTAACACCTAATTTTTTTAACAGCGCAATAAGTTTATTAACATCAACGATATCCGGAATATTATTAATGGTAACTAACTCTGGTGTAAGTAATACTGCGCATAAAATTTGTAAGGCTTCGTTTTTGGCTCCCTGTGGTTGAATGCTTCCCTTTAATTGGTGCCCACCTTCAATTTTAAATGTTCCCATGAAGTACTAGTAGCGTTTTCTTTGTCGGTTGTTAGAATTTTTTTTGTGATGTCCTTTCTTATTACTAGAAAACTTCCCCTTTGTTTTTAATAAACTTGATGCATCTAACAGTTCTTCTTCAGAATCTTTTAAATTAATGCGCCCTCCTGAAAGCTCAAATAAGTGATCGTATATAACAGCATCTTCAACCGTATCTTTATTCCAATTTAAAAAACACTTTTTCATGTGGTTTGCAATGGTAATGGTTAAAGCCTCCTTCATATCACCGTCTTCCCAGGTATTTGCCACATCAATCATGGTTTTTATATTATTTCCGTAAAAACGATATTTCGGGAAATTCTGTGGATATCGTAAAGGATCTGGGCGTTCTTCATAAATTTCCTTTGTAGGTTTTTCATATGGAGAATCGGCGTCCAATTCAAAATTAGACATGATAAATAACTGATCCCAAAGTTTATGTTGAAAATCTGGAACATCTCTAAGGTGTGGTTGCATATTGCCCATCACCGAAATAATGGCTTTCGCTAATTTATTACGTTCGTCCTTATCGTCTATGGTTTTAGCATGATTAATCATTTTTTGAATATGTCTACCATATTCTGGAATAATTAAATGTTCACGCTCTGTATTGTATTCTAAATTGTCTATCAAAATAAATGTGTAGAGTTAAAAAAATGCACGTAGTGGTTGTGCCTGCGCAAAATACAAAAAAAAACTAAAGACTTATGACCCCTTCAACTTTTTCTGCAACTTCCTTATATTTAGAAATTACGGCATCGGGGTTTTTCATAGAAACGTTAATCGAAACACTAGTATACTTGCCGTTTTTAGATTCTTTGGTCTCTATAACAGCTCCTAAATTATTAAAAAGTCCTTCAACCTGTGCTATTTTTTGTTTATCGGACACCACAATAAACTTATATAAATATTCAGAAGGCCAAAGTGCCGTATCGTATAATTGTTTTTTTAATTTTTCGTAAAATTCCTCTGAATTTGGAGATTTGCCCATAGTCTGTTTTTTCTAACACAAATATAAACTTTCCATACTAATTACCTTGTATTTTAAACCAACATAAAAGGCTATTTGCAGTGTCATAGTTTAGTTAGTAAACTTTAGCAAGAACTATATAACTTCCATTTTTTTAATACAAGTTAAATTACGAATTTTACAATCTAAACTTCAAACCCTTTGAGTATTAAAAAAATTGTTATCACGGGAAGTGCTGGCACGGGAAAAACATCAGTTATAAATAACTTAAAAACTAAAGGTTACTATTGTTTTGATGAGTTTATTAGAGAGCTAACCTCTGAAACTAAAAAGGAAGTAGACGCATCAAACCATGTGTCGAACCCTATTGTTTTTGCCAAAGATTCCTTAGAGTTTAACTCCCGACTTTTAAAGGGTAGAATTGATCAATTTAATAAAGCCGATAATACTAATAAAAATATTTGTTTTTTTGATCGTGGTATTCCAGATGTATTGGCCTATATGGATGTTTTTAACCAAGCCTACAATGCGACTTTTATTGAGGCTTGCACCAAGCACCAGTATACCAGTGTGTTCCTACTTCCACCATGGAAAGCAATCTATAAAACAGATAGTGGCAGATTTGAATCTTTCGAGGAAGTTTTAAAAATTCACAATCAGTTAGAAAGTACCTATACCAAGTTAGGGTATCCAATTATTAAGGTGCCTTTTGGTACTGTGGAGGAGCGAACACGTTTTATTATTAATCATATTTAGTGGCACACCCCATCAACATATTAGAACGGTACTGGAAATTTACCAGTTTCAGACCCCTCCAAGAAGCCATTATCAATGCCGTTATGGAAGACGAAGACACCTTTGCGCTCTTACCTACTGGGGGTGGAAAATCGTTATGTTTTCAAATTCCTGCGCTGGCTAAAGAGGGCATCTGCATTGTTGTTTCGCCGCTTATTGCTTTAATGAAAGATCAGGTAAAAACATTGAATAACAGAGGTATTAAAGCTTTGTCTATTACTAGTGGTATTAGCTACAACCAGCTTGACACCTTATTAGACAATTGCATTTACGGTAATTATAAGTTTTTATATGTATCGCCAGAGCGCCTTCAGCAAGAACTAGTGCAAGACAGAATTAGGCAAATGCCTGTTAATTTAATTGCTGTAGATGAAGCGCATTGTATTTCGCAATGGGGAAACGATTTTAGGCCCGCCTATAAAAACATTACCCTGTTAAGACAAATACAACCCAGTGTTAATGTAATAGCCTTAACAGCATCAGCTAGACCTCAAGTAGTCGAAGATATTGTAAAAGAATTAGATTTTATTCAACCCAAAATATTTAAGCAATCTTTTAAAAGAGATAACCTTGCTTATATGGTTTTTCATGAGGCCGATAAATATTTTAGACTGGAACGTATTTTAAAGAAAAATCCAGAATCATCTATAGTTTATGTTAGAAACAGAAAGCAAACATTAGATATTAGCACGTATTTGGAGTCCAAAGGCATTTCTTCAACCTATTACCATGGTGGCCTTTCAAATAATGACAAAGACACTAACATGATGTCTTGGAAAAACAACCAAACTCAGGTCATGGTTGCAACAAACGCCTTTGGTATGGGGATTGACAAACCTGATGTAAAAACAGTAATTCATTTAAATTTACCTGAAAGCATAGAGAGTTATTTTCAAGAAGCCGGGCGCGCAGGAAGAAATGGAAAAAAAGCGTTCGCCATTATTCTGAAAAACGATAGTGATAAAGATTTGGTTGAAAACCAGTTTTTAAACGTTTTACCTTCGGTAGAGCTTGTTAAGCAAGTTTACAGAAAACTGTGCAACTACTTTCAAATATCTTATGGGGAAGGCATGTATCAAACTTTTGATTTTGATTTTACTACTTTTTGCAAAACCTACAAGTTCAGCGCTACACTTTGTTATAACACGCTCCTACTACTTGATAGAAATAGTGTTATTAATCTATCTAAACAATTTAAAAATAAGGATTCCATACAGTTTATCATCCCTAATAATGCGCTCTTTGGCTACTTAGATAGACACCCCCATTTTAGTACCATTGTAAAATCAATATTAAGAATGTATGGTGGTATTTTTGATCATGTTACAAAAGTAGATTTGAATAAAATAGCCTCAAAGGCTTCTACATCAGAACCGGTTTTAGTGCAAGCCTTGCAGAAACTTGAACAAGATGATATTATAACATTAAACCTCGCTAAAACCGATGCTCAAGTAACATTTATTGAACCTCGAGAGGACGATAAAACCATTAACCGCATAGCACCTATTATTAAAGCGCAGAACAAACTGAAACGAACTCAGGTTGAGACAATGCTCGATTATATTGAAAATGAAGCTGTTTGCAAAAGCATGCAACTACTTGCTTATTTTGGGGAAATCCATACAGCACCCTGTGGCATATGCTCGGTATGTATTTCTGGTAAAAAATCTAAAACAAATCCAGAGCAATTAAAAAAGGAAATAATTAAGTTGCTTGAAATTAAAGACCTGTCATCAAGAGATTTATTATCCCAGCTAAACTGCCATGAAGCCGACCTAAAAGATGCTCTAGGCCTATTATTAGAACATCAAATAATACTTATTACACCAATTAACACATATAAATTAAGTCATTTATGAGTCATTTAAGAATTGTATTTATGGGTACCCCAGATTTTGCGGTAACCACCTTAAAAGCTTTAGTAGATCATCAATACAATATAGTTGGTGTTATTACCGCTCCTGATAGACCAGCAGGAAGAGGACGAAAACTAAATGAAAGTGCTGTAAAACGATATGCCAAATCGCAAGATCTACCTATTTTGCAGCCAACAAATTTAAAGAACGACGACTTTTTAAACCAACTAAAAGCCCTCAATGCGAACCTACAAATTGTTGTTGCTTTTAGAATGTTACCAAAAGTGGTTTGGCAAATGCCGGAACTTGGTACCTTTAATTTACATGCCTCTTTATTACCAAACTACAGAGGTGCTGCGCCAATAAACTGGGCCATTATAAATGGTGAAACCAAAACAGGTGTTTCCACTTTCTTTATCGATGATAAAATTGACACTGGCGATATGATTATGCAGGAGGAGGTTATTATTGACCCGGAAGAAAATGCTGGTAGCCTCCATGACAAACTAATGGTAGTGGGTAGCCAACTCGTTTTATCTACGGTATCATCTATTAATAATAAGGAGGTAGTTACCACTCCTCAAAATGCGATGCAAGGCATAAAAACGGCTTATAAGCTTAATAAATACAATTGTAAAATTAATTGGAACGATACGCTCAATAATATCTATAATCATATTAGAGGCTTAAGCCCCTACCCTGGTGCCTGGTGTACATTACTTAATGAAGACGACCAATTAGATATAAAGATTTACAAAGCAGAAAAGGAAATCATGTTCCACGACATGAAGACTGGTGACATTGTAGCGTCTAAAAAAGAGTTAAAAGTTGCAGTAGATAATGGTTATATTCATCTAAAAGAAATAAAGCTTCCCGGTAAACGTACTATGGATGCTAAGGCACTCTTAAATGGATATTCTTTTAGTAAAAACGCTAAAGTGCTCTAAACCCTTGTAACCATTGATATTATAAAATATCCGATAAAATACATATTCGTTATTAACAAATGAATGAAGTTATCAACAAAACCACCTATTTCCCTTACTGTTACTTGCATGGTTGCATAATCCGTATAAATTTGTAGAGGATTTAACTAAAAACGTTTAACCGATTTATTAATAATTAAAATTTATATTATGAACAAAACAGATTTAATCGACGCAATGGCAGAACACGCAGGAATCACTAAAGCAGCTGCAAAAAAAGCTTTAGAGTGTGCGCTTATTGAAATTGAAGGAGCTTTACAAAAAGGTAATAGAGTTTCTTTAGTAGGATTTGGTTCTTGGTCAGTTTCTAAAAGAGCTGCTAGAGACGGAAGAAATCCTCAAACAGGAGAGACTATCAAAATCAAAGCTAAAAACATTGTTAAGTTTAAAGCTGGATCTGATTTATCTAACGCAGTAAACTAATTGTTTACACTTTCTATAATATTAAAAGAGCCTTCAGAAATGTGAAGGCTCTTTTTTTATATTTCCGTTTAAATTTTGCATTTCATCGAAATAAATCTTAGATTTAATTATTAATTCCTACTAATATGGTTAAAACTAAACCCAAAAAAGGAGATTTATTAATTGCTGAACCTGCTATTATTGGGGACGTATCTTTTAACCGATCTATAGTATTACTTGCCGACCATTCTAATGAAGGATCTATAGGTTTTATTTTAAACAAGCCCCTTGACTATACTATTAATGACTTAATTCCAGAAGTAGAGGCAACTTTTAAAGTATATAATGGTGGTCCCGTTGAACAAGATAACCTATATTTTATCCATAAAGTACCGCAACTTATTCCCAACAGTATTGAAATCTCTTTAGGTATTTATTGGGGTGGCGACTTTAACAAAGTAGCCGAACTTATTAAAAACGATACGATAAAAGATAGTGATATTAAGTTTTTTCTTGGTTATTCGGGTTGGGAATCAAGTCAGCTAGAAAACGAACTAAAGTCAAATTCTTGGGTAGTTTCTAAAAACATTTACAAAAAGAATATCATTGAAAAAGATTATGAAACCTTTTGGAAAGAAAAAATGTTAGAATTTGGTGGTGAATATAGCATTTGGTCGAATGCTCCAGAAAATCCAAGTTACAACTAATCCAATCTTATTTTTATATTGAGTTTTTTAAGTAGATCACTAGCTACTTCATTAGTAAATAACTTTTTTCTGTACTTACTTATAGCCTGAATCCCAACCATTACATTGGTAATAAATAGTTCATCAGCTTTTTGTAGCTCAAAAGGCGATATTGGGGCTTCTATCAATTCGTAGTCTGGTAATTCTTTTATAATTCGCAACAACTGAGTCCTCATAATACCTTTTAAACACCCTTCGCTAAGTGGTGGTGTTTTTATAGTATTTCCTTTTACTAAAAATATATTACCGTTAAGCGCTTCAACCACATGCTTATTTGTGTTCAATAACAAACAATTAGTAAAACCATTCTCTTTTACATAAATGCTACCAACAACGTGTAAAGCTTTATTATTAGTTTTTAAAGTGGATAGTAAACTTGGCGATACATAATAATCTTTAAACAAATCTACCTCATACAACGAAGTATCTAATACATAAAAGTCATTATTAATTTGATTGACACTAATATTAAATCCAACGGCATTTGTATTTGGCGTATACAAGCCTCCTTCATTTCTATGAACCATTATTTTTACTCTAGAAGACGCTTCGCTTAAACCATTTGCTTCAATCGTTTTATTAATTTCATCTTCCAAAAACTCCATCGTAAAATGCATAGGTATTTCCATTCGCATAATACGCATAGAAGCCATTAGTCTAAAATAATGGTCTTCCCAAAAAAGAATTTTACCTCCGCTTACCTTGATAGTCTCAAAAAGGGCATCGCCATAGGCATAACCTCTATTTTGCGTAGACAATACCGTATTATTTTCTAAAAGTGTTCCGTTAAAATTTGTCATAAAAAAGCCCGCTATCGTTGTTTTGAAAGCGGGACAAATATAATTGAAAATATACGATTCTTAATTATGCAGAGCCCAATACTTGTTTTAAACTTGATATTTGATTTACCCAAAGCATTTTAGCTTCATCAAGCTCATCTTCTTCAGCAAAATCGGTTACCATAAGCGATACATCTTTTGTAATTTCATCTACTTGAATTCTTATTTCAAAATAATAAGTTTGGTCATCTTCCTCATCTTCTAACCATCTAAACTTAACACGTTCACCACTTTTTTTATTCAACAGTTTTGCTTTTTCTTCACTACCATCCCATATAAAAGTAAACAATTCGCCGCGAGAATTTACATTATCTGAAAACCATTCAGACAACCCTGAAGGCGTAGAGATATATTGATATAATAATTGAGGAGATGCGTGAATAGGAAATTCAATATCAAATTTAATTTTGTCGTCCATAAGCCGTCTAGAAATTTATCATGCCAATATATACATTAATTAAGAAGAATAACAACAATTTTTAATAATAATTTCCTTGAGTTCTATTTGCTTAAAGTAATATTGTTTTTATATTTGCACCCGTTAAAACAAGGCGAGGTAGCTCAGTTGGTTAGAGCGTCGGATTCATAACCCGGAGGTCTCGAGTTCAAATCTCGATCTCGCTACAAAACTTAAGTAAGTAATCAAGCGGTTTAGTCTTCACTAAACCGTTTTTTTTGCTTAGTTCAAAACAAACTCTTAAATTTCTTTGCCATATTGATAAGCATGCATACGCTTTGTAAAAAAGTCAAATTTTTCAACTCTAAAATTTAATTGGCCATTAGTTAGCTTTAATAATTGTCAATGTCTCGAAAAATAATATTGAACTAAAAAAAGGTACCTCCATATATTCTTAGAATAGTTTTGTAAATATTATACACGAATATGGCACAGACTAGAAACACATAGGATTGCTTTTGAACCACAGCTCAACTAAAAGCCACTAAAGCTTATACCATATACTAAAAAGTGGTTTTAATTATATTAAAAAAACCTCTTAACTTGTAGGATTTTAAGTATATTTGAAAGTGTGCACATTTGGGATATAAGCTGGCATGTATATCCCTGTGTTGGCTAACATTAAAAAATGAAAATACGATACAAGAAGAAGCAAGTAAAGTTAATTTTAATTATGGGAATAGTTTCGCTCATATATGGAATTATACATGTTATTTTCAATGAAGATATGAATTCGTTTGACTATGTTTGGTTTGTTTTTTCAGGGATTTCATTAATAATGTATTTCTATGAAAAAAAGGAAAAGTATTTAACTCTTGAAAACGGAATTATAAAGCAAAATTGGCCTTTTGGAAAAAAAATGAATCTAAATGAAATAAAACGAATTAGGCATTTTGCTGGAGATTATATTCTGGAATCCAAAAATAAAGAACTGACAATAAATATTCAATCAATAGATGAGGAAGCAATGTTGGAATTGAAAACGGAATTGAAAAAACTGAATGCTGAATGGAGTAAAAAAAATGATTTACCAAAACCGGAATAAAAGAATTGCTAGTTTTAGCTAAACCAAAGTTAGTTGCTCGTTCGCTAGCTTCTGATTTTCCTTCAAAAAATTAATACTCCCCCACAAACACCAAACTTCCTTATACAAACACGTTAACTTCAATTAAAATGACCCACCCTTTAAGAAAGCATATTGAGGAAGTAATTAGCCTTACAGATGAGGAATTTAACTTTGTTTTGAGTCATTTTAAGCCCGTTAATAAACGTAAACATCAATACATTGTTCAAGAAGGAGAAATTGTAGATAAAGAATACTGGATACTAAAAGGATGTTTAAAAAGTTATTTTATTGACAGCACAGGTAAAGAGCATATTCTTCAATTTGGAATGGAAAATTGGTGGATTACAGATTATGAATCTTTTGTAAAACAGACCAAATCTAAAACTTCTATAGACTGCATAGAAGACAGTGAATTACTCTATATATCATTTGAAGATAGAGATAAACTAACTTCTCAAATGCATAAAATGGAGCGTTTTTGGGCCAAGAAAAGTAAAATTGGTCGTATTGCTCTTCAAAATAGGATTCTGTCGTTGTTACAAAATTCAGCTAAGGAGAGATACGAGTTACTGCTAAAACAATATCCCAAGCTTTTTCAACGTGTTCCCAAAAAAATGATTGCTGCTTATTTAGGTGTTTCCAGAGAAACACTTAGTAGGTTAAACCCTTAGCATTGTTGTTTCTATTATCACCATTGTGACCTATATCACTTTAAACAAGTGACAAACCTCCTTTCTAAAAAAACAGGTACGCATCATCTTTGTATGACACTTAATTTAATAAAAAAGTTATGCCATACATTAACATTAGAGTTACTGAGGAACAAGTAACACAAGAACAAAAACGTCTATTAATAGAAGGTGCCACTAAACTTGTTATTGACATCCTTAACAAGAACCCACAAACAACTCATGTGGTAATTGATGAAATACCAACTGGAAATTGGGGAGTAAATGGTAAACAATATCTAGGAACAAAAAAATAAAAGAAATGAAAAACAAAACCGTAATCATAACAGGGGCGTCAACAGGAATAGGTAAAGAAATTGCTAAATATTTTATTGCACGAAAAAGCAATGTTGTCATGAACTCCTTTAATGAAGATAATTTAATTAAAGCGTTCAACGATTTGGGAGCCCCCTCCAATGCTACGTATTTGGCTGGTGATATTAGCAAACAAAAAACGAGCAAAAAACTTGCTGCTTTAGCTAAAGAAAAGTTTAATTCTGTAGATGTGTTAATAAATAATGCTGGAGTATTTGCTCCAAAACCATTTTTAGATGTTGAAGAAAAAGATTTAGATCTTTATCTTGGTGTGAACTTAAAGGGGACCTATTTTACCTCTCAAGCGGTTATCCCACAAATGTTGAAACAACAAAATGGTTCAATAATAAACATAGGAACCGTTTTAGTAGATCATGCCATAGATGGATTTCCTGCAACTGCACCTTTAACAAGCAAAGGAGCTATTCATTCTTTAACCAGACAATTAGCCGCTGAATTTGGAAAAAACAATATTAGGATAAATACAATTGCTCCAGGAATTATTAGAAGTCCATTACAAGGAAAAATAGGAATTGAGAATGCAGACAGCTTAGCTGGATTACATTTGCTAAACAGAATTGGAGAAGCCATAGAAATTGCCGAAGCTGCTTACTATCTAGCCTCTTCAAATTTTATAACAGGAGAAACAATTAACATAGCTGGTGGACATACAGTGGGCCACGCAATCTAAAAAAAAATAGTATGTATAAGGAAAGTATTAAAGAAATTGAAGGTGTAATTACCAATTATTTTGATGGGATTTTTTACGGGAATGTAACCAAACTTAAAGCTTGTTTTCTTGAAAATGCGGCTATATATGGGGATATAAAAGGTGTTGAATATTTAAAAAACATCTACGAATATCTTGAAGGGGTAAAAAACCGACAAAGTCCAAATGATTTAAATGAGACTTTCAAAATGAAAATCATAGGCATAGATGTAATGGGAAAAATTGCAATTGCCAAATTACACGTCCCAATGTTAGGGTATAATTACTACGACTACTTATCATTGGCTAAAGTTAATAATAATTGGAAAATCGTAAATAAATTATTCACGCATGAAGAATAGATAAACAATTGCTATAAACTATGAAGGCAATAGCGGTTCGAGTAGAACTCGAACCGCTTTCTTATAAAATTAATTATCTTGTAATATTAAGCTTATTGCGTTTTAATCTGCTACTACTTTTATACTAACCGATGAAATTCAGCAACCACCGACACCTAAAATACCTTAACTACAACTATTTTCTATTAAACAATCTCCAAAAGCAAGACGAATTATAACTAACACACCGCTAGACGGCTTCACGTTTATTTATCATCCACTTTTATTATCTTCGTTATCGGAGACAAACGGCCTTTAACAGTGAGTTAGGGGCTATTATAAAAGAACTTCTTCATGAAAAGGCTTCAGTACATTTTAATTATTATCTCGTTATTATTTGGTACAAAGTCGTTTGGACAAAGTTATCAAGACACCCTTAAAGTTCTTTTTGTGGGCAACAGTTATACTTATAGATCTAATATACCTCATTTGGTTTCATTAATTTCAGATTTTACACAAACCAAACTAATAACATCAAAGAGTGCCGCAGGAGGAGCTAAATTGAGTGACCATTGGAGAGGCAATAAAGGATTAAAAACTTTGGAATTAATTAATAATGGCAATTATGATATTGTTATTCTTCAAGATCAAAGCATGAGTGCCATTCAACAACCCGACAGTTTATTATTTTATTCTAAAAAATTCTCGGATTACATAAGAAAGCATGGCGCTCGACCTTATTTATATGCTACATGGGCGCGGAAAAAGGTGCCTCAATATCAAAAGATAATAACAGACGTTTATGCCCAAGCAGCAAGAAAAAATAATATTGGTATTGTACCAGTTGGTGAGTCTTGGAAATTGGCTCAAACGCATAGGCCCACAATAGAATTGTATCACCAAGATGGTAGTCACCAATCTCCTTTAGGAGGATTTTTAACAGCTTGCACATTTGTAAAAGAACTATCAACAGAAATACCTGAACAATTACCACGGTATTATAAAACAACTGATGAGAATGGAGAATCTGTTGAACTTTTAGTTCTAGATCCACTCGATGTTGTTTTTTGCTTGAAGGTAGTAAATGACATGTATAAATAACTATGCCTATCAAAGAAGTATAAAATGATTGCGAGGTTCTAGCCAACCCAGAAAACCCTGTAGGTTTCCCTTTAGTTCCCTCCAATTTTGGTAAATTAGCTACTTAATCAAATAACTATCCTCACGCCTTCCAATGTAATACATTCCTTTATAAAACTAACCAAGACAAGCTCACAACTACTTTTAGTAGGGAGTTGACTAACCTTATAAAAAAACGCACAGCAAACAATAAAATAGAGCTAATAGAAATGAATATTGAAAAAACACTAAATAACATTGAAGCAGCTTATTCACCTCTAACTTATAAATGCCAGCAAGAATTTATTTCTAGTTCAAAACTAATTACCTATAGCAAAGGAGAGACTGTTGTTCGTGAAGGGCAATATTCTAAAAAAGCATATTTAATTATTGAAGGTTGTGCAAGAGCTTATTATTTGAAAGGAGGAAAAGACATCTCTGATTGGTTTACATTTGAAAATCAATTTATGGCATCTATTGTTAGTTTTTTTAGTAATCAACCTAGTCCGCATTATGTTGAATTTATAGAGAACTCTACAGTTCTTGAGTTCTCAAAAGATACAGTCGACATACTTTCAAGCAATTTTCATGATTTCGAACGATTCATTAGTAAAGTAGTAACAGAAACCATGTTGGGGCTTTGTGAAAGATTGCATACAATTCAATTTTCAAAGGCCGAGGAAAGGTATCAGAACTTGACAAGTATTTACCCAGACATTACACAAAGAATACCACTAACACATATTGCTTCTTATTTAGGAATTACACTCGAAACCTTAAGTAGAATTCGCAACCCTAAAGTTCGAATTTGATTTATATCAAATGATATGACTTCCATTAAAATGACCTTTGTAAAAAGATTTAAAAATGGAAGATTTAAACAGTCATCAAAAATCGGTTTTTGGCTCTTGGTGGGAAGCTATTAGAAAATGGTTTTATCCAGCTTGGTTAATTTATGAAACCTCGTTACGCTTCTATGAATATGCGTTTGGGGTAAGTAACTATTTTATTAACCAACATGAGCGTATTGGCGAACTCTTTGCTCAAATTTTAGCTATTACTTCTGGGGTAGCAACATTTTTAATCTGCACATTTTATTTAACACTCCCTGCCTCTATTACGCTCTTTAAGTTTTTTAAAGAGGATAAACTTACAAACCCATTTTTACGCAAAATAAAAAAATACTTCTAATTCAAAATTTTAACAAATGAAAAGATTATACATAAAAATAGCTGGTATAATAAATCTTCTAGGAGCAATTCTTCATACCATAGGTGGGCAAATGGAATTGGTTAACCCTCTTTTAGATAGCAATATTAGTATTCAACAAAAAAGCGAATTAACTGGGGCGTGGCATATAGTAACCATCCTTTTATTTATGACTTCTTATATCATCTTGAAAGTAGGATTTTTAAAAGACAGTAGTCAAGAAAAAGAACAACTTAAATCTATAGCTTTTCTTTATATTTTATCAGGAATTCCATTTATAATTACTAGTTATATATACAATGTTAATGCATTCCAATGGATATTACTAATGCCTATTGGTATCCTAGTTTTCAAAGGATTACAAAAACCATCCACCAATAAGTAAAATCTTAAAAACTTCTTATGAATCAATATTTGTGGACTGCAGGAATACTATGTTTACTATTGGGATTAACTCACTCAATTCTTGGAGAGGTTTTAATTTTTAAAAATAAAAAGGAAGGTAAAAATATAATTCCAACAATAGTAATACCTAAACTAAAGGAAAGGCATCTTAGAATTCTTTGGGCTACTTGGCACCTAACATCTTTTTTCGGTTGGTGTATGGGCGTTATACTTATTAAAATAGCCACTATACAAACTCAAGTGCATACTGAGTTAGTACAATTCATTTTAACCTCTATAGCACTAACAATGCTCTGCTCTTCCCTTCTAGTTTTTATTGCAACAAAGGGAAAACATCTTGGATGGGCGATTTTATTAATAATTGGAATTTTAACTCTATTAGAAACCTTAAAATAATACACAAATGAGTAAACGGGTAGCATTAATAATCGGTCATCCAGATAAAGAAAGCTACAACTTCGCCATAGCACAAGCTTATAAAAAAGCTGCTGAGATCTCTGGTTTTGAAATTCAAGAAATCATTATTCAAGATTTACATTTTAATCCAAACCTTCAATTTGGATATAGAAAAAGAACCGAACTTGAACCTGATTTAATAAAAAGTCAAGAAATATTAAAATGGGCGAATCATTTAGTCTGGATTTATCCTGTATGGTGGGGCTCTGTACCTGCAATAATGAAAGGCTTTTTAGACAGAATACTACTTCCTGGGTTCGCATTTAGTAAAAAGAAAGATTCTTTATGGTGGGATAAACATTTTACCAATAAGACCGCTAGATTAATTTGTACCTTAGACCAACCTAGTTGGTACTATAAGTGGTTCTATTCAAGCCCTAGTCATAAAGCCATGAAAAAATTAACATTGAATTTCATTGGAGTAAAAAAAGTAAGAATTACTACTATTGGCCCTATCAGGCTTTCGAAAGAAAAGTTTAGGACAAAGTGGCTGAAAAAAGTAGAAGAATTAGGCCGGTTGGCTAAATAATAAAGCTGGTATATACAAATAACTTTTACTGGCAATGCCAGTAAAAATATCTAGCAATCGTTGAATTCAAAACCAAGCAGTTTTTTTGGAGTTCTAAACTAAACCTCGTTTCATATAACTAGTAAGGCAAGGAAACACCTTTAAGGGTTTAATAAAAATTATAAAACACAAAAGTCCTTAGCTTTTAACTAAGGACTTTTAAATCTATAAATTAAAAATATCTATTGGCAATAAAATTATTTCTTCCAAATATTTTCCATTTCTTCTAAGGTTTTACCTTTAGTTTCGGGGACAAATTTCCAAACGAACCACATGGCCAATAACGACATAATACCATACACCCAATAAGCAAAACCATGGTTAAATTGTTCTGTTAATTGTGTATTATCATTCATCATCGGGAAAGTTAAAGACACGAGGTAATTAGAAATCCATTGTGCCGCTACAGCAACGGCCATTGCTTTTCCTCTAATTTTGTTAGGAAATATTTCCGACAACAATACCCAAACAACTGGTCCCCAACTTAAAGCGAAACTTGCCACATAAAGCATCATACATCCTAAGGCCAAATATCCCGTTGCTCCAGAGAAAAACACAAAACCTAAGGCTAACATGGCCACTGCCATACCTAAAGCACCAATAAGCATTAAAGGTTTTCTACCTTGTTTATCAACTGTTTTAACAGCTATTATGGTAAACAAGAAGTTTACAATACCCACGATAATAGTTAACAGTAAAGCGCCATCGGTATTAGGGTCAATAGATTTAAATATTTCTGGCGCGTAGTATAACACAACATTAATTCCAACAAATTGCTGGAATACAGAAAGTGCAATACCTATAAGAATAACACCCCATCCATAGGACAAGATATTTCCCGAGGTTTCAGTTTTAGAAACCGAAAGTTTAATTTCTTCCAAAATCCGCTTACCCTCGTCTTCTCCATTTACTTTTATAAGTACGTCCAAGGCTTCTTCTGGTTTATTTTTAAGCATTAATGAACGTGGTGTATCGGGAACAAAAAATAAAAGTCCTAAAAACAGTCCCGCAGGAATAACCTCTGAAGCAAACATCCATCTCCAACCTACTTCATTCAACCATGCGTCTGATCCACCCCCTCTTGCGATAAAATAGTTTACAAAATAAACCACCATAAAACCACCAACAATAGCCAGTTGATTAAAAGACACCAACTTACCCCGACTATCGGCAGGCGCAATTTCGGCAATATAAAGTGGCGATAGCATCGATGCCAAACCAACTCCTATACCCCCAATAATTCTATAACAGATAAAAATGGTTGAAAAGGTATGATCTAACTCTCCAATTGGTGCAACCCCCATTTCTGGCATTGCAGACCCCAAAGCAGAGATTAAAAATAATACGGCTGCAAGAATTAAACCCTTTTTTCTTCCTAACTTTTTACTTACAAGTCCACCAAAAATACCACCTATAATACAACCTATTAAAGCACTAGCTACTAGAAATCCTTTAAAGGCATTGGCGGCGGCTTCCGTTAATCCTTTAGGTTCTACAAAAAAGCTGTCTAATGAACCTACAGTTCCAGAAATAACACCGGTATCATAACCAAATAAAAGTCCTCCAAGTGTAGCGACTAATGTTAGTTTAATTAAATATCCTGATTTTTTTGATGTTCCCATAATTTAAATTTAGTTGGTTAATATTTAAAGGTGTTTCAAATTTTAAAATCCAAAACACCTCTTGGTTTATATATATTGATTGATAATATTCTCGAACAATTCTTGCTTACCACTTTTTAATTGTAGTTCACCATTTTCTTGTGCAATTTTATACAAATCTTCCAAAGACAATTTACCCGCTTCAAAATCTTTTCCTTTGCCAGAATCGAAAGAACTGTAGCGCTCTTTTCTTAATGTCTCATAAGGTGATGAAGTTATGATTTTATCTGCAATTAATAAAGCACGTGCAAAAGTATCGGCGCCACCAATGTGTGCATGGAATACATCTTCTAAGTCTGTCGAATTTCTTCTAATTTTAGCATCGAAATTAACACCTCCACCTTGCAAACCACCAGCTTTTAAAAATACAAGCATGGCTTCTGTGGTTTCTTGAATGTTGTTCGGGAACTGATCTGTATCCCATCCGTTTTGATAATCACCACGGTTTGCATCTAAACTTCCTAACATGCCAGCTTTTGCGGCGGTTTCAATTTCGTGTTGAAAAGTATGCTGTGCCAAAGTGGCGTGATTTACCTCAATATTAATTTTAAAATCTTTATCTAATCCGTATTCCCTCAAGAATCCTATGGCTGTAGCTGTATCAAAATCGTATTGATGTTTTGATGGCTCCATCGGTTTAGGCTCAATAAAGAAATTACCTTTAAAACCTTGACTGCGGGCATAATCTCTTGCCATACCTAAAAATTGACCCATATGGTCAAGCTCACGACCCATATCGGTATTTAATAAAGACATATAACCTTCTCTACCTCCCCAGAACACGTAGTTTTCACCACCTAATTTTATGGTCGCATCAAGAGCTAATTTAATTTGCCCTCCTGCTCTAGCAACGACATCGAAATCGGGGTTGGTTGAGGCACCATTCATATAGCGGGGATTTGAAAAACAGTTTGCTGTTCCCCAAAGTAATTTAACCCCACTAGCTGCTTGCTTTTCCTTAATGTAATCAGTAATAAGTTCTAATCTTTGTTCTGATTCTGAGAACGTTGCACCTTCCTGAATTAAGTCGAAATCGTGAAAACAGAAATAATCGAAGCCCATTTTACCAATAAATTCAAAAGCCGCATCAGCTTTGTCCTTTGCCGCCTGAATAGGATCAGAAGATTGATCCCAGGCAAAGTTTTGCGTTCCTGGACCAAATGGATCAGACCCTTGGCCGCAGAATGTATGCCAATAAGCTACAGAAAATTTAAACCATTCGCTCATAGTTTTTCCTGCCACTACTTGATCTGGATTATAATATTTAAATGCCAATGGATTGTCTGAATCTTTACCTTCAAATTTAATTTTGTCTATTCCTTTAAAATATTCTTTAGTTGCCATAATGAAATTGTTTGTTTGTAAATTCTATTTTTTATTTAATATTAATTCTAATTCTTTTTTCCAATTATGATAGGCTTCGAGATACGGTTTCTTGTCTTTAAGAGGCATAAACGTCATAACATGATCGTTATCCATAATAGTTTTCCCGAAAGCTTCGAAATCGCCTTTATGCAAATTTGCTGCTCTTGCCGCCCCTATAGCACCAGTTGTGTTATAAATTTCTATTTCTTGCTCAATTAAAGTAGCCACGGTATTAGCAAAAATTTCTGAGCGGAATAAATTATCATTTCCAGCCCGAATAACACTTGGCTTGATGCCATCAGAAGTCATGATTTCCATTCCGTATACAAATGAAAAGGCAATACCTTCCAGAGCCGCTCGACACATATGTCCCTTATGATGGTTATTTAAGTTAATGTTGATAATTCGTGTCCCAATTTCTTTGTTATTTAGCATGCGCTCTGCTCCATTTCCAAAAGGAATTAAACAAACCCCATCTGACCCCACTGGAATCTCCGAGGCTAAATTATTCATATCTTCGTAAGAGCTTACCGCCAAATTATTAAGTAACCAACGGTATTGTATACCAGCACCATTAACACATAGTAACTTACCAATTCTTGGATCTGCCCCTTTTTGATAATTTACGTGGGCAAAATTATTTACTCTAGAACTTTCTTTGGCAGATAAGCTATTGGTTACTGCGTAAACCACCCCAGAGGTACCTCCAGTTGCCGCCACTTCACCAGAGTTAAACACGTTTAAGGACAAAGCATTATTAGGTTGATCTCCGGCCCTATAGAAAATAGGAGTTCCCTCTGCAATACCACTTTCCGCTTCACCATTTGCATCGACTATAGATTGTACTCCAAATGTATCAACAATATCTGGTACTAGTGCCTTGTCTATATCATAGTATTCCAATAAAAAATCGGCTACATTATCCTCCTTAAAGTTCCAGAAAATCCCTTCGGACAGCCCAGAAATCGTTGTATTAATGGTCCCTGAGAACTTATATGACACATAATCCCCTGGTAGCATGAATTTATAAATCTTGCTGTAAATATCTGGTTCATTATCTTTTACCCATTTTAATTTTGAAGCTGTAAAATTTGCTGGAGAATTTAAAAGGTTGGACGCGCAGGTATCATTCCCAATGGCATTAAACGCCGTATTACCAATTTCAACAGCTCTACTATCGCACCAAATAATACTTTTTCGAAGAGGATTTCCTTCTTTATCGACAACCACAAGTCCGTGCATTTGATACGAAATACCGATGCCCTTAATTTGAGTTTTGCTAATGTTGTATTTCGTTTTTAAAACCTTTATGGCATTGCAAATATGCTTCCACCAATTGTTTGGGCTTTGCTCTGCCCATCCATTTTTTGCTGCGTACATGCCCATTTCTTCCTTGGGTTCTTGCACAACGCCTAAACTTTTACCTGAGTCTACCTCTACTAAAGCCGCTTTAATAGATGAACTTCCAATATCTAATCCTAAGTAATAATTCATTTATAATGAGTCTCTAATTATTAATTCTGTTGGTACATAATATTGCATTGGCTTATCTTTTGTTACAAATTCTGCCGCTTTAGTGCCTAATGCTTTAAAATCTGTTGAGATAACCGAAATACCTTTATATATAAACTTTTTTGTAGGTGTTTCATTGTATGACAAAAAGCCAACATCTACGCCGGGTTCTAAATGTTTTGTTTTGCACTGTTCTAAAAATTGACCAAGCATTCTATCGCTTGTTGATATATAGGCCACATTTTTATCTACTTTAAAGGCTTTGGGATCTGATATTATTTCATAATCAAATTGAAACAACTCACAAAACTTTTTAAAATAGCTAATCGTTTCCTTGGGATGAAAAGTAAACGTTGGGTAAAGAAAAACTATTTTTTTATACTTTTTAAAAATGCTACTAGCAGGTTTTAGAGCTTCAAAAAAAGCATTGCCAAAATCCTGAAACACATAATTATTATTGACACTTGAATGTATGTTCCAATCTATAAGTAATAGCCTATCATTACGAATATCTGATAACACAGCAGGAACATCATCATGATTAAACGTCATAACAACATACTTATAATACTTCCCTTTACTGTTGTTTAAAATGGTTTTGAAATTATCAATATTATAATGATGAAATTGTACATCGGTAATAATATTATCGGGTAAATTATTCACAAAAGAGTGGTAAACAACTTCTTTATATGCTTTAAAAGTATCCAAAACTAACAATACTTTTCGAACTGTATTTGCAATGTAATACCCTTTATTGGGCACTGATTCAATAACACCTTGTTCCTTAAGAATGGAATAGGATTTGAAAACCGTATCTCTAGAGAGTTGATAGGTATTACAAATAAAATTAACAGACGGTAATGCATCTCCACTTTTTAACTTGTTATTGGCAAGATCATTATTTATAGCATTAACCAATTGTTGATATTTTGGCACTTCACTATTCGTATCGATCGTTAAATTAACACTCATTTATCCATTCTGTTCTGTTCTGGTTCGCAAATATAAAAAAAATTCTATTTCTATAATTTTATTTTATAAAATATTCAATTAACACACCTCCTTTTGAGTGAATGAAAACAATGCCAAGCAAATAAATTAGCCTTGAATTTCGTTACGGTTTGTTCTTTACAAACTTTGAACCTGCTAATTCTTTAAAACACCATTGATAGCCTTGGTTTACTTAGAGAATTTATCGTTCAAATCTAATTTTTCTAATGAGCTTAGTTCTGGCTTACCCCCTCTATTTCCACTTCCAGCAACAATGTAAATGCACTGATCTAACAAAACCGCTTGGGTGCCATGTCTACCTATCGTTAAACTATCCAAATACATCCAACTAGCAGTTTCGGTATTAAAGGCACTTACCTCGCTATGCGCTTTTTTTTGTGATACACTCTCCCCTCCTATTAGTATTAGATAATCTTTAAACACAATGGAAGCAGCACCAGCTCGTTCAATTTTTAGGTTAGCCCGAGTAGACAATGTCTCCCAAGTATTTTTCGCTATATTATAAACATCAATTTCTGGAACTGTTAATTGAAACGTTTGGCCCGTAGCATACGAGGAATTCCTTCCGCCCAAAGCATACACTTTTCCATCTTTTATTATAGCATGAAAATGATCTCTCGGCCTAGGCGCATCTGCTAGAACCTCCCATTTTTTTGTTTTAAAATCGTAACTATCTACCCAAGGTACGTGATTACTATTATGTCCATCAACAATACCGCTTACCACAATGGCTTTATCTTTATAGATAACAACCCCGGCAGAACCTCTCCGCCTATGCTCTGGTATTTTAGCCCCTTCATACCAAATATCTTCTTTCGGATTATAAATCAAAATATTCGAAATGGGCTTTTCGTAAGGGTATTTACCAGTCATAGCTCCTATTACATAAATATGCCCGTTATAAGGGATCGCTTGAAAATGATGAATTTCTACAGGAGGCTTTGCGCCTTCACTCCATATATTCCTTTTAACATCATAAATTGAAATAGGCTTTAACCCTCGACCTCCAATTAAATACAGTTTATTTCCTACGCCAACGAAACCATTCTCATGCCTAGCTATTGGATCCTTTTCTGTCTGAATAATTTCCCATGCCCCACTTAAATCGTTCATTTGAGAATACACCTGTGCAGGAAACAACACCATATGAAACAATAAAAAACAACCAACTAATACTCTGTAAGTTACCACTTTAAAAAAGCCATTTATAAGCTTGTTGCTGCCACTAGTTGTGCAGCAAATCATTAAAACTAATAATAGTATAACAAACATGATAAACTAATTAATTTGAACCGTACACAACAAAAACCATTTTTTTGAAATACATATAAGTAAAGATATAATAAACCTTTTACTAGCCCAACCAACAATAATACTAAATAAAAAAAGCGACTAACTTACTTTTTGATATCCGTCTACTCTTATTTAATAAATACTCTTTTAAGAAAAGTTTGTTTAAACCCAAAACACTAGGAACTTAGAATGCTTTTCGAGCCAATTGGACAACATACAACTAATTTCAAAACAAAACCCAAAACAGGTCAGAACAGGATGGGTAGTGGCTAAAATAACAATATCTTTATTCTTCGAGTTTAGAAATTTTTTAAATGAAAGATCGTAAAATAAAAGTTGGCTTATTTATACCTTGTTATATCAATCAGTTGTACCCGCAAGTAGGTATTGCTACTTTAGAATTATTAGAAAAATTGGGTGTTGATGTTTACTATCCGCAAGGTCAGACATGTTGTGGGCAGCCCTTAGGAAATTCTGGATATGAGGAAGATTCTAAAGGTATATGTAATCTTTTTGTTGAAAACTTTAAAGCGTATGATTATATAGTAGGTCCATCAGGAAGCTGTATTTATCATGTAAAACATCATTTCGATATATTAGAACAAACACCAGAGGTTGTTAGGGTTCGAGAAAACGCCTATGAACTATGTGAATTTATAGTAAAAATTCTTGGAAAGACAGATTTAGGAGCTTCCTTTCCATACAAAGTAGGTTTGCATAAAAGCTGTCATGGTCTTCGTGGATTAAAGTTAGGTTCTTGTTCAGAATTAAAAGGAGACCATTATTCAACGGAAGAAGACTTATTGAATGAAGTAAAAGGATTAGAGCTCATGTCCCTCAATAGAAAAGATGAATGTTGTGGCTTTGGTGGAACCTTCGCTGTTTTTGAAGAAGCCATTTCTTCTAAAATGGGAAAAGATAGAGTTCAAGATCACTTAAATAGCGATGTAGAAGTACTTACCGGGGCAGATCATTCGTGCCTAATGCACCTAGAAGGTATAGTAAATAGAAACAAGCAACCATTAAAGGTAATGCATATTGCCGAAATACTAAATAGCAGTTTATAATTATGAGTCACGCATCAAAAGCAGCAGAATTCAATAAGGACGAAGCTAAAGTCAATTGGCATGATAAGGCCCTATGGTATGTAAGAGAAAAACGCGATAAATCGGCTCATAATGTTCAAGGTTGGGAGTATTTAAGACAGCTAGGATCGAGTATTAAAGCCAACGTATTATCTAATTTAGACGAGTACTTGGTTCAGTTTGAAAATAACGCTAAAAAGAATGGTGTTCAAGTGCATTGGGCTTCTAATGCAGAAGAACACAACAATATAATCAATAGTATATTAGACAAGCACCATGCAAAAAAGGTTGTAAAAAGCAAGTCCATGCTTACAGAAGAATGCCATTTAAATCCTTTTTTGGAATCTAAAGGCATTGAAGTCGTTGATACCGATTTGGGTGAGCGCATCGTGCAACTAGCAGAAGAACCACCAAGTCATATTGTACTGCCGGCTATTCATAAAACAAAAGAAGATGTAGACGAGCTTTTTCAGGAACACTTAGGTACCAAACCAAGTGGTGGTAACCCTGAGTACCTAGTTGCTGAGGCCAGAAAACACTTAAGAGATAAATTTTTAAAAGCTGATGCTGCCATTACAGGGGTAAATTTTGCCGTAGCAGATACAGGAGGTGTTGTAGTGTGTACTAATGAAGGAAATGCCGATATGGGCGTACACCTATCAAAAGTGCATATCGCATGTATGGGGATTGAAAAAATTATCCCAAAGGAAAAACACTTAGGCGTTTTTTTAAGACTTCTAGCAAGAAGTGCCACGGGACAACCCATAACAACATATTCTTCACACTTTAACAAAGCTAGTGAAGGTAAGGAAATGCATATTGTAATAGTTGACAATGGCCGAACCGAGCAATTAAGTAGAGAAGATTTTAGAGCCTCACTACACTGCATTAGATGCGGTGCTTGTATGAACACTTGCCCTATTTATAGAAGAAGTGGAGGCCATAGCTATGATTATACCATTCCTGGTCCTATTGGCTCTATCCTTTCTCCTGGTAAAGATTTAAAAAAGCATAGTTCTTTACCATTTGCCTCGACACTGTGCGGATCGTGTTCTAATGTGTGTCCTGTTAAAATTAACATACATGAGCAATTGTATAAATGGCGTCAAGTTATAGTAAAAGAAGAAAAACAACCGGTTATTAAAAAGACCATTCTTAAAACTGCTGGTGTCGTTTTATCAAAACCAGGGCTTTACAATATGGCAGGTAAATCGGCCAGATTTATGCTGAAATACGCCCCTAAAGCCATGATATATAACAAGCTAAACGCTTGGGGAAAAGCTAGGGATTTACCCGAGGTAAAAAACGACAATTTTGATGATTGGTATAAAAAAAGAAAGAAAAATGGGTAGAGAAGCTATATTAAATTCAATAAAAAAAAATAAGCCTGAGCTACTTCCCTTACCAGAAATTAACAGGGAAGCATTTCACGAAGTTATTGATTTGAAAGACACTTTTAAAAACAATATCGCTCTAGTTGGGGGTCAGGTTGTTGAAATAGAAAAAAATTCTATTGACGAAGAAATAAAATCTAAATACCCAGACAAAGAACATATCGTTTCTGTTACAAAGAAATCGAAATTAGGAACCGTAATGGTAGATAGCAGTACCGACCCTCATAGTCTTGAACATATTGATTTGGCTATTTTAGAAGCTGAACTTGGTGTTTCTGAAAATGGCGCTATTTGGGTAGCCGCAGATAACAGTGTTGTAAAAGCCCTGCCATTTATTACAAACGATTTGGTAATCATTCTAGACAAAAATAACATCTGTTTGCATATGTTGGAAGCTTACGATAAAATAGAAAGTAGAGATAGAAACTTTGGGGTGTTTATTTCTGGTCCGTCAAAAACTGCCGATATTGAACAATGCCTTGTAGTTGGAGCCCATGGCGCTATGAGTTTAACCGTTATTTTGGTTTAAAACTTGTCTCCATATACGGAATAGCACAAATACGTGCTACAGAAATTATCAAGAATACTGACAATAATTGTTTAAATCCTAAAATAATGAAAAAGCTAGCTTTCAGCATATTTACACTTCTTGTACTTAGCAGTTTTCAGCTAAAACCCAATATTGAAAACACACTTAATGATATTAACAAGGCTTTTAAAAACATGGAAGTTAGTCTTTTAGAATGGCCTGAAGACTTACAGCCCAAATTGGGGAACTTAAAAGAGATCGCTTTTATGGCTTTTCCTAAGAAGAAAACGGAGGGTAAACTTCCACTTCTTATAACATTGCACGGAGGTGGCGGAAAAACATGGAGCATTGAAGAACAGCTTAAGCGTTCTTCGGAAGTAAAGGGACTATCTCTAGCTGAATTAGCTGGTAAAGATTTAATTCTGTTGGAACCCAATTCTTTTGAAAAATGGGACCCTAAAACACTTAATATCATGCTAGACTATATACTTAAAACCTATAATCAAATAGACCAAAGTCGTATTTACGTGGTGGGACACAGTATGGGAGGTCGAGGTGGCTGGGAGTGGATACAGCAATCTCCAGAGCGTTTTGCAGCTGCGGGTTTAGGAGGGTTTAGTGGTGTTTCAGAAGATGATAATTTTGATAAACTTGTTAATTTTCCTGTATTTGGTATGGTAGGTGGAGAAGATGGAAAAAACGTAGCTTCAGCAGAAAAAATGACATCCCTCTTAAAAGCCGCTGGTAATAAAAATGTAAGATATGTTGCTTTTCCCGGTGCCAATCATTCACAAGGAAATAAAATGCTATTTAGCCATGTTGAATGTGTTGATTGGATGCTTAAATTTTCGAATCAAAATTAAGAAACAGCGCTAACTAAAAGACAAAAAAAACTCAGTTAACAATTTAACTGAGTTTTTTTTATTTTGGTACGTAGTTTTCTTAGTAATACTTCGCGTAAACCACTTTAGTATGTAAATATTCTTCCATACCATATTTACCATCTGCGCCTCCTACACCAGACTTTTTCCAACCAGCGTGGAAACCTTGAATAGCTTCAAAATGTTCTCTGTTCACATAAGTTTCACCAAAATGTAACCCATTTGTTGCCTTCATTATATTATTGAAGTTTTCTGAAAATATAGATGACGTTAAACCAAACTCTGTGTCATTAGACATGGCAATCGCTTCATCTAAAGTATTAAACTTCATTACTGGTAATACTGGACCAAAAACTTCTTCTTGAATAATTTGACTGTCCTGACTACAACCCGTTATTACGGTCGGTTCATAAAAGTAGCCTCTGTCAAATTTAGATGGCTGACCACCTCCAACAAGCACTTCTGCTCCTTCTTTCTTGGCAAACTCAACCATTTCTGTAATTTTATCCAGTTGATCTTTAGACACCAAACTACTCATGTCGGCGTTAACTCCTGTAATAGCCTCTTCAATAGTGACTTCACTCATTTTCTTAGTCAACTTATCTACAAACTCATCATAGATGCTATCCTCAACGTAAACACGTTCGGCACAGTTACAAACCTGTCCGCTAAAGATAACTTTAGAAGATACTACGGAATTAATAGCCAAATCCATATTAGCATCTGCACAAACAATGGCAGGTGCCTTCCCTCCTAATTCTAATGACACTTTTGTGATATTCTCCGCAGCAGCAGTTATTACTTTTTGTCCTGCACCAACACTACCAGTTAAACTAATAATACCAGTAATAGGGCTACTAGACAATGCGTTACCAACTGTTCTACCAGCTCCACATACAAAGTTTAACACCCCTGCAGGCAAGTTTATTTTTTGAATAAAATCTGCAAACTCCATAATGGTATTAGGCGCTTCAGAACTAGGTTTTATTACACAAGTATTACCCGTAATTAATGAGGCAGCAACCTTACGAGCCATTACAAAAAATGGAAAATTCCAAGGACAAATACCTACAGCAACCCCAATTGGAACTTTGTGTAAATAAATATGTTCTTTTTCTCTATCACTTTGAATAATCTCGCCTTCAATTCTACGTGCCCAACCTGCATTATAATCAAAATAATCGGCTGTTACATCAATTTCAACTTGTGCTAAACCAATTACTTTTGCCTGCTCCTTAGATAGCGTTTCTGCTAGAAATACGCGATTTTCTCTAATTACGTCAGCCATTTTATGTAAATAAGCTGCGCGTTGAATTGCAGGTAATGCTTCCCATGCTGGTTGAGCGGCTTGAGCAGATTCAAGGGCATTATTTGCATCCTCTACTGTACCAGTACTAATTGTACTGATAACTTCTTCCGTACAAGGATTTAAGATCTCGATAACCGATGTAGCCTTCGAATCTACAAATTGTCCGTTAATGTATTGTTTGTAATGTTTCATGTAGTTAAAATTTAAGTTAGTGCGTTGTCGATAAATTCATTTCTCAATATCAATAAATATATGCTCCAAACACTGGTTGTTGATATTATTTTTAATTAACTGATAATAGTGACTTATTTAATTAAGTGATCTGAAAAATCTGTAGTATTTTCACAGCACAACTGTTCCATCACTTGTTGTAATTCTGTTTTAAGTAGTGAAATGGTATGGTCACCTCCCTTATTTCCAAGAGCCGATACGCCGTACATAAATGAGCGTCCCATAAATGTAAATTTAGCACCACTAGCCATGGCCCGTGCAACATCTGGTCCAGATCGAATACCACTATCCATCATGACTTCAATTTGATCGCCATACTTCTCAGCAATGGTAGATAATGGTTTTATGGTAGACTCGCCTGCATCTAATTGGCGTCCTCCATGATTTGAAACAATAATACCGTCTAACCCTAATTTTATGGCTTGCTCTGTATCGTACTCCGAGGCCACGCCTTTTAAGACAAGCTTTCCTTTCCACATATCTCTAATAGGCTTAATCTTTTCTTCATTTAACCTCCCTGAAAATGTTTCATCCATAAACTTACCTAACTGCTTTAAATCTAAATTTTTAGGCATGTAAGGCAATAAATTTGCAAAATTAGGAATACCATGCTTTAAAGTTTGCATACTCCAATGTGGTCTTCCAAATGCCTGCAAAATATTAGATATATTCATTTTTGGCGGCATAGCCAAACCGTTCCTAATATCTCTAGGTCTAAAGCCAAATGTAGGGACATCACATAGAATAACTAAAACGGGACACTCCGCTGCTTCCGCTCGCTTCAAAATATCATCTCGTAGTGTATCTTTTGCAGGATGATACAGTTGAAACCACGCTTTACCTTCAGTAAGTTCACTAGCCCGCTCTATACTAGTCGTTGTAACCGTACTTAGAATAAAAGGAATGTTATGTTCAAATGCGGCTTTTGCCAAAATCTCCGGCGAATTAGGCCACATTAACCCTTGCAAACCAACAGGTGCTATGCCAAAAGGCGCATCATATTCTACTCCAAAGAGTTTTGTCTTTAATGACGATCCTTTGTGGGTTCTTAAATAATTAGGCTTTAACTGAACTTCTCTGAGTTCAGCTGTGTTTCTAATTAAATTAACATCTTCGTTACACCCGCCATCTAAATACTCAAAAGCAAACTTTGGTATTTTCTTTTGAGCTCTTGCTCTTAAATCGTCTATTGAAGGGTAACGCGTATCATACGCCATATTAATTGCTATTTAACTTAAAAACTTCTTTCTTAAATCTTCTACTTCTTCATCGTTAATAGGTACCATGTCTCCTAAGGAGTTACCTAAAACAATTGATTTTGCACTAAACTCAGCTACTTCTAAATAATCAAAAGTTTGAAGCAATTTATCTCCAGTAATAATAACTGAATCATTTTCAATTATTAAAGCCGTAGCACAGTTATCAACCATCTGAGAATTATTGTTTTTTCTAAAATGATCACCGTACTTTACTGCACTAATGTCTTGCAAGAAAATCCAACTTTCTGGAATTGTTCTTACATTCAAGTATTCTCCAGTAACACCAAATGCCATTAAATACGGAGATTGTGTCATAATAATTGAATTGACATCAGGATTACGGTTATAAATCTCTTGATGAATCCAAGTAGCTCTACTAGGAACTTTTCCAGTTTCTCTTTTTCCGTCCTTTATTTGAACGATATCATCAACATCAATATCCCAACGATTTATTCCCGTTGGTGTTATTAAAAAGTCATTATCCTTCCAACGCATAGATACCGTTCCATAAGAGCTAATCATAAGTCCTTGCTGGCATGAACGTTGAACGATTTTGCAAATCTCTAAACGCTTTTCAACCTCATCTGAAGGATACTCTACCTCTGTTAATTCCGGTAAAACTCCAGTGGCTTGTGCTTCAAACTCATCAATCTGTGAATCAGACAAATATTTAGGGGTCCCGATTTGCGAACCATACAAAATAGTACTCGCACAAAACTCTAAGGCTTCAAACCTCTCGAAAGCATCGGTTAAATCGCTTCCTCCTAAAACCGTACCATGGTTTTCCATGATAATCGCCTTAAATCCTTTTTTGAATTCATCAGCAATTACCTCTCCTAAATCTTCACTACCTGGTAACCTGTACTTTGCATAACCGATAGGCCCACAAATATGTTTAGCTTGTGAAATGATATTAGTGTTCGGAATTTGGCGAACGATACTAAAAGAAACAAGCGCAGGCGGATGGGCGTGAATAACGGATTTAATATCAGGTCTAGCCTCATAAATAGCTTTATGAAATGGAAACTCAGAAGACGGCTTATGTTTTCCTATTATTGTTCCATCTTTCTTTACACATATAATATCTGATGCTCTTAAAGATCCTTTATCGATTGCAGAAGGTGTTACCCAAATATCTCCCTTATCGTCGATAATCGAAATATTTCCTCCAGAGGTTGTTGTCATTCCTCTTTTATAAATTCTGTCAATAACTTCAGTGATTTGGTCTCTTGGATGGATTAATTTAATATTTTTTGACATAATACAATGTTTTTGAAGTTAGTACAAAATTAACTTCTTTTGGGGTTTTAATAATTCTTATTTTATTTAACCGTTAATAATGAACGGTACGTGTTTCTTTAATGCGTAATTTTTTTTCAAAAACTTAGAGTTAAGTTTGGTATCTGAGATAGAAATTGCAGCTCCCAATGCCGACCCTAACGATGCATTTGTTGTTCTCAACTTTTTGTCTCTAAATTCATGAGATAGAAGCTTAATATAAAGATCATTATCACTAAATCCACCATCAACGTACAATCTTGAAATAGTATCATTTCCAATGGCTCTATTTATACAGTCAATTTGTAACTGAACTAACTCTAGCATCAATTGATGATAAGCGTGCTCATAATTGTTGAATACTATAGTAGTTTCACTGGGCATGGTTTTATCTTCTAAACTTTCCCATTTAAATGACTTCTTAAAATTTTTAGTCAACTCAGAATAAATATCGTAATCAAACTTCACATTTCTATGATAGTCATCATCAACGCCAAACTTAGCATTAAGTTTTTCCACCTGAATTTTGTATTCATTACCCAAAAATAATCTTGCAGCTTTAACTGGTCTACCATTAATTCTCATATAATTAATGGCATCTTTATCATCTGTATCTGTAGAGATTGGATTTTCAGTGAACGGATTAAAAGATATACTCCAAGTTCCTGTAGATACCAGCACAAACTTTTTCTTTACACTACGTGCATAAGGTAATAAGGCTGCAGAACTGTCATGTATACCTACACCAATTTTAATACGATTACCGTTATAATTCATATTAATACTGGTTTCGGTAGATACTATAGGTGGTAGTATCTTGTTTATTCCTTCCTTATACACCCAAGAATGATAGTCTTTTTTGCTATAATCCCAGAGCGCTGTATGACAACCTATACTCGTGTATTCGCTTAATGGAATACCAGTAAAGACATAGCTTAAATACTGAGGTAAATGCATAGAGTACTTTATCTTGCTATAAACCTCTGGTTTTGATTTCTTAAGCCAGTACAATTGCAAGCCTGAATTAAGCATACTTAAATCGGCACAACCAGTAGTTTTAAGAAAATCTTCTCTCGGCCCATAATCCTCGAAAAACGAGTTTATTATGGACTCATCTAGTGGCTTAGTGTAATTATAAAGTGGTGTTAAGGGTTCACCGTTTTCATCTACATGAACAAAACTGGCGCCATAGGTTGAAAAATTGATGGCCTTAACATCAAACTCTTTTTTTTCTAAAATGCGGTCAAAGACCTCCTTCAACCACTTTTTTAGAGCTGGAAGGTTCTCAGTAGGATGTCCATCTTCATCTTCAATTTCATCAAAAGACGTATATTCCTTGTGAACTTCTTTAAAGTCTTTGTCAAAAAGAAAGAATTTTTTATTCGTCTTTCCTATATCAAAAACTGCTGTTACTTTTTGTTTCATCTTTTATGGTTATAAACCAGTTGCTACTGTATTTTTACCTCTTTCTGAGATTAGACTATTTCTAATATCTAATGAACGGTATGCCTGAATTGGACTTAATGCCCCTCCAGTGCTTAAGCGTGCTTTTTCCAACAATGGCCTAACATCTGTTCTATACGCCCCTTGTAAAATTTCTTGACATTTCACAACGTCATTATCTAGTTGAGCAGCTTTAAGTGCATTTTGATCTATTAATAAAGCTTTAGCATAAGCTTCTTGAATAGCTTCTAGAGATTGAATTAAATCTTCTAACGGATCTTTAACATTATGACTAGCATCAATCATCCAAGCTAAATCTGGGTTTTGTGGATTGTTTTGCATACCATAAACCAACTCATTAAATATTAAAAATAATGCATACGGCTTAATACTTCCAACTGTTAAATCGTCATCCCCATATTTACTATCATTAAAATGGAAACCACCAAGCTTTCCTTTCAACTGTAAAATTGAAACAATTTGCTCGATATTAGAATTTGGCAAGTGATGTCCTAAATCTACTAAGGTGTAAGCTTTGTCTCCACAGCCATTTGCCAACATTAAAGAAGCACCCCAATCTTGAATTACTGTACTATAAAAGTTTGGTTCATATGGCTTATACTCCACTAACATTTTCCAGTCATCTGGTAAACCTTTGTAAATATCTATTAAACTATCTTGCGTGTTTTGAAATGCGGTTTGAAAATTATTCTGTCCAGGAAAACAAGAACCATCTGCAAGCCAAACAGTTAAAGCTTTTGAACCAAGTTTATCACCAATCTTTATAACATCTAAATTATGTTGAATCGCTTGTTCTCTAACTGCTTTACTTGTGTTGCTTAAAGATCCATATTTATATGACTCTTCAGCACCTTGTTGGTCCTGAAACGTATTTGAGTTTACGGCATCAAACTTAATACCTAAGGCATCTGCTTTTTCTTTGATAGCATTATAATCTGAAGGAATATCCCAAGGAATATGTAATGAAACCGCTCCTGCTGTTTGAGTTAAACTGTGAAGGACACCAATATCCTCAATCTTCTGCTCTAAGCTAGAAGGTTCACCATAAAAAGAAAATCGCCCAAAACGGGTTCCTCCAGCACCTAAAGCCCAACTAGGAATGGCTACCTGGAATTCTGATAATTTGGAAATTATTCCGGAAACGTCATGCCCTTGTTTACTTAACTTATTTGCTAAGAAATCATAACTCTCCTCGTGATTTTTTAAACTTTTCTTGTTACTCTCTAATACTTGTTCCTTCTGAATATTCATGTTTTTTAACCTTTAAAAGCAAAGAAACTTCCATAAATACGTAAGCATAAATGGAAGTTTTCTTTATCAAACTAAACTAAACTAATCAAATTATTATATTTTACTTTTTTTACTATCTCACAAAAGCATTGGCCATTCCTCCATCTACATTAATAATATTCCCTGTAGACTTATCCAGTATTCCTACTAGAGAAAACACACCATTAGCGATATCATCTGGAGTGATAATTTCATGGAGCAAGTTTCTCTTAGCATAAAACGCGGGTAATTCTTCAACCGTAATACCATTTGCCTTAGCTCTTCCTTCAGCCCAAGCGCCTTCCCATATTTTACTTCCTACAATAACACCGTCTGGGTTTACTGTATTTACTCGTACTTTATCTTTTGCTAATTCGGCAGCTAATAAACGTACCATATGCTGCTGAGCTGCTTTTGCAGTTCCGTATGCAACATTGTTTGGTCCCGCTACTAAACCATTTTTACTAGCAATTGCAATATAATCACCGCCTAAACCTTGCTTACGCACTATGGCTGCAAACTGCTTTGCCAAATCAAACTGTCCTTTTACTAAAATGTTTTGTAAAATATTCCAGTCTTTGTCAGTTGTATCTTCCAAAGGTTTAGAAATTGCTAATCCAGCACTATGCACTATAATGTCTACGCCCCCGAATTCTAAAACAGCTTTTTTGTAAGCGCTAGCTATAGATTCTGTGCTCGTTACATCACATACTGCATATGTAGAAATGTCTCTCTTATATGTTGCATTGGCTTCGATTAATGCTTCTTCGTTAATATCTGTAAGCACAACATTGGCCCCTTGAGCTGCTAATTTATCAGCAATAGCTTTACCAATTCCACCACCTGCTCCAGTAACTAAAGCTACTTTGCGAGACAACGGTAACTCTTTTGGCATACGCTGAAGCTTAGCTTCTTCCAACAACCAGTACTCAATATTAAATGCTTCTTGTCTTGGTAATGATGTGTAAGACGTAATAGCCTCAGCACCACGCATTACATTAATTGCATTGATATAAAACTCACTAGCAACACGTGTAGTTTGCTTATTCTTTGCAAAACTAAACATACCAACCCCTGGGTAAATGATTATTACAGGGTTTGCATCACGTATAGCAGGACTATTATCTACTTTACAAGTGTTATAATAATCTTCGTATTCTTTACGGTACGCTTCAAACGCTGGCTCTAATTTCTTTAAAATCGCATCAGCGTCCGACAAATCTTCATTTTTATCTAGATCTAATACAAGCGGTTGTATTTTTGTTCTTAAAAAGTGATCTGGACAGGATGTTCCTAAAGGCGCCAATCTCTCTAAATCATTACTATTAATATACTCCATAACAACATCTGTATCGGTAAAATGACCAATCATTCTGTTTTCTGAAGAGCATAAACCTCTTAACAAAGGCATTAACTGGGATGCTTTTTCTATGCGCTCTTCTTTTGGTAAGCTTTCTACTTTTTGGCCTCCAAATACAGGTCCTCCCGCTTGGATTTTTTTTGTAATATAGTCCGACGCCATTTCTATAACTTCCAAACTATTCATATAACACTCGTAAGATGTATCTCCCCAAGTGAACAATCCATGACTTCCTAGAACAATACCTCTAATACCGGGGTTATCCGCCAAACATTTCTCTAACTGCAACCCTAAATCGAACCCTGGCTTTTGCCATGGTACCCATCCCATAGTATCTCCCCAAATTTCTTTGGTAACTTTTTCACTATCCTCGGCAGCCGCAACAGCAATAAGCGCGTCTGGGTGCAAGTGATCTATATGGGCAAATGGCAGTAAACCATGTAAGGGTGTATCAATAGAAGGAGCCTTACTATCTAAATCATAAATACAATGGTTAAAAAGACCAACCATACGATCCTCATCATGAAGCCCTTTGTAAACATTTTTTAGGTTGCGTAATCTTTCCGTGTATAAACCAGCAATGCCTGAACGTGTTAGTGTACCAATATCTCCTCCAGATCCTTTAACCCACATTACTTCAACATCATTATTTGTTAAGGGATCCTTTTCGATAGTCTTACAACTCGTATTACCGCCTCCATAATTGGTAATTCTTAAATCTGCACCTAAAATATTAGATCTGTACAAAAACAAATCCACTTGATTATCTCCCAAAGAAGCTGCCTTTTCTTCGTCCCACAAATAGTCGACGTATTTAAATTCTTTTGTAATGTTTTCCATGTTTTCTGTTATATTAATATCCCAAAAATATATTAGACAAAAAACTTTTGTATCCTGTACTATACCGTTTAAGAAGGCTTTAAAAAAAAAATAGCTTTGCAATAGCTTTAAAACCCCATAAAGCCATGGGTTTTTCTATTTTTTTACATCAGAAATGAAGCGATTTTTAAATTACAAAAACTTATTTAAAACTGGGCATTCCTATCCATTTTTTTTCAGATTTATCTAGAACCTTCGTTCATACTTAAAAAAACACCTATATAGACAAATTGAGGCATCCTAACTACAACAAATGAGATGAGAAAAATTTATTTAACCTAACCCAAGAAACATTATTAATACATTCCTATTTTACCTAAAATCATTTCTTAGACAATCCTAACTTTCAAAACGAAAGGCTCCCGTAAATTTATATTAAAATCGTATCTAAGTAACTCTTTTAGTACTTCTTGAGAAGATGTTTTGAAACGCATAAAAAGACTTCAAAAAACTATGTTCTTTTTAGATGATTTTTGTTTTTTTTTCCTTAATATTATCCCTATATCTTTGCAAGATAGAAACAGCTTACTCTCTTAAAGAAATGCGATATGGAAATGATGAAATTTATAAAGATTGATGAAAATTCAAGAGTTCCAAAATATCAACAAATAATTGATTCTATTATTCACAATATTTCTATTGGCAATCTCACAATGGATCAAAAAATTCACTCCATTAACATGTTTAGTGAGGAATTTTATTTATCTAGAGATACGGTTGAGAAAGCGTATAGTATTCTTAAAGAAAGAAACATCATTACTTCTATACGTGGAAAAGGATTTTACATTTCAAGAACTCAATTAATCTCCAAGGTTAATATTTTGTTTCTTGTAAATAAATTGAGCTCCTACAAACTGCGAACTTATAATCATTTTATCAATAGCGTGGGGGCTAATTCTCATACAGATTTACGTATTTACCACTGCGATGAGACTTTGTTTTTAAATTTATTGGATAAAAACAAATCTGCTTATGACTACTTTGTAATCATGCCCCATTTCAAAACCGAAGATTTAAAGCATGTTAGTTTTACCGATAAAGTAAAGAAAGCCATTAAGCAAATACCCTCTGAAAAACTGGTTATTTTAGACAATATCAAACCGAATATCGGGGAAACACTTGCAGAGATTTATCAAGATTTTGAAAATGATATTTATAACGCTCTAAAAGAAGGGGTTTCCAAAATATTGAATTACAAAAAGGTCATACTAATTTATCCTGAAAAGGCAGTATATCCTTATCCGAGAAGAATTTTACATGGTTTTAGAAAATTCTGTGTAGAGTACAAATTAGATTTTGAAATTCTTGATAAGGTTTACGACGAAATGATTTTAAAAACTGGAGATTTATTTATTACAATAGAAGAAGCCGATTTGGTAAACCTAGTAAAGCGTGTAAGAGAAGATGAATTTAAACTGGGAGAAGAGATTGGCATTATTTCTTATAACGACACCCCGTTAAAGGAATTACTGGGTATAACAGTTATTTCTACAGATTTTAAGGTTATGGGTGAAACTGCAGCGAAAATGATACTAAACAAGTCTAAGGGCAAGGTAAAGGTTCCTTTTAATTTTATAGATAGAGATTCGCTTTAGCAGTATGTGTTTGCTCCCTCGTTCATAATTTCCAAATAGCTCCAACATTAAACCCTTGAAAAAGCCGCTTACATGTAAGTCGTTTATTTTGAATAATTAAATTTTAATTGCAAATGAAATTAGCTTCAGTAGATATTGGATCGAATGCCATAAGGCTTCAAGTAGTAAGAGTATATGAAGACCAAAATTTGGTAAGTTTTAAGAACCTGCAATTGCTAAGGTTTCCTTTGCGCTTGGGTCATGACGTATTTTCCAAAGGAGAAATTTCTACTGCTACCAAGGAGAAGTTCATAAAATTAATGAGCACTTTTAAACATTTAATCGATCTTTACGAAGTTGAAGGTTATTATGCGGTAGCCACCTCAGCTATGCGGGAGGCTGCTAACGGAAATGAAATTAAACAGGCCATAAACAATACAGTAGGCCTAAAAATAGACATTATACCGGGTAAAAAAGAAGCCAGTATTTTAAACAAAGCTATTTTACCCACTTTAAGTGACAATAAGTATGTTCACATTGATGTAGGGGGAGGTAGTACAGAACTCAACCTGATAGAAAATGGACGACTTGTTGCGAATCAATCCTTTAAAATTGGATCGGTGCGCCAGCTTTCCTCCACGGAAAGGGCGGAGGTTTTTAATGCCATAAGAGACTGGTTGCGAGCAACGCCATTTTACAAATCAAAAAATATAATTGGTATAGGTACTGGTGGGAATATCAACCGCATGTACAAATTGGCCAATAAAGCATCGAATATGGCGATTTCGTATGTCGAGCTTAAAGCATTGCGGGCTTATGTAAAGGAATTTAGCTATGAAGAGCGCATGTCTATTCTTAAAATGAATCCGGACAGGGCTGATGTAATTATACCGGCATCCGAAATATACCTCAAGGTGATGAAAGAAATGGGTAGCGATCAAATATTAGTTCCGAAAGTAGGTTTGAAAGATGGATTGGTTTACGAGCTGTATGAACAAAATACTAAACGCAACTTAAACAAAATTGAATATATTGGCTACCAGTAGCCTGCAAAAAAAAATGAAAATTTCGCTTATTAGTTAGAACTTGTCTAAGTGTACATTTGAATACTAGAAGGTATTTTTACTTTTATCTCCTTATCTGGTTTCGTTAGTTTTCCTGTTCCTTTTTCTATCTTAAACACGACGACATCATTAGAAAATTGATTATCCACTAAGAGAAAGTCGCCAGATGGAGATCTTCCATAAAAACACAAAGAATAGCTTCATTTTAAATAAGGTTTGTTCTTAGAATTATTTACTATAGTCCTTGTAGTATGACTTTACAGAATTTGTGGTAACATCCTCATTTTTATATGATAGTTTTTCGCCCTCTCCTATATAAATACTTTTTAACGTCTCATCTTCATTTAAGGTGATTATCGCAAAAGTGCCTTCAAAATGAATACCTAATGCTTCATTAATAAAAATGTCATTTTTAGACTGTGTAATCACATACTGAATTAAAGTTTCGGAAGGTGTTTTACTCACAACTTTTAATCCTTTGTATAATCCGCTCTGCTCAATTTTAGTAACTGATTGTATTGATGGCGTTTCTGTTTCATTGTAGGGTTCAAAAACCACTACGAATGGGTTCTTCCATGCTTCGCCTTTTTTTCTAATAACTAAGGTTGGTGTAGCTAAACTGTCATAGGGCTCAGGAGACTCGAAAGTTGTTGGAGCTTTTACTTTGGTATAAGTTCTGTTTTCAAAACCTGGAATATATAACTGCATAAAAACAGCGCCTTGTTCTAATTTTTTTGTATGAAATGTAGCATTAACATCACCCGTATACGATTTTGAAGTATTTACATCTTCGAAGAAATGCCATCCTGGATGCCTATAAACTTTATTACGCTTCCAAGGCCCATCTGCATTGGCCATATACCTATCAGGAGTTTCTTGAAAGTCTAAATCCTTGTTTTCAAAAGTGAGCTTATCTCCGATATTATGATATAAGTAGTCGTGGTATTGATTTGGTAGTCTGGATTTTGAACGAAACACGTCCACATAGTAGCCCGTTGTTGGCGAGGTTCTGATTAAAGCCAAGGTTCGTTCTTGTTTGGCTTCGGCCTTATCCCCTTTATCATCTTCAAAACTGGTTAAACTAAAAGAATGATTGGGAGACACCCCTGTTTTACCCACTTCGGGTTCCATGGAAATCAATTGAATTTTATTAATTTCTAAATCAACCCATCCGCCTTCACCTCGAGAACTCCCGTTTACGATAACCGTATTGTGAGCAGCAAAAATTCGGGAGTAGTTTTCATGAAGATCCACACCATAGCGATTTCGGCCATTATCTACTCCTAAAACTTGCCCTTCCCCGTATAATTCAATATTCATACCTTCCGCATGTCCATGTACCATGTGCGCACCACCAACGAAACCCATTAAACCATCCTTTGGATTGTCTGTACTACTTAAATTACGCTGTAAAACAATACCAGCGTGATAAACTCTGTCAGTCTGAGACAAGTCTACATTTGTTGATGCATTTTCAAAACTACCATCATACCACAATAAAGCCTCAGTCCCTTCTCGTTTGTATTTCCCTTTACTAATGGCCCTGTTAATAAGTGGTGCAAATTTATTTTGAATTTCGGTTAGCCCATCCATCTTAGCCAAGGTGTATGCATCATCATAAGCTTCATAAGGCACATGCGCATGCCTGTGTCCATCCCCCCAACGCACAATTTCATTGTTCGGATATACAAAATAATCTAGTCGAGGTAGCGCATGTAATACATTGGAGTACTTTTTTCCCAATTTTAAAGACGGATTGTATTTATTCAATATCAACATCAATCTTGCTAAAATGGATGTTGTGTGATTTAAATATTGGGAGGTTTCTGGCCAGATATCCCCTTCATTTTTATAATTTTTAACCATAATATTTAAGGCGTCTTGGTTGTCTGTACTTTCGGTAAAAAAATAAGACAACCATTTTTCTCGCTCCGGTTCATCATCCATAGCCAAGGCATTATAAACCAAACTTGGTGCTTCTAAAACACAGTGATTTGAACCTGTTTGCCCATAATTAACCGTAATATTTGCATAAGCTTTAAACACATTTTGAGCATCATCAAAAGGAAAATTGACTTTTTCGTTTTTAATAATATCTAAAGCTTTTCCCCCTTTTTTGAGATAAGGATGAATAAAATCATAAACTAATGGTAGTCTATACCCAATAACACGTACTTCTCGAAAGCCGTCATATGGAAATAACCAACCCCCTCTGCCCCTCCAAGTAGATACCTCCAATTGTTGTACGGATTTTAAAAATGAATATAAAATACTACTTGCCATGTAAGCATATTTCTCATCTTGAGTTAGGTAGTACATGGTACCACAATCTAATGCCACTTGTAGATGCGTAATTAAAAGTTCGGCAGGTTTCCAATCTTCATCAGTTGCATTATCCAAATTTTCTTGAACTCCATTCCTTACATGGGTTGTTTTAAAAAATGGCGGAAAATGGTTTTGTCGTTTTTTAGACCAGTCAAAAGGTAATTGTTTGATGTATACCGAAGGGTCTTTATAAAATTTATTAACCTCAGCATCCGTGGTAAGTTTTAGCGTATCATAAATGTGTTTAGCCCATGGTTGGGTATTTATTTTTTCAAGGATTTGATTACGTTCACTAGATTTTACGAAAATAAAAGGACGCTCTAATTCCTGCCCCTGCATTGGACCAGCTATAAATAGGATTACAAACAAAAAAGTGATTTTTATTTTCATTTTTTGTAAATTTTAAAATTCTTATAAATTGAAGAACGCGTATACATTTGGCGTAAACCTATTCTACCAGATTCAATTGGAGCAATATTTGAAATATCCCATTCAAAATACTCTACTTGATCTTCATGCTCCATTTTAAAACTTAATTTTTCTGCAGTTTTTACGGCCGTGATATGATAGGTTTTCCCCGTTTCAAAAAGCCCTTGCATATCATATGAAGGTTTAACTATGATACTATTGAAGGGCTTATCATCTGGTTTTGGGTAGCGACGCGCGCGAACATAATGCAAACCATCTCCTTTATTGCCAAAAGCCGAATAACTGATATGAAAGGCATTCATATTTTCAAAATAAATTTTCATCGCAGGAATTTCGCGTAAGTTTTTCCATTTCGAAATATCTTTTTGATAGACACCTTCTTCATCACCCGTGGCTTGAATATAAAGAATATTAACGCATCTTACCTCATTATCAGTCTTTGTATAATCGTATTCTATTTTAATATCTCCTGAAAATGATTCTTTTGTCCACAAAACAGCATGATGTGCATCGTTCTTATATTCTGATCCTGCTCTAAAATGCATACCATCTTTTGAATTTTCTACTGTTGCAATTAGTCCATCTAGAGTCCAACGTTTTGTCCAGTCTGATGTACAATCATCTTCAAAAACTAAATCCCATTGACTCCTTGTACTAATTACATCAGAACTAAGCCGTTCGCTTTGAGCACAAGTATTAATGTAATTACATAGGATAAAAAATATTACAAGATAATTCATTGTTAGCCCATTCAATTAAAAAAGTCTTAGTACTATTTCTCCCTTCCCATAAATCCAGAAAAGTTCATTTCTTTTTATTGAGGTTCAGTTTTGCTTGGTTAAACAACCTAATTCCAATGAATCGATTTTCTTATCAAAAAACATTCAGCAACAAGAAAAACAAGCTACCTATAAAAATTGGCATGTTAAATAAACTGTTCCAATTCTTTTAACTGGTCATCGGAAAGCCCACTAGGTTTAAAACCTGCCGACCAACACATCATTAAAAGCTTAGCCCCTTTATTGGCTACATCCAAAAAGTCCCATGCTTTTTCAACATCTGGTGCGGCTGCTGTAGCACCATGCTTTTCCCATAAAGATACGTTTCTTTTTTTAAACGCTTCAATAGTTACTTTAGCTAAATCTGAAGTACTTGATAAAGCGTAAGGGGTACAATGAATGCCTTTTGGAACGAATACCTTAACCTCTGGACACATCATCCAAACTTGTCTATTCAATTCTTCTTCATTGTTGAATAATTCATGGTGACTCAAACATATTAATTCTAGCGGATGTGTATGAACCACTGCTAAGTTTTCTGGTTGGTGAATTGAATTAAACAGATGAATGCTTGCATGTGATATCAATTCACAGGTTGGAGCAAAACCATGCTGTTTTCCTCCCCATATTATAGAATAGGCATTTGCTTTTTCGTTAATTCGAAGTATACAAGAAACCTCTTCAATTTTATCAACAAGATCTCTTAAATAACATCCTGTTCCTGTTATATAAATCACAAACCCTCCCATACCTCCTGGGAAGCTGAATGGGACTTCTTCTCCAATATCCAAAACTTCTTCTTTTGAAAAAAAAGAAGTCAAATTCATAGAAATATTTCCTGCATTTCGCTCTGCCCATTCGCGTTGCCATAAATAGCCTGCAACTTTAGACACCTTTTTTAATTCATTCTCAACCTGTATGGGCAGCTTTATAGCGTGCATAACTGTTTATTAATGTTGTTAATTAAGAAAATCTTTTCCCCATTTAGCTCTTAACTCCACAGCAAGTTGATTCACAGTGTCTTGATATTCTAGTTTTTCAGCTAGATTATCCAATTCTAAAGGATCGGTCTTATGGTCAAATAACATACGGGCGTAAGCTATTCCATCATCTTTAACCCATTCTGTGTAAAACAAATCGCCTTTAATTAAGGTAACCATATCTTTAAATTTCGATACTGCCCAATCTTTGTGTGATGTTTCTCCGTTTATGATAGGCACAAAACTTTGCCCTTCCACAGTTTCAGGACTCTCCAAGCCCACTAATTCTGCTAAACTTGGGTAGATATCAATATATTCGGTAGTGGCCTCGGTTTGTTGCCCGCTTGTTTTACCCGGAACTTTTATGATTAATGGTGTTCTTAGGGCGGTTTCAAATGTGACGTGCTTACACCAAAGTTTGTGATCACCTAAATTCCAACCGTGGTCGCCCCATAAAATAACGATGGTATCTTCATCAAGCTCTAAACGTTTTAATTCATCTAACACCAAACCTATTTGAGCATCCACATAACTTACACAAGCGTAATAGCCGTGAATCAATTCTTTGGCTAATGAATCAGGAATATCTCCCTTCTTAGGAATGTTTCCATAATTACGTAACTCACCGAATTTATGAAATGCCTGTTTCGGAGTGCTTTTAGGCTGCACATAACTTTCAGGCAATTCAATGTTCCCTCTATCGTATAAGTCCCAATACTTTTTTGGCGCATTAAATGGTAAATGAGGTTTCATAAAACCCAATGCCAGAAAAAAGGGCTTGTTTTTATTCTTAAGCATCTTTAAATCCGCAATCCCTCTTTGAGCAATTTTACCATCAAAATAAGCGGTATCATTTACTTGTGCCATTTCGAAAGCAGTAGCTCCAGCAACAGCTAAATTTGCATTACCATTTGCTATTATGTTTTCTTCTAACTGATAATTGCGAATATTACCTTTGGGAAACCAAATATTATCCCAAGCTAAACTATCATCGTTATTCTTATGATATATTTTCCCATTGGAACGTGTTATGTATCCGTTCTGTTTTAGAAGCTTTGGTAATGAAACAGCATTGGGAGCATCAGCATCTGCCGTTGCACCATAATTTATGAAGCGATGCCTAGTTGGCCGCATGCCTGTTAATAAACTTGCCCTTGAAGCCCCACAAACAGGGATATTGCAATATGCACGATTGAACACCAAACTCTCTTCAACCAATTTATCAAGATTTGGAGATTGAATGTGACTAGCACCATAAAAATTAAGTTCAGGACGCAAATCATCAACGGCAATAAACAATATGTTCATTGGCTTTTTTTCATCATCGACAACTTCTTCTTTTGTCTCATTTTTACATGCTACTAAAAGCATACTAATGGTAATAAACTTTAGAAAGAATTTCATATTTGTATTCATAATTATTCTTTTACCAATGTTCAATGATCATATAATCGCCTTTTTTTAAGGTGCCTTTTATGGAATCGGGAATTTGTCGTCTTGGCGTATCTTTGTCAAGTTTAAATCCTTTTTGTCCTTTAGGAGTGATGATTGGCATATTACCATGGGTTTCATCTAAAATATCTCCTTGCAATTTCATCCAACTGAACAAATCCTTTTTTAATTGTTCTTTAATGAATTGTAATTCTGGGCTTTTAATTAAGTTATATTGTTCGAAAGGATCATTTTGCAAATCGTATAATTCTTCAAACGGTTCATTTTTGAATTTATCTGCGCCTCGTTTTATAAAGTAATCTACATTGGGTTTTCCAGTTAAATTATTAGCTACAACCTCTTTCGAATTAAAATTACGGATGTATTTATAACGCTGATTGCGTATCATACGCGATGGAAATACCTCTGAAAATAAAATATTCTGATTGGTCCTAACGCCATACACATAGTCATTTATCTTAACATCCTCCCCCTGAAACAATGGTAAAAAACTGTTCCCATCCATCTCTTCAGGTGCCTTTCCTCCTGCCATTTCCATAAAGGTTGGTAACACATCGGTATAATGAATGAGTTGATTTGAAGTAGTCCCAGGCTTAATTACTTTAGGCCAACGCGCTACAAAAGGTACCTTCAACCCTATATCTTTAACCGTAAATTTTCCCGAAACCCCGTGGTCCGCACTATAAATAAACAAGGTATTGTCATCTAAATAAGTATCGACTAATTCTAAAACTTTTTCAATTTGCGTGTTATCTTCTTCAATACTTCGGTAATAACCTGCCTTAGATTTCACATATTCTTTATCTCCTTTTTTCTGTTCGTTATATGGATAGAATTTAATAGCATCAACATTTGGGTTTTCAACATCAAAATATTTCCCATGTGGGTATTTAGATGTAATAAACATGCAAAATGGTTTTTTCGAAGTTTTTAAATAACGCTCTATACTATCCAAAGGGATGTAATCTCTAGGCACACCTTTTTTAGGAACGGGCTCCCATTCTCTATCCCATTGATAAACCTCTGAAGGTTTTACGTGACTTTTTCCTGCCAAAACCACCTCATAACCCAAAGTTTTCATTTGTGCGGTTACACTTTTAATATCAGGCTTTGTTGCTGTATGATTCGCAAAACAGCCATTTTTTAATGGATATTTACCAGTAAATAATTGCGACCTACTAGGTGCACAAATGGCCTGTGCAGTAAAGGCATTCGTAAAAAGCATTCCTTCTTTTGCTAATCTGTCTACTCCTGCAGTATTCACCTTCTCGTTACCATAACAACCATAATCATATACATCTTGATCGTCTGCTAAGAAGAAAATAATGTTTGGTTGGGATGAAGTCGAGTTACTAGACTCTGTATACCCTTCCTTCTTTTCTTTTTTTTTGGCACAAGCTAATGAAATGCTTAAGGCTAACAGTAATAATACTTTATGTTTTTTCATTTTGACATTTAGGTTACTTATTTATCTAGGAAATTTTTACCCCATTTTTCACGCAATGCCTTGGCAAGTACTTGAACTTGCTCTTGGTATTCTGGTTTTTCGGCAAGGTTATCCAGTTCTAAGGGATCGGTTTTATGGTCGAATAACATTTTAGCATATGCTATACCATCATCCTTAATCCATTCTGTGTAGAATAAATCACCTTTTATTAAAGTAACAGCATCTTTAAATTTTGATACTGCCCAATCCTTTTCTTGAGATTGTCCTTCAATTAATGGCACAAAGCTTTTACCATCAACTGTTTCAGGGATATCTAATCCTATGAGTTCAGCTAAACTTGGATAAATATCTATATATTCGGTAATAGCCTCAGTATGTTGCCCGCTCGTTTTGCCTGGTACTTTTATAACTAATGGCGTTCGTAAAGCCGTTTCAAATGTTACGTGCTTACACCATAATTTATGATCACCTAAATTCCAACCATGATCGCCCCATAAAATAACGATAGTATCATCATCTAATTCTAAACGTCTAAGTTCATCCAGAACTAATCCTATTTGAGCATCTATGTAGCTTACGCAGGCGTAGTAGCCATGAATAAGTTCTTTAGCTAAATCCTCTGGTAAATGGTCTTTTTTAGGAATATTTTCATAGTTCCTCAATTCACCATATTTATGAAAGGCTTGTTTTGGCGTGCTCTCCGGTTGCACATAACTTTCGGGTAATTCTATACTTGCTCTATCATACAAATCCCAATACTTTTTTGGTGCAGTAAATGGCAAATGGGGTTTCATTAACCCCATGGTTAAGAAAAAAGGTTGTTTGTTTTCCTTTAATTTTTGTAAATCCTTGATAACTTTTAGAGCCAATTTCCCATCTCTATACACGGAGTCGTGAACCTCAGCAACTTCAAAAGGTAAGCCTCGCTTTGTTTTGCTTCTTATTTCTTGACTTTCTGGTAAGGCATAACTCCACAAAGCATCTGCTTGCCACATTTCATCCCATGCGTTTTTATCATCTGTCTTATGATGATATATCTTACCGTTTGATATGGTAGCGTATCCATTTTGTTTTAACAACATTGGCAAGGATACAGCCTCTTTAAAATCCTTATCTTTTTGAGTTTTCGCATCTAAAAATCTATGTCGTGTTGGTCTAGCCCCAGTCATTAAACTTGCTCTGGAAGCACCACATACTGGTACATTACAGTAAGCTCGATTAAACACCAAACTCTCGCCAGCAAGTTTATCTAAATTTGGAGATTTAATATGATTTGCCCCGTAAAAATTCAATTCAGGTCTCAAATCATCAACCGCGATAAATAAAATATTTTTGGGTTTGTTTTCCTGTGATACCTCCGATTTAGTTTTCTCATTTCTACAAGACACTACTGTAAAAATGATAATGAATGTATAGTTAATTATTTTATTCATTATTTATTTATTTATTTTAATTACTGAAAGACAATAACTTTTTACTCTAAACTAGTTCTAGCCTTTTGTTCTACAAAATATGGTTGAAATGTATATTTAGATGCTGCATCCCATTTTACATTTTTTGTTGGCAAAAGCACTTTCATTTTTTCTATTTGAACCTTGTATTTAGGGTTTTCAGCTTCGTTTGTCCATTCATTTGGATCGGAACGATGGTCATAAAACTCTTCCTTACCATCCTCATACTGAATATACCTATAGCCATTCATTTTAATAGCATGATTATTCATTCCAAAAGTAGTAATAGCCCGTGCTTCGCTAAGACCTTCATCATTTTGCATCATGGCAACCAAGCTATTGCCCTCATTTCTCTCATAAGCAGGTAAGGCACTCAACTCTAACAAAGTTGGATAAATAGATAACATCTCTACTGGTGCATCTATCTTCTTCCCTTTTGGCAAACCTGGTCCAGCAAATAGTAATGGTGCTTTTGTAGCAGTTTCCCAAAGGGCATGTTTTGCAAAAGTTCCTTTTTCACCCAAGCGATATCCGTGGTCTGACCATAAAACAATAACGGTATTATCGGTGTATTTACTATTTTCTAAAGCATCTAAAACCCGCCCTAATTCATAATCCACAAAACTGACACAAGCCAAATAGGCTTGTACAATTTTTTTCCACTCACCACTTTCTTTGGCCCATTCTGTAGATGGCATCATAGGTAAATCGTTAATTTTCATGCCAACTGGGGGAATATCATTTAAATCATCAGACTTATATGGTGGTGTTTCAATGGATTCTAAAGGATATAAATCGAACCATTTTTGAGGCACATATAACGGTACATGCACGCGCAAAAATCCAACGCCTAAAAAGAAAGGTTTATCATATTCGCTTTGTAACCTTTCTATTGCCCAATTTGCAGAAGCATGGTCTGGCATTAATGTGTCGCTTTCTGGAAAAGCACCCCAATCTGTACTTGTTTTACCATGAATTCCTTTGATACCCTTACCTCTACCATCCCAAACAAAACGTTTTTCTGGTAGTGGACCAAAACCCTTTACACGTCCTCCAGATTCATCAAAAAGGCTATCTGGGGCATGTATATGAAACAGCTTCCCTATTCCCATAGTGTGATAGCCGTTATTTTTAAAATACTCTGGAAGAAAGGTTATATCTTTTGTTGCTGGATTACCATCTCGACGCACTTCATTATCGGGTGCCATTCCGTAAATACCTGTAGTTGACGGGCGCAACCCCGTCATAATCGATGCTCTTGATGGTCCGCAAAGCGGCGCCTGAACATGCGCATTTGTAAACGTTACCCCCATGTTGGCTAACCTGTCAAAATTTGGTGTTTTTACGTTTGAAAAGTTATCGATTGGTCCAATCATATTGTTCAAGTCATCTACTGCGATGAATAATACATTTGGTTTAGTTTCTTGATTTTCGGAAACTTCCTCCCGTGATGCATTGGATTTACAAGAACTGATTAACAAGGTAATTACAGCTCCTAAAAAGACTAATTTTTTCATTATTATATTGTTATTTATTGATGCTTTTATAAAACGATTGCAACGTATAAAAAGCTTTTTTCTTGTTTCCTGTTTCAGATATTAAGCCTTTTCTATTCCAGCCATTTTGGTAAGGAATTAAGGTTCGTCTTGGTGACCTAAAATCTACTAGAGTCCAAGGTGTAATGCCGCTTATTCCTGGAATTTTAGCTAATGTCGGTAAGGTTTCTTGGTATAACAATTCCTGAAATTCTTCACTCCAACGTGTCATATTATCTGCATGATACCCTTGAAGCGCACCTGCACCAAATTCTGAAATAATGACTGGTTTATCGATATCAATTTCCCAACGAATATTTTTGATGTTATCAATTTTACCACCATACCAACCATAGTATTGGTTAAAACTTAGGACATCCACAACCTTAGCAAATTCATCTTCTACAATCATGATATTTTTGTTTTCTTTTTTACCATGGTCTTCTAAAGCAGCACTAATAAGACGGGTATCATCTAGTTTTCTCGTCGTGGTTGCCAAATTGGTTAAAAAGGTTAAACGCTCTTTAGATGAAGGCGTTTCGTTGGCCATAGACCAGATGATAGAACAGGCTCTATTCTTATCACGACTTATCAATTCTGACAACTGCCTTTCTGCTTTATTATAGGTTTCCGGATTTGTCCATTGAATGGTCCAATACACCGGTATTTCCTCCCAAACTAAGATACCCATTTGGTCGGCTAAACGAATCATGTTCTCATTATGCGGATAGTGCGCCAAACGCACATAATTACAGCCCAATTCTTTTGCCCAACCTAGCAGAACCCTAGCATCTTCAATAGACCAAGCTCTACAACCTCGCATGACGTTTTCTTCGTGAATGGAAATACCTTTTAGAAATATTTTTTCGCCATTTAATAAAATTTCTTTCCCTTTAGTTTCAATAGTTCTAAAACCGATTTTATCCGATATGTTATCTTTTGAAATAGCAATGTTTACATTGTATAATTTAGGATTTGTATCACTCCAAAACGACACACGTTTCACAGGAAATTTTACAGCTACAAATCCGTTAGCATCCGTTGTATAAGATTTATTTATTTTTAATTCTGGGATGGAAAGGCTAACGTTTTGATTTCCCTTATTTTCTCCATTTAATTGAATGTATCCAGAAACCTCCTTATTGTTATTTTTAGTTAGTTGAATTTTATAATCTTCTATAAAAGTGTCATCTAACTCATAAATAGTAACATCTCTGGTAATACCGCCATAATTCCACCAATCCGTGCTTAAAGTTGGTACTTCATCAGCAGCACGCTTGTTATCTACTTTTACGATTAAAAAGTTGTCTTTTTCTTTTAAAAGGTGCGTCATTTCAAAATTAAATGGTGTAAAACCACCAACATGCACGCCCAATTTCTTGCCATTTAAATACACATCTGCCTTGTAGTTTACTGCTCCAAAATGCAAATAGTAACGTTTAGCAGTATCATAATTTTCAACGTTAAACGTCTTTTTATACCAAACGGTGCCTTCGTAATAAAACAACTTTTCTTCTTGTGAATTCCAATCACCAGGAACAACCATAGTTGGTGCTGTATCAAAATCGTACTCTACCCTATCGGTTTTATTTTGTGGTTTTTTATTTAAAAAGTAGGCACTAGAACCGGGGTTTTCGGTACCATCATGAGGTTCCATTCTGTAGTTATAATAACCCGTTTCATAAACATCTACGATGTAATGCCACCTGCCGTTTAGGCTTTGTCCGTTTCTTAAGTAAGTATTCTGTAATAATGGTTGATTCGCAAATGTGCAAAATGAAATGAACAGTAGGCTTATGCTGACAATATATTTCATGTGATTTTAAATAACTTGAATTGCAATTTTAACTTGATTTTTATCCTCAAAAGACATAATTAATGGCACTGCTTCTGCACCCGGCACCATATTAAATAGCCTTTCTTTGGGTGTGTCTTTTATTTTTATAACTGAACTTGAAGTGATTTTTACTACCCCATCAGGTTTCTCAATAATAATTTCATTTTCTGAAACTTGTGTAACTTTTTCTCCTGTTGGCGATACTATTGGCAATACAAAAGCGGTCGGTGTTTTTATGACCTCATTTGTAGCGACAATAATTTCTAATTTTTCAGAATTGACAATATAAGTTAAATTGAAATTAGAAGCTGTTTCAGTTATCGCTTCAAAGTCTTCATTTTTTAGTTGTGCATTAGCCTTGTATTCCAAACTACCCATTTCATCTTTTGATGTAAAAGTGGCTTGTAAATCAAATAAATTGGTATACCAAACTTCGTCTTTGAACGTTTCAATTCTCGGGGTTAGCGCAAAATCCTCTCCCGGTTGCTCCTGTTGATTATGCGCTTCTAGTAGTTTATAAATTGCTAAACTAGTGGCACACAATAACCCCACTTTCATGTGATATAAGGTACAAAGCGAAGCACCTGTAGCTTGCCTTACATCTTTTCTGGTACTGTAAACGGAATCATAAGCAGATACCGTTCCGCGCCAATCGCCTTTGCCAAATAAAGATACATCTAACTCTTTAAAATATGTTACTCCATCTGCCACTGCTCTTGGTAATGGCGTGGAGGTATCAATTTTAGGTATATGGTCCCAATGGTCTAAAATAGTGGCTAATGGTTTAGCATGTGCAAAGGTATGATGCACACTAGCCTCAACACCATGTGATACATAATGAAGGCCACCGTACAGCAACCCATCTTTGGTGCATTGTTTTAACAATTCCGTATTCTTGATTGCAGCAGTTCCCAAAGCTGGATTATCCCCTGCCATAAATATAAATGCAGGTTGCATACCATCACTCGTTCTACTGCCCCAATAGGTCCACTTAAACATGCGGTTACCAAAACTGTTATCTATTCCGCCATCTGGCAGTATAAATTGCAAATGGGAATTCAAAGATTTATTAAGCACTAGTAAAAGCTCGTCATCTTTAGCCTCTAAAGCATACAACACTAAATTGTTTAGTGACTCTTCTATATTGTAACCTAAATCTATCCCTGGTAAGCCTTTGGGACTCAAGGCTTTTTTATTCTTATTTTGAATTTCGCCAAAAAGTAAGGCATTAGGTTCAGAAAAATGGCTTTTAATCTGATTTGCCATATCTTTACTTCTTTCTATATACTTTGTATTGTTAAGCATATTGCCAATCAAATACAAAGCATAAATTGTGGTAGCGCTATAGTTGATATTAGAATTCCCCACAACATGAAATCTATTATACACAAACTCAATAGCCTGCTCTAAACGCTTATACCAGCGTTCTTTTCTCGTTTCATCTATTAAATCGCCATGAAACTTTAATGTGTCTGCTAACGCAATAGCTGCAAAAACGGTCGTACCCTCCCAAGAATTAGGATCTACATCATTAGTCCAAGCCCCATTAGGTTTGGTTACATTTTTACCCCACTCAAAAACAGCAATACCAGCATCTAAATATTTTTGCTCACCTGTGATTTTTGCCATACAAAAAAAAGGATATACGGCATCGATAACGCGACCGTGCACCCATCCTGTTGGACATTTAAATTGTCCGTGCATTGCTGGGTCTGATGGATTTATGATTTGAATTTTAATCATACCATCACACCACGCTTTCAGTAAATCAAAAACTAGTTTTCTGTATTCAGGTGAATGAAATTCTTTTATCTCATTGTTACATGAACTTAACAAGCTAGTTGCTGAAAGCGATAGCCCAACACCTGTTATGGTTGACAACTGAATAAAATCTCTACGCTTCATCTGAATATTTCTTTATTACAATTTGAATTATTCAGCTCTAAATGCAGTAATTTTTGCCGTCAACTCCTCCACAATTTCTGGATGACTTTCGGCAATATTATTTTTCTCAAACGGATCTTCGGTAATATTAAATAATTGTACTACTTCATTTTTCTTTCTAACTGGATCTGGAATAATAATTTTATACGGCGGAAAAATAGCCATATTATAAAACATACTGTTTTCAATCGTGTCAAAATCGTGTGCATATACTTCTCCAAAAATACCTTTACGCTCAGCTAGCGCTTTTTCATCTAAAACACTTAATCCAGGTAAATTTTCAGGTTTTTCAATGCCTAAAATATCAAGAACTGTTGGTACCATATCAATACTACTTGTTATTGTACTTTTATCCATTTTAGGGGTGATTTTCCCTTTCCATTTATACATAATTGGCGTACGAATTCCCATATCGTAAGGTGCGCGCTTAGAATCTTTCATATAACCACTTTTTGTAGGATCTTGTCTCCATCCATTATCACATACATAAACGAAAAGTGTGTTTTCTGTTAAGCCTTTTTCTTCAAACATATCAAATAACTGTCCGCAAGTTTCATCAAACCACTCGCACATGGCCCAATACTTAGCCAAATGCTCTGAGTCTGTTTTTTTCAAATACTTATCTAATAAACGTTGTGGTGGTGTATGCGGTCTGTGAGGTAAAAATGGTGCATACCATAAAAAGAAGGGTTTCTTTTCTTTTAATGCCAGATCCACATAGCTGTTAATCGTATCTAAACCTTTTCTTCCAATTTCTAAACCATAATCTCCATGGCGACCACCTCTATTTGGGTCACCATGTGTCATACCATCATCAAAGCCCCCAATTTTGTGGTTACCATGCCACCATTTTCCTGTCTGGAACGACAAATAGCCTTTTTCTTTTAACATATCAGGAAGTGTAGTTTGCTTTTCAAAAGCTGAGATGATGGGCTTATAAGCCTCCGCTCTATTCTTCTGACTTGCCTTACGGTCTCCTTTTACGCGATCGTAAACCTTATCATTTCCTAAAATACCATGGTCTTTAGGATATAAGCCTGTAATGATTGTTGCCAAAGAAGGTGAACATAATGGTGTTGGCACATAGGATTGCGTAAAGGTTAAACTTTCAGATGCAAATTGATCTATTCTTGGAGTCTCTATATTTTCATCCCCCATAAAACTATAATCTGTCCATGATTGGTCGTCGGAAAGAATAAAAACAATGTTTGGTGTTTGATTTGTCTTATCAGACTCTTGGGTTTTTGCTTCTGATGTTTTGGTTTTATTTCCACAGGAGAAACATATTAGCAATAATACAATATAACCTAGTTTGTTCAATTTGTGCATCGTTGTTACTTAATTGTTTTGTTATTTATTATTTTTTAAAACTTCGGCTTCACTTTTTAAACGCTGAATGGGCCCACTATCTCCTAACAAATACATGTTTCTAAAATCAGTCCCTGATACTTTTTCCCCTACGATAATTCTAGCATCAGGGTGTGGATTATCAATAAGTGATGAAATGACAAAACCTGAGTGTTTTCGTTGCAAAAACACTTTACTCTTTTTAAACGATTCGCCTCCATCAGAGCTATCCCATCGGCATATTTCTCCAACATCGCCACTACCTTCATGTTCTAGATATACGCTTATTTCTTTTGCTGATGTTACTTCTAAATCCCCATTCCCTCTCGGGAGATCTGTATTCTCACTTTGTAACCACGCTTGTCCATCCCATCTAAAAAGTTGTAAACGTTTAGGGCCACTTCTTTTTTCGCCTATGTCAGGTCCAACCAAAACACCAACATGTGGATTGCCATTTGGATCAACATCTGCTATCCCTTGAAAGGTCCAATCATTAGGTATTTGCCTAACCACTGCTTTTTCATCAGCCATTTCCTTGGTCAAAGGCATTTCTAAAGATTCATTTTTAACATTTTTCCATTCCCCTGTCTTGGTATTAAAAACCATATAATATAGGTTGTGTCGTTCTGGAATATGCCCACGTGGGTCTTGTGCATTTTTATTGTCTCTACAAATGTGGTAATCAAATGCTACAATAATATCGTCTCCATTACCTCTGCTTAACCATGGATACCAAGAATCTTCGGCTTCAATCTCTGTTCTACGCTTATGCTTTAAAAATGAAACTGGCTCCTCAAATGTTTTACCATTATCAGTTGATTTTTGGTATACCCAATTACTTCTGTGTGCACCGTGGCGATAAAACAGGTATATATCACCATTATCCATTTTAATAAACTGACTATAAGTTCCAAACAATGAAATATTATCTAGTGTTTCCCACTCTGAAATATCTAAAGGGTTTTTAGAAACGGCGTGTAAATTTTTTCCGTAGTGATGATTTCCTAATGGATTGTCTCCATCTTCTCGGGTTCCTCCATGACCTCCAAAAGCAATATGAATATAGTCGGCATCATCAATAAGAATAGCTGGTTTCCCATGATTGTCTATTTTCTTTTTACGGTTTGGGTCTTTCCCCATTTCACTAACGCCTACTTTAAAAGGGCCTTTCCATTCTTTGGTAGTATGATTGTATGAAGCCACATAAGGATCTTCCAATGTACCTTGGTAAGCCACGTAAGTAATACCTTTGTGATACACCCCTGATGGATGTTGCACAATGGCCACCGCATTGCCAAAACCATTATCGGCAAAATAATCTACCATTTCGCTATCCGCGTCAATTGTCTTTTGTTCTTTGGCATTATTGGCACAACTCAACAAACAAAAACAAATCATTAAGTTTATAACCAAATATTTATTCATCATTACTTTCTAGTTTTACGGTTTCAAAAAATATAAGATTTACAGGCCCTAGCAGACCAGACTTTAGCAGATCATCATTCTTATTATAGTGATTCCAACTGGCAAATGTTGTTCTTTTCGATGGTCGTTCTGTATGATTTAATAACCAATCCGGAAGTGGCTTTGCACGCTTGCCTTGTCTTGGATAATCTAATTTTAGTTTTTCGTCACCAATCAATCGATTGGTCCATAAATTGGTCACCTTAACTTCTAAAGTATTCTTCCCTTCTTTCACAAATTCATCAATATTTACTCTAAAAGGGGCCTTCCATAAAGATACAATATTATTGCCGTTAACTATGACTTCTGCAATAACGGATACACTACCTAAATCTAAGGTTACACTTTTATTCGGCTGTATCATCTCTTCGGATAACACAAACTCTTTTTTATAAGATGCTGTTCCTGAAAAATTTTGAATCGCTTCGTCTTGCACATCCGTCCACGAAATCAAACTAGGAAACGTTTCTTTTTTTGAAGCTTCAGAGTTTATTGGGAAAGAAACTTCCCAAGCACCTGATAACTCCATAGGCTTTGAAACGGATGTTACTTTTGCTGTTTTTGTTGCTCCTGACGGAGTCTTGTAAGTTATCTTTCCAGCATAAGGTGTAGTCCAACTTATGGCATCATTTTTAAATTCTAATGTTGGTTTTGATGTGTCTTTAGACAATTTTAAAAACTGTCCTTTCGGAATAAATAAGGTGCGTTCTTTTCCATCCGTTTTATAAGTGATTTTTAAAACAGTTTTATTGCCTTCTGGAATTTTATTTTCAATTAATTGATTAGACACCAAAATATCATAAGTTCCAGAATTTACTATATTTTTAATCGTTTTGGTAACATCAAAAGTTTTATAATGCTGAGGAATACCCGTTGTTTCTCCTTTAAATTTTCCAAATACCGCTTTTAAAACTTTTAGAGATTTATCTCCAGCGTCAATATGAATATGCTCGCGTTCTTCAGCATAAATCTGCTTTTTGGTATCACCTATTTGGTATTCCATTCTGAACTCCTTTTTATAGCCCATTGCAGGATCGCAATCGCAAAAAGCCCTACTCATTTTAAAATCTAAAGTGCCATTTTTGATGGCTTTATTAACTCTATCTGTAATATCAATTAAACCTTCTTGCAAAAACGTACCGTATTCTGCTTTTACAATTTCTAAATTCGGAAGTGGTTCTACTTGAGAAGGTTCTAGTTCTGTTAAAACTTCTAATAAATGATTAGTACTAACAGGCTTTTTAAAGACAACAAAAACCGATTCTTCCCTACCTAAGGATAACGGCACTGTTGTTGTCCCATCTTTATTTTCTTTAAAAACTACCACATCTTTTATAGTCCCTTTTTCTGAGTTCCATAGTTCTGGTTGCTTTCCTGCCACTCGAAAACGCGCTGTAACTTCTCTGTCTTCTTTTCTGGCATTCGCTATAAAATAGATATCTGCATCAGCTGTCTTTCTGTGTATAAAACTCAAATCTGTTTGGTCACTGCTTTCAATTTTAAAATCTGTTGTTTTATTAGCCAAAGCTTTTGCTATAGTCATATCTTTTACCAAACCACTTCCCCATAATGCATCAACATAAGTTGTTACATCTTCATCGCAATTTGGATAGTTAGTCAAACTTGGCGATTGCATTGGTTTTTTGCCAATTACTTGTGCGCCACCATCTACCAATTCTTTTACTTTTTGAAGAGTTTCTGGTTTGATAAAGTCTGATTCTGGTAAGACTAAAAGCTTATACGTATTGCCTACGGATGAATATATTGTTCCGTTTTTAACGGTTAAATCTTTCAATTTATTTGCTCCAATCAAATCATAATCAAAACCCATGGCTTTAATTTCAGGTTTAATGAAGCCTGTATTTGGCGATGATTCTCCTGTAAACACTAAAACATCGGCTACATTTTCACCTTGTTGCAATAAATATTGTGAACGAGCTACGTAATCCATATAACCCTTACTTTGTTTCCACCAAGTATTTAAACGGTTAAAATCAAAACCATGGTAACTTAAGGCCAACCCTGGTGCTACATCCCAAGGTTGATGTACATACGTATGAAAAATGAAACGGGTTATGCCCTCTGCCCAAGCTCTATCTCCAATTGATTTTATATTTGCTGGGTGTTTGTCCCAACCACCAATACCTGTAAAAGATTCTGCCCCAACAATGGCACTACCATTTAAATGTGCTATGGATGATACAAATTTTGGCGAATCGAAAAACGGATAACCGCCACTCCAAAATTCGCACATAACGATATCGCCTTGAGCACCAACTTGCATATTATCAAAAGGTCCCCAATAGGGTTCTACAGAAAATTTCAACTTGTTTTTATGACATAATTCTCCAAAATGTGCATAATAATTCTCCGCAATTAAATCGCCAATAGTTCTTCTAAAATCCCAAAGAAATCGTTCTGAAACTTCTCCACTTTCCACATAATAGCCTGCTAAAGTTGGTAAATATGCTGTTAAATCATAACCTCTTAAACTTTCAAACTGCATATCGAAACCAGTAGTCCAATTAGTAGTTTCTACTTCGTAACTATCAATTAAACAATTGTTAACCGTTGTTCCTATTAAATCACCCAATTTATCAATAATAGGTTGTACACCAGCTTCCCAATAGGCATCTAGGGCTTTTTTACTCATTTTATCCACCTCTAAACCTTTAGCTTCTGGTGGTGCTGGTCTGTTAGTTGTTCCAATTGGTGTATGCCCTAATCGTAAAATAACCCAATCGCCTTGAGGCACTTCCCAATTTAAAACCCCTTCGTCAGATAATTTTGGAGTTAGATTGATAATAGCTTCTTTTTGGATAACAGCTTCTTTTGAAATTGATTTAGTATCAGGTAATAAATGATTTCGAACACGTTCAGAAAGCATTTTATAGTCTAGGCCATCAATTTTAATAGCTTGGTTAGGTTTTGGAAAGGCTAAAACTGCGATGTCTTTATAGTAATCGAATTTGGTCTCTGGTCGAGGTAATTTTTGGGTTATTGTTTTTCCTCCTTCAATTGCTAGTTCACTAAACACCACTGTTTGCATCGCATGTTCTTCAGTAACCCAAGGCCCTCCAGAAGATGACCAACCTGCGCTGTTATGAAATGCCATTTCTAAGCCCAAACGTTGTGCTTCTTCCGCAGAAAATTTAAACAAGTCTAGCCATTCTTCACTTAAATACTTTACAGGGCCTTGAGGAAAACCTAAGTGTACGTTGAATAGTTGTGCTTCTTGAATACCCACTGCTTTCATCGCTTCTAAATCTTTGGTAATTCCAGATTTAGAAACATTACCGCTTATCCAGTGCCACCACGTTCTTGCTTTAGCTTGGTTTGGTGGATTTTTAAAGCCCTCTTCTAAAGATACAGTTTGCTTCTCGGTTTCTAAAGATTGATTACTACACCCAAAACATAAAAAGAGTATAACTAAAATGGCTAGTTTTTTCATTCCTTATTTTCTTTTTATAATTTTTGAAGTGGTAATAGTCACTGGTCCTAACAAGCCAGATGGCAGTAATTTATCTGTTGCTTTTTGAAAACCATAAACGCTAAATGTTTTGCGTGGTCCTTCTGGTAATGGCTCATTATTTCTATACCACTCTGGCATTTTCTTAAACTTGCCTCTAAATTCTGAATCACCAAAACCTGGACTTCCTCTTCTAACATCATAACCCGTTTGATTCGGTAATTTTTCATCACCAATTAAACGATTTGTCCATTGATTGGTTACCTGTATTTCTAATGCATTCTCACCCTCTTTTAAAACGTCAGTCACATTTAACGTATGAGGCGCTATCCAACTCACACCAATATCTTGTCCGTTTACAAGTACTTTAGCTATCACATTTACTTCTCCTAAATTGAGTTGAAATTGTCTGTCGGATTGCAACATTCCTTTTTCAATATTAAATGTTGTTTTATAAATGGTTGTTCCTGAGTAATGTTTGATTTGTTCAGTATCGTGTGTTGACCAATCAAACAATTTATCAGTTTGTATGGTGGCTTTATAAAAGTCTTGTTCCCTAAAATTGATGTCCCAATTGCCTGTAATTTCAATAGGATTTAGAATATCGTTTACTTCAATATTCCAATTTTCTGAATCATTTACTAAAGCTGTATAGATTCCATTTTCAAAAACCTCAGCCTGTAAATTATTATCGCCATCTAAACTAAATGCAGGTTTGGATACATTGTTAAATGGATTAAGCGTAACTCTTGGTTGTACTGTTTCTGCCTCTTTAAAAACCACAAAAACCGATTCTTGAGGATGCATTTCAATGGAAATATCGGTTCTTCCATTTTTTGTAGTGTACTCCACCAACTTGGTAATTTCTCCAGTTTCGGCATTCCATAATTCGGGTACTTTTGCTTCCACTAGAAAACTACAATTTAGCGTTTCTGTTTCGGTTAGATTATGGTTATACACAAAATAAATTTCTTCCTTTTCAGTGCGTCTGTGGTAGAAATTAAAATCGGATTGGCCTTCTACAATCAAATCTTTCTGAATGTTATTTTCTTCAAAAATTTGCTCCCATTCGCCTGAACTATAGGTTCTTTTACTTGACCAAACTTCATTTACCAATGCATCAAACTCCTTTTGCATTGCTTCAGTTACAACATAACCTCCCAATTTTTGAGGCTTCTTACCAACGACTAAAGCACCTTGTTGTGATAATTTATGAATACCTCTCAACGTTTCTAGATTGATGATATCGTTTCGTTGCAAAGACAAGGCATTGTATGTAATACCATTGGGTAATTTCAGTTTCCCATTTTCTACACTTAATCGATTGATAATCACATCTGCATTTACACAATCGTATTTATAAGATGCTGGTAATTTAGGTCGCATTTGTTTTGCATGAATCACATGACTCGGTGCTCTATCCCCAACAAAAACCAATACATCTAGTACAGGATTCCCTTGACGTAACATGTAAGACCCTCTTGCTAAATAGTTGAACCATTCTGGACCTGCATTGTCCCACCAAGTTTGCGTGCGGTCTATATGCGAGCCTACAAAACTCATGCTCATCCCAGGTTTTACATGGGTATTCGATTGATGCGCAAAACGATGAAACATGTACTCGTTAATTCCATTCGTCCACTCGTAATCCCCCTTTTGTTTGGCTAACGCTGGATGGAAACTCCAGTTTAATTTGGTACTTGTAAAAGCTTCAGCAGAAATCACATTCTTACCGTAAATATGTGCAGAAGATACTGGAGCCCGTTTGTGATTATTAGGTTTACCCAACCAAAATTCTCCCATCGGAATATCTGCACGTCGCCCCGCATCTAAACTATTAAAAGGCCCCACAAATCCGTAAGGTTCCACATAAGAGATTAAACCATCTTGATGACATAATTCTGTAAAATAATCGAAATAATTGGTTACCATTAAATCGCTTACCAACTGCTTCATATCCCAAAAAACAGATTCGATAGTAGCTTCATTTTCTATATGTTTACCCGCAAACAATGGTAAAAACGGAACAAAATCATATTTAAAACGTTCTTTAAATAGTTGTTCCATATCGTCAGTCCAATTTTGTGGACCAACTTCGTAGCTATCAATTTCCACATATTGTAAGGCATTTGGCGCCTCAATTTTAGCTTGCTTTACCAACTTACCAACAAAGGCATCGTAGTGTATTTTTAAAGCTTTTTTACTGAATTTATCCACTTCCAATCCTGTACCCTCATCAGATGCTGGTTCGTTGGTAGCCCCTGAAGCCGTAAACCCAAAACGCATAATGGTCCAATTTCCTTTGGGTAGTGTCGCTCTCAGCACACCATCTGCATCCATTTGATCGGTTAACACAATGATGTCTTCTTTTTTAATGTAAGCATTTACATCTGCTTTAGTAATAGGGCGTCTATTTTTTCTGTATGACGTGTATTCCATTACATTTCCTAACATTGGACTTGCCGAAAGTTGCATCTCATAAATACCCGTATCCATTTCGGTTTTTATTCTAAAATAACGCGCTGTAATAGGTTTAAAACTTTCATAGAAATAACATTCGTCTTTTCCAATACGTTCTTCCTTAGGTTTGTGCGCTACTGTAAAATTAATACCATTATTCGATTTTAATAAGGTAAACCTCCCTTTACGCTTATTGATAAAAACATTCATAGAACGAAGCGTATGTGGTTTCCCGTAATCGTATTGCACCCATTGGTTCGCCTTTAAATCGGCATGAGTATTGGTTTGTTTATCGGAGGCTAAATCTGCATTAAACCCTTTATCTGATGATGTTATTACAGGATTTACACTCTCGTCAATCAGTTCCGTTTCTAAAGTTGGATATGCCAAAACAGCAATATCCTTGTAAAAATTATGTCTTGCTGGTGGTTGTGGTAATTTTAGGTTGATTTGCTTACCACCTTCTGCAATCACTTGACTATTAACGACAACTTTCATGGCATTTTCTGGGGCAACCCAAGGCCCACCACTAGAGGTCCAACCATCACAATTGTGAACCCCAAAACTCAATCCTAGTTTTTCGCACTCCTTGGCAGCATGTGTTAAAATATCTCGATGTTCTTGTGAGTTGTATTTTACATCGCCTTCTGGCAAACCCATAGACACATTAAACACTAAAACCCCACCAATCCCTGCTTCTTTTATAGCTTTTAAATCTTTAGTAAATCCTGCTTTTGAAGCATTACCACTATTAATGTGATACCATGTTCTGGGTTTGGTTTCTTGTGGTGGGTTTTTAAAACCTGCTTCAAGACTGATTTTTTTTTCTGAATTACTGTTAACTTTCTGATTTTGGCAAGACGTTAAAATTGAAATCAAGCAGAATAGTAACACCATCTGTTTTATGCTAAAACTGAAATCAACGTTCATTTATTTACTATTTCTATTACAACTAAACCTAAATAACAGCATATTTAACACCAATAAAACTGCAATTACATATACAAACCCCATATCTATTACTTAAGCTTAATCTATAAACAACTCGTCAATGTAGGGTGCGCTCTCTCCTGTGGTTTCTAATTTGATATTATTAGCTCCAGATTGCAGTACGATAATGGTGGGTACAAACTTCCATTCTTTTTCCCAACCACCTGTTGCTTTAAATTCTATATCTCTAACATGTTCGTCGTTTACATAGAGTTTCATACGGTGTAGTTTACCCTCATTGTTATGCATGTATCTAAATCGAATACTGTAATCTCCTGGTTCTCCATCATTTTCTTGATACCAAGTAATTGAGCCTTCACCACCTTTAAAATCTACAAAACCAGTACCTTTAAAACGACGTGCATCTCTACTCGGTTTTGCTGAACCCGTTAAGATACCATCTTCTGCAGAAATATTAACACCTCTACCAATCCAGATGTCGGCAGAATGCTCATCACCCCAAAACAACCCTTCAGTTTTACCAAATGTTTCTTCCATGGTTAAAACGACCTCACCATCTTGCTTAACAATCGCTTTAACTGTTGTTCCGTCTGAAACTTCAAATGAAGACTTATAAGACAATCCATTTACTTCAGGGTTATCGCCATTCGTGGTGTAAAAGATTTCTACATCTGATTTCTTTGAATTGCCTAAAATTGAAATAACTTCAGCGTCAATTGTAATTTTATTGGATAGAAATAATGCTTTATCACCTAAAATATATGCTGTTATAATCGACGCTTCTTTTGCATCTGGTTGCTCTCTTAAAAACAATCTTGTTTTCCCAAAAAACAAAGCTCTAAAATCTGCTTTAGTTCTACTTGTTGGATCTATTGGATTTCCATTTTCCATAGACACTTTATTCACATCGCCTTGAATATTATAATAGATTTTATTTTCGCCGTAGGGATATAAATTGTTGTTTTCGTCTAAACTTTCAGATGTGATGATATAGCTAGCTTCAAAACTATCTTCTGCTTCTAATTTTTGTATACTTGTTTTTAATTTTGATGGCTGTTCGCTGGTGCGAAATGATGTTCTATTCACTTCTTTTCCGTTAATATAACCCACGGCTTCAATAGTTCCTTCCTGATAAGGCACTAGCCACTCGCATTGCATTTCGTTCCAAATAGTTCCTGGTTTATCTTTTCCTAGAGATTTCCCGTTAAGAAATAGCTCCACCTCATCGGTATTGGAATATACCCAAACTGGAATTACCGTTCCTTTTTCCATTCTAGGGTGTGTCCAATGTGGTAGCATGTGAATCATGGGCTCTTCAGTCCACTGACTTCTATAAAAATGATATAAATCCTTTTTAAAACCTGCTACATCAAGGGCACCACCCATAAATAAATTAAACGGTAACCCACCGTGCACTAAACCTGCTTCTCCGTAATAATCGAAACCTGTCCAACGGAAATGTCCACTATGCCATGGTGTATCGCGCATGACCTCCCAATACTTTCTTGCTGAAACACGAACTGTTGCATTATCGTAAGACGAATTAAAACGTTGTTTTCTATTTCTCCAATTCTTTGGGTTTAGACCTTCATAAAAGAAAATTTCTTTTTCGGTTAAATTAGGCAACTCATATGTGCCAGGCAATTCGTTATCGCGCCACCAAGTTTGGGTACGGTAATAACCTCTTGTTTGCCATGTGTGTGGGGCTTCGGTAGAAATAAAGGGCTTAGTTAATGTTTTACCCTCTATAAACGATTTTGTCTCAGAACCACCATTCACCCCTTCAATATCCATATCTTCTGGGTTTCCTGCGCCTGAGGTAAACAGTCGTGTTGGGTCTAAACTTTTACCGAACTTCACCATTTCTGGTGCCACATCACTATGTGTCTCATTCCCTAAACTCCAAACAAAAATACTCGGGTGGTTTCTATCTCTTGTTATCCATTCTTTTACATCACGCTGCCACCATTCGTCAAAGGCTTGTTTGCCATAATCTTCAGGTGCTTTTTTATGCCATCCATCAAAAATTTCATCCATTACTAACAATCCAATTTCATCGCAGATATCGTAAAACATGGGTGGTGCAGGGTTGTGTGACGGACGAATAGCATTAATACCCATATCTTTTAAAGACTGAAGTTTCCAGCGTAACATAGGCTTTGTCCATGCTCCCCCTACCGGGCCTCCTTCCCAATGCTCGCAGGTACCTTTTAGCTTAACATTTTCTCCGTTTAGCCAAAAGCCAGTATCGGTTTTCCATTCAACAGTCTTAAAACCAAAATTGGTTTCTACCTCATCTATAATCATTTTACCATCTAAAATTTGAGTTACAGCTTTATATAAAACAGGCGTATCTGGACTCCACAATTGCGGATTTTTAACTTCTAATTGATATGTTGGGTTTATAACCGATAGCTTTTCTCTTTTACGTGCTATTTCTTTTCCTTCTGGAGAAAGTAATTTCACCTCATAGTTTAGATTCTTAAAGCTACCATTAATTGCTGCATTAATATTTACAGTAGCACTATGCTTTTCTATAGTTGGTGTTGTTATAAAAATAGAATTTGGCTTGAAGTGCACAGGATTTACCTCGACTAACTTTACCGCCGCATAAATTCCACAAGGATGATACCAACGCGCAGAAGGTTCTAAACTGTTATCTACCCTCACAGCAATAGTGTTCTCACCTTCCTTTAAATACTTTGAAATATCATATCTAAAACTAATGTAGCCATATGGACGCTTCCCGATGTAGTTGCCATTCACCCACACTTCACTATTCATATATATCCCGTCAAAATTAATGTATGTAATTTTTGAAAGACTTTCTTTTTTTACATCAAATTGCTTTCGGTACCAACCAATGCCGCCATCGTGGTAACCACCACCTTGACCTTGGTCTCCACCCTTTCTAACTCCCTTTTCAAAAGACCAATCGTGGGGAACGTTTAAAGTTTTCCATGAGGTATCATCTATGTTTTCTTTTGAAAATGACGGGTTATCTTCAAGAATAAAAGACCAACTATTATTAAAATTTGATACTATCCGTTGCGCATGTGCAGTGTTTAAAAAAAAAGCACTTAAAAAAACGGCTATAAAGGCAATTCTCATACTTAATTAATTTTGAACTATATCCCAACAAATCTAGCCTTTCTGACTTTAAAAATAATCCTGTAGTGTCATGCATTTTAGACAGTTTAATCATAATATTCTAAAGATGGGTGTTTTTAGGTAAGGCAAAAAAAATGAGCTAGAAGACTACTTATAATTTAAAGCGTTACAAGTAAGTGCCCTCAATTGAACCTTGAAACGAAAAACACCTAACGATACAGACAACATAAACCGCTTAAACTAACCTTAGTCACCCAATAGAATTCATCAAGAGATAACCAGTTTCGGCACGACTCAATGTTTCTATCTGAGGCAAAAATCACAATCAATTTAATTAATAAAGGTTATAAGCTACCTATGAATGCTCCTGCCTGAATTTTTTTGAAAACTCAGATGGCGTTATCCCGTATTTTTTTTGAAAAATCTGACTAAAGTATTTAGGTCTTTTAAAACCAACTTCAAAAGAAATTTCCGAGACACTTAGTTTATTTAACTCTAGCATTCTAGCGGCATGGTTTAACCTTACTTCTTGAATAAAATCGTTCGGCGTAGAATTTGTCCATGCCTTTATTTTTGTAAAAAGCATAGATCGACTCACCCCTAATTCTTCCGAAAAATGAGCAATATTAAACCCTTGATTAGAGACATTATCTTGAACTATTTTAAGAGCCTTCTTTAACAATTGCTCATCAAGAGAAGTTAAAGACAAATTTATGGCTGATAAACTCTCACTTGATGAAAATTTTTCCTTTAACCGCTTTTTTGACTCTAACAAATTATGAATTCTCAGATTAAATTCCTTCAAATTAAACGGTTTGCTAATGTAATCATCTGCACCACTTTCTAATCCTTCAAATTTATAAACCAAGGAAGATCTGGAGGTTAAAAGTATAACAGGTATATGACTCGTTGCCAAGGTTGTTTTAATTTTCGAGCACAATTCCGTTCCAACCATTTCTGGCATAATTACATCACTAATTATTAAATCTGGTAAATGCTTAATGGCTTTATCTAATGCTACTTTGCCATTTTCGGCTTGTAAAACATTATAATTTTGTTTTAGTATCTCTTTTATAAATGACCTGAGCACGGCATTATCTTCAACAACAAGAATGGTATACTCTTTATTTTCTGTAAGTAAATCTTCAGGAATACTTGTTAGTTGTATGTCCTTTACATCAATCTGTGCTGCGTATTGAGAGACATCATCACTCATTTTAAAAGTATCTAATACTTCATCCTCAGACAAATGGGCCCTACCCAATTTTAATTTTACAGTAAAAATTGAGCCTTTGGGTTCAAAATTATTTGCAGATATTTCTCCGTGATGCAGTTTTACAATATTGCTTGCTATAGACAAACCAATTCCTGTTCCTTTTTTATACACCTCCTCTATCTCATTCGTTGCAGGTATTTCAAAAAAGCGATCAAAAATCTTATCTAAATATTCCTCAGGAATACCCTCCCCTGAATCTCTAACCTCAACAAAAAGGTGCTCCTCTTTTTTGTAAATATTGATACTAATATCCCCGCCTTCAGTAGTATATTTAAAAGCATTTGAAATCAAATTATAGAATACCCGCTCTAACTTGTACCTATCGTAATACACAAGAATTTCATCGTCATTACAATGAAATTCATAATTGTAATTTCCGTTTTTAGCGTGTTCGGAAAAAGACAAATATATTTCCTTTAGAAACTTAACAATATTCCCCTCTGCTGCCGACAGTTTTAACTGGTTACTTTCTAGTTTCCTAAAATCCATCAACCTATTTATAAGCCTTAATAACCTATTTGCGCTGCTTTCGATGACTTTAAGTTTTTTGTACGTGGCATTAGAACCAGAGTAGTTCTCCAATATATTTTGAAGTGGTCCCAATATTAAAGTTAGCGGTGTTCTAAACTCATGAGAAATATTGGTGAAAAATTGTAGTTTAGATGTGTTTAAATCTTCAATTCTTTTGTTTTCTAAATACTCTAATTCTAACTTGTTTTTTAATCTTGCTTTAGACTGTAACATCCAAGTAATACCATAAAAGAGTCCAAAAAGCAAAAGAAAATAAATAGCATAAGCCCACCATGTTTTCCAAGGTGCAGGATGTATTATAACTTTTACATTAGTTGCTCTATTATTCCAAACATCATCATGATTTGCAGCTTTTACCTGAAAAGTATAAGTACCAGCAGTTTGGAGCGTAAAGAAAGCTTCTGTCTGTTTTGTATACATCCAAGAATCGTCTAGCCCTTTTAATCGATAAGCATATTTATTTCCATTAGGATTAATGTAATTTGGTAGAGCATAGCTTATAGAAAAATTAGAATTGTTGTAATCTAATTCCAGTAAATCAGTATAATTCAAGCTTTTGGTTAAGACTTTATTTTCGTCACCAATATTTACAGTTTCATTTTTAATTTTTAATTTAGACAAAACTACCTTTGGTACCTCAGTAATTTTGATGATGTTCTTAGGATTAAAAACAGTAACGCCATAAGAATCTCCAAAATAAAGATTATCATTTACCTTTAAACTCGCGTTTTCTCGAAAACTTTTAATTAATTTACTAGTCTGATTATAAGTGAAGCTTTTTCCTGTAACAGAATTAAATTTTACAATACCTGTATCTGTACTTATCCATAAAACACCTTTTTCACCCTCTAAAATAGAATTAACTGTTGAAAATCTATCTTTATAAGGAATCTTTGCCCTCTCGAACTTTTCTCCATTAAACTTATAAAGCCCCATGGTTAATGTACCCGCCCAAACAACGTTATTAGAATCTTTAAAAACACTAGTAACATTATTAACTACTAAAGGATTGTTTTTAAAATAATTTTTTACATTAAAATTACCCGCTTTGTTAACCTCAATTAAAGATACACCTCCCATTCCTCCAACAACTAAATTGTCATCATCATCTACAACAATAGTTTTCACAATGTTTGTTGCAATTTTTGGTCGGTTATACGTAGAAGAAAGCTTAGTTTTTAAGTTGTACTTAACAAGTCCTTTACCAAAAGTGCCGATATACAAATTTTGCTTAGAATCTTTTTTTATTTCGTTAATAATTGTATTCTTTAAATAAGCATTTAATTCTTTAGAAAAATAGTTATCCAAGGCTTTTTTAGCCTTTATATCAAATACAATTAAGCCTTTATTGGTAGTTCCAATAAAAAGCAAATTAGGAACGCAGAAAAACATTGATTTTATTGTATGACCTATATTATTCTCTAAGGTCTTTATTTTATAAACTTCAGAAATATTACCTTGTTTATCTATTATGTTTACAATACCACCTTCAGTTGCAAAATACACCTTGCCATCTTCATCTGCTACAATACTATTGGTAATGTGGTTGTTAGAATTATTATTTTTAATATGAAAGAAGTTTTGATAAGATTTATGCCACGTTATAACACCTGCATTTTGTGTACTTAACCAAAAAAACCCATTTTTACCTTTATAAATACTTCTTATATTATTTTGAAAACTATAATTATCTTGCTTTGTACTAGCTTGGTTGGTGTTTGAAACAATGTAAAGACCATTTGTACATGCCATCCATAAATTTTCATCTTCATCAATTTCCAAATCCCTTATGTCCAAGTTTTCTGGCAATTTATATTCCTTAGGACGATAAAACTCTTCTGTTTTAATATTAAAGTTTAAGTAACCTCTATATCTAGTTGCAACACCTAATATATTAGGTGCAATTTCTATAATACTGTTTACATAAATTTCATTGTTTTGATTATCAACATTATATTTCTTGACTTTAAACTTATTGTTCTTGTCTAATACAACTTTTATTATTCCGGCATTTGTGGACAACCAAATATTTTGATTTTTATCTATATAAATATCATGTATACGCCTTAATCCTTCATCTTTGCTTCCATATAGAAATCGTATAAATCGTTGTTTCTTTTTTTCATAAATAGAAATACCATCTGCTGTACCAAACCAAATGTTACCTCCACGCATTTCTTTACTACAAAAAATCAAGCTATGCGTTAAAGAATGCTTATTTTTCTTTTGCCTATAGTACCTTTTAAATTTATTAGTTTTCGGGTCATAGCGGTTTAAACCATTATAAGTCCCCGCCCAAACGTATCCATCTCTATCAACTAAAACATTAGAAACTTCACTAGTACTTATACTATGTTTATCTTTTGGTACATTTCTATATACTGTAAACTCTTGTCCGTTGTATTTGTTTAAGCCATTGCTAGTTGCAAACCAAAGCTGTCCGAACTTGTCTTGTGCTATTGATGAAACATTATTGTTAGATAGACCGTCAGATATATTAATATATCTAAAATTATAATTATCAAACTGGGCAAACAACAAGTTTATGTTGACAATCAAGAATAAAACCAGTAACCTTAAATTCATTAAACTTTATTAAAGTATTGATGCTAAATTAACCAAAGAAGTTTATTTTTTTTAACATACAGCCAAGAATTCCAAAGCTAAAAAATTGTTGAGTTCTATAATACCTGTTTTTTTAAAATTAGTGTTTTAGCTTTCTTTTTAAATAAAAAAGGAAGCCCATTTTGTACACAGACTCCCTACTTTTTTTACTACAAACTATGCTCAGGTTAAATTGAACCTCTATCTAAAAAATAAAATGGCACTTTTGCCTTTTCCTTGATATTTTCTGTAATCATTTTTGCTGCTTGTTTTCCCATGGCATTAAAATCACTTGAGATAACCGTTATACCAAGTACTTGTTTTAATGGTGTATCATTATAGGAAATAACCCCTACATCTTTGCCCAATTCATATTCACTTTCCTTAATATGGTTCATAACTCTAACTAAATCATCATCTTCAATAGTGATATAAAGGTTTTTACTTTCTAAGTTGAATTGACTTGGAATCTCTTCAATTATTTCAAAATTAAAAGCATGAAAAGAGCAGTACTTCCTGAAACCATCCAATATTTTTCTTGGATATGGATAAAATGATGTTTCAGGATACACAAGCGTTAACTTATCATACTTCTTTATTTTTTCGGTTCCACTATGTAAAGCGGCAAAAATATCATTTTCAAAATCTTGACAAACTTCAACACAATCACCTTTAATTTCATGATCGCCATTATCTAAAAGCACTAAGTTTTCCTTAGGTATGTCATTTATAACCTCACGCACTTTTTGAGTAAAACTGGTATGGGATAAACTCTCTGTCCGGAAATGCGGCATGATAACAAAGTAACTATAATCTGATTTGTATTTTGCCATTAGTTCTAAAAACAAGGTTTCATCGCAATGATAGCTATGAAGATCAACGTGACACCCTTCTCCCATTTCTTTCAAAAAAGAATTGTAAACCTTCATTTTATAAGGACTTAATTTGTTTACCAGAAATAAGATATTGAGCTTTGATATGAGTTGATTTTTTGCAATATAAGTTCCCTTACCATGCACAGAAACAATAACATTACGTTTTTTTAAAACCCTATAAGCCCTTTCAACAGTGTCTCTCGACAAATAAAATTCTTGACTCAGCTTATTTATTGAAGGTACCTTATCACCAATTTTCGCGTTACCGTTAGAAATATTATAAACAATAGAATCTATAATTTGCAAGTACTTTGGCACCATAGATTCAGCATCCAGTTTTATAAGGTCTATCATAATTATCTTTTTTTCAAAATTATGCAACCAGATAAAACCAATAATCTTAAATAGGGTAACTAAAAGTTTTTTAACATAAATTAAGCCTTGTTTAAACGCTTGTTAAGCTTGCGTTAATAAGTCTATTTTTTTCTAGGTATGTCATTCTGAGGAAACGGTTTATCTCTAGGAAACTGTTCTTCTAGAAGGCCTTTCATTCTTATTTCTGTCTCTGAATACTGGCTTTTACCTGACAAATTTACAAACGACAATAAACTATTTTTATGTTCATACAGTTCTACTCCCAAAACCTCATTGGTGTTTGAGTTCCTCCATTCGGTATATCGCCATTGGCCATCGGTAGCTGTACAACCCATAATTTTTGTTCCTCTTCCATAAACGCTCGTAGCGACATCATCCCATTTTTTATGTGGATTATCAATTACAGACAGTATGCTTTTTCCATCGGACGCAGGTCCTTCTAATTGACATAGTTCTACCAGTGTTGGAAACAAATCCACATTTTCAACTAAGGCATCCGATGTTTGTCCCGAAACCCGATTTTTATAAACAGTTTCTCTACTAATTATTAATGGCACTCTTACATCAATTTCAACATTAGAATGCTTACACCAAGCACCATATTCACCAATTTTATAACCGTGGTCACTCATAAAAATAACAACCGTGTTTTTTCTTAAATCCAAGTCTTCTAACGCCTTCATCACCTTACCAACTTGAGCATCAACATAACTTACCGACGCATGATAACCATGAATTAAAGTCCTTGTTAAATCATCATTTAAATCGCCCTCTTTAGGAATATTATAATACCCTTTAAGCTCACCCCATTTACTTAAAGCTAAGCTATACATACCCTCTGGTTTTTTTCTGGAAGGCACTTCAAAACTATTTCGATCATATAGATCCCAATACTTTTTTGGAGCATTAAAAGGTAAATGCGGTTTACTTAATCCTATAAAAATCATAAACTTATCATTCTTTACCTCATGTAATGTTTTAATAGCGTATTTAGCCGCACGTCCATCTTTATACCCTTCATCTTCTACATCGGCATCTTCATAAGCAGGACCTTTAAGTGGCTTCACGCCTTCATCCGCCAAACGCTTCAATAGCGCTTTATTTTCGGGTTTATTATACGTATTCTTCTCTTTTTCAAAATAGGTAGTCCAATACGCTTTATCATCTGTGCTATGATGATAAACTTTGCCTATACTTACAGTTTTGTATCCATTTTCCTTAAAGAGCTGTGGCATGGAAACAACATCTTTATGTACGCTCCTTAAAGGTGTGAATATGCTATAAATTCCTAAAGTTTCTGGGCGCAACCCTGTTAAAGTACTCATTCTGGAAGGCGCGCATATTGCCTGTTGGACATAAGCTTTATTAAACAACACACCCTCTGTTGCTAGTTTATCAATATTGGGGGTTTTTGCTGTCTTACTTCCATAACACCCTAATTCCGCTCGTAAATCATCAATATAAAATACAAGAACATTAGGTTGTATATCTGAATCACTTTGCTGCCCCGAAGCCGTAAAAAAACTACATAATAAGACTACAAAAAATAAAATATTACGCTTCATTTAAACTTGTTATAATTAGAGTATAAAATTATTACATAGTTAAACAAAATGCATCCTGTACTGTATTGAAATTTAATTCAAAACCTGCTGGATGAAAAAAACCATCCTTTCCATATTGACAACTTCATCTCGGAAAAGAAAATAGTCTATAAAAAATTACAACATCGACTTCAAAAAAAACCGCAATATCGCATTAATTCAACACAGTACAGGACAGATATTACTCCCACAATACGTAGACTTGCGTTTAAATTTCGTCTGTTTTATATGTATCAATTGAACTTAAAATTAGTCTTTATTTTAATAACCATTATTGGTTTAAATTCAGAGTCTTGTGTTAGTCAGAAAAAAAACACAAACAAAGAGAAAACAAACCTTAGTAGAATTAAATATAATTTTAATCCAGCTTGGAAGTTTGTTAAAGAAAACCCTGAGAATGCAGAAAAAATTGATTTTAATGATAGCTCATGGGATACTGTAAGTTGTCCGCATACCTTCAATGATATTGATACCTTTGACGATTACAGCCTTGGGCATCATGACGGTGAAGCGAATCAGTGGCGAGGAACTGTTTGGTATCGAAAGCATTTCAAACTACCAGAATCGGATAAAGGAAAAAAAGTATTTATTGAATTTGAATCGGTTAGACAAATAGCAGATGTTTACATAAATGGCACACATCTCGGGCAAAACCAAACAGGCTTTATTCCTTTTGGATATGATTTGACACCTCACCTAAATTTTAATGGTGACAACGTTCTAGCCGTAAAAGTTAACAATGACAGAGAAGACCATTTTAGAGAAAATTTCCCCTTAGTTTGGAATCATGAGCATTGGCATCCTACTCATGGTGGCATATATCGTAATGTTTTTTTACATGTGATGGATCCACTTCATATTACACTACCTCTATATGATAATCTAGAAACACTAGGTACATATGTATACGCAGACAACATATCTGAGACCGAAGCTGATATCTTTGTAAACGCTGAAGTTCAAAATGAATATAACGAGAATAAAACCGTTAGTTTTAAGGCCAACATATTCGATTACGAGGGCACACTTGTTGCGACTTCTGAAACAGAACAAGACGTAAAAGCTGGAGAAAAACTAACGTTTTCTACAAAAACGCATATTGAAAACCCTAATCTTTGGTACACCCGAAACCCATACATGTATTCAGTACAAAGCGTTTTACTGATAGACGGTAAAGTAATAGATTCGTATAACACTCCATTAGGTATACGAAACTTTAAATTCGATAAGGACAAAGGTTTTTTTAATAATGGTGAACACGCCAAATTGCATGGTTGGGGACAAAAACCTACTAATGCCTGGGCAGGATTAGGTGCAGCATTACCAGATTGGCTGCGCGACCATACATTTCAATTAATGGATGAAGCTGGAGGGAATTTTATTAGATGGGGGCATTGTGCAGGATCACCAGCCGAGGCTGATATGGCCGATAAATATGGTTTTGTAACCCTAATGCCTGGTGTAAGTGGTGAATCGGAGGATGCTGGAGAAACCTGGGACATCCGTATAAAAGCATTTAAAGATATGATAGTCTATTACCGAAATCATCCATCCATATTTATCTGGGAAGGAGGTAATTGGGCAGAAAGCGAGGCTCACTATAAAGAAATTCTAAATATTATCAATACGTTTGACCCGAATGGTAAACGCCCTATGGGGAATAGAAGAGCCGATGTTAAAAATGATTCTGAAGGCTATATTTCAATAGAGATTGGTACCGAAGGTTGGGAACGCGAATATCCTGATTTGCCTGTTATTGAAAGCGAATACATGCGTGAAGAAGCCCCAAGACGTATATGGGACAAAAATTCACCAGATGACAATTTCTTCAGTCACCCGAATATAGATAAAAACACTTATAAAATCACTTCAGAACAATTTGCTGTAAGACAAGTACAACATTGGTGGGACAAAATGGGCAGAAAAGCCTATCATGTAGGCGGAGCAAACTGGATTTTTAGCGATGGGACACATGGTGGTCGTGGCCAAACTGAGGTTACCAGAGCCAGTGGTGAAGTCGACGCTGTGCGTTTACCGAAAGAAGCTTTTTATGCACTTAAAGCTATGTGGCGTCCAGAACCTCAGGTACATATTATTGGACATTGGAATTACAATGAAGGTACAACAAAAGATATCTTTGTGGTATCCAACACTGCAGGTGTAAAATTATATGTTAATGATATATTAATTGGAGAAAACACATCTCCTACAAGTGGATATCTATACACTTTTAAAAACGTTGTCTGGGAAGCCGGTAAAATTAAAGCAGAGGGAATTATTGACAATAGCGTTAAAGTAACCCAAACGAAAACCACAGCAGGAAAACCAGTAGCTCTAAAACTAACTCCAATTATCGGTCCTAAAGGATGGCTTGCTGATGGTTCTGATATAGCACTAATTGATGTAGAAGTTGTAGATGCTAAAGGACAAAGATGTCCTTTAGCTAAGGGACATGTTGACTTTAGCATAACTGGACCAGCCATTTGGCGTGGTGGCTACAATAGTGGAAAACCCAATTCAACAAATAACCTATTTTTAGATCTAGAAGCTGGTATTAATCGTGTGGCCCTGCGCTCAATATTAGAGCCGGGAAACATTACCGTTTCGGCTACTTTCCAAGAATTACCAATGGCAAGTGTAGAATTAACATCAAATCCGATAGACCTTAAAAACGGATTAACAGCCGAGTTACCTCAAGTATATGAACAGGTCTTAACTGAGGAGCCCATGCCTGTTCATATCCCAGATATTCCAGAATACATTCCTGGTAAAACAAATAAAAGTAAACTATTTACAAAATTTAGCTATACTGGTGATGGCAAGGCTATGTTACGCACGAATATGCATTGGGGTAAAAAGGCCTACACAGACATGGAAGAAAACTATACGGTAATTCCAAAATACCTAAGAGGCTCTGAATACATAAGAACACCAAATTCCGATAATAGATATTGGGCTAGAGACCAGCTTCAATTTATTGCTGGCCTTAAAATGCACATATATGTATTACATGACGATACGGTTAAACGACCTGAATTCTTGTTAGACGATTACCAAGATACAGGCGACGATATTAAAGTTGGTAACGTTGTAATGTCTATTTTTCATCGGGTGGCCGAAGCTGGCGATAGTATCATTATGGCAGGGAATAGTGATGGTGATGCCCCAAAGGATTGCAGAATGTATACGGTCATAGGAAAAGTGTTTAAATAACAGCTATTTATAAGCAATAAAAAAGAGGAACTAAGTTGTAATTGAGGCTAAGTTCCTCTTTTTATAAATTATTTGTTTTCATCAGATCAGGGCACTCTAAGACTCCTAAACCTTGTCGCGTCTATAATTTCAAAAAATTAACACAATAAAAGCAAACGCCATGAACTAATTAGAAATTGGTTTAGGGGATTGCACAATTTTTGTGCTTCCTACATTTTTAAGTTCTCCTTCGCCTTCATTAAAGCCCCAATGTGGTATCGCTTTTTTCTTTGGATCTAAAATGTAATTGTACTTTTTCAAATAATAGTCACGTGTTCCAAATTCATCACTAATTTGAGTGAGCGCTTTATTTAACTGTTCATCTAAATCCTTCTGAATTTCACTCAATTCAGCCTTTCCTAATAAATTATTTTGCTGAAAAGGGTCTGCGATATTATCATAAAACATACTGGGGCCACTAGGTGTTCTAGCATAAGTATATTGTTTAGTCTTAATTGCTCGATACGGTTCATCCTTGAAGTTCGCACCAAAAGGTGCAGGATTCATAACCAATGCCGCCCTATCCGCATTAGGATCTGGATTTATTAGTAAGTCTTTTAGGTTCTCCCCTTCAATTCCTACTGGTATATCTATATCGGTTAGCCCTAATAATGAAGGTAATATATCAGGCGTCGTTAATGGTGCATTTACTACGGCACCTTTATTTTTATCAATACCTGGATAACGAATTAAAAAAGGCACGCGAATAGATTCGTCCCACGCAAGTTGCTTTACAAATGGTTTAACATCATGCGCTCCCATCATTTCTCCGTGGTCTGCAGAAAATACCACAATGGTATTATCCATTAAATTAAGTTCGTTAAGTTTATTAAGAACCCTCCCTATAGCTTCATCCGTTGCCGTGGCATGCGCATAATACCCCTGCAATTCTTCCCGGCAACGTTGTTTAAATTTCTCCGGAATATTAGGGTTTAATGTTAAGGAATCCATTGGATACATATCCTTATATTTTTTAGGCGCCGAATTATGCGGATAATGTGGTGTCGCTATTGAAATAAGGGCTAAAAATGGCTTATCGCTCTTAGCATGTTCCGTTACATAATTATTAGCATCTTTTACTATGGCAAACGGTGAGTATTCATCCCAATATTTCAACGTTTCATTGTTGTTATCATAATACGGCATTTTTGTGTAATTATGTGAACATTCCAAAGCCTTCCAATAATCAAAACCTTGGCGTCTTTCCTTTGGAATAAAACTAGATCTGCCATGACCATCTAAATGCCATTTACCCCAATAGGCTGTATTATATCCAGCTGACTTGAAAATTTCTGCCATAGTTAATTCTTCTGCTGGCAAGTACAAATCGTTAAGAAACATACCTGTGGTGGTCGGAAATTTCCCGGTAAGCAACGATGCTCTATGAGGTGTACAAACAGGCATAACCGAAACTGCATTAGCAAAATTTACAGATTGTTTTGCAAATGCATCTAGGTTAGGTGTTTTCACATCGGGATTTCCAGCGTAACCCAAAGCCGAGCCACGCCACTGGTCCGTTAAAATATAAACGATGTTTGGTTTTTTAGCGGGGACTTCTGGATTCGTTTCTTTTTGAGTAACCTCGTTAGTTTTTGTTTTACAACCTGACATTGCAAAAAACGCAATTGTCATTAAGATTAGATACCTGTTAAATTTCATTATATATTGTTAATAATTAATTTTTACTCTTTGCTATAATTGAGCAGCCCTTCTTAGCTTTTTCGGAAACTTTGAAATGCGCCTAATATGTATATCCTTCATGTAACATTCTGCACTCTCCGATTGCAGTTGAATCTGTCCAGAAGTTAAAACCTCACCATCGGATTTTTTAGCATTTGTTAGCGCCAAAACCACTTTCCCATTGGTTACATGAATGGCCGAATCTTCGAGTACATATAAATCAATTCGATTCCATTCTCCATGGGGAAGTTCTGCATCAAGAGCATTTTTGGTATGCGAATTGTTTTTTACTTTTGACATGGGATCCCACTGCTTTTTATCATCGACAGTAGTCGTTGCCTTTGTACCTCCTAAAACATATAAATCTCCAAAATCTTCTTCTTGAACCTGATATTCTAAACAAGCTTTCCAAACATTCCAGAAGGCCCCATGTTCACCATGGCAATGATAAAGTACCCCGCTATCTCGCTTTCTATCTAACCGTGGTTCATATTTCTTTTCACCCCATTTGAATAGTAATGTTAAATGATAATTAGAAAACTCCTTTTTCGAGGTTAAACCTGCATAAACCTCTCCAGATATGTTTAACACGAGTTCACCATTTTCGTCTTTTACAACCTTATATATTCCCATAGGATCTCCCAATCCAATAGGCGCTTTATTATCACCATTTACATCTTTCTTATAATTTTCGGGAAGGTTCTTAACAGAATTTTCAGGAACCCCCGTAAAAGGCTCCCATTGTGATAAATTATCATCCAATAGGTTGACCCATTCATTCGATTTTACCTTGTCTATTGGTTTCTTAACGCCTTCCTGTCCCGTAGAAAACAAACTACATAGTCCAAACAGACAAGTAAAAAGGAACATCTTTAAATATTTTTTTAGCCTCATAATTAATTTATTATTAGTCAACCTTTCTTACTCCTTTGTTAGTAGCATAAATTTCTTGAATGGTGCCATCTTCATTATAATACAAATACTCTATAGCCGTATTTCTACTAAATTTTGAACCGCCGTTCCAATGTTGCCAATGGTAAAAGAAATAATCTTGTCCTTTATAGTTTACAATAGAATGATGGTCTTGTCTTTGTTTTGGATTGATAGCGCCTTTGTACTCAAATGGTCCATATGGGCTATCCCCCATCGCATAAAATCCACCTAAACCAGCGTTGTATGAAAAGTAATAGACACCATTTCTCTTATGCATGTAACTGGCTTCAAAAAAGTTATCGCTTCCATATTCAATGGTTCTTGGTTTTTCGGCTAACTCTAAAAGATTATCTTTTAAACGGGCTACTTTCGGTGCTTTTACGCCCCAGTATAAATACACTTTTCCATCATCATCCTCAAACACGCAGGGGTCAAGCCATTGGCCTTCCACACCCTCAATCCAACCAATATCTCTAAAAGGTCCTTCAGGAACATCGCTCACCGCAACCCCGCAGCGCATATCGTCTTTAGAGCCTAAAACTGAATGTGGATATAGTAAATAGTACTTATCATTCTTATAGATAGCCGTTGGCGCCCACATCCATCCGCTAGAACCCCAAGGAATATCTCTGGAATGCAATACTTCACCATGGTCTGTCCAATTCACCATATCTCTGGATGAAAATGCTCGATAACCATCCATAGAATCGTAAAATGTAGCATCTTCCATATCGCGAGACGTGTACATCCACACTTTGCCATCGCTCCAAATATGAGCAGAAGGATCAGCAGTGCGAACATGACGAATTACTGGGTTAGTACCCTCACTAGATTGGGATGGCTCTGCTTCCTTTACCGGATTAGATACCTGTTCTTTATTTTGATTTTTACAGCTCACTATTGATAACACAGTTATCAATACAACAGAAACTATATGAAACCTTTGATTCATTATAATTTAGACTTAAACGTGTATGTTCCTGGTTGTACCAATAATTCTGTATCGCCAGTGTCTGAGCTCATCGATTTTATATCATTTGTATCTTCAATCGATTCTGCAGTTCCTGGTAATATAACTTTTGCTGTTGTATTTGGTGGAATAGTGACATTTAAAGTAAAAGTGCCTTCATTAATTTTCCATGAAGAAGCAACTTTCCCATACGGTGTATTTAATTCTGCAGACGCTGAGGTTAATGGACTTTTAGGTTCTGGGGCAATACGAATGGCTTTATAACCTGGCTCTAAAGGTGCAATCGCCCCAATTCTTTCATACATCCACTCGCCTATAGCACCGTAAGCATAATGGTTTAAGCTATTCATTTTTTGAGGGTTAAACCCTTCTGCCTTACTGTAACTGTTCCAACGTTCCCAAATAGTTGTTGCCCCTTGATTTATAGAATAGAACCACGATGGGTAGGTTTCGTTAAACAGTAGTTTATACATTAAATCTATCTCACCCATTTCATCCAGAATTTCTGACAATAGTGGTGTTCCTAAAAAGCCTGTTCTTAAGTGATTATCTGCTTCGGCTATTTTTTCTAGGAGGTATTTTTTGGCATTGGCCTGTTTACCTTCAGACAATAAATCATAAGCTAATGCTAATAAATATGAGGTTTGTGTTTCTTCAACGCCTTTTACTTTTCCCGTTTCATCAAAAAATTCATTTTCAAAAGCATCTGCAACAGTTTTAAACAAGGCCTCATATTTAGCTTGCTCTTCTTTTTCACCTAATACCTCAGCAGTTTGCGCTGTTAATTTTGCTGAATGTGCAAAAAATGCTGTTCCAATTAAGCTTTTAGATGTATCTCCTCTATTATCGCCGTTTTTAGGAAGTGGTTGCAACCAGTCTGCAAAAAATCCCATAGAAGAAATATAATTTTTGGTAGTAGCCTCATGGTATGCTACCCACCCCTTCATGGTTTCAAAGTTTTCTTCAAGAATTCTTTTATCCCCAGTTCTGTTGTATATATCCCAAGGAATTATGGCACAGGCATCTCCCCACCCTGCACTTACTTTGTTATTAAAAAGCACATCTGGTACTACCCAAGGAATTCCTCCATCTTCATATTGGGATTCACGAACACTTTGTAACCAGCTTGCCCAGAATTTATAGACATCAGCATTAAAAATAGAAGTTGGACCAAAAACCTGTGCATCAGCAGTCCATCCCATACGCTCATCACGTTGTGGGCAATCTGTTGGAATATCAAAAAAGTTTCCACGTAAGCCCCAAACAATATTGCTTTGCAATTGATTTAATTTTTCATGAGAGGATGTAAATGTGCCATTTTCTTCAAAATCTGAATACTGCACCAAACCTGTTACCCAATCAATTGATGGTGTTTTTGAGGTATCAAATCCACTTAGCTCTATATATTGAAATCCATGAAATGTGAATTTTGGCATCCACTCTATCACACCATCTTTTGATGCTGTGTAATAGTTTGTAGACAAAGCTGTTCTATAGTTTTTTGTATAAAACGAACCATCTGGAGACAATTTTTCCGCAAATCGAATTTTAAGTGTCTCCCCTTTTTTCATTGGCACTTTAAGTAGTGGTACCCCAACCATGTTTTGCTGAAAATCGAAAATAAAAGCACCATCTTTTTCAATGACTTCTTTTGCTGCCAGCTCAATCTTAGATTTAACCGTGGTATGCCTTTTAGGTTCTAATCGTATATCCTTAGAAATAGGAAAAGTATTTACTGTTTCCCAATCTTTATCATTAAAATTATTGGTTGTCCAGCCTAGCATTTCTAGATTAGCGTCGTAAGTTTCGCCATCATATATTTCAGAAAGTCTAATAGGCCCATTGGTTGTTCCTTTCCAGCTCTCATCAGAAATAATGGTTTCTTTAGAACCATCTTGCATAGTTAATTCTAACTGACATAAAATTTTGGGTGTTTCTGTATCACTCCAATAAGATTCCATCCAACCTAAACGACCTGAATGCCAACCAGAAGCTACTTCAACGCCAATGGTATTTTGTCCAGACTCTATTAAATTAGTTACATCATAAGTAATAGTCTCTATTCGTTCTTGATAAGGGGTATATCCAGGTGGCATAACATCATCACTTACATCTTCACCATTTATAGCCAAATCAAATACACCCTTAGCTGTAATATATAATCTTGCCGATGCTACATCGTTAGACAATTCAAATCCTTTTCTTAAATATTGTGGACGATGAATAATATTATCTTGACTTCCTAATACTTTCTCTTTTTTAGTATCTAAGCCAATCCACTTTGCTTTCCAATCGCTGTTGTTTAATAACCCCAGTTCAAAATGATTTATAGCACTCCAGGGAGAAGCATCTTCATCTTGATTCCAATACTTTACCTGCCAATATACTTTTTGGCGAGACTGTAGAGGTTTACCTTCATATTTTATCCAAACAGACTGGTCTGTCATTTGCTTACCTGAATCCCATAAATCGGCATTATCGGGCAATAAATCTTCACTGGAGGCCACCACAATCTGGAAGGCTGACTGATGTTTAACATCTTCAGCAACAGGCAATTTCCAAGAAAATGTTGGGTTAGCGTCGTAAAACCCAAGTGGATTTTTAAAGCCTTCAGAAACGGTTAAATCATTTGCTTTTTCTATGGTTTTCTTTTCTTCACAAGAAATAAAACTTAAAAAGACAATACATAAAAGGGTTAGTAACAATGTCTTTTGTTTGGATTGAATATTCATTAGATTTCAATTTAGCTTCGTTTGAAATTTATAGGTACCTGCACCTACATTTTTTAGTTTTTGAGCCTCGTTTTCAGAAGTATTTGGAAGGTAAATTTCAGCTGTTGTGTTAGGAGGAATTATTACCTCTAAATTAAACAGATTGTCCTTTACTTCCCAAGAAGATGATGCTTTGCCGTAAGGTGTATTTACGCTGGCTGATGCCGATGTTAAGAAATCTACATTTGGCACGGGTGCAATTTTTATTTTTTTATAGCCTGGTTCTAAAGATGAAAGTCCCGCTATACGCTCGTACATCCATTGTCCAATGGCTCCATAAGCGTAATGGTTTAAGCTGTTCATTGGTTGCTTGTTATAACCATCTTCTATGCTATAACTATTCCAACGTTCCCACATCGTTGTGGCTCCTTGATTGATGGAGTAAAACCAAGATGGATAGGTTTCCTTAAACAGAATATCATACATCAAATCAATTTCTCCAATATCATCTAAAACCTTAGGCAAAATGGGAGTACCTAAAAAACCTGTTCCTAAATGATAATCGGCATTTTTAATTTCTTCCAATAAATATTTTTGAGCTTTTAGTTTGGTTTCTGGTTGTAGCAAATCAAAATATATGGCTAATAAATAGCTAGTTTGGGTTTGTTTTTCATTTATAAATTTTCCGTTTGTATCAAAAAACTTGTTTTCAAAAGCTAGAGCGATTTGTTTATATAAGTCTTTGTATTTTTTTTCGTCTTCAGTCTTACCAAGAACACCCGCTATTTTCGAAACCAAGTGCGCCGAATGGGCAAAATATGCTGTGTTTACAAATAATCTTGGTGTATCGCCTTTATTACCTTCTTTTCCAGATTTTGATGGATAAGGCTGTAACCAATCTGTATAGGAATAAATATTGGGAATAAAATCTTTCGATTTAGATTGATAGTAACCAACCCATTTTTTTCCCATATCATAATTCTCTTCCAAAACTGATTTATCTCCTGTGATATTGTAAATATCCCAAGGAATAATAACACAGGCATCGCCCCAACCTGAACTGGCACTATTTCTTTGTAATATATCAGGGATAACAAATGGCACTAAACCATTATCATGTTCAGATTGGGTTTCGCGCATACTTTGCAACCATGCCGTCCAAAACGCATGTCCTTTAAAATTAAACATGGCTGTTGGCGAAATCACTTGCGCATCACCAGTCCAACCCAAACGCTCATCACGTTGCGGGCAATCGGTTGGTATATCTAAAAGGTTGTCTCTTAAACCCCAAGTGATATTTTTTTGCAGTTGATTTAATTTATCATGTGATGATGTAAACGTTCCATTTTTTTCAAAATTAGAATGTTGCACCAATCCTTTTACCCAAGTTGAATTTGGAGTTGCGGAGGTATCAAATCCTGACAATTCTAAATATTGAAATCCGTGAAAGGTAAATTTTGGCGTATACTCGATAAGGCCATCTTTTGATGCGATATAATAATCTGTTGATTTTGCCGAACGATAATTTGTTGTATAAAACGTACCATCAGACAATAACATTTCTGAAAAGCGAATCTTTAAAGTATCACCTTTTTTCATCGGCACTCTTACTTTTGGTACGCCTACCATATTTTGTTTCAAATTGAAAATTACAAAAGATGTTGTCGACGATACAATTTCTGCATTCTCAAAAACTGTCATTATTTTTACAGTTTCATGACGTTTTGGTTCTAACTTTACACTATCAACTATAGGCTCTATTTCTGTATTTTCCCAAGAGGTATCATCAAACGTATTCATTGTCCAATTGGGCATTTCCAAATTGGCATCATACACTTCACCATCGAACAGACCTACTAAACGTATTGGCCCATTTGTTGTGCCTTTCCAAGTTTTATCAGAAATAATGGTTTTTTTTGAACCATCTTTTAAAGCGATTTCTAACTGGCATAAAACTTTTGGAGACGCTAAAAAGTCATAAACAGCTGTTCCTCTGGTAATTCTTCCTGAATGCCAACCAGATGCTAATTCTACTGAAATTGCATTTTTTCCTGAAGTTAACATATCGGTTACATCATAGGTCAGTGTTTCAAAACGTTTGTTATAGGGTGTCCAGCCCGGTGTTAACACATCATCACTAACATCTTTTCCATTCAAATGCACATCAAAAACGCCTTTCGAGGTGATGTATAATCTTGCTGATGCTACATCTGATGGCAAATCAAACCCTTTACGCAAATATTGTGGTTTGTGCATTAAAAAATCATGCACCCCTTTTATGCTATCTTTTGCAGTATCTAAACCTGCCCATTTTGCTTTCCAGTCAGAGTTATTTAGTAAGCCCAATTCAAAGGAATTAATTTCGCTCCAGTCTGACACGGTTCCATCTTGGTTCCAATATCGTACTTGCCAAAATACCTTTTGACGCGATTGCAATTCTTCTCCTTGGTAGCTTATGAATGTTGATGTTGAACTTTCCTGCTTTTTAGAGTCCCACAAATCTGGAGTATTCGGTAATATTTTTTTTGAAGAGGCTACAACAACTTGATATGCAGATTGCGATTTAACACCTGTTACTACTGGGAGTAACCACGAAAAGGTAGGTTTTGGGTTGTAAAAACCTATTGGATTTTTAAAACCTTCTGAAACAGTTAATCCTCTAGGTTTATCAATGGGGCTTTTACTACAAGAGACTATTACAATTAAGCATATTATAAGACATCCCTTAAAAAGTATTAGCTTCTGTTTCATTGAATGAAAATAAATTAAAATTATTTGTTAAATATGCAATGTCCTTAATTTAAATAAAAAAACTGTCCTGTAGTATCTAGATTTCAACTAACATTTAAAATCTCATAAAAAACACACTTAAGTAAAATTATATACTGACTAAACTAAAATTAAGCACGAAAATGAGTTGGTATTAATTAAAGCGAACTGTTTTCCTAAAAAATGAACCACTAAACACTAAATATCATAAAGCCTTTATACGTCATATTGAAAAACCATCATATTTAATCAATGTCACTATTGTAAAATTACAACCATTAATTATACTGAAACTCACTATCAAGTTTTACATTTTCAAAGGATTCATTTTTGGGAAGGTCAAACGCATAACTTGTTTTTTGATCCCAAGGTACCTCTATGTCGTACTTTGTTTTAAACTCCATAACATGACCGCCCCATTTGCGGTCATCAGAAATAAAATGAAAATGATGACCAAAGGCATTAATATTACCAATATATTCTGGACAATAAAACCCAACTAATGTTCCACTAATATTTTCAGCTTCAAAAACAGGACGAATAGGTAATAGTACATCGAGTCCATCTGTAAATGGTTTTTCTACTTTGGGCACACCTCCAAGTTTAATATAATCGAGTTTTACAGGTACTCTATACGCATAAAAATAATGCTCAGATTCCATTTCGGTATTTAGCCTTTTTTGGAACGATGCATAATCTATTGGTCCTTGTACTTGAAAGCTACCGTCCTTATTGAAAAAGGTAGCATCGGAATATACAATTTCGTCCTCATCCTGTCCTATAGTTATTTCTCCGTTTTCCCTGATTCGGTAAGGAACGCCATCGAGCATAACTAATTCACCGTCCAAATAATCAAATGAGCCCAAACCAATATCGCCTTTTGTTTTAAGTTCCGAAACTTTTAAGTCACCATCAAAAACTCTATTTACAAATGCAAACCAAATGGAGTATTGGTAAAATACATCTGGCTTTGACTCACTATCTACTTTAGATGTTTGCGCAATTTTTTCCTCATCTACTGATTCAGTGAGCTTAGAATTTTCTTTGCAACCTAAAAATAATGTTAAAACTAGACCGAAAAGCACTATTCTATTTTTCATAATATCTTAAAGTTTTAATAATTAGTAACAATAATAACCATGCGTTTATAATCAACCAGAGGAACGATGCTATTATCATCTCGAACCTCTAAAATCACATGCAATTCCTTGGTTGCTACGTCAATTGGAATTTTAAACGAGGTTTTAATACTGGTATCGTTTTGAATTTTAAGAGGTAGATTATATGGTTTTTTTCCTGCTTCGTGGTATATCCACCACTTATAACTCAAATTATCCCCGTCTGGGTCTGTAGAACCCGTAGCGTCTAGAACCACCTCTTCATGGTAATTGTATTTTGCCTTTACAATTTGATTTGAACTAACACCATTCAATACCGCAACTGGACGATGATTAGCTTTACTAAAAGGTTGAACACACCAATCCATTCTAGCTTTTAAATCATTCCAAATTGCTTTTCGCCAGCGCCAAACAGGAGTATACTCATCAGCATAAATTTTGCCATCTTCGGGATTTGCCCAAGTATCAAGAATAGAGTCTCCATCAGCATAGGCCTTATATGGTAAATACGGTTGTTCATCTAATTCAACAATTGAAAACCCTGAAGGTGGATTAGGCAGTTCTTTAGCTGAATAGCGTCCACCCCAGCCTCCCCAAGAGGGTTCCGAAATATTTGATAAAGCTGGATTAACAAGCACCAACCAAGGAATAGTGCCTCCCCCACCAATAAAATGATAGGTGTCGCTTACTTTTCTATTTGGATATAAGGCTCCTAGTTCACCATGATTGGTTTGCACATTTTCTTTAAACCACTGGTGTTGTCCAAATGGTGAATATTCATAAGGTTGCCATACATGAGGCCCAAGATTTGAATTAGACGGACCGCCAAAACTTTTATTTTGATGGGTGGCCCGAATGTAAAATACCTCTGGGAATTCATGACAAATCCAAGCACCACTTTCATCTTGTCCAGAATTATCATAAACTCTTAATTTGGAAAGAAATGTTTTGAGTTTTTCTTTTGAATGGTTTGCTTTTAGGTGAAATAAAGCCTGAGCAAGTGTATTCATTCCACCATTTGATAATACTAAAATAGGTCTGTCATCGTCTTTGAGCATAGCATTTACTATTAATTTAGCGCCATCACTGGTTTTGCCTAAACCTACATCCTTCATCCCATTTCCAGACTGACCCGAGGCTACGATACTATGTAGATGTTTTGGTGTTTTCCAGCCTTTTTCATGAAGTTGGATGTTTGGATATACTTTTTCATAACCGTCAATGTAATAATGAAACAACTCGGGCATCAAAACTTTAACGGTATCCTTCGGGGTTGGTCTAAAATAACGCCCTGTAACTGCTATTAAACCTTCTAAATCAAATGTATTGGAGTACATCAATAGATGCACAAGTTGCTGTTCATCATCAGGGTCATGCCCTATATCAGACATTAAAATGAATCTGTTTTTAGTCTTTTTTTTATAAATTCTAGAAACATTTTCACCTTCAATCGCTTCCGTATTAAAATCGATACTGTCCTTCTTTAATTTTCCTTTGTTTCTTGAGCAAGAGCAAACGTTAAAAAGAATAAGTATGCAAATTATTGTATAGCTTGTTATTTTCATTTCTGTTTTTCGGTTCTGGCAATTTCCAAATCCTGTTTAACCCATTTGGTAATTTGATTCCAATCTATAATACCTACTCTATTGGTCCATAAAGGATTATGATTTTGTAACATGGCTTGATGAACGTACAGTTTCCAAAAACCTAATGCATTTTCTAAGGCTTTCACTGCCAAATCTTGGTACTCCTTTTTGTTAGAATTTCTAAATAAGGCTAAATAAGTTGCGCCTTCAATTTTATATCCGTAATATTTCCCTAAAAACGAAACGGTTTTTATATCGTTTAAAGTTAACTGTAATTCTCTATTGTTAGTTTCTTCAATTCCCTCCAATTCTTTTAAAGCATTATCTGCGACAGTAATAAGGTTTTTAGAAACCTCTAGAGGTGTTGTTAAAGTAGTATTGTTTCCTTCGGAAACCATTTTCACATACTCTGGAATGGATTGATTTCCAGATTTGGGATGCACTCCTAGTGATATAAACCGATTAACATCATGAAACCCTGTTTCATTTTCCGCTTGACTTGGACGGCTCTTACACCCTTCAATATACCATTGAAAATCGAGACTTCCCCAGTGAAAACCTGTAGTCAATGGGTAAACCATAGAGGCATTTTGCCATGCTGAAAATAATTTATTGGCCCCTAGGTCTGGAAAACGACTTCCCAATATATCCTTAAATCGCTCATTCGTTATAGAAGGGTCGAAACTTAATCTTCCCCATAACAACCATTGATACCAATGCTTTTCTACTTCAATTTGATTGGGTGTTTCAGGTGCTTTGGTCAAAAAATCACGCCCCCATATCCATTGATCCGAACCAAAGTAAATACCTTTAGCAACATCTTCATAAGGCAGATTATTAATAAATTCCCTCGTAAAATCCGGGGCACCCCACCTAAAGTAAAAGGTGTCATCATTTCGTAAGCCCCATAAAGTTTTCATGCCTTCAATTTGCTCTAAATAATTAGCATTTTCATGATACGGTTGTTTTGTAGCACTATACACATGCGCTTTGGCATATTTAAAACAAAACAAAAATTCTACATTTTCAGCCTCTACAACAGCCTTAAATTTTTCAGCAATTTCTTTTGCGCCTGATTGGTGTTGCCTATGTATAAATTTAAATTGTCTTTCAGGCATTTCCTTGGCTGCATCTAAAATACCAAGACCATAAGTATTATAAGCCCAATCTTCCCGTTCTTGGTGATTCGCTCCTTTCATATTCTCCCCTGTTGTTAATCCAATACCAGCCAAGTCCGGATAGGTAATAAATAGTTGTTTAATACTTTTTCTAAAATAATCCGTGGTAATTTCATTATCTCTATCGTCTGTGATGCCGTATTTCCCTTGTGTACCATAATCAAAAATATTCCATGTTACGATAAGGAAATCTATATTTCTACTTTTGCCATAGGACATTACTTTTTTCCAGAATTCAATTTTTTCGTCAATAGTTATTCTTTTTAAAACTTCTACATTTTCTAAAATTTCTGGTGCATTAAAACCAATGGCCATAAGATTATAGTTTTCCTTCCATTCTACAATAGAACGTTGCACGTCATCTAACGCAATATCCTCATATCCAGGCACTTTCACTAACGACGGAAACGGATGTAAGCTCCACAGCGAAATATAGTTATACCGGTAACGTGCCATTGTATCTATGTAGTCTTTCCAGAATTCAAAATCCCACATATGTGGTATATTATATTGTGCGGCATCGCAAACATCGGTATAACTCGGCGTACGTACATCTAATGGGATGTTAAATTTAGGTCCGCGCATCTCCAAATACGGATTTCTTACCATGGTCTTCACCCCTTCTATACCATATAGTTTTATCTGCTCTGTTAACTCCAACGTACCATACATTAAACCTGCTTCATCAAAGCCAGCAACTTCTATGTTACCATTTTCTTTTTTTATAGAAAACCCCTCTTTTTTTAGCTGAGATTCCTGTTTTACTCTCAATACAATAGTAGCTTTGTCCCTTTCTGATATATCAAATGGTTGGGACATATCACTTCCTACTAACATCAAGTCTTGCAATGCAAAATGTATTCTAGGATCGTTTGAAGAAGCATAAACACCTATTTTATTTTCGGGTTTTGAACACCCAATTATGAATAAAACAAGACATAAATAAAACACCTTGTACAGAAGTGTCTTCTTAAAATTGAACATGGTTATATCTTTTTCTAAAGATAAGGAAAGTCTTTTGAGAAACTATCCTGCCCTCTATGGGAGGGATAGATTTTATCTGCTAAAAAAAAGACTGAAGAAATTAATTCTTCAGTCTTTCATATGGGTAAAAATATAGTAGTACCAAACCGCGATTGCTACTTAATAACTAGCTTTTTTAGGTAAGATTGACCATTAGCTATTATCCTAACAAGATAGATTCCAGACTTAAACCTGCCATCATTATTAATTTTAATGTTAGAAGCTGAAGTAGAACCGGCATAAACTAATTTTCCGAGAATATCATTTATTTGAATATCTGCTTGTTTTAATCCACTTAGTGCAATTGTAAAATCTGATTGTGCTGGGTTAGGATACACCTTAATTTTAACACCCTCTTGCTCTGCATCACTTAGCACTAACTTTGCCTCTGAGCTTTTTGCGCTTGACCCTGTTAAAATCTCAAATTCTGTAATACTTACCCAGTTACTTAAATAGTTATGTGCCCCAGTAACCGTTAACTTAACGTAGCGTGCCACGCTATTAAAACTTGTTGTTAGTGGTTGGCTGGCACTTGTATTATTCGTTTCATCAGCCAAAACAGCAAAGCCACTATTAGGTGAATTTGAAGTTTCTACGCGATATTGATAGGCCCTATCTAGATACGTCCACATTTGAGTACCTGTTATTTGTCTGCTAACCCCTAAATCGAATACCACAGATTTTGAGAACCCTTGAGCACTCCACCTTGAATTATCGTTGGTATCTCCATCTAATAAATTTTGAGCCACATTAGGTACTTGTTCAGCTTCAACAGACTCGATGGTTGTATCTACCGCATTGACCGTTAATGTTATTGATGTTTCTTTAGTTAAGCCATCATTGTCTGTAGCTACGGCTTTTAAAACATGCGAACCTACTGGCAAACCTGTTAATTCATTTTCATTCGGGGTTCCCGGCTGCCCCCACTCATAAGGCGCAATGTTTTCTTGGCGCACCAATACATCGTTTATATATAGCTGAACATTAGCAATGCTACCATCAGCATCTGTTGCATTCACTAGGGCGTATAAGCTATAACCCTCATCTACACTCATACTACCTGATGGTTGGGCAAAACTAACCAATGGCTCAGATTGAGCAGGGTCAATTTGAACGGTTACAACTTCAGAAATTAACTTAGTATTATCCGCATCATAGGCTGCTACATCAATGGTGTAATTACCTGCTGCAGTTGGTTCCCATGTGGTTTCATAAGGTGCCGTATTGTCTTGTTTGTAAAAAGCACCGTTAACTCTAAAATTTACTTTTGAAATCCCGTTTGTTGCGAAGGCATCAGCTTTTAAATCAATGACATCACCTAAGGTAAATATTGAGGCATCCGAAGGAGCTGTTACCTCTGCGGTAAAAGTAGGACCAGAACCTTGATTAATATCCAAATCAATAACTTGAAGATGAAGTGGCTGTGCACTCCCAGATGTCTTTTCCATTAAATAATAATAGAGTTTTCCATTATTGATATGCACTCTACCGTGGTCAAAAGTTTTACCAGAAGTAACTTGATATACATTAGAAAAAGTATTGGTTCCTCCTTGAGCTTTATCAACAAAAACCCTTCCATTCTTTAAACCAATAATATATACGCTGTCCCCAGATGTATAAATTGAAGTTGCTCCGGTAAAATCCTCAGAAGTAATGAAATTATTGGCACCAGCAGGTTTGTAGGTATGCAGATATTTTGTGACTCCATATTGATCATCTCTAACTTTACTTATTATATGAACATCACCGTTTTCTGTAACCGTCCAGTCGAAATCACTAACAATATACACCTGATTTGTCTGTGTGGTTTGAACATAATCTCCCGGTTCCATGACTTTTATTAAATCAGCATCATAAAGGGGTATCGATATGGAGGTTCCTGAATGATTTTTCCAAGCATTTGTCCCATCTTGATTATCAGAATAGGCATAATACACGCCATTTTGATACCGGTATTTATCGTTGTTATTCGAAGATCTGCGCTGGAAACCAATCCTGATTTTACCATTCACATACTTCATGTTACCGTATAGCCCCCAATTGTAGGTTATCCCAGATTGATTTTTTGCGTTTAAAACATTAAAATGAGTAAAACTAGACCATGTAGATGTACTCGCTGTATATTTTGAGAACTTATAAGCGCCATTATTATTTCCCCCTTCACGGATATACATAAAGAGGTCTCCTGCATCATTCAAAAAGAATTTCGGATAAGTTAAGGCAACAAATTCTGATTGGGCTGCTGCACCAGGCATTCTTAAATGCTTATAACCGCCGCTAGTATTTTGTACGAATTTATCTAGCGTAAAATCAGCATCTGGCAAAGAGGCTGCGTTTGAAATAGAATACGAATATCTAAAATAATCATTAGCCAAACTCCCATCTGATGGTTTTGTAGCACTGTAAGCATGCATATCATATAGTAAATGAATGGTACCGTCTAATGGACTTACCCCGACAGCAATAGTATTGTGCGACTCTCCGATCCAATATTTGTTTTGATATCCTGTATGGCGGTGAGGAAATTCAATAGTTGCTTTTGTTCCCGTAACTGTGTTATACCGTGTTAACATAACATGACGGTCGTCTTTACCTCCGCGATACCAGGTCATAAAAACATATTCGTTATAGGTCTTAATACAATCGCCATGCGCAGATATATTTCTACCAAAGTAATAATCGTAGGGTGTACTATCCCCAGAATTTGACGCTGAACTACCCACTTTACTTCCGTCAAAGTGTAGTCCAAAATCCGTTATTTTTATATCCTGCTCTAATTGAACTTGGGCATTTAACTTCAAACCTGTTCCGAGAATAACACAGAAAGCTAGAGCAAGCTTTAAGTGGCTCATGATTGAGACTTTTGCATGTGTAATTTTTTCCATTTTGCTATTAAACTTTTAGTTGGTTATTATATTTTGGCATTTAAACCAAAATATATCTTCTTCAAATTTTAAAAAATCTACCATTCAACTATCCTGTACAGTCATGATTGATTTGTTAACATAAAAGTTAAAAAATTACGTTATACGCAACAAAAACAAGGTTTTTAAATGATATTGTCAATTTATAAAAATTATATAAAATAAAATTCTTACATCGATGAAGTGCACAAACTAGACTCACTCATTAATAAAACCTTAGTTAGTAGGCGATTATTGCAAGTTTAAGGCATGTGTTTCTTTTGGTACATTTTGATTGCCTTTATAATAGTATTAATACCAATTTAATGCTTGAGTTTTGATCACTTGTTAACAGGATACAATAAAAAAGCCAGAGATATTTAACATACTCTGGCTTAGAATTTAATCAAAACTATATTACTCAGTCTTTTATCGTACTATTAATTTGGTATGATATACTTTTTGCCCATCAGCAATAACCTTTATCAAATACATTCCTGCCTCAAAAAGACCATTATTATCTATGTGCAACTGATTACTATTTATGACATTTGAGTATACCGATTTTCCCAAAATATCATATATAACAACATTGGCTTTATTAAATCCATTTAGGGCAATAGTAAAGTATGAGTCTGCAGGGTTTGGGTATACTTTAACTGACCCATTATTAACTAACAGATCATTATTGGTGCTCAAGGTTGTAGACTCCACATACCATTTTGAGCGATCATCTGTATTAGTGGAGTGCTCTATGATACCATTTTCGTTATGATATAAGTACTTTGAATTATTGCGGGTTCTAAAACGAAACGTACCGTCATTTTCAGCAATAACCGTCCATTGCTTATCAGAATCTGTATTAGGAGCTCCAAAACCAGTATTAATGATATCGTTTGGAGGATTTCCTGCTGCTCTTAAAACACCTCGGTCTGACCTTTTACTTTCAATATTATAAAAACTACCCGACCTAATAATTTCCCATTCTTTGTCTCCTGCGGCCACATTATTATCGGTATCGCTCTCAACAACATCACTACCCACAGAATGTAAATATTTCCCACTTACAACATTCTTGATTCTATATATATCGCCTGTTAAATCATTTGGATCGAAGACCTTAGTATTCACCGTAATTATGGAAGAATTAACCGTTTCAGCACTTGCATTATAGGCAATTGCTTGAATGGTATAGCTTCCTACTTCAGTTGGTGTCCAATCCACTGAATATGGCTCAGAATTATCCTCGCTAAAATATGCACCATTTACCCAAAACTCGACTTTCGAAATACTGCCATTTTCATCTATAGCTTCTGCAGATAAAGGCGTTATTTCATCAACAAAATAAGTCTCCCCATCAAATGGCGATGTTAAAGACACTCTAAACGGTTCTTTTATGATATTTAAATCTATAATTTGTAGATATAATGGTTGGGCATTACCAGATCCATTTTCCATCAAGTAATAATAAACTTTACCATCCTTAACGTGTACCACACCATGATCGAAAGTTCTACCCGAATTTGCCTGATAAACCCGTTGAAAATTATGTGTTCCACCTTCCGTTTTATCAATATATACGCGTCCGTTTTGAAGCCCTATCATGAAAACATCATTGCCAGATGTGTATAGAGCTGACCCGCCCGCAAAGTCTTCAGAAGTAATAAAATCTGTTGCTCCAGACGGTTTATACGTATGTAAGTATTTTGTGACATTATTTTCATTGTCTTTAACTCTACTTATGATATGAATATCTTCATTTTCCGTAACCGTCCAATCAAAATTACCGACTATATGCACTTTATTTTTCTGAGTAGTAGCTACATAATCTCCAGGTTCCATAACTTTTATATAATCTGCATCTAACAATGGTAGAGAAAATGATTCTCCCTTATGGTTTTTCCAACCCGTAGCACCACTTTGATCATCTGAATACGCATAATAAACACCATTTTGATATTGGAATTTATCATTATTATTAGAAGACCTCCGTTGAAAGCCTATACGTATTTTTCCATTTACATATTTAATATCGCCATACAGCCCCCAGTTATACGTAATACCAGGTTGACTTTTAGCATTTAATCTATTAAAATCAATGAAATTACCCCAAGTTCCTGTAGCTGCGTTATACTTGCTAAACTTATACATACCGTTGTTATTCCCACCTTCTCGCATAAAAAACAGAAGATCGCCTTGGTCATTTAGAAAAAAGCTCGGATAGGTTAATGCAACAAACTCTGATTGCGCCACGTTGCCTGGGGTGCGTAAGTGTTTATAATCCCCTACCACGCCATTGTCAAGCACAAATTTATCTAATGTAAATTCATTATCTGAAACCGTTGCCGCATTAGTAACCGAATATGAATATCTAAAATAATCATTAGCCAAGCTGCCGTTAGAAGGCTTTGTTGCGCTATAAGCATGCATATCGTACAACAAATGTATAGTACCATCTAAAGGGCTTATACCTACGGCACAGGTATTATGCGACTCACCAATCCAGTACTGATTTTGATAACCGGTGTGACGATGTGGAAATTCTATGGTAGCAACAACACCTGTTAACTTGTTGTAGCGCGACAGCATTAAATGCCGGTCTCCTTTTCCCCCACGATACCAAGTCATAAACACATAGTCGCCAAAAGCCTTTACTGCATCACCATGAGCCGAAATATTACGACCAAAAAAATAATCATAAGGAGCACTGTCTCCTGTATTTGGAGTGCCATTTGGTACTTTGTTACCATCGAAATGTAAGCCTAGATCGGTAATTTTAATTTCGTTTTCTAGAACGACCTGAGCAGTAATATAGAAAAAACCTAATCCAAAAAGTAGTGAAAGGTATATACACTTTTGATTTCCATTAAAGTAAGTCCTTTGCATGATTATTAATGTTAAATTAAATTATTTTAATTATCTAATCATAAGTTTTGAATGGAAAACTCGTTGATTATCATCAGTAATTTTAATTAAATATAAGCCTGAATTGAATCTACCATTGTTAGCAATATCCAATCTATTAGAGGTTATAGTATCTTCATAAACTATTTTCCCTAGCATATTGTATATCACAATTCTAGCATTGTTCTCATCATTCAGCAAAATTGTAAACTCATCCTTAGCTGGGTTTGGATAAATCTTTGCTAAGAAGGAGTTGTCCTCAAACTCTTCAGTACTTAATGTTTGAACAAGAATGTAACGAAGTGGGCTAATTGCACCCCCATTTTGAAACCGTACTTGATCACCTGCTGCCGCTGGAGCTACACTATATCTAAAGTTTCCTTGTCCAGGTGGTTTCGCGAATAATGCATTGTTTCCAGCATCAGTCCAACCATTCGCTTTTCTTCTTTGAAACTGGTCATAACCGTAGTTTTCATCACTTGTATCACTTATCGGCACACCAGTTCTAGCGCTAACTCTAATTTCAGGATCTGATCCGGACCCATCATAAGTTGATTGATCTACAATCATGGTCCATGGTCCAGCACCAAGAGCAGAGAGGTCTGCTGTAATTTCAACATACCCGCCAGAAGCTGGTTGTCTATGGTTTGTTACAGTCCAAAGTTGTGTTGCTTCAGCAGGTGCCGTCGTTATTTCTGCAGCCCACTCTAACTGGCCAGTTGTGACATTAATTGTCATATAAAGTTCAGTTTCAGACAAATCACATGTTGCAATCTTATAAACATTAGGTTCAAGCCATAGTTCAGGACATGGTGGATCTGTAGAATCAACAACCTTAATATTAACAGTAATTTCGTTGGAAGATACTGTTTCATTATTCGCATTATAAGCTACTGCTTGAACCGTATAAGCCCCTTTAGTATCTGGTGTCCAATCTAAAGCATATGGCTCAGTTGTATCTTCTCCAAACAACGTACCATTAACCATAAAATCTACTTTAGAAATACTTCCATTTTCATCAATAGCATCTGCCGTAATCTGGACAGTTTCACCAGTATAAACCGTTTCTCCGTTATTCGGATTGGTTAAAGTAACCCTAAAGGGTTCTTGTACTATATCCAAATCGATAATCTGCAAGTATATAGGTTGGGCACTACCGGATAGATTTTCCATTAAATAATAATAAGCTTTACCGTTAGCTATGTGAACCCTTCCATGCCTAAAAAGTTTACCTGTCGTTGCTTCATAAACTCTTGTGAAATTATTGGTACCCCCTTCTGCTTTTTCTACAAATACACGTCCATTTTTCAATCCGATTAAAAACACACTATTGCCCAAAGTATAAACCGCTTCACCACCTGAAAAATCTTCCGATGTTATAAACTCCGTAGCTCCTGAAGGTTTATACGTATGTAAATACTTTGTAACGTTATTTTCATTGTCCTTTACTCTGCTAATAATATGCACATCTTCATTATCAGTTACCGTCCAATCAAAACCACTTACAATATGCACTTTATCTTTAACAGTAGTCTGCACATAATCTCCCGGTTCCATTACCTTTATAAAATCGGAATCGTACAAAGGTGTATCAAAACTTTCGCCTTTATGATTTTTCCATCCACCAACGCCATTTTGATTATCGGAATAGGCATAATACACGCCATTTTGATGGCTAAACTTATCTTGACTATTTCCTAACCTTCTTTGGAATCCTATTCGTATTTTACCGTTTTCATATTTAATGGTTCCGTATAGTCCCCAATTATACTGGATACCAGGCTGGCTGTTAGCATTCAAGCTATTAAAATCCACGAAATTACCCCAATTACCTGTACTAGCATCGTAGCTTATAAATTTGTACATCCCGTTGGTATGCCCCCCTCTACGCATCCACATAAATAAATCGCCATCATCGTTTAAAAAGAAATGCGGATATGTTAATTCAAGAAATTCAGATTGAGGGGCAGTGCCCGGCATTTTCAAGTGTTTGTACATGTCGTTTGAGCTTTGAACAAACTTATCTAAAGTGAAATCTGCATCGGGCAATCCTGCAGTATTTGGCAAAGAGTAGGTATACCTAAAATAATCATTGGCCAAACTACCATTAGAAGGCCTGTTAGCACTATAGGCGTGCATATCATACAATAAATGTATAGTCCCATCAATTGGGCTTATTCCAATAGCAATAGCATTGTGAGCTTCCCCAATCCACCATTGATTTAGATATCCTGTATGCCTATGAGGAAACTCTATTGTTGCCATAGAGCCAGTAACAGTATTGTACCTGGTCAACATAACATGACGGTCTGTTTTACCTCCACGGTACCACGTCATAAACACATAGTCACCATAGGACTTAATACAGTCCCCCTTTGCAGTAATGTTAGCACCAAAGTAACGGTCATACTTATCATCATCACCGTTATCTGGAGCATTGGCTGCAACCTTATCCCCATTTAAGTGAAGCCCAAGGTCTGATATTTTAATTTCGTCTTCTAAAACAACTTGAGCCGCTATAGTACTTGAATATGCTAATAAAAGTAAAATCAGAACACGTCTATAACGTGCTCCTTTTTGAGCGTAACTTTTTTTCACAACTTTTTTTTTAATAATCTAACAACAGACTATGGTATAAAATTAGGCATATTTTTTAAAAAAACTCACCTGCACTGTGCTGATGTGACATTTGTGAGTTTGATGAAAAGTCATTTTAAAGAAAAGCTCAATTATCTCAAAGGTAAAGACCAATATATATTATGTAGCAGCAATCACTTCCCTTTTTCTTAAACTCTAACTTACCCGATACTACTTGCCGATTGTTATCATTAACAACCAATCTAACATACCTTACTCAAGTAACGGTTAACCTGTTGCAAAAAATGTCATATAATTAGGACTATTTCATTTAAATATAATTTTATACAATTTAGATATTGTATAAGGGGAAAGTTATGCTGCCTTGCTCTATTCCATATAGAAAACTTCTTCTAACGATACTGATACAGGCGAGTTATCAGGATTCGTCTCCATGATATCTGCCATAAAAGCCCACCATTTCTTTACAATATCATTATCTGCTAAATCCTGAGAACCGCCATCACCAGATACTTTTTGAAAAGCAAAAAGTGTATCTGTTTCTTCATCTAAAAAAATGGAATATTCGCTTACTCCACTATCTTTTAATAATTTCTTTAATTCTGGCCATAATTGGTCATGACGCTGTTTATAGGCTTCTTTTTGCCCAGGGTTCAATTTCATTTTAAAGGCTAATCTTTGCATATTAGTAAAACTTTATTTTATAATTAAGACAAAAAAAATCACCCTATTTGAAAATAGAGTGATTTTATAATTGTTGCTATTCAGCGTAAGCTTATTGCTTAATAATTTTCTTAGAGAATGTTCCGTTAGCACCTTCTAATTTAACAATGTACATTCCAGTAGCTAAACTACTAACGTTTAAGTTAATTGTAGCTTCTCCAGAAATACTCTTTGTTAACACAGCACTTCCTAATAAGTTGTAAACAGATACTTTGTTTACGTCTGCAGTAAGTCCTTTAACTGTTAATTGATCGTTTACAGGATTAGAAATAAATACAGAACTTGTATCAAATGTTTCGTTACTTAATAATTCTACTAAGTGATAATCAAGTACATCTATTCCTCCACCATCAAATTGTACAAGCTCGCCAGCTGCTGTTGGTATTACACCAAATCTTGAACCACCTTCTCCTGGAACTTTAATGAATAAGGCATTGTTCCCATCTGCTGGATTTGCTCCTTCAGAGTCTGCATCCCCATTGGCATCTACTTTAGCTTTTCTTCTTTGAAACTGGTCGTATTCGTAGGCAGGATCGCTAATATCTGTTATTACATCTCCAGGAAGAGCCGTCACTGTAATATCTTTTTCATTTACAAGAGCTGGAGTAGTACCCAATCTCCAAGTTCCTAGAGCAGGATTTATAGACGTAAGGTCTGTAGTAATTTGCACATAACCAGCAGACGCAGGCATTACATGGTCCTGTACAGTAAAAGTTTGTGTTGGATCATCGCCTGGCAATTCTTGTTGCCATTCTAAAGCACCTGTACCAATATTAATTGTCATGAATAAATCAGTAGTTCTTGCACCCAATTTATACTTCCCTGGTGCTGTATATAATATAGGTTGAGCATAAGTTGCTGCTGCACTAAAAAGTACCGCTACCATTAACGTTAATTTAAGTAATTGTTTTCTCATAATTTTTGTTATTTATTTTAGTTATTTATTAAATACCCCCTAAACTTACTATAAAAAAAGCAACTATGCAACCTGCTGTATCCTGCTTTCTACAATTATTGTTAAATTTTATTAAAAAAAACATGCTACTCCCAGCTGAAAGAACATGATTTTCTTAAAGGAAAGATGTCGCTAAAGGTCATTTTTTCATTATATTTTGGTAAACACCTTGTCATTTCTATTTCAAAAACATGACCTTCTCAAAAAGAAAATGGTTTTATTTAACCAGAAGCGATGCCTGTTTCAAATCTTTTTCTAAGGAGGATGATCCTACAGAAATTGTAAACGTTCCTGGTTCAACCACTTTTTTCATCTCTTGATTAAGCACATTAAGCTCATCAAAACCGAGATTAAAGGTTACAGTTTTTGTTTCTCCTGGTTTTAAGGTAATACGCTCAAACCCTTTTAGCAATTTAAGATAGCGACCTACCGATGCAAAATCATCTCTTACATACATTTGTACAACTTCATCTCCAACTCTATCCCCTGTATTTGTAACATCCACTGATACCGTTGTAGAGCCATCTTGACTTATTATCGCTTGTTCTAATTTAGGTTGGCTGTAACCAAATGTGGTATAACTCAAGCCATATCCAAACGGAAACAACGGTGACTTATCACTAAATCTGTACTTGCCTTTTCCAGATCCAATAAAGTCAGGGCGCTCCAAATAAGTAACAGGCACTTGGCCTACAGAGCGTGGAAAAGACATGGTTAGTTTGCCCCCTGGGTTAACATCTCCAAAAATGACATTGGCAACAGCATCACCAGCATGCATACCACCATACCAGGTTTCAAGTACAGACGTTATGTTTTCTGCAATGTAATTTATACTTAATGGGCGACCATTGATTAAAACAACGATAACAGGTTTTCCTGTTTTATGAATCAACTCTACTAATTCTTTTTGGACACCATACAAATCTAAATCAGAGCGGTCTCCCCCTTCGCCACAGGTTTTGTGAGAGCTTCCTACAACCAACACAACGGCATCTGATTTTTTTGCAGCAGAAACAGCCGCTGGAAATCCTGCTTTTGAAAAACTATCAATATCGCAACCCTTAGCATAGTTTATTTTTACGTTTTCACCTACTCTTTTCTTTAAGCCATCTAAGACTGAAACGTAATATGGTGGTAATCCTGAATAGCCACCCAATAGTTTGTATGTTTTCTTTTTAGGTCTTTCTTCATGCGCATTGGGACCAATAACTGCCAGGGATTTTATGTTTGATAAATCCAGTGGCAAAAGATTATTATCATTTTTCAGCATGATAATAGATTTTTCAGCTAATTCCAACGCGAACTCACGATGTTCTTCACGCCCAGCATTTACAGTTTCAGGATCAATCTCTTTAGGTTCTGAATCAAACAAACCTAACTTATATTTTGCGGTTAAATTACGTGATACGGCTTTATCTATATATGTCATTAATGCAGGGTCCTGCATAACCGTATCCTTCAAAACGTTGGCATGATAAGTAGATAACTCAACCTTCTTACCAATTACCAAGTCCATGTCAACACCCGCTTTTAAACCTAAAATAGCCGCTTTGGTTCTGGTTTCTGGAATAAAATGCATAGTTTCTAATCTGCCAACATCATTATTATCAGAAACAATAAAACCATCAAAACCTAACTCATCTCGTAAAATATCTTTTAACAACCAGGTATTCATATGGCATGGAATACCGTTAAAGTCTTGATGCCCTGGCATAACACAGCCTACACCGGCTTCTTTTACTGCCGCCTCGAACGATGGAAGGTAAACCTCACGCAATCGACGTTCAGACATGTCGCTAAAGCCACCGTTTATACCTCGACGGTTTTCTGGGTATCCCACAAAATGTTTGGCTGTTGCAATTACATGATTTTCATCAAATTGCTCATCACCCGTACCTTGTAAACCTTGAATAAATGCCACACCCATGCGAGATACTAAATAAGGGTCTTCACCATAAGATTCTTCAACACGACCATAGCGCGCATCCCCGGCGTAAACATCTAAATTAGGAGAATAGCAATGTGTAACACCTAAGGCGCGCGCTTCAAGAGCCGTTTGCGACGCCATTTTTTTTATTAATTCAGGCTCCCAGGTTGAGGCACAAGCCACCGCTTGCGGATACACCGTTGTATTGCCATAATAATCAAGAACAAGCCACAAACCATGTAACGCTTCTCCGTATTTCATCACAGGAATACCCAATCTTGTGTTGGCTGGGGCATCTTGGGTCATTTCTGCTATTTTCTCATCCAAAGTCATTTGACTTAATAGCTTTTCAACCTTAGTATTAATATCTGCATCCTTACTAGATATGTCAGTTTTACTCGTGTCTTTAGAATTACAGCTTATTAGAGCAAGTGTAATTAAAAAAGCGTATACTATTTGTTTCATGTTTTGTTTGGTGTTATTTACTGTTTAGTTAAAATTCCTTATTCCTGGAACAATTTTTAATTTGATTTCTTTTTCGTCTGTTGGCCATTTCAGTATGGTTAGTTTCTGAGTTTTGGTATCCCAAATATAATCTGAAGGATTGACATAATCCGGGCATTTGTAAGTTTCTAAACCAACATTTTTAATGGGGTTGTAATACAAAACTAAATCGTCGTTAATCAAAATGGAGAAACCGTCTGGATAATGACGATTGGCACCGATAAAAATAGTTGAAGTTCCTTTTTTATTATCCGATTTTAAATTAACATCTAAGGTTCTTGTGGCATGATTAAAAAGAAAAGCATTTATGTCGCCTGCAATGGTTTGAGGAAATGGCCGTGATATCACATCGGTTATATATTTACGCTCAACGGTGCCCGCATCTGTACTATCGCTAAAAATAGACCAAGTGGATGGCCCGCCAGATAAAAAATGCTGCATAGTTCTATTTCCTAAAAACCAAGCTTTTATAGACCCCACGCCCATTTGATCGAACACCTCGGCTGTTCTTACATAAATTTCGCGATATTTAAGTTGCCCCAAATTCCCCTCTATTAAAGTGTCGGTCGTAGCAAATGTTGGAAACCCCCATTCACCAATTAGTATTGGGGCTTTAAGCATGTCTGATTCTTTATCAAATCGATCCATGTTTCGTTTTATGTAATCTACATTATTTTGATAAATGTGGGGTGCGAAAACGATATGCTTTCTATTAATAGGCGATGTAACTTCTGCATACTGATTGTTGTCTATTTTCTCTCCTTTATTCATAAAAATAGATTGCACTAAAATTAACTTATCAGGACTTATTTTTTGGCTCTCATCAATAATCCTTTGGTACAATGGAATTAAATACTTGTCGGTTAATTCTTGATACGTAATATCCATAGTTAGCTTTCTGGGTTCGTTAACTACATCGTAGCCTAAGACAAAATCATTATCGGCATACCGTTGCCAGATTACCTTCCAGGCCTTCAAATAAATTTCGTGTTCTTTCTTTTTATTAAGCCAAAACTTTTCCCAAACAAATTCGTCTACACCGTAAACCGTCATCTTGAAGACTGTTTTTATTCCAGCATGTCGCCCCAACTGAACCAAATTATCTAATTTAATTAAATAGTTAGGGTCTAAGGCGCCTCCTGGAAACTCGCTCAACTTTCCAAGCTCGAGCCTTACCACTTGCGTATTAGCTCCCATTCTTACCATTCTGGCATAGTCGTCGCTATCAAAAAAAACCTCGCCAACATGGTCGTTTGTATTTACTACAAATCCCCGAGGTATAACGTGCCTTTCCCTTTCATCTCTTAGACCATGCTTAATCTGTGAGAACATATTGGTTGTGAGCACCATAAATATTAGAACTAAACACACTATTGATTTCATAATACTTAAATCTAAATTTATAAAAGATGTAGTTTACAGAAAAAACAAAGTTAAACCTAAACCCGTTATTTTTTGTCCTGCACTGTGCTGAGTTTATTTTCTCATTTGGCACCTTACTGAGTATTACAGTAAATGTCCTAGCAATGACATGGTTTTAAATTGATAAAAAAAAGCGACCAAAATCAAGTGATTTTGGCCGCTTTAGGTAAAACTAACTAACAATGATTAATATTCAATATTATCTGTACCCATTATTTGTTGGATCGTCTTCCAATAATTTTGGGTTATTCTCTAACTCTTGTAACGGAATAGGAAGCTTAACGTGATATGGTCTAATATTTTCATTAGGTTTCCAGAAACGGTATTCCAAGTTTTGAACCACATCTAATAAAATCCCCCAACGGATTAAATCATATCTTCTATGACATTCTCCGGCCAACTCCCATTTACGTTCATCATAAATGGCTTCTCTAAACTCTTGTTGACTAAGTCCTAAAATAGCCTCTGCTTCAGCTTGAGTTTCAAAGGCACGCTCTCGTATCTCTCTTATATATTCAAAAGCAGTATTAGGGTTACCTCCAGAACGCTCATTTTCACATTCTGCAGCCATTAAAGCAACGTCTCCTAAACGAAATACCATTCTATTATCTGAGTGATTAAAACGTGGCGATCTGTCTAACTCTAAATTCCAAAATTTAGCGATGTATGGAAACACTAGATCATAACCTAAATAGTTATCTACTATGTTTAACTCTCTTCTCAAATCATTCATTGGGAATTTCTCTGCAAAATCTTTTGAGGCTACTTGTAATCCAGTTCCATTAAAAGCCTCGCCTCTAGCTTTAAGTGCTTCACCAAGAGAATCTCTTTCAGCGGTATTAAGTGGTTCATCTCTTAAACGCGGGTTAAACATAGATGGTCTCCAGTTATTATTCCCTGCAAATGATCTTCCTGGGAATGCTGGGTCAAATTGACTATTGATATCTCTAGCAAAGTCTAAGGACCAAATAATTTCATCATTATACTCATTAAACTGATCAAACACTTCATTGTAGGTTGGTAATATCCTATGTGGCGATTCATTTAAAATTTCCAAACACTTATCCAAACCTAATTGCCATTGCTGTTGCTTCATATAAATTTTAGCCATGATAACAGCAGCTGCCCATTTAGAAGCTCTACCACTTTGATCACCGTCATATTTATCTTGTAAATTATCTTGAGCAAACTGCAAATCTTCTAAAATTCCAGCTACTATCGTAGCCTCATCCGTTCGTCCTAACGCACTAATTTCTTCAAGAGTAAGTGCTTCCGTATAATAAGGAGCAGCTCCCCATAGACTCCAAATGTGCCAATAACATAAACCTCTCAAAAATCTTGTGTCTGCAATGATATCAGTTCTTACTTCTTGGCTCCCTATAGCTTCGTTTCCTGTAACTCTTTCTATAGTAAGATTCGCATTTTGTATAATTCTGTAAAGATCTTTCCAAGTATCTGAAACACTCATTTTTTGAACCGACCTGTCTGCAATCGCCTCATTCAAAGAATAATTCCCTATGGGCTCCACAAAATTTGCAGAACGATTCGGTTCAATAATATCAGCGCCATTGTCATAAAAATGATCTAAACCTACTTGACCATATAAAGAATTGTTCTTTAAAATGGCATACATACCTTGAACCATTTGTCTGGCATCATTCTCTGAACCGAAAAAGGTTTCAGGCGAAACAATCGCTCTTGGGTCTTCTTCTAAAAAGCGTTCACAACCAAAATATGTGAAAACTACAAAGACGTATAAAATTATATTTTTTGTTTTCATGTTATATATTTAAAAAGTTACGTTTAAACCAAGTGTAATAACTCTTGGATTAGGATACTGCGCACTAAGGTAACCTTGTGCTATATTACTACGACCAAAAGCATTGGCTTCAGGATCTATTAATCTGGTATTAGACCATAATAACAAGTTCGTTCCTGTAAAATAAACCGTAGCATTCTTAAGACCATCTAAGCCCATTGTATCGACAGGTAAATTATATGCCAGTCGCACATTTTTAAGACGTATATGTGATCCATCTTCAACATACTCAGAATTGCTTGGTACACCGGTTGCTGAATCTGATCCAGCTCTTAGGATATTAGAGGTTTCATTAACCCCTTCAATCCAACGGTCTCTTAAATCTCCAAACTTTACTGTTTCCCCACGGTTAAAGTAATTGTTTCGCATGTTTAAATTATAAACTTCGTTACCTGATGTCCCTTGAAAGTAGAAAGAAAAGTCAAAATCCTTATAAGAAAAAGAGTTTTCAAAACCAAAGATGATATCTGGAAATGGACTACCAAGAACCACATTATCTTCTGTAGAGGATATGCCATCACCATTTAAATCTTCAAAATGTGGTCCTCCAACAACCTGAGGATCTATTCTTCCCGAGGCATCAATTTCTTCTTGGCTTTTCCATGTACCTAAGTATCTAACCCCTGTAAAAGAAGGCACTGCTTCTCCCACAATTAAACGTGTATTACCTGATCCTATAATAGGATCTACCACAATATCAATAAAGTCTACCCCTCCAAGGTCTAAAATTTTATTATTATTTGCTGATAATGTTAGTACTGTATTCCAGTTGAAATTACTATTATTAATATTGGTAGAGTTTAACAATAGTTCCCACCCTTGATTTTCAAGTGACCCTATGTTTTGCAATTGGCTATTAAAACCAGTTTGTCTTGGAATGGTTACATCTAATAATAAATCTTCTGTTTTCTTGTAATAATAGTTAAACTCTGTAAATAAACGTCCTCCAAAGAAAGATGCTTCCAATGCAATATCGAATGAATTTGTTGTTTCCCATTTTAAATTTGGGTTTGCAGGCCTACCTAGAGTTCTACCTGGCACTTCTACACCATTAAGCGTTGTATTAGCATCTGTTAAAACACCAAAAGTTCTATATGGTTCAATGGCTTGATTACCCGATTTTCCATAAGATGCTCTTAGCTTTAAATCATGGAAAATATTTTGGTTATCCATAAACGATTCGTTAGTAACCTTCCAAGCACCAGCTATAGATGGATAAAACTCCCATTTATTACCCTCAGCAAATACCGAACTTCCATCGGATCTACCTACTAAAGTAAGAAGGTATTTGTCTTTATAACTATAATTTAATCTTCCGAAAAAAGATGCAATTTGAAATGCAGAATAATCACTACTTACTACAGCTCTTGTAGGGTCTGAGTTCCCTAAGTTATTAAATCCTGTAGCGTCACTGGTAATACCAAAAGCTTCTGCTTGGACTATTTCAGTTTGTGATTTTTGAAAAGCAGCACCTCCAAGCACTGTTAAACTATGGTCTTCATTAAAATCAGTGGTGTATTGCACCGTATTTTCATTGTTCCATCCATTTCTATTGGTTGTACGAACACTAGCACTCCCTTGGCCAGTATCACCTACGGCAAGCAAGCCAGGATCCTGACTGGAATTAAAGATATTACGTTTAGTATTATCAAATTCTGGACTAAATGTAGAACGAATAATCCAATTTGGTGCTGGGCTATACTCTAAATAAACCGTTGCTAATAAATTATTGGTAAATGTTTCATTGGTATTCAATGCTATATTAGCCAGCGGGTTTGAAAATGGCGATCCCACAACATCATTAAATCCATTATAGCTTCCATCCTCATTAAATACAGGTTGCGTTCTAAGAATCCCAAAAGCAGCTTGACTATAACTAGCCAGTGCATTATCTTGTTCTAATCTAGAATAATTTAATCTAAATCCTGTTTTTACTTTATCGTTCAATTTAATGTCCAAATTTGCTCTAAAGATATATTTTTCAAGACCAGAGCTTTTTACAATACCTTCTTGATTAAAGTAATTAAAGGACGTGTAATAGTCAACATTTTCAGTTGCTCCTGCAACAGAAATATCTGCATTATAAATTGGAGCAGGGCCTAATACTAAATCAACCCAATCATTGTCTGGATACGTGGATGGATCATCTGGAAACGGTTCTGCCGCCGATCTAAATCTAGCACTTTCGTTTGTGTATTCTATTTGTTCTCTTTGATTAAGTCTATCTGGTATTTCCGGTAGCATTTGTGAACTCGTGTAAAGATTTACACTAATCTGTGGCTTTGTTGAGCCAGCACTTCTACCGTTTTTTGTAGTTACTAAAACCACCCCATTTGCTCCTCTCGAACCATAAATAGCGATAGACGAGGCATCCTTTAGAACCTCAAGAGATTTTATATCGTTACTATTAAGATTATTAAGGTTAAAGTTTGTTCCAACAACAATACCATCAACAACCCATAGCGGTTCGTTACTACCTGTAATAGAGTTACCCCCTCTTACTCTAATAACGGTTCCAGCACCTGGTGCTCCACTAGCCTGTGTTACCTGTACCCCCGTTGCTCTACCCTGTAAAGCTTGGTCAACTCTGGAAACGGGTAAGCTCACAATATCTTCTGCACTTACAGAGGATACCGACCCGGTTAAATCTGATTTTCTTTGTGTACCATAACCAATAACAACAATTTCATCTAACTTATTGTCTGCCTCTAAGGTTATATTAATTTGTGTTTGGTTACCAACAGCAATCTCTTGAGTTGCATATCCTACATAAGAGACCACTAAGGTACTCCCAGCAGACACGTTCAATGTAAATTCTCCATCAAAATCTGTTGATGTTCCATTTGTAGTCCCTTTTTCAAGAACTGTTGCTCCAGGCAGTGGTTGGCCGTCTGCCGTTACTGTTCCTGATACCGACTGTGCACTTGCAGTTGCCATAGAAAGCAACAGCAAAAAAGCACCAATCCAAGATTTCCTAATGTCAGGAAACTTTTTGAGTGTAGTTTTAAAATTCATAAGTCTTTTTAGTTAATTTATTAATTCGTGTCCTAAAATATTTTTAATTTTTAACTGGTGTATCCTGCCCTAACCGTTATGACCTGTGCTGCTTTAATTAAAAAAGTAAGAATAATTAAATAATTCTGTTAAAAATTTGAAATTTTAAAAATTCATAACCCCTTTAAAATTAACAAGTAAGAAGAGGTATCACTAAAAAAAGAGTTCTTAACTAAACTGATAATTATCAAGTTTTTTTGTAAAAAAAAAGATTAATAAAAAAAATGGATATATTTTGAAATATTCTTGTTTGAAATATTTTCTTTCAAAAAGCGAACGTTATATCTTTCAAACGCACCTGTATCATTAGTAAGTGATTGCGACACATTTGTAAAAATCACGGATTCAGAGCATCCTGTAACGGAAAGATTAACCTACATCAATAATGTATGTAGCTGATTTCAGGGTTCCCCTCTTTTTCTATAAGCTTGGGCCCTATTAAGGACTAGGTGTTATAAAATAGATATTAAAAGCACTTAAAACTTATACAAGAGACTGACTATTAAACACCTAAACTATACAACACACAGAGTCTGTCCATGATACAACAGGGTACACACATCATAATTAATCATTACCTTTTCATTTTTCAGGCTATCTTGATAAGAAATGATGAGATACTAAAACAACTCATATTCCATAATGAAAGCATATACCATCAAGGCAAGAAAAACACTTTGTACAATGGCATTTCTATTTACTTTTATATGCCATGCCGTGACACAGTCTGCTGAGCATACAAACAACTTTCCAAAGCCTACCATCAACATTTTAGATCGGACTAACATCTCTAATAATTTAAAACACCCTGTGGCCTTTTCTAAAATTAAATTTTATAAATCCTTAAGAAATAGCGATGTTAAATTAAAGGAAATACAAGCACCTGAAAAATTAGATATTCATAAAAATATCAATCTAATTATTGGCACCTTAAAGGATTCTATTATAAAGTCACTTTTCATTAAAAACAGATCTCTCAATTACAGGCTTGGCCCTGAATCTGTTGTTTATCTCAAAATAGAAACAGAAAATAGGCCGATCCTGGTTATTACTGGATCAGATTCCAGAGGGCTTCAGTATGCCTTAAACGAACTTTCACAACGAATAGACTCTTATGGTCTTAGAGCTTTATATGATTTGGAAAGCTATGTAGAATCTCCTGAAAATACAGTTCGCGGTGTTGACAGATTTATAAAGGACGTACATGATAACTCTTGGTTTTTCTCGGGTGACTTTTGGAACCACTATTTAAATATGTTAGCAATAAATAGATTTAACCGACTAACATTAATTACAGGTTACAATGATGGTAAATCGGAAGATTTTATGATACCTGTATATCCTTATTTGTTCCAAGTTCCTGGTTTTAACCAAACTGAACTAAAAAGAACTACAGAAAAGAGTCCCGCCGAGTACCTAAGACAACTGAAACACATTGGAAAACTCTGTAAAAATTACGGAATTGAATTTGTTTTTGGAATATGGGGCCATGGTAGACATGAAAAGTTAGTGGGTGGACTTCCTAAAGATTCTGAGTTATATACGCAATATTGTGCGGCTGGGATAAGAAAATTATTAAGAGAAGTTCCGGAAATTGATGGTATACAGTTACGCGTCAACTACGAGTCTGGTGTTGGAGGGTTTGGCGAAACAGCAGATTTTTTTTGGAAAGAAATTATTATGGCCTTAGGAGATTCGAATAAAGAGCGAAATGGAAAACTTTTTTTAGACATAAGAGCCAAAGGATTAACAAAAAAGATTTCCAAATGGGCTTCACAAACTGGTATAAATTTTAGTGTAACAAGCAAATACTCTTGGGAAGGTATGGGGCTTCCTTATCATCCAACTCAAATGAGAAAAGGAGAACTGGCTTTGTTAGATAATATAGACAAGCGCCAACGCTATGGCTACGCTAATTTTTTAAACGAGTCCAGGAATTTTGATTTTATATACAGACTATGGGGCATAGGCACTTTGCGCCTATTCACTTGGGCAGACCCCGACTATGCCAAACGTTTTGCTAGAACAACCACGTTCGGCAATGCTAAGGGCTTCCAAATTACACCACCTATGTCAAGAAAAAACAATACTTGGCCCTTATTTAATAGAAACAATTTAGCTTACTTTAATTGGGAATACCAAAGGTATTGGGCCTACTATTTGTTATTTGGAAGACTTGGATATGCTTCTACCACAAATCCCATAGTATGGGAACGAGAATTTGAAAAGCACTATGGTTTGGAATATAAGCAGGTATTAAAGGCATATGTTTCAGCTAGCAAAATACTTCCTTTAATAACGAGTTCTCATCTTACGTATCATCCTGCAAACTACAATTGGGCCGAAATGGATAGTGGAGGAGCACTTTTTGTTGAACATAATGCAAATCTCTTTTTTAAAAACAAAAAAAGAACCTATCAATCATCAGAACCTGGAGATCCTGGTATTTTTTACACCATAAGCGATTATGTAAATGATGGGATATCAAACACTACTAAGCGCAAGATTACTCCGATTCAGTTGTCGGCAATTTTCGAAAAACTCTCACTCGAAACACAACTACATTTATCCAAAATAAACAAAGAACATATTCCTGATGAGTATAAAACCGAGTTTTCAACCAATTTAGCTGATCTAGAAATTTTATCGTCCCTTTCCATGTATCATGCTTTTAAAATAAAAGCGGCTACGCACTATGCTCTCTATGAACATACCCAAGACTATGGGTATCTAAAATCATGTCTTGCTAACATGAAAAAAGTCCGATCCAACTGGACTAATATTGTGACTAAAACATCTGAGGTTTATTATAAGCAGCCTCTTTTTCTTCATGACAACGGTACATGGGAAGACCGATTAATAGAAATAGAACAGGATATTAACAAATTAGAAAGTTTAACTTCTAGTTTTAGTAATGTTAAAATTAAGAGTCATTGGCAAAGTAAAAAGACCTCTAAACTTTTTGAAAGACTTCACTTTGAAGCAGTAATTCCAGATTCAATAAAGATTTCTCAAGATGTAGAAGTGGGCTTAACGCCTTTAATAAAAAAATTATCTAAATCCCCTCAAATACATTTTAGACTCGCGGACATGACCCTTGGGTCTTTTAAAACGTTAGATATGACATGGAATGGCACAAATTATACAGCCCAAATACCAACGTCTGGCCTAGACCCAAATTACGACTTATTACTTTACTTTACCTATCACAATACAGATGGGTTTTTACAATTTTATCCTGGACTATTTAACGATACCTCTAGCGCACCATACTATTGTATAGAACTGTTCAACTGACAGTTAGTTTTTATTACTCCAAAATAACATAACTTAGAAACAATAATTAAAAAATGGCCTATATAAAAAAGCTTTTACTTACAGGATAGCACAGGTTAAAATAAAACAATGGAAATTCTATTTTTATCACTTAAAACTGTTAGTTTTAACTAAAACAAAAAACAATCTACATTTTAGAATTTATTAATTGAGACTTATAAATGTGTCGATTAAAAAATACTAAGATTAATTTACTTAAAAAAAAAAATGAACAAAACACTAGTATCTATTTGCCTATTCTTAGTTTTTAACTACGCCACGGTTGCGGCTCAAAAAATTGCACCTCCCAAAGGCCGTATTGCTGTTGTTGCAGATGGAAATTCGCCAGATCCTGATGACCTTGGCGGTACTGCTGTTACCTTGGCTTTATTAAGGTCTTCTGGCTTAGAGAATAAATTGGTTCATTATTCGCATAGCTGCGATTTGGTAAGAGACGATCGTATTTCTAAACAAGCGGAAAAAGAGCGACACCATTTAATGCAAGTAGCATGTAACATGACTGCAAGACGCTGGGGTGGTTTTGAACATTTAACATTTTATGATGCCATGTGGCAGCAAGAGGCAACCATTAATGATTTATGTTGGGCCATTAATGCTTCTACAGCTGATGACCCCCTATGGATTATAGAGGCAGGTGAGCCTGATATAATTGGAATGGCCTTAAAAAAAACACCTAAAGAAAAACATCAATATATAAAGGTAGTGACCCATCATCCTGCAAATGATAATGCTGGTGATTTTTACACTTGGCAGCAGATTTTAGATTTTGGCATTGAAGAAGTACGCATACCAGACCAGAACATCAATTTAAAACTAGACCACGAAAAATGGGATTGGGCAAAGAACCATTCAGATCCAAGAATTAGATTAGTATGGACTATTGGTAATATTGCCGAACTGGATAACATCGTTAATTTTCAAAAAGGCAAATGGGACTGTTCTGATGCAGGTATGGTATTATACTGGATTACCGGGGCAAATGTAAATGATGGACTAGAAGCAGGTAGCCTCGATGTTGTTAAAAATTTCTTGGAAAATTATGTAACGAATAATCCTGAACCATCCAGAAAAAAGAAAAAATAATACATCCCAGTTGTATTTCTTGTAACTAAGAACTTTCCATTGAGGTTAGGTCAAATAAGCATATAACTTAACCACAAGAAAAATAGCCTTGCCTAGAACAACTTGAAAGCAGCTTGTTTAAATGCGGTGTATTACTTGGGGACTTATTTCAGTCAATTTAGAAGCGTAAAATCATTTTCTTTTAGAGAAAAAATTCTCCTGCAGAAACCTTAATCTCAACTATTTTTTGCTCATAACATTAACAGCGTCCCAATCTTCTGGAACCCCAGAAATAGTATATTCTGCTGATTTGGTTATGAAATATTTTGCCACAGCGTCCTCTGGGTTTTTAGATAAAACCTTATCGAATGCCGCAGAAGCTTTAGGAAATTGTCTATCAAAAAAACAGCTAAGTCCTTTTTCGAAATCCGATAAGGTTTTAATCTTCAAAGCTCTTATGTTTTTTGGATCCCCATCAAAACATTCATAAATACCCAAAGCATGATGTTTCCCTTCAGCCATAACCTTTCCTAAGTACCTAAAATGAAAACGTTCTTTATCATCTATAAGCTTCATGCTATCTTCACTTACAATAATATTCGCTCCATAATATTTTGTAACACCTTCCATTCTTGAAGCCGTATTAACTGTATCTGCAATAATAGCGGTGTCATTTCTATGCTTATCACCAATAATACCCATTACAAGATCTCCCGTATGCATACCCATACCAACAGAAATTGGTTTAAATCCATCTACCGCACGCTCTGCATTATAAAGCAAAACAGCTCTTTGCATAGCAATACAAGCGCGAAGGGCATTGCTCGCATTTTCTGGAAACAAAGCCATAATACCATCTCCTAAATATTGATTTACAAAACCTAAATGCTGCTTAATTAAGGGCCCCATTCTACCAACATAGGCATTAACAAACTTAAAATTCTCTTCAGGAGTCATGGATTCTGCCAATGTGGTATAGCCTCTAATATCAGTAAACAAAACAGTCACTTCTTTCTGCATATGATCTCCTAAAACAACATCTGTAACAGCTTCTCGACCCACAGATCTTAAAAACTCGGATGGCACAAATTTACTAGTTGCCTTATGAATCCCTTGAAGGTTTAAATGCGTTTTAATTCTACTTAGAAGTTCATTTTTTGAAAAAGGCTTTGTTAAATAATCATTAGCGCCAACATTAAAACCTGCAACCAAGTCGCTTATTCTATTTTTTGCTGTTAGCAATACAATAGGCAAATCACTGGCCGTATAGGTTTCTCTTATTTTTTCACATACTTCGTATCCAGACATTGTCGGCATCATAACATCGAGTAACACCAAATTAAAGTGCCCCGATTCAATACATTGTAACGCTTCTTTACCATTACTAACCTCTTTAACTCGATACCCTGCAACTGTTAAGTGATTTTCTAGAACCCGCCTATTTATGGGTTCATCATCTACTATTAAAATCTGAATATTATTGGAATAATCTATTTTAATAGTATCGATTTCATCCTCGGAAGCCGCTTCTTTATTTGCAATACTTTGAATAACCTCGTTTTCAACCCCTTTTAAAATATCCTTCCTTTTGTAATTACTCAATGGTAACGTAAAACTAAAAACCGAACCCTTGTTTAACTCAGAACGGACCTCAATGGTACCCCCATGAAGTTCTACAAGTTGCTTTGTAACAGACAAGCCTAGACCTGTTCCTCCATAATTCCTTGACGTAGTTCCGTCCAGCTGTTCGAAGGATTTAAAAATATCATTAAGTTTAAAATCCGGTATCCCCATACCTGTATCGGAGACAGATATCAAGAGCATATCCTTTTTTTCTTCTGCAGTAATTTCAATTGAGCCCTTTTCCGTAAATTTAATAGCATTCCCAATAAGATTATATAGTATTTGTTGAAGTCTATTTTCATCGGCCTCCACTAATGAAACATGTTTAGCAATAGAATTTTTTAGAGTGATACTTTTATCTTTTGCCAAAGTCTCAGAAACTTTTAATACCAAATTAACCAATGCATGAATATCTAAAGGGTTTATAGAAAGTACAAGGTCTCTATTTTTTAATTTAGAGAAATCCAAAATATCATTAACCAAATTAGACAGACGCCTTCCACTATGGGTTATCATATTTAAGTTCTCAATAGCTGTCGATGGTAATTCACCTGCGATTCCATCCTTGAGGGACTCCGAAAGCCCTATAATACCATTAAGTGGCGTACGCAATTCATGGGACGTATTAGCTAAAAACTCATCCTTAAGCTTATCTATTTTCTCTAAGTCTGCAACACGCTGTTTTTCATGTTCTGTCTTTCTTTGCTCCTCTATAATTTGAAGGTTTTTTTCCTTATCTGCTAACTTAATTTTTTGCATTGTTTTGTACCTATGAAATAATAAAAAAGACGCAATAATTGTTGCAATAGCAATTGCTAGCATTATATTTCTAAAGGTGGTTTCTTCCTTAATTTTTAGCTCTTTTATTTGCGCTTCTTTTTCAAGGGTAAGTATAGCGTTCTCCCTTTTCTCCGAATTATATCTTTCTTGAAGTTCTTCAATTTGTCTTGATTTAGCTTCGTTATAAAGACTATCTTTTAAGACATTTATTTGTGCCTCATAAGCAAAAGCTTCCTCGTAATTACCTTGTGAGGCGTGCAGTTGTGATAGCAAAGAATAGCTATCTTTAACTCTTTCCTTATCGCCTAGAGACTTAACTATTTCTAAAGACTTTAACAAAAAACTCTCAGCTTGTTTAAAGTTTTTTAGATTAAAATGGTTTTTACCAAGTTCAAAAAAGCTCATTGCTAACTCACTCTTTTGATTTAGCCCCGATCTTATAGACAAAGCTTGAGTATGATAATTCAAAGCTGTTTTATAATTTCCTTGAAGGTTCGACACCTTTCCAAGTGACTCGTAATCATAGGCCATCCCCCATTTACTTGATATCTCAGTATCTAATTTAAGTGCTTTGTTAAAAAAAGATAACGCTTTGGTATAGTCCTTTAATAAGAGATACGCATCACCAATATTGTAGTTACAATTGGCTAATTCTGTTTTATCACCTAATCGCTCAAATATAGTAAGTGCTTTATTATAATTTTCTAAAGCCTGCTCAGTTTTACCTGTTTTTTTTAAAGTCTCTCCTATAGCATTTAGAACGGTAGCCTCACCAAAAACATCGCCAATACCTTCATAAAGCTTTACAATTTCATAATAAATTTCAAGGCTTTGCTCCACCTTTCCAATATCATCAAGAATTATTGCCTTTTGATAGAGTCCATTAGCTACCTCTTTTTTTTCATTTCGGTTTGCCGCATGCGTTATATATTCGTCAAAATAACCAAGCGCTTTATCATAATTACCTCTTTGCCTTTCCAATACACCATATTGGTATTTGGCTAAAATTTCGCGCCCTTTCAAGCCTTTATTAATAGCAAAATGGTACAGACTATCTATATACAATTCTGCAATGCTATCATTAGATCTGCTATTCAAATATTCCCATGAAATATCTTTCAAGGCTTGACACTTAACCGAATCGTTAGTAGCATATCGGTATACCTTTTTTAAACTGTCTAATCTATGAGTTTGACCAAGAGTAAGACGGCAAGTAAAAACTAAAAATAATACATATAGAATGTATTTCATTTTAAGACATATTTGGTTGGGCTGATGTTATAAAGTTAAGCGTAAATCTTTAAACTTTAAAAAATCTCCAAACAATTATACTGCAACCTAGGTATATTAAAAGTGTTTAGAGAGATGGACTGTGCATTACTAGAAGTGGTATATCAATATTATATGCCAATGTTTCCTCCAAATGCTCAGTAAATAAACGCTCTATAAAAGAGTGTTTCTTACTCATCATGGCAAGCATTTTTATATCATTTGCTTTTAAATAATTCTGTATCGCTTGGAAAATATCATGCGTGTTAGAATCAATATAATCATGCAATGCTTTAGGAAAGTATTCGTTAAAAAAGTCTTCATTTAAGCTTTGGTTTTGAGCCAAATGATGTTCATCTGCCACATGTAATATGCTGAGTTTTGCATGATGATTCAGCATAAACTCCTGCAATGGTTTAAGTTCTTCAGGTCTAAACAAAGGTAAATTATTGGTAGTGAAAGCAATGGTCCTAAAGTGACTAAATTGGCATCCATCTGGCACAACCAATATAGGGGCATAACAGCGCTGAATAACCCTAACCGTATTGCTTCCAAAAAGCGTTTTTGATAGACCAGACGCCCCTTTAGTACCCATAATTATCAAATCTATTTTTTTGGTATGACTCACCTGATTGATAGCATCAATAAAATTATCATAATCTACAATTGAGAAACATTCAAAGTTCTCAAATTCATAATCCGATTCTATCTTAGAAATAATATTATCTATAGACTTCTTTGCCGCACTTATAATAGTTTTATAAATCGTTCCTGATGCACCAACCACCATCATATCGTCAGAAATAAAAGATGATGCTTTTTGAACATTTAAAAAGTAAAACCTACAAGCTTCACCTTTCATCAAGTCCAAAGCATAATAAATGGCATTAAGAGAATTTTTCGAAAAATCGGTGGGTAATAATATGTTCTTCATGATGCTAGTAATTGACAATCAAGTAAATTTATTATTCCTATCCATAAATTACTATGACAAATGTTAGGATAAAATTTCATGTTTTGTTCATTCAAACTGGCTTCACTAGAGATAATATTTTAAATAGAAGTTCATGCAAAATAGCAGTAAGTAATTTCCTCAAATACTTTATATTTGTTGAGCTATTAAAAATCCTATGAAATTAATTTTAACATTCTCTCTCCTAACACTTGTTGGCACTTGTTCAACACCAAAGTACACCGCAAAACTTCAAAACTTAAAAGATAATATTAAGATAACAGACACGTCCTTAATAAAATTCTATGCCAATACTATAAAAAAAGAAGAACTAAAAACACACCTATATGAGTTTTCATCAGACAAATATGAGGGCAGAAAAGTTGGTGAAAAGGGCCAAAAATTGGCGGCTGAGTTTTTAAAATCTTACTATCAAAATGAACAAATAGCCTCTCCTTTTGGTGGTAGTAACTATTACCAAATGATTCCATCTGATTTTTTTTCTAATAATATTAAAAGCTCTGAAAACGTTCTGGCCTACATTGAGGGGACAGAAAAACCAGATGAAATTATTATTATTTCTGCTCATCTTGACCACTTGGGGATTGATGCACATGGTGAAGTTAACCATGGCGCCGACGACGATGGATCTGGAACTGTAGCACTCATGGAAATGGCTCAGTCTTTTAAAATGGCTAAAAATGCTGGCCATGGCCCTAAACGCAGTATTCTTTTCCTTCATTTAACAGCCGAAGAAATAGGAAAACGTGGTTCTGAATTTTATGTTAGTCATCCAATATTTCCTCTGGAAAACACCTTGGTCGACTTAAATATTGATATGATTGGACGTATAGATGATTTACATAAAGAGGATAAAGACTACGTTTATTTAATTGGATCTGATAGATTGAGTAAAGAACTACATTATATCTCAGAGAAAGTAAACAATACTTTGTTTAACATTCATCTTGATTACAGATATAATGCTGAAAACGACAGTAATCATTACTACGAACGTTCAGACCATTATAATTTTGCCTTAAAAGGGATTCCTGTCATCTTTTATTTTAACGGTGTTCATGACGATTACCACAGAGCTACAGATACACCAGACAAAATAGACTATGCCCTTCTAGAAAAACGCACTAAGCTCATATTTGCTACAGCATGGCAAATTGCTAATCAGGAAAATCGCCTTGCTGTAGATGCGAACAATGACTTTTTAAATTAGCTGTATAAATAATAAGGCCATCCCATCTTATTTTTGTAATATAGAGCTTTTAATAGTTTAAATTTTATGTTTTTAAAACACGTTACTACCTTCATTTGCGCTACTATTACTTTAATGTCTTGTAGTAGTTCTCAAAACAAAAACAAAAAATACGATAATCCCGAAACTTACGCCAAAACGATAACGGCCGCGGAATTAAAAGAAATGCTTTATACGTATGCTTCCGATGATTTTGAAGGCAGGTATACGGGAGAAGCAGGACAGAAAAAAGCAGTTGAGTTTATTAAATCTCATTATGTTGCGAATAAAATAAAGTCACCAATAAGCAAAAACGATTACTTCCAAGACATTCCGGCTACATTTTTTAAAGACGGTATAAAGGCTTCAGAGAACGTCCTTGCATATATTAAAGGTTCTGAAAAACCAGAAGAAGTAATTGTTATCTCAGCGCATTTAGACCATATAGGCATATCAAAAAAAGGAGAAATCAATAACGGCGCGGATGACGATGGTTCTGGTACTGTTGCTATTTTAGAGATTGCAGAAGCCTTTAGAGCGGCTGAGAAAGATGGAAAAGGCCCTAAACGTTCAATTCTTTTTTTACATGTTACCGGTGAAGAATTAGGGCTGTATGGTTCAAGGTACTATACTGATGAAGACCCTATATTTCCATTAAAAAACACGGTAGCCAATTTAAATATTGATATGATAGGACGTGTAGACCCTAAACATGAAGGTGGTCAAAACTATTTATATTTAATCGGCTCGGATAAATTAAGTAAAGAGTTACATGAGCTTTCAGAAGAGGTTAATAAAGCTTCTTTTAATTTGGAATTTGATTATACATATAATGACGATAATGACCCAAATCGTTTCTACTATCGCTCCGACCATTACAATTTTGTTAAAAAAGGAATTCCAGCTATTTTTTATTTTAATGGCACCCATGCCGATTACCACAAACCTTCTGATACGCCTGATAAAATTAACTACGAATTTTTAGAAACTAGAGCTAAGCTCATTTTCCACACAGCCTGGAAACTCGCTAACCGAGAAGAGCGCATAAAAATCGACTAGAGCTTATTTCTTTTATGCGAAAAGGGGGCATACAGATACTTAACATCATCAAAGCGTTAAAGAAAAACTAAAACCTCTTAAACTGGAGGTATCTTTATATATATTTGGTTTTTAGCTAACTGAAAATCATGCATAAAAAACTACTTTTATTAGTATTGGCGGTACTTTACCTATCCTATGGTAATGCCCAAAAACCAAAAACGCCTTCAGCTTCTCAAATCTACGAATCGCTTCAAAAGTTAAACTTTTTAGGCTCTGTTTTATATGTGGCTGCACATCCTGATGATGAAAACACACGCCTGATAGCTTACATGTCTAATCATGTAAAAGCAAGAACCGCTTACCTATCGTTAACCCGTGGAGATGGAGGACAAAACTTAATTGGTCCTGAAATTCGTGAATTATTAGGGGTGATTAGAACCCAAGAATTACTGGCCGCGCGAGGTGTTGATGGCGGTGAACAACTTTTTACTCGAGCAAATGATTTTGGCTACTCAAAACACCCAGATGAAACACTTAAGATTTGGAATAAAAATGACGTTTTAAGCGATGTTGTTTTGGCAATTAGACAATTTAAACCAGACGTAATAATAAATCGTTTTGACCATAGAACCCCTGGAACAACCCATGGTCACCATACGAGTTCGGCCATGCTGAGCATGGAGGCCTTTGATTTAGCCAATGATAAATCAGCATATACTGATCAATTGAACCAGACTAGCCTTTGGCAACCAAAACGCTTGTTTTATAATACAAGCTGGTGGCGCTATGGAAGCAGAGAGAAATTTGATAAAGTTGATAAAAGCAACATGATTAAATTTGACATTGGTACATACTACCCTTTAAAAGGCTTATCTAACAATGAATTAGCCTCATTGGCAAGCAGTCAGCATTTGTGTCAAGGTTTTGGAAGGTTATCGCAACGAGGTACTCAAGAAGAATATATTGAATTCTTAAAAGGTTCGCCTGTTGATAATAACAACATTTTTTCAGGTATTGACACCTCATGGAACCGCGTTCTCGGTGGTTCGGCAATTGGCGATATTTTATATGCGGTGGAAAATAATTTTGATTTTACAAACCCATCAGTTCATATTCCGCAATTAATCGAAGCCTATAAACACCTTCAAAACATCGAAGATGAGCATTGGAAAACCTTAAAATCGAAAGAACTAAAAGCCATCATCGAGATGTGTGTTGGCCTGTATTTGGAGGTCTCGGCTGAAACCAATTGGGCTACATCAAATGAGTCAGTTAAACTAAACATAGAGTCCATTAATAGAAGTAACATACCCTTAACCCTATTAAGCATAAAGACCCCAAATGGTACAAGCGTTTCAAAAAATATAGAGCTAAAGAGCAATATAAAATTTACTTTTGAAGAAATTATTAAAATCAAGGAAAACGCACAACCTACAACCCCGTATTGGCTCAACAAAAAAGGTACATTAGGTATGTACATTGTAGATAACCCCGAGCAAATTGGGCTACCAGAAACTCCTAGAGTCTATAACATGGATTTTAATGTTTTAATTGATAATACCCCTTTTACATTTACTAAGCCAGTAATTCAGAGGTACTCAAAACCTGATAAAGGCGAGCTATACAGACCTTTTGAAATCATTCCTGAGGCTTCTGTAAAGATTACTGAAAAGGTTATCATTTTTGACTCTGATAAATCACATGAAGTCAGCGTTGTTATTAAATCTGGTCGTCATGATCTTAAAGGAACTATTGAATTATGTCACCCTGAAGACTGGAGCGTCTCACCAAAAATGCATAAAGTATCTATAGCCCACAAAGGCGAAGAGCAAACGGTAATATTTAATGTAACGCCTCCTAAAACGGGTAGTGAGGGTTTTATTGGTCCGATAATTCATATAGGTGATAAAGATTATAATAAAGAACTCTTTGAAATCGCTTATGAGCATATTCCTTTTCAAACTGTTCTATTGCCAAGTGAAAGCAAGGTAGTCCGTCTAGACATTAATAAAAGTGGTGAAAACATTGGCTATATTCAAGGCGCTGGAGATGTTGTTCCTGAAAGTTTAGAACAAATAGGATACAAAGTAAAAATTCTTAAACTAGAAGATATAAATACGGAGTACCTTAGTGAATTTGATGCCATTGTAGTTGGAATTAGGGCCTATAACACCTTGGATGATATAGAATTTAAACAGCCTCAGTTATTTGATTATGTTGCCCAAGGCGGAAACATGATAGTACAATACAGTAAAAGCTACGGTTTGAAAACTGCAAATATAGCCCCCTATAGTTTGACTTTATCCCATGATCGAGTAACTGATGAAAATGCTAGTGTAAGATTTATTAATCCGAAACATGAAATTCTAAATTCACCTAATAAAATTACTCAAAAGGATTTTGAAGGCTGGACTCAGGAACGTGGATTATATTTTGCAAATGCATGGTCAGATAAATTCACACCTATTTTATCCATGAACGATAATGGAGAAACAGCTAAAGAAGGTAGCTTACTAATCGCTCAGCATGGCAAGGGCTATTTCATCTATACCGGGTTAAGCTTTTTTAGAGAGTTTCCTGCTGGCGTTTCGGGTGCATATAGATTGTTTGCTAATATGATCTCCTTGGGTAAAGAAGACATGAATTTAGAAGCTAAACGAAATGATTAACCATGGATGACAAAGAACCAAAACAAACATGGCTTAAGCTATACTCTATTGTTTTAATAGCCAACACCCTATATTTTATAGTCTTCTATATCATTACAAAATCGTTTTAATTATGCAAACTCTAAGTTGGATTGACTGGACGGTTTTATGCTTTACGCTAATCGCTATTGTAACTTATGGCACGCTACAAACCAGAGGTAGCAAAAATGTAAAAGACTATTTACGAGGTGGAAATACATCTAAATGGTGGACAATAGGGCTGTCAGTAATGGCTACTCAGGCGAGTGCAATTACTTTTTTGTCCACACCAGGTCAAGCGTTTAATGATGGTATGGGCTTTGTTCAGTTTTACTTTGGCATACCTATTGCCATGGTGGTTATTTGTATGGTTTTCATTCCGCTGTATTACCGCCTAAAAGTTTATACAGCTTACGAGTTCTTAGAAAATAGATTCGATTTAAAAACGAGAACGCTTGCCGCCATTTTATTCTTAATTCAAAGGGGGCTAGCAGCAGGTATAACCATATTTGCTCCGGCCATCATACTATCTGTTGTTTTGGGCTGGGATTTATTAACATTAAATATAATTATTGGGGTCTTAGTAATTATTTACACCGTTTCTGGAGGCACGCGCGCCGTAAATGTGACTCAAAAACATCAAATGGTAGTGATTTTTATAGGGATGCTTATCGCGTTCTTTTTAATAGTTGATAAATTGCCAGAAGACATCACATTTTCAAAAGCACTTGAAATTGCTGGTGCGAGTGGCAAAATGGAAGTTCTTGATTTTTCCTTTGATTTAAACAACCGTTATACCTTTTGGAGTGGTATTATTGGCGGTACGTTTCTAATGTTATCCTATTTTGGTACAGACCAAAGCCAAGTGCAACGCTATTTGTCTGGGAAATCAATTAAAGAAATGCAACTGGGTTTAATATTTAATGGTATTTTAAAGGTACCAATGCAATTTTTCATACTTCTTGTTGGTGTGATGGTATTCGTTTTTTACCAATTTAATGAAGCGCCTATTAACTTTAACCCTACTGCCACTGAGGTTGTTTTAAATTCAGAATATGCAGAGGACTTTAAAGCCCTGCAAAAAGAACAGCAGGATATTTTTAACGACAGACAAAAAATTATTGAAGCTTATATTTCGTCAGAAAATGATAATGCCTCAAAATATATTGCAATAGCAAACGAGGCCAATGATGACATTAGAAGCGAAGCAAGATTATTGATTGACAAAGCTTCTGAAAGCCAAGACATCAAAATAGAGAGTAACGATAAAGATTATGTATTCATCCATTTTATTCTAACCAATTTACCTCGTGGTCTTATAGGTCTTTTATTAGCAGTAATTTTAAGTGCAGCCATGTCCAGTACTGCCAGTGAATTAAATGCTTTGGGCTCAACAACAGCCATTGATTTATACAAACGTAACGTTGGTGAAAAATCTGAAAAAGATATGGTAAAAGCTTCAAAATTTTTCACCTTTGCTTGGGGGATTATAGCAATTGGAGTAGCATGCATTGCTAATTTAGCAGAAAATCTAATTCAATTGGTTAACATTATTGGTTCTATTTTTTACGGAAATGTATTGGGTATTTTTTTACTGGCCTTCTTCTTTAAATTTGTAAAAGGAAATGCCGTTTTTACAAGTGCGCTTATTACTCAGCTTATAGTAATTAGCCTTTTTTTACTTAATGAATACAACTATATAAACCTACCGTTTTTATGGCTTAACTTTGTAGGCTGTATAATTGTTATAGGTACGGCCTGCTTAATTCAATTTATAACCGCTAATGGAAAAACCATTGAATCCTAAAATAATTAAATGGGGCATTATGGGCTTAGGAAATATAGCGCATAAATTTGCTACAGACCTTTTAACCGTCGAGTACGCCGAACTTCATGCTGTAGCCTCAAGGTCTCAAGAAAAAGCGAATACATTTGCTGCTAAATTTGGAGCTACTAAAGCTTATGCATGTTACGAGGACTTTATTCTAGACGAGGAGCTTGACGCAGTTTATATTGCTACTCCTCATGCATTGCACAAGTCAAATACCATGCTGTGCTTAAAACATAAGGTTGCTGTTTTGTGTGAAAAACCTTTTGCTATGAATACAAGTGAGGTTAATGACATGATTAACATGGCTAAAGAAAAAAATGTACTTCTCATGGAGGCTCTATGGACATATTTTCTGCCACATTATCAATATGTGCTTCAAGCCATAGAAACTAAAAAATACGGCAACTTAATTGGCCTGGAAGCGGATTTTGGTTTTTATAGAGCCTTTAATAATGATTCACGTCTATTTAATAAGGGTTTGGGAGGTGGTAGCTTACTTGATATTGGAATCTACCCGATTTTTGTAGCTTTAAGTACCTTAGGCATACCAGAACATATAGAGGCCAAAGCTACCTATTTCGAAAACGGTGCAGATGCCTCCTGCGACATGGTATTTAGCTACCAAAACCAAGTTAAAGCAATTTTGAAAAGTTCCTTGCTAGAAGACACGACTAATCACGCGGTATTTAAATTTGATCAAGGCAGTATTCGAATTAATAGTGGCTTTCATGCCCCTACTACTATTAGCATATTTCCTAAAACAGGCCCAGAAGAGAACCTAGATTTTGGTTACAACACCATTGGATACAATTATGAAATTATACACTTTAATGATTTACTGAGAAAAGCTCAAACAGAAAGCCCCATAATGTCCTTTGACTTTAGTAAACAGCTTATAACACTTTTAGACATTGTAAGACAACACATTAATCTTACTTATTAAAAAAAATACTGCGTTAACGATTGCAGCGGCATCCTTTTGCTTTTGCTAAAGATAAAATGGAAAGCGTGTTAAAACGCCAAAATAAAAAAGCGCAACTTAAAAGTTACGCTTTCCTTTTTTTATGACTTAATAAAGAAACTTACATAGCTCCCCATTCCTTTAAAGAATCTTCATTCATTTTTACGTAATCAGCATTACCGGCTTTTTTCGCACCTTCTAACGATTTTTTTGCAGCAGCAATGGCGCCCACTTTATCTCCAGCTTTTGCATGTATTAAAGATTGTTGTCTTAACACCCAAAACTTTGGTGCATCCTTATCCATATCAACCGCTTTATCGATCCATTCTTGAGCTTGCTTAATATCCTTACCTTCTTGTAAGTAATAAACAGCTGAAGAGAAATAATCATTTGCTTTAGGTTCACCGCCTAAAACATCGTTGATACTAGCTAACACGGCATCGTCTGTAGGAACTGTAAAAGGAATTCCAACATACGTTTTTTCCCAAATAATCTCTATTATGGCCGAGCTATTTTTTATACTATTAATATCTATTGTAAAAGTCTCTACATTGAATGGTACTGGATGAACAGGCACCTCTCCCATAGCCATAACTTTACTAGCGTCCCATTCTTTTGGGGTACCCCAGTTTTCAGTATCAGCATAAAAATAAACTTCCCACATATCCTTACCTGGTTTCGTAAAAATAGCATAAGAACCAGCCTTTAATGTAGATCCAAATACAGAGGCATCTGTACTAAACGTAATAATGGTGTTTTTGTTAGCCCCTGTTCTCCAAACCTTACCATAAGGAACAAGATTTCCAAAAACTTCTCGATCCTTAACACCTGGTCTCGAGTATGCCAGAGTAATATCGGTTAAACCTACCTTTTGCTCAACCTTTGAAAAAGGACTTGGTTGGGGGGTATTTACCTGCGCATTTAATGTGTAAACCGAAGCGCAAATCATAAATAGTAATAGTAATTTCTTCATCATGTATAAGATTATATATTTGGTATAAATTTACATAACGCATTTCCTTTTAATGTTAACAAAAGCTTAAAATAAGACATTGTATATTTGCCAGATAATTAGAAATCGGGCGTTACCCAAAGGGTCGGGCTTTACACCGTATCTTTTACAAAAGCAAAAGGATGCCGTTACAATCCCTAACACTAAAGTATAAATTATGAAATCATATATCTCTGAAGCCATAGGTACATTTGCATTAATATTCTGCGGTTGTGGTGCTATGACTGTTAATGAAATAACGGGTGGTAGTATCTCTCATGTTGGGGTTGCGACCACTTGGGGACTTATTGTAATGGCCATGATTTATGCTTTTGGTGAAATTTCGGGAGCTCATTTTAATCCCGCGGTTACCATAGGCTTTGCCTTTGCGAAGAAATTTTCTTGGGGCCAAGTACCTGCATATATACTCGCCCAAGGTATTGGAGCCGTGTTTGCCGCATTTATATTATGGTTTTTATTTCCAGAAAGCCAGTTTTTAGGCGAAACCACACCTGCAGCAGGTTTTCCTCCATACAAAGCAGCGCTATTAGAGTTTATTTTAACCTTCTTTTTAATGGTTGTTATTATCAATGTCTCCACAGGAAGTAAAGAAATTGGTACCATGGCAGCCATTGCTGTTGGAGGCGTTATACTTTTAGAGGCTATGTTTGCCGGCCCTATGACCAAAGCATCCATGAACCCAATACGCTCCATTGCGCCAGCGCTATTTACAGGAAACTACCAATACCTTTGGTTATATATTGCGGCCCCAATATTAGGTGCCATAACTGCAGTTTCAAGCTGTAAATTAGTAAAAGATAGTACCTGCTGTTAAAGCTGTTCCTTTTTAATGCTTGTTATTTTGTTTAACTTTTTTTATTATTTATTAAACATTTATTATCTTTACCATAAATTTAGAAATCATGGCAAAGAAAAAAGCAGTTACACAACTAGACATCCTAAATTTTTATATGGACCATGTTTTAGAACACGGTTCGAATCCAAAATCTGTTTATGCTTTTTCAAAAGCTAATAATTTTGAGGAAGCCATATTTTACCAGTATTTTGCATCTTTTGAAATGGTAGAAGCATGTATTTTTGAAACGTTCTTTACAAATTCTATCAACGCCTTAAATAAAAACGAAGATTATAAAGTTTTTGACGCCAGAAATAAGCTATTGAGTTTTTACTACACCTTTTTTGAAAACTTAACAGCTAATAGAAGTTATGTAAATTATGTCCTCGAGACATACAAAAACGATTTAAAAGGATTAAAAATATTATCACGTTTAAAAACAGAATTCACCAACTATGTTGCCGGTTTAGGTATACAAATGTTAGATATTAAGCAAGAGCAATTCGAAAAAATTCAAGAACGAGCCTTAAAAGAATCAGCATGGATTCAGCTTTTGGTGACTATGAAATTTTGGTTAGAAGACACATCCGTCGCCTTCGAGAAGACCGATATTTTCATCGAAAAGTCTGTAAACACAACATTTGATGTGATTAACATTGCCCCAATAAACAGCGTGATGGACCTTGGTAAATTTCTTTTTAAAGAAAAATTTCACATGAACTAAAAGACATGTTATGAAAACCATAGATTACATACCTACATCAAAAATAGAGCGCGCTACTAAATTAGTATCTACAGGAGCAAAAGTAGGCGTTAACTACTTAAAATATTACGGCAATAAAATTGTAAATACCGAAACCGAAGCCAAAGAACGCTTAAATAAAAATAACGCTTCAGACATCTACAATGGTTTAAAGCAACTAAAAGGAAGTGCTCTAAAAGTTGCGCAAATGCTTAGTATGGAAAAAAGCATCTTACCACAAGCGTACGTTGAAAAGTTCTCTCTAGCTCAATTTTCGGTTCCACCATTATCACCTCCCCTAGTGATACGAACGTTTAAAAAATATTTTGGTAAAACACCAAATAACATATTTGACACTTTCAATGCAACTTCTGTTAACGCTGCTAGCATCGGTCAGGTGCATGAAGCGGCTAAGAATGGGAAAAAATTTGCTGTGAAAATCCAATATCCAGGAGTTGCAGAGAGTATCAGTTCAGATCTAGCTATGGTAAAACCCATAGCCATGAGTATGTTCAATATTAAAGGGAAAGATTCCGATAAGTATTTTAAAGAAGTTGAAGATAAACTCATTGAGGAAACGAATTATATATTAGAGCTAAAACGTAGCCAAGAAATTGCCGACGCCTGTTCGGTATTACCTAATTTAGAATTCCCTAAGTACTATGAGGAATATTCCTCGGAACGCATAATAACTATGGATTACATGGAGGGTGAACACCTTTCAGAATTTACAGCACATAATACCGACCAAAAGCTAGCTAACACATTAGGACAAGCACTATGGGATTTCTACATGTTTCAAATTCATCACCTCCAAAAGGTGCATGCAGACCCCCATCCTGGGAACTTTTTAGTTTCTAAAAAACAAACCTTAATTGCTCTTGATTTCGGTTGTATAAAAACAATCCCTCAATATTTTTATACACCCTATTTTGAGTTGGCTAAAAAAAGGAACCTAGAAAACAAAGATATCTTTAGAAAAAAGTTGTTTCAGCTCGAAATTTTAAAGAATGAAGATCCCCCCGAAGTCTTAAAGTTTTTCACTCAAATGTTTCATGAAATGCTAAGCCTTTTTACCAAACCATTTCATTGTTCGGAATTCGACTTTTCCGATCCCGCTTTTTTTGCACAAATAGCCGAATTAGGAGAACGATACTCTAAAAACACAGAACTTAAAAAAATGAATGGAAACAGAGGATCCAAGCATTTTATCTACATAAATAGAACGTTTTTTGGGTTGTATAATCTAATGTTCGATTTAAAGGCCAAAAATATTAAAATTAATAATTACCAAAATTTCATATAATGTTTTTAAGCCATTCCGACATAGAAAACCTAAATCACATTTATAAGATTAATTTAATTAATAGCTGTTCTGGGTATAAATCGGCCAACCTTATAGGTACTAAATCCTCAGATGGTATTGAAAACCTCGCCGTTTTTAGTTCGGTTACCCATATGGGCTCTAGCCCGGCTTTACTCGGTTTTTTTTTAAGACCTACAACGGTAATTAGAAACACCTATAATAATATTAAAGCCACCAAATATTATACAATAAACCCGATTCATAATAGCATTTTAGAACAGGCCCATCACACCTCAGCAAAATATGATGCATCCATTTCTGAATTTGAGGTTACAGGTTTAGAAGCCGAATATAAAAACAAATTTTATGCGCCGTTTGTAGCAAATAGTCCTATTCAACTAGCTATGGAGTTTGTTGAGGAATATAATATTAAAGCCAATGATACCATATTACTGGTTGGAAAAATAATAGGGCTGTACTTGGATGACCAGTTGATTGAAGAGGATGGGTTTATAAATTTATCGAAAGCAGAAATAGCTGCTATAAATGGTTTAGATGGTTACGCCGTACCCGAAAATAAAACACGTTTTGGTTATCAAAGACCCAAACAATTAATACAAACCTCATGACCATTCTTGTTACAGGAGCAACAGGCTACATAGGCAAACGCCTTATTCCTCTTCTTTTATCAGAAGGGCATACCGTAGTATGCGCTGTAAGAGATCGCTTAAGAGCAGACAAAAGTTATGCTGATGAGCCCAACGTATTTGTTATAGAAGTAGATTTTTTAAAACCTGAAACCTTAGATAATATTCCGAAAGAAATTGATGTCGCTTATTATTTAATTCACTCCATGTCTAATTCTTCCAAAGATTTTAAAAGTCTAGAGGAGCAATGCGCGATTAATTTTAAAAACCGTATTGAAAACACAAACACTAAACAGGTTATTTACCTGAGTGGCATTACAAACGAAAAAGAATTATCGAAGCATTTAAGTTCAAGAAAGCAAGTAGAACAAACTTTAAAATCTAAGGTGTATGCTTTAACCACCTTTAAAGCGGGTATTATTGTAGGCTCTGGAAGCTCATCTTTCGAAATTATTAGAGACTTGGTTGAAAAACTTCCGGTGATGATAGCCCCAAAATGGTTAAACACAAAAACCCAACCTTTGGCTGTTCGAGATGTTTTAACGTTTTTACACAGGGCTTTAGCCGATGAAAGGCTTTATAACCAATCTTACGATGTTTTTGGTCCCGAAATAATAACCTATAAACAAATGCTATTGCAATTTGCCGAAGTGAGAGGTCTAAAAAGGCATATTCTTACGGTTCCGGTTATGACTCCAAAACTGTCATCCTATTGGTTGTATTTTGTAACCTCAACTTCGTATAAACTAGCCACATCGTTAGTTGAAAGTATGGGGGTTCAAATTATAGGAAAACAAAGTAATGTTAATGAACTTTTAAACGTCAAGCCGCTTAAATACAAAGACGCTGTAGCACTAGCTTTTGAAAAAATTGAGCAAAATGGGATTGTTTCAAGCTGGAAAGATTCTATGGTTAGCAGTGGTAGACTTCGAAACAATTTACATAAATATATAAACGTTCCTAAGTTTGGTTGCTTTAAAGATCATAAAGAACTACCTATTAAAGATACCTCCAAGACGCTTAATAAAATTTGGTCTATAGGAGGTACAACGGGCTGGTATTATGGGAACTTTTTATGGCGATTACGAGGTTATATCGATAAACTCTTTGGAGGTATAGGACTGCGTAGAGGCCGAACAAGTCCAACCGACCTTGATGCTGGAGATGCACTTGACTTTTGGCGTGTTATTTTCGCAGACAAACAACAGAAAAAACTACTACTATACGCAGAGATGCGCTTACCAGGGGAAGCATGGTTAGAATTCAAAATTGAAAAAAACAAACTCAAACAAACAGCTACATTTAGACCTCGTGGTCTTTGGGGCAGGCTTTATTGGTATAGTGTACTACCTTTTCATGGGTATATTTTTAATGGTATGATTAATAAGCTGGTTTCGGTTGATTAATCAAAAATCACACTTGCCACATAAAGTATGTCCCGTTTGTAATTTTCCTTTTAACTGGCGAAAAAAATGGAAACTAAATTGGGATAGCGTTAAATATTGTAGTGCAAAATGCAGAAAAAACAAGAGAAAACAGGCTTAGTTTGGTTTAAAAACAACTTAAGAGTTCAAGACAACGCCATACTTAACAAAGCTCTTAATGAAAACAATGTGGTTCTTGCCGTTTATTATTTCGACCCCAAGGACTTCATGAATACGGCTTTCGGCTTTAAAAAAACTGAAAAATTTAGAGCAAAGTTTTTAATTGAAACCGTTGTTAATCTGCGTGCAAACCTAAAATTTGCTAACATCGAGTTATTTGTGTATCAACAATCTCCAGAATGCCATTTAGCTTCTTTTGTTAAAGAACATCATGTTACCAAGCTATATACACAGCTTGAATGGACACATGAGGAACTTGAAACTCATAAAGAAGTGCTAGACACATTAGAACATGATATTCAAGTTCATACTGATTACGATCAGTTTTTAATTCATCCTCATGATATTAACCTTGAAACCTCTCAAATACCAGATGTATTTACAAGCTTTAGAAAGTATATAGAAAAGAACTCTAGTATTAGACCACAAGCTTACTTAACAAAACACAACACCAATTTAAGTATAGAAAACACGACAAAAGTACCTACTTTAAAGGACCTAGGATTTCAAGACTTTTCCCTAAGCAATCATAGCGCTTTTCCCTTTAAAGGAGGTGAATCTGCTGCAAAAAACCGCCTAAACTATTACTGCTTCGAATCTCAAAAACTTGGTAATTATAAAAAAACCCGAAATGGCCTAATCGGACTAGATTATAGTTCTAAACTATCGCCTTGGTTAGCAAATGGTAGTATTTCTGCGAGAACTATTTATTGGACAATTAAAAAATTTGAAACCGAGTATTTTAAAAACCAATCGACTTATTGGCTTGTTTTTGAGCTGCTTTGGAGAGATTATTTTAAGTACATAGCATTAAAGTATCAAAACAAGATCTTCCAACGAAATGGTATCTCGAATAACTCCCATTTTTTTAAAAAGAACTCAAAAACTATAAGTCTTTGGATGCAAGGAAAAACTAAGTCGGCATTTGTAAATGCCAATATGCAAGAGCTTAATTCAACAGGGTGGATGAGCAATAGAGGTAGGCAGAACGTAGCGTCATTCTTTTCAAAAGAACTTCAAATGGACTGGAGAATTGGCGCTGCGTATTTTGAATCGCTTTTAATAGACTATGACGTTCATAGTAACTATGGTAATTGGATGTATGTTTCAGGTGTAGGCAATGACCCAAGAAATAGAGCGTTTAATGTTGAACTTCAAGCCGAGCGTTACGATCCGAAAGGTGATTATAGACGTTTATGGCAAACAAACCCATAATTTGAAATGAAAACTCTACGACTTATACTTGGAGATCAACTAAACATAAAACATTCTTGGTTTCGAGCGGTAGACCAAACTGTAAGCTATTGCCTATTCGAGATGCGTCAAGAAACCGATTATATAACCCATCATATTCAAAAAGTAATGGGGTTCTTTTTGGCCATGCGCCAATTTGCAGCAGACTTGGAAGCCTTAGGACATCAGGTTATATATTTAAACATAAACGATGTACACAACCAACAGGATCTTTTAAAAAATCTATCAAAAATTATTGAAGATTATGGTATATCGCGATTTGAATATCAATCTCCCGATGAGTTTCGATTATATCAACAAATCACTGAATTTACTTCCTCACTTTCCATACAAACAGCTTGCGCCTCTACAGAACATTTTTTCACTAGTAAAACTGAATTATCGCATTTTTTTAAGGGTAAAAAACAATACCTAATGGAATATTTTTACAGGTATATGCGCAAAAAACATGATATTTTAATGATTGGAGGGCAGCCCGAAGGTGGTAAATGGAATTATGATAAAAGTAATAGGCTCGCATACAAAGGAACTCAAAAGATTCCAAGTCCTGTAGTTTTTAAAAATCCTGTAGTAGAGGTTCTTCAAGATATAGAACAAGCCAATATCAAAACCATTGGACATTTTAATGACGATTATTTTAACTACCCTATAACCCGGTCTCAAGGACTTGAGCAACTTAAGTATTTCTGCGAACACCTGCTGGTTCATTTCGGGGATTTTCAAGACGCTATGCATACTGAAGAAACATACCTGTTTCATTCACGACTATCGTTTGCCTTAAATACTAAACTCATAAGCCCTAGGGATGTTATAAAAACGGTTTTAAACTATTACCGAACTCAAAGAAAAGATATACATATCTCTCAAATTGAAGGTTTTGTTAGGCAAATTATTGGTTGGCGAGAGTATATGAGAGGTATGTACTGGACCTTTATGCCTAACTACAAGAACTTAAATGCACTAGATAACCACAATTCACTTCCCGAATTTTTCTGGACAGGCAAAACAAAAATGAACTGTTTAAAACATGCAATAAACAATTCTTTAAACCAAAGCTATGCGCACCATATTCAGCGATTAATGATTACTGGAAACTTTGCCTTGTTAACCCAAGTCCACCCAGATGAAGTCGATAAATGGTATTTAGGCATTTATATTGATGCCATTGAATGGGTGCAACTCCCGAACACCAGAGGTATGAGTCAGTTTGCAGATGCCGGAAAAATAGCGACAAAACCCTATATATCTTCCGGGAGTTACATTGCAAAAATGAGTAACTACTGCAAAACATGTTGTTACAATAAAAATTTAAAAATAGAAGAAAATGCCTGTCCGTTCAATAGCCTATACTGGAATTTCTTAGATGACAAACGCCCTCAATTAAATGAAAACTTTAGAATGAAGATGATGTACAGCATTCTAGATAAAATGGATCCGAAAGAATTACATAGTATAAAGCAAAAAGCAAAACACATTATAGAACACCCTTATGTCTACTAAGCCCCAAATAAATATTGTCTGGTTAAAACGCGATTTACGACTTCATGATAATGGTGCTATTAATAATGCGCTAAAGTCGTCTCATCCATCATTGCTGTTATATTGTTTTGAGCCCATGCTCTTAAATGATAAACACTATAGCAAAAGGCATTGGGATTTCATTAAACAATCCTTAATAGATTTAAATAAAGCACTTGATTACTACAACTCGAAAATTTTGGTTGTTCAGTCGGATATTATCCCCGCCATAAACATGCTCCTTGAATCGTATAAAATATCGCATGTTTTTTCACATCAAGAGACAGGTCTTTTAGTAACTTATAACAGAGATAAATCGTTTCAAAGGTTCTGTAAAAATAATTTTATAACATGGAAAGAAAACATTAACAACGGCATACAACGTGGTCTAAAAAACCGTGACGATTGGAATGCCTTTATCTATACCTATTACGCTCAAGGGCAATATACCTTTGCTCCAATGCCCAATCAACTATTACATATTTCGGACATTGAGCATTTAGAAAAACATTTCAAAATACCAAGTCTTAGCACGAACAGCGACTTACCCTTTCAAAAAGGTGGTAGAACCGTTGGATTAAAATATTTAAAATCTTTTTTAGAAGGAAGATACCATAATTACATGAGCCATATATCCAAGCCACAAGACTCTAGGACGGGTTGCAGTAGAATTTCTCCGTACATAGCCTGGGGTAATGTATCGGTGAGAGAAGTGTATCAGGAAGCCCAAAATGTAAAAGAATTATCGGTCTATAAAAAACCCTTAGAAGCCTTCTTATCTCGACTGCGCTGGCAGGCACATTTTATACAAAAATTCGAAATGGAACATACCATGGAAGAAGCCAGTATTAACAGAGGATTCCATAAGCTGAAAAAAAGCGTTTCGAAAGCATATCAAACTGCATGGAAAACCGGCAAAACTGGTTACCCTCTAATCGATGCCTGCATGCGGTGTCTTAATGAAACCGGATATCTAAATTTTAGAATGCGCGCGCTCGTGGTTTCATTTTTTACGCACAACTTATGGCAGCCATGGCAAGAAGCAACATCACATCTCTCCCAAATGTTTTTAGACTTTGAACCTGGGATTCACTTTCCTCAACTCCAAATGCAAGCAGGAGAAACAGGGGTTAATATGTTACGAATTTACAATCCCATAAAAAACAGTCTTGAACATGACCCAGAGGCTAAGTTTATAAAAAAGTGGGTACCTGAACTACGACACTTAGATACCCCTTTTGCTCACCAACCTTCAATCATGACACCCTTAGAGCAAGAATTTAATAATTTTAAATTAGGTATAGATTACCCGAACCCCATTGTAGACTTAAAAAGTAGTCGAAAAATAGCTAGCACCGCTTTGTGGGAACTTAGAAAAAGCCCTTTGGTAATTGAAGAAAGTAAACGCATACTTAACAAGCATACCCCAAGAAGAAGGTTTAACCATGCAGAAACACCAAATAATGAAGCGTCTTAAAAACCATTATAAGTTTTCCCAATAGTAGTATTTATTTTTTTGTTTAATTTTTTATGAAATAAGTTAAACATTTTGTAGATTTGAGTAGAAATAGGCGATATGATACTTAATTCCACGCATCACAATAAAGAACATAAACAAATTCTAAGAGATTTAGTAGGGCGCCCTTTTACGTTTATAGAGTCTGTAAAAATGCGTGGGATCGGGTCGAAACGAATGATAATAAAAGATGTTAGCCCTAATTTAAAAAACTACCTCAATAAAGTTGCAGATGTTAATTATGCCAACATCGAACTGAGAACAAAAGGCATTTTGATTTATATAAATAAAGGTCTGCAAAATTTTACTTGGGCAATTCCGTATTACCAATTAGTCATATATAAAACAAATGGCGCTAGTATACATGCTCAAGGAAAATTTATTCAATTTAAAGAAAACAAGACCTTTAAGGAAAATAAAAAGTTTTTTGGAAAACTACTAGATGAGAAAATAAAATACGATCTAGACAACGATTTTCAAGCACTATGGATTTAAACTTATGGCAAATAGACAGAATCATAGAAATGGCTTGGGAAGACCGAACAACCTTCGAGGCAATCATGTTTCAGTTTGGAATAAAAGAGCAAGAGGTTATTGAAATAATGAGAAAAGGGTTAAAGCCAAAAAGTTTTAAGCGATGGCGGCAAAGGGTGCAGGGAAGAAAAACAAAACATGAAAAACTGAGAGTCTTTGAAACGGGGCGTTTTAAATGTTCTAGACAAAAGCAAATAACAAATAATAAAATTTCAAAACGATAACGTGCTTTGATTAGCTCAATAAAAACCTAATACAGCACATAAAAAAGAGACTATGAAAATTGAAACATTAGAAAAAAAAGTAAATGGACATCAACTTAATGGACATTCTGTCGAAGATATAGGCGATGACCACATGTTTACAAGCTTAGAAACCCCTTTGAAGAAGGATGCCTTCAAACTGAGTGATCATGAAAAAAAAGAACGCATTGCCTTCCTGTTCGAAGAAATTATGGACGTTTTAGGCTTAGATCTTAATGACGATTCCTTGCAAGGCACACCCAAACGTGTAGCTAAAATGTACATTGAAGAAATATTCTCTGGACTTAACCCTGCTAATAAACCAAAGGTTGCCCTTTTCGATAATAAATACCAGTACAACCAAATGCTAGTAGAGAAAAACATCACGTTTTATTCGAACTGCGAGCACCATTTTGTACCTATAATTGGAAAAGCGCATGTGGCGTATATTTCTGCCGGACGTGTTATCGGGTTATCTAAACTTAATAGAATTGTACAGTATTATGCAAAACGTCCGCAAGTTCAGGAGCGTTTAACAAATCAAATAGCAAACGAGCTTAAAACGGTTTTACAAACGGAGGACATCGCGGTTATTATAGATGCTAAGCACCTCTGTGTTTCGTCAAGAGGCATCAAAGACGATACGTCTGCAACAGTAACGGCCTACTATGGTGGAGCGTTTAATAAACCAGAGAAAATAACAGAATTACAAAACTACATAAATAACTAGTATCATGGATTTAATTAACAGAGCATTAGAATTTGAGCAAAGAAAAAGAAAATCATTGTCAACTAGCGATCGTGTAAAAATCTCTAGAGAAGCCAAAGCCCTTATCTTGGATTTAAATCAAATTTACAAGGTAAAGAAGGACGAAAAAATCATGGATATCATGAAAAGGCTTACCGTAATAAAACGTAAGGTAGAAAAACGACTTAAAGGTCCAATCCTGACTTAATAATTTCACTTTTGTGAAGCCTATAAAGAAGCAATTATTAAAATTTAGATAATTATTCTTTATAAAAATTAATAATGTCATAGATTTTATTATATTGTCAAATTGTGAAAAGATTACATCTTTTTGCAATCTATTAATAGAACAAAGATTAAACATTACTATGGACATTATTGATCGTGCTTTAGAATTTGAACAACGTAAACACACATTTAAAACTACTAGTGAGCGCATTGAATCTTCTAGAGAGGTAAAAGACTTAATACTAAGTTTAAACACTATTTATAAAGAAAACAAAGATCCTGAAATTATGGATCTAATGAAACGCCTTACGGTGATAAAACAAAAAATTGAAAAAAGGCTAAAGGGCAGGCCGTAAAACTAAAGATGCCCTGAGACCATATGAATACAATAGTTATTATAGGTGGTAGTAAGGGCATAGGACATGCTATTTTAAAAAACCATGTTGATACCTTTAAGGTTATCAATATTAGTAGAACATCTCCAGGTTTTACTCATGCCAATCTCATCCACTACAACTGTGATGTTTTAAATGATGATTTACCGGAAATTGAAGCGTTAGATCATCTGATTTACTGTCCTGGAAGTATCAATTTAAAACCCATATCGAGGCTCAACATCGACGACTTTAAAAACGATTTTGAGATTAACGTCCTGGGAGCTGTAAAAGTTATTCAGCACTATTTACCACAATTAAAGCAAGGTACTAATCCCTCAATTTTATTATTCAGTACAGTAGCCGCAAAATTAGGCATGCCTTTTCATGCGAGCATTGCTGTAGCCAAGTCTGGAATTGAAGGTCTAGTTAAATCATTAGGCGCAGAACTGGCTCCACTTATTAAAGTTAACGCTATTGCGCCTACGGTAACCGACACCAATCTTGCTTCAAAGCTGTTACGAAATGAAAAAATGATTGAAAATATTAAACAACGTCATCCGTTAAAAAAATTTCTATCCCCGAACGAGGTTGCTGAAATGGCTAAATTCATTATTTCGAATACAACTTCTATGTCAGGGCAAATTTTCGAAATGGACTGCGGCATTGTAAGTTTTAAAATTTAATTTCAATGAATACCTTAAAAGCATTTTTTGCGACCATAAACGCAAATACTGGCAACACTAATACCTCGATGCAGCGTAAACAATCTATCTACGACATCGCTATCAAATCACTAACAGAAAGGCCTATTAATTTAAACGATTTTAAAGGCAAATACCTCTTAATTGTGAATGTGGCATCGAAGTGTGGGTTTACACCGCAGTACAAAGACCTGCAAAGTCTATATGATCAGTATCAAGACACTTTAGAAATCATTGGTGTACCCTGTAACCAATTTGGAAAACAAGAACCTGACAACGCGAACAAGATTCAAGATTTTTGCCAAATAAATTATGGTGTAAATTTTACTTTAACGGAAAAGGCTAACGTAAAAGGATCGAACCAACACCCTCTTTACGCTTGGTTAACACAAAAAAGCCTAAATGGAAAGACACAGTCATCGGTTAAATGGAACTTTCAAAAATACTTGGTAAGTCCGGAAGGCGAACTTGTGGACTTCTTTTATTCTACAACTGCGCCGCTAAGTCATAAAATTACAAAACACTTAAAATAAATGTATCATGTTTAAATTTTTTAAAAAAACATCAAAAAAGGAAAAGCTAGAAGCAAAGTTTAAAAAGTTAATGCAAGAATGGCATGAATTATCCAGTGTAAATAGGTCTGCAAGCGACCAAAAGTTTGTTGAAGCTCAAAACATAGCTAAAGTCCTAAACAAACTGAATAATGAAGTTGTTTAAACTTATTATTATATTTCTGATTATAAATTTTGGAGCCCTAGCCATAGGGAATTGGTTAATGGCCAATGGTCCACAGACAAATTGGTATTTAAGTTTAAATAAAGCACCATGGACACCACCCGGCTGGGTATTTGGGGTGGCTTGGACTTCAATCATGATATGTTTTTCAATATACATGGCAAATTTATACCACATACAATTTAGTCAAAAGGTTATCATACTTTTCGTAGTTCAATTTATACTAAATGTTGTTTGGAACTTCCTATTTTTCAACCAACACTTAATTGGTGTCGGCCTCATATCAATTTTAGTTTTAACTGCTATTGTAACTACCTTCCTAATTGATTACTGGAATATTCTAAGCCTGAAAAGCCTATGGATTATGCCATATTTTGTGTGGCTTTGTATTGCCACATCCTTAAATATGTATATCTGGGTTCACAATTAAATAAAGCATGAAAATATATACACTACATAAAAAACAAAAGCTGCCAATTAGTATGGATGAGGCTTGGGACTTCCTGAGTGATCCCAAAAACCTAAAAACAATAACCCCCGATTATATGGGGTTTAACATCCTTTCTGGAGCAGATAGAGCTATGTTTGCTGGGCAAATTATTCAATACATCGTAACTCCTGTTCTGGGTATAAAAACAAAATGGGTTACCGAAATAACCCACTGCATAGATAAATCATATTTTGTAGATGAGCAGCGTTTTGGTCCATATGCATTATGGCATCATAAACATTTCATAAAACCAATTAAAAACGGCGTTGAAATGGAAGACATTATCGACTATAAAATACCTTTTGGCTTTCTTGGCCAATTGGCGCATCCTATATTAGTTAAACCCAAGCTCGAAGAAATTTTTAATTACAGAACTAAAAAGCTTGAAGACATTTTTGGCAAATACGAACTATGAAGCAAAAAATAAATATTTTTTGGTTTAGACGAGATTTAAGATTTGACGATAACAAAGGACTAAATGATGCTCTACAGGGAAATTACCCTGTATTGCCAATTTTTATTTTCGACTCTAACATACTGTCTAAACTTCCTAAAAACGATGCTCGAGTAGGCTTCATACATGATACCATCTCTAACATGAACACCTTTCTTCAGACAGGCTTTGGTAAATCTATAGCCATGTTTCATGATGAACCTAAAAACGTTTATAAGCGGTTAATTAATCAATTCGACATTCAAACGGTTTATACAAATCATGACTATGAACCTTATGCCTTAAAAAGAGATCAGGAGATTGATGGGTTATTGAAAGATTACAAAATTTCATTTAAGAGCTTTAAAGATCAAGTAGTTTTTGAAAAAAACGATATTGTAAAGGCTGACGGAACACCCTACGTGGTCTACACACCATACATGAAAAAATGGAAAGAACAGTTTCGCAAGAAAGATTTAGATAGTGCAGCGTCATCCCAATACCTACAAAACTTTATAAGCTTAAGAAATTTACCTTTCTTGAGCTTAAACGATCTTGGTTTTACAAAATCCAATCAATCTATTGCTCCTTATACCGTAACACCCGATCTTATACAACAATATGAAGAGACCAGAAACTTCCCTTCTAAAGATGCCACTTCAAAACTAGGTCCGCATTTAAGATTTGGTACAGTGAGTATAAGAAAAATGATGGCAAAAGCCATATCCGAAAAAAATGAAACATTTTGGCAGGAGCTTATATGGCGTGAATTTTTCATGCAAATTTTATGGCATTTCCCGCATACCGAGACAAAAAGCTTTAAGTCTAAATATGATAGAATTGAATGGCGTAATAACGAGGCTGATTTTAAGGCGTGGTGTGAGGGTAAAACAGGGTATCCTTTGGTCGATGCAGGTATGAGACAACTTAATAGTACTGGATTTATGCATAACCGAGTGCGCATGCTAGTGGGGAGTTTTTTATGCAAACATTTACTTATCGATTGGCGCTGGGGTGAAGCATATTTTGCTGAAAAACTTCATGATTACGAAATGGCTAGCAACGTGGGTAATTGGCAATGGGTTGCAGGGAGTGGTGTTGATGCAGCTCCTTACTTTAGAATCTTTAATCCTACCACACAAATCCAAAAATTTGATAAACAATTGGACTATATCAAAACATGGGTTCCAGAGTTTCAAGAACTCACCTACCCACTTCCTATTGTAGATCATAAATTTGCTCGAGAACGCTGTTTAGAAACCTATAAAAAAGCTCTAAACTAAGACTAAAAAAAACTTGTTAAAACTAAAAAAGCAAGCGTTTCAGCTTGCTTTTTTGTGGGGAGAGCAGGATTCGAACCTGCGAAGACATAGTCAGCAGATTTACAGTCTGCCCTCGTTGGCCGCTTGAGTATCTCCCCAAAACCGATCGCAAATATATTATTGTTCTTGTAGTCTACAAAATAAATTTTCAAATTAAATTTCATACCTAATTCTCAGCGTTAGAAACCTAGGTTGAATCAAGTATTCTGTCGTAAAAACAGAAACGTTATTATTTCCATTACGAATATTAGAATTGGTATCTAATAAGTTAGTACCCTTAATTTGGTACTCCCATTTTGAGTCTTTATGCTTCCTATAGGATAATGAGGCGTCCCATATTTTAAATACTTGAGGCGAACCGTTTGGATTGCTTTGACTATTGTATGTGAAATTCGTTAAAAATGTAAACGATTTCCAAATATAGGCATCAAATCGAGCGCGCGGTGCATGCGTTATAAATTGAGTGGTCCTCCCACCTTGCTTATTATCATTTACCCCATAACTATAAGACACTCTAAAATTTGGAGCCTCTCTAAAGTTTGAGCGTATTTCTGGGGTATAGCTTTGACGATAATTCTCGTTTAAGGATCGTCTTCCTTGTACTATTTGATTAAACTTACTGTAGTTGAAACTTGCTCTAAAGCTTCCTCGAATTTTCCCAAAGGTTCTTTGAATGCGCCCATTAGCACTTAAGGACTCGTCTGCAAAGTCCGAGTTAAAAAAGGTATTGGTACGTATTACGCTATCAAAATTTGATAGCGTTCTTATCTGCCCTATGGTATTAGTATAATTAACTCTTGCAAATACATTTGTGTAATTAAACAAATTAAAGCTTCTATAAAACAAACTCAAATTGTTAGTTAAGGCATTCTCTAAACGTGGATTACCAATTTGTATACTACTAAAGTTATTTAAAACAATTCCTCTAGCTAATCGAGTAACATCTGTAAACTGATTTCTCATGTTATATCTAAAGGTTAAACTCTCACTCTTTTTAAACTGAATTCTAGTTTCAAAATCTGGTAAAAGCCTAAAAAAGTTATCTGTAAACGTTTCCCCTAACTGGTTGTTAGAGTTGCCATAAGCATGGGCTGACAACCCAGGCGTAAATGTAAACTTACCTAACCTTAGCCTATAATGTATTCCTAAATAAACATCGCTAAACTTATAAGCAACATCATTTTCACTTAAGCCATCATTAATGGTTGGTATGGGAACAAATACAGAATCATCGTCAAGAACCTGAAAGATATTCGAGTTAAAATCTTGACGACTTAAAATACTTCCAAAAGTAAAATTTAGGTTGCTAATACTATTAAGTATGTTCCAATAATCCAATTTAGCATCTAACTGATTGGTTTTAATACGTCTATCTTGATTAATATCGTAACCTGTTTGATTTAGGTCTAAACCTAATCGTTCGGCCGTATTCATATAAGCCACCTTATCCTCTAAAAATGCGTTATAAAATGGATCTTCATCTTGCAATAAATGAACAGCTTCAAACGCAAAAATATTCTTGTCGTTTAAGGTGTAATAATACTTAAGATTTTGACTGATACTATATGGTGAATTCTCTTCAAATTGAGTTGTTCTTCCGATTACTGAAGACACTAAGTTTCTATCTTGCGATTCTTGCGTAATTCTTCCTAAAACATCGTACTCTAGCTGATTATCGACATTGGGTTTATATGATGCACTTAGTTTTGCCAAGCCTACATCAGATCTTTGCCTAGTCGATTCTATGGTTTCTTCATCTGGTATACCCAATTCTGGGTCGGTGTAGGTTACCGAGTTCAGCTCTACCAAATCTATTCTACTACTATTAAAAATTCCAAAACCACTAATATCTAATGCCTGATTGGGTGAATAACTAAAATTACTAGCAGCCATTTTATTAACAATATCTTGAGCTCTATTATTTTGTGTAGCCAGAAATCCTAAACTATTATCACCAAGATTTAAATTAGTTCCACTAGAAGAACTTGGTGCTCTAAAACCACCACCAAAACCTCTTAAATCCCCTCTTGAAAGTGCTGGCTCTCCAGTATTATTTAAATCCCCTAAAAAGTTAATACTGTACTTAGGGTTGTAATAAAATAACTTAGGTTGCACAATATACAAAGGGTTGTCTGGTGCAGCCCCACCACCAGCTAATACATTTCCAAACCAGAAATTCTTTTTACCCTCTTTTAACTTTATATTTATGGCATAGTTATCCTGATTATTTTGAACACTACTAAGCTGAGCTACCTCTGTGTAGTTTTTAAGAACCTGAACCTTATCTACGGCATTTGAAGGTATATTTTTTACTCCCAATTTTGTATCCCCATCAAAAAAGTCTTTTCCATCAACCATAAGCTTACTAACACGTTGTCCCTCTACTTCTATCTGTCCATCGTCATTAACCTCCACCCCTGGTAACTTTTCTAGAATATCCTCTAACTTACGTTCAGTTCCATTTTTAAAGGAGTCTGCATTATAAATTAGTGTATCCCCTTTTATTGTTACAGGCATTTCGTAAGTAATCTCCACAGCGTCCAATGCATTATCTGGCCTCATAATAATATCTCTAACAAGGTTCTCTGTTGTAGTTTCTATATTGGCTTCATAGGTTTTCATACCTATATAGCTTACCTGAAGTTTGTATTTAGAGTTTTTACCTAAAGCCAGCGCATACTTACCCTTGTTTGTAGTAATATTATAAGACTCCAAAACGTTAGACTCTAAATTAACAGCTATAACATTAGCCAATTCTAAAGGCTGACCAATACTGTCTTTTACTACCCCCTCCAACTTAACTTGAGAAAACCCAATGGCCGAAATAAAGAAAATTAGTAAGGTAGCCTTTGGTTTTATATATAAATTCATGTACAATAGGTTAATTACCTTCTTCCTCTTCTAAAATTTTCACGCATTTCTTGATACTTCTTAGTAGCGATATCGACATACTCCTCTTTTGAAACCTCTTTCCCTCGATTAGGTTGCTTTATCGCAAGCTTTTCTTTTGGGTTTAAAACTATTTTCGAACATAGTATGGTGGTGTTAGCTGTGTTTATTTCCAAAATCAAGCCTGGAAGTCCCCAATAATCACCTGGTCCTTGATTAACAGGAATCTGCATGGTATACCAAGCAACCACTTGCTCTGCCATTGGCTCATCATTTTCCTCCTTGTTGCTTTCGATATCTGAATTTGAATCCTCACCGTTTGGGGCTCTTCTTAAACTACTCACATCAAAATCGGCCCAATCCTTTATTGCAGTTGCCTTAAAGCAAGTATAAGTTCCAATTTGCTTGGTTTCCCCTGTTATTTTCCACTGTAATTGAGGCAAGGTATCCATTATTAAAAATAGTTTTCCGAAGAGCTCATGCTCACTAAGAAGGTCTTTCGTTTTAACGTTCTTATACTTAACTCCATCAATAGCCCCAGACATTATAGCACTAAAACGCCCACCTCTTCCTTGATTTGGAGCTTCTAATTCTTCCTTTACTTTATAGATCGATTCTAACCTATTAAAACTTAGAACATATGTTTTTTCGAACATGGTTTTTAAGCGTTCTGCCATACGCTTTTTTTGATCTTCAGTCATATCCGGTCTTCCAAACTGACTCATATCAACATCTGTTTTTGACATATAATAAGCTGTTCCCTGAAAATCCTGCGCGAATAAAAAACCCGTAAAAAGAAAAACAATGAAAAAACGACTCAATTTTAGAGCATAGTTTACCATGGTGAGTAATGAATTTTGGTTTAGAGTATAGCAACACATATGTAAAGCTAGTTGTTAGACTCGCCTCAACGTATTACGTTTAATCGTATATTCTTAAAAATATGTTAAACTATCTCGTTTTCCTCAGTAGAACATGGCACCTAGTTTCCTGCCAAATAGATTCCAAGTTTATCTTCGCCCACTCCTATTTTTTCTAAACTCCTTCATTTTGTCTGTAATAATAGTTTTGTACTCCCTTCGAGTAACTTCTTTCCCTTTGGTGGGAATTTTTAAGTCGTCTTTTTCACCGGGGTTTATAACAATTTTATTACATAACAAAGTCGTATTTCCTGCACTAACTTCCAAAATTAGTCCAGGAAGCCCTGTATAGTCACTTGGCCCTTGACTTACAGGGATCTGTGGCGTGTACCAAGCAACCACCTCGACCATATCATCGCTAGGGGTTTGCTCCGCTTTATGTAAAGCATCTGGTTTTTTTATAGTATCTGTCTTATTTTCAACCTCTCGCCTCAATTCACCCCATGAGAAATTATACCATGACAAATCAAATTTGGGCCTTAAACAGGTTGCCTTAAAACATGTATACGCACCAATTTTTTTTGTTTCTGTTCCCATAGTCCATAATATGGTTTGTAAGGTATCTTTAACCAAAAAAACTTTACCATAGAACTCCTGGTTTTGTATAAACGCTTTAGTCTTTATATTCTTGTATTGAGTTCCTGGTGTAAAATTTTTACCCCAAGAATCTGTTGCTCCAGAAATAGCATCGAGCTTAACCTCCTCTTTGTATGTTGAAGCTACTTGATTAAAAGCTAAAACATATGTTTTCTCGAGCCTATTTTTAAGCCGTTCTGCAATTTGCTTTTTTTGTTGTTCACTCATTTTAGCTCCCCATCTACCTAAATCCATAGGGGTTTTAGAAAAGTAATAGGCTTTTCCTTGAAATTCTTGCGCCTTAATTATGCAAACCATAAAAAAGGAAAAAAGAAAGATAAAAGATCTCTTTAAGCTTAAATTCATGATTAAATATTTTTTTTGTTTAACAAATATACCTAAAAATAAAACAAAATAATTTTATAAACTAACGATAGTTAGTATATTCCCAACCAGAACTAACTAAAGTATCTCTGAAATAAAATTCTTCATTAAAATCTAATTTCGTTTTTGTATTTTTCAAAGCAAATGAAACATGTCCTATTTACTTGCTGCCTTGCTCTGCAAATTTTAACCGCTCAAAACAACGTTGAGGCCAAGCTTATTAAATCTTACGACGTCAATGATGAAACCATTATTTCCTTTGATAATTTTGGACGTGCATATTTTATAAAAGATAATGTTTTTTATATCAAAACGAGTCCGGTTAACCTTAGCTATAATAACTTCCAACTCGGAAATCTCACCTCCATAAACACATTCAATCCTTTAAAAATAAATCTGTTTTACAAAGATTTCAACACCGTAATTATTTTAGATAACCGGCTTGCAGAAATTTATAAAATTGATTTTAATAGGATGTCCCCATATATAAATGTTTCGCATGTATCAACTGGAAATGATAATACTCTTTGGGTTTTTAACCAAGATTTACAGCGCCTTGAACTTTTTGATTATAAGTCGCAAACAACGCGAGCTCAAATAGTCCCTGTACAAAGCTATCCCTTAGATTTGGTTAGTAATTTTAATTACTGTTGGTTACTTACCGAAAAGTATTTGTTCATGTATAACTACTTTGGACGCTTAGTTAAAAAAATTGAAAATAACGGCTATACGGAGATTTCTCAGTATAACGAAAACGTAATTTTGAAAAAAAATGACAAGCTATACTATCTAGGAAAAAATGAAGATATCATAAGGCAAATACAAACTCCAAATTTAAGCATAAATGCATTTTTTGTAACGAATGAAACCTTGTATATTTACAACGATGAAACCTTACAACAATATCAATTAAAGACAAACTAAGATATGCATATTGCTGTTGCCGGAAATATTGGTGCTGGAAAAACAACTCTAACCAAACTACTTGCAAAACATTATAAATGGGAAGCCCAATTAGAAGATGTGGTTGATAACCCCTATTTGGATGACTTCTATAACCAAATGGCACGTTGGAGCTTTAATTTACAAGTTTACTTTTTAAATAGTAGGTTTCGTCAAGTACTACAAATTAGGCAAAGTGGTAAAGATATTATTCAGGATCGAACCATTTATGAAGATGCGCATATTTTCGCACCAAACCTTCATGCTATGGGATTAATGACTAACCGTGATTTTGAAAATTATAAATCGCTTTTTGACTTAATGGAGTCTTTGGTGCAGGGTCCCGATGTTTTAATCTACTTAAGAAGTTCTATTCCTAATTTAGTCTCGCAGATTCATAAACGTGGTCGTGACTACGAAAACTCCATTAGTATTGATTATTTAAGCCGATTAAATGAACGCTACGAAGCTTGGATTCACGGCTATAATAAAGGTAAACTGCTAATTATTGACGTTGACAAATTAAACTTTGTTGACAACCCCGAAGACTTGGGTAATGTAATTAACACCATTGATGCAGAGATAAATGGTTTGTTTTAATAACGAATATACTTAGTTTATTATAAATCGATTAAAAGACTCCTTTGTTTTTAGCACATATATACCATTTGAAAAATTGCTAAGGTCTATAGTGGTTTTATTTGTATCTACTTGTTCAAAATGAAGTAATTTACCTAAGGTATCAAAAATTTTAACTTCTCCAATAATACTTTCGCTTTTCTCTAAATTCAATAAACCTTGACTTGGAACTGGATATAGTTTTAGGGTATCATTTCTAAAATGTATCTTCCCTATAGATAAGGTCTCTAAAGCACCAAAACCTATAGTGAGTCCAACATTTGAAAGGTCATATGGTCCAACGGTCCCGTTGGCACCAAATTCTTCCGCTCCGGCATCAAAATCTTCTTCTCTATCTCCATACAAAATATCTTTGGTTAAAAATGAATAGGTTCCAACTCCAGCATTAATGGCTGCACTTGCATTGGCTAATCTATAAAAATCAGATCCACTAACTAACAACCCAGAACTTACTGTTTGGTTTGAATTCTCTCCATTTGTTAAGTCCCAATCGCCATCTTGCGTAATATTGCCTTCGTATAATGAAGTTCCTGTCGGAGCGGTAACTTCTTGAAAGGCATTGATATCAGAATTTAAAATGATGTTATTGGCTACAATTAGATTCTCTGGCGCCAGAGTTGCACCACTTAAACTAGTCCCTATTCTGATAGCTAAATCACAATTTACGAGTGTATTATTTACAATCTGAACATTTTTAACTTGATAATATCCATTAAGAGGAGAATCTTCTATACCATTCATAACATTTATACCTCCTGTGGTACTTGAACCTGATCCATTTGGTTTTCTATACCTGAGTCCTTCAAAATAATTATTATAAACTTTATGATCTTCTCCAATAACTCTTACACCTCCAGAAAATGAATTGTTATTTCCAAAAAAATAGTTCCCATAAACCTCGGTATTATTACCATGTCTTAAAGTTAAAGTGCCCTGATAATCTCTAAAGGTGTTATTATAGTATTTATTGCTTCCACACTTGTTCGAAATTATTTCTACTTCACCTGACCAATTGTTAAAAAAGTTATCATAAACCTCGGTAAATGAATCAGAAAGCGATGTAGAACTTACGCCTATTCTTATGGCATCTTGGTCGTTAAGCCCATTTATATTGCCTCCTACAGGAATCCTATCTGCAAAATAATTATGATGAATTTTAGAGTAATCTGGTGTTCCGTTATTATGATTATCATTTATAATACTGCCTACGCCATTTTTACCTAAAAAAGAGCTATAACTCACTTCATTATAAGCTCCATAAATAATAATCCACTTAAAAACGGCTTCCTCTTGGCTTACTGTTCCATTGTATGCATTAATTTTGATATTCCGAACATGGCAATTAAAACAATCGTTATTACTGGTATCCCTAAATTCTATAATGGGCTCAATTCTATCACCACTAGAAATAAGACCTGAGGCATTTTGAAAAACAATACCTTCAAATATAATATATGAACCACCCAAACTTATGTTTGCTCGTCCTTCAAAAAACACCTTACCGGGATTTTGCGCTTTGATAATACATGGACGGTCTTCCGTTGCATTAACATTTATAGATATCTGTAAGTTGTCCCAAGTACCATCGGTCAACTCAATAATAGTTCCTGCTTTAGCATTATTAATGGCGTCTTGAAGTTCTGTTTTAGAGCTTACTATCTGCCCACTTACACTAACTACAAACAATAAAATAACTAAGGAAATACAATTCTTCATAACATATAAATTATCAGGTTAACCAGATTGGTTAACCAGTACAAATATACTATCTTTTACTAAACTACATATCAATTCACTCCTAAATAATTAGGCATAACAAAATAGTCCTATTTTATGCAAAAGATATGTAAACGGTCATCCCCATAATAGTTCTTGATCATAATATTACAAGCAAGACATTATCCGCAAGGCCAATCTATGGAAGACACTACTTTATAAACCCATGCTTTCTGGCATGTTCAAGTGCTTGGTTTTTATTTTCAATAAGTAGTACTGGAATATCTTTAAAAGGTTGATATAACGCAGCAATACGCCTTATTTTTTTCTTGTCTGCCACGCTTCTTAAATAAATAGCTTTAATTCGTTCTGGGTTAAGTTGAGCAATCTCAAGATAAATATCTGGATCGCCCTCTCCAATATCCCCAATAAGTATAAAATTCAATTTAGGATAAGTGTTTAAAAGATTCATAATCTCCTTATACTTTCTTGGTTTAAAACCATTTCTTTTTTTGTAAAACAGTTTTGGAAAACTCCTCAAAATTATGGGCCCTTTAGGAAATTTATTCTTTTTTAAAAAATATTCTAAATATCTGTAAAGATTCCAAGGGCTATGGCTAACGTAAAAAATAGGGTTGGCCTCATTTCCTTTCGCACCTAGGTGCAATAAATTGTATAGCTCTGGAGCACCCTCCAATGGTATTCGTTTGCCTGCAGAAGTCAATAATGTGTTAATGAGCACGCGCCATTTAAGTATGGATACTATACCTGTGTGCAATATAGTATCATCTATATCGCTTATAACCCCAAAAGACGCCTTACTTGATGGAATAAGCATTTCTCCAACAAATCTATTCTGTAACTGAATTTTTCTACCTACATGCTTCTCTGCATATGAAAACTCAAAACTAACCCAACCTTCTTCATCTAAAAACCTAGTAATATCATCTACCGTATCTTCAATTATAAAATAACCATCCTTATTTGTCCTTGTAGAGAAAACAAAATCTTCTCCAAGCTTTATGCGTATTCCTGTGTGCTTAATCTCATCTGTTCCAAAACGTTTCCAGGCGTTTATCAGTAACTTAAAAGCTCCTTTTTGTTCTAAATCGATACTCTCATCCTCTAAGGCCCGACCTCTAAGATAAACATGGGTTTTCGTTCCATAGGTTTGAAAAGCTATAATTTGAAGCGGATCTTTTTTAAACATTTTGGTTGTTTGAGATTTTTAAAAATACAAAAACCACATGCAATACATGTGGTTTTTATACTCTATAGATAAATTTCTAACTAGCAATCATCTTTGTTTGTTTCAAGAACAGTTATGAACGTTTTTGAAACTTCTTCTGATGCTTTTATTTTAGCTTTAACCTCTTCCTTGGTGCCTTCAAAAGTTTCGTAAGTAGTAGAAACTTCTCCCTTATTAGTGGTTATAGTGGTTTTTACAGCAGTAAAGGTACCATCATCATTAGCATCCATTTCCACGTTTACCTCCTTAGTTATTTCAATATTTTCAGCATCTTCAGAGACATAGGTTAAAACGGTACTGTCATCAACTAAACTTGGAGCAATAACCAAAGCTACAACCGACATTAATTTTAATAATATATTTAAAGATGGTCCAGAGGTATCTTTAAAAGGGTCACCTACGGTATCCCCAACAACTGCAGCTTTATGAGCATCTGTCCCTTTTTTACCTTGCTCCTCAATGGTTTTCTTTGCATTGTCCCAAGCCCCACCGGCATTAGATTGAAAAATTGCCATTAGCACACCACAAGTAGTAACACCTGCTAATAAACCACCTAACATTTCTGCACCTCCAATAAAACCAACAGCAACAGGTACCGCAATGGCTAATAAACCAGGTAAGACCATTTCCTTAATAGACGCCTGCGTTGAAATGGCAACACATTTATCATACTCCGCTACACCATCAGCAGCATCAAATATTTTTCTATCAGCTTCAGATGCTTTACTCATATCCGAATCATACTTACGCATAACTTCAAGCGCTGCTTTAAGCGCAGGAATATCTCTAAATTGTCTACGTACTTCCTCAATCATAGCCATTGCTGCGCGTCCTACAGCATTCATAGACAAGGCAGAAAATACAAAAGGCAGCATCCCTCCTACTAGTAATCCTGCCATAATATCTGGTTGAGAAACATCAATAGATTTTACGCCTGCTGTTTCCATAAATGCAGCAAATAAGGCTAATGCAGTCAATGCTGCAGATGCGATGGCAAACCCTTTACCAATTGCAGCTGTTGTATTACCAACAGCATCAAGTTTATCGGTACGCTCGCGAACTTCGCTTGGCAGCTCAGCCATTTCAGCAATACCTCCAGCATTGTCTGATATTGGTCCGTAAGCATCAACAGCCAATTGAATTCCCGTATTAGCCAACATACCAACCGCAGCAATAGCGATACCGTATAACCCAGCAAAATGATGAGATACCAAAATAGCTGCTGCAATTAAAATAATTGGAATCATTGTAGACATCATACCAATTCCTAAACCTGCTATAATATTGGTTGCAGCTCCGGTCTCAGATTGTCTCACTATAGAATTCACAGGCTTTGTTCCTGTTCCTGTATAGTATTCTGTTACTTTACCAACAGCTAAACCTGCTATCAAACCAGCTAATACCGCTATAAATACCCCCATAGATCCATGAGGTAAAGCTGAAGAACCAGCCAACATAATATCTATTATAAAATAAGATGCTACAACCATTAAACCAGCCGAACCAAACTCACCAAGGTTTAATGCCTTATGTGGTGAACCACCATCTTTTACTTTAACAAAAAAGGTTCCTATAATAGACATTATAATACCCACAGCTGCCAACACTAAGGGCAAATACACAGCTCCTAATCCGTTAAAATCTTGAGTTGTGATTAAGGCTCCTAATACCATAGTACCTATAATTGAACCTACATAGGATTCAAATAAATCGGCTCCCATACCAGCAACATCACCCACGTTATCTCCTACGTTATCTGCAATTGTTGCAGGGTTTAAAGGATGATCTTCTGGAATACCAGCCTCTACCTTACCAACCAAATCGGCCCCTACATCGGCTGCTTTCGTGTAAATACCACCTCCAACACGAGCAAAAAGTGCAATAGAAGAAGCCCCTAAAGAAAAGCCTGAAAGTACATTAAGAACTTCATTAAGCCCCCAGCCCATTTCACTGTAAATCATGAATAAACCACTCAATCCTAAAACACCAAGTCCAACAACACCCAGTCCCATTACAGCACCACCTGCAAAAGCAACCTCTAAGGCTTTACCTAAAGATGATCTTGCAGCACTAGTAGTTCGTACATTGGCCTTGGTGGCTACTTTCATACCTATAAATCCAGCTAAGGCCGAACATATAGCACCAACAATAAACGATACGGCAACCATACCATTAGACCCGGCTTCTGAACTTCCTTTAAAATAAAGTAAAATAGCCACTGCAATTACAAAGACAGAAAGAATTTTGTATTCAGCTTTTAAGAAAGACATAGCCCCATCGGCTATATTTTTTGCTATGCGCTTCATTTTTTCGTCACCCTCATCTTGTTTAGATACCCATGCACTTTTAATAAATACAAACGCCAATGCCAAAACACCAAAGAGTGGCAAGAATTTTACTAGTAATTCCATATTTCAATAATTAGTTTAAATTAATTTCGCAACCAAAAGTATGGAAATTAATGTGATAAAAAAAACCCTTAATAATTAAAGATTACGCATTGAAAACCCTTATAAATTATAATATTTTTAATACTATGATTTATGTTAGTTTTTGTCTTGCAAAACGACAAAAAAATTCTTAGCCCTCAGCTTGTAAGCTGATATTTTTTGGCATTTAGATTTGAATACGCTTATTAATTCGCACTACAAAACAAATAGAAATAGTATAAAAAAAACCATCTTAATTTATAAGATGGTCTTTCAAATATAACTGTACTTTAAGTTGTTTTTAAATTGTAAACGTACGCTTCTTTTTGTGTTCACTTTCGTTGTATCTGTTAACACATTCATGGTAGATTTTAACAGCAGCATCGGCATTACCCCAACCTCCAGTATCTACTTTTTTTCTTTCTAAATCCTTATAAACCTGAAAGAAATGTTCTATTTCCTTAAGCCTGTGAGGGTTTAAATCGGAAATATCTTCTTTCTTACTCCAAATAGGATCTGATACAGGCACACAAATTACTTTTTCGTCAGGACCTTTTTCATCAGTCATGTAAAAAACGCCAATAGGCCTCACTTCCATAACCACCATGGGATACGTTGGTTGATGCCCCAGTACTAGAACATCCAAGGGATCTTGGTCTAATGCCAAAGTTTCAGGAATAAAACCATAATCACCAGGATACATCATGGAAGAGAACAACATTCTATCAAATCTAATTTTATGCAATGCAAAATCATACTCGTATTTGTTTCTACTCCCCTTAGGTATTTCAATTAAAACATCAAACGTAACCACTTTCTTTTTCTTTTCGCTCATTCTACTTATATTTTTGTGCTTTTTTAAAGCTGTTAATCACAATATTAAGCAAGCAAAAATACAGAACCCATCTACTTAAACCAACTAATTATAGACGATTTATGAGATTTTAAAAATTGATAATCTTTGCATAACACATATCACGAATTTAACAATAAAACCTACTAATATTTAGTATCTTGTGCATGACTAACTCAAATGATTAACGCATGCAACGGATTTTTTTCTTAACCGTCACTCTCTTTTATTTTTCTTTTTTAAACGCCCAAACCAAACCTTGGCAAGGAAAGTTTGAACCAATAGACCGCATGATTACTCCGCCTAATAATTACAGAACCGCAAGCGGAGCGCCAAGTAAGGCTTATTGGCAACAAAGAGCCGACTACAAAATAAAAGCAAGCATTAATGAAATAACGAATGTACTTAAAGGCGAGGAAACTATTACTTACTACAACAACTCGCCAGACGATTTGACCTATGTATGGATCCAACTAGATCAAAACGTTAATAAAAATGGAAATGAAGATTTTGGGGATTTTAGAAATCAAATGAAAGACTCAATAAATACAAGACAAATGCAGTTTTTAACTAGAGCATTAGACTTTCCAGCTGGATATAGTATAGACTATGTAAAAAATAATAGACAAGAGAATTTAAAAACGCATGTAAACAATACCTTGATGAAGGTTAAACTTAGCGAAGTTCTTAAATCTGGTGCATCCACTACGCTCTCCATAGCTTGGTCTTACCCTATTACGGACAGAAGTCTTTTCAGACTCTCAAGAGAAGGTTACGAATACTTCCCAGAGGATGACAATCGGGTTTATCTAGTGGCCCACTGGTTCCCTAGAATGGCAGTTTATAATGATACCGAAGGTTGGCAAAATCAACAATTTCAAAAATTAGGAGAATTTGCTTTAGAGTTTGGTAACTATGAGGTCGAAATTACAGTTCCAAAAGATCACATTATTGCGGCTACTGGCCGTTTACAAAATAGCAAGGAAGTTCTTAACAAAACGCAACTAAAACGACTCGATCAAGCAAACCTTTCTTTTGAAAAACCTGTTATGATTATTACCCAAGACGAAGCTATTGAAAATGAAAAAACGAAAGCAAAAGGTGTTAAAACTTGGAAATTTAGAGCTGAAAATGTAAGAGACTTTTCATTTGCATCTTCAAGAAAGTTTTTATGGGATGCCCAGGCAGTTAAACTACCCACACATACTGTTATGGCTATGTCGTTTTATCCTAAAGAAGGTTTACCTGTTTGGAGCGAGGAATCAACCAAAGCCATAAAGCAAGCTTTAGAAGTTTACTCTGAAGCTACCTTTGAATACCCGTACCCCGTGGCTATTTCCGTAAACACATCTAACGTAGGTATCGAATTCCCCATGATTAGTTTTAACGGAGGACGCCCCATAAATGGTAAAATATCAGACCGCGCCAAGCAACAGGTGATTAGTACCATAATTCATGAAGTTGGACACAATTGGTTTCCCATGATTGTGAGTTCTGATGAACGCAAATGGATGTGGATGGATGAAGGTCTAAATACTTTTTTACACCAAAGAACCATTGCCGAACGTTATCCTGGATTTAATAGCGTAACTCCAGAAACGGTTGTTCCTTTTATGAGCGGTGATAAAAATGTTATACGCCCCATCATGACAACTTCCGACAATGATTTATTTAACCAATTCGGTTATAACTTCTATTACAAACCAACTGTTGGATTACAAATGCTTAGAAACTCCATCATTGGAAAAGAGTTATTCGATGAAGCCTTTAAAGAATATGCCAATCGCTGGAAGTACAAACATCCTAATCCAGCAGATTTTTTTAGAACACTGGAGGATGCCACGGCTGCGGACTTAGATTGGTTTTATAGAGGTTGGTTTTTTACCACCGACCATGTTGACCTGGAGATAAGTCAAGTGAAATGGTTTCAAATTAATGAAGAAACCACCAATATTGAAGAGCAAAAAAGTACAGATCAGATTAAAGTGGGTAACGACCAAGCCACTGTCAATAAAGAAGAGACCGATTTTTCCAATGGGCCAGAAATGATTAATATGATAACCACTCCCGATCGTGCTTATGGGCAGTTCCTTTCAAGATTAGACGACACGGAAATGCGCAAAGCACTTTCTGGAAAACAGATTTACGAAGTAAAAATAAAAAATAAAGGCGGGCTTGTTATGCCAGTTGTTATTGAGTGGTTATTTAAAGATGGAACCAAAGAAATTGATAGACTTCCAGCCGAAATTTGGCGTAAAAATGAATATGAGATTACAAAAACATTTATAAAAGAAAAAGAGGTAATACAGGTAAACCTTGATCCTAATTTAGAATTTGCCGACACGAACAAAAGCAACAACAGTTTTCCTAAACCTGATAACGAATCTGAGTTTGATACTTTCAAGAAATCCAAAAAATAAATTTTATCATGAAAAAAAACCAATCATAATCAACTAATAACTAACCATTTAAAGAAAAAAAACATAACTTAGTCGACTTTATTTTAAATTTAAAAAGGCAACAACGATATTGTTTTATTAATAATAAAACCAACAAAAAACATGAGGGGAAGATTTAATTTTAAAACATTAACTATATTCACAGCTACTTTGATGTTTTCATTAAACATTAATGCTCAGGGTCAAGGCCTAGGTTCAGATAATGGTGCATCCATAGTGCATTCTGCGAATGTCAACAACAATGGAAACAATGGAAAAGCTGGAGAAGGAAATAATGGTAACGGTGTTGGAAACATGCCATTTGGAAATCAAGGAAGTAATAATAACCCAAATGGTAGAACGGGCACAAGAGGCGCCTCGATCCCATTAGATGGAGGTTTAAGCATCTTAGTTTTAGCTGCCGCTGCTTTTGGCGTTAAAAAATTGCGAAATAAATAATCGCAGACTGTCAATTAAACATTATCAAAAGGCCTTTCATCAAGGTCTTTTTTAGTTAAAATCCATGATAAATCATGGATTTTAACTATTCACAACCAACTCAACTAATGAACTTGCTTAATCTTTTTAACTAAGTCTTAATCTTCTATGTAAACTTAACACTTATTTTTCATAAATTTTTATTTATATTTTTTATGGAAACCATAATAATAGTTTATAATTAATTCGAAACTAAAAAACACCTGTTACCTAAACCAAATAGAATTTAATGAACAAAAATCTAAAAATTCATATCTTAGAGCTTACTGAAGACTACTATATCTGGTAAAGCTTTTGTAGGTCATTCTGAAATAGAGGTTCAATTTCACCCACCAATTAATTTAAACTATGCCAATAAAAAGAATTGTTTCCCTTCTGTTAATACTCCCTTTTTTAGTTGGTGCCCAGGACACCTTGAACACAAAACATGTAAAAACTACACCAGTAATCTTGCATAAAGACACCCTGTTCTTTTTACAATCAAATGTTTTAAACTATCCGCTAGAAGTAAGAGCGCAAGAAGCATCGGCAAGACTAGAACGGCTCACCAAAACTTACAATCCTTTAACAGACAGCCTCTGGCTGCAACATGATAAGGGTTTTTCAAAAATCATGTTGAATAACCAATTTGCATTAATAACAACCTCTCAAGATGCTGAAACAGCTGATACAAATATTGAAGCCTTGGCCGAAATGAGGTTACAAGCTATAGTAAAGGCCTTAAACCAAGAAAAAGGTTTAAGTCCAAAAGAATGGGCTATGAGGATAGCTTACTTCTTAGGTTCTTTAATACTACTAATTGTATACATTAAACTCATCAATTGGTTTTTTAAGAAAATTGATGTGAGACTATCAAAAGTAGAACGCAACTTTTTAAAGAAGAAGAAAAATATTCTAAAGTATTTTATACCAAGAGATACGGCCAACATTTTTGTTTTTCTATCAAAAATTGCTCGAATAGCAATTATAATTATTTCCTTATTTTTTTATGCCCCATTTATGTTTAGCTTTTTTCCTTGGGCTGAAAATGTGGTGAAATTATTTTATGGATACATTGCCAAACCAGTTAAATTTATCTTTTTCGGGTTTATAGATTTTATTCCATCGCTTTTCTTTATTTTAATTATTGCTTATGTTGCAAGATATGTAGTTCGTGTTATCAATGAAATTGCTAAAGATGTGGAACGCGAACATTTTACAATTAAAAATTTCCATAAAGATTGGGCAAGACCTACCGGAAAAATTTTAGGTCTTTTAATTTATGCCTTGGCTTTAATTTTAATATTTCCCTATCTACCTGGATCCGGATCCTCTGCTTTTCAAGGTGTTTCTATTTTTATTGGTGCATTAATATCCTTTGGTTCTACATCGGCCATTGCTAATATTATTGCAGGCATTGTGATTACTTACATGCGCCCATTTCAATTAGGAGACCGTGTCATGGTAGACAATATAGTAGGGGACGTTATTGAAAAAACTATTCTGGTAACACGATTGAGAACCACGAAACAAGAAGATGTCACTATTCCCAATGCTAAAATTTTGGTTGGTACCATAGTCAATTATTCGAATGAGGAGAATAAAATTTTAATCCTTCATACAACCATTACACTGGGTTATGACCTGCCATGGGAAACAGCCAACAAGCTATTACTAAAAGCAGCCTCAAATACTCCAATGATTGAAAAAGAACCTGCTCCGTTTGTATTACAAACAAGTTTAGATGATTATTATGTGTCTTATGAACTTAATGCCTACACACTCCAACCAAAAAAAATGCCACTTATATATTCTGAAATGCATAAAAACATTTTAACGGTTTTTAACGATGCGGGTGTCGAAATACTCTCGCCAAGCTATGTAGCTGCAAGAGATGGTAGTTTAACGACGGTACCAAGCCAATTAAAGCCTGAAGACAAATCGCCATTAAATAAAATTATAGACCATTTAACAGGGCAAAACCAACAAATAACGAAAACCGATAGCAAAAAATAATACCATATATTCGTAAGCCATATGCATTACTACATTTTTTTCTAGTTTTATATTGAAATTTAGAGTCGCATTAATTTACATAAATCACGTTTAATAAAAATACATACAGCAAAATATGAAGAATAAAAAAACCTTTTTTAGTCTAATCCTATCGGGGATTGTTTTTTTTAACTGCAGCGAAAAAGCAGATGCGCCAGAAGGTCAAAGTATTGAGGCCACTCCTGTTGTGAAAAAAATGAAAATGACTACAGACATTCCTGATGGCATTAAAAGTCCAAATAACATTATATCCAAACAATTGGGAGAGCTTAATTTCTTTGACGGCGTTCCCGAACCTAAAACGGCAGAAAAGGTCTATGACTATCTCGATTTAGTAAATGCCATAGATGCTTATACAAAAGGCATTCACATAGCCTCAATGGAAGCCATGAAAAAAGGCATTTTATCTTTTGGCCCAGCCAATTCCACAGCCTTAATTTTCGAAGAGCTTATGGATTCTAAGGCATTATTTTTAACCGCTAATACCACATCCGTTTATATGACCTCATGGTTAGAACTTGGTAATGAGCCTATGGTTATAGAAACCCCACCGGATGTATTAGGTATTATTGATGACCATTACTTCAAATATGTAGCAGATTTTGGAAGACTCGGACCAGATCGTTCTAAAGGTGGAAAATTCCTTATTCTACCGCCAAACTACAAGGGTAATATTCCCGATGGCTACTTTGTATCCCAAGCTCAAACTTACGGCCACTGGGTTATTTGGAGAGGTTTTCAAAAAGACGGCGATCCACAGCCAGCTGTTTTAGCTACAAAAAACACCTTTAAAATATATCCGCTCTCTCAAAAGGATAATCCTCCTAAAATGAATTTTGTAAATGTTTCTGGTAAAACATTTAACACAATTCATAAAATGGACGAAAGAATTTATGATGAAATCAATGATGTTATTCAAGCTGAGCCTGCCATTGGAGAGAATGCCGAAATATTAGGAAGCCTTGCAGCTATTGGCATAAAAAAAGGAGAAGATTTCAATCCAGACGAAAGAATGCGAAACATATTAAAAGAAGCTTCAAAAATTGGTAGTGCCATTGTACGAACACAAATGGCTAAACCAAGAAGTGAATACCTCTATAAGTTTCCAAATACACAATGGCTAAATCCACTGGCATACAAAAGTTATTTATTCGAGCATGAAGGTGTTCGATTATTAGATGCCCGCAGCGCATTTCATTTCTATGCGACGGGGATTACGCCAGCCATGTCAATGAAAATCATTGGGAAAGGCTCTCAATATGCCATTGCTTATTCCGACAAAGATGGTAATACATTTGATGGCAGTAAAACATATAAATTTCATGTGCCTACCAACCCTCCTATGAAAGACTTTTGGTCCTTTACGATTTACGACAATCAAACACGCTCGATGCTACAAACCGACCAACAATTCCCTGGCATCGATAATAATAAAAACGGATTAGTTCAAAATGAAGATGGTAGTTGGGACATCTATATTGGTCCAGAGCCGGTTAAAGGCTTTGAGCAAAATTGGATTCAAACCATTCCTGGTAAAGGCTGGAATACCATTTTTAGGCTCTATGGGCCTTTGGAACCTTGGTTTGCAGGAGAATGGTACCCCTCAGACGCTGAGGAGGTAAAATAAAGTACATTAACAACAAGGGCATAGATGTGCCCTTGTTTCTTTTTAAGATAACAATAGTTACTAAAAATAATTACGGTGATTACTTCCCAAACAATTCATCTATCTTTGCGGCATTAAATTGTCTTTATGCGCATAGATATTATTACTGTACTTCCAGAACTCTTAAAAAGTCCTTTTGAAGCCTCTATTTTAAAGCGTGCTATTGAAGCTGGCTTGGTAGATATTCACTTTCATAATTTACGCGATTACACCACGGATAAATATAAATCTATTGACGACACGCAATTTGGTGGTGGTGCCGGTATGGTTATGATGGTAGAACCCATAGATAAATGCATCTCGGCATTAAAAGCTAAGCGCCATTACGACGAGGTAATTTATATGACACCCGATGGCGAAACTTTAAACCAAGGTATCGCTAATCAATTATCATTAAAAGAAAATATAATTATTCTTTGTGGCCATTATAAAGGTGTGGATCAACGGGTACGAGACCATTTTATAACAAAAGAAATCTCTATTGGAGATTATGTTTTGTCAGGCGGTGAATTGGGAGCTGCGGTATTATGTGATGCAGTCATTAGACTCATCCCTGGGGTACTGGGTAATGAAACCTCTGCCCTAACCGATTCTTTTCAAGACAATTTATTAGCCCCTCCTATTTACACAAAACCAAGAGACTACAAAGGCATGAAAGTTCCAGAATTACTTTTTAGCGGAAATTTTCCCAAAATAGAAAAATGGCGTGAAGAACAAGCTTATAAACGAACTAAGGAGCGTCGCCCAGATTTGCTAGATGAATAAAATAATAGAAAGAAACTTTTAAGCTTTTAAGTTTCAACTTTTAAGTTTTTATGTATATTTGCACCCAATTTCGGGTTAACCTCTGGCGAGAATCGTGAATGTTGTTCTGAATCAATCATTATTAAATTTAAAGATATGGAATCTTTAGTAAAATTTGTACAAGACGAATTTGTAACAAGAAAAGAATTACCAGAATTTGCTGCTGGTGACACTATTACTGTTTATTACGAAATTAAAGAGGGTAATAAAACACGTACTCAGTTTTTTAGAGGTACAGTAATTCAAAGAAGAGGGTCTGGAACATCAGAGACTTTTACGATTAGAAAAATGTCGGGATCTATTGGTGTAGAACGTATTTTCCCAATTAACTTACCAGCATTACAAAAAATTGAAGTTAACAAACGTGGTAAAGTACGTAGAGCTAGAATTTACTACTTTAGAGGTCTAACTGGTAAAAAAGCCAGAATTACTGAGCGTAGACGTTAATAATAATATTTCTGCAATCGCAGTAGCCAAGAGCCTTGAGAATTCTCAAGGCTCTTTTTATTAACAAAAGTTAATAACTCAAGTTCATAACTAGTTAATATCTAGATCTTTGAAAAATTTGATTTTTTCAAATTTGGTTCTATATTAGCAATAGAAATACTGACAACGTCATAGTTGGTTTCGTCTCAACAGCGAATTAACAAGATTTCTAAATAAGGTAACGTTCTTTACATAATTGTTTTTTGAGGTTATTTTGCATCACGTGTATGCGTTGATAAGTAAAAAACCATGACATTATAAAATGTTGTATATGTGTTAGCAGATATAGCATGATATAATGAAAAGCTTAAAAAATTATAAAAGCGAAAGCTTTTATAATAATGCAAGCAATGCGATTAATAATTTAGACACGAAAGTGAATAAAGGTTTAAAAGCATCAAGAAAAACAATAACGAAACGTTTTTATGATAAGTCAATACATTTTGAAAATCAAAAAAATGTTTCATTGAAATAACAACACTTGAACCGAAAGTTTAAATGAAAATTTTAAATGCATTTGGTAGACATATCAAATAGGTCACGTTAAGTTATTTCGAGAAAGCCATGTCAACGGAGATTAAATTCTGCAGTGATATGGCTTTTGTTATTTTGTAACTTCTTCATCAATTTGTTACACTTTTCTCATCTACAGTTTACTTTTTTAGCATTATTATAAATCTATTATGTTAAAACACTTTCATTATAGTAATGAACCTAAATAAGCATGTAATTTTGTATATTCGCATCGCTAAAATTCAAGCCTTTCTTTTTGAATGATTTAGTAGTTTAATAATTCTTTAAAAAAACCGACACGAATGTCTAAAATTATTTATACAAAAACTGACGAAGCTCCAGCATTAGCAACACGTTCGCTACTTCCAATTGTTAAGGCCTTTGTTAAATCTTCAGGTATTAATATTGAAACTAAAGATATTTCTTTAGCCGCTAGAATTCTGGCTGTTTTCCCTGATTTTTTAACCGAAGAACAACAAGTTTCTGACGATTTAACAATTCTTGGTGAGCTAGCAAAAAAACCAGAAGCTAATATTGTAAAATTACCTAACATTAGTGCTTCCATCCCACAATTAAAAGGGGCTATTAAAGAATTACAAAATCTAGGATATAAAATCCCTGATTACCCTAATGAGCCTGGAAATGCTTCAGAAAAAGACATCAAAGAGCGCTACGATAAAATTAAAGGAAGTGCTGTAAACCCTGTATTAAGAGAGGGTAATAGTGATAGACGTGCACCTAAAGCAGTTAAAAACTATGCCAAAAAGAACCCACATGCTATGGGGGCTTGGACAGCCAATTCTAAATCGCATGTAGCAACTATGGCAGATGGTGATTTTGCTCATAACGAAAAATCATATACCCTTCCCGAAGCTACAAGTGTAACTATTAAACATACAAGTGCAAATGGAACAACTACAGTTTTAAAAGAGAGTTTTGATTTGCTTAAGGGAGAAATTATTGATGCCACGGTAATGAATAAAAAAGCGTTATTAAGCTTTTTAGAAACACAGGTTGAAGATGCTAAAGCCAACGGTATACTGTTTTCTCTGCACATGAAGGGTACCATGATGAAAGTTAGCGACCCTATTATTTTTGGTCATGCCGTTAAGGTGTTTTTCAAAGATGTATTTAGTAAACATGGTGCTACCATTGAAAAATTAGGAGTTAACGTAAACTCTGGTTTGGGTAACCTTTTAGAGCGTATACAAGAATTACCTGAAGCTAAACGAAAAGAAATTGAAGCCGACATAAACGCTACTTATAAAAACGGTCCTTCAATAGCTATGGTAAATTCCGATAAAGGCATTACCAACTTACATGTACCAAGTGATGTTATTATTGATGCTTCCATGCCTGCTATGATTCGTACATCTGGAAAAATGTGGAATGCCGAAGGTGAATTGCAAGACACCAAAGCTGTGATTCCAGATAGCAGCTATGCTGGGGTTTATGCTGCTACCATCGATTTTTGTAAAAAACATGGTGCTTTCGATCCAACTACTATGGGAACCGTTCCCAATGTTGGACTAATGGCAAAAAAAGCGGAAGAGTATGGTTCTCATGATAAAACGTTTGAAATCTCTTCAAATGGTATCGTAGAAGTTATTGATGCTAACGGCAATACGATTTTAGAACATAACGTTGAAGAAGGTGATATTTGGAGGATGTGCCAAACTAAAGATGCACCAGTTCAGGATTGGGTTAAATTAGCGGTGACTAGAGCTAGAGCTTCAGAAACTCCTGCTGTATTTTGGTTAGATGAGAATAGAGCTCATGATGCCGAATTAATTAAAAAGGTAAATACATACTTAAAAGACCATGATACTGCTGGATTAGATTTAAGAATCTTATCACCTATTGATGCTACTGTATTTACATGCGAACGTATCATTAAAGGTCTTGACACCATCTCTGTTTCAGGAAATGTGTTACGTGATTATTTAACGGACCTATTCCCTATTTTGGAAGTTGGAACTAGCGCAAAAATGTTATCTATTGTACCATTAATGAACGGTGGTGGCTTATTCGAAACTGGTGCCGGAGGATCTGCCCCTAAGCACGTTCAACAGCTTCTTGAAGAAAACCACTTACGTTGGGATTCTTTGGGTGAATTTTTAGCCTTAGCAGTGTCTCTAGAGCATTTTAGTCAGGTAAACAATAATGCTAAAGCTAAAGTTTTAGGGGAAGCTTTAGATAATGCAACCGAAACGCTTTTAGAAAACCGAAAAGGCCCTTCTAGAAAAGCAGGTGAATTAGATAACCGCGGAAGTCATTTTTATTTAGCCTATTATTGGGCACAAGAACTTGCTAAACAAAATAAAGACCAAGATTTGAAAGCTGAATTCTCTGTGCTGGCACAAAAACTTGCTGAAAATGAAGATACGATTGTTAACGAGCTTAACAGCATTCAAGGCAGCCCTACCAATATTGGCGGTTATTATGACCCAAAAGAATCTCTTGCTAATGATGTTATGCGTCCCAGCAAGACTTTCAATAGTATTATAGACTAGTTTAATAACTCTATAGAATATTCATATTACTTATATTATAAAAGCTCCCGCTATTGGGGGCTTTTTTCATACTTTTACCTAAAAGAAAATGGCCTTAAGCTAACCAAGGCTTAATAAAAGAAAAATAATTGCATGAAAAACTTTTATGGCTGGCTTGTAATGGCATTATGCTGTGGGCTATTTACCAGTGCTCAAGAAAAATACACTATAAGCGGTACCATCTCAGAAGAGCAAAGTAATGAAACTTTAATTGGTGTAAATATTATCTTTCCAGAGATTCAAGCAGGTGCAACTACCAATGAATATGGTTTCTACTCTATTACTATACCTGAAGGTAGTTATAAAATGATTATAAGCTACCTAGGGTTTACCTCTGTTTCTGAAACCATTGAACTAAGAGGTAATATTGTAAAAAACTTTAGCTTATCTGAAGCCGTTGAAAGCTTAGACGCGGTTGTTATTACTGAAGATGTTGAACGTCTCAATATAAAGAAACCTCAAATGAGTGTGAATAAGCTAAGCGCTAGTACTATAAAAGAAATTCCTGTGGTACTAGGAGAAGCCGATATCATAAAAGCGATTACCCTTTTACCTGGTGTTACCACGGCAGGCGAAGGTGCTTCGGGGTTTAATGTAAGGGGGGGTGCAGCCGACCAAAACTTAATTTTGCTTGATGAAGCTACTATTTACAATTCATCTCATCTTTTTGGTTTCTTCTCGGTATTTAATCCAGATGCTATTAAAGACTTAAAGTTATATAAAGGAGGAATCCCTGCTAGATATGGTGGTAGAGTGTCGTCCGTTTTAGATATTTACCAGAAAGAAGGAAATAATAGAAAATTCCGAATGAATGGCGGCATTGGGTTAGTCTCTAGCAGATTATTATTAGAAGGCCCCATTAAAAAAGAAAAAGGCTCCTTCTTATTGGGAGGAAGATCGAGTTATGCCCATTTGTTTTTACCAATTTTTGACATCTCCAGTATTGCCTATTTTTACGATTTAAACACAAAATTAAGCTACAAACTTAATGAGAGAAACAACATTTACTTATCGGGATATTTCGGTAGAGACGTGTTTAGAATTCAAGATAGCTTTGAGAACTCTTATGGAAATGCCGTTTTTAACTTTAGATGGAACCATTTGTTTTCCGATAAGCTATTCTCAAACCTTTCATTAATTTATTCTGATTATGACTACGATTTAAAATTAAACTTCGTTGAATTTGATTGGATGTCTGGAATACGTAATTTTAATCTTAAATATGACCTAAAGCATTACATTAGTCAAAAAATAAAACTACAATATGGGGTAAACAGTATTTATCACAAGTTTAATCCTGGTGATATTAAACCTACTACCCCAACATCTGGTATTAACCCATTTAAGCTTACGGATAAATATGCTTTTGAAAATGCTCTTTATATTGATGTAGAACATAATCTATCGGACAAAATAGCGCTATCCTATGGTTTACGTTTTAGTACCTTCCATAGGTTGGGACAAGATGAATTGAATATTTATACCAACGACCAGGCGGTACTATTTAATGATGACTTTCAGATTTATGAAAAAGCCGATCCTATTGGGGTTGAAACTTTTAAAAGAAGTGATGTTATCGCTAGCTTTTCAAACTTAGAACCGCGTGCAGCAGTGTCTTATCAGCTCAATTCAGAAAGCTCAGTAAAAGCAAGCTATAATAGAATGAGCCAATACTTACATTTATTATCAAACACAAATTCGCCTACCCCCTTAGATATTTGGACACCCAGTGGAAAGTATATTAAACCGCAACTACTGGATCAATATGCTGTAGGATATTTTAAAAATTTTAGTAACAACAAATACTCTTTAGAGTTAGAGACTTTTTATAAAAACGTTCAAAATAGAATAGACTATATAGATGGTGCCGATTTAATTGCGAATAATGCTATTGAACAAGTTATTTTAAATGGGCGCATGCGTTCCTACGGTTTGGAAATGTTATTAAGAAAAAATGAAGGGCGTTTTAAGGGTTGGGTAGCCTATACCTTATCGAAAGCCGAACAACAAACTCCAGGAAGAACACCTAATGAAACAGGTATAAATAATGGGCAATGGTACCGTGCAGCCTTCGATAAAACGCATGACATATCCTTTACCGGCAGTTATGACTTTAATGATAAATGGAAATTAAATACAAACTTCCTGTTTCAAACTGGGCAACCGGCAAACTTCCCCAATGGGCAATTCGAATATAATGGCCTTAGAGTACCCAACTTTGGAAGCAGAAATGCCAGTAGATTACCTGCCTATCATAGATTGGATATTGCTTTAAACTATACACCTAAACCCAAGAAAAAAACGGGATGGCAAAGTTATTGGGTTTTCGGTATTTATAATGTCTACAATAGAAGAAATGCTGCTTCCATTTCCTTTGCCCAAAATCAAGAAACAGGTATGAATGAAGCCCTGAGGTTATCCATATTTGGTATTGTACCCTCTATTTCATATAATTTCAAACTATAGTTTTATGAGAAAAATAGCCCATATATTATTGATAGGTTTACTCCTCGTTACATCTTGTGAAGATGTGATTGACGTAGACCTTGATACGGCGCAACCAAGATTGGTTATAGATGCTTCCTTAAGATGGATTAAAGGAACCGATGGCAGCTCTCAAGTTATTAAACTAACGCAAACGGCTCCTTTTTTCGATAATGACATTCCCCCTGCAAGTGGAGCACAGGTTACAGTAACAGATGATAAGAATAATACCTTTAACTTTATTGAAGAAAATAATTCTGGTTTATATAAAAACGATAACTTCATTCCAGAAATTGGTGGCGTATTCAATCTCAGCATCGTTTATAATAATGAAACTTATGTTGGGACAGAAACGATGCAATCTGTGGTTCCTATCGACAGGGTGGAACAAAAAAATGATGGTGGCTTTTCTGGCGAGGATATTGAACTAAAGTTTTATTACACGGACCCAGCTGGAGTTGAAAATTTCTACTTATTTGAATTTTTAGTCACTAATAGAAGCCTATTAACTTTAGAAGTATACGACGATGAATTTACAGATGGTAATGAAATATTCGGATTCTATTCTGATGAAGACTTAAAGTCTGGTGACGAACTGGTGGTAACAAATTCGGGGATTAGCCGTAGAACATATGATTTTACAAACATTCTACTTCAGCAAACAGCTGATAACTCCGGTGGCCCTTTTGAAACACAACCTGCTACAGTAAGAGGTAATTGTGTAAACCAAACAAATCCAGATAATTATCCACTAGGCTATTTTAGAGTTACTGAGACCGATGTATATAACTATACCGTTCAATAATTTTAGCGCTTTTAAGAAGTTTTAACATCTTAAACTACTGCTCTATAAATAGCTATGAGGAACCTAACTAAAAAAGATAGTTACCTCAAAATTTTGTGTATTTTTGGATCATGAGTTTCATTAAAACCACCGAACAAGATTCTTACTACAGCCATCTGGAAAACATGTCTGTTTCAGAATTACTCCAAAACATAAACAAAGAGGACAAAACAGTTCCCGATGCTGTTAAAAAAGAGTTACCAAGTATTGAAGCATTAGTGCATCAAATTGTTGATAAACTCAAAAATGGTGGTCGCCTATTTTATATGGGCGCAGGTACTAGCGGACGTTTAGGTATCGTAGATGCTTCAGAATGCCCACCAACCTTTGGTGTTTCTCACAACTTAGTTATTGGCCTTATTGCAGGAGGAGATTCTGCCATAAGAAAAGCTGTAGAATTTGCAGAAGATTCTACCACTCAAGGTTGGGAAGATTTGCAGAAATATCATATTACTTCAAAAGATGTTGTTGTAGGTATTGCTGCTTCTGGAACTACGCCTTATGTTATTTCAGCACTTGAAAAATGTAATGAGAATAATATTGTTACGGGTTGTATTACCTGTAATTTAAACAGTCCGTTAGCTAAGGTATCCCAATACCCCATAGAGGTTGTTGTAGGTCCTGAATTTGTAACAGGGAGTTCGAGAATGAAAGCTGGCACCGCTCAAAAGCTTGTTCTCAATATGATAACAACATCGACCATGATTCAACTTGGGCATGTTAAAGGCAACAAAATGGTAGATATGCAACTAAGTAACAACAAACTAGTTGATAGAGGTGCTAAAATGATTATGAAAGAAATTCAAGTATCAGAAGATAAAGCGCTTGAATTATTGAACCAGTATAAAAGCGTTAGAAACGCTATTAAAAATTATAATAATGACACAAGAAAATAAGACCGACAAAAAAATACTCTTTAAAGGGATAAAAACTCTAGTATTTGCATTACTCAGTCTTTTTATGGGACCTATTCTGCTGAGCTTTGCCTTTAGCAAGCCAGATGACAAACTTTATATTCCGCTATTAGTTATTGGGTGTGCAATTTCTGCCATGGCAGTAATTATGATGTTCAAAGGCATTAGAACCATTATGAATAGTATGTTCAAAAAAAAGTAGTTTTTACTTAGAGGAAACCTCCTTTGGTGTTGTTGGATTATACCCAAATTCATCATCTTGAACTACAATACCTAAACTATCAAAAATATAGTTAATAATGGCATAATGATGAATCGTATGGCTATTAGCCTGCGCCAATAAAGCTCCGTAAGTATAAGTAATATCTGTTTTTCCTAAGCCCAAATCATCCCTAACTATAATGGCTTCATCTATTTTAAAAGCTGTTACCCTAAGTTTAGCAGTAATCTCATTTAAATACTCCTGTGCACATCTACAATCGGTTTCCACATGCTTATTCCGGCTTCTTGCAGTTAAATCTACTCTATTCTCGTCATCCATTTTAAAAATGCAGTCGTAAAAATCTAGAATATGCCGCATATGAGAGCCAATACTTGAATAATAAGGTGACACTGAAGTATCACATAATTGTTCATTACATAGATTGTCTAATAATATCTGAGATTTCTGAAGTGTTTTAAGTGTAGATTGGATGATTACATTCATGGACACTAATTTAATTAAATAATTTAAATATTAAAGGCAACCGTTTATTAGTCTTAGTCCATACAAATCCTTACACACCTCATTTAAGCTGGTTTATCTTTTTAACGCATCAAGTACTAACCGTATTTCGGCATAGCTATACTTTTCATCTAGTTGATGCTTTAAGTCCGATAAGTTTTCAAATGTTTTTTTGGGAATTAAACGCTTTAGTTCCTCATAATGCGTATCAGGCATCAAATCGGTAATTGTCACCTCTCCAGACGCCATAAAACTCGCTAAATGAGTTATAATAGTATTAGCATTTAGTTCCCTAGAATCTGCAATCTCCTGTACCGATTTCCCCGATTGAAACAAGGCTAACGATTCCTTTTTAGTATCACCCTTTTGGCGCTTAGGCTTTTTAGGCGTATCAAAAATTTCCGCTTCGGCGGATGTTTCAATATCGTGTTCCTCACAATACGCGCGAATCACTTTTAAAATAGCAGCCCCATATTTCTCCACTCGGGTTTTGCCCATACCATTTACTTCAAGCAATTCTGCCTTATTCGTTGGCAAGGTTTCACACATTTCATAAAGTGACTTTTGCGTAAATATCTGAAAATGCACCAGACCTTTTTCCGCTGCTATATCATTCCGTAAAATCCTTAGCTTCTCAAACAACTCCACATTACTTGTGCCCTCAATAACCGCCTTTCTAGGTTTCTTAGGCTTTTCTTTACCAGAAAACACAGATTTAGCCCGCAATTCTAAAAATTGCTTCGCGCTAAAACCATCCGTTAAACCTTTAAAATAAAGCACTTTTACAGTTAGTAAGTCTTCGAAAGCATCTAAGTTTTTTGTAATGTCACCACCAACCGCTTGGTTATCGGTAGTAAATGCAAAGGTTTTTAAAGGCGCTAAAATCTTAGTATCGGTCTCCGTTTTAAAATAGGTAATGCCCTTTTTAAATCGTTCCTGTATCGTTGCACTTGCTTCTGGTAAACCATCAGCTTCAGCAAGTTGTTTTAACTGGGCGTTAAACCCATTCGCCACTTTTAAAAAATTGGTAACCATATCTTTAATAGGTAAAAACGTCTCTTCAATCTTCCCTTCAACTACGGTTCTATTTTTATAATACACATCTAAAATTCTATTTAACGGATATAAAAACCCATAAAAATCAAACACCTCCGCAATCAAATCCAACTGAAACTGCGTCCGCGAATCCTCTAAAACTTTCTTATCTGGCGAATGCTCCTCTGCTTGTTCATTAAACTGCCTCACATTCCCATCACTAATAATCTGGCTAGAATGTATCTTACTTTTAAGCACCAGTCCTTCTAGAGATTTACATCTACTCAGCGCTACGTAAGTTTGCCCATGCGCAAACGCACCAGCAGCATCAATAATGGCTTTTTCAAAAGTTAAGCCCTGGCTTTTATGTATGGTAATACTCCACGCCAAACGCAACGGCATTTGGGTATAACTCCCTATTTTCTCCTCCGTAATTGCTTTGGTTTCAGGGTCTACACTATAGGTAATATTCTCCCAAATTTCGGGTGTTACATTAATATTAAAATCATCGTCAGGACAATGCACCACCACTTCGTCTCGATTCAATAAAATCACTTTTCCAATCTTCCCGTTAAAATAGCGTTTCGCAGGATCGCTATCATTTTTTACAAACATCACTTGAGCGCCCACCTTCAACTCCAAATGCGCATCATTTGGGTACGCATACTCGGGGAATTTGCCATCAATCTCAGCATTATACGTATAAGGTTTAGTAGTTAATTTCCCCAACTCCGCTTTATTTACAGCCTCCGCTTTGTTATTATGCGTTGTTAAACTAATATAGCCGGCATCAGGCTCGGGGGTAAAATCTGGAATAAACCGTTTGTTTAAGTCCGCAGCGGCAACATCCGTTAATGTATTAGTTCTAATGGCATTTAAAATATCAATAAACTTAGGGTTTTCCTGCCTATATATATGTTTCAACTCAATAGTAATCGCGTTACATTCAGCAAACGCCTTACTACTAAAAAAGAAACCATTAGCATACACATGCTTCAACAAGTCCCACTCCTGCTCTTTAATCACGGGGCTAAGCTGTTGTAAATCGCCAATCATTAATACCTGCCCACCCCCAAACACCTTGTTACGGTTTCTAAAACGGCGTAAGGTGCGATCAATCCCATCCAGCAAATCGGCTCGCACCATACTAATTTCGTCAATAACCAGCAGGTCCATGCTCTTTATAATATTAATCTTGGTCTTGCTAAACTTACGGTTAAAACCCTTGTTGGCATTCAAATCGGTATCCGGTAAAATAGGGCCAAAAGGCATCTGAAAAAACGAATGTATGGTCACCCCCTTCGCATTAATCGCCGCCACACCCGTAGGCGCCACCACCACAAGGCGTTTTAAACTATGCATCTTCAAACGGTGCAAAAACGTCGTCTTCCCCGTTCCCGCCTTACCCGTCAAAAAAATCGAGCGGTTCGTATTATTCACAAACGCCCACGCCAAATCCAGCTCCCTATTCTCAGTCATTAAATACTTACAATTTAAAAAATGAAGATACTAATATTGCCTATTTATTTGAGCGGGTTTTTATAAAAAAATAAAAACCGCGGGTGCACGTCATTGCGAGGTACGAAGCAGTCTCTATAAACAATAAACAGATCGCTTCGCTAAAAGCTCGCGATGACGTAAATAATTTAAAAAAGTGCTACTATTATGATGAAGATTTTTATTTTTATAATTAAATCAGAAAAATGATTAATATTTAAACTTTTTTAAATGAGTGATTTCAGAATAGTAACAGATTTGCTTATCAAATTTAGAGATGAAAGAGAATGGAAGCAATTTCATAATTCGAAAGATTTAGCATTAGCTATTTCGATTGAAGCCGCTGAATTAAATGAGTTATTTTTATGGAAATCAAATGAGGATGTAGATAAAGAAAAATTAAAAGAAGAATTAGCTGACGTTTTTTCTTTTGCACTTCTTTTAGCAGAAAAGCATGATTTGGATGTTCTTGAAATTATAAAGAATAAAATAAAACTTAACGGCGAGAAATATACAGTTGCTAAATCTAAAGGTTCAGCAAAGAAATATAATCAACTATAATGGGTAATCAGGCTTTCAAAATTGAAAGACATAATTTTGATATTTCAAATATAGAAGCATTAGATAATCATTATGCCAATAACCTTTGGCCTATTGTATATTTATTAAGTGATGAGATAATTAAGGAAGCATATGTTGGTGAAACTACTGATGCGACGAATAGGCTAAAAACGCATTTAAAGAATAATAAAAAAAACAAGTTAACTACATTCAGACTAATAAGTAGTCAAAAATTTAATAAATCTGCCACCCTTGATATTGAATCCTTACTTATTAAATACATCTCGGGAGATGGAGAATATAAGTTACTCAATGGAAATTTAGGAATAGCAAACCATAATTATTACCAGAAAACAGAAATTTATTGGGATGTTTTTAAAAACATCTGGGATGGATTACGAAAAGAAGGCGTTGCAAAACATTCTTTGGGATATATCGATAATTCAGATTTATTTAAATATTCCCCTTATAAAAGTTTAACTGAAGAGCAAAAAAGGGGACTTTACTTGGTTATAGATAATTTATTAAATGATAAAATACATAATACTATAATTGAAGGTGGAGCTGGTACTGGAAAAACCATCCTAGCTGTATTTTTATTTAAACTTTTAAATTCTGAGAATAGTGATTTTAATTTTAGAGATTTTGGTGAAGATGAAATGGAACTAAAATTTAAAATAGACAAACTCAAAGAAAAATATCCAAAACCTAAAATGGCATTAGTTGTGCCGATGTCTTCGCTTAGAAACACCTTAAAAAAAGTTTTCAAAAATATCAAAGGACTAAAAGCAAGTATGGTAATAGGTCCTGCTGAACTTGCAAAATCTCATTTTGACATAGTTATTGTTGATGAATCTCATAGATTGAGAAGAAGAGTCAATTTAGGAGCTTATTTTGGAGCTTTTGATAAAATTAATGCCAAACTTAATTTAGATAAGTTTACAGGAACCGAATTGCATTGGATAGGTTTACAATGCACAAAATCAATATTGTTTTATGATGAAGGTCAATCTATAAAACCTTCCGATGTTTTGAAAAAAGATTTTGATAATCTTAAATTAAGAAATGACACAAAAATAGAGTACTTAGAATCTCAATTCAGAGTAAAAGGTGGTAATTCTTATGTGAAATATATTGATGATTTACTCAATTGTAATCTAGATAAAAGTCAAGAAATATATAAAGACAATAATTATGATTTTGTTTTATTTGATAATATAGATTCTTTCATAAGTGAAATTAAAATGAGAAATGAAGAATTTGGTTTATCACGTATGATTGCTGGGTATTCTTGGAAATGGATTTCTAATAAAGATGATAGTCTTTTAGATATTGAAATAGAAAATACTAAACTTAAATGGAACTCAACCAATATTGATTGGGTTAATTCACCAAATGCTATTGATGAAGTTGGTTGTATACACACAACGCAAGGATATGATTTGAATTACTCTGGAATCATATTTGGTCATGAAATTTCATATTCAAAAGAGAAAAATGAAATTATAATTAAGGAGGAAAATTATTATGACGCTAATGGAAAACAATCCATAAAAAATCCAAATGAATTAAAAGAATTTATAATTAATATTTACAAAACAATCCTACTAAGAGGAATAAAAGGAACCTATATCTATGTTTGTAACAAGGCATTACGAGAATATTTGGCGTCACATGTAGCTCCTCATGAATCTAACGCAAAACAGGATGAAACCTTAAATATTAGAATTGAAAACAGTCAATTTGAAAATAGCATTCCGTTTTATAATCTTAAAGCGTCAGCAGGCGATTTTAGTGAGCTACAAACTATAGATAATAACAAGTGGATAGCATTACCTGAACATGTTCGCTTTTCAGAAGATTATTTTGCTTGCACCGTTGTTGGAGAATCAATGAATAAAATTATACCAAATAATGCTATTTGTTTGTTTAAAAAATATCGTGGAGGTTCTAGAAATGGCAGAATAGTATTAGCTCAATCTACTGAAATTCAAGATAATGATTTTGGTTCTGGATATACGGTTAAAGAATACTCAAGTACTAAAAATTCGAATGGTGATACTTGGGAACACCAATCTATTATTTTAATGCCACAATCTCATGACAATAATTTTGAATCGATAATATTAGAAGAAGATAATTTAGATGACTTTAAAATAATTGGTGTTTTTGAAATGGTTTTGAAATAACGACATTTTATTGAAAAAATATGTGTTGTAAATAATCTACTTACTGAGCCTGAAAAGACTTTACTGAGCCTGAAAAAACTATTTAGTAAAACCTGTCACTGCGAGGCACGAAGCAGTCTCAAAAAGAGAAACGTAAATAATAATAAGATTGCGTCGTGCCTCGCCATGACATAGACAGATTGCTTCACTGCCTTCGCAATGACAGTAAAAACGCGATGATGTATAAACATGAAACCAGGATACATTTACATACTAACCAATAAAAACAATACCACACTTTATGTTGGTGTAACAGCCAATTTAAAAGAGCGTATCATTCAGCATAAAGAAAAGCATGATAAAAAATCGTTTTCAGCACGCTATAACTTAAATAAATTGGTGTATTACGAAACGTTTCAAATGATTGGCGATGCTATTGGCAGAGAAAAACAATTAAAAGCTGGAAACAGAGCCAAAAAAATAGCACTGATAGAAAGTATAAACCCAGAGTGGAAGGATTTGTATGATTCATTGTAACGTTTCCCCTCCATAACGTCATTGCGAACGCAGTGAAGCAATCTCATGAAAAGAAACATAAATAATAATCAAATTACGTCGTTCCTTCCGATTACAACAAAAGATCGCTTCGCTAAAGGCTCGCGATGACGGTTAAATTATTACAGTTTCACTTCTCAACCAATACCCGCCTAATAATCTTCTGCACATCACTATTATCCTGCTGCCATATTAAAAAGGCTTCAAAATCTTCGGTAGTGTTAATCTGTTCTGTTTTATCAATAAAACCATACCCCAAATAGGTGCCTTGTGCTATCATAATAAAAGCATCTTCATAATCATAACGTCCCTTTTGTTTTAAAATAACATCTTTTTTATACTGTTGCAGGCTTTCTAAAGCTTGTACAACACGTTGGTTATATATTTCTGGGAGTTCTTCATCTTTACAAACCCCATTACAGGTATGTATTCTAAAATGGTTACAACTAGCAACCGCTTCTTGTAAATGGCAATATTTAGGGCACAATTGAAACTGGCTGCAAATACGTTCTATCTCCTGCCTACATTCAGTAATGGAATCTAAAATTAAAACCGGGTTTGGTGACGCTTTAAGCGTATTATAGGCTATATGTACAATACCTTTTCTATCGGTATAACTAAAAATAGCATAGCGCTTCTTGGAGCGTTTTGCTGCTTGGTTATACTCGGGATAGTGTTTTTTTATCGCAGCATCCTCCATCAGTAGCGCAATCAATTCAGACCCCGAAAGTTCAAAATCGATATCGGCTGTTTCTCGGCACATCGCCAAAGATTTCTTCGTCTTACTATAAAAATGACTAAGTACACGTTTTTTTATGTCTTTAGCTTTTCCCACATAAATAATTTTCCCCTTTTTATTTTTAAAATAATACACCCCAGGCGTGTTGGGTAGAATATTAAAAACCGAAGTCGGTAAATGCGAAGGCAATGTGGCTTCTTTAGATGATTTTTTTAAGAAGTCGCTAAACACGGTTTCAGCATTGGTTGTATTGAGCAGCATCTCAAACAAAATAACAGTAGCCTCCGCGTCTCCCCTTGCGCGGTGTCGACCAACAATAGGTATATTTAAAGCCTTACATAGCTTCCCTAGGCTATACGATTTATGCCCAGGAATTAGTTTTCTAGCTAAGCGGATGGTACAGAGTTTTTTTCTGTTAAAATAAATCCCTACAGCCTTAAATTCATTACGAATGGCGTTATAATCGAAATTCACATTATGGGCTACAAAAATGCAGTTTTCGGTAAAAGTTAAAATATCTTTGGCTATTTCAGAAAACGTGGGTGCATGAGCTACCATGCCATTATCAATACCCGTAAGTGCTGTAATATATTCTGGAATGAGTATGCCCGGATCAATTAAAGCGGTATACTCATCGATAACTTGGGTGCCATCATATTTAAACATAGATATTTCGGTAAGCTTATTGCTTACCCCTGTGGTTTCAACATCTATAATGGTATACATCATATCAGAAGCGCCTTTATTTTTTTTAGAATATAAAGGTAAAAAAGATAATCCTTACAGTGGTAGCTTCCCAGTTCACTTAAGTGAAAAAAAAATCCTCAATCTAGCTTAGATTGAGGATTCAAAAAAGGCAGCGACCTACTCTTCCACAAGTGTAGTACCATCGGCGCTAATGGGCTTAACTTCTCTGTTCGGAATGGTAAGAGGT
>NZ_SRWZ01000009.1 GCF_004804355.1 Cognatitamlana onchidii
AATAAATCCCCTGTAGAATTTATGCCCAGATTTGAAGATGAAATAAATTTAATCTCCAAATCTGACCTTAATAACAATTTTTTGTCGAATTTAGAGGTGTCCTAAAAAGGGATAGGCTACAGTCTCTACTACTAAGATTGCTGTGGCAAATAATGTAGAGGTGGGGATGCATTTTTCTATAGTTGATAAAGAGCGTCGTATCGTTGTTGAGTGGCAAGACGGTTCTGGTTATCCCGAGATCTTCGAAAACCATGTTGGTGCTATGTCAAACGATCCAATCTATCAAGAGCAATTAACTCATGTTCACAGTATGTTGAATCTTCAAGGAGAAACACTTGATACAGGTACAGTTAAATGGTCTGAAAGCCAGTTCCCAGGATTCGATAAGTCGCCAGTGGGACGCTTTAAGCAGGCTGCAGCACTTAATTATGTTTTAGATAAGTCTGTTATTAAATCTGACTTAGACGCCGTAAACACAGCATGGTCTATGGTTAATATGTTCGATATACCACGAGGTACGCTTTACTGGAAATGGTTAGATGAAGCGCCTCAAATGGTTGGGTATAGCATCGTTTCGGATACGAAAAATGCAGATTATTACTTCCGTACTTACGACAACCACCAAATTCGTAAAGTAGATGTTGATAATATTGATTGGGAAAATGCAAAATATGAGGAAAAAGCAATCTTTGGAACGCTTTTAGAAACAGGGTATTCAGACTTTGTTTCATTAAATTAAGTTTAGTCAGTTTGTTTTAAGTGTCACAAAGTAAGCTTGACCTGTAAATTGGGAGACTTCACTTTAAAACTAAGCGTTACAAACTAGTGGTAGCGTTATATTTGAATAGAAATAATAACAAAAGATAAAATAAATAGGGGTTTTAAGAGAATTGTTCCCTGATATTAATACAAGACAAGAATAGTAAGTTTTTCATATAGTTAGTTTGGTTAGTTTGAAACCGCTCAGTCATCTCAAAACACTGAGCGGTTTTTTTGTGGAATCCTGTAAGTTCAGGTTTGATTTAGGACGTTTCACCTCTTACTTTTGTCGGCTCAGTACGTTGTCAATGTGTTAACAATTAGGGTTTTAATAACTTAGTCAAACTGAAGGTATGGCCTCGAATTAGGAATGGTTTTATTAAGCCATATACAACAATGACTAGTTAAGGGAATTCAGAAAAAAAATATAGCTTATGAAAACGACAACATTACACCGTAAAAAAAGGATAGTATGGGCAGCTTTAGTTTTTGTTTTACTAAATTGTTTTCCCTTTTATGCACAAAATGCTGCTGGCATCGCTATAGATGATACTTTGGTATTAACAGAGCCTAACAAAAAGGCCGATAGCCTTACGGCTCAGGTTTGGCCAGTTATTTCTATGTATGATTTTAATTTTAAGCTGGAAACAACAAATACCATTCATGAAATAGAAATGACGGTTTTAGATGAATATGGGGAAAAGGTAATGGGAGAAACCTATACGCCAGGTCAAGTTCATGATACAATTTACCGTTTTGGAGGTAATCTAGATTCTGGGCAGTATGTTATTAAGTTTGTACAAAACGACAAGGTGCATTATCAAACCTTGGTAAGACGTTAGTGCTAACCTAAATAGAACCAGAAAAATAATAACAAAAATAAATAGGGGTTTTAATAGGAATGTACCCTGTTATTAATACAAGATAAGAATAGTAAGTTTTTCATATAGTTAGTTTGGTTAGTTTGAAACCGCTCAGTAATCTCAAAAAGCTGAGCGGTTTTATTATTGATATCTGTGATAAAAAAACTTAGCGCATTACAGTTTTAAATTTTTGTCCCCCTACAGAAGCTTCATACATTAAGCCTCCTTTTGCATGGGTGAAAATTAAAATTCCATCTCTGTAATCTACATCAAATGAAGCGCCTTCTGTAACTGCAACGGCAGTTGCTTGTGCAGAAAACTCGAACTTATTTCCTGTAAAACGATCAAAGGCTTCTTTGTTTTTAAAAAATATTACTTCCGAATAAGACTGTCCCCCAGCTTGGAATCCAACCGTTAATTGAGACATTTTACAATCTCCTACCACGGCGCCTCCTTTATAAATAGTTCCATTTCCAGTGGCACCTCCAACTCCTAAACCACCTTTACCTATTGATGGAAAAACAGCGTATCCATAAGCGCTTGAAAAATATTTATTAATCTTTTTATTAGTTTTTTTCAATTCTTCCATGGCTTTGGCCGATTTATCTGAAACATCTTTTTGTGCAAAAGCATTTAAAGAAAAAGCTATTAGAAATAGCATTGTAATTGTAAGTTTTGTTTTCATGATATTACTCTCTTTTAAAATTTGATAAAAGATATTCATTTTTTATTAAAAAAAATAAAAATAACTAGGGGTTTTTCAATAGGGCTGTCCTGTTATGTAAGAAGGATAAGTTCAAAAGTGTGAAACAAAAAAATATTTATCATGATAACTTTTAAAATTACAAAATAAGACTAGAAAAGTTGTAGCATTATTTTTAGCAATACTTTTATCCAAGTGGAACCTTTTTACTGCTCTTTTTTAGAAGAGTCCCTAACAACTAATTCCGCATCCAATATTATTTTATTGAGTTTTTGCTTAATATTAGTTTTTTCGGTGTAGGCTAAAAATGTTTTGGCCGCCTGTTTGCCAATGTCTGTACTATGTTGTTCGATACTTGTTATAGAGGGCGTTACCATGGCTGTGAAAGGTTCGTTGCCAAAACCAACCAAAGCAATATCATTAGGCATATTTATATTTTGCTCGTTCATAACCTGCAAGGCTCCAAGCGCAGCATAATCTCCTGCTACATAAACCGCATCTGGCCTATGTTTTAATTGAAGTAATTCGGCCATTTTTTTTCGACCTTCTTTTATGGTTAAGCTACTTTCAATAAGAAGTTCGTCATCCAAGGGTAGTTGGTGCTTTTTTAAAGCGTCAATATAACCTTTAATTCTGTTGTTAAAAATTCTGGTACGCTTAAAACCTCCTATATGGGCAATACGTTTGCAGCCTTGCTTAACTAAATGTTCAACAATCATATGGCTGCTTTGGTAATCATTAATACCTATGTAATCTACATTTAAATCGTTTTCACCACGATCAAAAAGTATTAAGGGTATGCCCTTGGATTTTACTTTTTCAAAATGCTTTAAGTCTACCGTTTCGTTAGCCATAGAGGCAATAATACCATCAACTTGCGTAAATAATAAGGTGTCTATACTGTCACATTCTTTCTTATACGATTCATTGGACTGGGTAATTATAATGTTATACCCCTCCTTATTAAGTACCTCTTCCATACTTTGAATAACCGACGAAAAAAAGTTGCTATTGGTTCTAGGTACAATAACCCCAACCAAGTTACTTTTTCCACTTCGCAATGCGCTTGCAAGGTGATTTGGCTGGTAATTCAGGTTTTTTGCAACTTGTTTTACGGCTTTTTTTGTCTTAGCGCTTATTCGAGAGTCGTCATGTAAAGCCTTAGAAACCGCTGCTGCAGAGATATTTAAGACGTTAGCAATATCTTTTATGGTAGTTTTCTTTTTGATATTTATTTTTTTTATACCTTTGCTTGAACGTTTAAGCAAATATACTACGTTAGTAAATTATAAACAAAACCAAAAGGAATTTATTAGGTTTTGTTTTTTTTAGGAATAATGGTTAAACGTTTAAACAACTATTGTAAATTAAAAAAATAAGAGTTAAACAAATGGCAAAAGTAGTAACATTTGGAGAGATCATGTTAAGATTAGCTCCTCAAGGATTTTTAAGATTTTCACAAGCGAATAGTTTTGATGCTATTTATGGAGGAGGAGAATCGAACGTGGCCGTATCACTTGCAAATTACGGTGTAGATGTAGATTTTGTAACGCGTTTACCAAAAAATGATATTGGTGAGTGTGCTATGATGGAAATGCGCAAAAGAGGTGTTGGTGTAGACAAGATTGTTTATGGAGGAGATCGATTAGGGATCTATTTCTTAGAAACAGGAGCGGTTTCAAGAGGGTCGAAGGTGGTTTATGATAGAGCGCATTCTGCTATTTCAGAAATTGAGTCAGGAATGATTAATTGGGATGAGGTGTTTGAAGGCTGTGAGTGGTTTCATTGGACTGGTATTACACCTGCTATCTCTCAAGGTGCTGCAGATGTGTGTTTAGAAGCTGTAAAAGCTGCAAGTGCAAAGGGTATTACAATCTCTACCGATTTAAATTACCGTGCAAAATTATGGAAATATTGTGATGCCGCACATAGAGAAGCTATCATGACAGAATTAACATCATACTGTGATGTAGTTCTAGGAAATGAAGAGGATGCCGAAATGCACTTTGGAATTAAACCAGAGGGAATTACTGTTCAAACGCAAGGGCATGATGTAAAAGCAGAAGCGTTTTTATCAGTTTGTCAACAGATGATGGAAAAATTCCCAAGAGCTAAAAAGGTAATTACAACGCTTAGAGGTTCTATCTCTGCGTCTCATAATACATGGGCAGGCGTATTATATGATGGTTCTAAAATGTATGAAACACGTCAATACCAAATAACGGATATTGTCGATAGAGTAGGTGGAGGTGATTCATTTATGGGTGGATTAATCTACGGATTATTAAAATACCCAGAAGACGACCAAAATGCATTAGATTTTGCAGTGGCTGCATCTTGTTTAAAACACACTATTAAAGGCGATGCTAATTTAGTGACTGTGGCTGAAGTTGAAAAATTAATGGGAGGTGACGCTTCTGGACGTGTAGCTAGATAAAAAAGTGTTTAATTGTTAATCTGTTAGATCGTTTATTCGGTTTAGCAGTTCAACAAATAAACGAATCAACAATTAAACAGTAAAGAAAATGGCACAATTTTCAAGAATAGAAGTAGCGCAAGCTATGAAAGAAACAGGGATGATTCCTTTGTTTTTTAACAGTGATATCGAGTTAAGTAAAAAAGTTTTGAAAGCATGTTATGACGGTGGAGCTCGTTTAATGGAGTTTACCGCACGTGGTGATTTTGCTCATGAGGTTTTTGGGGAATTAACCAAATATGCTGTTGCAGAATTACCAGGAATGATTATGGGTGTTGGTTCTGTAACGGACGCTGCTGCTGCATCATTATATATGGCATTAGGAGCAAACTTTGTTGTAACTCCAGTGCTTAGAGAAGACATTGCAATAGCATGTAATCGTAAAAAGGTACTATGGTCTCCAGGATGTGGGACTTTAACGGAAATCACTAAAGCTGAAGAGTTAGGGTGTGAAATTGTCAAGTTATTCCCAGGAGATATATATGGTCCTCAGTTCGTAAAAGGCATAAAAGGACCACAACCTTGGACAAGTATAATGCCAACAGGAGGCGTGTCTCCTACAGAAGAAAATCTTAAAGGATGGTTTGATGCCGGTGTAACTTGTGTAGGAATGGGATCAAAATTAATTTCCAAAGATATTATAGCAAATAAAGATTATGCTAAGCTTGAGGAAGATGTTAGAGCAGCTTTGGCAATCGTTAAAAAGGTAAGAAAGTAGTTTTTACTTAATATTTGTATTTTTAGTTAAAAGGAGTCATATAATATATGACTCCTTTTTATTTTATTAGATTATTTAGAATGCAAAATTTATAGTTTATCGCTTATTAGAAGCATAATTTAATTTCTTTTTTTACTCTCTATAAATTTGTTACTTTTGGCGTCAAACAAAAAATAAAATTAACGATGAAAATAATGAAGTTTTTAAGTCTAGTGTCAATGGTTTTACTAGTAGTATCTTGTAATAAAAGTGGTGTTACTAAAAAGCCTTTAAAGACAGAACTGGATTCTGTAAGTTATGCTATAGGTTTAGACGTTGCAAGAAATGTGAAAACTAGTTTTGATGAATTTGATGGCGAGTTGTTTGTTCAAGGTTTTATTAATGGTTCTGATTCTACCGATGTTCTTTTGGAACCGGCTGATGCACAAAGAGTCATTCAGGCTTATTTTCAGAAAAAGCAACAACAACAAGCTGCAGAGCGTGTAGCTGCAGGAGAAAAGAATAAAGAAGAAGGTGAGGCTTTTTTAGCTGAAAATAAATCTAAAGATGGAGTGCAAACAACCGAGAGTGGTTTACAGTATATTGTGTTAAAGGAAGGAACAGGAGCGCAACCTACAGCAATATCTAACGTTAAAGTTCATTATCATGGGACATTAATTGATGGAACTGTTTTTGATAGTTCTGTTGATAGAGGAGAACCTGCAGAGTTTGGTGTATCACAAGTAATAAAAGGCTGGACAGAAGGTTTACAATTAATGAAAGAAGGTGCTAAATATAAATTTTTTATTCCTCAAGAGTTGGCTTATGGTGCTAATCCAAGACCAGGAGGTGCTATTGAACCTTTTGCAACATTAATCTTTGATGTAGAGCTAATAGAAGTTAAGTAACTTTGTAACAGCGATAAAAATTAGGCAAGCAGGAAGACATCTTCCTGCTTTTTTGTTTTTGTTAGCTTATACAAGAATAATCAATCAAGTTGTAACTTTGCAGTAAATTAAATTTAAAATTAATGAGTCATAAAGCTGGTTTTGTAAATATTATTGGAAATCCTAATGTGGGGAAGTCTACGCTAATGAATGCTTTTGTTGGGGAGAAATTATCTATAATTACTTCCAAAGCACAAACCACTAGGCATCGTATTCTTGGAATTGTAAATGGTGATGATTTTCAAGTAGTACTAAGCGATACCCCTGGGATTATAAAACCTGCCTACGAGCTGCAAGAATCTATGATGGGTTTTGTTAAATCTGCCTTCGAGGATGCCGATGTGCTTATTTACATGGTTGAAATAGGAGAGCAAGCTTTGAAAGACGAGGGCTTTTTCAATAAAATTACGTCGTCCAAAATTCCAGTGTTATTGTTGTTAAATAAAATTGATAAATCAGATCAAGAGCAATTAGAAACTCAAGTGCAACTTTGGGCAAGCAAAGTGCCCAATGCAGAAATATTTCCAGTGTCTGCCCTTGAAGGATTTAATGTAAAAGAAGTATTCAATAGAATTATAGAATTATTGCCTGATTCGCCGCCGTTTTATCCAAAAGACCAGTTAACTGATAAACCGGAGCGTTTTTTTATAAATGAAACCATAAGGGAGAAAATTTTAATGCATTACAAAAAAGAAATTCCTTATGCTGTAGAAGTTGATACCGAAGAGTTTCTTGAAGAAGACCATATTATAAAGGTGCGTTCTGTAATTATGGTAGAGCGAGAAACCCAAAAAGGAATTATTATTGGTCATAAGGGCAGTGCTTTAAAGCGCGTTGGTATGGAGGCTAGAAAAGATTTAGAGCATTTCTTTGGGAAACAAATTCATATTGAACTTTATGTTAAGGTCAATAAAAATTGGCGTAGCAATCAAAACCAATTAAAACGATTTGGGTATAATAATTAATGATGACCACAAATAGTTTTAAAAAAGAAATGATTAACTCGGTTTCTCTTCTCCTATAACCCGATACATAAAATTGTTTAAAGCATGCATTTCCTGTTTGCTGGATGCTTTTCCAATGCTCCCGGCAAAATACAAAGCAATCCAAATAACAATCATAAGCACCATGAGGCTAACTTGCAAAGCTACATTTTTGCCTAACGACCATTCACTGTAGGCCCAAATACCTAAAACAAGAAAGGCTGTAGCAACCAAAAAATGTAAAAAGATAAACATGGTCCAAACCGTAGGGTTAGGGCCAAATAAGCCATGGATAACGCTATTGTTTTCGTCTACTTTATTAATTTCAAGATGTAGCTGTGGGGACCAAAAAGTCTGTTTTTTTTTCGGGAATTTTATAAAAACATGGTCGTCAACCCTCGTAACAATAAACCTTGATTGCGTGGTTTTTACATTTCTAAAATCACTTAAAATGGCTTGATTATAGCGCGCTACTTCAATCTTAAATCGTGGTCGTAAAACAATATCGTTTGATAATGCCATTTTCAGTTTCGTTTTGGTTTCATAAAGTACTACTTTTTTTGAGATTTATAAATATTATTCTTTATGAGGTAAAAAGACCTGTCGTTAAGTATATTTCCTATTTTTGCAAAAGTTTTCAGAGCACAGCAAATTAGTCAATGTGAATCTGTTACACTTAAAAATTGATTATGAGTAGTATTGTTGCCATTGTAGGAAGACCGAATGTTGGAAAGTCAACGTTTTTTAATCGTTTAATTCAAAGACGAGAGGCCATTGTAGATGCTGTAAGCGGTGTAACCAGAGATCGCCATTATGGTAAGAGTGATTGGAATGGTAAAGAGTTTTCACTTATTGATACTGGAGGCTATGTACTTGGAAGCGATGATATTTTTGAAGCGGAAATAGATAGGCAGGTAGAATTGGCAATTGATGAGGCCGATGCCATTATTTTTATGGTCGATGTAGAGTCTGGTGTAACAGGAATGGATGAAGATGTTGCCAAATTGCTGAGACGCGTTGATAAACCTGTTTTTTTAGTAGTTAATAAGGTGGATAATGGAAAGCGCGCTGAGGATGCCGTAGAGTTTTATTCACTTGGCTTAGGCGAGTATTACACGATAGCTAGTATAAATGGAAGTGGTACCGGAGAGCTATTAGATGCTTTGGTAGAGGCTTTGCCTGAAAAGGAAGAGATAATAGAAGAAGATTTACCACGTTTTGCTGTGGTAGGACGTCCTAATGCTGGAAAATCGTCGTTTATAAATGCGCTTATAGGCGAAGATCGATACATTGTAACAGATATTGCAGGAACCACGCGAGATGCTATAGACACAAGGTATAACCGATTTGGTTTCGAGTTTAATTTAGTGGATACTGCTGGAATAAGAAGAAAGTCAAAGGTTAAGGAAGATTTAGAGTTTTATTCCGTAATGCGTAGCGTAAGAGCTATAGAACATGCCGATGTATGCCTATTGGTATTGGATGCCAATAGAGGATTTGATGGGCAGGTTCAAAATATATTTTGGTTAGCCGAACGCAACAGAAAAGGCATTGTTGTTCTGGTGAATAAATGGGATTTGGTTGAAAAGGATCATAAATCTGTCAAAGAATACGAAAGGGCTATAAAAAAACAAATGGAACCTTTTACAGACGTCCCCGTGGTTTTTATTTCAGCTTTAACAAAACAACGTATTTTTAAAGCGATTGAAACGGCTGTCGAGGTATATAAAAACAGAAGTAAAAAAATTAAAACCAGCGAACTTAATGACGTGCTTTTGCCTATTATTGATAACTATCCGCCACCAGCCTACAAGGGCAAGTTTGTGAAAATTAAATACATCATGCAATTGCCCACACCGCAACCGCAGTTTGCTTTTTTCTGTAACCTACCCCAGTACATAAAAGATCCATATAAACGTTTTTTAGAAAATAAACTTCGCGAAAATTTTGGGTTTAATGGGGTGCCCATTAGTGTCTATATGCGTAAGAAGTAAGTGTTTTACAAATTATTAGGTTTTTTTTAAGAATAATCATACGATTGATGTTTTATATTCGTTAATAGTTTAGCTATTAATTGTATATATGAAGATTGTATCAAATCTAATTATTCTCTTTTCAGTATTTTCTTTTTCTCAAGTTTTACAACCTGTTCAGTGGACCACTTCTATCGAGAGCATTGCCGCCGACGAATACGATATTGTTTTTACCGCTGGTATTAGTAGTGGTTGGCACTTGTATTCGCAGCACGTCCCAGAAGATGGACCACTTCCCACTAGGTTTACATTTGTTCCCAGTGAGGCTTACAGGGTTATTGGCCAACCTTCAGAGGAAAAAGGAAAAGAGGTTTATGAGGAAGTATTCCAAATGACCGTAACATATTTTGAACACAAAGCGGTTTTTAAGCAACGCATAAAACGAATTCATACAAACCCTTTTACTCTAGAGGGCATTATTAACTACATGTCCTGTAATAACGAATCATGTCTCCCAGGACAATTTAAATTTCAAACATCAATCAACTAAACTATCATTTATGAAAAAAATCATTTCCATTCTTTGCTTGGGTTTAATAACACTGTATGCTTACTCACAAAGAAGTATTGAAAACCCAGAGTATGGGGTCTCTACAATCCCAGGAGAAATTACCAAAATTGAAATACTGGATACTACTACGGTATTGCATTTCAAGTTAAAAAAACTGCCATGGGGGTATTTTCATATACCCAAAGAATCTTACATTCAAAATTTGAACGGAGGTAACAAACAGTTTGTTACCAAAGTTACAGGTGCAACGTTTAAAAGAAATTATTTTCCAGAATCGGGCGAAGTTACCTATCAGTTATATTTTGCGCCGCTCGATAAAACAGTAAAGACAATTGACTTTGGGGTGGCTAAAGAACGTGGCTGGATTGTTCATGATATAGTCATACAAGAAGATAAAAATAGCTTTTTGGTGCCAAAAGAACTTCGTGGTAATTGGCTTTTAGCAAATGGTAGTAATCGATGGGATTATGGTTTTAATTCGAAATATGCCATTGTAGATGGTGCTATATGGACTTACAAATCCATAGAAAAGAAAGGAAAAAAGTATGCTATAGTCTTAGAAAGAGAAAAAAAAGAAAGAACCATTTATGCGAAATTAGGAAAGGACGGCACTGTGACTTTTGGAAAAACGCCTAAAGCCCTTGAAAGTTATAGTTTAACTAAAATATTTAATCCAAATTTTAAGTTTGAAGACGATGTTGAGTTTGAAAATGTAGTATTTAGCCCAGGCTATGCCACTTATTCTGGAATGATCAAAGGGTTTTCAGATCGATTGAAACAAAAAACAGCAATGATTCATGTGAACAATGCGTTTAAAGGAGGGCAAGAATCGCATCTGATTAAAATTAATAATGATGGTAGCTTTAGGTTGGAATTCCCATTAACACATCCGCAGACCGTATTTGTAAGAATGGGGCCTATGTCTTATACGGTATTTGTAGAGCCAAAGAAAGAAACATTTCACTATATTAATAATAGGGCGTCTTTGTTTATGGGAGCGAATGCACGGGTAAATTCAGATCTAAATGCGCTAAATGATATCAGACTATATTTGGGTACTAAAGCGCGAAAGAAAATTGGAGAAACCACTCCCGAAGATTACAAAAAAATGTGTTCTGAATTAAGAGAAAAAGCACTTAACAAACTTGCCGATTATCAAAAAAATAATAGTGCTAGTCAAAAGGGGTTACAAATTAAAAAAATAGATTTGGAGCTAAGTTTTTATCAAGAACTTTTGGGATATGACATGTACCGCAGCTCTTTACAACGTAAAAACAAAAAAGTTAAAAAAGAGGCCGATAAAATGCCATATCGAGAGTTTGAGATTAGTAAGAGTTACTATGATTTCTTACCCAAAGATGTTGCAGATAATCGTCTTTACACCTTGTCAAATAGTTATTACTTTTTTGTAAACCGATTAATGTATGTCGATTTGTTTAAAACGCAGCGGAACTCAAAGCTTTCAAAAGTTGAAATGGCCGATGGGTTACTAAAACAAGGTGTTGAACTCACCCCAGAAGAATTAAATATGGTGGAGTTTAGTAAGCAAATTGAGACACCAGAAATACGGGCTAAAGAAGCTAATTTTGAAAAAAAGTATGGTGATGTGGAACAAGGGTTTTATAAAAAATATAGGGGACATTTCAAGGATGTTTCGGCCTATCTAAGAGCAGAAGATAGGCCTTATCGAGGTCATTTTATTCTTAGTGTTGTAGACTATTTCGAAGAAAAAGATATTGAGATAACTAATGAGGAAACAGAAATGGTAGAAGCGTTGCGAGTATTAAAAACCCCAAAGGAAATTGAAAAGGAGCATTTGTTTAATCAAAAATTTAAAGATGTTTCTCAACCATTTTATGAAAAATTCAGTGACAATAGTTCCGATATTTACAGGGCACGAAGAAGCGCAGTTCGCGATAAAAAGCTTAAAGCATTTTTTGAAAAGGAGGACGCTTTTATGTTCGATGTTATAAAGATGCAAGATCTTTGTATGCCATTAGAAGATTACGCAGTGTATAGTGATGAAGCCTTAGTGAGTGCTCAGCAAGAATTAAATACGCCATTTTTGAAAAATTATTTGGCATTATGTAATGAGCAAACCAAAGAAAAAATTGAAATTAATAAAACTAAAGGTGGCTATACTGTTCATAACGTTGAACGAACGGAAGGCGATGATCTTTTTGATGCCATGCTTGAAAAGTTTAAGGGCAAAGTGGTTTACGTTGATTTTTGGGCAACCTGGTGTGGGCCTTGTAAATCGGGTATAAAAAGAGTTGCACCCTTAAAAGAAATGATGAAAGATGAAGATGTTGTATTCTTATATGTAACTAATCCAAGCTCACCAGAAGGCACCTGGAAAAATGCCATTGCTAATATAAAAGGGGAACATTACCGGGTATCAAACGATGAGTGGAATTACTTAAAACAAAAATTTAATATTTCAGGAATACCACATTATACTCTTGTTGACCGAAAGGGCGGCATCGTTAAGTCTAAACTGAGACCAGGATCAAATGAGTCTTTAAAACGCATTTTAAAAGAAGAACTGGATAAATAGTGCTATTTCATAGTGCAATAAAAAGAGTTTAAAAAAAAAAGGAGAGATATCAATCTCTCCTTTTTTTTATACGTCTATGTGAATTCTTATTTAATCAGAATAGTTTTTTACCAACCTCCAGATGCACCACCGCCGCCAAAGCCACCGCCGCCAAAGCCACCGCCAAATCCGCCACCACCAAAACTGCCTCCCGAGCTTCCACCCCAACCGCTAGAGCCACCGCGATAGTTACCGCGTCCCATATTACTCAGAATTATGGCGTCCCAAATATCTAAACCTCCTGAGCGTCTGCCACCGCTACCGCGTCCACCGCGCTTATTTTTTGAAATGGATATTAAAATAATAATGAATATTACAATCAAGAGAAATATAAATCCAGCTGGAAATTCATCTTTATTCCCTTTTCTGGTGCCTTTGTATTCTCCATTAAGAACTTCAAAAATAGCATCAGCACCACGATTTAGTCCACCGGAATAGTCATTTCGTTTAAAAAAAGGAATAATATCGCGCTCAATAATGCGCTTAGAGAGGGCATCTGTTAATAGGTGTTCAATACCGTAGCCCGTATTAATGGCAATACGTCTATCGTTTTTAGCAAGAAGAATTAAAATACCATTATCTTCTTTCGCTTGACCAATACCCCATTTTTGGCCCCATTGGGCACCCAAATAATTAATGTTTTCCCCATTCGTAGAATTGATAATGGCTACAACTATTTGTGTTGAGGTGGTATCGGAATACCTAATGAGTTTTTGTTCTAAACGGTTTTTATCTCCTAAAGATAGTAGGTTGCTATAATCATAAACACTAGTTTGAAAATCTGGCTTTTCAGGGATGTCAAACTGAGCGAATCCTGTAGCTACTGAGAGTAAAGCTACAAGACCAAAAATTAATATATTTTTAGTGATATATATTGATGTTTTGTTTTTCAATATCATCCTTTTGATATCTCGTTGCTTAGTTCGTTAGTATCGTCATCCTGGTAAGGGAAATATGTTTTCAAACGTTCGCCAGATCTTAAAATTCCCTGCACTAACCCTTCCTTAAACGCATTGTTTTTAAAATGTGTTTGCATAATATCTTTAGTACAATCCCAAAAATCTGGTTCTACAACCTTGTTTATGCCTTCATCACCATAAATTACAAAGGTTCTATCTTCCACAGCAACATAAATAAGCACCGCGTTTTTAAGCTTTGTATTATCCATTTTAAGAATATGGAACACTTCTAAAGCCCTAGAGGAAGCATCGCCATCTGAGTTTTTTTCTATATGAACTCTAATTTCGCCAGAAGTATTAAGTTCTGCTAAGCGAATAGCTTCAATAATATCCTGCTCTTCTTCAGCGGTGAGGAAGTTTTCTATTTTTGACATCACTAACGATATTCTAATTGTTAGTTAAAGTCAAAATCTACATCGGGCGCTTTTTCGCTACCAGCTTCAGATTTGTAATAACTCATATCGTCAAAGTTTAAAACACCTGCCAGTAAAGAGTTGGGAAATGTTTTGATATGCTTATTATATGGGGTGACCGCCTCATTAAACCGGTCTCTGGCTACGTTTATTCTGTTTTCAGTGCCTTCTAGTTGACTTTGTAGTTCTAAAAAGTTTTGATTGGCTTTTAAATCTGGATAGCGTTCCACCGTTACCAATAAGCTTTTCAAAGCTCCAGACAAGCCACTTTGAACTTCACTAAATTTGGCCATTTGTTCTGCGCTTAAATTAGAAGGGTCAATATTCATGGAAGTAGCTTTAGCCCTAGCTTCAATAACATCTTTTAAGGTTCCTCTCTCAAAATCTGCTGCGCCTTGAACGGTTTTTACAAGGTTTCCAATAAGGTCATTTCTTCTTTGATAACTGCTTTCAACATTAGCCCAAGTTTTTGTTGCGTCTTCCTTAAGGTTCACAGCCGTGTTGTTAAAGCCCTTAACCCAAGAGTAAATCCCGAAAATAACTACGGCAACAATAATCCATGGTAAAAATTTTTTCATGATAATTTATTTTTGAATAATTTGTTAAATAGTATTCATTAGACACCAGTCTTAAAAAAAAGTTACAAGTGTTTCTTAATTTTAATCAATTGATCTTTGACATCTTCTAGCTTACTAATAATTTCAAAATTGGTAAGTGTTTCCTTTTTACCTTCTTTTAAATGAATTTTGGCGCCTTCAAGGGTGAAACCCCGTTCTTTAACAAGGTGAAAAATCAACTTAAGGTTTTTTATGTCGTCTGGAGTGAATTTTCTATTTCCTTTAGCGTTCTTTTTTGGTTTTAAAGCATCAAATTCTTTTTCCCAAAAACGTATAAGAGATGTGTTTACATTAAAAGCTTTAGCGACTTCGCCAATGCCATAGTATCTTTTTTCTGGTAGGTCTATATGCATTAATCTAAGGATTGATTTTCCAATGAAGCATGTTCTAATAACTTGTTAAATTCATCGGCCGTTAAACTTCCATAATAAAAATTAATGGGGTTAATAGCTTTCTTATCTTTGTGAATTTCATAATGTAGGTGCGGAGCTTGCGAGCGCCCTGTACTACCAACAAAACCGATTAAATCTCCACGCTTAACTTTTTGGTTTCTCTTTACATTGTATTTATACAAATGCGCATATAAACTCATATACCCGTAGCCATGGTCTATTCTAATATGTTTTCCATAACCGGTAGCTCTAGAATCCGCTCTTTTAACAACGCCGTCACCAGTGGCATAAATAGGAGTACCTCTGGGCGCAGTAAAATCCATACCCTTATGCATTTTTCTTACTTTAGTAAAAGGGTCCGAACGCATACCGTAACCAGAAGCCATCCTAGTAAGGTCTTCATTGCTAACTGGTTGAATGGCAGGAATGGCTGCCAATAATTTTTCTTTTTCTGCAGCAAGGGAAGCAATTTCATCTAACGATTTAGATTGTATTACAATTTGTTTCTGTAAAATATCAAGACGTTTATTGCTTTCAATAATAAGTTTGGAATTATCAAAACCTTCAAGATTTTTGTACCTGTTTATACCACCAAAACCAGCTCGTCGCTGTTCGTCTGGAATGGGGTTGGCTTCAAAATAAACGCGGTAAATTGTATTGTCTCTATCTGCAATATTTGATAAAACAGCTTCGGCATGTTCCATTTTTTTGTTAAGCAATTCAAACTGCAATTGGGCATTTTGCAATTCCCGTTTTAGGGCGCGCTCTTTAGGAGACTCGATATATTGGCTGCCAACAAACACAAAAATAAAAGCGAAAAAAGCCGCAGCTAAAAGAAATATCATCGCATACTTAAAGGTAGTACGTTTTTTGCGCTCTATTTTTCTGTATGAAAGCGTATCTGAATCGTAATAATATTTTACCTTACTCATTAGTTAAAATATGCTATTTTTGCTGAAAAATTGAGGGCTACAAATACCTTCAATTTAGTAAGTAAACGAACAAACCTACAAAAAAATTATTATCCTGTTTTCGATAATAGGTTGTTTGAAGGTATAGCTGTTAAAATTTAAAATAAATTTGCAGCGTAAATATAAAAATTGTTTTGCATTAAATAGTAAAATAATCAAAGCAGCATTTTTAAAAGGAATACATGAAGTCACAAGAAATTCGCTCTAAGTTTTTAAGTTTTTTTGCCGATAAGAAGCACAGTATTGTGCCTTCTGCACCTATGGTTTTAAAAGATGATCCCACGCTAATGTTTGTAAATTCAGGCATGGCACCTTTTAAAGAGTATTTTTTAGGAAATGCAGAGCCAAAAAATAATAGAATAGCCGATACACAAAAGTGTTTGCGTGTTTCAGGAAAGCATAATGACCTTGAAGAGGTTGGTTACGATACTTACCATCACACATTATTTGAAATGCTTGGTAACTGGAGTTTTGGTGATTATTTTAAAAAAGAAGCTATTGCTTGGGCTTGGGAACTACTTACGGAGGTCTATGGTATAGAAAAAGACATTTTATATGTTACCGTTTTTGAAGGTAGTGAAGAAGATGGAATCGGTATGGATACCGAAGCTTATAATTTCTGGAAAGAATTTATATCTGAAGACCGTATTCTTAAAGGAAATAAAAAAGATAATTTCTGGGAAATGGGAGATCAAGGTCCATGCGGACCTTGCAGTGAAATTCATGTAGACATTAGATCTGCGGAAGAAAAGGACAAGGTTTCAGGGAAAGAATTGGTTAATAAGGATCATCCCCAGGTGGTTGAAATATGGAATTTAGTTTTCATGCAATATAACCGAAAGGCTAACGGATCGTTAGAGAGCTTACCAAACAAGCATATTGATACAGGCATGGGCTTTGAGCGCCTATGTATGGTGCTTCAGGGCGTGCAATCTAATTATGATACCGATGTGTTTACACCGCTAATTAGAGAGATTGAAACCATTTCGAGTAAACAATATGCGAAAAATGAGAAGATAGACATTGCAATTCGCGTTATTTCTGACCATGTGAGAGCAGTTGCATTTTCTATAGCTGATGGGCAATTACCAAGCAACACGGGTGCAGGCTATGTAATAAGACGTATTTTACGTCGAGCGGTTCGTTATGGGTTTACTTTTTTAGATAAAAAGGAACCGTTTATTTACAGATTGGTTGATGTGTTGAGCAAAAGAATGGGAGAAGCTTTTCCTGAATTGAAGTCTCAAAAACATTTAATTGAAAATGTCATAAAAGAAGAGGAACAATCATTCCTTAGAACTTTAGATCAGGGTTTAATACTTCTTAATAGAATAGTTGATGAGACTGAAGGAGGCATGGTATCAGGAGAAAAGGCTTTTGAATTGTATGATACTTATGGGTTTCCAATCGATTTAACCGCACTCATTTTGTCTGAAAAGGGATTAAGCCTAGATGAAGCAGGTTTTAATAAAGAGCTACAGAAGCAAAAAAATAGATCGCGCGCAGCTAGTGAGATGTCTACGGATGATTGGACTGTTCTTTCCGAGGATTCTGAAGAGGAATTTGTGGGATATGATAACTTAGAAGCACATGTAAAGCTTACCAGATACCGAAAGGTTAGCTCGAAAAAAGACGGCGATATGTATCAACTTGTATTTAATTTAACACCTTTTTATCCAGAAGGAGGCGGGCAAGTTGGAGATAAAGGCTATTTAGAAGATGCTTATGGCGATGTGGTGTATATCCTAGATACTAAAAAAGAGAATAATGTAATTATTCATTTTGCTAAAAATTTACCAAATCATTTAGAAGAGAATTTTAAAGCGGTTGTTGATTCTAAACAACGCCATAGAACCGAATGTAATCATACGGCTACGCACTTGTTGCACCAAGCATTGCGAGAAGTTTTAGGAACTCATGTTGAGCAGAAAGGTAGTGCCGTACATTCGAAGTATTTACGATTTGATTTTTCGCATTTTTCTAAATTAACAGTAGAAGAATTGCGAGATGTTGAGCAATTTGTTAATAGAAGAATAGAAGGGAAATTACCACTTATTGAAAAGAGAAGGATTCCAAAAGAAGAAGCCATTGCAGAGGGCGCTATGAGTTTGTTTGGTGAGAAATATGGGGATACTGTGCGAGCCATTAGGTTTGGAAACTCTATTGAGCTTTGTGGAGGAACACACGTAAAAAACACATCAGATATTTGGCACTTTAAAATAGTTTCTGAAGGCGCTGTAGCTGCTGGAATAAGACGTATTGAGGCCATTACTAACGATGCTGTAAAAGACTTTTATTTTGAAAATAATAGAGCGTTTTTTGAAATGAAAGATTTGCTAAATAACACCAAAGAGCCAGTAAAAGCACTTAAAAATCTGCAGGAAGAAAATACCGCACTTAAAAAAGAAATAGAGCTTTTACTAAAAGATAAAGCAAAGCATATTAAAGCACAGCTTAAAAGTGATCTTCAGGAGATTAATGGCGTACAATTTTTGGCTAAGAAACTTGACTTAGATGCTGGCGGTTTAAAAGATGTGGCATTCGAATTAGGAAGTCAGTTTGACAATTTGTTCTTGCTGTTTGGAACCGAGCAAAAAGGGAAGGCTTTGTTGTCATGTTACATCTCAAAAGAACTCGTAGCCAATAAAGGGTTGAATGCAGGGCAAGTAGTTCGGGAATTAGGGAAATATATTCAAGGTGGTGGTGGTGGCCAACCTTTCTTTGCAACGGCAGGAGGTAAAAACCCAGAAGGCATTGATGAGGCACTTAATAAAGCGAAGGATTATCTTTCTTAACTTTGAAACTACAAACTAAAATACCACTAGAACCGCGGTCTAAAAAACAAATAGACTATCATTCAAATGTATTTTTAGTGGGCTCATGTTTTTCCGAAAATATCGGGAATAAGTTAACTTATTTTAAGTTCAAAACTTATCAAAATCCATTCGGGATTCTATTTCATCCCAAAGCGATTGAATCGTTGCTAAATGATGTCGTTTCTGAAAACGTATTTTCTAGTAAGGATGTCTTTTGTCATAATGAACAATGGCACTGTTACAAGGCACATTCTGCTATAAGTAATGCTAGTAAAGCAGGTTTGTTGAATTCGTTGAATGAGCAAGTTGCATTAGCTCGAAATCAAATTAAAAAAGCGTCGCATATTGTCATTACATTGGGCACAGCATGGGTTTACGAACATGTAAAAAGTAATAAGGTTGTGGCTAATTGCCATAAAGTTCCTCAAAAAGAGTTTCAAAAGAAATTATTATCTGTCGATTCTATAGTAGAGTCCATTAATAATATGGTTAGTTTTATTAACCAGTTAAACACAAAAGTATCGATTATTTTTACAGTGTCTCCAGTAAGGCATTTAAAAGATGGCTATGTTGCTAATACTCAAAGTAAGTCTCACTTAATTTCAGCCATTCATCAAGTTTTAAATAATCCTGTTTTTATTAAAAAAGTTGATTGCTCTTACTTTCCTTCTTATGAAATCATGATGGACGAGCTCAGGGATTATCGCTTTTATAAGGATGATATGGTACATCCTAGCCCCTTGGCCATTCAATATATTTGGGAACAATTTAAAAGTGTTTGGATCTCGCAGTCTGCTTTTGGAACTATAAAAGCAGTTGAAAACATTCATAAGGGGCTACAGCATAAAACCTTCAATCCAGATTCATTGGCACATCAACGTTTTTTAGAAAAATTGCAGCATAAAATTGAAGAGCTTCAAAGTACATACGCTCATATTACTTTTTAGAGAATAATCCAGGTGATAATTAGTTACAATTCTATGATATGACCTATTTCAAAATAGGTACGTTTATCGGATTTTTAATTCAATAAACAAATATTAGTGGCAGTTTATCGATTAATTAATTAATCTTTATTGATAAATTGTAAATTCAAAACGCTATTAATCAGTTCATATAAAGAGCATCGGTTGTATAAATTTCTCATGATTTTGCAGCAGGTGCTTTTTTTATGATTTCAGTTTTTTGAGTAGCCCGATTAGGTTAGTTAAAAACTATATTTAAACATTTCTTAACGCTTCGTTAATCGGAGAAGGTTCTTACGTGTTATATATTTGTATCGTTAGTTTGAATTTCATAATTACATTGGTTAGACTTCTTATGTCGAAGGAAATCGATGTTTTTTGCTTTTCTATACATATGTTAAGCTAGACAGTGAAATTATTTCTAAATTTAGGACATGCGAAAAATTCTATTCGGTGTTATTATCACATTAATCGTTTTGTTTTCTTTCAAATATTGCGAAGAAAGAAAAGAAAGCAAGTTAGTACTTCAAGAGAACTCATTACTTATTCAAACCCAAATTAAAAATGTTGGAAAGCTAATAGTAACGGAAGGCCATTTTAGCGAAGTTTTCAATTATAAAAATTCCAAAGAGATTTTTGGGGATTACGTTACTTCTGAAAAGAAAGCTTTAGTAGTAGTTAATGCAGAGGTAACGATTGCTTATGATTTGAGTAAGATTGAATTTAGCATAGACGCAGATAGAAAAATATTAATAATAGAAAAGATTCCTGAGGAAGAGATTAAAATTAATCCTGACTTTGAGTATTATGATGTTCAAGCAGATTTTTTAAATCCCTTTGAAGCTAAAGACTATAATGCCATTAAAAGTATTGTGAAAAAGGCTTTGAATAAGAAAATTGGAAACTCTGAATTAAAAAGGAACGCTAAGAATAGATTAATAAGTGAGTTGTCAAAATTTTATATACTTACCAATTCGTTGGGTTGGACGCTTCAATACAATGAATCTTTAATAAGCTCTATCCATGATATTGAAGATTTAAAGCTTTAGCTTGCTTTTTAAAGTTTTCCAACCGCCACCATTAATTGCGTTTATATTATTAGACTTTAGAATAGATGCGGCATTTGCGGAACGTATACCGCTCGCACAACAAGTAATTATGGGTTTTTGGTAGGCTTCAATATCGGCTATCTTAGATTTGAGAGTTTGCAATGGGACGTTTATAGATTCTTGTATCGCTCCTTTATGATACTCCTGAGGTGTACGTACATCAATAATAATAGCTCCTTTTTCTTTAAACGATTTAATATCATTATTTCTGTTACCAAAAAGTAAATTTAATATGCCCATTGTAATTCTTTTTTTTACAAAGAACAATAAAATATTACGTTTGTCCTGTAACAAGGGTTACTTTAGCAATTCGTTTTCAAATTTTTGTATATTCACTTTTATAATTTAGCATTCAATGGATTCTTATGTTACCTTGAAGGTAGTTAATAAAGTTGGTTATGTGGAGTTTTTTCATCCCAACAGAAATTCTATGCCCAGTGATATTTTAGCTATCCTTGCCAAAACTATTGAAGAGGCTGGAGAGAATCAAGCCATAAAGGTGATTGTGCTTAAAAGTGGCGGTAATAGAACCTTTTGTGCTGGGGCAAGTTTTAATGAAATAATGGCTATTAATGATGAAGAAACTGGAAGGCAATTTTTTTCTGGGTTTGCCAACGTTATTAATGTTATGAGGAAGTGTCCAAAACTGATTATAGGTAGAGTGCAGGGTAAAACAGTTGGGGGAGGAGTGGGCTTAGCCGCAGCGACCGATTATTGCATGGCTACAAAATATGCCGCAATAAAATTAAGTGAATTAAGTATTGGAATTGGGCCATTTGTTATAGAACCTGTTTTGACTAGAAAAATTGGTATTACCACCATGTCGCAAATGACTATTAATGCCGAAGCTTTTTTTTCAGCAGATTTTGCCAAAGAAAAAGGGTATTATGCTGAAGTTTATGAAAGTACTGAGGAGCTAGATAAAGCTGTAAGCGCACTAGCGGAAAAACTATCAGGATATAACCCAGAAGCTTTGAAAGAGATGAAATCTATTTTTTGGCAGAATACAGAGCATTGGGATGATTTACTAAATGAGCGTGCTAAAATGAGTGGCAAATTGGTGTTGAGCGCATTCACAAAAAACACTTTAAAACGCTTTAGGTAATCAAATCTCTATTGTTTTTTGATTGATAATATTCAGCCCATCATCAATTAAATGACCAAGTTGGGGTTTGCGTTGTTTTACTTCTTCAAGATGGGACAAAATTTGAGTACACAACACCTTATTATTTTCATTGAAAGCCAATTCATAAAGTTCAACAGCGAGCAACCAGTCAAATGGATGATTTTTAACAAGGGTTTCAAGAACTTTGGTTCGTGATGCTGTTTGGTTTTTACCAGTTCTATAATCTCTTATTTGTTGGTACAGGTCTTCTAGCTCTAAACGAGAGTTTGATTTTTTTACATGAATGGTTTTTGAGGATGGTTTATGAGTAATCAAATCGAAGCTGTTTAAATCTGCAGGTCCAGAAAAGGCAGAAACAATGCTTTTTCCAACGGCCATATCATAAATGCCCCATTCAGGCTTGAATAAAAGAGTGTCTTGATGAGTAACGGTGCAGTTTTTAAAGCTTATTAATATAATTTTACCTTGTAAGTTTCTTTTTCCTGTTATGATTTTTCCGGAAACTATAATGCTTCCTTCAAACTCAAGCGAAACCTGCTTTTCTTCGTAAATATTGTAAGCGGCTAAATCTCTGGGACTCATATCTTCAATAGCTAAATTTATACCTTTTAGTTTTCCTATAGGAGAACCATAACCTTTTTTATGCGCTTTACGACTATGGCCAACGAGTTCTTTTTCTCGGTAAGATAGAGCTGTGGGACTTTGGGTCTGAATATAAATGGGGTGCCCCTTATGTTCAATTACACTAGTAAAAACTCCAGATATTTGAAGTCCGGTACTTAATTCAATGGTGCCCAAAGCCTTGGATTCAATGAGTTTTTTTATACCACTCAGGCCTCCTGTTCTTAGTCCCATGGTATTTGCAAACTCCTCCAAGATTAAACTTAAATGAGCAAAATCTGGTGTAACAAATAATTGCGGTTGCGGTTTTGTGATATCAAAATTAGTGAATGCAGCGTCAATATTATAGGGTAGTTTTTTAACTTCATTTGTCAAGCACCAAGCACTCTCACCAATAGAAGATAAAAGTCCTGCACCATAAATTTTTGGACTATCGATGCTGCCTATAAGCCCGTATTCTACAGTCCACCAATGCAAGTTTCTTATGAGTGCCATTTCGCTTGGTTGTCCCATATTTTTCTGAAGCGCATTTACTTTAAATTCAGCTTCCGTAATGGCTTCCTTACTCGTGTTTGAGGCTTCTTTAATGATTGATAGATATCTTACTGCTTCGTACAACTCATAATCTTTAGCTGAAGCAATTGCTTTTGATCCAATTTCACCAAAACGTCTTAAGTATTCAGCATATTCTGGATTGGCAATTATAGGCGCATGCCCTGCTCCCTCATGAATTATATCTGGTGCAGGTGTATATTCAATATGTTCTAGCTGCCTGATATCACTTGCAATTACAAGCACGTTGTACGCTTGAAATTCCATAAAGGCATTGGGGGGGATAAAACCATCAACAGCAACAGCAGCCCAGCCAATCTCTTTTAAAATACGGTTCATCCCATACATATTGGGAATATTGTCAATAGCAATGCCAGTTTGCTTTAGTCCGTTTAGATAAGATTCATGTGCCACTGTACTTAAAAAATCAACATTTTTACGCATCACATAGCGCCAAACAGCCTGATCTATAGACGAGTATTCTTCATAATTTTGAGGTTTAATAAACTGTTTTAAATGTTCTGGGAGACGATTTAAAATGTGGTTTGATACGATCGTATTCATGAAGAAAAGTGTTCAGTGGGTTTTATATATAAAAATACGAAATATTGATTAAAACTGCTTTTTTGTTGTTAATATTTGAATAATTTCAGGATACGGATTAATTTGATTGCGAATAAATCTAATATTTCAATATATTTATGATGTAAAATAGCTGTATTAAATGTATACAAAACGATTGTTTCCCGCAGGAGTAGTAATAAGGTGGACGCTAAGACATATTCTACTTTTTCTGTTCTTACCCATCATTCCTGTTTTTTTATTTGATGTTTTAGAACTTAAATGGTTGCATGCACCTTGGCTGCCGTTAGGGGTGCTTGGTACAGCTGTGGCTTTTATAATTGGTTTTAAAAATAACGCCTCGTATGATAGGCTTTGGGAGGCGAGGAAAATTTGGGGAGGTATCGTTAATTCATCACGCTCATGGACCATTATGGTAAAAGATTTTATTACTAATGATTATACCATGACTAATTTATCGAAAGAAGAAATAGAGGGTATAATAAAGGAGTTGGTGTATAGGCATATTGCATGGCTTACAGCGCTTAGATATCAGCTTAGGGAAGATAGGCCATGGGAAATGCACTTAAAAAAAGGACGGTCTAATCTAGAGTTTAAGGCGGCTAAATATAGAATACGGGAAGAAGAGATTTCGCTAGAAGACAAGTTAAAAAAATATTTATCCAAAGAAGATTATGACGAAGTAATGGCTAAAGGGAATAGAGCTTCTCAAATTTTAGGTATTCAGTCTCGCCGTTTAAAAGAATTAATGGATCGAGGATTGATTGAGGATTTTAGACACATGGAAATGGCCAATATGCTGGTTGAGTTTTACACCTTACAAGGGCAGTGCGAGCGTATTAAAAATTTTCCATACCCTCGACAATTCGCTACACTTAACTATTGGTTTGTGTGGATTTTTATCTTATTCTTACCTTATGGGCTAATGGAAGAGTTTGAAGCTTTTGGAGCTAAGATATTTGTGTTGCTAGACAAACACCCCGATCAAACCTCTACAATTCATCAACTTCAAGAGTTTATAGCGCTTCATTTTGTTTGGTTTACAGTGCCTTTTAGTGCCTTGATTTCTTGGGTGTATCACACCATGGAAATGATTGGAGAGAATACAGAAAACCCTTTTGAAGGAGGTCCTAACGACGTGCCCATTACCGATTTATGTAGAAGTATTGAAATTGATATTAGGGAACTAATAGATGATACTGATATTCCTAAACCATACAATTGGGTTAATAATATAGTTATGTGATATGAACTAACTTGAGTGACTGTTTAAAAGAGAAAGGTACAGGTTTTAAGGAAAAAATCTTACTGTTTAGAAATTTCTGGTGGGTATTTCGCCATAATCTTAGTAACAAATTCCTTAATTCTAGCTTCTTTTTTCTCCATTTTTCTGGTAAGATAGCCTGTGCCCACACCTTGCCAAATAAGTTCTTTTTTGTTGGCGTCTAAAAGATCAATAAACAGCTGTCCTTCAACACTTGTTGATACACTGGGTTGGTTCCAACCCCAACCCCATCCGGGACCATACCAGCCTCCATAAGGACCCCAGCCACCCCAGCCCCAACCACCGTAACCCCAGTAGTTGTTGTAAACATCTACGCGTTGCTGCGATGCTGTAAAGAGGCTAACCAATATATCTGGGTCTTTAGACTTTGTTAAACCTTTGTTTAAAAGTTCTGCTTCAATAGCTCTTAAAATCCTGCGTTTGTCTAAATCACTTATTTGTGCTTTGTCAATGCCGTTTTTAAAAAAAGCAAATGTTTTAAATTCAGAAAAATTTGCATTAGTATCATAATCTGCAGATACTTTAACAGAACTGCAAGCATTAACTGAGACAATGAGGACAAGAAAAAACAAAGCCTTTATTAAATATTTCATGGTAAAACGACGTAATAGGTTAATAAAATAACTAAGTATATAGAAGATACTAAGCTAGTTAAATACATTATTTAGTTAATTAAAAGCAACAAGAATCGTACCAAAACAAGAGGTGCTATAATTGAGTTACTTTTTAATGGTGTTAGTTTTTTTGCTATATCCATAAGGGCAATGCCTGCATCCACTTTCGCAACAATAACCTCTTTTTAGATGATATTGTTCAGTAAAACAACGGTAACCTTCGGGTGTTAAGTAATAGTCACCTTCTTCAATAGGAATTATCTTTTTCATATAAAACAAAGATAATGCAATTTGGATTGATTTTTGATTAAACAACAAGTATGGTTTTAATTTCAAGAATTTTAGTGCCAAAAGGATATCTAGGGCTTGCTGTTTATCCATTTATTTTTCTAAAAGAGAAGAGTTTGAGAAATAACAAAAATCTTTTAAATCATGAGATGATTCACTTGAAGCAACAGTTAGAGATGCTTATCATTCCATTTTATCTATTTTACGTTATAGAGTTTGTTGTTAAACTTGCCACATATAAACAATGGGCAAAGGCATATAGGAATATTTCTTTTGAACGTGAAGCTTATAGATATGAATCTAATTTAAGTTATTTAAAACAACGACGATTTTGGAGTTTTTTAAAGTATATTCGTACTAATGATCTTCAAACCTAAAAAAAGCATTCTAGAGCAGGTAGATGTTCCTAATGAAAATGTTCAGCTATATTTAAAGCGAGAGGATAAAATTCACGATTTCGTATCTGGAAATAAATACAGGAAGCTTAAGTATAATTTACTTGAGGCAAAGCGGTTGGGTTTTAAAACATTATTAACTTTTGGCGGTGCTTATTCTAATCATATTGCCGCGGTCGCTGCAGCCGGTAATTATTTAGGACTGTGTACAATTGGGGTAATTCGAGGAGAAGAATTAAAGGGTAATTTTTTGGAAAACCCAACTTTAAATTTTGCGGAACAACATGGTATGCGTTTTAAGTTTGTTTCTAGAGCAGCCTACAGAGAAAAAACTTCAGATGCTTTTTTAGAGGGATTAAAAAAGGATTTTGGTGATTTTTATTTAATTCCTGAAGGCGGTACAAATCTGCTCGCGGTAAAAGGATGCGAAGAGATTTTGGAAGATATTAGTTTAGAATTTGATTATATCTGTTGTGCAGTGGGTACTGGAGGTACTTTATCAGGACTTATAAACTGTTCAAAACCTAGTCAACAAGTTTTAGGTTTTCCTGCATTAAAAGGTAGCTTTTTAAGGGAAGATATTGTTAAATTTGTAAAACAAACCAATTGGGATTTAATAACCGACTATCATTTTGGGGGATATGCAAAAATTAATCTAGATTTAATTAAGTTTATAAATCAGTTTAAGCAGAATACAAAAATTCCTCTAGATCCCATTTATACAGGAAAAATGATGTTTGGGGTTTTTGATTTAATTGAGAAGGGGTTCTTTCCTAAAGGTTCGAGAATTTTAGCAATCCATACTGGTGGTTTACAGGGGATTGAGGGCATGAATATTAAATTAAAAAAAATGAATTTACCAATTATTACTTGAAACTATGAATAGATTACTTCTATTATTATGCCTCAGTTTGGCGGTTTTTAGCTGTAAATCAAAGCAAGCGGCTGTTACAAAAGGTTCTAACTCAAGTTCAAGCTCAAAACAAGTAGAGTCAAGGACTGGCGGTGCTACAAACGGGTCTAAGATTTATGCCAATAGTACCGAGCGTTATATAGATTTGCATAGGGTAACGGCTAAAGATGAAATGAGGTTATATGGTATACCAGCCAGTATTACGTTAGCTCAAGGTATTTTAGAATCCGGATCCGGTCAAGCTAGATTGGCTTTAGAAGCAAATAATCATTTTGGAATTAAGTGTCACGATTGGAAAGGAGGCAAAATTTATCATGATGATGATAAAAAACAGGAGTGTTTTAGAAAGTATGCTGATGCTAAATATTCATTTAGGGATCATTCATTATTCTTAACCGAGCGCGATAGGTATTCAAAGCTTTTTAAACTGCACCAAAAGGATTACACCGGTTGGGCAAGGGGGCTAAGAGCGGCAGGATACGCTACAGATAAGAAATACCCTCAAAAGTTAATAAGTCTTATAGAAAGATATAGACTCTATGAGTTAGATGAAGAGGTCTTAGCAGAAAAAGCCGAGAATAGTAAAAATGTGGCTTCCACGGCAGGCGCTTCTGGAACACAAATACTCATTCCCGGTAATAGAAAGGTACATACCGTTTCTAAAGGGGATACGCAATATTCTATTTCAAAAAAGTATAATCTTACAGTTAAGGAGCTTCAAGATTTGAATGGCTTAAAAAACACGACGCTTTATTTAGGGCAGGTATTGTTGATAGAAGGAGTTGCAGGATCTGAATCGTCAGAATTGGGGTTAACAAAGCCGAAATCATCAAATGTGCCAACACCGCGAACTTCAACGGTCACTACAACCTCAACATCAGGAGGAGCAAATAAGAAAGTTCATAAGGTGGTTAAAGGCGATACGCAGTATTCCATATCAAAAAAATATGGGCTTACTGTAAAGGAACTTCAAAGTATAAATGGTTTAAAAGACACCACACTTTATTTGGGGCAAGAACTTTCGGTAGTAGCTTCACCCTCAGTAGCGAAACCAACGTCAACAACTCCAATAACGACTAATAAAAAAGTTCATAAGGTAGTAAAGGGGGACACACAATATTCCATATCAAAAAAATATGGGCTTACAGTAAAAGAACTTCAAAGTTTGAATGGTTTAAAAGACACTTCATTATTTATAGGACAAGTTTTAGTGGTGAAACCATTATCTAAAAATTAACATAGTACATGATATATAAAAGAAGTAGTGCTTTATTTGCTGAGGCAGAAAAAGTAATTCCGGGAGGGGTTAATTCTCCTGTAAGAGCATTCAAAGGTGTAGGCGGCACCCCAATTTTTGTAAAAGAGGCAAAAGGAGCTTATTTATATGATGAAGATGGTAATCGTTTAGTAGATTATATTAATTCATGGGGACCTATGATTTTGGGTCATGCACATAAACCCGTTGTAGATGCTGTAGTTAATAAGGCTAAGCAAGGAACATCCTTTGGTATGCCCACTCAAATTGAAACTCGAATCGCTGAATTGGCAATTTCCATGGTTCCTAATATTGATAAAATACGCTTCGTAAATTCGGGAACAGAGGCATGTATGAGCGCCGTGAGATTGGCAAGAGGGTTTTCTAGGAAGGATAAAATTATAAAGTTTGCGGGTTGCTATCATGGGCATTCCGATTCGTTTTTAATCCAGGCAGGAAGTGGTGCAAGCACCTTTGGTACTCCCAATAGTCCAGGAGTTACCCAGGGGACGGCTAAGGATACGCTATTGGCTACCTATAATGATCTTGATAATGTAAAATCTTTAATTGAAGCAAACAAAGATGAGGTAGCTTGTATTATTATTGAGCCAGTAGCGGGTAATATGGGATGTGTTCCACCGAAGGAAGGTTTTTTAAAAGGGTTAAGAGCATTGTGTGATTCTAATAATATCATGCTCATCTTTGATGAGGTAATGACGGGATTTCGATTAGCAAAGGGAGGCGCACAAGAACTTTTTAATATCAATGCAGATATTGTCTGCTTTGGAAAAGTTATTGGAGGAGGCCTACCAGTGGGTGCATTTGCGGCAAGGGATGAAATTATGGATTATTTAGCTCCAATGGGTCCAGTATATCAGGCAGGGACTTTAAGTGGAAATCCACTGGCTATGGCGGCTGGATTAGCCATGTTAACAGAACTAAACTTAGATAAAGAGGTTTTTAATAGGCTTGCGGAAAAAACCGAATATTTACATCAAGGTATTTCAAGAGTTTTAAATAATAATGGTATTACCCATACAATAAATAGGGTGGGGTCCATGATTTCAGTTCATTTTTCTGAAGATTATGTTGTTGATTTTGATTCGGCAGCGAAAGGAAATAATGAAACGTTTAAAGCTTTTTTTCATGGTTTACTTAACGCGGGTGTTTACATCGCGCCTAGTGCTTTTGAAACATGGTTTATTACAGATGCTTTGAGTTATGAAGATCTTGATTTTACTATTACAGCCATCGACAGGGTGTCAAAGAGTTTATAAAAAAATAAAGCGCATTTCTAATTTTTGAAATGCGCTTTTCATCAACAAACTATAATGAATAAACTAAACTAAATCTTTTATTAGGTTCTTTTTTTAGAATTTTGTTTTTTCTGCTTGTGCTTCATGGCCATTCGCATTTTAGCCTTTTCCCATTTTTCAAATTGCTCTTTGTTTAAAATGGTTTTCATCTTAGCTTTTTCGGCAATCATACGGTCTAACCTATCCAGTTCTTTTGCATAACGTTCTTCTTTAGAGGGTTTTTGAGTTGTTCCGTTTTCCCTTTTTTTCTTACGTTCGGCCATCATGGCCTTGCGCTTTTTTGCTTTTTCAAGGTTCAAGGCTTGTATTTTGTTTTGTTGCTCCTTATTAAGGTCTAAATATAAGGTCATTCTTTTTGTTTGTAAAGTGGCCGTTTCCTCTGCGGAAAGCTTCATAATCATATTTTTACGCTCCCCTTTTTGTCCACTCTTAGGTTTTTGAGCTATGGCTTGCAGACTCATAATGGCCATAACTACTAGCAGTACTTTTTTCATTGTTTTAAGGTTTAAATTAATACATATAGGACATGCCTTAATAATAAAGGTTTAACGGACTAAATTATTTTAACGCGGCTTTAACAAACAGTTCGTTTAAAACCGAAAGAATTAATTTCTTCATCCAGGCAGCTATACTTTCTAGATTAGTTTAGAGGGGCTAGAATTCTTAAAATATTAACAAATGGAGATGTGTTATATTAATTAAAACTTAAAGCTTTAACTTTTGCTGTTAAACAAATGTAAATTCGTTTTTTAACTGTGAAGAATTAACTCTATTTGTACTTTAGTTTCATAATAGCATAAGTTTTTGAAGTTAATTGCTGTTAACTATCAAAAAAATTATGTTATGCATTAAGTTTAGTTTGTTAGTTAGTTTAAAAAAAGCCAGTGTATACTGGCTTTTTTTGAATCTGATAAGGAAGTAAAAGGTTTTAAATAACTGTTACAATTAGACCAGTATCTGTTTTTGATACTTTGGCTAAGTTATTTTTAGTTAGCTCCTTTATGCTTTTATCCCATTTTTTATTTGATAATCCAGATTGCGTTTTCAGATTATTTAATTCAATTGTTTCTCCTTTTTTAAGAAGTTCTAAAACAGCTATGGCATCGTCGCTTATTGCTATCGCTTTCTTTTCAGGACGCATTTGAGGGAAGAATAATACTTCTTGAATGGACTGGTTATTAGTTAAAAACATAATGAGTCTATCCATACCAATACCCATTCCAGAGGTTGGAGGCATACCATATTCAAGAGCACGTAAAAAGTCGAAATCAATAAATTCTGTTGCTTCATCGTCTCCTTTAGCGGCTAGTTTTAATTGGTGCTCAAAACGCTCACGCTGGTCAATAGGATCATTTAATTCGGAGTAGGCATTTGCTATTTCTTTACCACATACCATAAGTTCAAAACGCTCAGTAAGTTCTGGGTTGTCTCTATGTTCTTTACATAATGGACTCATCTCTTTAGGGTAATCTGTAATAAATGTAGGTTGAATGTAATTACCTTCACATTTTTCACCAAAAATTTCATCAATTAGCTTACCCTTACCCATGGTTTCATCTACTTCAATCCCCATGTCTTTCGCAGCTTGTCTAATGTCTTCTTCGGTTTTACCTGTAATGTCAAAACCAGTAAAATGCTTAATGGATTCTGCCATAGTTACACGGGCATATGGGGCTTTAAAGTCAATATGGTGTTCTCCAAACTGCACTTTACTTGTGCCGTTAACTGCTATGGCACAATATTCTAACAATTGTTCGCAGAAATCCATCATCCAGTTATAATCTTTGTAGGCAACATAAATTTCCATAGCGGTAAACTCGGGATTGTGCGTTCTGTCCATCCCTTCGTTTCTAAAGTTTTTTGAAAATTCATAAACACCATCGAATCCTCCTACGATTAATCGTTTTAAATATAGCTCATTGGCTATTCTCATATATAAGGGAACATCTAAAGCGTTATGGTGCGTAATAAATGGACGTGCTGCAGCACCACCAGGTATTGGTTGAAGAACTGGTGTTTCTACTTCAAAATAGCCAGCATCATTAAAAAATGAACGCATAGCATTGAATAATTTGGTGCGTTTTACAAATACTTCTTTTACCTGAGGGTTTACAACTAAATCGGCATAACGTTGTCTGTATCTTTGTTCTGGATCTGTAAAGGCATCGTACACCACACCGTCTTTCTCTTTAGGCAATGGTAAAGGCTTTAATGCCTTACTTAAGAGGGTGAAGTCTTTAACTTTTACTGTTTTTTCACCAACTTTTGTGGTGAATAATTCTCCTTCTATGCCAACAAAATCTCCAAAGTCTAAAAGTTTTTTGAAAATCTCGTTGTATTTAGTTTTATCTTCTCCTTGACAAATTTCATCTCTATTAAAGTAAACTTGTATTTTCCCTTCGGCATCTTGTAATTGAGCAAAACTAGCTTTTCCTTGAACCTTTATCATCATTAAACGGCCAGCAATAGTAACCTGTTTACCCTCTTCAAATAAAGCTTTTACTTGTTTAGAAGTGTGATTTACAGGATATAAATCTGCTGGGTAGGGGTTAATACCAAATTCACGTAGTTTTACTAATTTTTCTCTACGGACTATTTCTTGTTCTGAAAGCTGCATGCTAATAAATTTTGAAAATGCAAAATTACGTTTTTTGTAAAACTTAGCACGCAACTTTTAAACTGAATTTAGCTAAATACTACTTTTCAAGATCTCGCCTTTAATTTTAAGTATTTGATTTGAGTTTTGAGCATTTGAAATAACCCTAATAGATTTAGAGAATACCCCTATCTTGCTGGTTGCGTATTTAATTGTAATGTGTCCAGATTCGCCTGGTAGTATGGCATTTTTGGGGTAGCTAGGAACGGTGCATCCGCACGATGTTTTAACGTTGCTTATAACCACAGGTGCTTCTCCGGTATTGGTAAAACTAAAAAAGCGCTCTCCATCAGTATTTTGGTTTAAAGCACCGTAGTCAATCGTTTCAGTTTTGAAACTTAAGAAACCAGTATTGGTTTCATTCTGTGAGGTTTGACTAAAGCTCAAGTTTAAAATGAAGACAAGTGCGGTAGCAGTAAGTACTGATTTAATGAATTTGTTTGGTAATACTAGATGTTTCATAATTAATGTTTTAATGATTAATAGTAACAAACATCAAAACTTTATACGTTCAAAACCCGATGATTTAGGTTTAAAAAGGGACTAGTCCTCAGGTTGATTTTTCTAAACTATTTGTTAAATAGTGATTTAGCTTCTTCTCTAGATTGAATGTTAAGCTTTTTAAAAATATTGTTAAGGTGGGTTTTTACAGTACTTAGGCTAATGAAAAGTTCTTGTGCAATTTCTTTGTTAGACCTTCCTGCTAATAGGAGGTTTAGAACATTTTGCTCTTGTTTCGTTAAGTCTTGTTTTAGAATGTTTATTTTTTTGTTCCTTTTCATTTTGAGGAAAAACCAGATGTTTAAAGCTACTGATACTGTTAAAAGAGCGATCCAAATAATGCGGGTTGAGTTCCATGGTGTTTGCACTTTTATTTGCGAGGCATATTTATCGGCCTCCAATTCGGTTCTATACTGCTCAGTGTAAGTGGAATTAGGATAACTATTTTCCAGACGCTTTAGTAAGTTCTTATAATAGTCGTTTCTTTGTAAGTCTTCAACATAGAACGTATGAAAATTAGAACTCTTGTCTGTTAGAAACGAAAAAATGTAAAGCTCTGCTAAAGGCTCATTCAAGCTTTTTCCAAAAGTTTGGAAATTCGCAAACCATTTTCTGTTGTTTAATTTGCGGTTGGCTTCGCTTCGGTACGACGCAAAGTCATACGCCATTTCTACTTTTAAAGAATCAATTTTAATGAAGCTATTAGCTTTTTGATTGTTTGACTTTATTTCACAGAACATTTCATTTTCAAACGAAAACGGAAAGTCCATGGTAGCGTTATTATTCGCTATAAAAATAACGGTTTTGCTGTTGTTGCAATGGCCATCAAAATGCTGAAGGTCTTCTTGGTTTTCAAAGCAATTATCTACGTGAATTCTATAGATTTTGTTCTCTTCCTCTAACTGATCTCCTGTAAAGACAAACTGTCCTGTACTATCTACTTTAACCTTGGAGATTATTTGTTCTGGATAAATGCCTGATAATCTTCTGTAATCTTCAACAATAGACAAATAAACATCACCGCTCCAAACTTCTTTATTCACTTGTCCCGTAAAGCGATATTGTCCTTGAACAGACCACATAAGTGAGAAAAAGGTAAAAAAACACATCAGAAATCGCATAGTACGAAGCTACTTAAAAAAATAAAACACGTATAATTTTTGTGAATTAAAATGTGTAACAATTAGCTTTTAAAGACGTCAAATAAACGTTCATCAATCAATGCTGAAAAGATTTCAGCCTTAAATTACATATTTTATGAGTTTTTGGAGAGTATTACTTTCTATTATTTGTCCGCCTTTAGCTGTTATTGATAAAGGTTGTGGCTCTATTATTATTGTCTTTTTATTATGGCTTTGTGGCTGGGTACCCGGAGTAATTGCCGCCCTTGTGATATTAAATAATCCTAAGAATTAAACTATCTTTGCGTTGTCTTTAGCCATTATTTGGCATAACCGGTAATTATAGGATAACATGACCAAACTAAAGTTTTTAATAATAGCTATTTCGGCTATCTTTCTCGTAAGCTGTCAGTTTTCAGAGAATATTTATTTAAACGCGGATGGCTCGGGGAAAATGGAATTTTCTTTTGATGCGTCTGAGCTTATGCAAATGGCCGGTGATCAAATGGCAGAAGGTGCTGGTGATGAGGATATAGATTCTACATTCACTTTTAAAGAAATATTTGATGAGAAAAGAGATAGTATTTCGAAATTACCAATAGAGGAGCAAGAGAAATTAAAAGCGCTTGAACCATTTTCTGTACATATGTTAATGAGTAAAAATGACAAGAAAATGAATGTTGATTTTTATACAGATTTTAAAAATACAACAGAGCTGCAAGATATGTTTATGGCCTTAAATGCCGTAAGCAATTTAAAAGGCCAAGGAGATGCTAAAGTTAATGATTCAAGCAATCTTTTTTCATCAATGGGCGATGGTGGTAACTCGCAGCTAAGTTATTCCTTTAAAGATGGCGTATTTAGAAGATCGGTTAAAGTACTTGATAAGGAGCTTCAGAAACAAATGAAAGATAGTTTGGGGCAGGCTGCCATGATGTTTGCCAATTCAAAGTATAGATTGAATTATCACTTTCCTAGAAAAGTAAAGTCAGTTTCAAATGATAAGGCTATGTTTAGTGCCGATGGAAAAACCGTTATTGTGGAATACGGACTTATGGATTACCTGTCTAATCCAGAGGTTATGAATTTAGAAATAGTTTTAGAGAAGGAGTAGGTTTGAATAAAACCATAGACATACAGGATTTAGGAAGCAAAGACTATAAACAAACCTGGGATTATCAGGAGGCGTTGTTTAAAGGAATTGTAGATACTAAAATTAAAAATAGACGTGAGGCTACTAACCTAAGTACTAAGAATTACTTTTTGTTTGTAGAGCACCCGCATGTTTATACTTTAGGAAAGAGTGGCGATTTGTCGAATCTTCTTTTAAATGAGTCGCAACTCAAAGAAAAAGGGGCTAAGTTTTATAAAATTAATAGGGGGGGTGATATTACTTATCATGGTCCTGGGCAGATAGTAGGATACCCTATTTTAGATCTTGAAAATTTTTTTACCGACATACACAAATACCTGCGGCTTTTGGAGGAAATGATTATTCTTACCCTAGAAGAGTATGGGTTAGCAGCAGAACGAAGCCCAGGAGAAACGGGTGTGTGGTTAGATGTAGGTACACCGTTTGCCAGGAAGATATGTGCCATGGGGGTGAGGGCAAGCAGATGGGTTACCATGCATGGTTTTGCACTAAATGTAAATGCCGATCTTGGTTATTTTGACAATATTATTCCCTGTGGCATTAGAGGAAAAGCAGTAACCTCCTTGCATGTTGAACTTGGCCAGCAAATTGTTAACGAAATGGAAGTTAAAGAAAAACTGCTAAAGCATTTTGCTTCTCTTTTTGAGGCAGAGTTTTTATCTTAAATTCTTGTTTAAAGCGTTTAATAGTTGTGCTCCACTCTTTTTAAGGCTATCATACTCACAATAAAAATTTGCATGGTGTGAAACATCATTAGTGGTAGCAAAACCAGCCCAATAGGGAAAGATGATGGGAAAAGAATGGAGGCAAATACGGTACCATGAACCAGCGATTTTTTTGTGCCACAAAATTGTGCCGTGATGCGGTCTTCTCTATTAAAATTAAAGCAGTTTGATATAAAGCCAATTAGATAGAAAATGGTAAAGAATAGGACCAATAATAGAACGGTTATAAGGAGTAGGTCGATGAAGTTAATAGTACTAAAAATTTGTTTTTCGAAAGAATGAGCAAAACTTTTGTAAATGATTAAAAGGATTATCAGCTTATCAAAGCTAGTGAGCTGAGAATTATATTTTTGAGCATATTTTCCCCAATATGGTTGTAGAATAAGCCCAAAGATAACAGGTATTAATATGTCAACTATCAACCGTAAGTAAATAGAACCCAGATTAAAATCAACCGTACTTCTAGGCAAAAAAACCTCCATCCATAGCGGAGTAATGGCAATGCCGATAAGTCCTGAAATACTTGCATTAAAAATGGCTGCAGGAATATTGCCTTTAGCTAATGAGACCATTACGACCGAGGAAGATACCGTTGAAGGAAGTGCCGCAAGAAACATAAAGGATAGCCACAAACTTTTGGTTTCTGTTGTGCTTACCAAAGGTTTGCATATTAAAACAAGTATTGGAAATAGTAAAAATGTTCCTGTTTGAATCAATAAGTGAAGTTTCCAGTTTTTTAAGCCATCCTTGATTTTGCTAACACTTAGTTTAAGTCCGTAGAAGAAAAAAATAAGGGAGACACCAATTTGTGTAATGGTGGCTAAGGGTAAAAAATGTTGTTCATTTCCCCATTCCGGGAAAATATACGCTACGATAATGACTATTATGATAGCAACAACAAACTTATCAACCTTCATATACTTCGATCCTATTTTGACTCCTGAAACTAATATTGACACTAATACTTTTCAGGAACAAAGGTTTGATAATTCATTGGAGGACGCACGTAGCCTTCGTAGTCTGGAAGTTCAGGGAGTTCTACAGGTTTAATATTCATTTTTTCGTAAGGGATTTGACTTAAAACATGGCTAATACAGTTAAGTCTGGCCTTTTTCTTATTATCCGAATTTACCACATACCAGGGTACTTGCTTGGTGTCCGTATGAGCAAACATGTTGTCTTTAGCTTTAGAATATTCAAGCCACCTTGAGCGCGATTCTAAATCCATAGGGCTAAACTTCCATCGTTTTAATGGATTGGAAATACGATTTTTAAAACGCCTTTCTTGCTCTTCATCACTCACAGAAAACCAATATTTTAAAACAATAATTCCAGAACGCACCAGCATACGTTCAAACTCTGGACATGATCTTAAAAACTCCCGGTATTCCTCATCGGTACAAAATCCCATAACTTTTTCAACACCCGCTCTGTTATACCAACTTCTATCAAAAAGGATAATCTCTCCTGCGGCCGGTAAATGATAGGCATATCTTTGAAAGTACCATTGCGATTTTTCTTTTTCAGTAGGAACACCCAGAGCCACCACTTTACAAACACGAGGATTCAATGGTTCTGTAAATCGTTTTATAGTACCACCTTTTCCCGAAGCATCTCTACCTTCAAATAAAATAACTACTTTTAATCCTTGTTTTTTTACCCATTCTTGAAGATGAACTAACTCTGTATGCAGCTTAGCAAGTTCTTCATCATAATTAAAACCTTTCTTTTTTGACATATTTTTTAGCGTTTTCTTTGCTAAATGTAGTAAAAAAGCCTGAGTTAGGGTGGTGGCAATCCAGACTAATATTGCTTAAAAATTAAAAAACGTGACCATGTTTATTTGGTCTCTATTACCATTATTTAAAAATTGATTCATGTAGCCTAATTCAAATCGTAGGGAACTATTTAATCTAAAACCTAAACCACCGTAAAGTCTATTTCTATCAAAAACATCTTTTTCTGTATTAAGGAATATCTCATTATACCCAGAGAGGTAGAAGGACTTGTCGATAATTTCTTTTTTACTCAAAGGAATATTTATGCCTAGAAAATATCGAAGACGAAGTTTAAAATCTTTTTCAATGAAACGTTGTTCAAATCTGTACCGATGCTGGATTTTTACATTTTTAATGTTTTGTTTCGTAATAAACTGTTGGTATATTCTGTGTTCGTTTACACGTTCTTTTTGGTTGGTATTGCCTAAATAATTTTCGCTAAGTATGTAACCATAACCTAAAAGTATATTATTATTGTTTTCGGTGAGGTTGTAACCAATTCCAGTTCTTATTAGCAACTGCTCTAAATCTGAAATGGCGTTATAGTTTCTGTATTATACCTCATTATGCCAGTTCAGTTTATTGTTAATTTGTTTATTTCCAAAATAAAGCAGCCAGTTACCTAGATCGCTTGATTGGGAGTTAATTACAATGGGTAAAAGAGTTAAAGCAATAAGGTAAATATATTTCATGTTGCTGGATGCTGTTTTAGTGTTTTCGGCGAAATATAACGAAAAAATCACATACAATTCAGGTGTTATGTGCGATGTAAGTCATAGTAGGAAGATACATGTTCTGGCATTAAAATGTCCTTGGCTAAATGCTTGTCTTTTACTGGTGGATTTGCAACCTGTTTAAGTGGGATAACCCCAGCCCAAATTGGGAGATCCATATCACTTTTATCATCAATGGCTCCTTCGGATCGCACTTTGGCTGATGCCGTTTCTATAGTAAGTTCTACGACTAAAGTGGCGTTAAACTCTTTTGAGCTCATGGGTCTGAGTGTTTCCCAGCGATTAGGAATCATATGGTTAACTATGTGTTTTAAAGCGGTTTCTTTTTTTTTAGGTTCGTCTACTTGGCACAGTTCACCAAATACGGTCACAGATCTGTAATTAACAGAATGATGAAATGCAGATCTTGCCAGTACTAAACCATCAAGTACCATAACCGTCATACTTGCCTTTTTATTTTCTAGTAAACTGAGAAGCATTCTATTTTTCCTAGATCCATGTAAATATAATTTATTTCCTATTCGGGCATATGCCATAGGAATGCTTATGGCGCGCTTGTCATGAATATAACTGACAAAACCAATAAATGTAGCGTCTAAAATATTATGAATAGTTTTGGTCTCATAAAGCGCTCTATTGGCTCCTCTTTTTACCTGATTCAATGTTGTTTTAGTGTATTCTTTCATGTGTTTGTGATTTTGTAATTCAAAAGTAGTAGTTTAGTGGGGTATTATATTGATCCAGAAAAGAATCTTTAGGTAGTCCAGTTATGATTCCTTACAAGACGCTTATTAACATAAATAGAGGTGGTAGGCAAGCTATTTATATTCAAATAGCAAACAGGCTTATTGAATTAATTAAATATAGAAAGCTACCTCCAAACACGAAATTACCTGGCAGTAGAATATTATCGGAATTACTAGGTGTGCACAGAAAAACCGTGGTGGCAGCTTATGAAGAATTAACCATTCAAGGTTGGCTCATAAGCTTGCCCCAAAAGGGCACTTTTGTGAATGCCCATTTACCTATTTTAAAGCAAGCATCCTTAGTAGGCGAATCAATAAGGAAGAATTTAACTAGTTCTGGATTTGAATTTAAAAGGAATGTGAGTCTCGATAGAAAATTTCCACAAACTTGTGAGGATACGTATATGTATGTTAATGACGGGATCTCTGATGGGAGATTGGCGCCTATTAATGATATAGCCCTTATTTACAGGAATTTAGTGTCTAAAAAGCATATTACAGCACATTTGGCTTATGGCACTACTTACGGGAACCAAACTTTAAGAGAAGAATTAGTTACTTACCTTAATGAAACACGTGGATTAAACATTGGTATTGATAATATCATGATAACCAGAGGAAGTCAGATGGGTATGTTTTTAGCAGCTCAATTGCTATTTGAGGATAACGATTATGTAGTGGTTGGGCATACAAACTACAGTTCTGCTGATACCACTTTTGAAATAGCCCGTGCTAAAGTACTACGTGTTCGAGTTGATAAACGAGGCCTAGTTATTGATGATATTAGGAAGTGTTGTGAAACCCATAATGTGAAGGCCGTTTTTACCACATCGCATCATCATCATCCTACAACGGTGACCTTATCTGCTGACAGACGACTAGAACTGTTAAATTTGGCAAAGACTTATAAATTTGCCATTGTGGAAGATGATTATGATTACGACTTTCATTACAATCATGCTCCTATTTTACCACTGGCGAGTCATGATTTAAACGGACATGTTATTTATGTGGGTTCTATTTGTAAAACCGTTGCTCCTGTTTACAGAGTGGGATATTTGGTGGCTTCAAAATCCTTTGTTGACGAATGTGCTAAACTACGCCGCTTTGTGGATAGACAAGGGGATGCCCTCCTAGAATTGACCTTTGCAAAATTTATTAAGGCTGGGTATTTGGACAGGCATATAAAGAAGGTTCTTAAGGTTTATATAGCAAGGAGAGACTTGTTTTGTAGTTTGTTGGAAACCGAATTAAGTGATTTTTTTTCTTTTGAACTACCTAAAGGCGGAATGGCTGTTTGGGTAACGCTTAATAAGGCATATTCATGGGAAACTGTAACGCAAGAAGCTTTAAAACAAAAATTGCTTATTGTTGAGTGGCAACGGTACGATATGGCAAACATCAATCACAATGCAATTAGAATGGGCTTTGCAGCGTATGATGAAACTGAAATTCATGAGTTTATGAAGCGCCTAAAGAAAACTATGATTGAGGTATCACGGTTAAATGGAGCGCTTGCAAAGGGTTAATAAAAAATAAATGGCAAAACGTTCGTTTCAATAGATGCAGTATTCTCTTAATCTTCAGTATTAAAAAACACCTTGTAATAATGCATTTTTTTTTCGTTATCGTAGCCTCGCTCTAGGTACTCTGCCGAGGCATCAGGCGCGTCAATATCAAGCTTTATTTGAATATTGGTATCAAGCTTAATGTCTGTTTTTATTTTTCGCTTTTCCTTGGTAACAACGGCTTCAACCACATCGAATTGGTTTCTTAACACCAGATTTTGTTCCCCTTCATATTCTTTTTTGTAGTTGTCAAACTCCCTACTATGTTTATCTTCTTCAAACAATTCGTCCTTAAAACGTTCTATATTAACCACTTCGTTTTCTTTAAAAAAGTCAATTGTTTTGGCTAAAAAGGTGTTGCGCTCTTGAGCCCCGTAGTTAGTTTTTAAAACTTCTGTTGAAAATTCTTTGCACAGGTCGATGTATTGTTGGGTATGGTTATTGGCATCGTCGGCGTATTTAATATTTAGAAAATGATTAATCCAATATTGTGTATCATAACTATTATTATCCACACTAAATACTACAGGGCCTTCGGCATCCGTTTGGTTTAATATTAAACAACCTTTATCTACTTTTTTTGAGTTAATACCCTTTTGTACTAGAACATCGTAACTGTTGTTTTCTAAATAGGTCTGAAAGAAATTAACCTTATTTTCAATTTTAAAAACGCCAATGGCATTGGTTGTAATATCTCTAAATTCTATACCCTCGAACATAACAATCAATACATCACCAGTTTTAATATTGGCAGAGTTGGACTGTTCGTATAAATGTGTTACAATATGCTTTGATACCTCTATAAAGGCATCTTCATCATTAAACATTTGAGAAGCGTAGCTATTAATTTCGTTTAGGGAAATGCTCGCGTGGTGGTTAAACCTATAGCTTTGTACCACAGTTCCAAAGGGTCTTAGTAAAAACGGTAGCATTAAATCGTAGCTGGCTTCATCAAAATTTACCGTTTTATCTGAAAAGGCATTTTTAGTATCGTTAAATTTATTTCCAACTTTATGAATTATAAACTGAGATATGGAAGCATTCTTTCTTGAAATCATGTTTGTAGTATTAAGAATGCAATACTATTAAAATAACTTGAATCTTTACCAAAAAAAGAGCGCCAAAGCTTTACACCTTGACGCCCGAGATTCGAGGACTTATCTTTATATTTTATTATCTCTCTAGATTGGTAAGTTCTGAATAGCTCATTAAACTGCCTTTGTTATTATAAGTTTCGTTTTTTACCAAGCCCACACCTTTGGCTATCCATTCTTTAGAAGTGAAACTATATGTTACACCCATTTTTATTTCTGAAGCATAGCTTAACACAAAACAATCAAAGGTACCGGCAGGTGTAGTAACTGATTCTTTTGAAATTACCTTTCTGTCAATCATATTGATGGTCATATTCATGTTCATGCCTCCCATATTAATAACCATATTCATATTAGCATCTTTCAACGCTTGCCCTACTTCTAAGTTATTAGGAAACTCAATATTGTTACCAGTCATATCTACTTCTAAATCACCATATTTTGTTAGTAATTCAGGATTCATTAAAGATTTAAAATCGATAGAAATTAGGTCTCCTTGGCAGGTTACATTGTAACTAGTAGAGGTTAATTCTTTTCCTTTGGCGTCCAATATTTGAGTTGCTAGGGTGGCAACATTGTTTTCAACGTTTGATACTTGGTATCTTACAACTCCTTCTTTTTTACCTTTTTTATTAAAATTGGTAATTTCAAATTTGGTGCCTTTTTCAAACGGATAATAAGCGTTGCAGCCCGATTGGGCCCTTAAAATCAAACTTATTGATATTAAAAAAATGAGGGTAAAAATTGTCTTTCTTTTCATCAGATTAAATTTTAATAAATTCTACGCGTCTGTTTTGGGCTTTTCCGTCAGACGTATTATTGTTGTCAATAGGTTCACTTTCTCCTTTACCTTCCGTTTCAAGGCGGTCGCCAGAAATCTTGTAAATATTTATTAGGGAGGTCTTTACGGCTTCGGCACGAGCTTTTGATAATTGCATGTTCGCGTCTTCGGCTCCATCAGAATCGGTATGTCCTATAATCTTAAGTTTTATGGAATCATCTTGCATTAATACTTGAGAAATCTGGCGAACAATACCAAGAGATTGCGGTTTAATATTGGCAGATCCCGAATCAAACAAAATGCCGTTAGTTGAAATTTTACCTTCACTAATTAATTTTCGTCTAAGGTCAACACCACCTTCAGCCACCTTTAAATTTTTAATATACAAATGTTCTTCTCCGTCTTTAAAGTTATTCATGTGAAATTTAAGATATTTCAGAATATTTTCAGCTTCAATAAACCTAGGAATATCCACATACTTCACTTCATTAATCCATAATCTAAATCTTTTTTTATTCACCGCAATAGCTACGTGTGGTTGATTAAGGACCTCATCTCTAACGTCGGCTTTAATATCTGTGTTAATGTTGTTATTGCTACCATTTGAGAAATAGTTTTTTACCCTGAGAGAAAAGGCACCATATTGCGCAAAAGGAATAGTAGCAAATACATAGTTGTCTCCATTATTAAATCGTTCATTGTCACTTAATACGATATTAAACCTTGCTGTTGAAGATGTTTGCTGACCTATACCATTTGTAAGTAGGTCAAATTCGATAGTGTAGTTTTCAGGAAGGTCTTTAACGTCTGGAATATAATAAACTCCATAGCCCGATTTAAGTTCAAACCAGTTTCCACTACCTTTTATTTTGACTACCTCTCCAGTGGCATTAGTATTCCATTTACTAGGAAAATCACCAATGAAATCTTGAGAAAAGTCATCAAAGAATAATACTTTATCTCCAGGTACGAAATCGTATTTACTATAAACTTCTAGGTTATCGGAGATGTTCGATTCTGGTTCTGATATGTCCTTGTTTTTTACGCCTGATTGGGAGGTTTTAGTTTCTGGGTTAGGAGAGGTTGAAGGGATGTCCTTTTTAGAGTCGGTAGCATCTCCTTTCTTTAAAAGCAAATCTTTGGTGGTTTTCAAGCTGTATTTCAAGGCTTTTTGCGCCTTATTCATGTTTAAAGTTGCTTTGCCATGGGTAATTACGCTTAATCCATCTAAATCTCCTAAAATGTTAGGAGCGCTACTTCCTAGACCTTCAAGATCATCAATAGCAGCTTCTAAGGTGTCGAAATCTTCATCTTGTAATGGTGTTCCAGATTTTGCATAACCATCATATTTATAAACTTTATCATAGATGTCAAAAGATTCAGAAACAAAAATGTCTACACTCGATACACCTACGGGATTTTTAGGTCGTTTAATTTTTTTCGTTTGGGCTTGAGAGACTGATAAGAATAAAATGGTAGCGACACATAATGTAATTATGCTACGCACATTGTTTGCGGATTTCATTGATACAGAATTAATTAATAGCTAGGATAAAGATAAAGATTCCTTTTTCTCTAACAAAAAAGTGATGTTAAATTCGTCTTATTTATCTTAGAAACTATGAGTCTTAATTAATTCAGTTGATAGACAATAAGAGAATTATGTTCTCCTTTGGTTACAAATTCGAGATTCTTGTCCTTATCTATATTGCTTAAATCGATAGTTGAGTTTCCATAAACAGGGAAGTTTGGGAGTAATTGAGATTGACTGTCGAAGACGTAGACTTTATTGGATTGCAAATCGGTTGTCGTAATATAAATTTTATCATTTATGTAAAAGAGTTTTGGAGTCGAATAATCTCCAAAATCGAGTTCTGTGGATTTGTTTTTTATAGAAAGCGTGTTCTCATCTTGAGTAATTAAGGTTTTGCTTGAGGTTTCTAAAAAGTGATTTTTCGATAAGTTTAATGGCTTTTCCGTAATACGCCCTCTTGTATCGATGGAAATTAAACTGCCATTATCAGTAGTGGTTGTAAAGGTGTTTTGGTACAGAAATATGGGTTGCGATGAGTACTTGTATGAACTATTCGTTTTAACTCTTGTTTTACCAATTCTATCCAATATATAAATTTTATTTTTTGTTTTAAGTGTGATATAATCCTTGCTTCCAATTCTAAAATGTTTGGGTTTAGCAATTATTTTGCTATTGGCAGTGCTAAATCCAAATCCTTTTACAATTTTACCCTTAGCGCTATACATTAAAACATGCCTTCCTTGGGTTACAAGAAGCCTGTAATTTTTACGTTTCTCGTAATCAAAAATGGCCAGAGGTTGCGTAATATCATCTTTAAACTTTAACGGAAATGGCTTTACTGTTTTACCATTCCTATCAAGTACATAAACTCTGTTTTTGGTTGCAAATGCTAGTTGCAGTCTTCCATTTCTAAACATGTCAATTTGCTCAATTTTACCTAGTATACGACCAGGTAATTGTTTTTTCCAGAGCACTTTTCCTTTGTTCGAGATAAGGTATAGGTTGTTTTTAATGTCTTGTACAACTACTTCTTTCTGCCTGGTTACATGATTTGTTACAAATTGAGGGCTTGTTAAAATATCGTTACTTAGCTTTATATTAAGATGTTCAGAAACAGAATTGGCTTTTGCTTCGGTTTTAGCTCTTTTTATAATGCCATTTACATGGGCAAAATTATTATCATAGATAAATTGAATACCAGAAGCTTCATACCCATTAAGCTTATAATTGTTTATGTTGTCAAGGTTCTTTCCAAGAATAGACTTTAAACTTGAGGTGTTCACAATTTGCAGGAGAGAAGAAGCATCACTCAATTTTTCTCTTGACGATTCAAAATACGCCCTGTCGGCTAATGTAGTTTTATTTTGGTAGCTGCTTATTATATTTTGCAACATGCTAATGGTATCGGCAAAAACAAAAAAATTATCAATTATACAATAAACATTGGCACTATTATAAGTGATAAACGGGTGGAAAGTTTTAGCAAACAATACAGGATTACTAAAATTAAAAATTTCTATACCTCGGTATGACCCAACAGTTGTTTGCTCTTTTAGAAGTTCGTCTGTTGTAGCAATAACATCTATAGAATTTAGAATGATTCCTCTTTTTTCGTCCTCATAAATAATTCCTATCTCGATTATATCATTAAAGAGACTGGGTGTGCCAGCTATTGTATCCTTATTATGGTACTTCGCTAGGTTGTCTTGAAAAACAGTAAAATCATCAAAAGTAAAACTCATAAAGCCATCGCAATTTGATGGTGCCAATTTATATGTATGGTTTTCTTGAGGAACGGTATTCTTAAAAACGTTAATGAGGCTATTTATAGAATCTTCGGCTTTTGTAATACCATTAAAATAGATGTCATTTTGGTTAAGTTCTACATCGGCTACAATGTATTCTGTAAAGTTGCTTAAAGCTAAAGAGTCTTCAATAAACAAAGATTTAATGAAATCACCATTGGGTTTTAGGCCAATTGAAAATGTTTTATTATCGCTTGTGGTGTTAAAAATTTTATGAAGGGTTTCATATTTTTCATCTTTTGTAAAAATAGCTTCTACTAGTTTTTTTGAGGACGAAGAGAAAAAGGTGCTGTCAATGATGGTGCTGTAAAACGAATTACCCTTTAAAGTGGATTTGGTTATCGTTTTAGTATCAAATTTGAAAACCTCTTCCATATAATCAGTTAACGAATCTTTTTGAATTAAGTTTTCGTGAAAACGTGTAATTACAGAGTATTCTAAGCTATCTAAGGCATTGTTTGAAAAGCATAAAACAATATCAGAAGTAGGTTCTAAAATGGATAAGTTCTCTATTTTACTTTGAAGCGTTTGGTAGGTACTAGTTTTGGAGAACCTTTGTAGAAAATCATTGTTATTAATGCCATTTTTTAAGCTTTCAATATTGTTGGCTTTAATAATGATGGAAGCATTACTTGGTGCAAAATCAAGAAGTTTTGTTCTCTGAGATTTAGAATTTGTGCAGCTAAAGGTTAATACAAGGAGAGTAAGGGAAATAAAAAAAAATCTCATGAACACAATTTTGATTGTACAAACCTAAGATATTTTTTTATGGCTTAAAAGATTAAAGTTCTAACTTTAGTTGCTCGGGAAGCAGTTTAAAAGATTTTCTGTGATATTTAGTAATGCCATAGGTTTTAATGGCTTCTCTATGTTCTTTGGTTGGGTAACCTTTGTTTTGCTTCCAATTATACATAGGATATTCTTTATGTATTTTATCCATATAAATGTCGCGGTATGTTTTGGCTAAAACAGATGCAGCAGCAATGCTGAGATACTTGCTATCTCCTTTAATTATTGTTTTAAAAGGAATATGCCTAAAAGGTTTAAACCTATTACCATCAACAATTATATATTCTGGAATAGCCGAGAGTTTTTTTATAGATTTATGCATAGCTAAAATTGAGGCATTTAAAATATTTATGGTATCAATATCGTCTTGAAACACATGGGCTACGCCAAAGCTAACGGCTTCTAACTCGATAATCGGTTTTAGTTGAAAGCGTTTTTTCTCACTAATCTGTTTGGAGTCGTTTAAAACCTTATTTTCAAAGCTTTCAGGAAGTATTACGGCTGCTGCTGTAACTGGGCCTGCCAAACACCCTCTCCCAGCTTCGTCGGTTCCACATTCTAACTGGTATTTCGAGTAGTTGTTTAATAACATGGGGCTAAAATATTGATAAATTAATAATCTGAAGGGCTAATTTTTTTGGGTTTACTAATTTAATAGTTGCTTTTTTGTTGAATATCAATCAACGGTTATGTTATATTTATTAAATAACTATATTTATTAAAAAAAAACCAATATTTTGAATGAAATAATAATAAATCGATAGTTTTGTTGCGGGGTTAAAGGGGTGAAATCTTTGTTTTTGTTTAACAGTTTTGTTTTTTCGTTAAAATATTTGCATGTTTGTAAGCGACTAACTCAAAATAAATATTCATTTCTTCATCTTTTTTGATTAAGTGATAAATATTTAAGGAAGAAAGCCAGTAATAATTACTGGCTTTCTTTATTTTGTAATATCATTGAATAATTGCCAATTAATCAGTTTGTTCCTTTAAGAAATTATTAAGAGATTTGTTTTTGACTAATTCAAAAGAGAATCTATGAAATTGAAATTGACCTGGTTGTTAACTGGGCTGTTTATGACTTTCACCTTATTAATTCATGGGCAACAAAACCAAGTTTCTGGAGCCATTATTGATGAAAACGGTTTGCCTCTAGAGGGGGTAACTGTAATTGTTGATGGCACTGCCAGAGGTGTGGTTTCAGATTTTGATGGGATATATGCTATAGCAGCAAATCCTGGGGAGGTCATTAAGGTTAGCTTTATTGGGATGAAAACCCAGCTAATAACTATTAAGAATGCTACAACCGTCAATATAACTATGGTGGAAGACATGGAGAGTCTTGATGCCGTTGTGATTACAGGTTATCAAAATGTAGAGCGGGAATTGTTTACTGGAGCCTCGCAGACCATAAAAGCAAAAGATATTAAGTTAGATGGTGTGGCAGATATTTCAAGGGCATTAGAAGGTCGAGCTGCAGGTGTAAGTGTTCAAAATGTAACAGGTACTTTTGGAGCAGCACCAAGAATAACTATTCGAGGATCTTCATCCATTTTAGGAGATACTAAGCCTATTTGGATAATTGATGGTGTTATTCAGGAAGAAATTGTAAACCTTTCTGTTTCAGATTTGGTGTCTGGAGACCCTAATACCCTCTTAAGTTCGGCTGTTGCAGGATTAAACCCTTCTGATATTGAAAGTTTTGAAATCCTTAGAGACGCATCGGCATCTGCGCTTTACGGAGCTCGGGCATTAAATGGTGTAGTTGTAATAACGACTAAAACTGGAAAGAAAAACCAAAAGCCTACTGTAAATTATTCAGTTGAAGTTGCAGTAAGAGATGTTCCCAGGTATAATAATTATGACCTTTTAAACTCTCAAGAAACGGTTTCTATTTACCGAGAAATGGAATCTAAAGGTTTTTTAGATTTACCTACCTCCTTTCAAGGAAGGTTCGGTGGTATCTATAATATTATGTATAGAGCAATTGATACCTATGATTCCAATACTGGGCAATTTCAACTCAAAAATACGCCAGAAGACAGAGCTAGGTTTCTACAACAATACGAATTGGCAAACACCGATTGGTTTAATACCTTGTTTAGAGCAACACCAACGCAAACACATACGTTGAGTTTTTCTAGTGGTAGCGATAACGCAACCTCGTATGCTTCACTCGGGTATTATACAGATCCGGGATGGACTATAGCCGATAGGGTAAGGCGACTTACTGGAAACCTAAGAAATACATATTACCTTTCTAATAACAAACTTAAGATTACTACCCAGTTAATTGGCTCTTTAAGAAATCAATTGGCTCCAGGTACCAATAGTAGGCAAGAAGATGTGGTTGGGGGCTCTTTCACGAGGGATTTTGATATTAATCCGTTCAGTTATGCACTAAATACCAGCAGAGCATTAAGACCAAGAGATAATAACGGAAACCTAGAATATTCAAGATATAATTGGGCGCCCTTTAATATTCTTGAGGAGATTGAAAATAATTCTTTAGAACTAAATGTTTCGGATATCAAGTTTCAGGGGCAGGCAGAATATAAGATTAACGAGAATTTAACGTATAATTTTCTTGGGTCTGCCAGATTTGTAACGTCCAATGGAGAACAATCGCAAACAGAAAATTCCAATGTGGCTGCGGCATATAGGGCAGACGAAACTACTATCGTTCAAGATGCTAATACGTTTTTGTTTTCCGATCCAGATGAACCTAATTCAAGACCGAGGGTAGTGTTACCTGTTGGAGGTATTTTAACGACAAGAAAGAATACATTAACCACTTATACGTTCAGGAATACTATTGATTTTAATAAAACGTATTATGATGTGCATGGCATAAGAATATATGCTGGACAAGAATATAGGTATACAGACAGGAGTGAGAGTTCAAACACGGGCTATGGATATCAGTTTTCTAGAGGAGGAACTGTTTTTACAGATCCTGATATTTTGAAGAAGGCTATTCTTGAGGGGAATGACTATTTCTCTTCTTTTGAAACTAGGCAAAGAGAGCTGTCGTTTTTTGCTAATTTCACTTATGATTACAACAAAAAATACGTTCTTAATTTAACTGGTAACTATGAAGGTTCTAATAGGGCAGGGAAATCCAGTGATTCCCGTTGGCTTCCAACCTATACCATAGGAGGTAAATGGAATATTGATAAAGAAGATTTTATAAAAAATTCCAATGTAATTTCAAGTATGGCTTTTAGGCCAAGTTATGGCTTGGTAGCACTTCTTGCAGATAATGCAACAAACAATTTACCTGTATTTAGAAATCAAATAACAGATAGGTTATTTGCCGGAGACAGAGAGAATTTTATTGAAATTGAAGATTTACAAAACACCGAGCTAACTTGGGAAAAAACACTTGAGTTAAATTTGGGATTAGATATTGGATTGTTCGATAATAGAATCATGATGAATTTAGACGTGTATTCTCGTCAAGGGAAAGACCTAATTGACCTCATTAGAACAACAGGTATTGGAGGTCAGTCTATTAAACTAGGTAATAATTCAGAAATGACCACCAGGGGAATCGAATTCCAACTAAATACGGTGAATATAGATGCAGATAATTTTAACTGGAGAACTGGATTCAATATTTCACACTTCAATCAAGAAATTACCTCTTTAAAACAAGAGTCTAATGTTTTCGACTTAATAACAGGAACGGGAAGAGGGAATGCCGTAGGGTTTCCAAAAGGATCTTTGTTTTCATATAAATTTGAAGGTTTAAATGAATTTGGATTACCTCAGTTTTTATCAGATCAACCAGATTACGATCCAGCAAACCCTTATGATTTAATTGATTTTCAGGATACAGACAATGTTTTAGATTATTTGGTTTATGAAGGCGGTACCGAGCCTAACCTAACCGGAGGGCTTTCAAATAATTTTAGGTACAAAAACTGGGATTTTAGTTTCTTCATCTCGTTTTCAGCAGGAAATAAAATTAGACTTAACCCTTCCTTCGCTTCAGAGTATACAGATTTAGATGTGTTTCCAAGGGAGTTTGTTAACAGGTGGTTAAGTCCAGGAGATGAAGCCCTAACAAAGGTGCCTGTAATAGCATCTCAAAGCGTGCTTCAGTCCTTTGGGGAAAATAATTTAGAAAGAGCTTATAATGCCTATAATTACTCAACAGAACGTGTTGCTGATGGTGGTTTTGTAAGAATGAAAAATATTACTTTAGGGTATTCATTAGATAAAAATATTATTAAAAAACTAGGACTTTCTAATTTTAGAATGACTATGCAGACAACAAATCCTTTTTTAATTTATTCTGATTCTAAGCTGGGTGGTCAAGATCCAGAGTTTTTTAGATCGGGTGGTGTGGCTTATCCTATTTCCAGATTATTTACATTTTCTCTTTACGTAGGGTTCTAAAACTTAAGCAATGAAACACATGAAAAATAACATATTTAAAATAGTATTTTTGGTTTTATTGGTGTCATCCTGTGATGATGTTTTAGATGAAACACCAGATAACAGGACGTCTATTGATAGTCCAGATAAAATTGCCGAACTTTTAGTAGGAGCCTATCCGGAGGCAGCGTATGCTTCTTTTTTAGAACCTATGACGGATAATGTAGGTGATAAGGGGCCAAGCGCGGAAGAAGTTAGAATTAATCAAGAAATGTTTTTTTGGCGCGATATTAATGATGTTGATCAGGATACACCAACGTTTTACTGGAATGAGGCTTATGCTGCCATTGCGCAGGCCAATCAAGCTTTAGCTTCCATTGATGCCTTAGGAGGTGGTCAAGAGTTAGATGGCTTGCGAGGAGAGGCATTGTTGTGTAGAGCGTATGCGCATTTTATGTTAGTAAGCATATTTTGTAAGGCCTATAATCCTGCAACAGCGGGTTCCGATTTAGGCATAACCTATATGACAGAACCTGAAACAGTGTTGCTTGGTAAATATAGAAGGGGAACTATTGCTAATGTTTATGATAAGATTAGACAAGACATTGAAGCAGGAATTCCTTTAATCGAAGACACCTTTAATGTTCCAGCGTATCATTTTACTAAAAAGGCCGCTCACGCATTTGCATCAAGGTTTTATTTACACACAGGACAATGGCAAAAGGTAATCGATCATAGTAATTTGGCTTTAGGAGGAAACGATACAAGTGTTCTGCGAGACTGGGAGAATTTTTACAGACCAAGAACATATTCAGAACAAACAACAAGGTATATATCTTCCGCTGTGGAGCCTGCAAACCTCCTATTAGTTTCAGCAGCTTCAGGATTTAATAGGTTTCATGCAACAGCAAGATACCAACTAAACAATCCAAAACGGGATGAGTTATTTCCATTTTTCAATGAGACAGGAAAAGAATCGGCTTATCAAGTTTTTGGTTCTAACGATTTGTTTTATAACCTTCCAAAATTCACAGAATATTTTAAAGTTACCAATCAGGCTACAAGCACAGGAGAAGCTTTTGTTACTTTTGTTTTATTGTCTACAGATGAAGTAATTTTTAACAGAGCCGAAGCCTATGCCATGTTAGGGCGGTTAGAAAATGCGGTGGCTGATATTAACAGGTCTTATGATGTGAAGACCATGGGGTTTAACCCTAGTGAAGATAATTTTACGGTTGCAGATATTCAATCCATTTTTCAGCCTGATGACCCTAATTTGTATACGCCTTTTTATAATATTCCAGATGAATCATTAGCGTTTATTCATGCTATTTTGAATTTAAAAAGAACGATATTTTATAATGAAGGCATGCGCTGGTTCGATATTAAAAGGCATAATATTGAAGTGGAGCATAGAGATATTTTTGGCAATAGCTTTGTGTTGCCAAAAGATGATTTGAGAAGAGCTGTTCAAATACCTGAAGCAGCACAGTCTTTTGGTATAGATGAAAACCCGAGGTAAACGATTTTTAAAGTTTAAAAATGAAAGAGAAATATATAAAAGGAGTATTAGTTTTTATTACCGCTGCTAGTTTTTGGACCTGCGGTAATAGCGATAATGTTGGCGAAAGTCAAATTGATACGAATCCACCAATATTAAATGGGTTGGATGTATGGTTAAGGAACAATTTTGTAACACCCTACAATATTGAGATTCTATATAAGTGGGATATTAATGATACCGATATTGATAGGTTTTTACATCCACCATTCGAATCTAGCGTAAGACCAGTGGGTGATGCACTCCAGAAAGCTTGGATTGAACCCTATACTAAAGTAGGAGGTCAAGATTTTATTAAAAACATTGCACCACGTCAGTTTACCTTTGTTGGAAGTTTTAACTTTAATCCCAATAGTCCAACTATTACTTTAGGGATTGCAGAAGCAGGCACGAAGATAACCTTGTTTAACATCGATTACCTTGATTTTAGCGATATAAATAGTATAAAGCAGCCATTAAAGACGGTTCAACATGAGTATGGTCATATTTTAAATCAAAATATTCCTTTTGATGTTACTTATGGTCAAATAAACCCTCAGGATTATACAGCACAATGGTTTAATAGAACTGATGAAGAAGCCAGAGAATTGGGGTATATTACAGCATATGGTTCAAGCAGTGAAGGGGAGGATTTTGTTGAAATGATTTCAGAAATGCTAACAAATTCGAAATCGGAATTTGATGCCATTGTTGAGGGGATATCTAATGAAAGGGCTCGACAGATTATTAGGCAAAAGGAAGCCTTGGTAGTTGAATACTATTTAACCAATTTTGGGATTGATTTCTACGAATTGCAGGATTTGGTGGATAAAGCGACTAAAGCCTTGGTAAACTAAAAAAATATGAATAGGAAATTAAAATACATTAGATTAATCATTCTTCTACTTTTGGTTGTTTACTCTTGTAATAACGATAATGGAGAGGATCTTTTTTCAGCCTCGCCTGCCGAAAGAATTGCTCAGGGTAATGCAGAGGTACTGAACTTGTTGATTTCAGAGCCTCAAGGTTATAAGGCTGATTATTTTACCAAAAACGATGAGTTTGGAGGTTTTACATTTTATTTAAAATTTAATTCTGACGGTACCGTTGGAATGACCTCCGATTTTGATTCTGAAACAAGTATTCAGTCGTCATCATTTGAAATTAGGCTCGGAACCACGACAGAGCTCGTATTCACTACAAGAAACCATATTCAAAAAGTAAGTGATCCTTTAGCCGAAGGTTTAATAGGAACCGGATTTAAAGGAACTTCAGTATTTCAATATTTTGGAAGTGAAGAAGGTGCCTTGATTTTTAGAGATGTTAGAAACAAGGATACTGGTTTTATGAAACTTACACCGTCAGGGTTTTCTAATTTTGAGACACAAAGTATTGAAAAGGTAGAGGCTTCACTGGAGCAAAGAGAAAATATTTTACCGACTGTAAATAGTTCGGTATTTCAGCTTTTAACGGTTGAAAACGCTAACGGTTTATCAAATTTTGATTTTAATTATGACGCCTTAAGATTGTTTTCGAAACCTCAAATAACTTTGTCTGATGGTAATATACAAGAATATTCTTTTGGCTTGAATTTTAATGAATCTGGATTTATAATAAGTCCAGCTTTTCAGTACGAGGGTGAAATATATGAAACGTTCGTTTATGATGATAGCACGAATAGTTTTGTCTCGCAGGTGAATGGAACAACGGCAACTGTTTATTATAGCGATACCCCTTCTTTTTTTAAAGATGATGTTAATGGTTTAGGAGCTTTAGGGCGTCAAACCTTTATTTCATTTCTCGAGGATGGCACAAGCCCTTTAACCTCACCAGGTTTTAATGCGCTCCTCGATACCTTAGAATCTAATGTAAACCAAATAGTGGGATTCGAAAATTGGAACTACTTAGGCTATGCGTATCTTGCTGTTCCTAATGCGACTGGAGATGTTCGTGTAGATCTGTTTTTTGAAAACCCTAACAATCCAGATCCAGAAAGAGCGATATACTTGTTTACGCCTACTGTTCAAAATAATAGGCTGTTTTTAAGATTTACAGGGGTTACCAATCAAACAGGTTTTGATTTGTTTGAAGCATTGGTCCCAATGATACAATTTTGGGCGAGCCCTGAAGGTATATATTATGTTGACGAGGGTACGTTTACCTCAGATATTGCAGAATACGGGAATTCTGCTGCTACCTTTACAAGTTTAAGTCAGTCAAACCTTAGAACTTATGGCTTATGGATAAATTAAGAACCCTTGCGTTATAAAACATTCAGGAATAAACAATTTTTAGTTACCAATGTTTAATCGCGCAAATAATATTGTTTTCATTTTAACATGTTGTAACAATTTGTGTTTACCTTTGCGGGGTTTTAAATAAGGTTATGATAAGACTTATTGCAACTATTTTTTTTATTGGTTCGTTAAGTGCAGTTTATGCTCAAGATAAGGTAAGTATCAACGAGGAAGAAATAACTCAAACAACCTCTCAAAATGATTCTTTAAAAACTAGGCGGTTACCCGCTAGAAAAAAAAAGGATGCTGTTAAAGAAGAGGAGTATACCCCTGTTATACAAGATTACCATATAATTTCACACGAAAATGATACGACATATGTTGATACGTCTCTAACGGTTCTAAAAGATTATAAGCACAACTATTTAAGAAAAGATAATTTTGGCCTCATTCCTTTTTCAAACTTAGGTCAAACGTATAATACGCTGAGTTATAATTTTGAGAATACGAAGTTGATGCCAAAATTTGGGGCAAGAGCGAGACACTTCAACTACATGGAGGTTGAGGATATTAATTATTATCGCGTTCCAACACCGTTTACAGAACTTTTTGCCAGAACAGCCTTTGAGCAAGGACAATTATTAGATGCTTTTTTTACGGCCAATATGTCGCCACAGTTTAATTTTTCCATAGCCTATAAAGGTCTTCGGTCTTTAGGTAAATACCAACACATACTTGCAAGTACAGGAAATTTTAGATATTCAACTAATTATAGAACTAAAAACAACCGGTATAATGTAAAAGGGCACATAACATTTCAAGATTTATTAAATCAAGAAAATGGTGGGCTCACAGATATAAGTGTTGAAAATTTTGAAAATGGAGATCCTGAGTTTATTGAAAGATCTCTGCTAGAGGTTAATTTTGAAGATGCCGAAAGTATTTTAGAAGGAAAACGTTTTCATTTAGATCATAATTATGCCATATTAAATCCGAATGATTCCTTAGTGAAAAATAAATTGAGTGTTGGTCATATCATATCATATTCAGATAAACAATTTGAGTATAAGCAAGCAGCTGCGCAAACAGATATATTTGGAGCTTCCTTTAACGCTACTAATTTGCTCGAAAGGACGGAATTAACAGATTTGTACAACCAGATACAAATTAATTACAGCAATAATATAATTGGTGATCTTCAGTTAAATGCCAGTAATAACCATTATAATTATGGTTATAATAAATTGGTTATTCTTGATGGCGAAACTATTGTAAACAGATTAAAGGGTGATGTGTATGCCGTAGGTGCTAAATACCATAAGCAATATAAGGGCTTTGAACTCAATGGAGATATAGGAGCTAATATATCTGGTGATTTTGATGGAAATTATTTTAAAGCCGATGCTTCGTTTAGAATTAATGATGATATTTCTGCGGTTGGCTCTATAAATCATAGTTCGAAAGCCCCAAATTATAACACGCTTCTTTATCAAAGTAATTATATTAACTACAATTGGCGAAATAAATTTAGTAATGAAGAAACTCAGCAAATAGCATTTCACTTAAAGTCTGAAAAGCTCGCAAATGTTTCGGTTGATTATTCAACAATAGATAACTATGTATACTTTGCAGAGGATAACAATACGGGGCAGGTTGCACCATTTCAAAACAATAAAACCATCAATTATTTAAGGGTAAGGTTGGAAAAGGAGTTCAGGGTAGGGAAATTTGCATTGAACAATACTATTGAATATCAAAATGTAAAAGACCAAGATACTATTTTAAATGTTCCAGAGTTTAATACGCGTAACACACTATATTTTTCATCGCACTTATTTCAAAAAGCGTTGTATTTGCAAACGGGAATTACATTTAATTACTTCACTAAGTATTATATGAATGCGTACAATCCAGTTTTAGCTGAGTTCTATGTACAAAAAGATAGGGAATTTGGTGATTTTCCAAGGTTGGACTTCTTTATTAATGCTAAGCTTAGAACAGCCCGCTTATTTCTAAAATTCGAGCATTTCAATTCACCTTTTACAGGCTATAATTATTATTCGGCTCCGTTGAATCCTTACAGAGACTCTATTATTCGGTTTGGAGTTGTCTGGAACTTCTTTTTATAAAGTTGTTGCCTATACTAATTACTTGGTTTCGCTAGCAGGATAAGGTCATTAGGAGTAGATGGTTAGGTATTCGAAAAGTAATATTTAAGACTTGTTGAGGTGTTTAAAGCTGTAGTTCTTGTATTGGTTATTTGATAAATGATAGAGTTCATTGGTTTAGTTTTTAAAAAAGTTGTATTGTAACTATCTTGAAACAAAAGAGTTAAGGTTTGAACTAAAAAAACATAAAAAAAAGGCATAAAAAAGTTTGTTGCTAAGGAATAAAAGGTGGTATATTTGCAGCCGC